>JAFKKF010000020.1 GCA_017305635.1 Hyphomicrobiales bacterium | reverse complement strand
CTCGGCAACCTGAACGGCAAGACGCTGCGCTTCGGCTGGGTGCAGACGAATGACGGGCAGACCGGCTCGGGCAAGTTCGTCCTGTCGGGCAATGGCGGGTCGTTCAGCGGCACCTACAACTTCCAGGTCGGCAACTTCGACAAGGTCGAGGGGCAGTGGAATGGCCAGCGGATGTAGTCTCTGGCCGATGCTGGCCGTCGGCCGGATCAGCCGGCTCGTTCAGGTCCTCGCGCTGCTCCTGTTCGGCCTGGTGTCGGCCGCCCAGGCCGAGCGCTACATCCGGGAGCTTCCGCCGGCTGGCGGGCGAGGCGACTACGCCTTCAACGACGTTTGCAAGGATGGCTTCCTGATCGGCTTCAAGGCGCGCACGGGCGCGTGGGTGGACCAGATCCAGATGATCTGCAGCGCCTACGTGCCGGGACAGCCATGGAAACCACGCCTGACCGACAGCTACGGCGGCAATGGAGGAACGCCGGACAAGACCAACGAGGTGTGCCCCACCGGCGCGGTGCTCTCCGGCATAACCCTGAAATTCACCAAGGACTTCAGGCAGGTCTTCGGCATATACGGCCGCTGCCGTGACATCGCGACGGGCAAGAATTCGCCAGCCTTCGTGATCCTGCCCTTCGACCAGCAACAGGCCGAGACGGAGAGCGCGACCAAGAACTATACCTGCGGCAGCAACGAAGCCGCCGCGGGCATATCCGGGCGCTATGGCAAGCACGTCAACGCGATCGGGCTGAACTGCGGCAGGTTCCCGCCCGAAGATGCCGCGCCTCCGCCGCAGGCCGCCGCTCCGCCCAAGCCGATCCACCATACCGGCCAGGGCGCCGCGGCCGGACCGGCTTCGCCGCCGGGCGTCCTCGTCTGCCATACCGGCGTGGCGATGCAGCCCATCGGAGCGCCGCAGGCGGACGGCGGATTGCTCGTCTCCTTCGCGGCCGCCCCCCAGCCGGCAGATCAGGCGCTTCCAGACATGGGACAATGCGCCTGGGACACGCAGACGATATCGCCCAACCAGGCGAAGCGACTTGCTCTCCGCGCGTCGGTCATGGCGAAGCTCGGCGACATCCATATCGACAGGATCTTCAGGCTCCACGCCACTGCGATGAACGCGTTCCTGTTCTCGACCGGCGACGTGGAGATCCTGGTCGACAATGCCCCGCCGGCCGGGGGCGGCGGCCAGCCGGTCAATCCGGCCAAGGGCGCCGGCCTTGCCGCCCAGGCGCAAGCGAACTTTGCCGGCGAGTGGAAGGCCGTGGCGGACGGCGTCAGCTACGACATCACCATCGCGAAGCAGGGATCGGCCATGGTCGGCACCTTCACCGGCGCCGACGGCAGCAGCGGCCAATTGTCCGGAGCCCCGAGGGGCAATGTGCTCCGCTTCTCGTGGAGCCAGGCCGATGGCAGCCGCGGGACGGGCAGGTTCGTGCTTTCGGCGAATGGAAGGTCGTTCACCGGCAGCTACAATTTCGGCGGCAATCCCGATGTCGCGGAGGGATCCTGGAATGGCACGCGTGTCGCCCAGTAGGCACGGTTGCGTGCCGCTCGCGGTCCTGCTCCTGGGGCTCTGTGCCTTCTTGGCCGCAGACATCGCGAATGCCTGTTCCACCGAAGACCGTATTCTCGGCCTATGCTGGTCGGGTCGGCGACGCCTGCTGACGGGGCAGGGCTCAAGGAAAAAGGCCGGATGGTTTCCCATCCGGCCTTTTCGATTCGCTCCGGGCGAACTCAGCCGCCGTGGCGGCAGCGCCAGTAAGCCTGGTTGTAGACGTGCTGCCAGGTCGAGCCGCCGACGACCACGCCGCCGACGCCACCAACCGCAGCGCCGATCTGGGCGCCGGTCCAGCCACCTACCGCGCCGCCGATGAGGGCGCCGCCGATGCCGCCGATCACCGCGCCGCCAATGGCGTTGCGGGTGGCGTAGGTGTTGGCGACGCCCTTGGCGTAGCCGGCGCAGTAGCCCTTCGAGGCAGCCGAAGCCTCGGGAACCACGAGGGCCGTCGACATCACGCCAGCGACCGCAACAAGTGCAAGAATCTTCTTCATTTTCTTCTCCAACTCAAAAATCCGGGTCCCTCGTCGCACCCTCACATAGGGCAAGAGGCGGCAGGAAGGAAGCCATGGCGGATCAGCCAAATGTCACAGTTTTCCAGCAGTTAAGCGTTGGTAGCGCCGCTGCCGGGCGAGTCGCCGGACCGTAACCATCCGGAAAGCCTCCCTCGGGAAGGAATCGCCGTCTGGCCGGTCAGGCGAGGGGAAAATCGCCTGCGGCGGCTGAATAGGCGCTGAACGGCCTGTTGTGCAGTGATGCCCGTCACAGCGGGCCGGAAGCCCTATTTGGGCTGGGCGGGTACGGCGGGAATGCCGCCCGGCGGCACAGGCGGGACGATGTTCTCGGCGCTCGCGATCACTTCCATGTCGCGGTTGAGGCCGGGCTCGACGCTGAAGGTGCGCTCGTAGATCTTGCCGTCGTGCTTGGCGATGGCGGTGTATTCACCGGCGGCGAGCACCACCGAGGGGAAGGCGCCGACCGATCCGGCGACGGTTTCGCCGGCCGAGGTGACCACCGACCAGGCAGTGTTGGCGAGCGCCTCGCCGCCATGCTCGGCGACGAGCTTCAGGGTCAGCCGCGCGGCCTTCTGGTACATGGCGGCCTCGGTGAGCTTGCCCGGCTCGACGTGGATGTCGGCGCGCACGATGGCATTGGCGTCGCCGTACTTGCACACGACGTGATAGGTGCCGGCATTCAGCCCGATGATGCGCCCGGCCGGCGCATTGGCGACGACGACGGCGCGCTCCTCGGCGCCGTCTTCCTCCGGCGCGTAGATGCTGAAGGTGACGTCGCCGGCCGAGAGGGGCTGGTCCTTGCCGACCATCGCCATCAGGCGCATCCCGCCGGCGTTGAGGATCAGGTCGCTGGAAAAGTCGCGGCCGGCGGTGATCTTGCGGGTCGCGCCGGCGCGGCCATAGGCGACGTGGACGAAATAGGTGCCCGGGCGAAGCATGAGGCTGACCGAGCCGCCCTTGGTCTCGCCAACCAGCTTCAGCTTGCCGTCGGCCTTCGGCGCCGGATCAAAGATGCGCCAGGTGAGGCCCTTGGCGAGCTCCGGTCCCTTCTCGGTGAGGTGGGCCGAGAGGCGGATGGCGACCGGCGGCGCCTTCACGTCGATGGGCACGTCGGGGCCGCCGGACTTGTCGATCTGCGAGGCGCCGCCGCCCTCGGCCCCGGCATCGACTGGTTCGTCCGAGCCGGGTCCGTCCATGTCGTCGCCGCCGGTATCGTCGCCGCTGCCGGCATCCTGCGGCATGTCGCCGTCATCGCCGGAGGTGGCGCTCGCGGGGGCCGGTGGGGCTTTGGCCTTGGCGATGCCGGAATCGACGGCCGCGGCCATGAGCAGCCCGGCGCAGGCCAATGCCGCCAATGCCCTCAGCCAGGTATTGCCCGTTCTTCCCGTCAAAACGCCGGTCGCCTCTTCTGATCATGGCGAAAAGGCCCGATCTCGATGGCCATTTCAAGGCCTGCCGGTTTCACGCGCGCAATGGGCTGAAAGGGCGCCGGGGCCATGCTAGGACTGGGGCCGCACGGGGCCAGCACGCATGGAACAGCAGGACTATCCCGGCCTCTACGCGGCCGCTGACGCCGCCTCGGCGCGGGCCCAGCGCGGCTTCTTCGGCTGGCTGGCGGTCAACCTCGTCAGCCTGACGGCGGCGGCGGGCCTTTCGCCCTATGCCGAGGAATCGCCGGCCTTCGCCTTCCTGCAACTCCTGACGCTGGTCATCGGCCTCGGCTGCACCGTCTATATCGAGGGCATCCAGCCCCAGCGCCGCTGGTACCGGGGGCGGGCGCTCGCCGAATCGGTGAAGACGCTGACCTGGCGCTACGTCATGCGCGCCGCGCCCTTCGAGGGCGAGGACGAGAACGGCCGGCGGAAGTTCTTCACCAGCCTCCGGAAGATCGTCGAGGAGAATCACGACGCCTCGACCCGCGCCATCGCCGATGCGAGCGCGCAGGTGACGCCGGCGATGGAGAAGATACGGAGCGGCCCGCTCGCCGAGCGGATCGAGCTCTACCGTACCGGCCGCATCGAGGACCAGCACGCCTGGTACATCCGCAAGGCGCGGCGCAATGCCGACGTCGCGCGGTTCTGGTTCGTGCTCCTCGTCCTCTTCAACGTGCTGGCCATCGGGCTCTGCGTGGTGCGCCTCTCGCCGGACGGGCGCGAGATGTGGGAACATGCGATCGGCAAGTGGCCGATCGACTTCTTCACCATCGCGGCCGGCTCGGTGCTTGCCTGGATGCAGACAAAGCGGTTCCAGGAGCTCGCCTCGTCCTACACGCTGACCGCCTACGAGATCGGCATCCTGCGCGCCGATTTGCCGGCTAAGGATTCGACCGAGGGCCGCTTCGCCCGCTTCGTCGCCGATGCCGAGAACGCCTTTTCGCGCGAGCACACGCAGTGGCGTGCCCGGCGCGACACCGAATAGCTTCCTAGCAAGAGAGCAGACCCGAAAGATCATGGACGCACTGGAACTCCTGAAGACGCGCAAGTCGATCTCCGCTCCCTTCCTCGCCGAACCGGCACCGGGCGAGGCGGAGCTGGCCGAGATGTTCACCATCGCCTCGCGCGTGCCCGACCACGGCAAGCTGGTGCCCTGGCGGTTCATCGTCTTCCGCGGCAAGGCGCGGACGGAGGCGGGTGCCGCGCTCGCCGCGCTCTACCGGCGACACCATCCGGAGGCGGACGAGAAGCGGCTGGAGGAGGAGCGCCAGCGCCTCGCCCGGGCGCCGCTGGCGGTGGCGGTGGTCAGCAAGGCGGCGCCGCATCCGAAGATCCCGGAATTCGAGCAGCTGCTCTCGGGCGCCAATGCCGCGATGAACCTCGAGCTCGCCGCCCATGCCCTCGGCTATGCCGCGCAATGGACGACCGAGTGGATCGCCTATGACGAGGAGGCGGGGCGCATCCTCGGCCTGAAGGCGGGCGAACGCCTCATCGGCATCATCCATATCGGCACCTCGACCGTGCCCCCGGTGGACCGGCCGCGGCCGCCGCTCGCCGAGATCGTCAGCTACTGGACGGCGCCGGGGGAGGGCTGATCGCGGCCCGGCGAGCCCCGGGAAACGGCGGTTTTCATGGTGAACCGATCCTTAACCCTTCCGGCCACATCCTTGCGGCCATGGACGTGGGTGATTTCCTCAAATGGGCCGAATCGGCGCCGCCCGCCTATCGTGCGGACGCCGCCTTCGCGCTGGCGCGGGCGTTCCTCGCCGATCCGATGGACGAGGAGACGCGCCACGCCATAGAGGCGGTGCTGACGATCCTCCTCGACGATTCCTCGCCCGACGTCCGCCGGGCGCTCGCCGACGCGCTCTCCGACAGCGAGGATTCGCCCCGTCACATCATCCTCGCGCTCGCCGCCGACCAGGTGGAGATCGCGGCGACGGTGCTCGGCCGGTCGCCGGTCTTCATCGACGAGGAGCTGGTCGACGTGGTCGCCGCGGCCGACGAGCGGCTCCAGATCGCGATCGCCTCGCGGCCCGGCCTTTCTGGCGCCGTCGCGGCGGCGATCGCCGAGGTAGGCGAGCTGGAAGCCTGCCGCACGCTGATCCGGAACGGCGCGGCGCGGGTCGCGCGCATCAGCCTCCGCCGCATGGCGGAGCGGTTCGGCGACGCGCCGGAGATGCGCGAGCTGATGCTGGCGCGCCGCAACCTGCCGGCCGACGTCCGCCAGTTCCTGGTGCGGCGGCTGAGCGAGGCGCTCGGCGAACTGGTGGCCGTGAAGGCCTGGGTGCCGGAGGAACGCGCGAAGAAGATCGCGCGCGATGCCTGCGACCGGGCAACGGTGGCGATCGCCGCGGAAACCGAATCCGACGACCTGCCGGCGCTGGTCGAGCACCTGCGCATCACCGGGCAGCTCACCACCGCGCTCCTTTTGCGCGCCGTGTGCGCGCGCAATGTCGGGCTGTTCGAGACGGCGCTCGCCGTGCTCGCCCGCGTCCCCGAGAGCCGCGTCACCGGGCTGGTGCGCGCCGGGCGGACGAGCTCGCTCCGCGCGGTCTATGGCAAGGCCGGGCTGCCGGCGGTCGCCTTCGATGCCTTCGCCGCCGCCCTGGACACATGCCGCCGCATCGCGGGGGAGGGCGGCCCGCGCGACCGCTACCGCTTCACCCGGCACATGGTGGAGAGCGTGCTCGCCCGCTACCACCACATCACCGACGGCGAGATGAACGAGCTGACCGGGATGCTCCGCCGCTTCGCCGCGGACCAGGCCCGCGAAGCCGCCCGCGAGCTCGCCAGGTCGGCGAGCGCTGCCGCGGCGGCGTAGCCGTCCTTTTTCAGGCGCAACGCCGGACGGAAAACCGCCTCACACTTTTCCTGGCATTGCTTCAGTACCGGAACTGCTCGGTCAGGATCCGCTCGTCCCAGGAATGGTCGGGGTCGAAGAGGATTTTGCTGTGGGCCTGGCGGTCCTGCGCGACCGTGACCTCGACCACCGACTTGAACTCGACATTGTCGGCGGCGGCGTTGACCGGGCGCTTCGGCGCCTCGAGGATCTCGATCTTCACCTCGGCGCGCGCCGGGATGAGCGCGCCGCGCCAGGTGCGCGGCCGGAAGGCGCTGAGCGGCGTGATGGCGAGGAGCGGCGCGTTGATCGGGATGATCGGCCCGTGGGCGGAGAGGTTGTAGGCGGTGCTGCCGACGGGGGTGGAGACGAGGATGCCGTCGGCGATCAATTCCTCCATGCGGACGTGGCCGTCGATGGAGATGCGCAGCTTCGCCGCCTGGAAGGACTGGCGGAGCAGCGAGACCTCGTTGATGGCGTAGGCATCGCGCGCGCGCCCTTGCGTGTCCATGGCGTGCATGGCGAGCGGGCGCACCGCCGTCTCGATGGCGCTGGCGAGGCGGCCGCGCAGGCCTTCCTCGCGGAACTCGTTCATCAGGAAGCCGACCGAGCCGCAGTTCATGCCGTAGATCGGCTTGTCGGTGTTCATGTAGGCGTGCAGCGTCTGCAGCATGAAGCCGTCGCCGCCGAGCGCGACGATGACGTCGGCCTCGCCGGGCGCGACGCCGTCATAGAGCGCGTTCAGGCGCTTCTGCGCGGCCCGGGCCTCCCTGGTGGCGGAGGCGATGAAGCTGATCGAACTGACCTTGCGACGGATACGCGCCATGTGGCCCCTCGGCATTGCGGCGACGGGTAGCACGGGCCCTTGCGATTTGCCACGGCGGGCTGCCGGTTGGGACAAGCGGTCAGGAGCGGCGGAGCCGCACGGCGTCGCCCTTCTCGTTGAACTCGAAGCGCGGGTAGAGCTTCAGGAAGGTCGCCAGCCGATCGGCGCCATAGTCTCCCGGACGAAAGCCGGGCAGCTCCTTGGCAAGCGATCGGCCGAGATCGGAGAGGGGGGCCCAGCCGTCGTCGTGGGCACTCTGGTCGAAGGCCTCGAGGACCGCGTCGATCGGGAAGGCCCTGGCGGCCGGCTTGGCGGGCGCCTTGGCGCGCGCCGGCGCCGGTGCCGGGCGCTGTGCCGGCGCGGCCGGCTTGCCGGACGAGGCGGCGCGCGGGGCAGGGGCCGCCGCCTTCCGGGCCGAGGGCTGGAGGAGGATCGTGAAGTTCGTGCAGGCCGCGCGGAAGGCTTCCGGCGTCTTGGTCTCGCCGAAGCCATAGACGGCGATCCCGCTCTCGGCGATGCGTGCCGCCAGGATCGCGAAGTCGCTGTCGCTGGAGGCGATGGCGATCCCGTCGAGCCGGCCGGCATGGATCAGGTCGACCGCATCGATGGCGAGCCGCATGTCGGCGGCATCCTTGGTCTCGATGGGCGGCACGACGAGGACGGAAGTCAGCCCGTGCTTCAGGGTCGCGTCGCGGAGCGTCTTCTTGTTCCAGGTGCGCGGATTGCCATAGGCGCGCCGGACGACCACGGTGCCGAGCGCGCCGAGGCTTTCCATGATCTCGGGATAGAATTTCGGATCGACATTATCGGCGTCGATCAGAAGGGCGAGCTTCGCGGGATTGCCTGGCATGATCCTTCCTGGTGCTTCCTCCGGCCGCGGCGAGTATGTCACAGGCCGGCCGGCAGGTCGCGTGCCCGAAGGTTGTTGCAGCCGCGCGGCATGCCGTCTAGGTGACTGGCGCATCAATAACAACGGAGCGGCCCATGCCGGAAGCCACGATCATCGACGGGCGCGCCGTTGCCGCCCGCATCGCCGGCGACGTAGCGGCGGAGGTGACGCGGCTGAAGGCGGAGACGCTGGCGACGCCGGGGCTCGCCGTGGTCCTCGTCGGCGACAATCCGGCGAGCCGGCTCTATGTCGGGGGCAAGAGCCGCAAGGCGGAGGAGCTCGGCTTCCATTCCGTCCAGCACAACCTGCCGGCGGATACGAGCGAGGCGGACCTGCTGGCGCTGGTCGAGGTGCTCAACCGCGATCCCCGCATCCACGGCATCCTGGTTCAGATGCCGCTGCCCCCGCAGATCGACAAGGACAAGGTGATCGAGGCGATCCTGCCGGAAAAGGACGTCGACGGATTCCATCCGGTCAATGTCGGCAAGCTTGCCGCCGGGCTTCCCGGCGCGCTGGTGCCCTGCACGCCGGCCGGGAGCCTCATCCTCATCCGCGAGGTGCTCGGCGGCGATCTTTCGGGCAAGTCGGCAGTGGTGATCGGCCGCTCCAACATCGTCGGCAAGCCGATGGCGCAGCTTCTCCTCCAGGCGAGCTGCACGGTGACGGTCGCCCATTCGCGGACGCACGACCTTGCCGCGGTGACGCGCGAGGCGGAGATCGTGGTGGCGGCGGCGGGCCGGGCGGAGATGGTGCGGGGCGACTGGCTGAGGCCGGGCGCGACGGTGATCGACGTCGGCCAGAACACGATCCCGGCGCCCGAGAAGGGCGAGGGAAAGACGCGGCTCGTCGGCGACGTCGCCTATCGCGAGGCGCGCGCGGTGGCGGGAGCGATCACGCCGGTGCCGGGCGGGGTGGGGCCGATGACGATCGCCATGCTGATGGCGAACACGCTGGTGGCGGCCTGCCGGATCACCGGCCAGCCGCCACCCGATTTCGGTCAGAGCTGACCGGCTACATCCTAAGGAGCCGGCAGATCGAGATCAGGTCGCGCGAATAGCCGGCGGGGCTCGCCAGGATCGTGCGGCAGTTCGCCTTCAGCTTCGCCTGCTGGCCGGAGCTGAGACCGGCGACGATGGCGCCGGGACCACCCGGAGCGCCCGGGCCGTCATCGCCCGGAACGCCACCGATGGTGCCGCCGCCGAGCAGCCCGCCGAGATTGATCGAGCCGCTGGTCGCGCTGCCCCCGGTGAGCGGGTTGCCGTTCGAATCGACATCAACGAGCGAGCCGCTGCCGGAGCCGATATGGACCCTGGCCTTGTTGCTGCTGGGCACGCCGAGATTGACGTCGGCGATGGTGCCCTGGCCGTCGAGGGCCGTGGCGGTCGCGGTCACGCCGCCGAGGGCGCTGCCGGTATTGGCGGTCGCTGCCGGCTGGCCGCCGCCGCCGAGCGCGCTGGCGGAAACGCCGCCGACATTCACGTCGAGGGCGTAGGCCGAGAGCGAGGCGCTCGCGAGGAGAAGGCTCGTCGAGAGCGCAATAGTCTTCAAGACGTTCGTTCTCATGATTTTCCTCCTGCAAGGTTTGATGCCGGAGGGGGCGCCTCAGATCTTGCCGCCCTCCGACCTCGTGAAGAGGATGCGCAAGGGGGCGGGTGCGTTCCGTTGGCTCTGCGGCGCGGGTTAATGCCCGGCAAAAGGAGACTTGGACCGTTTAGTCAAAATCGAGCGAAGCCCGGCCCGCGAAATGTGCAGGTGCGCAAACACTTGCGGCACCCAAAGCACTGCCGCCCAATTGAAATCTTGCGGCTGAAAGGGTATATGCGTCGCCGTTCGATTATGGCTGCCTTGAATGCCCGTGTGGGCTCTTCCCAAGTCATCGCTGGTCGAATGAGGGTCGCGTGAACGTCACGTTGGCCAGGTGCGCTGGACAGCGTTTCAACAGGAGGGCCGCATGGCCGTAGGTACCGTCAAGTTCTTCAATACCCAGAAAGGCTACGGCTTCATCACGCCGAGCGATGGTGGCAAGGATGTGTTCGTGCACATCTCGGCCGTCGAGCGCTCGGGCCTTGCCGGCCTCGCCGAGGGCCAGAAGGTCCAGTACGAGGTCGAGACCGATCGCCGCTCCGGCAAGCCGGCGGCGACGAATCTCCGCAACGCCTGATTCTGGTCGGCGGCTTCGGTCGCTGATTTGTTGAGAACTTTGCAGCCCGGCCGGCGCCCCCGGTCCGGGCTGTTGGCGTTTGGGCGCGGCATGATGGCCTCTGCCGCCGGTGGAACCATTCTCTGCCCTCGGCTGTTCTTCCCTCGATCTTCAACGGAAGGAAAAACGCCATGCTGAGATGGGCGCTCATCTTCTTCGTCGTCGCGATCATCGCGGCCGCTTTCGGCTTCACCGGCATCGCCGCGGGCGCGGCGGGCATCGCCAAGATTCTCTTCTTCCTGTTCGTTGCCCTGTTCGTGGTGATGCTGCTTCTCGGACTGTTCGCGGGCAGGGCGGCGACACGATAGGCGCCGTTCGACCCGTTGCGTTCAAGGGGCCGCCCCCGACCGGGCGGCCCTTTCGATTCGCGCCCTAGAGGCCGAACTGGCCGACGGTCTCGCGCACGATCTGGGAGAGAAGATCGACCGCCGGCGGGAAGGGGATGTTCGCCCGCGTCGTCAATCCGACGGCGCCGCGGGTCTCGGCGGTGTCGACGGCGAGGGCGACGAGCGTGCCCTCCTCGAGGTCCGAGGCGACGACGCCTTCCGAGATGATCCAGACGGCATCGGTCTGGCGCACCATGGCGCGGCCGAAGGAGTCCGAGACGGTCTCGATCTCGCTCCGCAGGTCGCCCACGCCGTGCTCGATAAGGAAGCGTTCGACGAAGGGCCGGATGACCGATCCCTCGCTCGGCATGAGGACCAGGAAATCGTGGATCCTCGAGAAATCGAGCGGCGCCTGCCCGAGAAGCGGATGCCCGGCCCTGACCACGAAGCGCACGGGCTCGGCGTAGAGATGCGCGAAGTTGAGCCCGGCCATCTGTTCCGGCGCGGCCAGGCGGCCGACGACGAGGTCGAGCTGCCCGAGGCGCAGCTGCTCGAGGAGGACGACGTTCTCGCCGGTGATGATCCTCACGAGGGTTCCGGTGCGCCGGGCGAGGAAGCGGAGGATCGCCGGCGGCATGATGCGCGCCGAGACGGTTGGCAGGGCGCCGATGCGGAGCGGCGGGCCGGAGCGGGTGCGGGCGACGCTGTCGAGGCCGCGCTGGATGGCGGCGAGGCTCGCCCCGCTATGCTGGAGGAAGACCTCGCCCGCCTCGGTCAGGCGGATACCGCGGCCGGCCCGCTCGACGAGCTTGGCCCCGACCGCCGCTTCGAGCTCGCGCAGCGTCTTCGTCACCGCCGGCTGGCTGACATGGAGAATCTCGGCGGCGCGGCCGACGCTCCTCTGTCGTGCCACCTCGACGAAGGTGCGCAGATGTCGGAACTTGATCGGAAGATCGGTCACGCCATAACCCAGCGGTTATCGATGCCGCGGAAATTATCATTTTACAGTCCGATTTGGCATGAAGAATGTTGGCGAAGGCGGTAGCAAGGCCGCCAAGGGAGGAAGACATGACCGGGACGACACGCGGCCTCACGCGCCGCCGCTTCATCGCGTCATCCGCCGCGGCGGCCGGCGCGCTCACCATCGGGGTCAATTCGGCCCGCGCGGCGGACACGCTGAAGGTCGGCTTCATCAGCCCGCGCACCGGGCCGCTCGGCGGCTTCGGCGAGGGTGACGGCTACATCCTCGATCTTGCGCGCAAGGCACTCGCCGGCGGCTTCAAGGCCGGCGACAAGACCTTCGAGGTGACCATCCTCGACCGCGACACGCAGTCGGACCCGGCGCGCGCCGGCCAGCTCGCCAAGGACCTCATCAACAACGAGAGCATCGACCTGATGCTGACGACCTCGACGCCCGAGGTGGTCAACCCGGTCGCCGATGCCTGCGAGGCGGCGGGCGTGCCGTGCGTCTCGACCATCGTGCCGTGGGAGGCCTGGTATTTCGGCCGAGGCGCCAAGCCCGGCGCGCCCTCGCCCTTCAAGTGGACGTATCACTTCTCATTCGGCACCGGCACCTTCGCCAAGACCTATCTCTCGATGTGGCCGGCGGTGCCGACCAACAAGAAGATCGGCGTCATGTATCCGAACGACGCGGACGGCAATGCCATCCGCGGCGCGCTCGCGCCGCTCCTCGAGAAGGGCGGCTACACGATCGTCGATCCCGGCGCCTACGAGGACGGCACCACCGACTATTCGGCGCAGATCCAGAAGTTCAAGGACGAGGGGGTGGAGATGTTCAACACCTTCCCGATCCCGCCGGACTTCGCCGCCTTCTGGCGCCAGGCCGCCCAGCAGGGGCTGACCCGGCAGATCAAGATCGCCACCATCGCCAAGACCGGACTCTTCCCCGGCGACATCGAGGCGGTCGGCGATCTCGGCAACCGGCTCGCCAGCGCCGCCTACTGGCACTGGACCTTCCCGTACAAATCCTCGCTCACCGGCATCAGCGGCATGGAGCTGGCGGAGGGCTACGAGGCGAGCGCCGGCAAGCAGCGGCAGCAGCAGCTCGGCGCCTCCATGTCGCTCCTCGACGCGGGCTTCGCGGCGCTTGCCGCCGCCGGCACGCCGAACGACAAGGCGGCGGTGGCCAAGGCGCTCTCGACGCTCAACACCACGACCATGGTCGGCAAGGTCGATTTCGCGTCCGGCCCGGTCGGCAACGTGTCGGAGACACCGATCATCGGCTCGCAATGGGTGAAGGCGGCGGAGGGAAGCAAATACCCGTTCGACCTCGTCATCGTAGACAATGCGCCCGATCCGAACGTGCCGATCGGCGGCAAGCTCGTTCCCTACAACAGCTGAGGAAGCCGCTCGCCGCCATGCCGGCCGACATGCCGATCCTCGCCGCGGACGGGCTCCACAAGCGCTTCGGCGCGCTAGTGGTGCTCGATGGCGTTTCGCTCGCCATTGCCCGCGGCGAGGCGCTCGGCATCGTCGGCCCGAACGGGGCGGGGAAGACCACGCTGCTCTCGGTGCTCTCGGGGGCGCAGCGGGCGGATGCCGGCGCCATCCGCTTCGCCGGCAACGACGTCACGGCGCTCGCGGCGCCGGCGCGCTGCCGGCGGGGCCTGGTCAGGACGCACCAGATCCCGCAGCCCTTCGCCGGCATGACGGTGTTCGAGAACGCCTTCGTCGCGGCCGGGCAGTCGGGCAGGCCGCGGGGCGAATGCTACGACCGCGCGGTCGATGCGCTGAGGCTCTGCGGCATGCTCGGCATCGCCAACCGCACGGCGGACACGCTCGGCCTCCTCGACCGCAAGCGGCTGGAGCTGGCGCGCGCGCTCGCCACCGGCCCGTCGCTGCTGCTGCTCGACGAGATCGGCGGCGGGCTGACCGATGCCGAGGCGGGCGAGCTGGTCGAGGTGATCCGCGAACTGCTCCGCCGCGACATCTCGATCGTGTGGATCGAGCACATCGTGCATGTCCTCCTGCAGGTCGCCCGGCGGCTGATCTGCATGGATGCCGGGCGCATCATCGCCGATGGCGAGCCGAAGGCGGTGCTCGCCAATGCCGACGTGGTGGCCGCCTATCTCGGCGGCGTGGCGGCATGAGCGCGCTCGCCGTCAGCGGCCTCAACGTCCACCATGGGCTGCTCCACGCCGTGCGCGACCTGTCGCTGTCGGTCGGGAAGGGCGAGGTGGTCGCGCTGGTCGGCGCCAACGGTGCCGGCAAGACGACGCTGCTCCGCGCCATTGCCGGGGCGCACCGGCCGACGTCGGGGAAGATCGCGCTTGCCGGCGAGGACATTACGAGCGTCCCGTCGCATCGCCGCGTGAACCGGGGCATCGCGCTGGTGCCCGAGGGCCGCCGGCTCTTCGCCGAGATGACGGTGGAGGAGAATCTCCTCCTCGGGCGGATGGCCGGGCGGCCGGGGCCGTGGAGCGTGGCGAAGGTCCTGGAGGTGTTTCCGAACCTTGCGGCGCGCCGGCGCGCCCGTGCCAGGACGCTGTCCGGTGGCGAGCAGCAGGCGACGGCGATCGGCCGCGCGCTGATGAGCAATCCCGACATCCTGCTCCTCGACGAGGTGTCCCTCGGCCTGTCGCCGCTCGCGGTCGACCGGGTCTACGCCTCGCTGGCCCATCTCATGCGATCCGGCACGACCATCCTTCTCGTCGAGCAGGACCTCGGCCGTGCCATGCGGGTGGCGGGGCGCGTGGTCTGCATGCTGGAAGGCCGCGTGGTGCTCGAAGGCCCGACCGCGACGCTCGCGCGCGAGCGGGTGACGGAGGCCTATTTCGGCCTCGGCCATGGCGCGGCGGCGCACATGCCGGCGGTTGCGGCGCCATGATCAACACGATCATCCAGGGCGTCCTCCTCGGCGGCTACTACGCGCTGATCGCCGCCGGCCTCAGCTTCATGTTCTCGGTGATGCACGTCATCAACCTTGCCCATGGCAGCCTCGCCGTGCTCGCCGCCTATGCGCTCTTCGTGCTCGCGCAGAGCTACGGCATCCCGCCCTTCCTCGGGCTCCTCATCGTGCTGCCGCTGATGGCGGTGATCGGCGTCATCCTGCAGCGCCTCGTCCTCGAGCGCGCCATGCGCGCCGGGCAGCTCGTGCCGATCCTCGCCACCTTCGGCCTCTCCATCGTCATCGACAATGCGCTGTTCGAGGCCTTCGGCGCCAATACGCGCTCGCTCGGCAATTTCATCGGCTCGCTCAGCTATGACTCGGTCGAGCTCCCCGGCGGCATCTTTGTCGGCAAGCTCGCCATCGGCATCTTCGCCGTCGCCGTGGTGGTGCTGGTCGGGCTGCAGCTGTTCCTCAGCTACACCGCCTATGGCCGCGCCATCCGCGCGACCGCAGCGGATGCCGACACGGCCGGCCTCGTCGGCATCAATGCGCGCCGGGCGAATGCGGTCGCGACGGCCATCGCCCTGGTCACGGTCGGGCTCGCCGGCGCCGCCCTCGGCATGCGCGGGACCTTCGACGCCTATGCCGGCGGCTCGCAGCTCCTCTTCGGCTTCGAGGCGGCGGTGATCGGCGGCGTCGGCTCGGTCTGGGGGACGCTCGTCGGCGGCATCGTGCTGGCGCTGGCGCAATCGCTCGGCGCGCGCATCTCGCCGCTCGGCTTCCTGATCGCCGGGCACGGCGTCTTCCTCGTCGTCCTCTTCGTGCGCATCTGGCTCGCCGGCGGCGTGGCGTTCCTGACGCGGAGGGCGGCCGCATGAGCGCCGTGGCCTTCACCGTCGAGCGCTGGACACCGGCGGCACGCCTCACCATCGCGGCGACCGTCGTGCTTGCCGTCGTCGCCGCCTTGGCGCCGCTCTGGCTGGGCCCGGGAGCGATGGACCGGCTCACCATCCTCTTCGTCTACGTGATCCTCGCGGCGATGTGGAACGCGCTCGCCGGCTATGGCGGGCTGGTCAGCGTCGGCCAGCAGGTCTTCTTCGGCCTCGGCGCCTATTTCACCATCCGGCTCGCCGATGCCGGGATCGACCCGTTCGTCGCGATGGTCGCCGGCGCAGTGATCGTCGGCGTCATCGCGGTGCCGCTCAGCTTCCCCATGCTGCAGCTCCGCGGCGGCGAATTCGCCATCGGCATGTGGGTGGTGGCCGAGCTCGCCCACCTCCTCGTCAACCTTGACCCGCTGATCCGCGGCGAGACCGGCACCTCGCTGATCGCACTCAACGCCTATGACGCGCCGATGCGGCGGAACCTCATCTACTGGCTCGCCCTCGTCTCGGTGGCGGGGCTGCTCGGCGGGCTGTTCCTGCTGCTCCGAAGCCGGATCGGCGCCTCGATCCAGGCGATCCGCGACAGCGAGGAAGCCGCTGCCTCGCTCGGCGTCGAGGTAACGCGCACCAAGCGGCTGATCTTCGTGCTCGCCGCCTTCGGCGCGGCGCTGGCCGGCGCGCTGTGGCTGGCGACGGCGCTGACCTTCCAGCCGAAGGCCTATTTCTCGGTGCAATGGACCGCCTACATGATCTTCATGGTGCTGGTCGGCGGCATCGGCACCTTCGAGGGCGCGATCATCGGGGCGGTCATCTTCTTCGCCATCGAGACGTGGTTCGGCGCCGCCGGCGTCTGGTACCTGGTCGGCCTCGGGGCGGCGGCGCTCGTCTTCGCGCTGCTCTTGCCGCGCGGGATCTGGGGCAGCGTCGAGCGCCGCACCGGCCTCCGGCTCCTCCCGGTCGGCTATCGGCTGGTGGTCGGCGCCTCGCCCGCGGCGGTCCGCGCCGCCCCGCTCAAGGAGACGAGCTGATGCTTTTCGGGAAGACGATCGTGGTCACGGGCGCGGCCTCCGGCATCGGTGCGCGCACGGCCGAGGTCTGCGCTCAGAACGGCGCCGAGGTGATCGCCGTCGATCTCCGCGCGCCGAAGGTCGGCGTTGCCGGCTTCGTCGAGGGCGACCTCTCCTCGCAGGCCGGAATCGACGCGATCGTCCGGCAGCTGCCACGCCGGTTCGATGCGCTCTGCAACGTCGCCGGACTTTCCGGCGCGCCCGGTGCGGCGCCGACCGTGGCGGTCAACTTCTACGGGCTGCGGGCGCTCAGCGAAGCCGCCGCGCCGCTGATCTGCGAGGCGGGCGCGGTGGTCAACGTCGCCTCCATTGCCGGCTATGGCTGGCGCGCGAACCTCAATCGCGCGAAGTCGATGGTCGCGGTGGCCGGCTTCCCGGACGTCGCGGCGGTCCTGAAGGAGCATAGCGTCGCCGAGGCGGAGGGCTATCCGCTCAGCAAGGAGCTGCTCCTCCTCTGGACCCAGCTCGCCGCGCACCAGCCGGCCTTCAAGGCGCGGGGCATCCGCGTCGTGTCGGTAAGTCCCGGCCCGGTGGAGACGCCGATCCTCGGCCAGTTCCGCCAGGTCTTCGGCGACGCGCGAGTCGATTCCGACATCGCCGCCGCCGGACGGGCCGGCAACCCCTCCGACGTCGCCCCGGTGGTCGCCTTCCTCTGCTCGGACGGCGCACGCTGGATCAACGGCACCAACATCGCCGCCGATGGCGGCCTCGAGGCGGCGGTCAACGCCCAGGTCCTCGGGTTCTAGGAAAGGAAACGCCATGGACATCGCACTCCTCATCGACGGCGAGGCGCGTGGCGCCACGGCCGGCGCGACCTATGACCGGAACGACCCGTTCACCGGCAAGCTCGCGACCCGCGCAGCGGCGGCAACCGTCGCCGATGCCAATGCCGCGGTCGAGGCGGCGGCCGTCGCCTTCAGGACGTGGAGCAGATCGTCGCCCGCCGAGCGTCGCGGACTGCTCCTCAAGGCCGCCGACATCATGGACGGCAAGGCCGGCGAGTTCACGCGCCTGATGATCGAGGAGATCGGGGCGACCGCTCCCTGGGCGGGCTTCAACGTCATGCTCGCCGCCAACATGCTGCGCGAGGCGGGCGCGATGACCACGCAGATCAGCGGCGAGGTCATCCCGACCAACAATCCGGGCGTGACGCTCGCCATGGGCATCCGCCAGCCGGCCGGCGTGGTGCTTGCAATCGCGCCGTGGAACGCGCCGGTGATCCTCGGCACGCGCGCCGTCGCCATGCCGCTCGCCTGCGGCAATACGGTGGTGCTGAAGGCGAGCGAGAGCTGCCCGGGCGTCCACCGGCTGATCGCGCAGTGCTTGAACGAAGCGGGCCTGCCGAAGGGGGTCGTCAACGTCGTCACCAATGCGCCGAAGGACGCGCCGGCCGTGGTCGAGGCGCTGATCGCGCATCCGGCCGTGCGGCGGGTCAACTTCACCGGATCGACGGCGGTCGGCCGGCGCATCGGCGAGCTATGCGGCAAGCACCTGAAGCGGGTGCTGCTCGAGCTCGGCGGCAAGGCGCCGCTCGTCATCCTCGACGATGCCGACGTGGACGCGGCGGTCAACGCGGCGGTGTTCGGCGCCTTCATGAACCAGGGCCAGATCTGCATGTCGACGGAGCGGATCATCGTCGACGAGAAGATCGCCGACGCGTTCGTGGAGAAGTTCGCCGCCCGCGCGGCGCAGCTTCCCGCCGGCGATCCGCGCGGCCACGTCGTCCTCGGCTCGCTGGTGAGCAGCCAGTCGGCCGAGAAGATGGATGCGCTCGTCGCCGATGCGACCAAGAAGGGCGCGAAGGTGAGGGCAGGGGGCAAGCGCACCGGCACGGTGGTCGAGGCGACCGTGCTCGACGGCGTCAAGCCGGGCATGCGCATCTACGAGGAGGAGTCCTTCGGGCCGGTGAAGCCGGTCATCCGCGTCAAGGACGAGGCCGAGGCGATCCGCGTCGCCAACGATACCGAATACGGGCTCTCGGCGGCGGTCTTCAGTCGCGACGTCCAGCGGGCGTTGCGCGTCGCCTCCGAGATCCAGTCGGGCATCTGCCACATCAACGGGCCGACGCTGAACGACGAGGCGCAGATGCCCTTCGGCGGCGTCAAGGATTCCGGCTATGGCCGCTTCGGCGGCAAGGCGGCGATCGACGAATTCACCGATCTTCGCTGGATCACCATCGAGGATCCCAACCAGCATTATCCGTTCTAGAGGAAAGTCACCTTGCCTTTTGCCCGCATCAACGGGGTTACCCATCACTACGCGCTCGCCGGTCCCGCCGGCGCGCCGGCGGTCGCCTTCGTCAATTCGCTCGGCACCGATTTCCGCATCTGGGACCAGGTGGCGGCCGAGGTTGCCAAGGACCATCGCGTGCTCCTCTACGACAAGCGCGGCCATGGCCTGTCCGGCATCGGGGCAACGCCCTATGCCATGGAGACGCTGACGGCGGACCTTGCCGGGCTCATGGACCATGCCGGTCTCCGCGACCCGGTCATCTGCGGCGTCTCGGTCGGCGGGATGATCGCGCAGCAGCTCAGCACCACCCGGCCCGACCTGGTGCGGGCGCTCGTCCTCTGCGATACGCTCGCGCGCTTCGGCGACCCGCAGATGTGGCTCGACCGCGTGGCGAAGATCGAGGCGGGCGGGCTCGCGGCGATTGTCGACGGCATGATGCAGCGCTGGTTCGGGCCGGGGTTCCATGAGCGTTCCGCCGTTGCCCTCGACGGCTACCGCAACATGTTCCTGCGCCAGCCGGCCGAGGGCTACATCGCCACCTGCTTCGCGCTTCGCGATGCGGACCTGACGCCGCTGCTCGCCCGCATTGCCGTGCCGACGGTGGTTGTCGTCGGCGCGGATGACGGGGCGTCGCCGCCCGACAAGGTCGAGGCCTTCGCCAGGGCGATCCCCGGCGCGCGCTTCGAGCTCCTACCAGATTGCGGGCATATCCCCTCGGTCGAGCAGCCGCAGCGGCTCACCGCGATCCTGCGTTCGTTCCTGTCCCAAGTCGCATCGGAGAGGGTTTCCCATGCCCATCCCTGAAACCAAGTCGCGCCGGCAGATCGGGGAAACGACACGCCGGCAGGTGCTCAGCGACGCCCATGTCGAGCAGGCGTCAGCCGCGACCACCGCCTTCGACGAGCCCTTCCAGGCGCTGATCACCGAGGCCGCCTGGGGCACGCTCTGGGCGCGCAACGAGTGGACCCGGCGCGAGCGCTCCATGGTAACGATCGCGCTGCTCGCCGCCCTCGGCCATACCGAGGAAATGGCGATGCACATCCGCGCCACGGTACGGACCGGGGCGAGCGAGGCCGATATCCGCGAGGCGCTCCTCCACGTCGCCATCTATGCCGGGGTGCCCTCCGCCAATACGGCATTCCGCATCGCCAAGCAGGTCTTCGCCGAGATGCGCGAGGGCGTGCCGCAATGAGCACGGCCGGCTCCAATAGCTCTCCCGAAACGGGCGCCTTCTGGCCGCGCGACCGCGCCTGGCATCCACCGCCGCTGACGCCCGCCTACAAGACCTCGGTGCTGCGCTCGCCGCAGCGCGCCCTGATCTCCTTCTCCAACACGCTTTCCGAGGTGACCGGGCCGGTCTTCGGCCAGAACCTGTTCGGCGAGCTGGACAACGACCTGATCCACAATTTCGCGAAGCCCGGCGAGAGCGCGCAGGGGCCGCGCATCATCGTCCATGGCCGTATCCTCGACGAGCGTGGGCAAGGCGTGCCCGGCGTGCTCGTCGAGTTCTGGCAGGCCAACGCCGCCGGCCGCTACCGCCACAAGAAGGATGGCTACCTCGCGCCGCTCGACCCGAATTTCGGCGGCTGCGGCCGCACCATTTCCGGCGTCGATGGCGGCTATGCCTTCCGCACCATCAAGCCGGGCCCCTATCCCTGGCCGAACGGCGTCAATGACTGGCGCCCCGCGCATATCCATTTCTCGATCTTCGGCAGCGGCTTCGCGCAACGCCTGATCACGCAGATGTATTTCGAGGGCGATCCGCTCATCCGCACCTGCCCGATCGTCAACGGCATCCGCGATCCGGCCGCGATCGAGCAGCTCACCGCGCCGCTCGACCTCGCCGCCACGATCCCGATGGATTCCATGGCCTACAAGTTCGACATCGTGCTGCGCGGACGCCGCTCGACGCTCTTCGAGAACCGGCTGGAGGGCAATTGATGCCGCAGATGCTCCACCATCTCCGCGAGACGCCCTCGCAGACGGCCGGGCCCTATGTCCATATCGGGCTGACGCCGAACTTCGCCGGCATCGATGGCGTCTATCCCGCCGACCTCGGCACGGCCATGGTCAATGGGAAGACCAAGGGCGAGCGCATCGCCATTGCCGGCCGCGTGATCGACGGGGCCGGCGAGGCGCTCCGCGACTGCCTCGTCGAGATCTGGCAGGCCGACGCGGCCGGGCTCTATCCGAGCCCTTCCGAGACGCGCGGCTCGGCCGATCCCAACTTCGCCGGCTGGGGGCGCTGCCCGGCCGATGCGGCAACCGGCGAATACCGCTTCGAGACGGTGAAGCCCGGCTGCGTGCCGTTTCCCGACGGGCGGCTGCAGGCGCCGCACGTCACCTTCTGGATCGTCGCCCGCGGCATCAATCTCGGCCTCAACACGCGCCTTTATTTCGGTGACGAAGCGGAGGCCAATGCGGCCGATCCGATCCTGTCGCGCATCGAGCATCGCTCGCGGGTCAGGACCCTGATCGCGGAACGCGTCGGCGACGGCTATCGCTTCGACATCCGCCTTCAGGGGCCGGACGAGACGATCTTCTTCGACATCTGAGGCCTGTCCGATGAGCCTGACCCCCTTCGATCATCCCTGGCTCTCGGGTCTCCTCGGTGACGACGAGGTCGCCGCGCAGTTCAGCGCCGAGGCCGATCACGAGGAGATGGTGTATTTCGAGGAGGCGCTGGCGGCCGCCGAAGGCGCGGAGGGTGTCATTCCGGCCGAGGCGGCGGAATATATCGCCGACCACATCGGCGGTTTCGGCGCCGACTTCGAAGCCCTTGCCAAGGCCTGTGCCCGTGACGGCGTCGTGGTTCCGGAATTCGTGCGGCAGCTGCGGGAATTCATGGGGCCGCACGGACCGTACGTCCACGTCGGCGCCACCAGCCAGGACGTCGTCGATACCTCGCTCATCCTCCGCCTGAGGCCCGTCACCGGCGTGTTCCGCGAGCGGCTGCCGGCATTGGATGCAGCCCTTGCCACGCTCGACACGCGTTTCGGCGCCAACACGCTGATGGGCCGGACGCGCATGCAGGACGCGTTGCCCATCCGCGTTGCGGACAAGGTCGCCACCTGGCGCGGGCCGCTCGGCCGCGATCTTCTGCGGCTCGACGAGCTCCTTCCCCGCCTCCTCGTGCTGCAGTTCGGCGGCGCGGTCGGCACCCTCGACAAGCTCGGGGACAAGGGCCGCGCCGTCGCCGCGCGCATGGCTGAAGCGCTCGGTCTCGGACTTCCGGAACGGAGCTGGCACAGCCAGCGGGACAATCTCGCCGAGTTCGCGGCATGGCTCGCGCTGGTGACCGGTTCGCTCGGCAAGCTCGGCGCGGATGTCGCGCTGCTCGCCCAGATGGGCGAGATCGCGCTGAGTGGTGCAGGCGCTTCGTCGGCAATGCCGCACAAGCAGAACCCGGTCGCGGCGGAGGTGCTCGTCGCGCTCGCCCGCCACAACGCAGCGCTGGTCGGCAGCATGCACCAGGCGCTGGTCCACGAGCAGGAGCGTTCGGGTGCGGCCTGGACGCTCGAATGGCTGACGCTGCCGCAGATGGTGGCTGCGACTGCGGCGAGCCTCCGCACGGCGCTCTCGCTCGTCGCCTCCATCGCCGGTCTCGGTCACGCGTGATGCGCACGCGGGTCGCCATCATCGGTGCCGGCCCTTCAGGACTTCTCCTCGGCGCGCTCCTCGACCGGGCCGGTATCGAGAATGTCATCGTCGAGCGGTCGAGCGCGGGGCATGTGCTCTCGCGCATCCGTGCCGGCGTGCTGGAGCAGGGGACCGTCGCGCTACTGGAGGCGGTCGGTTGCGCGGCCCGCCTCCACGGCGAGGGGCTCGTGCACAGGGGCATCGACATCGCCTTCGGCGACCACCTGCACCGCATCGACCTGCATGGCCATTCCGGCGGACGCACGGTCACGGTCTACGGCCAGACCGAAGTGACGCGCGACCTCATGGAGCTCCGCGCCGCGACCGGCTCGCCGACGATCTACGAGGCCGCCGGCGTGCGCCTGCACGGGCTCGACAGTGCGCCCTACGTGACGCTGGCGGCGGCCGGCGTCGAGCAGCGGATCGACTGCGATTTCATCGCCGGTTGCGACGGCTTCCATGGCGCCAGCCGGCAGAGTTTGCCCGCCGATGCAGTCCGCACCTTCGAGCGGACCTATCCCTTCGGCTGGCTCGGGATGCTCGCGGACGTGCCGCCGGCCAATGACGAGCTCATCTATGCGAGCCACCCGCGCGGCTTCGCGCTCTGTTCGATGCGCTCGCCGAGCCGCAGCCGCTACTACGTGCAGGTCGGCGCCAGGGAGGAGGCCGAAGCGTGGAGCGACGATGCCTTCTGGGACGAGCTCCGCCGGCGCCTGCCCGAAGAGGTCGCCGAGCGCGTCCTGGCCGGACCCTCCATCGAGAAGTCGGTGGCGCCGCTCCGCTCCTTCGTCACCGAGCCGATGCAGTTCGGCCGCCTCTACCTCTGCGGCGACGCGTCCCACATCGTGCCGCCGACCGGCGCCAAGGGGCTGAACCTCGCCGCAAGCGACGTCCACTACCTCTCCGAAGGCCTGATCGCCCACTATCGCGAGCGGTCGGAGGAGGGGCTTGCGGCCTATTCGACGCGCGCGCTGGCGCGGGTCTGGAAGGCCGAGCGCTTCTCCTGGTGGATGACCTCGACGCTCCACCGCTTCCCCGAGAGCGGGCCCTTCGGCGAGCGCCTGCAGCGCGCCGAGCTCGACTATCTCGTCAGCTCCGACGCGGCCATGGGAATGCTGGCGGAGAACTATGTCGGGCTGCCGTTCTAGGTAGCTGTTCCTGTTGCTCTTGCGGACGGGAACCGCTTCGCCCTAGACCCGCTCCATGGCGAGGGCGATGCCCTGGCCGACGCCGATGCACATGGTCGCCAGCGCCAGTTGCTTGCCGGACAAAGACAGCTCGAGGGCCGCCGAGCCGGTGATCCGCGCCCCGGACATGCCGAGCGGATGGCCGAGGGCGATGGCGCCGCCGTTCGGATTCACGTGGGCCGCGTCGTCGGGCAGGCCGAGCGCGCGCAGCACGGCGAGCGCCTGGCTGGCGAAGGCCTCGTTCAGCTCGATGACGTCGAAGGAAGCCGGCGCCAGGCCGAGGCGGGCGCAGAGCTTCTGCGTCGCCGGTGCCGGGCCGAGCCCCATGATGCGCGGCGCGACGCCCGCCGAGGCGCCGCCGAGGATGCGGGCAATGGGGGCGAGATGGTGGCGCTTCGCGGCCGCCTCGGAGGCGATGACGAGCGCGGCGGCACCATCGTTGACGCCGGCGGCGTTGCCGGCGGTGACCGTGCCGCCCTGGCGGAAGGGAGTCGGCAGCTTCGCCAGCGCCGCGAGCGAGGTATCGGCGCGGGGATGCTCGTCGCGGTCGACCACGATCGCATCCTTCTTCTTCTGCGGGATGGTCACCGGGACGATCTCGCGGGCAAGGCGGCCGCTCGCCTGCGCGGCAACGGCGCGCTGCTGCGAACGGAGCGCGAAGGCGTCCTGGTCGGCGCGCGAGACGCCGAAATCGGCGGCGACGTTCTCGCCGGTCTCGGGCATGGAATCGACGCCGTATTGCGCCTTCATCAGCGGGTTGACGAAGCGCCAGCCGATGGTCGTGTCGTGGATCTCGGCGTTGCGGGAGAAGGCGGTCTCGGCCTTGGGCAGGACGAAGGGGGCGCGGCTCATCGACTCGACGCCGCCGGCGACATAGAGCTCGCCCTCGCCGGCCTTGATGGCGCGGGCGGCGGTGATGACCGCGTCGAGCCCGGAGCCGCAGAGGCGGTTGATGGTCGTGCCCGGCACGCCGACCGGCAGGCCGGCGAGCAGGAGGGCCATCCGGGCGACGTTGCGGTTGTCCTCGCCCGCCTGATTGGCGCAGCCGAGGATGACGTCGTCCACCGCTTCCCAGTCGAGGCCGTCCTGCTCGGCGACCAGCGCCTTCAGCGGCACGGCCGCGAGGTCGTCGGTGCGCACCGACGACAGCGAACCGGCGAAGCGGCCGATGGGCGTGCGCCGGTAGGCGCAGATGAAGGCTTCGGCCATCAGGTCTTCCTCTGGTGGGCGGCGGCCGTGCGCGCCTGCAGGTCGCGAAGGGTGCCGAGCTCGAGGCCGGTCGGCGGTGGCGTCTCGTCGAGGGAGGCGGCATAGCGCACCGGCCAGCCGCAGGTCTCCTGCACCATCTCCCTCGTCACGCCGGGATGCAGCGAAGTCACCGTGAATTCCCTGGTCTCCGGATCGGGCCGCCAGACGGCGAGATCGGTGATCAGCAGCGTCGGACCCTTGGTCCTGATGCCGAGGCGCTGGCGATGGTCGCCGCCCTCGCCATGGCCGAAGGAGGTGAAGAAGTCGATCTTCTTCACCATCGAGCGCGGCGCCTGCTTCAGCGTGATGAAGATCTCGCCGCAGGAGGTGGCGATCTCGGGCGCACCGCCCCCGCCAGGCAGGCGGACCTTCGGATGGGCGTAGTCGCCGATGACCGTGGTGTTGATGTTGCCGAAGCGGTCGAGCTGCGCGGCGCCGAGGAAGCCGATGGAGATGCGCCCGCCCATCAGCCAGTAGCGGAACATCTCGGGCACGCTGACGGTGGAAAGCGCCGTCTCGCAGAGCTCGCCATCGCCGATGGAGAGCGGCAGCACGTCCGGCGCGGTGCCGATCGTGCCGGATTCGTAGATCAGCGTGATGCCCGGCGCATGGGTGAGGCGCGCGACGTTGCAGGCCGCCGAGGGCGCGCCGATGCCGACGAAGCAGACGTCGTCGTTCTTCAGCGCACGTGCCGCGGCGATGGTCATCATCTCGTTCGGCGTGAAGTCGCTCATTTCAGGGCCTCCACGCGGCTGGCGAATATTTCGGGACCGACGGCGAGCACGTTGTCCTGCATCCAGGCGGCGAAGAGGTCGCGGTCGGCGGACACCTTGTCCCATTCGAGATAGGCGGCGTTGTCGCGCGGGTAGTAGCCATGGGTGTAGGAGGGATGGGCGCCGCCGGGCACCACGGCGATCGCGCGAATCGTCCAGTGCGGCAGGATGCAGAGGTTGGGGTGCAGTCCCTTGAAGTCGGGCACCACCTCCTCGACGGTGACCACGGCGCGCTTCGCCGCGAGCGCGGCTTCCTTCTGCACGCCGATGATGCCCTCGATCAGCACGTCGCCGGCAGCGCTCGCCTTCTGGGCATGGATGAAGGTGACGTCCGGCCGGTGCGCGGGGACCGCGGCCAGTTGCTCGCCGGTGAACGGGCAGGTGACCGACCGGATGTCGGGATTGACCTTTGCCAGGTCGGCGCCCTTGTAGCCGCGGAAGACGGCGAGGGGCAGGCCGGAGGCGCCGGCCTCGTAGGCCTGGGCCATGGCCGAGTGCGAATGCTCCACCGTCTCGATGGCGCGCGGATAGCCGTTCTCGATGGCGTCGCGCATGCGCCGCAGGAGCCCGACGCCGGGATTGCCGGCATAGGAGAAGACCACCTTCTTCGCGAGCCCCATGCCGATCATCTGGTCATAGACGATGTCCGGGGTCATGCGGATCAGCGTGAGATCGCCGATGCCCTGGCGGATGGCCTCGTGGGCGGCGGCATGGGGAATGAGGTGGGTGAAACCCTCGAAGGCGACGGTATCGCCGGGACGCAGGTTCTCCGCCACGGCATCATGCAGGGAAAGAAAGGCAGCCATCGGAATCCTCCGGTTCCGGTTATCAAAGCATTCCGGCAGCCGGCACAAAAATGCTATCGAGGTGGCGATACATAACGGAAACGCATCAATGCTCGACCCGCGCATCAAGCTCCGGCACATCAATGCCTTCCTCGAGACGGTCCGGCTCGGTGGCGTGGCGCGGGCCGGCGGCGCGCTCGGCATGACCCAGCCGGCGGTGTCGCGGGCGCTGGCCGAGCTCGAGGAGTTCCTCGGCATCCCGCTCTTCGACCGCAGCCGGCGCTCGCTCGTCCTCACCGCCGCCGGCGAGATGTTCGCGCGCTTCGCCCAGGCCGGCCTCGCGACCCTGCAGCAGGGCGTCGACGCGCTGGAGGCCGTGCGCAGCGGGCAGCAGGTGGTCGCCTTCGGCACGCTGCCGACGGCGGAGGTGCGCATCGTGCCCGAGGCCCTCAAGCGCTTCGCCAGGGGCCCGCTCGCCAGCCGCACGCGAATCGAGAGTGGACCGAGCCCCTATCTCCTCGGCCTCCTGCGCATGGCGGCGATCGACTTCGTCGTCGGGCGCCTCGCGAGCCCGGAGGCAATGGACGGGCTCTCCTTCGAGCATCTCTATTCGGAGCACCTGGCGCTGGTCGTGCGTCCCGGCCATCCGCTCGCCGGACGGGTGACCCTGACGCTTGCCGAGGCGGCGGCCTATCCGCTCCTCATGCCGCCGCGCGGCGCCATCATCCGGCCGGCGCTGGATGCGCTCCTCATCGCCGGCGGGGTAGGGCGCCTCGCCGGGGAAGTGGAGTCGGTCTCCAACTCCTTCGGCCGGGCCTACACGCTGATCAGCGATGTCGTCTGGGCGATCTCGGAAAGCGTGGTCGGTGGCGACCTCGCTTCCGGCGCGCTCCATCGCCTGCCGGTCGACAGCCGCGCGACCCTCGGGCCGATCGGCATCACGACGCGGACCGGCGTCGACCTGCCGCCGACGACGCTGGAGCTGATCGCCTGCGTGCGCGCGGCGGCGGCCAATGCCGGACCGGATTCGTGAGATGGACCGCCCGCGGAGGTGGTGCCGGCGGAGAGGATCGAACTCCCGACCTTCGGTTTACAAAACCGCTGCACTACCGCTGTGCTACGCCGGCCCCGGCGGACACCGATCTACGGTGCCTATTCGGTACTCGTCCGGACCGTGCGAACGCTAAGCGCATGATCCGATTCGCTTTTTGACTCCAAGGCCCTCCGATTACAAAACCGCTGCTCTACCGCTGAGCTAAGCCGGCATTGGCGAACGGGCGCAGGTGCAGCGTCTAGTACTACGAACTACGCGTCTTGCGTAGATGGCGCGCCGCCGAGGTGCTTGCGGGCGAGGTAGAGCGCGAGCACGGCGGCGTTGGAGACGTTGAGGCTGCCGATCGCGCCGGTGGTCGGCAGGCGGGCGAGGCGGTCGCAGGTCTCGCGGGTGAGCTTCCGGAGCCCCTTGCCCTCGGCGCCGAGCACCAGGGCGATCCGCGTTCCCGTCATGGCGTCGTCGATCGGCTCGTCCGCCTCGCTGTCGAGGCCGATGCGCGTGAAGCCGAGGGTGCGGAGCGTCTCCAGCGCGCGGGCGAGGTTCTGAACCTCGATCAGCGGCAGCACGTCGAGGGCGCCCGAGGCGGCCTTGGCGAGCACGCCGGTCTCGACCGGGGCATGGCGGCCGGTGGTGATCAGGGCATCGGCGCCGAAGGCGACGGCGGAGCGCATCACGGCGCCGACATTGTGCGGGTCGGTCACCTGGTCGAGGCAGACGACGAGGCGGGCGTCGGCGAGCGATTCAAGCGGCCGCGGGGGGAGGGGCGCGACCTCCAGCGCGACGCCCTGGTGCACCGTGTCGAAGCCGAGGAGATGGTCGAGCTGGCGCGGGCCGGTTTCCTCGAAGGCGGCGGGGATGGCGAGACCGGCTTCCTTGAGCCGCGCCACGCCATTGGCGGTCGCCATCAGGCGCTTCACCTCGCGGCGCGGGTTGGAGAGCGCGGCGATGACCGCGTGCATACCGTAGATCCAGACCGCGTCCGGGCGGCGCTCGGCGGGCGAAAGCGGCCGGTAGGCGGGACGGTCGGGCTTGTGGCGGCGGAAGGGGCGGTCGGGGCGCGGCATAGCGGCCTTATAGGTGGCGCCGCCGCGGCAAACAATCGGGCGCCGGGCGCGTTGACAGGACCGGGCGGCATCGCCATAAGACGCGGCGCGCGGGAAAGCCGCCCGGCAACGGGCGGCGGCCTTGTTTCTGGACCTCGCGCAACTGCGTGACTGGGTGGAGTGTCCCGAGTGGCAAAGGGGGCGGACTGTAAATCCGCTGGCTAACGCCTTCGTAGGTTCGAGTCCTACCTCCACCACCACGCGAGCCTGCCCGGTGCGGGTGTAGCTCAATGGTAGAGCAACAGCCTTCCAAGCTGATGACGAGGGTTCGATTCCCTTCACCCGCTCCAGCACAAGCCAGCATCGCCCATCGCAGGGCACGAGACCGCGGGCGAGCGCCGGCTTGACGCTGCCGGCGTTATGCCCTTGCGAGGCGGGCAGCGCCGTTCGCGCTAGTCCGAACTCTTCTTCCTCGGCCCTTCCGCAGGATCCCTGACGGCTGCCGCGGCCCGCCGTTCAAGGTCGGCCTCGCCCAGACTGTCCGGGTCGCTATTGGGGCCTGTCTGGGGCCCACGTCGGGTCATATCAACCGCTCGGCTTTCTCCGCCGGGCCTGATGCTGCCGCGACCTGCCGGTTCCTGATTCTTGGATTTGCTCATTGCCAGTTCCTCCACGCCTTCCTCACGCGGGAGGGAATGGAGAGCATGCAGAGAATGTTCCGTGGGCGCCGGTGCGGCCCTTTTTCCCGCCGGCAGGGATGGCGCTTGCGGCCCTTCCGCCGGCGGATTTTTTCCATCCCGCTCCCGGCTGCCTCCTTCACCGTCGCCAAATCGCGTCTTACATATCGGGCACGCCGTGGAGGTGGAGAGGTTGATGCCGGCGCTTGCTCTTCACGCGCCGGCTTGCTATCGCCGAGACCGGATAGGGGTATAGCTCAGCTGGTAGAGCGGCGGTCTCCAAAACCGCAGGCCGGGGGTTCGAGCCCCTCTGCCCCTGCCATCCCGCAAGGCCCCGTTTGAGGCCGGAAACCGGGCTCCCGCCGGGGTCTGGCCCCGGACTTGCACAGCTTTCCAAATTTGCCCTTGAGAATCCTTCTCGAAGGCCTTATGTACCCGTTCCCGGCGCGGCGGGCGAACTCCGGAGTTCGCGCGCCGATCATGCATGAGCGCTTAATGGCCGAAAGATTCAATCCCTTCACATTCCTCCAGCAGGTGCGGGCGGAAACGGCGAAAGTCGTGTGGCCCAGCCGGCGGGAAACTGCCGTTTCCACGGTGATGGTCGTGGTCATGGCGATCGTCGCGGCCCTGTTCTTCCTGGCCGCCGACCAGATCATGGCCTACGGCGTATCGTTCATTCTCGGCCTCAGGTCGTAAGCGGAGGATCATGGGGATGGCAACGGCTGCCAAAGTGGACGTACGCGACCTGCCCAAGCGCTGGTACATCGTGCACGCCTACTCGAACTTCGAGCGCAAGGTCGCCGAGTCGATCCGCGAGAAGGCGGAGAGCGCCGGCCTTGCGGACCTTTTCGAGGACATCCTAGTCCCGACCGAGAAGGTCGTCGAGGTTCGCCGCGGCCGCAAGGTCGATGCCGAGCGCAAGTTCTTCCCGGGCTACGTGCTGGTGAAGATGGCGATGACCGATGAGGCCTATCACCTCATCAAGAACACGCCGAAGGTGACCGGGTTCCTCGGCACCGACAACAAGCCGAGCCCGATCTCGGAAGGCGAGGCGCGCCGCATCCTGCAGCAGGTGCAGGAAGGCGTCGAGCGCCCGAAGCCCTCGGTTTCCTTCGAGGTGGGCGAGCAGGTGCGCGTCTCGGACGGCCCGTTCGCCTCGTTCAACGGTCACGTCGAGGAAGTCGACGAGGTCCGCGCGCGCCTCAAGGTCGCGGTTTCCATCTTCGGCCGGGCGACACCGGTCGAACTCGAATACGGCCAGGTCGAGAAGATCTGACCGGTACTGGTGCCGGCTTCCGGCCGGCAGCGGGAAAAGGTGTGGGAGGGCAGGGCGCTAGCCAGGTGCCTGTGGCCCGTACCACGCGATCCCAACCGTCCCCGGACGGGGACATTCGTTAGGAGAGTGCATTGGCGAAGAAAGTAGCGGGCTTCCTCAAGCTCCAGGTACCGGCCGGCTCGGCGACCCCGTCGCCCCCGATCGGCCCCGCGCTCGGTCAGCGCGGCATCAACATCATGGAATTCTGCAAGTCCTTCAATGCGAAGTCGCAGGACATCGAGAAGGGCTCGCCGGTCCCGGTGGTCATCACCTACTACCAGGACAAGTCCTTCACCTTCGAGATGAAGACGCCGCCGGTGAGCTTCTTCCTGAAGAAGGCGGCGAGCCTGCAGAAGGGCTCCAAGACGCCCGGCCGCGGCTCGGCCGGCAAGGTCACCAAGGCCCAGGTCCGCGAGATCGCGCAGAAGAAGCTGAAGGACCTGAACGCCTCCGACGTCGATGCGGCGATGCGCATGGTCGAGGGCTCGGCCCGCTCCATGGGCCTGGAAGTGGTGGAGTAGGCTGAGATGAGCACCGGAAAGCGCCTGAAGGCCGCGGTCGATGGCATCGACCGCACGAAGCTCTACCCGATCGCGGAAGCGGTGAAGCTGGTGAAGGAACGCGCCAAGGCGAAGTTCGACGAGACCGTCGAGATCGCCATGAATCTCGGCGTCGATCCGCGCCATGCCGACCAGATGGTCCGCGGCGTCGTCTCGCTCCCGAACGGCACCGGCCGGACGCTCCGCGTCGCGGTCTTCGCCAAGGGCGCCAAGGCGGACGAGGCGAAGAAGGCCGGGGCCGACATCGTCGGCGCCGAGGACCTCGTCGCCGAGGTCCAGGGCGGCAAGGTCGATTTCGACCGCTGCATCGCCACGCCCGATATGATGCCGCTGGTCGGCCGTCTCGGCAAGGTGCTCGGGCCGCGCGGCCTGATGCCGAACCCGAAGGTCGGCACGGTCACCATGGACGTCGCCAATGCGGTGAAGGACGCCAAGGGCGGCGCCGTCGAGTTCCGCGTCGAGAAGGCCGGCATCATCCAGGCCGGCGTCGGCAAGGCGAGCTTCGGCGAGAAGCAGCTTCTGGAGAACATCAAGGCGTTCACCGATGCCGTGCAGAAGGCACGGCCGGCGGGTGCCAAGGGCACGTTCGTGCAGCGCGTGGCGCTGTCCTCGACGATGGGTCCGGGCGTCAAGATCGACCCGGCCTCGCTGTCGTCGGGCGCGGCCCAGTAATACGAGCTTCCGCCCGGGCAACCGGGCGGCGAGACGGACCGGTGCGGGCAATCGCTCCGGTCCGGGAATTCCTGTCCGAGACTGCAGGCGCCGGGCTGCCGGCTTAATTGGTTCGCCTGCAATAGACGGGAGGCAAAACCGGATTTTCCGGTTCGAACCTCTGCGTGGCCCACCGGCGCCCGTTCGCGCCGGCCGGGGGACAGGTCGGAAGCGCTGTCCGGTCGCAAGGCCGGGCGGCATACGCAACCGGCGGTCCCACCGGAAGGTGGCCGCCAAGTGGAGTGAGGCAGTAGTGGATAGAGCTGAGAAAGCTGAGCTCGTGACCACACTCAACTCGGTGTTCAAGGACACCGGGACGGTGGTTGTCGCCCATTACACCGGTCTTACCGTCTCCGCCATGACGACCCTCCGGGTCAAGATGCGCGAAGCCGGTGCCGGCGTGAAGGTCGCCAAGAACCGCCTTGCCAAGCTCGCTCTGAAGGGGACGGACGCCGAAGGCATCGGGGACCTGCTCAAGGGCCCCACCGTGATCGCTTACTCCAAGGATCCGGTTGCCGCGGCGAAGGTCGCCGTCGATTTCGCCAAGACCAACGACAAGCTGGTCATCCTTGGCGGAGCGATGGGTTCGACCACCCTCGACCAAGAAGGCGTCAAGGCGCTCGCCTCGTTGCCTTCGCTCGACGAACTGAGGGCCAAGCTGGTCGGCATGATTTCCACGCCGGCCACGCGCGTTGCCCAGGTTCTGTCGGCGCCCGCGGGCCAGGTTGCCCGGGTGGTCGGGGCCTACGCCAAGAAGAGCGAGGCGGCATAGGCCGTTTCACGAGAAGTCAAACAACACCTGGTTCGAACCGAAGGAACTGAAAAATGGCTGATCTGTCGAAGATCGTTGATGAACTGTCGTCGCTGACCGTCCTCGAGGCGGCCGAGCTCTCGAAGCTCCTCGAAGAGAAGTGGGGCGTCTCGGCTGCCGCGCCGGTGGCGGTGGCGGCTGCTGGCGGCGGCGCTGCCGCGGCTCCGGTCGAGGAGAAGACGGAGTTCAACGTCGTCCTCGTCGAGGCGGGCGCCAACAAGATCAACGTGATCAAGGAAGTCCGCGCGATCACCGGCCTTGGCCTCAAGGAAGCCAAGGATCTGGTCGAGGGCGCTCCGAAGCCGGTCAAGGAAGGCGTCTCGAAGGACGAGGCCGCCAAGCTCAAGACCCAGCTGGAAGGCGCCGGCGCCAAGGTCGAGCTCAAGTAGCGCCAGCTGCTCGAGCGAAGGTCCCGGGCGGCCGCAGGGAGGCCCGGGATCAGCCCCAGGGCCGCGCGGCGAGCGCGGTCGGGGCAACAGGTACAGGGAGCTGCCGGCCAGGCGCCGGCGCTCCCATCCCGCCGGGGGGCGGGCGGAACGAGTAGCAGCGTAAGCGGGGGACATCTTTCCGGAAGGCCGCCAGGAGCATCGGCGGCTTTGCGGATAGCTGTTCCAGGAATACCGAACGAGAGGTGGACATGACCCAGACCCAGACGTTCAACGGTCGCCGCAGGGTCCGCAGGTTCTTTGGCTCGATCAGCGAGGCGGCGCAGATGCCGAACCTGATCGAGGTCCAGAAGGCCTCCTACGACCAGTTTCTCCTTGTCGACGAGCCCGAGGGCGGGCGTCCCGACGAGGGCCTTCAGGCTGTCTTCAAGTCGGTCTTCCCGATCTCCGACTTCTCCAACACGGCTCTCCTCGAGTTCGTGCGCTACGACTTCGATCCGCCGAAGTACGACGTCGACGAGTGCCGCCAGCGCGGCATGACCTTCTCGGCTCCGCTGAAGGTGACGCTCCGCCTCATCGTGTTCGATGTGGACGAGGAGACCGGCGCCAAGTCCGTCAAGGACATCAAGGAGCAGGAAGTCTACATGGGCGAAATGCCGTTGATGACCAACAACGGCACGTTCATCGTCAACGGCACCGAGCGCGTCATCGTCTCGCAGATGCACCGCTCGCCGGGCGTCTTCTTCGACCACGACAAGGGCAAGACCCACTCCTCGGGCAAGCTCCTGTTCGCCGCCCGCATCATTCCGTATCGCGGTTCCTGGCTCGACATCGAGTTCGATGCCAAGGACATCGTGCATGCGCGCATCGACCGTCGCCGCAAGATCCCGGTGACGTCGCTCCTCTATGCGCTCGGGCTCGACGCCGAGACGATCCTGCACACCTTCTACAACAAGATCACCTACACCCAGACCAAGGGCGGCTGGCGCTTCCCCTATGACGCGGCGCGCATGCGCGGCTTCAAGGCGAATGCCGACCTCTTCGATGCCGATACCGGCGAGGTGGTGATCGAGGCCGGCCAGAAGCTGACCGCGCGTGCCGCACGCCAGCTCTCCGAGAAGGGCTTGAAGGCGCTCAAGGTCGCCGACGAGGACCTGCACGGCCTCTATCTCGCCGACGAGATGGTCAATCCGAAGACCGGCGAGATCTATGCCGAGGCGGGCGACGAGATCACCGAGAAGGTGCTGAAGGCGCTGACCGACGCGGGCTACGATGAGATCGCGGTCCTCGACATCGATCACGTCAATACCGGCGCCTATATCCGCAACACGCTGTTCGCCGACAAGAACGAGTCCCGCGAGGACGCGCTCTTCGACATCTATCGCGTGATGCGTCCGGGCGAGCCGCCGACGGTGGATACCGCGGAAGCGATGTTCCAGTCGCTGTTCTTCGATTCCGAGCGCTACGACCTCTCGGCGGTTGGTCGCGTGAAGATGAACATGCGCCTCGACCTCCAGGTCGACGACACGGTGCGCGTGCTCCGCAAGGAGGACATCCTCGCCGTCATCAAGACGCTGCTCGCGCTCCGCGACGGCAAGGGCGAGATCGACGACATCGACAATCTCGGCAACCGCCGCGTCCGCTCGGTCGGCGAGCTGATGGAGAACCAGTATCGCATCGGGCTGCTCCGCATGGAGCGCGCGATCAAGGAGCGCATGTCGTCGGTCGAGATCGGCAACGTCATGCCGCAGGACCTGATCAACGCGAAGCCCGCGGCCGCCGCGGTGCGCGAGTTCTTCGGCTCCTCGCAGCTCTCGCAGTTCATGGACCAGACCAACCCGCTCTCCGAGATCACCCACAAGCGTCGCCTCTCGGCGCTCGGTCCGGGCGGTCTCACGCGCGAGCGCGCCGGCTTCGAGGTGCGCGACGTGCACCCGACGCACTACGGCCGCATCTGCCCGATCGAGACGCCGGAAGGTCCGAACATCGGCCTGATCAACTCGCTCGCCACCTTCGCGCGCGTCAACAAGTACGGCTTCATCGAGAGCCCGTACCGCAAGGTCAAGGACGGCCGCGTCACCGACGAGGTGGTCTACCTCTCGGCGATGGAGGAATCGAAGTACACGGTCGCCCAGGCGAACGCGCTCATCGACGCCAAGGGCCGCCTCACCGAGGACCTGATCACCTCCCGCCATGCCGGCGACGTCATCATGGTGACGCCCGACAAGGTGGACATGATGGACGTGTCGCCGAAGCAGGTCATCTCGGTCGCCGCGGCGCTCATCCCGTTCCTCGAGAACGACGACGCCAACCGCGCCCTGATGGGCTCCAACATGCAGCGCCAGGCGGTGCCGCTGGTGCGCGCCCAGGCGCCGCTCGTCGGCACCGGCATGGAGCCGGTCGTCGCCCGTGACTCGGGCGCAGCGATCGGCGCCCGCCGCGCCGGCGTGGTCGACCAGGTCGACGCGACCCGTATCGTCATCCGGGCGACCGAGGACGTCGATGCCTCCAAGTCGGGCGTCGACATCTACCGGCTGATGAAGTTCCAGCGCTCGAACCAGAACACCTGCATCAACCAGCGTCCGCTGGTGCGCGTCGGCGACGTCGTGCAGAAGGGCGAGATCATCGCGGACGGTCCCTCGACCGACCTCGGCGATCTGGCGCTCGGCCGCAACGTGCTCGTCGCGTTCATGCCGTGGAACGGCTACAACTTCGAGGACTCGATCCTCCTCTCCGAGAAGATCGTGCGCGATGACGTCTTCACCTCGATCCACATCGAGGAGTTCGAGGTCATGGCCCGCGATACCAAGCTCGGGCCGGAGGAGATCACGCGCGACATTCCGAACGTCTCGGAAGAGGCGCTGAAGAGCCTCGACGAAGCAGGCATCGTCTATATCGGCGCCGAAGTGGTCGCCGGCGACATCCTCGTCGGCAAGATCACGCCGAAGGGGGAGAGCCCGATGACGCCGGAGGAGAAGCTGCTCCGCGCCATCTTCGGCGAGAAGGCCTCCGACGTGCGCGACACGTCGCTGCGCGTCCCGCCGGGCGTCACCGGCACGGTCGTCGAGGTGCGCGTGTTCAACCGCCACGGCGTCGAGAAGGACGAGCGCGCCATGGCGATCGAGCGCGAGGAGATCGAGCGCCTCGCCAAGGACCGCGACGACGAGCAGGCGATCCTCGACCGCAACGTCTATGGCCGCCTCGCCGACATGCTGATGAACAAGGTCGCGACCTCCGGGCCGAAGACCTTCAAGAAGGGCGGCAAGATCGCCAAGGAGGTGCTCGACGAGCACCCGAAGGCCCAGTGGTGGCAGTTCGCCATCGCCAACGACAAGCTGATGGCCGAGATCGAGGCGCTGCGTAACCAGTACGACGAGAGCCGCAAGGGTCTCGAGAAGCGCTTCATCGACAAGGTCGAGAAGCTGCAGCGCGGCGACGAGCTTCCGCCCGGCGTGATGAAGATGGTCAAGGTCTTCGTCGCGGTGAAGCGCAAGATCCAGCCGGGCGACAAGATGGCCGGCCGTCACGGCAACAAGGGCGTCGTGTCCAAGATCGTTCCGATCGAGGACATGCCGTATCTCGAGGACGGCACGCATGTCGACATCGTGCTCAACCCCCTCGGCGTGCCGAGCCGCATGAACGTCGGCCAGATCTTGGAGACGCATCTCGGCTGGGCCTGTGCCGGCATGGGCCTCAAGGTCGGCAAGCTGGTCGAGAGCTACCAGAAGAACGGCAACGTGCAGCCGCTCCGCAAGGTCCTGAAGCAGATCTACGGCGGCAACGAGAAGAACGAGAACGTGGCGGATTACGACGACGAGTCGGTCGTCCGCCTGGCCAAGCAGTTGCAGACCGGCGTGCCGATCGCGACGCCGGTCTTCGACGGCGCCCGCGAGCCGGACATCGTCGACATGCTGGGCGAGGCCGATCTCGCCTCCTCGGGCCAGAGCCGCGTCTATGACGGGCGCTCCGGCGAGATGTTCGATCGTCCGGTGACGGTCGGCTACATCTACATGCTGAAGCTGCACCACCTGGTGGACGACAAGATCCACGCCCGTTCGATCGGCCCGTACTCGCTGGTCACCCAGCAGCCGCTCGGCGGCAAGGCGCAGTTCGGCGGCCAGCGCTTCGGCGAAATGGAGGTGTGGGCGCTCGAAGCCTACGGCGCGGCGTACACGCTCCAGGAGATGCTGACGGTGAAGTCGGACGACGTCGCCGGCCGCACCAAGGTCTACGAGGCGATCGTCCGCGGCGACGACACGTTCGAGGCCGGCATCCCGGAATCGTTCAACGTGCTGGTCAAGGAAATGCGCTCGCTCGGCCTCGACGTCGAGCTCGACAATTCGAAGTCGCGTCCGGCTCCGCTGCCGGGTGCGACGCCGACGGCGGACGCGGCCGAGTAGGGGCCGCGCTTCCCGTCACGGACTGATGAAATCCATGCGCGCCCGGTCCGGGTTCACCCCGGCCGGACCGGCCGCATCGCAGGAGAAGAGATGATGAATCAAGAGATCGCGAACATCTTCAATCCGGCGCCGACGCCGGCGCAGATCTTCGACCAAATCCGCATCTCGATCGCGAGCCCGGACAAGATCCTGTCGTGGTCCTACGGCGAGATCAAGAAGCCGGAGACGATCAACTACCGCACCTTCAAGCCGGAGCGCGACGGCCTGTTCTGCGCCCGCATCTTCGGGCCGATCAAGGACTACGAGTGCCTGTGCGGCAAGTACAAGCGGATGAAGTACAAGGGCATCATCTGCGAGAAGTGCGGCGTGGAAGTGACGCTCGCCCGCGTGCGGCGCGAGCGCATGGGCCACATCGAGCTCGCGGCTCCGGTCGCCCACATCTGGTTCCTGAAGTCGCTCCCGTCGCGCATCGGCATGCTGCTCGACATGACGCTGAAGGACCTGGAGCGCATCCTCTATTTCGAGAACTATGTCGTCATCGAGCCGGGCCTGACGCCCCTCAAGGAGCGCCAGCTCCTTTCGGAGGACGAGTTCCTGAAGGCGCAGGACGAGTTCGGCGAGGACGGCTTCACCGCCAAGATCGGCGCGGAAGCCATCCGCGACATGATGCTCGCGCTCGACCTGCCGAAGCTCGCCGCGGACCTGCGCGTCGAGATCGCCGAGTCGACCTCGGAGCTGAAGCCGAAGAAGCTCGCCAAGCGCCTGAAGCTGGTCGAGTCCTTCATCGAATCCGGCAACAAGCCGGAATGGATGATCATGACGGTGGTTCCGGTCATCCCGCCGGACCTCCGCCCGCTCGTCCCGCTCGATGGCGGCCGCTTCGCGACCTCGGACCTCAACGACCTCTATCGCCGCGTCATCAACCGCAACAACCGCCTGAAGCGGCTGATCGAGCTGCGCGCGCCGGACATCATCATCCGCAACGAGAAGCGCATGCTTCAGGAAGCGGTCGATGCGCTGTTCGACAACGGCCGCCGCGGCCGCGTCATCACCGGCGCCAACAAGCGTCCGCTGAAGTCGCTCTCCGACATGCTGAAGGGCAAGCAGGGCCGGTTCCGCCAGAACCTGCTCGGCAAGCGCGTCGACTATTCCGGCCGCTCGGTCATCGTGGTCGGCCCGGAGCTGAAGCTCCACCAGTGCGGCCTGCCGAAGAAGATGGCGCTCGAACTGTTCAAGCCGTTCATCTATTCGCGGCTCGACGCCAAGGGCTATTCCTCGACCGTCAAGCAGGCGAAGAAGCTGGTCGAGAAGGAGAAGCCGGAGGTCTGGGATATCCTCGACGAGGTCATCCGCGAGCATCCGATCCTGCTCAACCGCGCACCGACGCTCCACCGCCTCGGCATCCAGGCCTTCGAGCCGGTGCTGATCGAGGGCAAGGCGATCCAGCTGCATCCGCTCGTCTGCGCGGCGTTCAACGCCGACTTCGACGGCGACCAGATGGCCGTGCACGTCCCGCTGAGCCTCGAGGCGCAGCTGGAAGCGCGCGTCCTCATGATGTCGACCAACAACATCCTGCACCCGGCGAACGGCGCGCCGATCATCGTGCCGTCGCAGGACATCGTGCTCGGCCTCTACTACCTGTCGATCATGGCCGAGGGCGAGCCGGGCGAGGGGATGCTGTTCGGCAATATCGGCGAGCTCGAGCATGCGCTCGCGTCGAAGTCGGTCACGCTCCACGCCAAGGTGAAGGGCCGCTACATCGGCGTCGATGCGGAGGGCAAGAAGTTCTCGAAGATCTACGAGACGACGCCCGGCCGGCTCCTCCTCGGCGAGCTCCTGCCGAAGAACCCGAACCTGCCCTTCGACGTGGTCAACAAGCTGATGACCAAGAAGGAAATCTCCAACATGATCGATGCCGTCTACCGGCATTGCGGTCAGAAGGAGACGGTCATCTTCTGCGACCGCATCATGGCGCTCGGCTTCACCAACGCGTTCAAGGCCGGCATCTCGTTCGGCAAGGACGACATGGTGATCCCGGTCACCAAGCAGAAGATCGTCGACGACACCGCGCAGCTCGCGAAGGACTACGAGCAGCAGTACAATGACGGCCTGATCACCCAGGGCGAGAAGTACAACAAGGTGGTCGACGCCTGGGCCAAGGCGACCGACAGGGTCGCCGAGGAGATGATGGCGCGCATCCGTGCGGTCGAGAAGGACGACAGCGGCCGCCAGAAGCCGATGAACTCGATCTACATGATGAGCCATTCGGGCGCCCGCGGCTCGCCGGCGCAGATGAAGCAGCTCGCCGGCATGCGCGGCCTGATGGCCAAGCCCGACGGCTCGATCATCGAGAGCCCGATCATCTCGAACTTCAAGGAAGGCCTGACCGTGATGGAGTACTTCAACTCCACCCACGGCGCCCGCAAGGGCCTCGCCGACACCGCGCTGAAGACGGCCAATTCCGGCTACCTGACGCGCCGCCTGGTCGACGTGGCGCAGGACTGCATCGTGCTCGAGCCGGATTGCGGGACCGACCAGGGCCTGCGCATGCAGGCCGTGATCGACTCGGGCCAGGTCGTGGCGACGCTCGGCCAGCGCGTGCTCGGCCGCACGGCGGCGGAGGACGTCATTGCGCCGGCGACCGGCAAGGTCATCATCCCGGCCGGGCAGCTCATCGAGGAGCGAGACATCGAGAAGATCGAGAAGGCGAACGTCCAGTCCTTCCGCATCCGCTCGGCGCTGACCTGCGAATCGAAGAACGGCATCTGCGCCAAGTGCTACGGGCGCGACCTCGCCCGCGGCACCCCGGTCAACCTCGGCGAGGCGGTCGGCGTCATCGCCGCCCAGTCGATCGGCGAGCCGGGTACCCAGCTCACCATGCGCACGTTCCACATCGGCGGCACGGCGCAGGTGGTCGACCAGTCGCTGCTCGAGTCGAGCTTCGAGGGCACCGTCCAGATCCGCAACCGCAACCTGGTGAAGGATTCGGAAGGCCGCCTGATCGCGATGGGCCGTAACATGCAGATCGTCATCCTCGACCGGGATGGCACCGAGCGCGCGGTCAACCGCGTGACCTTCGGTGCGCGTCTCCTCGTCGATGACGGCGACAAGGTGAAGCGCGGCCAGCGCATGGCGGAGTGGGATCCCTACACCCGTCCGGTGCTGACCGAGGTGGAAGGCGTCGTCGGCTACGAGGACCTGGTGGACCGCCTGTCGGTCATCGAGTCGGCGGACGAGTCGACCGGCATCACCAAGCGCGTGGTGGTCGACTGGCGCGCCAATCCGCGCGGCAGCGACCTGAAGCCGGCGATCGTGGTCAAGACCAAGGACGGCAAGGTCAGGAAGACCGGCCGCGGCGGCGATGCCCGCTATCTCCTCTCGGTCGACGCCATCCTGTCGGTCGAGCCGGGCTCCGAGGTGAAGGCCGGCGACGTGCTCGCCCGTGTCCCGCTGGAGAGCGCCAAGACCCGCGACATCACGGGCGGCCTGCCGCGCGTGGCGGAGCTGTTCGAGGCGCGCCGTCCGAAGGACCATGCCATCATCGCCGAGATCGACGGCACGATCCGCTTCGGCCGGGACTACAAGAACAAGCGGCGCATCATCCTCGAGCCGCGCGAGGAAGGCGTCGAGGCGGTGGAGTATCTCATCCCGAAGGGCAAGCCGTTCCATCTCCAGGAAGGCGATACCGTCGAGAAGGGCGACTACATCATCGAGGGCAATCCCGCGCCGCACGACATCCTCGCCATCAAGGGCATCGAGGCTCTGGCAGGCTACCTGGTCAACGAGATCCAGGACGTCTACCGGCTGCAGGGCGTGACCATCAACGACAAGCACATCGAGGTCATCGTCCGGCAGATGCTCCAGAAGGTCGAGGTCACCGACCAGGGCGACAGCGACATGTTCCCCGGCGAGCAGGTCGACAAGCTCGAGCTCGACGCGATGAACGAGAAGCTGAAGGACGAGGGTAAGGAGCCCGCCAAGGCCGTGCCGATCCTCCTCGGCATCACCAAAGCAAGCCTGCAGACCCGCTCCTTCTTCTCGGCGGCGTCCTTCCAGGAGACCACCCGCGTCCTCACCGAGGCGGCGGTCCAGGGCAAGGTCGATCCGCTCGAGGGCCTGAAGGAGAACATCATCGTCGGCCGCCTCATCCCGGCGGGTACCGGCGGCATGATCGGCCGCATCCGCCAGGTCGCGACGCATCGCGACGAGCTGATCCTGGAGGAGCGCAAGCGCGGTTCCGACGCGAGCGAAGCGGCGGCCGAGCTCGTGCGCGAGGGCGCGGCCGAGTAGGTCGCGATTCTCGCACTGCAACAAGATCGGGGGCCGCCTGCGGGCGGCCCTTCCGTCTCCGGACGGCGGGCAGGGGCCTCGAAAGTCCTTGAAATCCCTTGGGAGATGGGCAGCGGCCCGGCCATGCAAAAATAGCCGGCCCGGGGGTTGACGAAGGGGCGGGGAGTTAATAGGTTCCGCGCGCTTTCAGTGAGGCGGTAGGAATTACATTCCGACGGCGTCAAAGCCGCGGATCGAGAATACCTAAACGCTCACGGATCATAGACTTAAGACGGCTGAAATACATGATCGCGGCGAAAGCCGTGATCCTCTGTGCCGAATGAGCGCCTCCCGCGCGAGCGGGGATCGGCGCTCTCGGTTTCGTGTGAACAAGGATTGCGAACGGTCAATGCCGACGATCAACCAGCTCATTCGCAAGCCGCGCCTCGCGCCCGTGAAGCGCAACAAGGTGCCGGCCATGCAGGAGAGCCCGCAGAAGCGCGGCGTCTGCACGCGCGTCTACACGACCACGCCGAAGAAGCCGAACTCGGCGCTCCGCAAGGTCGCGAAGGTTCGCCTGGTCAACGGCTTCGAAGTCATCGGCTACATTCCGGGCGAGGGTCACAACCTCCAGGAGCACTCGGTGGTCATGATCCGCGGCGGCCGCGTGAAGGACCTTCCGGGCGTGCGCTATCACATCCTGCGCGGCGTGCTCGACACCCAGGGCGTCAAAGACCGCAAGCAGCGCAGGTCCAAGTACGGAGCGAAGCGGCCGAAGTAATTCGGGCCGTTTTTCGTTTTTAGAGAAGCCAGGAAAAGGCAGACATGTCGCGTCGCCACCGTGCAGAGAAGCGGGAGATCACTCCCGATCCGAAGTACAAGAACGAGGTCGTCACCAAGTTCATGAACTCGGTGATGATCCAGGGCAAGAAGTCGGTCGCCGAGGCGATCGTCTATGGCGCCTTCGGCATCATCGAGCAGAAGACCAAGCAGGACCCGCTGTCGGTGTTCCGCTCGGCGCTCGACAACGTCATGCCGCAGATCGAGGTCCGCTCGCGGCGCGTCGGCGGCGCCACCTACCAGGTGCCGGTCGAGGTTCGCATGGACCGCCGCCAGGCGCTGGCGATCCGCTGGCTGCTGACGGCCGCCCGCGACCGCAACGAGAAGACCATGACCGAGAAGCTGTCGGGCGAACTGCTCGATGCTTCCAACAACCGCGGCAATGCCGTGAAGAAGCGCGAGGACACGCACCGGATGGCGGAAGCCAACCGCGCCTTCTCGCACTACCGCTGGTAAAGAAAACGGACGAGAGCCGCGATGCCGCGCATTCACAAGATCGAGGACTACCGCAACTTCGGCATCATGGCCCACATCGATGCCGGCAAGACGACGACGACCGAGCGGATCCTCTACTACACCGGCAAGAGCCACAAGATCGGCGAGGTGCATGAAGGCGCCGCGACGATGGACTGGATGGAGCAGGAGCAGGAGCGCGGCATCACCATCACGTCGGCCGCGACGACCGCCTTCTGGGCCGGCAAGCGCCTCAACATCATCGACACCCCCGGCCACGTCGACTTCACCATCGAGGTGGAGCGGTCGCTGCGCGTTCTCGACGGCGCGGTATGCGTCCTCGATTCCAACCAGGGCGTCGAGCCGCAGACCGAGACGGTCTGGCGCCAGGGCGACAAGTACAAGGTTCCGCGCATTGTCTTCGCCAACAAGATGGACAAGATCGGCGCGGACTTCTTCAAGTGCCTGGACGACATCGTGAAGCGCCTTGGTGCCAAGCCGGTGGCGATCCAGCTGCCGATCGGCGCGGAGAACAATTTCAAGGGCTGCGTCGACCTGGTGCGCATGAAGGCCCTCGTCTGGCATGACGAGGACAAGGGCGCGACCTTCGACGAGACCGAGATTCCGGCGGACCTCAAGGCCCGTGCCGACGAGTACCGCGCCAAGCTCGTCGAGGCCGCGGTCGAGCTCGACGACGAGGCGCTCGCCGCCTTCTTCGACGGCAAGGAGCCCGACGAGGCGACCCTGAAGCGCCTCATCCGCAAGGCGGTGCTCACCGGTGCGTTCTTCCCGGTCCTCTGCGGCTCGGCCTTCAAGAACAAGGGCGTGCAGGCGCTTCTCGACGCGGTGGTCGACTACCTGCCGTCGCCGCTCGACGTCCCGGCCATCAAGGGCGTCGACGTCAAGACGGGCGAGGAGACGGTGCGCAGGTCGTCCGACGACGAGCCGCTCGCCATGCTCGCCTTCAAGATCATGGACGACCCCTTCGTCGGCTCGCTGACCTTCTGCCGGATCTATTCGGGCAAGCTCGAGGCCGGCTCGACCGTCCTCAACTCGCCGCGCGACCGCAAGGAGCGCGTCGGCCGCATGCTGCTCATGCACGCCAATTCGCGCGAGGACATCAAGGAAGCCTATGCGGGCGACATCATCGCGCTCGCCGGCCTCAAGGAAGCCCGCACCGGCGACACGCTCTGCGATCCGCAGAAGGCGGTCATCCTCGAGAAGATGGAATTCCCGGACCCGGTCATCGAGATCGCGGTCGAGCCGAAGACCAAGGGCGACCAGGAGAAGCTCGGCGTGGCCCTGTCGCGCCTCGCCGCCGAGGATCCGTCCTTCCGCGTCTCGACCGACCAGGAGAGCGGCCAGACCATCCTCAAGGGGATGGGCGAGCTGCATCTCGACATCAAGGTCGACATCCTGAAGCGCACCTACAAGGTCGACGTGAATGTCGGCGCGCCGCAGGTTGCCTATCGCGAGACGATCACCAAGCCGGTCAGCCATTCCTATACCCACAAGAAGCAGACCGGCGGCTCGGGCCAGTTCGCGGCGGTCGACCTCGAGGTCGGCCCGTCGGGCGTCGGGCAGGGCAACCACTTCGAGTCGAAGATCGTCGGCGGGTCGGTTCCGAAGGAATACATCCCGGGCGTGGAGAAGGGCGTCGACAGCGTCCTCACCTCGGGCCCCCTGATCGGCTTCCCGGTCGTCGACGTGACGGTCGCGCTGGTCGACGGCAAGTACCATGACGTGGACTCCTCGGCGCTCGCCTTCGAGATCGCGTCGCGGGCCGGTCTTCGCGAGGCGCTGCGCATGGCGGGCCCCGTGCTGCTCGAGCCGATCATGAAGGTCGAGGTGACGAGCCCCGAAGAATATCTCGGCTCGGTGATCGGCGATCTGAACTCCCGGCGTGGCCAGATCCAGGGCACCGACACCCGCGGCAATGCCCAGGTGATCAACGCCATGGTGCCGCTCGCCAATATGTTCGGCTACGTCAACACGCTTCGCTCGATGAGCCAGGGGCGTGCCAACTACACGATGCAGTTCGACCACTACGCACAGGTTCCTCAGGCCGTGGCCGAAGAGGTCCAGGCCAAGTTCGCCTGACAAGACAAAGCTTTAGGAAAGACGGAGAGCCCCGATGGCTAAAGAGAAATTCGAGCGGAACAAGCCGCATTGCAACATCGGCACGATCGGCCATGTCGACCATGGCAAGACGTCGCTGACGGCTGCGATCACCAAGGTTCTCGCTGAGACGGGCAAGGCGAAGTTCACCGCCTATGACCAGATCGACGCTGCTCCCGAAGAGAAGGCGCGCGGCATCACGATCAACACGGCGCATGTCGAGTACCAGACCGACAAGCGGCACTATGCCCACGTCGACTGCCCCGGCCACGCCGACTACGTCAAGAACATGATCACCGGCGCGGCCCAGATGGACGGCGCGATCCTGGTCGTGTCGGCCGCCGACGGCCCGATGCCGCAGACCCGCGAGCACATCCTGCTCGCCCGCCAGGTCGGCGTGCCGGCGCTGGTCGTGTTCCTCAACAAGGTCGACATGGTCGACGATCCCGAGCTCCTCGACCTGGTCGAGCTCGAGGTCCGCGAGCTCCTGTCGAAGTACGAGTTCCCGGGCGACACGATCCCGATCATCCGTGGCTCGGCCCTGATGGCGCTCGAGGACAAGAGCCCCGAGCTCGGTCATGACGCGGTCCTCAAGCTGATGGATGCGGTCGATTCCTACATCCCGCAGCCGGAGCGTCCGGTCGACCAGCCCTTCCTGATGCCGATCGAAGACGTGTTCTCGATCTCGGGCCGCGGCACCGTGGTGACCGGCCGCGTCGAGCGCGGCATCGTCAAGGTCGGCGAGGAAGTCGAGATCGTCGGCATCCGCCCGACCTCGAAGACCACCGTCACCGGCGTCGAGATGTTCCGCAAGCTCCTCGACCAGGGCCAGGCGGGCGACAACATCGGCGCGCTGCTTCGCGGCATCGAGCGCGAGGGCGTCGAGCGCGGCCAGGTCCTGTGCAAGCCGGGCACCATCACCCCGCACACCCAGTTCAAGGCCGAGGCTTATATCCTCACCAAGGAAGAGGGTGGCCGTCACACGCCGTTCTTCACGAACTATCGTCCGCAGTTCTACTTCCGGACGACGGACGTGACCGGCGTGGTGCAGCTCCCCGAGGGCACCGAGATGGTGATGCCGGGCGACAACGTCGCCATGACCGTCGAGCTGATCGTCCCGATCGCGATGGAGGAGCGCCTGCGCTTCGCTATCCGCGAGGGCGGCCGCACGGTCGGGTCGGGCGTCGTCGCCTCGATCATCAAGTAGGCTGACGGTCCCCCGCTCCTTATGGGGGCGGGGAACTGGAATTTGTGTCGTGAATGGCCGGGAAACGGTTCCCGGCCATGACGGACGAGAGAAGAGATGAACGGCCAGAATATCCGCATCCGGCTCAAGGCGTTCGACCATCGCATCCTCGATGCGTCGACCCGCGAGATCGTCAACACCGCCAAGCGGACCGGTGCGCGCGTGCGCGGCCCCGTGCCGCTGCCGACGCGGATCGAGAAGTTCACTGTCAACCGTTCGCCTCACATCGACAAGAAGAGCCGTGAGCAGTTCGAGATGCGGACTCACAAGCGGCTCCTCGACATCGTCGATCCGACCCCGCAGACGGTCGATGCTTTGATGAAGCTCGACCTCGCCGCCGGCGTCGACGTCGAGATCAAGCTCTAAGGGCATGCTCATGCGTTCGGGTGTGATAGCGCAGAAGATCGGCATGACCCGCATCTTCACGGAAGCGGGAGAGCAGGTGGGCGTCACCGTCCTCAAGCTCGACAATTGCCAGGTCGTGGCGCAGCGGACTGCGGAGAAGGACGGCTACGTCGCCCTCCAGCTCGGCGCCGGCCTCGCCAAGGTCAAGAATACGTCGAAGGGAGCCCGCGGCCATTTCGCCAAGGCTTCCGTCGAGCCGAAGCGGAAGCTCGCCGAGTTCCGCGTCAGCGCCGACAACGTGATCGACGTGGGCGCCGAGCTCACCGCCGACCACTTCGTCGTCGGCCAGTTCGTGGACGTCACGGGCACGTCGAAGGGCAAAGGGTTCCAGGGCGTCATGAAGCGCTGGAACTTCGGCGGCGGCCGCGCCACCCACGGCAACTCGCTGTCGCACCGCATTCCCGGCTCGACCGGCCAGCGCCAGGACCCCGGCAAGGTGTTCAAGGGCAAGAAGATGGCCGGCCACATGGGTGACGAGCGCGTCACCACGCAGAACCTCAAGGTCGTGAAGACCGATGCGGGCCGCGGGCTGATCATGGTCGAAGGCTCGGTGCCGGGCGCCAATGGCGGCTGGATCTTCGTGCGCGACGCGGTGAAGCGGAAGCTTCCCGAGGGCGTGCCGACGCCGGGCGCCTTCAAGAAGCGCGAAGGCGGTTCCGCCGCCGCGGCGCCGGCCGAGAAGGGGGCCGAGTGATGGATCACAAGGTAACCAGCCTCGACGGCAAGGCCGACGGCTCGATCGTCCTTCCGGACGAGATCTTCGGTGTGGAACCGCGCGTCGACATCCTGCAGCGCATGGTCCGCTACCAGCTGTCCAAGCGCCAGGCCGGCACGCACAAGACCAAGACGCGTGGCGAGATCGCCCTCACCACGGCCAAGATGTACAAGCAGAAGGGCACCGGCCGCGCCCGCCACGGTGCCAAGTCGGCGCCGCAGTTCCGCGGCGGCGGCAAGGCCTTCGGCCCGGTGGTGCGCAGCCATGCGCATGACCTGCCGAAGAAGGTGCGCGCGCTCGCCCTGAAGATGGCGCTGTCGGACAAGGCGAAGAGCGAGAAGCTCATCGTCCTCGCCGAGGCGAGCGCTGCCGAGCCGAAGACCAAGGCGCTGGCCGACCGCTTCGCCAAGCTCGGGCTCGCCAATGCGCTGATCATCGGCGGCGCGCAGATCGAGGACAATTTCCGCCTCGCCGCGCGCAACATCCCGGCCATCGACGTCCTGCCGGTCCAGGGCATCAACGTCTACGACATCCTCCGCCGCGACACGCTGGTCCTCACCAAGGCCGCCGTCGAGGCGCTGACGGAGCGGTTCAAATGATTGCGCTCAGCCATTACGACGTCATCCGCAGCCCGGTTATCACCGAGAAGTCGACCGCGGCCTCGGAGCACAACAAGGTGATCTTCAAGGTCGCCCCGTCCGCCACCAAGAGTGACATCAAGGCGGCGGTCGAGGCCCTGTTCAAGGTCAAGGTGACCGCGGTCAACACCCTCGTCCGCAAGGGCAAGAACCGCCGTTTCCGCGGGATTGCCGGCCGCACCGGCGACACCAAGCGCGCGATCGTGACGCTGGCCGAAGGCCAGTCGATCGACGTGACCACCGGACTGTAAGAGGCGTATTCCGATGGCCCTCAAGACTTTCAAGCCGACGACGCCCAGCCAGCGCCAGCTCGTGCTCGTCGACCGCTCCGAGCTGCACCGCGGCAAGCCCGTCAAGGGCCTGGTCGAGGGCAAGAGCTCGACCGGCGGCCGCAACAACCACGGCCGCGTGACGGTCCGCTGGCGGGGCGGCGGACACAAGCGCGCCTACCGCATCATCGACTTCAAGCGGAACAAGTTTGACGTCGAGGGCACGGTCGAGCGGCTGGAATACGATCCGAACCGCACGGCGTTCATCGCGCTGATCAAGTATGCCGATGGCGAGCTCGCCTATATCCTGGCGCCGCAGCGGCTCGCCGCCGGCGACAAGGTGATCGCCGCCAAGCAGGCCGACGTGAAGCCGGGCAACGCGATGCCGCTTTCGGCCATGCCGGTCGGCACGATCGTGCACAATGTCGAGATGAAGCCGGGTGCGGGCGGCCAGATCGCCCGTTCGGCAGGGACCTACGCGCAATATGTGGGGCGCGACCAGGGCTATGCACTGCTTCGCCTGAACTCGGGCGAGCAGCGCATGGTTCACCAGAACTGCATGGCGACGGTCGGTGCCGTGTCCAATCCGGACCACGGCAACGAGAATATCGGCAAGGCCGGCCGCAACCGTTGGAAGGGCCGCATGCCCTCCGTCCGCGGCGTCGCGATGAACCCGGTCGACCATCCGCTCGGCGGCGGCGAAGGCCGCACCTCGGGCGGCCGCCACCCGGTCACCCCGTGGGGCAAGCCGACCAAGGGCAAGAAGACCCGCACCAACAAGCGGACAACCAAGTTCATCGTGCGGAGCCGCCATGCCCGCAAAGGCTCGTAAGGGAATAGGCTGATGCCTCGTTCGATTTGGAAGGGTCCGTTCGTCGACGGGTTCGTGCTCCGCAAGGCCGAGAAGGGTCGGGCGGGCGGCCGCAACGACGTGATCAAGATCTGGAGCCGCCGCTCGACGATCCTGCCGCAGTTCGTCGGCCTGACGTTCGGCGTCCACAACGGCAACAAGCACGTGCCGGTGTCGGTCAGCGAGGACATGGTCGGGCACAAGTTCGGCGAGTTCGCGCCGACGCGCACGTTCCATGGCCACACCGCCTCCGACAAGAAGGCCAAGAGGGGCTGATCATGAGCAAGCCGAAGAACGAGCGGGCTCTGAAGGATACCGAGGCGCGGGCGCGCACCAGCACCATCCGGGTGTCGGCGCAGAAGCTCAACCTCGTCGCCCAGCTCATCCGCGGCAAGAAGGTGTCGGCGGCGCTCGCCGACCTCACCTTCAGCCGCAAGCGCATCGCCGAGGACGTCAAGAAGACGCTCCAGTCGGCGGTCGCCAATGCCGAGAACAATCACCAGCTCGACGTCGACTCCCTGGTCGTCGCCGAGGCGCATGTCGGCAAGTCGCTCGTGATGAAGCGCTGGACGCCGCGCGGCCGTGGCCGCATCGGCAAGATCCAGAAGCGTTTCTCCCACCTGACGATCGTCGTGCGCGAAGTGCAGGAGCAGGCCTGATGGGTCAGAAAATCAATCCGGTCGGGCTTCGGCTCGGCATCAACCGCACCTGGGACTCGCGCTGGTTCGCCAACCGCAGCGAGTACGGCAAGCTGCTGCATGAGGACATGAAGATCCGCAAGGCTCTTCAGGACGAACTCAAGCAGGCGGCGGTGTCGAAGGTCGTCATCGAGCGCCCGCACAAGAAGGCGCGCGTGACCATCCATTCGGCGCGCCCGGGCATCGTCATCGGCAAGAAGGGCGCCGACATCGAGAAGCTTCGCAAGAAGGTCGCCTCGATGACGGACTCCGAGGTGCACATCAACATCGTCGAGGTGCGCAAGCCCGAGATCGACGCCAACCTGGTCGCCGCCTCGATCGCGCAGCAGCTGGAGCGCCGCGTCGCCTTCCGCCGCGCCATGAAGCGCGCCGTGCAGTCGGCGATGCGCCTCGGCGCCGAGGGCATCAAGATCACCTGCGGCGGCCGCCTCGGCGGCGCCGAGATCGCGCGCACGGAGTGGTACCGCGAGGGCCGCGTGCCGCTGCATACGCTGCGCGCCGACATCGATTTCGGCACGGCCACGGCGAACACCGCCTACGGCACCTGCGGGATCAAGGTCTGGATCTTCAAGGGCGAGATCCTGGAGCACGACCCGATGGCGTCGGAGAGGCGCCAGACCGAGGGCGCCGACCAGGGCAGCACGCCTTCCCGTCGTCGCGAGCCGGCGGCAGCCTGAGTGAGATACGGAAATGCTTCAGCCTAAGCGCACCAAGTTCCGCAAGCAGTTCAAGGGCCGCATCCACGGCCAGGCGACCTCCGGCGCCGAGCTCAATTTCGGCTCCTACGGGCTGAAGGCGCTCGAGCCGAACCGCGTCACGGCGCGCGAGATCGAGGCGGCCCGCCGCGCGATCACGCGCCACATGAAGCGCTCCGGCCGCGTGTGGATCCGCATCTTCCCGGACGTGCCGGTGTCGAAGAAGCCGACCGAGGTGCGCATGGGCAAGGGCAAGGGTACGCCCGAATACTGGGTTTCGCGCATCAAGCCGGGCCGCATCATGTTCGAGATCGACGGCGTGCCGGTCGAGCTCGCCCGCGAGGCGCTGCGCCTCGGCGCGTCGAAGCTGTCGGTGCGCACGCGCTTCGTCGTGCGCGTCGCCGACTGAGAGGATTGAGAACGATGAAGTCGACCGACATCCGCGGGTTGACCGCCGACCAGATCGCCGACGAGCTGGTGAAGGCGCGCAAGGAGCAGTTCAACCTGCGTTTCCAGCGCGCCACCGGCCAGCTGCAGAACACCGCCCGCGTCCGCCAGGTCCGCCGCGACATCGCGCGGCTGTCGACCATCGCGGCCGAGAAGAAGACGAAGGGTAAGTAAGATGCCGAAGCGCATTCTCCAGGGCACGGTCGTCAGCGACAAGAACGACAAGACGATCGTGGTGCGCGTCGAGCGCCGCTTCACGCACCCGGTGCTGAAGAAGACGATCCGCCGCTCCAAGAAGTACCACGCCCATGACGAGGCGAACGCCCACAAGGTGGGCGACGTCGTCGCCATCGCGGAATCGAAGCCGATCTCCAAGAACAAGCGCTGGGTAGTCGTCGGCGCGGTCGCGGCGGGCAAGTAGCAAGGAAGCCCGCCGGCGCTGCAGACAAGCGAAGGCGGCCAGGGGACTGAGAAGAAACCATGATCCAGATGCAAACCAACCTCGACGTCGCCGATAATTCCGGCGCCCGTCGTGTCATGTGCATCAAGGTGCTTGGCGGCTCCAAGCGCAAGTACGCCTCGGTCGGCGACATCATCGTCGTGTCGATCAAGGAGGCCATCCCGCGCGGCCGCGTGAAGAAGGGCGACGTCATGAAGGCGGTCGTCGTTCGCACCGCCAAGGACATCCGCCGCGCCGACGGCAGCGTGATCCGCTTCGACCGCAATGCGGCGGTGCTGATCAACAACCAGTCGGAGCCGGTCGGCACCCGCATCTTCGGGCCGGTGCCGCGTGAGCTGCGCGCCAAGAACCATATGAAGATCATCTCGCTCGCGCCGGAGGTGCTGTAATGGCTGCGCGTATCCGCAAGGGCGACCGCGTCGTCGTCATCGCCGGCCGCGACAAGGGCAAGACCGGCGAGGTGGTCAGCGTTTCGCCGTCCGACAGCCGGGCGGTCGTGCGCGGCATCAACCTCGCCCGCCGGCACCAGAAGCAGACGGCGAGCGCGCAGGGCGGCATCATCACCAAGGAGCTGCCCATCCACCTGTCCAACATCGCCCTTAGCGATCGCGATGGAAAGCCGACCCGCGTCGGCTTCCGCGTCGAGAAGGACGGCCGCAAGGTGCGCGTTGCCAAGCGCACGGGAGAAGTGATCGATGGCTGAGGCAGCTTACGAGCCGCGGCTCAAGAAGTTCTACGACGAGACGGTCCGCCCGGCGCTCGTCAAGGAGTTCAACTACGAGAACCCGATGCAGGTCCCCCGCATCGACAAGATCGTGCTGAACATGGGCGTCGGCGAGGCCGTCAACGACACCAAGAAGGTGACGACCGCGCTCGGCGACCTCGCCAAGATCGCCGGCCAGAAGCCGGCGGTGACGCGGGCGCGCAAGTCGATCGCGACCTTCAAGGTGCGCGACAACATGCCGATCGGCGGCAAGGTGACGCTGCGCCGCAACCGCATGTACGAGTTCCTCGACCGCCTCGTCACCGTGGCGCTGCCGCGCGTGCGCGACTTCCGCGGGCTCAACCCGAAGAGCTTCGACGGCCGCGGCAACTATGCGCTCGGCATCAAGGAGCACATCATTTTCCCGGAGATCAACTATGACCAGATCGACCAGGTCTGGGGCATGGACGTGATCGTCTGCACCACCGCCCGGAACGACGAAGAGGCGCGCGCGCTCCTCAAGGCGTTCAACTTCCCCTTCCGGCAGTAGGAACAGCCTATGGCCAAGAAAAGCTCGATCCAGAAGAACGAAAACCGCCGCAAGCTCGTCGCCCGGCTCGCCGCCAAGCGCAAGCAGCTGAAGGCCGATGCCAGCGACGAGTCGAAGACGCTCGAGGAGCGCTTCCAGGCGCAGCTGAAGCTCGCCGAGATGCCGCGCAACTCGTCCGCCGTGCGCATCCGCAACCGCTGCGAGGTCAGCGGCCGCCCGCGCGGCTATTATCGCAAGCTCAAGATGTCGCGCATTGCCCTGCGCGAGCTCGGCTCGGCCGGAATGATCCCCGGCCTGGTCAAGTCGAGCTGGTAGGAGACCCGACCCGATGGCAACGACAGATCCGCTCGGCGATATGCTGACCCGCATCCGCAATGCGCAGATGCGGAAGAAGAGCAAGGTTTCGACCCCCGGCTCGCGGCTGCGCCAGCACGTCCTCGACGTGCTCCAGTCCGAGGGCTACATCCGCGGCTATTCCACCCTCGAGCAGGAGGGCCGCGAGGAGTTCGAGGTCGAGCTGAAGTACTATGACGGCGAGCCGGTGATCCGGGAGATCGAGCGCGTCTCGAGGCCCGGCCGCCGCGTCTACGTCTCGGTGAAGAACATACCGCGCGTCGCCAATGGCCTCGGCGTTTCCATCCTCTCGACCCCGAAGGGCGTCATGTCGGATTCGGAAGCCCGCGACCAGAACGTCGGCGGCGAAGTCCTCTGCACCGTGTTCTAAGGGCAGGGAAGGGAACTCGTACGATGTCTCGTATCGGTAAGAAGGCGGTCTCGGTGCCGAAGGGCGTCACCGCCACGGTGAGCGGCCAGAAGGTCTCGATGAAGGGACCGAAGGGCGAGCTCTCCTTCGTCGCCTCGGACGACATTGCCGTCTCCATGGAGAACGGTGCCGTCGCGGTGCAGCCGCGCGACCAGTCGAAGATCGCGCGCTCCGCCTGGGGCATGTCGCGGACCATGATCTCGAACCTCATCGAGGGCGTGACCAAGGGCTTCGAGCGCAAGCTCGAGATCAACGGCGTCGGCTATCGCGCCGCGGTCCAGGGCAAGGCGCTGTCGCTCAGCCTCGGCTACAGCCACGAGGTCAGCTACCCGATCCCGGCCGGCATTGCGATCGCGACGCCGAAGCCGACCGAGATCGTGATCTCCGGCAACGACAAGCAGCAGGTCGGCCAGGTCGCGGCCGAGATCCGGCAGTTCCGCAGCCCGGAGCCCTACAAGGGCAAGGGCGTCAAGTATTCCGACGAGAAGATCTTCCGCAAGGAAGGCAAGAAGAAGTAACGGGACAGGATCATGGCCCACAGCACCACAGAGCGCCGCGCGGCGCGCGTCCGCCGGGCGGTCAAGAAGGCCGCCAATGGCCGTGCCCGCCTCAGCGTGTTCCGCTCCTCGAAGAACATCTACGCCCAGGTCATCGACGACGTCGCCGGCAAGACCCTTGCCGCGGCCTCGACCGTCGAGAAGGACCTGCGCGGCAAGCTGAAGACCGGCGCCGACAAGGACGCGGCGGCCGAGGTCGGCAAGCTGGTCGCCGAACGGGCGATCAAGGCCGGCGTCTCGGACGTGGTCTTCGACCGCGGGCGCTACCTGTTCCACGGGCGCGTCAAGGCGCTTGCCGACGGCGCGCGCGAAGCGGGCCTGAAGTTCTAGGATTGCGTGGCGGCCCCTTGAACGGCCGCCGCTCCACAACGATATCGGACGATCGGACCAAAGATGGCAAGAGAACGCGAACGGGAACGCGGTGATCGCGGCAACAGGGAAGAGCGCGACAGCGAATTCGTCGACAAGCTCGTCCACATTAACCGCGTCGCCAAGGTGGTGAAGGGCGGCCGTCGCTTCGGCTTCGCCGCGCTGGTCGTCGTCGGCGACCAGAAGGGCCGCGTCGGCTTCGGCCACGGCAAGGCGCGCGAGGTGCCGGAGGCGATCCGCAAGGCGACCGATGCCGCCAAGCGCTCGCTCGTCCGTGTTCCGCTCCGCGAGGGCCGCACGCTGCACCATGACGTTGCCGGCCGCCACGGCTCGGGCAAGGTCATCTGCCGCGCGGCGCCCGCCGGCACCGGCATCATCGCCGGCGGCCCGATGCGCGCCGTCTTCGAGACGCTCGGCGTGCAGGACGTCGTCGCCAAGTCGTTCGGGTCGTCGAACCCCTACAACATGGTGCGCGCCACGTTCGACGCGCTGAAGCACGAGGACAGCCCGCGCTCGGTCGCCGCCCGCCGCGGCATCAAGGTCTCGACCCTCCAGTCGCGTCGCCGCGACGTGGACGTCGAGACGGCCGAAGCCTGAGAGTGAGCGCCATGGCCAAGAAGAGCGAAGGCAAGACCATCACGGTCGAGCAGACCGGCAGCCCGATCCGCCGACCGGCGGAGCAGCGCGCCACCCTGATCGGCCTCGGACTGAACCGGATCCGGCGCCGCAAGACGCTGCCCGACACGCCGGCCGTGCGCGGCATGATCGGCAAGGTCGCGCACCTCGTGCGCATCGTCGACGAGGCTTGAGGAAATCGTCATGAAGCTCAACGAACTGGCCGACAAGCCGGGCTCCCGCAAGTCGCGCATGCGCGTCGGCCGGGGCATCGGCTCGGGCAAGGGCAAGACCGCCGGCCGCGGCGTCAAGGGCCAGAAGGCCCGCACCGGCGTCGCCGTGAAGGGCTTTGAGGGCGGCCAGATGCCGCTTCACCGCCGCTTGCCGAAGCGCGGGTTCAACAACATCTTTGCCAAGGAATTCAACGAGATCGGGCTCGACCGCGTCCAGGAAGCGATCGATGCCGGCAAGCTCGATGCCAAGAAGGTCGTCGACAAGGCGGCGCTCAAGGCGGCGGGCGTGATCCGCAAGGCCAAGGACGGCGTCCGCCTGCTCGCCAATGGCGTGCTGAAGGCGTCGGTGAAGTTCGAGATCGAGGGCGCTTCCAAGTCCGCCCGCGAGGCGGTCGAGAAGGCCGGCGGCTCGGTGACGATCGTGGGGGCCAAGGCGGCGGACGGAGAACAGGCTGAGGCCTGATCGGAGCGAAGCATGGCATCGGCGGCAGAACAACTCGCCTCCAACCTCAACCTCGGCGCCTTCGCCAAGGCTGAGGCGCTGAAGAAGCGAATCTGGTTCACGCTCGGCGCGCTGCTCGTCTACCGGCTCGGCACCTATATCCCGCTTCCGGGCATCAATCCGGAAGCGCTCGCCCAGGCGTTCAACAACAACCAGAACGGCCTGCTCGGCATGTTCAACATGTTCGCCGGCGGCGCCGTCGGCCGCATGGCGATCCTTGCCCTCGGGATCATGCCGTACATTTCGGCATCGATCATCCTGCAGCTGCTCACCTCGGTCATCCCGACCCTCGATTCGCTGAAGAAGGAAGGCGAGTCGGGGCGCAAGATCATCAACCAGTACACGCGCTACGGCACCGTGGCGCTTGCCGCGCTGCAGGCCTACGGCATCGCGGTCGGGCTCGAGGGCTCGACCAATGTCGTCGTCAATCCGGGCGCGTTCTTCATCCTGTCGACCGTGGTGACGCTGACCGGCGGCACCATGTTCCTGATGTGGCTCGGCGAGCAGATCACCTCGCGCGGCATTGGCAACGGCATCTCGCTGATCATCTTCGCCGGCATCGTCGCCAACCTGCCGCACGCGATCAGCGGCACGCTGGAGCTCGGCCGCGAGGGCGCGCTGTCGACCTTCATCATCCTTGCCGTGGCGATCGTCGCGATCCTCGTCATCGCGGTCATCGTCTTCGTCGAGCGGGCGCAGCGCCGGCTGCTTATCCAGTATCCGAAGCGCCAGGTCGGCAACCGCGTCTTCCAGGGCGATTCCTCGCACCTGCCGCTGAAGCTCAACACGTCCGGCGTGATTCCGCCGATCTTCGCCTCCTCGCTCCTTCTCCTGCCGGTGACGCTCGCCAATTTCAGCGCCAAGAACGGCCCGAACTGGCTGACCGAGATCGCGACGCTGCTCGGCCACGGCACGCCGCTCTACATGCTGTTCTACGGCGGCATGATCGTCTTCTTCGCCTTCTTCTACACCGCGGTCGTCTTCAACCCGACCGACACGGCCGACAACCTGAAGAAGCATGGCGGCTTCATCCCGGGCATCCGGCCGGGCACCAAGACGGCCGAATACATCGACTACGTACTGACGCGCGTCACCGCGGTCGGCGCCATCTATCTGGTCGCGGTCTGCCTGCTGCCCGAATTCCTGATCTCGGCGACGGGCGTGCCCTTCTATTTCGGCGGCACGTCGCTGCTGATCGTGGTCAGCGTCACCATGGATACGGTCGCCCAGATCCAGGGCCACCTCCTGGCGCATCAGTACGAAGGCCTCGTCAAGAAGGCCAAGCTGAAGGGAAGGGCGCGATGAGACTGATCCTGCTCGGGCCGCCGGGCGCGGGCAAGGGTACGCAGGCGCAGCGTCTGGTCGCGCGGCACGGCATCGTCCAGCTTTCCACGGGCGACATGCTGCGGGCGGCGGTGGCCGCCGGCACGCCGGTCGGCCTGAAGGCGAAGGCGATCATGGACCGGGGCGACCTGGTTCCGGACGAGGTGATGGTCCAGATCATCTCCGACCGCATCGAGCAGCCGGATTGCGCCAGGGGCTTCATTCTCGACGGCTTCCCGCGCACGGTCGCGCAGGCGGAGGCGCTCGAGGCGCTGCTGGCGAGGAAAGGCCTCAAGCTCGACGGCGTCATCGAGCTGGCGGTCGACGAATCGGCCCTCCTCGAGCGGATCGAGGGGCGGGCCAAGGAAACTGCCGGCGGGGCGCGCGCGGACGACAATGCCGCGACCCTCGCCAAGCGGCTCTCGGTCTATCGGACGCAGACCGCTCCGGTTGCGGAATATTACCGCGGCAAGGGCCGGTTGCGGACAGTGAACGGAATGGGCACCGTCGACGAGGTCAGCGCGGCGATCGAGAAGCATCTCCGCGCGGCAACGGAGGCATGACGGATTAAGCGTTTCGGCGGTGTTGACGGACAGGCGTCAAATCGCTATCTACCGGGCCAAATTCGTGACTTTCACGGGATTTCGCGGTCCAGGTAGCCAGAAGAATGGCGGCCGGGGCCGCGTTTACTTGTCCCCGGCTCATTACAAGAGTTCGATTCTCGGCCGCTTCCGGCGGCCGGCACGCAAGGAGAGGCTGACTTGGCCCGTATCGCAGGCGTCAACATTCCCACCAACAAGCGGGTGGTGATCGCGCTCCAGTATATCCATGGCATTGGCCCGGCCAAGGCCAAGGAGATCATGAAGAAGGTGAGCATCCCGGAAGACCGCCGGGTGAACCAGCTCTCGGACTCCGAGGTCATCCAGATCCGCGAGGCCATCGATCGCGACTATCTCGTGGAAGGCGATCTCCGCCGCGAGGTGGCGATGAACATCAAGCGCCTGATGGACCTCGGCTGCTACCGTGGCCTGCGTCATCGCCGCGGCCTGCCGGTCCGCGGCCAGCGCACCCACACCAATGCGCGGACCCGCAAGGGACCGGCCAAGCCCATCGCCGGCAAGAAGAAGGCGACCTAAGGGTCAAACGAGTTTCTTGAACAGAGGATCGGGTCGGTCCTCGCGCGAGGCTGGAACTCGCCGGTCGGCCCCAGAGGACAGAATATGGCCAAAGACGCAACCCGCGTGCGCCGCCGTGAGCGCAAGAACATCACCTCCGGCGTCGCGCATGTGAATTCGAGCTTCAACAACACCATGATCACCATCACCGATGCGCAGGGGAACACCATCTCCTGGTCGTCGTCGGGCCTGATGGGCTTCAAGGGCTCGCGCAAGTCGACGCCCTATGCCGCGCAGATGGCCGCCGAGGATGCCGGCCGCAAGGCGCAGGAGCATGGCGTCAAGACCCTCGAGGTCGAGGTTTCCGGTCCGGGTTCGGGCCGTGAGTCGGCGCTCCGCGCGCTGCAGTCGGGTGGCTTCATGATCACGTCGATCCGCGACGTGACGCCGATCGCCCATAACGGCTGCCGGCCGCGCAAGCGCCGCCGCGTCTGACGCGGGACGCGAGGGCGGCATCGGCCGCCCTTTTTCCGTTTGTTTCCGCGGCCGCGTGTCAGGCCGCATGCGCTGCCCGAGGCCCCTGAAGGGCGGCGATGACCGAAAGGACGAAGCTCATGATCCAAAAAAACTGGCAAGAGCTGATCAAGCCGAACAAGCTCGAAATCTCTCAAGGGTCCGATGCCCGCCGCGTCGCCACCGTCGTCGCCGAGCCGCTCGAGCGCGGCTTCGGCCTGACGCTCGGCAATGCGCTTCGCCGCGTGCTCCTCTCCTCGCTCCAGGGCGCCGCCGTCAAGGCCGTCCAGATCGATGGCGTGCTGCATGAATTCTCCTCGATCGCGGGCGTGCGCGAGGACGTCACCGACATCGTCCTCAACATCAAGGAAATCGCCATCAGGATGCATGGCGACGGCCCGAAGCGGATGGTGCTGCGCAAGCAGGGCCCTGGCACGGTCACCGCCGGCGACATCCAGACCGTCTCGGACATCGAGGTGCTCAACCCCGACCTCGTGCTCTGCACGCTGGACGAGGGCGCCGAGATCCGCATGGAATTCACCGTCGACACCGGCAAGGGCTACGTCCCGGCCGACCGCAACCGGCCCGAGGACGCGCCGATCGGGCTGATCCCAGTCGACAGTCTCTATTCGCCGGTGAAGAAGGTTTCCTACCGCGTCGAGAACACCCGCGAGGGCCAGGTCCTCGACTATGACAAGCTGACGCTCACGGTCGAGACCGACGGCTCGATCCGGGCCGAGGACGCGGTCGCCTATGCCGCCCGCATCCTGCAGGACCAGCTCTCGATCTTCGTCAATTTCGAGGAGCCGCAGAAGGAGCAGAAGGAGGTCTCGATCCCCGAGCTCGCCTTCAACCCGGCGCTGCTCAAGAAGGTGGACGAGCTCGAGCTCTCCGTGCGCTCGGCCAACTGCCTGAAGAACGACAACATCGTCTATATCGGCGACCTCATCCAGAAGACCGAGGCGGAGATGCTCCGCACCCCGAACTTCGGCCGCAAGTCGCTGAACGAGATCAAGGAAGTGCTCGCCCAGATGGGCCTGCACCTCGGCATGGAAGTGCCGAACTGGCCGCCGGAGAACATCGACGAGCTGGCCAAGCGTTACGAAGACCATTATTGAGACCCGCGTAGTAACGGGAAGAAAGACATGCGCCACAGCAACCGCGGCCGGAAACTCAACCGGCGTTCCGACCACCGCCAGGCAATGTTCGCCAACATGGCGGCTTCCCTGATCACGCACGAGCAGATCGTGACCACGCTGCCGAAGGCGAAGGACCTGCGTCCGATCGTCGAGAAGCTGGTCACGCTCGCCAAGCGCGGCGACCTCCATGCCCGCCGCCAGGCGATCGCGGAGATCCGCAGCGTCGATACCGTCAAGAAGCTCTTCGAGACGATCGGCCCGCGCTACAAGGACCGCGCCGGCGGCTATACCCGCGTGCTGAAGGCCGGCTTCCGCCACGGCGACAGCGCGCCCGTCGCGGTGATCGAGTTCGTCGATCGCGACCGTGACGCCAAGGGCGCCGCCGATCGGGCCCGCCACGAGGCGAGCGGCGAGAAGGCCGAAGCCACCGCGTAGGCGCTGCTTCCGGCGACTGGATCAGAAAGGGCGGCCTCTTGGCCGCCCTTTTTCGTTTGCCCGGTCCCCGCTCGGGGTCAGGCATAGACCGCGTCGCGCACCTCGTCGATGAAGGGGCCGTTGCAGCCCTCCAGCGCCGTATTGGTGAAGCCGACGATGGTGATGCCGGCCTTCCTGTCCATCGACCAGTTATGGCCCCAGACGCCGCCCCAGCGCAGCGCGCCGTCGGCGAACGGGACCTTGGCGACGCCGCGATCCTCCAGCCAGGCGCCGAGATAGGAGAAGCGCCAGCCGGGCGAATCCTCGCGCACCAGCGTGCCGATCTGGTTGGCGACAGCCATCTCCACCGTCTCGCGCTTCAGGATCGGCGCGCCGCCTTTCCGGATGGCTTCCAGGAAGCGGAGGAAGTCGGTAGCCGTGCCGACCATGCCGGCGCCGCCCGACTGGTAGGAGCGGTTGTCGAAGACCCGCGCCGGATCGAACATGAAGGTCGGCCGTCCTTCCGGCGAGACGATCTCGACGCCGTTCATGCGCGTCGCGCCGCCCTCATTGTCGCGGTAGGGGATGGCGAGGCGCGCGTAGTTGTTCAGCGTGAAGGCGGTGTCGGTCATGTCGAGCGGCCGGGTCACGTAGTGCGCCACCGCGTCGCCGAGCGTCGAGCCCTGGACGATGCCGAGGATGGCGCCGAGAACGTCGAGGCTCATGCCGTAGCGCCATTCGGTGCCCGGCTTGGCGAAGAGCGGCACGCCGGCGAGCCGCTTGAGATTGTCGTCCTCGGTCCGGCCATGTCCCTCGATCCCGGTCGAGATCTCCGCTTTCACATAGGGGTCGTCGGCGCCCATCGTCGGATAGCCGAGGCCGGAAGTGTGGGTGAGGAGCTGATGGATGCTGATCTCGGGCACCGATCCATCCGGCGCCTTCGGCCGGAACGCGGGCAGGAAGCGGCTCACCTTGTCGTCGAGGGCGAGCTTGCCCCGCTCGATCATGGCGAGCGCGGTCGCGGCGACCATCGGCTTGGTGATCGACGACAGGCGGAAGATCGTGTCCTCCCGCATCGGTATCCGTGCCTCACGGTCGGCGAAGCCGGCGGCGCGCGCATAGGCGAAATCGTCGCCGGCCACGAGGAAGACGCCGCCGACGATCCGGTTGTCGCCGATGGCGCGGTCGATCACGGCATCGAGCCGTGCGGCGTTCCTGAAGGGCTGTGGCGTGTGCATGGCGGGGTTCTTCTGCGGCGGGAGGGGCAGTCTATGGGGGCGCCGCGGCGACGGGAAGGGTGCCGCAGCGGTTCCTCCCCTGCGAAGCGGGGGAGGGGGACCGGCGAAGCCGGTGGAGGGGGCGCGTGAAGTCCACGGTCGCTTCTCGCATTCCTGTCCGTAGCCAAGCGCCCTGCATGTGAATGCAGGTCCGCACTTCTCCAAATTCGGTTCGCCTGCCTATATTCCCGCCCATGGCCCTCAGGCTCTCCCGCCGCGCGCTCCTCCTCGGCGCCGCGCTTTTCCTCGCGAGGCTCCCCATGGCCCATGCCGATGACGACCTGGTCGCCGCCGCCACCCGCGGCGATGTCGCGACCATCCGGCGCCTCATCGCCGCCGGCGCGCCCGTCGATGCCCGCGACGCAAGCGGCCGTACCGCTCTGCTCGCTGCCACCCATGCCGATCAGGTCGAGGCGGCGCGGGTGCTGATCGAGGCCGGCGCCGACGTCAACGCCAAGGACGATATCGAGGACTCGCCCTTCCTCTATGCCGCCGCCGAGGGCAGGGTGGAGATCCTGAAGCTGACGCTCGCCCATGGCGCGGACCTCGCGAGCACCAATCGCTATGGCGGCGTCGCGCTGATCCCCGCCTGCCACCACGGCTATCCGGAAGCGGTTCGCATCCTGCTCGCCACCGCCATCGACGTCGATCACGTCAACAAGCTCGGCTGGACCGCGCTGCTCGAGACCGTCATCCTGTCGGACGGCGGGCCGACCCACGTCGACATCCTGAAGCAGCTCGTCGCCGCCGGCGCCGACCTCGACCTCGCCGACCGCGACGGCGTCACGCCGCTCGCCCATGCGCGCAAGCAGGGCTACGCCGAGATGGTCGCGATCCTGGAGAAGGCAGGGGCGCGGTAGCGACTTGGTTCGACCGCTCCGCATGTCGAGGACGCCCACACCTCTCCCCGTTGGGGAGAGGTCGTGAGCCCGGCTTTAGCCGGGCGAGCGGGTGAGGGGGCGTCCGCGCAATCCATCTGGACATATCCGGCCGCGATCGACGGCAAGGGATGTGTGGCGGAGGCAAGGTACGAGGGCGGAACGTCGCTTTGCCCCTCACTCCTCCGCCTCTAGTTCGTTCCGCTCACAGGAGGCGGAGCCCTCTCCCCACCGGGGAGAGGGGACAGCCCCCGGGCACATCCTCCGTTCGTCCTCTCCCACAGATGGAGAGGGCAGGCGGCGAGGGTTCGGCCACCAAAGCAAAGCGGCCCGGGGATCGCTCCCCGGACCGCGTCGCGTCCGTGACGGATGCCGCTACTGCGCCGCCTGCTGGTCGAGGAGCGGCGTGATGCGCCGGAGCGTCACGCGCCGGTTTTCCCGCTCCGCTGCCTGCGTCGGCACCTTCAGGTACTGCTCGCCATAGCCCTGGGTGACCAGGTTCTCCGGCGGGATCTGGTAGTAGTAGGTCAGGATCTCCGCGACGGATTCCGCGCGCCGGTCGGAGAGCGCGAGGTTGGCGAGGTCGGTGCCGACCGCGTCGGTGTGGCCCTCGATGAGGTACACCTCTTTCGGGTTCGCCTGGATGATCCGGCGCAGCGTGTCGCCGATCACGTTCAGCCGGCCGACCTGGTCCTGCGGCACCGTCGCCTGGCCGAAGTCGAAGGTGATCGTGTCGACGTCGACGCGCGGGACCATGTCGCGCAGGCGTCCGCTCTGGCGGATTTCGTCCAGCGTATAGGGCTGCTGGACCGGTTCGACCGGCGGGGCCATCAGGGCACCGTAGATCTGCTGCGGCGTCGCCTGCTGGCTCTCGACGATATAGTCCTGCATCGGGATGCGCGGGCGCACCGGCGGCAGGCCGTTCAGGTAGTCCATCCGCTGGCGGAACTGCTGCCGGTCCTGCGGCTGGCTGTCGATCAGCACCACCACCGTTCCGTTCGGCATCCGCCGCTCGCGGCGGATGATGTTGCCGAACGGGTCGCGTGTGGTGACGATCTGCACGCCGTTCGGGCGGTTGATCGTCTCGATCGTCGTGCCGCGCGGGCCCTTCTGCTGCTCGAACTGCGCGCCCGGCTGCTGGAAGCGGCCCTTGTCGTCGTGACGGATGAAGACCTGGCCGTCCTGACGCAGAATCACGCGGCCGTCCGCCGCCTTGGCGATGGCGCCGTCCTGGCCGGGAGGCGGCGGCTTGACCTGTTCGAGCGGGGGCGGCGCGCCCTCGGCCTTGGCGCCCGGCGGCGGACCCTCGGCCTTGCCCGCCGGGGGCGGAGGCGGCGGGGGTGGCGGAGGCGGCAGCGGAGCCTCGGCTTCGGCCTTCGGCGGCTGCTGGCCGGGCGCCGGCGGCTGGCCGCCCTCGGCATTGGCCGGCGGACGCTGCTTCTTCGGTCCCTTGCCGGGAACCTTCGGCGCCTCCCCGGAAGCGGCTGCCGGCGGCTCCGGTGCAGCAGGGGGTGCCTCCGCAGCAGGCGGGGGCGGCGGCGGCTCACCCGAGGCCGCGGGCGGCGCCGGAGGTGCGGGAGGAGCTTCCTCGGCGGCCGCCGGAGGCTTCGGCTGCTTCTCCTTCTTCGGCGCCGGGGCAGGCGCTTCCTCGGCCGCGGGAGGCGGTGGAGGCGTCTCGGCCTTCGGAGCGGGCGGCGGCGCCTCTTCCGCGGCCGGGGGCGGCGGCGCTTCTTCCGCGGCCGGCGGAGGCGGCTTCGGGGCGGCCTTCTTCTTCGGCGGCGGAGGTTCCTCGGCGGCGGCCGGCGGCGCGGCCTCGGCGGGCGGCGCTACTTCGGCAGGAGGTGGCGGCGCGGCACCGGCCGGCTTCTTCCTCTTTTTCTTCAGGAGCTCTTCCTCGTCGGTCGGCGTGCCGTCGTCGGCGACGGGGATCGCCTTGATCGCCGGCACGGACTCGGCAGAGGCCTCGGCCTGAACGTTCTTCAGGAGCTTCATCGCGGCCGCAAGGTTGGCCTTGGCGTTGCGCACGTCCTGCGCGCTGCCGGCAGCCATGGCGTGGCGAAGCTCGGCGCGCGCCTGTTCGACGGCCTCCTCGGCGGAGGCGATGGCGGGGTCGGCGGCTTGCGCGAGCAGCACCGCGCGCGGCGGAAGTGCGGCGGCGGACGCGCCCGTCAGCGTCATCAGCGACAACGCCGCGCCCGCCAGAAGCAGATTTCGCATGGATGCCATAAGGCGATTTTCCTCGTACTGGACCCGTTTGGTCGAACGGGTTTCCGTGGAGCCCCAGCCCCTCGCTCGCCTGATAGGCGAACGCTTCTGAACAGCGCATGAACGCGGCCATTCGGGGGCCGCGCGCGCTCCCTGCTAACGCATTGGATGGATTAGTGTTCCGGTCCGGTGGCGATGGGGACGTCGTCGCGTGCGCCCCATTCCGTCCACGATCCGTCATAGAGCGCGGAGCGGGCGCCGAGCATGTCGAGCGCGAGCGAGAGGGTCGCCGCGTTGACGCCCGAGCCGCAGCTCGTCACGACTGGCCGCTCGAGATCGACCCCGGCGCGGGCGAATGCCGCTTCCAGCTCATGCTGGTCGCGGAGCCGGCCGTCGGCGAGCAGGTCGCCCTGCGGCAGGTTGAGGCTGCCCGGCACGCGGCCGCTCTTCACCCAGTTGCGCGGCTCCGGCGCCTCGCCGCGAAAGCGCGGGGCAGGGCGCGCGTCGAGAAGCTGGAACGCCGGCGCGTCGATATTGGCCCGGACCTGGTCGAGGTTCCTGACGCTGTCGGGATCGAAGCGGGCGTGGAACGTCTTCGGCGGGCGCGGCGCGGCCGGGCCGCTCTCGACCGGCCGTCCTTCCGCCCGCCATTTCGGCAGCCCGCCGTCGAGGATGACGACGTCCCGTGCGCCCATCACCCTGAACGTCCACCAGACCCGCGGCGCCGAGAAGAGGCCGAGCGAGTCATAGACGACGATCCTGTCCGCATCGCCGATCCCCATGGCGCCGACCATCGCGGCAAAATCCTCCGGCGTCGGCAGCATGTGGGGGAGGGGGTTGCCGGTATCGGCCACCGCGTCGATGTCGAAGAAGATCGCCCCCGGGATGTGGGCCGTCTCGTATTCGGCGGCGCCGATCCGCCCGCTCGCCGGCATGTGCCAGGAGCCGTCTAGGATCACGAGGTCGGTATCGGCGATATGCGCCGCCAGCCATTCCGTCGAGACCAGCCAGCGCGAGCGGTCGGCCATCATCCGGCGTCCGCGAAGCGGATGCGCACGCGCCGGTTCTGCTTGCCCTTGTTCTCGATCTTGCCGATCGCCAGGCGCCCGATCTCGCCGGTGGCGCGCACATGCGTGCCGCCGCAGGGCTGCAGGTCGATGTCGCCGATCCTGACCAGCCGCACGCGGCCGCTGCCCATGGGCGGCTTCACCTTCATGGTCTTCACGAGGCCCGGATTGGCGAGCAGCTCCTCGTCGGTGATCCATTCCGAGGTCACCGGATGGTTCGCCGCGACGAGGGCGTTCAGCTTCTCCTCGATCTCATCCTTCGGCGGCACTTCGCCGTCTATGTCGAAGTCGAGCCGACCCTCCTCGGCGCCGATCTGCCCGCCGGTGACCGGGAAGGGCAGCACGACCGAGAGGAGGTGCAGGCCGGTATGGATGCGCATGTGGCGATGCCGGCGGGTCCAGTCGAGCACCGCACGCACCGTCTCGCCCGGCTCGGGGAGCGCCGCGCCCTCGGCCGGCACGTGCACCACCTCGCCCTTGTCCTCGCCGTAGACGGCGGTGGCGATCGGCACCGATCCGCCGCCCGCCCGCGCGATCGCGCCGGTATCGCCCGGCTGCCCGCCGCCGGTCGCGTAGAACACGGTGCGGTCGAGGATGATGCCGCGGCGATCGTTGATGCCGAGCACCTTCGCCTCGGTCTCGGGAAGGTAGGCGTCCTGGCGGAAGAGGAGTTCGGTGGCGGGCATGAGATCGGGGTCTTTCTGCGGCTGGGGACTGCATCATAGTGTCTTTGCTTCCCGATGCCACACGCGACACTTAGGCCGGCTGGCACCGTCGCCCGGCCGGTCTATATGGGGGCCGGGGCGGGCACTGGATTCGACGCATGCGCGATCTGAATCGGTACTCCGCCGGCGACTGGCTCGCGGGCGCGCCCGCGGTCGCGGGCTTCAAGGAACTGCGCGACGGCCTGTTTCGCGAATTCTACTGCGCCCAGCCTTCGCCGGACCTCGCGCGCTTCCTCGCCGGGCACCGGCATCTCCAGGGCGGAACGTTCATGGTCACCATTGCCTTCGAGCAGGCATGGCTGATCGGCCATTTCCTCGACCATCTCGCGCGGCACATGCCGGGTGTGCCGGTGATCGTCGCCGACAATTCGCGGACCGGATCCGGCTCCCGCGAGATCGCGGCGGCCTGCCTCGCGGGCGGCGGGTCGTATCTCAAGCTCCCGTCCAATCCGATCCGCAACATCAACCGCTCGCACGGCAATGCGCTCAACTGGGTCTGGCGCAACATCGTCAGGCCGCTCCAGCCGCGCGTCTTCGGCTTCCTCGACCATGACATCTTTCCGCTCGCGCCGGTCGACGTCGATGCGCTCCTCGGCGAGCAGGACTTCTACGGCCAGAAGATGGACAAGGGGCGGGGCTGGGCGGTGTGGGCCGGCTACAGCTTCTACCGCTTCGCCGCGCTCGCCGATCGCCGGCTCGACTTCAACCCGGACATGGACCGTCGCCTCGTCGCCGGCGGGCGCAACTACGGGCCGCTCTACCGCCACTACGATCCGGCGACGTTGCGCTTCGCCAAGCGCGAATTCCGGGCCTTCGAGGATCCCGCGCTCGGCTCCGTGGTCACCGAGCGGATCGATGGCTGGGTCCATTTCGGCGGCGTCAGCTACCAGGAGCAGAAGATGCGGTCGCGCAAGTACCTGGAAAGCCTGATCGCCGCCTGACCGGCTCACGCCCTGACGAGGGGTACCGGAATGTCCAGATGCCCCTCGAGCCATTCCGGCACCGGCAGGCCATGCGCCTGCAGGAAATCGGGATTGAAGAGCTTCGACTGGTAGCGGTTGCCGTTGTCGCAGAGGACGGTCACGATCGTGTGGCCGGGACCGAGCTCGCGCGCCAGCCGGATCGCGCCGGCAATGTTGATGCCGGAGGAGCCGCCGAGGCAGAGGCCTTCCTCGGTGAGCAGGTCGAATACGATCCTGACCGCTTCCCGGTCCCCGATCTGGTAGGCGGCATCGACCGGCGCGCCCTCGAGGTTCGCCGTGATGCGGCCCTGGCCGATGCCCTCGGTGATCGAGGTGCCTTCGGCCTTCAGTTCGCCCGTCGTGTAATAGGAATAGAGCGCGGCACCCATCGGGTCGGCGAGCGCGACCTTCACGTCGCGGTTGCGCTCCTTCAGCGCCATGCCGATGCCGGCAAGCGTCCCGCCGGTGCCGACGGCCGAGACGAAGCCGTCCACCCTGCCGTCGGTCTGTTCCCAGATCTCGGGGCCGGTGGTCTCGATATGCGCCTGCCGGTTGGCGAGGTTGTCGAACTGGTTGGCCCAGACGGCGCCCTTCGGGTCGCTCTGGTCCAGCTCGTCGGCGAGCCGGCCGGAGACCTTCACGTAGTTGTTCGGGTCCTTGTAGGGGACCGGCGGCACCTCGATCAGCGTCGCGCCGGCGAGGCGGAGCGTATCCTTCTTCTCCTGACTCTGGTTGTCGGGGATGACGATGACCGAGCGATAGCCGAGCGCATCGGCGACGAGCGCGATGCCGATGCCGGTATTGCCCGCCGTGCCCTCGACGATGATGCCGCCCGGCCTCAGGGCGCCGCGCGCCACGGCGTCGCGGATGATGTAGAGCGCCGCGCGGTCCTTCACCGACTGGCCGGGATTCATGAACTCGGCCTTGCCGTAGATCTCGCAGCCGGTCTCCTCCGATGCGCGGCGGAGGCGGATGAGCGGCGTGTTGCCGATGGCGTCGACGACGGAGGCCTTTACCTGCATGGATCTTTCCGCGGGGAGGGAAGCAGCAGGAAGCTACAAGCTGCCCCGCGGGCCATCAAGGCGAGGGCTTTCCACCCTTGCCGCCGATCTTGGCAAATGCTGCCAGGGCCCGCTCGCGCGCGGAAGCATGTTCCACGATCGGCAGCGGATAGGTTTCGCCGAGGGTGACGCCCGCGGCGGCGAGCTCCAGCGGGCCGGCTTCCCAGGGCCGGTGGATCACCGCCGCCGGCAGGCGGGCGAGCTCGGGCACGTGGCGGCGCACATAGCGGCCCTCGGGGTCGAACTTCTCGCCCTGCGTCACCGGATTGAAGATGCGGAAGAAGGGCTGCGCGTCGGCGCCCGATCCGGCCACCCATTGCCAGTTGAACGGATTGCTCGCCGGGTCGGCATCGACCAGCGTCTCCCAGAACCATTCCTCGCCGATGCGCCAGTCGACGAGGAGGTGCTTGGTGAGGAAGGAGGCGACGATCATGCGCACGCGGTTGTGCATCCAGCCGGTCTCCCAGAGCTGGCGCATCCCGGCATCGACGATCGGGAAGCCGGTGCGGCCCCGCCGCCAGTCCCACATGTCGTCCTCGTAGGGCACCGCCCACGGGAAGTCGTCGAATTCCGGGCGGATGTTCCTCCTCGCCATGTCCGGCACCTGCGCCAGGATGTGCCAGGCGAATTCGCGCCAGCCGAGCTCGGCCTCGAACTTCGCCGCCGAGGCGCTCGGCCTCGCGGTCGCGCCGGCGGCGGCGTGCCAGACCTGGAAGGGGCTGACCTCGCCGAAGCGGATATGCGGCGACAGCATGGAGGAGGCGGGGAGGTCCGGCCGGTCGCGCAGGGCGCCGTAGTCACCGACCGCGTCGGCGAAGGCATCGAGGCGCTCCGCCGCGCCATGCTCGCCCGGTTGCCAGCTCGCCCGGATGCCGCCGCTCCAGTCAGGCGCCACCGGCAGCAGCCGGAGCGCGTCGATGCTCTCGCCGGTGACGCCTTCCACCGGCGGGGGAAGCTTGCGCGGCTTCGGCAGCGGCCGCCGCGGCTCGCCGCGGGCGAGCGCGGCGCGCCAGAAGGCCGAATAGACACGGTAGGGCGTCCCCGTCCGCGTCATCACCTCATCGGGCTCGAAGAGGAGACTTGCCTTGAACGTCGAGACGGCGATGCCGCGCCCGGCCAGCGTCTTCTCGACGGCTGCGTCGACCGTCGCCGCCGGGCCGTATCGCCGGTTCCAGAAGGCCCGGCTCGCGCCGACCTCCGCTGCCAGCTGGGGGATCACGCGGGCGGCGCGGCCCCGCTTCAGGATGAGGTCCTGGCCGCGCCGGGCGAGGTCGGCGCCGAGGCTCTGGAGGGAGCGATGCAGCCACCAGCGTGCGGCCGCGCCGATCGGGCGGAGGCTCTCGTCGTCGAGCACATGGACGATGGCAAGCGGCTCGCGCGCGGCCATCGCCGCGGCAAGCGCGGGGTTGTCGGCGAGCCGCAGGTCGTCCCGGAGCCAGAGGAGAGTCGCCATGCACCGCCATGGTGGAGCCCGCGATGCGCGGACTCAACCCTGCGGCGCAACATGGCCTATTCGGCGGGCACCATGTGCTGCCGGGCAGGGGCGCGAAGCCGGGCCCATGCCGGCCGCTCGAAGAGAAAGCGAAGCGGGGTATTGCGGACCGCCCAGAAGAGGAGGAGCGGGCCGATCACCCCGGCGGCGGTGACGATCAGCGAGATGGCGCCGAGGTCGTCGATCACGCCGAGGCGGAACATGACCGCGCGCGAGCCGGCCATGAAGGCGAAGAAGGCGAGATAGATGACGATCGAGTTCCGTCCGCAATAGCGGAGCGGCACCATCCAGTCGGCCTTGGAAAGGAGCGAGGCGAAGGTCACCACCGCCACCGCCCCGGCGAGGCCGAGGAGGAGGCTGACCCCCGGCATTTCCGAGATGCCGCTGAAGACGCCTGCGGCGTTGACGATCGCCCAGGCGACGAGGAAGCCGGCGGCGGCCCAGCCGTTGCGGATCGCCGCCGCGGCGAGCTTGAAGATTTCCGGCGCGAAGACGTAGCCCGAATAGAAATAGACGAAGCGGGCGGCGAACTCGTCGATGATCGTCCAGCCGGTCTGGATGTGGGCGGCCTCGAGCACGGCGCCGACCAGCCACATCACCCACCAGGGCACGCCGCGACTCGCCTTGGCCACGACGAAGAAGATCGGCAGCAGATAGATGAACCAGATCGTGCCGAACGGCTCGATGAAGGACATGGCGAACTCGCGCGCCACCGCCTCCATGCCGCCGTCGGCGGCGATGCCGGGGGCCTTGAAGGCGAACTGGATGGTCAGCCAGAGCACGTAGAAATAGGCGAAATGCACCACCTTCTTGTCGAGGTAGGTGCGCCAGTCGCGGTCGATCAGGCGGGCGAGGAACAGGCCCGAGATCATGAAGAAGTCCGGCATGCGGAAGGGCTTGGCGAAGGCGACGATGTAGTGCATCCAGCCTTCGGCGCCTGCGGCCTTCTCGACGCCGAGGGTCGAGTGCATCATCACCACCATGATGATGCAGAAGCCCTTGGCGTAATCGACCCAGGCGACCCGCGATTCGTCCGCCATCTGCCTTGCCTCCTGCCGCTTTCCGGCACGCCATCCATGAACCCAAGGGCGCGGCGATGGGAAGGACTTCAGACAAAATCGCCTAGAATATCAGGCAGTAACGTTAAGCTACCCTCGCCGCGATTGCATAAATGCGGAGGTATTTTCGCGAAGTCGCGGGAGGCCAAAAGGAAAGGGCGCCCCACCTGCCGGTGGAGCGCCCCTTCGGTTCGTTCAGGCCGGCTTACTGGGCCGGGGCAGGGGTCGCCGGCGCAGGCTCGGCCGGGGTGGCCGGAGCGGCAGGCGCAGCCGGCGCGGGCTCGGCCGGCGTCGCCGGAGCAGCCGGGGCCGGCGCAGGCTCGGCCGGAGTCGCCGGAGCGGCGGGCGCGGGCTCGGCCGGCTTCGCGGGCTCGGCAGGCGCGGCCGGGGCCGGTGCGGGCGTCGCGGGCTCAGCCGGAGCGGGCGGAGGCGGCGGGGGAACCGGGGTCGCCCAGTACTTGGTCGCCGCCCAATAGATGATCGCGAGGATGATGACCGCGATGATGATGTAAATGATCGAGCGGCCGCCGCCGCCATTGGCATTCCGGTTCAGATCTCTGTTCGACACCTTGCGACCTCCTTGGTCGGTTGAAAGGGAACTCTGTGGAAAATCCCGGTGCTCATCCGGTTTGGCGGATTGCCCCGGGCTCCTCGTCGCCCCAGGACCCCTCTACGAGGATCGCGGCCTGGCGGATGGAGAGCCCGCCCTGACGCGACCGCACGTTCCTGCAGACACCGGCGGCCAGTCGTGAAAGGAAGCTGGTTGGTTGGCGCACCGGTTCGAAACCTACGTCTCCAAACTCTCTCTGCCGCCTCCTGGTGGGTATGGACCCCTCCCGCCCGCGGCTCTGCGGATTGGCTCCCCGGGCTGGACTCGAACCAGCGACCATTCGATTAACAGTCGAATGCTCTACCAACTGAGCTACCGGGGATCGGCACATTCCGCTGTGCGCGAAGCCCTATAGCAAAGGCCGTTCGTGCTTGCAAAGGGTTGCCCGGCCTTTCGTCACCACGAGGCATCTTGCTCCCTCCCGGCCGCCCCACCATGTTTGCACCGCCCGTCGCCGCCCCGGCGCCGGCCAGGTGGAGGGCGTCCGGCCCGTGGCGAAGCTCAGGCTCGGCAAATATACGTTCGATCTCCCGCGCAGCCGCATAGTGCGCACCGGGCTCGGAATCCTGCTGATCTGCGGGGGTCTGCTCGGCTTCCTCCCCGTCCTCGGATTCTGGATGATTCCGCTCGGCATGATCGTGCTCGCCGAGGATTTTCCCGCGGTGCGCCGCTGGAACCGGCGAATCGGCGTCGCGCTCAAGCGCTGGTGGACCGGAAAGGCACGCCGCCGCCCGGATGGCGCCTCCGCTTCCTGAAAGCCCGGCGTCGCCTCTGAAATCCATGCGCCGTTCCTCGTTTCGAAACCGGCCGAATTCGGTTTCAACGCGCGAGCGCGGATTTGGTTTCATCAAGAAGCCGCGTTGACTCGGCGGGCCGCCGCCCGCATTCTCACCGGCGTAATCCCGCGGGGTGCGGAAGCCCGGTGAAAGCCCGGCACGGTCGCGCCACTGTGACCGTCTGGCGGATACCGCCAGCCGGAAGTCAGACCCCTCCCCACGGAATCGCACGAGACCCATCCATTCGGGACGCGTCATCCCAAGGAGGAACCATGACTGCAGCCGCTTTCCAGCCCACCGCCATCCCGGCGCCGGTATCGATCCCGGTCCGCGAGATTCTGCCCTGGGCGATCTTCGTCGCGCTCGTCGCCTTCGTCGCCATCTATTTCGTCGGCGTCGAGGAGGGGGCCTTCTCGGTCTTCAACGGCATGTACGTGCACGAATTCGTCCACGACGGCCGCCACCTCCTCGGCATGCCCTGCCACTAGGCGACCCGGGAGAACAATGATGATCAGGACGCTGCTCATCCGCGGCATGCTTGTCGGCGTGGTCGCGGGACTTCTCGCCTTTGCCTTTGCCCATACGTTCGGCGAGCCGCCAGTCGATGCGGCCATCGCGGTCGAGGAATCGCATTCCCACAGCCATGACCATGCGGCCATGTCGATGGCGGCGGACGCCGCCGCGACGCCCGTCGACCCGGCCGCGGTCGCGGCCGGCGCCCCCGCCGCACAGCCGGCGGCCGAGGAGGAGTTGGTCAGCCGGCCGGTACAGTCGACCATCGGCCTCTTCACCGGCGTGGTCGTCTACAGCGCTGCCTTCGGGGGCCTCTTCGCCATCGTCTTCGCGCTGGTCTGGGGCCGCATGGGCTCGTCCGATCCGCGCGTCGTCGCCGCGGTCCTGGCGCTGGTCGCCTTCATCGTCATGGTGGCGGTGCCGCAGCTGAAGTATCCGGCCAATCCGCCGGCCGTGGGCGATGCCGACACGATCGGCATCCGCACCGGCATGTTCTGGCTGATGATCCTCGGCTCCTTCGTCGCCGCGCTCCTTGCGACCTTCATCCAGCGGGGCCTCAGCCGGATCTACGGGACGTGGAACGCGACCCTCGTCGCGGGCGCCGCCTTCGTCGTCGTCGTCACGGTGGTCATGCTCCTCCTGCCGACGATCGACGAGGTCGGGGCCGATTTCCCCGCCGCGGTGCTCTGGCAGTTCCGCATTGCCTCGCTCGGCACCCAGGCGGTGATGTGGGCGACCATCGGCATCCTGTTCGGCCTCGTCACCCAGCGCGCCCTCAGGGCCCGCTGACGGCGCCATGGCGCCGAACACGCTGGTCATCGGTGCCCAACGTTCGGGCAAGAGCCGCAAGGCGGAGGAGATCGTCTCCTCCGCCGGCGGTGAACTTGTCTACCTCGCCACCGCCACCGCCGGCGATGCCGAGATGGCGGAGCGCATCGCCACGCACCGCGCCCGCCGCGGCGGCGACTGGCGCACCGTCGAGGAGCCGCTCGACCTTCCCGGCATCCTCGACCGCGAAGCCTTGCCGGGCCGGGCGGTGCTGGTCGATTGCCTCACGCTCTGGCTCTCCAACCTTTTCGGAGCCGAGCGCGACATCGTTCATGAGACCGACCGCCTCGTCGCCGCCCTCCAGCGCACCGCCTGTCCGGTGGTGCTGGTCTCGAACGAGGTCGGCGCCGGCATCATCCCGATGAACGCGCTCGCCCGCCGCTATGCGGATGCGGCCGGCATCCTCAACCAGCGCGTCGCCGCCGCCTGCGATCGCGTCATCCTCATGGCAGCCGGCATCGCCCTGCCCATCAAGCCCTCGCCCTTTCCGGAGCCCGCATGAACGCGCCCGCCCGCATTCCCGCCACGATCGTCACCGGCTTCCTCGGCGCCGGCAAGACGACGCTGATCCGCAACCTCGTCGCCAACGCCAACGGAAAACGCATCGCCATCATCGTCAACGAGTTCGGCGACATGGGCTTCGACGGCGCGCTGCTCGCCGATTGCGGCGACCCGGCCTGCGCGCCGGACGAGGTGGTCGAACTCACCAATGGCTGCATCTGCTGCACGGTGGCGGACGAGTTCCTGCCGGCGATGGAGAAGCTGCTCGCGCGCTCGCCGGCGCCCGACCACATCGTCATCGAGACCTCCGGCCTCGCGCTGCCGCAGCCGCTCGTCCGCGCGCTTGCCTGGCCGGACGTGCGTCACCGCGTCACCGTCGACGGCGTCGTCACGGTGGTCGATGCGCCGGCCGTAGCCGAGGGCCGCTTCGCCCCGCAGGCGGCCTCCGCCGACCCGGCGCGCGAGCACGACGATCCGGTCGAGGAGCTCTTCGAGGACCAGTTGCGCTGCGCCGACCTCGTCGTCGTCTCCAAGACCGACCTCGTCGATGGGCCGACGCTCAGCGAGGTCGAGGCGACCGTAGCCCGCGAGGCGCGGCCGGGTACCGCGACGCTCAGGAGCCGCGGCGAGGGCCTGCCGGCCGAAATCCTGCTCGGCCTCGCGTCCGCCAGCGAGGACGACATGAAGGGCCGCGAGAGCCATCACGACCTCGAGGGCGAGGAGCACGACCACGACGACTTCGATTCCTTCGTCGTGCCCGTGCCGGGCTTCGCCTCGCTCGATGCGCTGAAGACCGCCGTCACCTCGGCGCTCGCCGTTCCCGGCGTGCTGCGCATCAAGGGCCGCGCCGCCGTCGCCGGCAAGGCTTCGCCGGTGGTCGTGCAGGCGGTCGGTCCGCGCCTCGAGACCTGGTTCGCGACCGAGGGCGGGGGCGGCAGCCTCGTCGTCATCGGCCTCCGCGACATGGACCGCGCTGCCGTCGCGGCGCGACTGGCAGGATGAGATGCATCTCTTAGCCGGCGAAGCAGGACGTATCGAGGACGGCGCCTCGGCGATCGATCTCGACCAGCCACCGGGCGACATCGTCTTCCTCTCCGCCGCCGACTCGGAGCTCGCCGCGCTTGCCCGCGCCGCGGCGGCGCATGGCGGGCCGACCCTCCGCCTCGCCAATCTCGCGCGGCTCACCCATCCGCTCTCCGTCGACCTCTACATCGAGAAGACCCTCCGTCACGCCCGCCTGATCGTCGTGCGCATGATGGGCGGGGCCGGCTATTGGCCCTATGGGCTCGAGCGCCTCCGCGCGCTCGCCCGCGCCGGCGGCCCGGCCCTCGTCATCGTCCCGGGCGACGCGCAATGGGACACGGCGCTCGAGGCCTTCACCACCATCGACGGCGAAGCCGCGCGGCGGCTGTGGCGCTACCTGGTCGAGGGCGGCACCCGGAACATCGACCATGCCTTCGCCTTCATGGCGTACCTCGTCGGCCGCGGCGCGCTGCCGCCAGCGCCGGAAGTCCTGCCACGCGCCGGCTACTACCGGCCGGGCAGGGGGCCCGTTGCCTTCCGCGATCTCGACCTCGATTCCGGCCGTCCGGTCGCGGCCATCGTCTTCTACCGCGCGCTTCTCGACGGCGCTTCCCACGCGCCCATCGACGCACTGGCGGAAGCGCTGCAGGCCGAGGGCATCGCCGCGCTGCCGATCTTCGTCGCCAGTCTCAAGGACCGCGAGTCCGAGGGCTTCCTCGCCGACGCGTTCGAGCGCACGCCGCCGGCGATCGTCCTCAACACGACCTCCTTCGCCGTGTCGAAACTCGGCGCCGCCCATGACGGCACGGTCCTCGACCTGCCGGGCAAGCCGGTGCTGCAGGTCATCCTCGCCGGCTCCTCCGAGGAAGCCTGGCGCGCCGGTTCGCGGGGGCTCCTGCCGCGCGACCTCACCATGAACGTCGTGCTCCCCGAGGTGGATGGACGCCTCATCACCCGTGCCGTCTCCTTCAAGGCCGAGGTCGCCGAGGGCGGCTTCACGGCGACCGTCTATCGCCCGGTCGCCGACCGCGTCGCATTCGTCGCGGCACAGGCCGCCGCCTGGGTCCGCCTCGCGGCGAAGCGGCCCGCCGAGCGCCGCGTCGCGATCGTGCTCTCCAACTATCCCGACCGCGTCGGCCGCATCGCCAACGGCGTCGGCCTCGACACGCCCGCCAGCGCCGTACGCATCGCCGCGGCGATGGCCGGCGCGGGATATGCGGTCGGGGACTTCCCGGATTCCTCTGCCGCGCTCATGTTGCTGCTCACCTCGGCTGCCGCGATCACCTCTCCCCGGTGGGGAGAGG
>JAFKKF010000025.1 GCA_017305635.1 Hyphomicrobiales bacterium | reverse complement strand
CATGACGAAGGCGAAGTTTGAGCGGAACAAGCCGCACTGCAACATTGGCACGATTGGTCACGTTGACCATGGCAAGACGTCTTTGACGGCGGCGATCACGAAGATCCTGGCGAAGACGGGCGGCGCGACGTTCACGGCGTACGACCAGATCGACAAGGCGCCTGAAGAGCGTGAGCGTGGCATCACGATCTCGACGGCGCACGTTGAGTACGAGACGGCGAACCGTCACTACGCGCACGTGGATTGCCCTGGCCACGCCGACTACGTGAAGAACATGATCACGGGCGCGGCGCAGATGGACGGGGCGATCCTGGTGGTTTCGGCGGCGGACGGTCCGATGCCGCAGACGCGCGAGCACATCCTTCTGGCCCGTCAGGTCGGCGTGCCGGCGCTGGTGGTGTTCATGAACAAGTGCGACATGGTCGACGATCCGGAGCTTCTGGACCTGGTCGAGCTTGAGGTGCGCGAGCTTCTGAAGAGCTACCAGTTCCCGGGCGACGACCTTCCGGTGGTGCGCGGTTCGGCGCTGATGGCGCTGGAAGACAAGAACCCGGAGCTTGGCGAGCAGGCCGTGCTGAAGCTGATGGCGGAAGTCGACCGCTACATCCCGCAGCCGGCGCGCGACAAGGACAAGCCGTTCCTGATGCCGATCGAAGACGTGTTCTCGATCTCGGGCCGCGGCACGGTTGTGACGGGCCGCGTTGAGCGCGGGATCGTGAAGGTGGGCGAAGAAGTCGAGATCGTGGGCCTGAAGGCGACGACGAAGACGACGGTCACGGGTGTCGAGATGTTCCGCAAGCTGCTGGACAGCGGCGAGGCGGGCGACAACATCGGTGCGCTGCTGCGCGGCGTTGGCCGTGAGGACGTGGAGCGCGGTCAGGTTCTGGCGAAGCCGGGCTCGATCACGCCGCACACGAACTTCGAGGCCGAGGCGTACATCCTGACGAAGGAAGAGGGCGGCCGTCACACGCCGTTCTTCACGAACTATCGTCCGCAGTTCTACTTCCGGACGACGGACGTGACGGGCGTGGTGACCCTGCCGGAAGG
>JAFKKF010000001.1 GCA_017305635.1 Hyphomicrobiales bacterium | reverse complement strand
ACGAAGCCGCACTGCAACATTGGAACGATTGGTCACGTTGACCATGGCAAGACGTCATTGACGGCTGCGATCACGAAGGTTCTGGCTGAGTCGGGCGGCGCGTCGTTCACGGCGTATGACCAGATCGACAAGGCGCCTGAGGAGAAGGCTCGCGGCATCACGATCTCGACGGCGCACGTCGAGTACGAGACGCCGAACCGTCACTATGCCCACGTCGACTGCCCCGGCCACGCCGACTACGTGAAGAACATGATCACGGGCGCGGCGCAGATGGACGGCGCGATCCTGGTGGTGTCGGCGGCGGACGGCCCGATGCCGCAGACCCGCGAGCACATCCTGCTGGCACGCCAGGTCGGCGTTCCCGCGCTGGTGGTGTTCATGAACAAGGTCGACCTGGTCGACGACGCCGAGCTGCTGGAGCTCGTCGAGATGGAGATCCGCGAGCTCCTCTCGAAGTACGACTTCCCCGGCGACGACATCCCGATCACCAAGGGCTCGGCCAAGGCCGCGCTGGACAACGTCACGCCGGAGATCGGCCATGACGCGGTGATCGCGCTGATGAAGACGGTCGACGACTACATCCCGCAGCCGGAGCGTCCGGTCGACCAGCCGTTCCTGATGCCGGTCGAGGACGTGTTCTCGATCTCGGGCCGCGGCACGGTGGTGACGGGCCGCGTCGAGCGCGGCATCGTGAAGGTCGGCGAGGAAATCGAGATCGTCGGCCTGAAGGACACGCAGAAGACGACGGTGACCGGCGTCGAGATGTTCCGCAAGCTGCTGGACCAGGGCCAGGCTGGCGACAACATCGGCGCGCTGCTGCGCGGCACGAAGCGCGAGGACGTGGAGCGCGGCCAGGTGCTGTGCAAGCCGGGCTCGGTGAAGCCGCACACGAAGTTCAAGGCCGAGGCCTACATCCTGACCAAGGAAGAGGGCGGCCGCCACACGCCGTTCTTCACCAACTACCGCCCGCAGTTCTACTTCCGCACGACGGACGTGACCGGCGTGGTCTCGCTGCCCGAGGGCACGGAGATGGTGATGCCGGGCGACAACATCTCGATGGAGGTGACGCTGATCGCCCCGATCGCGATGGAAGAGAAGCTGCGCTTCGCCATCCGCGAAGGCGGCCGCACCGTCGGCGCAGGCGT
>JAFKKF010000005.1 GCA_017305635.1 Hyphomicrobiales bacterium | reverse complement strand
GGGGCTCCGTGGGCATTTCTACATTAATACACGCTAAGGGAATTTGAAGTTGTTTGGATTGAAGCGGTTAGCCCGGATTGGCCTGAAGCGTTCGAGGGGTCGGTCAATTTCGTTCCAGAGGTAGTCGCCGGTGAGCGCGATATGCGCCCATGGTAGTGGTGCGACCTGGGAGAGCAGCTCGTCCGGAATGATAATACCCTGACTGCTGATATAATCGACAGCACGGCTGAGATAGACAGTGTTCCACAGGATGATGGCGTTGACGACGAGGTTAAGACCGGACGCGCGGTAAGCCATGGTTTCGGCGACGCGGTTGCGCAATTCGCCGAGCTGGTGGAGGAAGATGGCGCGTGCGAGAGCATGACGGCTTTCACCCTTGTTGAGGATCGCATGCGATCTGCGGCGCAGTTTCGTATCGAGCAGCCAGTCGCAGATGAAGATCGAGCGTTCTATCCGGCCCATTTCGCGCAGGGCCTGGTTCAGCCGGTTTTGTCGCGGCGACGCTGCCAGCTTCTTGAGGATGACGGAAGGCGGCACCAAACCTGCAGCGATCGAAGCCTTCAGCCGCAAGACCTCATCCCAGTGGTGCTCGACGACATCCATGTTGACGGTTCCAGCGATCAGCGCGTCGAGCGGTTCGTAAGCCGGATCGCGATCAATGACAAAGAGCCTGCGATTGCCGAGATTGCGGATACGGGGAATGAGCCTGTAGCCAAAGGCGTGGAACATGGAGAACGTCGTTTCGGTGGCGCCAGCGGTATCGGTTGCGTGCTCATAGATTTCGACGGAGCTTTCGTTGTGAAGGAGGCCGTCGAGAACGTAGGGGGCTTCGCCCTCGGATGCCTGGATCATGCGGGAGAAGAAGGAAGCAAAACGGTTGGACAGGAAGCCATAGATCGACGCCCCCGGTCGCTTGCCGTATTTTGCATTGTAGTCGAGGCTGGCTTCGCCACGCCCGCCAGCCGGAAAGAACTGTCCGTCCGAGGAGGAGATATGGCCGTCACCCCAGATCGCGGCAAAGGGATGGGCCTGCTGCGCATCGACCAGCACGGCGGTCGCCGTGGCGTAGGTTTCCGATCGCATATGCCTGTCCACCATCAGCATCATCTGGTGGATCGTGACGCCGCGTGAGCTTTCCGCCATACGTTCGGCTCCGGCATTGGTGGCGTCGGCAAGGATCGCTGCCATCAGCGCTGCCTCGTCGTTTGCCGTCTCACCGGTACGATAATGCGTGAAGCTGTCGAGGAATTTGGTCCAGCTTTGCACCTCGGCAAGCAGGCTGGTGATCCTGATCCGTGGCACCAGAACATATAGTCGGCGGCTGAGCGCGACGATGCTGTCGCGCTCCTCCTCGCGGATCGGCGAGATCGACAGGCCCTTGTCGGAAATCGCTGCATCCGGAATAGCATTGGCAGCCGCCGCCTTTGCCAGCTCTTTCAGCTTCGCATCGAGCGTGGCGGTCCGTTCTGCTCGCCATTCGGCAAAGCTGTCGGGGAGTGCGAGCCCGAGCCGCCCCTCGGCGCGCATCAGCTCGAAGATCGGCCGAGGCAGAAGATAATCCTCGAAACTGCGCCATGCCCGGCTGCCTTCGACCCAGATGTCACCGGCCCTCAGACGCTCTCGCAGGTGAACGAGGACCGCCACTTCCCAGGCGCGCAGGTCGATATCGGCACTGTTCGGGCGCACGCAGCGTCGCCATTTGCGGGTCAGAAAGGCGAGCGGCACCTGCGCCGGCAATTTCCGGCCGCCATAGAGCGCGCGCAGATGGTCCACTGCTACAAGGATCGGATCATCAGCACGAAACGACCGGAACGAGAACGTGCGGAACATCAGTCTGCCCAGCTTGCGCAACGATTTGTGCCGCTTGATGAGCTCGTCGAATTCGTTACTGCGATCAGGGTGGACGACAGATCTGGCTGCCGCCATGCTGGCGACCAATCCGTCCCAGCCGAGGGAGGCTGCGATCGCCGATGCAAGATCGGTTTTGCTCGCACGAGCGGCCAGAAGCGCCTCGCCGAGCTTGAGATGCTCAAGCGCCACCCCATCAAGAACCTCGGCCTCTTTTAGCCGGCGTTCCGTGCGGCTGATCTCGGCCTTGCGGCGGTTGCTCCCAATCATTTTGCAGAACATGTCGATCGTCAGGTCGGTGATCGACGCCTGTCTCTCGATGACGAAGGCGGCCAGCGTGGCGTAGCGACGTTCGGATGTCAGGCGTCGTATCTCCCGGGCATGCAGAATGCGTGCATCCCTGGCGATGATGCCGTAGCGATTGGCATGGATCGTCTTGCGACGGTCGTCGGGAATGGCGGCTGAGCGCAATACCTCGAGGCGGGCGATCAAGCCTTTGAGGTTCTTCAGCTTCGCCCCTTCAGGTGCTTCCGCAATCCAGCCAAGGTGGCTCCGATCGCCGGCCCGCTCAGCGAGGAGCTGATCAAGCGCCTCGATCGAAGGCTGCTCCAGATCCCGGATCAATTCGCGATAGGCTTGTCGACGCGCCGCCGCCCGGCCGGCCAGTGCCAGACGGATCAGCAGCTCCGGCATAGGAACGAGCAACTTTCGTTCCTTCAAGGCTTCGATCACGGCCTTGGCGATCGTCGCACCTTGTTCAGTGGCCGCCGCCTCGCGTGCCGCCGCCGTTATCAACTCGCGATAGTCACTCGTCCGGACAGGCTGAAGCTCCAGTGCAGAGACGATCTCGCGCGCGTGTTCCCGGCGCGTTTCGTCGCGCTGGGCGTAGAACTCGAACACTGCAGGGTCGATGCCCAGCTGGTCGGCGACAACAGAGACAACCGCCTGAGGTGGAACTTCGCCTATTCGCAGCAGACGGCCCAGATCACGCACCAGTGCGAGTTGGATCGCAAAGCCAAGCCGATTATGCGACCGGCGATGCTCCTTGACGAAGACAATATCCTCGGAAGTCAGTGCATAGCGCGCTTGCGCATCTTCATAAGCTTCGGGTGGTTCGAATAAAACGGCACGCGATTGCTCATCGAGAAACGCCATCAGCCACGGTCACTCGTCAAACTACGGTTTCGGGCGTGCCGGTCTTGCCGGGGCCTGTCCATCCAGTCCGCTTCAACGTGTCGATCAAGGTCGAGCGCGCCACCTTGAACGTCCGGCACACGGACGCCTTGCTGGCGCCAGCTTCCAAAGCAGCTAGAACCTGCTCGACCTTTTCCGCATCGATCGTTGGAGGTCTCCCGCCCTTACGGCCACGTCGGCGAGCCGCCGCCAGGCCGGCATTGACCCGCTCGGTGATCAGCACTCTCTCGTATTCTGCAAGCGAGCCGAACAGGTTGAACAGAAACGCGCCGTGCGAATTCGTGGTGTCGATCGCCTCCGTGAGAGATCGGAAGGCGACACCACGTTCCTTCAAATCCTCGACGATGCGGATCAAGTGGGAGAGTGACCGGCCTAACCGATCTATCTTCCAGACGACCAGGACATCGCCTTCGCGCAATTCGCCGAGGCATGCCTTCAGACCCGGCCGGTCATCACGCGCTCCGGAAGCGCGATCCTGATGGAGATGGCGCTCATCGACCCCGGCCGCGAGCAGGGCATCGCGCTGCAAGGCAACCGACTGGCGCTCGTCACTACTCGATACCCGCATGTAACCGATCAACATGTGCGACAAACCTCAAATCAGGTGTTGCCGCACAGCCTAACATTCCGACAGGGTTTGTCGCGCAAAAAATGGCCCTATTGCGTGGCCAGTTTGCCCCGCGATCACGGTGAGCGGAAATCATGTGTTTCCCGTCACCTGCAAAATGCCCTTAGCGTGTATTAATGTAGAAATGACCACAGAGCCCCGTGAAGGGCATCACGGGCGCCGGGCCGGAAATGGATCTCCTGCGTGAAAAGTTGAAGATTGGCAATGTGGTAATCCCCAAGCCGCTCTTCGCAATCCCCTCCGGTGCGGGGCTTCCTTACGAGCCGACTCCGCGCTTGCGCGACTATCTCAGCACGTCAGTCGGATATCTCTACTTCGCTAGCGAAATCCAGAACGCCTACGAGGATTATGCCCGCTGGCGCGGCCTCGACCCCTCTAAATCGGTTCCCCTGATGCGCGAACGACTGCTCTGACAATACGCGGAGGAGGGCCAAACGGCACTCCTCCGTTTCTGAACAGGTCTCCCATATGGCTTACGACTGGGATTTTAGTGTAGTTCTGAGGAGTAATGAACTTCTCTGGAAGGGTCTTGTTGCGACCCTTAATCTAACCGCGGTGACTATCGCGATAGCAGTTCCGCTGGGTTTCATCCTTGCTCTAGCGCTTCTTTCGAACATTAGGATGATATATTGGTTTGCGCGCGCCTTCGTGGACTTCTTCAGAACGTCTGCCCTGCTGGTCCTGATCATATGGTTCTATTTTGCGTTCCCAATGATAACAGGGCTACGGGTGGGGTCCTTCGAGGCGGCCGCCCTCGCGTTGGGTCTGCAAAACTCCGCTTACCTCGCCGAAGTGTTCCGGGCAGGAATCACATCCGTCGCCCGTGGCCAATGGGAGGCCGGCAGGGCGCTCGGTCTACATCTCATCCCGCTTTTTTGGCTCATCATTGCACCCCAGGCAATTAGACCAATCATTCCCGTTCTGGTGAATGTGCTCAGCGAAATCATAAAGGGAACATCTCTCGCCGCTGCTATCGCCTATGCTGAACTAGCCTTTCAAGGTTCAATGGTGGCATCGACAACCTACCGTCCCCTTGAGACCTATACGATCGTCGCGGCGCTCTACTTCGTGGTTATTTTCCTGCTGAATCAGCTTGCAAGCTATCTTGAGCGCCGGCTTGGTCGAAACGAGGTCCGCGCATGAGCAACTTTCAGTGGGATTTTTCGACGATCTGGAACAACATCGGATATCTTGGTCAAGGCCTAGCCGGCACGCTATACTTGGCAGCAATCTGTCTTGTGTTTGGGACGCTCCTTGGCCTTCTGCTCGGACTGGCGCTCTCGTCACATCGAGTGCTGCTTCGAATACCGGCTCAGATGTTCGTCGGCTTGTTCCGCAATACTCCATCGATGGTGCAACTCCTTTGGATCTACTACGCCCTCCCCGTCCTGCTTGGGGTGCAGCTTAGCCCGTTCATTGCCGCCATCGTCGCGTTTTCGCTGTACAGCGCATGCTATATTTCGGGGATATTCAAGAGCGGCATTGTCTCGATCCCAAAAGGGCAGATCGAGGCTGCAAGAGCGCTAGCACTAACGCGCCTTCAAACGCTGCGTCTGGTCATACTACCTCAAGCCGTGCGCAAGATGATCCCACCTTTCGCCAATCAGGCCATGGAGATCATAAAACTGACCTCTATCGCCTCCATCATCGCCTATGGGGAACTCGTATTGCACACAAAGACAATTTCGGATCAGGAGTTTCGGCCGATTGAAGCCTATACAACCCTTGCCCTCCTGTTTTCCACAATTCTAATCCCTCTCGCTTACCTGACGCTCCATCTCGAGAAGAAATTCTCCGACTATAGGATGCCGTCCAAGAGCCAAAAATCCTAGCAGGAGAATAGCATCATGACCGAACTGTTCATCAATGGCGTTTGGCGCGCCGGCCGCAATGGAGCTGCCATTCCGGTCGAAAACCCGGCAACCGGCGAGACAATCGGGTCTGTCGCAAAAGCAGAACCGGACGATGTCGATGCCGCTATTGGTGCCGCAACGGTCGCGTTCCAACGGTGGCGCGAGAAGAGTGCATATCACCGCTATGGCATTATGCGCGAAGCCGCCAACCTTCTGCGTGAGCGGCAAGCGGAAATCGCGCGGCAAATCACGGTAGAACAGGGCAAACCTATCGCCGAGGCCCTATCGGAGGTAGCTGTCACCGCGGACGTGATCGACTGGAATGCTGAAGAGGGTCGCCGCGCCTACGGCAGGATCATCCCCGGCAGGACCGAGGACACGCGACAGCTCGTGCTGAAGGAGCCCGTGGGTGTGGTCGCCGCGTTCAGCCCTTGGAATTTCCCAATCCAGACCGCGGCAATGAAGGTAGCTGCCGCGATTGCCGCAGGTTGTGCGGTGGTACTGAAAGCTGCCGAGGAAACGCCGGGGGCGCCCGCCGCGATGGTGCAAGCCTTCGCCGATGCCGGCCTGCCTGCTGGCGTACTCAATCTTGTCTTCGGAGAACCTGCTCAAATTTCGGAAAGGATCATCGCCGACCAACGGGTCCGTAAGCTGTCCTTCACCGGCTCCACCATCGTCGGCAGGCATTTGGCGGCGCTTGCAGGGCGTCACCTCAAGCGCCTCACCATGGAACTTGGGGGCCATGCACCCGCAATTGTATTTGCGGACGCGAACTGGGAAGCGGCCGCAGAAATCCTTTCCAGCAAGAAGTACCGCAACGCAGGCCAGGTCTGTGGATCGCCGACCCGCATCCTTGTGCAGAAACAGATTTTCGAGAGGTTTGCGGACCGCTTTACGCAGCATTCCGCAGGTATCCGTGTTGGGGACGGGATGCACCCGGACACCCTCATGGGGCCGCTCGCCAATAGCCGCCGCATCGCGAGCATGGAAGATTTGATTGAGGACGCCACCAATCAAGGTGCCGAGCTGCGGCTCGGAGGCAAGCGAATCGGCAACAGAGGCTTCTTTTTCGAGCCGTCGATCGTAAGCGTCCGGTGAGGGACCATTTCTACTTTCACTTGGATGCGATGTTCTCGGCAGAGTCCTCTGGCAACACCCACGTAAAATGATTGTATGTCGATCCGCCGTAGATGTTGGACGTGATCGCCCCATCCAGTTCGAGAAGGCCCCGCTCTCGGAGGGCATGGGCTGAGCGGTTCTCGTAGGCCGTCATGTCAACTTGACGGATAGCTCCGCCGTCGGCCTTAACACGGTCAAGGAGCCTTCGTTGCGCATTCGTCAGCTTCATATCGATCTCCGTCAAAGGCTCCTGTCAGCGTTGTCTGGATTTCGAAGCGATGTCGAAGCCACTCATGAATGCCTTGTGCTGCCGCGCGGTCGCTTCACGCTTTGACCGAATGCTCGCCGCAAGCAGCGCGTAGGGCTGTTCGAACTCGGGCGTGGCGCTCTTCTCTGCTTCGAGATCGGCTATCTGTCGGTCGAGGAAAGGAAGTAGATGATTGTTCACTAGGTCATCCCAAGCACCGATGTCGGCCCGGGACAATTTTTCTCCACCTTTGGCAAGCCTGATGGTGCGAAGTCCGGCGTGCGGCACAAGTAGCGCAGCCCCTTCGCCGGTCGGTCCTCTGGGGTCATCTTGTACAGCCAGGTCCCGGGCAAAAAAATCCGAGTTCACATAAGCAATATCTGCGATGACCTCGATAGCGGTGGTTTTGTCGAAGTCAACGCTGCTCGCGTCATCAAAGTAGAAGGTCTCGGCTTGCATCTCATATCTCCTGCTCTCTCAATTCAATTTTACAGCCAAGATTCGGAATGTTGAGCTTGGACATAAGAATAATTTGCGGCGTCAGGCAAAAGCGATGTGCACCTTGCCTTGCGTCGGAAAGTCCGACGTCACGGCAATCTCTGTATTCCAAGGCAAGAGTTCATCGATTCGGTTGATCGGATGGTCCGCAATCCGGGATAGAACAGCACGCAGGTAGGCTTCCGGGTCGAGGCCGTTGAGCTTTGCAGTCTCAATCAGCGACAGGATCGCGGCAGCACGTTCGCCGCCTTTGTCCGAGCCAGCGAACAGCCAGTTTTTGCGGCCGAGCGCAATCGGCCGGATTGCCCGTTCGGCAGCATTATTATCGGGCATGTTGCCATCGGCGTCCCACGAACGCTCGGCAGATTCTATCCTGTCATGTTAGAATTGTCGTGTCGGGACAGGGGCGTCGGAGTGCGAAGAAGCGGGCAGGCCGAATTGACTTTGAGCTGCGAGCTCGCGTTGTTATCT
>JAFKKF010000019.1 GCA_017305635.1 Hyphomicrobiales bacterium | reverse complement strand
CCCCTCCACCGCCTTCGGCGGTCCCCCTCCCCCGTAAACGGGGGAGGATCCTCCCTCAGGGTTACTCCACCCAGCCGTGGGCCTGGCGCACCTTGACCATGGCGCCGAGGATGGCGTCCCAGGTCTTCTGGTCCTCCATGACGGCATTGGGGAACATGCAGCCGTCCCAGCAGATGTGGCGCATGCGCCTGGTCAGGTTGCCGTGATCGTCGCGCAGCCAGTAGCCGGCATGCTTGACGATATCGAGCTTGCCGTTCGGGTCGGTGACCTGGCAGTGGCGGCCGGTCTTCTCGTGGTCGCCCGAGCCGAAGACGCTGCCGTCGTTCTGGGCGACGTGGAAGTCGTAGGTCCAGGGACGGAGCGCGTCGGCCACCTTCCTGTAGGCGGCGTCGAGGAGCGAGCGGTCCTTCCAGTCGTAGTTTTCCGGAAGCAGGCGATCCTTCTCGGCATTGTAGCCGAGGGTGAAGAGCATCGAATGCGCCATGTCGGCCTGGTAGCCGACGACGCCCGGCATGTCGACCTCTTCGAGGAGATTGACGTTCTCGCGCCAGGACTGCATCCCGCCCCAGCAGATCTCGCCTTCGGCGACCAGGAACTCGCCATGATCCTGCGCGGCTCGCGCGGCTTCGCGGAAGGTCTCGGCGATCTTCTTCGTGTTGCCCTTCGGGTCCTTGTCCCAGGCCTCGACGCCGGTGGAGGAATCGATGCGGATGCCGCCGGTCGGACGGATGCCGAGTTCGCGCATCTGTTGCCCGATGGCGGCCGCCTTGCGGACCTGGGTGACGAAGCGCTTGCGCTCTTCGGCGTCGCCCATGGCCGAGCCGCCGCCGGCGCCGCCCCAGATCGGCGCGACGAAGGAGCCGACCGCGAGGCCGTAGCCGGCAATGTGGTCGGCGACGCGCTTGACCGCGTCCGTGTCGCTGTCGATGGAGATGTGGGGATCGGCGAGCCAGAGGTCGACGCCGTCGAACTTCTCGCCGTTCGGGCCGCGGGCGTCACGGGTCAGCATGAGGAGCGTGTCGAGGCCGATGATCGGCTCGCCGTCGCCGCTGCCCTTGCCGACGACGCCCGGCCACATGGCGTTGTGAAGTCTGGGGTAGTTGTTCTCCATCGCGAGTCCTCCCGAATGTCTTCCGGCCGCGGTCAGCGGCGCAGCGTGTTCCACGGCGCGTCGCCGGCGACGTCGGCTACTTCGTAGCCGGTCGCGCCGACGCAGGGGCCGAGTATAGCCACTATGCTGGCATTGCCGTCGCCGACGTTGAACGAGGCATGGACGACGTCGGCCGGGATGAAGGCGCAGTCGCCCGGCCCGAGTATCCGCTTCTCGCGCTCCACCCATTGCTCGACCTTGCCGGCGACGACGTAGATCACCTCTTCCTGGTCGGGATGCTTGTGGAAGTCGTGGCCCTTGCCCGGCGCGAGACTGACGCCGATGACGGTGAGCTGGCCGGCGCCGGTATTGGGCGGGTTGCTCAGCCACCTCAGCTGGCCCCAGTCGAGCACCTCGGGCTTGGTCTCGTTCGCCATCACGAACTTGCCGGCCATATGTCTTCCTCCCGGTTCTACTTCCTTCGCGTCAGGCGCGGAGCGGCAGCGCCTTGAATTTCCGCGTCTGCTCGGTGAGCGCCGCCTCGACCGGCAGCCGCTCCATCGAGGAGGCGCCGTAGAAGCCGTGGCAATTGGCCGAATGCTTCAGGATGAAGCCGGCGTCCGCCGGCTCGGCGATGGGGCCGCCGTGGCAGAGCACGATGACGTCGTTGCGCACCGAAAGCGCGGCGGCGGCGATGGCATCGATCTCGCCGACGCATTTCTCCAGCGACCTGGCGGAAGTGGCGCCGATGGCGCCGCCGGTGGTGACGCCCATGTGGGCGACGATGATGTCGGCGCCGGCCTGCGTCATGGCCCGCGCCTCGTCCGGGTTGAAGACATAGGGCGTGGTGAGGAGGTCGAGCTCATGGGCCTGGCGGATCATGTCGACCTCGAGGCCGTAGCCCATGCCGGTCTCCTCGAAGGCCTGGCGCATGGTGCCGTCGAAGAGGCCGATGGTCGGGAAGTTCTGCACGCCGGAGAAGCCCATGGCCTTCAGCTCGGCGAGGAATTGGGGCATGAGGATGAAGGGATCGGTGCCGTTGACCCCGGCGAGCACGGGCGTGTGCCTGACCACGGGGAGCACCTCGACCGCCATCTCCTTCACGATCTCGTTGGCATTGCCATAGGCGAGCAGCCCGGCGGCCGAGCCGCGGCCGGCCATGCGGTAGCGTCCCGAATTGTAGATGATGATGAGGTCGATGCCGCCGGCTTCCTCGCATTTGGCGGAGAGTCCGGTGCCGGCGCCGCCGCCGACGATCGGCACGCGGCGCTGAACCATGTCGTGGAACCTGTCGAGAATCCCGCGACGCTCGATCGCCGGCATGAACGCTCCCTGGGGACGCGGGCGACGCTTCGCCCTTCTTGTTATCTTGCGGCGCAGCGGTCCCGCGATGCGTTGCGGTAAGCCTTGCCCGTGAACGGAGAATTTCTGCCTGGCGGTCCGCCGGCCCGTCTTTGCGCGGTTTTTTCCAAAGGTTCGTTGCAATTCTTCTGAGACGCTTATACCGTATTGATATGCCCGTCTCAGGTCAAGAACGGAGTCTCCGCGCCGGCGCCGAAAGGGGGCCGCGGGCCCGCATGCAGAAGGTCATGCGCGACACCGCCATGCGCCTGATGCAGGACGGGCAGGTGCCGTCGGTGACCGACGTCGCCGAGGCAGCGGAAGTCTCGCGCGCCACGGCCTACCGGTATTTCCCGAGCCAGGCCTCGATCATCCAGGCGGCGGTCAACCAGGCGCTCGGCCCGGTCTTCGACTGGTCGTCGGAATCCGACGATGGCGAGGCGCGGATCGCGGATCTTCTGTCCGCCGCCTATCCGGGGATCCTCGCGCACGAGGCGCTGCACCGGGCCGCGCTCCGCCTGGCGCTCGAGCAGTGGGCCCGCCGCCATGCCGGGACGGGCGGCGACGAGGCGCGGGTCGTGCGCGGGAACCGCAAGGGCCTGCTCGCCGCCGCCGCCACGCCGCTCAAGGCAAAACTCGGTCGACAGACGTATGAAAACCTGATGCAGTCGCTGTCGCTGATCTTCGGCATCGAGGCGATCATCGTCCTCAGGGACATATGGGGCCTCGACGCCAAGCAGGTCGAGCGCGTGGCATCATGGGCGGCCCATGCGCTCGTCGCCGCAGCCATTGCCGAGGCCGGCCATGCGCCGAAGAAGGCCAATGGCCACGGCAAGCGGGCGGCGCGCCCTGCGCTCCGCAAGACAGGGAGCGGGCGCACCAGGAACTGACCTACCGCCGGCGGCCTCAAAATGCCGGCGCGCAATAAAGACTGGGAAGGAAAAAACGTCCTAGGGAGAAGGGCATGAAAAGGAAGACACTGGTTGCATTGATGGCCGGCGCGGCTTTCGCGTTGGGCTCATGGGCCGCCAAGGCCGAGGACCTGACCATTTTCTGGGCGGAATGGGATCCCGCCAACTACCTGCAGGAACTGGTCAACCAATATGCCGAGGAATCGGGCGACACGATCACCGTCCAGACGACGCCCTGGGCGGACTTCCAGACCAAGACCTTCGCCGAGTTCAACGCCAAGGGCGATGCCTACGACATGGTCGTCGGCGACTCGCAGTGGCTCGGCGCGGGCGCGACGCAGGGCCACTACGTCGACCTGACCGACTTCTTCAACAAGCACAAGCTGAACGACGTGATGGCCCCGGCCACGGTCAAGTACTATGCCGAATATCCCGGCGGCAGCGGCAAGTACTGGGCGATCCCGCTGGAAGGCGACGCGATCGGCTGGGCCTACCGCAAGGACTGGTTCGAGGATCCGAAGGAGAAGGAGGCGTTCAAGGCCAAGTACGGCCGCGACCTCGCAGTGCCGCAGACCTATGCGGAGCTGCGCGACATAGCCGAGTTCTTCTACCGTCCCGACGAGAAGAAGTACGGCGTCGCCATCTACACCGACAACTCCTATGACGCGATGGCGATGGGCGTCGAGAGCGCCATCTTCAGCTATGGCGGCGACCTCGGCGACTACGCCACCTACAAGGTCGACGGCATCGTGAACTCCAAGGAGTCCGTCGCCGGCCTCGAAATGTACAAGGAATTGTACAAGTTCACCCCGCCGGGCTGGGGCAAGACGTTCTTCATCGAGGACAACCAGGCAGTCACCGAAAACCTGGCCGCGATGAGCATGAACTTCTTCGCGTTCTTCCCGCCGCTGGTGAACAAGGCCACCAACCCGAACGCCGACGTTACCGGCTTCTTCGCCAATCCGGCGGGACCGGACGGCAAGCGCTTCGCCGCGCTTGGCGGCCAGGGAATTTCCATCGTCGCCTACTCGAAGAAGCAGGAAGCGGCGATGAAGTTCCTGGAATGGTTCATCAAGGACGACACCCAGAAGAAGTGGGCCGAGCTCGGCGGCTATACCTGCAGCCAGGCGGTGCTCAAGTCGCCTGAGTTCCAGAACGCGACGCCGTACAACAAGGCCTTCTACGACACCATGTTCATGGTGAAGGACTTCTGGGCGACGCCGGAATACGCGGAAATCCTCGACCAGTTCAACCAGCACATCTATCCGTTCGTGGTTGGCGGCAAGGGCACCGCGCAGGAAGCGCTCGACGCGGTCGCCAAGGAGTGGACGGCGACCTTCACCAAGTACAAGCGCTACAAGTCGTAACCGACTGCGAGAACGGGGACGGAGGAGGCGTCGCGCCTCCTCCGGTCCTGCCCGATGCGGCAGGGAGGGAATTCTCTTGGCGACTGCAGTCATGAACAGGCTCGATCCGCGTTCCCGCGCCGCCGCGCGGGGGTGGAGCGACCTGACGATCCGGAACGTGTTCATCATTCCCACGATCGTGTTCCTGATCGTGTTCAACATCTTCCCGCTGATCTATTCGCTCGGCTATTCGTTCACCGATTTCAGCGCCGCCTCCAACGAGCCGGTCCAGTTCGTGGGGCTGCAGAACTATCGCGACCTGCTGACCGACGAGAACATCTGGTCGAACTTCGTCATCACGGCGAAATACGTCATCGTCTCGGTCGCCGGGCAGATGCTGGTCGGCTTCGGGCTGGCGCTGCTCCTCAACCGCAGCTTCGCCTTCAAGGGCCTCGTCACGACGCTCCTCCTCCTGCCGATGATGATGTCGGCGGCGGTGGTCGGGTTGTTCTGGCGGCTGCTCTACAGCCCCTCCTGGGGGCCGATAAACTACATCTTCGGCCTCGGCGATTTCGCCTGGCTGTCCGATCCGGACACTGCGCTCTACGCCGTGGCGATCACCGACATATGGATGTGGGCGCCCTTCGTCATGCTGCTCTCGCTCGCCGGGCTCTCGGCGGTGCCGAAGCACCTCTACGAGGCGGCCGCCATCGACCGCGCCGGGAGCTGGTACACCTTCACGCGCATCACGCTGCCGCTGGTCTCGCCGCTCCTCATGATCGCGCTCATCTTCCGCACGATGGAGGCGTTCAAGACCTTCGACATCGCCTACATCATGAGCACGCAGCCGACGACCGAGCTGATCTCGATCCGGCTCTACAAGCAGGCGTTCCAGCAATGGGACACGGGCAAGTCCTGCGCGCTCGCCTACATCGTCCTGATCATGGTGCTGGCGATCACGAACATGTACGTCAAGTACCTCAACCGCGCCAAGGAGCGGTGAGATGGCCGTCGTATCTTCCCCGCGCAAGGCCGTCTTCAACCGCCTGGCGATCGTCGGCGTCCTGATCGCCACGATCGTCTTCCTCGCGCCGATCTACTGGATCGCCTCGACGGCGTTCAAGCCGCGCGAGCTGGCGACGACGGTGCCGCCGACGGTGTTCTTCACGCCGGAGATCACGCCGTTCATCAAGCTCTTCGTCAAGCGGGTGCAGATGACGAAGCCGGTCGACAAGGCGACCTACGACGCGGCGCCCTGGTGGGAGCAGCGCATCTATGACGGCGGGGAGCGGGTGCTGCGGACGGGCGGGGCGGTGCAGCTCTCGGCCTATCCCGACCGCTTCATGAACAGCCTGATCGTCGCGGTGATCAGCACGATCCTGGCGGTCGGGTTCGGCACCTTCACGGCCTACGGATTCTCGCGCTTCAAGATGGCGGGCGAGGCGGATCTCCTGTTCTTCATCCTGTCCACGCGCATGCTGCCGCCGATCGTCGTCGCCATCCCGATGTTCCTGATGTACCGGGCGGTCGGGCTCAACGACACCCATGTCGGCCTGATCATCCTCTACGTCGCCTTCAACCTCTCCTTCTCGGTCTGGCTCATGAAGGGCTTCATGGACGAGATACCGAAGGAATACGAGGAGGCGGCGCTGGTCGACGGCTATTCGCGGATGCAGGCCTTCTTCAAGATCGTGCTTCCCGAGGCGGCGACCGGCATCGCGGCGACGGCGGTGTTCTGCTTCATCACGGCGTGGAACGAATATGCCTTCGCGCTGATGCTGACCAACCGGCGCGCGCAGACGGCGCCGCCCTTCATCCCGTCGCAGCTCGGCTCGGGGCTCCCCGACTGGACGACCATCGCGGCGGGCACGGTGCTGTTCCTGCTGCCGGTCGCGATCTTCACCTTCGTGCTGCGCAAGCACCTGCTTCGCGGCGTGACCTTCGGCGCCATTCGCAAGTAGGACATGGCGATGGGTTTCAAGGAAATCAGCGCGCGCTATCTCGAACCGCTGTCGCAGTGGGTGATGATCATCGGCATCGTCGCCCTCTGCCAGCCATGGAGCATGGCGCTGCACAGCTACGGGGTGACCATCATCCTCATCGGGCTCGTCGGCTTCTCGGTCTTCTCGAAGATCAAGCCGGCGCCGAAGGAGGAATAGGCGCGATGGCCGAGATAGTGCTCCGCGACGTCGAGAAGTTCTTCGGCGAGAACTACGTCATCCGCAAATTGAACCTGACGATCCAGAACAAGGAATTCGTCGTCCTGCTCGGGCCCTCCGGCTGCGGCAAGACGACGACGCTGCGCGCCATCGCCGGCCTCGAGGAGATCGATCGCGGCGACATCCTGATCGACGGCAAGGCGGTGCAGAACCTGCCTGCTGGCGATCGCGACATCGCCTTCGTGTTCCAGCTCTTCGCGCTCTATCCACACCTGACGGCCTACGAGAACATCGCCTTTCCGCTCCGCGCCACCGGCGAGAGCCGAAGCCAGATCGACGGCCAGGTGCGGGCGGTGGCGAAGGCCATCCAGATCGAGCATCTCCTCAGCCGCCGGCCGTCGCAGCTCTCGGGCGGCGACATGCAGCGCATCGCCATCGGCCGGGCGCTGGTGCGCCGGCCGAAGGCGATGCTGATGGACGAGCCGATCGGCGCCCTCGACGCCAAGCTCCGCGAGGAGATGCGCACCGAGCTGAAGCGCCTCCACCTCGAGAACGATTCGACCACGGTCTACGTCACCCACGATCAGGTCGAGGCGATGTCGCTCGCCGACCGCATCGCGATCATGAACGAGGGTGTCCTGCAGCAGGTGGGCTCGCCGACCGAGGTCTACCGGCATCCGGCGAACCTCTTCGTCGCGCAGTTCATCGGCAGCCCGGTGATGAACGTCACCAAGGCGAGCGTGCAGACGAGCGGCGCGGTGGCGAGCGTCGTGGTCGGCGAGGGCGACGGATCCTTCGGCTTCCCGTCCGAGCTGCCGCAGAAGATGGCGGCGGCGAGCCATGGCCAGGGCGATTTCATGCTGGGCATCCGGCCCGAAGGCGTGCTCGTCTCGCGCCAGCAGGCGCCGGGCTACGTGCCGGTCGAGGCACATATCATCGAGCCGCTCGGCGCCTATGACATCGTCGACCTCAAGGTCGGGCGGCAGTTCATCCGGGCGCGGACGGCGAGCGGCTACGTCGGCAAGCCGGGCGAGACGGTCTATGCGCGACTCGACGAGAGCCAGACCCATTTCTTCCATCCGGCGACCGGCGAGTCGCTCAACATCAGCTTCGGTGGCGCCTGATGGCCAATGTCCGCCTCGACAAAGTCACCAAGCAGTTCGGCGCGCATACCGCGGTGCGCGACCTCAGCCTCGACATAGCCGACGGCGAGTTCTTCGTGCTGCTCGGGCCGACCGGCGCCGGCAAGACGACGATCCTCCGCCTGATCGCCGGGCTCGACAAGCCGACCGCCGGGCGGATCGTGCTCGGCGGCGAGGACATGAGCGACTGGACGGTGGCGCAGCGCGACGTGGCGCTGGTCTTCCAGTATTATTCGCTCTATCCGCGCTACACGGTGCGGCAGAACCTCGAATTCCCGCTGAAGTCGAAGGTGCATTCCTACAGCCGCGCCGAGATCGACGAGCGCATCGAGCGGGCGTCGAAGATCCTGCGCATATCGCATCTCCTCGAGCGCAAGACGGACCGGCTTTCGGGCGGCGAGATGCAGCGCGTCGCGATCGGGCGCGCGATCGTGCGCGAGCCGCGCGTGTTCCTCATGGACGAGCCGCTCTCCAACCTCGACGCGAAGCTGCGCGAAGCGCTGCGTGCCGAGCTCAAGGACCTGCAGATGAAGCTCGGCGGGACCTTCCTGTTCGTCACTCACGACCAGATCGAGGCGATGTCGATGGGCGACAAGGTCGGCGTCCTCAATGACGGGCAGATCGCGCAGGTCGGCACGCCGCAGGAGATCTACAACCGGCCGCGCGACACCTTCGTCGCCACCTTCGTCGGCTCGCCGGCGATGAACCTGGTGCCGGGCGACCTCGCGGGGGGCAAGGTCACGGCAATCGACGGCAAGCTGGTCGTGCCGGTCAATGGTCATGCCGGCAGCGCTCAGGCTGGCGGCGTGACGCTCGGCTTCCGTTCCGAGGACATCCGGGTCGGGCCGGACGAGGCGACCGAGGCGGTGGTGCACGACGTGGAGAACCACGGCGTCGAGCAGATCGTGACGCTGCGCATCGGGGGACACCTGGTCAAGGCCACGGTGCCGGCCAACGTCCCGGTCACGGTCGAGAGCAAGGTGCGCTTCGGCGTCGATGCGGCGAAGGTCCATTGCTTCGACGCCAAGACGGGCGTGAACCTCACGGCGGGGTAGGCGGAGCGCGTTCCGCGGACGTCCCCTCCACCATCCTTCGGATGGTCCCCCTCCGCGCAAACGGGGGAGGAACCCTACTTCAGCACCTTCTCGATTGCCGCCAGCTCCTCCGCCGAGAGCGGCGGCGCGTTCAGGGCGTCAAGGGAATCGTCGAGCTGGGCGACGTTGCGCGCGCCGATCAGCGCCGAGGTGACGCGCGGGTCGCGGAGGACCCAGGCGAGCGCCATCTGGGCGAGGCTCTGGCCACGCTTCTTCGCGATGGCATTCAGCTTCTTCAGCTTATCGACCAATGCCGGGGTGACGCGCGACTGGGGAAGCGAGAAGTCGCGCGCGGCGCGCGAGTCCGCCGGGATGCCCTTCAGGTACTTGTCGGTGAGCAGTCCCTGCGCGAGCGGCGAGAAGGGAATGCAGCCAATGCCGAGCTCGCCGAGCGTGTCGAGGAGGTCCCCCTCGATCCAGCGGTTGAGCATGGAATAGCTCGGCTGGTGGATAAGGCAGGGCGTGCCGAGGTCGTCGAGGATCGCGACGGCGCGGCGAAGGAGGTCGGCGGGATATTGCGAGACGCCGACATAGAGCGCCTTGCCCTGGCGCACGACCGCATCGAGGGCGCCCATGGTCTCTTCCAGCGGCGTGTCGGGATCGGGACGGTGGTGGTAGAAGATGTCGACATAATCGAGCCCCATGCGTTTCAGGCTCTGGTCGAGGCTGGCCACCAGGTATTTGCGCGAGCCGAGGTCGCCATAGGGCCCCGGCCACATGCGCCAGCCGGCCTTGGACGCGATGATCAGCTCGTCGCGATAGGCGCGGAAATCGGTGGCGAGGATCCGGCCGAAATTCTCCTCGGCCGAGCCGGGCGGCGGTCCGTAATTGTTGGCGAGATCGAAATGGGTGACGCCGCGGTCGAAGGCGCGGCGAAGCACCGCACGTCCGGTCTCGAAGACGTCGACGCCGCCGAAATTCTGCCACAGGCCGAGGGAGACCGGAGGCAGGCCGATGCCGCTCCGCCCGCAGCGGCGATAGGGGGCGGCTTCATAGCGGTTGGCGGCGGCGAGATAGGACAAGGACGTTCTCCAGCGTGATGGTGGATTCGGGGTCGGGCGTGGGGCGCCGATGCCGCTTCTTGCAGCGGCCGGCGCGCGAAGGGGAGAGTGCCTCATCTTAGGGCGACGGCACCGTCCGTAAAGGCGCGGCGTTCGTTGACATTGTGCACGAAGTCGTGTGACTTCGGGTTGCACGTCGCGCGCGCAGGGAGATGCCGGCCTCGAAGCCACGCGCCGACGACGAAGAAGACTCGGCGTGCCGGCGCCACACGCGACCCGATGAAGCATCGGGCAACGCGCGGGAGGAGACGACGGTGCGGACCGCACCGGGGAGGGGGATGGCCGCGGGCGGGGTAACCCGGGGCGATCGCCGTTCCGGAGCCCATGCGGCCGGCGCAACCTCCAGCGTTGATCTGTCCGTGCCTGGGAGGGCTTCGTGCCCTGCCGGGACCAGCTGCCTGTTCCCGCGATCCGCGAGGATCGCCGGGGCTTTCGACCGGGAGCGGGCGCCCTGCGGCCGCTTCCAGCATCGGTGGTATCGCAAGAGACAGAATGGTGGGGCATGAGCACAAGTGAGGGCGGAAACCAGACCGGCCCGGCAGTTTTCGAGACGGTGCTGACGGCGAGCGACCAGAGCCTCGCCGCGTTCGATGAAGAACGCAAAACGGTCCTGACGAGGATCCAGCACTTCCTGCATTCCTACCCGACGATGGTGCCGTTCTTCGTGCTCCTCCTCGGCGTGGCGATCTTCGCGTTCCTCGTCGGCGGCAAGTTCTTCGCGCCCTTCAACCTGTCGCTGATCCTCCAGCAGGTGACCATCATCGGCGTCCTCGGCATCGCCCAGACGCTCATCATCCTGACGGCCGGCATCGACCTGTCGGTCGGCGCGATCATGGTCCTGTCGTCGATCGTGATGGGACGCCTCGCCGTCGAAAGCGGCGTGCCGGTCTATTTCTCCTTCCCGCTCGGCCTCGCGACCGGGCTCCTCTGCGGCTGGCTGAACGGCGTCCTGGTGACCAAGCTGCGGCTGCCGCCATTCATCGTCACGCTCGGCACGTGGAGCATCTTCGGCGCGCTGATCATCTTCTATTCGAAGAGCCAGACGATCCGGCAGCAGGAGGTCGAGGCGGTCGCTTCGTTCCTGCAATGGACCGGCTACGCGCTGAATGACGGGCTGCGCGACAGCTACGCCTGGCTGAGGCAGGCGATCGGATCGGACAGCTGGCCGGACTGGACGTTCCGCTTCGGCGGCGCGCGGATCACCTACGGCTCGGTGCTCATGCTCCTGATGGCGATCGCCGCCTGGTACATGCTGAACCGCACCGCCTTCGGCCGCCATGTCTATGCGACCGGCGACGATCCCGACGCCGCCCGGCTCGCCGGCATCAATACCAGCCGGACGCTGCTCGCCGTCTATACGATCGCCGGCCTGATATGCGCGGTCGCCGGCTGGGTGCTGATCGGCCGCATCGGCGCGATCAGCCCCAATTCCGGCGCCAATGCCAACCTCGATTCGATCACGGCGGTGGTGATCGGCGGCACCAGCCTCTTCGGCGGGCGCGGCTCGATCGTCGGCACGCTCATCGGGGCGCTCATCGTGGGCGCGTTCCGCAACGGCCTGGTGCTCTACGGGCTCGATGCGCTCTGGCAGGAATTCGCGGTGGGCGTGCTGATCATCGTCGCCGTGACGCTCGACCAGTGGATCAGGAGGGTGGCGGCATGAGCGGCGAAGCGGAACGTCCGGTCCTGGAGGCCCGCGGGCTCGTCAAGCGTTACGGCCGCGTGGTGGCGCTCGACCATGCCGATTTCGAGCTGCGGCCGCGCGAGATCCTAGGGGTCATCGGCGACAACGGTGCCGGCAAGTCGACGCTCATCAAGGTGCTCGCCGGCGCGGTGGTGCCCGATTCCGGCGAGGTGCTGATGGACGGCGAGCCGGTCCACTTCAAGACGCCGATGGACGCGCGTTCCGCCGGCATCGAGACGGTGTACCAGAACCTCGCGCTGTCGCCGGCGCTGTCGATCGCCGAGAACATGTTCCTCGGCCGCGAGATCCGGAAGCCGGGATTCCTCGGCCAATATTTCCGGCTCCTCGACCAGAAGGCGATGCGGCGGCGGGCGCGCGAGCAGCTCTCGGCGCTCGGGCTCCTCACCATCCAGAACATCAACCAGCAGGTCGAGACGCTGTCCGGCGGGCAACGCCAGGGCGTGGCGGTGGTGCGCGCCACGTCGTTCGGCAGCCGGGTGGTGATCATGGACGAGCCGACGGCGGCGCTCGGCGTGCGCGAGTCGCGCAAGGTCCTCGAACTGATGCTCGACGTGAAGAAGCGCGGGCTGCCGATCATCCTGATCAGCCACAACATGCCGCACGTCTTCGAGGTGGCCGACCGCATCCACATCCACCGGCTGGGCAAGCGCATCGCGGTGATCAACCCGCGCGACTTCTCCATGTCGGATGCGGTCGCGATCATGACCGGCGCGATGAAGCCGCCGGAGGCGCAGCAGGCCGCCTGAGGCCAACCGGCCAAGGACACGAGGCCGCGGGGCACTTCACCCGCGGCCGATCGCGTTCCATAGTAGGCGTTCATCCCGAAAGAACGGCGAGGGCGCGCAATGGACTACGTCAATCTCGGCTCGACCGGCGTGAAGGTTTCGCGCCTCTGCCTGGGCATGATGACCTACGGCACGCCGAAATGGCGCGAATGGGTGCTCGACGAGGAGGCCTCGCGGCCGCTGATCCGGCGGGCGCTCGACGGCGGCATCAATTTCTTCGATACGGCCGACGTCTATTCCGACGGCGCCAGCGAGGAGGTCACCGGCCGGGCGCTGAAGCATTTCGGCGTGCCGCGCGACCAGGTGGTGGTGGCGACCAAGGTGTTCAATCCGATGGGGCCGGATGTGAACCAGCGCGGCCTGTCGCGGAAGCACATCATGCACGCCATCGACAATTCGCTCCGCCGCCTCGGCATGGACTATGTCGACCTCTACCAGATCCACCGCTTCGACCCGACGACGCCGATGGAGGAGACGATGGAGGCGCTGAGCGACGTCGTGAAGGCGGGCAAGGCGCTCTACGTCGGCGCCTCGTCGATGTGGGCCTGGCAGTTCGCCAGGATGCAGCAGATCGCGGCTCAGTCGGGCTTCTCGAAATTCGTCACCATGCAGAACCACTACAACCTCGTCTATCGCGAGGAGGAGCGGGAGATGATCCCGCTCTGCCGGCACGCGGGCGTCGGGCTCATCCCGTGGAGCCCGCTGGCGCGCGGCTTCCTCGCCGGCAACCGGCGGCGGCAGGACAAGGGCGAGACGGTCAGGGCGCGCACGGACGCCTTCGCGCACAACCTCTACTATCGCGACGACGATTTCGCGATCGTCGATAGGGTGAGCGAGGTGGCGAAGAAGCGCGGCGTCTCCAACATGCAGGTGGCGCTGGCGTGGATTCTGTCCAAGCCCTACATCACCGCGCCGATCATCGGCTCGAGCCGGGTCGAGCACCTGGAGGAGAATTTCCGCGCGCTGGACCTGAAGCTCGACCCCGAGGAGATCAAGGCGCTGGAGGAGCCCTACCAGCCGCATCCGGTGCTGGGGCATAGTTGAGGGGCACCCCTCTGCCGGCCGGCCCCCTCTCCCCGTGAACGAGGGAGGAACACGGCGGCGCGTTAAGCCGGAATTTAGACTCGGCCGCCAAGGTGGCGGCAATCGGTAGGCGCCGGGGGGCGTGCTGCCCTTTGCGGGCTATCTGTTGAGTTCTGCGTCGATGGCCTCGGTATTGAGTTTTCGCAAATCCTGTCTCCTTCTGGCACTGCTGGCGAGCGGCCTGGCGGGCTGCGCGACGGCGCCGTCCGGGGGCTTCGGCGGCGGCTATTCGCGCCTTTCCCAGCGCGACTGCCTGGCGCGGGTGATGTATTTCGAATCCAACCGCTCGAGCACCGACGGCATGGTCGCCGTCGGCACGGTGGTGATGAACCGCAAGAGCTCGGGCAAGTATCCGTCGAGCGTCTGCGGCGTGGTCGGCCAGCGCAACCAGTTCGCCGAAGGCGCGCTGTGGAAGAAGATGAGCGAGCCGGCCTCGAAGGCGCGAGCCTATGCGGCGGCCGACGCCGTGCTTGCCGGCCAGCGGCATCCGGACGTGGGCAAGGCGATGTTCTTCCACACCGCCGGCTACAGCTACCGCTACGACAACATGGACTACCAGGTCGTGGCGGGTGGCAATGCCTTCTACGACAAGCGCCGGCCGCTCGGGCCGCGACCGATGGTCTCGCAGGCGGCGGTCGCCCGGGCGCCCGGCGTCGACAACGAGGAGCGGCTGGAACTGACCGGCCTGCTCGTCGCCGACGGTTTCCGCTAGACGCGAAATCCCCTCGACATCATCTGCCGCGGCCTGCCGCTACGATTGTCCGGCGGCGGATTCGCGCCTATCGTCACGGCATGTCTGAAGGAGGGTTCAAGATGGCGGATATCGGTCTGGTCGGGCTCGGCGTGATGGGCGCCAACCTCGCGCTCAACATGGCGGAGAAAGGCAATACCGTCGCCGTCTTCAACCGCACGGCGGCGAAGACCGACGCCTTCATGGCGCATGCCGGGCCGCTGGCGCCGCGGCTGGTGCCGACGAAGAGCCTGCCGGACCTCGCCGCGGCGATCAGCGATCCGAAGCCGGTCGTGCTCATGGTGACCGCGGGGCCGGCGGTCGACCAGGAGGCGGAGGTGCTCGCCGGCGTGATGAAGCCGGGCGACATCATCATCGACTGCGGCAATGCCAATTTCCACGATACGCGCCGGCGCGAGGCGGAGTTCAAGGCCAAGGGCATCGACTTCCTCGGGGTCGGCGTTTCCGGCGGCGAGGAGGGCGCGCGGCACGGGCCTTCGATCATGGCGGGCGGCGACCCGAAGGCATGGGCGCGGGTCGAGAAGATCTTCAACGCGATCGCGGCGAAGTTCGACGGCGAGCCTTGCGCGGCGCTGTGCGGGCCGGACGGCGCGGGGCATTTCGTCAAGACGATCCATAACGGCATCGAATATGCCGACATGCAGATGATCGGCGAGGTCTACGGCGTGATGCGCGACGGCCTCGGCCTGACGGCGCCGCAGATGGCGGAGATATTCGCCCACTGGAACGAGGGGCCGCTGAAGTCCTACCTGATCGAGATCACCTCGAAAGTGCTCGGCGTCATCGACGAGAAGACCGGCAAGCCGATCGTCGACATCATCCTCGACACGGCCGGCCAGAAGGGCACCGGCCGCTGGTCGGCGATGGAAGCGCAGGACCTCGGCGTGCCGGCGACGGTGATCGAGGCGGCGGTGGCGGCGCGCGCGCTATCCTCGCAGAAAGCCGAGCGCGTGGCGCAGGAGAAGCTCTTCGGTGCGGCGCCGAGGAAGTTCGATACCTCGCTCAACCACGAGGCGATCCTGAAGGCGCTGGAAGGGGCGCTGCTCGGCGGAAAGATCGTCGCCTATGCGCAGGGCTTCGCGGTGATGGCCAAGGCCTCGGAGACCTATGGCTGGAGCCTGCCGCTCGGCACGATCGCGAAGATCTGGCGGGCCGGCTGCATCATCCGCTCCGTCTTCCTCGACGACATATCCAAGGCCTATGCGACGAGCGGTTCGGCGGCGAACCTGATGGATATCGAGCCCTTCACAGGGCTGCTCAAGGCCAACAACGAGAGCCTCAGGCTGATCGTGGCGGAGGCGCTCCTGAAGGGCATCCCGATGCCGGCGCTATCCTCGGCGCTCGCCTATTTCGACCTGTCGCGTACGGCGCGCTCGACCGCCGATCTCACCCAGGCGCAGCGCGACTTCTTCGGCGCCCATGGCTTCGAGCGCCTGGACGCGCCGGGCGTGGTCTCGCACGGACCCTGGGCGATGGGGCCGGGATAGGCGGGAGATCCGCCAGCCTATTTGCAGTAGAGGCCGCGGCTCGGGCCGGCCGTCCGGCGATGGGCGAGATCGAGGTGGAAGTGCTCGGCGTGGTAGCTGTCCGAGCCCGGGCCGAGGACGGTCTTGAACGGCCCGCAGGCGGCCGCCCGCACCTTGTCGAGGAAGGCCTGCTGGTCGGAGGAATGGCTGCCGCCGACGATGATCCATTGCTTGCCGATGCGGAAGGCGCTGACGTCGATGGCATTGCCGAAGGCGTGTTCGCTGAGCTTGGCGTTCTTGATGTGGTCGCGGGTGCGGCAGCCGTAAGAATCGGCGATGCGGAGGCCGGTCAGCTCGCCGCCGAGAAGCGACTTCGCCGCCGGCTCGACCATATCGTGCACCCAGCCGGCGAAGGTCGCGGCGATCGCGCGGTTGACGCGCGCCTGGCCGGTCAGCGGAACGTCGCCATCATCGAGCGCGGTGACGTCGACCGGATCGGGCATGCCGCAGGCGCCGTCCCTGATCGCGGGCAGGGCCTTTGCCGTGACGCCGAGGGCATCCAGCCGCGCCATGTCGATTTCCCCGTCGCCAAGGTCGGCAGCGGGCGGAAGGGCAGCGAGCTTGATCGGCTTGCCGGCCGCCTTGCTCCCTGTCGGGATATTCGCCATGGCATCCGCCAGGCGTGGGTTGACGCGCGGCAGCGGCGGCTGCGCGGGCGCGTAGGCGAGCGCTGCATCGTCCGGCTCCGCGGCGGGTGCGGTGGCAACGTAGCCGCCGACGGCACTGCCCTCGCCAGCTTCGGAAAATTGCGGGACGCCTGACGGCGCGGGCGGGGCAGCCTTGAAGCCGCCGACGCCCTCGCTGGCCGCCACATCGGTCGCGGTCTCGGGCGCCGCGGCCGGACGGAGGCGCGGCATGGGCACGACGGCATCGCCGCCGGCCTCGGCTGCCTCCGGAAGCGCCGTGGGACCGGGTTTGGGCGCAGCAGCCTCGGCGGCCGGCGCCGCAGCCGGCTTCCTTGCCTTCGGCTTCAGCTTGGGATTGGCATGGCCCAGCGCGCGCAGGATGTCGTTCTGCATCATGGTGAGGGGCACGAATTCCGCCGCGGCCGGGACGACCATCGCGGCGAGCGCCAGAGCGGCGATGACGAGCCGTGGAGCCATGCCTTCCCCCGTTGCTTCTCTTCGGGCGCCGCGGGGACGCCCGGATTCTCCCCCTATCAAGCCGATAACGCAGCGATACTCAACCGGTTCCGAAATGGAGCGCTTTTCAGCGCCCGCGAATCCACTATGTTCCCGGCAAAAGCCGGCCAGACGGGCCGGCGCCTGAAGGATCCGGGATGGCGACGGAGGCGGCTCCGACATTTCTGCGCAAGGCGCGGGCGGTGCTCGGGGACGCGCTCAGTCACTTCAACGACGACGACGGCTGGGCCATGTCGAGCCACGTCGCCCTGTCGGCGCTGATGGCGGTCTTCCCCTTCGTGATCTTCGTCGGCACGCTCGCCGCCTTCATCGGCGATGCGGGCCTTGCCGACCGGGTGGCCGACCTGATCTTCAACGCCTGGCCGCCGGAAGTGGCAAAGCCGATCGCCGCGCAGGTCCACCAGGTGCTCTCGGTGCATCGCGGCGGGCTGCTCACCGTCTCGATCCTGATCACCATCTATCTCGCCTCGAACGGCGTGGAAGCGGTGCGGACGGCGCTCAATCGTGCCTATCGGGTGAGCGAGACGCGCTCCTTCCTGTTCCTTCGCGCGCAAAGCATCCTGTTCGTCCTGATCGGCGCGGTGGCGAGCCTGGCGCTCGCTTTCCTCGGCGTGCTCGGACCGCTGATCATCGACCGGATCATCGAAGCGCTGCCGCAGCTGGCGCCCTTCCAGAACAGCTTCACCTTCGGCGGCCTCGCGGTGACCGGCCTCCTCCTGATCGTCGTGCTGGTGGCGGCCCATCTCTGGCTCCCGGCGAAGCGCCCGCCGGTATCGAAGCTGTGGCCGGGGATCCTGGTGACGCTGACCTCCTGGCTGCTCGCGGCGATCGTCTTCGGCATGTATCTCCGCCGCTTCGCCAATTACGTGGCGACCTATGCCGGGCTCGCCAGCGTGGTGACGGCGATATTCTTCCTCTACCTGGTCGCGGCGCTGATGATCTTCGGCGCCGAGTTCAACGCGGCGCTGGCGCGCCAGCGCGAGGCGTCGCGCTAGCGGCTGGGGCGGAACCGGCGAATTTCCCGGTGGCGAGGCTAGCGGTCGCCCGACATGACGGCGCGCGCGCGATCGAGGGCGTCGCGCATGACGGCGTGGAGCTCGCGCGGGCTGTAGGGCTTCTTCAGCGAGGCCGAGAAGCCGGCGGCGCGGCCGGGGAGGCGCGGTCCGGCGGCGAGGCCGATGATCGGCATGGTGCCGCGGTCGCCGAGGGTGCGGATGAGTTGCGCGAGCACGAGGCCCTCGCGGTCGGAGGTGCCGAGGTCGAGGATGACCAGATCGATGCTGCCGTCGCGGCGGAGGAGCGAGAGGGCGGCCTCGCCGCCGGTGGCGACGACCGCCATGCAGCCGAACTGCCGGACGAGCGCGACAGAGACCATGCTGCTCGCCGGATTGGCATCGACGATGGCGACGCGCGGCGGACGACCGTCGCCGGTGGTCAGGCCGAATCGCGGATGGCTGTCCATGGCGCCTCGCGGATGGGATATCCGCGAGAAGTATTTTCCGCTTTTGCTTAACGAGCGGCTAAGCCGGCGCGGTTACGCGGCGTTGACGCGGCGGAAGCGGTTCATCAGCGCGGTCGGGACGCCCGAAAGGAGGACGTTCAGGTAGCGGACGCGCTGGAACTCGCCATTGACCGAGATGCGCGGCAGGGCCGTGAGGTGGGCGGAATGCTCGGCGAAGAGGACGCCCGGGCGGGTGGTCACGGCGGTTCGGAAGCCGAGCTCGCGGGCGATATCGAAATCGCGCGGTCCGGCGGAAGTCGGATCGCCGACGGGGAAGGAGAGGTGGGCCGGACGGACGCCGAGCTTCGTCTCGAGCTCGCCGACGCCGCGCAGGATATCGGCGCGGGCCGCCTCCGGCGAGGCCTTGGCGAGCATGACGTGGCTGTCGGTATGGGCGCCTATGGCAACGAGCGGATCACGGGCGAAGGCGGCGAGCTCGGACCAGTCCATGCAGAACTCGCGGCAGATGGAATCGACGTCGATGCGGTGCTCCAGCGCCAGCTCGCGGATGACCTGGCGCATCTCAGCCTCGCTCGGAAGCGAGCGCAGCCACCAGTAGACCGTGGTGAAGGTCTCGTCCTTGGCATCGTCGGTCGAGCAGTCGTAGGTGCGCAGCGTCCCTTCCACCGGCAGGGCGATGCTGTCGGCCCTGGCGATCGCCCGCTCGAGCGCGATCCACCAGAGATCGCCGGTGCCTTCGGCGAAAGCGGAGGGCGCGAAGAGGGTGAAGGGCGCCTCGTACTTCCTGAGGATGGGGAGCGCGTGGTCGCGATTGTCGCGATAGCCGTCGTCGAAGGTGAGCGCGACGAAACGCCGCCTGAAGTCGCGCCCGGTCAGCCGGCGATGCAGCTCGTCGAGCGTGACGATGTCGACGTCGGCGGCGCGGAGCGCCTTCAGCACCTCTTCGAGGAAGGCGGGCTCGATCTCCAGCGAGCGATTGGGCTGGAAGGCGTCGGGCCGGGCCGGGCGGACGTGATGGAAGGTGAGGATCGAGCCGACGCCCGAGAGGAAGGGCGCGCCGAGGAGATGGCCGCCGGTGTGATAGATGGTCTCGAGCCCGGTGCGGACGATCTTCTTGTTCAGGCGTCCCATTTCCGGGCTCCCTTTCTGGCTGGCTAGCGCATCGACTGGGCCGGCCGCGACGAGGCGACCGACGGCGTGAGCGGGCGGACGTCGCCGAGGCCGCTCGATGAATGCATCAGCGTGATGCCGTCGCGGAGTGCCGCGAAAAGCTGGGCGAGGCCCGCCTTGCCGTTGAGGCGGAGCGAGGTGATGACGGCATCCTCCTCGCCGCGCCGCGGCTCCGCGGCCATCAGGGCGAGCAGGTCCTGGTGGCGGACGAGGCTCGCGGCGGGCGGCGCATCGGGACGCTCGTCGGCGAGGATGAAGGCGATGTCGCCGGCGGCGCTGCCGGGCGGCAGGACGACCTGCCGCGTGGCGATGGCATCCTCGAAGCGGATGCAGCCGGCGGCGGGCTCGTGCCCGCGCGTGCCGGCAAGGACGACAAGCCGCACCGAATCGGCCGTGCGGATGGCGATCGCCGCTGTGCTTGCGAGGCGAGCCTCGGTGACGAGGGCGCGGGCCCGCCAGGCGCGGAGCAGGCCGGTGAGGCTCTCGGCGGCGGTGAGCGGATTGATCGGACAGGCGATGGCGCCGGCCTTGAGGGCGGCGAGAAGCGCGAGCGCCGATTCGCACCAGCTGTCGCTGAACACCGCGAGGCGGTCGCCGCGGCGCAGGCCGTGCTCGGCGAAGGTCGCGGCGAGCGAATCGGACATGGCGGAAAGCGCTGCGAAGGTAAGTCGCGTGCGACCGGCAACGAGCGCGATGCGATCCGGCGTGCGGGAAGCCCGTTCTGTCAGAATGTCCTGCAGGCGCAATGTCTTACCCGTCAATGCAAGGGGAAAGGCGTGGCTCGGGAGTGGGGCCGAACCTAAGCGGACGGCCGCAAAGATACAAAGTAAAAGACAAGCTAAAGTAAATATTCACTATGTAATTCTAAGGAATCGAGTCATGCCTTCGAGCCCGGCCGAGGCCAGGTCCGGTACCGCCAAAGCAATCGAAGAAAGTCAGGAAAAGTCAGGAAACCTGAGAATGGCTCCCCGGGAATGGGCTCGAACCATCGACCTGACGGGAAACAACCGCCTGCTCTGCCGCTGAGCTACCGGGGAACACGGAGGAGAGGAATAGCTAGAGTTTTACACAAAATCCATCGGGTCGATACTTTAAGGTTAATAGGAATAATGTGTTTCTAATCGCACGGCGAAGCAATACGTATAAAATCACCCAAGCGGTGCTTGGAAGCGCCGATTCCCTGCGCTTTCGGCTGTCCTGCGGCGGAGGCAGGCGACATGCGTGAGACGGATGTTGCGATCATCGGCGGCGGACTTGCCGGCTCGGTCACCGCTGCCATGCTGGGGCGCGCCGGCATAGAGGCCGTGGTCGTCGACCCCCACGAAACATTCCCGGAGGATTTCCGCTGCGAGAAATTCGACGCCTCGCAGCTGGAGCTGCTGGCGCAGACCGGGTTCGCGGGCAACGTGCTCGCCAAGGCCGCGGCGCCGCTCGGCGAGCTGTGGATCGCCCACGGCGCGCGGATCCTCGAGAAGAAGGCCGGCGACCAGTACAGCTTCGCCTATGACGCGATGGTCAATGCGGTGCGCCAGGAGATCGGCGGCAGCGCGAGCCTGATGGTCGGCAAGGTCAATGCGGTCGAGACCGGCGAGGAGATGCAGCGGATCGTGCTCGCCGGCGGCGAGGAGATCCGCGCGCGGCTGGTGGTGATCGCCAACGGGCTGAACACCGGCATCCGCGACGTCATGGGGCTCGACCGGACGATCCTCAGCCCGGCCCATTCGATCAGCATCGGCTTCGACTTCAAGCCGGTCGGGCGCGACCGCTTCCCATTCTCCGGCCTCACCTATTATTCGCCGCGGATGAGCGACCGGGTGGCCTATATCACGACCTTCCCGATCCCGGGGACGATGCGCGCCAACCTCTTCGTCTATCGCGACATGCGCGATCCGTGGCTGCGCGAGATGCGCCATCAGCCGATGGCGGCGCTGGAAGCAGCGCTCCCCGGCTTCCGCGAGGCGCTCGGCGACTTCGAGGTGACCGGCTTCGTGAAGATCCGGCCGGTCGATCTCTACCAGACCAACAATTACCGGCGGCCCGGCATGGTGCTGATCGGCGACGCCTTCAACACGGCCTGCCCGGCGGCAGGCACGGGCACCAACAAGGTGCTGAACGACGCGGTACAGCTCGCCTCCGTGCATGTCCCGGCATGGCTGTCGACGCCCGGCATAGGCGGGGAGAAGATCGCCGCCTTCTACGACGATCCGGTGAAGCGCGCGGTCGACGAGGCCTCGCTCGAGAAGGCGTGGCGGCTGCGCTCCATGTCGACCGATACCGGCCTCGCCTGGCAGGCGCGGCGCTGGATCCGGCGCAACCGCCGCCGCGCCTTCGGGGCGCTGCGCGAGGCGCGCGGGCGGCTCGCGCTCGGCGGCCTTCGGCCGGCGGGCGGTCACTCGTAACGGCCCGGAAGCGGAAACCAGAGGCGCAGTGGAAGCAGTCATGGCGGGAATGGAAGTCGGGTCGCATTCGGTGGCGCATGTGGAGGGGATGCTCGTCCCCGCCGCGCTCGCCGAAGGCCGTGCCGCCGGCGCGCTTTCGGACGCGGATTTCACGGCGCGGCTGGACCTTCGGCTGTCGCTCCACGCCGATCTTGCAGGGCTGGCCGCGGAGTGGACGGCATTCGAGCGCGCGGCGGACTGCACCGTTTTCCAGACCCATGCCTGGCTGTCCGCCTGGCAGGCGACCGTCGGCACGCGCCGGGGGACGCTCCCGGTGGTCGTTACCGGGCGGAATGCCCTCGGCGAGCTGCTCGCCATCTTCCAGCTGGCGATCGAGCGGACGGGCCCGGCCCGCAAGCTCACCTGGCTTGCCGCCGATCTCTGCGACTACAATGCGCCGCTCCTCTCCAGGGATTTCGCCGAGACGGCGGCGGCGCGCGATTTCCCCGGACTGTGGGCGACGATCGTCCGCCTGGTCGCGGCCGACCCGCGCTTCCGGTTCGACTATGTCGATCTCGAAAAGATGCCGCCGAGCATAGGCGGGCGGGACAATCCGTTCCTCGCGCTTCCCGTCACGGCGCATCCGAGCGGCGCGCACGTGGCGACGCTTGCCGGCGACTGGGAGAGCTTCTACGCGGCGCGGCGCTCGTCCCCGACGCGGAAGACCGAGCGGAAGCAGATGAAGCAGCTCGCCGCCGCCCATGGCGAGGTGCGCTTCGTCGAGGTGCGCGAGCCGGCCGAGATCGCCGCGACCATGGACGCGCTCATCGAGCAGAAGACCAGGAGCTTCGCGCGGATGGGCGTCGAGAACCTCTTCGAGCGGCCGGGCTATCGCGATTTCTATCGCGCGGCGGCGGTCGATGCGGCCATGGCCGACGTCATCCATGTGAGCCGGCTCGAGGTCGGCGGCGTCGTGGCGGCGACGAGCCTCGGGCTCCGCTTCAAGGGCTGCTACTACCTGATCCTGTCGAGCTACCAGGACGGCGAGCTGTCGCGCTATGGCACCGGCCGCATCCATTTGCGCGAGCTACTGCGCACGGCGATCGAACGGAGTTTCACGCTCTTCGACTTCACGGTGGGCGACGAGACCTACAAGAGCGAGTGGTGCGACGTCGAGCTCAGGCTGTTCGACCTGCTCACGGCACGCTCGGCGACGGGTTTCGCCACGGTGACGTCGATCTCGGCCTATCGCCGGACGAAGCGCTTCATCAAGCAGACGCCGGCGCTGTGGGCCGCCTATACGCGGCTGCGCAGCATGGTGGGCGGCATGAAGCGGCGTTTCCGACCCTAGGCTGCAATCTGTCGATCATGAAAAAAGCCCGCCGCGATCACCGGCGGGCTTTTCCGATTCCTCGCGTCCGAGAGGCTCAGTCTTCCGCGGCCGGCTTCGCTTCGGGAGCGGCGATCGGCCGGCGGCCGGTCAGGCGGGCGCCGAGGGCACGGGCGCGGCTGAAGGCGCGCCAGAGCGCGGGCGTCTGCTTGATGGTGCGCTTGGCGCGGGTGAAGCCGCGGACAGAGAGCGCAAGGATCCAGCCGGCCGAGGTGGCGCCGGTGTGGAGGTCGCGAAGAGCCAGCGTGCTGTCCGCCCATTCGCGCTTGTAGGGTTCGTCGCCGATGGTGAAATCGAACTCCCTGCATCCGCGCTCGATCGCCGTGCGCAAGAGGTCGCGGAGATGGGCGGCGCCGGGCCCGAAACGCGCCGTCTCGCCGTCGGCATAGGCGGCGAGGACGTGATAGTAGCGCCCGCAGTGGACGAGGCCGAGATTGGTCGCGGCCATGATGTCGCCGACGTCGAGCCGGCTGACATGGACGAGGGAGCGGGTCGCCGGATCGGTCGCCAGCTCGGCGAAGAACTCGGCAAAGCCGGGACGGGCGAAAACGTCGACGACGCCCATGCGGGCGAACTGGCCGGCCTTCTGGCGGAAGAGCTCGGCAAGCGTGCGGCGGATGTCGCTATCCTCGGACGGCTCGAGAAAGCGCACCTCGCCGAGATCGCCGAGCTTGCGGCGCTTGGCCTTGTCGTTCTTGCGGGTGCTGTTGGAACGCTTGGCGGCGTAGAAGGCCTCCCAGTCGCCGGAGAGGGTGGCCGCGTGAGCGCCGCTCGGATTGGCGGCAAGCGGCAGGAAGGAGAAGGGATTGCGCTGGCCGCCGACGACGTCCGGCATCTTTTCCAGGGAGACGATGTCGTGCCGGAAGCGCGGATCGGCCATGAGGCTGCCGCGGATGCGCCGCCAAAGCGCGGCGAAGCGGCGGGCGCACATGGCGGCCGCGAAGCCGGGGGCGAGAAGCGGCGCGTTGTAATCGGAAAGATCCGAGCCGAGCCAGGTCAGCCGGCTCACCATGGCGTGCCGCTCGACGGCGAAGGGCATGAGGAAGAGGACCGCGCCGTTCGGGGCCTGTCCGATGACGATGGCCGGGCGGGCACGCGTGCGGCCCCCGACGGTCCGCATCCAGGTGGAGAGCCAGCCGAAGGTCTGGAAGACCGTGTGGTCGGCGACTTCCTCGAAGGTACGCCATGCGACGGCGCAGGCCTCGAGCGAATCGTAAAGCGAAAGGGTTATCTCGCCGGCATGGTCGATCGCCCGCGAATCCGTGGCCGGGGCGAGAATGTCGGTGCCGGGCAGTGCCGTCGTCGCGCCATCGAAATGCAGTGCCACGTCTCTCTGCCGCTCCTCTGCGATCCGTAGCCCGTCGTCTTTCAGACGGCATTGGTCGAGGCATTACAATCAATTCCGGTCGACAGCGTTAATGCAGGCTTCACCCTCGAAGCGGCGCCGTTCCCGCCAAAAGCCATGCAGCGGCCGCGTGGCTCGCCGTCCCGTCACGGCCTTGTCGGAACGGAGATGGGCGGCTATCGCTAGAAGCATGCTCGATGACCTGAAAGCCAAGAACCGTGCCTGGGCGGCCCGCATGGTGGCGGCCGATCCGGGCTTCTTCCGCCGGCTGGTGAACCAGCAGGCGCCGGAATATCTGTGGATAGGCTGCTCGGACAGCCGGGTGCCGGCGAACGAGATCGTCGACCTCGACCCGGGCGAGTTGTTCGTCCACCGGAACGTGGGCAACCTCGCGCCGCCGCAGGACGCCAACTACCTCTCGGTGCTGCAGTTCGCGGTCGACGTGCTGAAGGTGAGGCACGTCATGGTGGTCGGCCACTATGGCTGCGGCGGCGTCGCGGCAGCGGTGGACGGTCGCCGGCGCGGTCTGGTCGATCACTGGCTGCATCCGATCCGCGAGGTGGCGCATGTGCACCGTCACGAGCTCGAGGCGCTGCCGACGGAGCGCGAACGGCTCGACCGGCTGTGCGAGCTGAACGTGAAGCGGCAGGTGATGAACGTCGCCTCCGACGTCTTCGTGCAGGACGCCTGGACGCGCGGCCAGCGGCTCAGCATCCATGGCTGGGTCTATTCGCTGGATACCGGCCTGGTGAACGACCTCGGGGTGACGATCAGAGGGCTCGACGATCTCGCGCGCGCGGGATAGGCGGCATCTCCCCATCGGCCTCGCTTCGGGCTAGGCTCGTGCAAAATCCGGGGAGGATGCCCATGATCGTTGCCTGCGGCGAAGCGCTGATCGACATGCTGCCGCGCGAGGGGAAGGACGGCGCGGCCGTGTTCCAGCCCTTCGTCGGCGGCTCGGTCTTCAATGTCGCGGTGGCGCTCGGAAGGCTCGGAACGGACGCTGGATTCTTCGGCGGCCTGTCGACCGACTTCTTCGGCGACCAGCTGAAGGCGGCCCTGGCGAAAAGCCGCGTCGACATCTCGCTTGCCAATGTCAGCGACCGCCCGACGACGCTCGCCTTCGTGACCCTCATCGAGGGCAAGGCGCAATATGCCTTCTTCGACGAGCACTCGGCCGGCCGGATGCTGACCGAGGCCGACCTGCCGCCGCTGCCGGTGGAGGTCGCCGCGCTGCACTTCGGTTCGTTCGGGCTCGCCTCGGAGCCGAGCGGCTCGGCCTTCGAGGCGCTGATGCAGCGCGAGCACCTGTCGCGCGTCATCTCGCTCGATCCGAACATCCGCCCGACGCTGATCAAGAACCGGGACGCCTATCTCGCCCGGCTCGATCACCTCGTCGCGATGTCGGACATCGTCAAGCTGAGCGACGACGATCTCGCCTGGATCGCGCCGGAGCGGAGCTTTGATGCGCTTGCCGAGGATTGGCTCGACCGCGGCGCCAAGCTGGTGATCATGACGCAGGGCGGCGATGGTGCGACCGCGCGCTCGAAGCGCGTCTCGGTGACGGTGCCGTCGTTCGAGGTGAAGGTCGCCGACACGATCGGGGCCGGGGACACGTTCTCCGCCGGCATGATGGTGCGGCTCGAGAGGAACGGGATCCTCGACAAGGGCGCCATCGCGCGGCTCGACGAAGACCAGGTGCGCGACGCGCTCACCTTCGCGGCGCGCGCCGCGAGCGTCACGGTATCGCGGCCGGGAGCCGATCCGCCCTGGGCGAGGGACCTGGCCTGAGGGCGCGATAGAGCTTGCGATAGGTCTCGAAGCGCTCGCGATAGCGCTCGCCGAGGGCCGGGTCGGGCTCGATCGTCTCGATGACGGGCGGCTTGGCGCAGACGGTCGCCGGCGACTCTCCCGTGAGGGCCATGCGCCCGAGCCGCGCCGCCCCGAAGGCCGGGCCCTTCTCGGAACCGGCATGGCGGAGCACCGGCAGGCCGATGGCGCTCGCTATCAGCTTCATCCAGAAGCGGCTGCGCGCGCCGCCGCCGACCAGCGATACCGGCGCGGTGGAGCGGCCGGCGGCTTTCAAGGCGAGCTGGGCATCCATGAGGCTGAAGGCGGCGCCTTCGAGCACGGCCTGGACGATGTCGGTGATGTCGGCGCCGTGGTCGAGGCCGAAGAGGGCGCCGCGCACGTCGGGATCGTTGAGGGGCGTGCGCTCGCCGGCGAGATAGGGCAGGCAGATGATGCGCGAGGGACCGCGGAAGCGCGCCTCGACCTGCTCGATGACGGCGCCGATGTCGGGAATGGCGAAGGTGCGCGCGGCCCAGGAGAGCGGGCTCGCGCCGTTCAGCATCGCCGCCATCTCGAACCAGCGGTTGGGCAGGGCGTGGGCGAAGGCATGGATGAGCGTCTCGGGCTTCGGCTCGTAGCGCTCGCGGGTGACGAAATACTGCGCCGAGGTGCCGAGCGAGATGAAGGAATCGCCCTCGTCGACGGCGCCGATCCCGATGGCGCCGGCCGCGGCATCGGCGGCACCGGCGGCGACGGTGACATTGCCGGCAATCCCCCAGGCCTCGCGCAACGCCGGCCGGAGCATGCCCGAAGGCATCGACCCCTCGAGGAGGCGCGGCAGCACGTCGCGATCGATGCCGGCGGCGGCGAGGATCGGGGCGGACCAGTCGCGTTTCGCCTCGTCGAGAAGGAGCGAGCCGGCGGCATCGCCCATGTCGGTGGCGAATTCGCCGGTGAGCCGGAGGCGGACATAGTCCTTGGCGAGCGGCACGCGGCGGGCGCGGGCGAGGGATCGCGGCTCGTGCCGCCCCAGCCAGCGGAGCTTCGGCGCCGTGAAGCTCGGCATGGCGATGACGCCGGCGATCCACGGGAGGCGCGGCACGGCGGCCTCGATCTCGGCGCATTCCTCGACGCCGCGGCTGTCGGCCCAGATGATCGAGGGGCGGATCGGGGCGTCGTGCCCGTCGAGGAGCGTGACGCCGTGCATCTGGCCCGAGAGGCCGATGGCGGCGACGCCCTGGAAGGCCGCCGGCGCGTCCTGCCGGACGGCGGCTACCGCCGTTTCGGTGGCGCGCCACCAGTCCTCGGGATTCTGTTCCGACCAGCCGGGGCGCGGCTCGGCGCTCGGTATCGGCGCCGATCCTTCGCCGATGACCGTTTCGCGCTCATCGACGAGGACCGCCTTGACCGCGGAAGTGCCGATGTCGATGCCGAGAAAAACCATTGGCGGCCCCTCACAAACCAGCCAATAGGTAGCACACCACAAGGCCGGCACGGGAGGCGGGTTCAATGGAACAGACATGGCGCTGGTTCGGACCGGGGCGCGATCCGATCTCGCTCGAGCAGGTGCGCGAGGCGGGCGCGACGGGAATCGTCAGCGCGCTGCACCAGATCCCGGGCGGGACGCCGTGGACGCCAGAGGCGGTCAACGAGCGGAAGGCGATGATCGAGGCCGCCGGCCTGCGCTGGTCGGTGGTGGAGAGCATCCCGGTCACCAACGGCATCAAGTCGCGCTCGGCCGATTGGCGGAAGGATGTCGAGGCCTGGAAGGATTCGCTCCGCGCCCTCGGCAAGGCCGGCATCCGGACCGTCTGCTACAATTTCATGCCGATCGTCGACTGGACGCGGACCGACCTCGCCTGGCAGATGCCCTCGGGGCTCGCGCTCCGCTTCGACATCGTCGATTTCGCCGCCTATGACGTCTTCGCACTGAAGCGCGCCAAAGCGGAAGGCGACTATCCGCCGGACGTGATCGCGGCGGCGCGCGAGCGCTTCGCGACGATTAGCGAGGCGCGGAAGGCCGAGCTCGAGAAGATCATCCTCGCCGGCCTGCCGGGCTCCGACTTCGCCTATGACCGGGCGAAGTTCCTCGACCTCCTGAAGCAATATGCCGGGATGGGACCGGAGGACCTTTTCCAGAGCCTGACCGAGTTCCTCGACGAGATCGTGCCGGTCGCCGAGGAGTTCGACATCAACCTCGGCATCCACGCGGACGATCCGCCGTTCCCGTTGTTCGGGCTGCCGCGGATCGTATCGACGGCGGAGGACGTGGCGGCGCTGCTCGACGCCCGTGACAGCCGGTCCAACGGCCTCACGTTCTGCGTCGGCTCCTATGGGTCGCGTGCCGACAACGATCTTGTCGCGATGATCCGGGCCTTCGCGCCACGGCTCCATTTCATGCACCTGCGCAACGTCACGATCGAGGCGCCGGGGATCTTCCACGAGGACGAGCACCTGCAGGGCGGCGGCGACATGGTGGCGATCGTCGCGGCCGTGATGGCGGAGGAGAAGCGGCGCGCCGCGGAAGGCCGCGCCGACGCGCAGATCCCGATGCGGCCGGACCACGGCCATCTCCTCTCGGCCGATCCGATGCGCAACACCAATCCCGGCTATTCCTATGTCGGGCGGCTGAAGGGCCTGGCGGAGCTGCGCGGCGTGATGCGGGCGGTGGAGGCGCTCGGCGCGACGGCCTAGCCGGGGAGCTTCAGTCTGTTCAGCTCGAGGGCGAGTGCCCGGCCGAGCGCGGCATGGGCCTCGGGGTCGAGGTGGAAGCCGTCGGCCTTGCCCGACTTCGCCACCTTGCCGGCATCGAAGAAGCGGATGCCGAGCCGGTCGGCGACGGCCTGGTAGCGCTTCGCCATGTCCTGCGACTTGGCATAGGCGCCCTCGAAGAGGTCCTCGAAGCCCGGAAGCTTCCTGAGGATCGGCGGCGGCGAGACGAGGATCACCTCAGGGGCGCCGCCGTTCCGCCCGGCAGCGGCGCTGCGGGTGATGGTGGCGAGGGCCGCCATGCCCTCGGCAATGTCCCAGGCCGACTTGCCGAAGCGGTGCTTCAGGTCGTTGGTGCCCAGCATGATGATGACCATGTCGAGCGGCTTGTGGCTCATCAGGCAGGGATAGAGGTAGGTGCGGCCGTTCCGTTCGGCGCCCTCGACGGGATCGTCGCTCACGGTGGTGCGGCCGCCGAGGCCTTCCTCGATGACATACCAGCCGGCGCCGAGGGCGGCGCGCAGCACGCCGGGCCAGCGCTCCTCGGGGCCGTAGCGGCCGTCCGGGCGCGGCACGGTGGCGTGCCCGAAAGTGTTGGAATCGCCGTAGCAGAGCACCGTGCGCGTCATCGCCGCCGCCTCCCCCGTGAATCGGTGCCGGCGATCCTAGTCGCGGGGCGGCATGCGGGCTAGTCGGCGAGGAAGCGGACCAGGCGGTCGGTGCTGGCGAGGCGGCCGGCGAGGATGGCGGCGATGCCCTCGTGCAGGTGGAAGGCGGCAGCGGGCGCGTCGGCTTGCAGGCGCCGCATGGCCCCGCGCGAGAGTCGCCATGCAACCAGGGGGCCGGCCGCGACGACGGAAGCGGAGCGCGGCCGGCCGGTATAGAAGGCGATCTCGCCGACGACGGCGCCAGGCCCGAACATGGCGAGGCGAACGCGGCTGCCGTTCTCCGACGCCGTCTCGACCGCCGCACGCCCCGATTCGACGAAAAAGATATCGTCGGACGGATCGCCCTGGGCGACGAGCATCCCGCCCTCGGCGACCTCGATGCGCGCGAGGAAGGGGAGAAGGCGACGGACGGCGTCGCCGTCGCCGACAATGGCGGCGAGCAGCTCGCCGATCTCGCAGGCCTCGACGGCGGCGACCTGCGGTGCGACGCGCTCGATGAGGCGCGCCTCGCACCAGCCCAGGCCCTCGTCGAGGGTGTGCATGACGTTCAGCGGGCGATCGCCGCCGAATTCGACGCCGCCGCGCTCCAGGGTCGCCCGCACTGCATCGGACATGCCGGTCATGACGATGGCGCACGATTCGCGCTCGGCCGTGCGGGCGAGACGCATGAAGCTCTGTGCGGTCGATGAATCGAGGCCGGTGACGCGATGGAAGTCGATGACCAGGAAGGAGCTGCCCCCACCGCGTCCCTCGCGGGTGCGGGCCTCGATGGTCCGGCGGATGCGATCGGCCGTCCCGAAGAAGAGGAATCCCTGGAGGCGGACGATGAGGATGGCCTCGCCGTGCTCGCGCAGGACGTTGCGACGCTCCTCGGAAGTCTGGACGGTGCTCTGGTAGTCGCTCCCGGTCAGCGCATGCCGGATGCTGTCGACCCGCCCGTATTCGAAGAGAAAGAGCGCGACGGCAGCGACGAGGCCGACGGCAATGCCCGTGGTGAAGCCGACGAAGACGATGAAGCCGAAGATCAGGAAGATGATTAGGCTCTCGGGCAGGATCAGGCGCCGGGTCGCGCCGAACAGCCATTGCACGATGAGCGTGCCACCGAGCCAGATGAGCAGGCCGCCGAGGAGCGGCGTCGGCACGATGGAGAAGATCGTCCCGCCGGAGATCAGGGACGCCGCGACGATGGCCGCGACGATGATGCCGATCGCCCGGCTCCTCGCGCCGAGGCGGGTGGCGAGAAGGCTGAGGGAGATGGAAGGATAGGGGGGCGCGCCTCCGCCGAGGGCGACGAGGACGCTCTGCAGGCCCACGGAGCGCAGCTCGCGGTCGAGGTCCATGTCCTCGGCCGCCTCGAACTCGATGCCGCTGGCGTTCATGAGGAGCGCCGAGATGGTGACGATCGCCACGCCGGGCATGCCGAGGGCCTGGTCGAGGATGGCGCTCCAGTCGACCGATGCGAAGTCGGCCGGCGTGAAGGGCGGCCAGAGGCTGGTTCCCCTCGGCACGGCGATCAGCCAGCCCGAAGCGAGCAGGCTTTCCTCCGAGAAGCCTGCGACCGCGACGACGATGTTGTAGGCGATGAGGCCCGCGACCGCGACGACGGGCAGGACCAGGGTGCCCCGCGTCATCTGGCGGGCGAGGCCGACGAGGCCGACGAAGAGGAGCGCCACCGAGGCCTTGCCGAGGACGACAGGGTCGCTGAGCAGCCCGGGCAGGGAGGCGAAGGCGACGTGAGCACCGGCAATGAGGTCAAGGCCCGATTCGAGTATCAGCCAGCCGGTGCCTGCGAGGAAGCCGCCCATCACCGGGTAGGGCACGAAGCGGACCAGCCCGCCGAGGCGGAAATAGCCGAGGGCGAGGAGGGCGATGCCGGTTAGGGCCGTGGTGATGGCGAGCGCGACGAAGATGGTGACCGCCATCTCGTGCGGGCCGCCATGGGCGGCGACCGTCACGGCGATCGGGGCGGCGAGGCTCGCCATGGCGACGAGGGGCACGCCCTCGGTGATGGAGACCGAGCCGTGGATGTCGCTGGTCAGCGCCGAGACGAAGGACGCGACGGCGCTGGTGAAAAGGGCGAGGCCCGCGGCGACGGGAAGGTAGCTCGACAGGGTCGGCGGCAGCAGCGCGCTGGCGAAGCTGATCGACATGACGACGGCCAGGAAGCCGCAGAGGATGCCGGCGACGATCGTCTGGAGGATGAAGCGCGCCGGGTGACCGGGAGGCGCGGCGGCATCGGCTTTGCGGATTGCAGTGGCGGCGACGTCGTTCATTTTTCTGCCAGGCGAGAGCGAGCCTTCGGAATTCTATCGGTAGGTGTCCGCGAGGTGGAGCACGCTCACGTCGTCGAGGCCAGGAATCCGACCATCATATGAACGGAAAGTGACGGTGCGCTTCTCGCCGGGGAGGAGGAGGAAGCTGGCATCATCGAAGGCGCCGTTGAAGCCGGCGGCCTCGGGCTTCACGTAGAAGGCCGGCCGGTCGGAGGAGAGGGCGAAGGTGCCGGGACGCTTCGGAAAGGCTTCGATCGCGAGGGTGGCGAGCGGCAGGTCGAAGCGCTTGGGCTTGTCGGGCAGGACGACGAGCCGAAGGTTGGGGTCATAGGCGAGCTCGCCGCGCCGGCGGGCATCGAGCACGTAGAAATGCTCGTCGCCGGCTTCGGCGGGGAAGGTGCCCATCTCGACGGCGCGATCCGGTGGGAGCTCGGCTTCCACCGTCTCCTCCGCCAGCACGCGGCCATCGAGTGCGACGCGCTGGATGCGCGCGACGAGGCCGATGGGGCTCGCGAGGTCGCTGAGGCCGGAGACGACGAGGCGCTCCCCCTCGATGCGGGCGGCGAGCGCCACGGGGGCATAGAAGCGGCGCGCGTGATAGTGGAGCGTCTTCCAGGCGAGGTAGTAGTCGAGACTCGACCACGAGACGGCCGGCCAGACGTCGTTCAATTGCCAGTAGAGCGCGCCCATGGAATGCGGCTTGAGGCTCCGCCAGTAGCGGACGGCGGTCTCGATGGCGAGGGCCTGCTGGAGCTGGCTGAGATAGACGAAGCCCTCGAACCCGGTCGCCATGCGGAAGTAGCGCGTCATGGTCTCGAGGATCTTGCTGTTCCCCGCCCTGTCGCGCTGGTGGAACTCCATCACCGGCGAGGTGACGTTCCACTGCGCCGGCTCGGCGAAGCGACGGATGGCGGCCATGGTCGGGAAGGACTGGAAGCCGAACTCGGAGCAGAAGCGCGGCCTGACGTCGTAATAGTGCTCGAAGTCCTTCCCTTCGTGCCAGACCGACCAGAAGTGCATGTCGCCCTTGGCGTCGTTGTGCCAGGCGTCGCCGTAGTCGAGGGCGCCGGCGGATGGCGAGGAGGGCCAGAAGCGGCGCTCGCGGTCGCTGTCGAGGACGGCCGCCTCGATGACGCGGTTGAAGCGATCGTAGTTGACGAGATAGCGGTCGCGGTTCCTGCGCGAAATCTCGAACCAGTTGAGCGAGCCGATGATCTCGTTGTCGCCGCACCAGAGCGCGATCGAGGCATGGGAGGCGAGGCGCTTCACCTGGTAGCGGACCTCGGCATCGACCTCGGCGAGGAAATCGGGCGTCGAGGGATATTGCGAGCAGGCGAACATCATGTCCTGCCAGACCATGAGGCCGAGCTCGTCGCAGGCGTCGTAGAAGGCGTCGAATTCGTAGAAGCCGCCGCCCCAGACGCGGATCATGTTCATGTTGGCGGCGGCGGCCTCGGCAAGCAGGCGGCGGATGCGCTCGGGCGTGATGCGCGAGGGCAGCGCATCGGCCGGGATCCAGTTGGCACCCTTCGCAAAGATGTCGCGCCCGTTGACGCGGAAGAACATCGACACGCCGGCGTCGTCGGGCTCGGCGACGAGCTCGACGGTGCGGAGCCCCACTTTGCGCTCCACGCGGTCGCCCGGGATCGAGACGGTGGCATCGTGGAGAACCTGCTTCCCCTGGCCGGCAGGCCACCAGAGCTCCGGGCGGTAGAGCGTGAGGGAGAGCGTGGCGGCGCCGCCCTGGGCGCGGGTCACCTCGACCTCGGCGGAGACGGTCTCCTTCCCGAAGGTGAAGGTGACCGGAATAGTCGCGTTGCGGATCGCGGCGAGTTCGACGTCCGCGGTGATCGCGACATGGCCGTCGGCATCGTGCTCCTGGCGGATGACGGCGTGCTCGATGCGGGCATTGTCGAAGAAGCGGAGCCTGGGCTCGCCGTAGATGCCGGCGACCATGATGCAGGGACCCCAGTCCCAGCCGGCGTGGCACTGGGGCTTGCGGATCATGTTGAGGTCGGCGATGCGGTTGTTGCTGGCGCTCCACGGGATGGGAAAGGGCTGGCGAGCGGCGCGGGCATGGCCTTCAGCCTCGGCGGGGCGGAAGCGGATGGCGATGTCGTTCTCGCCCGGCCGGAGCGCGCCGGTGACGTCGAAGCGGTAGCGCAGGAACGCCGACTCGCAGGTGCCGACGGCGAAGCCGTTCACGGTGACCGTGGCGAAAGTATCGACGAAGTCGAGGTCGAGGACCGCCCATTTGCCGGCCATTGCCGCTGGCTCGACCGTGAAGCGGCGGCGGATCTCCCATTCGGCATTGCCGACCCATTGGATGTCCGCCTCGTTGCGGCGGATCAGGGGATCGGGAATGCGCCCGGCGGCGAGGAGGGCAGAGTGCACGTCGCCGGGGATGGATGCCGGCCCGATCGCTTCGCCGAGGGCAGAGTGGAGAATCCAGGGGCCGGCGAGGGAAAGGGTCATGGCGCGCTCCACGGCATTGCCGCGCGAGCCTAGGCGAAGTGGCGGCGGATTGCAGCCCGCGCCTATTCCTCGGGGGCGACGTCGGCCTTGATCGGATCCTCGGCCGGCGTGCCGCCGTAGCGCTCGGTGCGGATCGCGGCGAAAGGCACGCCGATCTCGACGAGGAACATGCTCGCCACCTCGACGAAGGCCGTGGCACCGCAGACGAAGCAGAGCTTCGGCGGTGCGCCAAGCCCGGCAAGGGCCTCGGCGATGAAGGCGCGGTCGATGCGGCCGTGGCGGTGGCCGGCGACCGGGGCGGCCTCGCGGGTGAGCGCGAGATGGAGGGCGAAGTCCGGTTCCGCTGCGGCGCGGGCGAGCAGCTCGTCGCGGAAGATGACGTCCTCGAAACGACGGGCCGAATAGACCAGCCCCATCTTCACGTCCGGTGCCGCGGCCGCGCGATGGCGCAGCATCGAGACGAGCGGGACAACGCCGGAGCCGCCGCCGATGAGGAGCACGGGACCGCCGTCGGAGGCCTGCCAGTCGAAATGCCCGCCGATCGGCCCGCGCATCTCGATCATGTCGCCGACCTGGACGACCTCATGGAAGAAGGGCGAGACCTCGCCGGTGGAGAGCCGCTCGATGACCAGCTCGACCTCGGCTGCCTCGGGCGGCGAGCCGATGGAGTAGCTGCGCTGCGCCTGGTAGCCGTCGGGCGCGGTGAGGCGCACGTCGATGTGCTGGCCGGCGACGAAGCCGTGCCAGGCAGGCGGGGCGAGGAAGAAGCTCTTGACGGTCGGCGTCTGCTGCACGATCCGCCGCACCTCGGCCTCCTGCCAGACGAGGCGCGGCGGCAGGACTTCCGCTTGCGTCATCAGGGATCGCCCGTGAAGCGCTGCTCGCGCCAGGGATCGCCGTAGATGTGGTAGCCGCGGAGCTCCCAGAAGCCGGGCTCGTCGCGCTCGGTGAACTGAAGGCCGTTGATCCACTTGGCCGACTTCCAGAAATAGAGATGCGGCACCAGCAGCCGAGCGGGGCCGCCATGATCGGGAGATATCGGGGCGCCGTCGTAGCTGGTGGCGACGATCCCCATGTCGCCGGCGACGTCCTTGTAGGGGACGTTGGTCGTGTAGCCGTCGAAGGAATGGGCGAGCAGCCATGGCGTCGGCGGCGTGACGCCGGCATCGGCGAGGATGGCATCGACCGAGACGCCGTCCCAGTCGGTATCGAGCTTGGTCCACTTGGTGACGCAGTGGATGTCCTTGTGGATGGCGGTGCGCGGCAGCGCGGTGAACTGGCCCCATGTCCATTTCTTCACCGGGCGCGGGCCGACCTTCAGGGTGAAGGTCCAGCTTGCCATGTCGACATGCGGCGTCGGGCCGGCGGAGAGGACCGGAAAGCCCCGTTCGAGATATTGCCCGGGAGGAAGCCGCTTCGCCGCGTCGTCGGCGGGGCGGCGGCCGAAGAAACCGCGTGTGGCCATTGCAGGAATCCCTAGTCGTAGAACGGGTCCGTGGTGATGCGCTTGCCGATCAGGAAGGCATCGGCGACGAGGCGCAGGGGCGCTTCGTCGACGAGGGAAGCGCCGTCATCGAGAAGCGTGGCGAAGCGGTCGTAGATGGCTTCATATTCGGCCATGGGCTCCTCGGCGACGAGTTGCCCGTCTATGTCGAGACGCGAGCCGCCTTTTGCAAGCTTCAGGCGGTTGCCGGCGGCGGTGCCGATCTCGATCTCCCAGGTCTGCTCGCCGGTCTGGCGCCAGTCGAAATCCGCGCCGAGATGCTCGAAGGGCCTGGCCGCGGCGAATTCGATCCGCGCCGCGATCGGCGCGTCGCAATTCTCGGGGAAGGTGAGGTCGGCGCGGCGGATGAAGACGGGATCGGGGAGGATATGCGTGACGATCGAGAGCGCGTTGATGCCCGGATCGAAGACGCCGAAGCCGCCGGCGAGCCAGATCCATTTCTGGCCGGGATGCCAGCGGCGCACATCCTCCTTCCAGTTGATCTGCAGGTAGGTGACGGCCTGGCCGGCGAGCGCGCGGCGCGCCGCCTCGACGGCGGCATTATATTGCGAATGCCATGTCGTGAAGAGGACACGCTTCCCGGCCGCGGCGTGGTCCCTCAGGTCGAGGAGTTCGCCGACGGTAGTGGTAGAGGGCTTCTCGAGGAGAACGTGCTTGCCGGCGTCAAGCGCTTCGCGCGCGTAGGAATAGCGCACCTGGGGCGGCGTGCAGACGGCGACGGCATCGATGTCGGGGACCGCCTGATACATCTCGGCGGGCGTGCGGAAGGTCGGCGCGCCGGTGACCTCGATGCCGCGCTGGCTGGCGACGGCGGCGAGCTGGAAGCGCGGATTCTTCGCGATGACCGGCAGATGCTGGTCCTCGACGATCTTGCCGACGCCGATGATGGCGACCTTGTACGTCTTCATTGTCCCGCCTGAGCCTCCCGTGACCGGCCGCATCGTTTGAGCATGGCGCGGTGCGGCTTACAACGGGCTGCCGGGGCGCCGGTGGTCACGCGGCGTAGACGATGAGGAGATCCTTGGCGTCGATCTGGCTGCCGGCCTTGACGAGCACCTCGGCGATCCTGCCGTCGCGCTCGGCATGGAGCGCGGTCTCCATCTTCATCGCCTCGATCGAGAGGAGCATGTCGCCGGCCTTGATCTCCTGCCCGGGGGCGACGGCGAGCGTCGAAATGACGCCGGGCATGGGGGCCGCGACCTGGCCGGCATTGCCTTCCTCGGCCTTGCGGCGGACGACCGCCGCCTTGGACGAGCGGTCGGGCACCTTGACCATGCGCGGCTGGCCGTTCAGCTCGAAGAAGACGCGCACCGAGCCGTACTCATCGGTCTCGCCGACGGCCTGGGTGCGCACGACCAGCGTCTTGCCCTTCTCGAGCTCGACGAGGATCTCCTCGCCGACGCCGAGGCCGTAGAAATAGACCGGTGTCGGCAGCACGCTGACCGGGCCATAGGTTTCCTGCGCCCTGGCGAAATCCGAGAAGACCTTCGGATACATGAGGTAAGAGGCGAGCTGGCGGTCGTCCGGTTCGAAGCCGATCTTCTCGGTCGCGGCCTTCCGCTCGGCGTCGAGGTCGGCGGGCGGGATGAGCGAGCCGGGCCGCACCGTGATCGGCGTCTCGCCCTTCAGCACTTTCTTCTGCAGCTCCGGCGGCCATCCGCCGGGGGGCTGGCCGAGATCGCCGCGCATCATCTGGACGACCGAATCCGGGAAGGCGATTTCCTTCTTCGGGTCGGCGACGTCGGCGGGCGTGAGGCCGGAGGCGACCATCATGAGGGCGAGATCGCCCACCACCTTGGAAGAGGGCGTCACCTTGACGATGTCGCCGAACAACCGGTTCACGTCGGCATAGGCCTGCGCCACCTCGTGCCAGCGCTCCTCGAGGCCGAGGGAGCGCGCCTGCTCCTTGAGGTTGGTGAACTGGCCGCCCGGCATCTCGTGGAGATAGACCTCGGAGGCGCCGAAGCGGAGGTCGGATTCGAAAGCGAGGTACTGGGCGCGCACCGCCTCGAAGTAGAACGATATTTTCCTGATGGCGGTGGCGTCGAGCCCGGTGTCGCGCTCGGTCCCCTTCAGGGCCTCGACGATGGAGCCGAGGGTCGGCTGCGAGGTGAGGTTGGAGAGCGAGTCGACGGCGGCATCGACCGCATCGACACCGGCTTCGACGGCGGCGAGCACCGAGGCGGCCGAGATGCCGGACGTGTCGTGGGTATGGAAATGGATAGGAAGGCCGGTCTCCTCGCGGAGCGTCGCGACCAGCTTCCTCGCGGCGGCCGGCTTGAGGAGGCCGGCCATGTCCTTGATGCCGATGATGTGGGCGCCGGCGGCCTCCAGCTCCTTCGCCAGGCCGACATAGTACTTGAGGCTGTACTTGGCGCGGTTCGGATCGAGGATGTCGCCGGTATAGCAGATGGCGCCTTCGCAGAGCTTGCCGGCGTCGCGCACCGCGTCCATGGAGACGCGCATGTTCTCGACCCAGTTCAGGCAGTCGAAGACGCGGAAGAGGTCGATGCCGGCTTCCGCCGCCTGCTTGACGAAGAAGCGGACGACATTGTCGGGATAGTTGGCGTAGCCGACGGCATTGGAGCCGCGGAGCAGCATCTGGAGGAGGATGTTGGGCACGCGCTCGCGGATGTCGGCGAGACGCTCCCAGGGATCCTCGGTGAGGAAGCGCATGGCGACGTCGAAGGTGGCGCCGCCCCAGCATTCGAGCGAGAGGAGGCCGGGAAGTGCCGAGGCATAGGCGCCGGCGACCGCGACGAGGTCGTGGCTGCGCATGCGGGTGGCGAGCAGCGACTGATGGGCGTCGCGCATGCTGGTGTCGGTGACGAGCACCCGCTTCTCGTTCCGCATCCAGCGGGCGAAGGCGTCCGGACCGTCAGCGGCGAGGCGCTCGCGCGCGCCCTTCTGCGGCGCCTTGTCGAAACGCGGCGGCGGGACGACGAGGCCGTCCTTGGGCGGGCGGACGCGGCCGCGCGTGTCGGGATGGCCGTTGACGGTGACGTCGGCGATGTAGGTGAGGATCTTGGTCGCCCGATCCCGGCGCTTTACCGACTCGAAGAGCTCCGGCGTCGTGTCGATGAAACGGGTGGTGTAGCTCGCGTCCCGGAAGCTCGGGTGCGAGATGATGTTCTCGAGGAAGGTGAGGTTGGTGGCGACGCCGCGGATGCGGAATTCGCGGAGCGCCCGGTGCATGCGCGCGATCGCCTCCGGCGCGGTCGGCGCCCAGGCGGTGACCTTTTCCAGCAGCGGATCGTAGAAGCGCGTGATCACCGCACCGGAATAGGCGGTGCCGCCGTCGAGGCGTATGCCGAAGCCGGTGGCGCCGCGATAGGCGGTGATGCGGCCATAGTCCGGGATGAAATTGTGTTCGGGATCCTCGGTAGTGATGCGGCACTGGAGGGCATGGCCGTTGAGGCGGATGTCCTCCTGCCTCGGCACGCCGGAATCCGCCGCGCCGATGCGCGCGCCCTCGGCGATGCGGATCTGCGCCTTGACGATGTCGATGCCGGTCACCTGCTCGGTGACGGTGTGCTCGACCTGGATGCGCGGATTGACCTCGATGAAATAGAACCTGCCGGTATCGGCATCCATCAGGAACTCGACGGTGCCGGCGCCGACATATTGCGCGGCGCGGGCGATCGAGACGGCGTGGCCGGCGAGCTCGCGCCGGCGGGCGTCGTCGAGATAGGGGGCCGGGGCGCGCTCCACGACCTTCTGATGGCGGCGCTGGACCGTGCAGTCGCGCTCGAAGAGGTGGACGATGCCGCCATGCATGTCGGCGAGGATCTGCACCTCGACATGGCGGGCGCGCTCGACCAGCTTCTCGAGATAGACCTCGTCGCGACCGAAGGCGGCCTTGGCCTCGCGCCGCGCCGGCTCGATTTCCCTCGCCAGTGTCTCGGCGTCGCGGATGACGCGCATGCCGCGCCCGCCGCCGCCCCAGGAGGCCTTGAGCATGACGGGATAGCCGATCTTCTCGGCGGCCGCACGGACCTCGCCCATGTCGGTACCGAGCGGATCGGTCGCCGGCATGACCGGCACGTCGACCGAGGTCGCCAGGTTGCGCGCGGCCACCTTGTCGCCCAGGCGGCGCATGGTGGTCGGGCTCGGCCCGATGAAGGTGATGCCGGCGGCGGCGCAGGCAGCGGCGAAATCGGGGTTCTCGGAGAGGAAGCCGTAGCCCGGATGGATGGCGTCGACGCGCGCCTCGCGGGCGACGCGGATGATCTCGGGGATGGAGAGATAGGCGGCGAGTGGGCCGAGACCCTTGCCGACCTGATAGGCCTCGTCCGCCTTGAAACGATGGAGAGCGAGCTTGTCCTCCTCGGCAAACACGGCGACCGTCCCGATCCCCAATTCGTTGGCCGCGCGGAACACGCGAATGGCGATTTCGGACCGGTTGGCGACGAGAATCTTGCGGATGGGCACGCGAAAAAGCTCCCCGGAGACGGTTGCCCAAATTCAATGCATGTCCCGCGCCAGTTACGCAATTGCGAAATGACATGCTGCTTTGCGGGAGAGCCGCACGGATCGGCTCGGTGGCTAGGCCGCGCCGCCATTGCTATAAGCGCAATCGCCCGGGACCTTCATTCCAGAACGGCAGGAAGCCGCCCATGATCACCGTCTTCGGATCGCTCAATGTCGACCTGGTCAGCCGCGTCGTGGCGATACCGAAGCCCGGGGAGACCGTGCATGGCTCGGACCTCCAGCTTATTCCGGGGGGCAAGGGCGCCAACCAGGCGCTCGCCGCGCGTCGTGCCGGGGCGAAGGTCAAGATGATCGGCGTCATCGGTGACGACAGCGTCGCCGGCGTGGCGCTGCAGGAGTTGGAGCCGGCGGGCGTCGATCTGTCCGCCGTGCGCCGCCGGCATGGCACGACCGGCGTCGCCATCATCACGGTGGATCAGAAGGGCGAGAACACGATCGTCGTGTCGCCGGGCGCCAATGCGGAAGCGCGAGCCTCGCAGATCGCCGCGGGAGCCCTCAACAAGGGCGACACGCTTCTCCTCCAGATGGAGGTGCCGCTCGCCGAGACGCTGGCCGCTGCCAAGGCCGGCAAGGCGGCGGGCGCGACGGTGGTCCTGTCGCTGGCGCCGTTCTCGCCGCTTTCGGCCGAGCAGCTGGCGCCGGTTTCGACGCTCATCGTCAACGAGCACGAGGCGGCGGATTTCGCCGGCGCGCTCGGCCTCAAGGCGGGCGACGCGGAAGCGACCGTGAAGGGGCTCGCGGACAAGCTCGGGCTGACGGTGATCGCCACGCTCGGGCCGGAGGGCGCCATCGCGGCCGGGAAGGCGGGCGTCGTGCGGGTTTCGGCCATTCCGGTGAAGCCGGTCGATACTACCGGGGCGGGTGATACTTTCGCCGGCGTGCTGTCGGCCTGGCTCGACCAGGGTGCCGACCTCGCAACCGCGATGAAATTCGCGGCGATCGCCGGCTCGCTCGCCTGCACCAGGGAAGGCGCGCAGCCGAGCTTCCCGAGACGGGCCGAGATCGAGGCGGCGGCCCGTTGACGAACTGACATTTCAGCTGGCATGGGAATTAGAGCCAGTTTGAAGTCGGGCGGGATTCCCGCCATATCATTGCCGATACCGGCGCTCCCCGTTGCCCCCTGAAAAGGCCTGCCCCGCCATGACCGATACCAATGTCCAGCCGATCCGCCTCTCCGAGCGGGCCGGAAATCCACGCTTCCTGAGGCTCGATCCGAGCGACAACGTGGTCGTCTCGATCGATCCGATCCTGCCCGGCGCCACCGTGGAGGGGATCACGGCGGTGAGCCGCGTGCCGAAGGGGCACAAGATGGCGACCGCGGCCATCGCCGAGGGACAGCCGGTCCTGAAATTCGGGCAGATCATCGGCTTCGCCAAGGTGCCGATCCGGCCAGGCGAGCACGTGCACGAGCACAATTGCATGGTGCATGATTTCGCCCGCGACTATCAATTCGCCGAAGCGGCGGAGCCGGAGAAGGTGCTGCCGCTCGGCGAGCGCATGACCTTCCAGGGCTACAAGCGCAAGAACGGCAAGGTCGGCACGCGCAACTATCTCGGCATCCTCACCAGCGTGAACTGCTCGGCGTCGGTGGCACGCTTCATCGCCGATGCCTTCAACCGCTCCGGCATCCTCGACGACTATCCGCATATCGACGGCGTCGTGCCTTTCGTGCAGGGAACCGGCTGCGGCATGGCGGGCAAGGGCTCGGAGGGCTTCGCGGTGCTCGAGCGCACGGAGTGGGGCTATGCCAACCACCCGAACCTCGCCGGCGCGCTGATGGTGGGCCTCGGCTGCGAGGTGATGCAGATCCCGGGGCTGATGGAAGACTATGGTCTGAAAGAGAACGAGATGTTCCGGACCATGACCATCCAGGCGACCGGCGGCACGCGGAAGACGGTCGACCGCGGCGTCGAGATGCTGAAGGAGATGCTGCCGGCGGCGAATGCCTTCCGGCGCGAGACCGTGCCGGCCTCCGAGATCATGCTCGCGCTCCAGTGCGGCGGCTCGGACGGCTATTCGGGCATCACCGCCAATCCCGCGCTCGGCAAGGCGGCCGACCTGCTGGTCGAGCAGGGCGGCACGGCCGTGCTCTGCGAGACGCCGGAGATCTACGGCGCCGAGCATCTGCTGACCCGGCGCGCCGCTACCCGCGAGATCGGCGAGAAGCTCGTCGGCATCATCAAGTGGTGGGAAGAATACACCGCCCGCAATGGCGGCGAGATGAACAACAACCCGTCACCCGGCAACAAGGCGGGCGGGCTCACCACCATCCTCGAGAAGTCGCTCGGCGCGGCGGCGAAGGGCGGCACGACGACGCTTCGCGGCGTCTTCCACTATGCCGAGCCGATCACCACGCGCGGCTTCGTGTTCATGGATTCGCCCGGCTACGACCCGGTCGGCGTGACCGGCCAGGTGGCGTCGGGCTGCAACATCATCTGCTTCACCACCGGGCGGGGATCGGCCTTCGGCTTCAAGCCGGCGCCGTCGATCAAGCTGGCGACGAACAACGACATGTACTTGAAGCAGACCGAGGACATGGACATCAATTGCGGCGACATCCTCGACGGCGTGACCATCGAGGCGAAGGGCCGCGAGATCCTGCAGAAGGTGATCGCGGTGGCTTCGGGCGAGGAATCGAAGTCGGAAGCGCTCGGCTACGGCGACAACGAGTTCGTGCCGTGGCAGATCGGCGCGGTGATGTAATCGCAAAGGTCGGCGCAGCATAAATTGCTGCGCCGGACAGGCGAGGCACGGGTCATGTCTTCGCAAGCCCTGTCGGCGATCGGCTTCGATGCCGACGATACGCTCTGGCAGAACGAGCAGTTCTTCCGGATGACCGAAGAACGCTTCGCCGGGATGCTAGCCGAATACGTCGATCCCAAGGTGATCGCCGAGCAACTGCTCGCGGTGGAGAAGCGCAACCTTCACCTTTATGGCTTTGGAATCAAAGGCTTCACGCTGTCGATGGTGGAGACGGCGATCGAGCTGACCAACGGCCGGATACCGGGGACGGTCATCGAGGCGATACTCGCGGCCGGCCGTGAGATGCTCCGCCATCCGGTCGAGACGCTGCCGGGCGCCCGCGAGACGCTCGAGCGACTCGCCGGGACGCATCGCGTCATCCTGATCACCAAGGGCGACCTCTTCGACCAGGAGCGGAAGCTCGCCCAGTCCGGCCTCGGGGACCTGTTCGACGCGGTCGAGATCGTCAGCGACAAGAGCGCCGCGACCTACCGGCGCATCTTCGAGCGCTACGGCGACGGGCCCGACCGGGCGATGATGATCGGCAACTCGCTGAAGTCGGACGTGATCCCGGCGATCGAGGCGGGCGGATGGGGCGTGCACATCCCGCATGCGCTGACCTGGGCGGTGGAGCATGCCGAGGAGCCGCGCACGGCGCCGCGCTTCCGCCAGCTCGCCCATCTCGGCGAGGTGGTCGACCTCATCCGGGAGATCGGCTGAGGCTGCTTGTCCGTCGCTCTCTATTCCTCGGCGGAGACGACGAAGGCCTTCGCCCACTGCCCGGAGAACTTGACCAGCGCGCCGAAGATCTGCGCCTGCCCGACCTCGTCGGACGGGGAATCGAGGACCCGCTGCTGGAGGATCACCTGGAGCTCGGGGAAGATGCCGCAGGCCTTCTTCGCCCTGAGATCGGCATAGACCGCGTCGCCCTGCGCCTTGCCCTCGCCCCGCGCCTTGACGAGGCTGGTCGCGACGTCGGCCGAGATGCAGAGCGCCCAGTTATGGACGGTCATCTCGGTGTCGAGGCGGTAGGGCCCGATGCCGGCAATGGCGGCAAGGCCCATCCTCGGCTCGGCGCGCGGCGCGTCGATGACATCGGGCGCTGCGGCGAGCGCCGGATGGGCGACGAGGCAGCAGAAGGCCGCCACGGCAGACAGGCTGGAAGTTCCCCGCATGACAAGAATCCCTCACCGTCCCCCGGCCCCGGGGGCAGGATTGCGCCAATGCCCGGACCATGCAGGCACCGGGCCAACCGGCGGCCGGCGATTCCCCGCGCCGGCTCCGGTCGGCATGATTTCGACACGCATCCGGCCTCCGCCGCAAGGACGCAAATGACACAGTCGCCGACAACGTGTTAGCGAGAAGGGAAAAGCTCCGGGGGAACTCGCCATGGAAATGAACGCAACGGCCTCATTCGCGCTGCCGGAGGACGGCGGGGTGCTCGTCGGCCGCATCTGGCGCCTGGACCTCGGAGGCCCCTCGGTGGTGGCCGTGCGCGACGGCGTGGTCTTCGACATCACGAAGGCCGTGCCGACGATGAGCGAGCTCTGCAACGCGAAGGATGCAGCGAAGCTCGCCCGCGAGGCGGAAGGCGAACGGCTGATGCCGGTCGGCGAACTGCTCGCCGGGACGCCGCGCGCCGCGCGGAAACCGGGCAAGCCCTGGCTGGTTGCGCCGACCGACCTGCAGGCGATCAAGGCGGCGGGCGTGACCTTTGCCGTCTCGATGCTGGAGCGGGTCATCGAGGAGCGCGCGCGGGGCGCCCCCGAGCAGGCGGTTTCGCTGAGGGCCGAGATCACCGGCATGATCGGCGACGACCTGTCGCGCCTGAAGCCGGGCTCGCCGCAGGCGATGGCGCTGAAGGACCTGCTCATCAAGAAGGGCATGTGGTCGCAATATCTCGAGGTCGGCATCGGGCCCGATGCCGAGGTCTTCACCAAGGCGCCGCCGATGGCGGCGGTCGGGCACTTGGCCGAGGTCGGCATCCATCCGATGTCGACCTGGAACAATCCCGAGCCCGAGGTGGTGGTGGTGGTGAATGCCGCGGGCGCAATCGTCGGCGCCGCGCTCGGCAACGACGTCAACCTCCGCGACGTCGAGGGACGCTCGGCGCTCCTCCTCGGCAAAGCGAAGGACAACAATGCCAGCGCCTCGATCGGGCCCTTCATCCGGCTCTTCGACGACACCTTCTCGCTCGACGACGTGCGGCGCGCGACGGTCAGCCTCACGGTCGAAGGCGAGGACGGGTTCAAGCTCGAGGGGAAGAGCGACATGGGGCGGATCAGCCGGGACCCGGCCGACCTCGTCGCCTCGACCATCGGCTCGCACCACCAGTACCCGGACGGGTTCGTGCTCTATCTCGGCACCATGTTCGCGCCGATCCAGGATCGCGACGGCAAGGGGCAGGGCTTCACCCACAAGGTCGGCGACGTGGTGACCATCGCCTCGCCGAAGCTCGGCCGGCTCGCCAACCGCGTCGTCCATTGCGGCGATGCCGAAGCGTGGACCTTCGGCACGGGCGCGCTGATGCGGAACCTCGCCGCGCGCGGGGTGATCTGAGGGGGCTGGGCGCTTGACCTCTCCCCGTCTCGCTAGATCGCTGCGCTCCCAAGCTCGACGGCCCTCTCCCCACCGGGGCGAGGGCGGGCGTCGCGCACCTTTACCTCTCTGCCTTCCCCGCAAATACCCGCCGCAGGAAATCGGCGCCGAGGCGGAGGCCCTGCTCGTCGATGCCGTGGGCGAGGCCGGGCGAGACGTGCCACTCGACCGGGAATCCGGCGCGGCCGAGCGCCTCAGCCGCGCCATGCAGCGCGATGACCGGCACGACCTGATCGGCATCGCCATGGACGAGCAGGATGGGCGGGCGGTTGACCGTCTCGCCGAGATCCTCGGCGCCGGCGAGATAGCCGGAATAACCAACGATGCCGGCGATCCTCGCCCTGCGGCGGAGGCCGACATGAAGCGCCATCATGGTGCCCTGGCTGAAGCCGACGAGGGCGAGGTGGGCGTCGCCGAGGCCGAGGCGCTTCAGCTCCGCGTCGAGGAAGGCATCGAGCGCCGGTGCGGCCGATTGCACCCCCTGCCAGATCCGGTGCGGGTCGCCCATGGCGAGCGGGAACCATTGCCGGCCCATGGGCGCCTGGTCGCAGGGCGAAGGCGCGTGCGGCGAGGCGAAGGCGGTATCGGGCAGGTAATTCGACCAGGCGCGGCCGATGTCGATCAGGTCGTTGCCGTCGGCGCCGTAGCCGTGAAGGAAGACGACGAGGCTGGCGGCCGGGCGGCCGCTGGCGGGGGAGAGGCGGGGGCCGTCAAGCATGGGAGGCGGGACTCGCAAAATGAGATCAGATCGGCAGCGCGTTTCGCTGCCGGCGGGCGCGATAATAGGCCCAGAAGAGAGCGGCCGCGACACCCCGCCAGGGCGACCAGGCGGCGGCGATCGCGGCGACCGCCTTCTCGGTGACCGGCGGGGCGAGGCCGAAGGCTTCGGCGACGGCATAGCGGAGCGCGAGGTCGCCGGCCGGGAAGATATCGGGATGGCCGAGGCAGAAGAGGAGGTAGACGTCGGCGGTCCACGGCCCGATGCCCTTCACCGCGGTGAGGCGGGCATGGGCCTCCTCGGCGGGAAGCGCGGCGAGCTCGTCGAGGGCGAGGCCGCCGGCGACGGCTTCGGATAGCGCGCGGAGCGTGCGGATCTTCGCGGCGGAAAGGCCGGGAGCACGCAAAGCCGCTTCGTCGGCGGCGAGGATGGCCTCGGGAAGGCTGCCCGGGAAGGCGGTGGCGAAGCGCGACCAGATCGCCTCGGCGCTGGCGACGGAAAGCTGCTGGCCGACGACGATGCGGGCGAGCCCCTCCATGCCGCCGGGGCGGCGGCGGACCGGCACCTCGCCGGCGACGCGCGCGACGGCGCGGAGGCGCGGGTCGCGCCGCATCAGGCTGCGGAGGCCGGCGGCAATGTCGGCTTCGGTCTCGATGAGGCGGCGGGGCATGGGGAAGACATAGCATGCCGGCTTGCCCCGCGGCGTCGCCGATGCTTTGCCTGAGGGGATGACGCCGGTCTTCCGCTTCGCGCCCTCGCCGAACGGCGAGCTGCATCTCGGCCACGCCTATTCGGCGCTGACCGATTTCGCGCTCTGCCGCGCGGCGGGCGGGCGGTTCCTTCTCAGGATGGAGGATATCGACCCGCAGCGCTGCCGGCCGGAATACGAGGCGCAGATATATGCGGACCTCGCCTGGCTCGGCATCGAATGGGAGGAACCGGTGCGGCGCCAGTCCGATCACATGGCGGATTACGTGCGGGCGACGGACCGGCTGTGCGAACGCGGCCTCGTCTATCCGAGCTTCATGAGCCGCAGCGAGATCGCGGCGCGGGTTACCGCGACAAGCCCGCGCGATCCGGACGGGGCGCCGCTCTATCCGGGTAACGAGGGCGAAATGGACGAAGCGGTGGCGGCGGGCGAGCCGCACGTGCTGCGGCTGCGGATGGCGGAGGCGGCGGCCATGGCCGGGCCGCTGTCATGGACGGAGACGGGGGAGGGGCCGGCGGGCGAGCATGGCACCGTCGCCGCCGATCCGGCGATCTGGGGCGACTTCGTCGTGGCGCGGCGGGAGGTGCCGACCTCGTATCACCTCGCGGTCGTGGTGGACGATGCGCTCCAGGGCGTGACCCATGTCGTGCGCGGGCGCGACCTGTTCCATGCGACGGCGGCGCATATGCTCCTGCAGCGGCTCCTCGGCCTGCCGACGCCGGTCTATCACCACCACCGGCTGGTGACGGACGCGGCCGGACGGAAGCTCGCCAAGTCCAGCCGCGACACGTCGTTGCGGTCGCTGCGGGAGGCGGGCGTGACGGTGGCGGAGGTGAAGCGGATGGTGGGCGTCGAAGCGTGAAGGAAGTCTGTCGCGACGCCTGATCTCCGCTACCTCTTCCAGTAGTCGCTCATCGCCGGGATGTCGGCCGGGGAGAGGCGGTCATTGGCGGTCAGCGCCTGGTGCCAGTAGGGATAGAGAAGCGGCGGCTCGCTGACGGCATCGAGGCGGCGGACCTCGTCTTTCGTAAGCTTCAGGTCGAGGGCGGCGAGGTTGTCGGCGAACTGCTCCTCGGTGCGCCCGCCAATGACGAGGGAGGAGACGCCGGGGCGCTGGAGGAGCCAGGCGAGCGCGACGCGGGCAGCCGAGCAGTCATGCGCCTCGCCGATGGCGACGAGCTCGTCGATGATGTCGTAGAGCTTCTCCTCGTCGCGGATCGGCGGCTCCTTGAAGCCGCGGTCGAAATGGCGCGAGCCCTTCGGGCCCTTGCCCTTGCGGCGGAATTTTCCCGACAAGAGGCCGCCGGCGATGGGACTCCAGACGAGGATGCCGAGGCCCTGGTCGAGCGAGATGGGGACGAGCTCGTATTCCGATTCCCGCGCCTGCAGGGTGTAGTGGATCTGCTGGCTGACGAAGCGCTGGTAGCCGCGCGCGTCGGCGGCGGCGAGCGCCTTCATGATGTGCCAGCCGGAGAAGTTGGAGCAGCCGACGTAGCGCACCTTGCCCTGGCGGACGAGGGTGTCGAGGGCCTCCATGGTCTCCTCCAGCGGCGTCTGCCCGTCCCACTGGTGGAGCTGATAGAGGTCGATCCAGTCGGTGCGCAGGCGCTTCAGACTGCGCTCGCATTCGGCGATGAGGTTGATGCGCGAATTGCCGGCGGTGTTGGGCAGGCCGAACATGTTGAAGCGCGCCTTGGTGGCGATGAGGACGTGCTCGCGCCTGCCCTCGAGCGCCTCGCCGACGATCTCCTCCGACTGGCCGCGGGTATAGACGTTGGCGGTGTCGATGAGGTTGACGCCGGCATCGATGAGCATGTCCATCTGGCGCCGCGCATCCTTGAGGCCGATCGAGCCGGTAGGCTTGTCGGGGCTGCGGTTGCCGAGCGTCCAGGTGCCCATGGCGAGCGCGGAGACTTTCAGGCCCGAACGGCCGAGCAGGCGGTATTCCATCATGGGCTCCGGATGCGGGGAGGAAGGGCGGCGATTATAGCGGCTCGCCGGCGGCTGTCAGCGGGGGCGTAAGCCGGGCAGTGCGAGGGGATTGTCCATCATCGCGGCGCGGTCGGGCGTGTCGACGGCCGGGCTGCCGGCATAGGCGTCGAAGAGGGCGGTGAAGGCGGCGCGGTCGAGATTGGTGGCGGCGACGGCGAGGCGGGTGCGGCGGTCGGCGCCGGGCCAGGCGGGAAGGATGACGGGGAGGGCGAAGACCGAGCCGAGGCCACGGACCAGGGCGGGTCGGTCGGGGGATTCGGAGAGCGCGACGAGCCCCTTCACGCGGAGAAGCGCGTCGCCGAAGCGGGTGGCGGCCTCGTCGAGGAAGGCTTCCAGCGCGCCGCGGGTGAAGGCCGCGTCGCGGACGAGGGCGAAGGCATCGGCGCTCCGGTGCGCGGCGATGGCATCGACGGCGAGCCAGCGGGTGACGTCGTCGGCGATGCCGGTCAGCGCGGCGGCATCGGCCCCGTCGTCGGCGAGGATGGCGGCGCCGGGATTGAGGCTTGTAAGGCGTGCATGGAGGGCGGCGATGCCGGGAGCTGCGTCGGTCCGGGTGAGCACGATGCGGTCGGCGGCGGCGAGCTGGCGGAGCATGGCGCCGCCGGCAGGCGGCGCGGCGGCGTCGAGGACGGCGACGATGCCGTCGAGGTGGAAGCGGAGGGACAGGTAGGGATGGCGCGTCAGGAGGGCGAAGACGGGCGCCGGCTCGGCGTCGCCGGAGGCCTCGATGACGACGCGCGCGATCGCCGCGATGCGGCGGTTGTCGAGGCCGCGGAGCAGGCGCTCGAGCGCCTCGACCAGCTCGCCGCGCACCGTGCAGCAGACGCAGCCCTGGCCGAGGGCGATGATGCCGTCGCCGGTCTCGCTGACGGCTGCCTGGTCGAGGGCGACGTCGCCGAACTCGTTGAGGATGACGGCGGTGTCGGCGAAGGCAGGATCGCCGAGGAGCCGGTTGAGGAGCGTGGTCTTGCCGGCGCCGAGGGAGCCGGTCAGCAGCGTCAGCGGGATGGACGGCTTCCGCGGGCGCGCCGGCTGCCAGCCGGCATCGCTCATTGCACCAGCGTGCCGGCGCTTGCCGCGGCGCCGGAACCCGAGGGCCGCAGACGTGGCATGGGGATGGCTTTCCGTACCGGCTTGGCGGGGCCGGAGGTATCCGGCAGGGCATCCGCGCTCGCCTTCACGGGGGCGGCGAGGCCGGCCGAACCGGGCAGCGGGTCGGTCTTGCCGGTGAAGACGATGACCGGATTGGTGATCGGGCCGGCCTTGACGAGGACCGGGTCGTCATCCTCGGTGGGCATGCGCATGCCGCCGCAGACCTCATCATGGAGGTTGGCGACCGGGCCCGGCTGCGGGCCGGCGCGGAAGCTCGCCAGCGACGTGCGCGGGAAACCGAAGGAGGCGCCGGTGAAGCCCATGTCGAGGAGCTTCGCCGCGGTCTGGGCGCGCGACAGCGAGGAGCTGGCGCCGAGCACCACGGCCATCAGGGTATGGCCGTTGCGGCTCGCCGCGGCGACCATGTTGAAGCCGGAATCGCAGATGAAGCCGGTCTTCATGCCGACCGTGCCGGGATAGCGCAGGAGGAGCGAATTCTCCGAGCGCAGGACCTTCCGCCCGGCCTTGATCGCCGGAATGCCGAAATAGGCGCGGTATTGCGGGAAGTCGGTCCACACCGCACGGGCGAGCACGGCGAGGTCGCGGGCATTGGTCAATTGCCCCGGCGAGGGCAGGCCGTTCGGATTGTCGTAGTGCGTGGAAGCCATGCCGAGACGGCGCGCCTCGGCATTCATCTCGGCGACGAAGCGCGCCTCGCTGCCGCCGACCGCTTCGGCGAGCGCGACCGCGATGTCGTTGGCCGAATGGACGAGGACCATCTTCAAAGCATTGTCGACGGTGACCGCGGTGCCGACCTTGAAGCCCATCTTGGAGGGCGGCTCGGCGAGCGCATTCTTGGAGACGATCACCGGCGAGGTCATGCGGATCTGACCGGATTGCAGCGCCTTGAAGGTGAGATAGGCGGTCATCAGCTTGGTGACCGAGGCCGGATGCCAGATATGGCCTGAATCGCGCTGGCCGAGCACCGTGCCCGAATCCATGTCGACGACGATGAAGGCGGGCGCCGCCCTGACGATGGAGGCCGACCCGAGGACGGCGGCGATGGCGAGGGCGGTCAAGGATAGGCGCAAGGCATGCCTCGTTTGATGACGGTCAGCGCCGCGGCCGGGTGGCCCTGCATAGCGCAACTGCGCCATGCTGGCAAAGGTGGCGCCCGGCCTTGGCGCGCGATGCGGCATTTGCCGAAAATTTGGCCGCAGCATGGCGGCGCCGCCATTGACGGGCCCGGGTTCGCCGTGGCGCCGGCCTTGCATGGGGCCGGCCGGTACCGAATGATCGAGGCCGATGACCGTTCTTCCTTTCCTTCCGGAAGCTCGTGCGCGTGGCGAGGCTGTGCCCCGTCTCCAGCGGTCGGCGGGGCTCGCCAGCCTCGGGGTGCGCCGCGAGGGCGGGCAGGACCGATTGGAGACCTTCTTCCAGTCGGGTGCGGCCAAGATGCGCCTGCCGCGGGTGGGGGCGGGCGAGCCGCTCGAGGCCGTGCTCCTCAACACGGCCGGCGGGATCACCGGCGGCGACCATCTCCGCTACGAAGTGCGCGTCGGGGCCGTCGCTCGTGCGATCGTTACGGGCCAGGCGGCGGAGCGCATCTATCGGCGCTCCGACGGGATAGCGACAGTGGAGAACCATCTGGCCGTGGCGGAGCGGGGGGAACTCGCCTGGCTGCCGCAGGAGACGATCCTCTTCGACCGGTCGGCGCTGGCACGCCGGCTCACGGCCGAGGTGGCGCCCGATGCAACCCTCCTCATGGCCGAATCCTTCGTGCTCGGCCGCGCCGCCATGGACGAGACGGTGCGCACGGCCTTCGTCAGCGAGACCTGGCGCATCCGGCGGGGCGGCAGGCTCGCCTTTGCCGACAACCTGTGCTTCGACGGCGACCCGACCGCGATCCTCGAGGGCGGGGCGACGGCGCGCGGGGCACGGGCCTTCGCCACCATCGTCCTCGTTGCGCCCGATGCCGAGGCGCGCCTCGATGCCGCCCGCGAGGCGCTGTCGGACGGGCTCGGCGAAGGCGGCGCGAGCGCCTGGAACGGGATGCTGGTCGCGCGGCTGATCGCGCCGGCGGGCGACGTGCTTCGCCTCGATCTCGTCCGGCTGATAGAAAAGCTCCGCGGCGCGCCCATGCCGCGGGTCTGGCATTGCTGAGGGGAAGATGAACCTGACACCACGCGAGAAGGACAAGCTGCTGATCGCCATGGCGGCCATCGTCGCGCGCAAGCGGCTGGAGCGCGGCGTCAAGCTGAACCATCCGGAGGCGATCGCGCTGATCACCGACTTCGTCGTCGAGGGCGCGCGCGACGGTCGAACGGTCGCCGACCTGATGGAGGCCGGCGCCCACGTCGTCACCCGGGCCGAGGTGATGGATGGCATTGCCGACATGATCCACGACGTGCAGGTCGAGGCGACGTTCCCGGACGGAACGAAGCTCGTCACCGTCCACCATCCGATCCGCTGAGGGGCGCGAGATGATTCCCGGAGAAATTTTTCCTGCTGCCGGCGAGATCGAGCTGAATGCCGGCCAGCCGGTGGTGACCGTGGAGGTCGCCAATACCGGCGACCGGCCGATCCAGGTCGGCTCGCATTATCATTTCTACGAGACCAATCCCGGCCTCGCCTTCGACCGGGAGAAGACGCGCGGGATGCGCCTCGACATCCCCGCCGGCACGGCGGTGCGCTTCGAGCCGGGCCAGAAGCGCGTCGTCACCCTCGTTCCCTATCGCGGCACGCGGACGGTGTACGGCTTCAACCAGAAGATCATGGGAAAGCTCTGAGCCATGCCTTACCGGATTTCCCGCGCCGCCTATGCCGACATGTTCGGGCCGACCGTCGGTGACAAGGTACGCCTCGCCGACACCGATCTCGTCATCGAGGTGGAGAAGGATTTCACCACCTATGGCGAAGAGGTGAAGTTCGGCGGCGGCAAGGTGATCCGCGACGGCATGGGGCAGGCGCAGACGACCCGCGCCGGGGGCGCCGTCGACACGGTGATCACCAATGCGCTGATCATCGACCATTGGGGGATCGTCAAGGCCGACGTCGGCATCCGGGACGGCAAGATCTGCGGCATCGGCAAGGCGGGCAATCCCGACGTCCAGCCGGGCGTCGACATCGTCATCGGGCCGGGCACCGAGGCGATCGCCGGCGAGGGCAAGATCCTTACCGCCGGCGGCCTCGACATGCACATCCATTTCATCAGCCCGCAGCAGATCGACGACGCGCTGATGTCGGGCGTCACCACTATGCTCGGCGGCGGTACCGGGCCGGCGACGGGCACCAATGCGACCACCTGCACGCCGGGCCCGTGGCATCTCGCGCGCATGATCGAGGCGGCGGACGGCTTCGCCATGAACCTCGCCTTCGCCGGCAAGGGCAATGCCGCGCTCCCCGAGGCGCTGGAGGAGCAGATTCGCGGCGGCGCGGCGGCGCTGAAGCTGCACGAGGACTGGGGGACGACGCCAGCGACGATCGACAACTGCCTTGCCGTCGCCGACCGCTACGACGTGCAGGTGATGATCCATACCGACACGCTGAACGAGAGCGGGTTCGTGGAGAACACGATCGAGGCCTTCAAGGGGCGCACGATCCACGCCTTCCATACGGAGGGCGCCGGTGGCGGCCATGCGCCGGACATCATCAAGGTGGCGGGGCTGTCGAACGTGCTCCCCTCCTCGACCAACCCGACGCGGCCCTACACGGTGAACACGATCGACGAGCATCTCGACATGCTCATGGTCTGCCACCATCTCGACCCCGCGATCCACGAGGACATCGCCTTCGCCGAGAGCCGCATCCGCAAGGAGACGATCGCGGCGGAGGACATCCTCCACGACATCGGCGCCTTCTCGATGATCTCGTCGGACAGCCAGGCGATGGGCCGGGTCGGCGAGGTGCTGATCCGCACGTGGCAGACGGCGCACAAGATGAAGAGCCAGCGCGGACGGCTCAGGGAGGAGGCCGGCGACAACGACAATTTCCGCGTCAAGCGCTACATCGCCAAGTACACGATCAACCCCGCGATCACCCATGGCCTCGACGAGTGGGTCGGCTCGATCGAGATCGGCAAGCTCGCCGACCTGGTCCTGTGGACGCCGGCCTTCTTCGGCGTGAAGCCGGACATGGTGTTGAAGCTCGGCACCATAGCGGCGGCGCAGATGGGCGATCCGAATGCCTCCATCCCGACGCCGCAGCCGGTGCATTACCGACCGATGTTCGGCGCCTTCGGCAAGGCGATGCCGCGCTCTTCGGTGACCTTCGTCAGCCAGGCCGCGCTCGACGACGACATCGGGCGGCGGCTCGGGGTCGAGCGCCAGCTCCTGCCGGTCAAGCATACGCGCGGCATCTCGAAGGAATCGATGATCCACAACAACGCGACGCCGAAGATCGAGGTGGACCCGGAGACCTACGAGGTACGCGCCGACGGGGAGCTGCTCACCTGCGAGCCGGCGATCGTCCTGCCAATGGCGCAGCGCTACTTCCTGTTCTGATCCTCACGCCGGGTCCGACGCCGGCGCGGCGAACAATCCGTGCCGGTTCCGCCCGACGGCGATCCAGTAGAGGACGGCGCGCGACACGAAGAAGACGTGAAGCGCGAGCCATAGGCCGGCATTGCCGAGAAGACGCTCGAGGATGAAGGCGGCGCCGAGATAGATCGCGACCGCCACCAGCATGCCGTTCCGCATGACGCGGTTGAGGGTCGCGCCGATGAGGACGCCATCGAGGACGAAGGCGGGCATGCCGGTGAGCGATGCGCAGGCGGCGAAGGGCAGGTAGCGGTAAGCGGTTTCCCGCACATCCGGGCTGGTGGTCAGGAAATCGATGAAGGCGGCACCGGCGAGGAACCAGACGGCGGCGAGCGCGACCGCGATGACGAGGCCCCAGCGCATGGAGAGGCGGAGGGCACGGTCGAAGGCGGGGCGCCAATTGGCGCCGACCGACTTGCCGCAGAGCTGCTCCGCCGCCTGGCCGATGCCGTCGAGGAAGAAGCCGGAGATCATCAGGATATTGAGGAGGACGGCGTTGGCCGAGAGGATCACCTCGCCGGCGCGCGAGCCCGCCGCGGCGAACCAGGCATAGGCGAAGACCAGCGCGAGCGAGCGGATGGTGACGTCGCGGCTGAGGCGGAACATGCGGGCAAGCGCCGCAGCGTCGAAGAGCTCCCGCGGGTGGAGGAGGGCGAGGGTGCGGTGGACGCCGCCGAAATGGCGGGTGGCGATGACGAGGCCGATGATCGCGGCGGTAGTCCCACCGAGCACCGCAGCGGCGGCGACGCCGGCGACGCCCCAGCCGAAGCCGAAGACGAAGAGGAGGCTCGCGGCGATGTTGACGCTGTGGATGACGATCTGCAGCGCCATGCCGGTGCGCGCGGCGGCGCGACCGTAGAACCAGCCGAGGAGGGCGTAGTTGGTCAGCGCGAAGGGCGCGGCGAGGATGCGAACCTGGATGTAGGTGGCAAGGGCGGAGCGAACTCCCGGCGCCGGAGCGAGCGCATGGTCGGCGAGGGTCACCACGAGCGGCGAGAGGAGGATCATCGCCAGGCCGATGACCACGGCGAGGCCGACGGCGCGGGCGAGGTGCATGAGGCCGTCATGCGGATCGCGGGCGCCGACGGATTGCGCCGTCAGCCCGGCGGTGCCGACCCGCAGGAAATAGGCGAGGGCAAAGATCAGGTCGAAGACGACGGCGCCGAGCACCAGACCGCCGAGGAGATTGGGGTCGCCGAGGCGGCCGATGACGGTGACGTCGACGGTGCCGACGAGGGGCTCGGTGATGAAGGCGAAGGAGGCGGGCAGCGCGATGCGCCAGACGTCGCGGCTGTGCACGTCGAAGGGATAGGTGGGCCGGCCCGGCATTGGCTGCATGAGGTTGCCGATCAGGGGAGGTCGCGGACCCGGTCGAGCCAGTCAGGCAGGTCGGCGATGCTCTTCAGGACCGCGTCGGCGAGCGGGGAAAGATCCGCGATGCCGGAATTGCCGGTGAGCACGCCGATGGCCGCGCCGGCGCCCGCGGCGCGGGCCATTTCGAGGTCGTGGCGATTGTCGCCGACGACGACGACCTCTGCCGGCGCCAGTCCGGCGGCGGCGGCGAAGGCGTGGACGATGTCCGGCGCCGGCTTCGGGTTGGGGACCGAATCATAGCCGTAGACGTGCGGCAGGTGCGTGTCGGCGCCGACGCCGGCAAGGGCATGGCGAGCGGCGTGGGTGCTGTCATTGGTGGCGACGCCGAGCACATAGCCGTCCTCGACCAGGCGCTGGATGGTGGCGATGAGCCGTGGGACCGGCACCGAGCCGCCGGTGCCGTGGGCGTGGAACTCGGTGTCTATGCGGCGGACCATCTCGCTGTATTCGGGCTCGGCGAGATCGGGAAACCAGAGGCCGACGATGTCGTGGGTCGTGCCGGCGCCGAGGATCGAGCCGGCGACGACGCGGCCGGTGGCGGGGTCCATGCCGCCGGCGAGAAGGAGGCTTTGGGCCCGCTCGGGATCGTCGCCGGCGAGGTCGAGGGCCAGCCGCCGGTAGAGCGGCGCCCAGGTCGCCTCGAAATCGAGGAGCGTGCCGTCCTTGTCGAAGAGGATGCCGCGGAACCGGGGAATGGGCGTGCTCCCTGCAAGGAGATGGGCCGTGATCCTGCCCGGAAGGCGCGAGAAATTCCAGCCGTCGCGGGCAAGCGGCCGCGTGGCATTGGCGCAGCGATTGCTTTAGACTGCGGGCCATGCAGAAGCCAAGCCGCGCGGGGCGTCCGGTCCCCCTTTTCCGCATCCTCGCCCGTTCCGCCGGCGAGCGGTGCCCGTCATGATCCGCGCCGTCCGTCTGGCCGAGGCCGGGGCTGGCAAGCCCGTCGACACGGTGGTCCTCGACCACGATTCCCGCCATCGTCGGCGCGTGGCGATGAAGGGCGAGGACGGGCTCGAATTCCTCCTCGACCTGCCCGAGGCACGGGCACTTCGCGACGGCGACCTGCTCGCTCTCGAGGACGGGCAACTGGTCGAGGTGAAGGCGGCCTTCGAGCCGCTGACCCGGGTGATCGCGCGCGACGCGGCGCATCTGGTGCGCATCGCCTGGCATCTCGGAAACCGCCACCTGCCGGCGCAGCTCGGCGATGCCTTCATCTTCATCCGGCGCGACCACGTGATCGAGGACATGCTGCGCGGCCTCGGCGCGACGGTGCTGCATGTGCGGGCGCCTTTCGAGCCGGAAGGCGGCGCCTATGCCCAGGGAGGGCATGACCATCACGGGCATGACCACCATGGGCATGACCATCACGACCACGATCATGGGCATCCCGGGCACGAGCATGGCCACCACGATCATGGCCATGCGCACGATCATGATCACGGTCACAGCCATGATCACGGTCACGATCACTCCCATCACCATGACTGAGCCGCTGCCGGCCTTCGACATGGCGGCGGCGGAGAAGCCGCTGGCGATCGCCGCGCTGCAGCGCCTGCTCGCCTGGCTGTCGCCTGCTTTTCCGGTGGGAGCCTACAGCTATAGCCACGGCCTCGAATGGGCGATCGAGGACGGGACGGTCACGACGCCGGCGGACCTGCAGTCGTGGATAGCGGACGTGCTCCGCCACGGCGGTGGGAGGAGCGACGCGATCCTCTTCGCTGCCGCCTGGCGTGCGGCGCGGGCCGGAGACCAGCGGGCGCTGGCGGAGGTGGCCGAACTCGCCGCGGCGCTGCAGCCCTCGCGCGAGCGGCACCTGGAGACGACGGCGCAGGGCCGCGCCTTTCTCGACACGGTGGCCGCCACCTGGCCGGATGCGCGGCTGGCGGCCCTCGCGACAGCTTTCCCCGCCGGCACGCCGATCGCCTATCCGGTTGCCGTGGCGATGGCCGCGGCGAGCGAAGGCGTGCCGCTTCGCCCGGCGCTTGCCGCCTTTGCCGGCGGCTTCGTCGCCAACCTCGTCTCGGCCGGCGTGCGCGCAATCCCCATCGGCCAGACCGACGGGCAGCGCATCATCGCCGCGCTCGCGCCCATGGTAGAGGAGCTGGCGCGGTTCGCCGAAGGCGCCACGCCCGACGATCTCGGCGGCGCCGCGCTTCGCGCCGACATTGCCAGCATGAAGCACGAAACCCAGTATACGAGGCTCTTCCGCTCATGACGAAATCTGCGCACGGGCCGCTCCGCATCGGCATCGGCGGGCCGGTCGGGTCGGGAAAGACGGCACTGATGGATCGGCTCTGCAAGCGGCTGCGCGAGGACTACGACATCGCCGCCATCACCAACGACATCTATACCAAGGAAGATGCCGAGTTCCTGACGCGCTCCGGCGCGTTGGCCGCGGAGCGCATCCTCGGCGTCGAGACGGGCGGCTGCCCGCATACGGCGATCCGCGAGGATGCCTCGATCAATCTCGCCGCGGTGGCGGATCTCAGGACGCGCTTTCCCGGGCTCGACGTCATCCTGATCGAGTCGGGCGGGGACAATCTCGCCGCGACCTTCTCGCCCGAACTCGCCGACATTACCATCTACGTCATCGACGTCGCGGCCGGCGACAAGATCCCGCGCAAGGGTGGGCCGGGCATCACGCGCTCTGACCTCCTCGTCATCAACAAGATCGACCTCGCGCCGATGGTGGGCGCCTCGCTCGAGGTCATGGACCGCGACGCGCGGAAGATGCGTCCGAGCCGGCCCTTCGTCTTCACCAACATGCGGAACGGCGACGGGCTCGACGCGGTGGTCGACTTCGTCGTCCGGGCGGGCGGCCTGCAGCGCCGCGCGCCCGCCGCCTGAGCCGCGAGCCGCATCCATGCCTATCGTCAATCGCCTCGCCGAATTGGCCGACGACATCGCCGCCTGGCGGCACGACCTGCACCGGCATCCGGAAATCCTCTACGAGGTGCACCGGACGGCGGCGACGGTCGCCGAGAAGCTGAGGGCGTTCGGCGTCGACGAGGTGACGACCGGTATCGGGCGGACGGGCGTGGTCGGCGTCATCCACGGCCGGGGCAACGGAAGCGGCCGGGTGGTCGGCCTCCGTGCCGACATGGATGCGCTGCCGCTCCTCGAGGAGACGGGTGCAGACTATGCCTCGACCATTCCCGGCAAGATGCATGCCTGCGGCCATGACGGGCACATGGCGATGCTGCTCGGCGCGGCGCGCTACCTTGCCGAGACGCGCAATTTCGACGGCACCGCGGTGCTCGTCTTCCAGCCGGCAGAGGAAGGCGGCGGCGGCGGCAAGGCAATGATCGAGGACGGGCTGATGGACCGCTGGAACATCCAGGAGGTCTACGGCATGCACAACATGCCGGGCATGGCGGTCGGGACCTTCGGCATCAATCCCGGCCCGATGCTCGCCTCGACCGACGAGTTCACCATCACGATCACCGGGCGCGGCGGCCATGCGGCGAAGCCGCACGAGACGGTCGACCCGATCGTCGTCGGGGCGGCGATGGTGCAGGCGCTGCAGACGATCGTGTCGCGCAACGTCGATCCGCTCGACTCGGCGGTGGTGTCGACGACGCGGTTCCATGCCGGCGATGCCTACAACATCATCGTGCCGGCTGCCGAGGTGGCCGGGACCGTTCGCACGCTGCGCGCGCCGGTCCGCGATTTCGTCGACGCGCGCATCCGCGCCATCGCCGCGCAGATTGCGGCGGCCCATGGCGCGACCGCCGTGGTCGACTACGACCGCAACTATCCGGTGACCCGCAACCATCCGGAACAGGCGGCCTTCGCCGCGGAGATCGCGTCCGAGATCGTCGGCGAGGCCCGCGTCGATCGCGAGACGCCGCCGATCATGGCGGGCGAGGATTTTTCCTACATGCTGGAAGCGCGGCCGGGCGCCTTCATCTTCATCGGCAATGGCGACAGCGCCGGCCTGCACAGCCCGCTCTACGACTTCGACGATGCGGCGATCCCCTTCGGGTCGTCATACTTCGTCCGGCTGGTCGAGAAGGCGATGCCCGCCTGACCTCAGCGGGCGGCCGGCAGGAGCTCGGGCCGGTATTCGAAGTGCATGGTGTCGTAGTGATACCACTTGCCGCCCCAGATGAAGCCGTGGCGCTCGAAGACGTCGACGATGGCCTGCGGGATGCGGTTGCGATAGGGGATCGGCCCGGCCTTCGGCGCCCTGGCCCATAGCCAGTAGTCGGCGAAGCGGGTGTTGATGTCGATGGCGGCGCCATAGGCGTGCATGCTCATGCGGCTGGTGCCGGCGATGACGCGGCAGTTGAGCGTGCCGGTCGGGGGCACGAGGTACCTGGTGAGGTCGGGCGGCAGCTTCTCGAGGTCGCGGATCGCCGCCTCGAGATGGTCCGCGGCGCCGTTGACGGTGGTGAACATCACGCTGCCGCCACCCTTGGACGGCATCCAGGCGACCTTGCGGAGATGCGGCCGGACGCCGCCCTTGCGGCAATCGCCATACATCTTCCGGAAGAGCGGCTCGTAGCGGATGCGGCCGGGATCCTGGTTGAGCGCCGGCAGATGCGCCGGCGCGCCCTTCACGTAGGGCTCGGCGAACATGTCGTCGATGTCGGGATGGTCGAGCGTCTCGTCGAAGCTCTTCGTCGCCTTGCCGTCGGAGATCGGCATCCGCGTGCCGTCCTGCCAGACGAGGTCGTTGCCCTCGATCGCCTTGAACTGGGCGGGATAGGCGCGCAGGAGATCGGCGACGGAGGGCCGGTCGGCGGCGGAAGCAGATGCGGCCGCCAGGAGGCTGGCGGCCGCGAAGGCAGTGACGAGACGCATGATCAGCTGGAGAGGCGGAGGTCGGTGAGCGCCTTGCCGATGGCGTCGAAGGTGGTGATGATCTGATCGGCGGTGGTCAGCTCGGAGAACTTGTCCGAGGAGCTGGCGCAGTCGATCAGCACCTGCTGCGTCGGATCTTTGTTCTTTCCCGTGCCGGTATTGACCTGCACCGTCCAGACCGTGATCTGTTCCTGGTGCAGCTTGGTGCAGAGGGCGCGCTCGCGCGTGTCCACGGCACTGTTGCCGGTCGAGACGAAGGAGTTCCACCGGTTCTCGGTATTCACGCCGTCGGTGAGCATGATGATCACCGTCTTGTAGTCGTAGTCCGGGTCGAGGGCCGGGACGGTGAAGGGCGCCGCGGTCAGCGACTGCCAGCCCCATTGCAGGCCGATGGTCTGGTTGGTCGTGCCCGCCGGCGACATGCCGTCGACCACCTTCTGCAGGTCGGTCCAGCTATAGGTCAGCCCGATCAGCTTGCCGGGGCAGCCGCTGTTCTCAGTGTACTGCTCGGCGGGGAAGAGCGTCGAGCCGGAGGTCGGCGCGGTGTTCTGGACGTCGTAGTCCTGGTCGCGGTCCATGATGCAGCCGTTCCAGGTGCTGTGGGCGGCGGGGGTCCAGACGCCGGCGGTCCACACGCCCGAGCTCCACACGCCGGTGGTCCAGACGCCCGCCGTCCAGGTTCCCCGGTTCGACGTGCAGGTGCTCTGGCTCGTGTACGAGCTCTTGCTGCAGGTGCCGGCCGCGGTGCAGGTGCTCTGCGTGGTCTTGCTCGAGATGCTGCAGGTGCCGGCCGAGGTGCAGGCGCTCTGCGTGGTCTTGCCCGAGATGCTGCACGAGGGGGTGGTGCAGGAACTCTGCGTGGTCTTGCTAGAGATGCTGCAGGAGCCCGAAGACGTGCAGGTGGCGCGCGGGCTCTTCCCGGAAACGGTGCAACTGCCGTTATTGGCGTCCCAGCTTTCGGTCGAAAGGCTGCCGTCCGAGTTGGTCCAGTCCCACCGCACCCAGCTCTTGGTGTAGTTGGTCTTGTCGGCGTTGACGTCCTTGCCGAACGGAATGATCGAGACATAGACGTCGCCGTCGACCGTGGCGGCCTTCTTCAGCTGGCCGAGGAGGTTGGTGGTGGCGGTCTTCAGCGCGTCCATCTTGCCGTCCTGCTTCATCGACAGCGTGTTGTCGAGGACGAGCGCGACGCGCAGGCGCGAGCGACCCCAGGTGGTGGTCGCGACCGCGCCGATGTCGAGCTTCTTGATGCCGATGATCGGGAGGAAGTTCGTATTGACCGAGGCGCTGCCGGTGACGGTGACCGTCGGGCCGCCCTTGTCGTAGTTCGGCGTGACGACGACGTCGAAGGCGTCGCTGTTGGCGAAGTTCGCCGCGAAATACTTGGTGGCGAAGTCGTTCATCTGCGTCTGCGTCATCGTCGCGGCATCGGTGTGCAGCGCGAGCGCGGTGGCGTCGAGCGCGTCCTGCATCTGGGCGCGCGCCAGCGAGCCGCGCTCGTAGTCGATGAAGCCGCCGACCGCGAGGATGGTCGGTACCGCGGCGATGCCGAAGATCATGGCGACATTGCCGCGCCGGTCGGCGCCGAAGCCGCGGACCTTGCCGACGAGGCGGGAAATGAAAGCATTCAGCATGGTGGACACCCGAGAATCCTGCCAGATTGCCTACGAAGCGCCGTCGTAGCAGGCACAATTCAAGAATGGCTGAATCCGTATCTCGGTTTTTCGTTGAATTTTCCCGTAAACGTTAACCACGGCATTTCGCGGGGATGGCGGAAGGCCGCTGGAGGGAGAGGCGTCGCCGCGCACCGACGTGGTTACGATCGGCAAAGGACCGGCAAGAAATCCGCACGCGCTAGGCTTTCGTCCGGCGAGCGCGAGTCGGGGGCCATGGCCGACCTCCGGGGCCGGCCGGCTTTCTTCGGCAGAAGACGCGGCGGGCCGGATTTTCTCTTGCGGCGACCGTATGGGAAGAGGCGCTTCTCCCTCGCGGAAAGGCCACGGCTGGGCCAGACTGCGGCTGCGGCGCGGGGCGCCGGCAAGGAGTCTGGTGCATGAAGATCGGCGCGCTCTTCCCGCAATTCGAGATCGGGCTCGATCCGGTGAACGTCCGGGACTTCGCGCAGGCCGCGGACGAGCTCGGCTATGCGCACCTGACCGCCTTCGACCAGATCATCGGCCTCAACAAGAAGAGCCGGCCCGACTGGAAATACGTCCATGACGCGGAGGACATGTTCCACGAGATCCTCGTCCTGTTCGGCTATCTCGCGGCGGTGACGAAGCGGGTCGAGCTGGTAACCGGCGTGCTGGTGTTGCCCATGCGCGGCACGGCGCTGGTCGCCAAGCAGGCGGCGGAGGTCGACGTGCTCTCCGGCGGCCGGCTCCGCCTCGGCGTCGGGGTGGGGGTGAAGCCGGAGGAATTCGAGGCCTGCGGCGAGAATTTTCCCAATCGCGGCAAGCGCATGGACGAGCAGATCGAGGTGTTGCGGCGGCTGTGGCTCGACGACCTCATCACCTACGAGGGCCAGTTCCACCGGATCGAGGACGGCGGCATCAATCCGCTGCCCGTCCAGCGGCCGATCCCGGTATGGATCGGCGGCATTTCCGATGCCGCCATCCGGCGCACCGCCAAGCTCGGCGACGGCTGGCTGCCCAACTTCCAGGCCGACGATTTCGGCAAGGCGAGCATCGACAAGATGCGCGCGCTTGCGGTCTCCTACGGGCGCGACCCGGACAGGATCGGCATCGAGGCGACCATGACGATCATCGACCGCAGCCCCGAGGAGCTGCGCAGGGAGATGGAGGACTGGCGGCGGATCGGCGCCACCCACATCACCGTCAACACCATGCCGGAGCGCTGGGTCGAGGCCGAGAAGCGCTGGAACAAGGCGCCGATCGGCGGGCTCGCCGATCCGCGCTCCCACATCCGCGCCATCGAGAAATTCCGGGCGGATTTCCCGGAATATTTCTGAGCGGGCCATGAGCGCGTTTCCGCGCGGCGAATATATGGGGCGGCTGGCCCGCGTGAAGCGGGCCATGGCGGAAGCGGGCATCGAGACGCTGGTCGTCGCCGACCCGGCAAGCATGAACTATCTCACCGGCTATGACGGCTGGTCGTTCTACGTGCACCAGTTCGTGGTGGTGACGGACGATCGCGAGGAGCCGCTCTGGGTGGGGCGCGCCATGGATGCGCCGGGCGCGGCGCTGACCACGTTCCTGAACGACGAGAGCATCGTTCCCTATCCGGAGACCTACGTCGATTCGCCGGAACGGCATCCGGCATCCTTCCTCGCCGAGGAATTGATCCGGCGCGGGCGCGGGCGGAAGCCGGTCGGGGTGGAGCTCGATTCCTGGTACTACACGGCGAAGACCCATGCCGAGCTCGTGCGCGGCCTGCCCGATGCGTGCTTCGCCGATGCGACGCGGCTGGTGGCGTGGGCGCGCATCGTCAAGTCACCCGCCGAGATCGCGATGATGCGGGGCGCGGCGGCGATCGTGTCGCGCGCCATGGCGGCGGGCATGGAGGCGGTGGCGCCGGGCGTGCGCGAGAACGACGCGGTGGCGGCGATCATGGCGGCCCAGATCGGCGGCACGGCGGATTTCTGGGGCGACTATCCGGCGGCCCTGCCTTCGGTGCCGACCGGGGCGAAGAGCGCGGCGCCGCACCTCACCTGGTCGGGCGACCGCTACCAGGCGGATACGGTCGGCTACCTGGAGCTCGGCGGGTGCCACAACCGCTACCATGCGGCGCTCGCCCGCACGGTCTATTTCGGCCGCCCGCCTGAGGCGCTCCGCCGCTTCAGCGGGGTGGTCGAGGAGGGGCTCGACACGGCGCTCGGCGCGGCCCGCGCCGGCGTCACCTGCGAGGAAGTGGAGGCGGCGTGGCGGCGCGTGATCGCGAGGGCCGGCTACGAAAAGGCCTCGCGCATCGGCTATTCCATCGGCCTCAACTATCCGCCGGACTGGGGCGAGCGCACGGCGAGCCTGCGGCAGGGGGACCGCACAGTGCTCAGGCCGGACATGTGCTTCCACATGATCCTCGGCATGTGGCAGGACGACTGGGGCTTCGAGCTGAGCGAGACGTTCCGCGTCACCGAGGCCGGCGCGCCCGAAATCCTGACGGACTTCCCGCGCACGCTCGTCGTCAAGGACTGACGCCCCTCAGGGCAGGCGCGCGATCCGCTCCAGCATCAGGTCGTAGAAGGCCGGATTGTCGAGGTCGCGGAGCACCATGCAGTTGGGCTCCCGCTTGGTGACGTTCCACCAGTCGACGACGGTCGCGCCCATGGTGACCGGCGAGGTGATCTCGATCTCGACGAAGCACTTGCGGCCTCCGAAGATGCCCGGCCGAAGCAGGTAGCCGATGACGCAAGGGTCGTGCAGCGGGTAGGAATCGGTGCCGAATTTCTGGTTGCCGTAGCGCTGGTAGAACTCGGCGAGGCCGGCGGCAGCGAGTGCGGTGCGCTTGCCGACCGCCTTCAGGCGTTCGAGCCAGGCGGGGGTCAGGATGGCCTTGTAGGTGCAGTCGATCGGCACCATGGTGAGCGGCACGCCCGAGGTGAAGACAACGTGGGCGGCGTGCGGGTCGACGAAGATGTTGAACTCGGCCGAGGGCGTCGTGTTGCCGCCCTCGAAGTAGCCGCCGCCCATCAGGACGATCTCGCGGAGGCGCGGCGCGATGCGCGGCTCCTTGATCAGCGCCATGGCGATGTTGGTGAGCGGCCCGAGCGGGCAGAGGGTGATCTCGCCCGCCGGCGCGGCCATGACGGTGTCGATGATCAGGTCGACGCCGTGGACGGGAAGCGCCGGGGTCGAGGGCTCGGGCAGCTCCCAGCCCTCGAGCCCGCTGTCGCCATGGACGTATTCCGCGGTCTTAAGGGGCTTCACCATCGGCCGCGTGCAGCCGGGCGCGACGCGGATATCGGGCCGGCCGGCGAGCTCGAGGATCTGGCGCGCGTTCCGCTCGGTCTTCGACACCGGCACGTTCCCGGCGATCGCCGTCACGGCGACGACCTCCAGTTCCGGCGAGCCGAGGGCGAGGAGCATGGCGAAGGCGTCGTCCTGACCGGGATCGGTGTCGATGATGATCTTGCGTGGGCTCATGGCTCTTTCCGGTATCGCTTCGCCCGGCATGGCATGGCGCGCCGACGGGCAGACGGGCGAGAATAGAGGCTCCGCGGCGTGAGGTGCGCACGACCTCGGTGGAGCCGGGAAAATTGCTTCGGCAGGGTCCCGGCTTCGCGATAATCCTTCGGCGGCTCAATCGGATTTTCGACGCTTGGGCTCGTTCCTTGGTCTAAGGTTTGCAAGCTGGCCGGCAGCCCGGATGGGCATCGGCTCCGACGGGTTCGAACGCATTAGAGGCCTCCGAAGATAAAGGGAACGGGGACACCATGAAGCGCAACACCATGCTCGCGGCCATCGGCGCCGCGGCCCTCGCAATGGCGGGCATGAGCCCGGTCATGGCCGAGGACATCACCATCGGCGTCATCGCCAACCTCACCGGCCAGGACGTCAATACCAGCGTCCAGATGGCGCGGGGCGTCGAGATCGCCGCGGACGAGATCAACAAGGCCGGCGGCATCGGCGGCAAGACGATCAAGCTGATCGTCGAGGATTCCGAGTACAAGACGCAGGAAGCCCTGACCGCGGCGACCAAGCTCTACGACGTCGACAAGGTGCCGGCGGTGATCATGTTCGGCGGCTCGAGCCTGATGATCGCGGTTGCCGAACTCGCCAAGCAGGAAGGCAAGGTGCTCATCAACACCTCGTCGAGCTCCGCCAAGCTCGGCGACTATCCGGGCACGCTCTTCTCGATCCTCCCGCTCGACGACATCCTCGGCAAGGAGCTCGGCAAGTACATTGCCAAGAAGGGCATCAAGACGGTCGCCACGGTGGTTCCGAACAACACCTTCGGCCTCGGCGTCGCCGACGCCGCCGGCGCGGCCTTCAAGGAGGCCGGCGGCAAGGTGGTGAAGTCGGTCGCCTATACCGAAGGGCAACCCGACTACCGCGCCGACATGCAGAGCGTCGTCGCGGCGGCTCCCGAGGCGATCATCAGCGCCGGCTACGGCGACGATTCGCGCACCATCTTCAAGAACGCGCGCGAGCTCGGCCTGAACGTACCGTGGTTCGCGGCCTATCCCTCGATCTTCACCGTCGAGAACGATGCGTGGATGAACGGCAAGCTGTCCGGTGTCGACAATGGCGGCTACAGCAACGATACCGGCAAGGCGGTGCTCGCCGCCTACAAGGCCAAGTGGCCGGGCGAGGAGCCGCTCGCCCACATCTACTATGGCTATGACGCGCTGAAGGTGCTCGCCGCGGCCATGGCCAAGGTCGGCGAGGATCCGAAGGCGATCGCCGCCGAGCTGCCCAATGCCGTGAAGGGCTATGTCGGGGCGACAGGCGCCATCGCCTGGGACGATCGCGGCCAGCGCATCGATCCGCCGCTCGACCTGATCGAGTACAAGGACGGCAAGTTCGAGACCGTCGGGACCATCCAGTAGGCGCCGGCGGAAACGCCGTCTCCGCGAATGCCGCATGGCCGGGCGCTTGCCCGGCCATGTTCATGATGCGACCATCGCCGGCGGCCGAAGAGGGTGCGTGCTACAGGTTCTCGTCAACTCGATCGTCTATGGGAGCGAGATCGCGATCATCGCGGTCGGCATCGCACTGTCCTACTCGATCCTGCGCTTCGCCAACTTCGCCCATATCCAGTATGCCGTGGTCGGCGGCTACGCGACCTATGCCGGGACCAAGCTCGGCCTGCCGATCGTGGCGGCCATCGCCGTCGGTGCGGTGCTGGTCGGCGGGCTGGCCGTGCTGGTCGACGCCCTCGTCTTCAGCCGGCTCAGGGCGATCGCGCCGGAGGGCAAGATGATCGTCTCCTGGGGCGTGGCACTCTTCATCCGCGCGATCATCGCCTCGGTCTTCGGCGGTTCCGCCATCATCATCGAGACGAGCAGCTCCACCATCCAGGTGGGCGGCGCGATCTTCACCTCGCTCGACCTGATCGTGGTGCTCGCCACCGTCGGCTTCATGGTGCTGCTCCAGCTCTTCCTCTACCACACGCGCCACGGCTCGGCGCTGCGGGCGCTCGCCAGCAACTACGACCTCGCGGTGACGCGCGGCATTCCGGGCGACCGCATGATCCGCCTGATGTGGTTCGTCACCGGCGCCTACGCGGCGATCGGCGGCTCGCTGATCGCGCTGGAGACGCGGCTCCAGCCGAACATGGACCTGATCATCCTGCTTCCGGTCTTCGCGGCGGTGACCATCGGCGGGCTCAGCAACGTCTTCGGCGCGGTGATCGGCGCCTTCGTCCTGTCGCTCGCGCAGAACGTCGTCATCGCCGTCGATTTCGGCTCGCTGCTCGGCGGCGATCCCTGGTTCGTGCCGAGCCAGTTCCGCGACTATATCGCGGTGCTCGCCATGGTCGTCGTCCTCGTGCTCAGGCCGGCAAGCGTCCGGCCGGCGAACGCGTGAGGGCGGGCGGATGATCAGCTTCGCCATCTATGCGCTCACCATCATCGCCATCTGGTCGGTCATGGCGATCAGCCTCAACATCCAGTTCGGCATGACGGGGCTGGTCAATTTCGGCCAGATCCTGCCCTTCGCGATCGGCGCCTACGCGGTCGGCATCGGCATCGAGGCGGGCATCCCGTGGTGGGCAGGCATCCTTGCCGGCCTCGTCGCGGCGCCGCTCGTCGGCCTGCTCGTGATCCTGCCGGCGCGGCGCCAGTCGCAGGACTACTGGGCGCTGATCACGCTCGGCGCGGGCGAGCTCTTCCGGCTGACCATGCTGAACGTGCCCTCGATCGCCGGCGGCGCCGACGGCGTCACCATATCGCGGCTCGGCGACCGCAACCTCGCGCTCGGCCTCGCGGTCGGGCTCCTCGTCGTCGCCTACCTGGTCGGCCAGCGGATCAGCCGCGGGCCGCTCGGCCGCATGCTCCGCGTGATCCGCGAGGACGAGGTGCTGGCGGCGACGCTCGGGCGCAATCCGATGGCCTACCGCATGAAGGTCACGGTGGTGACCTGGGCAATGGCGGCGGCGGCCGGCATCCTCTTCGGCTACGTCGTCGGCTACATCGCGCCGACCTCGTTCCTCGTCACCGACACGTTCCTCGTCTGGACGGCGGTGATCCTCGGCGGGCCGGGCCGGAACATCGGCGTCGTGATCGGCGCGGCGATCCTCATCCTCCTCAGCGTCTCGACGCGGTTCATGGCGGAATGGTCGGGCCTGCCCTCCGACCTCGTCGCCAATCTCCGCCTCGCGGTCTTCGGGCTGGTGCTGGTGCTCATGTTCCTCTTCCGGCCGCAGGGGCTTTTCCCCGAGACGCGGGAGGTGCGCGATGTTGACGGTCGCTGAGGTCAGCGTCGCCTTCGGCGGCTTCCAGGCGCTGAAGGATGCGAGCCTCACGGTGGGCGCGGGAGAGATCGTCGGCCTCGTCGGGCCGAACGGCTCGGGCAAGTCGACGCTCCTCAACGTGATCGCCGGCGTGCACGTGCCGAAGTCGGGCAGGGTCGAGCTCGACGGGCGGCCGCTACCGCTCGGCAGCATCGCGGGCGTAGCCGCGCGCGGGCTCGGGCGCACCTTCCAGGTGCCGCGCCTCGCCCAGCGGCTGACCGTCTTCGACAACATGATGGCGGGGGCGGGGAACCAGCCGGGCGAGCGGCTCTTCGACCTGTTCCTGCGCCCCGGCACGGTCGCCGAAGCCGAGAAGGCGAACGAGGCGCGGGCGGTCGCGATCCTCAAGCGCCTCGACCTCCTGCACAAGGCGAACGGGATTGCCGGGGCGCTTTCGGGCGGCCAGCAGAAGCTCCTGACCATGGGCGTGCTCCTGATGGCGGACCCGAAGATCCTGCTCCTCGACGAGCCGGCGGCGGGCGTCAATCCGGTGCTCATCGACCAGCAGGTGGCGTTCCTGAAGCTGCTCCGCGACGAGGGCCGGTCGATCCTGATCGTCGAGCACAACATGGAGATGATCTCCAGCGTCTGCGACCGGGTCTATGTCCTCGACGCCGGCAGCATGATCGCGACGGGCACGCCGGCGGAGATCCGCGCCAATGACGACGTCATCCGCTCCTACCTCGGGCAGCCGGCATGAGGCAGGGATGAGCGCGCCGGTCCTCGAACTCGACAGGGTCACCGCCGGCTACGGGCTGATCACCGTGCTGAACGAGACGAGCATCCGCCTCCATGCGGGCGAGATCCTCACGGTGCTCGGCGCCAACGGCTCGGGCAAGTCGACGGTGCTGAAGACGTCCGCCGGCCTCACCCGCATCCTCGGCGGGCGGATCGCCTTCGCGGGCGCCGATGCGACGCGCTGGCCGGCGCACCGCCGCGCGGCGGAGGGCATCGGCTACGTGCCGCAGACGCGGAACGTGTTCCCCGACCTCAGCGTGGCGGACAACCTCAGGATGGGCGCCTTCCTGCGCCCGAAGAACTTCGCCGCCGATGTCGAGGAGGTCTTCGCCCTCTTCCCGCGGATCAAGGAGAAGCGGAAGGTGCTCGCCCGGACGTTGTCCGGCGGCGAGCGGCGCATGCTTTCGATCGGCCTGACGCTTCTCCTGAAGCCGAGGATCCTCCTTCTCGACGAGCCGAGCAGCGACCTGTCGCCGGTCATGGTCGACACGGTGTTCGACGCGATCGCGCGCATCCATCGCGAGCTCGCCATCCCGATCCTGCTCGTCGAGCAGAACGTCAACAAGGCGCTGGCGCTCGCCACCCGCGTCGCGGTGCTGGTGCGCGGCCGCGAGGCGCTCGACTGTCCGGTGGCGGAGGTGAAGCTGGACGAATTGAAGCGCCTGTTCATGGACGGCGGCGTGAGGACCAGCGCATGACGGGCAGGTCTCCGCCCTGGCCGAACGGCGCCCGGTCGGCGGTCGCCTTCTCCTTCGACGTCGATGCCGACAGCGTCGTCCATGCCAGCCAGCGGGCGAAGGCGCCCGGCGCGATCGCGGCGCTGGCGCATATGCGCTACGACCCGCATGTCGGGCTGCCGCGGCTGGTCGACCTCTTCAAGGGCTATGGCGTGCCGATCACCTGCTTCGTGCCGGGCTGGGTGGCGGACACCTATCGGCCCTCGGTGGAGCATATCCTCGGCGGCGCCAACGAGATCGCGCATCACGGCCATTTCCACGAATGGCCGAGCGGGCAGAGCCGCGAGGCCGAGCGCGAGGCGCTGATGATGGGCATCGAGCGGATCGTGTCGATCACCGGGCGGCGCCCCGCCGGCTACCGCGCGCCCTATTACGGGCTGTCGGAGAACAGCTTCGACCTCCTGATCGAGGCGGGGTTTGCCTATGATTCCTCGCTCTTTGCCGACGACGTGCCGATCCTCCTGGAGAGCAAGGCCGGCAGGCTGGTAGAGCTGCCGCCACCGGCCTCGGTCGACGATTACAGCCAGTACGTCTCGGCGCGCGCCTTCGACTACCTGATGAACATCTCGCCACCGTCGCGGGCGCTGGCCGTCTACCGGGCGGAGTTCGACGCGCTCCACGAGATCGGTGGATTGTTCGTCCCGGTCTGGCATCCCGCCGTCAGTGGCCGGCCGGCACAGGCGCGCGCGATCGGCGACCTCGTCGAGCACATGATGGGCAAGGGCGACGTCTGGTTCGCCACGCTGGAGCAAGTCGCCGCGCATGTGCGCGGGCTCATTGCCGCCGGCACCTGGTCGCCGCGGGTCGAGCGGATACCGTTCTACGCGGAGCCGGTGCTCCGCTGACCCTCAGTTCGCCGGAACGCGGCGGGCAGCGCGGACGTCGGGCGTTGACGGCGCCGGGCGGTCGAGGAGCTCGGCGATGGGCATGCCTTCGAAACGCTTCACGGTCTTGGTGACGACGTAGGTGAAATAGACCGAGATGCCGATCTCCATCTCGAGCATGCGGTCGATGAGCCGCTGGTAGTGCTCGATGTCGTGGGCGACGATGTGGAGCACGTAGTCGATGCCGCCGCCGACGGCGTAGCAGGTGACGACCTCCGGGATCGACTCGATCGCCTTCTCGAAGCGCGCGAAGTCGCGCCTGGTGTGGTGCTCCAGGGTCATCGTCGCGATGACCAGCTCGGTCTTCACCAGCCGCTCGAGATTGATCTCGGCACGGTACTCGCGGATGTAGCCGGCTTCTTCGAGGTTGCGCAGCCGGTCCCAGCAGGAGCTGAGCGACAGGCCGATCGCGGCGGCGAGGTCGACCTTCTTGATCCGCCCGTTCCTCTGCAGGAGCGCGAGGATGCGGATGTCGTAGGCGTCGAGCTTGTCGTTCGGCATCGTTTGACCCGCCTTCACGCCGGACGCGGTCGGCCGGTCGCCGGCGGCCTTCGCTGCGCTGCAACCTAGCAAGAGACGGGGAGGCGCGCCACTGGCGCGCGGGTCAGGCGCGCGCCGGCAGGGTGGCGGCGACCGCCTCGATCGCCCCCTTGGTGGCGGCGACGACGACGTCCGCTTCCTCGCGGGTGAGGCAAAGGGGCGGCGCGAAGCCGAGAATGTCGCCCTGGGGCATGGCGCGGCCGATGACGCCGCGCTCGAGCAGCGCCGCGGCCACCTTCGGGCCGACCTTGAGGGCGGGGTCGAAGAGCGCGCCCCTTGCCGGATCGGGCGACAGTTCCACGGCGGCGAGCAGGCCCTCGCCGCGGATGTCGCCGACGATCGGATTCCTGCCGAGGGCGTCGACGAGGGCGGCTTTGAAATAGGCGCCGACCTCGCGGGCATTGGCGACGAGGCCGAGGCTGTCGACCAGCTCCAGGTTGGCGACGCCGGCGGCGGCGCAGAGCGGGTGCGAGGAATAGGTCCAGCCATGACCGATGACGCCGAGCTGGTCGGACCCCTTGACCAGGACGTTCCAGAGCTTCTCCGAGACGATGACGCCGGAGAGCGGAGCATAGGCGGAGGTGAGGCCCTTGGCGATGGTGATGAGGTCGGGCTCCATGCCGTAGTGGTCGGAACCGAACATCGAGCCGAGACGGCCGAAGCCGGTGACGACCTCGTCGGCGATGAGGAGGATGTCGTAGCGCTTGAGGACCGCCTGGATCTTCGCCCAGTAGGTCGCGGGCGGGGGCACGATGCCGCCGGTGCCGAGCACGGGCTCGCCGATGAAGGCGGCGACGGTATCGGGGCCCTCGGCGAGGATCAGCTCCTCCAGCCGGGCGGCGCACTGGTCGGCAAAGGCCTCCTCGCTCATCGCGCGGTCGGTACGGCGATAGTAGTAGGGCGCGTCGGTGTGGAGAATGGGGGCGCGGGGCAGGTCGAAGGCCTTGTGGAAGAGCTCGAGGCCGGTGAGGCTGCCGGTCATGACGCCGGAGCCGTGATAGCCGCGCCAGCGGGAGATGATCTTCTTCTTTTCCGGCCGCCCGAGGACGTTGTTGACGTACCAGACGAGCTTGATGTTGGTCTCGTTGGCATCCGATCCGGAGAGGCCGAAGAAGACCCGGCTCATGCCCTTCGGGGCGCGGTCGATGACCATCTTGGCGAGCTGGATCGACGGCTCGCTGCCGTGGCCGGCATAGGCGTGATAGTAGGCGAGCCTGTGGGCCTGCTCGGCGATGGCGTCGCTGATCTCCTTCCGCCCGTAGCCGACGTTGACGCAATAGAGCCCGGCAAAGGCGTCGAGGCTCCTGCGGCCCTGCATGTCGACGACGTAGACGCCCTCGCCGCCGGCCATGATGCGGTTGGGACTCTCGCCGCGGGCATGCATGCCCATGTGGGTGGAGGGGTGGAAGAAGTGGTCGCGGTCCCAGGCGTCCAGTTCGTTGCCGCGGTTGAGCATGGCGGGCGGTTCCAATTGCAGGGAAGGGGTTGGCGGGAAGCGTAAGGAAGAGCGCCGGAAAGGGAGGCTCTTTGGCCGCTTCCTGCCGGGTAATCATCCGGCCGCCGGTGAAGCGGGCCGAAGAATCATCGCGCCACCGCCGGCGGCCGCAGCGCCTCGGCGATCGGCAGGACCGGGTCGTCCTTGACGGTCTTGGTGACGACGAAAGTGAAGTAGCGGCTGATGCCGACCTCCTCGGCGAGCAGGCGGTCCATGATCTCCTGATAGGCGGCTATGTCGCGGGCGACGACGCGGAGCAGGTAGTCGATGCTGCCGCCGGTCGCCCAGCAGGAGATGATCTGCGGCACCTGGCGGACGGCGCGCTCGAAGCGGTCGAAATCGGGCTTGCGATGGCCGGCGAGCTTGATCTCCACGAAGATCAGCGTGATCGAGACGACGGCGCGGGCCGCGACATGGGCATGGTAGCCGGAAATAATGCCGGCATCCTCGAGCCGGCGCAGGCGGTTCCAGCAGGGCGTGGCGGAGAGGCCGACCCGCTCGGCGAGGGCGACCTTGGTGATGCGGCCGTCGCGCTGCACTTCGGCGAGAATGCGAAGGTCGATGGGATCGAGTTTCAAGGAAGCGTTCCTGCCAGGAGCCGGCGCGAGTGTATTCGCCCGGCCGCAGGGCTGCAAAACCGGCCTGCCGGCCGGCGACCGCTTCGGGGATGCTCGGGAGGAATGGTGCCCCTAGCCGGAATCGAACCGGCACGCCCTTGCGGGCAACGGATTTTGAGTCCGTCGCGTCTACCAATTCCGCCACAGGGGCGCGGGCGCCGGGATAGAGCAAGCGGGAGGGGCGGTCAACCAAGCCTCGCGGCTGCCGCTTGCCAGCGAAGGCGGCGGCGCGATAGACAGGCCCCCGTGCTTCGCAGGCTTTACGACTGGACCCTCGCGCTCGCCGCGCGCAAGACCGCCGAATATTGGCTGGCGGTGATCGCGTTCGTCGAAAGCTCGATCTTCCTCATTCCCGCCGATGTGCTGTTCGTGCCGATGGTCATCGCGCGGCGCGACCGGGCCTATCGCTATGCGCTGGTGGCGACGGTCGCCTCGGTGCTTGGCGGGATCGCCGGATGGATGCTCGGGCACTACGCCTATGAGGCGGTGGCGAAGCCGATCCTCGAGTTCTACGGCAAGCTCGACGCCTTCGAGGCCATGCGCAATTCGACCGACCGCGACGCGGTGCTCCTGATGCTGGTGACCTCCGGGCTCGCCCACCTGCCGCCGATCAAGGTGGTCACGATCTTGTCAGGCGCCCTCAACATCGATCTCGGGCTATTCATCGCCTCGGCGGTGATTGCCCGCGGCGCGCGGTTCTTCGCCCTCGCCTGGCTGCTCCGGCGCTATGGCGAGGCGATCCAGGAATTCATCGAGAAGCGCCTCGGCATGATCGCGAGCGCGGTGGCGGCCGCCATCATTCTGCTCTATGTCGCCGTCAGGTTCGCCTGAACCACCCGGAGTTGCCGACGCGATGACCGAACTTCTCCGCCGCGACTGGGCCGCGCCCGCGGTCGTCCTGGTCATCGGGCTCGCGACCATCCTGACCGCCTGGGGCTTCCAGATCGTAGGCGGCTACATTCCCTGCGCGCTCTGCCTGCAGCAGCGGGTGCCCTATTATGTCGGTCTGCCGATCGCGCTCGTCGCGCTGGTGATTTCGGTGACCGGGACGCGGCCGATGGTGGTGCGCATCCTCCTCATCGCGGTGGCGCTTGCCTTCGCCGTCGGCGCCTTCATCGGCGTCTACCAGGCCGGGGCCGAATGGGGCTTCTGGCCGGGCCCGGCGAGCTGCGGGGCGGCATCGGGCGGCGGCGATCCGGGCACCAGCCTCCTCGAGCAGATCAAGCACATCCGGGTCGTCTCGTGCACCGAGGCGCACTGGCGCTTCCTCGGCCTTTCCTTCGCCGGATGGAACGCCGTGGTGTCGGCCGGCCTGTTCCTGATCGCGCTCTTCGGCGCCTTCCGGCAGGCGGAGCCGGCGCGGAAGCACGCGCACGCCTGAGCCGGAACCGATCGCGCCTCGCGTCGTTGACCCTTGCCAACGGGCCGAAAGGCCCCGCTTCGGGGGAGGGGTGAACAACCTCCCAGCCACAAGGCGGAGGTTCGGCGCGATCGAGACGATCGACCCTTCCCGATGCGAGCCCGGCGGGCGGTCTACGGCTCCAGCTCGGTATCCCAGTAGAGATAGTCCAGCCAGCTGTCGTGCAGGTAGTTCGGCGGAAAGAGCCGGCCGTTATTGTGCAGGTCGGCGACCGAGGGCTGGTACGGCATCTGGGACGGCCACATGCGGGCCTCGTTCGGGGCCTTGCCACCCTTCCGCAGGTTGCAGCCGGAGCAGGCCGCGACGACGTTGTCCCAGGTCGTCTGGCCACCGCGCGAGCGCGGAATGACGTGGTCGAAGGTGAGATCGTCGCCGCCGCCGCAATACTGGCACTCGAAGCGGTCGCGCAGGAACACGTTGAACCGCGTGAAGGCCGGGTTGCGCGCCGGCTTGACGTAGGACTTCAGCGACACGACCGAGGGCAGCTTCATCGTGAAGGACGGGCTGCGAACGGCGACCTCGTATTCGGAGACGATGTTCACGCGGTCGAGGAAGACCGCCTTGATGGCATCCTGCCACGACCAGAGCGACAGCGGGTAGTAGCTGAGGGGCCGGTAGTCCGCATTGAGGACGAGCGCCGGATTGGACCCCGGCGAAACCGCGATATTCACGAGGCGACTCCGTATTCCCCTCTGAATAGAGGCGCTTAGCTTAGCCGGGCGAAGGCTGAAGGGGAAGTGCGACAGCCATGTGAAACGCCGGCGCTCACGCGCCCTTCTCGATCAGGAAGCGCAGGATCCTGCCCTCCGTATCGCTGGCGAGCAGGCGATGGCCGTCCTCCCGGCAGAGATGGGGGAGGTCGAGGGCGGCCATGGGGTCGGTCGCCTCGACGAGGAGCCGGGCGCCCGCGGGCAGGCCGGCAAGGCGCTTCCGGGCCCGGAGCACCGGCAGGGGGCAGGCGAGGTCGCGGGCATCCAGCATCGCATCGGCGGTCGAGAAAGGCGGAGGCACCGGCCCTGCTTCGGTCTCGTTCATGGAGTTGGATTTCTCCGCCCGCCGATGCCAAGGTCAAGTGGGGCAGGGACGGGCGCGGGTTGGAGGCGGGAGGGCCTACGGACCGGGCATGAGCTGGCTGGCCGACCTTCGCGACGATCTTACCTTCGCGCGCATCATGTTCCGCGTGCTCAGGCGCGTGACGCCCATGGCCCGTCGCCGGTCGCGCACTTTCCCCAACGTTGCCGAGGAACTGGCGGCGCGTCACGGCGAGAAGCTCGCGCTGCTCTCGGCGCGCGAATCGCTTACCTATGCCGGCTTCAACGCCCGCGCCAACCGCTATGCCCGCTGGGCGATGGCGAATGGCGTCGGCAAGGGCGACGTGGTCGCGCTCCTCATGCCCAACCGGCCGGAATATCCGGCGGTGTGGCTCGGCATAGCCAGGGCCGGCGGCGTGACGGCGCTCCTCAACACCAACCTTCGCGGCGCGGCGCTGGCGCACGGCATCAACCTCGTCGCGCCGAAGCATGTCATCGTGGCGGAGGAACTGGCCGAGGCCTTCGCCAGCACCCATGGCCTTGTCGAGGGCACCGCAAAGGTCTGGCGCCATGGCGGAACGGCGGCGGCCGCCGACCGCATCGATACGGCGGTGGCGGCGTTGCCCGATGGGCCGATCCCGGCGGCGGAGCGGCCGGCGCTGACCCTCGATGACCGCTGCCTCTTCATCTATACGAGCGGCACGACCGGCATGCCCAAGGCCGCCAACGTCAATCACTATCGCGTGCTCGGCGCGATGACCGCCTTCGCCGCGGTGATGGGCGCGCGGGCCGACGACCGCATGTATGACTGCCTGCCGCTCTACCATACCGTCGGCGGGGTGATCGCGATCGGCGCGCCGCTGATGGCGGGCGGCTCGGTCTTCATCCGCGACCGGTTCTCGGCCAGCCAGTTCTGGGACGACGTCACGGACCAGAACTGCACGCTCTTCCAGTATATCGGCGAGCTCTGCCGCTACCTCGTCAATGCGCCGGCGCATCCGAAGGAGAAGGCGCACCGGCTGCGGCTCTGCTGCGGCAACGGCATGCGGCCGGACGTGTGGCCGGCCTTCCGGACGCGCTTCCGCATCCCCCATATCCGGGAATTCTACGCGGCGACCGAGGGCAATGCGCTCCTCTTCAATTTCGACGAGGAGCCGGGCGCGGTCGGCCGCATTCCGTGGTGGCTGAAGCGGCTCTTCCCGATCCGCAACGTGCGTCTCGATCCGGACGGGCCTGCGCCGATGCGCGACCCGGACGGACGCTGCATCGAATGCGGGCCGGATGAGGTCGGCGAGATGATCTCGAAGATCGTCGTCGATCCGCGCCGGCCGGGACAGCGCTTCGAGGGCTATGCCGACCGGGCGGAGAGCGAGCGCAAGGTGCTCGGCGACGTGTTCGAGAAGGGCGATGCCTGGTTCCGCACCGGCGACCTGATGCGTCGGGATGGACGGGGCTATTTCCATTTCGTCGACCGGACCGGCGATACCTTCCGCTGGAAGGGGGAGAACGTGTCGACGCTCGAGGTGGCCGAGACGATCACGCGCTTCCCGGGGGTCGAGGAGGCCAATGTCTACGGCGTCGCGGTGCCGGGGACGGAGGGGCGCGCGGGCATGGCCGCGCTGGTCGTCCAGGGTGCGCCGGACCTCCGCGGCCTGCGCGATCACATTCATGCGAGCCTGTCGCCCTATGCGCGGCCGGTCTTCGTCCGGCTGCAGGCGGCGATCGAGGCGACCTCGACCTTCAAGCAGCGCAAGATCGTTCTGGTGAAGGAGGGGTTCGACCCGCGGGAGATCGCCGATCCGCTCTATTTCGACCATCCGGAACGGGGGGCCTATGTACCGCTCGACGCGGCGCTGCACGCGGCCATCGTCGCCGGCGACATCCGGCTCTAGTCCCGGCGCCCGCAACAGCCTCCGTTAACCCTGCCGGCAAGGTTCATCGGCCCTTAACTGTACTTGGGGTCGGCAGATCCTATTGATACCGGCAGATCGGAGAAGATTTCATAAAATCGATCCGATCCGGGAAAGGGTCGAGGCGGACCCCCTTCGAGAAGAGGCCGGACCTTGCGCATCAACCTCGCCGGTGCCGTCGAGCGTATGTTCAGCGCCCGCATGGGAGCGCGGCTCGCGCCCTATGCCCGCATCGCCGACAACATCATCAGCGGCACGGACGACCGCTCGGTGTCGCAGCGCATCGCCTTCGTCACCTTCGCGGTGCGGGTGATCAGCGCGGCGATCGCCTATCTCAGCCAGATCCTGCTCGCCCGCTGGATGGGCGATTTCGAGTACGGCGTCTTCGTCGTCGTCTGGGTCGTCGCCGTCATCCTCGGCAACCTCACCTGCCTCGGCTTCGGCACGGTGGTGGTGCGGCTCATCCCGGAATACACCGTCAAGGGCGAGAAGGCGCTGCTCGCCGGCGCCATCGTCGGCAGCGGCTTCTACGGCTTCGTCACCTCGACCTTCTTCGCGGTCGTCGGCGTGCTCGGCCTATGGGCCTTCTCCGACGTCTTCGCCAACTACTACCTGCTGCCGCTCTATCTCGGCGCGATCACGCTGCCGATGCTCGCGGTCGGCGAGGTCAACGAGGGCGTGTCGCGCGGCTTCTCCTGGGCCGACCTCAGCCTGTGGCCGACCTACATCGTGCGGCCGGGCCTGATCATCGTCTTCATGTGGCTCGCGATCGAGCTCGGCTACGCCGCCGACGCGGTGACGGCGATGGGCGCCTCGATCATCGGCACCTACGTCACGACGCTCGGCCAGCTCCTCATCATCCATCTCCGCGTGCGCAAGGTCGTGCCGCTCGGCGAGCGCCGCTACCGGCCGCTCTTCTGGGCGAGCATCGCGCTGCCGATCTTCATCGTCGAGGGCTTCTTCAACCTCCTCACCAATGTCGACATCCTCGTCGTCGGCTGGATGATGACGCCGGACAAGGTGGCGATCTACTTCGCCACGGTGAAGACGCTGGCCCTCGTCCATTTCGTCTATTTCGCGGTGCGCGCCGGCGGGGCGCAGCGCTTCTCGGCCTACTACGCGGCCGGCGACCATGCCCGGCTCGCCGCCTTCACGCGCGACACGCTGCACTGGACCTTCTGGCCGTCGCTGGCGATGGTCGTGGTGATGCTGCTCCTCGGGAAGCCGCTCCTCCTCCTCTTCGGGGCGAGCTTCGCGGAGGGCTATCCGCTCCTCTTCGTGCTTGCGATCGGGCTCATCTTCCGCGCGGCGATCGGGCCGGCGGAGACCCTCCTCATCATGGCCGGGCAGCAGGGCATCTGCGCGGCGGTCTATACCGCGACCTTCATCCTCAACGTCTCACTGAACGTGTCGCTCATCCCGAATTACGGGCTGATGGGCGCGGCGACGGCAACGACCATCGCGCTCGTCCTCGAGGCGCTCGTCCTCTACTACGTCACCTATGTGCGCCTCGGCATCCGCTGCTCGATCCTCGACGCGCTGAGGCCGGTGCGCGCCATCGAGGCGAACTGAAATGGCCGAAGCGGGCCTCGTCCTCGATCCTGCCGAGCGTGCAAGCCGTCGGGCTGCCGTGCCGCCGCTGCGCGCCGTTCGCGCAGAGGTCGTGCCGATCGGAGAAGCCGATGCGCTGACCGGCGAGTGGGATAGGCTTTCCAGCTACGCCATGGATGACAATCCGCTGTTCGCATCGCCCTTCGTGCGCGCGGCCGCGCAGCGCTTCGGAAGCGGCGTGGCGGTCGCGACCGTGCGGGAGGCCGGCGGCCGGCTGATCGGTCTTGCCCCGGTCACGTGGACGCGCCTCGGACGGGTCGCGCCGGCGCTCCGAATCTGGAGCCACGACTATGGCCCGCTCGGCGTGCCGCTGCTCGCTTCCGCCGACGCGGCCGGGGGCCTGATCGAGGCTGCCAGGAGGGCGGCGCTGGTCGTCCCCGATCTCGCCCTCGACGGAGCGGCGGCAAAGGCGCTGCTTGCCGCCGCCGAGGCATCGGGACGGGCGGTGACGCTCGTCGGCGTGCACCGGCGCGCGGTCTTCCGGACGGGCCTCGATCCGCGCGAGGCGCTTTCGGCCAAGCGGCGGAAGGAATATGGGCGCCAACTCCGCCGCCTCGCGGAAGAGGGCGCCGTCGCCCGGGAGACGGTTACCGAAGCCGGAGCCGTGACCGCGGCTTTCGAGGAATTCCTCGCCCTGGAGGGACGCGGCTGGAAGGGCGAGCGGGGCACCGCCATGGCGGTGCAGGCGGACAAGGTCGTCTTCGCGCGGGAGGCGGTTGCTGGGCTCGCGGCGCGCGGGCAGGTGCTGATCAGCACGCTCCGGCTCGAGGGCCGCATGATCGCGGGTCTCGTCAGCCTGATCTCGGGCGATGCGGCGGTGACCTGGAAGATTGCCTATGACGAAGGCTACGCGCGTTTCTCGCCGGGCGCGCAGGTCATGCTCGACGCGCCGGTGGCGCTCGCCGCGCGGGGCGTGCGCCATGTCGACTCGCTGGCGACGCCAGGCCATCCGCTGGTCGACCACATCTGGAAGGACCGCGGCACGATCGGGACGCTGATCATCGCGCCGGCCGGCGGGTGGGTGCGGCACCGGCTCGGGCTCGCGCTCCTGTCTGCCGAGATGCGGGCGCGCGGCGCGGCGAAGCGGCTCAGGGACCGGCTGCGGGGCTAGTCCGGCGCGCCCGCTCTCGACCTGACCTACGCCAGCTCCCGCAAGGCCCGCCGCACGACCTTGCCGGTCGTGGTCATCGGAATTTCATCGACGAAGGCGATCTCGCGCGGATATTCGGCGGCCGAAAGACGCGCGCGGACGAAGAGGCGGATCTCTTCGGCGAGGCGGTCGGACCGCTCGAAACCCGGCTTCAGGACGATGAAGGCCTTGACGATCTCGGTGCGCACCGGATGCGGCTTGCCGACGGCGGCGGCCATGGCGACCGTCGGATGGGCGAGGAGGCAGTCCTCGATCTCGGCCGGGCCGATGCGGTAGCCGGCCGAGATGATGACGTCGTCGTCGCGGCCGATGAAGCGGATGTAACCGTCGGAATCGCGGATGGCCTGGTCGCCGGTCAGCATCCAGTCGCCGAGGAACTTCGCGGCGGTCGCTTCGGGCTGGTTCCAGTAGCCGAGGAACATCACCGGGTCGGGACGCCTGACCGCGATCTGCCCGGCGACGCCGTCCGGCACCTCGCGCCCGGCCTCGTCGAGGAGAGTGACGTCGTGGCCGGGGATCGGCTTGCCGATGGCGCCGGCACGCGAGACGCCAAGGGCGGCGGACGAGCCGATGACGTAGTTGCACTCGGTCTGGCCGTAGAACTCGTTGACGGGAAGGCCGAGCTTTTCTTTCGCCCAGACGAAGGCCTCGCGGCCGAGGCTCTCGCCGGCGGCGCCGATGGTGCGGAGCTTCAGGTCGTAACGCGCGGGATCGCTGCCCCGCATCATCTTCAGCGCGGTCGGCGGCAGGAAGGCGTTGCGCACCTCTGCCTTCGCCATGAGCGCCAGCGCCTCGTCCGGATCGAAGGGGCGGAAAGGACCGAAGACGACGGGTGTACCGTGGAAGAGGCTCGGCAGGAGGGCGTTGAGGAGGCCGCCGGCCCAGGCCCAGTCCGACGGCGTCCAGAGGCGATCGCCGGCGGAGGGGAAGGGCGTGTGGGTGAAGGCGAAGCCGGGCAGGTGGCCGGGGAGGACGCGGTGGCCGTGGAGCGCGCCCTTCGGTTGGCCGGTGGTGCCGGAGGTGAAGATCATGAGTGCCGGATCGTCGGGGGTGGTGGCCTCGGCCGTGGCGAACGGCTTCGACGCGGCGAGCGCCTCGCGATAGCCTTCCGCGTCGCCGGCGGGGCCGTCGGTGCAGATCACTGTCGCGAGGGCGGGGAGATCGGCGCGGATGGCGGCGAGCTTCGCGAGGCCGTCGGCATTGGTGACGATGGCGGAGGCGCCCGCCTCGGCGAGGCGGTAGCGGAGCGCGTCGGGCCCGAAGAGGGCGGCGAGGGGCAGTGCGATGGCGCCAAGGCGATAGGCGGCGAAATGGGCGGCGACCGTCTCGGGCGATTGCGGCAGCAGGATCGCGACGCGGTCGCTCCGCCGGATGCCGTGCTCGCGGAGCGCGGTGGCGAGGCGTGCCGACTCCTCCTCGAGCGCGCCATAGGTGACCGGCTCGAGGCTGCCGTCGGGGAGGTAGCGGAGGAGCGCCGGGCGGGCCGGCTCGCTCCGCGCGTAGCGGGTGCAGCAGGCTTCCGCGATGTTGAAGCGCGCGGGGAGCGACCAGCGGAACCCTTCGCGGAGCGGCCGATAGGCCGCGGTATCCGCGGGCATGGCTAGTCGGTGCCGCCGACGACGGCGCCGCCGAAGGTCACCGAGCCGGTGAGGGGCGGGCCGGCATCGGGCCCGCTCTGCCGGCGCGTGTCCTTGCGCGCCAGGACCAGCGCCCAATAGTCGTGGAACTTGCCCTTCGGCGTATAGGCGACGGCGATACCGATCTCGGTCACGTCGCGGTTGAGGAGGTTCCGGCGGTGGCCGGGGGAGTTCTTCCAGCCGGTGATCGCCTGGTCGAGATTGTGATAGCCGGTGCCGACGTTCTCGGCGGCGACGTCGGCGTCATAGCCGCCGGCCTCCATGCGCTGCATGAAGCCGGGCTCGCCGAAGAGCTTGTGCGAAAGATTGTCGCGCTTCGCCATCAGGGCGGCATGCCTAGCGGCGATCGCGGAAAGCTGCGCGTTCAGGGTCACCGGGCCGAGGCCGTTCTGCCGGCGGAAAGCCGAGATCATCGCGACCGCCTCGGCCGGATCGAGGGTCGCCGGCTTGCCGTCTCCCTGGGGCACGCGGCTCACCTTCTTGTCGCCCTTCATGAATCCGAAGAGATCGAAGGCGACGGCCGGCGGCGCGGCGAGGGAGAGCATGAGGACGGCGAGGACCAGGCGCTTCATCGGCACTTCGCGATGCTGAAGGGATGGCGCCTTCTACCCGAATCGGCCGCCGCCCGCCACCGCTGGCGACTTCGGCGCGGCTCGGCTAGTCATCCGGCAGCGGGGAGACAGGGATGAGCGAAGGTTTCAGGGAAAGCGCGGAAGCGCCGGAGCCGGTGCGGCGGCGGCGCGTCCTCCATCTCGGCGGCTTCGAGCCGGTCGCGCCGGAAGTGCTGGCGCGGCGCATGGAAGCCGCCATGGAGCGCTTTCCGCCGCTCTGGAACATCGAGGCCGTGGCCTCGCCGCCCGACCTTTCGGCCGATGGCGGCGCAATGAGCTTCGAGGTCGAGGCGAAAGGGCCGAACTGGCAGACGCGGACGCGCTACACGATCCTGCGCTGGGATACGGTGATCGAAAGCTATACGCGCGGCAACTGGCTCGGCCGCACGGTCGGCGGCTATGGCGCGCTGCTCGGCTTCCTCGCCAACGGCACGATCGGGCGGTTCTTCAGGAAGGCCCGGCGCTACGGGCTGTTCTCGATCTATCCGCTGGTGAGCCTCGTCCTCTTCCTGCTCCTCGGCTGGGGCGTGGCGGCGATCTTCTATTTCCTCGGTGTGCCGCAGGGGCTCGCCTGGCTCCTCGGCTTCGCCGCCTTCGTCGCCATGCTCTACTGGCTCGGGCACCAGATCTATCTCGATTTCGCGCTCGACCATTGGAAGTTCGCCGGCGACCTCGCGCGCCGGCGCGTCGCGGGCCTCGAGCCGATGCTCCAACGCATGGGAGAGGAGATCGCCGCAGCGATCCGCGATCCGGAAGCCGACGAAGTGCTGATCACGGGCGTGAGCCTCGGCTCGGTCATGGCGGTGGAGGCGCTGTCGCGGGCGCTTGCGAAGGATCCCGCTTTGCTCGCCGGGGGCCGGGTCGCGCTCCTCACCACAGGCTCGTCCTTCCTGCAGGTCGGGCTGCATCCGGCCGCGGTGCTGACCCGCGCCGCGGTTGCCCGGGTCGCGGCGGAGCCCTCGCTCGCCTGGCTCGAAGTGCAGGGGACGACCGATCCGGTCAATTTTCCGGGCACCAGCCCGGTGACCGATCTCGGCCTGGCCGCGACCGGCCGGCCCGTCGCCTGGGTGCTCCGCATCCGCGACCTGACCGGCGAGGAGGGATACAGGCGCATCCGCCGCGATCACATGCGGCTCCACCGGCAATATGTCATGCCGAACGGGCTCCGGCATCACTACGACTACTACCTCATCGCCTTCGGGCCGCTTTCGCTTCGCGACCGTGTCGACCTCGGCACGAAGGCCGCCGGCCTGTTCGGCAAGGATGGCGGCTTCTGTCCTGTTTCCGGAGCATCGGGGGACTGAGCCGGCGGCGCTGGCGCGGGCGTGCCGGTTCGGTTAAGCATTCCGGCCCCGGCGCAGGGGCGCCCGAACCCGCAAGGTCTTCCGGCCGATATGAGCGAGCCTGTCCCGCCGCTTTCCCTGAAGCGGCATATCGTCCACATATCCGGGTTCGAGCCCGTCTCGCCGGAGATGCTGACGCGGCGCGTGACCAGCGGCCTGTCGAAATTCGGACCGCTGTGGAATGCCAGGGCCGTACGCTCCGAGCCCGCGCTCGCGCCGGATGGGCGCAAGATCACCTTTGACGTGACGGCGGACGGACCGGGCTGGTCGACGGAGACGCGCTACACGATCCTGCGCTGGGACGAGATGATGGCGCCCTACGTGGAGCGGCCCTGGCTGTCGCGGGTCACGTCCGGCTACCGCGCGCTCCTCGAATTCGCCTGGAACGGGACCATAAAGCGCTATTTCGGCGCCTATGTCCGGTACGGCCTGTTCGTGATCTACCCGTTCCTGGTCCTCGGCCTCTTCGCCATCGGCGCGATCGCCATCGGCGTCTTCGCGGCCGTGCTCGGCATTCCCTACGCGGCGGTCACGGCGCCGCTTCTCGCCCTCGTCGCCTTCGCGCTCCTGATGCGCTTCGTCGGCAATTATTTCTATCTCGATTTCGCGCTTGCCGACTGGGCCTTCGCGGCCGACCTGGCGCGGGGCGAGGCCAAGGGCTTCGACGAGGTCATGGCGAGCTTCACGGAAGAGGTGCGGGCGGCCTGCGAGGATGCGGAGGCCGACGAGATCCTTCTTTCCTCGATCAGCCTCGGGGCGGTCATGCTGATCGAGGCGCTCGGGCGGGCACTGCAGGCGGATCCGGCTCTCGTGCAGCGATGCGGCCCGCGGCTCGCCTTCCTCAGCGTCGGCTCCTCCATCCTGAAGATCGGTCTGCATCCGGCGGCGGAACAGCTCAGGCAAGTAGTCGGCCGGGTGGGGGCGGAGCCGGACCTCTTCTGGGTCGAGTACCAGGCGAAGGTCGATTTCATCAATTTCCACAAGACCGACCCCGTCGCCGATCTCGGCCATGCGCCGACGGGCCGGCCGATCGTCAAGGCGATCCGCATGCGCGATATGATGAGCGATGCGGAATATCGCCGGGCGCAGCGCAACATGCTGCTTATCCACCGGCAATTCGTCATGCCCAACGGGCGGCGCTATTTCTACGATTTCTACCAGATCTGCTTCGGCCCGCTGACGCTGAGGCAGCGGGTGCGGCTCGGCGAGCGGACGACCCGGATCTTCGCCGAGGATGGCAGCCTGAAGATCGATCCCCGCGTTCCGGCCGCGGCGGCCGGAGGCTAGGGGCGCGGCCGCAATGCCTTCAATCCGCCGCAAGCCTCGCTAGGCTCCCGCCCGGCCCTGGAGGGGCACCGGCCTCTATTGACCCTCCCTCGGCCTGCCGGCATGGTGCCGGCAGTGGTGGGGTTGCAGCGCCGGCGCCATGGGAGCAGTCCGCCCGCCCGTGCCGGTTTCAGGAGTGGGTGATGCCCTCGATCTTCCTGCGTCGTCCAGCGCTTGCCGCGATCGCGTTCGTCTTGCTTGCCTTGGCGGTCGCCACCGCTCCGGGCGGCGCCTTCGCGGACGATCCGGTCAAGCTGCCGAAGCCGCGCCCGGCGGCGTCGCCGGTCAAGCCGGTGAGCGCCGACAAGACCGCGACCGGCCTCGATACCAGCGCGGCCAAGGCCGATCCGAAGGTGGAGCTGCCGCCGCCGCCCGCCAATCCGAAGCCCTATGGCTATGGACGCATCATCGTGCTCCGCGGGCTCGGCAACATCTTCTCGCGCGGCATGGACAAGATGGCCAAGGAGATGACCGCCTATGGCCTGCCGGTGCAGCTCGCCAATCATTCGCGCTGGCATGAGTTCGCCGACCAGATCATCGCCGACTACAAGGCCAAGAAGCCGGTCGAGCCGGTCATCCTGATCGGCCATTCGCTCGGCGCCGATGCCTCGCTGGTGATGGCCAACTGGCTCGCCCATAACGGCATCAAGGTGCGCCTCGTGGTAGCCTTCGACGGCGTCGCCGACATCCTGCCGATCACCAATCCGACCGTCGAGGTGATCAACTACTACAAGCCGACGGCAGGCTACGGGAAGAAGGTGGTCGCGGCCCCGAACTTCAAGGGGACGCTCGTCAACATCAACATGAGCGACCGCCACGACATCGACCACCTCAACATCGACAAGATGGAGGGGGTCCAGAACGAGGTCATCCTGAAGGTCCTCGACATCATGAAGAAGAAGCCGCCGACGGTGACGGCGAAGAACTAGCGGCGACACCGCCGGCCGAGCCGGCGGCGCCTGCTACTGCAGTCGCGGGCCGCGCAGGAAATCGTCGCGATCTGCGGAGGCGACGCGCAGCTCGGTCGTCCGGCCGTCCCGGACCACCGTGATCGGGACCTCGACCCCGGCATTGCCAAGCGCCCATACGCCGCGGAAGAAGCTCGCAAGGTCGCTGACGCGCCGGCCGCTCACCGCGACCACGACGTCGCCCGTGCGAAGGTCGGCGCGCTGCGCCGGGCCACGGCTCGCGAGACCGGCGACGAGCACGTGGTCGTCCACTTCCGTCGCGTAGAGGCCGAGCCAGGGCCGCGCCGGCCGGTTCGGCCGGCCGATGGCGAGGATGTCGTCGAGGATCGGCCTGAGCAGGTCGATGGGCACGATCATGTTGAGCCGCTCGTTCTCCCCGTCGGCGACCGCCTGCTCCAGTTGCAGCGACCCGATGCCGACGAGGCGCCCGTCGGCATCGATCGCCGCCGCGCCGCCCCAGAAGGGATGGGCGGGCGCGGTGAAGATGGCCTCGTCGAGCACGTATTCCCAGTAGCCCGCGAATTCGCGCTTGGCGACCACTTCGGCCGCGACGGCATGATGGCGCCCGCCGGCTCCCGCGACGACCAGCTTGTCGCCCGGGGCGACATCGGCCGAGCGGCCGAGGGGCAGCGCCGGCATGTCGAGCCGGGCGAGCGCCTGGACGAGGCCGAAGCCGGTCGTCTGGTCGTAGCCGATGACGTGGCCGGGCACGACGCGGCCGCCGGCGAGCGTCAGCCAGATCGATTCGGCCTCGGTGACGAGATAGCCGATGGTCAGGATCAGGCCGTCGCGCCGGATGGCGACGCCGTGGCCGGCACGCTCCGTGCCGAGCACGCCGGCGGTGAAGGCATCCTCCGGCACGGTGGCGCGGACGCCGACGACGGCGGACAGGGCCGCGTCGAGGTCATAGGCATGGTCCTCCCGCCGCGGCTGCTCGTCGGCAGGGATCTGCCATTCGTCCCGTGGAGGCATCGAAAAGAACTCCTGTCGGCCGCCCTCGGCATCCTCGCGGCATCAACGGAGGATGCCGAAGGGTGCTACCCTGCGGAATATTTGTGACAGGATCGCGGTCTGCAAGGCAGGCCGCATCATCGGGCCGCCAGTTGAACGAAGGAAGCGCTCCATGGCTCTCCGACTGCCGACCGCCGATGGCCGGATCGAGGAATACCGCATCCGCACCGCACCGCTTCCTCCGGCGGCGCCGGCACCGTTCAGCCGCATCGCCTTCTCCGCCGCGCATGTCGTCGCCGATCCGCTCGCCGATGCGGATCCGTGGACCGCGACGGCGATCGACTGGGAGCGGACCATCGCCTTCCGGCACCATCTCTGGGACTTGGGTCTGGGCGTCGCCGAGGCGATGGACACGGCGCAGCGCGGCATGGGGCTCGGCTGGAGGGAGGCGGAGGAGTTGATCCGCCGCTCCCTCGATGCGGCGAAGGGGAGGGCCGGCGCGCTGATCGCCTGCGGGGCCGGGACCGACCATCTCGACCCTGCCGTGACACATTCGCCCGACGCGGTCATCGCCGCCTACGAGATGCAGTTCGAGGCGATAGAACGCCTCGGCGGGCGGGTCATCATGATGGCGAGCCGGGCGCTGGCGCGCGCCGCGAAGGGACCGGAGGACTATGCGCGCGTCTATGACCGGCTGCTCGCCCAGGCGTCCCAGCCGGTGATCGTGCACTGGCTCGGCGACATGTTCGATCCGCAGCTTGCCGGCTACTGGGGCACGCGCGACCTCGACGCGGCGACCGCGACCTGCCTCGCGGTGATTGCCGGTCATGTATCGAAGGTCGACGGCATCAAGGTCTCGCTGCTCTCGAAGGAGCGCGAGATCGCCATGCGGCGCCAGTTGCCCGCGGGCGTGCGCATGTATACCGGCGACGACTTCAACTATGCCGAGCTGATTGCCGGCGAGAACGGCTACCACTCCGATGCGCTGCTCGGCATATTCGATGCCATAGCGCCGGCGGCGGCCGCGGCGCTCGGATGCCTCGCGGCGGGGGATCGCGACGGTTTCGACACGCTGCTGGCACCGACCGTGCCGCTCAGCCGGCATATCTTCAAGGCGCCGACCTGGTTCTACAAGACGGGCATCGTCTACCTCGCCTACCTGAACGGATTCCAGGACCATTTCCGCATGATCGGCGGACAGGAAAGTGCGCGCTCGCTGGTGCATCTGGCGGAGCTCTTCCGGCTGGCCGATGCGGCGCGCGTCCTCGCCGACCCGGACCTGGCATCGGAGCGGATGCGGCTCGTGCTGGCGCTCGGCGGGGTGCGATGAGGGCGTTTTGCCGGTCCCCTATGGCAATGGCCGCAGTAGGCGCTATGTTGCCCGGGGGACGATGCTTGTGGAGTTGCGAAATGACGAAATTCCTCGTGGTGCCGGTGGCGTGTGCGCTGCTCGCCGTTTCCGGCCTCGCGGCCTCCGCCAACCACAGCCACAGGGTCCACCATACGACCAAGGACACCCACGATCCGAACTTCAACCCGGCCGAATTCCCGCTTTGCTTCGCCTGGGACTTCAAGCTCCGTCGCGACGTCTGGATTTGCGGACGCTGGGCCTATTGAGCGCAGGCTCTCACAGGTGGACGAGATTCGGGGCGGGGGCCCTGATTGATGGACAGCCGACGCGATTCGCTGCAGGACCTCGGCGGCCTCGCCCGCCAGGCGATGATCGATCACGGCCTGCAACCGGATTTCTCGCGCGAGGCCATGGCGGAGACCGGGCGCCTCGCGGCGCCGGCCGATCCGCCGCCCGGGGTCGCCGACCTCACCGCCCTCCTCTGGTGCTCCATCGACAATGACGATTCGCGCGACCTCGACCAGCTCACCGCCGGCGAGCCGCTCGCCGATGGCGGGGCGCGCATCCTGGTTGCGATCGCCGATGTCGACGCGCTGGTGAAGAAGGGATCGGCGATCGACCATCACGCGCGCACCAACACGACCTCGGTCTACACGGCCGCGCGCATCTTCCCGATGTTGCCGGAGAAGCTTTCGACCAACCTCACCTCGCTGAATGCCGGCGAGAAGCGGCTCGCCCTGGTGGTCGACATGACGGTCTCGGCCGATGGCGAGATCACCGGCGCGCGGCACTATGCGGCGGCGGTCTTCAACCACGCCAAGCTCGCCTACAACGCGGTGGCGGCGTGGCTGGACGATGCCGGCCCGGCTCCGGCGGCGGTCGCCGCGGTGCCCGGGCTCGACGCGGCGCTGCGGCTGCAGGACCGGGTGGCGCTTGCCATGCGCCGCAAACGCCAGGAACGCGGGGCGCTCCGCCTCGAGACGATAGAGGCGCGGCCGGTCTACGAGAATGACCGGCTCGTCGACATGAAGCCGGACCAGCGCAACCGGGCGAAGGACCTGATCGAGGACTTCATGATCGCCGCCAACGTCTCGACGGCGCGGTTCCTCTCCGACAAGGGCTACCCGACCATCCGGCGCGTGCTCTCGGTGCCACGGCGCTGGGACCGCATCGTCTACCTTGCGGCTGAACACGGGACGAAGCTGCCGCGGGAGCCGAGCGCGCCGGCGCTCGACGCCTTCCTCGAGGACCGCCGCGTCCACGACCCGGTCCATTTTCCCGACATCTCGCTTTCGATCGTGAAGATGCTGGGCTCGGGCGAATACCAGCTCGAGCTGCCGGGGAGGGGCGGCGAGGGGCATTTCGGCCTGTCGCTCCGCGACTATACGCATTCGACGGCGCCGAACCGGCGCTATCCGGATCTGATCGCGCAGCGGCTTCTCAAGGCGGCGCTGGCGGGCGCCGCGGTGCCCTATTCGAACGACGAACTATCGGCTCTCGCCGCCCATTGCACGTTGCAGGAAGACAATGCCGACAAGGTCGAGCGGCAGGTGCGGAAGTCGGCTGCGGCGCTGATCCTCGCCTCGCGCATCGGTACCCGCTACGACGCGATCGTCACCGGCGCGTCGGAGAAGGGCACCTGGGTGCGCATCAGCGGACCGACGGCGGAGGGCAAGCTCGTGCGCGGCTTCGAGGGGCTCGACGTCGGCGACAAGGTGCGGGTCGAACTGCTGCGCACCGACATCCAGCGCGGCTTCATTGATTTCGGCCGCGCGCCGGAGCGCCGGAACTGACGGCGGCCTCCGTAGCGGTGTCCGCCGGATCCCGCACCTGGCGGTTGTCTGCCGGCCTTGACCGGCGGACGGGGCGGGCTTAGCCATGCGACCACGGTGACCCCGTAGCTCAGCAGGATAGAGCATCAGATTCCTAATCTGAGGGCCGTGGGTTCGAATCCCGCCGGGGTCACCAGTGAAATCAATGGCTTAGAACAGATTAAGTACACACTCCCCGCTGGGAAATGTGTCGGGGTAACATTTGGGGTAACGGCCGCTCGCCTGGTACCTCGTGAACCCTATGGCTCCGCGGCGATGCTTGGCTGGCTCGTCCACGAGCGCGGGACCGAGCCGCACATTCCCTGTCTTCGACAAGTCCGGGCGCCGCGACGGCACCTTCGAGCGCGTCGACTTCGCCTATGACCATGAGTGCGACCTCTACGCCTGTGGGGCGGCAGGGAACTCCATACGAGCCCCGCCGGTCTTTGTCGTGACCTTCCGGTAGCCGTCCCGAACCGTTGATACGCTCCTCGCCATGACGGTCTCTCTCCGTTTGCCCGCGACCTGACGCAGGAGCGGTTCGCCGAGCGGTCAGGGTTCAGCCAGCAATACCTCTCCGACCTCGAGCGCGGCCGTCGAAATCCGACCATCGTGACGATCTATGGGTTGTCGCTCGCGCTCGGTGTCGACCATGTGATGTTTGTGGCTGGCGATACTCACGCTGGTCGGCCTAGCACGAAGTCACAGGATAAGCCGAGACGCCGGTAGCGAACCGCTGAAGCTTCGATCCGTGTCGACGAAACACTCCTAGACCATGACATGCTCGCGCACCTCAGCTAGGGCGTCGGCAAGTCGATACAGGAGCCAGCCATTGCGTTAACGCAGCGCCACAGGTCTTCACGCAGGACGAGGACTCTCTTGGACGAAGCTTGAGCCGTTCAAGGAACGTGCGCCGCTGTCTCGTTTGGCTGATCCGGTGCCGCCTTCCCGGTGCGGATGGCGCCCGTCCTTGCCGCGAGGCATCGCTTCGGCGGCGTTGTGCCAAAGCTCGACTTGATAGCTCAGGAACCAGGAAATCCGAGCCACGGCTCGAAAGCCTCCCACGAACGATCCATCGAAATCGGCAGTGAGATATGGCCGTAGCGTAGTGAGATTTGGGCTTTCCGCGGCATCTTCGCCAAGCCTGGCCACCGCGGCGACGTAGAGGGCAGCCGCAAGGCGCGGCAATACCTTGGCTGGATCCTCTGTCGTTCTTATCAGGACGACCTCCGCGGCCGCGCTTCCTGTCCACTTCGCAACATAGTCTGCATTCGCGACGATGAACGAGTCGGACGGCGCCGTTGGAAATTCGCGAACCACACCGATGAAGCGAAAGGGAACGGCGTGGTACTGATGATCGGATACGCTCTGAAGTCGGAGATTGATCATGTCGTTGGGCTGCAGCTGGAAGTCCGCGACCGTCTCTTCGGAGAGAAGGACGCCGTCGGGCGTGCTTCGCAGGGCAGCTAGCGTAGCGGAGGCGTCTCCGCTGCCGAAATACGCATTGGACATTGTCGTTGCATTCGCAATTGCCGCGGGATCGATGCCGTATAGATCCTGCAAGTCGGCGCCCACATAGGCGAGCCGGTGCTGCATGGGGACGACAGCGCCTACTCCGTCGATCGACGCGAGCTGTCCTGCCAATTGTCCCGACGGATTGGAGGTGCTGCCCGTCACGGTGATGTCTGCACCATTCGTGAGTTCCGCGTCCACAAGAGCCTAGGACTGATAGGTCGCGTTGAAGATCGCGGTGGAGGCGGCAAAGGCAATTGCGAGCGTCGCGAGGGCCGTGGCATTTGCGAGGCGGTTGGGCTGTCGTGCGAGCGCAGCGGCGACCAGGGGAGTCATGGCCCGGCCGACAGGCCCGATGAGATGACTGACCAATATGCGTGACGAGCCGAGCAGCCTGCGCGTAACACGAAGCGCGAGCATCGCCATTCCAAGCCAGAAGAGCAGAGGAGCGAGGAATGCCCAATAGTCGATTGCGATCGCGATCGCGGCCACGCCTTCAGGCGCCAGAACAATCTGATATCCGGACGCCGCCGTTTTCCAGAAGATCAATCCGGCCGTCCCCAGGAGGAACAAGTCCAGATAGCTCAGGAGCCAAAGCGGACGAGAGGTGCGATCGATCCGGGAGCGTCCCGCTACAATCGTGAAATGCCTCGCGTCCCACCACGCTGGCAGCAGGATCGCGGCGAGCGACAAGCAGATTCCCATCGTGGCCGCGATCGCACACCAAAGGAGGGAGGGCAGGGCGCTGAGCGAGGCCGCCAGAAGCGCGACCGAAGCGAGAATCCCGAGGCCCCCACCCAAGACGGACCCTACGGTTCCGATCGCCAGTGCTTCCACCGCCGCAATCTGGAGAAGCACGGTATTGGTGGCACCACGCAGGCGCAGAAGCGCCTGACGCCGCTTCCGGGCGGCCGCATCGGACCTGGCGAGGGCGATCGTAAGCAGTGCTGCGGTGGCAGCGCCGGGCGCGCCGAGGAAGAGAAACAGGATGTGCGCGTAAAGTGCGTCGGCTCTGGAAGCGTCCAGCGTCGCGGCGAGGTTGTTCGAAAGGGCTGCGCCGCCCGACATCCTGGCCTCGAAATTGTGCCCCTGACCGGTAGTCATCACGAAGGCGGCTTGGGGGTCGCTGGGCAGATTCGAGCGGCTGACCCTGGCATGGATCTGAAGGCGAATGGTGTCGGGGCGAGAGCCGGCCTGTTCGTCGAACAGTCGATGCCATTCCTCGATCGGGATGATGAGCACATTGTCGGGCGGCGACTTGGGTTGAGCGCTTGCTGGTGCTCCAACTGCCTGGAAGAGAGAGTCCGCATTGGGAAGGTCGACAACGCTGCCGATGCGAAGGACGACATCGGGAAGAGCCGGTCGGTGAACAGCTACGGAGTCGCCCGGTCCGACATGAAGATTCGACTGGATGGTCAAGAACCGCGGCGAGGATGCGCACTATCTCGGCGAGCGGTGGGACCGCTACCTGCAGCTCCTCTCCCACCACGACGTCTGGGAAAAGCGTAACGAGCGCGCCTTCCTCATGGTGCCGCGCGAGGAATTCGTCACCAGGGCCAATCTCGCGCTCGCCTATGAATGGCACCATCTCGACATCGGCTACGGCGTGACCATCACCGGCCCGCATACGGTCGCGCGCATGACCAATACCATCGA
>JAFKKF010000018.1 GCA_017305635.1 Hyphomicrobiales bacterium | reverse complement strand
ATCGGCGAGGGCTATGCCGAATACAGGTCGATCACGCGGAAGAACGCCGACGGCTATTACGGCTGGGAGGAGCATGCGCCCTTCGACAAGATCATCGTGACCTGCGGCATCGACCACATCCCGCCGCCGCTGCTGCGCCAGCTGAAGACGGGCGGCATCATGGTCATCCCGATCGGGCCGCCGGGCGCGCAGCACGTCCTCAAGGTGGCCAAGAACGAGAGCGGCGGCGAGGTCACCGTCGCGCGTTCCGACATCTATGGCGGGGCCATCATCCCCTTCGTGCCCTTCACCAAGCTCGAAGGCGGCGCGATCAAGGGCACCCACAACGGCGGCTGAGACCGCCCGGCCTCAGACGAACGAGATCGTGGCCGATTCCGGATCGACGAGGCCATGGAGCCGGTGCGCCGCGGCCTGGGCGAAGCGGACGAGCATCGCCTTCCGCGTCGCCGCCGGCAGGCGGTGCTCGGGTGCCTCGCGCATCAGCTCGGCGCCGTAGGAATCGGCGAGCACCAGGCCGGCATCCTCGGGGAAGATCTCGAGCGGCACGCCGGAATGGGTGGCGAAGAAGAGCCGGTCGCAGGAGAGGCGATAGTCCGGCCACTTGCGGTCGACGCGGAAATCCTCGACCGAGGACTTTATCTCCACGATCCAGATGTCCCCGGCCGGCCCCAGCGCAACGATGTCGGCGCGCCGGCCGGTGGCGAGCGGAAGCTCGGCGACGATGGCGAAGCCCTGCGCCCGCAGGAGCCGTCCAACCCCGCGCTGGATGGCGGTGGCATGGGGCGATTGCCGCCCGTCGACCGGCGGTGCGATTCGGGAAAGATCGGTCAGCATGGGGAAACGTTGGCACTTTGTTCCCGCCTTGTGAAGGCGAAATCAGCCGCGCCGGAAGGGCAGCGTCGCTTCGGCATAGGCGGCGTAGCCGCGATAGAGGCGCCGGTTATGAAAGCCGCCCGCGGCCGCCTGCGCCAGTTCCCGCACCCGCTCGGCGAGATCGGCGCGCGGATGGACCTCGAAGCGCGCGAGCCAGGCGTAGAGCAGACGCCTGAACCAGGCCGGCAGTTCCTCCAGCTGGCCGAAATCGACGACGTGCAGGCGCCCGCCCGGTGCCGTCGCAGCGATGGCGTGCGCCAGCGCCTCGCGCCAGGGCGGGATCATGGAGAGGCTGTAGGAGAAGAAGACGCGCTCGAAGCGCTCGCGCCCGAAGAGGCGCCGCGCGTCGAAGGCCGTGGCATCACCCTCGGCAAGCGTGACGTGATGCTCGAGGCCGGCGCGGCGCACGTTCCGCGCCGCCGTCGCCAGCATCTCGGCGGATACATCGAGCCCGAAGAAATGCGCTTCGGGATAGCGCCGCGCCGCCGCGATCAGGTTGCGCGCGGTGCCGCAGCCGAGCTCAAGCACCGCCCCGCCCGGCGGCGGGGCGAGCGCTTCGATCAGGTGGTCGCGGCCGAGCAGGTACCAGCGCCGCGTCAGGTCGTAGAAATGACGCTGGTGCCGGTAGATGCGGTCCATGGCGGCCGCCGCCGCCGCGCCGTCAATCCTTGAGGACATAGAGGTGGAACCCGCCATAGGCGGCCGAGCGGTCGCGCCTGAAGAGAGCCCGGCTCTCGTCCTCGCGATAGGTCCAGCGGTCGAGGATCGCGGTGTCGATGCGGCCGGGCAGGATCGACTCCTCGCCGGCAGTGCGGAAGATCACCCGCGCGCCCGGCCGGGCGGTGCGCGTGATCTCGCGCCAGAGGCCGTTGAGGATGTCGTCGGTCATCCAGTCCTGCGCGTCGAGAAGCGCGTAGGAATCGAAGCGCTCTGCCGGCTCGCGCAGCAGCTGCTCGGTGAAGGAGCGCTGGTGGACGCGCACCCGGTCGGCGCGCTCGCGCACAACCGGGAAGTTCTCCTCGGCGAGGTAGGGCGGCACGGCGCCCTCGCCCTTCGGCGGATATTTGCGGGCGAAGGCCTGCCAGGCGAAATAGTTCTCCGCGATCGGGAAGCCGCAGGCGAGCCGCTCCAGCCGCGCCTTCAGCACCGCCGCCATGTTGTCCTCGTTGCCGGCAAGCGCCCGGAACTGCGAGGGCGGGATACCGAGGCCGAAGAGGGTCGCGCGCCGTGCCGTGATCCACTTGAGAAGCGGCTTGTCGAAGAGCGGCGCCACCTCGCGGGCGAAGAACACGCGCTGCTCGCCGAGCGAGCGCGCGGCGGTCAGCTTCGTCAGGTCGACGCCATAGCGGCGGGCAAGCCAGTGGCCGGCGCCGATGAAGCGGCCGGACAGGCCCTGCCGGTAGATCGAGCGCGAGAACATGCCGATGCGGCGGCGCCCGAGCCGGTCGCGGCTGTCGAAATAACGCCGCGTCTCCTCGTCGAGCCGGTCGCGGAGGAAGACGTTGTAGGCGGCGACGTTGAGGCCGTCATCAGCCTCGCCGAAGAAGCGGTAGTAGTCGCGCCACGAGGGCAGCAGCCGCGCCGCGGCGAGCTTCAGGCGGGTCAGCGCGACATGGGCGGGGCTCAGATCGACCGCGGTGATCGAGCCGGGATTGCCCGTCAGGTACGACAGCACGTTGCAGCCGCCGGAGGCGATCGTGATCATGTGGAAGCCGGGCTTCAGCGCGAGCGCCGCGGCATCGACCTCCGGGTCCTCCCAGATCTGCGGATAGACGAGGCCGCTGAAGGCATCGGCGAAGAGGCGCTCCAGCAATCCGCCGAGCGAGATGCGGCGCGAGCGGATGACGGCGCGACGGCGGCGCTCGGCGCCGGTCAGTTCGAGGCTCATGGCGTCCTCCCCTCGAGGGCGATGAAGGCGGCGACGAGGTCGCGGCCGGGCGGTTCGGTCAGCATCGGAAGATCATCGTCCGAGATGTCGGGGCCGGGCTCGGCGGGACGGCCCTCGGCCGCCCAGTGGATCAGCTCCAGCTGCCCGTCATGGTGCTCGACGATGGCCGTGCCGCTCTCCACCCAGTCGCCGGTATTGACGTAGGCGACGCCGTCCACCTCGCGCATCTCGGCATGGTGGATGTGGCCGCAGATGATCCCGTCGACGCCGCAGCGGCGGGCCTCGGCGACCAGCGCCGCCTCGTAGGTGCCGATCACCTTGACGGCGTTCTTGACGCTCCGCTTCGCCCAGTGGGCGAGCGACCAGTAGCTGATGCCGAGGCGGCGGCGGGCCCAGGAAATCGCGCCGTTGGCGGCGAGCATCAGGCTGTAGGCCTGTGCGCCGAGCATGGCGAGCCAGGGCGCGTAGTGCATCACCACGTCGAACTGGTCGCCATGGAGGACGAGGAAGCGGCGCCCATCGGCGGTCTCGTGGATCAGGCGGTCGGTGATCTCGATGGCGCCGAAGAGCGTGCCGAGATAGTCGCGCATGAACTCGTCGTGGTTGCCGGGCAGGTAGACGAGGCGCGTGCCCTTGCGGGCGCGGCGGAGGAGCTTCTGGACGACGTCGTTGTGGCTCTGCGGCCAGTACCAGGCGCGACGGAGCTGCCAGCCGTCGACGATGTCGCCGACGAGCACGATGGTGTCGGCCTCGTGGTGCTGCAGGAAATCGAGGAAGAGCGCCGCCTGGCAGCCGCGCAGGCCGAGATGCAGGTCGGAGACGAAGAGCGTGCGGACCTGGCGGGGTGGTAGGCTCGGCATCGCATCCATCCGGCTTGCTTCTGGCGAGCCGGATAGGTGATTTGCTTCACATTTCTATGACGGCCGACCGGCCTCGCGCCGCGCCTTCCGGCGCTTCGCCAGCTGCGCGGGCGGCAACGGCGCCTTGTCACCGTCCTTCCAGCGGTCGTGCAGCCACAGCCATTGCTCGGGATGCTCGCGGATCCAGCTCTCGACCAGCCCGTGGATCATGCGGTTGGCGGCGTCGGCGTTGATGCGGCCGGTCTCGTCACGCGGGAATTCGAGCGGCGGCGTCATCTCGGTCCAGAACCGGCCACCCTTCAGGCGCACGGTGCGGCAGGCATAGACCGGCGTCTCGTAGTGGCGGGCGAGGATGCCGATGATCGGATTGCTCCAGGCCGGGCGGCCGAAGAAATCCATCTTCACGCCTTCCGAGATGCGCTGGTCGACGATGACGCCGACATGGGAGCCGTTGAGGATGGCGCCGGCGATCTGGATCGCCGCGCCGCGCCCGGATACCACCAGCTTGTTGACGAAGGTGCGCCGGCGATCCATCTCGGTGGCGACGAAAGGGTTGGCCGGCGGCCGGTAGAGCGCCGTGATCGGCACGCCGATGCGATGACCGATCGCCGCCGCCATCTCCCAGTTGCCGTAGTGCGCGCCGAAGACGATGCAGGGCTTCTTCGAATCGCGGATGGCGAAGACGTTCTCGATGCCGACATGCTCGATCATGCCGCCGGTCGGCTTCTTCGGATCGAAGGCGGCGGCGATCTCGCGCATGAAGGCATAGTCGATGGTGGCGCGGGCGAGGTTGTCGTAGACGCCGGAGAGGATCTGCGCGCGCTCGAGCGGCGGCTTCTCCGGGAAGGCCTTCTCGAGATTGGCGAGCGCCACCTGATGCTCGGAGGAAAACGGCCCGATCTCGCGAAGGATGTCGCTGGCGATGCGGCCGGCGGCGGTGCGCCCGATCAGCCGCGCCGTCTCGAAGGTGAAGTGCATCAGGCCGGCGACGACGCGCTGGCCGCCCGGCGCGCGCGCCAGGCGCTCGAAGAGGCTGCGTTCCGGATCGCGCGGCGCCACGGCCTTACAGGGTCACGATGATCTTGCCGAAGACCTGCCGCGTTTCCATGCGGGCGAGCGCCGCGTCGATGTCCTCGAGCGCGATGGTCGAATCGATCACCGGGCGGGCGACGCCCGCGGCCATCTTGCCGAGCGAATCGCGGAGGTTCCGGATGTTGCAGCCGAACGAGCCCATCAGGCGGAGCTGCTGCTGGTAGAGGGCGAAGAGGTTGATCTCGGAGGAGACGCCGGTGGTCGAGCCGCAGGTGACGAGCACGCCGCCGCGCTTCATGCAGAACATGCTCTGCTGGAACGTGTCCGGCCCGACATGCTCGAAGACCACGTCGACGCCCTTCTTGCGCGTGATCTTGCGGACCACCCCCTCGAAGCGCTCCTCGCGGTAGTTGATGACGAAGTCGGCGCCGAGGGCCCTGGCCTTCTCGATCTTGTCGGGCGAGCCGACGGTGGTGATGACGATGGCGCCGACGGCCTTGGCGAGCTGGATGGCGGCGGTGCCGATGCCGGAGCCGCCGGCCTGGACGAGGATGGTCTGGCCGGCCTCGAGCCTGGCATTGTCGAAGAGCATGTGCTCCGGCGTGCCGTAGGTGACGGGCGCGCAGGCGGCCTCGACGACGCTGACGCCGGCGGGCGCCTTGACCGCGAGGCGGGCAGCGATGTTCAGCCGCTCGCGGGCGAGGCCGTCGACATGGAAGCCGCGGATCCCTTGCACGTTCTCGCAGAAATTGTCGCGCCCGGCGAGGCAGGCGGCGCAGCGCCCGCAGGTCTCGGCACCGAAGATGGCGACCGTGTCGCCCTTCTTCAGGTCGGTGACGCCGGCGCCGACCGCATCTACGGTGCCGGCCGCCTCGACGCCGACGACGATCGGCAGCTTCCGCTTGGCGAAGGCCATGCCGCGCCAGCCCCAGACGTCGATGTGGTTGAGGGCGACGGCGCCGATCCTGACCTGCACCTCGCCCTCGCCCGGCGGCGGCGGATCGGGCAGGTCGGTGACGGTGACGGAGCGGTTATCGAGTAGCTGGAGTGCGCGCATTTGAGTGTCCGTGGACAGGGTTTGCGCCCCCTCCACCGGGACCTGGTTGCTCCCCCGTTTGCGGGGGAGCTGTCGCCGAAGGCGACTGAGGGGGCGCGATCGGAGGAAGCTCGAAACGGAGACGGCTTCACGCCGGCTCCGCGGCGATGATCAGGCAGGCGTTCTGGCCGCCGAAGCCGAAGGAGTTCGACAGCACCGTCGTCGCCTGCTGCTCGCGGGCGACGTTCGGCACGACGTCGAGGACGATGCCGGGATCGGGGACCTGGTAGTTGATCGTCGGCAGGATGACGCCGCTCTGGATCGTCTTCACCGTCAGCACCGCCTCGATGGCGCCGGACGAGGTGAGGGTATGGCCGAGCATCGACTTGTTGGACGAGATCGGCACGTCGTGGACGCGCTCGCCGAAGACCTTTTCCAGCGACATCGCCTCCATGCGGTCGTTCTCCGGCGTGCCGGTGCCGTGGGCGTTGATGTAGTCGATCTGCTCCGGCGTGACGCCGGCATCGTCGAAGGTGTTGCGGAGCGCAGCGATGATCGCCGAGCCGTCCGGCTTGGAGCGCGTGCGGTGGAAGTCGTCGGCCTTCTCGGCCGCCCCCCGGATGACGCCGAGGATGGTGGCGCCGCGCGCGACGGCCGCGTCATGGTCCTCGAGGACCAGGGCCGCCGAGCCCTCGGCGATGACGAAGCCGTCGCGGTTCTTGGAAAAGGGACGCGAGGCTTCCTCGGGCACCTCGTTGGAGGTCGAGAGGGCCGAGAGGAGCGAGAAGCGGATGACCGCCTCGGCCGAGACCGAGCAGTCGGTGCCGATGCAGAGCGCCGCCTTGGTCTCGCCGCGGCGGATGGCCTCGACGCCGAGCTGGATGGCGGTGGCGCCGGAGGCGCAGGCGGTGGTCAGCGCGATCGGCGCGCCCTTGGTGCCGAAGCGCTCGGCGAGCTTCTCGCCGACGTGCCCGTACATGAGCTGCTCGTATTCGTGGTGATCGTTGGCTTCGCCGGCGACCGCGATCATGCGGTCATAGGCGTCGCTGATCGCCGGGTCGGCGGCATCGTAGAGCCGGCGGCGGAGCTTCCACTCCATCTCGACCGGCGGGATGGCGGTGAAGAGCGGCCCGGGGAAATCGCCCGGCTTGCCGAGGCCGGACATGCGGACGGCCTCGTCGCCGGCGAGCTCGCCGGCCTGGAGCGTGAGGCTCTGGAAGTCGCCCTTCAGGTAGTCGATGGTGCCGGCGATCGTCGTCTTGAGGTGCGTCGTCGGGAAGCGGGTGATGCGGTGCACGCCCGACTTGCCGGCGGTCATCGCCTGCCAGTTCTCCTCCAGGCCGACGCCCAGAGACGAGATCATCCCGATGCCGGTGATCGCGACCACGGGACGGTTGCGATGATCGCGGAGCGACGGCTTGGCCATTTCTCGAGTTCCCTAGCTGACGGCTTCGACGAGCCCCATGCCCTCGCCGCGCCAGAGGCCCCAGGTGATGACCGCGATCGCCTCGGGCGCCACCGCCAGCGGCTTCTCGAAGCCGGTATCGTCGGTGGGCTTGTAGAAGCCCTTCCGCGACAAAGCGAGGGCGGCAAGCGCGATGTTGGAGGCGAAGCTGGCGTCGATGGCGGTGCCGAGCATATTGCTCGCCGCGCGCACAGTCGATACCTCGCCCTTCTCCATCAGCCCGGCGAGGAAGTCGCGCTCCTCGCGGGTCGGGCCGGCGACGCCGGTGGCGCCGGTGATGACGGCGAGCGGATGATGATGGGCGGCGTTGCTGATCGCCTCGAACTGGCGGGCGGCATTGGCGGCGGCCTCGCCGGGCCGGCGCATGGAGCGGTCGGAGAAGACGGGCCCGAGCTGGGCATAGGGCTTGCGGCCGCGGGCCTCGGCGTGCTCGCGCGCCTCGAGGACGAGGAAGGCGCCGACCGAGCCGTTGACCGAGCCGCCGCCCTTTTCCGGACGCGCCCAGACCGGGGCCGGATCGCCCTTCCAGCCCCAGCCGCCGCCGGCCAGGATCATGATCGAATCCTTGCGCTCGGCGATGACGGCGCCGCCGACGAGGAAGATGTCGCCCTGGCCGGCGCGGATGCGGCGCTCGGCGACCTCGACCGCCGAAATGCCGGCGCTCTCCTCGCCGAGGAGGGTGCGCGAGGAGCCGGTGACCTTGTGGACGATGGAGATGTTGCCGGCGACGAGGTTCGGGAGCTGGGCGAGGAACAGCGTCGGGCGGAGGTCGTTGGACAGGCGCTCGTTCAGGAAGTCGAGCGGGTCGGGGGCCTTGCCGACGTCGGCGAGGATCGCCGAATCGACGGCATAGTCGCGCTCGCCGCCGCTCGCGCCGACCACCATGTGGGTGCGCGAAAGCACGTCCATGTCGCCGGCAATGCCGGCATCGGCAAGCGCGAGGCCGGCGGTATAGACGCCGACGCGCTGCCAGTTCTCCATCTGCCGCTGGTCGCCGCGCTTCGGGATCTGCTTGTCGAAATCGAGCGGTACCATCGGGTGGACCGGATAGGGCGCGCAGAGCTCGGTATTGATGACCGGCTGCGGGTGCTCGGCCTCGACCATGGCCTGCCAATGGGCATCGAGCCCCTCGCCGAGGCTCGATGTCAGGCCGATGCCGGTTATCCAGACTTCGCGCGACATCGGCGGACCTTTCCGGTCAGGCGGTAACGGGCAGCTTCATCCCGGCAAGGACGGCGCGGCGCACGACCTCGGCGCCAAGCTCGGGGGTCGGGAAGTTCATGAGCATCATGGTCATCTCCGCCTCGGCGATCAATTCCTTGCCGACGCGGATGGTGCCCTTGGTGACGCAGAAGCCGGAGCCTTCATGGACGAGGTCGACGGCGACCTTCATCACCTGGCCGGGGGTCACGAAGCGGCGGATCTTGACGCGCTTCGAGCCGACGAAGAACGGCAGCTTGGAGCACTGGTTGAGGCCGAGCATCAGGTAGCCGGAGGCGTGGTTCATCGTCTCCAGCAGCATGACCCCGGGCATGATCGGATAGGTCGGGAAATGGCCCTCGAAGACCGGGCTGCCGTCGGGCACGTGCGCGGTCGCCTCGATATGGCCTTTCTCGGCGTCGAACGCGTCGACGCTGTCGATCATTTCGAAATATTCGAGGCGCATGGCGGCGAAGCGGTCAGGCGTTCTTCGCGGCGACGAGCTCGTCGATGCGGGCGCACAGGTTCTTCAGGACGAAATAGTCGTCGACCGAGGCGCGGCCCTCGTTGACCTCCTCGGTCCAGCGCTCGAGCGGGATCTTGATCCCGAACTTCTTGTCGAGGGCGAAGACGATGTCGAGGAAATCGAGGCTGTCGATGCCGAGGTCATCGATGGCGTGGGATTCCGGCGTGATCTGCTCCAGCGGTATCTCGCTCGTCTCGGAGATGACCTTGGCTACTACGTCGAAAGTCGAAGACATGAGGACTCCAGCCATCCTTTGAGCTCAGCCAGCACGCCCGGCGAGCCGCCGACGCGGCTTACCACGTCGTGAAATCAGTTGCCAATCGGACGCGGGATAATGCGCGGGGAACCCCGCTTTTGCAATGCGGTAGATGCCGGTCCGAGCCCGGCAGGCCGCTCCTGGCGACCGCTTGGCCGACGCCCCAATACAGGCCTTCCGGCCTTGTGTCCACCCTTCCTTGACGGCCTCTGGAACGGGTTGCGCGGGCGGATTGCCGGCCGCAAGATCGCGGCGCCCATCGTGCCCCCGGGAGGGTGCTTCCTTGACCTATCCGATCACGGAGCCGGATGGCCGCAATCCGCGGCTCCAGGCCATAGACGTGCTCCGCGGCATCGCCGTCCTCGGCATGATCGCCTACCACTTTTCCTGGGACCTGTGGTCGAACGGCCTGATCGAGGCCGACGTGATCGGCGATCCCGGCTGGAAGGCCTTCGCGCGCACCGTCGCCGGCACCTTCGTCGGCCTTTCCGGCTTCAACCTGATTCTCGCGCATCGCAACGGCTTCCGCCGCGGCCTGTTCCTCAGGCGGCTCGCCATCATCGCCGGATCGGCGATCCTCGTCTCGGTCGGCACCCGGCTCGCGATGGGCGAGGACTTCGTCTATTTCGGCATCCTCCACTGCATCGCGCTGTCGAGCGTGCTGGCGCTCCCCTTCCTCCGGGTGCCGGCCTGGTTCCTCCTTCTTTGCGGCGCGGGCGCGATCGCGGCGCCCTTCTTCCTGCAGAACGACGTGTTCGACTGGCCGCCGCTCCTCTTCATCGGCCTGTCGCCGCATCCGCGGAACACGGTCGACTACGTGCCGCTGCTGCCCTGGTTCGGCGTCGTCCTCGTCGGCATGGCGCTCGCCCGCCTCGCGCTCGACCATGGCGTCACCGCCCGGCTCGCGCGCTGGAACCCCGCCAGGGCCTGGCGGCCGCTCGCCTTCATCGGGCGCTGGAGCCTGCCGATCTACCTCATCCACCAGCCGATCCTGATCGGGCTGCTCTCCCTCGCGCTCCCCATGATCGGCTCCGGCCAGGACGCGCTGGCGCGCGAGTTCATGCGCGGCTGCACGCAGAGCTGCGAGGCTTCCGCAGCCAAGCCGGGCATGTGCCCGGCGACCTGCGGCTGCGTCGCCACCGGCGCGCGCGGCGCCGGCCTCCTCGAACCCGCCATGAAGGGAACGATGACCGACGAGCAGAGCTCGAGCTGGGATGCGATCGTCTCGACCTGCCTGCCGAAGGCGCCGGAGGCGAGCCCGGGACGAACGTGATCAGACGAGAGTCAACTGATCGCTCTTCCGGACGGAAAACCGCTTCGCACTTTTCCTGGAAACGCTCATCGCGCCGCCTTGGGGCCGCCCGCCGCCACGATCACGCCGATGATGACGAGGCCGGTGATGACCAGCCGCACGCCGGCGCTGATGTGATAGCTGTTCAGCATGATCTGGAGGACGACGAGGAACAGGGCGGCGCCCCAGAGGCCGGGGATGTTCGCCTTGCCGCCCGCCACCGACGTGCCGCCGATGACCACCACCGCGATCGAGGCGAGGAGGTACTCGTTGCCGATATCGACCGAGGCGCCGCGGAAATAGCCGGCGAGCAGCGCGCCCGAGAGGCCGCCAAGCAGCCCGCACAGCGCGTAGGTGAGGAACCGCACGCGCTCGACCCTGACTCCCGCCAGCCAGGCGGCGCGGATGTTCTGGCCGATGGCGAGCACGGAGCGGCCATAGACGGTGCGCTGGAGGACGATCGCCGCCCCGATCGAGAAGAGGATCACCACCACCGCCATGACCGGCACGCCGACGCCGCCGACCGGCACCTGCCAGTTGGTGAAGTCGGCAAAGCCCGGCGGCGGCTTTATCTGCAGGCCACGGCCATAGCTGATGTCGACCGATTGGATGATGAAGCTCGCCGAGAGCGTCGCGATGATCGGCGGGATGCGGAGCGCCCAGATGAGCAGGTAGTTGAAGATGCCGATGACGAGGCCGCTGCCCAGCGCCGCCGCGATGCCGAGCGGGACGAGCACGTCGTTGCCGTCCATCACCTTCATGGCGACGGCGCTGGCCAGCCCGATATTGGCGGGCAGCGACAGGTCGACATTGCCCGGGCCGAGGGTGATGACGAACATCTGCCCGGTGCCGACGACGACCATGAAGAGGGCGAGCGAGAAGGCCGCCGTCACCATGCCGCCGGCGCCCTGGCCGCCGGTGATGGCGAGCGCACCGATGAAGACGACGGCCGCGCCGACGAAGGACCAGATCCAGGGACGGTTGAGGAGCGCGACCATCAGAGCGACTCCCTCCGCGTCAGCAGCGCGCGCGCGGCGAGCACGATGATCAGGATGGCGCCGTTGGCGGCGACCTGCCAGTCGGGCGGGATGTGCATGAACTGGAGGAGCGAGTTGGCGGCGAGCGCCAGGGTCAGCGCGCCGATGACGGCCCCGATCGGCGAGACGCGTCCGCCGACGAACTCGCCGCCGCCGAGGATGACGCCGGCAATGGAGAGAAGCGTGTAGCCGTTGCCGATATTGGCATCGGCCGAGGTGGTGTTGCCGATCAAGGCAAGGCCGGAGAGGACGCCGAACAGGCCGGCCAGCGAAAACGCGACGACCTTGGTCTTCAGCAGCGACCAGCCGGCGCGGCGGATGGCCACCGGGTTGCCGCCGGCGCCGCGCAGGATGGCGCCATAGGAGGTGCGCATCAGGCCGATATGGACGACCACGGCGATCACCACGGCGGCGACGATCGGGAAGGGCACGAAGGGCGGCTTCAGTCCCATGATGGTGCTCAACCATTCGGGCGCCCTGCCGCCCGGGCGCGGCAATACGAGGATGGCGAGCCCGGCCCAGACGAAGCTCATGCCGAGGGTGACGACGATGGAGGGAAGGTCGCGCACGTAGATGAGGGCGCCGAGGAGGGCGTAGATGCCGATGGAGCCGAGGAGGATCAGCACGCCCAGCGCCGGCTCGTCGTTCAGGTAGGTCGCCGTGACGCAGCCGACGAAACCGACGAAGGTGCCGATCGACAGATCGAGGTCGTTGACCGCGATGACGAACATCTGCGCGATGGTGGCGAGCGCGATCGGTATCGCGAGGTTCAGCATCAGGCTGAAGCCGAGATAGCTCATCGCGCGCGGATTGAGATAGGCGATGGCGATGAGGATCAGCGCCAGCGACACCGCCGGCAGCGCGGCACGGATGGCACGGCGCGGATTGAAGCGCGCGCGTGAGGGAGTGGAAGCGGCAGCGGAGGTCATGGCGTCGCTCCGCTCGCCTTATCGGCCATGACGAGATGGGCCATCACGCGACCTCCTTGAAGGAGGACTGGATGACCTTTTCTTCCGTCACCTCGCCACTGCGAAGGTCGGCGACGATGCGCCCGTTGCGGAAGACGTAGACGTGATCGCAGTTCTGCAACTCGTCCATCTCGGTCGTGTACCAGAGGAAGGTGCGGCCCTTCAGCGCCTCCTCGCGGATCAGGTCATAGACCTCGAGCTTGGTGCCGATGTCGACGCCGCGCATCGGGTCGTCCATGAGGATGATCACCGCGTCGGAGGCGAGCGCCCGGGCGAAAAGCGCCTTCTGCTGGTTGCCGCCCGAGAGCGACAGGATCGGGTTGTTCATGTCGGGCGTGCGGATCTTCATCTTCTGCCGCCAGGCATCCGCCAGCTCGGCCTCTCGCTCGGGCGAGATGAGCAGGCCCTTCCGCATCGCCGCGATCGAGCGGATGCCGACATTCTCGGCAATCGACCAGAGCGGGAAGACGCCGTCGGACTGGCGGTCGCCGGCAACGAAGGCGACCGGCGCCTGGACCTCGAAGCCGGCCTTGCGTCGATAGGCGGCCTCGAAGATCTGCAGGAGGAGCCGCGTCTGGCCGTGGCCGGCGAGCCCAGCGAGGCCGATCACCTCGCCCTGGTGGGCGACGAGCTCGGCGCCGTCCGACTGGCGCTCCGGCCGGGCGCGGATGCGCACCGGCTTCTCGCCGCGGGCCGCGCCCGCCGCCGCGGCGGGCGTGGCGCGCTCGTGGTGCTCGGCGCCCATGGCGGCGACCAGCTTGTCGCGATCGAAGGCGTCCGCGCGGTCGGCGACCACCACCTTGCCGTCACGCATGACGACGACGCGGTCGGAATTGCCGAGGATCTCGCCGAGGAGATGGGAGATCAGGATGATGCCCTGGCCATTGGCGACCGCGCGGCGGACGAAGGCGAGGAGCTGGCCGGCGGAATGGGCGTCGAGCGAGGAGGTCGGCTCGTCGAGGATGACGAGCTTCACCGGCTTGTCGGTCTCGGTGAAGGCGCGCGCCACCTCGACCATCTGGCGGCGGCCGATGGACAGGTCGCTGATGACGTCACCGGCGCCGATGCCATGGCCGGGGAAGATCTCGTCGAGCTTGCCGACGATCAGGTCGCCGGCGCGGCGGCGCCAGCCGATGCCGGTGAGGCCCGGATGCATGACGCGCGCATTTTCCGCGACCGTCAGGTTGGGGCAGAGCGAGAGCTCCTGGAAGACGCAGCGTATGCCGAGCTCGTGGGCGAGCGAGACCGAATAGCCGGGCTGCTCGCTGCCGGCGATGGTGATGCGCCCCTGGCCCGGCGCCAGGGTGCCGGCGAGCACGTGCATGAGCGTCGACTTGCCGGCGCCGTTATGGCCGACGAGGCCGACGCATTCGCCGGCATCGACGCGAAGATCGACGCCATCCAGCGCGCGGACGGCGCCGAAGTGTTTTTCGACGCCGTCAAGCCTGACGATGTTGGTAGCCTGCCCGACCATGTGGACTCCGCCTCGCCGCCGAATGATGGCCGGGCGGCCGGCGCGATGCAACGCCCTTCCTCGGGCGCAGGGAGGGAACGCCCGAGGAAGATGCTCAAAGGCCGCGACGATCTACTTCTTCTTCGCGTCCTCGATGGCCTGGATGACCTCGGCCTGGGTGTATTCGACATTGGCGACGCCGCCGACCGGGGTGCTCTCGAGGTACTTGTCGAGATCCTTCTGCTCGATGGTCAGGATGCCCATCGGCACTTCCTTCGGCACGTCCTTGCCGTCGAGGACCTGCTGGGCGACCCAGAAGGCGAAGGTCACCATGCCCGGCGCCTCGGAGGCCGACCAGGAATCGTAGCCGCCCTTCTGGGTGATCTGCTCCTTCCACCAGGCGAGCTCGTCCTGGCGGTTGCCGAGCAGGATCAGCGGCAGCGGGCGGCCGGCGGCGTTGAAGGCCTGGGCGGCGCCATAGGCATCGCCGCCCTGGTCGAGCACGGCGTCGATCTTGGGCAGGGAGGGAAGGACGGTGGCGACGGCCTTCTGCGCCGTCGTCTGGTCCCAGTTGCCATAGACCTCGTTGACGATCTTCAGGTTCGGGTGCTTGGCGATCTCGGCATAGACGCCCTTGGTGATGTCGTCGTCGATCGAGGTGCCGGCGAGGCCGCGGATATAGAGGAGGTTGCCGCCGTCGGGCAGGCGCTTGGCGATCTGGCGGACTTCCTCGGCGCCATAGGTTTCGGCGAGGTCGACGGTTACCTTGTAGGCGCAGGGCTCGGTGACCAGTCCGTCGAAGGCGACGACGACGATGCCGGCGTCGCAGGCCTGCTTGACCGCGCCGTTCAGCGCATCGGGCGAGGCCGAGTTGATGACGATGGCGTCATAGCCCTGGAGGATCAGGTTCTGGAGCTGCGCCGCCTGGGTGGGCGCCTCCTTGTCGGCGGTGGTGAAAGGGTCCGCCGCGGCGACGATCTTGTCGGCGATGGCCTGCTTGCCGACCTTGTCCCAGCTCTGGAGCATGGACTGGCGCCAGGAATTGCCGGCGTAGTTGTTGGAAAGCGCGACGCGCTTGCCCGACGTGTCGGCAAAGGCGGGGGTCGCCAGGATGGCGGCGCCGGCGAGGAGAGAGAGTACGAGTCCGGTTTTCTTCATGATGTTTCCTCCCAAGAACTGGACCTAAGGTACAGGATGGCAGTTGGACGCGCAAGCGGATTGGAGTCTTGCGATTTCGGCATGTCTTTCGGCTTGTCATGCGTCATTGACGGCACTGGATGCCGGATCGCTGCCGAATGACGCGCTCGAAGCGGGCGTCCGTGTCCGTCTCGCAGACCTGCCGCGACCGTCTCGGGGCGATTCAGGGAGCGCCCGGCGCCTGTCCGCGGGTCGGCTGGCGACGTTCGGGCGTCCCGATCAGGCCCTCGCCGAGGGCGCGCACATAGGACTCTCGGGTGCCAAGGATATGGGCGGTGAGGATCGCATCGAGGGCCATGACGTCGCCCTTCTCGAAGGCCTCGAGCATCTGCTTGTGCTGGACGTAGGAGCGGTCCTGGACCCCCGCCAAAGGCGCAGAAAGCTGGTTCCTGAGCGTCGCGATCGGACCGGCGGCGAGGGCGTAGCTCTCCTGCAGGTAGCGGTTTCCGCAATGGCGGAGGAAGGCCTCGTGGAAGGCGGTGTCGGCGCGCGAATAGGCGACCGGATCATGGCGCTCGCGGGTGGCGTCCATCTCGGCGACGGCAGCCTTCAGGGCGGCGAGCGTCGCGTCGCGATCGCGCGCCATGGCGAAGTAGATGGCCTTGCTCTCTATGACGATCCGGAACTCGCAGAGGTCGACGAGGTCGCGCTCGGTGGGCATGAAGACGTAGGTGCCCTTCTGCGGGACGATGGTCACCATGCCCTGGAGCTGGAGCATGGCGAGCGCTTCGCGCACGGGCGTGCGGCTGACGCCGAGATCGGCGGCGAGGCCGATCTCGGAGAGCTCGCCACCGAGCGGCAGGTCGCCGTCGATGATCGCCTGGCGGAGCCGTTCGGCCACGGTGGCGGTGAGCGACCGCGGCCGGTCTATGGTCAGGTCCCCGCGCGTGGCCATGTGCCCTCTCCTCAGTCGCGGCCCTGAAGATATTCGAGGTTGACGCAATTCCGAAGCGAGCCGGTATCGAGGAAGCGGAGCGCAGTCTTCATGCCGCGCTCGCGCATCTCTCGCTGGCCCTCGACGCTATGCCAGGCGGCATGCGGGGTCACGATGATGCGCCCGGAAAGCGCGGATTCCCGCCCCGAAAGCGCCCGGTGGATGGGATCGTCGGCGCCCGGCGGCTCGGTCGGGATCACGTCGAGGGCGAGGCCGCCGAGCCGGCTGGAGGCGACCGCATCGAGCGCCGCCGCGATGTCGATGATGGCGCCGCGCGCAGTATTGACGAGGACGGCGTCCGGCTTCATCCCCTTCAGGGTTTCGGCATTGATCATGCCGCGTGTCTCCGCGGTCGAGGGCGTGTGCAGACTGACCACGTCGCTCTCGGCGAGAAGGTCCGCAAGCGAGTCGGCGCGGCGGATGCCGAGGGCAATATCGGAGCCGTCGGGCACGTAGGGATCATAGAAGACGACGTCATAGTCGAAGGCCTTGGCGCGCATCGCCGCCGCCGTGCCGATGCGGCCGAGCCCGACGATGCCGAAGACCCTGCCACGTCCGCGGCTCCGCCCGACGAGCGGGGCGATCGCCCAGTTCCAGTTGGCGACCGGGTCGGCGCGGAGCGCGGCATCATAGGTGGTGATGCCGCGGAGCAGTGCCAGAGCCAGCGCGATGGCGTGGTCTGCGACCTCGGTGGTGCCGTAGTCCGGGACGTTGAAGACGGGGATGCCGCGCTCGCCCGCGGCGACGATGTCGATCTGGTCGTAGCCGGTGCCGCAGCGCACGATCACCTTGCAGCTGGGCAGCGATTCGAGCGCCTCGCGGTCGATCGGCGCTTCGTGCCAGACGAGGCACATGTCGGCGCGCCGGCGGACCTCGGGATCGAGGGCAGTGACCGAGCGGCCGCGGGCGACGTGGAACTCGACGCCGGGCCCGGCGGCGGCCCGCTCGACCGCGGCATCGTCCTCGTACTGGGCGTCGGGAATCAGGCAGAGACGCATGTGAAACGCTTCCGTTTGCTTGCCGAGACGGGGCAGGATGCTTGCCGAGACGGCCGGTTTGTAGATGCGACGCATCTGAAGTACATTATGTCAGATCGCCGAGAGGGAAGGAAGCCGCCGCCGGGCGGATTCCCTGCCTCCAAAGCGGGGACAAGGGCGGCGGCCGGCACGCGGGCTGCCCTTGGCCAACAGGCGTCGGAAGCGAGGAAACCCATGCAGATCAGCGGCATCATTCCGGTCATGCTGACGCCGTTCCAGGACGACGGGAGCGTGGATTACGCGAGCCTCGAGAGGCTTACCGAATGGTACATCGCCCATGGAGCGGATGCGCTCTTCGCGGTCTGCCAGTCGAGCGAGATGCAGTATCTGAGCCTTGCGGAACGGGTCGAGATGGCCCGATTCGTCGTGCGAATCGCCCGCGGACGCGTGCCGGTGGTCGCCTCGGGCCATATCAGCACCGGCATCGACGACCAGAAGGCGGAGCTCGCCGCGGTCGCGGAGACGGGGGTCGACGGCGTCGTCCTGGTCACCAACCGGCTCGACCCGGAGGCGAAGGGGACCGAGGTATTCCGCGCGAGCCTCAAGGCGCTGCTCGCCGCCCTCCCCCCGGACCTGCCGCTCGGGCTCTACGAATGCCCGGCGCCCTATCGCCGGCTGCTCTCGGACGACGAGTTCAAGGCCTGCATCGACAGCGGCCGCTTCGCCATGCTGAAGGACGTGAGCTGCGACCTCGCGACGGTGAAGCGTCGGGTCGCGCTCGCCAAGGGCTCCGGCTTCGCGGTGATCAATGCCAATGCCGCGATCGCGCGCGACGCGATGCGGGCGGGGTCGCGAGGCTTCTGCGGCGTCTCCACCAACATCCACCCCGACCTCTACGCCTGGCTCTACCGCACGGCCGACACGCCGCTCGCCGAGGAGCTGACGCAGTTCCTCGTCATGGCGGCGCTGTTCGAGGCCTTCGGCTATCCGGCGATCGCAAAGGTCTACCAGCAGCGGCTCGGCACCATCGCCACGATCCGCTGCCGCACCATCACCTATGACGTGCGCGAGAAATTCTGGGCGCTCGACCAGATCGTCGACGCGCTCGCGAAGGGCACCGACCTCCATCGCGCGCGCATCGCGGCGCAGGCTGCCGCGGCCGCCTGACGATCCAACCGCCACGAAAGAAAACGGCGCCGGGTTTCCCCGACGCCGCTGCAAGTCTCCGGATCGGAACCCGGACTACTTCTTCATGTTGGCGTCGATCGCCTTCTTGGCATCGTCGAGCGTGTACTCGGTGCTCGCGACGCCGCCCTTCTCGATGGTCGGCAGGACGGCTTCGAAATCGTCCTGCGTGAAGGCGAGGTAGGGCACGAGGAGATCGTGCGGGATGTCCTTGCGGCCGTCGAGGACCTGCTGCGCGACCCAGAAGGCGAGCGAGGAAACGCCGGGAGCGATCGAGGCCGACCAGGTCTGGTAGCCGTCCTTGTCCTTCTGCTCCTTCCACCAGGCGAGCTCGTCCTGGCGATTGCCCATGATGATGGTCGGGCGCGGCTTGCCGGCGGCGGCGAAGGCCTGGGCCGCGCCGTAGCCGTCGCCGCCCTGATCGACGATGCCGACGATGTCGGGCAGCGACGGCAGAACGGTGGTGACCGCCTTCTGCGCGGTGGTCTGGTCCCAGTCGCCCTCGACCGAGCCGACGATCTTGAACTCGGGGTGCGCCGCGACGCCTTCGAGGATGCCGGCGTGGATGGCATCGTCGATCGAGGTGCCGGCAAGGCCGCGGATCTCGAGGAGGTTCCCGCCCTTCGGCTGGAACTTCGCCATCTGCTCGACTTCCTGCTTGCCCATGTCCTTGTAGTCGACGACGACGCGCCAGGCGCAGGGCTCGGTCACGACGCCGTCGAAGGAGACGACGACGATGCCGGCATCGCAGGCCTGCTTGATGGCGCCGTTGAGGGCGTCCGGCGAGGCGGCGTTGATGACGATGGCGTCATAGCCCTGCAGGATCAGGTTCTGGATCTGCGCGGCCTGGGTCGGCACTTCCTTGTCGGCGGTGGTGAAGACGTCGGCCGCCGCGACGACCCCGTCGGCCACGGCCTTCTTGGTCACCGCGTCATAGCTCTTCAGCATCGCCTGGCGCCAGGAATTGCCGGCATAGTTGTTGGAGAAGGCGATCTTCTTGTCCTTGGTGTCGGCGAAAGCGGCCGTCGAGAGCGCGACAGCCAGCGCTGTCGATGCTAACATTACAGTGGTGAGCTTCATGAAGTCCCTCCCTGGAAAAACAGTCCTGTTCTTGCGGCCAGGCCCGGCCATCCGGCATGCGCCGGATCGGAGCCGGAAGGCTCGGACGGGCCGCGGGCAATCTAGATCGGAAGAGCCGCGCCGTACAAGGGCGGGCGCTCCGGAGGCGATGCCGCGGCGCAAGGCGGCGGGCGGGACGCGAGGCGGGGAAATGCGATGAAGGCGGTGCTCTGCGTCGAGCCCGGAAGGCTGGAGCTCGTCGAGCGGCCGCTGCCGCAGCCGGACGGGACGCTGGTCCCCGTTGAAATCCGCGCCGTCGGCATATGCGGCACCGATTTCCACATCTACGAGGGCAAGCATCCCTTCCTCGAATATCCGCGGGTGATGGGACACGAGCTTTCCGGCATCGTCGGCGAGGGCTCGCCGGATCCGGCCCTGCCGCCCGGCACGCAGGTGGTGATCAATCCCTACCTCTCCTGCGGCCACTGCATTGCGTGCCGGAAGGGCAAGCCCAATTGCTGCGCCAATATCCGCGTGCTCGGCGTGCACATGGACGGCGGCATGTGCGAGCGGCTCCTCCTGCCTTCCGGCAATCTCTACCCGGCCAACGGCATCAGCCTGCGCGACGCGGCCATGGTCGAGTTCCAGGCGATCGGCGCCCATGCCGTGCGGCGCGCGGAGGTCAGAAGCGGCGACCGCGTGCTGATCGTCGGCGCCGGCCCGATCGGCGTCGGCACCGCCTTCTTCGCGCAGATCGCCGGCGGCGAGGTCACGCTGATGGACGTCTCGGCCCAGCGCCTGGCCTATCTCGGCGACCGCCTCGGCTTCGCCCGCACGATCCCCGCCGGCGAAGGCGCGCTCGACGCCGTCGCCGGGCAGACCGGCGGCGAATTGTTCGACGTGGTCTTCGATGCGACCGGCAATGCCCGCGCCATGGAGAATTCCTTCGCCTATGTCGCGAGCGGCGGCACGCTCGTCTTCGTCGGCGTGCTGAAGGCGGACATCACCTTCTCGGACCCCGAATTCCATCGCAAGGAAATGACGCTCCGGGCAACCCGCAACGCGGCGAGGCAGGATTTCGAGACGGTGATGGCGGCGATGGCGCGGGGCGAGATTCCCATGGACGCGCTCAATACCCATTCCGGCGCGCTTGTCGACCTGCCGAAGGCGATGCCCGCGTGGCTCGCCTCCAAGGATCCTCCGCTGAAGGCCATCGTGACCCTATGACCGTGACCCCGATCATCCAGTTCGGCACCAGCCGCTTCCTGCAGGCCCATGCCGACCTCTTCATCTCCGACGCGCGCGCGGAAGGCCAGGACGTCGGCCCGATCACGGTGGTGCAGACGAGCGGCGCCGCCTCGCGCGCCGGCCGGCTCGCCGCCTTCGACGGCAGGCCGATACCGATCGTCGTGCGCGGGCTCGAGAACGGCAAGGCGATCGACCGCACGGAATATACGCGGAGCATCGTGCGCGGCCTCAGCGCCGCGGCCGACTGGCCGGAGGTGGAGCGCATCTTCGTCGAGGAGGCGAAGCTCGCCATCTCCAATACCGCCGAGGTTGGCTACGACATGCCGGAAGGCGAGACGATCGGCGAAAGCGTGCCGGCCTCCTTCCCGGCCAAGCTGACCAAGCTGCTCCATGCCCGCTTCCACAGGACCGGCGAGCCGATCGCCATCTTTCCGGGCGAGCTGATCACGCAGAACGGCACGGTGCTGAAGGGAATCTGCATCGGGCTGGCGGAACGGTCGGGCCTCGCGCCGGCGTTCCGGGAGTGGCTCACGGAAAAGGTCCTTTGGGCCAATACGCTGGTCGACCGCATCGTCTCGGCGCCGATCGAGCCGGTGGGCGCGGTCGCCGAGCCCTATGCGCTCTGGGCGATCGAGACGCAGCCGGGCCTCGTCATGCCGGCGGTGCACCGCTGCATCAGGCCGGTCAGCGAGCTCGCCACGACCGAGCGGCTGAAGCTCTTCATCCTCAATCTCGGCCATACCTGCCTGGCCGAACGATGGCTGGTCGACCGGCGGCCGGAGGAGGAAACGGTGCGCGAAATCCTCGCCGTGGCCGACATCCGGGCCTGGCTCGACGGGATCTATGACGGCGAGGTGCTGCCAGTCTTCGCCGCGGCGGGCATAGCCGAGGCGCCGGAATACCGGCGAACGGTGATGGAGCGCTTCCTCAACCCCTTCCTCGACCATCGGCTGCGCGAGATCGCCGGCAACCACCTCGCCAAGAAGGAGAGGCGGATCGGGGGCCTCAGCAAGCTCGCCGCCGAGGCGGCACCCGGCCTCCGGATGCCGACGCTCGCCGCGATCGCGGCATCCGGGGTGAGCGTACGCGGCTAGGCCGCGGGCTATTTCTTCTTCGGCGCCGACTTGGTGCGGGCGGGAGCGGTGACCGCTTCCTTGACCTTGGCGACGAGGCTCTTCGGGGCCGTCACAGGCCTCGCCGCGGGCGCCTTGATCGGCTTCAGGACGACCGGGTCGGCGACGATGGTGGTGGAGAACTCCTCGACCGCCTTCAGCCAGTGATCGCGGTCGCGGCCGTGCGGACGGCCTTCTTCTTCCCAGATTTCGTAGGCGCGCCTGGCAATGAGCACATCATTCGGACCGGGCATGGTCACTCCTCCTCGCGATTCGATGGAATCGATATGGGGAGCGTCCTAGCGCAAATCCTGTTGCAATGCAGCAATAATTGCCGCGATGCAAAACGCATTTTGGCGGAAATCCGCCGCCGGCCCGTCCAGGAGCCGGCGGCGGACGAGATCAAGTTGCGGTTACCGCCTCAGGCCTTGCCGAGGAACTTGTCGTAGTCGGAGACGAGAAGGTGGAGCGGCGCCTCGTCCTCCTCGATGTCGGAGAAGCGGCCGATCGGTTCCTCGAAGACGTTGTCGGTCAGGTCGTCATTGACGGTGGAGACCTCGCCGATCAGCACGTCCTTCGCCTCGGCGACGAATTCGTGCCAGACGCCGGGAAGGAGCGTCACGCTCTCGCCGGGCTCGAGCACCAGCTTGCCGCCGGCGGGCAGCCGCCGCACGACGCCGTCGGTCTCGACGGTGACTTCCTTCCTGCGGTCGATATGGCCTTCGGCATCGGGCATGTAGAGGGTGAGCACCAGCTTGCCGCCGCCGCGGTTGATGATGTCCTCGGCCTTGAGGTTGTGCCGATGCATCGGGCTCACCTGGCCGATGCGCGTGATCATGATCTTCTCGGCATAGAGCATGCCGCGGCCCTTCGGCAGATCGCTCGCCTTGCCGTTGCGGACGGTGAAGAGGAACAGGCCGAGCTTGTCGAACGTGCCGCGGCCATAGTCGGTGATGTCCCAGCCCATGCGGTTGTCGACGATGGTGCGGGCATCGGCGAGGCGCTTCCTGAACTCGTCCACGCCCCAATAGGCGAAAGGCGGCAGGATGAAGCCGTAGGAGCGGATGAAATCATCCGCGTTGCGCATGATGCGGTTCACTTCCGAGCGTTTCATCCTGGCTTCCTCCCGCCGGTTTCCGCAGGCCGCGACAAATGCATGTCGAAGAGGACATCTGTCGACGACCGTGCCATGATCAATCCGAATACGGGACCGCCGGAACGCGCGCAAGCCTGCCGGAGCGCGGCCAGGCCCGGGATTGAATGTTAGCATTTCAGCGGTGTATCGTTCCGCGAGGGGTTCATCGGGAGGCGGGTCCAGTGGGTTTCGCGTTCGGGAGCTCGGCCCAGTCGCGGCGCGGCCTGTCGAAGGCCGTGGTGGTCTATGACGACCTGCGCTCGGCGATCATCGGCCTCGAGCTGAAGCCCGGCGCGCGCATCGACAAGAGCGAGGTCTGCGGCCGCCTCGGCGTATCGCGCCAGCCGCTCGCCGAGGCGATCGCGCGGCTCGCGGAGGAGCGCCTGGTCGAGGTCGAGCCGCAGAAGGGCACCTTCATCGCCCGCATCCGCATGGCGGACGTCGCCGAGGCCGCCTTCGTGCGGCGCGCCCTCGAAGTGGCGACCGTCGAGGCCGTCGCCGCCGGCATGGACGAGGCGGCGCTCGCCCGGCTCGAGCGCGTGCTCGGCTACCAGGCGGCGGCACTGAAGGCGAAGGACGCGGCCGAGTTCTACGCCCTCGACGTGCGCTTCCACACCATGCTCTTCGAGCGCCTCGCCATGCGCCGGGTCGCCGAGGTGGTCGAGACCTCGCGCGCCCAGCTCGAGCGGGCGCGACGCCTGATGCTGCCGACCGGGAGGAGCCAGCATACGCTCAAGGAGCACCGCGCCATCTTCGCCGCACTCGAGGCGCGCGACCCGGCGCGCGCGGCGAGGGCAATGGGCGCGCACCTTGACGAGGTGATGGAAGAGTTGAAGAGATTCGCGGCAAGACAGCCTGAACTGTTCGAGCTGTGAAGAAGGCGGCCGCAGCGGCCGCCCATTGGGAGGAACTGAAGATGAAGTTCAAGCACTGCCTTGCGGGCGTCGCCGCGCTTCTGGCGACCTCGGCCATGGGCCCGCTTGCCCAGGCCGGCGAGTTCGACGGCGTGACCGTCAACATCATGACCCAGACCGGCGCCATCCAGGAGCCGCTGCAGCGGCGCGCGCCCGAATTCGAGAAGCTGACCGGCGCCAAGATCAACGTCATCGCCGTGCCCTTCTCCGACCTCTACCAGAAGGTGCTCACCGACTGGGCGAGCGGCACCAACTCTGTCGACGCCGCGGTCTTCGCGCCGCAGTGGATGGTCGACTACATTGCCGGCGGGTTCCTCGAGGACCTCACCGACCGCGTCGCCAAGGAGCCGAAGATCAAGCAGGACGACGTCGGCGCCTTCTTCCGCGACTTCTCGGAGAAGTACGACGGCAAGATCTACGTGCTGACCTTCGACGGCGACTTCCACATGATGTACTACCGCAAGGACGTGCTCGACGCCGCCGGGCTCAAGCCGCCGACCACCTGGGACGAGTACCTCGCGGTCGCCAAGGCGGTGAACGGCAAGGACATGGACGGCGACGGCCAGCCCGACTTCGGCTCGTGCATCGCCAAGAAGCGCAATGCCCAGAGCTACTGGTTCGTCACCGACGTCGTCGGCTCGATGACCCAGTCCCAGGGCACCAGCCAGGGCACGTTCTTCAACACCAAGGACATGACGCCGCTGGTCGACAACGAGGCCTTCCGCAAGGCGCTCGATTTCCTCAAGGAATCGAGCAAGTACGGCCCGCCGAACGAGCTCAACATGGACGTGTCGGACACGCGCCCGCTGTTCACCTCCGGCCACTGCGCGCTGAACCTCGACTGGGGTGACGTCGGCACGCTCTCGGTCGCGCCCGATTCCAAGGTCAAGGGCAAGTGGGGCGCGGCGGTCATGCCCGGCTCCAAGCAGGTGCTCAACTGGGATACCGGCAAGCTCGAGGACTGCACCAAGGACAATTGTCCCTATGCCATCGACGGCGTGAACCATGCGCCGTTCGCGGCCTTCGGCGGCTGGGGCGGCGGCATCAACGCCCATGCCCAGGACAAGGTGAAGGACGCCGCCTTCGCCTTCTTCGCCTACATGACCGAGCCGGAGCAGTCGAACATCGACGTGACCATCGGCGCCACCGGCTTCAACCCCTACCGCACGTCGCAGCTGCAATACAGCGACATGTGGAGCAAGGCCGGCATGACCGAGGATGAAGCCAAGAACTACCTCGGCGCCATCAACGACTCGATGTCGAGCCCGAACATGATCCTCGACCTGCGCATCCCGCAGAACCAGAAGTACCAGCAGGTCGTGCTCGACGAGGCCATTTCGCGCTTCCTCTCGGGCGAGATCGACGAGGAGGCCACGGTCAAGGCGGTGGTCGACGGCTGGAACGACCTCAACGACCAGATCGGCAAGGAAGACCAGCTGAAGATCTACAAGGCGACGATCGGCGCCAAGTAAGGCACCACCGACCCTACGCTACCCTCCCCGGCGCGCGCCACGCGCCGGGGACCTTCCTGAACGGGGGCGCATCCGATCATGGCCGACATCACCGCGGGAACCGACCACGCTCCCCGCCAGAGCCTCGGGGAATGGGTCGACCGCCATTCCGGCCGCATCATGGTGCTGCCGGCGGTGGTCATCCTGCTCTGCTTCGCCATCTTCCCACTGATCGTGTCGGCCTACCTGTCGCTTTCGCGCTTCAAGCTGGCGCCGGGCGGCTTCATCCTGACCTTCATCGGCGACTTCAATTTCCGCCGCCTGCTCCTCGGCGCCCAGCAGTACCACCTGCTCGGCACCTTCAAGCCTTTCGGGCCGCTCGAATGGGGGCTGCTTGCGATCGCCGTCGCCGCCATCCTCTACGGCCTCTACCGCTACGCGACGACGCGCTTCACGGTGATGGGCTTCATCGGCCGCCTGATCTCGGCCGCCTTCGCCATCGGCATCGTGCTCCTCGTGCTCGCCACCTATTTCGCCGGCGGCATTCCGGGGACGCTGCCCAACACGCTGTTCTACGTCCTTGCCGGCGTGACGCTCCAGTTCCTGCTCGGCCTCGGCCTCGCGCTGCTCTGCGCCAAGCCGATCCGCGGGCGCAACTTCTTCCGCGTCCTCTTCTTCGTGCCGCTGATGGTGACGCCGGTCGGCATCGCCTACATCTTCCGCATGCTCGCCGACATGCAGAAGGGACCCTTCGCGCCGGTGGCGCAGTTCCTGGGCGTCGGGGAGTGGTCCTGGGCGGTCGACCCGTGGTGGGCCCGCGCCATGGTCATCCTCGGCGATACCTGGCAATGGACGCCGTTCATCTTCATCGTGCTGCTCGCCGGCATCGAGAACCAGCCGCGCGAGCAGGTCGAGGCCGCCCATCTCGACGGGGCGAGCGCCTTCCAGATCTTCCGCGACATCACCTGGCCGGCGATCGCGCCGATCGCGGCGACCGTGGTGCTGATCCGCCTGATCGAGGCCTTCAAGATCATCGACATCCCGAACGTGCTCACTGCCGGCGGGCCGGGGCTCGCGACCGAATCGCTGACGCTCCACTCCTTCATCGCCTGGCGGACGCAGGACCTCGGCGGCTCGGCCTCGGTCGGCTACATCCTGCTCTTCGTGTCGACCATCACCTGCGTTTCGTTCTTCAACTACATCGTCCAGCGGACGCGGAGGTACCAATGAGCGCCCGTGACGAACGTCCCCTCGGCCGCCGGCTGTTCGAGCCGCGCACGATCCATTCGCAGGCGATCATCCCGCAGATCGCGACCTATGTCGTGCTGCTCCTGTGGAGCGTGATCGTGATCGCCCCGCTCTACTGGGTGGCGATCACGTCGCTGAAGCTGCCCGGGCATGTCGCCAACGGACCGTTCTACCTGCCCTTCGTCGACTTCATGCCGTCGCTCGACGCGTGGGATTTCATGCTCCTGCAGAACAACACGCTCGGCCCCTACATCAACTCGGTGGTCGTCGCCCTGTCGAGCACGATCCTCGCCACCCTCATCGGGTCGCTGGCCGCCTATGCGCTGGTGCGCATCCAGTTCCACGTCAAGATCGCCGCCGTCGCCTGCTTCCTCCTGCTGCTCGTCGCGCTGATCGTCGCGGTCTACACCTTCGGCGTTCTCTGGGAGATCGCGCTTGCGGTGGCGATCGTCCTCTTCTTCCTCTTCCTCGGCACCATCGGCCGGCGCTTCAAGCGCGGCCTCGGCAATGGCGACATCGAGTTCTGGATCATCTCGAACCGGATCATGCCGCCGATCGTGGCGGTGCTGCCGATCTACATCATGTTCCAGCAGATCAGGCTCCTCGACACGCAGGTGGCGCTGATAGCGACCTATACCGCAGTGAACCTGCCGATCGTCGTCTGGCTGACGCGCGACTTCTTCGCCGGCATCCCGATCGACCTCGAGGAAAGCGCCGAGATCGACGGCGCGTCGCGCATGCGCGTCTTCTTCACCATCGCGCTGCCGCTGACGCGCTCGGGGCTGGTGGCGACCTTCCTCCTCGTTCTCATCCTCGCCTGGAACGAGTACCTGCTCGCGCTCTTCCTTTCGAGCGCCAATGCCCAGACCATGCCGGTCCTGGTCTCGGCGCAGAACACCACGCGCGGCCCGCAATGGTGGTACATGTCGGTGCTGATCGTGATCATGATCGCGCCGGTCGTGGCCATCACCGCGGTGCTGCAGAAGCACATCGCGCGCGGCCTGCTCGTCGGGGCGGTGAAGGGGTAGCGCCGAACGCGCGACCACGCCGCGCTTGCCACCGCCGGTGGGCGCGCTAGGACTCTGTGCTCACCCTTCCGTCTGCGAAATCAGGAAACCATCATGGAAATGCGCAAGCTCGGCACCTCGGACCTCCAGGTGCCCGTCATCGGCCTCGGCTGCAACAATTTCGGCGGGCGGATCGACCTCGAGGCGACGCGCAAGGTGATCGACACCGCGATCGACCTCGGCATCAGCCATTTCGACACCGCCGACGTCTATGGCGGCGGCGGCAAGTCCGAAGAGTTCATCGGGCAATTGCTCGGCAGCCGGCGCAACAAGGTCATCCTCGCAACCAAGTTCGGCAAGATGGCCGACGGCGTGCCCGGGACCCGCGGCACGCGCGCCTATGTGCTGAGATGCGCCGAGGCGAGCCTCAAGCGGCTGAGAACCGACCATATCGACCTCTATTACATGCACGAATCCGACCCGGAGACGCCGATCGCGGAGACGCTCTCGGCGCTGGAAGAACTGAAGCGAGCCGGCAAGATCCGCCATGCCGCGGCATCCAACTTCTCGCCGGCGCAGCTCGAGGAAGCGGTCGCCACGGCGAAGCAGCTCGGCGTCGAGGGCTTCGTCGCCACGCAGGAGGAATACAGCCTCACCGAGCGCGCCATCGAGAAGGAGATGCTCGGCGTCATCGGGAAGACGCATCTCGGCCTCGTCCCCTATTTCCCGCTCGGCGGCGGAGCCCTGACCGGCAAGTACCGCAAGGGCCAGCCGCTGCCGGCGGGCGCGCGGCACTCGGGCGGATCGGAGCGGTTCCTTGCGCCCTATTGGGACATGATCGAGAAGCTGCACGACTTCGCGGAGACGCGCGGCCACACGATCCTCGAACTGGCAATGAGCTGGCTCGCCGGCAGGCCGAGCGTCGCCTCGATCATCGCGGGCGCGACCAAGCCGCACCAGCTCGAGGCCAATGCGAAATCGACCGACTGGAAACTGACGGCCGCGGAGCTGGCCGAGATCGACCGGATCACCGGGCCGGGCGCGTGACCGGCGAAGCTTCCGGCGGTCGAAAGGAGACCCCGTCCATGAGCGACGGAAGCCGCCACATCGTCTGCCCGCACTGCCTTGGCGTGAACCGCGTGCCGGAGGACAAGCCCGCCGGGGCGGCCAAGTGCGGACGCTGCCACCAGCCATTGTTCACCGGCCATGCGAGCCCGGCCGATGCCGCCGGCTTCGCCGCCCACGTCACGCGGAACGACATCCCGGTGGTGGTGGACTTCTGGGCGGAGTGGTGCGGGCCCTGCAAGATGATGGCGCCGCATTACGAGACGGTGGCCGGGCAGCTCGAGCCCGGCTATCGCTTCCTCAAGGTCGACACCGAGGCCGAGCAGGGGCTCGCCGCCCGGTACGGGATCCAGAGCATCCCGACGCTGATGGTCTTCAAGGGCGGCAAGCCGGTCGCCCAGCAGGCCGGCGCCATGGATGCCGCCAGGCTGGCGGCGTGGGTGAGGCAGAGCGCCGGCTGAGAGCGGCTAGTCCTTGGCGCGCTCGGCGTAGGAGCCGTCGGCGGTCATGACGACGATGCGCGTGCCCGGGACGATGTGGCCCGGCACCAGCGTGCGGACGCCGTTGGACAGCACCGCCGGCTTGTAGGAGGACGAGGCGGTCTGGCCCTTCATGGTCGGCTCGGTCTCGACCACTTCCAGCGTCACGCGCTGGGGCAGTTCGACGGCGATCGGGTTGCCCTCGTGGAGGCTGACGCGGATGGTCATGTTCTCCTGCAGGTAGGGCGCCTGCTCGCCGATGATGTCCTTCGAGATCTGGAGCTGCTCGAAGCTTTCCGGATTCATGAAGTGGAAGCCGTCGCTGTCGGTGTAGAGGTAGTTGTAGTCGTGGTCCTCGACGAAGGCGCGCTCGAGCTGCTCGGTGGTCTTGTAGCGCTGCTGGGTCTTCACCCCGTCGGAAATGCGGCGCATGTCGATCTGGGTGGTCGGCGTGCCCTTGCCGGGATGGAAGTTCTCGGCGGAGAGGATGACGTAGAGCTGGCCGTCGACCTCGACGACGTTGCCCTTGCGGATCTGGCTGGCGATGACTTTCACGAGAACGGTTCCTCGGCTAAAGGCTATGGGAGCCGGAAGGCGCGAAGGCCCCGGAATCGGCGCGCACCATAGCGATCCTGCCGCAAACCGCCAGCGATTTTCCGGATTTCCCTTGCCCGAGACGAAGCCGCACCCTTCCCCGTCGCCCTTCTGGAAGCGCGACCGCCATGCCGACCGGCGGCCTTTCCTGATGGCGCGGAACCGGGTGGTTTCGGCGATAAGGAGCTGGTTCGGCGCCCAGGGCTTCGTGGAGGTCGACCCGCCAGCGCTGCAGGTCTCGCCCGGCAACGAGGCGCACCTCCACGCCTTCCGGACCGACTGGCTGGCGCCGGGCGGCGAGAAGCGGGCCCGCTACCTCCATACCTCGCCGGAATTCGCCATGAAGAAGCTGCTGGCAGCCGGCGAAGAGCGGATCTTCGCGCTCTCCCACGTCTTCCGGAACCGCGAGGCGGGCGACCTGCATGCGCCGGAATTCACCATGCTCGAATGGTACCGCGCCGGCACGCCTTACGAGGCGATCATGGCCGACACGGTCGCGCTGGTCCGAACCGCCGCGGGGGCGGTCCGGGCCGAGGCGCTGCGTTTTCGCGGCCGGAGCGCCGACGTTTCGGCGGAGGCGGAGCGCCTGCCGGTGGTCGACGCCTTCCGGCGTCACGCCGGCATCGACCTTGCGGGACTCCTCGGCGACCGCGACGGCTTGGCGCAGGCGGCGGGAGCGGCAGGAATCCGAACCGCGGCTGACGACACCTGGTCGGACATCTTCAGCCGCATCCTGAGCGAGAAGGTCGAACCGGCGCTGGGCACGCCCCATATGACGTTGCTCACCGACTATCCGGCGGCGGAAGCGGCGCTCGCCCGGCCGAAACCCGGCGACCCGCGCTTCGCCGAGCGGTTCGAGCTCTATGCCGCGGGCGTCGAGCTCGCCAACGGTTTCGGCGAGCTGACCGATGCGGGCGAGCAGCGGCGGCGGTTCATGGGCGAGATGGACGAGAAGATGCGCGTCTATGGCGAGCGCTACCCGGTGGACGAGGATTTCCTCGCCGCGCTTTCCGACATGCCGCCGGCGAGCGGGGTCGCCCTCGGCCTCGACCGGCTGGTGATGCTTCTGACAGGCGCGCCGCGCATCGACATGGTGCAATGGGTTCCGGTCGATACGGAGTTGGGCCGATGAACGACGTTGCCCGGATCACGCGCGATGCGTCGCGCGAGCGGACGTTGAAATCGCCGGCGGAGCTCGCCGCCGCCGGCCTCGTGGATGCCGCGCGCCTGCCGGCGCTGGAAGAGGTCGCGGCGCGCTACGCCGTCGCCATCACCCCGGCCATGGCCGAGCTGATCCAGGCGGGCGACGCCCACGACCCGATCGCGGCGCAGTTCGTGCCCGACGCGGCCGAGCTCGAAACGCGCGCGGAGGAGCTCGCCGATCCGATCGGCGACGACGTCCACGAGGTCACGCCCGGCCTCGTCCACCGCTATCCCGACCGCGTGCTCCTCAAGTTCGTCTCGGCCTGCGCGGTCTATTGCCGCTTCTGCTTCCGCCGCGAGACCGTCGGACCGAACGGCGCCGGCACGCTGGCGCGCGACGACCTGGAGGCGGCGCTCGCCTACATCCGCGGCCATGCGGAGATCTGGGAGGTGATCGTCTCGGGCGGCGATCCGCTCGTCGCCTCGCCGCGACGGCTCGCCGACCTCATGCAGGCGATCGGCGCGATCGACCACATCAAGGTCGTGCGCTTCCATACCCGCGTGCCGGTCATCTCGCCGGAGCGCGTGACCCACGAACTGATCGCGGCGCTGAAGGCGTCCGGCAAGGCGACCTGGGTTGCCATCCACGCCAACCATCCGCGCGAGCTGACGGCCGAGGCGCGCGCGGCCATTGCCTGCCTCGCCGATTCCGGCATCGCACTCGTCAGCCAGACCGTGCTGCTCGCCGGGATCAACGACGATCCGGAAGTGCTCGGCAGCCTCATGCGCGGCTTCGTCGAATGCCGCGTGAAGCCCTATTACCTGCACCATCCCGACCTCGCCCCGGGCACCGGGCATTTCCGCCTGCCGATCGCGCGCGGGCGCGCGGTGATGAAGGCTCTGCGCGGCCGCTATTCCGGCTTGTGCCAGCCGACCTATGTGCTGGATATTCCGGGCGGCCACGGCAAGGTGCCGGTCGGGCCGGACCATGTCGGCGACGGCACGGTGGAAGACCCCAACGGCCGGGTGCACCTCTATCCGCCGGCCTGATCCGCCTCCTTCTCGCGCTTCCGCGCCTCGGCGATGAAGGCCTGTGCCAGGCCGTGATAGAGCGGCTCGGGCGCCACCAGCTTGGACGCGCCGAAGCCGAGCACGGCCGCCAGCATCAGCGGGATGACGTTGGCATTGTTGCCGGTCATTTCGAGGATGATGACGAAGGCGGTGATCGGGGCCTGGACCACGCCGGCGAAATAGCCGGCCATTCCAATGACGGCGACGAAGCCGAGGGCGTGCGCCCCGGCGGCCTCGCCGAGCCAGCTGCCGAAGCCGGCACCGACGGCGAGCGAGGGCGCGAAGATGCCGCCGGGAATCCCGGACCAGGCGGTGACCAGCGTCGCCGCGAACTTGGCCGGCCAGAAGAGGAAGCCGAGCGCACCGCCCTCCACGGCGCCACGCGCCTGCGCATAGCCGGTGCCGAAGGTGGCGCCGTCGGTGGCGAGGCCGATCAAGGCGACGACCAGGCCGCAGGCGAGAGCGAGGAGCAGGCCGCGCCCGAGCGAGGCGGCGCGCCGGCGCAAGAGGCGGCTGCCTTCCAGAAGCAGGCGGCTCCATGCGCCACCGAGCAGGCCCCCGACCACGCCGCAGACGACGACCAGCACCCAGTCGAGCGCGGTGGTCGCGGTATCGGAGGTCGAGCCGAAATAGGAATAGTTGCCGACCAGCCCGAGCGAGACGAGCCCGGCAATGATGACGGCATAGAGGACGAGGCCGTTGGTGCGCTGCTCGAAGGAGCGGCTCATCTCCTCGATGGCGAAGACGATGCCGGCGAGCGGGGTATTGAAGGCCGCGGCGATGCCGGCCGCCGAGCCGGCGAGGATGAGGCCGCGCTCGTGGCGAAGCCCACCCCAGCCGGCGACCTCCAGCATGACGCCGGCACCGACCTGCACGGTCGGGCCCTCGCGGCCGACCGAGGCGCCGGTCAGCAGGCCGAGGAGCGTCAGGGCGATTTTCCCGACCACCAGCCGGATCGACAGGAGACGCCGCCGGTCCTGGCTCGAGCGGAGCGTGCGCGCGGCGATCGCCTGCGGTATGCCGCTCCCCTGCGCGCCCTTGAAGACCGTCCGCGTCAGGAAGGCGGAGAGGACGAAGCCGGCGGGGGTGGCGACGATGGGCAGCCAGCCGACGCGCGCCACCGCCTCGCCGAAGAGGCGCTGGCACGCATTCGCGGCCTCCGCGAAGAACACGCTGAGCAACCCGACGATGAGGGCGCCGAGCCAGAAGACCACGCGGCGGCGCCAGGTGCGGCGCGACAGCAGGTGCCTCCTGGTAAGGCCTGGCAGGCGGAACGGTTCGGTCACGTCATGGTCCTCGCGGGCGTGATTAGCCGCCCCGGCAGCGCTTGGCCAGCGCCGCCGCCGTCGCAGCGCCCTTGACCTCGGGCAGGGTTGGCGCTTGTTTGCCGCCAAGCCCGCCGCCGCCCGCCAGGCGCGGCATCAACCGGACGAGGTCCGCCATGAATGCTCCGAGCAAGTCGCCTTCCACCATCGGCTCCCTCAAGCAGGAGACGCTCGGCCTGCTCGCCGGCCTCGGCGTCGACCCGGCGCGGCTCGCCGGCGGCTCGCTCAAGGCGCGCTCGCCGATCACCGGCGAGGAGCTCGGCGCGCTGTACGAGGCTTCCGCGGCGGAGACGGGTACGGCGATCGACAGGGCGCATGCCGCCTTCCTCGACTGGCGGCTGGTGCCGGCCCCGAAGCGGGGCGAGCTGGTGCGGCTCCTTGGCGAGGAGCTGCGCGCGCACAAGATCGAGCTCGGCCGGCTCGTCTCCATCGAGGCCGGCAAGATCGTCTCGGAGGGCCTCGGCGAGGTGCAGGAGATGATCGACATCTGCGACTTCGCCGTGGGCCTTTCGCGCCAGCTCCATGGCCTCACCATCGCCACCGAGCGCGCCGACCACCGCATGATGGAGACGTGGCATCCGCTCGGCATCGTCGGCATCATCTCGGCGTTCAACTTCCCCGTCGCCGTATGGTCGTGGAACGCGGCGCTGGCGCTCGCCTGCGGAAATGCCACGGTGTGGAAGCCCTCGGAGAAGACGCCGCTCACGGCGCTCGCCACTGCAGCGCTGTTCGAGCGCGCCGTGCGGCGCTTCCGAAGCGAGGGCGGGACGGCGCCGGACAACCTCGCCGCCGTCATCATCGGCGGACGCGAGGCCGGCGAGGCGCTGGTCGAGAACCACAAGGTGCCGCTCGTCTCGGCAACCGGCTCGACGCGCATGGGCCGCATCGTCGGGCCGAAGCTCGCCGGGCGCTTCGCCCGCGCCATCCTCGAGCTCGGCGGGAACAATGCCGCGATCGTCGCGCCCTCCGCCGACCTCGACCTCGCGCTCCGCGGCGTCGCCTTCGCCGCCATGGGAACGGCCGGGCAGCGCTGCACGTCGCTCCGCCGGCTCTTCGTCCATGACAGCGTCTATGACGCCTTCGTCGGCAAGTTGAAGCGCATCTACCAGTCGGTCGCCGTCGGCAATCCGCTGGAGAACGGCACGCTGGTCGGGCCGCTCATCGACAAGGCCGCCTTCGAGGGCATGGAGAAGGCGCTCGGCGAAGCCAGGGCGCTGGGCGCCGCGGTCACCGGCGGCGGCCGCGTCGAGACCGGCGCGGCGGAGGCCTTCTATGTCCGCCCTGCCCTGGTCGAGACGCCCGAGCACGGCGGCCCGGTCGAGCGCGAGACCTTCGCGCCGATCCTCTACGTGCTCCGCTACCGCGACCTCGACGAGGCCATCCGGCTGCACAACGCAGTGCCGCAGGGCCTATCGTCGTCGATCTTCACCAACGACCTCCGCGAGGCGGAGACGTTCCTCTCGGCGCGCGGCTCGGATTGCGGCATAGCCAACGTCAATATCGGCCCGTCGGGCGCCGAGATCGGCGGGGCCTTCGGCGGCGAGAAGGAGACCGGCGGCGGCCGCGAATCCGGGTCGGACGCCTGGAAAGGCTACATGCGGCGCGCCACCAACACGATCAACTACGGCCGCACCCTGCCGCTGGCGCAAGGCGTGCGCTTCGACATCGACTGAGCGGCGTCAGGCGTAGCGGCGCGCGAAGGCGACCGAGACGACGACCAGCGCGGTCGCCGTCACCATGGTCCAGGCGACCGGCTCGTGGAGGAGCAGCGCCGCGAGAAGGAGGCCGAGGAAGGGCTGGAGGAGCTGGAGCTGGCCGACGCCGGCTATGCCGCCGAGCGCCAGGCCGCGATACCAGAAGATGAAGCCGACCAGCATGCTGAAGACGGCGACATAGCCGAGGCCGAGCCAGGCCGATAGCGGGATCGCACTCCAGTCCGCCGGCGGCGCGACGAAGGCGAGCGCCAGCATCACCGGCAGCGAGAGCACGAGCGCCCAGGAGATCACCTGCCAGCCGCCGAGCCGCCGCGACAGCGTCGCGCCCTCGGCATAGCCGAGGCCGCAGACGAGGATGGCGGCGACCATGAGGAGGTCGCCGGTCAGCGATACCTCGCCGCCATTCGACAGGGCGAAGCCGACCACGGCGGCGCTGCCGATGCCGGAGAAGAGCCAGAAGAGCGGCTTCGGCCGCTCGCCGCCGCGGATGACGCCGAAAACGGCGGTCGCGAGCGGCAGGAGGCCGATATAGACGATCGAATGGGCCGAGGTGATGTGCTGCAGCGCCAGTGCCGTGAGCAGCGGGAAGCCGACGACGACGCCGAGCGCGGTGACCGCGAGCGCGGCGAGGTCGCGGCGCGCCGGCCGCTTCTCGCGAAGGATGGCGAGGAGGGCCGCGGCGAGCACGCCCGCGATGACGGCGCGGGCAGCGGTGAGGAAGAGCGGCGAGAAGCCCATGACGCCGACGCGGGTCGCCGGCAGCGAGCCGCTGAAGATGACGACGCCGATCAATCCGCTCACCAGTCCGTCCGTCGCCGGTTTCATGACCGTTGCCCGGGCCTTCAGGGGCAGGTGCTCGGCGCCGGCGCGCCGGCGAAGCGGTCGGCGATCCAGGCGGCGGCCTCGCGGGCGCTGTCGCGGGCAACGAAAGCGTGGCCGGCATCGGGCAGCTTCATCACCGCCACGCGGCTGCCGGCGGCGCAGAGGCGTTTCGCATAGGCGAAGGTGACCGGCGGGTCGACGGTCTTGTCCTTCAGGCCCTGCGCCAGGAAGACCGGGATGGCGGGCGGCAACGTGCCGACAGTGTTCTCGTCCATGAGGCGCTTCCACGGCTCCAGCGCCGTGATGTCGCCGACCTTCAGGAACTGCTTCTGCAGCTCGGCGCCGGCCTTCAGCCGCGGCTCGATGTCGATGATCGATTCGAGGCAGACGCCGGCGAGCCGGTCGACCACCGGCATGGCATCGGCGGTCACCACGTCCGCGATCGGCGCGCCGAAGACGCGGGCCCAGGACCAAAGCGTCATGGCGAGGAGGTTCTTGCCGCCGGAAGTGGCGATGTCGTCGCGCATCAGCGTGCCGAGCTCGGTCGCCGGGGCGGCCGCGGCGACGCCGACGATATCGAGGTCAGGCGCATAGCGTTGGGCGAGGTCGGCGGCGTAGAGCACCGCCTGCCCGCCCTGCGAATGGCCCCAGAGCGCGACCTTCGGGCTCGCCAGCGCATAGGGCATCTCGCGCGCCGCGCGGGCGATGTCGAGGACGGCGCGGCCCTCGCTGACGCCGACGAGATAGGGATGCGGCTCGCTGGTGCCGAGGCCGGGATAGTCGGTCGCGGCGACGACATAGCCCTTGGCGAGGAAGAGATCGAGGCCCTGGATCTGGTTGAAGAGCCCGTTGGCGAGCGAGGGCGCGCAGGGCGGCACGATGCCGCTGGTCGGATGGGCCCAGGCGAGGACCGGGCGCCCGCCGGCGGGCGCCGGCGAGGCCGGGACGACGACCACGCCGGAGACGAGGATCGGCTCGCCCTTCAGCCCGGTCGACCGGTAGAGGACGCGATAGGCCGACGCGCCGGCGGGCGCTCCCCGGATCGGCTCCTGGCGGATGAGCGTGCCCGGCGCACCGGCGGTCTCGGCGGCGGAGGCCGTGTAGAACGGTCCGGGCTCGCGGGCGGCGGCGCCCGAGACCGCGGCAAGGAAGAAGGCGGCGGCGAGGACGAGGCGCGAGGGCATGGTCCGTTCCTGGCGGGCTGGGGGAAAGCCGAGGCGTCCCGGGCGGCTTCCCCGGTCACACGGCCGGAATAGGCGAAGGCGGGCGCCGGGGAAAGGGGGATTGCAGCGCTGCACGGCATGGCGGCGAAAAAATCCGCGGGACGTGTCGAGCGGGCGCCACCCCGTTCGTCGGGAAGATGTACCTTTCATGGGAGGCAGGACGGACATGACCCATTCCCGCTATCGCTGGGTGATCGTCGCGGCAGGCGGCCTTCTCGGCTGCGTCGCCATCGGTTCTATGTTCTCGCTGCCGGTGTTCCTCATGCCCATGGCGGGCGAGACCGGCTGGTCGGTGACCGGCATTTCGAGCGCGATGACCGTCGGCTTCCTCGCCATGGCCTTCGCCAGCATGGCCTGGGGCGGCCTCTCCGACCGCTTCGGACCGCGGCCGATCGTGCTCGCCGGCTCGGCGCTGCTTGCCGGCAGCCTCGCCATGGCGAGCCAGGCGGGCTCGCTCCTCCAGTTCCAGTTCGTCTTCGGCCTCCTCGTCGGCGTGGCGACGGCAGCGATCTTCGCACCGCTGATGGCCTGCGTCACCGGCTGGTTCGACACCCACCGCAGCCTTGCCGTGTCGCTCGTCTCGGCCGGCATGGGCATGGCACCGATCGTCATGTCGCCGCTCGCGGCCGAGCTCATCTCGCGCTACGACTGGCGCACGTCGTTGCTGATCATCGCGGCGATCACCGCACTCCTCATGATCCCGACCGCTCTCCTCATCCGCCGGCCGCCGGCGCTGGAAGCGGCCAAGGCGGGCGGCGCGCCGATGGCGGCCGGCGACGACAACGGCATGACCGTCGGCGAGGCCCTGCGCTCGCCGCAGTTCATCATCCTCGCGCTCACCAACTTCTTCTGCTGCGCCACCCATTCCGGGCCGATCTTCCACACGGTCAGCTATGCGGTGACCTGCGGCATCCCGATGATCGCGGCAGTGACGATCTACAGCGTCGAGGGGCTCGCCGGCATGGGCGGGCGCATCGTCTTCGGCGTGCTCGGCGACAGGCTCGGCGCCAAGCGCGTGCTGGTCGGCGGCCTCTTCCTGCAGGCCTTCGGAGCGCTCGCCTATTATTTCGCGCGCGAGCTCGTGGTCTTCTACGCCGTCGCCGCCTTCTTCGGCTTCATCTATGCCGGCGTCATGCCGCTCTATGCGGTGCTCGCCCGCGAGAACTTCCCGCTCCGCATCATGGGCACGATCATCGGCGGCACGGCCATGGCGGGCAGCCTCGGCATGGCCATCGGCCCGGTCGCCGGCGGGCTCATCTACGACACGCTCGGCGATTACGGCTGGCTCTATGTCGGTGCCTGGGGGATCGGCATCGGCGCCTTCCTCATCGCCATGCTCTTCCGGCCCTTCCCGAAGCCGGCGCCGGTGCCGGCCATCGCCCCGGCGTGAGGGGCGGAGCGGCCGGAAGCGACGCCTCCGGCCGCCATTCCTATCTCGGGGAACCCTTCCCTATTTCAGGAAACCCTTTTCGGTGAGGTAGTCGGTCGCCACCTTCTTCGCGTCCTCGCCGTCGACCGCGATCTTCGCGTTCAGCGCCTGCAGGGTCTCCAGGGAGAGCGACTGGAAGACCGGCGCCAGCAGGTCCGCCACCTGCGGGTACTTCGCCAGCGTATCGGCGCGGATGGTCGGCGCCGGCTCATAGACCGGCTGCACGCCCTTGGTGTCGGTCAGCACCACGAGGCCGAGGGCGGCGAGCTGGCCGTCGGTGCCGTAGGCCATGGCGGCATTGACACCGGAGGTGCCCTCCGCCGCCGCCTTCTCGGTCGCCGCGGTGTCGCCACCTGAAAGGACGAGGAGCTGGTCGGCGTTCAGCTTGAAGCCATAGGCCGCCTGGAAGGCGGGGAGCGCCGCCGGGCTCTCGACGAACTCGGCGGAGCCGGCGAGCTTCACCTTGCCGCCGCCGGCGACCCACTTGCCGAAATCGTCGAGGGTGGCGAGCTTCTCGCCCTCGGCGAGGTCCTTCCTGATCGAGATCGCCCAGGCATTGTTGGCCGGCGCCGGCGTCAGCCAGACGACCTTGTTGGCAACGTCGAGCTCTTTCGCCTTCTCGTATCCAGCGGCGGCATTCTTCCAGACCGGATCGGAATCGACGTTGAAGAAGTAGGCGGCGTTGCCGGTATATTCCGGATAGACGTCGATCTCGCCGGAGAGCAGCGCCGTGCGCACGATCTTGGTCGGGCCGAGCGAGATCTTGTTCTCGGTCGGCAGGCCGGCATGGTCGAGGACGGCGAGGATCATGTTGCCGAGGAGCGAGCCCTCGGTGTCGATCTTGGAGCCGACGACGATCTTGCCGTCGGCGGCGATGGCGGGCGCGGCCGCAACCGCGAGGCCGAACGCGGCGGCCGCAACCAGGTGCACGAATTTCATCTGCATGGGTCCTCCAAGCGATCATCTGCGCCGGACGGCCGAAGCGATGCGATCAGCAGCCCAACCGGAAGGTCCATTAAATGGTGCGGAACCGGTCGAAGTCGAGCCATCATCGGCCGCACGGGCCGGGGGCCCGGGCACATCGCTGCCACGCCCCTGACAAGAGCAGGAGACCTAGCCCGGCTCGACCACGACCTTGCCATAGACCCCGCGGTCATCGAGGAGGCGCATGGCGTCGACCGCCCGTTCGAGCGGGAAACGTTCCGGGTGAAGGACCGGCTCGAGCTTCTTTTCCCGGACCAGCGTCAGGAGCGCCAGTATGTCGTCGCGCGACCACCCGTTCGAGCCGACGATGTTGAGCTCGAAGGTCCAGATGAGGCGGAGGTCCTCGGCCGGGTCATAGCCCGCCGTGGCGCCGCAGGTGAGCAGGCGCCCGTCACGGCGCATCACCTTCAGCGACGGCACCCAGGTCTCGCCACCGGTGAAGTTGACCACGACGTCGATACCGCCCTCGTTCCTGTGCGACACGCGCGCCCGGCCGAACCGGTTGCGGCACTCGGCCACCCAGTCGGTGGTGGCGTAGTTGATGGTCACGTCGGCACCGAGCGCTTCCAGCCGCGCCAGCTTCTCGTCGCTGGAGGCGCAGGCGATCACCGTCGCGCCGGCCTGCTTGGCGAGCTGCACGCAGCAGGTGCCGACGCCGCCCGATGCGCCGAGCACCAGGACCGTCTCGCCCGCCTGGATCTTTCCGCGGGTCAGCATCATGCGATAGGCGGTGCCATAGGCGACGGGAAGGGCGGCAGCCTCGGCGAAGCCGACATCGTCGGGCAGCGCGATGAGCATGTGCGCCGGGACACGGACGAGCTCGGCGAGGCCGCCATCGAAGCTCTCGCCGAGGAGGCCGCCATTGACGCGCTCGATCGGGTCGACGAGCACGCGGTCGCCGACGGAAAAGCCGGAGACCCCGGGGCCGAGCGCGGCGACCTCGCCGGCGACGTCGATGCCGAGGACGAGCGGCAGCGGCACCTTGATGCCGGGCATGCCGCGGCGGGTGAAGACGTCGTGGTAATTGAGGGTGCAGGCGTGGACCCTGAGGATAACGTCGCCGGGGCCGGCGACCGGATCGCGATAGTCCGGCTCGTAGACCAGCCGGTCGAGGCCGCCATGCTCATAGGTTACGACAGCGCGCATTGCGGCACTCCCTGCTCTTCTCTCTAGCCGCCGAGCGTGCCGAAGCGCTCGCGCATCAGCTTCTCGACCACCTTGCGATCGATCTTGCCGGGCCCGTTCAGCGGCATCTGGTCGACGAAGACGATGCGGCGCGGATGGGCATAGGCGGGGCCCGAGGCAAGGCAGAAGGCCTTCAGCTCCTCCTCGCTGGTCTCGCGGCCCTTCGCCTTGACCACCATGGCGACCGGCACCTCGCCCTTGATCCGGTGCGGCACCGGCACGACCGAGACCTCCGCCACCGCCGGGTTGCGGAGGAGCATGTTCTCGACCTCGAGCGGGTAGATGTTCTCGCCGCCGGAATTGAACATGTCGTCGGTGCGGCCGCGGAAATAGAAGAAGCCGTCGGGATCCTTCGAGAAGACGTCGCCGGTCTTCAGCCAGCCGTCGTGCAGGCGCTCCCGGTTGACCTCGGGCAGCTTCCAGTAGCCGGGGGTGACGCCGGGATTGCGCACGACCAGCTCGCCATAGCTGCCGTTCTCGTTGCCGTCGGCATCGACGAGCTTCACCTCGCCCTCCGGCCAGACGACGCCGCAGCTGCCATGGGGCACGGGGCGCCCATCGACGGGCGTGCCGATCATCACCGGCCCGCCTTCGGTGAGCCCGTAGCTCTCCGAGGCGGCGACGCCGAAGGCGGCCTCGACCGCGTCGAGCAGTTCCTTCGGCGTCGGCGCGGAGCCGATCTTCAGGCCCTTCAGGGCGGAGAAGTCGAGGGAGGCGATGAGGTCGCGCTCCTGGAGGAGGAGCGTGAAGACGGCGGGCACGGCGCCGGCATGGGTGCAGCGGTATTCGGCGAGCGTCTTCAGGAAACGCCGCGGCTCGAAATTCGGGAGGAGCACCACCGAGGCGCCCCAGCTGAGGTTAGGCTTGATGGCGCCCGCCATGGCGTTCTTGTGATAGAGGGGCACCGCCGCGAGCGCGCGGTGCCCGGGGACGCCGCGCCAGTATTTCTGCAGGCAGCGCACCCACCAGCATTGGCCGGCATGGGTGAGCACCACGCCCTTCGGCTTGCCGGTCGAGCCCGAGGTGTAGGGCTGGAAGGAAGGATGCTCGTCGGCGAGGCGGAGCGGGTCGAAATGCGGCTCGCTTGCCATCAGCGCCGGCTCGTATTCCTGCCAGCCGGGCCGCGCCTCGAAGGCGAAGCGGACCGGGATGCCGATCGCCTCGGCAAGCTCGGCGACATGCGGATTGGCCGCCTCCTCGACCACCGCGCCGACGCAGCCGGCATCGCGCATGATGTAGTCGAGCGTGTCGGCACCCAGCTTGGTGTTGAGCGGCACCGGCACGATGCCGGCGCGCATCGCGCCGAAGAAGATCTCGATGAACTCGAAGCGGTTGCCGACCGACATGGCGAGCCGGTCGCCGGGCTTCAGCCCGGCCGTGGTGAGAAGCCGTGCGACGCGATCGAGGCGCTCCTCGAGCTCGCGGTAGCGCAGCTCGCGCGGCTCGCTGCGGCAAAGGTCGATGATCGCGATGTTGTCCGGGTATGTCCGGGCGGCATCGTGGTTCCAGTAGCCGAGATTGTTCCAGCGCGAATCGTCGGGCGTGATGGGCATGGCGGGAGGCTCTGTACGGATGGTCGGGTCAGGCGGTCAGAACGACCTCGCCGCGCGGCGTATCGATGACCGCGAGGAAGCCGGGGGAGGCGGCACCCTTGACGGCGACGCCGATGCCCATCGTCCGGTAGATCGCGGCGAGCGGGGCCGGATCGGGATGGAGGACGGCGAAGCTGACGAGGCGGCCGCCGGCCGGCGTCGAGGCCGAGGGATGGGGCGAGTTCTTCCAGTCGATGGCGAAGGGGATGAATTCGCTATAGGTCTTGTCGGTGATGTAGAGGCATTCCCAGTCGAGGCGGACGCCGTCCGGCCGCGTGCGCCCCATGGCGACGGGGCCGCGCGTCGTCACGCCCGCCTTGGCGGCCGCCGCCTGGTAGGCGCCGATGTCGGTGGTACGCACGGCGAAGGTGATGAGGCCGGGCCGGCTCATGGCGGCGATGTCGCCGCCGCGGTTTCCCTCGAGCGACTGGGCTGGATCGGGGGCGATGACCTCGAGGTAGGCGTCGCCCAGGGACAGCAGGCTGTTGCGGGTGCCGAAGCCGGGATGGGAGCCGCCGCGCGCCGGCGCGACGCCGAGGATCGCGCCGATGGTGGCCGAGCCGGTGTCGAGATCGGGCGCGGCCCAGAGGAGATGATCGAGTTCGACGGTCATGGTGCTGCTTCCGGTCAACGCTGGAGGGTGAGATAGACGCCGCGGCCGCTCGCGACCAGTTTCTCGTCGCCATCGAAGACCCGCGCCTCGGCGGTGGCGAGCGTGCCGCCGATCTTGACGACGCTGGCGCGCGCGACGAGCGGGCCGGGCAGTGCCACGCGATGGAAATCGACGCGCATGTCGACCGTCGGGACGCCCCGCCCGAGCTTCGCAGCGACGGCATAGTCGCCGGCGAGGTCGATGAGGGTAGCGAGGATGCCGCCATGGGTATAGCGGATCTCCGGATCGGAGACGAATTCCTCGCGCCAGGGCATGAGGATCTCGATGCCGTCGTCGTCGAGCTTGGCGAGCTCGACGCCGAGCCAGCGGTGGAACGGCGAATTGCGCACCTGCGCCGCGAGCGCATCGAAATCGTAGCCGGCCTTCTCAGCCATGCAGTCCTCCGAGGTAAAGGTCGGCGACCTTCGGGTCGCGGGCGAGCGCCGGGCCGGCGCCCTCGTGGGCATTGCGGCCGAGGTCGAGGACATAGCCGCGATGCGACATGGCGAGGGCGCGCGCGGCGTTCTGCTCGACCATGAGGATGGTGACGCCGCTCCGGTTGACCGCCGCGACCTGCTCGAACATCAGGTCGACAAAGCGCGGCGCGAGGCCCGCGGTCGGCTCGTCGAGAAGGAGGATCTTCGGCTCCGGCATCAGGGCGCGGGCCATGGCGAGCATCTGGCGCTCGCCGCCCGACAGGCTGCCGGCGACCTGCCGGCGGCGCTCGCCGAGGCGCGGGAAGAGCGCATACATAGCGTCCAGCCGCCGACGCAGGCCGAGGCCCGGCCGGGGCTTCAACCCGATCTCGAGATTCTCCTCGATGGGCATGGATTCGAAGACGTTCTCGCGCTGCGGCACGTAGCCGAGGCCCTGGCGGACGATGGCGCTCGGCGGCAGGCCGGATATGGGCCGGCCCGCGAGGAGGATGCTGCCGCCCTTCGGCGCGACGAGGCCGATGAGCGCCTTGAGGAGCGTCGACTTGCCCGCCCCGTTCGGCCCGACGACGGTGACGATCTCGCCCTCCGCCACGACGATGCTGACGCCGTTCAGGATATCGACCTGCGGAACGTAGCCGGCGACGAGGTCGCGCGTGACGAGGACTTCGCCGCTCATGGCGCCACCGCGTGCGGCGTGCCGAGATAGGCCTCGACGACCGCGGGATCGGCGCGGATCCCGGCGGGCGTGCCGGTGGCGATGACGCGGCCCTGCGCCATGACGATGACCTTGTCGGCACGGGTCATGACCACGTCCATGTCGTGCTCGACGAAGAGGAAGGTGGTGCCGCGCGCGCTCCTCAGGGCCGCGATGTGGTCGAGGATGTCGCGGCCGAGGGTCGGGTTGACGCCCGCCATGGGCTCGTCGAGGAGCACGATCGACGGGCCGGTCATCAGGGCGCGGGCGATCTCGAGGAGCTTCCGCTGGCCGCCCGAGAGCGCGCCGGCATAGTCGCCCGCCTTGGCGGCGAGGCCGAAGGTCGCGAGCAGGCCAATCGCGGATTCGCGCGCTGCCGCCTCCGCCGCCCGCGACCGTCCGGGCGAAAGGATCAGCGCGGCGAGGTGCTCGCCCGGCTGGTTGCGCGCGGCGAGCAGCATGTTGTCCATGACCGACATGCCGGCCAGCACGCGGGTGAGCTGGAAGGTGCGAACCAGCCCGAGATTGGCGATGCGGTACGGCGCCATGCCGGCAATGTCGCGGCCGGCGAGCCGGATGGTGCCGGCATCCGGCCGGCCAAAGCCGCTGAGGAGGTCGAACATGGTCGTCTTGCCGGCGCCGTTCGGGCCGATCAGCGCGGTGATCGAGCCGCGCTCGACGTCGAAGCTCGCGCCGGCGACGGCGAGCAGGCCGTCGAAGGCCTTCACCGCGCCACGGACTTCAAGGATCGGGCCGGCGGGCGCGGTCATGGGCGCACCCGCATCTCGGCGCGGTTGCCGAGGAGCCCCTGGGGGCGGAGCCGGCTGAGGAGCAGGAGAAAGAACCCGACGATGATGAAGCGGAGCGAGGCCTGCTGCCCGGCCGAGAGCGCCGTGTCGAAGAGGCGCGTGCCCTCGAGGAGCGTCCAGAAGAGGATGCCGCCGAGGACCACGCCGCCATAGCTCGCGAAGCCGCCGAGGACCAGCATGGCATAGCCGAAGAAGGTGAAGGTCGGGTCGAAGACGCTCGGATAGAGGAAGGTGACGTTGAGGGCGACGAAGAAGCCGGCGACGGCGGCGAGTGCCGCGGCGATGGCGAGGGACTGGAGCTTGTAGGCGAAGACGTTCTTGCCGAGAGCGGCGGTGGCGTCCTCGTCCTCGCGGATGCCGCGGAGCACCCTGCCCCACGGCGTCCCCTGCAGGACGATGAGCACGGCGAGGAGGACGAGGAAGGCCAGCCAGACCGCGATGAACAGGGGGAGCTGCGTATAGTCGCCGAGGCCGATCAGGGCGAGCTTCGCCAGCGCCCAGTCGGAAAGCGTCCGCCATTCCTCGTCATAGCCGAGGACGCCCTGGTTGCCGCCGGAGAACTCGGCGTTCTGCAGCACGTAGCGGACGATCTCGGCAAAGGCGATGGTGGCGATGGCGAAATGGTCGGAGCGCAGCCGCAGCGAGGATATGCCGACGAAGAGCCCGCCGATGACGGCGAGCAGGATGCCGGCGAGCAGCGCCAGCCACAGCGACCAGCCGAAATCGACGACGAGCAGCCCGACGGCATAGGCACCGATCGCCATGAAGCCGGCCTGCCCGAAATTGAGGAGGCCGATGAAGCCGGCATTCAGCTGCAGGCCGAGGGTGAAGATGCCGTAGATGCCGGCAAGCACGCCGACATTGATCCAGAAGTCGACGCTCATGACCGCCGCCTCGCCTTGCCGAAGATGCCCTGCGGCATCAGGAGGAGCATGAGGATGAGGAGCGCGAAGCCGACCGCCGGCTTCCAGCGCGCGTTGAGGAGAAGCGTCGACCATTCCTGCGAGAGGCCGATGACGAGGCCGCCGATCAGCGCGCCATAGGCATTGCCGATGCCGCCGAGGACGGTGGCGGCGAAGAGGCTGAGGAGGAGCGTCACGCCGAAGTTGGGATTGAAGCTGCCGATGGCGACCGCATAGAGGATGCCGGCAAGCGCGGCGAGGAAGCCGGAGGCTGCCCAGGTGACGTCGATGATCCGGCGGGTATTGATGCCCGAGACCTCGGCGAGCGCACGGTTGTCGGCGAAGGCGCGCATTTCCTTGCCGATGCCGGTGAAGCGAAGCGCGAGCCCGACCACGGCCATGACGACGAGCCCGGTGACCAGGGCGACCGCCTGCAGCGTGCCGAGGTGGATCGGCCCGATGGTGATCGAGGAGACGATGTCGGCGCCGAGCGTACGCACCTGGCTGCCGGCGAAGAACTGGATGCCGAAGCGGAGCACCAGCGCCAGCCCGATCGCCGAGAGGAAGAGCTGCAGCGTTCCCGCGCCGGCCTGACGGAGCGGCTGCCAGACGACCTTCTCGGTGAGGACGGCGAGGGCCGCGGTCGCGATCATGGCGAAGAGCATCGCGACGACCAGCGGCAACCCGAGCCAGCCGAAGAGAATAGTGAAATAGGCGCCGGCGACGAGGAGGTCGCCATGGGCGAAGTTGACGAGCTTCAGGATGCCGAGGATGAGCGAAAGGCCGATGGCGCCGAGGCCGAGATAGCCGCCGGCGACGAGGCCGTTCACCGTCGCCTGCGCGGTCGCGTCGAAGCCGTAGAGGGCAACGAGGGCGGCGAACAGGACGACGATGACGAGGAGAAGAAGGACCGGCCGGGAGAGGCGGAGGGTCCCGGCCCCGTGGGGCTGGAGCGCATCCGCCTTCCCGGCCTCGTTCGAGCCGGCCACGAAGGTTACTGCACCTGTACCTGTTCGATCGTCACCTGCTTGCCGTCCTGGTACTGGAAGACGTCGTAGGGGCTGGAAGACGGATCGCCGTTCTCCATGAAGCGGAAGGCGCCGGAGACGCCGACATAGTCGATCGGCTTGCCGGCGGAGGCGGCCTTCACCGCATCGCCGAGATTGGCGATGGTGAATTGCGGCGCGCCTTCCTGGGTGACCGAGCGGACCTTGCCGGTGATCGCGCCGGGCTCCGCCGAGCCGGCTTCCACCGACGACAGGAAGCAGAGGATGGTCGCGTCGAAGATATTGGCGGTCAGCGAGGTATTGGGCACGCCGCCGGCCTCATCCCAGAGCTTGTTGAAGAGCGCGACCGACTCGGTCCCGGTCGGCGCGCCGGCCGCGACGCCATAGGCGCCGTTGATCGCCTCGCCCGGGATGCTGTCCGGCACCTTGGCGAAGGCCATGGCATCGGGCACGAAGAGCTTCTTCGCATCGAACTTGCCGGTGCGCACGAGGGCGGCACCGAACTTGGCGTAGGTCTCCGGGTAGTCGATCACGACATAGGCATCGGCATTGCTGGCGACGACCTGGCCGGCCTCGGAATCGAAGCTCGCCTGCTGCGGATCGTAGACGACGGTGGCGACGACCTTGCCGCCCTCATCCTCCCAGTTCTTGGTGAAACCCTTGGAGAGCGCGTCGCCATAGGGCTCGTTACGATAGGCGATGGCGACGTTCTTGCCCTTGCCGATGTGCTTCTCGATGGCGAGCACGAGGGCCTTGGCCTGCAGGTCGTCGGCGGGGACGGTGCGGAAGATCGTGCCACCGTCCTTGACCGTGCGCAGGCGCGTGCTGGTCGCCGTCGGCCAGAGCGAGATCTTGCGCTGGAGCGTGATGCCGTTCAGCACCGAGATCGATTCCGGCGTCGTCGCCGGGCCCACGATGCAGGCCGCGTTCTTGTCGACGAGGGTGCGCGCGGCGGAGAGCGCCGCCTGCGGATCGCCCTGCGAATCGGCGGAGGTCAGCGTCACGGTCGCGTCGAAGCCGGCGTCCTTGGCGGCCTTGTTGGCGGCCTCGACCGCGAGCTTGGTCGCCTTCTCATGGGGCGGCCCGAGCTCGGAGAGCGGGCCGGTCGATTCGAGGAGCGCGCCGATCGTGAGATCGAGCGAGGCGGCCGCGGCCGGGCCGGTGGCGGTCACCGCCAGAATCGAGACGGCGGTCCAGCCCGCCAGCAGTCCTGCCTTCAACGAAACACCCATGACCTTCTCCCGAAGACGGTTGCAGCATGATTACCGATCGTTCAGTAATGAAGCTTTGGAGGCCGTTTGGAGTCAAGACGCGACTATGGTCACCGGCCACCGGACGTAGATTATTTTGGCGGCAGACCGGCCCTCCGGAGGAATGAATGAGCAAGCAAGCGGTCCCAATGCAGCCGCTCATGGTCGCCCGTTCCGAAACCGCGGGCCGCGCCTCCGGCGGCATGGTCGCCCCGAACGGCAGCGTCGCTCCCTTCGGCCTGGGTGCGCTTCTCGATTTCGCCGGCGCGCTCGCCACGGCAGGCGCGGCGCCTTCGCTGCCGCGCGGACGCCACCTCGTCGAGACGGCCTGCGAGGCACGCCGGTTCCTGCGCTCCGCGGTGAGCGACCTGACCGGCGAGGCCGTGCTCCAGCATGCGAGCCAGGCGGAAACGACCTGGCACGTCACGCTCCGCCGGCCCGACCGCTCGCTGGTCGCCGCGATCACCCTCACCTATGCGATCATCGGGGACCGGGAGGCGGCGGAAGCGGAGGCAATGGCGGCGGAAGCGCCCGCGCCCGCCACGCCGGCCGTCAACGGCACCCCGACAAGCCTCGCCGAGAAGCGGCGCGACCAGATCGCCGCGGCGGCCTGCGGCGTCATCGCCCGCAAGGGCTTCGCCAATGCCACCATGCGCGAGATCGCCGATGCCGCCGGCCTGCACGTGCCGACCATGTACCAGTACGTGGCGAGCAAGGACGAGCTCCTCGAGCTCGTCTATAACTGGACCATGGCGAACGTGCGCACCGATGTCGCCGAGGCGACGGCCGGATGTGACACGGCGAGCGACAAGCTCCGCGCCACCATCGCCGCGATCATCGAGAAAGGCGACCACTACCGCCACCGCATCGCGGTCCTCAATCGCGAGACCAAGTCGCTGTCGCCGGCGGCCCGCGCGCGCGTTCTCGCCCATTACCGCACCCTGCTCCGCCAGATTGCGGACCTGGTCAGCGAGGGCGTGGCGAGTGGCGAGTTCCGCGAGGTCGAGCCGGAGATCATCGCCAACCTTATCGACGGGGCCTGCGATATCTGGCCGCTGCGCCAGTTCGCGGTCGGCGAGTTCGGGCGCGACCGCTTCAACGCGGAAGTCGCCGAATTCGTCATTGCCGGTCTCCGCCGGCCGGCGACACGGCCGAAGCGTGCGGCCGGAGCGAAGCCCCGCTAGCCGAGGCGAGGCTTGCCGCGGGCCCTTGGGGCCCCTCGGGGCACTCCGCTTCCCGCGGCATGGCGGATCAGGTCTCCCTGCCCTATTCTGCTCGCGGAGCGACCGGGAGGATGAACGGATGAGCCTGTGGAAATCGGCCGGCGCGGCCTTAGCCGGATTGGTATTGGCAACCGTCGCCGTGGCGGCCACGCCGGAATTCGTCGCCCGCGGCAACGAGCCCGGGTGGATCCTGCGCAAGAACGATACCGGCCTCACCTTCCAGCAGATGGGCGAGAGCGAGGTGACGATCGCGCCGCTCCCCCATTCGCGCCGGGTGCGGGGCTCGCGGATCTACTGGGCCAAGGTCGACGGCGAGCCCTTCCGGCTGACGATCTCGCCCTGGCGCTGCGTCGACACGATGAGCGGCATGACCTATCCGAGCACGGTCGCGGTGCGCCTCGGCAAGGCGAAGCTCGCCGGCTGCGGCGGCGACCCGGCGAAGGTCCTGCAGGGCGCCTGGGCGGTCACGGCGATCAACGGGAAGCCGGTCGCCGCGGGCACCAGGCCGACGATCGAGTTCGGTGCCGACGGCCTCGTCAGCGGCAACGCCTCCTGCAACCGCTACTTCGCTAATTTCAATCTGACCGGCGAGGGCCTTGCCATCGACAAGCCGGGTGCCTCGAGGATGATGTGCGAGGCGCCGGCCATGGACCAGGAGGCGGCCCTCCTGAAGGTCCTCGCGGCGACATCGCGCTTCGAGATCGGCAAGAAGGGCGAGCTCGTGCTTCACTCGGGCGCCAGCGATACGATCACGGCCCGACGCAAGTAGCCGCCCCGACGGGCGGGCGGAGCTTAGCCGCCCTGTCCCTCGCCGCGCTGCGTTGACCGCGCCGCGACTGCCGCTGGCGGCGGCTCGTCCACGTCGAGGATGCCGTCGCTCGACAGGAGCACCGCCACCGGGCGCAGCGACGGCACCTTGGCGCAGATCGTGATGACCACGACCATCAGCGGGATGGCGAGGAACGTCCCGGCTATTCCCCAGACCGACGACCAGAAGGTCAGCGCCAGCATGATGACCAGCGAGCTGAGGTTCAGGGTTCGCCCCATGACCAGGGGCTCGACCACCTCGCCGGTGATCCCGTGGGTGAGCGTCAGCCCGACGGCGACCAGCAGGACCGGCTCCCATTCCTGGAACTGCAGGAGGGCGAAGAGCGCTGGAAGGACCGTGCCGGCGATCGATCCGATCTTCGGAATGAAATTGAGGAAGAAGGTGAGGAGCGCCCACAGCTCGGCGAATTCGAGGCCGACGAGCTTCATGAGGATGTAGGCGACAAGGGTATTGCCGAGGCTGAGCAGCGTCTTGAGGAAGAGGAAGCGGTGGACGCTGGCAACGATCTGGCCGGCGATCCCCTTGACCCTCGCGGCACGTTCCGGATCGGCGAACATGAGGTCGATCTTCGCCGGCACATGCGCGCTCTCGACGAACATGAAGGCGACATAGAGCGCGACGACGACGATCGCGGCAATCGCGAAGCCGGCCGGATGCAGGATGCCGCGCAGGTTCGCCACCAGGTCGAATTCGCCGGAACCGACGCTGATCGCCTGCGAGAGGTCCTGCCCGACCCAGTCGGAGAGGTCGGCGAGCACGGCGCGGGCGCGCTCGACCAGCCTCGGCCAGTCGTTGATGAGGAGAATGATCTCCGCCGAGACGATGCTGTAGATCACGAAGATGCCGACGCCGAGGATCAGCAGGCCGAACAGGACGGCGAGCCAGGGTGGCGGGCTCATCCTGCCGAAGCGGATGCGCGAGATCTTGGCGAGCGCGGCGGAGAGGACCGTGAAGGCGAGGAGCGCCACGACGACCGGGAGCAGGATGGGACGGCCGTAGACCAGGAGCAGCAGCGCGAAGCCGGCAATGGCGAGCCGCATGTACCATTGCGCCAGGGCGCTTTCGCCGAAGCCGCTATTCTCCATCCGGTGACCGCCCGATTCCTGCTGCGATGCCGGCATTCTAGCGGAATTTCCCGGAAGCTGACGTCCGATCGTTCTGCCGCGACCCGGAACTCCGCGCGGGCCGCGCGTCCGCGAGCGGACGGACGCGCCTTCCCCATTCACGGCGAGGCGCTAGTATCCCGTCCATGCGCGAGGACATTTCGCTGCGGGGCGCCGGCTGGCCGGAGGGTGCGATCTTCACCGTCGGGCACTCGACCCTGCCGATTGCACAATTCATCGCGCTCCTCGACACCTACGGCATCCGGCAGCTCGTCGATATCCGCACGATCCCAGCCTCGCTGCACAATCCGCAGTTCGGGGGCGCGGCGCTGAAGGCCAGCCTCGCGGCGGCGCGGATCGGCTACATGCACATGCCGGCCCTCGGCGGCCTGCGGCGGCCACGCAAGGATTCGCCCAATGGCGGCTGGCGCAACAAGAGCTTCCGCGGCTATGCCGACTACATGCAGACCGCGGAATTCGCCGAGGCGCTGAACCGGCTTGTCGGCCTCGGCCGCGAGAAGCGCACGGCCATCATGTGCGCCGAGGCGGTGCCCTGGCGCTGCCATCGCTCGCTCGTCGCCGATGCGCTCGAGGTGCACGGCGTGCCGGTGATCGACATCCTGTCGGAAGCGAGCGCCCGGCTGCACAAGCTGACGCCCTTCGCGCGGGTCGAGGGAACCGCGATCACCTATCCTCCCGAGCAACCGGACCTGCTCTAGCCCTTCGTGACTGCGGCGGCCGGGCCGGCATCGCCAAGGAAGGTCTCGGGCGGGACGAAGAACAGGCTGCCCGTCGTCGCGGAGCTGAAATCGAGCAGCCGGTCGTAATTGCCCGGCGGATTGCCGACGAACATATTCTCGAGCATCCGCTCGATCCGCGCCGGCGAGCGCGCATAGCCGATGAAGTAGGTGCCGAAGGCGCCCTTGCCAATCTCGCCGAACGGCATGTTGTCGCGGACGATCTTGAGCTCCTCGCCGTTCTCGCCGTCGATCGAGGTGAGGGCGTTGTGGGCGTAGGACGGCTTGACGCCGTCCTCGAGCTCGATGTCGGAAAGCTTCCTGCGGCCGATGATCAATTCCTGCCGCTCGACCGGCAGCGCGTTCCAGCCCTGCAGGTCATGCAGGTATTTCTGGACGATGACGTAGCTGCCGCCCGCAAATGCGCGGTCTTCGTCGCCGACGAGAATGGCGTCGTCGATGGCCGGGCCGGTCGGATTCTCGGTGCCGTCGACGAAGCCGATCATGTCGCGCTGGTCGAAGAACTTGAAGCCGTGCGTCTCGTCGACGATGGTGACCGCGCCGCCGAGCCGGGCCACGACCTGCATGGCGAGCTCGAAGCAGAGGTCCATGCTGCGCGCGCGGATGTGGAACAGGACGTCCCCCGGCGTCGCAACGGCATGGTGGCGGCCGCTGATCTCGCGGAAGGGATGCAGTTCCTTCGGCCGCGGCGCGCCGAACAGCCGGTCCCAGGCCTCGGAGCCGAAGCCCATGATGCAGGAGAGGCCGCCGTCGAGGTCGCGGAAGCCGACGGCCCGCACGAAGCCGGCAAGGTCGCCGCACATGGCGCGCACCGCGGCGAGGCTGTCCTTGTCGTCCTTCACGGTGGCGACGAGGAAGATCGCCGCCCGCGACAGTTTCGATGCGACGGCCTGGCTTTCCATGGCGAAGGCCCTATTGCGCGGAAAAGAGAAAGCGGAGGAACGGCCGCCGGAAGGGCTTTTCCTTGACGATGGGATCGGTGACGGTCGGCTGACGCACCGGCGCGACCGTCGGCTTGCGGGTGATGAAGCCGCCCTGGGGCTGGTCGTGCAGCACCGCGACGAACTCGGTGCGATAGTTGGTCTCGCGGCTGAGCGGCTCGTCCGAGACGATGATGGAGGATAGCGGCAGCGCCGTCGGCGCGATCCGGTCGAGGACATCCTGCGGGATGGTGATGCGGTCGAGCGCGTCGGCGTCATCGTCGCCGCCGTCGATGCTGACGGCGGTCCATCTCAGCCCTCCGTCGCCCCGCGCCACGGCGGTGAAGATATGGGTGCCGATCGGCCTGTCGGGATCGCGGATCGTGACAGGAACCTCGATGCTCGCATCGAAGACCTCGCCGCCGTCGGACCACGCCTTGTGCGTGTTGCGCCGCACGTAGAGCTTCTGCGTGGCGCGGCTGATATAGACCGAGACCGGCTCGAGGAGGAGCTTCGCCTCATTGGCGGCGCCGGCAGCGTCGGCCTTCCCGGCCTCGGCCGCCTTGGCGGCTTCCTTGGCGGCAGCGGCGGCATCGAGTTTCGATTTGGCCCCGGCCGTGGCGGCATCGAGCTCGGTCGCGAGCTCGGCGGCCTTCGCTTCGGCCTTTTCCTTGGCCGTCTCCGTCCGCAGCTTGGCCTGCTCGGCGGCGGCGAGCGCCTTCCCGGCAGCCGCGACCTGGGCGGCGGCACGACCGCTCGCCTGTTCCAGCTGGGCGAGGGACTTGACGAGCGCTGCCGCCTCCGCCACTGCGGCGGCAACGGCCTTCTTGGCCGCATCATTGGTCGGCACGATCGCCTTCGCCCGCGCGGCAGCGTCGATCTGCGGCTTCGCGGCGGCCTGCGCCGCCTCCCATTGGGCCGCCAGCTCGGCCGCCTTCGCGACGGCCTTGTCCCTCGCCTCCTCCGCGCGCGCCCTCGCCTGCTCGGCGGCGGCCACCGCCTTGCCGGCAGCGGCGAGCTGGCCGTCGGCGCGCGTCTTGAGCGCTTGCAGCTTGCGGAGCGCCGCGGCAGCCGATCCCGCCTCGCGTGCCGCGGTCGCGGCAAATTTCTTTGCGTCCGCCGCCGCCTTCACGGCCTCCGTCGCCTCGCGGGCGAGCGCTTCGGCACGCGCCGGAGCCGCCGCCACGACGCTCGGGTCGGGCTCGAACAGCGCCGGATGGGAGAAGTCGACGGGGGCCGCGTCGTTCGGCGAGATGATCACCCGCATCCCGATCCAGGCCTTGTCGAACAGTTTCTCGGCGAAGTCGTAGGGCATGCGCACGCAGCCATGCGAGGCGGCATAACCGGGCAGCGGCCCGCCATGCAGCGCGATGCCGTTCCAGGTGATGCGCAGCATGTTCGGCATCCAGGCATCGTCGTAGAGGGTCGAATGGTGATCCTTGTCCTTCTCGATGACGGCGAAGACGCCGGCCGGGGTCTCGCGCTTCTTGGTGCCGGTCGATACCGGCGCGCGCAGGATCCAGCCGTCGGCGTCGTAGAACGTGACCTGCTGAGACTTGATCGACACGATCGCCATGACCGGCTCGCCGGCGGGGCGCGGGGCCGTCGCCACGGCGGGCTGCGCAGGACGCACCTTCTTCGCCGCGGCATGGGCATCGACCGCGGTCAGCGTGGCAAGGGCCGCGAGGGCGACAAGGGTGCGCGATGCGCGGTGACGCATCGCCGAGGTGGATTGCAACGCCCTGAATGGATTTCCCACGCCATGTCCCGTCTGAAGAGCCCGTCCGCACCGGTGCGGACATCGTGGGACAAGCTTATTTGACTCGGCCGGGCACGGCCAGACCGTCCCGGAATCCGCCGATTGCCTGGCTCAGCGCCGCGCCGGGGCGCCGACGAAACGCATGGCGAGCAGCGCCAGCATCGTGCTGCCGATGAGGATGAGGGCGACGAGGGCGTTGATGTCCGGGCTGAAGCCCATGCGCATCATCGCCCAGAGGCGCATCGGCAGGGTCGAGGAAGTGCCGGTGACGAGGAGGGTGATCAGGGTTTCATCGAAGGAGAGCGCGAAGGCGAGGATCGCGGCCGAGCCGATCGCCGGCATCAGCGCCGGCGCCAGCACGTAGCGGAACGTCTGCCAGCGGCTGGCGCCGAGGTCGAGCGATGCCGCCACGAGGCTCGAGGGAAGCGTCTGCAGGCGGTTGAGGATGATGCGGTAGACCAGCGCCAGGACGAAGACCGCATGGCCGATGATCACCGTAATGAGCGAGCGGGGAATGTCGGCCTCGCGGAAGAATACGAGCAGCGACAGGCCGGTGATGATCGGCGGCATCAGGAAGGGAAGGAAGATGACCAGCTGCAGAAGCTCGCGGAAGCGCGAGCGGCTGCCATTGTAGTGGAACGCCAGCGCCGTGCCGAGGACGAGCGCGATGGACACGGCGACGGCACCGACCAGGAAGGTGTTGAGGACGGCCGTGATGATCCCCTCGTCATGCGCCAGCGACGCATAGGCGTCGAAGGAGAAGCTGCCCCAGTTCACGGCATTGTTCTCGAAGGTGAAGAACGAGAAGAACACCGCGACGAGGAGCGGCCCATAGAGGACGACGAGCACGAAGGCGGCGATCGAGAGGAGGACGGCGTTGGCGCCGCGCGAGAGACGGATCACGACGGATGCCTCCGCGTGACGAGGCCGGTTATCGCCAGGGCGACGAGCACGAGGGCGAGGAGGACGACCGAGAGCGCCGCGCCGAAGGGCCAGTTGAAGGCGAATCCGAACTGGCTGTAGATGATGCGCCCGAAGGTCATGCCGCTGGTGCCGCCGACCATCTGGGGCGTGACGAAATCGCCGAGGGCGAGGACGAAGGTAAAGGTCGCGGCGACCACGGTTCCCTGCAGCGAAAGGGGCCAGATCACCCGCCGGAAGGTCTGCCATGCCGACGCGCCGAGGTCGGCGGATGCATCGAGGACGTTGCGCGGGATGCGTTCGAGGGCGATGAAGATCGGCAGGATCGCGAAAGGCAGGAGAAGGATCGCGAGCGTCAGCGCGACCGCCTGGAGGTTGAAGATCAGGAAGGTCAGCGGGGCATCGATGATGCCGAGGGCGAGCAGGATGCGGTTGAGGAATCCGTTGCTGCCGAGGATTGCCCGGATGGCGTAGATCTTGATGATGTAGCTCATCATCAGGGGAATGACGAAGGCGAGGGCGAAGACGTATTTCCGCCGGCCCTCGATGCTCGCGAGCAGGTAGGCGACCGGATAGGCGAAGGCGACGGCGATCACCGCCACCGCGAGGCAGAGGATGCAGGTCCGCAGGAATACCGGCACGAAGGCCGCGTCGTTGAAGAAGCGGACATAGTTCCTGAGCGTCAGCTCGTGCACCTCCTTGCCATGGTCGACGTAGTAGAAGCTCTGGACGAGGAAGAGGATCAGCGGCAGGAGGATGAAGACGCCGGGGATGAGATAGGCAAGCGCCGTCGTCGCGATCCGGTAGGAGCGCGCGCGGCGGCCCTCGTCGAGCTCGGCGACGTCTATGCCGGCACGAAGTGACATTCGCTCTCGCTCCAGCTCGCCTCCATCTCGCTCCCCGGCGCCAGCAGAATGCCCTCGGCGCGGCTCGGCAGCTTGACCAGCAGCGCAAGGTCGGGCTTCGCGACCGCGCGGACGCGGACCTGCGATACCGGGCCGACGAAGCTCGCATCCTCGATGCGGACACGGATCCGGTTCTGGCCGCCCGCCGCGTCCCCGAGCACGATGGCTTCCGGACGGACGAGGACCTTGCCGGCCTGGCCCCGCGCGATGCCGGCGAGGGAGGTGCGGGCGCGGAATTCTCCACTCGCGGAAGCGAGCCTCAGGCCGTCCGCGCCGCTGTCGGCGACGGTGGCGTCGATCAGGTTGTTGTCGCCGAAGAAGCGGGCGACATATTCGTTGGCCGGACGGTAATAGACTTCCCGCGGCGAGCCGATCTGCTCGATACCGCCCCGGTTCATCACGCAGATGCGGTCGGCGATGGTGACGGCTTCCTCCTGGTCATGGGTGATGAAGAGGAAGGTCGTCCGTATCTCGCGCTGGATCTGCTTCAGGAAGCGCTGCATCTGGCGGCGCAATTCGGCATCGAGCGCCCCGAGGGGCTCGTCGAGGAGGATAAGGCGCGGCTGGCAGATGATCGCCCGCGCAAGCGCAACGCGCTGCTGCTGGCCGCCGCTCAGTTCGGCCGGATAGCGCGTGCCGAAGCCGTCGAGGGCAACGAGATGCAGGGCCTCGTCGACCTTCTTGCGGATCTCGGCCCGCGCGACCCCGCGCACGGTCAGCCCATAGCCGACATTGGCGGCAACGGTCATGTGCGGGAACAGCGCATAATCCTGGAAGACCGTATTGAACGGCCGCTGGTTGATCGGCATGGCCGAGATGTCGACGCCGTCGAGGAACACGGCGCCGCCGGACGGCCGGATCAGGCCTCCGATGATCCTTAGGATGGTCGTCTTTCCCGAGCCGCTCGGCCCCAGGACGGTCATGAACTCGCCGTCGCGGAGCGCCAGGTTGACGCCGTGCAGCACCTCGGTGCCGCCGTAGCGCTTGGCGACGTCGCGCAGCTCGACCAGCGTCTTCGGCATCTCATCCATTGGCCATCCGATGCCTCGATGAAGCGGCGGCGGGGGACGATCCCCCGCCGTCGGCAATGTCGGGAATGCGACGCTACGGAGAGGCCTTGACCTCGTTCCACAGGTCGGCGCGCCTGGTCGGGTCCTCGACGTCGCGCAGCCAGACCAGCTTGTCGCCAGGCTTGGCGCTGTCGAAGGGCACCACCGTGTTGCCGAAGCCGGTGCGTTCGGAGAGCTGCTGGCCGATCTGCTTCTGGAGCACGAAGTTGACCCAGGACTCCGCCAGCTCCTTATCCTGCACGCCACTGGTCATCGCCCAGGTGTCGAGCCAGGCGGGCGCGCCTTCGGACGGGTTGACGTAGGCGATGTGCGCGCCGGCATCAAGCATCGTCTTCACCTGCTGCTGGCCGTAATTGGCGAAGATGATGTCGATGTCGTTGTGCTGGTAGAGCTGCAGCGCCTCGTCGGCGGTGGTGTAGAAGCTGAGCACGTTCTTCTTCATGTCGATCAACTTGGTCTCGGCCTCCTTGAGCTGATCGTCGGTGAGGTTGAACGGATCGGCGATCCCCATGGTCAGCGCCGTGATGGTGAAATTGTGCTCGCCATTGTCATAGCCGAGCACCTTGCCGGCATATTTCGGGTCCCAGAGCACCTTCCACGAGGTCGGCGCCTCCTTGACCTTGTCGGTGTCGTAGATGATGCCGATCGAGTCGAAGGCATAGGGGATCGCCATCACCTTGCCGTCGCGCATGACGCCGGTGACCTTGGAGAGATCGCGGAAGCGCTCCAGCGTCTCCTTCTGGTTCGGCACCTTGTCGAGGTCGTAGGGGGTGGTGAGGCCGGCGTCGATGTAGCGCTGGAGCTGCGCGGTATTGACGGCGAAGAGGTCGAAGTCCTTGCCTTCGCTACCCTTGATCTTGGCCCAGATCTCGTCGTCGGTGCCGATGAAGACGACGCTGACGTCGCACTTGCATTCGGCCTCGAAGGCCTTGACCCAGTCGGGGTCGGCATAGCCTTCCCATGCGAGGATCCGAAGCTCCTTGGCGAAGCCAGGAGCGGCAACGAAAGCGGTCGCGGCCACGGCCGCGGCGGCTGAAAGCAGGAACCTTGATATGCTGCGCATTGACGATCTCCCTCTGATGAACCCTTACCCGGGGGCTATGCCCAGCCCCCTCCGACAATGACATTCCGCGGCGGATCCGGAGCCGCCTCCGAACCGGGCCCCGCGACGGGGCTGCCGCCCGCCCGCGCTCATGGCCCGCGTCCCTTCGTCTTCTTCTTTCTCTGGCTCCGTCGCAGGGCGCGGAGGGCATCCTCTTCCGCCTCGTCGATCAGCCGGTCCATCGCCGCGTGGGCGGCCTTCGGATCGCGGCGGAGGAAGGCGCGGTGGATGGCACGGTGCAGGGGCATTGCGTGCCGCTGGCCGCGCGGGTTGTCGAGCGAGAGATACATGCTGAGCGTGAGGGCGGTATCGATGATGCCGCTCAGCGAGCGCAGCATGCCGTTATGCGCGGCCTCGAGGATGATGCGGTGGAACCGGGTATCCGGGCCGATGAAGCGCTGGCCGTCGTCGCCGGCCTCCTCCATCAGGTCGAGGACCTCGGCCATCTCGCGCAGCTCCGCCGGCGAGGCGCGGCTCGCGGCCAGCGCCGCGACACTCGGCTCGAACGCCCGGCGCAATTCGAAGATCTCGCGCACGAACCGTTCGCGCGGCCGGCGCTCGAGCTGCCATGTCAGGACGTCGGGGTCGAGGAGGTTCCACGCCTCGGCGGGACGGACGCGGGTGCCGGTCTTCGGCCGCGACTCGAGCAGGCCCTTGCTGATCAGGACCTTGGTCGCCTCACGCAGGATCGTACGGCTGACGCCGAGCTGATCGGCCCAGGTGGCTTCGTTGGGCAATGCCTCGCCGGGCGCGAGATCGCCGCTCAATATGCGCGGGCCGACCGCATGGACCACCTGACCGAGGAGGCCGCGACCGGAGATCGGCGCCCCGTCGAGAGCAGGGCGCCGCGAGCGCGCGAGCACGGCATCCCACGCGCCGCGATCGACCGCTTCACCCGTAACGTCCGACCCGGTTTCCGCCCTCATGCTCGCCTGCCCCGGCACGCCCCTCTACGCTAATATGATACTATGATTGGCCGTCGAGCAAGCGCGCATCGCGCGGCGACGGGCGACGGCATGCCACATCCGGCAGCGCGCTGCCGGCCGGCAGGCGGATCATTCGCGTTGAGGAAGGGATGGGCGCCGCGGGCGCGCGTGTTCCGAGGGCGGTCAGCCTCCGCGACGGGGAAGCCGGAATCCGTCCGCGGCGGCTGGCGCGCCGGCCGGCGGACTGCGCCTCATTCACAAGAACATGCCGCGGCCCTTGCGGGCCGCGGCATGCCGTCGTCGCGCCGTGATCAGAAGTCGAACTTGTCGATGTTGTCGGCGGTGAAAACGGTGCGCTCCGGCAGGAGGATGATGCCGTTATTGTCGGCTTCGTACTTGTAGCCCTGGACCGAGTTGGGGCTCACCTCGACGGTGCCGATGCCGGGGATCTCGATCTTGTCGCCGACCTTGAAGGTCTTGCCCTTGACGAGCTCGTTGGCGATGAAGACCGAGAGCTTGCCCTGCACGACCACGTCCCACAGGCCGAACTGCTTGACGGTGCCCGACTTCACGTATTGGCGCATCGTGTTCGGGGTCGAGAAGCCGGTGATGATGACGTTGCCGGCAATGCCGAGGTTCTCGGCCGCCTGGGCGGTGCCCGGCAGGGCATTGGCGTCGGGGCAGATGACGGCGTCGAGATCGGGATAGGTCTGGAAGAGCGCGGTCGGCACCTGCACCGCCTTCTGCGCGTCCTGGTTCGAGAACTCGGTCGCCACCACCTGCCAGCTCGGATACTTCTCCGCGATGATGCGCTTGGCGACTTCCGTCCACTGGTTCTGGTCGGTCACCGTCGGCGAGGAATAGTGGAAGGCGACCTTCTTCGGCGCGGTCGGATCCTTCATCTGGTCGGCCGCCATCTGGACGAGGAGCGCGCCGAGCTGGTCGGGCGTGCCCTGGTCGATGTAGTAGCTGCGGCATTCCGGATTCACGTCGCTGTCCCAGGTCAGGACCTTGACGCCGCGGTCCATGGCGCGCTTCAGCGACTCGCAGAGCCCGTCGGGCGAGAGCGACGAGATGGCGATGGCGTTGTAGCCCTGGTTGACGAAGTTGTTGATGAACTCGACCTGGCCGGAGACCGAGGCTTCCGAGGGGCCATCATACTTCACCTCGACGCCGAGCTCCTTGCCCATGGCGACGGCGCCCTTGCCGCCCGACTCGAAGAAGCCGACGCCGGTCAGCTTGGGGATGAAGGCGATCTTGGCGTCGGCGGCGAGGCCGGCGGTCGCCGACAGCCCGAATGCCAGCACCGAGGCGGCGACGATACCGAGTGTCCTGTGTCCGAATCTCATATCCATTTCCTCCGTTGGATGCAGTTCTTCCTGGTCGGGGCCGTTCCGCGGCCCCCTAGTGCGGGTCTCCGTTCGAGAGCGAAGCGCCGTTTCCTCCCACCGCCATCCGCTCGGCCGCGAAGGCCGCACGGTTGGCGAGGCGGGTATTGAGCTTGGCGAGGCCGATCCTGAGCGCGACCGAGCCGACGAGCAGGCCGCCGATGATGACCGGGACCACGTCGCTGGTGATGCCGAGCGCCAGCAGTCCCTGCCGCATGAAGCCGATGACGAAGCCGGCGAGCAGCGTGCCGAGCACGGAACCCTCGCCGCCATAGATCGAGGAGCCGCCGAGCACGACCGCGGTGATGATGCTGAGGAGGGCCTCGCTGCCGAGATCGGAACGCGCCGAGCCGAGATAGGCGGTGAGCACGAGGCCGGCGACCGCGGCGGTGAAGCCGTTGATGGCATAGACCGCGACCAGCGTCCGCCGGATCGGAACGCCGGTGAAGTGCGCCACCGCCGGCGACACCCCGATCAGCTTCAGATAGCGGCCGAAGCGGGTGCGCAGCATCAGGAAGGTGGCGACGGCCGCGAAGACGAGCACCACGACGAGCGGCATCGGCACCCAGCCGATCCGCCCGCTGCCGATCCAGGTGAAGCTCTTCGGCAGCCCGGTAATGCCCTCGTACTGGTAGGCCTCGAAGCCACCGGCGCCATAGGCGACGAAGCCGAGCATGTCGAGGAGGGTCGGCAGGCCGGTCGCGATGCCGGCATAGAGGAAGAGCGTGGCGAGGGTGACGATGAGGGGATTGACGTCGGTGCTCGCGATCACGGCGCCGTTGAAGGCGCCCGCCGCGATCCCGACGGCAAGCGCGATGGCGGCCGCCAGACCGATCGGCGCGCCGGCGATGAAGGCGAGGCCGAGGACGATGGAGGCGAGGCCCATCACCGACACGCCGGAAATGTCGATGCCGCCGGTCATGATGATGAGCGTCAGGCCGACCGCCGCGATGATCACGTGCGCGAAGTCGCTGGTCGAGAAGAGGAGGTTCTCGACGTTGAGGAAGGACGGGTTGATCAGGCCGAGCACGATGAGCTCGAGGACCAGCACCACGGCGAGCATGAATTCCCAGGTGCGGAGCAGGCTTGCGGCCTTCATCGCGCGGCCTCCCTCGGCTGCAGCGCCCGGTCGTGATCCTCCTCGGCGCGATGCATCTCGGCGGCACGCATGGCGAGCTGGCGATTGCGGACGGTGCGGCGGATCAGGTAGTCGAACACCACCACGGCGAGCAGCACGGCACCGGCGACGGCATTGTTCCAGGAGCCGGGGACCTTCAGGAAGATCATCATGGAGTCGATCGCCGTCAGGAACAGGGCGCCGATCACCGCCGACCAGATGGAGCCGGTGCCGCCCATGAGGCCGACGCCGCCGAGGACGACCGCGGCAATGGCCTTCAGCTCCTGCCCGGAGCCGGTCTGCATGGGGACGAAGCCGATCTGCCCGGTGAAGACGATCGCCGCGGCGCCGGAGAAGAGCCCCGCCAGGGCATAGGCGGTAAACTCCGTCGCCCGCACGTTGATGCCGAGGAGATAGGCGCCCTCGCGATTGTCGCCGACGGCGTAGAAATTGCGCACCGACTTGATGCGCGAAAGGAGCACGGCAAGGACGACGACGAGGACGGCGATCGCCCAGACCATCAGCGGCACGCTCTGATAGCGCGTCACCGCAAGCGACTTGATCGACTGCGGGATCGACTCGATCCAGCTGCCGCCGGTCAGCACCCGCATCAGGCCGCGATAGGCGCCGAGGGCGCCGAGCGTCATGATGATCGGCGGCACTCCGAAGACGACGATGCCCGCGGCATTGAACGAGCCGCAGGCGAGCCCGGTCACCAGCGCCGCGAGCATGGCGAGCGGCAGCGGGAAGCCGGCATTGAGGGCGAGGCCGAAGATGACGGCGGCGAGGCCGGCAATGGCGCCGACCGAGACGTCGATGCCGCGGGTGAGCACCACGAACATCTGGCCGATGGCGATCAGCATCAGGAAGAGCGAGGAATTGACGATGTTGATCAGCGTGATCGGCCGGAGCACCGCGGCATTGACGGTGGAGACCGCAAGGATCATGGCGACCAGCAGCGCCAGCACGAGCAGCTCGCGGCTCTTCACGATCCGCTTCATGCCGGCGCGCCGCCATTGGCGGCGAAGATCGCCGCGGAGATCTGCTCGACGCCCTTGACCCCGGCGGGCAGCGCCGACAGGCGCCCGCGCTTCATCACCATGACCCGGTCGCTGACCTCGGCGATCTCGCCCACCTCGGAGGAGATGACGACGACGCCCACGCCGTCGGCGGCGAGCTCGCGGATGGTGCGGTAGACGTCCTGCCGGGCACGGGCGTCGATGCCGCGGGTCGGCTCGTCGAGGATGATGACGCGCGGCCCGGGCGCCAGCGTCTTGGCGAGCACGACCTTCTGCTGGTTGCCGCCGCTCAGCGTGCGCGCCATCTGCATCGGCGAGGAGAGCTTGATGCGCAGGCGATCGATGAAGCCCTGCGTCAGGCCGGCCTCCTCGTGGATGCGCATGAAGCGCGCACGGCCGAGGGAGAGGAGCCCGGCGGTGACCGTCTGGGCGCTCGGCAGGGCCAGGAAGATGCCGTGGGCGTGACGGTCCTCGGGCACGTAGGAAAGCCCGATCGCCTGGGAGATCTGCGGCGTGCGCCGGGGGACCGGCCGGCCGGCGACATGGACCTCGCCGGTGACATGCGGGTCGATGCCGTAGATCGCCTCGGCGAGCTCGGTGCGGCCGGAGCCGACGACGCCGGAAATGCCGACCACCTCGCCGGGATGGACGTCGAAGGTGACGTCCTGGAAGACGCGGCTGGAGAGATGGCGGACCGACAGGACCGGGCCTTTGCCGGCGGCGCGGTCGCCGCGCGCGGCTTCTTCGGCCGGCGCCGCGAAATCGGCGGGCAGCATGGCCTCGACCAGCATGTCGGTGGTCAGCTCCGCCGATGGCGCGCTCAACACGATCCGTCCGTCGCGCAGGACCTGCGTGTAGTCGGTCAGCTCCAGCACCTCGTTCAGCCGGTGCGAGATGAAGAGAAGCCCGATGCCCCGCGCCTTCAGCCGCCGCATCTGGGCGGCGAGATTGGCGACCTCGCGGCGGGTGAGGGACGAGGTCGGCTCGTCGAGGATCAGGACCTGGGCGTTGCGCAGCAGGCCGCGCACGATCTCGACGAGCTGCTGGCTGGCGATCGACAGGTCGCCGCCGGTGGAGGCGAAGTCGGCGTCGAGGCCGATCTCCTTCGCCACCTCACGTGCCCGGCGCGCATTGGCGGCGGGATCGCCCTTCAGCCCGACGGTGAGGTTCTCGAGCACCGAGAGGTTCGGGAAGATGTGCGGCTCCTGCGGCACCATGTAGATGCCCCGCGCATGAGCGTCGGAAGGCTGCGACAGGTTCGCCGGGACGCCGCGGATCTCGATCCGCCCTGCGGTCGGCCGGTAGGCGCCGGATATGATCTTGACGATGGTCGACTTGCCGGAGCCGTTGCCGCCGAGAAGAGCGAGCACGGTCCCCGGATAGATGTCGAGGTCGATGCCGCGCAGCACGGTCACGCTCTCGAAGACCTTCCAGATGTCGCGGAGCGAGACCAGCGGGGTCGCGGAGGGGGCCGGGCCGGCCGTCATGCGGCGCTCTCCGCCCGCAAGGCCATGGCGACGGCCGCGCCGGCGATGCCGAGGCACCGTCCCGTCCGGATCCTGGCGCGCACCGCGGACACCCTATTCCCCGGCCAGCGCGGCGGCGCGATCGGGCATGACGAGGCGGAAGAAATCCTTGTGCCGCTCACCGGTGGACATCAGCGACTTCAGCGCCTCGTTGGTTCGCCGGTAATGCTCCGTCCGCCGATGCGCATCGACCGCCGCCTCGTCCTCGAACATCTCGTAGACGACGAAATGGTTCTCGTCGGCCGGATCCTGGAGGACGTCGAAGCGGTAGTTGCCGGGTTCTGCGCGCGTCCCTTCGTAGTTGACGCGGAACACATCGAGAAACTGCTCCACGCAGCCGGGCTTGATGCGGATATGCACAAGCTGAACGAACATCTATCCCATCCAAATTTGCTGATGCGTGCGGTGACTGCGTGACCGGCGCCTGCCGTTCCTCCCAACGGCGCCATGATCATTTGCACTATCAATGTCGTTTTGAACGCATGTGTCAAGTCATACGGCGATATTGTGCGGCGCACAAAGCATTTCGGCATTGACGGTATGATCAGTTGATGATCATCTGTTCGCCATTATTGGACCGAGGCGCGAATGACGCAGACTTTTCCGGATGCCGAGGGGGCGTCGTCCCCCGATCTCGACGAGGCGGAGCAGATCACCCGCGCGGCGTGGCACTACTACAATGACGGCCTTACCCAGAACGAGATCGCCGACATGCTCGGGGTCTCGCGGATCAAGGTCTCGCGGCTCATCGAGAAGGGGCGGCAGACCGGCCTGATCGAGCTGCGGATCAATTCGCCCCATGCCGGCTGCCTGACCCTGCAGCAGCAGCTGATCTCGGCCTTCGGCCTGATCGACGCGCGCGTCGTTCCGGCCGCGAACGACCTCCCTGCCGTACCGCGCATCGGCAGGGCGGCGGCAAGCTTCCTGATGCAGAAGCTCGAAGCCAACGACCTTCTCGCCATCGGCTGGGGCGAGACGGTGGCAACCGCGCTGCGCTACACCGCGCCGGTCTTCCCGCAGAACAACATCTCGCTCGTCAGCCTGACAGGCGGGGTCTCGGCCTATGTCAGCACGACCGGGCTCTACGGCCCGCAGAGCAATGCGCACCTGATCCCGACGCCGCTCCGCGTCTCCTCGCCGGACCTCGCCGCGATGCTGCGCGTCGAGCCCTATGTGCGCTACGTCCTCGACCTCGCCTCGACGGCGCGCATCGCCATCATCGGCATAGGCGCGGTCTCCAGCACGGCGACGCTGGTGCGCTACGGCTATTGCACCAGCACCGAGATCGAGCTCTTCGCGCGCCGCGGCGCCGTCGGCGACATCCTCGGCCATTTCTACGATTCCAACGGCGAGATCCTCAACCTCGACCTGCACCGCCATGTCGTGGCGGTGGAGATCGCGGACCTGCGCCGGATACCCAATCTCGCCGCAGCCGCCGCCGGGCTGCACAAGGTCGACGCCATCCTCGGGCTGCTGCGCGGCCGGCTCGCCAATATCCTGATCACCGACCAGGTGACGGCCGAAGAGCTCCTGAGGAGGGGAAAGTGACGACGCACCTGCTTGTCATCGATGCCGGAACCGGCAGCGGCCGCGCCGTCGTCTTCGACCGCGAGGGCAACCAGATCGGCTTCGCCCAGGAGGAATGGCGGCACCTGCCGGAAGCCGGCGTTCCCGGCTCCATGTCCTTCGACGTGGCGGCGGCCTGGGCGCTGCTCCGGCGCTGCATCGGCAAGGCGCTCGCCGCCTGCGGGCTGGCCGGGCGCGACATTGCCGCGGTCAGCTCGACCAGCATGCGCGAGGCCATCGTCCTCTACGGCGACGACGGCCGCGAAGTCTGGGCGGTGGCCAATGTCGACAGCCGCTCGGGCGCCGAGGTGGCGGAACTGAAGGCGCGCTCGGCGGACTTCGAGCGCGACTTCTACGAGATTTCGGGCGAGACCTTCGCGCTCGGCGCCCTGCCGCGGCTCAACTGGTTGCGCCGGCACCGGCCGGAGACCTTCGCGAAGGCCCGCTCGATCTCCATGATCAATGACTGGATCGGTGCGCGGCTGACCGGCGAGATCACAGTCGAGCCGAGCAATGCCTCCACCAACGGCCTTCTCGACCTGACCACGCGGCAATGGTCGGACGCGCTCGTCGCCAAGGCCCAACTCGACCGCTCGCTGTTCCCGCGCGTCGTCGAGCCGGCAACGGTGGTCGGCCGCGTGACCCGCGCCGCGGCGGACGAGACCGGCCTTGCCGAGGGGACGCCCTTCGTCGCCGGCGGCGGCGACGTGCAGATGGGTTCGGTCGGCCTCGGCGTCGTGGCGCCGGGCGATGCGGCGGTGCTCGGCGGCACGTTCTGGCAGCAGGTCGTCAACATCCCGCCCGGCTCGGTCGACCGGACGATGCGCGTGCGCGTCAACAGCGCGGCGGTCGGCGGGATGAACCAGGCCGAGGCGATCAGCTTCTTCGTCGGCCTCACGGCGCGCTGGTTCCGCGATGCGTTCTGCGCCGAGGAAATGAAGGCGGCAGCCGCCTCGGGCCGCGACGCCTATGACCTGATCGAGGACCTGGCGATGCAGGTGCCGGCTGGCGCCAACGGCATCATCCCGGTCTTCTCGGACGCGATGGACTTCGGCAACTGGTACCATGCCGCGCCGTCGCTGCTTAACCTCTCGATCGACCCGGCGATCGCCAACAAGGGCTCGATCTTCCGTGCCATCCAGGAGAATGCGGCGATCGTGGCGGCGGTCAACCTCGCCCGCGTCGAGGAATTCGCCAGGGTCGACAGCAGCGGCCCGCTGACCTTTGCCGGCGGTGCTTCCAAGGGACGGCTCTGGCCGCAGATCGTCGCCGACGTCACCGGCCGGCAGCTCCGCATCCCGAAGGTGCGCGAGGCGACGGCGCTCGGCGGCGCGGCCGCCGCGGCCTGCGGCATCGGCCAGTTCGCCTCGCTGCAGGAGGCGGGCGCCGCCTTCGTGCGGTGGGACCGCACGGTCGAGCCCAATCCGGCCAACCGCGCGCTCTATGACGAGGCGCGCGGCCGATGGGAAGTTGCCTATGCGGCGCAGCGGAAGCTGGTCGATGCCGGCGTCACCACCACGATGTGGCGGGCGCCGGGCACCTGAGGATCACGCGACCTTCAGCTTCGCCTGCTCGAGCGACCAGTATTCCATGTCGAACAGGTCGCGCTCGCCGATCGGGGTGAAGCGGCCGATCCGCTCGGCGCTCAGCATGACGCGCACCGCCTGCTCGGCGAGATCGGCGCAGATGCCGGCCTCCTTCGCGTTGCGGCCGATGCCGACGAGGCCGAGGCCGCGCACCAGCGCGACGCGCGGCATCGGGTCGAGCATGATCTTCGGCTCGTCGGCATTGCGGGCGTTCCGCTCGAAATAAGCGGCATAGTCGGCAGCGAAGGCATCGATCGCACGCGCCCAGTCGTCGCCGGTGAAGGCCGCCTCGCCGATGAGCGGCTTCGGCTTCAGGCGGATGACGTGGTCGGGGGTGACCGTCCCCCGGCCGACGATCCCGGCGAAGTCCGGAAGGGCGAGAAACCTCCCGATCGAGGCGGTGGCGCGGAGGTCGAAGGCGGGGCCCGCCGCGAAGACGGGATGGCGCCGCAGGGCAGCGCCGAGCGCGGCGAGGACGCGATCCCGCAGCCCTTCATCGGCGATGGTCGTCGCCTCGGGCGGCGCCAGCGCCGCGCCGCGGCTATCGAGGAAGGCTTCGCAGGCGGTCGTGAAGGCGATGATGCGCTCGTAGGACAGGCGCGGATCGTCATGGAAGGCGAAGAGGCCGTGATTGACCAGGAACAGGCCGTCGCCTTCCCCGCCCGCCTCGCGGAAGCAGCGATCGGCGGCGACGGCGAGGTCGAAGCCGGGCATCACGTAGGGAACCACCACCAGGCGGTCGCCGAAGATCTCGCGGGAAAGGTCCGCGGCGTTCGGCTGGTTGGCGATGGCGAGCGCCGCGGCCGAATGCGTGTGATCAACGTAGCGGGCCGGGAGGAAGGCGTGGAGGAGCGTCTCGACGGAGGGATTGGGGCCGGATTGGTCGATCATGTTGCGGCGGAGCAGGCCGACCATTTCCGGATCGGACAGGCGTCCGCCCTCGCGCACGGCGAGGAGCGGCTGCAGCGCGACGCCGGGAAGGCCGGGCGCCTCGATCGTCGCGAGGTCCCAACCCGAACCCTTGACGTAGAGGACCTCCTCGCCGCCGTCGGCGACCTTGACGGAGGTATTGCCGCCGCCGTGGAGGACGAGGTCGGGCTCCTGCCCGATCAAGCGGGAAGTATAGACGCGGAGGGCGAGGTCGGCGCCGCCGGGCACGGTCTCCCCCTTCGCCCGCCAGACCTCCGCATCGACATCCTTCCACAACGATTGCATCGTCTTCCCCTCTGCGCGACGAGCCGCCGGCATCCTTGCGATCGCCCGCGGCTGATGGAGCAGCTAGTAGTCGTTCGACCGGCCGTGGTCCAGCAACCCGGCGCGCCGGCATCGGCAGCCCGGGAACGCGCAACGCGCCGACGCACAAGCAACGGCTCGGCCGTGCCTGGCCGCGTTGGGGCTATAGTCGCAACGGAAGGTTCGCGCTGTGCAGGAACTCGACGGTCACGAAGACAAGCTCCGTGTCGCCGATGTTCTCCAGGTCGTGAATCATGCGCTCGCCCGCTCCATACGCGAACTGGCGCGTCTCGCCCGGCTTGTAGGTGGTCGTTTTCGGCGGGCCGCCATTGACATGCGACCGGCTCGTCCCGGCGGTCACCGCGGTCCAGAAATAGTCGAGCACGTGAGCATGAAAGCCGACCCGCTCGCCCGGCTTCAGGCGAATGCTCCACACGCGCACCTTGTCGGTCTCGGAAAGGAGCTGCTGGCCGACATGGCCGTTCTGCCCGGCCGCATCGAACTCCTCCTGGAGCTCCGCCGTCAGCTCGAATTCGCGATCGGCGCTCATTGCGTCTGCTCCCTGCCTTGGCTTGCCGCGACGCCGCTCACGCCAGCACGAAGCCGCCGTTCACGTCGAGGATGGCTCCCGTCATGTAGCGCGCGGAATCGGAAGCCATGAAGAACACCACGTCCGCGACGTCCTGGAACTCGCCCAGCCTGCCGAGCGGAATGCGGGTGGCGAGATCGGCCATCATCCTCTCGTCGATGAGATCGGATACGCGGTCGCTGCGCAGCGGCCCGGGCGCGATCGTATTGACCAGGATGTTGTACGGCGCGTACTCGACGGCGAGGTGCCGGGTCAGGCCGATGATGCCGGTCTTGGCGCTGGTATAGGTCGCCCCGAGCAGCGGGCTCGACGAGCGGCCCGCGTTCGAGGCGAAATTGATGATGCGTCCGCCCTTGTTCCTCATCATGTGCGGGATGACGTATTTCGCGCAGAGGAAGCTGCCCTTGAGGTTCGAATCGAGAACCGAATCCCATTCCTCGTCGGGCGTCTCGTGGGTCGCCCGGAAGGCCTTGCCGTAGCTGCCTGCCGCATTGATCAGCACGTCGAGACGACCGAACCTGGCAATGCCCTCGGCGACCATCTTCGCAACCGCGGGGCCGGCTCCCACGTCGACCTGGACCGCGATCGCCCCGGCGCCCGATCCTGCGACCATGGCAGCGGTCTCCTCGGCTCTCGCGAGGACGATGTCGGCAATGATCAGCGCGTCGCCAGCCCTGGCGAACGTCTCCGCCATGCAGCGGCCGACACCCCGGCCGGCGCCGGTTATCAGGACGACCCTTTGCTCCATCTGCTTCCGGCCCGGACGTTGAACACGCGCTCTGGTGCGAAAGCCTAGCCGCCGCCGGACCTTGATTGAACGCCGGTTCTGGGCGACAGATTGTTGATCCTGACGCACCAATATTGGGGCTAGAAGTGACAAGCGAAAGCGAGCTCGCCTTCTTCGCGGAGGTCGTCAACCGAAATGGCCTCAGCGCCGCGGCCAGGGCCATGGGCATAACCCGCTCCGCCATGTCGCGCCGGCTGGACCGGCTGGAGGAGCGTCTCGGCGTGCGGCTGCTCGACCGCACGACGCGTCGCATCGCCCTGACGGAGGCCGGCACCATGCTCTTCGAAAATGCCGTCCGCATCCTCGACGATATCGGCCGGGCCGAGGAGGAGGTGCGTTCCTTCCAGGCGGAGCCCAAGGGCATCCTCCGCGTTGCGAGCCCCGTCATGATCGGGCTGCACATCCTCCTCCCCTGCGTCAGGGCGTTCCTCGAAGTCCACCGCAACATCAAGATCGAGATCACGGTGTCGGATGATGATGGCCTCGACCTCAATCTCTTCGACGTCGTCATCGCCTACGGCCCCCAGCCGGACTCGTCGCTGGTCGGACGGCGCGTCGCCGCGCGGCGGCGGGTGATCTGCGCCGCGCCCTCCTACGTCCGGCGCTTCGGCGCCCCCAAGACCCCCGACGACCTGCTGGCGCATAATTGCGTCCTCCTCAGCCGCTGGGGCCGCGACGCCAACGAATGGAGCTTCCAGGACGGCGATGCGACGCGGATCGTGTCGGTCCGCGGCAACCTCGTCCTCAACGAGGGCGACGCCTACTACCAGGCTATCAAGGAAGGCATCGGCATCGGCCGGCTGACCGATCTCCGCGTGCGGTCGGACATCGCCGCCGGGCTGCTCGTGCATCTCCTGCCGGCATTCCAGGTGCAGGAAGAGATACCGATATACGTCCTGCACCGGAGCCGGCGCCACGTGCCGCCGAAGGTCGTCGCCTTCGTGCGCTTCATCGGCGAATTCGTCACCGCGCCAGCCCACAGTTCCGACCACCCCACCTAGGACGATTCCATGCGCCTCGCCCTCCTGCACACCACGCCGCTCGCCTACGACCTCTTCCGGCGGGAGCTTGGCGACGCGGATTGCTGCCACCTGATCGACGAGTATCTCTTCGACATGATCCGCGCCGACGGCTCGTCGCCCGCGATCCCGGAGCGCATAGGCGGACTGATGGCCGCCGCTGCCGCGGGCGGTGCCGGAACCTTCCTCTGCACCTGCTCGTCCACCTCCCCCTATTTCGACCGGACATCGCCTCCCGAGGGCCTCGCCGTCCTGAAGATCGACGATCCGGCCTGCCGTGCGGTCGCATCACGCGGAGGTCGTGTCGGCGTCGTCTGCAGCGTCGAGACCACGGTCGATTCGACGATGCGGCGGGTCCACCGCTTCGCCGAGGATCTCGGTACCCATGTCGAACTGTCCGGAATTCTCGCGCGCGGCGCCTTCGAGGCGCTCTCGGCGGGGGACGGGAACGTCACGACGCCCTGGTGCTGGAGGCGATTGCCGGCGCCGGCCGGACCATGGACCGGTTGTTCCTCGCCCAGGCAAGTCTCGCCCGCGTCGCCGACAAGGCACGTGCGGCGACCGGGCTGGAGGTGGTCACGACCCCGGGCGCCTGCCTGACGGCGCTGCGCGAGGCGGGCCTGATCCGCTGAAGCAGGAAATCTGCTCTAGGTCGCGGTCCGCCGCCACCAGTCGACATAGGCCGCGATGCCTGTCTCGAGCGTGTGGCCGAGCCTGAAGCCGCGCTCGCTGGCGAGCCGCGTGTCGATCATCGGCCCGCGCATGCGGGCATATTCCGTCCAGGGCAGCTTGCTGTCCTCCAGCACAATGTCGGCGCCGGGCACGACGCGCCGGACGATCTCGGCGACCTCGTCGCAGGTGAAGTTCCGGCCGGGCACCACGTGGTAGAGGCCATGCGCCGGCGGCGCGCCTCCCGCTACGGCGAGCAGGCCCTCTACGACGTCGTCTATATAAGTGTAGCTCGCCTCGAATTGTCGACCAAAACACACCGGTTGGCCGGCCAGCGCACCGGCGATCATGGCCGGGATCGGCCCCCGCAAGATCTGCCCGGGCGAAACCCGGACGGGCGGACCATAGACCATGGAAATGCGCACCGTAGTCGCCGGCATGCCGAGCTGGCTGCGATAGCACTCGGTCATCAGCTCGGCGCAGTGCTTGGTGGTGCTGTAGAGGCCGATGACGCCGACCGGCGTCGCCTCCTCCAGCTCGACCGTGAGGTCCTCCATCCGCTGGAACACCGAGCCGGTGCTCACCAGCACGAAGCGCTCGGCCTTGCCGCTCTGGCGCATCGCCTCGAGGACGTTCACCACCGTCCGGACATTGGCGTCGAACGCCGCGGCGGGCGCCTTCCGGGCCTCGAACTCGGTGGCGACCGCAGCACAGTGGATGCACCGGTCGACGTTCTCCCGAGCGATCGCCGCGGCGACCGCATCGCGGTCGTTGAGGTCGATCGCCACCCAGCGCACGTTGCCTTCGACCGCCGCCGCGCGCTTCGGGTCGAGGCCGCCGCGATGCTGCGCCACCACCGCCTCGCCGCGCCGTGCCGCCTCCCGCACCAGCGCGTAGCCGACGTGCCCGGTGGCGCCCGTGATCAGGAGCGTCATCGCCGCCTATCCCTTGAAGAAGGCGTCGGCCGGCCCGCGCACGCCCGCATCGATGGCGAAGAGACCGCCCGCCTGCGGCTGCCGCGCCCGCTTCTCCTCCGGCATGAGGAAGGTCGCGGTCGTGCAATAGAGGACGTCCATGCCATCGCCGCCGAACGCGACCGAGGTCGGCATGTCGACGGGCAGCTGGATCGTCCGCACGAGCTTGCCCTCTGGGTCGAAGCAGCGGATCTGCCCGATGAAGGCAAGCGTGATCCAGTAGCAGCCGTTCTCGTCCACCGTCGCGCCGTCGCCGATGCCGTTGGTATCCTTCAGGTCGACGAACAGGCGCCGGTTGGCGATCTCGCCGGTTGCCGCATCGAAGTCCCAGGCCCAGACGCGGTAGGCGAAGCTGTCGGTGAAGTACATCGTCCGGCTGTCGGGGCTCCAGGCGAGGCCGTTCGACGTGATGACGCGGTCGACCATGCGATGGATCGAGAGGTCCGGGTCGAGGCGGTAGAGGCTGGCAATCGCCTGGGTCTGCGGCTCGTGCATCGAGCCCGACCAGAACCGGCCCTGGCGGTCCGCCTTGCCGTCGTTGAACCGGTTCTCGGCGAGATCGGCCTCAGGATCGCCGATCGGCGCGAAGGCGCCGCTCGCCGGATCGAAGAAATGGAAGCCGTCGCGCATCGTGACGACCAGCCCGCCCTTTTCGCGCACGGCGATGCAGCCGAGATCCTCGGGGGTCGGGAAGGAGCGGTCCTCGCCGGTCCGCGGATCGAAGCGGTGGATGAGGCGCAGCTTGATGTCGATCCACCACAGGACCCGCTCGCGCGGGTCCCATACGGGGCTCTCGCCGAGGATGCCCTTCGCATCGACCACGCATTGCATATCGGTCATCGACAAGCCTCGACGGGATGGAAAGGGAGACGGCTCAACCGCGTGCCGCGGCTAGAGCCTGGCGGGCGGCATTGGTCAGCCACGCCATCTGCGGCCCGGCCGTGACCAGGCGGAAGCCTTCCTGCATGCGCTTGCGCGCAACCTCGCCGGAGGGGCAGGCAATGCCGGGGATGAGCTTGTGCTCGGCGCATTTCCGGAGCACGAGCTGCACCGCCTCGAGGATCTCGCCATGGCTCGAATCCTGCGCCGGCGGATAGCCAAGCGAAATCGAAAGATCGCTGAGGCCGAGATAGAGGCCGGTGAGTCCCTTCACGCTGACGATGTCGTCGATATTGTCGAGCGCCTGCCGGGTCTCGATCATGGCCAGCGAGAAGATCGTGTCGTTCGCCTTCGCCATGTATTCCGAGCCCGCATAGACCGCCGCGCGGACCGGGCCGAAACTCCGGTTTCCCCGCGGCGCGTAATGGCAGGCGGCAACCAGTCGCTCGCTCTCCTCGCCCGTATTGACCATCGGGCAGATGATGCCGAAAGCGCCGGCATCGAGCAGCTTCATGATCTGCGCCGGCTCGCATGCCGTCGGCCGCGCGAGCGGCGTGGCATTGGAAGTCGAGATCGCCTGGAACAGCCCGACCGCGGCCTGCATGTCGATGGTGCCGTGCTGCAGGTCGACGCAGACGGCGTCGAAGCCGAGCGATGCGATCGTCTCGGCCGCCAGGATGTCCGGCGTCTGAAGCCAGCCGGAAACGGCGTTGCCGCCCGCCTTCCATATGTCGCGAACCGTCGTGCCACGCATCAAAGGTGCTCCTCCCAGTGCTCAACGATGAACGGCTCGAAGGCCGCCCTGTCGACTTCGAAACCAATTCCCGGACGGTCGGGGATCGCCACCGTCCCGTCGGCGGAGACCGGCGTGATCGGCAGGCGCTGCCGCATCGCGTTCTCCCCGACGTCGTATTCGAGCAACGGATAGCCGAGGCCCGCCGTCAGCCGGTGCTCGGGCAGAACGGCCGCGAGCTGCAGCGAGGCGAAGAAGTTTATCGGCGTGCCGAAGGTATGCGAGATCACCGGGACGTCGTTCGCCTCGCCGAGGGCCGCGATCGCCCGCGCGACGGTGAAGCCGCCGCAGATCGAGAGGTCGGGCTGCACGATGTCGAAGGTCCGCGGCGACAGGAAATCGGCGAATGCCTTCAGGCCGGCAAGCGCCTCGCCCCCGGCAAGCGGCGCGTGCATCTTTCCCGCGAGGAACCGGTATCCGGCAATGTCGTCCGGCTGGATCGGCTCCTCTATCCAGAGCACGCCGAGGCCGCGAAGGCGCTCGTCGAGCTCGAGCGCGGTGCGCACGAGATAGCCCTGGTTGATGTCGAGGGCGATCGCGATGTCCGGACCGGCGAGGTCGCGGAGCCTCCTGATGATCGCCTCGTCCGCGGCCGGGTCGATGCCGGCGCGGATCTTGAAGGCGCGGAAGCCGGCCTTCAGGTAGTCGGATACTTCGGCCTCGTACCTGGCATACGGATCGGGGCCGCGCCGCATGAAGGGCCCGCTCGCATAGGCCGTGACGCGGTCGCGCACGGCGCCCCCGAGAAGCGTCGCAACCGGAACGCCGAGGGCGCGCCCCGCCAGGTCCCATATCGCCATGTCGGCGGCGCTGATCGCCATCATCGCGGCGCCGCGGCGGTCATAGCCGACCGTTCGCTCCATCGCCCGGAAGAGCGGCAGGACCGCCGTCGGGTCCTTGCCCATCAAGGCAGGCAGGAGGCGATGGCGGACATGGGCCGAGACGGCGTGGGGCAGGAAGGTATTCTCGCCCCAGCCGAAAAGGCCGCCATCCGTCTCCAACTGGATCAGGAATGCCGTCCACTCCTCGTGGAACTGGCGGGAATTGCCGATCGCCTCCGGCAACCGGCAGCGGATGATCATCCCCCGCGCCGAGACTATGCGCATGGGAGACCCCGGGCGGCCGGCGAGAGAGAAGCGGCGGCCGTCATGGACATCGGCAGAATCGCAACGGCCAGGGCGTCGCCCCGCGCATGGGCAAGAACGAGATGATCACCCGACACGACCGCGCGTTTCACGCCCTCGCCTTCCTTCTTGTGGTTCCCCCGCTCTGGCGGCGGCGGCTCGGAAGCACAATACACTGCATCGTGAATTATTGCAAAAAGAAGATCCTTCCCGAGGATCCCCGTCGCGACCCCTCACACGATCGTGCGCTCCTCCACGCGGTAGACGCCGAGGGCGTCCAGCAGGGGATCGCGGCGCAGGAAATCCGCATCGCCCCGGCTCACCGCCTCCGCGAGCGCATCCTGGTCCCTGAACCAGACCTCGGTGACGGCGTCGGCGGCCGGCGCTCCCTGCGGCACTCCCGCCGATACCGGATGCTCCTTGTCGACGACGAGGTTCTGCGCGGCGCCGGTCACGCCCGGGACGTCCCGCAGCATGCCGCCCAACCACTCGGCGCGGGCGACGTCCCAGTTTCGTTCCTCGCGATCTTGCCGGAGTCGCGAAATCCACATCAGCTTCGCGTTCAAGGCACCGGGGGCCGCCACCGGGATGTCCTGGCGCGCGAGGACAAGGATGGTGATCGCGCCCTGGAAGGTGGGGATGTCCCGCTTCACGGCCGCATATCCGGGCGATGCCTCGGCCTTCTCCATCGCCGCGATGCTCGCAAAGCGGAGTTGCGAGAACCCGTCGATCTGCTGGAGCGGCGACGGCCTCGCCTCGAATATCCGCTCCCGGATGTGGTTCTGCCGGTAGGAATCGAGGCCTGCCAGCTTCTGCGCCAGGCTACCATGGATCTCGATCCAATGCCGCCTGAACTCGTCCTCGCTGACGCCGTCGCGGCGGCTGATGATGCCCATCCGGTATATCATTCAGCGCTCCAGCAGCTTCCGTGCCGCCGTGATCGCGGTCTCGCCGATCTCGACGCCTTTCCCGAGCGCGAGATCGTTGGCGAAACTGATGATCCCGTCGAAATAGGTGCTGTGGCCGTCGCCCATCCGCGCGGTCTGCGCGCTCACCGACGCGCCGGCAATGCCGGCGTCATTGGCGGGCCCGAGGGCGGTGATGCCCGAATTGTTCTTGCCGACCCCGCCGTCGGAGCAAATGAAGCCCCAGACACCGGATTCGACGATGTAGTTGATGACGCTTCGCCCGGTATGCCCGGCCGTGCAGAGCACGTTGCGTCCCCTGTCCTCCTCGCGCGCGAAAGCGATCGAATCCGTGCAGACGATCGAGCGGCCGGCGGCACTGGTGAAAATGATCTCGCGATGCTCCTGGTCCGCGTAGGGATCGGATGTGCTCCGCGCCCGGCGCAAGATTTCCGCCGCCGCGGCGCAGGTCATGCCGGGCAGCACGCCGCGCTCCAGCGCCAGCTCGTTGGTGCGGCTGACGATGCCCGATTCGAGGAGGTCGCGGCCGTTGCCCATCTCGGCGGTCATCACGTCGACGGCGGCGGCCGGGATGCCGAGCGCTTCGTAGAAGGCCAGGCCGGACACGCCCGCGCCGTCCTTGCCGATCGCGCAATCGAGCCCGACGACGCCGCGCGGCTTCGAGCGGGCGATCATGCGTGCGCAGAGGACGCCGCTATAGGACGCCGCCACGACGACGTCCGCCCCGGCGGAAGCGCCGCCGTAGAAGCCGGGCACGAAGGTCGCCGAATCGAACGTGAGCATGCGCCCCTCGCTATCGTCGACGACGATGCGCACCGAGCCGTCCGCGAGATGATCGTGCCTTGCCATGGATCGTGGTTCCTGCCCTGCCGCCCTAGCGGCGCCGATAGCCGGGAAGCGACGCGTCATCGACCTCGGCAAGGTTGATCACGATGTTGTCGGGCGTGCGCGCCGTGAGCCAGACGAGCTCCTCGGTCGTGCTCATGTTGGCCTCGACATGGGGCATGAGCGGCGGAACGAACACGAAGTCGCCCTCCGTCATGTCGACGAATTCCGCATAGTCCTTGCCGAAGTAGATGCGGCCCCGGCCCTTGAGGAGATAGCCGCCGGTCTCCGCCTCGCCGTGATGATGCGGCAGCGAGCGGTAGCCGGGCTCGTTGCTGACCTTCCCGAACCAGATCCTGGTCGCGGGCGTATGCTGCGGCCCGACGCCGGAGATGCGCACCGCGCCGCCGGACTGCCCCGTCCGCGCGTCCTCGGTGCCCCGCCGCGTCACCACGGGCTTCACTTCAGCCATGTCGTTCTCCCGATCCGTCGGCCTGCATCCCGCCTCTCGCGGGCGTCAGGCGATTCCAAAGCCTCCGTCCACGACCACCACCTGTCCCGTCATCCAGGTGTTCGTCGGGCGGGCGAGATCCAGCATCCACTGGGCGATATCGTCGACGTGCCCCCGCCGGCCGAGCGGGACGGCCTTGCGCTCCCGCTCCTCGTGCGCCGGGATCGTGTCGGGCGGAAGCCGCATCTGGTTGCGCAGGAAACCCGTCTTGACCGGCCCCGGGGCTATCGCATTGACCCGGATGCCCAGGGGCGCGAGCTCCAGCGCCCAGCATCGCGTCATGTGCTCGATGGCGGCCTTGCTGCCGGAATAGATCGAGATGTTCGGCCCGGCCTTGGTGCCGCCGGTGCTGGACACGTTCAGGATCGATCCGCGCGTGCGCTCGAGGTGGGGAACGGCAGCCGCGGCAAGCAGCGCCGGACCGCGAACGTTGAGCGAAAAGACCTCGTCGATCGACTGCGCGGTCGCCGCCACCAGCGGCGCGACGACTCCCGTGCCGGCATTGTTGACGAGAACGTCGATGCGCCCGCCGAGGCCAAGCGCCGCATCGACGATGCGCGCGGGAGATCCGGGATCATGCCCATCGGCGACCAGCGCGCGAAGACTTGGATGCTGACGGCACGCCGTGTCGAGGGCCTCGGCATTGCGCCCGGTTATCAGGACGCGGGCGCCTTCCTCGGCGAACCTCAGAGCGGAGGCGAGGCCGATGCCGGCCGAGCCGCCCGTGACAATGACGACAAGGCCATCGAAAGCAGCCATCGCCTCTCTCCCCGCCAATGGCCGCAGCTAGCTCATCCAGTTGCCGCCATCGACGTTCCACGTCTGCGCCACGACGAAATCGCCGTCGGCGGAGGCAAGGAGAACGGCGGGCGCGCAATAGTCCTCCGGGACGCCGATGCGCCCGGCCGGCACTTCCGATGCGATCTGCGCGAGGACGCTCTCGACGCTTTCCCCGATCGCGCCCGCGTGCCGGATCGCGAAGGCGCGGTTCATGTCGGTGTCGACCGGGCCAGGGGCGATGCCGTTGACGTTGATCCGGTGCTTGATCAGCACCAGTCCGGTGGACTGGGTGAGGCTGATCACGGCCGCCTTGCTGGCGCTGTAGATCGGCGCGCCGGGCTCGCCGCGCCGGCCGGCCTGCGAGGCCATGTTGATGATCTTGCCGCCGCGGCCCTGCTCGATCATCCGCCGCGCCACCGCCTGCAGCGTGAAGAACAGCCCCTTCACGTTGACGCCGAACACGCGGTCGAACATTTCCGGCGTGTGATCGAGCAAGGCGCCCGCCTCGAGCACGGCCGCATTGTTGACGAGAATGTCTATGCCGCCGAAACGCGAGACGGCGGTGGCGACGAGATGGTTGATCGAGTCCTGAGAGCGCGCATCGAAGGCGACCGCGATCGCATCATGGCCGATCGCGCGGGCCGTCTCGGCGGCCTCGTCCGCCATGATGTCGGCGATGACGACCTTGGCGCCCTCCTCGGCAAAGCGCGTTGCGATGGCGCGCCCGATTCCCCGCGCGCCACCCGTGATGATGGCAACCTTCCCGCTCAGTTTCATCCGGCGTCATCCCTCGAGCTGCCGCGTTCTCCGCGGTCTCCTCCGAGGTCACCGCGACCGGCGCGGCGCACTGGAGAATTCTGTCGATACAGGTCATAATACATTCAGTCGTGAATTAAGACAAGGACCCGTTACGCATCGGCTCCGGGGGTGGCTCGCGCATATCGAAATGATCCCTTGAGGAACCGCCCGGATAGGTAATATGAATGAATCTGCCGAACGAGATTCCCAGCCGCCACTCTTGAGCCGCGCCTTCCAAAGGGCGGCAACTAGAAATGCCTGCGAGGCGTAGACGCCCCCAGACAGCCGATGGTGACTATCAGGCAATGAAGAAGACCAAGCCGACCAAGGCCCCCGCGCCGAAAGCCCGCAGCACCAGGAAGGCGGCGCCTCGCCGCAAGCGGGAATTCAAGCCCCGCGATGCCGAATCCGCCCAGAAGGCGCTGCTCGAAGCCGCGATGGTCGAGTTCTCGCAATACGGCATGGAAGGCGCCAATATCGAGCGCATCGCCAAGGCCTGCGATCTCAACAAGCGGATGGTCTATTACTACTTCGCCACCAAGGAGGGGCTCTACCTCAAGACCCTCGCCCACGCCTTCCGCGCCATCCGCGAGGCCGAGCGCAAGATCCCGGTATCGCTCGACAAGCCGGTCGAATCGCTGATGACGGCGATCGACTCGATCTTCAAGTACTACGTCGAGAATCCGGTCTTCGTCTCCCTCATCTCGATGGAGAACCTTTCCGGCGGCAAGTATGCCGGCGAGATCATGAACGACCGCCTCAGCAGCGCCTTCACCGTCGGCCTGTTTAAGCGGATCGTCGATGCCGGCGTCGCCAAGGGCATATTCCGGCGCGGCATCAACACCTCCGACCTCTATCTCTCGATCGCCTCGCTCGGCTTCATGTACGTGGCCAACCGCCATACGCTCCGCATCACGTTCAACCGCAACGTCAGCGAGCGCAGCGAGATCGAGATCCGGCGGCGGATCATCCAGGAGATGATCCTCAACTTCGTCAAGGCCGATGCCATCGACCTCAAGGGCACCATGGCGCGGTGGCCCGATGTCGGCTCACAGGTGGCTGACAAGCTCGTCCATCGTAACGTCCGCGACGCGGCAGTCCGCGACTATCTTTCCTCGCGCCATCGCGACGACGCGGTCACATGACTGCATGACGTGCTGGATGTTGTGGCTGATGAAGATGCCGGTCACGCCCTGGCTCTTCAGGCCGCGCACGAAGGAGATCACCTTGTTGGTCTCCTTGACCGACAGGTGATTGGTCGGCTCGTCGAGGATCAGCACCTTCGACTTGAAGTGCATGGCGCGGGCGATGGCGACGCCCTGGCGCTGTCCGCCGGAGAGCTCGCTGACGACGGCGTCGGGCGAGCGCAGGTGCAGGCCGACATCGGAGAGCGCGCGCGTCGCCTCGGCATGCATGCGCTTGGTGTCGATGAGCCCGAAGCCGCCGATCGACCAGCGCAGCGGCTCGCGGCTGATGAACAGGTTGCGCGCGATCGACATGGAGGGGACGACCGAATTGTACTGGTAGATCGTCTCGATGCCGAGCCGCGTCGCCTCCTTGGGCGACCTGATCCTGACCGGCCTGCCGTCGAAGACGATCGTCCCCGACGACGGCGGATAGACACCCGACAGGATGTTGATGAGCGTCGACTTGCCGGCGCCGTTGTCGCCGATCAAACCCAGGGACTCGCCCCGCTGGATGTCGAGGTCGATACCCTGCAGCGCGTGCACGCCCGAATACCATTTGTGGAGGTCACGCACGGAGATGATCGGGTCATCGCCCGCCTCCGCTCCCCTCACTGCTGACGCTTCGCTGGACATTTCGATCCTCCCACCCGCGCTTGTTCAGCGCGCATCCTCCCTCACCATCTGCGCACCCTTCTCGCCGATCGCGATCGAGATGGCATTGATGTTGCCGCTCGTGATCTGCGGAATGATCGCCGAGTCGATCACGCGGAGCCGGTCGACGCCGACGACCCGCAGCCGCGGATCGACCACTGCCTGGTCGTCCACGCCCATCTTGCACGTCCCGCAGGGATGGTGCCCCGGCGTCGTCCATTGCCGCACGTAGTCCGCCCATTGCCCGTCGGTCTGGACGGAAGCGTCGGGCTGGTACTCGCCGACGAGATAGGGCGCAAAGGCGCGGCTGCGCAGGATCTGCCGCGATATCTTGCCGCCGGCCACCAGCACCTCGAGGTCGTAGGGATCGCCGAGCATGTTGGGGTGGATCACGGGCGGATCCTGCCACCTGCCGGAACGCAGCTCGAGACGGCCGCGGCTGCGCGACCGGTTGACGTTCGGCTGCAGCGTGATGGCCGGCCGGTCGAGGAGCTTCAGCCCCTCTTCCGTCGTGTCGTAGCCGAAGGCGACGAACTGGATCTCGAGGTCAGGATATTCCAGCTCGGGGCGCGACTTGACGAACGAAATCCCCGGCAGCACGTGGCTCGCCGGTCCGCCGCCCCGCAGGAGGAACCAGGCGGCGTTCTTGATGTAGCCGGCAACGTTCGACTCCATGTTGGAGGTCTTCACATTGACCAGCGCCTTCACCTGGAAGGCCGGATGCTCCTGCAGGTTCCGACCGACCCAGGGATTGGCGTGGACGACCGGGATGCCAAACTGGCCGAGCTTCGCCGGATCGCCGATGCCGGAAAGCATCAGGAGCTTCGGCGAATTGATCGAACCGGCCGAGAGCAGCACCTCGCGCCGGGCACGGAGAACCCGGAGCTCGCCGTCGATGCGCGCCTCGACGCCGACCGCCACCTTGCCCTCGAAGACGACCCGCGCCACCTCGGCATGGGTGACGATCTTGAGATTGGCGCGATGGCGGGCCGGCGCGAGATAGGCCCGCGAGGTGCTGTAGCGCCAGCCGTTCTTCTGCGTGACATGGGCCACCGACGCGCCGACCTGGACCTCGCCGTTATAGTCCGGGTTCGGCGGACAGCCGGTGACCTCCGAGACCGCCTCGACGAAGACCTTGGTCAGCGGATGCGGCCCGCGCGTCTCGCTGACCACGACGGCGCCGTTCTTGCCGTAGACATCCGAGGCGCCGTCCTCGTTCCGCTCGAGGCGCTTGAAGACCGGCACCATGTCGTCATAGGACCAGCCGACATTGCCGAGCTGGCGCCAGTGATCGTAGTCGCCGCGGTTGCCGCGGACATAGATGGTGCCGTTGATCGAGCTGGAGCCGCCGAGCACCTTGCCGCGCGGCCAGTGGTCGATGCGCCCCTGCCGCGAGGGATCCGCCTCGGTCTTGAAGCCCCAATCGGAATTCTTGTCCTTCAGGCCGATCATCGGACCGAGGATCGGCACCTTGTAGATGATGCTCGTGTCCTTGCGGCCGGCCTCGAGGAGGAGGACCTGGGTCTTGCCGTCCTCGCTCAACCGGCTCGCAACTGCCGCCCCGGCGGAGCCGGAGCCGACCACGATATAGTCCCAGTCTGTCTGCATCGGCGTTTCGCTAGCTTCCCGGCCCGGTGAGACTCATCCGGCGACGCGGACCGACTTGCCCAGCCGCTGCAGCCAGGAATTGGCGACGACCGCGAAGACGATCAGCGCGCCGACGGCGAACTTGAACCAGTTCGGATCGGTCCGCGTGAGGACGAGCCCATTGTCGATGACGCGGATGAGCAGCGCGCCGATGATGGCGCTGAATACCGTGCCGATGCCGCCGACGAGCGACACGCCTCCGATCACCGAGGCCGCCACGGCCTGCAGCTCCATGCCGTCCCCCGTGGACGACATGACCGAGTTCAGGCGCAGCGACTGGATCACGCCGGCAAACCCCGCGAGCAGGGCGCAGCCGGCGAAGCAGATGGTCTTCACCCGCATCACCGGGACGCCGAGCGCCGCGGCAGCCGCCACCTGTCCGCCCGATGCCTTGATCCAGTTGCCGAAGTTGGACCGCGACAGCATCAGCGAGGCGCAGATCGCGATGATGACCAGCCAGACGAACGACGCCCGCAGGAAGTTGCCCGGCCCGAAATAGTCGGTGAACAGCCAGCGCGGAACGTCGGAGGGAATCTGCGGCGGGAAGCCGCCCGAGATGACCACGGTCAGCGAGCGCATCATGAAGAGCATGCCGAGGGTCGTGATGAAGCTCGGAATGCCGAGGCGCAGCGTGACGAACGCATTGACCAGCCCGATGCCGATGCCGATCAGCATGGCGACGCCGAAGGCCGGCGCGAAACCCCAGCCATGGGACATGAACACGACCATCACCATGGGCACCAGGCCGAAGGTCGAGCCGACCGAGAGGTCGAACTCGCCGGCGATCATCAGGATCGCCACACCGATCGCGACGATGCCGATTTCCGGCAGGAGGCCGAGGATGCCCCTCAGGTTCTCCGTGCTGACGAAGATGCCGTTGGAGAAGACCGAGAACAGGACGACCAGGACGACAAGCAATACGAGGCCGGGGATCTCCGTATTCTGCAGAGACCGCTTGAACAACGCCTTCATTCCCCACGCTCCCTACAAGGCCGGCCAGGCAAAAGGGGGCGCCCGGAAACGAGGTCCAGGCGCCCCATGAGTTTCAGCCTGGCGCTATCGCACGCCCTTCTTGGAAAGCTCCATAAGGCTGTCGACGTCCTTCTGGAAGTAGGCGGCCTTGCCGGTATCCATGTCCAGCGCGCCCAGCCCGAAGTCCTTGATCAGGTAGGCATTCATCACCGACATGAAACCCTGCGTATAGGGCTGCTGATCGACGGCGAACTGGATGTAGCCCTTCTTCATCTCATCGAGGCACTGGGGCACGAGGTCGAAGCAGCTCATCAGGATCTTGCCGGGCGGAATGCCGCGGTCGCGCAGGGTTTGAGCCACGCCGACGTGGAACCAGCCGGTGGTCATGTAGACGTTGACGTCGGGATTGGCGTTCAGGTACGCGCCCGCGATGTCCGCGGCCTGCGACGGGTCGGTCGACGAGGCAATCGTGGTCCACGAAATGTCGCGGTCCGGATGCGCCTCCTTCCATTCCTTGAAGAAGGCCTCCATGCCCTGGATACGATCGCGCGACCAGGGACGGCCGGGTGCGCTGTCGCCGAGAGCGATCGAGATCTTGCCGTCGGCCGGGAAGAACGTCGCCATGGTCTGGGCGCCATAGTAGGCGGTCGAATAGTTGTTGGCGCCGATGAAGTTCAGGCGCTTGTTGCCCTTCGCACCCTCGGAATCGTCACCGTTCGCGCCGAGGACGATGATGCCCTTGTCAACCGCGTCGGCCACCGGCTGGTCCATCGCCGTGTCGTCGATGATGGTGGTGATGATCACGTCCGGCTTCGTCGCGACGGCCGCCTCGAAGTTGGCGACCTGCTCCGCCACGCCCTGGTCCGACTGCGTGAAGGTCATCTGGCACTGGGCGCCGATCCTGGCACAGGCGTCCTCGAAGCCATTCTTCACGGCCTGAAAGAAGATGTTCGTCGCGCCCGCGTGGGTGATGAAAAAGATCTTCAGCGGCTCGGCAGCATTGGCTGTTCCGGCCACGGCAACGCCCCCGGCCAACAGGGCCGCACGTAGAACTGCATTCATTGCGGTATCTCCTCCCGAGTGAACAAGGAGCCGGCGGTTCCCATCGAGCCAGCCCATCTTTGAACTCAATACACCGTACCGTGAATTAGCGTCGCTTGCAACAGCGATCTGCCCGGCATCGGTGATGCAGCGCACAAACCGCGCCGCAAATGGATGCGAAAGCACGCCGCCCAGGGGACTTGCGCCGGCGTCGCGTCTCTTCGCCGCGGGTCTCGTGGAGCACGAACCTTCCACGACATTCTTGGCGGGGCTTCCCGCCAATCGCTGGCCGTCGCTTTCGACGCGGAATGATGCCGCGCCCGTCCACCGAACGCTTCTTTCCGGGCGTCGATCCGGTTGACTTTTAATTCCCTATTCCGTTAATTAATGGCCGGCAACGCGCACATTGATCGAGCAGGTAGTCATGCCCTTGGGAGTTGGTCTGTTGGGAGCGGGCAGGGTTGGGCGCGTGCACGCGGAAGCGTTGCGCAAGCTCAATTCCGTTCCCCTCGTCGCCGTCCACGACGTGGACGAGAGCGCCCGCGACGCCCTGTGCAGGGAGACCGGCGCGCGGCCCGCATCCTTCGCCGACGTCCTCGCTGCCGACGACATCGACTGCGTGATCATTGCCACGCCGACCGCCACCCACGCCGAGATGATCGAGACGGCGGTCCATGCCGGCAAGGCGGTGCTGTGCGAGAAGCCGATCGATCTCGACCTCGATCGGGTGCGCGCCTGCTACCGCTCGATCGAGAACAAGGGCTTCGTCCAGATCGGCTTCAACCGCCGCTTCGACCCCAATATCGTGCGGCTCGAGAAGGCCGTTCGGCAGGGAGACGTCGGCCGGATCGAGGCATTGCACATCATCACCCGCGTGCCCAAGCCGCCCCCCTACAAATACGTGATGGAGTCCGGCGGCCTGTTCCGGGACATGACGATCCACGACATCGATTCGATGCGCTTTCTCATGGGCGGCGATCCCGTTGCGGTTTCAGCGGTGGGCGCCTGCCTCATCGACCCGGACCTTGCGAAGTACGGCGACATAGACAGCGCCATGCTGACCTTCGTCTTCGCTGACGGCGCCATGGCGCATATCGCCAATTCGCGGCGCTCCGCCTATGGCCTCGATCACCGGATGGAGGTCTTCGGCAGCGCCGGGCTGCTGGCCCTTCGCAACGGCGCGCCGCCCGACATCGCCCACTATGGTGAAAGCGGTACCGGCACGCGGGCCAAGTTCCACTGGTCGCCGATCTACGGATACATGGAATCGTACGAACGCCAGCTCGAGGCGTTCTTCGATGCAATCGACCGGAAGCTGCCGCCGCCGGTGACCTTCCAGGATGCGTGGATGGCCCTCGCCATCGCCGACACGGCCTACGAGGCCAGGGCGCAGCACGCCGAGATGAAGATCGTCCATCCGCTCTCTTCCGTGACAGCGTAATCAGGGGTTTCCATCGTGAAGTTGACGGGCAAGGTTGCCATCGTCACCGGCGGCACATCGGGTATTGGTGCCGCGACCGTGCGGCGGTTCGTCGCCGACGGCGCCCGCGTCGCCAACCTCGACCTGAGGCCGAACCCGTCGGCCGATTCGGAGATGGTGCGTTCGTTCCTCTGCGACGTCTCCTCCTCGTCAATGGTCGACGAAGCCTTCGCCGCGGTCGTGGACCATTTCGGACGGCTCGACGTCCTGGTGAACAATGCCGGCGCCCTGGGACAGGAGGAATACGGCCAGGTTGCTCTACGCATGTCCGCCCAGGCCAGGGAATTCCGCGAGGGCGGACGGATATCGACACCGCTCGATGCCGTCTCCCGCCTCACCGACGAGCAATGGCGGCGCATGATCGCCACCCAGCTCGACGGCACGTTCTATTGCGCCCGCGCCGCCATGCGAATCTTCGCGCCGCAGGGATCGGGCGTCATCGTCAACATGGCCTCGATCGCGGGATTGATCGGCGTCGCCGGCAACCCGCACTATTCCGCGGCCAAGGGCGGCATCCTCGCGTTCACGCGCTCCCTGGCCAAGGAAGCGATCCAGCAGGGCGTGCGCGTCAATGCCGTCGCGCCCGGCTTCGTCGACACGCCGCTTCGCGAGTTCGTCCCCGAGGAACTGCGCAAGAGCCAGCTGGCAAGCACTCCGATCGGTCGGCTCGCCACCGCCGACGAGATCGCCGCCACCGTCGCGTTCCTCGTTTCCGACGACGCGCGCTACGTCATCGGCGAGACGCTGACCGTCACCGGCGGCGCCGTGACGCTATGAGCACGTCCGGCGGTGCGGCCTCCGCCGGGGACGGATTGCCGCTGACGCTCGGCTTCCTCTCGATGGCGGACGTTCCGCCATGGGACATCTTCGATGCCGCCCATGCCGGCGGCTTCGCGGCAGCGAGCATTCGCATCACGCCGCGCCGCGTCGGGCAGAGGTGGTTCCCGGTGCTCGGAAATCCGGAAGCCGAGCCGGCAATCCGCGCAGCCGCGGCCCGGACCGGCGTGCGCCTCTCCAACGTCTCCGGCTACTACGTCGCGCCGGAGACCGAGCGTGCCCATCTCGCCGATGTGGTGGCCGCGACCCGGCGGCTCGGCTGCGATCTCATCGTGCAGGGATGCTTCGAGGAAGACGAGGCACGATTGCTCGCCCTGTTGCGGGACTATGCCGCGATGGCCGCCGATGCCGGCATCCGCCTGGCGATCGAGTTCATGCCCTTCAGCACGATCAAGACCTTGCCGGACCTGGTCGCCATCATCGATCGCCTCGGCCGCGACAATGTCGGCATGGTGGTCGATGCGCTGCACCTTTCCCGGTCGGGCGGCTCGCCCGGACAGGTTGCGCGCGCCGCGCGCTCGACGCCCGTCTTTCTCGCCCAGATTTGCGATGCCGCGGCCGCTCCGCCGGCTGGCGTCGACCTCTTCCAGGAAGCGATCACCGGGCGGCGCCTGCCCGGCGAAGGCGCCCTTCCCTTGCGCGAATTCCTCGACGCGCTGCCGAAGGGTGTCGAGATCGAATGCGAGATTCCCCTTGGCGATGCCACCGGCCTGACGCCGGCGGCACGGTCCATGCGGATCGCCGATGCGACCCGCCCCTATTGCGCGGCAAGAGGCTAGCCGGGACCGGTCTCGCCTGCGGCGCGATCGAGGAGCAGGCTCAACGCGTAGGTGCCGATCGCCGAGGGATGCCCGAGCTGGCGGCCGACGATCGCCTCGACCTCCGGCATCGCCTGACCCAGCGCCGACGCGCTCGCCGCCTCGACGGCAATGACGGCCTCGCTCGCCGCAATGTCCCGTTCCCCGGTACGCAGGCGCTTCTCGGCCGTGTCGATCCTGCTCGGCGCGGGGATGGTCAAGCCGATGCTTGCGCCGAGCACCGTGGGCAAGGCCGCGATCGAATCGAGGACGGCACCGAGCGCGGCCGTCCGCTCCGCCCCGCCAGCCTTCTCCAGCGGGACGCGGAGCGAGGCGAGATGCCCCGGCACGCCTTCTCCGTGCACGGCCACCGATCCGCAGACGACCCGGGAAAAATTCGTCAGGCCGGGCATCATCTTCCTTGTCCAGGCGGAGGGCGTGTTGAGGCTTGCGACATAGGCTCCCCCGACAAGCGACTCGATGCCATCCACCTCGTACATGTTGAGGTAGCGGGGGGAACCCTCGCCGACATAGCGCCGGCCGCGCAGGAAGCCCGGCACCTGCATGCGCTCGTTCATGTGCTCGCGGACGATCCAGGATTCGTACTCGCCTTCGTCGGCGCCGCCGAAATCATTCCAGATGATCAGCCAGTGACTGCCCGCGAATGCCATGGTGCCAACCCCGAAATAGCGCAGGCATAATGCACCTCTTCGTTAATTATCGTCAATCGCCGGATCGGCTCGCCTTGCGGCACCTCCGCCGAACGGGCCGGCGTCGAGGCGGACCAACTCCCGCAATCCCGGCCCTTGCTGCCATGCGTCGATGGAGCGCGGCGGAAGCGGGGCAGGCTACTCGCATAAGCCAGCGCTATGTGCCTCTTTGCGAAAATGTAATTGCTCGACCTTCGACCCTATCGCTAACTGAATTCGCAGAAAGGGACCGCGCGCAGCACGTCTGCCGCAGGCGCCTCGTTCCAAGGGGAGGAATGCAAATTGGCTCTTTTCAACTCTCTGTCGCGACGCCTATCGCGCGGCCTGGCGCTGGGCGCCGGCCTGCTCGCCGGCGTCATGTCGCAGGCGCAGGCCGCCGACGAAGCGATCTACGACGGCAACGACACCGTCGCCATCATCGGCTATAGCGGCACCGTCACGCGCTGGAACAACATCGACTTCCCGAATTTCGAGAAGTGGATGAAGGTCTACGCGCCGAACGTCACCGTGAAGCGCTACGATCCGCGCGCCGACGCCGCCACCGAAGTCACCATGGCGAAGTCGGCGATCGTCTCGGGCGCCAAGGTCCTCGCCCTCGCCGCCTTCCAGGACGATCCGAGCGCCATCCTCGAAGCCGCCAAGGAAGCGGACGTCAAGGTCGTGCTCTACATCTTCGTCCCGAAGTCGGTCGTGCCGGGCGTGGTCAGCGGCATCGTCGGCACCGATCCGGTGGCCGTCGGCGAGGCGCAGGCCAAGTACATGCTGGAGAAGCTGCCCGAGGGCGGCAAGCTCGCCATCGTCAACGGCGACATGTCGAGCTCCTACGGCATCCAGCAGAACCAGGGGATGATGAACATCCTCAAGCCCGCCGTCGATGCCGGCAAGATCAAGATCGTCGCCGAGCGCGCCACGCCGGGCTTCCAGACCGCGCCCGCCGAGCAGCACGTCTCGTCGATCCTCACCTCGCTGAACAACGACGTCGACGGCTTCATCATGGGCAATGACGACATGGCCCAGGGCGCCATCTCGGCCATCCGCCATGCCGGCGTCACCGACAAGAAGATCGTCCTCGTCGGCCAGGACGGCTCGGTGCCGGCGGTGCGCTCCATGCTGCAGGGCGAGCCGATCGGCAGCGCCTACCGCAACCTCTTCGAGGAATCGCGCGGCCTCGCGGAAGCCACCGCCTATGCCCTCGCCGGCAAGGAGCCGCCGGCCGGCTTCTACGACAAGTCGCTGACCATCGGCGACCAGACCCTCCCGTTCCGGGCCACCCCGGTGACCGTGGTCGATCGCTCCAACCTCGACACCGAGGTCAAGGACGGCGCCGTCACCGTCGAGGAAATCTGCAAGGACCTCGACCCCGCCAAGGTCGGCGAACCCTGCAAGTAGAAAAAGATCGGATCACGTCGGGTTAGGTTCCAAGATGGACATGCTCCCAGGGGGGAGCATGTTCGCTTTTGAGGTCAAGCATGGCAGCCGCATCGCCCCCGGCCGTTCTCCAGGTCTCCGGCATCGAGAAGCGCTTCGGCGGCGTCGTTGCCCTGAACGGGGCGTCCCTGTCGATCGCCGCCGGCAAGGTCACCGCGCTGGTCGGCGACAACGGCGCCGGCAAGAGCAGCCTCGTGCGCGTCATCTCGGGCGTGTTCTCCCCCGATTCCGGCACCATCCATGTCGGCGGCAAGCCGGTCGCGATCCCCAATCCCCGCGCCGCGCGGGCGCTCGGCATCCATACCGTCTTCCAGGACCTTGCGCTCGTCGGCTGCCTCGACGTCGTGCAGAACGTGTTTCTCGGCGACGAAGTCCATGCCCGCTTCGGCGGCCTCCGCATGCCCTGGCTGAACCGCGGGCACATGGAGCAGGCGACCCGCGAGGCGCTCGACCGCCTGCACGTCTCGACCCTGCAGGACCTGCTCCAGCCGGTCGAGGTGCTCTCGGGCGGCCAGCGCCAGACCATCGCCATTGCCCGCGCCGTGCGCCAGGATGCGCGCCTCCTCATCCTCGACGAGCCGACCGCCGCGCTCGGCGTGAAGCAGTCGCGCCAGGTCTTCGAGGCGGTCGCCCGCATCCGCGCCTCCGGCACGGCGGTCCTCCTCATCTCGCACAATCTCCGCGAGGTCTTCGCGGCTTCGGACTATATCGCCGTGATGCGGCTCGGCCGGGTGAGCCGCATCTTCGAGACCGCGACGGCGAACGAGGAGGAAGTCGTCTCGGCGATCGTCGGCGCCAATCGCCGGTCGGAGAGCGAGATGCCGGGAAGCGGAACAGCGCGGAGCGTCGAAGGTGGCTGAAGTTCCAACCGTGGCTGCGGAATCCCCGGCTGCCGCCAGCCCGGCGCGCCGCCGCGCGATCCCCCGCGAGCTGCCCCTCCTCGGCGCACTGATCGCCGTCTGCATCGTCTTCCAGCTGCTCACCGGGCTCTTCCTCAGCCCGCGCAACCTCGGCAACCTGCTCACCGAGGCCGCGCCGCTCGGCTTCGTCGCCATCGCCGCCGCCATCATGATCCTGATGGGCGAGATCGACCTGTCCCTAGGCTCGGTCGCCGGCCTGACGGCGGCGGTCACCGCCGTGCTCATGAACATGGACGTGCCCTGGGGCTTCGCCGCCCTCGCCGGTCTCGGCGTCGCCGCCTCGATCGGCGTCATCCAGGGCATCATCGTCGTCTTCTTCGGCGTCCGCTCCTTCGTCGTCACCCTTGCCGGCTACCTCGTCTGCTTCGGCCTGCAGATGCGCATCCTGCAGCCGAACGGCTACGTCCCGATTCCGGCGAGCATGCTGCGCGACATCTCGACGACGCGCCTGCCGAGCATCCCGACGGCGATCGCCATCGCCGCGGCCGGGCTGCTCTGGCTGCTCTTCCGCGCCCTGCGCTCGCGGCCGGGCGCGCGCCTTTCGACCGCGGCGACCGGCTTCGTCGTCATCGCGCTCGCCGTCTTCGCCGTCTGGTATCTCGGCAGCGCCAAGGGCGTGCCGCTCCTCACTGCCATCGTCCTCGCCATCACGACGATCGTCTGGTTCATCCTGACGCGCACCGGCCCGGGCCTCCATCTCTACGCAATCGGCGGCGACATAGCGGCGGCCGAGGAAAGCGGCATCCGGGTGACGCTGATCAAGTCGGTCGGCTTCGTCTCGACCAGCATCCTTGCCGGCATGGCCGGCCTCGCCCTCATCTCCTATACCTCGGGCGCCGACACCACGACCGGCACCGGTACGCTGCTCCTTGCCGGCATCGGCGCCGCCGTGGTCGGCGGCGTCAGCCTCCTCGGCGGACGCGGCTCGGTATGGGGCGCGCTCGGCGGCGCGCTGCTCCTTGCCGGCGTCGGCAACGGGCTCAACCTCCTCAGCCTCACCGCGGACATGGTCTATGTCGTCGAGGGCCTCGTCGTGATCAGCGCCCTCCTCCTCGACGCGCAGCTCCGCCGGCATCTCGGGGCGCGCTGACATGGAGGTGATCGACGTCCAGGTGCATCTCAACGCCGTCGGCCGCGAGGCCGGCCTCGCGGCGATGGATGCGCTCGGCATCGATGGCCTGGTCATCGACCAGTGGCCGCGGATGCTTGCGCGCCTGCCGAACGGGGCCGTGCGCTGCAGCTACGATTTTGCCATGGAGGCGAGCCGGCTCTACCCCGCCCGCTTCGCCTTCCTCGCGCGGCCGGACCATCGCGATCCCGACCTCGTCCAGCTGATGGCGGATCTGCAGCGCCTGCCCGGCTGCGTCGCCATCCGCATCGACCAGCCGCCGGGAGCCGCCCTCCGCGACGGGGCCTACGACCTCCTCTTCGCGACTGCCGCCCGTCTCGGCTTTCCGACCTGCGTGATCGTGCCCGGGCGCGTCGCCGATATCGAGCCGATGATCCGCCGGCACGATGCGCTGCAGTTCATCATCGACCATGCCGGCATGCCGCTCGAATGGCGCCCGTCCGATCCGCAACGCTTCGGGCCGCTCGACGAGCTCCTGAAGCTCGCGCGCTATCCGAACGTCGCGGTAAAATGGGGTCACGTGACCAAGCTCTCGGCGGAGCCCTTCCCCTTCCCGGACGTCCTCGACCAGCTCGCCAGGACGGTTGATGCTTTTGGCCGCGAGCGCGTGCTCTGGGAGAGCGATTTCACCTTCGGCAGCGGCTACGAGACCTGGGGCGAATCGCTCTTCTCCATCCGCTCGGCCGAGCGCTTCTCGGACGAGGACAAGGCCTGGATTCTCGGCCGCGCCGCGCGCCGGGCTCTGCGCTGGGATCGCCCGGACGACCGGGTCGACGCGGTCCTTGTCGCCGAGCAGGACTGGGACGCGTTCCACCAGCTGCTCGCCCGGACCGGTCGGCTCGCCAGCCGTCGCCTGCGCGTCGAGAGGGTCGCCGCCGATGCATCCGTGGAGCCGCGGGGCCGCGTGATCGGTACGGTCGCGCTGCCCGGCATCAGCCCGGTGCCGCTCGCCGAGGCCGTCGCCGCCGCCATATCCGGCCGATGGTATCCCGCCCGCAGCCCTTAGCCCGGCCAAGCATCATGAAGACCTGCATCGCCACCGTCTCGCTCAGCGGCTCGCTCCGCGAGAAGCTCGAGGCAATAGCGCGGGCCGGCTTCGCGGGCGTCGAGATCTTCGAGGGCGACTTCCTCGGCAGCGATGAATCGCCCCGCAATGCCGGGCGCATGATCCGCGACCTTGGACTGGAGATCATGCTCTTCCAGCCCTTCCGCGATTTCGAGGCCATGCCCGAGCCGCAGCGCCGCCGCGGTTTCGAACGCGCCGCCCGCAAGTTCGAGCTGATGAACGAGCTCGGCGTCGATCTCATCCTCGTCTGCAGCAATACCTCGCCCGTCTCGCTCGGCGGCATCGACCGCGCCGCCGCCGACCTGCGCGAGCTCGGCGACCTCGCCGAAACGGCCGGCGTGCGGGTGGGCTACGAGGCGCTCGCCTGGGGCCGGCACATCCGCGACCACCGCGACGCATGGGAGATCGTCCGCCGGGCCGACCATCCGCGCATCGGCCTGATCCTCGACAGCTTCCACACCCTCGCGCCGAAGATCGAGGTGGATTCGATCCGCGCCATACCGGGCGACCGCCTCTTCTTCGTCCAGCTCGCCGACGCTCCGCAGATCGAGATGGACGTGCTCCAGCGCAGCCGCCACCTGCGCAACATGCCCGGCGAGGGAGACCTGCCGGTCGTCGACTTCATGCGCGCTGTCTGCGCCACCGGCTATGACCGGGCCATATCGCTGGAAATCTTCAACGACCAGTTCCGCGCCGGCCCTCCGAACCAGGTCGCCATCGACGGGCACCGCTCGCTCCTCAACCTGATGGACCAGGTGCGCCGGGCCGAGCCGGCGCTGGAACTGGCCGGGCCGGCCATCCCGCCGCCGGCAAGGACGAAGGGCGTCGCCTTCGTCGAGTTCGCCGCCGACCCGGCGGAGAGCGCCGCACTCGTCGGCATCCTGCGCAGCTTCGGCTTCCGCCGCACGGGACGCCACAAGACCAAGGACGTCGACCTCTTCGCCCAGGGCGACATCCGCATCGTCGTCAACCGCGAGAGCGAGGGCCTCGCCGGCTCGACGCGCCACGTGCGCGGGACGTCGGCCTATGCCTTCGGGCTCGCGGTCGAGGATGCCGCGGCGACCCTCGCCCGCGCTCAGGCCCTCGACGGCGAGCGCTTCAAGGAGATGATCGCTCCGGGACGGCTCGACATTCCGGCGGTCCGCGGCCTCGGCGGCGGGCTCATCTATTTCCTCGACGGGCGGACGCTGCCCGCGGTCTGGTCGGCCGAGTTCGACCCGGTCGAGGATGCCGGCGGCGCGCCGGGCGGCCTCCTTGCCGTCGATCACCTCGCGCAGAGCATGACCTATGACGAGATGCCGAGTTGGGTGCTCTTCTACACCTCCCTTCTCGATGCGCTGAAGAAGCCCGAGGTCGATATTGTCGATCCGTCCGGGCTGGTGCGCAGCCGGGTGGTCGAGAGCAGCGATGCGTCCCTGCGCATCACCATGAACGGCACCGAGAACTATCGCACGCTTGCCGGCCGCTTCCTCAGGGAATCCTTTGGCTCCGGCATCCAGCACATCGCCTTCTCGACCGGTGACATCTTCGCCGCCATGGCAGCCTTCAAGGCTAGCGGCTTCCGGCCGCTGGCCATCTCGCCGAACTACTACGACGACGTCGAATCGCGCTTCGGCCTCGACCCGGCCTTCGCCGATCGGCTGCGCGCCGACAACATCCTCTACGACCGGTCCGAGACCGGCGAGTATTTCCAGTTCTACAGCCCGACCCTCGGCGACACGTTCTTCTTCGAGGTGGTCGAGCGCCGGAACTATGACGGCTATGGCGGGCCGAACGCGCCCTTCCGCATCGCCGCGCAGAAGCGGCGCCTGCAATCGAGCGGCACGGAAGCCTATTGAGCCGTCCGGCTCAGGCGAAGTCGGCCGCGAAGATCGCCGCGTCCATCCGCTTCGGCTCGCCGCGGACGATCGGCTGGAATCCCATGCGGTCGAGTATGTCGCGGCGGATGTCGATGCCCGGCGCGACCTCGGTCAGCACCAGCCCTTCCGCGGTCAGCTCGAACATCGCCCGCTCGGTGACGTAGACCGCGCGGTGGCCGCGGCGGAGCGCCTCTGTGCCCGAATAGGTGATCTGCTCGACGCGCTCGACGAATTTCTGCACAGCACCACCCTTGGCGTCGAAGGTGCCGCAGAACACGACCTTCCGCGCATTCTGGGCGATGTCGATGAAGCCGCCCGGCCCGACCGGGACGCCACCGAGCTTGGAAACGTTCACGTCGCCCCGCGCATCCACCTCGCCGAAGCCGAGGAAGGCGATGTCCAGCCCGCCGCCCGAATAGAAATCGAACTGCGAGGGCGCGTCGACCATGGCGGCCGGATTGCGCGCGAAGCCGAAGAGCAGCCCGTCGAGGAGCGCACCGCCGTAGATGCCATGCTCGATTGTCTGGTAGTGGCGATCGACCTCGCCGCGGCGCGCCACCAGCCGTGCGACCCCTTCGGCGACGCCGACGCCGTAGTTTATCACGGCGCCGTCGACCAGCTCGGCATGGGCGCGCCGGGCGATGACCTGGCGCATTGTCAGCGGCTCGTCCGGCTCCCCGGGCAAGGGCCCGCGCCGCTCGCCGGAAATGGTCGGGTCATAGGGCAGGTCGTAGCTCATCACCTGGCTGGGATCGACGACCACCGCGTCGACGATCGCCCCCGGCACGCGCACCGACCGGGCAGGCAGCGAATTCACGTCGACGGCGGTGCGCACCTGCGCGATGACGATGCCGCCCGAATTATGCGCGGCGAGCGCCGCCGCATGGACGTCGAGGTTGGCTGCCTCCTGGTCGAGGCTGATATTGCCGGCAGCGTCGCCGAACGAGCCGCGGATCAAGGCGACGTTGACGGGAAAGGACTTGTACCAGAGGTATTCCTTGCCGCCGATCTCGGCGAGCTCTACGAGCCGGTCCCGGGCGCTCGCATTCATGCGGCCGCCCGCCTGGCGCGGATCGACGAAGGTGCCGAGGCCGACATGGGTAAAGAGGCCGGGCCGGCCCGCCGCGATCTCGCGGTAGAGCTGCATCACGCAGCCGCTCGGCAGGACATGGGCCTCGATCTTCTCCTCCTGAGCGAGCCGCTGCATGCGCGGCGACCATACCCAGTGGCCGCCGATCACCCGCCGGACCAACCCTTCATGGGCGAGCCGGTTCATGCCCTCGCTCTTCTTGTCGCCGAGGCCGAGCGCATGGACGGCGGTGAGGTTGCGCGGCCCCTCGCCCACCAGGAAGCGCCGCTCGATGGCGCGCAGGAGATGCGACGGCTCCAGCAGTCCGCCGCCGCCGCCGGTGAGCGCCACCGTGTCGCCATCGCGGATGAGGCGGACCGCCGCATCGGCGGTCATGAACTTGCCGTCGCCCATTCAGGCGGCGTCCGGTTGCCCACCCTCGACGGCGCGCAGGAAGGCCCGCGTCCTGTCGAGCATGAGGCGTGCATAGGCAGATGCCGTCATGGTCGCCGCGAGGGCCGTGTTGGGCACCTCGACGCTGATCGGCAGGCCCGGCGGCAGGGCCCGCACCATGCCGGCGACGTCGATCCCGCCCTCGCCCGGCGGCAGGCGCGCATTGCGCGCCTGATAGATCATGGTGGCGACGTCCGCCGGCCGCTCGGCCGGCAGGTCGCAGATCTGGAAATAGGCGATGAGGTCCGCCGGCATCGCGGCGATCCCGGCCGCGGTCCCGCCCGAGCGGTCGACATGGATGGCATCGATCAGGACGCCGCCCGATCCCGCCTCTTCGACGATCCGCCGCGCATCGGCGATGGTCTTCGCCCCGGTCCAGGGCATGTATTCGATGCCGAAGGCGAGGCCGAGCGGCGAGCCGAGCTCGGAGAGGCGCGCGAAGCCGTCGATCATCTCCGCTCGATCGTCCCCGTCGATGGCGACAAGGCCGTAGCGCGCGCCGAGCTCCGCTGCGGTCTCGAGGACCGGCATGAAGCGCCCGGGGTCGATGCCGGCATCGAGGCGGATGATGTCGAAGTCGAAGACCTTCACGCCGGTATCGCGAAGCCGGGCCCGCGTCTCGCGGCGCATGGGGGTGTCGCCGATCACAGGCCACTGCGCCTCGCCGGGCGATGCCGGATGGAGCCGGAGGCCGGCATGGCCGTAGCCCGCCTCGGAAGCAGCGGCGACGATCGCCGGCGGCGACAGGCCCGAGACGGTGAGCGGCGCCAGCGAGAAGATGCGCTCGGCGCTCAAGACGCCGTCGCCTGGTTGGCGACCCATTTCTCGATATGCGCCGCCACCGCGACGGTGACGCCATCCTGGTTGACGCATTCGATCCTGCCGGTCACGCGGCGACGCTCATTGTCGATGCCGGTGACCGTGTAGGTCGTGGTCACCGTATCGCCGAAGAAGACCGGCGCGGTGAAGCGGATCCGGTCGAAGCCGAGCGACACGGGCGTCTCGTCGCGGTCCCGGTACGGGCCGACCGAGAAGCTGACCGCCGTGGACATGAAGCCGACGAGCAGCGCGCCATGCGCCTGCCGCCGCCCCCAACGCGACCGCTTCATGTAGATCTCGTTGGTGTGATTGGGCGCGAGGTCGCCGGTCAGGCCGGCATAGAGATAGACGTCGCCCTCGCTCACCGTCTTCGAGAAGCGCGTCGTCGTGCCGATCTCGCGCGGAAGGTCGTTCATCGCATTTCCCCCTGTTTGTCCTTGGCCGGCGCCGCTACTAGTAGGTCGCCCGTCCGCCGGAAAGGTCGAATACGAATCCGGTGGTGAAGGTGCATTCGGGCCCGACGATCCAGGCAGCGAGCGACGCCACCTCGCCGATCTGCGGCAGGCGTCCCATCGGTATCTTGGCGCGCGTCGCCCGGATATGCTCCGCGGTCATCTCGGCGAGGAGGTCGGTCTCCACCATTGCCGGCGCGATGCAGTTGACGAGCACGTTGTCCATGGCCAGCTCCTTGGCGATCGCCTTGGAGAAGCCGATGACGCCCGCCTTGGCCGCGGAATAGGCGGCGATGTACTGGACGCCCTCCTTGCCGGCCATGGAGGCGATGTTGAGGATGCGCCCCGACTTGCGCTCGCGCATATGCGGGATGACGGTGCGCGAGCAGTAGAAGACGCTGTTGAGGTCGATGGCGAGCACGCGCTGCCAGTCCGTTTCCGGATATTCCCATGCCGGCAGCACGGGGCCGTTGATGCCGGCATTGTTGACGAGGATGTCGATCGCACCGAAGCGCGCCAGCGTCCCGGCGAAGGCTTCCTCGACCGACTTGAGGCTGGATACGTCGACCTGGCGCAGCTCGGCCGGCGCGAAACCGTTGCCGTCCTTGATCTCGGCGCGGATGTCCCAGACCGAGACGGCGGCGCCGAGCTCCGAGAGCTTGCGCGCTATGCCGAGGCCGATGCCTCGCGCCGCGCCGGTGACGATGGCGGTCTTGCCCTTCAATGGCTCGCTCACGTCCGCATTTCCTTTGCACTTGCCTGCATGTTGGCCTCAGACCGCCTCGACCGGATCGTAGAGGGCGCCGCCCGACTTCAACGCCGCGCGCGCAATGCCGGCCGTATGGATCTCGGTGGTGCCGTCGAAAATCCGGTAGACGCGGGCATCGCGGTAGTAGCGCTCGATCGGCAGGTCCCTGGAGAAGCCCATGCCGCCGAATATCTGCACGGCCCGGTCAGCGACGCGGCCGAGGGTCTCCGACGCGTTGACCTTGACCATCGCGATGAGGGCGCGGGCATCGCGGCCGGCATCGATCGCCGCGGCGGCATTCCAGAGCAGCAGCCGCGCCGCGTTTATCTCGATGACCGAGTCGGCGATCATCTTCTGGATAAGCTGGAACTCCCCGATCGCCTTGCCGAACTGCCTGCGCTCGCGGGCCTGCCCGACGGCGAGATCGAGGATCTTCGTCGCCTTGCCGACCGCCCGCGCCCCGACCTGCCCGAGGCGCACGCGGCCGAGCGTGTCGAGCGCATAGCCGAGCCCCCGGCCCGGCTCGCCGAGCAGGCACTGGTCGTCCAGCTCGACCCTGTCGAAGAAGAGCTCGACGTGGCTGGTGCCGCGCAGCCCCATCATCGGCTGGTCGCGGCCGATCGTGACGCCCTTCCTGTCGCGGTCGACGAGGAAGAGCGAGATGCCGCGCCCGCCGGCCGACGGATCGGTGACGGCGGAGACCACGAAGAAGTCGGAGAAGAGGCCGTCGCTGATGAAATGCTTCTTGCCGTCGAGCACCCAGCCGCCGCCGGCGCGCGTCGCCGCGGTGCGGATCGAGGCGGCATCCGATCCCGCCTCCGGCTCGGTGATCGCGATCGAGCAGGTGCGCTCGCCGCGCGTCGCCGGCTTGAGCCATCGCTCGACCTGCGGCCCGACGCACTTGAGGAGAACCTCGTAGACGTTGCCGAAGCTGCGGCGGATGAGGATGTCGGTGGTCCGGCCGAACTGTTCCTCGGCTAGCATCATGTCGACGGTCGAGAGCCCACCGCCGCCGAACTCCTCCGGGATGTTCATGGCGTAGAAGCCGAGCGCCTTCGACTGCTCGAACAGGTCGCGCGCCACTTCGGGCGCCAGCCGTCCCTCCCGCTCGACCGTCTCCTCGAGCGGCGCCAGCTTCTCCTCGATGAACCGCCGGAGCATGGCGACCAGCGTCCGCTGGTCTTCGGAAAGCGAGAAGTCCATCGCACCGTCCTTCGGTTGCCGCGCCGGCATCAGGCCTGCGTCGCCGCGGCCTCGGCGTAGAGGACGCCGTCTTTCACCATTCCCGCGATCTCGGCCTCGCCGAGCCCGGCCTCGCGCGCGATCTCGGCATTGTGCTGCCCGAGAAGCGGCGCCGGCCGCTTCGGCGTCACGTCCGCATCGGAGAAGCGGAACGGCGTGTTGGCGAGCCGCACGCGGCCCAGCACGGGATGATCCTGTTCGATGATCATGCCGCGCGCCTTGACCTGCGGGTCCTCGAGCACCTCGTCGATCCGCTGCACCGGCGCGGCCGGCACGCCGGCCTTGTCGAGCGCCGCGATGCAGGCGGCGGCGCTTTCCTGCGCCATGGTCCAGGCGCGCACGGCCGCGAGCGCCGGCTCGCGGTTGGCGTTACGCACGTCGGGGGTCAGGAAGCGCGGGTCGGCCGCAAGCGCCTCGCCGCCGACGAGGCGGGCAAGCTTCTGCCAGGCGTCGTCGACCTGCGCGGCGATGACGAGATAGCCGTCGCGCGCCGGGAAGATGCCGTAGATCGTGGAATTTGGCAGGTCATAGCCGGTCTGGACGGGTATCTCCCTGCCGCCGCTCATCGTGTAGCACTGGATGGCGTAGTCGTGCATCGACACCATGCAGTCGTAGAGCGCGATGTCGATGTGCTGACCGCGGCCGGAGGCCTGCCGGCCATAGAGGGCGGCGCAAATGGCGGTGGCGGCGTGGCTGCCGCTATACATGTCGGCGACCGGCATGCGCAGGAGCGGCGGCGGCTCGCCGGGGACGCCGACCATCGCCATGGCGCCGCTCATCGCCTCGGCGATCAGCCCGAAGCCGGCGCGCGACGCCATCGGCCCGGTATGGCCGAAGGCGGAGACCGAGCAATAGACGAGCCGCGGATTGATCGCCGACAGGGCGGCGTAGCCGAGGCCGAGCCGGTCGAGCGTGCCCGGCCGGTAGTTCTCCACGAAGACGTCTGCCGAGGCGACCAGCCGCTTGAGGAGATCGAGGCCGCGCGGGTCCTTGAGGTCGACGCAGAGGCCGCGCTTGCCCATGTTCTGCTGGAGGAAATAGCCGCTCTGGTCGCCGACGAAATAGGGATGGCGCCGGCCGGCATCGCCCTCGCGCGGGCGCTCCACCTTGATCACCTCGGCGCCGAGCGCGGCGAGGCTGCGCGAAAGGTAGGGACCGGCCAGGAAATGGCTGTAGTCGATGACCTTGACGCCCGAGAGGGGCGGAAGCTGCGGCATCTGTTTTTCCCTGTCTTCTTCTTGTCGGGACGTTGCGGTCGCGAGCCGGGCGCGGACCTCGCCCGCGCGGCAGTCCGGTCACCTCCGCCGCCACCTCCCCATGTCAGCGGCCCGTCCAGACGGGCTCGCGCTTCTCCGCGAAGGCGTGCGGTCCCTCGCGGGCATCGGCGCTCGCCAGCATGCGGGCGGCGGCCGGGTAGGTGGCGCCGAGGGCCCTGTCGAGGTCGGCCTCGGCGAGGCTCTGCACCATCACCTGCTTCGAGGCCTCGACCGCCAGCGGGGCGCAGCGCAGGATCACCTCCGCCATCTCGCGGGCCCGCGCCAGCGCGCGCCCGCGCGGCGCCACCTCGTTGATCAGCCCGATGCGGCGCGCCTCGCCGGCGCCGATCCGCTCGCCGCTGAGGACGAGCCACATCGCATCCTTCATGCCGATCTGGCGGACGAGCCGCTGCAGCGCACCGCCGCCCAGCGCAGCGAGGCCGACGCGCGGCTCGGGCAGCGCGAACATCGCGTCCTCGGAAGCGACCGCCAGGTCGCAGGCCGCGACGATCTCGACGCCGCCGCCGAGGCAGAGCCCATTGACCGCCGCGATGACCGGCTTCCAGAGATCGAAGCGCCGGGTGATGCCGGCAAAGCCGGTCGCCGGCTTGTCGTGGTCATTGTCGGCGGCGAGCGCCTTCAGGTCGGTGCCGACGCAGAAGGCGCGCTCGCCCACGCCCGTGATGATCGCCACGCGCGCCGCGGGATCGGCAGCGAAATCGTCGAAGGCCCCGGCCAGCTCGCGATGTGCCGCCGGATGCAGCGCATTGAGGACTTCCGGGCGGTCGATGGTCAGGGTGAGGATGCCGCCGGAGAGCTCTTTCCGGCAATATTTGCTGGTCATGGCTGGCAATTCCGGCCGCGGATCGCCGGCTCGCGACGGCGCTGGCAACGAATTCCTGCTGACAGTATCCGATCATCGGAATAAGTTAATCCAATGGGAAAAATGAGGGCCATTGCCGTCTACAATAGGTGAGTCCGTGTCGAACCGCCGTGCCGCCACGCCGGAAATTCCCACAGAGCACAAGGGCGTCGATCTCCTCGACGTGCGCCAGCTCCGCCTCTTCGAGGCTCTCCACGTCACCGGCAGCGTGACCGGCGCCGCGGAGATGCTCGGCCAGAGCCAGCCGACCGTCAGCATCTGGCTCGGCAAGATGCGGATCAGCATGCGTGACCGGCTGTTCGTGCGCGGCACCAACGGCATGGAGCCGACGCCGAAGGCCGTCGCGATGCGGGAGAGCGTGTGCAGCATTCTCGCCGCCCTGCGCGCCCTTTCGGACGTCGAGCCCCTGTTCGACCCGGCGAGCAGCGACCGCAGCTTCCGCATCTGCATGAGCGACGCCAGCCACATCACGCTCATGCCGGAACTGCTCGCACGCGTGCGGGCGGAAGCGCCCAATGTCCACCTCGTCGTGGACGGCATCGACGAGACCACCCGCGACGAGCTCGAATCGGGACGATGCGACATCGGCCTCGGCTACATCCCCGAGCTGCACAACGGTTTCCGGGAGCAGGCCCTGTTCGCGCAGGACTGGATCTGCATCTGCGCCGCCAATCATCCGCGCGCCGGCAAGGGGCTCGATCTCGCGGGCTACCTGGCGGAGGGACACATCCGCATCCCGCACGGGGCCGGGCACGATCTCATCGAGCTCGCGCTCCGGCGACGGCACGTGCGCCGGCGGGTGGTGCTGGAACTGCCCGGCTTCCTCGGCCTTTCGGGGCTCGTCTCCAATACCGACCTGCTCGTCACGCTGCCGCGCGAGATCGGCGAGACGGTCGCCCATATCGGCGGCCTCAGCGTGCTCGCCTGCCCGCTTTCCGTGCCGAAATTCCTCGTACGCCAGTACTGGCACAGCCGCTATGACGCCGAACCAGGCGGGCGCTGGCTGCGCGCCATCTGCGCGAGCCTCTTCCTGCAGAAAGGGATACGTTCTCCGAGGCTCGTGGCGAAGAGCTAGGGAGGGCCGGACGACCTCGCCCCCCGCTTCACCTCGGTTCGAGAAAGCGGGACGAGCCGCGCGATCATCGGGGATGAGTTCAGAGAAATCGCCGAGGGGGCGCCGCCGAGGCCGAGCACCGTGACGTCAAGGCCGGTGCGCCGGGGCGGGCAGGTCGCGCCGACGGTCATCCGTCCTGGTCTCCGGCAAGCCCGAGGATGCGCTTGAGGTGGGCGAACAGCATCTCGATCTTCTTCCGCTCACGGCGCGCTTCTCCCTCACAAATCTCGGCAATTTGACACGACCCTGACTTACCAGTAAGTTAGAAGCCGCGACAGGTTTGATCGTCGCCGGGTTGGACTGCATTGACGAGGGGCAGCCGCCGGACATGGGAGAGCCGAGGATTGAGCGACTGTCCGACGGAAGGCCAGTCCCCCCTGCGCATCCTGCCGAGACGCAGGGCGACGCTCATCCGTACCGCGAGCTTCGGCAATCGCCGATCCGGTCATTCATGCCAGCGTTTTCCGGTATCGACACAAGGGACATAAGGAGAGCATCGTGAATGAATCCGTCAGATCCCTGCTCGACAGCAAATTCCACCAGAAGTTCAGTCGCCGCCGGTTTCTGCAGGGAGCAGCCGGCCTAGCGACGTTGACCGTCATCGGGGCGCCTTCCCGGGGCGAGGCGGCGGCCCTCGGCGGACAGCTCAACTACTTCGGCTGGGACGGCGAGAACGGCGCCAACGTCGCCAAGGACTTCCTGGCCAAGAACAACATCCAGATGCAGTCGTCCTTCCAGGTGTCGGGCGACGAGGCGCTCACCCGCTTCAACACCGGCGGCCGTGGCACTCTCGACATCCTGACACCCAACAAGGACTTTCAACGCACTATCCTGCAGGCGGGGACGGAGCTCTTCCAGCCACTCGACATGGCCCGCATCCCCAACGCGGCTGATCTGTTCCCGGCCTTCAAGCAGGCCCCGTGGCTGATCAAGGACGGCAAGACGTACGGCGTGCCGCTGATTTGGGGCGACGAGCCCTGCGTCTACAATCCGAAGAAATGGGATGGCGTCCCGGCGAAATACACCGACTTCGCCGACCCGAAATACAAGGGCGAGATCGTCTTCATGGACGATCCCTTCGGCAACACCTGGCTGTTCGCCAAGTCGATCGGCGTCGCCGATCCGAGCCGCCTCACCGCCGCGCAGCTTCAGCAGACCATGGAGGCGATGCTCAAGGTGAAGCCCAACATCGTCACCATCGGCGCTTCCTTCGCCGACATGGCCGATGTCATGGTGCGCGGCGATGCCTCGATCGGCGTCTGCGGCTGGGCCTACCAGACCCTCATCGCCAAGGAGAAGGGGGTCGAGCTGAAGGTCGCCTCGCCGGCCGATGACGGCACCTACTACTGGCAGGACGCCTACGCCATCGCGCTTGACGCCCCTCATGCCGACAACGCGTATGCCTTCATCGACTTCATGTCATCGGCGCAATCGAACGCGGCCATCGCCACGGAACTCGGTTCCGGCTGCACCAACGCCAAGGCCTTCGATCTCCTCGATCCCGTCATGCAGGGCCTCTATCCCTATGACGTGGTCCGCAAGGCCGATGGCGGCATCCTCAACACGCAGATCGTGTTCCCCCCGCAACAGACGGAGGGTGATATCGTCGGAACGCAGGCCTGGATCGAAGCCTGGCAGGCCTTCAAGGCCGCCTGAGGAACAGCGCTTGCCATGACGGACCTCCTGACGGCTGCTTCGCGCGGGTCGCGCGCCATACGGCCGTCAGGGGGTGGCAGCGGCGCCTTCCGGCTGCTGACACCGGCGGCTCTCTACTATGCCGTCTTCTTCGCCATCCCGATGCTCTGCCTGTTCGTGCTGAGCTTCTGGCGGGCGCAGGGCTTCGACCTCATCGTCGACTTCTCCCTCGACAACTATTGGAAGATCGCCCAGTCGCCGGTCTACCACGTCCTCCTCCTGCGCACCGTCGTCATCGGCTTCATCACGGCGCTGATCGTGGTCCCGCTCGCATTCGCCTTGTCCTACGTGTTGCACTTCGTCCTTGCCCGTCGCGGCCAGATCGTTCTGCAACTCGTCCTCCTGTCGCTCTTCAGCGGCTATCTCGTCCGCATCTATGCCTGGCGGACGATCCTCGGGAAGCAGGGCCTCCTCAACTCGACGCTCATGTGGCTCGGGGTCATCGACAGCCCGCTCGAGTTCCTCATCTACAGCAACTTCGCCACCGTCATCACGCTGACCGGGCTGCTCCTGCCGCTCGCCGTGCTGCCGATCTATTCGTCGATGGCGAACATCTCGCGCGATCACCTCGAAGTTGCGCGCGACCTCGGGTCGAGGCGCGCCCACCTCGTCCGCACCATCCTGGTGCCGATGGCGCTGCCTGGCATCCGCACCGCCTCGGCCTTCGCCTTCCTGCTCGCCGCGGGCGATTTCGTCACCCCTTCGCTCGTCGGCGGCACGCAGGGCATCATGATCGGCAACGTCATCGCCGACCAGTTTCGCGGCATCGGCTCGAACTGGCCGCTCGGCGGCGCGATCGCCTTCGTCACCATGGCGCTCGTCCTCGTAGTCTACTTTGCCGCAATGCGCCTCATCCGCTGGGTGACGACGTGGTAGGCCGGCAGCGGTCCAGCGTCCTTGCGGCGGCCTACGTCGTGCTGGTCCTCCTCTTCCTCTACCTGCCGGTTGCCGTCACCGTCATGTTCTCCTTCGCAGACTCGCCGCGGCTCAGCATGCCCATCGAGGGCCTCACTCTCGACTGGTACCGACGCGCCTTTTCCAATCCGCTCATGGGGGTCGCCGTCCGAAACAGCGTCATCCTGGCCGCAGTCTCGGCCATCGCCGCGGGAGCCCTCGGCGCTGGATTTGCCTTCGGCGTCATCAGGATGAAGAGCCGGCGCCTGCGCGGCGTGCTCCTCGGCGCCAGCCTGCTGCCCGCGGTCATCCCGCTTCTCGTCATCGGCATCTCCCTAGCCGTCGCCTTCAGCGCGATCGGCTGGCTTCAGGGTCTTCGCAATGCCGCCTTCGGCCACGTCCTCGTTTGCCTGCCCTTCGTCGTCCTCACCATGAATGCCCGCCTCGAGACCTTCGACTTCTCCATCCTCGAGGCGGCGCGCGACCTCGGCGCCTCGCCGTTCCGCGCCTTCCTCGACATCACGCTGCCGATCATCCGTCCTTCGATCCTCGGCGCGGCCCTGCTTGCGGCGGCGCTGTCGCTCGACGAGTTCGTCGTGACCTGGTTCAACATCGGCAGCCAGCAGACGCTGCCCGTGCTCGTCTGGGGCCTCGTCCGCCGCGGGGTCGATCCCTCGATCAACGCCGTGGCATCGCTCCTTCTCTTCTCTCTCATCTGCCTGGTCGGCATCTCCAATCTCTCCGCCTGGAGGAGGCGCCGATGAAGTCGGCCGTCGAGATCCTCGGCATCGAGAAGCGCTTCGGCCCGACGGTCGCCATCGAGCACGTCGACCTCGCCATCGATGAGGGTGAATTCCTGTCGCTGCTCGGAGCGAGCGGCTGCGGCAAGTCAACGTTGTTGCGCATCATCGCCGGCTTTGAATCCCCGACCCGCGGCCGGATAAAGATCCAGGGCGAGGACGTGACCGGCTGGCCTCCGCATCGCCGGCCGAGCAACATCGTATTCCAGCGCGGGGCTCTGTTCCCGCACATGAACGTCTTCGACAACATCGCCTACAGCCTCCGGCTGCGGAAATGGCCGCGCAAGCGCATAGCCGAGAAGGTCGAGGAGATGCTTGCCTTGGTCAGGCTCGAGGACCTCGGCCATCGCGGGGCGAACGAACTGAGTGGCGGCCAGATCCAGCGTGTCGCCCTCGCCCGCGCGCTCGCCGCCGAGCCACGCGTCCTTCTCCTCGACGAGCCGTTGTCGGCGCTCGACCTGAAGCTGCGCGAGCAGATGCAACTGGAGCTGCGCACCATACAGCGGCAGCTCGGCGCGACCTTCGTCTTCGTCACCCATGACCAGACCGAGGCGTTGGTCATGTCCGACCGCATCGCGATCATGAACCAGGGGCACCTCGTCCAGCTGGGCACGCCGCGCGAGATCTATACCCGCCCCGCCTCGGTCTTCGCCTCCGCCTTCATTGGCCAGACCAACCTCATCCGCTGCACGGTGGCGGCGGTGGAAGGATCGACGGTCACCGTGGAGATCGGCGGCCAGCGCATGCCGGCGGCGTCACCCGCCAGCCTGTCACCCGGTGAGCCGGCGACCCTTTCGGTACGGCCCGAAGCGGTCCGCGTCCATCGCATCGGTCCCGAAGCCCCCTTCGGGATCGACGCCAAAGTGGCCGAGATCATCTACCTCGGCAGCAGCATCCGCATCGGCGCCGCCATCAACGGAGACGCCATCGTATGGGCCGACCTCCGTGACGAGGAGGCGGAGGGGCTCACGCCGGGCATGGACGTAAGACTGGCCTGGCCACCCACGGCGATCGTCTGGAAGGAAACAAGCAAATGAGTGCTGTCGAGGAAGGCGGCCAGCTGCCGCATCGCATCGAACTGCTCGTCCGCCACGCCTATGTCATCACCGTGGATGAGGCCGGCCGCATATTCGCCGATGGCGCCATTGCCATCGACCGTGGCCGCATCGTCGCCGTGGGCGACGATGCCGCCATCGCCGCGCGCTACCAGGCGGCGCGTACCATCGATGCCCATGGCGCGCCGGCGCATCCCGGCTTCGTCGAGTGCCATCTGCACGCCTCGTTCCAGACCTTCCGCGGCGCGCTGCCCGACCAGCTCCGCGAGACCGATGCCTTCGATACTTTCGAGAGCGTGTTCTTCAACACGGTAACCGACGAGGAGGAATATCTCGCCGTCCTCCTCGCCTCGATGGAGATGATCCGCAACGGCACCACCTGCTTTCTCGAGGCGGGGACGGTGCTTGCCCCCGCGGAGGCGGCGCGGGCGGCCGAGCGCGTCGGCATCCGCGCCGTGATCAGCGATGCCTTCATCTGGGACCAGCCGCAAGGCATGGCGCAGGGCATGATGGGCGGTGCCGCCGATCCGGCCTGTCCCGGATGCCAGGCGGCGGCACGCGCCCATCCGGTGCTGCGCCGGGCCCCGCGCACGCGCGAGGAGGCCCTGGCACGCATGGGGGGCGAGCTCCATCGCAACGCCGATGCCGATGCGCTGGTTACCGGCCACATCGCCATCCTTGGCCTCGGCACGGCGAGCGAGACGCTGATGATGGAGGCCAAGGCGCGGGCCGATGCCGCCGGCGTCGTCCTCAATCTCCACCAATCCTACAGCCCGGCGGACACCGACGCTGACCGCCGGCGTTTCGGCGGCAAGGACCCGCTGGTTCACCTTGCCGAGGTCGGCTTCCTCGACGGCAACGTCACCTTCGGCCACGCCAACCACCTGACCGACGCCGAATGTGACGCCATCGTCGAGCACGGGCCGAGCCTTGCCTGGGCGCCGGCGGCATCGATGATGTGGGGGCATGGCGGATCGATCCACGGCCGCCATGCCGAACTGTGGCGCCGCGGCGCCAACATCGCGCTCGGCTCGGATTCGGCCAACTGGTCGAACGACTTCGACCTCTGGCGGCAGGCGAACCTCGCCGTTCTCTCGGCGCGCGATTCGCACGGCGACCGCACCTACCTGATCGCCGAGGACGGACTGCAAATGGCGACGTCGGCGGGCGCCAGGGCGGCCGGCATGGCGGATCGCATCGGCTCCATCGAAGTCGGCAAGCGCGCGGACATCGTCATTCACACGCTCAATCGGCCGGAGATGATCCCGACCACCAACATGATCCGCAACCTTTTCTACTCGTCGCGGTCAAAGTCGGTGCATACCGTGATCGTCGACGGCAAGGTGGTGATGGACGAAGGCCGGCTCATGGGCCTCGACGAGGCGGAGGCCCTCGCCGAGATCAACAAGGCCGCCATGGCGATGCTCGCACGCATGGGCAAGACGATCGAGCCCAACCAGGTGGCGCGACCCGGCCGGCAGGTCTGAGGGACCATCAACCAGGCGTCAGTGCCATTCGTTGGTCGGGAAGGCCAGCGCATGCTTGACCACGACCGTCTGCGGCAGGCGGAGATGGAGTGCGACGATCTCGGCGACGTCCTCGGCCGACATCATGCTGGTCCGCGCGGCCGTGCCAGAACGCGCGAGGTCCTGGTTGAGGTCATCCCAGAACGGCGTGTCGACGCTGCCCGGATTGACCGTGCTGATCCGGATGTTCCTGCCGACCATTTCGCGGCCGAGGCAATCCATGAAACCGGCTACCGCCCACTTGCTCGCGCAATAGCCTGCCCATTCAGGATAGCCCGTGGTCGCCGCCGAAGAGGCGATCGCCATGATCGTGCCGCGCCCCTCGGCCAGCATGGCAGGCAGGACCGCGCGCGCGAGGTGGGCCGTCCCGAAGAAGTTGACGTCCATCATCGCCCGCCAGTCGCCCGGATCGGATTCGGCGACCGGCCCGATGGTCCCGATGCCGGCATTGGCGATGGCTATGTCGAGGCGGCCTAGGCGCTGGCGGGTCTCCCCGACGACGCGCTGGGTTGCTTCGTAGTCGACGACGTCGAGTACCGTCGCAATGGCCCTGCCGCCGGCCTTCTCGACCTCCGCCACAACCGCCGTGCCACGTTCCGCGTTCCGTCCGGCGATGCAGATCGCGACGCCCTCGGCCGCGAGGCGGAGAGCGATCGCCCGGCCTATCCCCCGCGTCGCGCCAGTCACGATCGCGACCTGTCCGGCGAGCGGCCGGGCATTCTCGCTGTTGATCATCTCGCTTCCATCTCCCTTGCCCGAACTGACGTATGAGTAAGTAGGCTAGATATGCACGGCCGCGAGGATCATGGCCGCACCATCTCGCCAAGCGTGAACGAACGCACGATCGCCTCGGCGGCGATGAGGCCAAGCCTCGCCTCGGCGAGCGTGACAACACCCGGATGCGTGCCGGCGCGCACGCCCGCGACGAAGGCGGCGAGTTCGTTGCGCAGCTCGTTGTCGGGCGCGGCCGCCTTCAGATCGATGGAGCGAGAATGCTTGCCGCTCACGCGGATGCGGGAACCGAACTCCAGCTCAACGCTGCCCTGGTCGCATACGATCTCCAACCGGTCCGGGGGCGCGTCGAGCGTCGGATAGGTCCAGGCGTTCGACATCTGCCACAGGCATCCGCGCGCATCCTTTCCGAGGACCAGTGTCTCCGATCGGAACGTTTCGGGCGGGCAGCGGCAAGCGAGTACCGAGGCGAGCACGGACCCGGTCGCCCATATGGCGAGATCGATGTCGTGGATCATCGTCATCAGGACCGGATCGATGTCGGGATAGCGCGCGGCGTGGCTGTCGTCGCGGTGGTTGCGCGCGCTGACCGAGAGGATGTCGCCGATCTCGCCGGACTGGGCGATGGCAATGGTCGTCCGGTAGGGTGCCGCGAAGCGCAGGATGTGTCCGGGAAGCACGAATCCGCGGCTCGCCTTCTCCGCTGCGATCAGGAGGTCGGCATCGGCGACGGACATGCCCACCGGCTTCTCAAGGAGGATCGGGATATTGCGCGCCAGCGCCATGCACGCGATCTGCACGTGCGTGTGGGCGGGACTGGCGATGACGAGACCGTCCGGCTTTGTCCGCTCGAGGATATCGCCGATGTCGGCCGCCGCGGTTTCGACGTCATGGGCCGCCGCCACGTCTCGACGCGCGGCCTCATCGGGCTCGGCGATCCCGGCGATGGCGACGTCGTCCATGCCGGCAAGGGTGCGGATGTGTTCCCGCCCAAAGCGGCCCGCGCCCGCGACGGCAATCCGCACCTTGTCCGCCATGCCATTCCTCCGCAGCACGAGATCAGAAACGCGAGCCCACGACGGCGACGACGGCTCGTGTCCGGTTCCGCGAGGGTCTTTCGGCCGGGTCGGGGCACGGACGAAGAATCGCGAAAATCACGGAGGCCTAGGCCGTCCCTTCCGCACCTGCGCCGCAGACGAGGGCGCAGATATTGCGGGCGCCCTTCAGCGCCGGGATGCCGGCCTGGAGGGCGGCGATCGAGGCGGCGCCGGAGAGGTCGGCCGCCGTTCCCGTCTCGAACCACAGCCAGCGCGAGGCCTCCTCCATCGCCTCGTCGCTGACCAGCACGATGTCGTCGACGTTCTTCGC
>JAFKKF010000017.1 GCA_017305635.1 Hyphomicrobiales bacterium | reverse complement strand
GAGCGTGGATCGAAACGTCGATAACGTCGCGCGCGCTATCCGCCACACCGGGTCGCTCCTCACGCGGGAGCGTGGATCGAAACCAGCATAACCTCGACCATGCGATCTAGCGCGGGCGTCGCTCCTCACGCGGGAGCGTGGATCGAAACTTCGCCGGTGGCGCCATCTCGACCGGCCCCGGCTCGTCGCTCCTCACGCGGGAGCGTGGATCGAAACTCGAGCGCGGAGAGGTCGTCGGACGTCCAGGCCGTCGCTCCTCACGCGGGAGCGTGGATCGAAACTTCTTCCCCACGATGACACGCCGCCAGACCGGCGTCGCTCCTCACGCGGGAGCGTGGATCGAAACATATGACCCGGCATGACACGAGCGACCTCAGACACGGTCGCTCCTCACGCGGGAGCGTGGATCGAAACTGGCTGGCCCCCTTGGTGGCCTGATCGGCAGCTTTATCGTCGCTCCTCACGCGGGAGCGTGGATCGAAACGATGAAGATGGCGTCGACCTCGTCGTCGGGGATGGTCGCTCCTCACGCGGGAGCGTGGATCGAAACTCGAGGTAGCGGTCGCGGTAGTCGCGGGCCTGCTGTCGCTCCTCACGCGGGAGCGTGGATCGAAACTTCGCGCTGGTTCCCGGATTGCTGGCGGTTGAGTCGCTCCTCACGCGGGAGCGTGGATCGAAACCGTCTCGCCGTGCAGCGTGTAGAGGACACCCTCGGTCGCTCCTCACGCGGGAGCGTGGATCGAAACTTGCTCATGTAGGTGAGCTTGCCGTGTATCTCGCGTCGCTCCTCACGCGGGAGCGTGGATCGAAACTTCGAGAGCGTCGACTTCGACCGCGAGAAGACGAGTCGCTCCTCACGCGGGAGCGTGGATCGAAACATGTCCAGAGCGAGGCGCAATGACGCCCGACCAAGTCGCTCCTCACGCGGGAGCGTGGATCGAAACGCCCTGTGCGTCAGAGAAAATAACCGTTCCCTCAGTCGCTCCTCACGCGGGAGCGTGGATCGAAACGTTTGGGAGGGTTTGGGAGAAATCCGGCAACGCGTCGCTCCTCACGCGGGAGCGTGGATCGAAACCCTCCATGGTCGGATAGATCGCGGCGAGGCCGTCGGTCGCTCCTCACGCGGGAGCGTGGATCGAAACGCGAAGTACCGCAACAGGCCAACAATCGCCCTCGGTCGCTCCTCACGCGGGAGCGTGGATCGAAACATTGCCGCTCTGCACGATGACTTCGTGACGCACGGGTCGCTCCTCACGCGGGAGCGTGGATCGAAACAAGAAGGATGACGAGGAGTACATGGGCAGTTGGCGTCGCTCCTCACGCGGGAGCGTGGATCGAAACTCTCAGGATCACTTCGGCCGTCTCGTCATCGCCGGGTCGCTCCTCACGCGGGAGCGTGGATCGAAACCATTCGTGGATGTGGAACCAACGACGGCCGTCAAGTCGCTCCTCACGCGGGAGCGTGGATCGAAACGATCCTGCTGCCGTTGACCATCCAGATAACCGGCGTCGCTCCTCACGCGGGAGCGTGGATCGAAACAGCGCCATCTCGCTGACCGCGGCCGTCGACAAGGTCGCTCCTCACGCGGGAGCGTGGATCGAAACCCCATCCGGTTGAGGCGCCCATCGTCCGGCGCATGTCGCTCCTCACGCGGGAGCGTGGATCGAAACCCATGACGCCGCAGCTCGCTTACGGCCCGGCGGAGTCGCTCCTCACGCGGGAGCGTGGATCGAAACCATCGAGTCACCGCGCGCGCCCAGGACCCGCGCGTCGCTCCTCACGCGGGAGCGTGGATCGAAACGCCATTGGCGCTCGGCGCGTGCTCGACATTTGTGTCGCTCCTCACGCGGGAGCGTGGATCGAAACCACGACGACGCCCGCGAGCTGCTGAAGGCCGCCATGTCGCTCCTCACGCGGGAGCGTGGATCGAAACTTGAGCCACGCCTCCTTGCCCTCGGCGAGCTGGCCGGTCGCTCCTCACGCGGGAGCGTGGATCGAAACGTTGATGACACAACGGCAAAGACAGGTGCTGCCGTCGCTCCTCACGCGGGAGCGTGGATCGAAACTCGCAAAACAGAACGCGGAACGACTTAAATGCCGGCGTCGCTCCTCACGCGGGAGCGTGGATCGAAACCTGGATTGTCCTCGATCAGCTTAGCGATGGGCGGTCGCTCCTCACGCGGGAGCGTGGATCGAAACATTCGCCTGTTGCGGTTCGGGTGCCGCATCCGGCGTCGCTCCTCACGCGGGAGCGTGGATCGAAACACCGGCACGGTCCGGCGTGCATTCGCCGCCCGCGGTCGCTCCTCACGCGGGAGCGTGGATCGAAACACCTCGCCCGACATGATCGGCGTCGTGTCGGCGTCGCTCCTCACGCGGGAGCGTGGATCGAAACGAGATGAGCGGCGAGAGCCAGCCGTCGCGGATGGTCGCTCCTCACGCGGGAGCGTGGATCGAAACATTTCCCGGTCCTCCTGACCTGTTTGCCGGGCCATCGTCGCTCCTCACGCGGGAGCGTGGATCGAAACTTGCGGGCCGCGCGAAGCCAGCTGGCGAGGAGCGGGTCGCTCCTCACGCGGGAGCGTGGATCGAAACCGCCGTTTCGGCGTCGAGCAGCGGGCCGCCGGCGTCGCTCCTCACGCGGGAGCGTGGATCGAAACCTCGGCGATGCGCTCTACACCGCCGGGCGATACGGTCGCTCCTCACGCGGGAGCGTGGATCGAAACTGCACGAAAATGTGGGTCTGCGTCGACGAGCCGAGTCGCTCCTCACGCGGGAGCGTGGATCGAAACTGGATGGTCAGGGGACAGAGCTTCATGCTGCCGAGTCGCTCCTCACGCGGGAGCGTGGATCGAAACTCTAAGACCATCGCCGTCGAGGAGGGGGTCAACGGTCGCTCCTCACGCGGGAGCGTGGATCGAAACAACATTGGGGCCACCATCGCGGTCTATCAGGGCGGCGTCGCTCCTCACGCGGGAGCGTGGATCGAAACTGCCCGCGGCCGTCGCGCACCGCGCCCGGCCACCGTCGCTCCTCACGCGGGAGCGTGGATCGAAACCTCGAGCTGGCCGAAACGATCGAGGAACGCGACATGTCGCTCCTCACGCGGGAGCGTGGATCGAAACGGTCGCGCGGACGGCCCGCTGCACGTGCTCCTGGTGTCGCTCCTCACGCGGGAGCGTGGATCGAAACATCATGTTGGTGATGGCGGAGAAGGCGTCGGCCGTCGCTCCTCACGCGGGAGCGTGGATCGAACCTTCGGCGGCTCGGGCTCCTCGTCCTCCAGCACGTGTCGCTCCTCACGCGGGAGCGTGGATCGAAACGGCTGGCCCAGCCATGCGCCCCTCCGGGTTCGGGGTCGCTCCTCACGCGGGAGCGTGGATCGAAACGTCCTTACCTTCCTCAACGCGATCGGGGTCATCGTCGCTCCTCACGCGGGAGCGTGGATCGAAACCCGGTCGCTGATGTCCGCGCGCTGACCCACGTTCTGGTCGCTCCTCACGCGGGAGCGTGGATCGAAACCGGCACTGGATGACCTGCGTCACCGGCACCGAGGTCGCTCCTCACGCGGGAGCGTGGATCGAAACGATCAGTGTCCGGTACATGCCGGCTCCGGTGGAGGTCGCTCCTCACGCGGGAGCGTGGATCGAAACGTCTTCGACTGCAGGAAGCGGATGGCCTCGCCGGGTCGCTCCTCACGCGGGAGCGTGGATCGAAACATGCCAGGGCCCGCGGCAACGCGCCATCGGCTTTGTCGCTCCTCACGCGGGAGCGTGGATCGAAACCCTGGCTCGCCGGGGAGCTCGTCGGCCTTCTCGTGTCGCTCCTCACGCGGGAGCGTGGATCGAAACGCATGACGCCGCAGCTCGCTTACGGCCCGGCGGAGTCGCTCCTCACGCGGGAGCGTGGATCGAAACGGTGCGACGTCGGTGAGCAGCATCGTGGCGAGCAGTCGCTCCTCACGCGGGAGCGTGGATCGAAACGCGATGTCGGCATCGCTCAGCTTGCCGGCGAGGAAGTCGCTCCTCACGCGGGAGCGTGGATCGAAACGCGATCGTGGCTACGAGGGCGGAAACGTCACGCTGGTCGCTCCTCACGCGGGAGCGTGGATCGAAACTCGTCCGCCTGCAGTGGCTGGAGGGCGAGACGCGGTCGCTCCTCACGCGGGAGCGTGGATCGAAACCAGCTCTCCTGAAGCGCCTGGTTTTTGACCGCAGTCGCTCCTCACGCGGGAGCGTGGATCGAAACGATGTCAGGCCGACGCTCGTGACCGTCTCCTCCCGTCGCTCCTCACGCGGGAGCGTGGATCGAAACCAATGTGAGCCTCCCCGACCAGGTCGCCGGGATCGTCGCTCCTCACGCGGGAGCGTGGATCGAAATTTATCGTAAACCTCACCGACGCCGATGTTGATCTGGTCGCTCCTCACGCGGGAGCGTGGATCGAAACATGCTTCGACGCGCGTATAGACCTCGGTGCCGAGTCGCTCCTCACGCGGGAGCGTGGATCGAAACGCCTGGATGGAAAGACGGTGGCCGAGCGCTTGGTCGTCGCTCCTCACGCGGGAGCGTGGATCGAAACGGTCATCCCGAATACAAGGCGACGGGCCTCTACGTCGCTCCTCACGCGGGAGCGTGGATCGAAACGTCCTGCGCAGCGTCACTTGCGAAAGGCTGACCGCGTCGCTCCTCACGCGGGAGCGTGGATCGAAACTACAATTCGGAGACCGGCGAGCTGCGCGAGCCGGGTCGCTCCTCACGCGGGAGCGTGGATCGAAACTCGTCGGCAGTCGGTACGGTCGGGACCGCGCCGGGTCGCTCCTCACGCGGGAGCGTGGATCGAAACCGTTCCCTCCCTCCGCCAACTCCTTGTGGCGCTGTCGCTCCTCACGCGGGAGCGTGGATCGAAACTCGGTCTACCCGCGCCTCAGCTACACCACCGGCAGCTGTCGCTCCTCACGCGGGAGCGTGGATCGAAACACCGGAACGACGGCGATCTCTTCCGACTTGCTCACGTCGCTCCTCACGCGGGAGCGTGGATCGAAACCCATGGAGCCGCCGACCATGCCGAGACTTGCCGAGGTCGCTCCTCACGCGGGAGCGTGGATCGAAACATCGACGGGCCGGTCGGGTCGGGCAAGACCGTCACGTCGCTCCTCACGCGGGAGCGTGGATCGAAACTCACTGAACATCAACGCCACGACGACGATCGGGGTCGCTCCTCACGCGGGAGCGTGGATCGAAACGCCATCGCGTCGGACCGGGCGACGACGGACCCGGTCGCTCCTCACGCGGGAGCGTGGATCGAAACCCCTCGCAGGCGGCGAGCGCCTGGCGGGTGCGGGTCGCTCCTCACGCGGGAGCGTGGATCGAAACCAGATGCCGGCGCCCGTGCTGCCGAGCGTCAACCGGTCGCTCCTCACGCGGGAGCGTGGATCGAAACTTCCAGCCCTTCAACACCGAGCGCTGGCCGGTCAGTCACTCCTCACGCGGGAGGGGGCGGATCGAAACCCCCTCCCCCTGCGAGAGAGCGGAGATGACGGTATCGCCTTTTGCGAACGAGTTCCGCTACGTCCCTTCCGCCGGCGTCGTTCCAACGGCGCGCGAGGGCGTCAGCCGGGCCGATAGACGCGCGTGGCCGTGTTGCAGAAGATGTCGCTGGTCGCCTGCGCGCCATGGCGCATGGCAGCGGCGCGGTGGGCGGCGAACAGGTCGGCGAAGCTGGTCCACAGCTTCTCGATCGGGAAGTTCGAGCCGAACATCAGCCGCTCGCTGCCGAGGATCTCGATCGCGGCGTCATAGATGAGCCGGATCAGGTCCGGGTCGTTCCGGTGTTCGAACGTGCCGAGGCCGGAGAGCTTCGCCGTCAGGTTGGGCGCTTCGGCGAGGATGCGGAGCCCCGCCTTCCATGCTTCGACGGTCCGCTCGTCGCGTGCGGTCAGCATGCCGCAATGGGTGAGGATGAACTGCGTCTCCGGGTTCTCGCCGACCAGCTCGAGCCCGTCCTGCATCTGCGCCGGGAATAGCTGCAGGTCGAAGGAGAGCCCGTAGTCCTTCAGCCGCCGGACATTGGCCTTCACTTTCGGGTCGACGACCTGCCGCGCGTCCGGGGCGAAGCGGAAGGCGGGCGTCTCGTGCCAGTGCAGCTGCATGCGGACGCCGCGGAGGAGCGGATAGACGGCCAGCCGGTCGAGCTGCGGCCGGACATCGTCGACGCTCATGTCGGCGAAGCCGACGATGGCGTGGGGCCAGCCCGCGCGGCGCGCCACCTCGCTGACGAAGGCGACCTCCTTCTCGAAATCCTGCCTCGCCCAGTTGGTCTGGACATAGACCCCCTTGGCGAGTCCGGAAGGCTGGCAGTCGGCCAGGTATTCTTCGATCGGATAGTCGCGGCGAAGCGGCTCATAGGGCCCGAAGATGCGCGGCACCATGGGCCCGACGAGCCAGGGCTGATCGTTCTGCCGCCAGATGTGGAAGTGCGAGTCGATGATCTGCATCAGGACACCTTGCGCCAGAGGTCGCTCGCCGATGGCGCAGGACGCGCCAGCGACAGGATGAAGCGGGTCAGGCTCGCGACCGACGCACCGTCGACCAGATCGTCGAGGAACGGCAATGCCGCCTGCAGCGCCGCGGTCCGCGGCCGGAAGCGGGGATCGGCGACGAGAGGGGAGCAGAGCGACAGCCGGAAGGCCTTCGCCGAAAGGCGGCGGAGCGCCGTTTCCATGTCGGCGTGACTGCCGCGTTCCAGCCCGTCGGAGAGGATCACGATCGCCGCGCCACGGGCGAGCGCCGCAAAGCGCGGGATGCCGAGGAACGTGAGCAGCGTCGGGCCGATGCGCGTGCCGCCGTCCCAGTCCTCGACCAGTTCGGCTACGCGGGCGAGCGCCTGATCCGCTTGGCGAAGCCGCAGCGGCCGCGTGATGCGGGTGAGCCGCGTGCCGACTGTGAACACCTCCGCGCCCGGCGCGCCCTGCACGATCGCGTGGGCGAGCTGCATGTGGTTCCGCGTGTGGTGCTTCATCGACCCGGATATGTCGATGAGGACGAGCAGCCGCCGCGGCGTCTGCCGGCGGCGGCGGAGGAGGGGCGTCGGCACGTCCCCGTCGCGGGCGACGATCATGCGAAGCGAGCGGCGAAGATCGGGCTCCCCGCGCGATCGTGCCCGCTCGTTCCGGTAGGTCCGGCGCACGGGCAGGGCGCCCCGCAACGCGCCGGCGAAGGCCGCCAGCCGATCGGCGTCGGTGACCAGCCGGCGGCGTGCCAATTGCTCCGCCGCGGTCGCCACCTCGCCGCCGCGTTCCTGCCGGGGCTCGGGATCGTCGGCCGGCTCCCGCTGGTCGCCGTCATCCTTGACCTGTTGCGCCTCGTCCGCGTCGCCGGCGACGGCGGGCATCCCTGTCCCGAAGAACCAGAGCTCGAACAGGCGCTCGAAATCGTCGAACCGGTCCGGCGTCGGCCCGACGGTCGCAAGCGCGGCGGCCCTTATGTCGTCCATCGAGCGCGGCCCGAGCAGCGAAACCCCCTGCAGGAAGGCGACGACCTGCTCCGGCGCGATGGCGAAGCCGGCGGTCCGCAGCACGCGGGCGAAGCCGAGCAGATGGCCGGAGGCTCGCGGCACCCCCGTCATGTCATGGCCTCTTCCAGGATGCGGCTGAGGTCGTCGCCGACAAAGGCCCTGTCATCCTCGTCCTTGATCAGGACGCCGATGGCGCGGCGGAAAGCTTCCGGCCAGGGACTGCCGCCTTTCTCCAGGATGGTCGCGGCATTCGCCCACTCGATCGCCTCCGAGATGCCGGGCGGCTTGGCGAGCGGTCGCTGGCGGATGGTCTGGACGGCCCGGGCGACCGCCCGCGCGGTCTCCCGGGCGACGTCGCCGGCGCGGACGGCGATGATCGTCGCCTCGCGCTCCGGGTCGGGATAGTCGATCCAGTGATAGACGCAGCGGCGGCGAAGCGCCTCCGCCAGCTCGCGCGTGCGGTTCGACGTCAGGATGACGATCGGCCGGCTCGCCGCGGTGATCGTGCCGCGCTCGGGGATCGTGATCTGGAAATCGGAAAGGAACTCGAGGAGCAGAGCCTCGAATTCGTGGTCGGAGCGGTCGATCTCGTCGACCAGGAGAACGCTTGCCTGCGGCGCGCGCAGCACCTGCAGCAGCGGCCGCGCGATGAGGAACCGGTCGTCATAGATGTCGACCTCGCGCTGGTCCGCCTGGCGGATGGCGAGAAGCTGGCGCTGGTAGTTCCACTCATAGAGCGCATGGGCGGCGTCGATGCCTTCGTAGCACTGCAGCCGCACGAGATCGACGCCGAGCATCGCCGCCACGACCTTCGCGGCCTCGGTCTTGCCGACCCCGGGCGCGCCTTCGAGGAGGAGCGGCTTGCCGAGCCGGATCGCCAGGAATATCGCGGTCGCGAGGCCCTCGTCGGCGACATATTTCGCCGCCGCGAGCTGCTCGGCAAGCGCTTCCGGCGAGGCGGCGATCGGGTCGAGGGCAGGGCTCATGATCCGCGGCCGTTCACGGGCTTCATGCACCCGCCGGGGCCGCTTGGGCACGGAGCGCCCGCAGGATGCGCTCGGGCGTGATCGGCAAGTGGTCGATGCGCACGCCGACGGCGTCGAATATCGCGTTCGCCACCGCCGGAATCTGCGGATTGGCGCACATCTCGCCCGGGCCCTTCGCGCCGTACGGACCGTCGGCGGCAGGGCGTTCGAGGACGATGATCTCGGTCTCGGCGAGGTCCCCCGGGCCCGGCATCAGGTACTGGTTGAAGTCGGTGCCGCCGTGCTCGCGGTTGGGATAATAGGGCTCCGTCGTCTCGTAGAGCGCGTGGCTCAAGCCCATCCACGAGCCGCCGACCAGCTGCTGCTCGACCATGCGCGGGTTCAGGGCGCGGCCGATCTCGAACACGTTCTTCACCGAGACCACCGTCACCTCGCCGGTCTCGTCGTCGACGTCGACCTCGACCACGGTGCAGGCATGGGCATAGCAGGTGGCCGGCTTCATTGCGCCGGTCTCGACCTCCGGATAGGACCGCGGCACGAGGAACATCCCGCGCCCGGAGATCGAGCGCCCGCGCTTGAAATGCGCCGCGAGCGCCGTGTCGAAGATCGAGATCGCCTTCTGCGGCGCTCCCTTGACGTGGATATTGCCGGTCCCGTCGGTCTCGAGGTCGGAGGCGTTGACCTCTAGCTCCTCCGCCGCCACTTCCAGCATCACCTGCCGCGCTTCGGTCGCCGCCTGGATGACCGCGTTGCCGATGCGGTGCGTGCCGCGCGAGGCGAAGGTGCCCATGCAATGCGGGCCGGTATCCGTGTCGCCGGTGTCGATGGTGACGAGCTCGGCCGGCACGCCGATGGTCTCGGCGCAGATCTGCGCCATGATCTGCTTCAGCCCCTGGCCGAGGTCGACCGAGGAGAGCGTCACCATGAAATTGCCGGTCGGCGTCGAATGGACGAGCGCCTGGCTGGGGTCGCCGCCGAGGTTCATGCCGGTCGGATAGTTGACCGCGGCAACGCCGCGCCCGCGCCGGATCGCCATCTCAGCCTCCCTTGTAGGACGACATCCGCAGGTACTTCTCGGCCACCGGCCAGTTGGCGGCTTTCGATGCCTCCTGCATGCATTCGATCAGCGCCGCGCCTTCCGTCGGCTGGCGGTGAGCCTTCATGTCGCCGTCGCGATAGGCGTTGATGAAGCGGAATTCGAGCGGGTCCATGCCGATGAGCCGCGCCAGCTTGTCCATCTGCACTTCGAGAGCGAAATCGGCGATAGTGACGCCGAAGCCGCGCATGGCCGATGACGGCGTGCGGTTGGTGTAGACGCAGTAAGTGTCGGCCCAGACGTTCTCGATCGTGTAGGGACCGGGATAGTGGGCGGCGCCCTTCTGCGCGCCATAGGGCGAGTGCCGCGAATAGGCGCCGGCGTCGGTGTAGCCCTTCACGTAGCGCGCGACGATGCGGCCATCGTTCATCACGCCGTCCTTGATCACGATCGTCTCGGCGGCGCGCGGCGAGGAGACCTGCATCTCTTCCTCGCGGCTGTAGATGAAGCTGACCGGCCGGCCGGTCAGCTTCGAGGCGAGAATCGCGATCGGCTCGGTCGTGACGTCGACCTTGCCGCCGAAGCCGCCGCCAACCGTCCCGCCGACGAAGCGCAGCTTGTGGCCGGGCATCTGGAGGATGATCGAGGTATTGTCGAGGCTGAAGAACAGTGCCTGCGTATTGGTGTAGCAGGTGAAGCGGTCATTGCCCTCCGGCACCACGATGCAGCCGGTCGTCTCTGCCGGCGCCTGCTCGATGGGCGAGGAGCGATAGGTCTGCTCGAGGATGTGGTCGGCCTCTGCAAATCCCTTCTCGACATCGCCGAAGCGCACCTTGCGGCACGCGCCGCTGTCGTAGCGGTAGTAGTTCTGGCCGTGATACTCGTTGACGATCGGCGCGCCGGGCTTCAGCGCCGCCTCCATGTCCAGCACCGCCGGCAGGACCTCGTAGTCGACCTTGACCTTGGCAGCCGCCTCCTGCGCCGCCCGCTCGCTGTCGGCGAGCACGGCGACGACCGCCTCGCCTTTCCAGCGCACCTTGTCGGCGGCGAGCACCTGCTCGTCCTCGGGCCCGATCTGGATCAGGATCAGGATCGTGTAGACGTTGTGCGGCACGTCCTTGTGGGTCAGCACGCGCGCGACGCCCGGATGCTTCTCCGCCTCCGACGTGTCGATGGAGCGGATGCGCGCATGATGATGGGGGCTGCGGACCATCTTCAGATGGAGCATCCCGGGAAAGGAACGGTCGGCGAAATAGTTCGTCTTGCCGGTGACGTGGCCGGGCACGTCGGAGCGGTGGAACGCCTGGCCCAGCTGCTTCAGGTCGTCGTCGCGCTGGTCGGCGAAATATTCCTTGGCCAAGCGGATCACGGCTTTCTCCTCGCCCCTCAGGCCGCCTTGTGCGGGCTGGCGGCCGCCGCCGCGAGCACCGCCTGGATGATCGGCTCGTAGCCGGTGCAGCGGCATATGTTGCCGGACAGCGCCTCGATCACGTCTTCCCGGGTCGGATCGGGCTTCTGGTCGAGGAGAGCCTTGGCGGCCATGATCATGCCGGGCGTGCAGAAGCCGCATTGCGCCGCGAAGCCCTCGGCGAAGGCGCGCTGCAGGGGATGCATCGCGCTATTGGTAGCGAGCCCGGCCGTGGTCACGATCTCGGCGCCGTCGCAGGCCTCCGCCAGCGTCAGGCAGGAAAGCTTCAATTCGCCGTCGATGATGACCGAGCATGCGCCGCAGGTGCCCTGATGGCAGCCGCCCTTCGGCGACGTATCGCCGAACCGGCCGCGCAGCGCATTGAGGAGCGTCGCGCCGCTCTCGACGAACTCGGCCCGCTCCTCGCCGTTGAGCGTCACCTGAACCGGAACCTTCTTCGCCATTCCCGTCCTCCCCGACGGTTCGATGCTTCAGGCGAGCAGGAGCCGGCGGAAATGCACCGGCAGGACCTCCCCGCGATACCAGGCGCTCGCGATCGGATCGGTGATCGGCCGGATGCCCTCCGACACGGCCGCTACCGCCTTCGCCACCCCCGCCTCCGTCAGCGTCGCGCCGACGAGCGCGGCTTCCGCCGCCCTCGCGCGGATCGGTCGGTCGGCCATGCAGCCGAGCGCCACGCGGGCGGAGCAGACCGCGCCGCCGGCGTCGGTCTCGATCACCGCCGCGATGGAGAGGACGGACACGCCCTTCGGCTTGATGCGCGACACCTTCACGAAGCGGAAGGCGCCGGCCGCGGGGAGGGGGAATCGCACTCCCGTGACCATCGTGCGGATGTCGTCGCGAACCTGCAGGAAATCGTCGATGCCGAGCGCCTTGCCGCCTGCTTCGACCGTCGCGCCGAGCGCCATCAGGGCCACTGCGAAGTCGCCATAGGGCGCTGCCGCGAAGAGGTTGCCGCCGACGGTCGCCATGTTGCGGATCGCCGGACCGCCGACGGCGCGCGCGGCTTTCGCGATGGCGGCGAGACCGGGGTGGCGCGTGATCGCCGCCATGGTCACGCCGGCACCGAGGCTGGCCTCGCCGCCCGCGACGGCAATACGACTGAGGGCAGGGTCGGTGCTGCGCACCAAGGTATCGAAGGAAAGGTCGCCTTCGCTCGCGTTGCGGACGACCAGCGTGCCGCCGCCGAGATAGCGCGCGCGCCCCGCGGCGAGGGCCGCCGAGGCTTCGTCCACGGTTGGACAGGTCCGCACGGAGAGCGTCATGGCGCGCTCCGGGTGGCTGCCTGGGAAGCGGATGCGGTGACGGTCGGCATGGCCCCTCCCGGCCTCTGCTGCACGCAACCAGCCTCAGGGAGAAACGGCGGACGCGCCTATCAATGCGTCTTGCCGGCTTATCAATGCGTCTAAAAAACGTCCGGCCGGGCGGCCTCGCGGTAGAGCGTCGGCGGAACGCCGGCATGGTCCCGGAAGAACCGGGTGAAGTTGCCCTGCGTCGTGAAGCCGAGCTGGCAGGCGACCGACGTCAGCGACTCTTCCGAGGATTCCAGCTGCTTCAGCGCTTCTTCCATGCGGAGCGTGTTCCAGAAGACGTTCGGCGTCAGCTGCGTATGCTCCTTGAACAGCGCGAAGAAATGCGGCCGCGAGAGCCCGACGCTTCGCGCGAGCTCGTCGAAATTCATGCGGCCGGAGACGTTGGCGCGCATCTTCTCGATGGCCTTGCGGACGCGGAAATCACCGACGCCGCCGTGGCGGGCGTGGTGCCTCGCCGGCTCGGCCGCGCGCGCGACCTCGAACAGCCTGTCGATCAGCCGCTCGATCTCGTAGTGCGCAAGCGCCTCCTCGCCGGGGTCCGTCTCGATCCTCTGGAAGAGGTGGATCGCGAAATCCCGCAGCCACGGATCGAGCGGGAAATCCGGCCTGTGGAAGAGCCGTGCATCGCTCGCCTGGCCGCTCCGCCCCGCTACCCATTGAGGATCGATGTAGAAGGCGAGGAAGCGGCCCGGAGCGCAACCCGCCGCGAAGCTGTGGCTGTGCGGTTCGAGCGAATTGATGCCGATCGCATGTTCCGGCCCAGGCCGGACCCTGTGGCCGCTGACCATCATCTCGCCGGGGTCGCCGTCGACCCAGATGATGATATGGGCCTCGGGATGGGCATGCGTGACGAGGTTGCTCGCCGCGCTGAGCAGCGAGACATGCCCGAATGAGCCCTTGTAGAGCTTGATCGAGGCCATTTCTCCTCCCGAGCGCCTCGTCAGACATTGTGCCGATAGTGGGTCCCCGCCCCCATGCCGTCAAGCCGACGGCCCTCGGAGCGGTCCTTCGACCTGCGGCACGGGATCGCCCTTCCATGTCATGCGATAGATCGCGCCCTGGCGGACCGACTGCACCGCCGCCGGTCGCAGCGCCGCGATGCAGGTGCCGCGCGGATCCCTGACCGAGGGATAGATGATGCCGTTCAGCGCCGCGGCGCGGGCGCTTTCGGCGAGCGCATTGCCGACCGGATAGGCCCGTCCGATATCCGGGTCGAGCGAGGCGTGGCCGGGCGCCTGGCGCAGGTCGAGGAAGTCGCCGGCAAGGCTCGCGAACATCTCGGCATATTCGACGGTGGCGTCGAAATCGCCGGCATCGGCGAGCGCGCTGGCGAGGTGATAGGCCACCTCGCGGAGGCACGTCGTCACCGCCAGCGCGGCATACCAGGCCCCGCGATTGGCGCCGTTGAACCGGTTGGGCTGGCGCGGCTTGGCATAGGCGAAAGAGGCATTGATGAAGCTTGCGTGCGGCACGTCGTGGACGAGCTCGTTGGCGGCGAGGCCGGATATGCCGCGATCCTCGGCGATCAGCCGCGTGCTGGTGGCGCCCTCGATCTCGGCGAGCAGCTTCAACTCCTCCTCGCCGTCGACCAGCGGCGCCAGCACCGGCTCGCGCAGCCGTGCCGTGGCCACCAGCCGGACGGTCCTCGGGAACGCCTCGGTGACGACCGGCACGCCGTCGATGGCGGCGTCAGAGCCCTCCACGGATCGCATCGACATAGCGGCGCACGTCGAGCATCTGCGGGATGCCGCCCTTCATCATCGACTCGATCGGGCTCATCCGCGCGAAGAGCGGCGCCCGGTTGCCGAGCCCCGGCCAGCGGTCCGCCATGTCGTCGGCGAAGAGGAGGTGAAGCCCCTTGTAGATGCCCACCAGCGCCGAGATGCGCGTCAGCTGGTCCTGGCTGAGGGACCTGTCCCTGCCGTCCTGCTTCAGCCGTTCCCAGGTGCTGCTCGAAACGTCGAGGAGCGCCGCCGCCTGCTGTCCGGTCAGGCCCCATGCCTCGACGAGCCGGCGGAAGGCCTTCAGCGCGACCTTCGACAGCCTCGCCCGCTCCGCGCCGGTCGAGAAATCCTGCCGTTCCGGCAAGGCCGCAATGGGAGATGCAGATCCGGGCATTGGCCCATCTCCATCATTTGATAGTGAATATATACATCAAATGATGGAGGCTGTCCATATTTTCAACCACCGGCCACGTCGGGAGGCTGTCCCGCCTTCGCCGGTGTACTATCCTCCCTCGACAGGCCTGCATGAGAGGAGTTGCCCGCGATGAACCTGAAGCTGTCCCTGGCGGCCGCCGCCACGATGCTGATCGCGCTTTCCTCGACTGCTTCGGCAGACTGGTTCAGCAACTGGCAGGTCAACCTGCGGCTTCACGATCATTGGTACATGAAGCCCGTCGAGCGCTTTTTCGCGGTCAACGGCGCGCCGCAGAAGTCGTGGGACACGGTGGGCGGCATCGTCGGCCTCGGCTCGCAATATGCGTGGGTCCGCGGCTCCTGCAAGGTCCTCATCCGCACCGGGCCGGACGGCAGGATGGCGTCCCTCAATTCCTATGGGGCCTGCGCCTCCGTGGTGCGCTGATCTGACCTGCCTGCCATGTGATCCCGGTCACTGACAGCAGGCCTCGCCCGGCGCGACCCTTCGCCCTGAAGCCACGGAAGGCCGCCATGGCTCGGACCGGATCGTGCCGGACCCCGAGCCCCGGCTTCCCGGCTGGAGGATTGATCGCTTGGGCATCGTCAGGGCAGGCGCCGCGGCGCTGGCATTCGCGGCCGCCATCGGGTCGGCCCTCGCCGCGCCCCAGCAGGCCGGAAGCGCGGTCGCGGTCATCCAGGCGACCAATGTCGAGGGCGGCGGCGGCACCCGCGTCCTCGCCGTCAAGGGCGACGTCTTCATGGGCGACAAGGTCGAGACCGGCAAGTCCGGCCAGGCCCAGCTCCTCTTCCTCGACGACACCCGCATGGTCGTCGGCCCCAACTCGAAGCTGACCATCGACGCCTTCGTCTACAAGGGCTCGACCGCGAGCCGCTTCGGCATCACCGCCGTGAAGGGGGCGTTCCGCTTCATCACCGGCACCAGCGAGAAGCAGGCCTATGTGATCACCACGCCGACGGCGACCATCGGCGTTCGCGGCACGCGCTTCGACTTCACCGTCGATGACGACGGGGCCACCAGCTTCGCGCTCTACGAGGGCGGCGTCGCCATGTGCGACCGCGCCCCGGCGGGCAAGCGGCGCTGCGCCAATATCACCGGCGCCTGCTCGGTCGTCGTCCTGCCGCCCCGGAAGGACTTCCAGTGGGTCAAGGACGTCAACAAGCGTACCGCGCTCTTCAAGTCGATCTTCCCCTACGCATTCCGCCAGGCGAGCCTCAGGCCTGATTTCCGCGTCTCGTCCGGCCGCTGCAATGTCACCTACGGCACCGAGGAGCCGCAGCCGACCCGTCCCAACGCGCCCAGCCAGCCGAACCGGCCCGGCCTCGGCAATATCGGCAACCTGACCCACGGATAGCGGCCCTGCGTCGGGCGCACTTGGCACATGCGCCGCAATCTGCAATAGCCTGCCCCCAGATCGCCGCTTTTGCGGTTCACCCCGATCACGGAATCGTGCGTGACCGCTCTACGAGACGGGGAGGCTCCCGAACATGCGCCTTAGCCAGGCCCGCCACTTCATTGCCGCTGCGTTTGTCCTTGCCGCGGCCACCGGCCTTTCCGCCTGTGCCTCCACCGGCGGCGGCGGTGCCCCGATGGGCGCCCCGGAGGAGCAACTCGTCTGGGTTCGTACCGACGGCCAGAGCGGCAAGGCGAATCCGGCGCTCGCCGACCAGTTCGTGCAGGACCGCGCCACCTGCATGCCGGGCGGTGCCGCCAACAATGCCGCTCTCCAGGCCGCCGCGCCCTGCATGCAGGCCCGCGGCTACGTCCTCGTGCCGGCGAGCCAGGCCGAGGCCACCGCCGCGCGCTTCCGCGCCCAGACGGCGCAGAGATTCCCGCCGACCTCCGGCGCCCACTAGCCGCCGGATCGCGGCGCGTTTGCAGCGCAGCGGAACCTAAGCCGGCATGGTGCGTTCCCCACCCGAAGGGGACCCGCCATGCCACCCAAACATTCGTCGAACAATCCCGCCCGCGTCGCCGTCGTCGGTACCTACGTGCCCCGGCGCTGCGGCATCGCCACGTTTTCCAACGACCTCCTGACCTCGCTGCGTGACGCCGCTCCGGAATCGGATTGGTGGGCGGTCGCCATGAACGATTCGGCGAAGGGTTACGACTATCCGCCTGAGGTCCAGTTCGAGATCGGCCAGAACGTGATCTCCGACTATCGGACGGCCGTCGATTTCCTCAACATGAACCGCGTCGAGGCCGTCAGCCTGCAGCACGAATTCGGCATCTATGGCGGGCGCACCGGGAGCCACGTGCTCCGGCTTCTCCAGAACCTGCGCATGCCGGTCGTCACCACCCTGCACACCGTGCTCCGCGAGCCGTCGCCCGACCAGCGCGAGATCACCGAGGCGATAGGCAGCCTTTCCGATCGCGTGGTCGTCATGAGCGATGGCGCCCGCGAGCTGCTGGTCAAATCCTACGGCATTCCGCGCGAGCGCATCGCGGTGATCCCGCACGGCGTTCCGGACGTGCCCTTCCTCGACACCTCGTATCACAAGGACCAGTTCGGGCTGGTCGGGCGGAAGGTGATCCTCTCCTTCGGCCTGATCTCGCGCGGCAAGGGCTACGAATATGTCATCGAGGCGCTCCCCGAGATCGTCAAGGCGCACCCGGAAGCCTGCTTCGTGATCGTCGGCGAAACTCATCCGGAAGTGCGCAAGCACGAGGGAGAGGCCTATCGTCTTTCCCTCCAGAGCCGCGCCCGCGAGCTCGGCGTCGACGACCATGTCGTCTTCTTCGACCAGTACATCGACAAGAAGACGCTGAACGAGTTCCTGTCCGTCGCCGACATCGTCGTCACGCCGTACCTCAATCGCGAGCAGATCGTCTCCGGCGTCCTGTCCTTCGCGCTCGGCGCCGGCAAGGCGGTCGTCTCGACGCCCTACTGGTATGCCGAGGAAGTGCTTGCCGGCGGCCGCGGCCGCCTCGTGCCCTTCCGCGATGGCGATGCGATCGCGCGCGAGGTCGCCGACCTCCTCTCGAACGATGTCGAGCGGCACGCCATGCGCAAGCTCGCCTATAAGTGGTCGCGCAAGATGGTATGGAGCGCGGCGGCGAAGGAATATCTCCGCCTCTTCCGCGAGGTCCGCGGCGAGCGTGCCGTCAGCCCGCGCGCCTGGAAGGCGACGCCGATTTCCGCCCAGCTCGAACTCCCTCCGCCGATCCTCGACCATATGCGTGTGCTCACCGATGGCACGGGGATTCTCCAGCACTCGCGCTTTGGCCTTCCCGATCGCGACCATGGCTACTGCACCGACGACAATGCCCGTGCGCTCATCGTCTCGCTGATGGCCCAGCACGTGCTCCGCGACGCGACCGAGACCATCCCGCTGTCTTACCGCTACCTCGGCTTCCTCCAGCACGCCTTCAACAGCGACAAGGGCCGCTTCCGCAATTTCATGGGCTATGACCGCACCTGGCTGGAGCAGGTGGGCAGCGAGGATTCCCATGGCCGCGCCATGTGGGCGCTCGGCACCACCGTGCTCGATGCGCCGACGCAGGGCATGGCGGCATCGGCCGTCACCCTCTTCGAGGAGGCGCTGCCCATCACCCTCGATTTCACCACGCCGCGCTCGATCGCCTATACCATGCTCGGCGTCGACGCCTATCTCCGCCGCTTCTCCGGCGCGAGCGAAGCGCGCCGGGCGCGCGTCCATTTCGCCGAGCGGCTCTACGCCCTCTACCGCGCCAATGCCGAGCCCGACTGGCAATGGCCCGAGGACATGGCGACCTATGCCAACGGCCTCATCCCCCACGCCCTCATCCAGGCCGGCGCCCGCATGGACCGGGGCGACATGGTCTCCGCCGGCCTGCGGTCGCTCCGCTGGCTGATGGACCGCCAGACCGATCCGCGCGGCCACTTCGTGCCGGTCGGGTGCCGCGGCTGGCTGGTCCGCGGCGGCCGCCAGGCCCGCTTCGACCAGCAGCCGATCGAGGCCGAGCACATGATCGGCGCCCTCCTCGAGGCCCATCACGTCACCAACGATCGCCGCTGGCTCGAGGATTCGCGCCGCTGCTTCGAATGGTTCCTCGGCCGCAACGACCTCCAGCAGCCGATCGCCGACCAGGCCACCGGCGGCTGCCGGGACGGCCTCGCGGCCGACGGCGTCAACCAGAACCAGGGCGCCGAATCGACGCTTTCGTGGCTGCATTCGCTGATGCGGCTGCACATCGCGGTCGGCGCCACGGTGTCGACCAACCGCCAGACGCCGGCCGACAGCGTCCGCCGGCTGACGACGCCAGCCCCGGTCGCCCGCATCGCCGGGTCGGCCGCCAGCGCATCCCACTAGGCCGCCATGACGGAATTTGCCGAGCTCTTCAATCGCCATCCGCACAACCCGATCCTCACCGCCCGCGACCTCCCCTATCCGGCCAATACGGTGTTCAACGCCGGGGCGACCATCATCGACGGCGAAACCCTGCTCCTCATGCGCGTCGAGGACCGCCGTGGCCATTCGCACCTGACCGCGGCGCGGAGCAGCGATGGCGTCGGCGACTGGCGGATCGACGCCCAGCCGACCTTCACCGGCGATCCGGACCGCTACCCGGAGGAGATCTGGGGCGTCGAGGATCCGCGCATCACCTGGCTCGAGGAGCCGAAGCACTACGCCATCGCCTACACCGCCTTCTCCGTCGGCGGGCCGCTCGTCTCGCTCGCCACGACGACGGACTTCAGGAAGTTCCAGCGGCTCGGTCCGGTCATGCCGCCGGACGACAAGGATGCCGCGCTGTTTCCTGTGCAGTTCAACGGCCGCTGGGCGATGCTCCATCGTCCGGTCCCGGCGGCCTCGGGAACCGGCGCGCATATATGGCTCTCCTGGTCCCCCGACCTGAAGCACTGGGGCGACCACCACATCCTGCTGCGCGCACGGCGCGGCGGCTGGTGGGACGCCAACAAGATCGGCCTGTCGCCGCCGCCGCTGCGCACCGAGGAGGGCTGGCTGATCCTCTATCACGGCGTCCGCGTCAACGCTTCCGGCGCCATCTACCGGCTCGGCCTCGCCCTCCTCGACCTCGACATGCCGACCAAGATCATCTCGCGCTCGGACGAATGGGTCTTCGAGCCCGAACGCGACTACGAGCTCTTCGGTGACGTCGACAAGGTCGTCTTTCCCTGCGGCTGGACCCAGCTCGACGGCGAGGTGCGCATCTACTACGGCGCCGCCGACAGCCGCATCGCGCTGGCGAGTGCCAAGGTCGCCGACCTGCTCGAATACATGAAGGCGACCGCCGGCCGCATGCGCCGTGACGACATCGCCTGATCGCCTTCCCTTGGCGCCGCAAGGCCTGTAGGAAGGCGGCGGTCTCGAGGGAAGGATCCGACGTGCCAGAGCGTATCCAGCGCATCGTACCGGTGATCATGTGCGGCGGGGCGGGAACGCGCCTTTGGCCGGCCTCGAACGACATCTCGCCGAAGCCCTTCCTTCCCCTGGTCGACGGACGCTCGACCTTCGCCGGCACGCTCGAACGGGTTTCGGATTCGGCGCTGTTCGCCGAGCCCGTCATCATCGCCAATCGCGAGCACCGTTTCCTGATCGGTGAGGCGCTGGCGGATGCCGGCGTCACCGCCTCGCTCGTCCTCGAGCCGGAGCCGCGCGATACCGCCGCCGCCGTGGCCGCTGCCGCCGCCTTTGTCGCCCGCCGCGATCCGGAGGCGACCATCCTCGTGCTCGCCGCCGATCATCTGATCCGCGACGTCGCCGGCTTCCGCGCCACCGCCGCGCTTGCCGGCAAGGCCGCTGCCGCCGGCGAGATCGTCGTCTTCGGCATCCGTCCCGATGCGCCCGCCACCGGCTTCGGCTACATCAGTCCCGGCGAGGCGCTTGCCGGGATCGAAGGCGTCAACCGCGTCGCCGCCTTCGTCGAGAAGCCCGACCGCGCCGCTGCCGAGGGCTACGCCGCCGCCGGCTATCTCTGGAACAGCGGCAACTTCACCATGCGCGCCGCCACTGCGCTTGCCGAGCTTCGCGCCCATGCGCCGGACGTGCTCGCCGCCGCCGAGGCGGCGATCGATTCCGGCAGCAGCGACGGCAACGTCACCGAGCTCCACCGCGACGCCTTCCACAAGGCGCCGAAGATCGCCTTCGACCGTGCCGTGATGGAGAAGACCAAGCGCGCCGCGGTCGTCGCCGCCCGCTTCGACTGGTCCGATCTCGGCACATGGCACGCGGTCTGGGATGCGGCGAAGAAGGACGCGGACGACAATGTCAGCGTCGGGGAAGCGGTGCTCGTCGGCTCGACCGGCTCCTTCGTCTCCTCCGATCGGCCGGTGGTCGGGCTCCTCGGCGTCAAGGACCTCGTCGTCGTCGCCGACAGCGACGCGGTCCTCGTCATGCCGCGCGAGCGTGCCGATTCGGTGAAGGATCTGGTAGGCGCCCTCGGCGCGGTCCGCGACAGGGTCCAGGGCGGTCGCGCCCGCCACTACCGGCCCTGGGGCTGGTATCAGTCGCTCGAGCTCGGCCCGGCGCACCAGGTAAAGCGGCTGGAGGTGAAGCCCGGCGCGCGGCTCTCGCTGCAGAGCCACAGGCGCCGCTCCGAGCATTGGACGGTCGTCGCCGGCGAGGGCGAGGTCACCCTCGGCATGGATCGCGGCACTCTTGCCACGAAGACCGTGCGCACCAACGAGAGCATCTACATCCCGCTCCACGCCATCCATCGCGTCGCCAATCGCGGCTCCGTCCCGCTGACCATCATCGAGGTCCAGTGCGGCGACTATCTCGGCGAGGACGACATCGAGCGCTACGAGGACGATTACGGCCGGTCCTAGCGCTTGCACGCTTGCATGCGACGCCTATCTTCCTCCGGCGAGGAGGCCCGCCATGTGCCGCAACATCAAGACGCTGTTCAACTTCGATCCGCCCGCCACCGACGCGGAGGTCCATGCCTCCGCGCTCCAGTTCGTGCGCAAGCTTTCCGGCTTCACGCGGCCGTCGAAGGCGAACGAGGCTGTGTTCGACAAGGCGGTGGAGGATGTCGCGGCGATCGCGCGGCGGCTGGTCGATTCGCTCGAGACCCAGGCGACCCCGCGCAACCGCGAGGTGGAGGCCGAGAAGGCCCGCGAGCGCTCCGCGCTCCGTTATGGCTACCAGCGCCGTCCGGCAGCTGCTGCGCGGCAGCGCGCCCGCAAGTCCGCCTGAGCGGGAAGCGTCGGCCTCAGGCCGCGACCGCGGTGACGCAATAGCCGCGACGCGCGACTTCCGCCGCGATCGCCGGGGCGGGATGCGCGTCGTGCCACAGCAGTTCCCATTCCGCCGGATCGAGATAGGCCGGCAACCGGCCCGGCAGCGTATAGAGCGTGCGCGGCTTTGCCTGCGGCGGCAGCACGCCCGGCTTGATGCGATAGAAGTCGCAGCTGACCACATTCATGTCTGACCCCCTTTGGTCGATGTCCGAGGATTGCCGGCCAAGGGGGCGTCAAAGGGTCGAGACTGTGATTTCTTGGTGATGCTTGTGGCAGCCCTGCCACAATTGCCGTTTGAAGAGTCGGGTTCTGTGACGGCGGTTACTGAATCCGCGACCGTTCGGAGCTAGCGTCTTGCCAAGTCGGAGCGGGCGCCGGCGGTTCATCGGCCGTACAGCCGAAGTCTGCCAGCTCGCTGCGAGCGCCCTCGGGCGCCGCCCCTGATTGGCTCGAGTCGTTCAAATCGCTGGAGAGAACGCCATGAAGTTCGCCTCGCTTGCCCGTACCGCCGCGCTCGCGGTCGCCGCGGCCAGCCTCTTCATCGAGGCCGCCCCGGCCTCCGCCGCGAACTATGCCTACATGAGCTGCGGCCAGCTCTGGTACGCGCGGAACGCCATCTATGCCTCCAAGGGCTTCTGCTTCCAGAAGCCGGAGACCCAGTCGGCCTTCCCCAATTCCTGCTTCCCGCCCTACGGCAAGCTGAACAAGTGGGAGCAGAGCCAGGTCGCCCAGATTCAATCCTGGGAGCGCCGCAAGGGCTGCTCCTGATCTTTCGCTGACGGCCCCTCGGGCTGAGGGCAGCGCCGGGTCGGTTCCGCAAGGGGCCGCGCCCGGCGCGTTTTTGTCGGGGGTCTTCGCCCTCGGCTCCTATCCGCCCGCCTCGGTCAACGCCTTCAGCCGGGTGGCATAGACCTCCTTGAGGCACGCGGCATCGCCGTTCCCGCATTTCTGGTCGCGGTCCGCGAGCCATTGGCGCTGCTCGGCCTGGTTCTTCGCCTTCTCCCCGTCTTCGAACGAGTATTTCAGCTTCCGCGCATAGGCCTCGGCCACGCCGCGATCGAGACGCGCGAGCTCCACGCTGCCGCAGATCGCCTTCTCGATCGCGGTCCCTGCCTTGGCGCAATCGAAGGAGGGGGCGGGCGCCTTCCAGTCCGGCCGCATCAGGCCCTTCAGCTTCGACAGCGGGATCGAGACGAATTGCGGTCCCGCCGCATAGGCGGCCACCTGGTAGGCGGAGAAGTTGAGGTCGAGCCTGTCCGCCTTCAGGGTGAAGTCGTCGAAATTGTCCCAGGCCGGACCGGCGCCGTCGGCGATCGTCTCGCTGTCGGCATCCCCGCCCATGTCCTTCTTCAGCGCGGCGACGGCAAGCGACGAAATCGTCTTCAACGCCTTCGCCTGGAATATCTCGGGCAGGTACACGCGCCAGCCCTCGGGCATCACGTAGTTGAACGTCGTGAAATCGCTATTGGGATGCGCCCCGCCCGTGAAGGTGTACTCGGTGAACAGCACCGCGAAGCCGGTTGCGTCGTTGCGCTCCACCTCGAAGGTTATCTCGAGCTCGTAGGCGGCCTCGTCCGGCTGGCGGTCCTCGGTCGAGAGCTGCGCGAAATTGTCGAACTCGCCTTTCGCCCAGGCGGCGACCTCGGCATCGACGCCGGCATTGCCGGTCACCGGATATTCGACCGACATGGTCGCGGCTTCGGTGTCCTTGGCGAGCTTCTCGGTCCTTATCGGGACGCCGGCGGCGAGGGCGGGCGAAGCGAGGCAAAGGGCGGCTAGCGCCGCGGCGGCCAGGGCGAGGCGGTGCATCGGGATCGTCTCCGGAAAGAGGCGGGAACTCTATCTTCCGTCCGTCGGCAAAGGCAGGATCGAGGCCGCGACCGGGGCATTCGGCGGCAGCTCGCGGACGCCCACCATGCGGTCGCCGAGCACCGGCTCCTTGAATCCGGCAATCTTCGGCGGCGGGCCGCTGCGCGAGCCGAGCGGCTCGTAATAGTAGGACGGTCCTATCGTGCGCACCGCCGCCGTCGCCGCCGGCTCCGCCGCAACCGCAAGCGCGCCGTCGTCCGGCACGTCCTGGTCGGGCGGCATCTCGTCGCCGGCCATGGCGGGCATGTCGGCATCGAGCTGGCGCTTCAGCTTGCCCTTCGGTGCGAGATAGGCGGCGATCAGCTTCGCCGTGGCAGGCTTCAGCGTCGAGGCGATCGCCTGCCCGTTCGGCCCGTGGAAGGAGGCGGCGCAGGAGGCGTCGAACGTCGAGCGGTAGTTGAAGGCGAAGGGCTGCTTGCCGTATTGCCGGCCGCCCATCGAAACCGCGATGCTGACATCGTCGCTCGGGTAGCGGTAATAGTAGATTTCCGCCTGCCCCGGCCCGTACATGGACTGGCAGACGGCCTGGTCCACCTTGAACCTCTTCTGGCTGCCATTGCTGGAGATCGGGAAATAGTAGCCGTCGCAGGTCCTCACGCAGATGGTACGCAGGCCCCCCCCATACCCGTCGACCGGCACGTCGCAGCCATAGGCGGTGAGCGTGGTGCGCAGGCGGTTGCGTTCCTGGCTCGCATCCGGCCGGCCGAAGAAGCCGAAGCCGAACACGCCGCCGCCCGAGCGCATCACCTGGCTCTGCAGCTGGTCGACCTTGGCGAGGAGCTGCGGGCAGGATTTGCTCGGCTTCGGTCCGAAGAAGAGGAAGCGCTGGCAGCCGGCGCGGCGCGCTGCGGCCTGGGCATTGGCGAGCTGCTGGCGGAGGTCGCCGCCATTGCCGAGCTGCTTGCCGAGGGCGATATAGTCCGCTTGGAGCGACTGGCAGAAATAGGAATCGCCCGCCGCGAGCGCCGGCGCGCCCGCGAACAGGAGCGCCCCGATCACGCTTGCCACCGCGCCCCTCAAGCGCAGGAACACGTTCATTGCTTCCTCGTCGGCCTCTGACGAAATGCCCGCTGGGCAGGATAGAGGACAACCTCTGACGGTTTCTTTATCCCCGTCGCGGGCGATAGTCGACCCGACAGGGGACGCGTCGGGCCTCGTCGCCGCGAGCCGTGCGCTCCGTGCAACATTGCCCGCCTTTGCGCCGAGAATTTGGCTGGGAGCCGTGCGTCCGACGCAGTCGAAAGCGCGAGCCCTGCACCCTATATCGATCGCGGAAGACTTCCGCTATGGAACAGCGAAGAGGCCCAGGGAGCCCCGCCATGCAGCTCACCGGAATCCACCATCTCACGGCCATTTCCGCCGATGCGCCGGGGAATGTCGCCTTCTATACCGGCCCGCTCGGCCTCCGGCTGGTCAAGAAGACCGTCAACCAGGACGACGTCTCCGCCTATCACCTTTTCTATGCCGATGGGCTCGCCTCGCCCGGCTCGGACCTTACCTTCTTCGACTGGCCGGCTGCCCGCGAGCGCCGTGGCACCCATTCGATCGTCCGGACCGGGCTGCGCGTCGCCGGCGAGGAGAGCCTGAAGTGGTGGCTGGAGCATTTCCGCGAGAAGGGCATCGCCAATTCGGGCGTCGTCGACCGCGATGGTCGCAGGGTCATCGATTTCGAGGATCCCGAAGGACAGCGCCTGGCGCTGGTCGATGACGGCGGGATCGGCGAATCCCATCCCTGGGAGCGGAGTCCGGTGCCGGCCGCGAACCAGATCCGCGGCCTCGGCCCGATCACGCTCAGCGTCCCCGACCTCAAGCCGACCGACGAGGTTCTCACCGCCGTCATGAACATGAAGCGCGTCCGCGACTATGCCGAGGTCAACGGCACGAAGCGCGAGGTCCATGTCTACGAGATGGGCGGCGGTCACGGTCCCGGCTCGGAGCTGCATGTCGCGGTCGAGCCCGACCTGCCGCCGGCCCGCCAGGGCAAGGGCGGCGTCCACCATGTCGCCTTCCGCACCCCCACTGACCAGCAATACGACGCCTGGGCCGACCGGCTGCGCGCCATGCGCATCCCCAATTCCGGCAAGGTCGACCGCTTCTATTTCCGCAGCCTCTATTTCCGCGAGCCGAACGGCATCCTCTTCGAGATCGCCACCGACGGCCCCGGCTTCGCTACCGACGAGCCCCTCGACAAGCTCGGCGAGCGCCTGTCCCTGCCGCCTTTCCTCGAAGGCCGCCGCGCCCAGATCGAGGCCGGCCTGAAGCCATTGTAGGTGCGAGTTCCTCCCCTGCGCAGCGGGGGAGGGGGACCATCCGAAGGATGGTGGAGGGGCGCGCGTGAAGGGCGCTACGCGACCGTCGCCAGCACCTTGCGGATCTCCTCGACCTCGTCGCCGGTCACCGTGTGCCCCATGCCGGGATAGATGCGCTCGGTAACGGTCCCGCCGAGCGCCGCCATCGCCGCGCTCGATTCCTTCACCCGGGCGAGCGGAATGTGCGGATCGACGTCGCTGCAGCCGAGGAAGACCGGCGTGCCGGCGAGCGAGCCGGAATAGTTGTCCGCCCGCACGCTCGCCCCGATCAGCCCGCCCGACAGGGCGAATACGCCGCCATAGCGGCGGGGATTGCGCGCCGCGAACTCGAGTGCCAGGCAGGCGCCCTGCGAGAAGCCGACGAGGAAGACGCGCTCCGGCCCGATGCCGGCTTTCCCGATATCGGCGACGAGCCCCGCGATCACGCCGAGCGCCGAGGAAAGATACGGCTCGTTCTGTTCCACCGGCACCAGGAAGCGGTTCGGGTACCAGGTGTGGCCCGCCGCCTCCGGCGCGACATAGGCGAGGTCGGGGCGTCCGAAATATTCGGCGAGGCCGAGGATGTCGCGTGCATCCGCCCCGCGCCCGTGGACGAGGATCATCGCCCCCTTCGCCTCGCCGGTCGCGGCGCCGGCAAAGAGGACCGGCTGGCCGCCATGCGGATCCACGGCGCTCATCGCGAGGCCTGCCCGCCGTCGCCGGTCTCGGCCATGAGCGCATAGAGGAGGAGGATGGTCTTCATGTCGATGATGTCCTTCCCGATCGCCGCGAAGGCCCTGGCGAGCGGCATCTCCACGACCTCGATGTCCTCGCCCTCGCCCTCGAGGCCGCCGCCGGTCGAGATGCGATCCGCCCTGGAATAGCGCGCGGTGAACAGGCTGAGGCGCTCGGCGATGGCGCCCGGCGCCGCATAGGCGGTGGCGAGGCGCTTCAGGTCGCGGATGCGGCAGCCGAGCTCCTCCTCCGCCTCGCGCAGCGCGCAGGCCTCGGGCGTGTCGCCGTCGAGGAGCCCGGCGCAGGCCTCGAGCAGGAAGCCGTTGCCGCCGTGCAGTTCCGCCGCGACCCGGAACTGGCGCGCCAGCAGGATCGTGCCGCGCGAGGCGTCGTAGGGCAGCACCGCGGCGCCGTCGCCATATTCGTAGACTTCCCGCACCACGGTCGACTTCCGCCCGTCCCGCCGGACGAGGTCGAAGGTCACGCGCTTCAGCTTCGCCCAGTTGTCGGCGAGGATTTCGGTGGAGCGGATGGTGGCATTGGACGACAAGCGGGCACTCCGGTGGCGGCTTCGATGGTCGGATGGCGAGGGGAAGGGGCTAGACCGGCCCCTTTATGCCTTTCAGGAAGACCTGGTCGAGCGTCGCCCGCGCCCGTTCGAAATGCAGCGATTCCCGCGCCACGCCGCCGAGCACCGCGCGGACCTGGACGTCGAAGTCGGCATAATGCTGCGTCGTCGCCCAGATCATGAAGATCAGGTGATGGGGGTCGACCGGCTGCAGCCGTCCCGCCTTGATCCAGCCGGCGATCACCGCGGCCTTCTCGTCGACCAGCGCCTTCAGCCGGCCCTTCAGCACCGCATCGATCACCGGCGCGCCCTGCATCACCTCCATGGCGAAGAGCCGCGAGGCCTTCGGATTGTCGCGGCTCATCTCCAGCTTGCGGTCGACATAGGCAGTGATCTCGGTCATCGGGTCGCCCGCGGCGGAAAGCGCCTCCAGCGGCGTCAGCCACATGTCGAGCGTGCGCTGCAGGACGGCGAGGTAGATGTCGTCCTTGCGGCGGAAATAGTAGAGGAGGTTCGGCTTGGTCATGCCGGCGACCGCGGCGATCTGGTCGACCGTCGCGCCGCGCAGGCCGTAGGTGGAGAATACCTCCAGCGCGGCGTCGAGGATGCGTTCCTCGTTGGCTTCCTGGATGCGCGTCCGGCGCCGTGTCCGGCCGGCGCGCGCGATGCCGGCATCCGCCAATCTGCCACCTCTCGGCAAGCCCGGCCGCGCTGGCGTGCCACGGTCCCGGCATCGGAAAAGCCTTGAGCGGGCCTCTCAACCTGTCTAGTTTTCCCTTGACCAATTGGTCAGGAAAACTCACCGTTTTTCCTAGATGAAAAGGGCGCTGTGCGCAATCGCACGCCGGCGCCCGCGTCAATGTGGGAATATGGCGGGGATGCCGGGCGACGCCCGGCGTGAAGGCTCAACGGAGGCTGGAATGGCAGGCATGGAAGCGCGCAAGCCCGGGACGGATTCGCGCACCCGCGTGGCGACGAACAATCTCGAAGCGTTCTGGATGCCGTTCACCGCCAACCGGCAGTTCAAGAAGGCGCCGCGCATGCTCGTCGCCGCCGAGGGCATGTATTACCGCTCCGCCGACGGTCGCAAGGTTCTAGACGCCACCGCCGGCCTCTGGTGCTGCAATGCCGGCCACGGCCGCCAGAAGATCGTCGACGCGGTGGCGAGCCAGGTGAAGGAGCTCGACTACGCGCCCGCCTTCCAGATGGGCCACCCCAAGGCCTTCGAGCTCGCCGCGCGGCTGGTGACCTACATGCCGCTGGGCATCGACCACGTCTTCTTCACCAATTCCGGTTCGGAGTCGGTCGAGACCGCGCTGAAGATCGCCATCGCCTATCAGCGCGCGAGGGGCGAGGGCACCCGCTTCCGCCTCATCGGCCGCGAGCGCGGCTATCACGGCGTCAATTTCGGCGGCATCTCGGTCGGCGGCATCCCGACCAACCGCAAGTTCTTCGGCACGATGCTGACCGGCGTCGACCATATCCGCCACACCCACGACATCGCGCGGAACGCCTTCTCCAAGGGCCAGCCCCAGCACGGCGCCGAGCTTGCCGACGACCTCGAGCGGCTGGTGGCGCTCCACGATGCCTCGACCATCGCCGCCGTCATCGTCGAGCCGGTCGCCGGCTCGACCGGCGTCCTCATCCCGCCGAAGGGCTATCTCGAGCGCCTCCGCGCCATCTGCGACAAGCACGGCATCCTGCTCATCTTCGACGAGGTCATCACCGGCTTCGGCCGCATGGGCACGCCCTTCGCCACCGACTATTACGGCGTCGTGCCGGACATGATCACCACCGCCAAGGGCATCACCTCCGGCGTCATTCCGATGGGCGCCGTCTTCGTGAAGAAGGAAATCTACGATGCCTTCATGAACGGCCCCGACCACATGATCGAGCTGTTCCACGGCTACACCTATTCGGCACACCCGGTCGCCTCCGCCGCCGGCCTCGCCACCCTCGACATCTACGAGGAAGAGGGCCTGCTCACCCGCGGCGCCGAGCTCGCGCCTTACTGGGAGGAGCGCCTGCACGGGCTCCGCGGCCTGCCCCACGTCATCGACATCCGCAATTCCGGCCTCATCGGCGCCATCGAGCTCGAGCCGATCGCCGGATCGCCCACCAAGCGCGCCTTTACCGCCTTCCTCGAGGCCTTCGAGAAGAACCTGATGATCCGCACCACCGGCGACATCATCGCCATGTCGCCGCCGCTGATCATCGAGAAGTCGGAGATCGACCAGATCTTCGACACCCTCACCGGGATCCTGAAGAACCTCGCCTGATCGGAACGGCCATTCCCTTCCTGAGGGGAACAGAATAAACGTTCCGCATACTGGAATGACGGAACGCAGGGAGCCTGACATGCAGACCATCATGAACGCCATTGGCGGCGTGCTGACCAAGTCCACCAGCCCGCGCACGCAGCCGGTCTTCAACCCGGCAACCGGCGAGCAGAGCGGCATCCTGCCGCTCTCCACCAAGGCCGAGCTCGATGCGGCGGTCGCCGCGGCCAAGCTGGCTCTGCCGGCCTGGGCCGACATGCCTCCGCTTCGCCGCACCCGCTTCATGTTCCGCTTCAAGCAGCTCCTCGACGAGAATACCGACCGCATCGCCAAGGCCATCTCCGCCGAGCACGGCAAGACCCATGCGGATGCTGTCGGCGAGGTCCAGCGCGGGATCGAGGTGGTCGATTTCGCCTGCGGCATCGCGCACCTCCTGAAGGGCGAGTTCTCCCGCCATGTCGGCCCCGGCATCGACACCCATTCCGATCGCCAGCCGGTCGGCGTCTGCGCCGGCATCACGCCCTTCAACTTCCCCGCCATGGTTCCGCTCTGGATGTATCCGGTGGCCATCGCCTGCGGGAACACCTTCATCCTGAAGCCGTCGGAGCGCGATCCCTCCGCCGTCATGATCGTCTTCGAGCTCTTCAAGCAGGCCGGCTTCCCCGACGGCGTCCTCAACGTCGTCCACGGCGACAAGGAGGTCGTCGACGCGATCCTCACCCATCCGGACATCAAGGCGGTGAGCTTCGTCGGCTCAACGCCGATCGCCGAATACGTCTATCGCACCGGCACCTATCACGGTAAGCGCGTCCAGGCGCTCGGCGGCGCCAAGAACCACATGATCGTCATGCCCGACGCCGACATGGACAAGGCGGCCGATGCGCTGATGGGCGCCGGCTACGGCTCGGCCGGCGAGCGCTGCATGGCGATCTCGGTCGCCGTTCCGGTCGGCGAGGAGACCGCCAACAAGCTGGTCGAGACGCTCGCCCCGCGCATCCGCCAGCTGAAGATCGCGCCAGCCACCGATCCCGAGGCCGAGATGGGCCCCCTCGTCACCAAGCAGCACCAGCAGAAGGTGCTCGGCTACATCGACCAGGGCGTCAAGGAAGGCGCCGAGCTGGTCGTCGATGGTCGCGGCTTCAAGCTGCAGGGCTACGAGAACGGCTATTTCGTCGGCGGCACGCTCTTCGATCGCGTCACCTCGGACATGACCATCTACAGGGAAGAGATCTTCGGCCCCGTCCTCTCGGTCGTGCGCTCGCCGAACTACGACCACGCCGTCAAGCTCATCAACCAGCATGAATATGGCAACGGCACCGCGATCTTCACCCGCGACGGCGATGCCGCGCGTTCCTTCGCCGACAGGATCGAGGTCGGCATGGTCGGCATCAACGTGCCGATCCCGGTGCCTGTCGCCTATCATTCCTTCGGCGGCTGGAAGCGCTCGCTCTTCGGCGACCACGCCATTTACGGACCGGAAGGCGTGCATTTCTACACGCGTCTGAAGACCGTCACCACGCGCTGGCCCGACGGCATCAAGTCCGGCGCCGTCTTCACCTTCCCGAGCACGCAGCATTGATGGAGTCGGGCGGCGCCCCCTCCACCGGCCTGCGGCCGGTCCCCGTCCCCCGTAAACGGGGGAGGAACCTTCCTCACCACGCGCGCGACCTGGTTCCTCCCCTGCGAAGCGGGGGAGGGGGACCAGCGAAGCTGGTGGAGGGGGCGCGGTCCAGATATTCCGTGGAGTCGTCCTGAATGCCCAATCCCTCCGACAATCTCCGCATCAATGCCGACCGTCTGTGGGATTCGATCCATGAGCTGGCGAAGATCGGTCCCGGCATCGCCGGCGGCAGCAATCGCCAGACGCTGACCGACGCCGATGCCGAGGGGCGGAAGCTGTTCAAGAAATGGTGCGACGATGCCGGTCTCACCATGGGCGTCGACCAGATGGGCACCATGTTCGCCCGGCGCGAGGGAACCGAGCCGGACCTCGATCCGGTCTATGTCGGCAGCCACCTCGACACCCAGCCGACCGGCGGCCGCTATGACGGCGTCCTCGGCGTGCTTTCCGCGCTGGAGCTCGTCCGCACGCTGAACGACCTCGGCATCCGCACCAGGCGTCCCATCGTCATCGTCAACTGGACCAACGAGGAGGGTGCCCGCTTCGCCCCCGCCATGATGGCGTCGGGCGTCTTTGCCGGCCAGTTCAGCCTCGACTATGCCTATGGTCGCAAGGACCCCGACGGGAAGACCTTCGGCGACGAGCTGAAGCGCATCGGCTGGGTCGGCGACGAGAAGGTCGGCGCCCGCAGGATGCATGCCTATTTCGAGTATCACATCGAGCAGGGTCCGATCCTCGAGGCCGAACGCAAGCAGGTCGGCGTCGTCACCCATGGCCAGGGCCTCTGGTGGCTCGAATTCACCCTCACCGGCAAGGAGGCCCATACCGGCTCGACGCCGATGAACATGCGCGTCAATGCCGGCCTCGCCATGGCCCGCATCTTCGAAATGGTCCAAAGGATAGCGATGGACAACCAGCCCGGCGCCGTCGGCGGCGTCGGCCAGGTGTTCTTCTCGCCGAACTCGCGGAACGTCCTTCCCGGCAAGGTCGTCTTCACCGTCGACATCCGCTCGCCGGACCAGGCGAAGCTCGACGCCATGCGCGCCCGCATCGAGGCCGAGGCCCCGGAAATCTGCGAGGCGCTTGGCGTCAAATGCGCCATCGAGCCGGTCGGCCATTTCGATCCGGTGACCTTCGACCCGACGCTCGTCGCCCGTGTCCGCAAGGCCGCCGAGGATCTCGGCTACAGCCACATGAACATCATTTCCGGTGCCGGCCACGATGCCTGCTGGGCGGCGAAGGTGGCGCCCGCCACCATGATCATGTGCCCCTGCGTCGACGGCCTCAGCCATAACGAGGCCGAGAACATCTCCAAGGAGTGGGCCGAGGGCGGGGCGGACGTGCTGCTCCGCGCCGTGCTCGAGACCGCCGAGATCGTGCCCTAGTCGAGAAGGGCAGGGAGGGAACATGGCCGCCGACCGTACCGCCACCATTGAGGCGCTCTACCGCGCCCTCAACCAGCGCAACCTCGACGCTGCTCTCGTCCACCTTGGCCCCGGCGCGACCTGGCCGAATGCCGAGACTGGCGGCACCGTCTCCGGCCGTGAGGCGCTCCGCGCCTATTTCACCGCCCTCTGGGCGAAGGTCGATCCGATCATGGAGCCGGTGCGCATCGAGCCCGGGCCAGCGGGAGAGACCCGCGTGATCGTCGACCAGCTCGTCCGCTCGCGCGACGGCAAGGTCATCGACCATGGCCAGTTCGAGCACCTGTTCACCTTCGACGGGCCCTTCGTCAGCCGCATGGTCTCGACGCCCCTCGCGGTGGAGCCCGACGAGGACGAAGACGAGGACCAATGATCGCCGGTTCCGCCGGCCTCGCACGTTTCTTGCACGCATTTCCGGATGAGGAGTAGCCGATGTCCACGTTGATCAAGGGCGGCACCGTCGTCACCGCCGATCTCACCTATCCCGCCGACATCCTGGTCGAGGGCGAGACCATCGCCGCGATCGGCAAGGGCCTGAAGGGCGACAAGGTCATCGACGCGTCCGGCTGCTACGTCTTCCCGGGTGGCATCGATCCGCATACCCACCTCGAAATGCCCTTCATGGGCACCACCGCCTACGAGGACTTCTCCTCCGGCACCAAGGCGGCGATTTCCGGCGGCACCACCATGGTCGTCGATTTCGTGCTGCCCAATCCGAACGAGTCGCTGATCGAGGCCTTCCAGGCCTGGCAGCAGAAGGCCGGCAAGGCGGCCGGCGACTATTCCTTCCACATGGCGATCACCTGGTGGGGCGAGCAGGTCTGGAAGGAGATGGCCGAGGTGGTCGGCCGCGGGGTCAACACCTTCAAGCACTTCATGGCCTACAAGGGCGCGCTGATGGTGAACGACGACGAGATGTACCAGTCGTTCCTGCGCTGCGCCGAGCTCGGTGCGCTGCCGCTCGTCCATGCCGAAAACGGCGACGTCGTCGCCCGCCTGCAGCAGAAATACATGGAGGCCGGCACTACCGGTCCCGAGGGCCACGCCTATTCGCGGCCGCCCGAGGTCGAGGGCGAGGCCACCAACCGGGCGATCATGATCGCCGATGCCGCGGGCGTGCCGCTCTATGTCGTGCACGTCTCGTGCGAGCTCTCCCACGAAGCCATCCGCCGTGCCCGGTCGCTCGGCAAGCGCGTCTATGGCGAGCCGCTCATCCAGCACCTCACCCTCGACGAGGGCGAATATTTCAATCGGGACTGGGACTATGCCGCCCGCCGCGTCATGTCCCCGCCCTTCCGCGACAAGGTCAACCAGGATTCGCTCTGGGCGGGCCTCGCCGCCGGCTCGCTCCAGGTCGTCGCCACCGACCATTGCGCCTTCACCACCGAGCAGAAGCGGATGGGCGTCGGCAATTTCACCCGCATCCCGAACGGCACCGGCGGCCTCGAGGACCGCATCCCGGTACTGTGGACCAAGGGGGTCAATACCGGCCGCCTGACGATGAACGAATTCGTCGCCGCGACCTCGACCAATATCGCCAAGATCCTCAACATCTATCCGCGCAAGGGCGCGATCCTCGTCGGTGCCGATGCCGACATCGTCGTCTTCGACCCGAAGAAGAAGAAGACGATCAGCGCCAAGACCCAGGCCTCGGCCATCGACTACAATGTCTTCGAGGGTTTTGAGGTGACGGGCCTCCCGCGCTATACCCTGTCGCGGGGCGAGATCGTATTCGAGGACGGCAAGATCACGGCCGAGGACGGACGGGGCAAGTTCATCGAGCGGCCGGCCAATGCGCCGGTCAATCAGGCGCTTTCCTCGTGGAAGGCGCTGACCACGCCCCAGGCGGTTCAGCGCTCGGCCGCCAACATGCCCATGGGGGTCTGATGACGGACGAGGCGGCGGCACCACGGGGCGCGGGGATCCTGAGGGCGATAGCCCAGAAGCGGAGCACGCCGCCCCTCGCCGCGGCAGCCGCCGGCGGCGCGGTGGTCCCCGTCGAGCGGGCGCCGGCGCCGGTGCCGCCTGCGCCGGTGGTCATCGACGTCCGCAACCTGTCGCTGACCTTCATGACCAATGACGGGCCGGTCGATGCGCTTTCCGGCATCGACCTCAGCGTCCATCGCGGCGAGTTCATCTCGCTGATCGGTCCGTCCGGCTGCGGCAAGACCACGCTCTTACGCGTCATCGCCGATCTCGAGCAGCCGACGGCCGGCTCCATCTCGGTCAATGGCGTGACGCCGGAGGAGGCCCGGCGTAACCGCGGCTACGGCTACGTCTTCCAGGCGGCGGCGCTCTACCCCTGGCGCAACGTCGCCCGCAACGTCGCCCTGCCGCTCGAGATCATGGGCATCGACAAGGCCGAGCGCGATCGCCGCGTCGCCGAGAACCTCGCCCACGTCAACCTCACCGGCTTCGAGCGCAAGTTCCCCTGGCAGCTTTCCGGCGGCATGCAGCAGCGCGTCTCCATTGCCCGGGCGCTGGCCGTCGAGCCCGACCTCCTCCTCATGGACGAGCCCTTCGGAGCGCTGGACGAGATCGTCCGCGACCGCCTCAACCAGCAGCTCCTCGAGCTCTGGGCGAAGACCGGCAAGACCGTGATCTTCGTCACCCACTCGCTGCCCGAGGCGGTGTTCCTGTCGACCCGCATCGTCGTCATGACGCCGCGTCCCGGCAAGGTCCACGACGTCATCACCTCCGACCTGCCGCGCGAACGCGACCTCGATATCCGCGAGACGCCGGAATTCCTGAAGATCGCCGCGCGCGTCCGCGACGGCCTCCGTGCCGGGCACTCCTATGAGGACTAGGAGCATGGCGGGCGGGATCGGCCGCCGGACGCGGAGCGCGGGGGAATGACCGCCGGCACCGAGATCTTCGCCTATGCGCCGAAGCGGCCGAACATCCTCGTCCGCTTTCTCAATTCGAGCTTCGTCGCCATCCTCGTCGTCGCCGCCGCCATCGTCGCCATCTGGTATGTCGGCGCCGTGGCCCTCAACGCCACGGCACAGAACTTCGCCGACGAGCGCGCCGGCGTCACGCGCGACTGGCCGGACTTCGTCAAGGCCACCTGGTCGCAGGACAAGCCGCGCCTGCCGGCGCCGCACCAGGTCGCCGAGGAGGTCTACAACACCACCTTCCTCGTGCCGCCCACGGCCAAGCGCAGCCTCGTCTACCACGGCTGGATCACGCTTTCCTCGACCCTCGTCGGCTTCGTCATCGGGACGCTGCTCGGCATCGGCCTCGCCATCCTCATCGTCCACGTACCGAGCCTCGACCGCAGTCTCATGCCGTGGATCGTCTCGTCGCAGACGATTCCGATCCTCGCCATCGCGCCCATGGTCATCGTCGTGCTTGCCGCCGTCGGGGTCGTCGGCCTGCTGCCGAAGGCGGTCATCTCGACATACCTTTCCTTCTTCCCCGTCACCGTCGGCATGGTGAAGGGGCTGCGCTCGCCCGAGCCGATGCACCTCGACCTGATGCGCACCTACAATGCCAGCCGATGGCAGACATTCTGGAAGCTGCGCTGGCCGTCGGCGCTGCCGTTCCTCTTCGTCTCCATGAAGGTCGCCGTCGCCGCCGCGCTCGTCGGCGCCATCGTCGGCGAGATGCCGACCGGCGCCGTCGCCGGCCTCGGCGCGCGGCTGCTCACCGGCTCCTACTACGGCCAGACCATCCAGATCTGGGCCGCGCTTTTCGCCGCCGCGCTCATGGCCGCCGTCCTCGTCGGCATCGTCGGGCTGGTCGGCCGGCTGGTCTTCCGCCACATGGGAGCCCGCCCCGCATGAGCCGCCCGTCCTGGCAGGCGCTGCTGGCCCTCGTCGCGGTCGTCGCGGCGGTCGCCCTGCCGCTCGCCGACGGCCGCTCGACCATATTCCTCGTCGACGACGGGCTTGCCGGCTTCCTCGTCGTCTGGACGGTCGGCCTTGCCGCCATCTTCGCCGTCTGGCCGGCGGGCCGGGAGGCGAGCATCGAGGCGCTCTTCATCGGCGCCCATGCCGGCGCCGCCTATATCTACCTCTTCCTGCCGCGCTTCGCCGCCGCGGCACCGGCCTGGACCTTCGGCCAGCGTCCCGCCGATGGCAGCGGTCCGGTCGGCTTCGGCACCTTCCTTGCCGACACGGCCGGCTTCTGGGGCCTCTTCCTCGCCGTCTGGCTGCTTGCCTGGCTGCTCGTCACGCGCCTGTCGCTGCTTCGCGCCGGCGGCCGGCTCGGCTCGCTCCTCCTCCGCATCCTCGTTCCGGCGCTCTTCGGGATCTGGCTGCTTTTCCTCTGGGAGGTGGTGACCCGCGCGCTTGGCGTGCCTCCGGTCCTCCTCCCGCCGCCCTCGGCGATCGGTGCGCGCATCGCCGCCTCGCTGCCGACCCTCTGGGCCGATTTCCGGCAGACCTTCCTCAAGGCCGTGATCGCCGGCTTCGCCATCGGTTCGGGGGCGGGCTTCCTCTTCGCCCTGCTCGTCGACCGGATCCCCTTCCTGAAGCGCGGCCTGCTCCCCATCGGCAACCTTGTCTCGGCGCTGCCGATCATCGGCATCGCGCCGATCATGGTCATGTGGTTCGGCTTCGACTGGCCGTCCAAGGCGGCGGTCGTCGCCATCATGACCTTCTTCCCCATGCTGGTGAACACGCTCGCCGGGCTCGATGCCGCCGACCGCATCCAGCGCGACCTGATGCGCACCTATGCCGCCAGCCATGGGCAAACCCTCTTCAAGCTGCGGCTTCCGGCCGCGCTCCCCTTCATTTTCAACGGCCTCAAGATCAACACCACCCTTGCCCTCATCGGCGCCATCGTCGCCGAGTTCTTCGGCACGCCGATCGTCGGCATGGGCTTCCGCATCTCGACCGAGGTCGGCCGCATGTCGATCGACATGGTGTGGGCGGAAATCGCGGTTGCGGCCTTAGCCGGCTCCGTATTCTATGGCGTCATGGCGCTCATCGAGCGCGCATGCACCTTCTGGCATCCGTCCTTCCGGACGTGAACAACCACCTCACAGGGAGAGGTACATGAAGAAAGCGATGATTGGACTGGTTGCGGCGGCGGCGCTTGGGCTGGGCATGGGCTCGGCTTCGGCGGCCGACCCCGTGACGCTGCAGCTGAAATGGGTGACGCAGGCTCAGTTCGCCGGCTACTACGTCGCCAAGGACAAGGGCTTCTACACCGACGAGAACCTCGACGTCACCATCAAGCCCGGCGGCCCCGACATCGCCCCCGAGCAGGTGATCGCCGGCGGCGGCGCCGACGTCATCGTCGACTGGATGGCCGCCGCGCTCTCCGCCCGCGAGAAGGGCGTGCCGCTGGTCAACATTGCCCAGCCCTACAAGAAGTCCGGTCTCCTGATGATCTGCCCGAAGTCGACCGGCATCACCAAGGAGGCCGACTTCAAGGGCAAGACCCTCGGCGTCTGGTTCTTCGGCAACGAATACCCGTTCTACGCCTGGATGAACAAGATCGGCATGCCGACCGAAGGCGGCGCTGACGGCGTCACGGTCATCAAGCAGAGCTTCGATGTCCAGCCGCTCATCCAGAAGCAGGCCGACTGCATCTCGGTCATGACCTACAACGAGCTCGGCCAGGCCCTCGATGCCGGCTTCAAGCTCGATGACCTCACCGTCTTCAACTACACCGAGATGGGCAACGACATGCTCGAGGACGGCCTCTACGTCCTCGAGGACAAGCTCAAGGACAAGGCCTTCTTCGACAAGATGACGCGCTTCGTGAAGGCCTCGATGAAGGGCTGGGACTATGCCCGCGAGCATCCCGAAGAGGCCGCGCAGATCGTCATCAACAACGACGATACCGGCGCCCAGACGCTTGCCCACCAGCAGTACATGATCAAGGAAGTCGACAAGCTGACCGAGGGCTCCAACGGCGTCCTCGACCCGGCCGCCTTCGACCGCACGGCCAAGATGGTCCTCGACCAGAAGATCATCACCAAGCAGCCGGAAGGCGCCTGGACCCACGACGTCACCGACGCCGCGGGCTTCAAGCAGTAGCCTTGCGCTCCTCGCATGAACGGAACGGGCGCCCTCGGGCGCCCGTTTTGTCTTCTGCTCCTGCGGGAACCGGCGCCCCCTCCACCGGCTTCGCCGGTCCCCCTCCCCCGTAAACGGGGAGGAACCTCCCTTCATCAAACGCGCGACCTGGTTCCTCCCCTGCGGAGCGGGGGAGGGGGACCATGCGAAGCATGGTGGAGGGGCCGCGTGAAGGACGCGCCCTACACCACGTTCTTCTCGTTGAGCGCCTCGCCCCGCGCGATCCGTCCATAGCCGAGCGGCGAAAGGTCGAGGCTGCGATAGGCGCCATGGGCGACAAGCTCCGCCAGCCCGCGTCCGACGGCCGGCGATTGCTGGAGCCCATGCCCCGAGAAGCCGACGGCGATGAGGAGCCCGCTCGTCTCCGGCACCGGCCCGACGATGGCATTGTGGTCGAAGAGGTTCATGTCGTAGTGCCCGGCCCAGCTTCGCCCCGGCCGGATCGCCTCGAAGGCCGGCACGCGGGTGGCGAGCACCGGCCACAGCACCTCCTCGAAGAACCCGTGCTCGACCTCGAAATCGGTGGCGAACGGATCATCGTCGGGCGAAGGCGCGCCGCCGCAAAGATACATCTCGCCCTCCGGCCGCACATAGATGCCCGTCGGGTCGATGAGGAGGGGAAAGCGCGGGAGCTTCTCGCGGCAGGAGAAGGTGAAGACCAGGCGCTTGCGCGGCTCGACGGGGAGAGCCACGCCCACGTTGGCAAGCAGCGGCACCGTGCCCGGACCGGCGGTCACGATCACCGTGCCGGCGCCGATCCGCGTCCCGTCGGCAAGCGTCACTCCGGTCGCTCGTCCGCCGTCGCGATCGATGCGCGCGACCTCGCCGGTCATCAGCTCCGCGCCGAGCGACTTCGCCTTCTTCCGGAACGCCTGCATCAGCCCGTAGCCGTCGAACCAGCCTTCGCCCGTGTTGCCGTGGCAGCCGGCGACTATCTCGTCGGTCGACAGCCAGGGGAAACGCGCCTTCAGCCCGGCCGGATCGAGATGGTCTATGTCCGCGCCGAGTTTCCTCTGGAGCGCGTGGTTCCCGGCGAGCACCGCCGCGCCGGCATCTGTCGCGAGGAAGAGGTAGCCGCCTTCGTGCAGCCCGATCGTCGGCCGGTCGCCCTCCACTTCGAGGATGGTGCCAACGTCGCGGAGGAACCGGACGCCGAAGAGCGATATCTCGATGTTGATGGCGGTCGAGAACTGCTGGCGGATCGAGCCGGCCGAGAGCGCCGTCGCCGCCCGCTGGAAGGTCGGGTCCTTCTCGATCAGGCAGACGGTTCCGTCGAAGTCGGGGCTCGCGGCAAGATGGTAGGCGGCGGAGGCACCATGCACGGCGCCCCCCACGATCACGACGTCGAAATGCTTCATCAGATGGGCGCCAGGGGTCGGTCTATGACTTCGCGGAGCGAGAACTTGGATTCGATCCGGGACACGCCCGGCAGGTGCCCGAGCACATTGGCATGCAGCCGCTCGAAATCCGAGAGGTCGCGCGCCACGATATGGATCAGGTAGTCGCTCGCCCCCGACATCAGGTGGCACGAGAGCACGTTCGGGCATTCCGCCAGCGCCGTCTCGAAGGCGCGCAGCGCGTCGTCGTTCTGCCGCTCCAGCGTGATCTCCACGAAGATATTGATGCCGAGGCCGAGCGCGTCCCGGTCGATCAGCGCACGATAGCCCTGGATCACGCCTTCCGCCTCGAGGCTCTGTATCCGTCGCGTGCAGGCCGAAGGCGACAGGCCGACGCGGGCGGCAAGCTCCACCGTCGGCAGCCGGCCTTCCTCGGCGAGCACGGCAGCTATCTTGCGATCGAATGTATCCAGTTGCACGAAAACACCGAATTCCAGCGAGAGTGGCTGATAATACTGCGCAGATCGCGTTGCGAACAAGCGGGAACGCACGGAAACACCGCGGAAGGAGGAGTATTCTTGTCCATTCCAGTGGCTCTGTCGCACCAAGGAGGTAGTCATGCTGGTTGGCGTGCCAAAAGAGATCAAAAGCGGCGAGGCCCGCGTGGGCCTTACTCCCGGAGCGGTCGGCGAATATACGGCGCACGGCCACAAGGTTCTGGTCGAGACCAAGGCAGGCGCGGGTATTGATGCGGACGATGCGGCCTATCGCGCCGCCGGCGCCGCCATTGCCGATACCGCGGCGGAGATTTTCGCCAGAGCCGACATGGTCGTGAAGGTCAAGGAGCCCCAGCCGCAGGAATGGGCCCAGTTGCGCCCCGGCCAGATACTCTTCACCTACCTGCATCTCGCCGCCGATCCCGACCAGGCCCGCGGCCTCATCGCCTCCGGCGTCACCGCGGTCGCCTATGAGACCGTCACGGATTCCCATGGCGGCCTGCCGTTGCTGGCCCCGATGAGCGAGGTCGCCGGCCGGCTCTCGATCCAGGCTGCGGCCACCGCCCTGCAGAAGCCGAATGGCGGCCGCGGCGTGCTGCTCGGCGGCGTGCCCGGCGTCTCCCCCGGCAAGGTCGTGGTCATCGGCGGCGGCGTCGTCGGCACCCAGGCCGCCAAGGTCGCGATCGGCGTCGGTGCCGAGGTCACCATCCTCGACAAGTCGCTACCGCGCCTCCGCTACCTCGACGATCTCTTCGACGGCCGCGTCCATACCCGCTTCTCGACCCGCGGCGCGCTTGCCGAGGAGATCGCCACCGCCGACGCCGTCATCGGCGCCGTGCTCGTTCCCGGCGCCTCGGCGCCGAAGCTCGTCTCGCGTGCCCAGTTCGCCAGCATGAAGAAAGGCGCCGTGCTCGTCGACGTCGCCATCGACCAGGGCGGCTGCTTCGAGACCTCGCATGCCACCACCCATGCCGATCCCACCTTCGTCGTCGATGGCATCGTCCACTACTGCGTCGCCAACATGCCCGGCGCCGTGCCGCTGACCTCGAGCCATGCGCTCAACCACGCGACGCTGCCCTTCGGCCTCGCGCTCGCCGATCACGGCCTCGCCGCGCTTGCCGCCGACCCCCATCTCCGCGCCGGCCTCAACATCCATCGCGGCAAGGTCACGCACCAGGCGGTCGCCGAGAGCCTCGGCCTCGCCTTCGCCGATCCGGACGGCCCCGGCCTCGCCGCCTGAGCGGGCTGCCGATAGGGGAAGGCCCGCTCCGGCGGGCCTTTTCTTTTCCGCGCGATGGGCTAAGAACGCGCCGCAATGGACGTTTCCGCTGACTGCCGCCTCGCCGAGGCGCTCGCCACCGCTTCCGTCGCGGCCGGGCGCGCGATCCTCGACGTGCGCCGTCGCGGCTATAGAGCCGAGCGCAAGGCCGATGCGACGCCGGTCACCGAGGCCGACCGTGCGGCGGAGGCGATCCTCATCGCCGCCATCCGCGACGCCGCGCCCGGTGTCCCGATCATTGCCGAGGAGGCCTGTGCCGCCGGTCACGTGCCCGCCGTCGGTGGCGCCTTCTTCCTGGTCGATGCCCTCGACGGCACCAAGGAATTCGTGCGCGGCGGGGACGATTTCACCGTCAACGTCGCCCTCGTCCGCGACGGCGTGCCGGTCGTCGGCGTCGTCCATGTGCCGGCGAGCGGCGAGACCTTCGTCGGCATGGCCGGGGAGGGTGCCTGGATGATCCCGGCGGGTGGAGGAGCGCGCCGTCCGCTCGCCGTCCGCGTCGCGCCCGAGCGCCTCGACGTCGTCGCCTCGAAGTCGCACCGTACGCCGGAGACCGACGCCTTCATCGCGCGCTACCCGGTCCGCACCCTCGTCGCCGCTGGCTCCTCCCTGAAATTCTGCTGTCTCGCCGAGGGCCGCGCCGACCTCTATCCGCGCATGGGGACGACCATGCAGTGGGACACGGCGGCGGGAGACGCGGTGCTCCGCGCCGCCGGCGGCCGCACCCTCACGCTTGACGGCGTGCCCCTCCGCTACGGGCCGGGCGCTGCGGAAGGGAGTGAGGCCTATCGCAATCCATGGTTTGTCGCGCTCGGCACCTGCGCCCTCGCCGCGCCGGCAAAGCCGTTCTAATACGGGCTGTTCCGGCGCGACGCGCGCCATGATCTCCCACTCAAAACGGTGACGGCGTGCTTGAGCCGCCCCGCCGCCTGTGGTTGAAAGCCCGCCAAGGGATCGTCGAGAAATGCCCAGCGAAGCACTGCCCCATCTCCGCCGCCTCGAAGCCGAGGCGATCTTCATCATGCGCGAGGTGGTCGCGACCTTCGAGCGGCCGGTCATGCTCTATTCGATCGGCAAGGATTCCTCGGTCATGCTCCATCTGGCGCGGAAGGCCTTCTTCCCGGCGCCTTTGCCTTTCCCGCTCCTCCATGTCGACACGACGTGGAAGTTCCGCGAGATGATCCGCTTCCGCGACGAGACCGCGAAAGCTTTCGGCCTCGACCTTCGCGTCCATACCAACGAGGAGGGGCGCGCCCAGGGCATCAATCCCTTCGACCACGGCTCCTCCTTCTACACGCAGGTGATGAAGACCGAGGCGCTGAAGCAGGCCCTCGATGCCGGCCGCTACGATGCCGCCTTCGGCGGCGCCCGCCGCGACGAGGAGAAGAGCCGGGCCAAGGAGCGCGTCTTCTCTTTCCGCTCGGAAAGCCACGGCTGGGACCCGAAGAACCAGCGTCCCGAGCTCTGGTCGCTCTACAATACGCGCGTGAAGGCGGGCGAATCGATCCGCGTCTTCCCGCTCTCCAACTGGACCGAGCTCGATATCTGGCAGTACATCCTCGCCGAGGACATCCCCATCGTCCCGCTCTATTTCGCCGCCGAGCGCCCGGTCGTACGGCGCGGCGACCAATGGATCATGGTCGATGACGAGCGCATGCGCCTGCAGCCGGGCGAGGTGCCCGAGCGCCGCCTTGTGCGCTTCCGCACCCTCGGGTGCTACCCGCTCACTGCCGCCATCGAGTCCGATGCCGTGACCCTCGACGCGATCGTCGCGGAAATGTTCGCCGCCACCACGTCCGAGCGCCAGGGCCGCCTCATCGACCATGACGAGGCCGGTGCCATGGAGCTGAAGAAGCGCGAGGGCTATTTCTGATGGCCCATGGCGTTGCAGCGGAAGCCGCCGGCGCGCCCGTCGCGCATCCCGGGGAGAAGACGCTTCTCCGCTTCCTCACCTGCGGCAGCGTCGATGACGGCAAGTCGACGCTCATCGGCCGGCTGCTCCACGACACCAAGCGTCTCTTCGACGACCAGCTGTCGGCGCTCGAGCGCGATTCCCGCCGCTACGGCACGACCGGCGAGACGATCGATTTCGCCCTGCTGGTCGACGGCCTCGTCGCCGAGCGCGAGCAGGGCATCACCATCGACGTCGCCTATCGCTACTTCGCGACCGACCGCCGCCGTTTCATCGTCGCCGACACGCCCGGCCACGAGCAGTACACCCGCAACATGGCGACCGGCGCCTCCACCGCCGACCTCGCCATCCTGCTGGTCGATGCGAGCCAGGGCATCCTCACCCAGACCCGCCGCCACGCCTACATCGTCTCGCTCCTCGGCATCCGTCACGTCGTGCTTGCGGTCAACAAGATCGACCTCGTCGGCTTCGACCGGCACCGCTTCAACGAGATCGCGCTCGCCTTCGAGGAGGCGGTCGCGCCCTTCGGCTTCCGCTCGGTTGCGGCCATCCCCATCTCCGCCCGCGACGGCGACAACGTCATTGCGCCGAGCCCGCGCACGCCCTGGTATGACGGTCCCTCGCTGATCGGCTATCTCGAGGAGATCGACGTCACCTCGGAAGAGGCCGCGCAGCCGCTTCGCTTCCCTGTGCAATGGGTCAACCGGCCGGACGCGACCTTCCGCGGCTATGCCGGCACCGTCGCGGCGGGGGCGCTTCGTCCCGGCGACGGAGTGCTCGTGGCCCGCACCGGCCAGGCGGCGCATGTCGTCCGCATCGTCACCATGGACGGCGATCTTCCCTCGGCGGAGGCCGGCGCCTCGGTCACCCTCACCCTCGACCGCGAGCTCGATGCCAGCCGCGGCGACGTGCTCGTCGCGCCCGGCCATCGCCCGGAGGTCTCCGACCAGATTGCCGCCCACCTCATCTGGATGGGCGAGGAGCCGCTTCTGCCCGGCCGCTCCTATCTCCTGAAATGCGGCACGCGCACCGTCGGCGCCTCGGTCAGCGAGCTGAAGCACCATGTCGACATCGAGACCTTCAAGCCGCTCGCGGCGAAGACCCTGGCGCTGAACGACATCGGTCTCGTCAACCTCTCGCTTTCCGAGCCGATCGCCTTCGACCCCTACGAGGTCAACCGTACCACCGGCTCCTTCATCCTCATCGACCGCTTCACCAATGCCACCGTCGCCGCCGGCATGATCCGCTTCGGCCTACGGCGCGCCACCAACATCCACTGGCAGGCGCTCGACGTCGACAAGCGCGCCCGCGCCGATGCCAAGGGCCAGCGTCCCTGCATCCTCTGGTTCACCGGCCTCTCCGGCGCCGGCAAGTCGACCGTCGCCAACCTCGTCGAGAAGAAGCTCCACCTCGCCGGCCGGCACACCTACCTGCTCGACGGCGACAATGTCCGCCATGGCCTCAATCGCGACCTCGGCTTCACCGACGCCGATCGCGTCGAGAACATCCGCCGCGTCGGCGAGGCGGCCAAGCTCTTCGTCGATGCCGGGCTGATCGTGCTCGTCTCCTTCATCTCGCCCTTCCGCTCGGAACGCGACATGGCGCGCGACCTGGTCGGCCGGGGCGAGTTCGTGGAGATCTTCGTCGACGTGCCGCTGGAAGTCGCCGAGGCGCGCGACCCGAAGGGCCTTTACCGCAAGGCGCGGGCCGGCGAGATCAGGAATTTCACCGGCATCTCCTCGCCCTACGAGGCGCCGCTCGCCCCCGACATCCATCTCGAGGCCGGCTCGGCCGAGCCGGAAGCCCTCGCCGACCAGGTCATCGCCTTCCTGCGCGACGGCGGCTACCTGCGGAGCTGAAAACGCTGATCCTCCCCCGCATACGGGGGAGGGGGACCGGCGAAGCTGGTGGAGGGGGCGCGTGAAGGGCGCTTCCGCTACCCCGGCTCCTTGGCGAGCAGGTCGAGCCGCACGGAGCGGATGTCGGCCGCGGTGCCGTCGCCCGGAATGCCCGGCTCGATCAGCACATAGTCGCCGTTCGGATCGGTCTGCATCCTGGGTACCCGCCAGACCAGCGCATAGCTGACGTCCCCGGTAGCGAGGTTGGCCGCCTGCCAGTGGCTGAGCGCCATGCCGCTCTGGTACGCGAACCGCATGTTCGCCGCGCCGTTCTCCCGCGCGGCGCGGGCAACGATCACGAGGCGCACCGGCTGGCCGGCGAGGCGGGTGGCAATGCCCGGTCCGATGTTCAGCCGCACCCCCGGATTGCTGGTCGATGAGCTGACCCGGGCGAGGCCGGCGCCGCCGGGGTCCTTGTCGAACTGCACCGGATTGTCCGACGAGGATTCGAACACCGTCGGATCGGTCCCGTCGAAAAGCGTGAATGCCTGGACGACGTCGAGGGATTCGGCCGCCGTGGCGGTCGCGGCTTGCGGCGTTCCGCCCCCGCCTGCCACCGGCAGGGACGGCTGCGCGGGCGCGTCCGGGCCCGGAGAGAGAAGCGACGACGCCACGTAGATGCCGGTAGCGAGGAGCACGATGCCAAGCGCGCCGATGGCGCCGGCGAGGAGGCGGATCTTGGTCCGCTCCGAGGATTCAGACCAGCGTGCGGCGGGCGAGGCTAGGCGCCGCCTTGCCTCCTGCGTTGCCGGGAATGCCGGGGGCTCGTCTGCGCGATACGCCTGCGTATCGGCATCGTCGTCCTCGTAGGGCTCGCCATATTCCTCCGGCTCCTCCCACGCGTCTTCGTGCCGGTCGGGAGCTGCCTCGGCTTCCGCGGCGGACGGCCAATCCTCGGGTTCCGTCTCGGCATAGTCGCCGCGGAGTGCCTCCTCGATCGCCGCGCTGCGCTCGGCGAGGGGATCGTGGCGCGCGGCACGGATCGGAGCCGGCGCAGGCGCGCGGGTCGGCACGGGCGGGAGACGGCGCGCCGGGACCGGCGCGGTCGCCGGCGCCATGTCGGCCTCGTCATAGGCTTCGCCGGGCGGCGGCTGGGCGCGCGGCGGCCGGGGCGGAAGGGACCGGCTCGGCGGCGCCGCGAAGAGGGCGACCAGGTCGCGCTCGATCCGCTCCACGGCGCGGTCGAAGGTGCCGATGCGCGTGTCGATCTCGTCCTCGGCGAGCGGCGGGTCGAAGGACCAGAGCTTGCGGATCATCGCCGCCCGCGCCTGGCCATAAACCTCCTCGCGCTGTCCGGGCTTCGTCAGCCGGCGGTCGACGATCGACTGCTTCAGGATCGAGTAGAAGTCGCTCATCGTCCCCGGCAGTTCCCGTTGCCGCGCGTGGTGGCTGGCGCTCGTCCGCTCATTCGCCGATCAGCTCCGGCCCGTTGAGGATCTTGGCGTCGGGCTTGCCGACGATCTTGGCATCCTTGCCGTCATAGTCGACCGAGGAAAGCACCGAGCGGATGATGGCGAGGCGCGCCCGCCGCTTGTCGTTGCCGAGCACCACCGTCCACGGCGTCGCCTTGCTGTGGGTCGCCTCGAACATGCGGTCGCGCGCCTTGCTGTAGTCGTCCCATTTCGTCATGGCGGCATAGTCGACCGACGAGAGCTTCCAGATCTTCAGCGGATCGTGGCGGCGCTCGAAGAAGCGCTTCAACTGCGTCGCGCGTCCGATCTCGATCCAGAACTTGTGGATGAGGATGCCTTCCGAGGCGAGCATCTTCTCGAAGCTAGGCGCCTCCTCGAGGAACGTCGCCGACTGTTCGGGCGTGCAGAAGCCCATCACCGGTTCGACCCCGGCGCGGTTGTACCAGGAGCGGTCGAACAGCACGATCTCGCCGCTCGTCGGCAGGTGCGCCACGTAGCGCTGGAAATACCACTGCCCGCGCTGCTCCTCGGTCGGCTTCGGCAGCGCGACGCTCCGCGCCGTGCGCGGATTGAGGTACTGCGTCAGCGCGAAGATCGAGCCGCCCTTGCCCGCCGCGTCGCGCCCCTCGAAGAGGAGCACCATCCGGAGGCCCTTGTCGTTGACATGGCGCTGCAGCTTCACCAGTTCGACCTGCAGGGCTTCGAGGTCCTTGTCGTAGGCCTTGCTGTCGAGGTGGTCGGAATAGGGATAGCCGCCGGACTTGAGCGCCTTGCGGTCCACCCATTCCGGCAGGGCAGGGTCGTCGAGGTCGAAGGGGCCGTACTTGGTCTCGATGCGCGGCGCGGCATCGCCCGGCTCGATCGCCGCCGGCAACGGCGCGCGGGGCTTTTCGTGTCCGTCGCCCTTCTTGCCGTGCTTGGTCTTCTTTTCCTTCGCCTCGCCCATGGCGGCATCCTTTCGTGAAACCACGCGCGCCGGTTTGGGCGCTGAACCGCCGATCTTATATCCTTCAGAATGGGCTGGTTACTATGCCGGTGATTCGGACGAATGCATGGCGCGGCGGCCCTCCGCCCGCCGGTTCTGGGCCGGGAATGGAATGGCGATAGCTAACGCCGAGCGCACCGATCAAAGACCCTCCCGTGCCAGCCTCGTCGGCCGCCGGGTAGGTGGGTTGCGCTGGATTCTGCTGGCGGCGACCGTCCTCCTGCTGATTGCCACGGTGGCCGGTGCTATGTCGCCCCTTGCCGCTATCCTCGTCTTTGCGGGTCTTCTTGTCGCAGCCGCCGTGGTCCCGGTGGCGGCCGGGCCTGCCGCCGGGACGCCTCTCAGGGCGGAGCCGGTGGCTCCTCCATCGCCCGATGCCGGCCTGACCCGCCTTGCCGAGGCGCTCCCCGATCCCTGTTTCATCCTCGACCGGCGCGGCCTCGTCCGCCACGCCAATGCGCTCGCCCTCGCCGCCTTCCCGATCCGCGTTGGCGATTCGCTGACCGCCCGCCTCCGCGTGCCGGACCTGCTCGCCGCCTTCGAGCGCGTTGCCGCGGGCGGCCCGCCCGAGCGCGTGGAATTCGCCGAGCGCGTGCCGACCGAGCGCTGGTTCGCCGCCTGGCTTGCCCCGCTGAAGACCGCGACCCCGGCCATCGCCCTCATCCTCGACGACCTTTCCGAGCGCCGCCGCACCGAGAAGATCCGCGTCGACTTCGTCGCCAATGCGAGCCACGAGCTGCGCACGCCGCTCGCTTCCCTCGTCGGCTTCATCGAGACGCTGCAGGGCCCCGCCCGCGACGATCCCGCGGCACGCGAGCGCTTCCTGAAGATCATGCACGAGCAGGGTACGCGCATGAGCCGCCTGGTGGATGACCTCCTCTCCCTCTCCCGCGTCGAGATGAAGGCGCACCTGCGCCCCTCCGGCCAGGTCGACCTTGTCGCCGTCATCCGCCAGCTCGCCGATGCCATGGAGCCGCTTGCCCGCGACCTCGGCGTTGCCATCGAGGCCGGGCTGCCGGCCGCGCCCGCCATCGTCACCGGCGACCGCGACGAGCTCACCCAGGTCTTCGCCAACCTCATCGAGAATGCCTGCAAGTACGGCCAGGCGGGCGGGCGCGTCGTCGTCTCCGTGCGTCCCGAGGGGCAGGGGGAGGGCGCCACGGTGACGGTGCGCGACTTCGGCCAGGGCATAGCTCCGGAGCACCTGCCGCGGCTTACCGAGCGCTTCTACCGCATCGACGTCGATGCCAGCCGCCGCCATCGCGGCACCGGGCTCGGTCTCGCCATCGCCAAGCACATCCTCGCCCGCCACCAGGCGCGGCTGGCAATCGACAGCCGTCTCGGCGAAGGCTCGACCTTCACCGTCATCTTTCCACAGGCGAGTCTCCTGCAGTCCTCCTCGGTGCCGGAAGATTCCTCTTTCAAATGAACGGCTTGGGCCGTCATTCAAGCGTCATCTGGCTGTCATAGCACCATCACCGGTCGATCCTAGGTTCCGCGCGCCAAAGAGGTTGGCAGCGCCAGCCGGGCACCACGCGTTAGTCCGTTGAAGCAATCGAAACAGGAGAGGCAGAGGTGAAACCCTTCAACCTTGCCATCGCGGCCGGCTTTGCCGCCGTCATGTCCATTTCCGCCGCCAGCGCCGCCGACATCTCGGGCGCCGGTGCGACCTTCCCCTATCCGATCTACGCCAAGTGGGCGGATGCCTATAAGACCCAGACCGGCGTCGGCCTGAACTACCAGTCGATCGGCTCGGGCGGCGGCATCAAGCAGATCCAGGCCAAGACCGTCACCTTCGGCGCCACCGACGCCCCGCTCTCCGCCGAGGACCTCGACAAGTTCGGCCTCCTCCAGTTCCCGACCGTCATGGGCGGCATCGTCCCGGTCGTGAACATCGACGGCGTCAAGCCGGGCGAGCTCGTCCTCGACGGCAAGACCCTCGCCGACATCTTCCAGGGCAAGATCACCACCTGGGATGCCGACGCGATCAAGAAGCTGAACCCGGAGACCAAGCTCCCCTCGGCGGCCATCGCCGTCGTCCATCGCTCGGACGGATCAGGCACCTCGTTCAACTTCACCTACTACCTGTCGGCCGTTTCGGAAGACTGGAAGGGTGAGGTCGGCACGGCTGCGGCGGTCGAGTGGCCGGTCGGCGTCGGCGCCAAGGGCAACGAGGGCGTTGCCGCCAACGTTCAGCAGACGAAGAACTCGATCGGCTACGTCGAGTACGCCTACGCCATGCAGAACAAGATGACCTACACCGATCTCGTCAACAAGGACGGCAAGCGCGTCGCCCCGACCGCGGAGGCCTTCTCCGCTGCCGCCGCCAATGCCGACTGGCACGGCACGCCCGGCTACGGCGTGATCCTCGCCAACCAGGCCGGCGAGACGGTCTGGCCGATGACCGCCGCGACCTTCATCCTCGTCTACAAGAAGCCGGATGACGCGGCCGCCACTGCCGAGGCCCTCAAGTTCTTCGACTGGGCCTACAAGAACGGCGGCCAGATGGCCGCGGAGCTCGCCTACATCCCGATGCCGGAAGCGGTCGTCAAGGATGTCGAGGCGCGCTGGGCCTCCGAGGTCGTCGGCCCGGACGGCAAGCCGCTCTTCGCCGGTTCGTAGGTGCGAGCGAAAAGACACGGGGAAGGGCGCTCGCCGCCCTTCCCATTTCGCCACCATCATCTAGCAATGTTTCGGAGTTGAGGATGACCGAGGCGGCATTGCCCAGCATCAGGGAAACGAGCGTGACTGACGCCGGTCGCCTCCGGGCGCTGAAGCGCTTCGCCGCCGGCGACGCGCTCTTCCGCGGCGCCACGCTGACCGCGGCGATCGCCGTCCTCGTCCTTCTCGGCGGCGTCATCGTCTCCCTCGCCGTCGGGTCGGTTCCCGCCCTCAAGGCTTTCGGCTTCGACTTCCTGACCACCCAGAAGTGGAACCCGGTCACCGAGAAATTCGGGGCCATCGCGCCGATCTACGGCACGCTGGTGACCTCGCTCATCGCCATGCTCATCGGCGTTCCGGTCAGCATCGGCATCGCGATCTTCCTGACCGAGCTCTGTCCCTACTGGCTGCGCCGCCCGATCGGCATCGCCATCGAGCTCCTCGCCGGCATCCCGTCGATCATCTACGGCATCTGGGGCCTCTTCGTCTTCGCCCCCTTCCTCCAGGCGACCCTCCAGCCCTGGCTGATCGAGGCCTTCGCCGATGTGCCCGTCCTCAACGTCCTCTTCGCCGGCCCGCCCTACGGCATCGGCGTCCTCACCGCCGGCCTGATCCTCGCGATCATGGTGCTCCCCTTCATCACCGCCGTCACGCGGGACGTCTTCCTGACCGTCCCGCCGGTCCTGAAGGAAGCGGCCTACGGCATGGGCTGCACGACCTGGGAAGTCATCCGCAAGGTGGTTCTCCCCTATACCCGCGTCGGCGTCGTCGGCGGCGTCATGCTCGGCCTCGGCCGCGCCCTCGGCGAGACCATGGCGGTCACCTTCGTCATCGGCAACGCGCATCGCATATCGAGCTCGATCCTCGCCCCCGGCACGACGATCTCGGCGACCATCGCCAACGAGTTCAACGAGGCGGTCGGCGACATCTACACCTCGTCGCTCATCGCCCTCGGCCTCATCCTCTTCGTCATCACCTTCATCGTGCTCGCCATCTCGCGCCTCATGCTGATGCGCCTCGAACGGAAGCAGGGCAAATGAACGCCGCCCTCTATCATCGCCGGCGCCGGCGCAGCCGCATCGTCATGGTCCTGTCGGTTGCCGCGACCGCCTTCGGCGCGCTCTGGCTGGTGCTCATCCTCGGCACGCTCGTCTGGAACGGCGCCGCCGGCCTGTCGCTCGCCGTCTTCGCCGAGAACACGCCGCCGCCGGGCAGCGCCGGCGGCCTCGCCAATGCCATCGTCGGCTCGGTGATCCTCACCATATTCGGCATCGTGATCGGCACGCCGATCGGCATCCTCGCCGGCACCTGGATGGCCGAATACGGCCGCTATTCGCCGCTCAGCACCGTCATCCGCTTCGTCAACGACATCCTCTTGTCGGCGCCCTCGATCGTCATCGGCCTCTTCGTCTACGAGATCCTCGTCGTCTCGATGGGCCACTTCTCGGCCTGGGCCGGCGGCGCCGCGCTCGCCATGCTGGTCATTCCGGTCGTCGTGCGCACCACCGAGGACATGCTCCTCCTCGTCCCCAACACGCTCCGCGAGGCCGGCGCCGCCATCGGCGCGCCGCGCTGGAAGATCATCGCCTCGGTCGGCTATCGCGCCGCCCGCTCGGGCATCCTCACCGGCATCCTCCTCGCCGTCGCGCGCATCACTGGCGAGACCGCGCCGCTGCTCTTCACGGCGCTCAACAACCAGTTCTGGAGCCTCGATCCCAACCAGCCCATGGCGAGCCTGCCGGTCACCATCTTCCAGTTCGCGCTGTCGCCCTATGCCGACTGGCAGCAATTGGCCTGGACCGGCGCCCTCATCGTCACCTTCGCCGTGCTCACCCTCAACATCGTCGCCCGCGTTCTGTCCAACCTCGGAGGCTCGAAATGAGCGAGGCCGCCATCGCCACCATCACGCCGACGCCGGCCGTCGCGGCTCGCTCTTTCGAAGCCGCCAAGGACAAGGTCTCGGTCAGGGACCTCCGCTTCTACTACGGCGACACGCTTGCCCTGAAGGGCATCACGCTCGCCCTCGAGACCCGGAAGGTCACCGCCTTCATCGGTCCCTCCGGCTGCGGCAAGTCCACGCTGCTCCGCGTCCTCAACCGCATGTACGACCTCTACCCGAACCAGCGCGCCGAGGGCGAGGTCATGCTCGACGGCGAGAACATCCTCTCGCCGCGCCAGGATCTCAACCTGCTGCGCGCCCGCGTCGGCATGGTCTTCCAGAAGCCGACCCCGTTCCCGATGTCGATCTTCGACAACATCGCCTTCGGCATCCAGCTCTACGAGCGCCTGCCGAGGAGCGAGATCGCCGACCGCGTCGAGGCGGCGCTCACCCGCGCCGCGCTGTGGAGCGAGGTCAAGGACAAGCTGAGGGCCTCCGGCCTCAGCCTTTCCGGCGGCCAGCAGCAGCGCCTCTGCATCGCCCGCACCATCGCCGCCCGGCCCGAGGTCGTCCTCTTCGACGAGCCCTGCTCGGCGCTCGACCCGATCTCCACCTCCAAGATCGAGGAGCTGATCGACGAGCTGAAGAGCGACTACACCATCGCCATCGTCACCCATAACATGCAGCAGGCGGCACGCGTCTCCGACTACACCGCCTTCATGTATCTCGGCGAGCTGGTCGAGTTCGGCGAGACGGCGAAGATGTTCATGGCCCCGGCGGACAAGCGTACGCAGGACTATATTACCGGCAGGTTCGGCTGATCCCGGCGCCCGCAAGAGGAAGAATGACCGATGCCAGAGCATATCGTCCGCTCCTATGACGACGAGCTCAGCGATCTTTCCCAGAAGATCGCCGAGATGGGCGGCCTTGCCGAACAGCAGGTCGCCGATTCCGTCGTCGCGCTCGCCCGCCATGACGGCGAGCTTGCCCAGCGCATCATCACCGCCGACCAGCGGATCGACCGCCTCCAGCACCAGGTCGAGGAAGCGGCGATCCTCATGATCGCCAAGCGCCAGCCCATGGCGCTGGACCTTCGCGAGATCATGGCCGCCATCCACATCGCCAACGATCTCGAGCGCGTCGGCGACCTCGCCAAGAACACCGCCAAGCGCGTCTTCGCGGTCGAGAGCCATTTCGCGGCGCAGCGCCTCGTCGCCGGCGTCGAGCACATTGCCGAGCTGAGCCTCGCGCAGCTGAAGCGCGTCCTCGACGCCTATGCCGATCGCGACCTCGCCGCCGCCCGCGACGTCTGGGAGCGCGACGACGAGATCGACGCCATGTACACCTCGCTCTTCCGCGAGCTGCTCACCTACATGATGGAAGATCCGCGCAACATCACCTTCTGCACGCATCTTCTCTTCTGTGCCAAGAACATCGAGCGCATCGGCGACCACGCCACCAACATCGCCGAGACCGTCCATTTCCTGATCAGCGGCGTGCCGCTGACCGAGGAGCGGCCGAAGAAGGACGATTCGAGCACCACCTCGGTGGAATACGCCCGGTCCTGACGGAGCCTGACCCATGGCCCTCCACGTCACCATCGTCGAGGACGAGGAGCCCCTCGCCTTGATGCTGCGCTACAACCTCGAGGCCGAGGGCTATCGCGTCGATACCATCGAGCGTGGCGACGAGGCCGAGATCCGGCTGCGCGAGACGGTGCCCGACCTTCTCCTTCTCGACTGGATGCTGCCCGGCATTTCCGGCATCGAGCTCTGCCGGCGGCTTCGCCAGCGGGAAGCCACCCGGTCGCTCCCGATCATCATGCTTACCGCGCGCGGCGAGGAGAGCGAGCGCGTCCGCGGCCTCGCCACCGGCGCCGACGACTATGTCGTGAAGCCCTTCTCGCTGCCCGAGCTCATGGCGCGCGTCCGCGCCATCCTGCGGCGCGCGAAGCCCGACCTCATCGCGACGGTGCTGAAGGCCGGCGACCTCGAGCTCGACCGCGAGACGCACCGCGTCCGCCGCGCCGGTCGCGAGCTGCACCTCGGCCCGACCGAGTTCAAGCTCCTCGAATTCCTCATGCAGTCGCCGGGCCGCGTCTTCTCGCGCGCCCAGATGCTCGACGGCGTCTGGGGCCGCGACATCTATGTCGACGAGCGCACCGTCGACGTCCATGTCGGGCGTCTTCGCAAGGCGCTTGGCCGCGGCCGTGATCCCATCCGCACCGTGCGCGGCTCGGGCTATTCCTTCGACGAGGAATTCGCCGGCGCCGGCGCTGCCTGAAGGTCGCGACGCTGGTTCCTCCCCTGCGAAGCGGGGGAGGGGGTCGCCGAAGGCGGTGGAGGGGGCGCATGCAGGGCGGCGCTCCTGCCGCGACAACAAGCAATCCGTGGATTGCTTTCTTCAGATGCTTCTCTCTCCGTCATCGCCGGGCTTGACCCGGCGATCCATGCCATGACGGCTGAGCAGCGGTATCGCTGCCGGAAAAGGCCCTCAAGCCATGGTGAAGGTGGTCAGGTCATGGCATGGATTCCGGATCACGCCGCGAGGCGGCGCGTCCGGAATGACGGCGGTGGATAGGAGGGGGCTGCCCCTCAATATTCCCGCCGATCCCGATCCCGCCGCCGGTCGTTGACCGGCTGGTACGCCACCCGCGAGTGATACTCACAATAGGGCAGGCTGTTGAAGCTGCGGTGGCCGCAGAAGTGGAAGCCGTCGGCGCCCGGGTCGCCGATCGGCCATTTGCACATCTGGTCGTTGAGGGCGAGCAGCGACACGTTGAGGCTGATCGGCACGACCAGGTCCTCGATCGGCACGGGCGCCGGCGCGCGCCGCGGCGCCGGCTGGGCATGGACCTTGAGCGCCGTATTGCCCGAGACGAAGCTGCGGTTGCCTGGCCGGTGCGGCGATGCCACGCGCGCCTTGCGCGGCCGCGGCGTGCTGGTCGCCGGCTTGGCGCGGCCGGAAAGGCTGAGGCGGTGCACCTTGCCGATGACCGCGTTGCGGGTGACCCCCCCGAGTTGGGCGGCGATCTGGCTGGCGCTCAGTCCGTCACCCCACAGCTTCTTCAGCAACTCAACGCGTTCATCAGTCCACGACATGCCGCATAAACCCCATAGTCGCGGCGTGAGTCAGAATCCGTCTCCGTGCGCGGGCCACCTACGCTGGCCAACGCCTGACTCCCGGATACGAGATACTGGGAACGGATACTTTGAACCGCCGCATTTATCGCCGTTCTGGCGACGCGCCGAACCTACAATAGCCGTTGACTCGCTGACAAGAGTCTCGCCGACTCAAGGACTCCTTTCGGATTGTTTTCCCCAAGTCGTGCAGCGCTGGCTAACTTCGCAACGCTTTGCCGGTGGAAAGCCGGGATGGGCCCTTGCTTGCGGCCGATCCGCATCACCGGCCTCGCAATTGACAGAAAACCTCGCTGCGGTGCTATAAGGACCCTGCCTACACAAGTGCTGCCTCCGGGCGGCACTTTTAGTTTCAACAGGATCATCCCCGGCGACGAGAGGCGGACCATGGACCGCTCCCATATCTACGACACGTTTGCGCGCGCCCCGCTCGCCTTCGAGCGCGGCGAAGGCGTCTGGCTGTACACCGCCGACGGTCGCCGATATCTCGATTTCACCGGGGGCATCGCCGTCAATTCGCTCGGCCATGCCCACCCGAAGCTTATCGCCGCCCTGACCGAGCAGGCGGGCAAGCTCTGGCACGTCTCGAACCTCTTCGAGATCCCGGGCCAGGAGAAGCTCGCCGCGACGCTCTGCGCCCATACCTTTGCCGACAAGGTCTTCTTCGGCAATTCGGGCACCGAGGCGACCGAATGCGCCATCAAGACCGTGCGGCGCTATCACTTCGTCGCCGGTCATCCCGAGCGCTACCGGATCATCACCTTTGCCGGCGCCTTCCACGGCCGCACGCTTGCCGCGCTCGCCGCCACCGGCAACCCGAAATACATCGAGGGCATGGGGCCGAAGGCCGACGGCTTCGACCAGGTCCCGCTCGGCGACATCAAGGCGGTGGAAGCGGCGATCACGCCCGAGACGGCTGCCATCTTCATCGAGCCGATCCAGGGCGAGGGCGGCGTGCGCGTGCCCTCCAACCAGTTCCTGCGCCAGCTGCGCGCGCTATGCGACAGGCACGGCCTCCTCCTCGTATTCGACGAGGTGCAGACCGGCATCGGCCGCACCGGCAAGCTCTTCGCCTATGAATGGACCGGCGTGACGCCCGACGTCATGACCGCGGCGAAGGGCATCGGCGGCGGCTTCCCGCTCGGCGCCTGCCTCGCCACGGCGGAGGCCGCGCGCGGCATGACTGCCGGCTCCCACGGCACCACCTTCGGCGGCAATCCGCTCGCCATGGCGGTCGGCCAGGCGGTGGTCGACACCATCCTTGCCGACGGCTTCCTCGACCACGTCCGCAAGGTCGGGCTCTATGCCAGGCAGCGCCTCGCTGCCGTGATCGACGCCCATCCCGACGTCTTCGCCGAGGTGCGCGGCGAGGGCCTGCTCATCGGGCTGCGCTGCGTGTTGCCGGTCGCGGAGGTGGCCAAGGCGCTGCGCGACCAGGGGATGCTGGCCGCTGCGGCCGGGGAGAATGTGCTTCGTCTCCTGCCGCCGCTCATCGTCACCGAGGCGGACGTCGACGAGGCCGTCACCCGCCTCGATGCCGCCGCGGCGGCCCTTGCCCCGGCAAGGGCCGAGGCCAAGGCCTGAGTTTGGACGAGTCCATCCGATGCCGCGTCATTTCATCGACCTCGCCGATCTCGACACCGCCACCATCCGTCTCATCCTCGACGAGGCGGCACGGCTGAAGCGGCTGCGGCGCACGCCTCAGATGCCGAAGCCGCTCGACGGCCTCGTGCTGGCGATGATCTTCGACAAGCCCTCGACCCGAACGCGCGTCTCCTTCGATGTCGGCATGCGCGAGCTCGGCGGCGAGACACTGATGCTCACCGGCCAGGAGATGCAGCTCCGCCGCGGCGAGAGCGTCGGCGACACGGCGAAGGTCCTGTCGCGCTTCGTCGATGCGATCATGATCCGCATCCTCGACCATCCCTTCCTGGTCGAGCTCGCGGCGGAGGCGACCGTGCCGGTCATCAACGGCCTCACGCACTATTCGCATCCCTGCCAGATCATGGCCGACGTCATGACCTTCGAGGAGCACAAGGGCCCGATCGCCGGCAAGACCGTGGCCTGGCTCGGCGACGGCAACAACGTGCTCACGTCCTGGGTCCATGCCGCCGCGCGCCTGAATTTCACGCTCCGCATCGGCGCGCCGCCCGAGCGCGCACCCTCGCCGGAGCTGGTCTACTGGGCCCGCCAGAACGGCGCCTCGGTGACCGTCACGCCCGACGCCCACGCCGCCGCGGCCGGTGCCGACTGCATCGTCACCGACACCTGGGTCTCGATGGGCGACGAGGACCACGAGCGCCGTCACAACCTCTTCGTGCCCTACCAGGTCAACGAGCGCCTGATGGCGGCGGCGAAGCCCGATGCGATCTTCATGCACTGCCTGCCGGCGCACCGCGGCGAGGAGGTCACCGACGCGGTCATCGACGGGCCGCAGTCGGTGGTCTTCGACGAGGCGGAAAACCGCCTCCATGCCCAGAAGGGCATCCTCGTCTGGTGCCTCGACGCGGTGGGCGCGCAATGAGCGAGTCCGCCGTACCGCCGGCCGCGCCCGTCGTACCTGCCGGCGATGACGCGGTCCGTCCCTTCGAGGTCGCCGCGCTCGACGTGCGCGGCCGTGCCATCCAGATGGGGCCGGCGCTCGATGCGATCCTCAACCGCCACGCCTATCCGGCGCCGGTCTCGAAGCTCCTCGGCGAGGCCATCGTGCTCGCCATCCTCCTCGGCTCGTCGCTGAAGTTCGACGGCAAGTTCATTTTGCAGAGCGAGACCGACGGCCCGGTCGACATGCTGGTCGTCGACTATCGCACCAATGGCGACGTGCGCGCCTATGCCCGCTTCGATGCGGAGAAGGTCGCGGCGGCGGAAAGCATGGGGACCGCGACGCCCGGCGCGCTGCTCGGCCGCGGCGTCCTCGCCATGACCGTCGACCAGGGCGCCCATACCAGCCGCTACCAGGGCGTCGTTCCCCTCGAAGGCGAGAGCCTCGAGGAGGTCGCCCATACCTATTTCCGCCAGTCGGAGCAGATCCCGACCCGCATCCGCCTGGCGGTCGCCGAGATGCACCAGCGGGGCGATGCCGGGATGACCCATGCCTGGCGGGCCGGCGGCGTCCTCGTCCAGTTCCTGCCCTCGGCGCCCGAGCGCATGCGCCGGCAGGACCTGCCCGGCGGCGACGTGCCCGAGGGGACCGTCGTAGAGACCGAGGCCGAGGACGATGCCTGGACCGAGGCCCAGGCGCTCGCCGGCACCGTCGCCGATGACGAGCTGACCGATCCCGCCGTGCCGGTCGAGCGGCTCCTCTATCGGCTCTTCCACGAGCGCGGCGTGCGCGTCTTCACGGCGCAGCCGATCCACGACAACTGCTCCTGCTCGCGCGATCGCATCCGCGGCATGCTCCGGCGCTTCAGCGCCGAGGAGATCGCCGAGAGCACCGAGAACGGCCGCATCTCGGTCACCTGCGAATTCTGCGGCGAGAAATACGAGTTCGACCCCGCGGAACTCGCGGCGGACGCACCCGAGCCTCCCGCCGCCGACGAACCCGGCGCCTTCGGAGAGAGCGAATAACCTCCGATCGTCATGGCCGGCCTTGTGCCGGCCATCCACGTCTTTCCGCCTTCAAGGCCCTCAACGCCCGTACGCCCCACTCATGCATCCCCGGATAGGGCGAGGCGGCGAGTGTCGGGTCGGCGCTGAAGAAGGCGAAATAGGCGCGGTAGAAAGCGAGCGCCTGCGGCGGCATCCGTTTCCCCGCCTCCGATGCCAGCAGCGCTACGTCCTCTGCCGTCGTCTCCGCGATCATTTCCGGGAAGACGCAGGCGCCCGCGACGTCGTAGAGCGGATCGCCGACGAGCGTGAAGCCGGAGAAGTCGATCACCGCGCTGACCGAGAGATCGTCCGCGAGGAGCACGTTGCCCGGAAAGAAGTCGCCATGGACCAGCGCCCGCGGCGGATCGCGCGGGACGCCGTCGATGAGCGCCAGCGCCTTCTTGATCAGCACGTCGACCTCGCCGACCTCGCGCGCGATCGTAGCGCGGTTCCGCTCCGCGAACCGCATGAGGCTCGCTTCGAGATAGCCGCGCCATGTCGGCGCGGTGAGCGGCGGAGCGGCGATCACCTGCCCGAAGTCGCGTTCGGGAAACGCGACCTGCGAGACCGCCTCGGCGGCGGCAAGATAGTTCGCCCAGGCCAAAGCGCGTCGCTCGCCCGACAGGTCGGGCAGCAGCGCCAGCATGGACCGCCCCGGCAGGCGCCGCTCGATGACGTGGCCTGCGTCGATTTCCTCGATCCGCGGCGTCGCGAACGGCAACCGGCCGTCGATCGCGTCGAGAAGGTCGCGCTGCCGGGCCAGGGCCGCGACGTCGAACGTGCCGGCCTTCGGCACGCGCAGGACTCGCGCCGCATCGAGCCCGTAGACGATCGACTCTCCGCCCGCGCCGATCCGCGCCGCCTCCGTGATGCCGAAGCGCCGGAGCAGGGCCGCCCGCACGCCCTCCATCAGTTGCCCACCTTCAGTTTATCGTGCGCGGCGCGTCCGGCAGGTCGAGCGAGAAGGCCGGGATGGCGATGTTGAAGCGCTCGCCGCCGTCGGTCTCCACCTGGTACGTCCCGGCCATGATGCCGGAGGGCGTCGTCAGCGGGCAGCCGCTCGTATAGGAGAAGCTCTGGCCCGGCTTCAGCACCGGCTGCTTGCCGACCACCCCGGCGCCCTTCACTTCCTCGGTGCGTCCATTGCCGTCGGTAATGCGCCAGTGGCGCGAGCGCAGCTGCACCGCCTCCTCGCCGCCATTCTTGATGTGGATGGTATAGGACCAGAAATAGCGCCCGTTTCCGGACTCGGCCTCGACATAGCTCGGCTCGACCGTCACTTCGATCGAGCGCGTCCTGGCGCGATACATGGCCCTTCCGTCCTTTGACGGAACTGGTTTAGGCGGCTCACTCTACCTCGTCAACAAAGGCCGGCGCCGCCCCCTCAGGCCGCGTCGAGTGCCCGCGTCACGTCCTCGGCGAGGTCGTCGGGATCCTCGAGCCCGATCGAGAACCGCAGCATCCCTTGCGTGATTCCCTGCGCCAGCCGCGCCTCCTCGCTGAGCCGCTGGTGCGTGGTCGTCGAGGGATGGGTGATCAGGCTCTTCGAGTCCCCGAGATTGTTGGAGATGAGCACCACGTCGAGCGCATTGGCGAGGCGGTATGCGGCGGCCTTGCCGCCCTTGACCTCGAACGTGACGAGGCTCGACCCGCCGCCCATCTGCCTCTTCGCGAGCTCGGCCTGCGGATGGTCCGCGCGGCCGGGATAGAACACGCGCGCGACCTTGGGGTGATTGCCGATGATGTCGGCGAGCCGCGCCGCCGTCGCCGTCTGCCGCTCGACGCGGATGGCGAGCGTCTCGAGGCCCTTCAGCAGCACCCAGGCATTGAACGGGCTGAGCGCCGGTCCCGTCTGGCGAAGGAACGTCGCCAGGTGGTCGGCGACGAACTGCTCGTCCGACAGGATCACGCCGCCCAGGCAGCGCCCCTGTCCGTCGATGTGCTTGGTTGCGGAATAGACGACGATGTCGGCGCCGAGCGAGAGCGGCTTCTGCCAGATCGGCGTTGCGAAGACGTTGTCGACGATGAGCTTGGCGCCCGCCTTGTGCGCGATCTCGGCGATCGCCTCGATGTCGAGGACCGCGAGCGTCGGATTGGTCGGGCTTTCGAGGAACAGCGCCTTGGTCTTCCCCTTCTTCACCGCCTTCTTCCAGGCCGACAGGTCGGTGCCTTCGACCAGCGTCGAGCCGATGCCGTATTTCGGCAGCAGCTCCTCCACGACGTAGCGACAGGAGCCGAAGAGGGCGGTCGCCGCGACCACATGGTCGCCGGCCTTGAGGTGCGACAGGAGCGAGGCGGTGACCGCCGCCATGCCGGTAGCCGCGGCGCGCGCCGCGCCTGCGCCCTCGATGAGCCGCATGCGCTCCTCGAACATGGCGACCGTCGGGTTGGCGAAGCGGGAATAGACGAAGCCGGGTTCGCGATTGGCGAAGCGTGCTTCGGCGGATTCCGAATCCGGATAGGTATATCCCTGCGTCAGGAAGATCGCTTCCGACGTCTCGCCGAAGGACGAGCGCAGGGCGCCGCCATGGACCGCGAGGGTCGCCGGCTTCAGCGCCTTCGACGCATTTCTCTTCGCGAGGGGGTTGGACTTCTTGGCGGTTTGTCTTGCCATGGGGCCGTCTCCAACAAAAAACCCGGCCGGGCAAGAAAGCCGGACCGGGTTCGGTACCCCTCCGACCTTTTAGCGCCTTGTTTTACGTGGCGGCAAGCCGGCCGGCTCAAATGACCACGGAATGAATGGTCTTTAGGCGCGTTCCACCTTGGCGTCAATCATGCTTTCCGCTATCCGGTGCGGCATGGGGAACAGCGCGCCCGCCGGCATCCTTCCGGCCGAACAGATTGCCGGCCTCTTTGCCGCCGGTGCCATCACCGCGCCGCGCGCCCCCGATCCCGACCAGGTCCAGCCCGCGAGCCTCGACCTCCGCCTCGGCCGGGTCGCGCATCGCATGCGTGCGAGCTTCCTTCCCGGGCCGACGATGACGGTGGAGGATCGCCTCGCGACCCTCGCCCTCCACGAGCTGCCCCTTGAAGCCGGCGCCGTGCTCGAGCCGGGCAGCGTCTATATCGTGCCGCTCATGGAGAGCCTCGCGCTACCCGACGACCTCGCTGCCGCGACCAACCCGAAATCCTCCACCGGCCGTCTCGACATCTTCACTCGCGTCATCACCGACCGCGCCCGCGAGTTCGACACCATCCCCGCCGGCTATCGCGGCCAGCTCTATATCGAGATCAGTCCGCGCACCTTCCCCGTCGTCGTGCGCGCCGGCTCGCGCCTTTCCCAGATTCGCTTCCGCCGCGGCAATGCCCGCCTCGACGATGCCGACCTCGCCGCGCTCCATGCGGCGACGCCGCTGGTCGACGGCGCGATCAGCATCGGCAACGGCGTCATGCTCTCCATCGACCTCGAGGCGGAGGAGGGGAGCGTCGTCGGCTATCGCGCCAAGCGCCATACCGGCCTCGTCGACGTCGACCGGCGCGACGGCTACGATGTCCTCGACTACTGGGACCCGATCCTCGCCCGCGGCCGCCGCGAGCTGATCCTCGACCCCGACCAGTTCTACATCCTCGTCTCCAACGAGGCCGTCCACGTCCCGCCCGACTATGCTGCCGAGATGGTCCCCTTCGATCCGCTCGTCGGCGAGTTCCGCGTCCACTATGCCGGCTTCTTCGATCCGGGCTTCGGGCACTCAGCCGCCGGCGGCGCCGGCAGCCGCGCGGTCCTCGAAGTGCGCAGCCACGAAGTGCCCTTCATCCTCGAGCATGGCCAGAGCGTCGGCCGCCTCGTCTATGAGCGCATGATCGCCCGGCCGAAGATCCTCTACGGCGCTGGCCTCTCCTCCAACTACCAGGGCCAGGGCCTGAAACTCTCCAAGCACTTCCGCGCTCCCGCTTGACTTGCGTCCCGCGACCGATTTGAAGTGTCCCCGGTGCGGGCGTAGCTCAATGGCAGAGCGAGAGCTTCCCAAGCTCCAGACGAGGGTTCGATTCCCTTCGCCCGCTCCAGATTCCCATGCGACGGCGCCCCTCGACAAGACCGCCCCCGCGGCTCCGTCTCGGTTTGATTTACGGCATGGCTGCCGCTGCTTCGCTTCCGGCCGCCAGGCAGTGCTCCGGCTTGATGTCAAGGAGCGGCGTGCCGTCGACGCAGTCGAGCCCCCGCACCAGGAGCCTGCTTTCCTCCAGCCCGATCACCGTCACCAGCGAGGACGCGATCGGATTGGGGCGCACCGGCGAGCGGATGGCGAAGGTCCCGATGAGAACGCCGTCCGAGCGCGGGTTCTGCAGCACGAGGTCACGCCGCGCCAGGTGCATCCAGTAGAGGATTTGCAGGCGCGGATGGCGGCCGATCGCGCGCAGCGCCGGGCGCCAGGGATCGTCGACCTCGATCGCGCAGGCAGGCCCGGTGACCGGATCCCCGCGCTTCGGGCAGGCGCTTCTCGTCGGCCAGGGCGTCCTTATGCGGCCGATGAAATAGATCGCGGCATCGGCGTGCTCGGGAAGCGGGACGGCGACCTCTCCGGGTCGCATGTCCGCCGGACCGTTGGTGCCCTCCGTCCTCGCCACGCTCAGGATGCCTGCCGCGAGAGCCGCCGGGTCATCCGCCGCAGCTCGAGCCCGGCGCTCTTCGCCGCCTTGGCCTCCGCAGCGCGGTAGAGCCGCACCACTTCCGTGCCGAGCTTCGTCAGCCGTGCGCCGCCGCCATTGCGGCCGCCGCCCTGCGCCTCGATCAGCGGTCCGTCGAAGGTCCGGTTGAGCTCGTCGGCGAGCAACCAGGCGCGGCGGTAGGCCATGCCGAACTCGCGGCCTGCGGCGGCGATCGAGCCGGTGCGCCCGATTGCTTCCAGGAGCGCCACCTTGCCCGGACCGAGCCGGTGGCCGGTATCGAAATCGAGCCGGAGGGAGAGGCGCGCGCTCATGGAATCGTCCCGTTGGAGACGTTCCAATCTAGGCGCAGGCGGTCCGAAAGACAAAGGCCCCGGGGCGAAGGAACCGGTCGTTCCGCGCCCCGGGGAGTTACCGCATGGAGAAGGGCCGCCGGCGATTGCCTCGCCCGCGAACCGGATGCGGGAGGTCAGACCAGCTTGGCGGCGACGGACTTCACCTCGGTGTAGTGCTCCATCACTTCCTTGCCCATCTCGCGGCCCCAGCCCGACTGCTTGTAGCCGCCGAAGGGCCAGGCTGGGTCGCCGAAATTATGCGTGTTGATGCAGATCGTGCCCGCCTTGATCTTGCGGGCGAGGAGATGCGCGACCTTGAGGTTGCGCGTCCAGATGCTTGCCTGCAGGCCGTACTCCGTGTCGTTCGCGAACTTCGCGACCGCGTCGAGATCGTCGTCGTCATAGGCCTGGACGCAGACCACCGGCCCGAAGATCTCGTTCCGCACCACCCGCATGTCGCGGTTGGTCTTGGCGAGCACGGTCGGCTCGACGAAATAGCCCTGGTTGCCGTGCACCTTGCCGCCGGTGACGACCTCGGCGCCTTCCTTGCGGCCGGATTCGAGGAAGCCGGTGACGCGGTCGTGCTGCTCCTTGGAGACCAGCGGGCCGAGGTTCACCTTCGGGTCGAGGCCATGGCCGATGCGCACCTTCTTCGCTTCCGCCGCCACCCCTTCGACCACCTTGTCGTAGATCGACTTGTGGGCGAAGAGCCGCGACCCGGCGGTGCAGCACTGGCCCTGGTTGTAGAAGATCGCGTCGGCCGTCCCGGCGATCGCCACGTCGAGGTCGGCATCGGGGAAGACGATGGCCGGCGATTTGCCGCCGAGCTCCAGCGACACGCGCTTGAGGTTGCCGGCGGCGGCCTTGACGATCAGCTTGCCGACCTCGGTCGATCCGGTGAACGCCACCTTGTCGACGTCCGGATGCTCGGAGAGCGCCGCGCCCGCGGTCTCGCCGAAGCCGGTGACGATGTTCACCACGCCGGCCGGGAAGCCGGCCTCGACGATCAGCTCGCCGAAGCGCAGCGCCGAGAGCGGTGTCTGCTCTGCCGGCTTCAGCACGATCGTGCAGCCCGCGGCGAGCGCCGGGGCGAGCTTCCATGCCGCCATCATCAGCGGGAAGTTCCACGGGATGATCTGCCCGACGACCCCGACCGGCTCGCGCAGCGTATAGGCGTGCCAGTTGCCGTCGCTCTTGGATACGGTGATCGTCTCGCCGTTCAGGCGCGTCGACCAGCCGGCCATGTAGTGGAACATGTCGATCGAGCCCTGGACGTCGTCCTTGCGGGCATTGGTCACGGGCTTGCCGTTGTCCAGCGCCTCCAGCTCCGCCAGCTCGTCGGCGTGCTGCTCGAGCAGGTCGCCGAGCTTCCACACCAGCCGCGACCGGTCGCGCGGCGTCATGCGCGCCCAGGGCCCGCTCTCGAAGGCACGGCGCGCCGCCTTGACCGCGAGGTCGATGTCGGCCTTGTCGCCGGCGGGCACGTGTCCGATGACTTCCTGCGTCGCCGGATCCTCGACGGCGAAGGTCTGGCCGCTCTGCGCCGCCACCCATTTCCCGTCGATCAAAATCTTGTGCTCCTTCGCCAGGAAAGCGGTGGCGTCCGGGCCGAGCGTGGGCCTGCGAATGGCGATGTTCATGGTGGACCTCCTTGTGGTTTCGTGTCGTTGGTCGCAATATACCAATGGATATAGCGGTGTCATGCCCAATGATCGGAGGAGCGGCCATGCAGGGTGAGGAATGCACTCTGAAGGACTGCGTGCTCGAGGCCGACGGGGCGAGCGTCCGCATGAACGTCGCCGGCGCCGACGGCACCCCGATCGGCGTCCGCTTGTCGTTCGAGCAGCTCGGCTCGCTCGCCATGACGATCCCGTCGCTTCTCGAGCGCGCGCTCCGGCTCCGCCACTCCGATGCGAGCTTGCGCTACGTCTTTCCGCTCGGCGCCTGGACGGTCGAGACGGCGGCGGAAACCGGCGCCCTCATCCTCAGCCTCGATACGCCCGACGGCTTCAAGGCTTCCTTTGCCGTGCCTCCGGGGATGGCGGAGCAGATGGCGCTTGCCCTCGCCGATCAGTCTTCGCCGCCCGGCGATGGCCGCGCCGGTCACCTGAACTAGCCGGCAGGCGCGGGGGGCCCCGCCCCAGGCGTGAAAGCGATCGACATCGACGCTGGCTTGCGCGCCGGCTAGAACGGGCGTGCCCGCGCCGGCATGGTCCTTTCGGCCGGCTCGCATCCGCACCACGAAGGCAACCCGTCCATGAAGATCACCGCCGTCGAGACCCATGTCGTCAATGCCGAGATGCGCAACTGGGTGTTCGTGCGCGTGCTCACCGATCAGGACGGGCTCTACGGCTGGGGCGAGGCAACGCTCGAGTGGAAGGCGCAGGCGATCGTCGGCGCGGTGCGCGACCTCGCGCCGCTCGTCGTCGGCCTCGATCCGCGCGATATTGAGCATGCCGCGCGCGCCATGAGGAAGCACGGCTTCTGGCAGCCCCTCGGCGTCGTCGGCATGACCGCGGTCTCCGGCATCGAGATGGCGCTCTGGGACATACTCGGCAAGTCGCTCGGCGTGCCGGTCTGGCGGCTGCTCGGCGGCAAGGTGCGCGACCGCGTGCCGGTCTACACCCACCTCGGCATGGGCGACATGCGCGCCGTCTACGGATCGATGAGCCCGGAGAGCGTCGTCGAGCGCGGCCGCAAGGTGGTCGAGGAGGGCTATCGCGCCATGAAGGTGGTCAACGTGCCCTATACGCACTACACCGCCACGCCGCGCGATATCGACACCTTCGCCGCCGGCATCGTCGCGCTCCGCGAGGCGGTCGGCGAGGAGATCGAGATCATGGTCGATTTCCACGGCCGCTGCGCTTCCACTGGTGCCGCGCTCGCCTATATCGACGCGATCCGCGATTGCCGCGTGATGTTCGTCGAGGAGCCGATCCTTTCAGTCGACGTGCCCTCGATGAAGCGGATCGCCGAGCGCTCGCCCATCCCGATCGCGACCGGCGAGCGCCTGACCTCGGCCGCCGATTTCGCGCCCTTCCTGGCGGAGCGTTGCATGACCGTCGCCCAGCCCGATCTCTGCCATTGCGGCGGCTTCAGCGAGGCGCGCCGCATCGCCGCGCTTGCCGAGGTCGCCGGCGTCGGCATCGCCCCGCACAATCCGCTCGGGCCCATCGCCGGGGTCGCCGCGCTGCATTTCGACGTGGCGACGCCGAACTTCATCATTCAGGAAGAGATGACCGGCGCCGTGCCCTGGTACTTCGAGGTGGTGCGGGGCCCGATCCGCCGCGTCGACGGCTTCTGGCAGGTGCCCGACCGGCCCGGTCTCGGCGTCGAGGTCGATCTTGCCGTCGCCGCGAAACACCCCTTCGCGCCGGAGCCCAACCCGGCGCGCGAGGCGCGCATCGCCGACGGCACCATCGTCGACTGGTGAGCCCTCGGGCCCGGACGGCCTAGCCCCGCGTCGAGATGCGCCGCTGCAGCGCCTCGAGCAGCACAGCTGCGAGGATGATCGTCCCCGTCGCGAATCCCTGCCAGAAGATCTCGATCCGCGCGAGGTTCAGGAAATTGCGCGTCAGCGCGATGATGATGACGCCGATGATGGTGCGGAGGATCTTGCCCTGGCCGCCCGACAGGCTTGTGCCGCCGATCACCACCGCCGCGATCACCTCGAACTCGAGCCCTTCGCCGGTATTCGGCGACACCGCGCCGAGGCGCGCGAGGCTGACGATCCCGCCGAGCGATGCGGTGAAGCCGACGATCATCAGGCAATAGATCTTGATGCGGTCGGCGCGGATGCCGGAGAGGAGCGCCACCGTCCGGTTGGAGCCGACGGCATAGACGCGCTTGCCGAACGTGGTGCGCTCCAGCACGAACCAGCCGACGATGTAGACGAGCAGCGCCACCCAGACGATGTTCTGGATCGGCAGCCACACGATCAGGTCGGATAGCGAGCCGGAATTGGCGGCGGCCGGCACGTTGACCGGCAGCGGCAGGTTCACCCAGCGCCCCTGGCCGAGCGCCTTCACCGTCTCCGGCATGTCTGGGATCGGCTGGCCCTGTGTCACCACGAGGGTGAGCGAGCGGCCCATCATCAGCGTGCCGAGGGTGACGATGAAGGACGGAATCCGGGCCTTGGTCACGATCAGCCCGGCGATCAGCCCGAAGAACGGCCCGACGCAGAGCGCCGCGAGTATGGCGACGAGGATGATCCAGAGCTCCTGCTGCCCGGTCGTGCCGGACGGAATCCAGCGCACCATCAGCCAGCCGGCGACCGCCGCCGACAGGCCGACGACCGAGCCGACCGCGACGTCGAACTCGCCCGAGATCATGACGATGGTCATGCCGGCGGCGACGATCAGCATCACCGTCATCTGGCCCAAGAGGTTGCCGATGTTGATCGGCGACAGGAAGCGCTCGTTCGAGACCTGCATGATGACGACGAGGATGGCGAGCACGCCGATCGCCTGGATCAGGCTGTAGGAGCGCTTCAGCCGGGCCGCGAGGCGGGAGTCGCCGGCCGCGCGCGAAGCCTCGGAGGACGGGATGCTGGTCATGCGGCGGCCGCCCTGATTTCACCGCTTACCGCGGCATGGAGGATGCGTTCGCGGACGACCGCGTCGCCGGCGAGCTCGCCGACGATGGCGCCGCGGAACATGATGAGGACGCGGTCGCAGAGCGCGACCAGCTCGTCCAGCTCGGTCGTCACCAGTAGGATGCCCACGCCGGTGCCGGCGATCTCGTCGATGATGCCGCGGATCTCGTCCTTGGACCCGACGTCGATGCCGATGGTCGGCTCGTCCATGACGAAGACCTTCGGATTGGTCTCGAGCCACTTGGCGAAGAGCACCTTCTGCTGGTTGCCGCCGGAGAGCTGGCGCGCGAGCGCATCCGGACCCGGCGCGCGCACGTGCAGGCGGGCGATGTTGCGCTCGGTGGTCGAGCGCATGGCGGAGCGGTCGAGCGCGCCGCCGATCCCGCCGAAGCGGGAGAGGATCGGCAGGCAGATATTCTCGGTCAGCGTGAAGTCGGGGAGGATGCCCTCCCGCAGCCGGTCATTGGTGAGGAGCGCGACGCCCGCCTTCAGGGACTGCGCCGGGTCGCCGGGCGGCACCGGCTTGCCCTCGACCAGGACGCGCCCGCCGGCATGGCGGCCCGTCGCGCCGAAGAGCGCGCGCGACAGGTCGCTGAGGCCCGAGCCGGCGAGCCCGGTCACCCCTACCACCTCGCCCTTGCGGAGCGCGAAGCTGATGCCCTGCAGCCGGCCGGGCACGGAAAGGTCGTCGACCTCGAGGAGCGGCGGTCCCTCGCCGGCCGGGGCCACGCGCGAGGCGCGGCGCACGGTCTCGACATGCCGCCCGATCATCGCCGAAACCACCTGCGGCAGGCTCGTCTCGCCGACCGGTCCGTCGGCCACCACCTCGCCGTCGCGCATGACGGTGAGGTCGTCCGAGACCTCGAAGATCTCGTTGAGGTAGTGCGAGATGAGGACCAGCCCGACGCCCTCCGATGCCAGCCGCCGGATCAGCCGCAGCGCCACGCGCACCTCGGCCTCGGTCAGCGACGAGGTCGGCTCGTCGAGGAGCAGGATGCGCGGGTTGAGGTTCACCGCCTTGATGATCTGCACCATCTTCTTCAGGTCGTTCGGCAGGCTGCTCACCACGTCGTCCGGCCGCACGTCGATCTCGTATTGCTGCAGGAGGCGCGTCACCTGCTCGCGCATGTCGCGCCGCCGGATGATGCCGAATCCCCGCGTCGGCTCGTTGTTGAGGAGGAGGTTCTCGGCGACCGTCATGGTCTGCACGAGGTTGATGTCCTGGTGCACGGTGACGATGCGCTGGGCAAGCGCCTGGTCGGCGCCGCCGAAGCGCACCGGCCGGCCCTCGACCTCGACCGTTCCGGCATCGGGCTGGTAGACGCCCGCGATGATCTTGGTGAGCGTCGACTTGCCGGCGCCGTTCTCGCCGACGAGGCCGCGCACCCGTCCGGCATGGATGGCGAAGTCGACGCCGCGCAGCGCCCGCACCGCGGCGAAGCTCTTCACCAGCCCGCGGCACTGGAGGAGCGCGGGAGCCGCCGGCTCCGGCGATGCGGAAGCAGTCCTGTCGATGTTGGTCACGGCCTCGCCTGCCGGCTGCGCCCGTCGGCGCGGATCGCACGGAAGCCCCGCCGGGCGTGGGCCCGGCGGGGTGGATCGCATGGGCGGCGCGGCTTACTTGCCGGTCACCTGCGGATCGTTCGCGAACTCGTCGGCATTCTCCTTGGTGAGGAGCTTGGTGCCGAGGCCCATGAACTCGGGCACCTGCCCGCCGGTCAGGTTGGTGAGGACGATGTTCATGCCCTCATAGCCCATCTTGAACGGGTCCTGGACGACGAGCGCGTCGATCTTGCCGTCCTTCACCATCTGCCACGAGACCGGGTCGAGGTCGAAGCCGACGAGCTTCACCTGGCCCTGCTTGCCGGCGGCTTCGAGCGCCTGGTAGGCGCCCTGCAGGACGAGCTGGTTGAAGGCGAAGACGCCCTTCACGTCCGGCTCGGCGACGAGCAGGTCTTCCATCGCCTGGCGCGAGGCGTCGAGGGTGAGCGCGGCGACCGGCTGCTCGGGCAGCACGTTGAGGCCGAGCTCCTTCGCCTTGTCCTCGAAGCCCTTCTGGCGGGTCTGGCCGTTGTCGTTGGTCGGCGCATGGTCGAGCGTGATGACCTTGGCACCCTTGTCGACGATCTTGGCCATGTACTCGCCCGCCGATTCACCGCCCTTCTGGTTGTCGGTGATGATCAGCGTGATGTACTTGCCCGAGCGGATGCCGATGTCGGTGATGACGACCGGGATGTTGTTGGCGTTGTAGACGGTCTTGATCGGCTCGGCGACCATGACGCTGTCGCCCGGGAAGATCAGGACGCCGTTGACGCCCTGCGAATAGAGGTCCTCGAGGTCGGAGACCTGCTTTGCCTTGTCGGTGTCGCCGCCATTGGTGACGATCATGTCGACGTTGACGTCCTTGGCCTTCCACTCCTCGACCGCCTTCTTGGCGCCGTTGACCATGGTGACCAGGAACGGATTGGTGCCCCAGAAGACCGAATAGCCGATCTTGAAGTCCTTGGCGCTGGCCGGTGCCGCCCCCGCGAGGGCAACGGACATGACGGCGCCAAGAAGCCATTTGGCGGAACGCATCGCGATAGTCCTCCCTTGCCGAACAGCCCTCCGATTGACCCGGATAGGCTCATGCACGGTGCATGGCGATATGTCGCATTTCGGTCGAACGCATCATCGGGCCGGGTCGGAACCCTGTCAACGCGCGCGCGGCGGTCAGATTATGAGTTCGACTCGATCCGCCGGGAACCGGCTCACCGAATACTGGATCGGCGCGCCCGCCGGGTCGTGGTTCAGTGCGCGGGTGACGAGGACGATGGCCCCGGGCGACAGGCCGAGCACTTGCGTGTCGCCGACGTCCGCATGGCTTGCCTCCACCAGCGTTGAGGCGCGCACGTAGTCCCTGATGCCGACGGCGGCGAGCGCCCGGGTTATCGATCCCGTTCGGCCGATGGTGGCGGCGACCTTCCGGAAGCGCCCGCCCGCGAACCAGTGCGTCGCCCGCGATACCGCGACCCCGTCGGCCTTGCCGAGCGTCTCCACGCGTGGCAGGCGGCTGCCCGGCGCGAAGCCGAGCGCCTCGGCTACGACGCCGGGCGCCGCCTCCTCGCCATGGTCGAGGAGCTCGACGCTGGTCGTCCGCGCCTGCCCGTCGAAGCCGGCCGAGAATCGCGTCCGTGCGCCGATCGGGTAGACGAGCTTCCTCTGCCGGCGGACATAGGTGCCGCGTCCCTGTTCGGCCGCGAGCACGCCCTCCTGCGCCAGTGCCTGGATGGCAGCGCGCACGGTGTGGCGATTCACGCCGAAACGCGACGCCAAATCGACCTCGGACGGCAAGCGTCCCTGGCCATCGGCGATGCCCGCCGCGATGGCGCTGCGGATGCCATCGGCGACCTGCCGCCAGAGCGCCACGCCGACGCCCCGATGAACGCGCGCCCCCGCCGCTTTCCTCATCGTTCCACCTGTCGTCATGCCGCTGTCACCGAACGACGCTACGAGTCCCGTATCCTGTTCAGTTGTCTAGATCAATAGACCATTCAGGGCGCCATGGGCGAGATCGATGACATCGCAGCGCGGAAGGACCGCATGGCCGTGCTGGCGCGCGCCGATGCCGGGCGCCTGCGCGCCCTGTGGTCGGCGCTCGGCCTCGATCCCGCGCACCGCCGCCTCCGCGGCCCCGAATCCGGGCTGGTCACGCTGCGCGGCCGCATCGGCGGCACTGGCGAGCCCTTCAACATGGGCGAAGCGACCGTGACGCGGGCGAGCGTCATCCTCGCCGACGGCGCCGTCGGCCATGCCATGACTCTCGGACGCGAGCCGGAAAAGACCGAGCTCGCCGCCATCATCGACGCGCTCTGCCACGACCGCGATACCGCTACCCGCATCGACGCCGACCTCGTCGCGCCGATCCGCCATGAGCTGGCTACCGCTGACGAGAAGCGCCGGCAGGAGACCGCGGCGACGCGCGTCGACTTCTTCACCATGGTGCGCGGAGAAGACTGATGCAACGCGAGTCTATTGTCCTCGAAGGCGGCTTCACCGATCCGGTGATCGAATCGCAGGCCGTCTTCCGCGCGCTCATGGACGCCATGGCCCATCCTGCGCGGGCCTATCGGATCGGCCATCATGCGGCACCTTCCGTGCCCATTGCCGCCACCGCCGCCGCCGTCGCCTGCGCCGTTGTCGATGCCGACACGCCCGTCTGGCTCGATGGTGCCCTTGCCATCGACGCGGTGCGCACGTGGCTCGGTTTCCATACCGGCGCGCGTTTCGCCAATTCTCCCGGCGAGGCGGCCTTCGCCCTCATCGCCGACGGTGCCGGGATGCCCGCACTCCAGCGCTTTGCCCAGGGTACGGAGGAATATCCCGACCGCTCCTCGACCGTGATCCTCCAGCTCTCCGCGCTCGACGGCGGCGACGCGCTCGCCTTCGAAGGTCCCGGCATCCGCACCCGCGCGACCATCGCGCCGGTCGGCCTGCCCGCGGAGTTCCCCACGCAATGGCGCGCCAACCGCGCCCGCTTCCCGCGCGGCGTCGACCTTATCCTCACGGCCGGCGATGCGATCGCCTGCCTGCCGCGTTCGGCCCGCCTCCTTGCCGGGGAGAATTGAGGTGTATGTCGCTGTGAAGGGCGGCGAGGCCGCCATCGACAATGCCCACCGTCTGCTCGCCGACCGCCGCCGCGGCGACCGTGCCGTCCCGGCCCTCACCCTCGACCAGATCGCCGGCCAGCTCGCGCTCGCCGTCGACCGGGTCATGGCAGAGGGCTCGCTCTACGATCGCCGCCTCGCCGCCCTTGCCGTGAAGCAGGCGCGCGGCGACCTGATCGAGGCGATCTTCCTCCTCCGCGCCTATCGCACCACGCTCGCCCGCTTCGGCTATTCCGAGCCGCTCGATACCGGCGCCATGCTGGTCGAGCGGCGCATATCCGCCTGCCACAAGGATCTTCCCGGCGGCCAGCTCCTCGGCCCGACCTTCGACTATACCCACCGCCTTCTCGACGAAGGCCTCGATGGCGACGCTTCCGTCGAGGCCGGCAAGATACGCGCCGGCGCGGCCGAGAAGGTCGTCCGCGTTGCCGACATCCTTGCCGATGAAGGCCTGATCGAGGGCGATGGCCTCGCCACCGGCGACGGTCCCGGCGACATCAACCACACGCCGGTCGAGTTCCCGCTCTCCCGCGCCATGCGCCTGCAGAGCCTGTCGCGCGGCGATGAGGGTTTCCTTCTGGCGCTCGGCTATTCCACCCAGCGCGGCTACGCCCGCTCCCACCCCTTCGCCGGCGAGATCCGCATCGGCGAGGTCGAGGTCGAGGTCTTCCTGCCCGAGCTCGGCTTCGCCGTCCCGGTCGGCCGCGTGCAGGTGACCGAATGCCAGATGGTCAATCAGTTCAAGGGCTCGGCCAAGGTGCCGCCGCAATTCACCCGCGGCTACGGCCTCGTCTTCGGCCAGTCCGAGCGGAAGGCCATGGCCATGGCGCTTTGCGACCGCGCCTTGCGCGCGGAAGAGCTTGGCGAGGATATCGTCGCCCCGCCGCAGGACCAGGAATTCGTCATCTCCCATTGCGACAACGTCCAGGCCACCGGCTTCGTCGAGCACCTGAAGCTGCCGCACTATGTCGACTTCCAGGCCGAGCTCGGTCTCGTCCGCCGGATGCGCGCGGAATACGAGGCCCGCGACCGCGAGGTGGCGCCCGTCCGGGAGGCCGCCGAATGACTTCGCGCACTTCCACCTACAACTTCGCCTATCTCGACGAGCAGACGAAGCGGATGATCCGCCGCGCGATCCTGAAGGCGATCGCCATTCCCGGCTACCAGGTGCCCTTCGCCAGCCGCGAGATGCCCATGCCCTATGGCTGGGGCACCGGCGGCGTTCAGGTCACCGCCTCGATCCTCGGGCCGCGGGACGTGCTGAAGGTCATCGACCAGGGCGCCGACGACACCACCAACGCCGTCTCCGTCCGTAAGTTCTTCCAGCGCGTCGCTGGCGTCGCCACGACCACCAAGACCGGCGAGGCGACCATCATCCAGACCCGCCACCGCATCCCCGAGCAGCCGCTGAGGGAAGGCCAGGTCCTCGTCTATCAGGTGCCCATCCCCGAGCCGCTCCGCTTCCTCGAGCCGCGCGAGACCGAGACGCGGAAGATGCACGCGCTCGAGGAATACGGGCTCATGCACGTCAAGCTCTACGAGGACATCGCTCGCAACGGCCACATCGCCACCACCTACGCCTATCCGGTGAAGGTCGAGGGCCGCTACGTCATGGACCCTTCGCCGACGCCGAAATTCGACAATCCGAAGATGCATCGCTCCGAGGCCCTGCAGCTCTTCGGCGCCGGCCGCGAGAAGCGCATCTATGCGCTCCCGCCGCATACTGACGTGGTCAGCCTCGACTTCGAGGACCATCCCTTCGAGGTGCAGAAGTTCGACCGGCCCTGTGCCCTCTGCGCCGCCGAGGGCGTCTATCTCGACGAGGTCGTCCTCGATGATCGCGGCGGGCGCATGTTCGTCTGCTCCGACACCGACCATTGCGAGACGCGCCGCGCCGACGGCCATCGCGGCGAACTGGCGGGAGATACCACGTGAGCGCCGCCGACCAGCCGCTCCTCTCCGTCCGCTCGCTGACCAGGCGCTACGGCGCCCGCATCGGCTGCGCCGACGTCTCCTTCGACGTCTGGCCGGGCGAGGTGCTCGCCATCGTCGGCGAATCCGGCTCGGGCAAGACGACGCTCCTCAACTGCATCTCCACCCGCCTGCCGCCGACCTCCGGCAGCGTCCTCTACCGCATGCGCGACGGCCGGATGCGCGACCTCTACGCCCTCGGCGAGGCCGAACGCCGGCTGCTGCTCCGCACCGACTGGGGCTTCGTCCACCAGAACCCGATCGACGGGCTGCGCATGGCGGTCTCCGCCGGCGCCAATGTCGGCGAGCGCCTCATGGCGGTCGGCGAGCGGCACTACGGCCGCATCCGCGAGACCGCGACCGACTGGCTCGGCCGCGTCGAGATCGCCGCCGACCGCATCGACGACCAGCCGCGCGCCTTCTCCGGCGGCATGCGCCAGCGCCTGCAGATCGCGCGCAACCTCGTCACCGGCCCGCGCCTCGTCTTCATGGACGAGCCGACGGGCGGCCTCGACGTCTCGGTCCAGGCGCGCCTCCTCGATCTGCTCCGCGGCCTCGTCAGCGACCTCGGCCTCGCCGTCATCATCGTCACCCACGACCTCGCCGTGGCGCGGCTCCTCTCGCACCGCATGGTGGTGATGAAGGAGGGCCGCATCGTCGAGGCCGGACTCACCGACCGCCTGCTGGACGATCCCCAGGCGCCCTACACCCAGCTCCTCGTCGCCTCGATCCTGCAGGTCTGAGCAATGACCGCGATCCTCTCCGTCTCCGGCCTCGCCAAGACCTTCACCATGCACCTCCGCGACGGCATCGCGCTCCCGGTTCTGGCGGACGCCGCCTTCGCGCTCCACGCCGGCCAATGCGCCGTGCTCGCCGGTCCTTCCGGTGCCGGGAAGAGCTCGATCCTGAAGATGCTCTACGGCAACTACGCCGTGAATGCCGGCTCGATCCGCGTCCGCCATCGCGGCGAGGAGATCGACCTCGCCACCGCGACGCCGCGAAAGATCGTCGAGGTCCGTCGCGACACCATCGGCTATGTCAGCCAGTTCCTCCGCGTCGTGCCGCGCGTCGGCGCCCTCGACATCGTCGCCGGCCCGCTTGTCGAACGCGGCGTCGGGCGTGACGAGGCCCGCGATCGCGCCGGAGCGCTGCTCGCCCGCCTGAACCTGCCCGAGCGCCTGTGGAGCCTGCCGCCTGCCACCTTCTCCGGCGGCGAGCAGCAGCGCGTCAACATCGCCCGCGGCTTCATCACCGACCATCCCGTCCTCCTCCTCGACGAGCCGACGGCGTCTCTCGATGCCGCCAACCGTGACGTGGTGGTCGGCATGATCGCCGGGAAGAAGGCGGCTGGCACCGCCATGCTCGGCATCTTCCACGATACCGACGTGCGCGACGCGGTCGCCGACGCGCTCATCGACGTCACCGGCTTCGCACCGCGGCGGGAGGCCGCCTGACCATGGCCCGCCTTTCCGACATTCCCGTCATCGACGCGACGGCGCGCCTCGCGGATTGCACCCTCGGCCGCTATGTCGAGATCGCCGAGGGCTGCCGCCTCGTCGAGACCGACGTCGGCGACTATTCCTATTTCATGGAGAACTGCCAGGCCTGGTGCGTCACCGTCGGCAAGTTCGCCAACATCGCAGCGACCGTGCGCATGAACGCGACGCATCATCCGATGGCCCGCGCCACGCTCCACCATTTCACCTATCGCGCCTCCGACTATTTCGACGATGCCGAGCATGAGGCGGACTTCTTCGCCGCCCGCCGCGGCAAGCGCGTCCGCATCGGTCACGATACCTGGATCGGCCACGGCGCTACCGTCCTGCCGGGCGTCGCGATCGGCAACGGCGCCGTGGTCGGCGCCGGCGCCGTCGTAACCCGCGACGTGCCCGCCTATGCCATCGTCGGCGGCGTGCCGGCGAAGCCGATCCGCATGCGCTTCCCGGCCGACATCGTCGCGCGTCTCGAGGCGCTCGCCTGGTGGGATTGGGACCATCGGCGCCTTCGTGCGGCGCTCGACGATTTCCGCCACCTCGACATCGCGGCCTTCCTCGACCGCCACGAGCGGCACGGCCCTGTGGATCATCATGAAACTGACATGGGCGTGACAAGCGCGCGTCATCTGGTGGCGTCAGTCCGGTAGACGTGCTGCGGCGACCACGAGGAGCGACCTGATGAATGCGATCTCGGTCCGCAATCTCTCGAAGAGCTTCGGCGACAAGCGCGCTCTCGACAATGTCGGCCTCGATATCGCGCGTGGCGAGATGGTCGCCCTCATCGGGGCTTCGGGCTCGGGCAAGAGCACCTTGCTCCGCCACATCTGCGCCCTGGAGACCGGGCAGGGCGGTTCCTGCATCGAAGTCCTCGGCTCGCCCATCCAGCGTGACGGCCGCCTCGCCGTCGAGGCGCGCCAGATCCGCCGCAGCGTCGGCGTCATCTTCCAGCAGTTCAATCTCGTCGCCCGCCTGTCGGTGCTCGCCAACGTCCTGCTTGGCAATCTCGGGCGGATCCCGGCCTGGCGCGGCACGCTTGGCCTCTTCACCGCCGAGGAGAAGCGCCTTGCGCGCGAGGCGCTCGCCCGCGTCGGCATCGGCGAGGTCGCCTGGCAGCGCGCATCGACCCTTTCCGGCGGCCAGCAGCAGCGCGCCGCCATCGCCCGCACCCTCGTCCAGCGCTCCTCCATCCTGCTTGCCGACGAGCCGATAGCTTCCCTCGACCCGTCCTCGGCCCGCCGCGTCATGGAAGTGCTTGCCGCGGTCAACCGTGACGGCATCACCTGCGTCGTCTGCCTCCACCAGGTCGAATATGCGCGCCGCTACTGCCCCCGCACGGTGGCGCTGCGCGACGGCCGCATCGTTTTCGACGGCCCGTCCTCTGCCCTCACCAACGAGATGCTCGTCGAGCTGTATGGCGCCGGTTCGGAGGAGCTGATCCTTCCGGAAGCCCCGCCGGTCCTCGTGCCGAGGCCCGCCGGGCCGGGAGCCCGCGCCCGCGAGCCCATTCCCGCCTTCGCCTGATCTTCCCCAGCCAACAGGAGACTGTCATGAACGCCTTCTTCAAGACCGTGGCGGCCGCCGCGATCTCGCTCGCCGCCACCGGCGCGGCCTATGCCGAGGAGATCAACTTCGGCATCATCTCGACCGAGTCCCAGATCGCGCTGAAGCCGAAGTGGGAGCCCTTCCTCGCCGACATGGAGAAGCAGACCGGCCTCACCGTGAAGCCGTTCTATGCGTCCGACTACGCCGGCGTCATCGAGGGCATGCGCTTCGGCAAGGTGCAGATGGCCTGGTTCGGCAACAAGTCGGCCATGGAAGCGGTTGACCGCGCCGACGGCCAGATCTTCGTCCAGAGCGTCAGCGTCGACGGCAATCCCGGTTACTGGTCGCTCATCCTCGCGCCGAAGGATTCGAAGCTCACCTCGGTCGAAGACCTTCTGAAATGCGACAAGACGCTGAGCTTCGGCCTCGGCGACGTCAACTCGACCTCGGGCTATCTCGTCCCGATGACCTTCGTCTTCGCCGCCAACAAGGTCGATCCGAAGGATTGCTTCAAGACCGTCACCAACGCCAACCACGAGACCAATGCCATGGCGGTGGCCAACGGCCAGGTCGATGCCGCGGCCAACAACACCGAGAACCTCGATCTCATCAAGAAGAACCATCCGGAGGCCTTCGACAAGATCAAGGTGATCTGGAAGTCGGTGCTCATCCCGTCCGACCCGATCGTGTGGCGCTCGGACCTGCCGCAGGCGACCAAGGACAAGATCAGCAACTTCTTCCTCAGCTACGGCACCGACAAGTCGAAGGGTGACGTCGCCCATGAGAAGGAAGTGCTTGCCGCTCTCCAGTGGGCGCCCTTCAAGGTCTCCGACAACGATCAGCTTCTCCCGATCCGCGTGATGGAGCTCACCAAGACCATCGCCAAGATCGAGGCCGATGCCAGCATCTCCGATGCCGACAAGAAGGCGCAGATCGAGAAGCTCGAGGCGCAGAAGGCCGAGTACGAGGCGAAGCTGAAGGCGAAGCAGCAGAGCTGATTTCGCGTCGAGCTGGGCGCCGGCGGCTCGTTCGCCGGCGCCTCCCGCAACCGGAGCCCGCGATGACCGATCTCGCCGACGTGTCGACGGCCGCCTCGTCCCGTCCCGCGGTGAAACGCGACTGGAAGCGCAGCCTCGCCGTCACCGCGACCTGGGTCGGCCTCGCCATCCTGCTGGCGCTCAGCTGGCAGACGGCCGAGATGTTCCGCTGGCCGAGCCTCTTCACCGATGCCGGCAACATGGCGACCTACGTCGCCGGCTTCCTGAAGCCGGATTTCGGGGACTGGCGCTACTACATAGAGGAGATGCTGGTCACGCTGGAGATCGCGTTGTGGGGCACCTTCCTCGCCGCGGTCTGCGCCGTCCCGCTAGGCATCCTTTCGGCGCGCAACATGGCCCCCTGGTACGTCGTCCAGCCGGTGCGCCGGCTCATGGACCTCTTTCGTTCGATCCATGAGCTCGTCTACGCGGTGCTCTTCGTCGTTGCCGTCGGCCTCGGACCCTTCGCCGGCGTCATGGCGCTCTTCGTCCACACCACGGGCGTGCTCGCCAAGCTCTTCTCCGAGGCGGTGGAGGCCATCGACCACCGGCCCGTCGAAGCGATCCGCTCCACCGGCGCCAGCAAGGTGCAGGAGGTCGTGTTCGGCGTGGTTCCGCAGGTGCTGCCGCTCTGGATATCCTACGCCATCTACCGCTTCGAATCGAACGTGCGCGCGGCGACCGTCCTCGGGCTCATCGGCGCCGGCGGCATCGGCCAGGTCCTGTTCGAGACCATTCGGGGCTTCTACTATCCGCAAGCCTCGGCCATGCTCATCGTCATGCTGGTCACCGTGTCCCTGATCGACGTCGTCTCGCAGCAATTGCGGAAGCTGTTTCTCTGATGCGCCATGCCGTCTATTTCGCGCCCGATGCCGCCCACCCGCTGACGCGGATGGCCGCCGCGTGGCTCGGCCGCGACGCTTTCGCCGATGCGGCGATCGCGCCGCCGCACGTCGCCGGCTTCGCCGCCGCCGATCTCAAGGCGCTTACCGCCGAGCCCGCCCGCTACGGCTTCCACGGCACGCTGGTCGCCCCCTTCCACCTCGCCGCCGGCCGGACAGCCGGCGATCTCGACCGCGCTGCCGGCGCCTTTGCCGCATCCCACGCCGCCTTCGCCATCCCGCGCCTCGCCATCCGCCGGATCGGCCATTTCTTCGCCCTTGTTCCGGCCGACACGCTCCCCGCCATGGACGCGCTCGCCGCCGATGCCGTCGACCACCTGGCGCCGCTCCGCGCGCCGTTGAGCGATGCCGACATCGCCCGCCGCAACCCGGAGAGGCTCACCGAGCGCCAGCGCGCCTATCTTCTCCGCTACGGCTACCCCTATGTCCGCGAGGAGTTCCGCTTCCACATGACCCTGACCGGCCCGGTCGCGAATGCCGATGCGCCGCGCGTCGCCGCCGCGCTCGACACAATCTTCGCCCCGCTCATCGCCGCCCCGGTCGCCGTCGATTCCATCGCCGTCTTCGCCGAGCCGGAACGCGGCGGGCCGTTCGTCGTGCGCGCCCTCCATCCGCTCGCCGCCGCCGAAACCAGAAAGTCCGCCTGATGCCCAGCGAAACCATCCTCACCAATGCGAGGATCGTGCTCGAGGACGGCATCCTCGACGGCACGGTCGTCCTGCGCGAGGGCCGCATCGCGGCGATCGACGGCGGCCGCGCCAGCCTCGGCGAGGACATGGAGGGCGACTACCTCATCCCGGGCCTGGTCGAGCTCCACACCGACCACCTCGAATCGCACTATTCGCCGCGTCCCGGCGTCACCTGGGATTCGATCGCGGCGCTGCAGGCCCATGATGCCCAGGTCGCCACCTCCGGCATCACCACCGTCTTCGATTGCCTCCGCCTCGGCTCCGACGAGGAGGGCGGCTTCGAGCGCGGCGAGATGCGCGCCATCGCCGATGCTATCGAGACCGCCGGCGCCGAGGACCGTCTCCGCGCCAGCCACCTGATCCACCTGCGCTGCGAAGTTTCGGCGGCCAACGTCCTCGACCATTTCGAGGACTTCCGCGACGACCCGCAGGTCCGCCTGGCCTCGCTCATGGACCACGCGCCCGGCCAGCGCCAGTTCCAGACGATGGAGACCTACACCCTCTACTACAAGACCAAGAGCGGCCGGACCGACGAGGAATTCGCGCGCTTCACCGAGCGCCGCATTGCCGAGTCCGAGCGCTACTCGGCCCTCCACCGCCGCGCCCTCGCCGAGGCCTGCGGCGAGCGCCACATCGCGATCGCGTCCCACGACGACGCGACGCTGGAGCACGTCGCGGAGTCGGAAGCCTTCGGCGTCAGCATCGCGGAATTCCCGACCAGCATCGAGGCGGCGAACGCCTCCCACGCCGCCGGCATGGCGGTCCTCATGGGCGCCCCCAACATCGTCCGCGGCAAGTCCCATTCCGGCAATATCTCGGCGAAGGCCCTCGCCGAGGCGGGCGTCCTCGACGTGCTGTCCTCCGACTACGTTCCCTTCAGCCTGATGCAGGCGCCGTTCGTCCTTGCCGATCTCGACCCGGCTCTCGGCCTGCCGGCGGCGATCCGCATGGTCACCGCGACGCCCGCCCGCGCCGTCGGGCTGGCGGATCGCGGCCGCATCGCCACCGGCCTCCGCGCCGACCTCGTCCGCGTGCGCCGCCCTTCCGGGGTGCCGGTGGTGCGCTCGGTCTGGCGCGAGGGCCGCCGCGTTGCTTAGCGCCGATCTCCTCTGGGAGCCGGTCCCGCGCGGCACGCTCGTCGCCGTCGTCGGCCCGAGCGGTTCTGGCAAGGATACGCTCATCGACTACGCGCGTGCCCGACTCGCCGCCGATCGGTCCGTGCTCTTCGTCCGCCGCGTCGTCACCCGCCCGTCGCTCCCCTCTGCCGAGGACCATGATTCGCTTCCGCTGCCCGCCTTCATGGCGGCGCGGGCCGCGGGCGCCTTCGCGGTGACGTGGGAGGCCCACGGCCTCCACTACGCCATTCCCGCCGAAGCCCTCCGCCATGTCGCCGGCGGCGGGGTCGCCGTCGCCAACGGCTCGCGCGCCGCGCTGCCCGAGATCCGCTCGGCCTTCGGCAGGGTGATCACCGTCTCCATCACCTGCCGCCCGGAAGTGCTCGCCGCGCGCCTCGCCGCCCGTGGTCGCGAGGACGGCGACGAACAGGAACGCCGCAAGGCGCGGGGCATGCTCCTCTTCCGTGGCGAACCGGATTCGGTCGAGATCGACAATAGCGGCGATGTCTCCGTCGCCGGGGAAGCGCTCGTGGCGGTCATCCGCCGGCTCGCCGCCGCCGCAAGCGCGGCAGCGCCCGGGGGTGCGGAGGAGGGGGCATCCTCGGCCCCGGTCCGGTCGCCTCCCACGCTCGATTGAACCAATCGACTGCCGCGGCGTTTCATTCCCTTGAGCATCCGCTCAGGGAGCTTTCGATGATGCTGCGCCAGGAGGGGGAGGGCGCCGGCGGCGCCGGGGCGATCCACGCCTTTCTCTATGACGCCGACGGCCAGGACAGGGAAATGCCCCTTCCCGAAACCCTGCCGAGCCTCGACGAGCGCCAACTGCTCTGGGTCGACGCCGTCGGACGGGACAAGGCGGCGCTCGACCGGCTTCGGCGCCTCTTCGACCTCAATGCCGGCTCGGCGCGCGACCTCGCCGGCGGGGGAAGCTGTCCGCTGCTCAACCGCCACGGCGAATATTTTCACTGCGCGCTCTGGGCGATCGCCGACCGCGTGCCGGCGACGGAGTCGAGCGATCCGCCGCCCGGGTTGAAGACCGTGCGCCTCGACATGATCATCGGCAAGAACTGGCTGATCACCGTCGCCGACGATCCCATCGCCTTCCTCTCCGAGTTCCGCGACGAGGATCGCGGCGAGACGCTCCTTGGCGCGCTGAGTTCCGCCTCGCTCGCCGCCGCGCTCCTCGATACCCACCTCACCCGCTTCCTCTCCGGCCTCGAGGAGGTGGAAGGCTTCGTCGACTCCCTCGACATGAAGATCCTGGAATCGAATCCGCGCGACAATGCGCTGCTCGGGCAGGTGCTCCAGGGACGCCGCTTCATCGCCTCGCTCCGCCGCGAGCTGGCCCCGCAGCGCACCGTCTTCTACGGCCTGTCGCGTCCGGATTTCTCGCTCGTCGCCGATGCCGACGCGGGCGATCACTTCGTCGCGCTGGAGCGGCGTTTCGAACGTGCCATCGACACGATCGAGCACGCCCGCGAGCTCATCCAGGGCTCGTTCGATCTCTTCACCACCCAGCTCGCCGAGACCACCAACGCGCTCATCCGCCGGCTCACCTTCCTCAGCCTCGCTCTCGGCGCGATTGGCGCGGTAGCTGGAATATTCGGCATGAACTTCCAGACGCCCTACACCAATTCGGGCATCTTCGGCTTCTGGCTGGTGATCGCCGCCCTCGGTATCGCCGTCGCCGCCGCTGCCATCGTCGCCCGCTGGCGCCGGTGGATCTGACGCGCAAGGTCAGCCCGCGCGTCGCTTGCGCGGCGGCGGTCTCTTCATTGCCGCACCATCCCTTGCGAGGAAACGGCCGGAAGTCGCCCCACGCGCGGGATTTGACGAAGAGGTGATCGATCCGGCCGTGGCGAGTACGGGAATCCGCTCGATCTCTTCCGCGATCTCCCGTTCAGCGTGCCAGGCGTCGTGGGCAGCCTGCATGTTGAGCCACGAGTTTGTGCTCCCCCCGAACGCTCGGCTGATGCGGGCCGCAACCTTGGCGGACACGGGCTTGGCCTCGTGGAGAATGTCATAGAGCTGTTGGCGGGAAATGCCGAGCGACGCTGCGATTGCCGACTTGGTCATTCCCGTCGCCGGGATCATGTCGTCGAGAACCGCACCCGGATGGGACGGACAGCGCTTGGGATCGCGCTTGGCAATGAACTCGGTCATGACGAAGCTCCTCAGTGATATTGCTCGAAGTCGACGCGCAAGGCGTTGCCATCCTCAAATTCGAACGTGATGCACCACGGGCCGTTGACATGGACCGTATAGCGTGTCGGATCGAACCCTCTCAGCGCATGAAAGTCGTAGCCTGGATGGTTCATGTCTTCGGCCAGGGTCGCCGCATCGAGCACATCAAGCCGAAGCAGAATCCGTCGGTGCAGCCGCGTGTCGATCCTCGAAGTCCTGCTGGCGGACCAGAGGTCGCTGAGACCCTTGTGCTTGAACGACTTGATCACTTGGCCATGTAAGCAAGTCGCTGACGAATGTCAACGAATGACTGACAGGCGCATTCTCTTCTGGCTGAGCACCGCCTACCTTCCCCTTCGGGCGCCATTGTGGATACTGCCTGCCAGAGAAAGCTCCGGCATGAACCGGGCGAAGGGAGGCAGTCGATGGCGAAGTTCCGCGTCGTCGGGATCAGTTTCGATCACATCCACATGGGCGACCTGCTGCGCGAGGTGTTCAACCACCCCGACGCCGAGATCGCCGGCATTTACGATCCCGACCGCAGCCGCATGCAGGGTGCGATCGACAATTTCGGCATCCCCGAGGCCCGCGTCTTCACCGATCTCGATGCCTGCATGAGCGCCGCGAAGGCAGACCTCGCCATCATCTGCGCCCGCACCGGCGAGCATGCCACCGTGGTCGAGAAGGTCGCGCGTCATGGCGTCAACGTGCTGGTCGAGAAGCCCTTTGCCGCGAGCGTCGCCGATGCGCGCCGCATGATCGCGGCGGTCGAGAAGTCCGGCAAGCGCCTCGCCGTCAACTGGCCGCTCGCCTGGTACCCGAGCCACAACACCGCCAAGCGCCTGGTCTCCGAGGGCAGGATCGGCCGCCTCATCGAGATCCACTTCTACGACGGCAATCGCGGGCCGCTTTTCCATCTCGCCGACAAGGTCGAGGTCTCGCCGGAGGAGGTCGAGAAGCAGAAGCCCGGATCCTGGTGGTACAAGAAGGCCTTCGGCGGCGGCAGCCTTCTCGACTATCTCGGCTACGGCGTCACCCTTGGCACTTGGTTCTACGATGGTGCCGAACCCATCGAGGTGACCGCGGTGGTCGACGAGACTCCCGGCATCGAGGTCGACCAGCACTCGATCACCATCTGCCGCTATGCCCATGGCCTTTCCAAGTTCGAGACGCGCTGGGGCACGCTGACCGATCCGTGGACTGAGCAGCCGCAGCCGAAATGCGGCTTCGTCCTCGTCGGCACCGACGGCTCGATAGCGAGCTACGATTATGACGACCACGTCACCCTGCAGACCCGCGCCAATACCGACCACGTGAAGGTGCCGGTCGACAAACTGCCCGAAGGGCGCCGGGCGCCGGTCGAATACGTGCTCGCCCGCCTCGCCGACGGTGCGCCGATCACCGGTCCGCTCGACCCGGCCTTCTGCCTCACCGGCCAGCGCATCATCGACAGCGCCGTGCTCGCCGCCACCGAGAAGCGCACGGTGCCGCTCATCAAATGACCGATACCCCCGATACCGATACCTATGCCCTGAAATCGGCGACCGTTGCCGAGGTCGCGGCGCCTGATCTGCCCTATGGGCCGCCCATGCCGAAGGCCTGGCGCCCGCGCATCGCGCTGGTCGGCGCCGGCGGTATCGCGGCCGCCCATCTCGAGGCCTACCGTGACGCCGGCTTCGATGTCGCCGTCATTGCCAGCCGCACGCTGAAGAGCGCCGTCGCCCGACGGGATGCCTTCTTCCCCGCCGCCGAGGCGACCGACGACGTCGAGCGCACGCTCGCCCGCGACGACATCGAGGTGGTCGATCTCACGCCCCATCCCGACCAGCGGCTGCCGCTCATCGAGACGGCGCTGAAGGCGGGAAAGCACGTCCTCTCGCAGAAGCCCTTCGTCCTCGATCTCGATGCCGGGCAGCGTCTCGTCGATCTCGCCGGCGAGAAGGGCAGGGTCCTCGCCGTCAACCAGAACGGCCGCTTCGCCCCGCACCTCTCCTGGATGCGCGAGGCGGTGCGCGCCGGCCTCGTCGGCGACCTGCAATCCGTCCACGTTTCCATCCATTGGGACCACAACTGGATCGGTGGCACCGTCTTCGAGGACCTGCACGAACTGATCCTCTACGACTTCGCCATCCATTGGTTCGATTTCCTCACGAGCCTCATCGGCAGCCGCGCCACTTCCGTCTACGCCACCACCGCCCGTGGTGCCGGCCAGCGCGTGCGTCCGCCGCTCCTCGCACAGGCTTCCGTCGAGTTCGATGGCGGCCAGGCCGCGCTTCTCTTCGACGGCACGACGCGCTTCGGCTCGGAGGATGCGACCTTCATCACTGGCGCCAAGGGGACGCTGGCGAGCCGCGGTCCCGACCTCGGCAATCAGGCCGTGACCTTGACCACCGAAGCCGGCCGCGCCACGCCCGATCTGAAAGGCACGTGGTTCAAGGAAGGCTTTCGCGGCACCATGGGCGCGCTCCTCAAGGCCGTCGAGGACAAGGCCCAGCCGCTCAACAGCGCCGCCGCGAGCCTCGAGGCTTTGGCCCTCGATTTCGCGGCCATCGCCTCGGCGCGCAAGGGCGACCCTGTCAGGCCCGGATCGGTCCGCAGCCTCGCCGCCGCGCGCAATGCCTGAAGCCGCCAAAAGCTCTGCCAAGAGCTCTGCCAAAAGCGCTGGCAAGAGCTCCGATTGACTCGAGCGTAGACTTTCATTCCGTATGGCGAAAATGGAACCTTCGTTCCGGGAGGACGGATTTGCAGGCGCGTTTGGACGGGAAGGTAGCCCTTGTCACCGGCTCGACCCAGGGCATTGGCGGGGCGATCGCCGAGGAGGCCGTGCGTTCCGGCGCCGCCGCCATCCTCGTCACCGGGCGTGACCCTAAGCGCGGCGCCGATACCGTCGCCAAGCTCATCGGCCTCGGCGCCAGGGCTGCCTTCGTCGCCGCCGAGCTCTCCGATGCCGAGACGCCCGGCAGGCTCGTCGGCGAATGCGTCCGCCAGTTCGGCCGCATCGACCTTCTCGTCAACGCCGCCGCCAATACCGATCGCGCCTCGGTGCTGGACGCTACCCTCGACGACTGGTCGCGCCTTTTCGACATCAACGCCCGCGCGCCGCTCTTCCTGATGCAGGCGGCCATCACCGCCATGCGCGCTGCGGGCAGGGGCGGCGCCATCGTCAACATCCTCTCCATGAACGCCCATGGCGGCACTGCCGACCTCGCGGTCTATTCGGCGACCAAGGCGGCTCTTGCCATCCTCACCCGCAATGCCGCGCAGACCCATCGCCACGACCGCATCCGCGTCAACGGCATCAATGTCGGCTGGGTGCCGACGCCGGCCGAGCACGTCATGCAGGCCAAGACCCTCGGCAAGGGCGCCGACTGGGCCGAGAAGGCCGCCGCCGCCATGCCCTTCGGCAGGCTCCTCCAGCCCGAGGAGGTCGCCAACCTCGCCGTCTTCCTGCTCAGCGATGCCGCCGGCCCCATGACCGGTGCCCTCGTCGACCAGGAGCAGTGGGTGGTCGGCGCCCGCGAATGATCGGTTTCGATCGATTTGTCAGGCTGTTGTCCCGCCAGCCGATCGCCTATGGTGACGTCATGCTTTTGGGAGGAAGCACTTCGTGAAGCTAGGATTCCTGACCGCGCCGTTCCCCGCGACGCCGCTCCTCGAAGTCGCCAACTGGGCGCGCTCGGAGGGCTTCGCGGCGCTGGAGATCGCCTGCTGGCCGGTCACCGCCGGCGGCGCCCGCCGCTATGCCGGCACCAGCCATATCGACGTCGCCAGTCTCAGCGAGGCCGAAGGCAAGGAGATCGTCCTTTCCCTCGCCGAGCGCGGCATCGAGATCTCGGCCCTCGGCTACTATCCCAATCCCCTCCACCCCGACGTCCAGCACCGCGACACGGTCGTCGCCCACCTGAAGAAAGTGATCACCGCGGCAGGGAAGATGGGCGTCGGCCTCGTCAACACCTTCTGCGGCGGCGACGCGGCGAAGAACGTCGACGACAACTGGAAGGAAGCCGAGAAGCTCTGGCCCGCGATCATCGCCCATGCCCGCGACGCCGGCGTGAAGCTCGCCTTCGAGAACTGCCCGATGATCTTCTCCGACGACGAGTGGCCGGGCGGGCACAACATCGCCTATTCGCCGCGCATCTGGCGGCGCATCGTCGAGGCGTGGAACGGCGAGGTCGGCATCAACTACGATCCCTCGCATCTCGTCTGGCAGATGATCGACCCGACCCGCTTCATCCGTGAGTTCGGCCCGCACATCCGCCACGTCCACGGCAAGGACATGATGATCGACCGCGACGGCCTCTACGAGCGCGGCATCCTCTCCGAGGGCATCGGCTGGCAGGTGCCGCGCCTGCCCGGCCTTGGCGAGGTCGACTGGGGCTCCGTCTTCGCCGCGCTCTACCGCGCCGGCTATGACGGACCGGTCATCATCGAGCACGAGGACCGCAACTTCGAGGGCAGCGACGAACTTGTGAAGCGCGGCTTCCTGCTCGCCCGCGATATACTCGCGCCTTACTGCAAATAGGGGCGCCGGCGAAGCGCCTCGGAACCATTCCCGGCGGGCCCGCGGCCCGCAGGCGAAACGAAAAACCAAGGAAGGGAACGAAACGATGAACCTGAAGAAATTCATGATGCCGTCGGCGCTGGTGCTGGCCATGGCCTGCTCCTTCGGCGGCACCGCGCTCGCCAAGGACAAGTTCGTCATCGGCATCTCCAACACCGTGCAGGGCAATGGCTGGCGCGAGGAGATGATCTGCGCCATGAAGGCCCAGGCGCTCGCCTCCGGCAAGGTCGAGAAGCTCAACATCGCCCACCGCAACACCGACGCCGCCGGCCAGCTCGAGGACATCCGCAACCTGATCAATGCCGGCGTCGATGCCATCGTCGTCAACCCGGCCGATCCGTCCGGCGCCAACGCGGCCATCGCCGAAGCCACCAAGAAGGGCATTGTCGTCGTCGCCGTCGACCAGGCGGTCACCGAGCCGTCGGCCTACATCATCGCCAACAACCAGGAGGAATATGCCTATCTGGGAGCCTCCTGGCTGTTCAAGCAGCTCGGCGGCAAGGGCGACGTCGTCTACATGCGCGGCGCCGCCGGCGCCTCGGGCGACAACGATCGCGACAAGGGCTTCAAGAAGGCGCTCGCCGAGAACCCCGGCATCAAGGTCGTCAAGGAGACCTTCACCGGCTGGCAGCAGGATCAGGGCAAGCAGCAGATCCTCGACATCATCAATTCCGGCCAGAAGTTCGACGGCATCTGGACCTCCGGCATCGACAACGTGATCGTCGACGCGCTCACCGAGTCCGGCTCGCCCATGGTCCCGGTCGTCGGCGCCGACAATGCCGGCTTCGTCGGCCAGCTCAACAGCGTCGAGGGCCTGAAGGGCGTCGCCGTCACCAACCCCGGCTCCATCGGCGCCGCGGGCATCACCCTGGCGCTGAAGATCCTCCAGGGCGACAAGCCGGCCTCGCAGTCCGTGCTCGTCAACCCCGAGGCCTGGGACAACACCACCGACGAAGGCAAGGCCAAGCTGAAGGCCGCCGCCGACCCGTCGCTCAGCCCCGAATGGCCGGTCTCGATCTTCATCCCGGACTGGACCACCTACACCAAGGACCAGATCGTCGCCTGCAAGGGCCCGGGCGAATAGCACGTCGAAAGGCGTTTGAACGGACCAACCGCCGGGGCGTGGGTCCTGCCCGCGCCCCGGCCTCTTTCTAGTCGGGGCGCGCCGGGGCAGACGTGGCGAGTGACATCCTTCTCGAGGCGACCGGCATCGCCAAGCACTACGGCGCCGTCGTCGCGCTGCGCAATGCCTCGCTCTCCGTCCGTCGCGGCGAGGTCCACGCCCTGATGGGCGCCAACGGCGCCGGCAAGTCGACCCTCGTCAAGATCCTCACCGGCGCCATCCGGCCGAACGGCGGCCGCATCCTCATCGACGGCCGCGAGCATGTCGTGCGCTCGCCCGCCGAGGCGCGCCGGGCCGGCCTCGTCTCCGTCTACCAGGAGCCGGCGCTGATCCCGGATCTCGACATCGCGTCGAACCTCCGCCTCACCGCCACGCCCGTCGAGCCCTTCATGAAATGGGTGCGCGAGATGGGCGTGCCCGATCTCGACCTGCGCGAGACGGCGCGCAACCTGCCCCTCGCCATCCTCCGCGTCCTCGATCTCGCCCGCGCCATCGCCGTCGGGCCCGAGGTGCTGCTCCTCGACGAGATGACCGCGGCGCTTCCCGCCGACCTCGCCGAGAAGGTGCTCGCCGTGGTCAAGCGCCAGGGGGCAGAAGGGCGCTCGGTCATCTTCATCTCCCACCGCATGCTGGAAATCTCCGCGCTCTGCGACCGCGCCACCGTGCTTCGCGACGGCGAGACCGTCGGCGTCGTCGATATCGGGCCCGGCTCAGCCGATCGGATCGTCGAGCTGATGCTCGGCCAGAAGGTCGAGCGCATCCAGCGCGAGATTGCCGAGGCGACGCCCGGCGCGCCGCTCCCGGTGACGAAGCCGCGCCTGTCGCTCCGCGATGTCGGTGTCGCCGGCAAGCTGGAAGGCGTCAGCTTCGATCTCATGCATGGCGAGGTGCTCGGCGTCGTGGCGCTCGAAGGCCAGGGCCAGGACGAGCTCTTCGGCGTCCTCTCCGGCTCGCGCCGGCCGACCGCCGGCTCGCTCGCCGTCGACGGCCGCGAGGTGCGCTTCGCGACGCCCGCCGATGCCATCGCCGAAGGCATAGCCCTCATCCCCGGCGACCGTGCCGAGGCGCTTCTCATGCAGCGCTCGGTGCGCGAGAACGTTGCGCTTCCCTTCAGCGCATCCTTCCGCCATTGGGGCCCGATCCCGCTCCGCCGCCAGAACGCCGTCGTCGGCGAGGCCATCCGCCGCCTCCAGGTCGATACCCGCGCCCAGCGCGAGGTCCAGCGCCTTTCCGGCGGCAACCAGCAGAAGGTCACCATCGCCCGCTGGATCGCGGCCGAGGCGAGCACCATCCTCTGCTTCGACCCGACCCGCGGCATCGACATCCGCACCAAGCACGAGATCTACCATCTGCTCCGCGAGCTGGCCGGGCAGGGCGCCTCCGTCCTTCTCTACACGTCGGAGCTCGAGGAGGTACAGCTCGCCTGCGACCGCGCCATCGTCATCTTCGGCGGCCGCGTCGTCGATGTCATTCCCGCCGCGATTGCCGACGAGCCTACTCTGGTGCGCGCCGCCTATGGCCTGCCGCGCCTCGCGCCCGGTGCCGCGGCGCCTCTCCCGGGAGCGACGGCATGAGCTCCGCCCTCCGCCGCCAGGCCTGGGTCATCGGTCTCGCGATCCTGCTCGCCGCGCTCTTCGTCTTCACCCGGATCATCCAGCCGGACTACGGCGCCGACGGCTTCGGCTCGCTGGTCCGCGCCGCGCTGCCCTTCGTCTTCGCGGTCGCGGGCCAGACGGTGGTCGTCATTGCCGGCGGCATCGACCTTTCCATTGCCTCGATGATGGCCCTGACCAGCGTCACCGCCGCCACCCTCATGGACGGCGCCAGCGAGCCCTTCGGCATCGTCGCCGTCGCCGCCGTCCTCCTCCTCGGCTTCCTGCTTGGCGCGGTCAACGGCATCCTCGTCGTCGTCAGCCGCGTCCCCGACATCGTCGTCACCCTCGCCATGCTCTTCGTCTGGCAGGGCGCCGCACTTCTCGTCCGCGATTCGCCGGGTGGCGCCGCATCCGAATGGCTGAAGGAGCTGGTCGTCGGCAACCTCGCCGTTCCCGGCATCCCGACCGGGATCACCGACTGGGTGCCGAAGGCGCTGATCCTGATCGTCGTCTGCCTCGCCGTCGTCTGGATTCCGCTTCGTCGCTCGCGCCTCGGCCTTTCGATCTATGCCATCGGCAGTTCCAGCCTCGCGGCCTTCCGCAGCGGCGTGAACGTCTCGCGGACGAAGATCGTCGCCTATGCCTTTGCCGGCCTCTTCGCCGCAATGGGCGGTCTGGTCCTCACCATGAGCACCGGCCAGGGCGCGCCTATACCCGGTCCCTATCTCCTCGCCAGCGTCGCCGCGGTGGTGCTTGGCGGCGTTGCGCTCACCGGCGGCAAGGGCGGCCTCCTCGGTCCGGTCATCGCCGTCTTCGTGCTCCGGCTCGTGCGCAGCGACCTCACCTTCCTCGCCGTCGACCCCAACGTCACCACCATCGTCGAGGGCGCCATCATGGTGGTCGTGGTGATGCTCGGCGCCCTGCTTGCCATGCGGAACCGCCAGCCATGACCGACGTCACCCAGCGCAGCCCGGCGCCCGGCCTCGGCCGCCGGATTCGTCGCGTCTTCAGCGACCGGCCGGTCATCCCGCTCCTCATCCTGCTCGCCATCCTCATGGTGGTGCTGGAGATCCTGCGCCCCGGCATCGTCAACGAGCGCTGGATCGCCAACACCGTCAAGTTCGCGATTCCGCTGGCGATCCTCGCCGCCTGCCAGACCGTCACCATGCTCACCGGCGGCATCGACCTTTCCGTCGGCACCGTCGCCACCCTCGGCGCCTTCGTCGTCTCCACGCAAGGCATGGATGCCGGCCTCGGCTGGGCGCTTCTCCTCTCCCTCGCCCCGGCGCTCCTCATCGGCATCGCCAATGGCATCGGCGTCGGCATCTTCCGGGTCCATCCGCTGATCATGACGCTCGGCACCAGCCTCATCGGCGTCGGCTTCCTCCAGGTCTACCAGCGCACCGTGATCGCCACCGGCACCAAGGTGCCGGACGTCCTTGCCTGGATCGGCACGGGTCTCACCGGCGGCATTCCCAATTCGCTGATCGTCTTCGTGCCGGTCGCCGCCTTCATTCTCTTCATGCTCGGCCGCAGCGGCTTCGGCCGGCTCCTCTATGCGGTCGGCGACAACGAGCGCGCCGCGCGCCTCTCCGGCGTCATCTACTGGAAGGTGATCCTCGCGCTCTACATCCTCTCCGGCATATTGGCCTGGATCGCCGGCCTCATCTATGTCGGCCTCATCAAGGCGCCGTCGCTGTCGCTGGTCGAGCCGCGCGTCCTGCCGGCGGTCGCCGCCGCCGTCATCGGCGGCACCTCGATCTTCGGTGGCCGCGGCGGCTACCTCGGCACCATCGTCGGGGCGGTGATCCTCACCGTGCTGGCGACTCTCCTCACGGTGCTCCAGATGCCCGAGGGCGCGCGCCAGATGCTCTTCGGCCTCATCGTGCTCGCCGTCACCGCCGCCTATATCCGCATCACCGCGGATAGTTGAGCGCGGTTCCTCCCCTGCGAAGCGGGGGAGGGGGACCATCCGAAGGGTGGTGGGGGGGGGCGCGTTCAGGCACTGCCCCTTACAGCCTCACGCCCCGCAACCTCAGTGCATTGCCGATCACCGAGACCGACGAGAGGCTCATCGCCGCCGCCGCGATCACCGGTGAGAGGAGCAGCCCGAAAGCCGGATAGAGCACGCCCGCCGCGAGCGGCACGCCGAGCGCATTGTAGAGAAACGCGAAGAGGAGGTTCTGGCGGATGTTCGCCATCGTCGCCTCCGCGAGCTTCCTTGCGCGCACCACGCCGTTGAGATCGCCGGACATGAGCGTGATGCCGGCGCTTTCGATGGCGACGTCGGCGCCGGCGCCCATCGCGATGCCGACATCGGCGGCGGCGAGCGAGGGGGCATCGTTGATGCCGTCCCCGGCCATGGCGACCTTGCGTCCGGCGGCGTGCAACTCGGCGATGAGCTTCGCCTTGTCCTCGGGCAGGAGCTCGGCGCGCATCTCATCGATTCCGAGGCGTCTCGCTACCGTCTCGGCGGTGATTCCATTATCGCCCGTGGCCATCACGACGCGTATCCCGAGGCGTTTCAGCGCCGCGATCGCATCGGCGCTGGTCGCCCGGATGGGATCGGCGACGGCGACGAGGCCGGCGCCCTTGCCGTCGACGGCGAGGAACATCACCGTCTCGCCCGCGTCTCGGCGCCGTTTCGCGGCATCTCCCAGCATTCCGAGCGCGATTCCGGCACCGTCCATGAGCCTCTGGTTGCCGAGGAGCACGGACTGCCCGCCAACGGTTCCCTTCACGCCCTGGCCGGTTATCGCACTGAAATCGCTCGCCTTTTCGATCGCGAGGCCACGCTCCCTGGCGGCAAGCGTGATGGCCGCCGCAAGCGGATGCTCGCTGCCCGCCTCTATCGCCGCGGCAATCGCCAGAACGTCAGTATCTTCAAGGCCTTGCACCTCGATGCCGGTCAGCTTCGGCCGGCCTTCGGTGATCGTGCCGGTCTTGTCGAGAACCACCGTGTCGACCCCCGCAAGCCGTTCCAATGCTTCAGCATTTCGGATCAGCACGCCCGCCTGCGCCCCGCGCCCGGTCGCCACCATGATCGAGATCGGCGTCGCCAATCCGAGCGCACACGGGCACGCGATGATGAGCACACTTACCCCCGCCACCAGCGCATAGGCGAGGGCCGGCGACGGCCCGAAGATCCACCATGCGGCGAAGGCCAGCACCGCCACCGCTATCACCGCCGGCACGAACCAGGCCGAGACCTTGTCGGCGAGCGCCTGGATCGGCGCGCGCGAGCGCTGCGCCGTTGAGACCATGGCGACAATCCGGGCGAGCGTGGTCTCCGCGCCGGTGCGCTCGACCTTCATGTCGAAGGAGCCGGAGCCGTTGATTGTCCCCCCGGTGACCGTATCGCCGGTACCCTTGGTGAGCGGCATCGGCTCGCCGGTCATCAGCGATTCATCAACCGCACTTGTCCCCGCCATAACGACGCCGTCGATGGGCACCCGGTCGCCTGGACGGACGCGGAGGATGTCGCCGACCGCGACCTGCTCGAGCGGCACCTCCGTTGCTTCGCCATTGGCGGAAACCCGGTGGACCGTCTTCGGCGCAAGCCTGAGGAGCGCGCGGATCGCGCCGCTCGTGCGATCGCGCGCCTTGAGCTCAAGAACCTGGCCGAGGAGAACCAGGGCGGTAATAACCGCGGCCGCCTCGAAATAGACCGGCACCGTGCCGTGATGGCTGATCATGGCCGGCGGGAAGACACCGGGGATAAATACCGCGACGAGGCTGTAGAGAAACGCCGCGCCGGTGCCGACGGCGATCAGCGTGAACATGTTGAGATGGCCGGTGCGCAAGGAATTCGCGCCGCGCACGAAGAACGGCCAGCCCCCCCAGAGCACCACGGGGAGGGCGAGGACAAGTTGCAGCCATTGCTGCTGGCGCTCGGTGAGGAAGGGCAGGAGGTCGCGACCGAAGAGGTGGCTCGACATGTCGATGACGAGGAGGATCAGGGCGAGCGGCGCAGACAGCCACAGGCGCCGCTTCATGTCGATAAGCTCATGATTTGGCTGCTCTTCCGCCGTCGCCACCATCGGCTCCAGCGCCATGCCGCAGATCGGGCAGGAACCCGGCCCCTCCTGCACGACCTCCGGGTGCATGGGGCAGGTATAGAGCGTCCCGGGAGAGGGCGTGGATGCTGCGCGAATCGGCCTGGGATGACCGTGGCCGGTCGTGGAATCGGCCTGAGATGCCTGCTGCTTCGCGAGGTACTTCCCAGGGTCGGCCGCGAACTTGGTGCGGCAGCCGTTCGAGCAGAAATGGAACATCTGTCCCCGGTACTCGAAGCTCGGTTTCCCCGCCCCGAGCTTCACTTTCATGCCGCAGACGGGGTCGGTGACGGTCGCGGACGCCTCCGAATCGGCCACGGACGGTGCCGGGCGGTGTGCGTGATGGTGATGCTCGTGGGATGACATGGAATCTTCGCTGGATCTTCACTGCTAGAGATGCGGCTGGACACCGACCTGCCCATGTACTATACCCCCGTAGGGTACTTTTCAAGCCGGTGCCGTCATGCAGCCAGAAACCAAGGAAATCGTCCGCAAGCGCCTCAACCGGGTCGAGGGGCAGGTGCGCGGCATCGCGCGCATGGTCGAGGAGGATCGCTACTGCATCGACATCGTCACGCAGATCGGCGCGGTGCGCGCCGCGCTCCGCCGCATCGAGGAGGAGGTGCTGCGCGACCATGTCGGGCATTGCGTGGAACACGCGATCCGGAGCGGCAAGCCGGAAGAGCAGCGCAGGAAGATCGCCGAGCTGATGGAAGTCTTCGGCCGCACCGACCGCTGAAGAAAAGGAGGGGATGAACATGACCACGCGCCGGAACGCGCTCTTCGTCCTCGTCGCGATGCTTCCCGTCGCGGCCTATGCGGCGGAGATGAGTCACGACATGTCGCAGATGGGCGGGATGGCCATGGGCGATGAAGAGGCGGTGAAGGCCTTCGAGGCGGCCAACGAGAAGATGATGCAGGGCATGCACGGCATGGCCATGACCGGCGATGTCGACAAGGACTTCGTGACCATGATGATCCCGCACCACCAGGGCGCCATCGACATGGCCGAGGTCGTTCTCAAGTACGGTAGGGACCCGCAGATCAAGGCGCTCGCCGAGGCGATCGTGAGGGCGCAGGAGACGGAGATCGCCGAGATGAAGGCCTGGCTGGCGAGGCACTAGCCTCCGTTCGGGGGAAAGGCGGCCGACTCCGCCTCGGCCTCTGCCGCGGGCCTGCGCCCGCGATGCGGCGTCTTCGCCCAGTAGTGCGGACGCCACGCCAGCTGGCATATCGCCCTGAGGCAGGCGACCGACATCAGCAGCCAGTAGAAGGGCAGGGTGACCAGCGCGAGCATCTGCCGCCGGCGGTTGCGGAGACGCATGGTGCGCCATGAGAGCCGGATGGCGGCATAGTAGCCGACGACGAGATTGAAGAGATTGAAGCCGACCACGGCGGCGCTGAGGGCACTGCCGTCGCTCCACAGCGACAGCGGGTCGAGTGCGGTGAGGACGACGTTGATGACGTAGATCGGATGGATGATGGCCGAGACCAGCATCCCGATGCCGGCGAGGAGGAAGCCGACGGTGCCGCGCGGCCCGAGCTGGCGGGCGAGGGCGACCGGCTGGCGGGTATGGACCAGGAACGTCTGGATCCAGCCCTTGAACCAGCGCGTCCGCTGCGCAAGCCACGCCCGCGGCGCGACCGGTGCCTCCTCCCAGGTCGGGCGGGTGATGGTGTCGCAGCGATAGCCGAGGCGCGCGAGGCGGATGCCGAGGTCGGCATCCTCGGTGACGTTGTAGGGATCCCAGCCGCCCGCCTTCTCCAGCGCGTCGCGCCGGAAATGGTTGGAGGTCCCGCCGAGGGGCAGTGGCATGTGGAGCGCGGCGAGCGCCGGCAGCAGGCCGTCGAAGAGCGCGGCATATTCGAGCGCGAAGTAGCGCGCGAGCATGCCCGCCCGGAGATTGTCGATGAGGAGCGGCGCCTGCAGGCAGGCAAGGTCCGCGCCGCCGCGGCTGAAGGCGGCGTGGGCCTCGCGGAGCTGCATCGGATGCGGACGATCCTCGGCATCGTAAACGGTGACCAGCTCGCCGCGGGCGAATTGAAGCGCATAGACGAGCGCCCGCGGCTTGGTGCGCGGCAGCACCGGCGGCACGACGACGATCTCGAACGGGGTGCCGCCGACGGCCGTCTCGGCAGCGCGACGCGTCTCCGCATCGTCGGCCTCGAGGATCAGCTTCACGTCGAGGCGGTCCGGCGGCCAGTCGAGCGATTGCAGGCCGTGGACGAGATCGCGGACGACCCGCGCCTCGCCGTAGAGCGGCACCAGCACGGTATAGACCGGCAGCGCCTCGTCCTCCCCCATGGCGATGCGCGGCGGGCGGCGCGGACCGAAGCGCGCGAGCCGCGCCACGGCGATGAGGCGAAGCACCGCCATGCCGAAGAAGAGCGTTCCCATGGCGAGGTTGAGGAGGAGGAGCGTCGGACGCCAGGCGAGGACGAGACAGCCGGCAAGGAACGCGACGAGAAGCAGGCCGAAGATGATCTGGCAACGCGAGAGGACATGCCGGGCGGAGAATTCCGGATGCGCCCTGGAGAGGGTGCCGACGACTCTCTCGGCGACCTCCATGTTGTCGGTCGCCAGAAGCGCATCGCGGATCGCCGCCGGCGTCGAGATGGCGAGCCGGCAACGTTGCTCCGGATGGTTCTCGAGCCAGGCCGCGACCTTCGCGAACTTGTCGGGCTCGGGAGCGAGGTAGAGCCGGCCATTGGCGAGGCAGGCGCGCGTCGCGCCGATCGCGACCAGTTCCGCCTGTGCTGGCCGGCCGGGCTGAGCCGGGACGGCCGGCACGAACGGCACCCCCAGCCGCAACGCCAGGTCGCGGCAGTCCTCCTCCTCGGTCGCAAACGAAGCGTCCCCGTCGCGACGCGCCAGGCGATCTTGACCGGACAGTGGCAGTTCCCCCCGGGATCGCCCGGCATCGATGGCTGACGCCGGGCAGCCCCGCTTGGTATAATCAACGCCAAGACGGATTCACGGAAGCCACTACGGTCGGTTGTGTCCAAAAAAATCGCCTGCTTTCACAGGGTTGGCTCGCGCATCCTCGGCCTGGTTGTGCCGATATGCCTATCCATGGTTGCGTCGACGCTCTTGGCGGGCCTCGACGTTCCGCGCGCGGTCGCGGCGGAAGCCCGGCCCGAGGTGACCATTCCCAATTTCTGGGACCCCAAGCGCCGGGTCGAGCGTCCGCCGGCGGGGGCGGTGCAGGCGATCCGCTTCGTCACCACCGACGACTATCCGCCGTTCAATTTCCTCGACACGACGGGACACCTGACCGGCTTCAACATCGACCTCGCCCGCGCCATCTGCGCCGAGCTCGCCATTCCCTGCACCATCCAGGCGCGGCCATGGTCCGATCTCGCCGCCGCGGTCGAGAACAAGAATGCCGACGCGATCATCGCCGGCATCGCCATCACCGCGGATGCGCGCGCCAAGCTGGACTTCTCCGATGTGTATCTCCGCTCGCCGGCGCGCTTCGTGGTCCGCCGCGGCGCCGCCCCGCCGGACATCACGCCGGCGGGGCTCACCGGCCGCACGGTCGCGGTGGTCGAGCGCACGGCGCACGCCGCCTATCTCGCCGCCTTCTTCCCGAAGGCGGTGGCGAAGGCCTATCCGAACGCCGATGCGGCGCGCGCCGCGCTGAAGGCCGGCGAGGCGGAGGCGCTCTTCGGCGACGGCGTGCAGTCGAGCTTCTGGCTGCAGAGCGAAGCGGCCGGCAATTGCTGCGCCTTTGCCGGCGGCGCCTATCTCGAGCCGCACTTCTTCGGGAATGGCATGGCGATCGCGGTGCCCCCCGATGCCGGGGACCTGCGGCGGGCACTGAACGCGGCCATGGAATCGATCCATGACAAGGGCGTCTATGCCGAGCTCTATCTCCGCTACTTCCCGGTCAGCCTTTACTGAACGAAGGGATCAGGCGCGCCAGACGCGGCTGCCCGGCTCGACGCCGAAACGCATCGGGTTGCGGGCGAGCGCCGCGATGCCGTCGAGCGCCGCGTAGGGCTTGGTGATGATCGCCGTCGCCATGCGCTCGAGCATCGGCCCGTGCGGATACTTGTCGACGAAGCCCTCGCGGAAGCGGCCGGACTTCAGCGCCGGCGCGATGTGTCCGGTGATGCCGCCGGCGAGATAGACGCCGCCGGTGGCCACGAAGACCAGCGCCAGGTCGCCGGCGAGGCGGCCGAGATAGGTGGCGAAGAGGTCGAGCGTCTCGGTGGCCGAGGCGTCGCTGCCGGCGAGCCCGGCCGCGGCTATGTCGGCAGGCGTGGCGAGCGGCGCCGCGGCGCCGTTGGTTGCGGCGACCGCGCGGTAGAGGCGGACGAGGCCGGCGCCGCAGAGGAGCGTCTCGCCGCTGACCCCACCGGTCGGGTGCGGCTTCTCGATATGCGGCCAGATCGCGAAGTCGCGCGGCGTCACCGGCGCGAGGTCGACATGGCCGCCTTCGCCGGGCACCGGCACCCACATGCCGCGCACATGGAGGAGCGCGGCGGCGCCGAGGCCGGTGCCGGGGCCGAGCGCGACGCGCGGCCGGTCGGGCTCGGGGCGGGCGTCCCCGATGAAATCGAGATCGCCCTCGGTGAAATCGGCAAGCGCCAGCGACAGCGCCTCGAAGTCGTTGAGGAGGATCACCTCCTCGAGGCCGAAGCGCTTGATCAGCCGCTTCGGCTCGACGACCCACGGACTGTTGGTGAGCGGCACGGCGTCGCCCTGGATCGGGCCGGCCAGCGCCAGCACCGCCGAGCGCGGCTTCGCCGTGTCGGACTTTTCGAGCGCATGGGCGATCGCGTCGTCGATCGTCGCGTAGTCGGCGCCCTGCTCGTCGGGGAAGCGCGTCATCGCGTCGCCGGTGACCAGGGCGAAGCGGGCGTTGGTGCCGCCAATGTCGCCGATGAGGGCGGGCGGCGGTATCCGCGGAAGCTCGTCGCTCTGTGAAGTCACGGCTGCCCCTTTTCCGCGCATCGGCCTTCGGCTGAGTGATAGAGCAAGCCGGGCGTGAGAGGAAAGGCCGGGGGTTGGTTTTTGTCCAATTGCTCAAGAAAGCGCATGAAAATTCCACTGCGCCGTGCAAGTCTCTGGCGATCTGGGAGCCGGCATTGCCCATGCATGGCTCCCGGCCGGGCGCCGGCCGCGTGGCCTGCTTCGGGCGCGTTTTGAAACGGTAGAGGACAGGGAAGCGTCATGAAACGCATGTTCATCGGAGCCGCCGTCGCGGCCTTCATCGCTGCCGGCCCGGCGCTCGCCGCCGACATCAAGCCGGCGCTGGTCTATGGTACCGGCGGCAAGTTCGACAAGTCGTTCAACGAGGCCGGCTACAACGGCGCCGAGAAGTTCAAGGCCGAGACCGGCATCGACTACCGCGACTTCGAGCCGCAGGACGATACCCAGGGCGAGCAGGCGATCCGCAAGTTCGCGAGCGGCGGCTTCAGCCCGATCGTCGCCCTGTCCTTCGCCTGGACCGACGCGGTGGAGAAGGTCTCGAAGGAATTCCCGGACACCAAGTTCGTGCTGGTCGACTCCGTCGTCGACGCGCCGAACGTCCGCTCGGTCGTCTTCAAGGAAGACGAGGGCTCCTATCTCGTCGGCCTGCTCGCCGCGATGAAGTCGGGCTCCAAGACCGTCGGCTTCGTCGGCGGCATGGACATCCCGCTGATCCGCAAGTTCGGCTGCGGCTACGCGCAGGGCGCCAAGGCCGGCGGCGCGACCAAGATCATCCAGAACATGACCGGCACCACCGGCGCCGCCTGGAACGATCCGGTGCGTGGCGGCGAGCTCGCCAAGTCGCAGATCGACCAGGGCGCCGACGTCGTCTATGCCGCCGCCGGCGCTACCGGCCTCGGCGTGCTGCAGACCACGGTCGACAACGGCAAGCTCGGCATCGGCGTCGATTCCAACCAGAACCCGCTGCACCCCGGCAAGATCCTGACCTCCATGGTGAAGCGCGTCGACGTCGCGGTCTACAACGCCTATTCGGACGCCAAGAACGACAAGTGGACGTCCGGGACCCAGGCGCTCGGCCTCAAGGAGAGCGGCGTCGACTGGGCCTATGACGACAACAACAAGCCGCTGATCAGCGACGACATGAAGGCGGCGGTCGAGAAGGCCAAGGCCGACATCATCGCCGGCACCGTGCAGGTCCACGACTACATGTCCGACGAGAAGTGCCCGGTGGAATAGCCGGCACATGGAACGCGGGCCGTCCGCCTGGCGCGGACGGCCCGATACCCGGGCAACCCGACCGGATACCGAGGATGAGCCAGGCTCCCTCCGCGCCGCCGCCGGCCATCGAGCTGATCGGCATCGACAAGCGCTTCGGCCCGGTCCACGCCAACCGGAACATCTCGCTCTCGGTCGCGAAGGGGACGATCCACGGCATCGTCGGCGAGAACGGCGCCGGCAAGTCGACCCTGATGTCGATCCTCTACGGCTTCTACCAGGCCGATGCCGGCGAGATCCGCGTCAATGGCAGGCCGACCACCATCCACGAGAGCCATGCGGCCATAGCCGCCGGCATCGGCATGGTCCACCAGCACTTCATGCTGGTCGAGAATTTCACGGTTCTGGAGAACGTCGTCCTCGGCGTCGAGGGCGGGGCGCTGCTCGCCGGCGGCCTCGGCCACGCCCGTGCCGAATTGAAGCGGCTGGAGCGGGAATATGCCCTCGAGGTCGATCCCGACGCCGTCATCTCGGACCTCTCCGTCGGCCTGCAGCAGCGCGTCGAGATCTTGAAGGCGCTCTATCGCGGCGCCGAGATACTCATCCTCGATGAGCCGACCGGCGTGCTGACGCCGGCCGAGGCCGACCATCTCTTCCGCATCCTCGTGCAGCTGAAGGAACAGGGGAAGACGATCCTCCTCATCACCCACAAGCTCCGCGAGATCATGGCGGTGACCGACACGGTCTCGGTCATGCGCCGCGGCGAGATCGTGGCGACGCTGAGGACGAGCGAGACCAATCCCGGCCAGCTCGCCGAGCTGATGGTCGGCCGGCGCGTGCTGCTCCGCGTCGAGAAGGGCGAGGCGCGTCCCGGCAGGCCGGTGCTCGAGGTCGAGAACCTCACCGTCAGGGACGGCCGCGGCGTCACCATGGTGGACGACGTCTCGTTCACGGTGCATGCCGGTGAGATCGTCGGCATTGCCGGCGTCGCCGGCAATGGCCAGTCGGAGCTGCTTGAAGCCATCGCCGGCATTCGCCGCGCCGCAAGCGGGCGCGTGGTGATCGGCGGCAAGCCGGTCGCGGTGACGGGACGGCTCGATGCCCGCGCCGTTCGCCACATGGGGCTCGCCCACGTGCCCGAGGACCGCCAGCACATGGGGCTGGTGCTGCCCTTCGAGGAGAACGAGAACGCCATCCTCGGCTACCACGGCGACGACGCCTACCTGAACGGGCCGTTCCTCGACATAGCGGCGATCCGCAAGGCGGCGGCCGAGGAGATCGAGAAATACGACATCCGCCCACCCGACCCGCGCCTGAAGACGGCGAACTTCTCCGGCGGCAACCAGCAGAAGATCGTCGTCGCCCGGGAGATCGAGCGCGATCCGGAGGTCCTGATCATCGGCCAGCCGACGCGCGGCGTCGACATCGGCGCGGTCGAGTTCATCCACCGCCAGATCGTCCAGATGCGCGACCGCGGCAAGGGCATCCTCCTCGTCTCGGTCGAGCTCGACGAGGTTCGCTCGCTGTCGGACCGCATCCTGGTTATGTTCGCCGGGCGCATCGTCGGCGAGCCGCGGCACGATGTCAGCGAGCAGGAGATCGGCCTGATGATGGCCGGCATCGAGAAGCCCGAGGCGGCGGAATGAGGGGGCAGGGCCATCCCCATGCCAGCGTTCGCGTGCGGGCAGGTTCGAGCCGGTTGCGCCGGCTCCCCCTCACCCGCTCGCCCGGCTGGCGCCGGGCTCACGACCTCTCCCCGGCGGGGAGAGGTGAGTCCCTCTCCCCACCGGGGAGAGGTGATTGCGCCGCCCTTCATCGAGAGCGCAGCCCATGAGCGCGCCCTACGGCCAGCTTCCGCGCTGGGTTGAGTTCGGCCTCCTGCCGCTGGTCAACGTGGTGGTCGCCTTCCTCGTCTCGGGCCTCGTCGTGCTGTTCATCGGCGTGAGCCCGCTGGAGGCCGTCGGCTACCTGATCAGCGGCGCCCTCGGCTCGGGCGAGGGCCTCGGCTTCACGCTCTTCTATGCGACCAGCTTCATGTTCACCGGGCTCGCGGTGGCGGTCGCCTTCCATGCCGGCCTCTTCAACATCGGCGGCGAGGGGCAGGTCTATGTCGGCGGCCTCGGCGCGGCGCTTGCCGCGCTCGCCCTCGACCGCTACGCGCCGTGGTTCGTCACCGTGCCGGCCGCCTGCATTGGCGCCTTCGCCTTCGGCGCCGCCTGGGCCTTCATCCCGGCCTGGCTGCAGGCGAAGCGCGGCAGCCACATCGTCATCACGACGATCATGTTCAACTTCATCGCGGCCGCGCTGATGGTCTACCTGCTCGTCAACGTGATGAAGCAGCCGGGCACCATGTCGCCGCAGACCCGCCTCTTCGACACCGGCGCCGCCATCCCGCGCCTCGGCTGGCTGATGCAGCTCTTCGGCATGAAGCTCGGCACCGCGCCGCTCAACCTCATGTTCCTCGTCGCCCTCGTCGCCGCCCTCCTCGTCTGGGTGCTCATCTGGCGGACGCGCTTCGGCTACGAGATTCGCACCATGGGGACGAGCCGGACGGCGGCGACCTATGCCGGCATCCCCTATGTCAGGACGGTGGTGATCACCATGCTCATCTCCGGCGGCCTCGCCGGGCTGATGGCGGTGAACGTCGTGCTCGGCGACCACGGCAAGCTGCAGATCGAGTTCCCGAGCGGCGCCGGCTTCGTCGGCATAGCGGTGGCGCTGATGGGCCGCTCGCACCCGGCCGGCATCGTCATCGCCGCGATCCTCTTCGGCATCCTCTACCAGGGCGGCGCCGAACTCGCCTTCTGGGTGCCCAACATCTCGCGCGAGATGATCATCCTCATCCAGGGCCTCGTCGTCCTCTTCGCCGGGGCGCTCGAAAACATGTTCCGCCCGGCCCTGGTGCGGCTCTTCGCGCGTCGGCCGCAGGCCGCGCACAAGGCGGCGTGAGCGGGGCGATGGAAACGACTGTCACCGACCTCGTCCTCATCCTCGCCTCGACGGTGCGGCTCTCGGTGCCGCTGATCTTCACCGCGCTCGCCGGCCTCTATGCCGAGCGCTCCGGCGTGTTCGACATCGGGCTCGAGGGCAAGATGCTGTTCAGCGCCTTCGCCGCGGCGTCGATGGCGGCGGTGGTGGCGCAATCGCCGACCTTCGGTCCCTATGCCGCCTGGCTCGGTCTCGCAGCCGCGATCGCGACTTCGATCCTCCTCAGCCTCCTCCACGGCTATGCCTCGATCACCCAGCGCGGCAACCAGATCATTTCGGGCGTCGCCATCAACTTCATCGCCTCGGGCCTGACCATCCAGCTCGGCAATGCCTGGTTCGGGCAGGGCGGCCGCACGCCGCAGCTGCCGAACTCCGCGCGCTTCACCGAGCTGACGCTGCCCTTCGCCGATGCGCTGCGCCCCGTGCCGATCATCGGGCCGATCTACGCCAACCTGATCTCCGGCCATAACATCCTCGTCTATATCGCCTTCCTCGCCGTGCCCTTCACCTGGTGGGTGCTCTACCGCACGCGGTTCGGCCTGCGCCTCCGCGCCGTCGGCGAGAACCCGGGCGCGGTGGACACGGCGGGCATATCGGTGACCTGGCTCCGCTATCGGGCCCTGATCTGCGGCGGCATCCTCGGCGGCTTCGCCGGCACCTACCTGTCGATCGCGCAGTCGGCGAGCTTCATCCGGGAGATGTCGGCGGGGAAGGGCTTCATCGCGCTCGCCGCCCTCGTCTTCGCGAAGTGGCGGCCGGTGCCCGTGCTCTTCACCTGCCTCCTCTTCGGCTTCCTCGATGCGGTCGCCATCCGCCTGCAGGGCACCAGCATTCCCGGCATCGGCGAGGTGCCGGTGCAGTTCATCCAGGCGCTGCCCTATGTGCTGACGGTGATCCTGCTTGCCGGCTTCATCGGCCACGCGACGCCACCGAAGGCCGGCGGCGTGCCCTACGTCAAGGAGCGTTGATGGACGAAGAGCTGTTCGAGGCGGCGCGCGACGTACGCCTCCGGGCCCATGCGCCCTATTCGAATTTCCTGGTCGGCGCCGCGCTGCGGACGGCGGCGGGCACCGTCCATGCCGGCGCCAATGTCGAGAACGCCGCCTATCCGGAAGGCTGGTGCGCCGAGCCCTCGGCCATCGCCCATATGATCGCCGCCTCGGTGGAGAAGGGCGCGCGGCGGATCGTGGCGCTCACCTGCGTCGCCGATCCGATCGGCGGCAGGCCGACGACGCCCTGCGGCGGCTGCCGCCAGCGCATCGCCGAATTTTCCGGCCCGGACACGCTCGTCCATTGCCTTTCGCCAGAAGGCGCCGGCCGCACCTACACCATGGCCGAGCTGCTGCCCGGCGCCTTCTCCATGGACAAGGCATGAGCGGCGGCGGGACGGGCAGGGAAGGCGCGGAGGCCGCGGCATTCATCCGCGCGCGCTGCGACCTTCCCTTCGCCGTGGGCATCGTGCTCGGCTCCGGGCTCGGCAGCCTCGCGGGTGCGGTGAAGGACGCGGTGCGCATTCCCTATCGGGAGATTCCCGGCTTCCCGGTTTCGTCCGTCTCGGGCCATGCGGCGGAGGCCGTCGCGGGCACGCTGGAGGGCGTGCCGGTGATCGTCTTTTCCGGCCGCGTGCATTTCTTCGAGAGCGGCGACAGCGCCGCCATGCGGGTGCCGCTCGCGACGCTGAAGGCGCTCGGCGCCGACACGCTCATCCTCACCAATGCGGCGGGATCGCTGCGGGCGGAAGTGGGGCCGGGCGAGATCATGCTGATCACCGACCATATCGCCTTTTCCGGCCGCAACCCGCTGATCGGCGAGCCGACGGATGCGCGCTTCGTCGGGCTCACCGAAGCCTATGACGCGAAGCTGCGCGCCGCCTTCCTCGCCGCGGCGGGGGCAGAGGGGGTGAAGCTGGCGAGCGGCGTCTACATGTGGTTCTCGGGGCCCGCCTTCGAGACGCCGGCGGAGATCAGGATGGCGCGCATCCTCGGCGCCGACGCGGTCGGCATGTCGACGGTGCCGGAAGTCATCCTCGCCCGCTTCTTCGGGCTCCGCGTCGCCGCCGTCTCGACCATCACCAACCTGGCCGCCGGCATGACCGGCGCCGAGCTCAGCCACGACGAGACCAAGGAACTGGCCCCGGTCGGCGCGGCGAAGCTCGAGCGCGTCATCAGGCGCTTTCTCCGCGAACGGGCGGGAGGACGCGCCTGATGCTTCCTCAAGAGATCATCCGCAAGAAGCGCGAGGGTGACCGGCTTTCGCGCGAGGAAATCGCTTTCATGGTCGAGGGCCTGACCGAGGGGCACGTCAGCGAGGCGCAGGTCGGCGCGCTCGCCATGGCGATCTTCTTCCGCGACATGGACCGCGACGAGGCGGTGGCGCTGACGCTGGCCATGCGCGATTCCGGCACCGTACTCGATTGGCCGGGCCTCGGCGGCCCGGTGCTCGACAAGCATTCGACCGGCGGCATCGGCGACAACATCTCGCTCATGCTGGCGCCGGCGGTGGCCGCATGCGGCGGCTACCTGCCGATGATCTCCGGGCGCGGCCTCGGCCATGGCGGCGGCACGCTCGACAAGCTCGATTCGATCCCCGGCTACACCACCGTCGCGCCGCTCGACCTTTTCGCGCGCACCGTGCGCGAGGTCGGCTGCGCCATCATCGGTCAGACGCCGGAACTGGCGCCTGCCGACCGCCGGCTCTATTCGATCCGCGACGTGACCGCGACGGTGGAATCCGTGCCGCTGATCACCGGCTCGATCCTGTCGAAGAAGCTGTCGGAAGGGCTGGAGGGCCTGATCCTCGACGTGAAGGTCGGCAACGGCGCCTTCATGCGCAGCTTCGAGGAGGCGCGGATCCTCACCGAGAGCCTGGTCCTGGTGGCGAACGGGGCCGGCGTCAGGACGGTGGCGCTGGTCACCGACATGAACGAGCCGCTGGCGTCATGCGCGGGCAATAGCCTGGAGGTGCTGAACGCGGTCCGCTTCCTCACCGGCCGGCATCGCGACAAGCGGCTGTGGGACGTGACGGTGGCGCTCGCCGCCGAGCTCCTCGTCATCGGCGGCCTAGCGGCCGACACGAAGGAGGGCGCGACGAAGATCGCGGCGGCTTTCGATTCAGGGAAAGCGGCGGAGATATTCGGCCGCATGGTGGTCGCCCTGGGCGGGCCAGCGGGCCTGATGGAGGATCCGGAGAAGGTCCTGCCGGTCGCCTCGGTCGTCCGCGCGGTGACGCCGGAGCACGCTGGTACGGTGCGCGAGATCGACACGCGCTCGATCGGCCTTGCCGTGATCGAGTTGGGCGGTGGACGCAAGATGGCGAGCGACGCCATCGACTATTCGGTCGGCTTCGACGTGCTCGCCGGGCTCGGCGACGAGGTCGGACCGGGGCGTCCGCTCTCCATCGTCCATGCGCGGAGCGAGGCCGACGCCGAGCGCGCCGCCGCATCGCTCCGCGCCTGCTACCGGATCGGCGAGGCCGGCCCGGTCACGCGCGGCACGGTATATGAGAGGGTGGACGGGTAGGGCGCCCGGTCGGTTACGCCGACACCTACAGCACCCGGTAGCGGACGCGGGCGCTGCGCTCGATGGCGGCAACGACGAGCTTGTCGAGCTCGAGCTGGTCGCGGAGCATCTGCAGGAAGCGGAGCTCTTCCTGCTCGACATGGAGGTCGGCCGAGGCCACCTCGATGGCGAGCGCATAGGCGGTCTCGTAGAGGCGCGCCGGCAGCGAGGTCTGGATGACGGTTAGAATCTCGTCGAGCCCGTCCTCCTTGCGCAGGTAGCGCAGGCCCGCCTCGGCGATCTGCACCAGCCGCGAACTGTCGAAGTCGCGGAAGATCGGCACCGTCTTCACGATGTCGCCGATCTTCATCAGTTCCTTGTCGGTCATCGCCGTATCGGCGGCCGACATGGTGACCATGGCGTAGATCAGCGCCTCGTAGACGGAGACGGTCTTGGCGGGCTTGTTCATCGCATTTCCCTCGTCTGACGCTGGAACGTAGGGTCCGCGGCCGGCGCGCGCAAGAACGGCCCGCCAATCGGCCGTTGACGCCACCGGCGGCGCTTTCTAGAGCACTGCCGTGCTCTAAGTCCTTGTTTTTGTCGCAAATCCGGACGGAAAACCGGTTTCCACTTTTCCTGGATTTGCTCTACGTTCCGCCCGCTTCTACAAGGATTTGAGCCCGTGCCCGCATCGCTTCCGCCCCTCGACCTTTCACCCGACCTGCTCGCGGCGGCGGGGAAATCGAAGGCCTGGCCCTTCGAGGAGGCGGGCAAGCTCGTCGAGCGCCTGAGGCGGCAGGGCGGCGCGGCGAAGGAAGTCATCTTCGAGACCGGCTACGGGCCCTCGGGCCTGCCCCATATCGGGACGTTCGGCGAGGTGGCGCGCACGACCATGGTGCGCACCGCCTTCCGCGTGCTGACCGAGGACAGGGTGCCGACGCGCCTCATCTGCTTCTCCGACGACATGGACGGGCTGCGCAAGGTGCCGACCAACGTGCCGCGCCAGGAGGAGATGGCGCGCTACCTGAACCAGCCGCTGACCAGCGTGCCGGACCCGTTCGGCGAATACGACAGCTTCGGCGGCGGCAACAATGCGCGGCTCAGGAAATTCCTCGACCGCTTCGGCTTCTCCTACGAGTTCATGAGCGCGACGGAGAGCTACCGCTCCGGCCGCTTCGACGCGACCCTCCTGAAGATGCTCGCCGTCTACGACGAGGTCATGGCGATCATGTTGCCGACGCTCGGCGAGGAGCGCCAGCAGACCTATTCGCCCTTCCTGCCGGTGAGCCCGGTCAATGGCGCGGTGCTGCAGGTGCCGATCCTCGAGCGTCACGTGGAGAAGGGCACCGTCGTCTTCCGCGATCCGGCGAACGGCGAACTCACCGAGGTGCCGGTCACCGGCGGCAACGTGAAGTGCCAGTGGAAGGCCGACTGGGCGCTGCGCTGGACGGCGCTCGGCGTCGACTACGAGATGGCCGGCAAGGACCTGATCGATTCGGTGAAGCTCTCGGGCAGGATTTGCCGGGTGCTCGGCGGCACGCCGCCGGAAGGCTTCAACTACGAGCTCTTTCTCGACGAGCACGGGCAGAAGATCTCGAAGTCGAAGGGCAATGGCCTGACCATCGACGAGTGGCTGACCTATGCCTCTCCGGAGAGCCTGTCGCTCTTCATGTATCGCGAGCCGAAGGCGGCGAAGCGGCTTCACTTCGACGTCATCCCGCGGAACGTCGACGACTACCACCAGTTCCTCGACGGCTATTCGCGGCAGGACGTGACGCAGCGGCTCTCCAACCCGGCCTGGCATATCCATTCGGGCCGGCTGCCGGCATCGGACATGCCGATCTCGTTTGCCATGCTCCTCACCCTGGTATCGTCATCGAACGCGGAGAATGCCGAGACGCTGTGGGGCTTCATCGGTCGCTACCGGCCGGGAGTGACACCGGCCACCCATCCGCAGCTCGATGCGCTGGTCGGCTACGCCATCCACTATTTCCATGATTTCGTGCTGCCGCATAAGCGCTTCCGCGACCCGACGCCGGCCGAGCGCGCCGCGCTCGCCGATCTTCGCGATGCGCTCGCCCAACTGCCCGCCGACGCGACCGCCGAGGCGATCCAGGACGTGGTCTACGAGGTCGGCCGGCGCGAGCCCTTCCTCGACGACAAGAAGAAGGGCAAGGACGGCAAGCCCGGCGTCTCCCTCGACTGGTTCAACATGCTCTACCAGGTGCTGCTCGGGCAGGAGAAGGGACCGCGCTTCGGCTCCTTCGTCGCGGTCTACGGCATCGACAATGCGGTCGCCATGATCGATGGGGCGCTGGCGCGCTCGATCTAGTTCGTCGCCGGACAGGTGGCGTCGCGTGCCGCGTCGCGCCAGAGGCCGAGCCCGGCGCAATGGGCGGCCTCGGCCGCCTTCCGGTAGCTGTCGGAGGCATCCGGCTCCGGCTTGACCCAGCCCTGCGTCACCAGCCAGAGGCCGATGTCGAGCTTGCCGATGCGGCAGGGCGCGACGAGCGGATCGCTCTTGTCGCTGCGCAGGAAGAAGCACTCGATGGCGCGCCCGGCGAGGAAGCGGCGGAGCGCGAAAAGCGCGGTGGTGCCGCAGGGCCAGTTGTCGCCGTCGCTGAGCTTGCAGACGCCGCCGCGCGGCAGGGCATCGACGCCGGCGAGGCGGATCGTGCGGCCGCCGGCGACGAAGGTCGCGGCATCGGTCGTAACCGGCAGGAAATAGCGGTTCCAGCGCGGCTTTTCGGGCGGCGGCGGGGGCAGCGGCTCGCGGATGAGCGGCCCCGAGGTGATCGGCGCCGGCGTGAAGCCGGGCGGGGTGACGTCGCGGCTCGGCGGCGGCACCTCCTCCGGATAGTACACCTGGTCGGCCCGCACCGGCAGCGACGGCGTCAGGAGCGTCGCGAGCAGGAGAGCGACGCCGGCGAGCCTCACTGGCTCGCCCAGAGGATGCGCCCCATCCATTCGATCTCCGCGACCGCGACGCTGCGCACCGGATGCGCGGGATTGAGCGAGGCGAGCTCGACGAGCTTCAGCGTCTTCCGCTGCACCACCTTCGCCATGACCTCGCCGTCGCGGGTCTTGACGACGACGCGATCGCCGCGGTTCACGCGCGCATCGCGGGCGACGATGATGGTGTCGCCGGCGCGGTAGAGCGGCATCATGGAATCGCCGCTCACCTGGAGCGCGAAGACGTTCTCGCCCCGGCCAGGAAACTCCACCTCCTCCCAGCCGCGGCCGGCGGGAAAGCCGGCATCGTCGAAAAAGCCGCCGGCGCCGGCCTGCGCGAGGCCGAGAAGCGGGACGCCGCGGAAGCTGGCAGCCGCCGGCTCGCCGAAGCCGCGATGGACGTCGAGGATGCCGAGGAAATCGCCGATCTCGGTGCCGGTCGCGACCAGGATCTTGGACAGACTCTCGGTCGACGGCCAGCGCTCGCGCCCGTCGGCGGCGACCCGCTTGGAGCGGTTGAACGTGGTCGGATCAAGGCCCGCCTTCCTGGCAAGCCCCGAGGCCGATAGGTTGTTGTCGGCGGCGAGGCGGTCGATCGCCTCCCAAATCCGCCCATGGGACAGCATGAGGACCCCTCCCTTGCCGTCAGGTCGAACAGGAATAAATACCTCTTCCGACTTATCCCCGGTTGAAGGCACTGTCCAGCCTTATGAACTGCGAATGGAGCGATCACCTCTCCCCGGTGAACGGGACGTGCTCCATGCCGCGCCTGTCACGCGCCCCTCCACCGGCCTCGCCGGTCCCCCTCCCCCGCTTCGCAGGGGAGGAACCACCACGGCACCCGCTTGCGCGACCTGGTTGCTCCCCCGTTTACGGGGGAGCTGTCAGCGAAGCTGACTGAGGGGGCGCTGCCCGATCGTTACGCTGCGCGTGTCTCCACGCTGGGCGCGAACTTGCCGTAGAACGTCGCGCCCTCCTTCGCCATGCGCTTGAGCTGCCGCGTCGGCGCGAAGCGGGGGCCGTGCTTCCTGGCAAGCTTCTGGCAGAGCGCGACGAAAGCCGGCAGGCCCATGCCGTCGATATAGGAGAGCGTTCCGCCGGTGAAGGGCGCGAAGCCGAAGCCGAGGATGGAGCCGATATCGGCCTCGCGCACGTCGGTCAGCACGCCCTCCTCGAAGCAGCGCGCCGTCTCCAGCGCCTGGCGGACGAGGAAGCGCTGCTTCAGCTCGGCGACGTCGATGGCGTCGGGATCGGCGACCGGCGGATGGAGCGTGCGCAGCTCCGGCCAGAGCTTCTTCTTGCCCGACGGCGTGTCGGGATAGTCGTAGAAGCCCTTGCCGTTCTTGCGCCCGAGCCGGCCGCGCTTGGTCACCATGTCCTCGATCATCGCCCACTCGGCTTCGGGCACGGCATCCTCGCCGAGGTCCTTTCGGGTGGCGGCCATGATCTTCAGCGAGAGGTCGAGGGCGGTCTCGTCGTTGAGGGCGAGGGGGCCCACCGGCATGCCGGCCATGCGCGCGACGTTCTCGACCATCGCGGCCGGCACGCCTTCGAGCAGCATCAGGTGGCCCTCGGCAATGTAGGTGCCGACGACGCGCGAGGTGTAGAAGCCGCGCGAATCGTTGACCACGATCGGCGTCTTGCGGATGGCGCGCACGAAATCGAGCGCACGGGCGAGCGCGGCGTCGCCGGTCTTCCTGCCGAGGATCACTTCGGTCAGCATCATCCTCTCGACCGGCGAGAAGAAATGGATGCCGATGAAATCGCGTGGCCGGGCGACGGCGGCGGCGAGCGACGTGATCGGCAGCGTCGAGGTATTGGAGGCGAGGATGGCGTCCGGCCGCATGGCCGCCTCGGCGCGCTTCAGGACATCCTCCTTCAGCGCGCGGTCCTCGAATACCGCCTCGATGACGAGGTCGCAGCCGGCGAGCGCGGCGAAGTCGCTGCCGGTAGTGACGCGGGCGAGCGCCGCCTCGCCTTCGGGGACGGGCAGGCGGCCGCGGCCGACATCCTTCTGGACGGCCTCGGTGATCCGTGCCTTGCCCTTGTCGGCGGCGGCCTGGTCGCGGTCGAGGAGGGCGACCGCGATCCCGGCGCGCGCCGCGACATGGGCGATGCCGGCGCCCATGAAGCCGGCGCCGATAACGCCGAGAGTGCGGATCGGCACCTGCGGCTCGGCAGCCGGACGGCGGGCTAGCTTGTTGAGCTCCTGCAGCGACAGGAAGAGCGAACGGATCATCGCCGCTGCTTCCCTGGTCTGGATGACCTTCGCGAAATAGCGCGACTCGATCCGGAGCCCGGTGTCGATCGGCACCTGCAGGCCTTCGAAGACCGCCGAGAGGGTGAAGCGGGCGGCGGGATAGTTGTCGAAGGTCTCGCGGCGGTAGATGGCCGAGGCCGCCGGCCAGAGGTTGGCGCCGGCGGCGGAATAGACGCGGCCGCCGGGGACCTTGTAGCCGTCCTCGTCCCATGGCTGCGTAGCGCGGGGCGTCTCCTTCAGCCAGCGGCGCGCGGCATCGAGGACGTCGACGCGCGGAACGACGGCATCGACGAGCTTCAGCGCCTTGGCGCGGGCCGGTGCAAGCTGCTCGCCGCGGAGAAGCATGGTCAGCGCCTCCTGCGTCGGCGCAAGGCGCGGGATGCGCTGCGTGCCCCCGGCGCCGGCCATGAGCCCGACCTTCACCTCCGGGCAGCCGAGCTTGATCCTCGGGTCGTCGGCGACGATGCGGGCGTGGCAGGAGAGGATCATCTCGAAGGCGCCGCCGACGCAGGTGCCGTTGATCGCGGCGATCACCGGCTTGCCGCAGGTCTCGAGTTTGCGGAAGATTCGGCTCATGCGGCTGGTCTCGTCGAAGACGCGGCTCATCAGCGCTTCGTGGTCGTCACCCGCCTTCTTCAGCGTTTCGAGAAGGCCGGAGAGCATGGAGAGGTCGGCGCCGCCGGAGAACTGCTCCTTGCCGGAGGTGATGATCGCGCCCTTGACGACGGGGTCGCCGGCTACCTGCGTGATGATCGCGTCGAGCTCGTCCATCACATCCATGGTGAAGACGTTCATCGACCTGCCCGGCATGTCCCAGGTGACGGTGGCGATGCCGTCGGCGTCGGTGTCGAGACGGAAATTGGTGTAGGTCATCGTCACACCCGCTCGATGATGGTGGCGGTGCCCATGCCGGCGCCGATGCAGAGCGTGACCAGCGCCGTGGAGAGGCTGCGGCGCTCGAGCTCGTCGAGCACCGTGCCGAGGATCATCGCGCCGGTGGCGCCGAGCGGATGGCCCAGGGCGATGGCGCCGCCATTGACGTTGACCTTTGCCGGGTCGAGATCGAAGGCCTGGAGGTAGCGGAGGACGACGGAGGCGAAGGCCTCGTTGATCTCGATCAGGTCGATGTCGGCGAGCGACATCTTCGCCTGGGCGAGCAGCTTCTTCGTCACGTCGACCGGGCCGGTCAGCATGATCGCCGGCTCCGAGCCGATGTTGGTATAGGCGCGGATGCGGGCGCGGGGCGCGAGGCCGGCGCGCTTGCCCGCACGCTTCGAGCCGACGAGCACGGCGGCGGCGCCATCGACGATGCCGGAGGAATTGCCGGCATGGTGCACGTGCTCGACCGTCTCGACGTCCGGATGCGCCTGCACGGCGACCGCGTCGAATCCGCCCATCTCGCCGAAGAGCGCGAAGGAGGGCGTGAGGCTCGCGAGCTTCTGCATGGTCGTGTCGGGCCGCATGTGCTCGTCGCGGGCGAGGATCGTCATGCCGTTGATGTCGGTGACCGGCACGATCGACTTCGCGAAGCGGCCTTCGGTCCAGGCAGTGGCGGCGCGCTTCTGGCTCTCGACGGCATAGGCATCGACGTCGGCGCGGGTGAAACCGTACTTGGTGGCGATGAGGTCGGCCGAGATGCCCTGCGGCACGAAATAGCCGGGGAGCGCCACCTGCGGGTCCATGGCCCAGGCATTGCCGGCGGCGCCGATGCCGACGCGGCTCATCGATTCGACGCCGCCGGCGATGACCATGTCGTGGTGACCGCCGGCGACGACGGCATGGGCGAGATTGACCGCGTCGAGGCCGGAGGCGCAGTAGCGGTTGACCGTGAGGCCCGGAACGGAATTGGGAAAGCCGGCGGTGAAGACGGCGGAGCGGGCGACGTCGCCGCCCGCCTCGCCAACCGGGTCGACGCAGCCGAGGATGACGTCGCCGACTTGCCCGCCGTCGAGGTGGTTGCGGTCGCGGATGGCGCGGAGGACATGGGCCGCGAGCGGCACGGTCGCCACCTCGTGCAGCGCGCCGTCCTTCTTGCCGCGCCCGCGCGGGGTGCGGACGGCATCATAGATGAAGGCTTCGGCCATGACCGCTCCTGTTCCCCTGCCAGCTTAGCTCATTTGGGCATCGCGGTGTGGCGGGGAAAGGGCGTGGTGACCTGCACGCGCCCCCTCCACCGCCTTCGGCGGTCCCCCTCCCCCGTAAAC
>JAFKKF010000016.1 GCA_017305635.1 Hyphomicrobiales bacterium | reverse complement strand
CGGCGAGGCGCCGCTCTTCGCTCGCAATGCCGCGCGTGCAGCGGAGGCAAGGTCCACGGATGTCACGACGCTCTGCCCCCTCACCCGTCCGCCTCCAATTCGCTTCGCTCATAAGAGGCGGAGCCCTCTCCCCACCGGGGAGAGGGGGGGTGCCAACGCCCGGTCGATGCCTCTCGTCGTTTGGGCGGTGGGCGGGGACGCGGGCCGACGGCGTCGAAGCAACTGGCTTCACGCAGTGTTCTTGGTTGCGGGGACGGGATTTGAACCCCCGCGCCGGCCACCTTACATATCGCCAGCGCCGGGCCGGACTTGCCCGGCGGATGAGGGGCCGGACGCGGGGCTTGATGACCGCGAAAGGCCGCCAGAAAGGACCAAGGTAATGAGTGAATCCGGACTGACGCCCTGGCACGGCACGACCATCTTGACCGTGCGCAAGGGCGGCAAGGTCGTCATCGCCGGCGACGGGCAGGTTTCCGTCGGCCAGACCGTGATGAAGGCCAATGCCAGGAAGGTGCGCCCCCTCGGCAAGGGCGGCGTGATTGCCGGCTTCGCCGGCGCCACGGCCGATGCCTTCACCCTCTTCGAGCGGCTGGAAGCCAAGCTCGAGCAATATCCCAACCAGCTCACCCGCGCCTGCGTCGAGCTCGCCAAGGACTGGCGCACCGACCGGTACCTCCGCCGGCTGGAGGCGATGATGCTGGTCGCCGACAAGTCGACGAGCCTGGTGCTCACCGGCAATGGCGACGTGCTCGAGCCCGAATACGGCGTCGCCGCGATCGGCTCCGGCGGCAATTATGCGCTCGCCGCCGCCCGTGCCCTGATGGAAACCGACATGGACGCCGAGACCATCGCCCGCAAGGCGATGGCCATCGCCGCCGACATTTGCGTGTACACCAATGACAATGTCACCCTTGAAACTCTCACCGCAGACGCCTGAGCCCGAAGGCAAGATGAGCAGCTTCCTCCCCCGCGAGATCGTCTCCGAGCTCGACCGCTTCATCGTCGGCCAGAACGACGCCAAGCGGGCGGTCGCCATCGCCCTCCGCAACCGCTGGCGCCGCCAGCAATTGAAGGGGCCGATGCGCGAGGAAGTGCTCCCGAAGAACATCCTGATGATCGGGCCGACCGGCGTCGGCAAGACCGAGATATCGCGGCGCCTGGCGAAGCTCGCCGGCGCGCCGTTCCTGAAGATCGAGGCGACCAAGTTCACCGAGGTCGGCTATGTCGGCCGCGACGTGGATTCGATCATCCGCGACCTCGTCGAGGTCGGCATCGGCCTCGTCCGCGAGCGGCGCCGCAAGGGCGTCGAGGCCAAGGCCGAGATGGCGGCGGAGGAGCGCGTACTCGATGCCCTCGTCGGCAAGTCGGCGAGCCCGACCACCCGCGAAAGCTTCAGGAAGAAGCTCCGTGCCGGCGAACTCGACGACAAGGAGATCGACATCGAGGTCAAGGATACCGGCAACGGCCTGCCCTCGTTCGACATTCCCGGCATGCCGGGGGCGAGCGTCGGCGTCATGAACATCGGCGACATGCTCGGCAAGGCGCTCGGCAACCGCACCAAGACGCGCCGCGTCACGGTGAAGGACTCCCACGACGTCCTCGTCAACGAGGAATCGGACAAGCTCCTCGACAACGAGGAGCTGGTGCAGGAGGCGATCTCGGCGGTCGAGAACGACGGCATCGTCTTCCTCGACGAGATCGACAAGATCGCCGCCGGTTCGGACCGCTTCGGCGGGCCGTCCCGCGAGGGCGTGCAGCGCGACCTGCTGCCGCTCATCGAGGGCACGACCATCGCCACCAAGCACGGCCAGGTGAAGACGGATCACATCCTCTTCATCGCGTCGGGCGCCTTCCACGTCTCGAAGCCGTCGGACCTGCTCCCCGAACTGCAGGGCCGCCTGCCGATCCGCGTCGAGCTTTCGCCGCTCACCAAGGAGGACTTCCGTCGCATCCTGACGGAGACCGAGGCAAGCTTGATCAAGCAGTACGTGGCGCTGATGGCGACCGAAGGCCTCGAGCTCGAGTTCACCGAGGACGCCATCGACGCCCTCGCCTCGACCGCGGTGTCGATCAACGCCAATGTCGAGAACATCGGCGCCCGCCGCCTGCAGACGGTGATGGAGCGGGTGCTCGATGAGCTCAGCTTCACCGCGCCCGACCAGGCCGGCCAGAAGATGGTCGTCGATGCGAAATACGTCGAGAAGCAGGTAGGCGACCTCGCCCGCAACATCGACCTGTCGCGCTTCATCCTCTGAAGCGCGGGCCCGGCCGAAAGGACCGAGGAGCCCGGCCCTCGCGGCCGGGCCCCTTGTCTCCTCCCACGCCTTGGCCTTTCAGCCGCAGTTTTGCGGATCGGCAAGGAAGGCTATAAGGACGGGCGCCACGCGGCCACATTTCGGCCCGTAGTCCAGTATTAGTGAGCGTCTGCCGAAACCTTGCGCCACCGGGGGCGTGGCCGTTACCGACGGGGTGAATCCTCAACCATGCGTCTGATCGCGCTCTCCGCGGCCGTCTGCGCCGCCTTCCTCGCCGCAACCGGCGTGGGCAACGCCGCCTCCGATCCGGCCGCGCCGCCAAAGGCCAAAGCCGCGGCGCCCGCCGCCGGCAAGCAGGCGATCATCGTCGTCCCGCCCGACTACCACGCCAAGACCCAGCCGCAGATCTATATCGGCGCCAAGTTCCTGACCACGGTCCAGGGCTCGAACTATTCCGAGAAGTACAAGAAGATCTACGGGCTGCTTGCGCGCGACAAGCACCTGATGGCCAACATCAAGAAGGCCGCGGCGCATTTCGGCATCGACCCGATCCACATCATCGGCGCCATCGTCGGCGAGCACACCTACAACATCAACACCTACGACACGCTGCAGACCTACTACGTCAAGGCCCTGCAATATGCCGACGACCAGTCGCTGGTCTTCGCCTACAAGGGCGAGACGGCGGCGAAGTTCTTCACCCGGCCGCAATTCGCCAAGTGCGAGACGATCGACGCGCTCTACGCCAAGTGGGACTGCCGGCAGACGGTGTGGAACACGAAGTTCTACGGCAAGCTGGTCGACGGCCGCCTCTATCCTCGCGATCGCCTGCACCGCGTCTTCTTCCAGCCGATGTTCTCCGGCCAGACCTTCGGCATCGGCCAGATCAGCCCCGTCGCCGCGCTCATGGTGACCGACCAGGTCCACGCCAAGGCGGGCCTGCCGCTGCTGACCATCGACAAGGCCTCGCAGGTCTACCAGCAGATCATGAACCCGGACACCTCGGTCGAATATGTCGCGGCCAACATCCGCGCCTCGATCGACGCCTATAAGCGCATCGCCGGCTTCGACATCTCGCAGAACGCGGGCATCACCGCGACCCTCTACAATCTCGGCGACGCCGTCACCCGCGCCTCCCAGCTCCGCGCCGTCAACCTCGCGCGCGCCCAGAAGGGCCAGCCGCCGCAATATCCGGAAGAGAACTTCTACGGCTGGTTCATCAACGAGCACGTCGCCGACCTGCGGAAGCTGCTGTAGGACAGCCCTTCACGCGCCCCCTCCACCGCCTATCGGCGGTCCCCTCCCCCGTAAACGGGGGAGGAGCCGCCTTCATCAAGGTCGCGACCCGGTTCCCCCCTGCGATAGCGGGGGAGGGGGACCATGCGTAGCATGGTGGAGGGGGCGCCTAGCTTCTCAGCGCCGCCGCCGGATCCGCACGTAGAGCGCGCCGCCCCCGCCATGGCGGGGGCCGGCCTCGTCATAGCCGGCGACGAGCGCTCGGAACTCGGCCGAATCGAGCCAGGCTGGCACCGATCGGCGGAGTATCCCGCGCTCCTCGCGCCCGAAATCGCCGGGCGAGGCGGTGCTCCCCTTGCCCGTGATCACCAGGACCAGCCGGTGGCCCTCTTCCTGGCCGCGGAGGAGGAAGCTGCGCAGGCGATGGTGGGCGGCGTCCTGCCGGAGCCCGTGCAGGTCGATGCGCGCATCGACGTCGAGGCTGCCCCGCGTCAGCCGGGCCCGCGTGCGCCGGTCTATGGCGGCCGGCGCCGGCGCGGCCTGAGGCGGCGCCACATAGGGCGCCAGCGCGGGCGCCTGCACCTTCTGCCGGGGCTTCGGCTTTTCCTCGGCCGCTTCGGCGGGAGGGGCGGCGACGCGCTTGCCGCGATGGAGCGGCTCGGCGCTTTCGGCGACGCGCTGCCAGAGCGCACGCTCTTCCTCCGAAAGCGGGCGCCGCCGGCGGGTCATGGCTTCGGCGCGAGGATGAAGAATCCGCCGGAGGCCTTCATGCGCCCGGCGATCTCGCCCGCCGCATCGCCGGAGCCGAAGAAGATGTCGCCGCGTCCCGGGCCGACGATCGCCGAGCCGGTATCCTGCGCGATCATCAGGCGGCGATAGGGCGCGCCGTCGGGCGTCGTCGTGTCGACGAAGACCGGCGTGTGGAAGGTATGTAGCAGCCGGTCGACGGCGAGGCTGCGGCCTTCGCTGAGCGGCACCTTGGCCGCCGCGATCGGCCCGAGCGCGGGATCGTCCACGGCCGCCTCACGGAAGAAGATGTAGGAGCGGTTGGTGGCGAGCACGCTCGCGAGATCGTCCGGATGCGCGGCGAGCCAGGCGCGGATCACCTGCATGGTGACCGGCGGCGCGACGCCGCGTTCGAGCAACACCTTGCCGACCGGCGAATAGGCGTGGCCGGACTTGGCGGCATAGGTGACGCGCATCTCGCCGCCTTCCGCGAGACGGATGCGTGCCGCTCCCTGCACATGGATGAAGAAGGCCTCGATCCAGTCGGCCAGCCAGACGAGCTCGAGGTCCCGGCCGTCGAGGGCGCCGGCCATGACGGCGCCGCGGTCGGGGTGCTCGGCGAAGCCGTCGCCCGTCCGCCGCGCGAAACGGAAATCGGGCGACAGGCCCGGCACGCTTCCCGGTTCGATCTCGACCAGGTCGGCCGGCGGGCGGAGGAGGGGCACCGGAAAGCGCGCCGACCGCTTCCGCGACCCCGCCACTACCGGCTCGTAATAGCCGGTGAAGAAGCCGGCCGGCGGCACGATGCGCCGGGGCGTGAAATGCACCTCGAAGAACTGCCGGGCATGGCCGGCGGAGAGGTCGGCCGGCAGATTCTCCGCCCGGCGGAGCGCTTCCGCCAGCAGGGCGCCGTCCATGCCGAGCGCGCGCGTCTTCGGCGGGTGTTCCGCAAGCACCGCGCTGCCGCGGCGGAAGGCGCGGAAAGCGGCGGCATGGTCGTCGTCGGCCCAGCCGGGCAGGGCGGCAAAAGGCAGGGGTTCGAGGCCGGGCGGTGGCGAAGCGTCGTTCATCGCCGGCGAGGATAGCCGCTATTCGACCGATTCGGTCGCCACCAGCTTCCAGTTCGGATCGCGCGACGTGACGTCGCGGGCAAAGGTCCAGATGTCGGTGACGTCGCCGACATGGACGGGATCGCCGTCGATCACCTTGCCGTCCTTGTCATGGGTGGCCGAGACGAGCTTGGTGACGAAGCGCACCGTCACCTGCGCCGTGCTGTTCTTCAGCGAGGCCTCGGTCACTTCCGCCTTGTCGATGCCGACGAACTTGAACTCGATCTTCTCGCCGCGCGACTCGCGCTGGCCGATGGCCGAGACGAAGCCGTCATAGACCTCGCGGCTAAGGAGGTTGCGGAGCGTCTTGCGGTCGCCCTCGGCGAAGGCCGTGACGATCATCTCGTAGGCGGCCTTGGCGCCGTTGAGGAAGGCGGCGGCGTCGAAGCTGCGGTCGGCGGCGGCGATGGCGGTGAGCCCCGCGCCGATCGGCGTGCCGGGCGGCGCGATGGTCCTGACCCGGTCCTCGGCCGCGGCCTCGGTCTTCGCCTGCGGAACGGCGCCCACTTCGGCCGGCCGCCGCGGCAGGCTGATCACCTTCTCGTCACCGGGGCCGGCGGTCGGCGGCGCCTCGCGGCGCGAATAGGGATCGACCGGCGGCCGCTCGCTGCCCGTGCGCTTGCCGAGCACGCTCCTCAGGCGCACGAAAATAACCACGGCGATCACCAGGAAGATGATCGAATAGATGTCGAGAAAGCCGTTCATCGGGCGGCGACCTGCAGCGGGCCGTAAGGTTCAGCGATCATTGCGGCCATATGTAGGGGATATCGGGCGGGGGCGCGAGTCCGGCAAGGGCCGGCCTCGCCTTGCAGGGGCGCCGGCCGCGTGGTAGCCACCCGGCAACGCACCGGCGGTGCCGGTCTGCAACCACGGATTGGTAAGGGGGAAGGGTCGAGTAATGGCAGATACCAACAATGGCGGCGCCACGGCGACCCAGCCCCAGAGCCTCAGCGTCCTGGCGCAATACGTGAAGGATTTCTCCTTCGAGAATCCGGGGGCGCCCCAGTCGCTCCGCGCCCGCCAGAGCGCGCCGCAGATCAGCATCGGGGTCAACGTCCAGGCCGGCCAGCCGGTCAATGGCGAGGCTGAGGTCAGCCTCAGCCTCGACGTGCGCGCCGCCGAGGGCGACAGCGTCGTCTTCGCGATCGAGCTCGTCTATGCCGGCATGTTCCGGCTGGTCAACATCCCGCCCGATGCCGTCCAGCCGCTCCTCATGGTCGAATGCGCGCGGCTGCTCTTTCCCTTTGCCCGCCAGATCGTCTCGGATGCCAGCCGCAATGGCGGCTTCCCGCCGCTGATGATCGACCCGATCGATTTCGTCGCGCTCTACCGCCAGCGCGTCGCCGAGGCCCAGGCGCAGCAGGGCGGCGTCGGCCGGGCGTAGCCTTTCTGAGATATAGGCAGTCACCCCTCCCCGAAGCTGCTGTCGCAGCTTCAACCCTCCCGCAAGGGGAGGGTTGTTCGTTGGGACGACGGTGCTTCGCTTGAGGCGGTGCAGAACGAGCGCGCCATCGGCGCGACTTAGCCCTCCCCTTGCGGGACGGCCGAAACCGGCAGAGCCGGTTTCGGGGAGGGGTATTCTTCCCGTCCGCCCTCGGTCGCCGCGAGAATGGCCTCGCAAACGCCGGCGAGATTCGACGTCACGTCCCGGTTGCTGAACCGCAGCACGACGTTTCCCGACTCCCGCAGCCAGGCGTCGCGCCGGGCGTCGGCGGCCTCGCCGGGCGCCTCGAAATGCTGGCTCCCGTCGATCTCGATGACCAGTTTGCGTTCCGGGCAATAGAAATCCACGATGAAGGGGCCGAGCGGCATCTGGCGCCGGAAGCGCAAGTCCCCGAGCTGCCGGTTACGGAGCTTCATCCAGAGCCTGACCTCGGCCGGGGTCATGGCCTGCCGCATGACCCGCCCGAACTTGCGTGAGGACGGCGGCACCGGCTGATGCGGCATGGCAACCCTCCGCGCTGAACCCCTCCCCGAAACTGCTGGCGCAGTTTCGGCCCTCCCGCAAGGGGAGGGCTGTTCGCTTCGAGGGTAGTGCCACATCGGCGGCGCCGTATAGGGCCTACCCCGCCCGCCGCGGGATCAGCGGCGCACCGAGCCCGGCATTGACTTCCAGCGCCTCGTCGAGCGAGGCGAGGCCGCCCTTCGGGCGGGAATTGGTCGTCGAGGCCTCGCGCCAGCGCTCGACCACGGCCTCCATGAAATCGCGGTCGATCTGGCCGTCGGCGTCGAGCCGCACCTGCCAGCCCGACTGGCTGCGCGGCAGGCGGTCGGCGGCCATGTCGGCGAAGCGGAAGCGCATCGGCAACGCCACGCCTTCGCCGAAGGCGACCGCCTCGCGCGTGCCGAGCGAGGCGAGCAGCTCGATGAGGCTCGCGCCGGCGTCGGGCACCGCCGAGCGCACGATCGCCTGGTCGCGCTCGTTGGCCATGCGCATGGCGAAGACCGTCGAGCACTGCGACAGGATGGTGGGGTCGAGGTCGGCCGGGCGCTGCGTGATAGCGCCGAGGAACACGCCGTACTTGCGGCCTTCCTTGGCGATGCGCGAGATCGCCTTGCGGGTCGGGCCGAAGCCGAGCTTGCGGTCGGCCGGCGCGTAGCGGTGCGACTCCTCGCAGACGACGAGGAGGGGCGCGGCGCCGTCGCTCCATACGCCGAAATCGAAGGCCATGCGGCACATGACCGAGACGACCGAATCGACCACTTCCGCCGGGAAGCCGGCGAGCTGCATCACCGTGATCGGCCGGCCGTGGGTCGGCATGCGGAACAGGTCGCCGAGCACGCGCACCATCATGTCCTCGACGAAGAGGTTGTTGAACATGAAGGTATAGCGGGAATCGTGGCCGAGGCTTTCGATGCGCTGGATCAGCCGGTTGTACTTGGTCCACGACTGCCGGTTCTCGAGCTTGCCCATGCGGTCGTTGATGAGCGCGACGAGGTCCGAGATGCGGTAGGGCACCGGCGTGTCGGCGGTGTAGCCGTTGCTGGAGGCCTTGCGCAGCTGGATGCGGTCGGCGCGCGCATTGGCCGCGAACTGGGCCTTGGCGATGGGGATCAGCTCGGAGAGGATTTCGGTCTCCTCCTCGACTCCCGGCCGGCCGCGGAAGAAGACGTCGACGATCTCCTCGAAGTTGAACAGCCAGAACGGCAGCTGCAGGTTCTTCGGGCTGACCACGTAGGCGAGCTCGCCGAAGCAATGGGCATATTCGTTGTGCGGGTCGAAGAGGAAGATCCGGAGGCTTGCCTTTACCTTCAGGATTTCCTGGAGGATGAGCGCCACGCTGGTCGACTTGCCGACGCCGGTCGTGCCGAGCACGGCGAAGTGCTTGCGGAGCAGCTCCTCGAAATTGATGAAGGCCGGCACCGAGGCATCGAGCTTCAGCTTTCCGACCTCGATGACCTGTCCCTCGCCGATATGGTGGATGAGGGCGAGGTCGGCGCTGCCGAGGAAGCCGGTCGTGTCGCCGATCGTCGGATATTCGCTGACGCCGCGCTGGAAGAACGCCTTCGGCGTGCCATGCGCCTTGATCTCGCCGAGGAAGTCGATGTCGATGACGATGCTGCCGCCGGGCTCGGATGGCGGCGGCGACTGCACGGTGACCCTGGAGACGACGCCGATCACCTCGGCCGTCCCGGTATGGACGGCGACCAGCCGGCCGATGGTCACCCGGTCGTGCTCGTCCCCGTCCTCGCGCTTGTGGAGACGCACCGTGCAGCGGGCGCCGCTCACCGCGGTGACATAGCCGAGTTCGTTGTCGTGATGGTCGCTCATTTCCACGCCCTTCGCGCGGCCGCCGGCGGAGGACGCGGCGATACGCGGACGGGAGCATGTCCGACGAAGGTAAAGGTTCGGGTCACGGCGGAGGTGGCCGGAGCCGCATCGGCATGGGGTGGTTAAGCCAGCTTCACCGCGACCGCTAAAATCGTAGCGATCACGCGCCCCAGCGGAGCGCCGGCGTATGCACCGGCGCATCCCAGAGCCGCGTCGCTTCGCCGTCGAGCAGCGAGACGGTGAAGGAGCAGCCGGCCATGTCGAGCGAGGTGACGTAGTTGCCGCAGAGCGAGCGCGTCACCTTGAAGCCCCGGCTTTCCAGCCGCGAGCGGGCCGCGTGATAGAGCAGGTAGAGTTCCATCAGCGGGGTCGCGCCGAAGCCGTTGACCAGCAGCAGGCAGTCGCCCGTGCCCGGCAGGTCGCCGGCGATCGCGCCGATCATCTCCTCGGCAATGGCATCGGCGGAAGCGAGCTTGACCCGGCGGCGGCCGGGCTCGCCATGGATGCCGACGCCCATCTCCATCTCGTCCTCGCCGATCGCGAAGGTCGGCTTGCCGGCCGCCGGCACGGTGCAGGAGGAGAGCGCCACGCCCATCGAGCGGGTGCGGCCGTTGACGCGGCTCCCGAGCGCGGCGAGCTCGTCCAGGGCACGGCCTTCCTCGGCCGCCGCGCCGACAATCTTCTCCACGATCATGGTGCCGGCGACGCCGCGCCGTCCGATCGAATAGGTCGAGGTCTCGACCGCCACGTCGTCGTCGGTGATCACCTTGGCGACCTTGCTCGGCGCCATTTCCGAGGCCATGTCGAAGTTCATCACGTCGCCCTCGTAGTTCTTGACGATGAGCAGCGTGCCGGCGCCGCCATCGACCGCGGCGATCGCCTCCAGCATCTGGTCGGGCGTCGGCGAGGTGAAGACCTGGCCGGGGCAGGCGGCGTCGAGCATGCCGCGCCCGACGAAGCCGGCATGAAGCGGCTCGTGGCCCGAGCCGCCGCCGGAGACGAGCGCCACCTTGCCGGGCGTCGGCGTCGCCCGCCGCACGAACTTCCGTTCCGCCCCGAGTGTGACGAGGTCGGCATGGGCCGCGGCGAAGCCGTCGAGGCTTTCGGCGAGCACGTCGTCGACGGCGTTGATGAACTTCTTCATCGTCTTTCCTCCCTCAGGAATGGTCGATCAGGCGGGTCAGCCGCTGGACGAAGTCGGCGACCATCTGGTCGAGCTCGCGGTTGCGCTTGGCCTCGCCGAAATCGGGCAGGTAGATGGTGTGCGCCCTGAGCCGCCGCTCGTCGCGGACCGCCGGGACGCGGCGCGGATGGGCCCTGGTATAGGCGGCGAGGAACTGCGCCTTCTCGGCGCTCGAGAAGTGGCAGATCTCGAAGACGGTCTCGATGTGCCGCGCCGGGATCGGCGTGGCGTAGGCCGGATTGGTGATCTGCGAGATGAAGCTGCGGTTCTTGCCGAGCGCGCCGGCGAGACGCTGGCGCGTGCCCGAGGGCCGCGTGTCCATGACGCGCTTCAGGATCGCCTTGTACTCGGCGACCGCTTCCTCGCTGCCATCTTCCGGCCGGGACGTCTCGTCCATGGCGTCAGGCGGTCCGCGCCGCGGCGATGGCGAGCTTGGTGCGGCCGACGAAGGGCGGCGCCACCGAGACGGAGCGCAGCCCGGCGCGGACGAGCGCCGGGATGTGGGCCGGGTCGCCGCCCATGTCGCCGCAGAGGCTGACGTCGCGGCCGATCTCGGCGCCTGTGCGCGCCACGCGGCGGATCAGGCCGATCACCGCCGGGTGGGCGGGATCGCAGAGCGGCGCGACCGCGCTGATGTCGCGGGCGGCGGCGGTGACGTATTGCGTGAGGTCGTTGCTGCCGATGGAGAAGAAGGCGGCGCGCGCGAAGAGCTCGGGTTCGACCGCCACCGCCGGCACCTCGACCATGATGCCGAGCGAGGGCCGCCGTGCCGGCACGCCCTCGCGACCCAGCTCGGCGAGGGCCTCGTCGAGAAGGGCGGCTGCGGCATCGATCTCCTCGGGGATGGTCACCATGGGGAGCATGACCTTGACGTTGCCCTCCGCCGCGACGCGGGCGAGTGCCCGCAGCTGCAGCCGGAAGACGTCCGGCCGCGCCAGCGAGAGCCGGATGCCGCGCGTGCCGAGGAACGGGTTGGATTCGCCCTCGATGGTGAGGCCGGCGATCGGCTTGTCGCCGCCGGCATCGAGGGTGCGGAAGGTGACCGGCCGTCCGGCCGCCCAGGCGACGATGCGGCGATAGGCGGCGAGCTGCTCCTCTTCCGAAGGCGATCCGCCCCGGCCGTGGAAGAAGAACTCGGTCCTGACCAGGCCAATGCCGTCGCAGGTCGCCGGATCGATGCCGGCGAGCTCGTCCGGATCGGCGACGTTGATGAATACCCCGACCGGCACGCCATCGGCGGTCAGCGCCGGCCGATGGAGGACCTCGCTCTCCTCCCGCGCCCGCTCGTCGCGGGCCGCGCGTCCCGCCTCGAGCGCTGCCCAGGCCGCCGCGTCGGGGCTCAGTATCAGCCGTGCCGCCTCGCCGTCCACTATCGCCGTCCGGTGGCCGGCCGCATCGAGCGGGCCGAGGCCGATCAGCATGGGCACGCCGCGCGAGCGCGCGAGGATGGCGACGTGGCTGGTCGGGCTGCCGGCCGAAAGCGCGATGCCGCCGCCCTTCGTCCAGTCCATGGCGAGGAAGCGGCTTGGCGTGATGTCCTCGCCGACCAGGACCGCTCCCGCCGGCACGGCGGCGGCCGGGACGCCGAGGAGGTGGCCGAGGACGCGATCCCGCAGGTCGGCGAGGTCGCCGGCGCGCGCCCGGAAATAGTCGTTGTCGCTGTTCCGATAGCCGTCGATCTCGCCGTCGAGGGTCGCGCGCCAGGCCGAGACCGCGTCTTCGCCGGCGGCGATCCGCTCCCGCGCCGGATCGGTCAGCGCCGAATCCTCGAGGAGCGCGACCTGGAAGGAGAGGATGTCGGCGCCCTCGCCCTCGACGCGCTCGGCGAGCATTGCCAGCTCGGCGGCCGCTGCCGCGATGGCGGCGGAGAGGTCGTCGCCGGTCAGGCCGGCCGGATCGCGGGTCGCCCCGCCGGCCGGCATGCCGATCGTGAAGACCGGTCCGGCGGCGAGCCCCGGCGCCGCGCTCCGCCCGCGGATCTCAACCGTTCGCGGCATCCGCGGGCGCCTCGTCGAAGTCGCGGTTCACGAGACCGATGAGCGCGGCCACCGCCTCCGGTGCATCCGCTCCCTCGGCGTGGAAATGGAGCCGGCTGCCCTGCGGGAGCTTGGCGCCCATGACCTTCACGATCGATTTGGCGTCGATCCACGGCCCTTCCGGGTTGGCAGCGAGACGGATGGAAGAGTGGAATGTCTTGGCGAGCTTGGTCAGCTTCACCGATGGCCGCGCGTGCAGGCCCACGGCGTGGGTGAGCAGAACTTGTCCGGCAGCTTCGTTCGACATTCAAATCCCCATCAGCCCGGCGAGAGTTCTTCCGCCGTGCGCTTCACTTGATCGAGCGTGGCGCCGCCGGAGGCCTCGGTCGCGGCCATGACCGCGCCTTCCACGATCGGCGCGTTGCATACCACGATCCGGCCCTGCCGTTCCGCAGGCTGCATCTCGATGGCCATTTCGCTGTTGGTTTCGGCCCCGCCGAGGTCGACGAGGATGGCGACGCCCCTTTCCGACCAGGCCGAATCGATGGCCTTCAGGATCGATTCGACATTGGTGCCGAGGCCGCCGCCCGGATCGCCGCCGCACCAGGCGAGCGGCACCTCGTCGCCGACCATCTGGCGCACCATGTCGGCGGTGCCGCGCGCGACGTCGGCCGAGTGCGAGACGATGACGATGCCGACATTGTCGCTCATCTAGGCTTCTCCAAGGGCTTCCGCGACCGCCGCGACGATCAGCGCGCTCGACCGCGCGCCGGGATCCATGTGGCCAATGGAGCGGTCACCGAGGAAGGAGGCACGTCCGCGCACCGCCTTCATGGGGACCGTTGCCTCCGCTGCCTTCGCGGCTGCCCCCGCCACGTCGCCGCCATCGGCAAGCGCGTCGCGGACGGGGACCAGCACGTCGAGCATGGTCTTCTGGCCGATATCCGACTTGCCGCGGGCCTTCACCGCCTCGATCGCCGCGCCGAGCGCCCGCACCAGGTCGTCGCGGCTCGGCTCGGCCGGCAGTTCCTTGCCGAGGGTCATGGCGAGCGTGCCGTAGAGCGGGCCGGAGGCGCCGCCGACCTTCATCACGAGGGCCATGCCGATCGCCTTCAGCGCCTCGGGCAGGGGCTTGGCGGCATGGGCGTCGACGTCGGCGAGCACCGCCTCGAAGCCGCGCTTCATGTTGATCCCGTGGTCGCCGTCGCCGATCGCCTGGTCGAGGGCCGTGAGCTCCCCGGCATGGGCGATCACCGCCTGCGCCACCGCCTCGATCAGCGCCTTCTGCCTTGCCGTGTCCACCATTACCGCACCCTGTCGCCGGCCGTGTCGAAGAAGAGCGGGTTGACGAAGGCGAGCGAGACCGCGTCGCCGCCGGCAAGGTCGCTCGACGGATCGGCGAGCGTGACCAGCTTGTGGTTGCCGACCGTCAGATGCAGGTGGTTCTGGTCGCCGAGATGCTCGATCCAGTCGACCTTCGCCGTCGCCGCGCCGTTCGTCGCCCTGGCGATGCGGAGATGCTCGGTGCGCGCGCCGATGGTGGTGGCGCCGGAGGGCAGGCTCCCGGCCGGGATCAGCCCCGCCGGGATGAGGTTGATCGCCGGCTGGCCGAGGCGGGTCGCGACATAGACGTTCCGCGGATCGGTGTAGATCTCGCGCGGGCTGCCGACCTGGATGAGCCTGCCGGCGGAGATGACCCCGATGCGATTGGCCATGGTCATGGCCTCGGTCTGGTCGTGGGTCACGTAGAGGACCGTCGCGCCGAGGTCCTGCTGGATGCGCTTCAGTTCGAGCCTCAGGTCCGCGCGCAGCTTCGCGTCGAGCGAGGAGAGCGGCTCGTCCATCAGGTAGATGGCCGGGCGCCGCACGAGGGCGCGCCCGATGGCGACGCGCTGCATCTCGCCGCCGGACAGCCTGGTCGCGCGGTTGTCGAGCTTCTGCGAGATGCGCAGCATCGCCGCGATCTCCTCGACGCGCTTGCGGATCTCGGCCTCCGGCATGCGCCGCGTCGGCGAGCGCAGCGGGAAGGCGAGGTTCTCGTAGACCGAGAGGTGCGGATAGAGCGAATATTGCTGGAAGACGAAGGTGACGTCGCGCTCGGCCGGCGCGATCCGGGTCACGTCGCGGCCGCCTATGGCGATCGAGCCGGCATCCGGCGGCTCGAGGCCGGCGACGAGGCGGAGCGTCGTCGTCTTGCCGGCGCCGGTCGGCCCGAGCAGGACGAGGAACTCGCCATCGGCGATGGCCAGGCTCATGTCGCTCACCGCCCTGACCGGGCCGAAGCTCTTGTCGACGCCGCTCAGGATCACGTCAGCCATGACGGGCTCCGTCGATGAGGGCGGTGTGGATGGCGCGGCCGGAAGACTTGTCGAAGAGCGACAGCTTCTCGCCACGGAAGGCGAGGCCGACATTCTCGCCCGGATTGACGGCGATGTCGGCGGGAAGCCGCGCCTTCACCTGGCCATGGGCCGTGTCGACGGTGACGATCTGGGTGGTGCCGAGATATTCGGCGCCGAAGACGGCGCCGCGGAGCCGGGAGGCGTCGTCGAAGCGGATGTACTCGGGCCGCACGCCGAGGGCAAGCTCGCCATCGGCGCGATCCTCGCGGATTTCCGGCAGGGCGATGTCGGCGCCGTTGACGCGAACGGACGCGGCGCCTTTCCGCAGCCCGCCGCGGAAGGCAAGAAAGTTCATCGGCGGCGAGCCGATGAAATCGGCCACGAACATCGAGGCCGGGCGGTCGTAGATCTCCTGCGGCGTGCCGAACTGCTCGATGATCCCGCGGCTCATCACGGCGATCTTGTCGGCCATGGCCATGGCTTCGAGCTGGTCGTGGGTGACGTAGACGGTCGTCGCCTTGATGCGGAGGTGCAATTCGCGGAGCTCGCGCACCATCAGGTCGCGGAACTCCGTGTCGAGCGTTCCCAGCGGCTCGTCCATGAGGAAGGCCATGGGCCGGCGAACGATGGCGCGGCCGAGTGCGACGCGCTGGCGGTCGCCGCCGGCAAGCCGCGAGACCGGCTGGTCGAGGAGATGGTCGATCCTGAGGAAGCGCGCGGTCTCCTCGACGCGGGCGCGGATCTCGGAGCGGCTCATGCCGGCGCATTTCAGCGGGAAGCCGATGTTCTGGCGCACGTTCATGTGCGGATAGAGCGCGAAGAGCTGGAAGACGAAGGCGATGTCGCGCGCCGCGGCCCGGTTGAAGGTCACGTCGCCGCCGCCAAGGAGGATGCGACCGGAGGTGGGCAGCTCGAGCCCGGCGACCATGCGCAGCGTCGTCGTCTTGCCGCAGCCCGACGGACCGAGCATGACGAAGAACTCGCCGTCCGCCACCGTGAAGGTCGAATCACGCACGGCGACGAACTCGCCAAAGGCCTTGTGCAGGTTCTCGACGCGGATCTCGGCCATCGTCCTATTCCGGGAAGTGGCTGACGATGGTGAACATCACCGTGCCGACGATGATGGTTGCGAAGGACCAGCCGTAGAGGAAGAGCGAGAAGGGTTGCATCAGCATGATGACGCCGAGCGCGATGACGATGGTGGCGAGCCATTCCCACGGGCCCCGGCGGAAGCGCAGGAGCTGCGTCGCCAGGCTCTGCTTCGGCGCCGGCGCGGTGACTTCGGGCATGCTCATTTGCGCACCGCCCCGAAGGTGATGCCGCGCAGGAGGTGCTTCCTGAGCAGGATCGTGAAGACGAGGATCGGGATGAGGAAAAGCGCGGTGGCGGCGGCGACGGCCGGCCAGTCCTGCCCGCCCTCGCCGATGATGAACGGGATGAACGGCGGCATGGTCTGCGCCTCGCCGGACGTGAGCAGCACCGCGAAGGCATATTCGTTCCAGGCGAAGATCAGGCAGAAGATCGCGGTCGCGGCGATGCCGGTCGCTGCCTGCGGCAGGACGACCTTGCGGAAGGCCTGCAGCCGCGAATAGCCGTCGATCATCGCCGCCTCCTCGTATTCGCGCGGGATCTCGTCGATGAAGCCCTTGAGGAGCCACACCGCCAGCGAGACGTTCACCGCCGTGTAGAGGAGGATCATGCCGATCTTCGTATCGGTCAGCCCGATCGCCCGGTACATGAGGTAGATCGGGATCGCGACCGCGATCGGCGGCATGAAGCGCGTCGAGAGGATGAAGAAGAGGAGGTCGTTGGCGAAAGGCACGCGGAAGCGCGAGAAGCCGTAGGCGGTGAGCGTGCCGAGCGCGACGGCGAGGAATGTCGAGCCGAAGGCGATGATGATCGAGTTGGTGAAGCGCGGGATGACGTTGGACGGCCCGGCGATCACCATGTTGCGCGAGCGGACGAGCTGGTCGCACTGGCCCGTGGCCGGCGGCAGGGCGGCAATGTATTCCGGCGTCTGGCGCGTGCGCGTGTTGAAGAGGTTGCAGTAGCCCTCGATCGACGGCGTGAAGAGCAGCTTCGGCGGATAGGCGATCGAATCGTCCGGCGTCTTGAAGCTGGTGACCACGATCCACAGGAGCGGGATCATGGTGATCAGCGCATAGACGATGACGATGGCGCCGGCGATGGCGCGCGTGCGGCCGGTCGGCGCGACGACGGAATGCGCGGTGGTGATGCCGGTTGCACTCATGACTATGCGCTCATCTCTGCTTCACCCGGTTGAGCGCCTTCACGTAGATGTTGGCGAGGCCGAAGACGGCGACGAAGAGGATGATGGCGAAGGCCGAGGAATAGCCGGTCTTCCAGCTCTCGAAGGCGTCGCGCTTCAGGGTGATCGAGGCGACCTCGGTGGTCGAGCCGGGCCCGCCGCCGGTCAGGAGGTTCACCATGTCGAACATCTTGAAGTTCTCGATGCCGCGGAAGAGCACCGCGAGCATGATGAAGGGCAGCGCCATCGGCAGCGTGATCGACCAGAACTGGCGCCAGGGCGAGGCGCGGTCGACCTCTGCCGCCTCGTAGATGTGGTCGGGGATGGAGCGCAGGCCCGCCAGGCAGATCAGCATCACGTAGGGCGTCCACATCCACACGTCGACGATGACGATCGCCCACGGCGCCAGCGCCACGTCGCCGAGCATCTGGAACGAGGAGCGGTCGACGCCGGTGAGGAAGGAGACGGCGTAGTTGAAGAGGCCGATCTGCGGCTCATAGAGGAACTTCCAGAAATTTCCGACCACCGCCGGCGACAGCATCATCGGCAGGAGGATGATGGTCGTCCATATGCCGTGGCCGCGGAACTTGCGGTCGATGAGCCAGGCGAGCGCGAAGCCGATGACGGTCTCGAGCACGATCGTCCAGAAGACGAAATGCGCCGTCGCCTGCATCGAGTACCAGATGTCGGGGTCGCTGAGGATCGAGGAATAATGTTCGGTGCCGACCATGCGGATCGGTGCCGACCGGTTCGCCTTGTAGTTCGTGAAGGAGAGATAGACGGTCCAGATCAGCGGGAAGATGTTGATGGCGAGGAGGAGCAGGATCGTCGGGCCGATGAACAGCCAGGCGATGGCGCGGTCGCCGAGCGAGCGGATGCGCCGGGCGACCGGCACCGGCGTGGCGGCGGCCACGCGGTCGGCGATCGTTGCCCTGGCGGAGGAATCGCTCATCGCATCAAGTCCCGGAAGGGTTCCTGGGAAGGTCTCCCTCCGGGGCGCGCCCGGAGGGAGCGGTGATTGAGGATGGTCCGGCTCAGATCTTGCCGTCGTCCTTGAAGGTCTCGGTCCAGTCCTTGACCAGCGCGTCGAGCGCTTCCTTCGCCGTGCCCTGGTCGGCGACGACGTAGTCGTGGACGCGCTTCTGCATGGCCTGGAGGAGCTCGGCATAGGTCGGCTCGGCCCAGAAATCCTTCACGATCGCCATCGAGTCGAGGAAGGTCTGCGCATAGGGCTGGCTCTTCACGAAGTTGGGGTCCTCGACCACCGACTTCAGGCAGGAGAAACCGCCGAGCTGCCACCACTTGGCCTGCACTTCCGGCTTCACGAACCACTGGATGTACTTCAGCGCGTCATCCTGATGGTCCGAATAGGCTACCACCGAGATGCCCTGGCCGCCGAGCTGGGCGAAGTGACCCTTCGGGCCGGCCGGGTTCGGGAAGAAGCCGATCTTGTCGCCGCCGACATTCGGGTCCTTGTAGAGGCCGGGCCAGGTGAAGGCGAAGTTCATGTGCAGCGCGACCTGGCCGGATTTGAACGCGTCGGCCGATTCGCCCATGTAGACGTTGGACGCGCCGGGCGGCGTGCAGCACTTGTAGAGTTCCTTGTAGAACTCGAGGCCCTTCACCGCGTCGGCGGAGTTGACGAAGCCCTCCATGTCATACGGCTTCTGCGGGTTCTGGTACTCGAAGCCGTAGTCGTAGAGGACGTTGGTCACGCCCATAGTGATGCCTTCCGAGCCGCGCTCGGTATAGATCGAGGCGCCGTAGACCTTCTTGCCGTCGATCTCGCGGCCCTGGAAGAACTCGGCGATCTGCTTCAGCTGGTCATAGGTCTTCGGCGGCCCGAGGTCCCAGCCGTACTTGTCCTTGAATTCCTTCTGCAGTTCCGGCTTCTCGAACCAGTCCTTGCGGTAGGTCCAGCCGACGACGTCGCCAAAGGCCGGCAGCGACCAGTAGTTGGGCGTGTTCTTCGGCCATTCCGAATAGCCGACGACGGTCGCGTCGACGAAGTCCGACATCTTGATGCCGTTCTTGTCGAAGAAGTCGTTGAGCTTCACGTAGTGGCCGTTCTCGGCCGAGCCGCCGATCCACTGCGAATCGCCGATGATCAGGTCGCAGAGCTTGCCGTGTGAATTGAGCTCGTTGAGGAAGCGGTCGGCATAGCTCGTCCACGGCACGAACTCGAACTTCATGTCGATGCCGGACTCCTTGGTGAAGTCCTTGGACAGTTCGACGAGGGCATTGGCCGGGTCCCAGGCGGCCCAGCAGAGCGTCAGGCTGGCAGCCTGCGCGGAGCCGGCCGAGGCGGTGGCGATGAAGCCAGCCGCCAGCGCCGACGCCAGGGTAAGCAGCTTTCTCATGTGGTCAGTCCTCCCGAGGTGTGAGCCACGAAGCGCGCCGGAGCCCCGCTCGGGCGCGCGCAGAGCATCAGGCCGCCGGGCGGCGGCGCTGAATTCCAGTCGATTTCCTGGGTGGGATTCATGCGGCCGAGCCCTCCCAAGCCCGCGGCATGTGTTTAGTGATTATGTTTAGTAACGGCATAGTTCACTAAACATCGCAAGCATGATTCGTTGCTGCGCTGCGGCAAGACGAGGCGCGCCCCGGCGAATTGGTTGTTTAGTGATCCGCCTAGTAGGGGTCGCTCGCCTCGAGGATCTCCTGACCCATGAGGACGCAGGAGCCCGCGATCTGCGCGTAGAGGAAACGCATCCGGTACTCGGCCTTGTAGACGTAGCCCCAGATCTCGAGGACGTCGAACCGGCCCTTGCCCTTCAGGGCCTTCACCGGCGGCAGCACCTTCACCTCGTCGCCTATGCTGTTCTCGTCGCCGCTGCCATCCGTATGCAGGTCGAGGAGCGGCTTGGCATGGTCGATGGCGTCCTGGTCGCAGGGATGCGCTGCGGCGAGCGCGGTCGAGGCGACCAGGAGGGCGGCGGCGAGGGCGAGCTTCATCGGGGCGATCCTCCGTGAGGGCGGACCTGCATCATAGCGGGACCCGAAGCCCGCGGCGCGCTCGGCATGGAGGCCGACGATTTCGGCCGAGCGGAACGCCACGCCCTCGGCTATGCTTTGCCGAAAGACGACAAGACCCCCGTGCGGGGCGACAGGAGGAGGAACCCGCCATGTACATGGAGAAACTGCGCCTCGACGGGCGCGTCGCGGTGGTCACCGGCGGCGGCAGGGGCATCGGCCTTGCCTGTTGCCAGGCGCTCGCCGAGGCCGGCGCGAAGGTGGTCATCGCCGACTTCGACCGCGCCGTGGCGGAGGCCGGACGGGCCGAGATGAAGAAGGCCGGCCAGACGGCGGACGTGGTTCTCATGGACGTGACCAAGCCGGCCGAGGTCAACCGCGCCGCCGACGAGGTCGTAAAGCGCCATGGCTCGGCCGACATCCTCGTCGCCAATGCCGGCATTGCCCGCACCGGCGTCGCCGCCGAGGAAGTGCCCGACGAGCTTTGGCTGAACGTCAACGACGTCAACTACAACGGCGTCTTCTGGTGCGACCGCGCCTTTGCCCGCCACATGATCGCGAAGCGGAAGGGCGCCATCGTCAATACCGGCTCCATGTCCGGCTTCATCGTCAACCGCCCGCAGAAGCAGGCCTACTACAACGCCTCGAAAGCTGCGGTGCATCACCTGACGAAGTCGCTCGCCGCCGAATGGGCGGAATATGGCGTCCGCGTCAACGCGGTCGCGCCGACCTATATCGAGACGCCGCTCCTCGACACCGTCGAAGGCGTCGCCGAGATGAAGCGCGACTGGCTGCGCGACTCGCCGCAGGGGCGGCTGGGCAAGCCCGACGAGGTCGCCTCGGTGGTCGCGTTCCTCGCCTCCGACGCTGCCAGCCTCGTCACCGGCGAGACCGTGCTGGTCGACGGCGCCTTCACCGCCTGGTGATCGAATGAGCGACAAGCCCGTCCGCATCGGCCTCGTCGGGGCCGGCGCCATCATGCGCCTCTCCCACGCGCCGACCATCCTCCGCTCGCCCGACGCGAAGCTCGCCGCCGTCTTCGACGCCGATGCCGGCCGCGCCGAGGCTATCGCGAAGGACTTCGGCGCCGCCCGCCATACCACCGACCTGAAGGCCCTTGTCGAGGGCGACGACATCGACGCGGTGATCGTGGCGACGCCGAACTTCCATCACCCCGAGGCCGTGCTCGCCGCTGCCGCGGCCGGCAAGCACGTGCTCTGCGAGAAGCCGCTCGCCATCGACGTGGCGAGCGCCAGGGCGATGGTCGATGCCTGCGCGGCGAAGAACCTCGTCCTCCAGGTCGGCTTCAACCAGCGCTTCTGGGCGCAGGTGCAGATCGCCAAGTCGCTGATCGACAGCGGCGTCATCGGCGAGGTCCATGCCTTCCGCTCGCTCTATTCGGAGCGCTGGAACGTCTATCCGGCGACGACGCGCTACCGCTACGACCTGAAGGCTTCGGGCGGCGCGACGATCATCGACCTCACCATCCATCGCATCGACCTGATCCGCTACCTGCTCGGCGATTTCGCCTCGATCTGCGCCGAGCTCGCCCACAGCGTCGTGCCCGACAAGGTCGACGACAATGTCTGGCTTCTCGCCCGCATGAAATCGGGCGCGCGCGGCTGCCTGTCTTCGGACCGCTATTCGCCGGCGATCGGCGACGGCACCGACATCTACGGGTCGGAGGGCACCATCCATATCGCCACCGAGACGCAGAACCCGTTCCACGCCACGCCGCTCGCGGTGCATACCGAGAAGAAGGCGGCCGACCTGCCGCCGGTGCTTCGCGAGGCCCACTATCCCGACGCCTGGTGGAAGGGCTTCGAGGGCGGCTGGATCCAGCTCCGTCCGCCGCGCCGCAATCCCTATGACGCGCAGCTCGCCGCATTCGTCGCGAGCATCCGCGAAAAGAAGCCGGCGGCGATCTCCGGCATGGACGGATTGCGCGCGCAGGAGGTCGTGCAGGCGGCCTACCTCTCCATGCGTGACCGCACCTGGGTCGACCTGCCGCTCGCCGCCGACGCGCCCTTCGTCGTGCCGGCCTATTGAGGAGGGGAAGGATGCTTGCCGGCTTCCACAGCGTCGGCCTGTCGGCCGACCCGATCCTTACGGTCATCCAACGCGCCGCCGCCGCCGGCTATGACGCGATCGAACTGAACGCGGAAACGCTGCCTTGGACTGGTCCGCATGTGACCCCGGCGACGCCGCCCGAGGAGCGTGCGGCCATCCGCGAGGCGGCAGCGCTGAACGGCTTGGTGATAAGTGCCGTCGGCGCCCATGTCGCCATGGTCGAGGACGATGCCGAGGCGCGCCGCAAGGCCATCGCCTTCGTCGATGGCTGCACCGACCTCGCCGTCGACGTCGGCGCGCCGGTGGTCCACATCCTCTCCGGACCGGCGCCCGCCGGCGTCCCGGAAGCCACCGCCTGGAAATGGTTCGCCGATGCGGTCGTGGCGACCTCGTCTCACGCCGATTCGCGGGGCGTCTCGCTCGCGATCGAGGCCATCGCAGGCCATCTCTTCCACCGAATCGACGACTATTCGCGCCTCGCCGCCGATCTCGGGGCGGGGATAAAGGTCAACTTCGACCCGAGCCATCTCATCGTCCAGGGCGAGGATCCGGCGCGCCTCGTCGCCGAGCATGGACCCGACATCGTCCACGTCCACATGAAGGACGGCGCCGGCCGCTATCCCGCTTTCACCTTCCCGCTTCTGGGGCAGGGCGCCATCGATTTCGCCGGGCTGGTGAAGGACCTCCGCGGGGCGGGCTATGACGGCGTGCTCTCGGTCGAGTACGAGGCGCAGGTCTACGGCTTCCGCGAGACTGGCGACGAGATCCTCGTCAACGGCCGCAACTATCTGAAAGACCTGACGATCTAGGTCCGGCGGAGCGCTTCCGCCGGCACCAGCCGGGTCGCCCGCCAGGCCGGATAGAGCGCCCCGATCGGGCCGGCGAGCAGGGCCGCGAGGATCGCCTCGACGATGATCCCCGAGGTCAGGTACGGCTCCATCAGGCCGGCGGCGACTCCGGCCTTCGATACGACGTCCATGGCGAGGATGCCGAGGCCGAGGCCGATGATCCCGCCGACCACGCTCATGATCAGCCCCTCGACGAGGATAAGCCGGAGGATTCTCACCGGCCGCCAGCCGAGCGAGGCGAGGATACCGATCTCGAACGTCCGCTCCGTCACCGCCATCAACAGCGTATTGGCGATCGCCAGCGCCGCCATCGCCATCACGACCAGCGAGACGGTCGAGGCGATGGCGCGGATCAGGCTGAAGAACCTGATGGAATTGCCGAATTCCTCGCTGTCGCTGACCTGGTTGCCGGGCGCCGCCTTCTGCAGATCTTCCTTGGCGACGGCGACTTTCTGCGGGTCGAGCGGCCGGTCGAGGCGGACCTGGAAAAGGGTGACACTATCCTCGCGGCCGAGCAGGCCCTGCAGCTTCTTCAGGGGGACAAGTGCGATGTTCTGGTTGAGGACGCTGTCGAAGTCGGCGATGCCGACGACGGTGAAATCCTGGAACTGGAGCTCGACCGTGTCGCCGACCTTCTTCTGGAGGCCGTTGGCGATGGTCGAGCCGAGGACGACCGGCCATTCGTCGGACGGCTGGGGCAGGCGGCCGGAGGCGAGCTTCACACCCTGCCAGAGGAAGCTGCCATCGGGCCAGCCGGAGATGACGATATTGGCGTTGTTGTCGGCCGAGGCGATGTTGATGAGCGTCCCGGACACGTCGGCGACGCCGGGAACCGCCTTCAGCGATGGCCCGAGCTCCTCCGGGACGGAGCTCGAGATGATGCTGAACGAGTTGCGCTCGCTCACCATCAGGTCGCCGCCCTGGTCCCCGATGCCGCCGGCGAAGTTCTGCTGCACGCCCTGGGTAAGTCCGGTGAGCGCAACGTAGCCGGCGATCGCCACGGCAATGCCGAGGGTGGTGAGGAAGGTCCGGATCGGCTGGCCCGCGAGATTGCGGAGCGGCAGGGTGAGCTCGTTCACCGGGCGCCTCCGGCGACGGCGTGGACTATCCCGGTGGCCGGACCGTTGACGATGCGCCCGTCGACCATCTCTATCTTGCGTCCGCAGGTATCAGCCACTTCGCGGTCGTGCGTGACGATGACGAGCGCGGTCCTGGTGTCGCGCTGCAGCCCGGTTAGGATGTCCATGATCGCGTGGGCGGACTTGCGATCGAGCGCGCCGGTCGGCTCGTCGGCGACGATGAGGCGGGGTTCGTTGGCGAGCGCCCGGGCGATGGCGACGCGCTGGCGTTCGCCGCCGGACAGCTTCATCGGCTTCAGGTGCAGGCGCTCGCCGAGGCCGAGACTGGTGAGCAGGCTGACGGCCCGCTCGGCGCGCTTGGCCGCCCCGGCGATCCGTCCGAGCATGGCGACCTCGACATTCTCCTTGGCCGTCAGCGTCGGGATGAGGCAGAAATTCTGGAAGACGAAGCCGATATGGTCGGCCCGCACCTCCGCCCAGGCGCGGGGTCCGTGGACCGCCTTGCCCTCGAAGCGCACCTCGCCGCCCGACGGCTGGTCGAGGCCGCAAAGGAGGTTGAGCACCGTCGATTTCCCGCTGCCGCTCGGCCCGATGATGGCGACGCTCTCGCCATGCTCCACCGAGAGCGACACATCCGCCACCGCGACGATCCGGCCCCCGTCGAATTCGCGGCGGACGTGGACGAGTTCGATGAGGGGGCCCATGCGTCGCGTCTAGAGGCGGATCGGATTCTTGCGGAGGTCGGCGATGAGCTTCGGCAGCGAGCCGCCATTGCTCTTGAGGCGCGCCGTGAGGTCGTCGCGCCGCTGCACGGTCATCGAGGCGCCGCCGACGATGAGGTCGGCGATGCAGAGCCCGGCCTTGCAGCGATGGATGCGCCAGTCGATGGTGAGCGGATCCTGCGCCGGCGGGCTGAGGCGGGAGCGCACGATGACGTCGCCGCCGGTGATCGTCTTGGTCGAGAGGATCTGGAAGTCCTGGTCGCGATGCTTGCCGAGGCGCCTGACCAGGGTCTTCACGATGGCGTCGGTCAGCGCATCGATGAACTGCGACCGGTCGCCGGCCGAGGCGCCGTCCCAGTACTTGCCGAGGGCTGCGGCCGCGATGAACGGCCCGTCGAAGGCGTCGCGCACCGATTGCGGGACGGCAGCGCCCTCATGGGCCGCTTCGAAGGCGGCCTTGTGGACGCGGTCGACCAGGGCCTTCGCATCGCCCGCCGAGTCGGCGAGCGCAGGCGTCGCAAGAAACGCAAAGGCTACGAACAGGAAGGCGGCAAACCTCGCGACCATGGTGCTGCTTCTATCGTCTCTTGTTGGGAGCCCCCGCGAGCCGGACAAGGTGAAAGATTTCACCAAGCCGCGGCAAGAGCAAGGCTGACCGTGCTCATCCTTCCGCGACCGCATAGCCGAAACGGCGGAAATAGGGGGCCCAGCGCTCCCCGATCCGCTCGCGTTCGCGCACGGAGAGCGTGAATCGGTTGCGGCGATGGCCCTTTTCGCGCTGGAGATAGGCCGAGATGCCCGGCTCCGCCGGCGCGAAATCGCCGAGGTCGAGGTCGCGGTAGAGTCCCCCGATCACCGTCTTCGGATCGGCGACGAGGTCCTCGTAGCGGATCTCGGCGAGCCGGCCGGAGGGGATGAGTGTGCGCCCGCGCTCATAGCCCTCGAAGAGGCGCATGAAGACGTCGAGCACGTCGTCGCTCCAGGCGTCGTCGCCTTCCGGAACCGGATTGTGCAGGCCCTGATTCGAGGCGAGCGCCTTCCAGGCGTGGATGGTCGAAGGAAAGACATCGTAGGGATTGCGCGCGATGTGGACGAAGCGGGCGTCGGGGAAGAGGCGGAGCAGGGTCGGGATGCGCGCCGTGTGGATCGGCGATTTCAGCACCAGCCGCTTGCCGGGCTTGGCGAATTGCAGGCGGCGGACGAAGGCGAGGAACTGCTCCTCCCAGCGCTCGCGCTCCTCGGCGGAAAGATCCTCGAGCTCGGCATATTCGAGGCTCGTTATGCCATGGCGCGGGAAGGCGAAGGTGGCATAGGGCGTTCCCATGCCGAGATTGGCGAAGGCGACGTCGTCCTCCTGCGGATGGTCGAGGCCGAGGGGCATGTCGTCGAAGGGCCGCTTCGTCGGCACCAGCCAGCCGCCGGCGGCGCGGCCGAGCTTCTCGGTGAGCAGGAAGGTACGCGGAAAGACGCACTCGAAATTGGTCGGGTAGGCATGGCGCGGGTCGGCGCCGAAGAGCTCGTGCAGGAGGGTCGTGCCGGTGCGCCAGTGCCCGAGGATGAAGAGCGGCGGGACGATGTCGGTGCGCGCGACGCGGCGCCCGTAGACGGCCTCCGACGCCACCGAGACGGCGGTGTTGACCGGCGACAGCAGCGAGACGCCGAGGATGCGCGGCAGGCAGTTGAGCGTGATGTCGAAATCGCCCGCGCGCATGAAGCGGAGCCAGGTGCCGGTGCCCATGCCCAGCCAGAGATACGGCACCTTGCCGCCATGCCGCCGGACCCGGAAGGGATTGCCTCCGGCGGAACTCTTCTGCGGCGCGTCGGAGGAGGGTTCTGCGGTCAAGTGGCGGCTTTGCTGCGGCTGCGGGATATTGCCTGTCTAGCCGACATGGCGCCAAAGGTCAGCAACGAAAGACACATTTCCCGGCGGGCAGCACCGGCTGCCGGAACGGAAACGGGCGGGCCAGAGGCCCGCCCGTCGATCCGTGGAACAGGAACCGGCTAGTTGCCGCCCTTGGTGCAGGTATCGGCGTTGTCCTTGGTGCAGGTGTCGAGGCCCGTATAGGTCGGGTCGGCCGGAGCCGGCTTGCCATTCTTCATGTCGTAGATGGCATAGATGACCTTGTAGCCCATCTCCATCGGACGCTGACCGACATTGCCGGTGCTGTAGCCTTCCTTGAGCTGGTCAAGCTGCATCTGCAGGGTGTCGGCGACGGCGAGGACGAGCGAGCCGTCGGCGATCTTGCCCTTGTGCTTCTCGAGCGCCGCCTTGTTGGCATCGGGCAGGAACTGCGCGAAGCCGCCGGTCGCGGTGAAGGCGTCGAGGTCCGGATACTTGTTCAGGGTGTCTTCCAGCTGCTGGACCGACAGCGGGAAGTCGTCATTGGTGTAGAGCGGGCAGCCATCCACCTCGGTCCAGCCGTTCTGGCCGGTGAGGCGGTCGCCGGGCGATTCCTTGCTCTGCACGCCGGCGAGCGTGTCGCGGATGCCCTGCATGCGCTCGTTGTGGTTGGCCGCGGCCGCGCCACCCGACTGGATGCAGATCTTCCCGCCGTTCGGCTTCTTGGCCTGGATCACCTTGGCGAGGCCGACGCCGATGTCGTAGTTGTGCGTGCCGATATAGGCGACGCGCAGGTCCTTGTTCTCGGGGAGCAGGTCGGAGTCCCAGGTGATGACCGGGATGCCCTTCTCCTTGGCCGCCGGCAGGACCGCCGCGATGGCTGCCGCGTTCGCGGCCGACACGCCGATGCCGTCGACGCCCTTGGCGATCAGATCGGCGACGATCTGCGCCTGCTCGTCACCGCCGCCGTGCTCGCCGGGGCCGGTGAAGTAGCATTCGACCTTGTCGGCGCCGATCTCGGCGACCGCCTTCTCGCAGCCGATCTTGGCCTGGTCGAAGAACGGGTTGTTGAGGTTCTTCGGCACGACGGCGATCACGAGCTTCTTGTCGGCGGCCTGGGCCGGGGCGGTGAACGCCGCCACGGTCATGACCGCTGCCGCGGCGAAGGCCGCGGTCGTCACATACTTCATCATTGTTGAGTCCCTCCCATTGGTGCGGCGCATGCTCCTTGGCCGAGCCCTACGCACGCCTTTGCCCGCGGATTTTCTCGAGAAGAACCGCGAGAACGATGAAGACGCCCACGAAGGCGCCCTGCCAATTCGAATCGATGCCCTGCATCAGGAGACTGTTGCGGATGACCTCGAGCAGCGCCGCGCCGACGAAGGCGCCATAGGTGCCGCCCTCGCCGCCGATCAGGTTGGCGCCGCCGATGACGGTGGAAGCGATCACGCGCAGCTCGTAGCCGGTGCCGAGCGCGTTGATCGCCGAGCCCTGCCAGCCGACGGTGAGGATCGAGGCGACCGCCGCGGTGAAGCCGGAGACCATGTAGGTCTCGAGCTTGATCCGGTCGACCGGCACGCCGGTCAGCCGCGCCGCCTGTTCGTTGCCGCCGATGGCATAGACGTGCCGCCCCCAGGTCGTGAACTTCAGCACGATGCCGACCACGATGACGAGGATGATCAATGCCCAGAGAACGTGCGAGAGCCCGAGGAAGGCGCCGCCGCCGATCCATTTGAAGGCCGGGCCGCCGGGGCCGAAATTGTAGATCATGCGGTTGCCCGAGAGGACCACCGCCAGCGAGCGGGCGAAGGAGAGCATGCCGAGGGTGACGACGAAGGGCGACAGCTTCACGTAGGCGATCAGCCAGCCGTTGACCGCACCGGCGGCAAGGCCGGCGGCGAGGCCCGCCGCCACCGCCGCGTACCACGGGTAGCCGGCCTCCAGCACCACGCCGCAGCAGACGCCGACGAGGCCCATCAGCGAGCCGACCGACAGGTCGATGCCGCCGGTGATGATGACGGTCACCATGCCGACCGCCATGATGCCGATGAACGCGAAATTGCGGCTGATATTGTAGAAATTCTCGTAGGTCGCGAAGGCGTCCGGCTGCAGGTAGCTCATCAGCGCGGTGATGAGGAGGAGCGCCACCGTGACCCAGAAGGCCTGGCTCGCCAGCAGGCGCTGGGCGGGCGTCATCTCCTTGATGCCGACCACGTCCTGGATGCGGACGTCGCCGATCTCCGGTCGTCCGGTTTCGGCGGGTGACTCAGGCATGCTGGATGGCTCCGGTGATCAGGCCGGTGACTTCTTCCGGGCTCGACTGCGCCACCGGCTTCTCGGCGACCTTGCGGCCGCGACGGAGCACCGCCACGCGGTCGGCGACGGCGAAGACGTCGGGCATGCGGTGGCTGATGAGGACGATCGCGATCCCCTGGTCGCGGAGACGCCGGATGAGGTCGAGGACCTGGGCGACCTGGCGCACCGAGATCGCCGCCGTGGGCTCGTCCATGAGCACGATCTTGGCCTCCGACAGGCGGGTGCGCGCGATGGCCACCGCCTGGCGCTGGCCGCCCGACATGCGGCGCACGAGATCATAGGGCCGCGTCTCGGACTTGAGCTCGCCGAAGAGGTCGCCGGCGCGCTCGCTCATCTTGCGCGACGAGAGGAACTTGAACGGCCCGAAGCGCCAGCTCGACTCGCGGCCGAGGAAGACGTTGCCCGACGCGGACAGATTGTCGCAGAGGGCGAGGTCCTGATAGACGACCTCGATTCCGGCGCCACGCGCCTCCGCCGGCCGGTGGAACTGGACGGGCCTGTCCTCGAGCAGCATCTCGCCCGAGGTCGGCGGGAAGTTGCCGGCGATGATCCTGACCAGCGTCGACTTGCCGGCGCCGTTGTCCCCCATCAGGCCCAGCACTTCCCCCGGCGCGAGGTCGAGGTCTATGTCCGTGAGCGCGTGAATCGCCCCGAAGCTCTTGGTAATGCGCCTGAGAGACAGGACTGACATGCGGCCGGCACCTTCCTTTTGTGACGCGAGGAGCCGGTCAGTTAGCCACTATAGCCGGCGAGGCATTGCAGCATTTCAGCCGCAACGCACAAAAGACCGACATATCAATGGGGTCGTCCAAGTCGATCATCTCCGCCTCCCAACGGAATGCATGATCGCACTTCAAGCACGCGTGAAATGTCTATTTCAGGTTGGCCTCTGCTTGTCAACGAAGCGCATTCGTCTGCTCAGATATTCTCCGGGATATAGAGTTCCGAGGGAACGAAGACCTGTCCCGGCGGCTCGCTGCGATCGGGCAGGAGGGCGCGCACCATGGCCTCCACGGTGCGCTCGGCGAGGAGCCGGAGCGGCGTCGAGATGACGGCGGTGAGAACGCCGTCGATGAGGCCTGCGCGCGTCACCGGCGTGAGCTCGTTGCAGACGACCACGAGGTCGCGGGCGCCCGCTTCGGCGCGCAGCGCCTCGATCACGCCCTCCTGCCCGCCGCCGCAGATGTAGAGCCCGGCGAGGTCGGGATTGGCCTCGATCATGTGCAGCGTCGCCTCGTTGGCGATGCGCGCCTCCTCGAGGTTCACCAGCGGCTCGAGCACGCTGAACGTTGGTGCGTGCTCGCGGAAATAGGAGCGGAAGGAAATCTCGGCCGCCTCCTGCGACAGGTAGCGGTAGGAGCCGACGATGATGCCGACGCGGCCGGGGCGCCGGGCGGTGCGCGCGATCATCCAGCCGGCGGTGCGGCCTTCCTTGCGCGTGTCGCGGCCGACATAGCCGGCGCGCGCCGGCGTGGTCAGGTCCGAGAGGATGGCGATGGTCGGCACGCCGTCCTCGGCGAGCGCGGCGACCGCCTGGTTGACGTGCGGGTGATCGACCGAGACGACGGCGACCGCGTCGGCGCGGCCGCGGGCGCCCCTCAGCCGTTCGGCGATGACCGCCGGGACCAGCTCGTCGACGAACTCGACCATCGCCCTGCCGCGGATCGCGCCGGCCTGCCGCGTCGCCGCCTGCAGGTGGGCGGCGAGCTGCTGGTAGAAATAGTCGCGCCGTTTCTGGAGGAGAAACAGGAGCGTGCGCGCCGGCGCCTCGCCTTCGAGGCGTTGCTTGATGAGGGCGGCGGCGTGGTAGCCGATCGTCTCCGCCGCTGCGAGCACGCGCGCCGCGGTCTCTTCGCGCACCGGATGGCGCCGGTTGAGCACGCGGTCGACCGTGGCGACGCTGACGCCGGCGGCCTCCGCGAGGTCCTGGATGGTCGGCCGCTTGCCCATGACGCGTGTCTTCTCCCGTTCCGCCGTCTCGCAAGGCTTTCACGCCCCGATCGGCGGCGATGATGGAAAATGATAGAATCTATCATTCTCTCATTGAGACGGAAACGGCGACCGCCTAGCTTGAGCTGGGAGAATTCCGGACTGCCGCCCTGCGGGAGGAAAAGCGATGACGGCCACCGCTGTCGAATTCACGCGTCGCGACTACAGCCTCGTCGGCCGCGACACCAAGGCTGCCGAAGAGAACGGGCTTGCCGCCGCCGAGTGGTATCACTGCCCGATCTCGCGCAAGGAGCTGAAGGAGCTGATGCAGCGGAGCGACCAGCCCGCGATCACCCACACCATCATCTGGTTCGCGTCCTTCCTCGTCACCGGCTTCTTCGGCTGGTACTTCTGGGGGACGATCTGGTGCGTGCCCTTCTTCATCGCCTATGGGGTGCTCTACGGCGGTTCGTCGGACAGCCGCTGGCACGAATGCGGCCACGGCACCGCCTTCAAGACGCGCTGGATGAACGACGTCGTCTACAACATCGCGTCCTTCATGGTGCTGCGCGAGCCGACGGTCTGGCGCTGGAGCCATGCCCGCCACCACACCGACACCATCATCGTCGGGCGCGATCCCGAGATCGCGGTGATGCGGCCGGCCGACGTCATCGCCATCTTCCTCAACTTCTTCCAGTTGAAGAGCGGCTACTACTTCTTCAAGGGCCTGTTCATCCATGCCGCCGGCCGGCTGAAGCCGGACGAGGCCACCTACATCCCCGAGATGGAGCGGCAGAAGGTCTACAACACCGCCCGCATCTTCCTCGCCATCTATGCCGCGGTGATCGTCGCCTGCATCTGGACGGGCAGCATCCTGCCGGCCATGTATATCGGCCTGCCGAGCTTCTACGGCGCCTGGCTGATGGTCTTCTTCGGGCTGACCCAGCATGCCGGCCTCGCCGAGGACGTGCTCGACCACCGGCTCAACAGCCGCACCGTCTACATGAACCCGGTCTTCCGGTTCCTCTACCTCAACATGAACTACCACGTTGAGCACCACATGTTCCCGATGGTGCCGTACCACGCGCTGCCGAAGCTGCACGAGAAGATCAAGAACGACTGCCCTACGCCCTATTCGAGCTGCTGGGCGGCTTACAAGGAGATCATCCCGACGGTGTGGCGGCAGGTGAAGGACCCGACCTACTTCGTCCGCCGGCAGCTCCCGCCCGGGGCGAAGTCGGTGCCCTATAATCACGGCACGCGGATCGTCCCGGCCGAGTAGGCGCGTGGACGCGGGCATCGTCATCGTCGGGGCCGGCGAAACCGGCGCCCGCGCCGCTGCCGCGCTCCGCGAAAGCGGCTTCGACGGCGCCGTGACCCTCGTCGGCGACGAGGAGCACAGGCCCTACGAGCGGCCACCGCTGTCGAAGGCGGTGATGCATGCCGAGGGCGAGCCGGCGGTGCCCCACATCGCCCATGCGCTCCGCTTCGACGAACTCGAGATCGCCCACGAGACCGGCGCGCGCGCCGTCGCCATCGACCGCGGCGGCAAGCTGCTGAAGCTCGCCGACGGCACGATCATTCCCTACGGCACGCTGCTGATCGCCACGGGGGCGAAACCGAGGAAGCTCGCCATCCCCGGTGGCGATGCGCTCCTCTATCTCCGCACCTTCGCCGACGCGCTCGCGCTCCGCGCCCATCTCGAGCCGGGCCGGCGCCTCGCCATCATCGGCGGTGGCTTCATCGGGCTGGAGATCGCGGCGAGCGCCCGCCAGCGCGGCTGCGACGTCACCGTCATCGAGGCGGCGCCGCGCATCCTCATGCGCGGCGTGCCGGCGGAGATCGCCGACATCGTTGCCGCCCGGCACCGCACCGAGGGCGTGACGATTTTCACCGGGGTCGGACTGGCGCGGCTCGAAAAGCGCGACGGCGGTGCCGCGGTGATGCTCGCCGATGGCAGCGAGGTGCTGGCCGATGGCGTCGTAGCCGGCGTCGGCGCCCTGCCCGAGACCTCGCTCGCGGAGGCCGCGGGGCTCGCCATCGACAACGGCGTCGCGGTCGACGCGCATCTCCGCACCGGGGACGAGCACATCTTCGCCGCCGGCGACTGCTGCTCCTTCCCGCATCCGCTCTATGGCGGAAGGCGCATCCGCCTCGAGGCCTGGCGCAACGCGCAGGACCAGGGCGCCTATGTCGCCAAGGCGATAGCGGGCGGCACGGAGGAATATGCCGCCGTGCCGTGGTTCTGGTCCGACCAGTACGACCTGCATTTGCAGGTCGCTGGCCTGGTGGACCAGGGACGGCGCATGGTCATGCGCGACCAGGGGGAGGGCGCACGCATCTTCTTCCATCTCGACGCTAGCGGCCGGCTGGTCGCGGCGAGCGGCGTTGGCCCGATCGGCCGCATCGGCCGCGACATGAAGCTCGCCGAGATGCTGGTGGCGAAGCGCGCCCATCCCGACCCGGCGGCGCTCGCCGCGCCGGAGACGAAGCTGAAGGCACTGCTCGCGGCTTAACCAAGCCGGCGCGCCGGCATCAAATTCCAGCGGATTCGTGTAAAAGCCGGCGCATGACCGCCACGCCCGCCGTCCGCACCCACGTCCTCACCCTTTCCTGCCAGGATCGTCCGCGCATCGTCGCGAGCGTCACCGCGACGCTCGCCGATGCCGGCGCCAACATCGCCGAGAGCGCGCAGTTCTGGGACCGCTCGACCAACCGCTTCTTCATGCGCATCGCCTTCCAGGCACCGGCGGAGGTGACCTCCGACGCGGTGCGCACGGCCATGGCGCCGGTGGTGCAGAAGTTCGGCATGGAGACGGTGCTGGTCGACGGCGACCGCGTGCCGAAGATCATCATCATGGTCTCGAAGCTCGACCATTGCCTCCAGCACCTCCTCTACCAGATCAAGGTCGGCTGGCTGCGGGCGGAGGTCGTCGCCATCGTCTCCAACTGGGAGGACAGCCGCGCGCTCGCGGAAGGCGCCGGCGTCCCGTATCACGTCCTGCCCGTCGACAAGGCCAACAAGCGCGCGCAGGAGGAGAAGCTGGAGGCGCTCATCGCCGCGACAGGGGCCGAGCTGACCATCCTCGCGCGCTACATGCAGGTGCTCTCGGATGCGTTCTCCTCGCGCCTGTTCGGGCGCGTGATCAACATCCACCATTCCTTCCTGCCGAGCTTCAAGGGCGCCAAGCCCTATACCCAGGCCTATGAGCGCGGCGTGAAGCTGATCGGCGCGACCGCGCACTACGTGACGCCCGACCTCGACGAGGGCCCGATCATCGAGCAGGAGACCGAACGGGTGACCCATGCGCTGTCGCCGGACGACCTGGTCGCCGTCGGCCGCGATATCGAGAGCCGGGTGCTGGCGCGCGCGGTCAAGATGCACCTCGAGGCCCGCGTGATCATCAACGGGCACAAGACGGTGGTGTTTACCTAGAGACAGGACGACGCGACGCCTGAGCCCTCCCGCAAGGGGAGGTTTGTTCGTTCGCATGGCCGTGCCCGATGCGGAGGGCGCAGCCCCTACGCCGCTTCCATTCCCGCGGGCAGGACGAAGACGCGGTTGCCCCGGCGTTCGACGCCGAGCGACACGCCATAGACCGCGCCGAGCATCTCGCGCGTGATCACCTGCGCCGGCGTTCCGTCCGCGACGATGCGACCTCGGCTCATGACGACCACCCGGTCGGCGGCCATGGCGGCGAGGTTGAGGTCGTGGAGGACCGCGAGCACGGCGCCGCCTGCCGCCGCCTGCGCCTGCGCAAGCTTCAGGACCAGCAGCTGATGGGCGAGGTCGAGGCTCGCCGTCGGCTCGTCGAGGAGGAGGCAGGCATCGCCGCGGCCCGAGCTCCACAGTTGCGCGAGCACCCGGGCGAGATGGGCGCGCTGCTGCTCGCCGCCGGAGAGCGTCGGGCTCAGCTGCGCAGCGCGGTCGGCGAGATCGACCGCGGCAAGCGCGCGGCGGACGATCTCGTTGGCGGTGGCGCGCGGGATGCCGGGCGCGAGCCCGATGCGCACCACCTCGTCGACGGTGAAGGCAAAGGCGACGTCGCCCGATTGCGGCAGCACGGCACGGAGGCGGGCGAGCGCCGCCGGCGCGATGGCGCGGATGTCCGTGCCGTCGACGGCGACCTCGCCGGACCCGGGGCGGATCTCGCCGGAGAGGATCTTGAGCAGGGTCGACTTGCCGGCGCCGTTCGGCCCGACCAGCGCCGTCACCGTGCCGGGCCGGAGGGCGAGATCGGAGGGCGCGAGGATCGTCCTGCCGCGAATGGTGAGGGACACGCTCCTGGCCGCGATCATTGCGTCACTCGCCCATGCTGCGGCGGCGGGCAGCGAGCAGCCACAGCATCAGCGGCGCGCCGACCGCCGCGGTGATCACGCCGAGCGGCACCTCGGCGGGCGCGCCGGCGGTGCGCGCGACCACGTCGGCGAGCGTCAGGAGCGCCGCGCCGAGAAGCGCGGAGGCGGGGAGGAGCAGCCGGTGGCCGGGCCCGCAGGCGAGGCGCACGATATGCGGCACCGTCAGGCCGAAGAAGCCGATCACCCCGGAAACCGCGACCGCGGCGCCGATGGCCCCGGCGACCGCGACGATCGCGATGCGCTTCAGCCGCTCGACCGGCACGCCGACGTGGAAGGCGGCGGATTCGCCGAGCGCCACGGCATCGAGGCCGCGCGCCAGCATCGGCGCGACGAGGGCGACGGCCACGGCGAAGGGCAGGACGAGGAGCACCTTGATCCACGTCGCGCCGGCGAGGCTGCCGAGGGTCCAGAAGGTGAAGTCGCGAAGCTGCTGCTCGCTGGCGATGAAGACGAGGAAGCCGGTGCCGGCGCCGGCAAGGCCGTTGATGGCGATGCCGGCGAGCAGCATGCCGACGATCGAGGTGCGCCCGCCGCTGGTCGCCATGACGTTGAGGATGACCGAGGCGACGAGCCCGCCGGCAAAGGCGGCGAGCGGCAGGCCGAGCGTGCCGACGACCGGGGCGATGCTCGCCGCGAGGCTTCCGCCGATGACGATCCAGGCCGCGGCGGCGAGCGCCGAGCCGGCCGAGACGCCGACGAGGCTCGGATCGGCAAGCGGATTGCGGAAGAGCCCCTGCATCACGCCGCCCGACAGCGCCGTGGCGGCGCCGACCAGCATGGCGAGGGCCGTGCGCGGCAGGCGGATGTCGAGGATGACGAGGGCGTCGCCGGCTAGCGCCGGATCGATGGCGTCGCGGCCGCCGAGCGACTGGATGAGAACCGCGATCACCCGCGACGGCGGGATCGGGATGGCGCCGACGGCGAGCGAGAGGAGTGCGGCGACCGCCACTGCGATGCCCGCGCCGGTGAGCGCGAGGGCCGGCGAGAGTCGCGCCGGTCCGCCGGCTTCCTCCGCGGGCACCGCCTCAGTGGGCGGCGCCGTCGTCATGGCCGGTCCAGGGGCGGGCCGGCAGCACCGGCAGCTTGAGGTCGGGGTAGACGGCGGCGGCGAGGTCGCGCGCGGCATGCGCGGTGCGCGGTCCGAAGTTGAGGAGGTAGGTGCCGCTCATGCGGATGAGGCGCCGGTCCTTTGCCGCCGGCGTCGCGGCAAGGGCAGGGGCGGCGAAGACCGCGTCGTCGGTGATGCCGCCGGTCCGCTCCGACATCATGACGAGCGCTTGCGGGGCGGCGGCCAGCGTCGCCTCGTCGCCGGCGGGCTTGTAGCCCTCCATGGCGGCAAGCGCATTGTCGACGCCGGCGAGCGCGAAGATGTCCGCCGCGCCGGTATGGCTGCCGGCGACCATCAGCGACGTGCCGTTCATGCCGAGGATGAAAACCGCCTTCCGCTTTTCCGTGATGCGATCGCGCATCTTCTCGACGGTGGCGAGATCCTCGCCGACCGCGGCAGCGAGCGCCTCACCCTTGTTCTTCTCGCCGACCGCCTCGGCAACGAAGCGAATGGTCTTCACCACGCCCGCCGCGTCATGCGCCTTCGGCACGAGGATGAAGGGGACGGAAGCCCGCTCGAGCACGTCGATCGTGTCCTTCGGGCCCGAATCCTCGATCGCCACCACCAGGCTCGGCCTCAGCGAGAGCACGCCCTCCGGCGAGAGCTGGCGCATGTAGCCGACATTCGGCTTGGCGGCGGCCGCTTCCGGATAGTTGCTGGTCTGGTCGACGCCGACGATGCGGTCCTCGACGCCGAGGGCATAGAGGATCTCGGTGACGGTGCCGCCGATGGCGACGATGCGCGACGTGTCGGCGATGGCGACGGAGCGGCCGGCGGCATCGACGATGGTGATCGGCTCGGCGACGGCGGGCGCCGCGAGAAGCGCGAGGAGGAGCGCGGCGAGGAGCTTCTGCATGGCGACGCCTACTTGGTCAGGATCAGGCGATTGAGGCCGGTGAGCCGCAGCCGGTAGGTATCGGCACCGTGGCGAATGCGGATTTCGCGTTCACCCTGGAACAGTTCTCGACTGTCGATCTCGCCCGAGACGATATCGATCCGTCGATCGGAGGTTGTATTACCCGGTGGCGTAGCCAGTCGAACGGAGTCATCTTGCATATTATAGTAATTCCAATTCCAAGTTATTCTTGGTTCTGCCTGTGGTTCGAATGACACATCCGATAGTATTACGCAATGGACTCGCCGTCATGTGTTGACGACAAGTAAAGGCCCCGGTATCGCCTCCTCCTGCGCGGCCATGCCGTGCTGCCAGCCAGGGCGCCTCCGGCGCTCCCCGCCAGCCCGAATCTTCCTCTCGAAAATTCAAGGCCTGGGGGTACTGGCAATGGGAATGCGTTCTTCGGTTTCATGGGCGGCGCTGATGGCCGCCGGCCTCGCCGCGACGGCGGGCACCGCCGCGGCGGATACGCTGAGCCTCGACACGATCACGGTACTGGTCACGCGCACGGAGGTGAAGGCGATCGACTCGCTCGCCGGCGTCACCGTCATCAACGCCGACCAGATCAAGCAGATCGACCCGGCGAAGCTGCAGGACATCTTCCAGTCGGTGCCGAGCGTGATCCCGGTCGTGAACGCGGATGATCCGGGCATCGGCTTCAATATCCGCGGCCTTCAGGACTTCGGCCGTGTCGCGGTGATCGTCGACGGTGCGCGGCAGAACTTCCTGGTCGCCCAGCACGGGCCGCAGGGCAAGACCTATCTCGACCCCGCCCTGATCTCCGACGTCGAGGTCTCGCGCGGCCCGGTCTCCAACATCTACGGCTCGGGCGCCATCGGCGGCGTGGTCTCGATGAAGACCAAGGATGCCGACGATGTGCTGAAGGCGGGCGAGCGCTTCGGCGTTCTCTGGGAAGGCACGGCCGGCACCAATGAGGGGCCGCTCGCGACCTCGACCTTCCTCGCCGCCCGCCCCAACGAGAACATCGACTTCCTTTTTGGCGGCTCGCTGAAGCGCCTCTTCGACTATACCGATGGCGACGGCGACAAGAGCCCCAACTCGGGTGGCGATTCCGGCTCGGTGCTCGCCAAGGCCACCCTCCGCCCGAGCGAGGGCCAGGAGGTCAAGCTCGGCTATACCGGGCAGCGCTTCTGGTTCGATTCCGGCACGCCCGGCGATCCGGCGGTGCTCGACGACGGCGGCACCAACTACGGCAACGTCGTCAGCACGGATACCTTCACCGGGTCCTACAAGTACAAGAGCCCGGACAATCCGCTCATCGACTACGAACTGTCCGGCTTCTGGTCCCACACCACCCAGGACTCCGTGGTCAAGGAGCAGTACGCGATGTGCGCCTATGGCAGCACGCCGCCGTGCCCCTTCTGGGATCCGACCATGGACTTCACGGGCCCGGTCGGCACCACCACCGGCTTCGACCTGAAGACCTACGGCTTCGATACGCACAACAATGCGCAGTTCGACGCCCTCGGCCTCAAGAACACGCTGACCCTCGGCGGCGACTATTTCAGCGACGACATGAAGTCGACCGGCAGCCGCCCCGACGATGACGCCGGCTATCAGATGACCGGCTCGGGTACCCGGCAGGCCTACGGCGCCTTCGCCCAGTGGCTGGCCGAGAAGGACAACTGGCTCGATGTCATCAGCGCGGTCCGCTACGACGGCTTCGACCTGAAGAGCGCCGACACCGACGACCACTCGCAGGGGTCGCGGTTCTCGCCGAAGCTGACCGTCGGCCTCACGCCGCTGGCCGGCTTCACCTTCTACGGCACCTATGCCGAGGGCTATCGCGCGCCGACCGTGACCGAGGCCTTCGCCGCCGGCAACCACCCCGGCAACATCTTCCAGTTCCTGCCCAATCCGGGCCTCAAGCCCGAGATCGGCAAGACCTACGAGGCCGGCATCAACCTCAACTACGGCAACCTTCTCTCCCAGGGCGATGCCTTCCGCGCCAAGTTCAACGTCTTCCGCAACGACCTGACCAACTACATCGGACTGGAGGAGCTCTCCTCCGGCTGCACCTTCGCCGGGCCTTACGGGCCGCTCTGCTACCAGTACCAGAACGTGGCGCGTGCCCGGATCGACGGCGTCGAGCTGGAGGGCACCTACGATGCCGGCAACTGGTTCGTCATGAGCTCCGCCAGCTTCAACAGGAGCGAGGACCTCGACTCGGGCGACCCGCTGACGGACGTGGCGCGCGCGAAGACCTACCTGTCGGCAGGCGTCCGCGTGCTCGACCGGAAGCTGACCATCGCCCCGAACTGGCAGTACGTGGAGCCGGCCGAGGGCGGAAACTACGAGGCCTACAATCTCTTCGGCCTCACCCTTGGCTGGCAGCCGACCGAGGACGTGCGCGCGGCGCTGGTCTTCAACAACCTCGCCAACACGATGTACACGCCGTTCCTCGGCGATACCGCCGGACCCGGCTTCTCGGTCAAGGGCACGCTCAGCGTCCGCCTCGGGGCGAAGTGAAACGACGGCCGGCGCCGCCCATGCCATCGGGCGGCGCCGGTCTTTCATTTTTTCGGGATGGCGCGACGAGGAGTAGCCGCATGTACATCGCCATGAACCGCTTCGAGGTGGTCAAGGGACGCGAAGCCGATTTCGAGGCCGTCTGGCGCAGCCGCCCGAGCCGGCTCGCGACGGTCCCGGGTTTCGTCGAGTTCCACCTCCTGCGCGGGCCGGAGACCGGCGACTTCACGCTCTATTCCTCGCACACCGTGTGGACCAACAAGGCGGCCTTCGTCGCCTGGACCGAATCGGATGCCTTCCGCGAGGCGCACCGCTCCACCGGCGAAGCCCGCGGCCTCTACCGCGGCCACCCCAATTTCGAGGGCTTCGAGGTGGTCTCGCGGCTGCTCCCGCAGGACGTCGAGGCGGCCTGACCATGCGCTGCGCATTTGCCGCGCTTGCCGCTGCCTGGCTGGCGCTTTCCCCGGCTGCCCTCGCGGCCGAGGCGGGCAGGATCGGCCTCGAGCTGAACGACCTGCAGCCGGCCGACAAGGGCGGCTGCCGCGCCGTCTTCGTCCTCAAGAACGACATCGGCAAGGCGCTCGACAAGATGACGCTCCGCGTCGTCGCCTTCGACGCCAAGGGCAAGGCGTCGCTCTTCCTGTCGCTCGACGTCGGCGCGCTGCCGGTCGGCAAGACGCGCGTCCTGCGCTTCGACCTCGGCGACAAGCTCGCCTGCGGCGACGTCGGCCGGATGGTGCTCGACGACGTCACCGCCTGCGAGGGCGGCGACCTCGATCCGCCGGCCTGCCTCGCGGCAATCGCCCTCTCCTCGCGGGCGACGGTGCCCTTCGATTTCTAGGAGGCGCGGGGATGGCACTCGCGCGGAAGCTCCGCCTGGTCGTGCCGGAGGCGCCGCTGCCCCCGGCGGTGTCGGCGCCTCCTCCGATGCCGACGGTGATGCCGGTCGCCCATGCCGACCGGCTGGCACCGCATGCGGCAGAGGACAGGCACCATCGGCGTTTCCGTCCGGCCTTCGTAGCCTCGCTGCTCCTCCATGCCGGCGCGGCGGCGGCGATGCTGTGGTGGGTCGGGACCGGCGAGGAGCGCGCCGCCGGCGGCACCGACGACCTGATCATCCTCGAAGGCGCCTCGGTCGAGCTCCTCGATTCCATGCCGAGCCTCCTCGTCCAGGCGACGAAGGTCGAATCTACCGAGCCGGCGCCCGAGGTGACGGAAGACGCGCCGGTCGCGGAAGCATTGACGCCATCGGTGGCGACCGTCGCCGATGCGAAGCCCGACATTCAGGTCGCCGAGGCGGCGCCGGGCATTGCCGACAATGCGCCGATCGCAGAGCCCGCGCCCGCTGCGGCACCCGCCGAACCGGCTCCCGGCATCGAGGCCGCGCCCGACGATGCGGCCGAAGTGGCGATGGCGGCCGCGCCCGTCCCGTCCGACCTGTCGCCGCCCGATGCCGTGCCGACCGCGGCAGCGAGGCCTGCGGATAGCGCTGCCACGGCGGCGGCCGATGCCGGCCCCGCGGCCGAGCCTGCGGCGACAGCCATGGTGGCGGAGGCGGCGCCTGCCACGTCGCTGGCCAATGAGGAGACGGCGGCGCCGGCGGCCGAAGACATCGCGCCGCCGGTGGAGACCGCCAGCATCACCCAGTCGCTCGCTGCCCAGCCGGCGAGACCCGACGAGCCGAAGCTGGCCGACCCCGTCGCGAGCGTGGCGGCCGAAGAGCCGCCGGTCGACGACCGGCCCGCGGCCGCGGCCGAGACGAAGCCGGAGCCATCACCCGAGGCGGAGGTAGCGGCGACGGCGGATGTCGCCACGCCCGTTGCGGAACCGGCGAAGGTCCCCGCCGAGCCGGCCGAGGAGGTCGAGGACAAGCCTGTCCGGCCGGTCGAGGACAAGCCGGTTGCGGTGGCGGAAGCCGCGCCGGTGAAGCCGGTGGTCGAGGAGCCGAAGCAGGAAGCGGCGCCGAAGCCGAAGGCTGAACCCGCGAAGGCGGCGAAGCCGATCGCCAGGCCCGCGCCCTCGCGCGCGGCGCCCGTTTCGGCGGCCAAGCAGGCGGCGAGCGGCTCCACCAAGGGCGTGTCGGGCGCCGGCGGCAGCTCGAAGGACAATGTCGGCAAGGCCTCGGCAAGCTCCTACCGGAGCCGCCTCGTCGGGCACCTCAGGCGCTACCAGAGCTACCCGGCAGGAGCCGCCGGCAAGACCGGGACGGTGACCGTCACCTTCACCATCGCGGCGAGCGGCAGCGTGACCTCGGCGCGGGTCGCCCGATCGTCCGGCTACGGCGTCCTCGACAGCGCCGCCGTCGGCGCCGTCCGCCGCGCCTCGCCCTTCCCGCCCATTCCCGCGGGCCTCGGCTCGTCGATGACCATCTCCGCGCCGATACGGTTTGCCCGGTAGCGGGTCGTTCCCTGACCGTCATGGCCGGCCTTGTGCCGGCCGTGACGTTACAGGACGTGATCCTACGCCGCCCGGGCGTCCGCCGTGAAGACGTGGACGCGGGCGGGATCGAAGAGCACGCCGACATTCTCGCCGGTATGGGCGGCCGCGTCGCCGTCGTCCTGCACGACGATCTGGCCGGCAGGCGTGTCGACATACATGATCGTCGCATTGCCGAGGCGCTCGAGGAGCTGCACCGTGCCGGGCAGGCTCGCGGTGGGATCACCGGCGCCGACGAGGCGGACATGCTCCGGCCGGATGCCGACTTCGACCGGCGCATTGCCGGTCTTCTGGGGCGCGCCCCGCGTCTTCACCGTGATCGGATGGCCGCCCGGCAGGTCGACCGTGACGTTGGCGCCATCGGTGCCCTTGGTCGTCGCCGCGACGAAATTCATGGTCGGCGAGCCGATGAAGGAGGCAACGAACTTGTTTGCCGGCTGCTGGTAGAGCTCCATCGGCGTGCCGACCTGGGAGATGACGCCACGGTCGAGCACCACGATCTTGTCGGCGAGCGTCATCGCCTCGACCTGGTCGTGGGTGACGTAGATCATCGTCGTCGCGAGGTCCTTGTGGAGCTTGGCGATCTCGACGCGCATCTGGATGCGGAGCATCGCGTCGAGGTTGGAGAGCGGCTCGTCGAAGAGGAAGACCTGCGGCTCGCGGACGAGGGCGCGGCCGATGGCGACGCGCTGGCGCTGGCCGCCGGAAAGCTGCGCCGGCTTGCGCTCGAGGAGGTTCTCCAGCTGCAGCATGCGGGCGACTTCCGCTGTGCGCTTCTGGATCACGTCCTTCGGCGCCTTGGCGACGCGGAGCGAGAAGGAGATGTTCTGCGCTACCGTCATGTGCGGATAGAGCGCGTAGGACTGGAACACCATGGCGATGCGGCGCTTGGCCGGCGGCACGTTGGTGACGTCGTTGCCGGCGATCGACACCGATCCCTCGGTTGCCTGTTCGAGGCCGGCGATGATGCGGAGCAGCGTGGACTTGCCGCAGCCCGAGGGGCCGAGGAGGGCGCAGAACTGGCCGCGCTCGACGGTGAGGCTGAGGTCCTTGATCACCTCGACGTTGCCGAAGCGCTTCTTGATGTTCTTCAGTTCGACGTCGCTGCTCATGTCACTCCCCGGAAAGCCGCAGGGGGCCGCCGCGTGGGGGCCCGAAGTTCCTCGTTGAGACGAAAGACTAGTCTACAAAGCCCGTCGCGCAAGAGCATCTTTTGGCGCGCGGGCGCTTGGTTCCGGCCCCACCCGGTCAGGCCTCACCGCCGATCGCCTTGAGGTGGCGGATCGGCCGGCCGGGCACGATGGTTTCCGCCGCCGCGACGATGGCATTGGCGTCGATGCCGTGGTGCCGGTAGAGGTCGGCGATCGTGCCGGTCTGGCCGAAATGCTCGACGCCGAGCGGCCGCACGCGGTGCCCGATCACCGAGCCCAGCCAGCCGAGGCCGGCGGGATGGCCGTCGGCGACGGTGACGATGCCGCAGTGGCCGGGAATGCGGCCGAGCAGCCGCTCGACATGGCTCTCGGCGTGGACGAGGCCGCGCTCGCGGGCGCGCGAGGCGGCGGTCCAGCCGGCATTCAGCCGGTCGGCGGAGGTAACGGCGAGCAGGCCGACGTCGCGCCGGTCCTCCGCCATCAGGCCGACCGCCTCGATCGCCTCGGGCGCGACCGCGCCGGAAAAGGCGACGATCACGTCGGGGTTGGGCCCGGGCTCGCGCATCCAGTAGGCGCCGTCGACGATGTCGCGGGCGAGCGCTTCGGTCATCTCGCGCTTCGGCTGCTCGACGGCGCGGGTGGAGAGGCGGAGATAGACCGAGCCGCCGGTCTCGTCGCGCAGCCAGTTGCGCTCGGAGCGCTCGCCCTCGCCGTCGCGCTGCATGTAGGCGAAGGCCCAGTCCATGATGACGGCGAGCTCATCGACGAAGGCCGGCTCGAAGGCGGCGAGACCATCCTGCGCCATGCCGATGAGCGGCGTGCCGATCGACTGGTGGGCGCCGCCTTCCGGCGCCAGCGTCACGCCGGACGGCGTCGCGACGAGGAGGAAGCGCGCATCCTGGTAGCAGGCATAGTTGAGCGCATCGAGGCCGCGATAGATGAACGGATCATAGAGCGTGCCGACCGGGATCAGCCGCTCGCCGAAGAGCGAATGCGACAGGCCGAAGGCGGCGACCGACAGGAAGAGGTTCATCTCGGCAATGCCGAGCTCGACGTGCTGGCCCTTCGGGCCGAATTCCCAGCGCTGCGCCGAGGCGATGCGCTCGTCGCGGAAGATGTCGGCCATGCTCTCACGGGCGAAGAGGCCGCGCCGGTTCACCCACGGGCCGAGATTGGTCGAGACGGTAACGTCCGGCGACATGGAGACGATGCGGGAAGCGAGCGGCGTGTCGCTCCGCGCGATCTCGTTCATGATCTGGCCGAAGCCGGTCTGGGTGGAGACGACCGCCGTCGGCGGGAAGGCGAGGCGCTCCGGCACCGGCATGGCCTCGGCCTCGAAGCGGCGGCGGCCCTCGGCATTGAAAGGCACCGCCCCGAGGAAGGCCTCGAGCGTCTCCGGCGCGATGCCGAGACCCTCGAAGCGGTCCCATTCGTGGCCGTCGCGGATGTGCATGGCCGCCTTGAAGGCCGTCATCTGGTCGACGGTCATCAGGCCGGAATGGTTGTCCTTGTGGCCCTGGAAGGGAAGGCCGAAGCCCTTGATCGTGTACGCGACGAAACAGACCGGCCGGTCATGGTCGACCGAGTTGAAGGCATCGAGCAGCGAGGGCAGGTCATGGCCGGCGAGGTTGGTCATCAGGCGGCCGAGCTCGTCGTCGGAGCGCCGGTCGATCAGCGCCGAGACGGGACCCTGGTCGCCGATCTCGTCGCGGAGGCGCTTCCGCCATGCCGCGCCGCCCTGGAAGGCGAGGGCGGAATAGAGCTGGTTGGGGCAGCGGTCGATCCAGGTGCGCAGGCGGTCGCCGCCGGGCTCGCCGAAGGCGGCTTCCAGCAGCGAGCCGTACTTGAGGACCTTGACCTCCCAGCCCATCGCCTCGAACAGCGCGGTGATGCGCTCGTAGAGGCCCTCGCGGACGACCGCGTCAAGGCTCTGGCGGTTGTAGTCGATCACCCACCAGGTGTTGCGGAGCCCCTGCTTCCAGCCTTCGAGCAGGCACTCGAAGACGTTGCCTTCGTCGAGCTCGGCGTCGCCGACGAGGGCGATCATGCGCCCCTCCGGCCGCTTCAGGAGGTCGTGGCCCTTGAGGTAGTCCTGGACCAGGCTGGCAAAGACGGTGATCGCCGCGCCGAGGCCGACCGAGCCGGTGGAGAAGTCGACGTCGTCGACGTCCTTGGTGCGCGAGGGATAGGACTGGGCGCCGCCGAAGCCACGGAAATTTTCGAGCTTTTCGCGGGTCTGGTTGCCGAGAAGATATTGCAGCGCGTGGAAGATCGGGCTCGCATGGGGCTTGACCGCGATGCGGTCCTCGGGCCGGAGCACGGAGAGATAGAGCGCCGTCAGGATGGTGGCGAGCGAGGCGGATGAGGCCTGGTGGCCGCCGACCTTCAGGCCGTCGAGGTTCTCGCGGAGATGGTTGGCATTGTGGATCATCCACGAGGAGAGCCAGAGCGCCTTCTTCTCCAGCGCCGCAAGAAGCGCGAGGTCACCGTCGCTTGTCCGGCGGTTGGCAGGGGTACCGGTGCTCTTCCCGACGCTCATGGATTCTCGGCCTCTCAAGGGTGGTTGCGTCGGACACTAGCATCTTCCGGACCGCGCGGGGAGGGAACGAAGGGGACGGGGCGGCGTTAGCCGCACATGAGCAGCCATCCCGATCTCCGCCTTGGCACCGGGGCCTGGGTCGTCGTCTGCGACGGCGCCAAGGCCCTCATCTTCGAAAATGCCGGCGATGCCGAATTCCCCGACCTGCGGATGCAGCACGCCGAGGAGCAGCCCGACCTGCCGACCCGCGACATCGGCACCGATGCGCCGGGCCGGGCCGCCAATTCGGTCGGCAGCGCGCGGAGCGCCATGGAGCAGCCGGACTATCACGACCAGAGCGAGACCCAGTTCCTGGCCGATCTTGCCGGGCGGCTCGACCGCGCGGTGCAGGAGGGCAGGGCGCGGGAACTCGCCATCGTCGCGCCGCCCCGCGCTCTCGGCAAGCTGCGGAAGGCCCTCTCGCCGCATGTGCAGAAGGCGGTGGTCGCCGAGGTCGACAAGGACCTCGTCGGCCTGCCGGTCAAGGATATCGAGAAGCACCTCTTCGGCGAAAAGAGCCTGTTCAGCCGCCGGCTCTAGGTGCCGCGCGCCGCGGCCAGAGATAGACGAGGAGGAGCAGGGCGGGGCCGACCGTGAGCGCGGCATCGGCGATATTGAAGACGAAGAGCACCGTGTCGCCGAAATGGAGGAGCAGGAAGTCGATCACGTGGCCGTAGAGGATGCGGTCGACGAGGTTGCCGAGCGCCCCCCCGAGGATGAGGGCGAAGCCGGTCGCGGCGATCCATCCGCCTTCGCTCGCCTTCCACCAGAAGCCGATCACCACGGCGATCACGGCGAGCGACATGACGATGAGCGGCAGGCCGCCGGCGAAATCGAGCATGCTGAAGGCGATGCCCGTATTATAGGTCCGGTGGAGGGCGAGGATCGGCAGGACGTCGATCGTTTCGCCGAAGGGCAGGTGCGCCTCGGCGAGGAGCTTCCCCGCCTGGTCGATGGCGAGCGTGGCGACGGCGACGATGATGCCGAGCGCCGATAGCGGGCCCGGCGGCCGCGCGCCGAGCAGGTCAGCCATCGAGCTTCAGCCTCCCCCGCAGCACCTCGAAGAGCATCACGCCGGTGGCGATGGCGAGGTTCAGCGAATCCGCCTTGCCGGCCATGGGGATCTTCACCAGCACGTCGCAGAGCGCCGCCATGTCCGGCGAGAGGCCGGCTTGCTCGTTGCCCATGACGAGGAGGGTCGGGGCTTCGTAGGTGACGCTGCGATAGTCGACCGCGCCGGCGAGGTGGGTGCCGGCGACGGTGCCCGGCCAGCGGCGGCGGAGCGTCTCGAACTCGATGCGGGTCAGCCGCGCGATGGGCACGTGGAAGACAGAGCCCATGGTGGCGCGCACCGCCTCGATCGAGAACGGATCGACCGTGTCGCCGACCAGGATGACGCCGCCGGCACCGACCGCGTCCGAGGTGCGGATGATGGTGCCCAGATTGCCGGGATCGCGGATGTTCTCGAGCACCACCCAGACCGGCGCCGCCTCGGCGCGGATCTGCGTCATGGGCAGGAGCCTCTGCTGGAAGACGCCGATGACGGTCTGCGGGTTCTCGCGCCGGGTGATCTTGGCGAGCACCGCCTCGCTCACCGAGATGACGTCGCCGCCGCGCGCCCGCGCCTGCGCGGCGAGCCGGGCGACGTGCGGCTCTTCCGCTGCGCGGGCCGCGTGGACGAAGTCGCGGATCGTCCAGTTGGCCTCCATCGCGTCGGCGACCAGCTTCAGCCCCTCCGCGACGAACAGGCCGCTCGAGCGCCGGTTCTTCGGCAGGGCAAGGCCGCGGATTTCCTTGACGATCGGATTGGCGAGGCTGGTGATCGAGAGCACCTTGCCCGGCGCGCCGGCGGCGCGATGGGGGTCAGGCATCCGTTCGGCCTCCCGCGATGGAACAGCGAAAGGCGCGATCACCTCCCCCCACCGGCGGGGAGAGGTCGGGTCGGCGCGGACGGCAGTCCGCGGCGATCCGGGTGAGGGGGAGTCCGTTCCAACGGCGCAAGGGCCTCTGCTCGCGTCTCCAGCCCATGGCGCTGCATGTGTGGCAAAGGCGAGGGTGCCGGACTTCACGACGCTCCGCCCCCTCACCCTCCGCCTCTAGTTCGCTTCGCTCACAAGAGGCGAAACCCTCTCCCCTCCGGGGAGAGGGGGGCGCCCAGCGCCATATGCCTCCGCCCTTACCCATGCTGCGACCAGCGCGAGAAGAGCGAGGTGGAAAGCGCTCGCCCGTCCTTGCCGGATTCGCGCAGCACCAGCTCGCCCGATTCGAGCCTGCCGCCGGCCTCCGCCAGGCACTCGGCGGCGAGCTCGTGGATGGAAAGGAACGAGGCGCGGATCGAATAGGCGGTGAGGATGAGGAAGAGCGGGGAGGGCGAGAGCAGCCCGACGCAGGCGCGCATCATCGCGGGCAGGGCAGGGAAGAGTTCCCAGACCTCGCCCTTCGGGCCACGGCCGAACTTCGGCGGGTCGAGGATGATGCCGTCATAGCGGTTGCCGCGCCGGCCCTCGCGCTCGACGAATTTCACCGCATCCTCGCAGATCCAGCGGATCGGGAGCTTGTCGAGGCCGGACATGGCCTGGTTCTCGCGCGCCCAGCCGATCGCCCGCCTCGAGGCGTCGATATGGGTGACCTCGGCGCCGGCAGCGGCGGCGACCAGCGAGGCGACGCCGGTATAGCCGAAGAGGTTCAGCACCTTCGCCGGCCGGCCGGCTCTTGCGATCAGGCCCTTCATCCACTCCCAGTGCGTCGCCTGCTCGGGGAAGACGCCGACATGGCGGAAGGAGGTGAACCGGCCGAGGAAGCGGAAGTCCTCGTAGGACATCGGCCAGGTCTCGCCGAGCGGCTTGCGGTAGCGCCAGCGACCGCCATCCTCATCCTCGCCGATCCCGACGAAGGTGGCATCCGCCCGCTCCCATTCCGCCGCCGGCCTGCGCGGCGTCCACAAAGCCTGCTCCTCGGGGCGCACGATCCGGTAGGGGCCGTAGCGCTCGAGCTTGCGGCCGTCCCCGGAATCGAGGAGCTCGTAGTCGCTCCAGCCGCGCGTTTCGAGCATGACCGGCGCATGCGCCGTGAGCCGCCTTGCGGCGGCGGGAATCGCGGAAGGGGCGGGGGCGACCGGCATGGGCGGAGCTTGTACCCTGAACTATGCGTTTTGAATATCTCGCCGCCCCTGTACGGCCGGTAGGCTGGATGCCGCCGTCTTGGTTGCGCCGCCGCGGGTTTCCGCTTAGGTAGAACTGGACAAGGTCCAGATATCCGGACCGTCGCCGGTGCCCGTTGCGGCGCCGGCGGAAGCCACCAGAGACAGACACGCCGGCAGGAAGTCTTCGCGCCGGTCGCGAGGGAACGACATCCATGGAAATGACCGGCGAGCACCGGATCCCGGCCCTCCGCCAGCGGGTCTGGGAAGCCCTCAACGATCCCGCGGTGCTCAAGGAATGCATCCCCGGCTGCCAGTCGGTGGAGAAGGTGTCGGACAGCGAGATGGCGGCGACCGTCGTTGCCAAGGTCGGGCCGGTGAAGGCAACTTTCAACGGCAAGGTGACCTTCTCCAACGTCGATCCCCCGAAGGGCTACACGATTACCGGCGAAGGCAAGGGCGGCGTCGCCGGCTTCGCCAAGGGCGGCGCCGACGTCACCCTCGAAGAGGTCAGCGACGACACGATCCTGCGCTACAAGGCCAACGCCCAGGTCGGCGGCAAGCTTGCCCAGATCGGCGCGCGCCTCGTCGATGCCACGGCCAAGCAGATGGCCGAGGAGTTCTTCGGCCGCTTCGTGCGGCTGATCGAGGCCGGCGGACCGCCGGCCGAGGAGCGCGAGGCGGTGGCCGCCGATCTCGTCAACGATCCGGAAGTGACCGCCGAGGCGCTCGAGGAAAAGGTCGAGGAGATCGCCGCGCGCGGCGTCCTCGGCGGCCCCTATATGTGGGGCCTGCTCGCGCTCCTGATCATCATGATCGTGCTTCTGGTACTGCGCTAGGAAGGGAATAACGGATGACCGACATCACGGTGAAGGTGAACGGCAGGGACGTGTCGGCCGCCGTCGAGGACCGCACGCTGCTCGTCGACTTCCTGCGCGAGAGCCTGAAGCTGACCGGCACCCATATCGGCTGCGATACCTCGCAATGCGGCGCCTGCGTCGTCCATGTCGACGGCGTCGCGGTGAAATCCTGCACCATGCTCGCCGTGCAGGCGGCGGGTGCCGAGGTGGTCACCATCGAGGGCCTGTCGAAGGACGGTGAGCTCCATCCGATGCAGCAGGCCTTCCACGAGAATCACGGCCTGCAATGCGGCTTCTGCACGCCCGGCATGATCATGACGGCGATCGACATGGTGCGGCGGCTCGGCGGCAATCTCGACGAGGCCACCATCCGCCACGAGCTCGAAGGCAATATCTGCCGCTGCACCGGCTATCACAACATCGTCCGCTCGATCGAAGCGGGCGCGGCGGCCATGGGCCGATAGGGAAGGCGGGCATGTACGAGACCCATTATCACCGTCCGAAGAGCCTCGCCGAGGCGGCCGAGATATTCTCCGGCGCCGCCGATGCGCGCTACATATCCGGCGGACAGACGCTGCTGCCGACCATGAAGCAGCGGCTCGCCGCGCCGTCGGACCTGATCGACCTGTCGAAGCTCGCCGAGCTCCGCGGCGTCACCGTCGCCGGCGACACGGTCACCATCGGCGCCGCCACGACCCATGCCGAGGTCGCTGCCTCGGCCGATCTCAAGAAGGCGATTCCCGGCCTCGCGACGCTTGCCGGCACGATCGGCGACCCGGCCGTCCGCCATCGCGGCACCATCGGCGGCTCGCTCGCCAATAACGATCCGGCGGCCGACTACCCGGCGGCGGTGCTGGCGCTCGACGCCACCATCCACACCAACCGGCGCGCCATCGCCGCGAAGGATTTCTCGACCGGCCTCTTCTCGACCGTGCTGGAGGATGGCGAGATCGTCACCAAGGTGACCTTCCCGGTGCCGGCGAAATCGGCCTATGACAAGTTCCGCAACCCGGCCTCGCGCTACGCCATGGCCGGCGCCTTCGTCGCGGTCATGAAGGATGGAAGCGTCCGCGTCGGCGTCACCGGCGCCGGCAGCCGGGGCGTCTTCCGTGCCACCGGCTTCGAGCAGGCGCTGCAGGCCAGGCTCGCTCCCGAGGCGCTCGATGTGCCGGCGATCGATCCGGCCGGCATGCTCTCCGATATCCACGGCTCCGCCGCCTACCGCGCCAACCTCGTCAGGGTGACGGCGAAGCGGGCGGTGGCGGCGCTCCGCTGAGGTTGCGTTTGGCGGCGAGGGGCGCCATCTGAAGGGTCATGATCGTCTGCTCCTGCAACGTCCTCACCAAGGTCCGGATCATTGCCGCGGCAGACCGGCTGCTCCGCGATGACCCCAACCGGCCGGTGACCGCCGGCCGCATCTTCCGCGCCCTCGGCGTCAGGCCCAATTGCGGCACCTGCTTCTCGCTGATCCGCCAGATCATCGCCGAGGCCGGCCTCTCCTTCACCTGCCCCGAACCGCTCGCCAGCGAGGCCGAGGACCTGCCCGGCATCGACAAGATCGCGGCCGAATAGCGGCGGGCAGGTTGACCCGTCTGCACCTGCTGTTTAGAAGAATTCAAAGTTCAGCAGGAGGCACGGCCATGAAGGGCGATCCGAAGGTCATCGAGCATCTCAACAAGGCGCTGCGCCTCGAGCTCACGGCCATCAACCAGTACTGGCTGCATTACCGGCTGACCGAGGACTGGGGCTATACCCGCCTCGCCAAGAAGGAGCGCGAGGAATCGATCGAGGAGATGCACCATGCCGATCGCCTCGCCGACCGCATCATCTTCCTCGACGGCTTCCCCAACATGCAGCAGCTCAACCCGCTGCAGATCGGTCAGAACGTCAAGGAAGTGCTGGAGGCCGACCTTGCCGGCGAGTACGAGGCGCGCAAGGCCTATGCCGAGGCGCGCGAGGTCTGCAATTCGGCCGGCGACTACGTTTCCATGAAGCTCTTCGAGGAGCTGCTGAAGGACGAGGAGGGCCACATCAACTTCCTCGAGACCCAGCTCCGCCTTCTCGGCGACCTCGGCCCGGAACGCTATGGCCAGCTCCAGGCGGAAGCCACCGACAAGGTCGAGGGCGGCACGCCGGGCGGCGTCTAGTTCGCTTCGCATTCTGGAAATCGGAATGGCCGGGCTCGCCCCGGCCATTTTGTTTTCGCCGGCCGCCCTCTTCTCCGAGAAGAAGGGTCAATCCCTGGGTGGTCGAGCAGCGGAGGCGAGGAGGGGGACCCTCCTACAGGAACGAGCGCCCGTGCGTCCCGGGCGCAAGCCCGAGATGGGCGGCGACCGTCTCGCCGATATCGGCGAAGGTCTCGCGGCGCCCGATGGTGCCGCCGCCGATGCCGGGACCGAAGGCGAGGATCGGCACGTGCTCGCGCGTATGGTCCGTGCCCGACCAGGTGGGATCGCAGCCATGGTCGGCGGTGATGATGGCGAGGTCGCCGGGCCGCAGCCGCGCCTCGATCTCCGGCAGGCGGCGGTCGAAGGCCTCCAGCGCCGCGGCATAGCCGGCGACGTCGCGGCGATGGCCGTAGAGCGTGTCGAAGTCGACGAAGTTGGCGAAGATCAGGTCGCCGTCGCCGAGCCGGTCGAGGGCCGACAGCATGGCATCGAGGAGGTGGTCGTTGCTCGGTCCCTTGACGACTTCCGATACGCCCCGGTGGGCGAAGATGTCGCCGATCTTGCCGATGCCGATCGTCCGCCGGCCTGCCGCGACCGCGCGGTCGAGGAGCGTCGCCTCGGGCGGCGGCACGGCATAGTCGCGCCGGTTGGCGGTGCGCGTGAAGTCGCTCTTCTCCTCGCCGACGAAGGGACGCGCGATGACGCGCCCGATATTGAGCGGGTCGAGGAGGCGGCGCGCGACCAGGCAGATCTCGTGGAGCCGCTCGAGGCCGAAATAGACCTCGTGCGCGGCGATCTGGAACACCGAGTCGGCCGAGGTGTAGCAGATCGGCTTCAGCGTCTGGATATGTTCCTCGCCGTATTTCTCGATGATCGCGGTGCCCGAGGCATGGCGGTTGCCGAGGATGCCGGGAATGCGCGCCTCGCGGATGAAGGCCTCGGTGAAGTCCTTCGGGAAGCAGGGCACCGTCGTCGGGAAATAGCCCCAGGCGAAGGGCACCGGCACGCCGGCGATCTCCCAGTGGCCCGACGGCGTGTCCTTGCCCTTCGACACCTCGACGCCGTAGCCCCAGCGGCCCGCCGCGGCCGGACCGGTGACCGCACGGCCATGCGAGGCCGCCGCCGCCCGCGCCAGCCCGAGCCGGTCGAGGTTCGGGAGGGCGAGCGGCCCCCTCCGCGTTCCTTCGCGGTCGCCAAGGCCTTTGCGGCAGGCCTCCTCGATATGGCCGAGCGTGTCGGTGCCGGTATCGCCGAAGGCCGCGGCATCCGCGGCGCCGCCGACGCCGACCGAATCGAGGACGATCAGCACTGCCCTGGTCATGCTTCTGCTCTGCCTGCTTCGTTCGGCGGCAAGGGTGCCACGTTCACACCCCTCGCCGGAAGGGATTGGATGGGGACAATTCCGCCCATTCGGTTGGCGTCGGGCCGCCAGCCGCGCTAAACCATTCCCCGGCCTCGCGGAACCGGAAGCAGGATCGTCATGGAAGGCGTCACGGTCGTCGACCACCCCCTCGTCCAGCACAAGCTGACACTGATGCGTGACAAGGAGACGTCGACGGCGGGTTTTCGCCAGCTCCTCCGCGAGATATCGCTGCTCCTCACTTACGAGGTGACCCGCGACCTGAAGCTGACCGCGCGGCGGATCGAGACGCCGCTCGAGGCGATGACGGCGCCGATCCTCGAAGGCAAGAAGCTCGTCTTCGCCTCGATCCTGCGCGCCGGCAACGGCCTCCTCGAAGGCATGCTCGACCTCGTGCCTTCGGCGCGCGTCGCCCATATCGGCATCTATCGTGACCCGCAGACGCTGGAGCCGCACGAATATTTCTTCAAGGCGCCGCACGACCTTTCCGACCGCGTCGTCATCGTCGTCGACCCGATGCTGGCGACGGCGAACTCGGCGAGCGCGGCGATCGAGAAGCTGAAGGAACGCGGCGCCAAGGACATCCGCTTCGTCTGCCTGCTGGCCGCGCCCGAGGGCATCGAGCGCTTCCGCAAGGCGCAGCCGGGCATTCCCGTCTTCACCGCGGCGATCGACGACTACCTCAACGATCACGGCTACATCGTTCCGGGCCTCGGCGACGCCGGCGACCGCCTCTACGGGACGAAGTAGTCGCGCAGTGCCGGCAAGGGGTGCGATTCGGCGGTGGCTGTCGCGCGCGACATCCGCTACATACCCCGGCGGCCGCCGCGATCCCGCGCCGGTTGGGAGGGCGAGCATGAAGTACGGGGCAATCTACCCGAGCCTCGAGGGCCGCACGGTGCTGGTCACCGGCGGCGGCAGCGGCATCGGCGAATCGATCGTTCGACACTTCGCGGCGCAGGGCTCGAAGGTCGGCTTCATCGACATTGTCGAGGCGCCGTCGAAGGCGCTGGTCGCCGCCCTCGCCGGGGAAGGTCGCAAGGTCCATTTCGCGAAGGCGGACCTCACCGACATCGATGCGACGCGGAAGGCGATCGACGACGTCCGCAAGGCGCTCGGGCCGATCACCATCCTGGTCAACAATGCCGCCCATGACGAGCGCCACAAGCTCGAGGACGTCACGCCCGAATATTTCGACAACCGCGTCGCGGTGAATTTCCGGCATCAGTTCTTCTGCATCCAGGCGGTGGTGCCGGACATGAAGGCGGCGGGCGGCGGGTCGATCGTCAACATGACCTCCGGCTCCTGGGTCAATGCGAGCCCGGGCATGCCGGTCTACGTCGCCTCCAAGATGGCCGACTACGGCCTCGTGCGCGGCCTCGCCCGCGATCTCGGCCCGTTCAACATCCGCATCAACGCCATCGCGCCCGGCTGGATCCTGACCGAGCGGCAGCTGAAGCTCTGGTGGTCGCCGGACGCCGAGAAGCACCATATGGACCAGCAGAGCCTCAAGCGCCGGCTGACCGTCGACGACATGGCCCGCGTGGTCCTCTTCTACGCCTCGGACGAGTCGTCGGCGATCACCAGCCAGAACGTCGTCGCCGATGGCGGCCAGGACTAACCGAAGACGAAGGAAGGGCAGGGAAATGAAATACGGTGCCATCTATCCGAGCCTGAAGGGCCGCACGGTGTTGGTCACCGGCGGCGGTAGCGGCATCGGTGAATCGATCGTCCGCCACTTCGTGGCGCAGGGCTCCAAGGTCGGCTTCATCGACCTCAAGGAGAAGGAATCGAAGAAGCTGGTCGCGGCCCTGAAGAAGAAAAAGGGCAAGGTCCACTTCGAGCAGGCCGACCTCACCGACATCGTCGCCATGAAGAAGGCGATCGCCAACATCCGCAAGGAGTTCGGGCCGGTCACCATCCTCATCAACAATGCCGCCCACGACGAGCGCCACGAGATCGAGAAGACCACGCCGGAATATTTCGACGAGCGGATCGCGGTCAACCTGAAGCACAAGTTCTTCGCCATCCAGGCCGTGATCCCGGACATGAAGCGCGCCGGCGGCGGCTCGATCGTCAACATGAGCTCGGCGACCTGGCTGCTGGCGACCGAGGGGCTGCCGGTCTATGTCGCCGCTAAGGCGGCGGTGCATGGCCTCACCCGCGGCCTCTCCCACGAGCTCGGACGTCACAACATCCGCCTGAACTCGATCGCCCCGGGCTGGATCATGACCGAGCGCCAGCAGACGCTCTGGTTCAAGCCGGAGATGGAGCCGCAGCTGATGCAGGACCAGGCGGTGCAGCGCAAGCTCTACCCGGACGACATGGCGCGCCTGATCCTCTTCATGGCCTCCGACGAATCGGGGGCCGTCGCCAACCAGATGATCGTCGCCGACGGCGGCTGGGCCTGACCGGGCCCTCGTTAACTTCCTGTTTGCGACATGCCGAAACGGCGCGCTCCGGCGCGCCGTTTGCGTTCCGGTCTTTGCCAGTTCTTAGCCTTGCCCGCGGCATCCTCGCCGGCGTCAACATGACGCCCTGGGCTCCGATCCTCCCATGCTCGGTCGACTTCTCGTCGTCTTCGGCGTCGTCGCGGCGCTCGCCGTCTCGGCACCGAAATTCCTGCCCCAGCTTCTTGCTTTGGCGGCCGGCACCTCCGATGCCGGCGCCCCGGCCATGCCGCCGGCATCCGCCGCGGAGCCGTCGCCCGGCTACGCGCGCCAGGCCGCGCTTCGAGCCGATCGGCTCGGCCATTTTGCCGCCGAGGCCGTGGTCAATGGCCGCAGCCTCGACATGCTCGTCGATACCGGCGCGAGCGTCGTCGCGCTGACCCCGGCAAGCGCGCGCCGCCTCGGGCTGCATCCGGCCGCGAGCGAATACACGCTGCAGATGTCGACCGCCAACGGCGTGACCAAGGCCGCGCCGGTCATGCTCGACGAAATCCGCATCGGCGACGTGGTCGTGCGCGGCGTGCCCGCGGTCGTCTTTTCCGGCGACGGCCTGTCGGTCGATCTCCTCGGCATGACCTTTCTCAAGCGGCTCAGCAAGTTCGAGGTCGGCGGCGGCCAGCTGGTCCTCGTCCAGTAGGCCGCTATCTCGCTTCGCGACCCTCTGCTATTCAATTGGGCACCAACAGGGAGCCGCGCATGTTTCCGAAGCCCCGGTCTGACCTTCGCCCGAATACGCTCGAATTCGAGAACTGGCCGCTGATCAAGGCGACCGGCTTCCGCGAATATGACGCCCGCTGGTGGTTCGGCGTCCCCGGCGCCAAGACCGCGCCGGAGTTGAACCTGATGGGCGTGACGGCGCTGGGCATGGGCATCGGCACGCTCCTCGGCGAGTTCGGCGTCAAGCGCGAGGTGGTCACCGGCCACGATTTCCGCGCCTATTCCTCCTCGATCAAGACCGCGCTGATCACCGGGCTCCTCGCCTCCGGCTGCAGGGTCCACGATATCGGCATGGCGATCACGCCGATGTCCTATTTCGCCCAGTTCGCCCTCGACGTGCCGGCGGTCGCCATGGTCACCGCCTCGCACAACGAGAACGGCTGGACCGGCGTGAAGATGGGATCGCGCCGCCCGGTGACCTTCGGGCCGGAGGAGATCGGCCGGCTGAAGGAGATCGTTCTCGGCGCCGCCTTCGACCTGAAGGGCGGCGGCGAATATGTCTTCGAGGAGAATTTCGGCGACCGCTACATTGCCGATCTCACCAACCGGCCGAAGCTGAAGCGGAAGATCCGCGTCGTCGCGGCCTGCGGCAATGGCACTGCCGGCGCCTTCGCCCCGCGCGTCCTGGAGGCGCTCGGGGCCGAGGTGATCCCCATGGACACCAACCTCGACTACACCTTCCCGCACTACAATCCGAACCCCGAAGACCTCGAGATGCTGCACGCCATGTCCAAGCGCGTGCTCGCCGAGAAGGCCGAGGTCGGCCTCGGCTTCGACGGCGATGGCGACCGCTGCGGCGTCATCGACAATACCGGCGACGAGATCTTCGCCGACAAGGTCGGTGTCATGCTCGCTCGCGACATCTCGGCGCTGCATCCGAACTCGACCTTCGTCGTCGACGTCAAGTCGACCGGCATCTACGCCATCGACCCGATCCTCAAGCAGAACGGTGCGAAGACGGATTACTGGAAGACGGGCCATTCCTACATCAAGCGGCGCGTCAACGAGCTCCAGGCCATCGCCGGCTTCGAGAAGTCGGGCCACTATTTCTTCAACAAGCCGATCGGGCGCGGCTATGACGACGGCATCGTCTCGGCCATCGCCATCCTCGACATGCTCGACCGCAATCCCGGGAAGACGATGGCGGACCTGAAGAACGCGCTGCCCAAGACCTGGGGCTCGCCGACCATGTCCGCCCATTGCGCCGACGAAGTGAAATACGGCATAGCCGACAAGGTGAAGGCGCGCTTCGAGGAGATGAAGAAGAAGGGCGAGAAGGTCGGCGGCCATGCGATCGTCGACCTCGTCACGGTCAACGGCGTGCGCGTCGTCACGGATGACGGCACCTGGGGCCTGGTGCGCGCCTCGTCCAACAAGCCGGAGCTGGTCGTGGTCATCGAGAGTCCGGTCTCCGAGGCGCGGCTGAAGGAGATGTTCGCAGCGGTCGACGCCGTGCTCCGCGAGAACAAGGAAGTCGGCACCTACAACCAGACGATCTGAAGCCGCCCTCTTTTTCACGACCAGCGCCCGGGTTGGGAGAGACGCCGATGTCAGCACGCGTGTTCGGGCGGATGCCCGACGGTACCGAGGTCCAGGAGGTCGAGATCGCGGCCGGCAACCTCAGTGCCAGGATCATCACCATCGGCGCGGTCATCCGCGACCTGCGCTGGGCGGGCATCGACCATCCGCTCGTTCTCGGCTTCGACGACCTTGATTCCTATATCCACCATTCGCCGCATTTCGGGGCGGTGGCCGGGCGCTGCGCCAACCGCACGGCCGGCGGCCACCTGCCGCTCGATGGCAAGGTCTACCAACTCTCGGTCAACGAGACGGCGAGGAACGCCCATCTCCATGGCGGCTTCAACGGCTTCGGCAAGCGCGCCTGGCAGCTGGCGGCTGCCGACGAGCGGAGCGTCACGCTGAGGATCAGCGCCGCCGACGGCGAGGAGGGCTATCCCGGCAACCTGGCGGCGGAGGTGAAGTACACGATCGAGCCGCCCGGGCTCCTCCGCATGGAGGCGAGCGCCACCACCGACGCGCCGACCATCGTGAACCTCGCGCAGCACACCTATTTCAACCTCGACGATTCTCCCGACATCCTCGGCCATCACGTCCAGGTCTTCGCCGACCACTACACGCCGACCGATGCCAACCTGATCCCGACGGGCGAGATCGCCCCTGTCGACGGCACGCCCTATGACCTGCGGATGGAGGCGCCGATCGGCCGCGATGTCGAGGGCAGGCGCTTCGTCTATGACATCAACTTCGCCGCCGGCCGCGAGCGCGCCGACTTGCCGCGCCGCCTCGCCCGGTTGCGCGCGCCCCACAACGGCATGGTGCTGGACGTCGCCTCGACCGAGCCGGGCGTCCAGTTCTACGACGGCGTCTCGCTGAAGGTGGCCGTGCCCGGCCTCGGCGGGCGGACCTACCGGGCCAATGGTGGATGCTGCTTCGAGCCGCAGGTCTTCCCGGACGGCGCCAACCATCCCGGCTTCCCGACGCCGGTGCTCCGCCCGGGCGAAACGTATCGCCAGAACACGGTCTTTGCCTTCTCGCGCACCTGAACGCGGCGCGTCAGCAGGTCGAAGCGTCCAGGCAGACCTTGTCGCTCGCGCGCGGCCGCAGGTAGAAGGTCGAGTGCAGGTCGAACGATCCGGTCATGACATAGCCGACCGTCGGCCTGTAGGGAAAGTGGACTTCGGCGACCACCGTGAAGGTGCTCGGCGTCATCATCGCCGCCGGCATGGTGAGCGGGGTGCCCTTGGTCAGCGCGGTGTCGTTGCTCGCCTTGCTCCAGGTCACCGTCGCATTGCCCTTGGAATCGACCGTGACGCCGCTGACCTTCATCTTCAGCGTCGCCGACGAATAGGGCGACAGGATCGAGGCGGCAGCGCCGAAGATGTTGCTGACGTCGGTCGAGGTCACCGACTTCGACTGCGTGACCAGGTCGGCGAGCGTGCTCGCCACGTGGGTGACCTTGCGGTCGATCGTGAGCGCGTCGCCGACCTCGACGCAGCCGAAGAACAGGATGAGCATGACCGGCAGGAGGAGCGCGAACTCGACCGCCGAGACGCCTTCCTCCTGGCGCCGCAGCCGCCGGATCATGGCCGCGAGAAGGGCAATGCGCATCACCACGCGAAGGGCTCGTTCTTGAACGCGGCGACCGCTGCGAGCAGATGGTTGCCGTTGGTGAGGTTGCTGAAGTTCAGCCCGAGCATCCGCGAGAAGGTCGGCCATTCGTAATAGGCGCGCACCATCACGATGTCGCCGCCATGGCCGGCATTGTAGACGAAGCTCGAATAATCGACGTTGCCGTTCGCATCGACCGGGTCGGTGATGGTCATCGAGGTGAAGCTCGTATAGGTGCGTACGTCGATGTGCAGCGAGTCGGTGCAACTGGGCAGGACGATCGCCTCGGAGCAGACCTGCGCCTTGAACGTGTCGCCGGTCAGGCCCTGGTCTTGCGCCTGCCCGGTGCGGATGAGGCGGGCGGTAATGTCGACCGCCGATTCGAGGTTCTGTCCCGCCAGAAAGAGCAGGGCCGTCTCGATGATCGCCATGAGGAGGCCGATGAAGGGCAGCGCGATCAGGCCGAACTCGACCGCGGTCGCCGCATTCTCCTCGCGGCCGAAACGCCGGACGCTGCGCGTCAGGCGCTTCCAGCGCGAGGCGGGGCCGAGGGCAGCGGGCAAGGTCATATCCGGTGTGGCCGGCAACAATCCGCCGGCACTTCCTCCGTCGTTCCTACGAAGGTCTTAACAGCCGGGAATTTAGGAAGCGTTGCGGCCGGTACGGAAAAAACGACGGTCTCTTTTTGCGCTTGGTTAACCGGTCTACTTGGCCGGGGCGGCCGGCTTGGAGATGTCGCCGCGCGCCTGGATCTGGCTCTGGACGCTGCTGAACCAGTCGCTGGCGTCACCGATCGAGAGGGTCGGCGCGCAGGCGGGGTTGCAGGCAAAGCTCTCGCGCGACGTCCCGTCCTTGTCCACCTTATAGAGGGTGACGACGTCGTCGTCGTTCGGCTGCACGCTGACCACCTCCTCGGCGATCGCCTGGCCCTGGGCATCGAGCACGATCAGGTTCGTGGTGCCGTAGCTGTGGCCCGTGATGATCAGGGTCTGGGAATCCTGGATGGTGGCGTCGGCTATGCCCGGGTTGCCGATGATCACGATGTCGGCCGGCCGGGCGATATGCATCACCTTGGCATGGTCGACGAGGACCTCGATCGGCGCGCCCATGCCGGGTGCCGCGAGGGCGCCGGTCACGGCAAGCGCACCGGCAAGCGCGGTACCCGCAAGGCGCAGCAGGCAGGACGGCATCGATACCCGGTCCATAATGAACCCCCCAAGAACGCGGCAAGCGGCGGAAACCTTGGCAAATAATGGTGAATGAAGACTTAAGCGGCGGCTGGCCGATGTTTCGTTCCTTCCGAGCCGCGGCATCCGGGCCGGGAAATAAGGGAACCACGCGGCAAGGTAAGCAGTGCCTTGCGGTGGATGGTAAACGAATATAAAACGAACAGACACGAGAACGGAAAAGGCAAAATTCTCAGCCAAATGGGGATGTTTACTTGGCATTGATGGTTAATAGATAGTATTTGCAAGCCCATATAACTGGCTCCGCTGTTAACTAGGCTGCAGCAATTTGGATGTAGTGTTGGCTTCGGTTAGGGCCGCGATACAAGAACTCACTGCGGAAGACCGAGCCATCGCTGTTCGAAACTGTTTCAGCATCGTGGACAAAGAAGGAGCCACCACCATGAAGAACCTCTTCAATCGTTTCGTGAAGGACGAGTCGGGCGCCACGGCCATCGAGTACGGCCTCATCGCGTCGCTGATCGGCGTTGCGATCATTGTCGGCGCCGGCCTGCTCGGCACCAGCCTCAACACCACCTTCACGAGCCTCTCCTCGAAGATGGCGCCGTAGTTCTGCTGCCCCGGCGACGGGGCGGCTATCCGGCGGAGCTTCTCCGCCGGTGCGTTTGGCAGGCGGCACGGCACGGGCATTCGTCCGGCCGGCCGCCTGCAAAGCAATAGGGGCACCCTCCCGCATCGGCGGCACCGGCCTGCGAAGCCGACCGAGCCATCGGGCGAGGTCAGGCAGCGGGTCGTCAGCACGCCGCAGGCTTCGAGCCGCGAAGGCGGACAAGCCGGGCCGGAACCGGGGTGCCGCACTAAGGGGGCGTTAATCCTTTCCCGCCAGTCTTCAGCGAGGCGGGTTCGCTTGGGAGATCCTGGCCGTGCTGGCCCCCGTGATAAACATGATTCTGGTCGCGGTCTTCCCGCTGGCCATGGCCTATGCGGCCATCTCCGATCTCCTCACCATGACCATCCCCAACAAGGTGGCGATCGCATTGGTGGTCGCCTTCCTCGCGCTCGCGCCGGCGACCGGCATGGGCTGGCAGGCTTTCATCATGCATGCCGCGGCCGGGGTGCTCGTCCTGGTCATTGCCTTCGGCCTGTTCGCCGCCGGCTGGATCGGCGGCGGCGACGCCAAGTTCTGCGCCGCGGTCGCACTCTGGATCGGCTGGGGGACGGCCCTCGTCGAATATCTCGTCGCCGCCTCGGTGTTTGGCGGCGCGCTGACGCTTCTCGTTCTTTCATACCGGCAGGCGGTCCTGCCGGCCTTCGTGACCCGGCAGCCGTGGCTCCTGCGGCTGCATGATGCGAAGGCCGGCGTGCCATATGGGGTCGCGCTCGCTGCCGCCGGCATCTTCACCTATCCGGACTCGATCTGGATGAAGGTGGTCACCGGCTGAGACCGGGGCTTCTTCGAGCCCGGTCACGCGGTCGCGTGGCGGGCGGCGCATGCCGCCATTCACCGAAAGCGCGCGACTCCCGAACCGCCTGGGGGCGGTAACCGTCCGTTAGGTAAGAATTCTTACGGCCGGTTAACCATAAGTACACGATTCCGAGGCGACATTCCTGGAAGAGGTTGGGCCTCTTCCGAGTCCTGTGAGGTACCGCGTCATGAAACTGTCCCGCGTAGCAATCCTTGGCGTCGCGCTGGTGGCCGGCCTGGTCGCCGCGTTCCTTGCGCTCAACCTGAATTCCGGCCCGGCACCCGCGCCGGCGCCGATTGCCAATGCCCCGTCCATCGCCTTGACCAAGGTCCTCGTCGCCAGCCGCGACATTCCGATGGGCACCCGCCTGTCCGACAGCGACGTCTCCTGGCGCGACTGGCCGCGCACCGCTTCCTCGCCGAACTTCATCGAGGAGCGCAATGATCCCGAAGCGATGAAGGGCGTGATCGGGTCGCTGGCCCGCGCCACCATCTATTCCGGCGAGCCGCTGACCACCGGCAAGCTCATCCGCTCCGATGTTGGCTTCATGTCGGCCATCCTGCCGGCCGGCAAGCGCGCCGTCGCCACCAAGATCGCGGCCGATACCAGCGCCGGCGGCTTCATCCTGCCGAATGACCGGGTCGACGTCATCATGACCCGCCAGACCGGTTCCGGCGACAATGGCGGCGCGCCGCCCTACCGGACAGAGACGATCCTCAACAACGTCCGCGTTCTCGCCATCGACCAGACCATCGAGGAGAAGAACGGCGAGAAGGTCGTGGTTGGCCAGACCGCCACGCTCGAGCTCAGCCCCCAGCAGGCCGAGATCCTGACCGTGGCGCAGCAGATGAGCGAGCGGCTGACGCTGGCCCTCCGCAGCATCGCCGATTCACAGTCGAAGCCTACCGACGCCGATCAGGACGCCGTCCACCTCATTGCGGGGTCGGACCGGAAGACCGGCATCGTCAAGGTCGTCCGCAACGGCATCGTGAGCGAACAGAGCAGCATTCGTTGAGGCGAGGGCCGTCCGGCTCCCGCTCTGAAGGGGATCGACAGACATGCGTTACCCGTGCCTGAGGAAAATGCTCGCCGGCGCGATGATGGCTTCCGCCGTCGTCACGTTCGCAGCGGGTGCCTCGTCCGCCCTTGCCGACGATGCCGGGCTGATGACCGGCTCGGTGGCGAGCGCGGACATGGGTGCCGTCACGGTCTCCGAGCCCGCCGGCTTCCACCAGGTACTGCCGCTCGCCTCGGGCAAGTCGAAGGTGATCACGCTGCCGCGCGACGCCCGCGACATCCTCGTCTCGGATCCCGCCGTCGCCAATGCGGTCATCCGCACGCCGCAGCAGATCTACATTACCGGCCTGAAGGACGGGCAGACCAACATCATCATCTTCGACCGCGCCGGCCGCCAGATCGTCACCCTCGACGTCTCCGTCGAGAAGGGCGGCATCGATCTGCAGAACCTCATCCACCGCCTCCTGCCGACGTCCAACATCGCGGTCGACGTGCTGAACGGCAACGTCGTCCTCTCCGGCTCCGTCGACAACGCCGCCGACGCCAAGCAGGCGGTGCAGCTCGCCGCCGCCTTCGTCGATTCCGCCGCCAATAACGGCCAGGCCCTCACCACCCCGACCGCGGGCGGCAGCTCGCTGACCCTCCTCGCGACCACCGGCTCCGGCGACCAGAACAAGAATACCGGCGCCGACAGGGTCATCAACATGCTCTCGGTGGCCGGCGAGGACCAGGTCCACCTCAAGGTCACCGTCGCCGAGGTCCAGCGCAACATCGCCAAGCAGCTCGGCATCGACCTTTCGGGCAGCATCTCCATCGGCTCGTTCGGTGCGAGCTTCCTCACCGACAATCCGTTCTCCGTCGCCGGCAAGGCGATCACCAACAGCTTTGCCAAGGGCGGCGTGACCGCCGGCAACAACAGCCTGACCGCCACCCTGCAGGCGCTCGACCAGACCGGCATGGTGCGCACGCTCGCCGAGCCGACGCTGACCGCGATCTCCGGCGAATCCGCCAACTTCCTCGCCGGCGGCGAGTTCCCGGTGCCGACCGGCCGCGACCAGGACGGCAACATCACCATCACCTACAAGCCGTTCGGCGTGTCGCTCTCCTTCACGCCGATCGTCCTCAGCGAGGGCCGCATCAGCCTGCACGTCAAGACCGAGGTCTCGGAGCTCTCCAGCGAGAACGCCGTCCAGCTCTCCGGCCTGACGCTGCCCTCGATCGTCGTCCGGCGCAGCGAGTCGGTGCTCGAGCTGCCCTCCGGCGGCGCCATGGTCATGGGCGGCCTGCTCCAGGACAATATCCGCCAGACGATCAACGCCATCCCCGCGCTCGGCAAGCTGCCGATCCTCGGGCCGCTCTTCCGCAGCCGCGACTTCAAGCGCAACGAGACCGAGCTCGTCATCATCGTCACGCCGTATCTGGTGAAGCCGGTGGCGCGCAACCAGCTCGCCCGCCCCGACGACGGCTTCGCCACTTCGAGCGACCGCGACGCCGACCTGCTCGGCCGCATCAACCGGGTCTATGGCGGCAAGGGCCAGCCGGTGCCGAGCGGCAGCTACAACGGCAAATACGGGTTCATCTATCAATGACCGCGCCGCTTCAGATGGAGCTCCGGAATATGTCGAATCGTCCGTTTCCCACCGCGCGGCGCAGCGCCCTGCCGAAGGCGATGCTTGCCTCCGCGGCGCTCCTCCTCGCCGTCGCTGCCTGCAAGCCGGTCGACAGCCAGAGCGTCACCGGCTCGACCCTGCCCGACGACTACCGCGTGACCCATCCGATCTCCATCGAGGAGGCGGTCGACACGATGGACGTCCCGGTCGGCATGAACAGCCAGCACCTGACCGGCGGCATGCGCGCCAACGTGCAGGGCTTCGGCATCAAGTTCCTCAACAGCCGCAGCGCGGTGATCGCCATCGTCGTACCGCGCGGCTCCGCCAATGCCCGCGTCGCCGGCTGGCTCGCCAGCGAGATCCAGGATGCGCTGGTCGGCGCCGGCGTCAGCCCGAAGTCGATCGAGATGCGCAGCTATCGCGCCAACAAGGCGGAAGCGTCGGCGCCGATCCGCATCGCCTATGCGCGCATCGCCGCCAAGACCGCGGGCTGCGGTCCCTGGCATGAATCGATGATGGCCGGCAAGGACAACACCAACTACGCCGCCTATGGCTGCGCCTCGCAGCAGAACCTCGCCGCCATGGTCGACAACCCGCTCGACCTTCTCTACCCGCGCGCCATGACGCCCGCCGACACGACGCGCCGCGTCGGCGTGCTCGACAAGTATCGCACCAATTCCCCGACCCAGGGCGACTACTCGAAGGAAGTCGGCGGGACCATCGTGCAGGGAGTGGGCAACTGATGACGAATCTCGCTTTCGAATCGGGTGCCTCGGACGGAACCGCATCGCCGTCGGATCCGGCGGCGCCGGTTCCGGTTCCGGTCGATGTCCGCCCGGTCCCGCGCATATCCATCCAGGCCTTCTGCGAATCGCCGGAAATCGCCGCCGCCATCGAGGCTGCCGCCGCCGACCGGCGCATGGCCCGCGCCCACGTCAAGGTCCATGCCGGGGGACTGTCCGCCGCCGCCGAGTTTTACCAGGACGCGGCGACGCCGAACCTCATCATCGTCGAGTCCCGCCAGTCGCGCGACCGGCTCGACGCCGATCTTGACCGCCTCGCCGAGGTCTGCGATCCGGGCACCAAGGTTGTCGTCATCGGGCATGTCAACGACGTCGCCCTCTATCGCGACCTCACCAAGCGCGGCATCAGCGAATACCTGGTCGCACCGATCGACCTGCTCCGCGTCATCAAGACTGTCAGCGAGCTCTATGTCGAGGCAGCGACTTCGCCCCTCGGGCGCTCGATCGCCTTCGTCGGCGCCAAGGGCGGCGTCGGCTCCTCGATGGTCGCCCACAACGTCGCCTGGGCGATCGCCCGCAACCTGCAGAGCGACGTCGTCGTTGCCGACCTCGACCTCGCCTTCGGCACCGCCGGCCTCGATTTCAACCAGGATCCCGCGCAGGGCATCGCCGAGGCGGTCCACTCCCCGGACCGGCTCGACGACATCTTCCTCGACCGCCTGCTCGCCCGCTGCTCGGATCATCTCAGCCTGCTCGCGGCGCCGGCGACGCTCGACCGCACCTGCGATTTCGACGAGGGTGCCTTCACCCAGATCATCGACGTCGCCCAGGGCGGCGTTCCGGCCGTGATCCTTGACCTGCCGCACGTCTGGACCGCCTGGATGAAGCGCACGCTGCTCGCTGCCGACGAGGTTGTGCTCACCGTCGAGCCGGATCTCGCGAACCTCCGCAACGCCAAGAACATGGTCGACCTCCTGCGCCAGGGACGGCGGAACGATTCGCCCCCGCGCCTGATCATCAACAAGACCGGCGTGCCCAAGCGGCCGGAGATCAAGGCCGACGACTTTGCTTCTGCCCTCAACCTGACGCCGGCCGCGATCATTCCCTTCGACGCGCACCTCTTCGGGACCGCCGCCAATAACGGCCAGATGATCGCCGAGACCGACGCCAAGAGCCCGATGGTCGAGGCCTTCGACGCCCTTGCACGCGCCGTCACCGGCCGCGCCGAGATCAAGCGCCAGAAGAAAAGCGCCCTCGGGCCGCTGCTGTCGCGGTTCCGCGGCAAGAAGTCCGCCTGACGGGGTAAGCGATGTTCGGCAAGCGCGGTAGCTCTTCGGGTGACGGTCCGGCGGTTCCTCCGCCGGCGGCGAAGCCGGCAATGCCGCCCGCGGCGGCAAAGGCCGTCGCCCAGCCCCTTGCGGCCGCCGCCCCACCGATGCCGGCCCGGGAGCCGGCTCCCGCGACCCCGCCCGCATCTGCAGCCGAACCGCCGCGACCGGTGCGCTCGCCCACAGCGGTCGCCCCGGCGGTTCGCCGCTCGGAGAACTTCTACGACGTCAAGACGACGGTCTTCTCGGCCCTGATCGATACGATCGACCTGTCGCAGCTCGCCCGCCTCGACACCGAGTCGGCGCGCGAGGAAATCCGCGACATCGTCAACGACATCATCGCGCTGAAGAACATCGCGATGTCGATCGCCGAGCAGGAGGACCTGCTCGAGGACATCTGCAACGACGTTCTCGGCCTCGGCCCGCTCGAGCCGCTGCTCGCGCGCGACGACATCGCCGACATCATGGTCAACGGCGCGCAGCGGACCTACATCGAGGTCGGCGGCAAGGTCGAGGAGACCGGCGTCCGCTTCCGCGACAATACCCAGCTCATGAACATCTGCCAGCGGATCGTCAGCCAGGTCGGCCGCCGCGTCGATGAATCGAGCCCGATCTGCGACGCCCGCCTTCCCGACGGCAGCCGCGTCAACGTCATCGCTCCGCCGCTCGCGATCGACGGGCCGACGCTCACCATCCGCAAGTTCAAGAAGGACAAGCTGACCCTCGACCAGCTGGTCAAGTACGGCACCATCACGCCGGAAGGCGCGACGATCTTGCAGATCATCGCCCGCTCGCGCTGCAACGTGCTGGTCTCCGGCGGCACCGGCTCCGGCAAGACCACGCTGCTCAACTGCCTGACGCGCTACATCGACAATACCGAGCGCATCATCACCGCCGAGGACGCGGCCGAGCTCCAGCTCCAGCAGCCGCATGTCGTGCGCCTCGAAACGCGTCCGCCCAATATCGAAGGCGAGGGCGAGGTGACCATGCGCGACCTGGTCAAGAACTGCCTGCGCATGCGTCCCGAGCGGATCATCGTCGGCGAAGTGCGCGGCCCGGAGGCCTTCGACCTCCTCCAGGCCATGAACACCGGCCATGACGGCTCGATGGGCACCCTCCACGCCAACTCGCCGCGCGAGGCGCTCTCGCGTATCGAATCGATGATCACCATGGGCGGCTTCTCGCTGCCTTCGAAAACGCTCCGCGAGATGATCTCGACCTCGATCGACGTCGTCGTCCAGGCGGCACGCCTTCGCGACGGCTCGCGCAAGATCACCCACATCACCGAGGTGGTCGGCACCGAAGGCGACGTCATCATCACGCAGGACATCTTCCTCTACGACATTGCCGGCGAGGACGCGGCCGGCCGGATCCTCGGCCGCCATCGCTCGACCGGCATCGGCCGCCCGCGCTTCTGGGACCGTGCCCGCTACTTCGGCGAGGAAAAGCGCCTCGCCGCCGCCCTCGATGCCGCCGAGGCCGAGGAGCTGGTAGTGGCACAGGGATAGCGCATCGTGTTCGGCCCCCTCCCGGTCTTCGTCGCCATCGTCGGCCTGGCCATGCTCAGCGCCGGCGGCCTTGCCTATGCGCTGCTCTATCGCCGCATCGAGACCGAGAACAAGGTCGGCCGGCGCATCGACCAGATCCAGACGCGCGGACCGGTCGCGACCGATGTCGGCGTCCGCGTCGTCGACGCCGCCAAGCGCCGCAAGTCGGTCCAGGAGACGCTCAAGGAGCTCGACGAGAAGCAGCGCGCCAAGAACAAGAAGAGCAAGTCGCCGCCGCTTTCCCTTCGCCTCCAGCAGGCAGGCCTGTCATGGGACCGGCGCACCTTCCTTCTCTTCAGCGCCGGCTGCGGCATCGCCTTCGCGGTCCTCGCCTATCTCCTGCACGGGCCGCTCTATGCGGTGGCGGCCCTCGGCTTTGCCGGCGCGCTCGGCTTCCCGCGCTGGGTGATCAACTTCCTGCGCAAGCGCCGCACCAAGAAGTTTCTCAACGAGTTCGCCAACGCCATGGACGTGATCGTGCGCGGCGTTAAGGCGGGCCTGCCGCTCAACGACTGCCTGCGCATCATCGCCGCCGAGGCGGCCGAGCCCGTGCGCACGGAGTTCAAGCACATCGTCGAGGCCCAGGCGCTCGGCGTCACCATCGCCGATGCCTGCGCCCGCCTGCCGGAGCGCGTGCCGGTGCCGGAATCGAGCTTCTTCGCCATCGTCATCACCATCCAGCAGAAGGCCGGCGGCAATCTCTCCGAGGCGCTCGGCAATCTTTCGCGCGTCCTGCGCGAGCGCAAGAAGATGTTCGGCAAGATCAAGGCCATGAGCATGGAGGCCAAGGCCTCGGCCTGGATCATCGGCTCCCTGCCGGTCATCGTCATGGGGCTCGTCTACCTGTCGAGCCCCCAGTACATCTCGCTGCTCTTCACCGACCCGACCGGACACCTGATCCTCGGCGCCTCGGCGCTCTGGATGTTCATCGGCATCATGGTGATGCGCAAGATGATCAACTTCGACGTCTGAGGGGCCGGCGATGCTCAGCTTCCTTTCCGAGAACATCACCAACCCGAAGTTCCTCTTCGCGATCTTCTCGGCGATCGCGGTCTTCGCCACGGTGCTGACCGCCTCGTCGCTCCTCTTCGAGCGCGACAAGCTCGGCGCGCGCATCAAGGCGGTCGCGCTGGAGCGCGAGAAGATCCGCGCCCGCGAACGCACCCGCCTTGCCCAGGAGCAGAAGCGGGCGAGCCTCCGCAACGAGGCGAAGCCCTACATGCAGCGCATCGTCGACCGCTTCAACCTGAAGAAGGCGCTCGCCGACGACGGCACCAGCAGCCGGCTCCGCATGGCCGGCTATCGCGGTCAGGCGCCGCTGGTCATCTTCCTCTTCGCCCGTCTCGTCCTGCCGCTGGTCTTCTTCGCGCCGGCCGCGTTCTACCTCTTCTTCGTTTCCCACTGGCAGCAGCCGAACGCGGTCAAGTTCCTGATCTGCCTCGGCATCGCCTATATCGGCTTCTACGCGCCGAACCTCTATGTCTCGAACATCATCGCCAAGCGCCAGGCCTCGGTCCGCCGCGCCTGGCCCGATGCCCTCGACCTTCTCCTCATCTGCGTCGAATCCGGCATGTCGGCGGAAGCTTCCTTCCGCAAGGTCTCCGAGGAGATCGGCGGCCAGTCGATCGAGCTGGCCGAGGAGCTGACGCTCGCCACCGCCGAGCTCTCCTACCTTCAGGAGCGTCGCCAGGCCTACGAGAACCTCGCCACCCGCACCGGCCTCGAAAGCGTCAAGGCGGTGATGACGAGCCTGATCCAGGCCGAGCGCTACGGCACGCCACTTGGCCAGTCGCTGCGCGTCATGGCGCAGGAAAACCGCGACCAGCGCATGACCGAGGCGGAGAAGAAGGCGGCCGCGCTGCCGCCGAAGCTGACCGTGCCGATGATCCTCTTCTTCCTGCCGGTGCTTTTCGGCGTCATCATCGGGCCGGCAGCCATCCAGGTCATGCACGCCCGCGGGCATTAGAGAAGATCGGGCCGGCGGACGGACGCCGCCTCCAAATCGTCATGGCCGGCCTTGTGCCGGCCATCCACGACTCTTCTTCTTCCTTGCGGAATCACACGACCGTATTTGGCTGCGAAAGAGCCGCTGGCAACCAATCCATGGATGGCCGGCACAAAGGCCGGCCATGAAGGATCAGGGGGTATCGGGACGCGGCTCGTCGGGCGCCGGAAAGCCCTAAACCCCGCCTTCGGGGATGTTCGCGGCCATCTTGGAGCTGGAATCCGCCGCCTTCAGCTTCTGCCAGTTGTCCTGCTGGGCGAGCATCGACTTGAGATAGGCGATGTTGGCTGCCGCCTGGTCGGGCGGAAGGTCGGCCGAAGCGATCTTCTGCGCTTCGTTGAATCGGCCCTGCAGGCCTACGGCGAGGGCGAGGTTCTGGCGCACGCGGTCGTCGGCGCCGGGCAGGGCTTCGGCCCGGCGCAGCGTCGCCTCGGCATCCTTGAGCTCGCCCGTCAGCAAATAGGACATGCCCAGGTTGGAGAGGACGCCGGCATCGTTTGGCTGGATGGCGAGAGCCTGCTGGTAGAGGCTGCGGGCGGTGGCATGGTCGCCGAGCTGGTCGCGGAGCGCGGCCTCGGTCGAGAGCAGCTTCCAGTCCGGCTTGTCGGGCGTCTGCGCCCGTCGCACCACGTCGAGGGCGAGCGCAAGCTGGCCATTCGCCGCGAGCGCCTTGCCATAGGCGGCGAGCACCTCGCGGTCATTGGGATGGTAGATCGCCGCCCGCTGCAGCACGGCTACCGCCTGGTCGGTGCGGTCGGCGGCGCGAAGGGCCGTGGCGAAGTTGAGCGCCGCCTCCCGGTCCTGCGGGTTCCTGGAATAGCGCTGCTGCCAGGCATCGATGCTGCCGGCGCCGATGCTCGCCGTACGGGTCGCGTCGAGGCTCGCCTTCTGCGTCGTCGAGGAGCAGCCGGCAAGCAGGATGGCGAGCACGAAGGGGGCCGCCATCGCGCTGCGCAACAGGCGCGCCTTCGGGAAATGCGGGGAGGGGAGGGGAGCCGATGTACGCATCGCGGAACACGCCTGCCATGGGATCGTCTCCAAGCAATAAATCGTTAACCCTAACAAGCCGTTAAGCTCCGGATATCGGAGCCCGTTGCCCGCCGGCCACGGGGCCGGCATCATGGGTCCCGCCCATCCGCCTGCCGGAGAGTTTCCCCGTGTCCGACGTCCTCCTTGCGTCATCCCGCCATGCCGTTCCCGTCGATGCCGTCACGCCCGACGGCCTCGCGAGTCTCATCGGTCGTGCCGCGCAATGGGCGGGCGCGAGCGGCTTCAAGGCGGCTGCGGGCTCCGTGCTCCTCGTCCCCGGCGAAGGCGATGCGCTCGGCTCCGTGCTGCTCGGCCTCGGCGGAGGGGCGGCCGACCGCTTCGCCGCCGGCCGGCTCGCGGCCACGCTTCCCGCCGGCACCTACCGCCTGCGTGACGGCTTCGGGGATCCGGCGCTCGCCGCGCTCGCCTTCGTGCTCGGCACCTATCGCTTCACCCGCTATCGCCCGGTGGAGGATGCCGGGGTGCGGCTGGTGAGGCCCGATGGCGTCGACCGCGACGCCGTTCTCCGGGCCGCCGAGGCCGTGCGCATTGCCCGCGACCTGATCAACACGCCCGCCAACGATCTCGGGCCGGCCGAACTGGCAGAGGCGGCCGCCGGGATCGGCCGCCGGCATGGGGCGGCCATCCGCATCGTCGAGGGAAGCGACCTCGAGCGTGACTTCCCGATGATCCACGCCGTCGGCGCCGCCGCTACTCCGGCACGCGCGCCGCGCCTCGTCGACATCGCCTGGGGCGATCCGGCGCTGCCGAAGGTGACCCTGGTCGGCAAGGGCGTCTGCTTCGATACCGGCGGCCTCGACATCAAGCCGTCGAGCGGCATGCTGCTCATGAAGAAGGACATGGGCGGCGCGGCGAATATCCTCGGCCTCGCCCACATGGTCATGGATGCCGGCCTGCCCGTGAACCTCCGCATTCTCATTCCGGCAGTCGAGAATGCCATTTCCGGTCCCGCCTTCCGTCCGGGCGACGTCTTGAGGAGCCGGAAGGGCATCACGGTCGAGATAGGCAATACCGATGCCGAGGGGCGGCTGGTGCTCGCCGACGCGCTCGCGCTTGCCGCGGAGGAGTCGCCGGACCTCGTCATCGACCTCGCGACGCTCACCGGTGCCGCCCGCGTCGCCCTCGGCCCCGAGGTCGTGCCCTTCTACACGCGCGACGACGCGCTTGCCGCCGATCTCGCCGGCCACGGCGAGGCGGAGGCCGATCCGCTCTGGCGCCTGCCGCTCTGGGCGCCCTACCGGACGATGCTCGATTCCAAGGTCGCCGACATCAACAATGCCGGCTCCGCGCCCTTTGCCGGCTCGATCACGGCGGCGCTTTTCCTCGCCCGTTTCGTGCCCGAGACGACCCGCTGGTTCCACGCCGACATCTATGGCTGGAACCCGTCGGCAAGGCCGGGGCGACCGGAAGGCGGCGAGGCGCAGGCCATCCGCGCCCTCTACGGCCTCCTCGCGCAACGCTATCCGCGCTAACCATTTCGCATTTTACGGACTTGTCGCGAGGGCGGAGGCCGGCTTTATTAGTTCGGTCCCGAAACGATCCACGACGGATCCCCATGCCTATCGACCTTCGGCCGAGTCAGGCGCTGCGCCTCTGGCACGACGTGACTCTCGATCTGGTCCGCGACGACCAGCCGGATCTTTCGGCGCGCCAGCTCGTGGTGCTGCTCACGGTCTATCTCGAGCCGCCGCCCCATACCGTGCGCGGCCTGGCGGCGAAGCTGCGCGTTACCAAGCCTGCAATCACCCGCGCCCTCGACACCATGGGCCGCATGGGCCTCGTCTCGCGCCGCCGCGACGAGGTGGACCGCCGGAACGTCGTCATCCAGCGAACGCTCGCCGGCGCGCTCGCGGTCGAGAGGCTCGGCGACATCATCGTCGCCCGCCATCGCGAGCTTCCTCTCTAGTAACCCGGCCCGTGCTAGGGTCGCATGATGACCGACGCCGCCGAACCCGATACCCGCCTCCATGCCTGGCGCCCCGACCTCGCTGATGCGCGCCTGGAAGGGAAGGTGGCCGCCCTGCGCTTCGTCGCCGGCACGGCGAAGCGCATCGCGGTGCCGCTCACACCCCTCCGCCGCGTGCCCCGCCTCGACGCATCGCTCGACACCGAGCTGATCCGCGGCGAGACGGTCAATGTCTTCGAGGAGACGCCGGAAGGCTGGGCCTGGGTGCAGAACGTCGCGGACCGCTATGTCGGCTACATTTCGAGCGACGCGCTCGGACCCGCCGCGCCCGAGCCGACGCATCGCATTTCGGCGCTCCGCACTTTCATCTATCCCGCCGCCGACATGAAGCTGCCCGTCCGCGCCGCGCTGTCGCTGGGCAGCCGCGTTGCCATCGTCGGCGAGGCCGAGACCCGCGGTACCCGCTTCGGCCTCCTGCCGAATGCGGAAGGGGCGGTCGCGATGGCACATCTGGAGTCGGTCGACGCGCCGCCGCGCGAACGCGATTTCGTCGCCGTCGCGCTCCGCTTCCTCGGCGTGCCCTATCTCTGGGGCGGCCGTTCCAGCCTCGGCCTCGACTGTTCCGCGCTGGTGCAGCTCTCGCTGATGACCGCGGGCGTCTCGGTCCTCCGCGACACCGACCTGCAGGCTGCGAGCATCGGCTCGCCGGTCGGCACGGAAGCCGGCTTGATGCGTGGCGATCTCGTCTACTGGAAAGGCCATGTCGGCATCATGGTCGATGCCCGGACCATGGTCCACGCGAGCGGCCATCACATGGCGGTGGTGGTGGAACCTTTCGCCGAGGCGCTTGACCGGATTGGCAGGACGGCCGGGCGGCCGCACACCATCCGCCGTCTCGCCTGAAAGGCCGTCATCGACGCGCGAGTGGCGGCCGCAGCCGCCACTTCATGTCGTCCGCCTTCTGTACGTCAGACGACGTGGAAGAGGTAGAGGAGGATGATGATCGGGATCGGAATTCCGAGCAGCCAGAGGAGTATTCCGCGCATGAAAATCTCCGTTGTCGCAATGTCGCGGAGATAACTCGGCGGGACGCGAAACGGTTCCGTCGGGGTCTGGCGCATCGTTTCAAGATGCACTGCGGAGCCGCGAACGGCCGGGGTCTTTTCAGTAGGCCCGCGTCAGGTCCACCAGGTTCTCGAGCGGCTTCCCCGCCTCGAAGTCGCGGATCTGGTCGAGGATGAGCGGCACGATCGTCCGCGGCTCGCTGGTTGCGGCGACGTGCGGCGTGATGACCACGCTGTTGCCGAGGCGCCAGAGCGGGCTTGCCGGATCGAGCGGCTCGCGCTCGAAGACGTCGAGGCTGGCGCCGCCGAGCGTTCCATCCTCCATCGCCGCGACTATGTCGGCTTCCACCTGCAGGCCGCCGCGCCCGGCATTGATGATGATCGGCCCACGGCCGAGCGCCCCGTCGCGCGCCAGCTTCCTGAAAAGAGGCATCGAGAGGATGCCGCGCGTTTCCGGCGTCAGCGGTAGGAGGCAGACGAGGATGTCGGTACGCTTCAGGAACGCATCGAGCCCTGCCGCGCCGTGGAAGCTCTCGACGCCGGCGACCTGCGACGGGCTGCGGCTCCAGCCGGCGGCCCGGAAGCCGAGGCGGCGAAGCACCTCGGCCGCATCGCGGCCGAGCACGCCCATGCCCATCACGCCGACGCGCACGTCCGCCGCCGCCGGCTGCGGCAGCTCGCGCCAGTGTCCCTCGCGCTGCGATACGTCATAGGCACGCTGGCGCCGGTGGTGGAGGAGTACCTGGAGCACGACCCATTCGGTCATGCGCTGCGTGAGGTCCGGGTTGACGACGCGCACCACCGGGACGTCGGGCAGGTTCTTCTGGAAGACGAGATGATCGACGCCGGCGCCGAGCGAGAAGACGGCCTTGAGGTTGGGCAGGCGCGCGAAAACGCCCTCCGGCGGCTTCCACACGAAGGCATAGGAGACCGCCGCCGGATCGGTCACGTCGGGCCATACCTGCAGCGCGCGCTGCGGTGCGCCCGCGCGGATCGCCTCGATCCAGGGCGCCGCCGGCCACGGTCCCGTCGCTAGAAGGATTGCCCCTGCCATGTCCTGCCCGCTATTGCGCCACCACGCCTTCTGCGGCCGTCGCGATCTGGAAGGCGGCGGCCATCAGCGCCTTGGTATAGTCGGTGCGCGGCGCGGCGAAAACCTCCGCCGCGGGGCCCTGCTCGACCACCTTGCCGGCGCGCATGACGACGATGTCGTTGGCGAGCGCGCGCACGACCTTCAGGTCGTGGCTGATGAACAGGTAGGCGAGGTTGCGTCTCTGCTGCAGCTCGCGGAGGAGGTCGACCACCTGCGCCTGCACGCTCATGTCGAGCGCCGAGGTCGGCTCGTCGAGCATGACGAAGCGCGGCTCCAGCACCATGGCGCGCGCCACCGCGATGCGCTGCCGCTGGCCGCCTGAAAATTCGTGCGGATAGCGGTGCCGCGTCGCCGGGTCGAGGCCGACCTCGGCGAGCGCCTGTGCCACCTTCCGGTCGCGTTCGGCGGCGGACAGCGACGGCGCGTGAATCTGGAGGCCTTCGGCGACGATATCGGCGATCGACATGCGCGGGCTGAGCGACCCGTAGGGATCCTGGAAGACGATCTGCATGTCGCTGCGGAGCGGCCGCATCTCGGCGCGGGTCTTGCCTTGCACGTCCTTGCCGAGGAAGACGATGCGCCCCTCGGAGGAAATGAGGCGGAGGATAGCGAGGCCGAGGGTCGTCTTGCCGGAGCCGGATTCGCCGACCACCCCGAGCGTCTGTCCCTCGCGCACGGTGATGTCGATACCGTCCACTGCCTTGACGTGGCCGACGACCTTCCGCAGGAATCCGCGCTTGATCGGGAACCAGACCTTCAGGTCCTTCGCCTCGAGGACGGCAGGCCGCGTCAGGTCCGATTTCGGCGGCGCGCCCTTCGGCTCGGCGGCGAGCAGGTGCCTGGTATAGGGGTGCTGGGGCGTCGTGAAGATCGCCTCGGTATCGCCCTGCTCGACGATGTGGCCCTTGGTCATGACGCAGACGCGGGTGGCGATCCGCCGGACGATCCCGAGGTCATGGGTGATGAAGAGCATCGCCATGCCGGTCTGCTTCTGCAATTCGCGGAGCAGGGCGATGATCTGCGCCTGCACGGTCACGTCGAGGGCGGTGGTCGGCTCGTCGGCGATCAGCAGGTCCGGCTCATTGGCAAGCGCCATGGCGATCATCACGCGCTGGCGCTGGCCGCCGGAGAGCTGGTGCGGATAGGCATCGAGCCGTTGCTCCGCGTCCCGGATGCCGACCTGCTCGAACAATTCGAGGACGCGCTTCCGCGCCGCATGCTCGCCCATGCCGCGATGGATTTTGAGCACCTCCGCCACCTGCCGCTCGACCGTGTGCAGCGGATTGAGCGAGGTCATCGGCTCCTGGAAGACGATGGAGATGTCGTTGCCGCGCACGGCGCGGATTTCCTTCGCGCTCGCCTTGAGGAGATCCTTGCCCTTGAACAGAATCTCGCCGGTCGGGTGCTCGGCGGAAGGGTAGGGCAGGAGCCGCATCACCGACAGCGCGGTCACCGACTTGCCCGATCCGGATTCGCCGACCAGCGCCACCGTCTCGCCCTTGTGGATGTCGAAGGTCGCTCCTTCGACCGCGGTGGAGACCTCGCCGCCCTGCCGGAAGGCGACGCCGAGATTGCGGACGGAGAGAAGCGGCTCTGCCATCGCGCTCACCGGAAAGCCTTGCGCGGATCGAAGGCGTCGCGCACCGCCTCGCCGATGAAGATCAGCAGCGACAGCATGATCGAGATCACGAAGAAGCCGGTGAGGCCGAGCCAGGGCGCGTGGATGTTCTCCTTGCCCTGCGACAGCAATTCGCCGAGCGAGGGCGAGCCGGGCGGCAGGCCGAAGCCGAGGAAGTCGAGCGAGGTCAGCGTCGTGATCGAGCCGTTGAGCACGAAGGGGAGGAAAGTCAGCGTCGCCACCATGGCATTGGGCAGAAGGTGGCGGAACATGATGGTGAGGTTGGAGACGCCGAGCGCGCGCGCCGCGTTGACGTATTCGAAATTGCGCGCGCGCAGGAACTCGGCGCGCACCACGCCGACCAGCGCCGTCCACGAGAAAAGGAGGAGAATGAAGAGGAGCACCATGAAGCTTGGCGGCAGCACCGAGGAGATGATGAGGAGCAGGTAGAGCGTCGGCACCGAGGTCCATATCTCGATGAAGCGCTGGAAGATGAGATCCACCCAGCCGCCGAAATAGCCCTGCACCGCGCCGGCGAGCACGCCGATGATCGAGGAGACGATGGCAAGCGCCAAACCGAACTCGACCGAGATGCGGAAGCCGTAGATGAGGCGGGCGACGACGTCGCGGCCCTGGTCGTCGGTGCCGAGCCAGTTCCAGTTGCCGAGGGTGCAGTTGCGGTCGTTGACGCCGTCCGGGTAGTGCGCGCAGCGCTCCGCCTTGGTCAGCATCCACCAGGGATGCGCCGGTGCCGGCTCGGGCAGCTCGTTGTTGACCGTGCGGTAGGAGTAGCGGATCGGCGGCCAGACCATCCAGCCGTTGTTCAGGATTTCGTCCTGGATGAACGGATCGCGATAGTCGGTGGTCGCCAGGAACCCGCCGAACTTCTCTTCCGGATAGTCGTGGAAGACCGGCCAGAGCACCTCGCCCTTGTAGGAGATGACGATCGGCCGGTCATTGGCGATGAACTCGGCGCCGAGCGAAAGACCGAAGAGGACGAGGAAGATCCACAGCGACCAGTATCCGCGCCGGTTCGCCTTGAAGTTCTTCCAGCGCCGCTGGTTGAGCGGCGACAGCCGCATCCGCCGCGGCGGCGGCTCCGTCTGGCCCGGCTCCGGGTGGATCGTTTCCAGCCGCTCCTTGTCGAGGACCGCGTCCATCAGACCTCGCGCGTCTCGAAGTCGATCCGCGGATCGATCCACGTATAGGTGAGGTCGGAGATGAGGTTCACCAGGAGGCCCATCAGCGAGAAGATGTAGAGGGTCGCGAAGACCACCGGGTAGTCGCGGTTGATCACCGATTCGAAGCCGAGGAGCCCGAGACCGTCGAGCGAGAAGATCGTCTCGATGAGCAGCGACCCGGCGAAGAAGGCGCTGATGAAGGCGCCCGGAAAGCCGGCGATGACGATGAGCATGGCGTTGCGGAAGACGTGGCCGTAGAGGACCTTCCGCTCCGACAGGCCCTTGGCGCGGGCCGTCATCACGTATTGCTTGCGGATTTCGTCGAGGAAGGAATTCTTGGTGAGGAGCGTCGTGGTCGCGAAGGCCGACAGCGCCATCGCCGTGAGCGGCAGGACGAGGTGCCAGAAATAGTCGATGATCTTCGCGTACCAGGGGAGCAGCGACCAGTTGTCCGAGGTCAGGCCGCGGAGCGGGAAGAGGTCGAGGAAGCTGCCGCCGGCGAAGAGCACGATCAGGAGCACCGCGAAGAGGAAGCCGGGAATGGCGTAGCCGACGATGATGACGGCGCTCGTCCAGGTGTCGAAGCGCGTGCCGTCCTTGATCGCCTTGCGGATGCCGAGCGGGATCGAGATGGCGTAGGAGAGGAGCGTCATCCACAGGCCGAGTGAGATGGAGACCGGCATCTTCTCCCAGATGAGGTGCAGCACGCTCACGTCGCGGAAATAGCTCTGGCCGAAGTCGAAGCGCGCATAGTCCCAGAGCATCTTGCCGAAGCGCTCGTACCAGGGCTTGTCGAAGCCGAACTGCTTCTCGAGGCTCTTGATGAATTCCGGGTCGAGGCCCTGCGCGCCGCGGTACTTGCCGGTGACGATGTCGGTGCCGCCCTGCTGCGCCGCGCCGCCGCCGGCATCGCCGCCCCCGCCGGTGACGCGCTCGGTCGCCGATACGTCCGTGCCGGTCAATTGCGCGATGATGCGCTCGACCGGGCCACCCGGCGCGAACTGCACCACGGCGAAGCTGATCGCCATGATCCCGATCATGGTCGGGATGATGAGCAGCAGCCGGCGGAGGATATAGGCGCCCATCCGTCTCCTATCCCGCCATGCCGATCGCGGTGGCCTTGGCGCGGTCGAACCACCAGGTGGTCTCCGGCGCGAAGGCGTAGTCGGGCTTGGTCGCCGGCCAGCCGAAAATGTCCCAGTGGCCGACGCGGTGATTGGCGAGCACCCAGTTCTCGATCCAGTAGTGCCGCGCGCGCAGCACCCGGTCGATCGCCCGGGTGGAGGCGATGAGCTCCTCGCGGGTGGTGATCTCGGGCAGGCGGTCGAGGATGGCGTCGACCGCCTTCTCCCGGATGCCGGCGAAATTGTACGTGCCCGGAATGTCGGCGGCCTTGGTGCCGAAGATCTGCGGCAGGCCTTCCAGCGGCGTCGGGGAAAGCGACAGCGCGAAGCCGATCACGTCGTAATCATAGTCGTTGGTGCGCGCCTGGTATTGCGACGGGTCGACCTGGCGGATGGTGGCCGTCACGCCGATCGCCGCGAGGTTCTGGCTGTAGGGCGACAGCACCCGCTCGAAGACCTGCGCGTCAATCAGGAACTCGATCTCGAGCGGCGCCCCTTCCTCGTCTACCAGCTGGTTGCCCATCTGCTTCCAGCCGGCGGCGGCGAGCAGCTGCGCCGCCTGGCGGAGCATCTTCCGGTCCCGGCCCGAGCCGTCGGTCTTCGGCGGCACGTAGGCCTCGCCGAAGACTTCCGCCGGAAGCTCGGCCCTGAAGGGCTCGAGCAGCTTCACCTCGTCCGGCGACGGCGTGCCGCCCGCAGCGAAGTCGGAGCCCTGGAAATAGGATGACAGGCGCTCGTAGGAGCCGAAGAAGAGATTCCGGTTCGTCCATTCGAAGTCGAAGGCGAGCGCGATGGCGAGCCGCGTGCGCGGGTCGCGGAACTTGGCGCGGCGCGTGTTGAAGAACCAGCCCTGCATGGACGGGCGCTTCTCGGCCGGGAACAGCGACTGCTTCACCTTGCCCGCGGCCACCGCCGGAAAATCGTAGTCCTTCGCCCAGGTGATCGAGGTGAACTCCTCGCGATACGTGATCTCGCCCTTCTTGAAGGCTTCGAACGCCGCCTGCCTCTCCTGGAAGAAGTCGATGCGGATTATGTCGAAATTGCCGGCGCCGATATTCACCGGCAGACCGGCGCCCCAATAGTCGGGCACGCGGGCGAACTCGATGTAGCGACCGGCGCTGAGATTGCCGACCTTGTACTGGCCGGAGCCGAGCGGCGGATCGAGCGTAGCCTTCTCGAAAGGCCTGCTCGTGTAATAGGCCTTGGAGAAGATCGGCAGCCCGACGATGGTGAAGATGGTCGAGCGCGTCTGCCTGCCCGAGAGGGTGACGACGACCGTCGCCGGATCGCTCGCCTCCGCCTTCACCATCTCGCGGATGACCTCGGAGATGTTCGGGTGGCCCTTCTCCTTCAGCACCGTCAGCGACCAGGCGACATCCTCGGCGGTGAGCCGCGAGCCGTCGTGGAAGCGCGCCTCCGGCCGGAGATGGAACGTGTAGGTATTGGCGTCCTCCGACACGTCGACGCTCTCGGCGACGAGGCCATAGACCGCGTCGGGCTCGTCGGCGGCCGACTGCATCAGCGTGTCGAAGATCAGCTCCATGCGCGGCGGGGAATCGCCTTTCAGCACGTAGGAATTCAGCGTGTTGAAGGTCTGCGTCGACTGGTTGAAATACCAGTTGGGCGGCTGGAAGTTCATCCGCCCACCCTTCGGCGCATCCGGATTCAGGTAATCGAAATGCTTGAATCCCTTCGGGTATTTCAGGTCGCCGAAGATCGACAGCCCGTGCAGGCCGGTCTTGCCGGCCGCCCAGGCGAAGGGCGGCAGGGCTGCCGCGGCAGCAGCCGCGCCGGCGAGCTTCAGCGCGGCACGGCGGGTGAGGCCGCCGGCGGCGTGGCTCATTTGGGAGCTCCGGTCTTCGCCGCCTTGTCGGCGTCCCACCACCAGATGGTCGGGAAGCCGATCGAATATTCGGGCAGCGGATCGGGATGGGAGAAGCGGTCCCAGCGCGCGACCCGCGCCGCCCGCAGCGTCCAGCCGGGCACCACGTAGCTGTTCCAGAGCAGCACGCGGTCGAGCGCCTTGGTCGCCGCGATCAGGTCGTCGCGGTTGGGGGCGAGGATGACCTTCTGGATCAGCGCATCGACGGCCGGGTTCCGGATGCCGCCATAGTTGCGCGAGCCCTCGCGGTCAGCGGATTCGGAACCGAAGAATTCGATCTGCTCGTTGCCCGGGGACATGGACTGCGCCCAGCCCGAATAGACCAGGTCGAAGTCGCGGCCGCGCACGCGGTTCTCGTATTGCGCTGTGTCGACGGGCCGGATGTTGAGCGTGATGCCGAGCTTGGCCAGCTCGGTCTGGTAGCGCAGCGCCACCTTCTCGTAGATCGGCCCGTTCATGAGGAATTCGACCACCATCGGCTGCCCGGTCGCGGCATTGACCAGCTTGTTGCCCTTCAGCTGCCAGCCGGCATCCTTCAGGAGCGCCAGCGCCTGGCGGAGGTTGTTGCGCGCGCTGGTGCCGGTATTCACCGGGTTCGTGAACTCGGTCGTGAAGACCTCGGGCGGCACCTTGTCCTTCACCTCGTTCAGGTATTCGAGTTCCCTGCCTTCTGGAAGGCCCGAGGCGGCGAGCGGGGTGCCGTCGAAATAGCTCTTCAGGCGGACGTACTGGCCGTAGAAGATGTCCTTGTTGATGTCCTCGAAGGGGAAGGCGAGGTTGAACGCCTGGCGGACGCGCGCGTCCTTGAACGTGTCGCGATTGAGGTTGAAGATGAACCCGACCATCAGGCCCGAGCTGCGATAGGGCTGCTCGAACATCTCCTTGATGACACGGGCCTGCTTCACCGCCGGGAAGTCGTATTCCTGCGCCCAGACGCGCGCCGTCGTCTCCTGGCGCCAGTCGACCTGGTCGCCCTTGAAGGCCTCGAATTCCACCGTCTCGTCGCGGAAGAAGTCGTAGCGGATCTGGTCGAAATTGTTCGACCCGACATTCACCGGCAGGTCCTTGCCCCAGTAGTCGGGGTCGCGCTCGTAGGTGATCGTGCGGCCGGGGACTACCGATTTCACCTTGTAGGGCCCCGAGCCGAGCGGCACGTCGAGACCGCTCTTCGATATGTCGCGCTTGTTGCCCTTGGCGTCGGTCCCCTCCCAGAAATGCTTCGGCAGGATCAGGAGCTGCCCGACGATGTGCGGCAGCTCGCGATTGCCCTTCACGTCGAAGGTGAAGGTGACCTCGTTGTCGCCGGTCTTCTCCGCTTTCTCGACGTGGCGGTAGTAGAAGGCCTGGCCGGGATTGAACTGCTTCAGCACATCGAACGAATAGACGACATCGTCCGGCGTCACCGGCTCGCCGTCCTGCCACTTGGCATTGGTCCGCAGCTTGTAGGTGACCGAGGAATAGTCGTCCGGGTATTTCAGCGCCTCGGCGAGCAGTCCGTATTCGGTCGAAACCTCGTCCATCGCCGGGGTCATCAGCGTGTCGTAGATCAGTCCGATGCCGTCGGCGAGCGTGCCTCTCGGCGGCACGAAGTTGAGGGAATCGAACGTGCCGGTGCTCGACAGCCGCACCGTCCCGCCCTTAGGGGCGTTCACGTTGACATAGTCGAAATGCTTGAAGTCGGCCGGGTATTTCGGCGTGTCGATGAGGCTGGTCGCGTGCATCCACTGGTCGTCTGCCGCGGCGCTGCCGGCAAAGCCGGCGACCAGCGCTGCGACGGCAAGTGCGGTCAGGGATTTTCGCATGGGCCGGCCAACTCCTCATGAATCGCTCCGTCGCGGGCCATACTAGGGGCACCGCGCGCCCGATGACAGAAGGGGCAGGCCGGCTTACCGAAATTTCATTTGGGCGGAAACGTGGCGTTTCCGGCCTTTCGGGAGAAGGAGGCCGGCGCTATTGCGCCGGCTGGGCCGGTTCGGCGGGGGCAGCCGGAGCCGCGGGAGCGGCAGGGGCAGCCGGAGCCGCGGGCGCCGCCGGAGCGGGTGCCGCAGGCTTCTCGGGTTCGGCAGGTGCCGCCCCGGCAGGTGCCGGCGCCGGTTCTCCCGGCTTGGCCCCCTCGGGAGCCGCGGGAGCCGCGGGCGCAGCCTCCACCGGCGGCAGCGGCAGCGGCGAATCGGACAGCGTGTGCAGGTAGTCGATCACGTTGGCGCGCGCCTGCGGGTCCTTGACGCCGGCATAGGTCATCGCCGTGCCCGGAACGTAGCCGCGCGGGTCGGCGAGGAAGTGGTCGAGATCATCGAAGGTCCACTTGTCGCCCGCGTCATGCCGCTTCTGCATCGCTTCCGAATAGGGGAAGCCGGCCATGTGGCCGTCGGGGCCCCCGACGACATTGTAGAGATTCGGACCGATCTTGGCGGGCTGGCCCTTTTCCAGCGAATGGCAGGCGAGGCAGGCCTTGGCGGTATTGGCGCCCGCCTTCACGTCCGCCTTGGCGAGGCGCACGGCGATCGGCTCGAGCACCGGCGGCGGCGCGCTTCCGCCGCCTTCGCCTTCCTTCGGGACGTCGATGACGAAACCGGGCTTCGCCGGTGCATGCTGTTCGAAGACGATCTCCGACCCGATGCTGAGGCCCATGACCAGAAGGGCCGTGGCAAGCACCGCGCCCGCGACCTTGTTATATTCGAAGGAGTCCATCATCGCCCCGGAAAAGTAGCCGTCCGCGGGCGGAAACTACAGGCTTTGCCGCCCTCGAAGCAACCCGTATAAGCCCAGTCCATTAGGACTTTTTGCCACCATTCGAACGATTCCACCATAAGCGCCCGCCGAATATGCAAAAGGCCATCGTGCTCGTGCCCGCCCGCATGGCGGCAAGCCGCCTGCCCGGCAAGCCCATGGCCGACATCGCGGGCGAGCCGATGATCGTCCATGTCTGGCGCCGGGCTGTCGAGGCCGGCATCGGCCGCGTCGTCGTGGCGACCGACGAGCGTGCGATCGCCGACGCCATCCGGGCCGCCGGCGGCGAGGCGGCGATGACCCGCGACGACCACGTCAACGGCACCGGCCGCATCCACGAGGCGCTGCAGGAGATCGGCGGCGATGCCGAGATCGTGGTGAACGTGCAAGGGGACATACCGACGGTTGCGCCGGAGAGCGTGCGCGCCGCGCTCCGCCCGCTCGCCGACCCGGCGGTCGACATCGGCACCATCTGCGCCGAGATCGTGCGCGAGGAGGAGAAGGCCAATCCGAACGTCGTCAAGGTGGTCGGCACGCCGCGAGGCGACCGCCTGCTGCGTGCCCTCTATTTCACCCGGGCCACCGCGCCGACCGGCCCCGGCCCGCTCTACCACCACATCGGGCTCTATGCCTATCGCCGCGCCGCGCTCGAACGCTACGTCGCCCTTCCGCCTTCCCCCCTCGAGAGCCGCGAGAGGCTCGAACAGCTGCGCGCGCTGGAGAACGGGATGCGCATCGACGTCGCGATCGTCGACGCCGTCCCCCTCGGCGTCGACACGCCGGCCGACCTCGAGCGCGCGCGGCAATTGTTGAAGCGCTGATAGCGCCGCGCTAGACCCGCGGGCGCCACCGAAGGACCGAGAGCCATGCCCCGTCAGAAGAAGATCGCCTTCCAGGGCGAGCCAGGCGCCAATTCGCACCTCGCCTGCAACGAAATCTATCCCGCCTACGAGGCGGTGCCCTGCGCCACCTTCGAGGATTGCTTCGCGGCGCTCCGCGAGGGCCGCGCCGACCTGGCCATGATCCCGATCGACAATTCGCTCGCCGGGCGCGTCGCCGACATCCATCACCTCCTGCCGAGCTCCGGCTTCCACATCATCGGCGAGCATTTCCTGCCGATCCGCTTCCAGCTGATGGCGGTGAAGGGCGTCAGGCTGAAGGACATCAAGACGGTCCACAGCCACATCCACGCCCTCGGCCAGTGCCGCAAGATCATCCGCAAGCACGGCTGGGCGCCGATGGTCGAGGCCGACACGGCGGGCGCCGCCCGCATGATCGCCGAGACCGGCGCCCGCACGCAGGCGGCACTCGCCCCGCGGCTGGCCGCCGAGCTCTACGGGCTCGACATCCTCATCGAGAACGTCGAGGACGCCGCCCACAACACGACCCGCTTCGTGATCCTGTCGAAGAAAGACCAGCGCGCCGCCCCCGACAACGGGCCGGTGATGACCACCTTCGTCTTCCGGGTCCGCAACGTGCCGGCCGCTCTCTATAAGGCCATGGGTGGCTTCGCCACCAACGGCGTCAACATGGTGAAGCTGGAGAGCTACCAGCTCGACGGGCAGTTCATCGCCACCCAGTTCTATGCCGACGTGGAAGGCCACCCCGAGCACCCGCCGCTCGCCCGCGCGCTCGAAGAGCTCGCCTTCTTCTCCTCGGAGCTGCGCATCCTCGGCGTCTATCCGGCGAGCCCGTGGCGCGCCGGCCTGCGCGCTCCCGGCGCCTAGCGACGGGAGCCGGCGGTTTCGGGCGGGTTGGTCGGATGCCGTGTTTGTGTCCGGCCGCGGCAGGGCGATGATGCTAGGATGCTGGCGCCGACCCCGCACCTTCCCGCTTCGAGGCCGACCATGCTCCGCCTGTTCCTGCCCTTTCTTCTTGCCCTTACGCTGCCGGCCTTCGCCGCCACCATCGGCGACGAATCCGCGAAGAACCTTCCCGAGGCGGAGATCGCCAAGGTGCTCGAGATCATGGGCGGGCTGGAGACGCTGTCGCCGGACGTCGTGCTGACCGGCCTGACGCGCGCCAATACCGAGACGCCGATCTATTGCGGCATGGCGAAGACCGCCGACATGGCCGCGCCGGCGCCCTTTGCCGCCGACGTCAACGGCGAGACGGCGCTGGTCCTGCTTCCCGGCCTCGTCGGCGATCCCCGCGACGACATCAAGGCATCGATCTCATCCCTCGGCTGCCCGGTGCCCTGACCGGCGGCTACTCCTCCCGCCAGTGCGGGGGCACGGTGCGCTCGTAGCCCGGCAGCGCCTCCATGCGCTTCACCCACGCCGCCACGTTGGGGAAGCGGGCATCGAGCGGGATCAACCCGAGGTCGAGGTCCTTCGCCACGTCCTTCCCGGCCGCCCGCACGATGGTCATGATCAAAGGCAGCGCGGCGATATCGGCGGCGCTGATCGCCTCGCCGACCAGCCAGGGCGCCTCGCCCAGCCGCTCGTCCATGATCTTCAATTCGGCCCTCAGCTTCTCGCCGGCTTTCCGGATCGCCTCGCTCGGATCGGCATTGGGCGAGCGGTAGAGCGTCGGCTCGGCCAAGAGCAGCGTCGCCTTCTCGCAGTCGAAGAGCACCTGGCTCAGCCCCTCGAAGACCCGCACGGTCGAGGTCGTGTCGGTGCCGAAGAGCGGCGTCCGGTCCGATTGCCGGTCGATGTAGATCATCATGGCGAGCGATTCGGTGACGACGAAATCGCCGTCCTTGAGAAGCGGCTCGCGTCCGCGCGGGTTCATCTTCAGGAATTCCGGCGACCGATGCTCGCCCTTCGAAAGCTGGAGGACGTGCGGCGTGTAGGGCACGCCCTTCACCTCGGCCGTGAGCATCACGCGCCAGGAATAGGGACTGCCGCTGACATAGTAGAGCTCGATCATCGCGAGTGCCTCCCGCCGGCGAGTCTAGCGCGGACGATGCCGCCGCTCTAGCCGGCCTCGGCCCAGAAGCGGATCAGGTGGTGGGCGATGGCGACCGGCTGCGGCGCCTTCAGCCCATCGGGATGCGTGCCGGCGAGCATGGCGCGCACCTCGGCGCGCGGGAACCAGCGGCAATCATCGAGCTCCACCTCGTCGCGCGTGATGTCGCGCGACAGCGCCTCGGCGTGGCACCCGATCATCAGCGACGACGGGAAGGGCCATGGCTGGCTCGCATGGTAGCGGACGCGGCCGACCTTGATGCCCGACTCTTCGTGGGTCTCGCGGCGGACAGCATCCTCGACCGTCTCGCCCGGCTCGAGGAAGCCGGCGAGGCAGGAATACATGCCCGGCAGGAAGCGCTGCTGCCGGCCGAGCAGGCAACGGTCGCCGTCGATGGTGAGCATGATGACGACCGGATCGGTGCGTGGGAAATGCTCCGCCCCGCAGGCCGGGCAATCGCGGCGATAGCCGCCGATCTTCATCGCGCTCGGCGATCCGCAGACCGAGCAGAAGCGGTGGCGCTGGTGCCAGTTGAGGAGGCTGCGCGCCTGGGCGAGCGCGCCGATGTGGTCGGGGGTCACCGCCGCCTCGGTGGCGACGCCGCGCAGGTCCGTCTCGCTTGCCGCCCCCTCCGGCAGCGCCACCGCCTCGGGGATGACGCCGGCGAGGCGCGGACCGGCCTTCGCCCAGCCGAGGAGGATCGCCTCCGCCCGTTGCAGGCCGAGATTGGCGGCCTCGCCGACGGTGAAGAGCGGATCGGTGCCGCGCAGCATCACCTTGTCGCCGTGGAAGAGATAGAAGCGCGCCGCCGGCTCGGCGAGCGCTGCGGCGACGGTGGCGTCGTCGCGCTTCTCGCTCCGCCGGTCGATGCGGTTGCGGGCGAAGCCGATGCGGGCGCTCGGCTCCTCGGCCGGCAGGCCGTCGAAAAGATTTGGCATCGTGGAATTGTCTCTCAGGCGGGGAGGGTCTGGCGGAGTTTCTGCACGAATCTATCGCGCTCCGCCGCCTCATAGGCAATGGCCTGGCCGGCGCCCCATACCGGCCCGGGCCAGGCGGCATCGCGCTCGAAGCGCGCAACGACGTGGATATGCAGCTGGCGGACGATGTTGCCGAGGGCGCCGACGTTCAGCTTGTCGCAGCCGGTCACGGCCCGGAGGGCGCCGGAGACCAGCGCGATCTCCTCGGTGAGCGCAGCCCGCTCGGCGGCGTCGAGGTCGATGATCTCCTCGGCGCCGGCCTTGCGCGGGACCAGCATCAGCCATGGGAAGCGGGCATCGTCCATCAGGCGCAGCTCGGAAAGCCCGAGGCTGGCGATTGCGGCGGTGTCGGCGAGGATACGGGGCGCGAGGGCGAAGGTCATGGCGGCGAGGGTAGGGCCTTGCCGCGCCGCGCGCTACTCCGCCGGCACCATTGCCGGCGCCGGCCGCCGGTCCATCGAGTACGAGACGATGGCCGCCACCAGGCCGACCGCCGCGATCGCCGCGGCGACGAAGGTGAGCTCGCGATAGGCGACGCCCATGGTCAGCGCCGAGGCGCCGATCCAGGCGCCGCCGGCATTGCCGAGGTTGAACGCCGACTGGTTGAGCGTCGAGGCGAGGTTCGGCGCGTCGCGCGCCATGGTGACGACCCGCACCTGCAGGGGCGCGCCGCAGGCGAAGTTGATGCCGCCCCACAGGAAGATCGTGGCGATGGCCGCCACCGGCGACGGGCTCGTCACGTAGAAGACGAGGAAGATCGCGATGATGGCGGCGAAGGTGACGATCACCGAAGGCATCAGCTTCCAGTCGGCGAGGCGCCCGCCGGCGAGCACGCCGATGGTCGTGCCGACGCCGAAGACGAGCAGCACCCAGGTCGTCGCCGAAGGCGGGAGGCCGGTCACGTCCCGGAGGATCGGCGCGATGTAGGTGTAGGTGGCGAAGAGGCTGCCCGACATCACGCCGCTCATCAGCATGCCGAGGAGCACCTGGCCCCTCAGCAGGACGCGGAACTCGCCGGCGAGCGGCACCGCCTTCGGCGCCGGTTGGCGGGGCACCAGCTTCACGATCGCGGCCGTGGCGACGAGGCCGAGGGCGACCACGACGAAGAAGGTCGAGCGCCATCCGAAGGCCTGCCCGAGGGCCGTACCGCCGGGCACGCCGAGGATGTTGGCGACGGTCAGCCCCGAGAACATGGCGGCGACCGCGCTCGCCTTCTTGCCCGGCGGCACCAGGTCGGCGGCGACGACGGACCCGATCCCGAAGAAGGCGCCGTGGCAGAAGCCGGCGATGATGCGCGCCCCCATCAGGAAGGCATAGCTCGGCGCCACCGCGCAAAGGAGATTCCCGACGAGGAACACGCCCATGAGGATGAGGAGCGCCGATTTCCGCGGCATCCGGCTGGTGAGGATGGCAAGGATGGGGCCGCCGACCACCACGCCGAGGGCATAGCCCGTGATCAGCAGGCCCGCCGCCGGGATGTCGACATGGAGGCTCTCCGCCACTTCCGGCAGGAGCCCCATGATGACGAATTCGGTGGTCCCGACGCCGAAGGCGGCGACGAACAGCGCGACAAGGGGCAGCGGCATGGAGAATCCGGCAGGAGAGGGGAGGCGACGCAGGAAGGAGAAGCAGAAAAATATCAAAGGCTTGTGACGCCGACCAACGCCGGCCGCGCAGCACAGCCATGCGCCGGCCGCAAAGATGGGGGTAAGCCCGTCGCCTCTTGCCGACCGCTGTCCTCGATATGATATGGTGCCTTCGGGAAGTCGGCTGCGGACGTGTCTCTCGCCAACCGGGTCAGATCCGGAAGGAAGCAGCCCTAACGAGTTTCGGCGCGGGTCGCCGGCCGGCTTCCCACTTCACCACAACGAGGGCCGGTTCGCCCGAGGGCGGGTTTCCGCGCCTCGTGCTTTTCGCGTTTGGGGACATGGACGGCAGCTTGGAGAAGACGACGGGCGCCTATCGCGTGCTCGCCCGGAAGTACCGGCCGCAGAGCTTCGCCGACCTCATCGGCCAGGAGCCGATGGTCCGCACCCTGACCAACGCCTTCCGCACCGGCCGCATCGCGCAGGCCTACATGCTCACCGGCGTGCGCGGGGTGGGCAAGACCACCACCGCCCGCATCCTTGCCCGCGCGCTCAACTACTCGATCCCCGGCAAGGTCGACCAGCCGACCATCGACATGACGGAGCTCGGCGAGCACTGCCAGGCGATTATGGAAGGCCGCCATATCGACGTGATCGAGATGGATGCCGCCTCCCATACCGGCATCGACGACATCCGCGAGATCATCGAGGCCTCGCGCTACAAGCCGGCGACGGCGCGCTACAAGGTCTACATCATCGACGAAGTGCACATGCTCTCCAAGGCCGCCTTCAACGGCCTCCTGAAGACGCTGGAGGAGCCGCCGGAGCATGTGAAGTTCATCTTCGCGACCACCGAGATCCGCAAGGTCCCGATCACGGTCCTGTCGCGCTGCCAGCGCTTCGACCTCCGGCGCATCGAATCCGGGCGCCTGGTCGACCTCATGTGCGGCATCGCGGCGAAGGAATCGATCGAGATCGAGGACGCCGCCCTCCTCATGGTCGCCCGCGCGGCGGAAGGCTCGGCGCGCGACTCGCTCTCCATCCTCGACCAGGCGATCGCCCATTCGTCGGGAAAGGTGGAGGCCGAGGCCGTCCGCTCGATGCTCGGCCTCGCCGACCGGGCGCTGGTCATCGACCTCTTCGAGGAGGTCATGCGCGGCGACGTCGCCGGCGCACTGGCGCGGCTGAAGGCGCTCTTCGACGTCGGCGCCGATCCGGCCGTGGTGCTGGAAGACCTCGCCGCCTTCACCCACGTCGTCACCACGCTGAAGCTCGCGCCCGGCGCCACCGACGATGCGCTGACCGAGGAGGAGCGCCGGCGCGGTGCCGAGTTCGCCGGCAAGCTCTCCGTGCGCGTGCTCGCCCGCGCCTGGCAGATGTTGCTCAAGGGGATCGAGGAGACGCGCGAGGCGCCGCGCCCGCTTGCCGCCGCCGACATGGTGCTGGTGAGGATCGCCCATGCCGCCGACCTGCCGACGCCCGATGAGGCGCTCCGCGCGCTGAAGGAGGGCGGCACCATCTCCGCCGGAGGCTCTCGCGCCCCGGCCGGAGGACCGAGCGGCGCGGCCCGCGCCGTTGCCGATACGCCCGCGCCCGCCTTGTCGGGCGGCGACGGCCGCGCCCGACTGGCGGCGGTCGGTGGCGGCATGCGGGCGGCCGCGCCGCAGCCGCGTCCGGTGCCGGCTCCTGCCGCGCCGGCGGTGCAGCTGAAGACTTACGAGGACCTGGTGGCGCTCGCCGGCAAGGAGCGCGAGCTGAAGCTGAAGCATGCGCTCGAGCACCTCATCCGCCCCATCCGCTTCGAGGACGGGAAGATCGAGGTGGCCTTCACCCCCGAGGCGCCGCCCGGCCTCGCCGGCGAATTGTCGGGCAAGCTCGAGGCCTGGACCGGTCGGCGCTGGATGGTGGCCGTCGCCCGCGAAGCAGCCCAGCCGACCATTGCCGAGACGAAGAAAGCCGCGCGGCAGCAACTCCTCGCCGACGCGGCCGATGACCCGCTCGTCGCCGCCGTCATGGCCCGCTTCCCCGGCGCCTCGGTGGTCGACGTGCGGCTGCGCGGCGCCGAGCCGGAGGTTTCCACTGAACCGACAGCCGCCTCCGGCAATGCCGCTGCGTCCGATGACGTCGAGTCCGCCGGTGATTTCCCCGACGATCCGGGCTACGACGCGCCGCCGCCGATCGAGCTCGACGATAATTTCGAGCCCGACGACGGGTATGATCCAACCTGATCGTCATGGCCGGCGCCCGATCGCGCGGGAGACAAGCCCGGCAAGGGTGAGCGCGACCCTACGCCTCCTCGATCTGCGTGAAGGGCAGCTCCGGCAGGTCGGGTGACTTGCGTGCCGCCGGCGCCTCGTCCTCGCCGAGCTCGACGGCCTCGATCTCTCCGCCGCGCTTCATGATCTTGCGGGTCGAGGTGAGGATCTGCTCGACGTCGTTGGCCGCCGCGCCGAAATGGGCGCCGAGCTTGCGCACGCGGTCGTCGAGCCGCCGCACGTCGTCCATCAGCTTCACCACCTCCGCCTGGATGACGTGGGCCTGCTCGCGCATGCGCGCATCGCGGAGAAGCGACTGCACCACCTGGATCGAGAGCATCAGCAGCGACGGCGACACGATCACGATGTGCGAGCGGTGTGCCTTCTGCACCACGTCCTCGAAGCGCTCGTGGATATCCGCGAAGATCGACTCCGAAGGGATGAACATGAAGGCGGTGTCCTGCGTCTCGCCGGCGAGCAGGTAGCGCGACGCGATGTCCTGGATGTGCTTCAGCGTGTCCCGCCGGAACTGGCCCTCGGCGGCGCGCGCGGCTTCGAGGCCGTCGGCGGCACGCATGGCGTTCCACGCCTCCAGCGGGAACTTCGCGTCGATGACGAGGCCATGGGCGCCGTTCGGCAAGAGGATCATGCAGTCCGGCCGGTTGCCGTTCGACAGCGTCTTCTGGAACTCGTAGGCGCCGTTCGGCAACCCGTCCTGGACGATCGCCTCCATGCGCGCCTGGCCGAAGGCGCCGCGCGTCTGCTTGTTGGAGAGGATGTTCTCGAGCTTCACCACCTGGCCGGAAAGCGCGGTGATGTTCTGCTGCGCCTTGTCGATCACCGCGAGCCGCTCGCCGAGCTTCGACAGGTTCTCCTGGGTCGAGCGCGTCGTGTCGGTGAGCGTCTGGTTCATCCGGTGGCCGAGCCCGTCCATGCGCTCGGATATGCCGCGCATCATGTCCGCCTGCCGCGAGCCGAAGATCTCGGCCATGGTCTGCATGCGCTCGTTCATCGCTCCCTGGGCGCTGACCAGCGCCGCCATCCGCCCCTCCATCTCCTCGGCCCGCTCGGCCGCCAGCGCCCGCTCGGCCGCGCGCCGGCTGGCGATGAAGAAGACGATGGCCGCGAGCGCGATCGCCAGCGCCGCGATGACGACCAGCGCCTCGCCGAGGGTCACGGCATGACTGCCGATGCGGAAAAGGATGTCGTCCATGCAGGGCCGGCGATTCGGAGGTTTCGGGAACGTTTGCCAGCTTGCCCCGGATGAGAACAAAACGGAACCGGAATTTGTGGGCTACTCCGCCTCCTCGGCCTCCGCCTTCCGGTGCTTCGGCCGGCGGACATAGGCATCCGGCGCCTTCACCACCTTCTGGCGGAAGAGGGGGCTTGCAAGCGCCCGCGCCTGCGGGTTGCGCTTCAGCTTCTTCGCGCGGATGGGCCTCGCCTTCTTCATGCCGCCCGGCATACCCCGCGTCTGCGGGCCTGCCAAGCTGGCGGTTCCGGTTGACCGGAACGCCCGGCTTTCCTATGTGAGCGCCGTGAAAAAGCTAGAGATCATCACCCTTCCGGACCGGAAGCTGCGCGCCGTCAGCGCCCCCGTGGAGCGCATCGACGACGAGGCGCGTCGCTTCATGGACGACATGCTGGCAGCCATGTACGAGGCGCCGGGCATCGGGCTCGCCGCGATCCAGGTCGGCGTGCCGCGCCGCATCGTGGTCCTCGACGTGGCGAAGCGCGAGGAGGAAGGCTCCGAGGCGCACCCGATGTTCCTCGTCAATCCGGAGATCCTCGAGGTTTCCGATGACCGTGCCGTCCGCGAGGAGGGCTGCCTCTCGATCCCCGAATACTATGCCGAGGTCGAGCGTCCGGCGGGCGTGCGCGTCCGCTATCTCGACCGCGAGGGCAAGCGGCAGGAGATGGAGGCCACGGGCATCCTCGCCACCTGCCTGCAGCACGAGATCGACCACCTCGACGGCAAGCTCTTCATCGACTACCTGTCGAAGCTGAAGCGCGACATGGTCATCAAGCGCTTCGCCAAGCAATCGCGTCAGGACGCGAAGGCGAAGGCCCTCTAGAGAGGCAGGTCAGCCGTGGCGCTCCGCGTCGTCTTCATGGGCACGCCGGAATTCGCCGTGCCGACGCTGAGCGAAATCGTCGGCCAGGGCCACGAGGTCGTCGCGGTCTACAGCCAGCCGCCGCGCCCCGCGGGTCGCCGCGGATTGGAGACGAAGAAGTCTCCCGTCCACGAGATCGCCGAGCGCTTGGGGCTCACGGTGCGCACGCCCGAGCGCCTGAAAGCAGACGGCGAGGCGGATTTCTTCGTCTCGCTTGGCGCCGATGTCGCCGTCGTCGTCGCCTACGGCCAGATCCTGCCGCGGGCCTTTCTTGCCGCGCCCGTGAACGGGGCGCTCAACCTTCACGCCTCCCTCCTGCCGCGCTGGCGCGGCGCCGCGCCCATCGAACGCGCGATCATGGCGGGCGATGCCGAGACCGGCGTCATGGTCATGCAGATGGAGGCCGGCCTCGATACCGGCCCGGTCGCCATGGCCGAGCGCCTGCCCATCGGCCCGGACGCCACCGCCGGCGAAGTGACGGAGCGGTTGTCGCGCCTCGGCGCCGACCTGATGGTGCGCGCGCTCGCCGCGCTCTCGCGCGGCGCCCTCGCCACCATGCCGCAGGCGGCCGAGGGCGTGACCTACGCCAAGAAGATCGAGAAGTCCGAGACGCGCATCGACTGGCACCGCCCGGCGGCCGAGGTGCACAACCACATACGCGGCCTCTCCCCCGATCCCGGCGCCTGGTGCGAGATGGATTTCGGCAAGGGTCCGGAGCGCGTGAAGATCATCCGCTCGACGCTGGCCGAAGGCTCCGGCGTGCCGGGCACCGTGCTCGACGATGCCCTTGCCGTTGCCTGCGGCGCCGGTGCCATTCGCTTCACCGAATTGCAACGCGCCGGCAGCCGCGCCATGAAGGCCGAGGAATTCCTGCGCGGCTCGCGGGTCGCGGCGGGCATTGTCCTCCCCCGTGGAACGGGGGAGGGGGACCCTGCGAAGCAGGGTGGAGGGGGCGCGTGAAGGGCGCCCTCGCCCGGTGAGACAGGAGACCTGACCATGACGAAGCTCGTCGTCCGCGCCTTTTCGATTTCCCTCGACGGCTACGGCGCCGGCCTCGACCAGAGCCTGGAGAACCCGCTCGGCGTGAATGGAATGGAGCTCCACCGCTGGGCCTTCGCCACGAAGACCTTCCGGAAGATGTTTGGCCAGGAAGGCGGCGAGGAGGGCGTCGACAATGATTTCGCCTCGGCGAGCTTCGCCAATCTCGGCGCCTGGATTCTTGGCCGCAATATGTTCGGCCCGGTGCGCGGGCCGTGGCCGGACGAATCCTGGCGGGGCTGGTGGGGCGAGGAGCCGTCCTACCACCTGCCGATCTTCGTGCTGACCCACTACGCTCGCGCGCCGCTCGAGATGAAGGGCGGCACGACCTTCCATTTCGTCACCGGCGGCATCGACGAAGCGCTCGCCCGCGCGAAGGAAGCCGCCGGCGGCAGGGACATCCGCGTCGGCGGCGGCGTCGCGACGGTGAAGGAATATCTCCACGCCCGCCTGATCGACGAATTGCACATCGCCGTCTCGCCGGTATTTCTTGGCCGCGGCGAGAATCTCTTTGCCGGGATCGATTGGCGCGAGCTCGGCTACGCTCTGGCCGACCGCGTGATCACGCCGAACGCGACGCATCTCACCATCGCGCGGAAGGCCTGACCGCGCCGCCTATGCCCCGCTACAAGCTCACGATCGAATATGAGGGTGGTGCCTTCGTCGGCTGGCAGCGCCAGGCGAACGGCCTCTCCGTGCAGGCGGCGATCGAGGACGCGCTTGCCGGATTTTCCGGCGAGCAGCCGGTGGTGAAGGGCGCCGGGCGCACCGATGCCGGCGTCCATGCCCTCGGCCAGGTCGCCCATGTCGATCTCGTCCGCGACTGGAAGGCGGATACGATCCGCGACGCGCTCAACGCCCATCTCCGGCCGCACCGGATCGCGATCCTTTCGGCGGAGACCGTGGCGGACGATTTCGATGCCCGCTTCTCGGCCGTGAAGCGCCACTACCTCTACCGGGTCAGCGACCGCCGCGCGCCGCCGACCCTCGACGCCGGCCATGTCTGGCACGTGCCCCAGCGCCTCGACGTCGAGGCCATGCACGCCGCAGCGCAGGCCTTCATCGGCAGGCACGACTTCACCACCTTCCGCGCCGCCGAGTGCCAGGCGAAATCGCCGGTGAAGACGCTGGAGCGTTTCGACGTCTCGCGGGCGGGCGACGAGATCGCCTTCCGCGTCAGCGCCCGCTCCTTCCTGCACCACCAGGTGCGTTCCATGGTCGGCACGCTGAAGCGGGTGGGCGAGGGCGCGTGGCCCGTCTCGTCGGTCGCCGATGCCCTCGCCGCCCGCGATCGCGCGCGTTGCGGGCCGGTGGCGCCGGCCACAGGGCTCTATCTGGTCGCCGTGGACTACTGAGCCTTACTGGATCGGCACGCCGAACAGCGCGCTGATCCCGGCGTCGATGGAGAGGCTGAGGATGAAATCGACTACGACCACGCCGATGGCGAGCGGGATGCCGACCTGCAGCACGCGCCGCGCGATGAGATAGTTGTAGCGCAGGATCACGAACAGCACGGCGAGCGAAAGCGTGCTCGCCACCTCCTGCCCGATCGGGCCGAGGATATAGAGGATCGAGATGATCGCGAACGGCGTGGTCGCGATCACCGAGGCCCAGTTGCGCACGATCACGTAGGCCGAATAGGTGCTGCTGACCCGCAGGCGGTCGGCGACCAGCGCGAGCACGATCGGGAAGGCCACCCAGTCTATGGCGAGCGATACCGTGCGCGCGACGAAGAACGTCGTCGTATCCATGGAGGAGGGCAGCGTCGTCCAGGTCGTCGCGGCGCTGAGCGCATAGGCGGGCAGGATGAGCACGATCGCCCGGAAGGAGCGCCAGAAGCCGGTGACCGAGAGGTCGAAATACCGGTCCGCATCCGGCCGGTCGATGAAGACGTGCCAGGCGCCGGTGATCGAGCGCACGATTTCGTCGCGTGTGAGGAAGGCCATGTGCCGGCGTTCCTACGCGAGGAACCGGTCGAGAAAGCGGCGGTAAATGGACGAAAGGCGGTAGAGGTCGGCGACCGAGGTGCGCTCGTCCACCTGGTGGATGGTCTCGCCCACCGCGCCGAATTCGACCACCGGGCAGACATCCTTGAAGAAGCGGGCGTCCGACGTGCCGCCGCTGGTCGAGCGTTCGGGGTCGAGCCCCGTCTCCGCCTTGATCGCGGCGACGAGGGCTTCGACCAGCGGGCCGGCCGGCGTCAGGAACGATTCGCCGCCGCCGGGCAGGACGACCAGTTCATGGCGCATCCCGCCGGCGCTCGCCGCCAGCTGCGCCGCGATCCAGTCGCGAAGCGAGGCGCGCGTCCAGTGGTTGTTGAAGCGGATGTTGAAGCGCGCCGTCGCCTCCGCCGGTATGACGTTGGTCGTCGGGTTGCCGACGTCGATGCTGGTCACTTCGAGGTTCGAGGCCGGGAAGGACGCATTGCCTTCGTCGAGGGGCGTCGTCTTCAGCCGCGTCAGCATGCCGAGGATCGCCGTCACCGGATTGCTGGCACGCTCGGGATAGGCGACGTGGCCCTGCTTGCCGAATACCTTCAGCGTGGCAGAGAGGCTGCCGCGCCGCCCGACCTTCACCATGTCGCCGAGCTTCGCCCGCGAGGTTGGCTCGCCGACGATGGCCGCATCCGGGTGGGCGGCCTTGGCGAGCGCGAAGGGAAGGAGCTTGGCGACGCCGTTGATCGAGGGGCCTTCCTCGTCGGCGGTGATGAGGAGCGAGATGGTGCCGCGTCCCTTGCCTGCCGCGCGGTGCTGGATGGCCGCGGCGACGAAGGCGGCGATGCCGCCCTTCATGTCCGCCGCGCCGCGTCCGTAGAGCATGCCGTCGGCGATCTCGGCGGAAAAGGGCGGGTGGGTCCAGCCGGCGGCATCGCCCGGCGGCACGACATCGACATGGCCGCAGAAGGCGACATGCGGCGCGCCGCCGCCGATGGTGGCGAAGAGATTGGCGACGTCCGGCGTTCCCGGCTCGGTGAACGTGACCCGCTCGACCGCGAAGCCGGCCGGCTGCAGGACGTTCGTGAGCACGGCGAGCGTGCCCGCCTCGTCGGGCGTTACCGAGGGGCAGCGGACGAGACGCTGGAGCAGGTCGACGGGATCGGGGATCGCGGCCAATTTCGGCGTTCCGGTTGCAGGCGCCGCGGATTTAGGCCGCCGGGCGGCGCCCGGTCAACCGGGCGGCCTCAGACCGGGTCGGGACCGTATTCGTTCGGTCCAACTGTCCCCCTCAGGATACCGAGCTCCACCAGGAACCAGACGCCGATGATAATCTGCACGACATTGCAGATCCAGCCGAACGCGGTTGGTTGGCCGAGCGCGTCATGGGTGATGCCGAGCACGCCGAGGAGCGCGATCACGATCGAGACGGCGAGCCCGATGAGCGCATAGCTCGCCGGCTTGCCGCGATCCTGAAAGCGCTTCCCCATCAGGCAATAGGCCGGATAGATGAGGACGATCTCGACGATCAGCGCGAGGATGAGCCCGAGCGTTGTGTTGAGGCCGGCGATCACGGCGATGATCAGCCCGACGACGAGCGCGATCACCACGAAGCCGGCAATGCCGATCCAGTAGCTCTGTCGGCCGATCCTGCCGTCGAGCGAGAGGTACAGGTAGTTGAAATCCATCGCCGCCTCCTTGCGCCCGCGCGGGCACCCCCGATTCCGGTCAGGATCCTTGCATGGCGCGCGCCGCCGGGCAAAAGCCAGCTTCACGGCGCCCTCCACGGCGCTAGGCGCGGTCCCCCTTCCCCGTGGACGGGGGAGAAACTCCTTCACGACGGTCGCGATCTGGTTCCTCCCCTGCGAAGCGGGGGAGGGGGACCGGCGAAGCCGGTGGAGGGGGCGCGTGCGGACCTCAGTCCCTGAGCAGCTCGTTGACCGAGGTCTTCGCCCGCGTCTTCTCGTCGACGCGCTTGACGATCACCGCGCAGTAGAGCGACGGACCCGGCTCGCCGTTCGCCAGCGGCTTGCCGGGAAGCGAGCCCGACACCACCACCGAATAGGGAGGCACCTTCCCCATGTGGACCTCGCCGGTCGTCCGGTCGACGATCTTGGTCGAGGCGCCGATGAACACGCCCATCGAGAGAACGGAGCCCTCGCCGACCACGACGCCCTCGACGACCTCGGAGCGCGCTCCGATAAAGCAATTGTCCTCGATGATCGTCGGCCCGGCCTGCAGCGGCTCGAGCACGCCGCCGATCCCGACGCCGCCGGAGAGGTGCACGTTCTTGCCGATCTGGGCGCAGGAGCCGACCGTCGCCCAGGTGTCGACCATCGTGCCGCTGTCGACATAGGCGCCGAGGTTGACGAAGGAAGGCATCAGGATGACGTTGGGCGCGACGAAGGCCGAATGGCGCACGATGCAGCCGGGCACGGCGCGGAAGCCGGCGGCATCGAACTGCATCTCGGTCCAGCCGTTGAACTTCGAGGGCACCTTGTCCCACCAGGTCGCCTCGCCCGGGCCGCCGCGGATCAGCTCCATCGGATTGAGGCGGAAGGAAAGCAGCACTGCCTTCTTCAGCCACTGGTTGACCACCCAGCCGCCGTCTTGTCTCTCCGCCACGCGCACCGCGCCGCGGTCGAGGAGCCTGAGTGCCTCGCGCACCGCCTCGCGCACCGGACCCTCGGTCCTGGCGCTGATATTGGCGCGGTCCTCGAAGGCCGCTTCGATGGTCGATTGCAGGAGGGCGGGGTCGGTCATGGCGGATTTTCCATTCTTGCAGACGTTCCCGGCTACCGGATCATTGGCATGGGCACAAGCGGTGCCGTCGCGGTTCCTCCCCTGCGCAGCGGGGGAGGGGGACCGCCGAAGGCGGTGGAGGGGGCGCGTGTGAGGCTCAGGCCCGCCGCCCGTTGGCGCTCAGCACGTCGCCGAGGAAGGTGCCGAGATCGTCGGTGACGAAGTCGATGTGCTCGCCCTCGCGCCCTTCCTGCTCCCAGGCCTCGGTCAGCACCTCGGCTGCGGCCGAGGGCACGACGAGCACGGTTGCCATGCCGAGCGCCTTCGGCACCGTGAGGTTGCGCGACAGGTCCTCGAACATCGCCGCGCGTTCGGGCCTGACGCCCGTCTCCTCGATGAAGCGCCGGTAGCTCACCTCGGCCGGCTTCGGCAGGAGGTCGAGGCGCACGATGTCGAATATGTCGGAGAAGTGGTGCGTGATGCCGAGCCGCGCCGCGACCTTCTCGGCATGCGCCCGCGAGCCGTTGGTGAGGATGAACTTCTTCCCCGGCAGGTTCTCGATCGCGTCCGACAGCGCCGGGTCGGGCTGCACGGCGGAATGGTCTATGTCGTGGACATATTGAAGGAAGTCGCCGGCGGCGATGCCATGCTCGACGATCAGGCCGCGCAGCGTCGTCCCGTAGCGCTGGTAGTAGTCCTTCTGCAGCCGCTGCGCCTCGTCCGGCGGCAGCGAGAGCGCGCGCTGGACGAATTCGCGGATGCGCACGTCGACCTGCCGGAAGAGGTCCGTGTGGCGCGGGTAGAGCGTGTTGTCGAGGTCGAAGACCCAGGCGTCGACGTGCGCGAAGCGGTCGAGCGCCGCCGTGCCGGGGACCTTCGCGCTCATGGCCGGATGAGCGTGCCGGCGCCGTGGTCGGTGAAGAGTTCGAGGAGTACCGTGTGCGGCGTCCTGCCGTTGAGGATGACGACGCCTTCGACGCCGCGGTCGAGCGCGTCGAGGCAGGTCTCGACCTTCGGGATCATGCCGCCGGAGATGGTGCCGTCCTCGATCAGCGCCAAGGCCTGGCTCCGCGTCAGCTCGCGGATCAGCTTCTTGTTGCGGTCGAGCACGCCCGGCACGTCGGTGAGGAAGAGGAGGCGCGCCGCGCCGAGCGCGCCGGCAATGGCGCCGGCGAAGGTGTCGGCGTTGACGTTGTAGGTATGGCCGTCCGTGCCCGGCGCCACCGGCGCGATGACCGGGATCAGCTCGGCGCCGAGCACCATGTCGATGACCGCGCGGTTGACCACCTTCGGCTCGCCGACGAAGCCGAGGTCGATCGCCTTCTCGATGTTCGAATCCGGGTCCTTCTGCGTCTTCTTCACGCGCTCGGCGAAGACCATGTTGCCGTCCTTGCCGGAGAGGCCGACCGCCTTGCCTCCCTCGGCATTGATCGCCATCACGATCTCTTTGTTGATCGAGCCGGCGAGCACCATCTCGACCACTTCCACCGTCGCCTTGTCGGTGACGCGCAGCCCGTTCTTGAATTCCGACTTGATGCCCAGCCGGTCGAGCATCTGGCCGATCTGCGGCCCGCCTCCATGGACGACGATGGGGCGCACGCCGGAAGTCTCGAGCAGCGTGATGTCGCGGGCGAAGGCGCGCGAAAGCTCGGCATCGCCCATGGCATGGCCGCCGTACTTCACCACGACCACCTTGCCGTCGTAGCGCAGCATGTAGGGGAGCGCGGCGGAGATCACCTCGGCGCGCTGGATGGCGTCGGCGGTCTCCGGATCGTGGTCGGCGGTCATCGGCATCCTGTCCCCTGAAAACGGGGCGTTTCTATAACCGGTTTGCGACAGGCCGACAAACGGGCGTGAAGGATACCGCGGGACAGTGCGTCATGGTGTCGGGTCGCGGGAGACCCGAAGGAAGAGGTCCACTAGGGGGCCGTTAATGTAATAGTTGTGCTTGCCCGCCGTTCGCTTCTCGATGATGCCGGCCGCGCTCAACTGGTCGAGATACTTGGCGGCCGTCTGCCGCGATACGTCCAGTTCATTTTGTACGAACTCTATGCGCGTGTAGGGATGGCGGAACAGGTTGTTCAGAAGGTCCTGGGAGTAGATTCGGGGATGCTCGCTTCGGATTCGGTGCTTGTAGGTGGCCATGAGACCGCCGATGCCCTGTATCAGCTCCAGGGTCTGTAGCGACGTGTCCTGAACCGCCCGAAGCATGTAGAGAATCCACTCCTCCCATGCGCCCTTGTCACGGACCGCCTGAAGCAGTCGGTAGTAGTCGGGCTTGTGTGTGGTGATATAGCGGCTGAGATAGAGGATCGGCAGTTCGAGCAGCCCCGATCGTGCGAGATAGAGGACGTTGACGATGCGCCCGATCCGCCCGTTGCCGTCGGGCAGGGGATGAATGCTCTCGAACTGGTGATGGATCAGCGCCATCTTGACCAGTGGATCGACATCGTCGTCGGTATTGATGAAGCTCTCGAGGGCCGTCATGTGACGGATGATCTCGTTGCGGTCCTGGGGCGGTACATAGACGATCGCTCCGGTCGCGTCGTTCTTCAGCGCGGTGCCGGGGGTCTCGCGGAAACCACCGGAAGTGCCTTTCAGTATTCTGAACATCTCCAGGATGATGTTGTTGGTGAGAAGGTTCTGCTTCTCCCGCATGAGGTCCCATCCCCTGCGGAGCGCATCGCGGTAGAGCGCAACCTCTTTCGCCGGTCCCCGGTCGGGTCCGTCGGGAAAAAGGACGGCCTGGAACATCTCGTCCTGCGTGGTGACGATGTTCTCGATTTCCGAGCTGGCGCGAGCTTCCTGCAATGAGAGCGTGTCTATCAGTATCCCCGGATTGGGGATTGCGGTGGCGCGCCCCTTCACTTCGGCTAGGCGGCGATGCGCGCCCGCTGCAGCCCGCAGGACCGCTTCCGTCTCGAGCTTTCGGGGCGGAGGCAGGCTAGGGAGCGAATAGATCGACTTTAACATGACGCCTCTCTCGTGTTAAGAGAATCAATATTCTTTAACATGAGAATGGGGACGTGTTAAGGAAACAGTCTATCCGATCCGCAGGTCCGCTATCTCGGCGCGGAGCGCGTCGAGCCCGGCGCCGGTCTCCGACGAGGTCGCGAGCACCACGGGGTGGGCAGCGGGGCGCTTGCGGATCGCCTCCGCCGTCGTCGCGATGAGGGTGGCAAGCGCGCCCGGCTTGATCTTGTCGGCCTTGGTCAGGACGACCTGGTAGGAGACGGCGGCCTTGTCGAGGAGGTCGAGGGCCTCGAGGTCGTTCGCCTTGAGGCCGTGGCGCGCGTCGATGAGCACATAGACCCGGCGGAGGTTCTGCCGGCCGCGCAGGAAGTCGAAGACGAGCTTCGTCCATTCCGCGACCTGGCCCTTCGGCGCCTGGGCATAGCCGTAGCCCGGCATGTCGACGAGGGTGACGCCGGCATCCGCCCCGAAGAAGTTGAGCTCCTGCGTGCGGCCGGGCGTGTTGGAGGTGCGGGCGAGCGCCTTCTGCCCGACCAGGGCATTGATCAGCGACGACTTGCCGACGTTGGAGCGCCCGGCGAGCGCCACCTCGACGCCGTCCGGCGGCGGCAGCGCGGCAATGGTGCCGGCGCCGCGCAGGAACCCCCAGGGCTTGCGGAAGAACAGCCGCCCCGCCTCGATGCGGCGGGCCTCGGCTTCGTCGGTGTCGGCGGCGTCAGGCATCGCGCCCTTGTCCCATGCGCCGGCGCCTCAGGCGTCCGCGCCGCTCGGCTTGGCCTTGGGCGAGCCCTTCTGCTTGCCGCGCTGCTTCTGCTTCTTCGGCTGCACCACCGGCTCGCCGGCATCGTTGGCGGCCTTCGGCGCGGCGAGCGCGGCCTTTTCCTTCTCGGCCTTGGCCTTCTGCTCGGCGGCGACCTTGCTCGGCCGCCGGAAGGCGTTCTTGATGTTGCCGAGCAGGTCCACGTCGACCCCCTGCCGGCGCATGATGAAATACTGCTGCGTCACCGAGAGCGTGTTGTTCCAGGCCCAGTAGATGACGAGGCCGGCCGGGAACGAGGCGAGCATGAAGGTGAAGATCAGCGGCATCCAGGTGAAGATCACCTGCTGCGCCGGGTCCGCCGGCGGCGGGTTGAGCCGCATCTGCACGAACATCGTGATGCCCATGATGATCGGCCAGATGCCGATGGCGAGCAGCCCCGGCGGCGTCCACGGGATCAGCCCGAAGAGGTTGAAGATATGCGTCGGATCGGGCGCCGACAGGTCCTGGATCCAGCCGAAAAACGGCGCATGCCGCATCTCGATGGTGACGAACAGCACCTTGTAGAGCGAGAAGAAGACCGGGATCTGCAGCACCATCGGCCAGCAGCCGGCGATCGGGTTGATCTTCTCGCGCTTGTAGAGCGCCATCAGCTCCTGCTGCTGCTTGACCTTGTCGTCCTTGTAGCGCTCGCGCAGCTCCGCCATCTGCGGCTGCACCTTCTTCATCGCGCTCATCGACTTGTACGACTTGTTGGCGAGCGGGAAGAAGAGCGCCTTGACGAGCACGGTCACGGCGAGGATGGCGAGGCCGAAATTGCCAAGGAGATGGAAGAACCAGTCGATCAGGTAGAACATCGGCTTGGTGATGAAATAGAACCATCCCCAGTCGATGAGCAGTTCGAACCGGTCGATGCCGAGCGACTTCTGGTAGCCGTCGACCACCGCCACCTGCTTGGCGCCGGCGAAGACGCGGTTCTCCGTCGTCGCGCTCGCCCCCGGCGCCACCGTCAGCGGCTCGGCCTCGAAGGTAGCGCGGTATTGCAGCGTCGGCTGCTGGATCTGTGCGAAGGTCGAGGTGAAGGTCTTGCCCTGCGGCGGGATCAGCGTGGTCGCCCAGTACTTGTCGGTGATGCCGAGCCAGCCCTTATCGGACTTCGGCAGGTCGACGGGCGGCTTGTCGTGCAGGTCCTTGTATTTGTACTCCTGCAGGCTCGAGCCCATCACGCCGATCAGGCCTTCGTGCAGGATGAAGTAGCCGGCCGTGTGCGGCTCGCCGAGGCGCACGACCTGCCCGTAGGGCGTCAGGCTGGCGGGCGCCGTGCCCTTGTTGGTCACGCCGTCGGTGACCGTGAACATGTACTTGTCGTCGATGGCGATGGTGCGCGTGAAGACGAGGCCGGCGCCGTTGTCGTAGGTCAGCGTCACCGGCGTCGTCGGGGTCAGCTTGGCGCCCGCCGGTGCCGTCCAGAGTGTGTCGGCGCCGGGCACGGCCGCGCCACCTGCCGGCGACGTCCAGCCGAACTCGGCGAAATAGCCGTCGGCGGTGCCGGCCGGCGACAGGAGCACGATGGTCGGGCTGTTCTTGTCGACCGTCTCGCGGAACTCGTTCAGGCGAAGATCGTCGAGCCGCGCGCCCTTCAGCGCGATCGAGCCGCTCACCGCGTCGGTCGCGATCGGCACGCGCGGCGAAAGGGCGAGCGCCTGCTCGCGGGTCAGCGTCGGCGTCACGGCAACCGGGGCGGGGGCCTGGCCTGCCGGCGTCTCGGCGCCCGTTCCGGTTCCGCCCGCCGCCGGCGTGCCGGTCCCGGCCGGTTCGCTCGCCACCGGTTGCTCCACGGTCGCCGGGTGCTGCGGCACGAAGAAGTACTGCCAGCCGATCAGGACGATCAGGGACAGGACGATGGCAATGATCAGATTGCGGCTATCGGGCATCGGCGACCTGGCGTTTGGAGAGCGTCATGAATCCGCTCCTTAGATCGGCAGCCAGGCGCTCGAAGGGAAGGGTCAGGGCCGCGCGCCGGCCGACGAGTACGAAATCGAGGGGCGGTGCGGCCTCCCCCGAGAGGCGGACGACTTCCCTGAGGCGACGCCTGATCCGGTTGCGCACGACCGCATTGCCGATCTTCTTGGTCACCGTGAAGCCGAAGCGTGCTTCCTCCGAAGCCCCCCTGGCCCGCCGGCGCGCCTGCAGGCTGAACCCCGGCAGGGAAACCTTGGTGCCACCTGCAACTGCTACGAACTCGGCGCGTTTGGTGAGGCGCTGCATCACGGGGCCGCGCCTGTCGGCAAGTTCAGGCGCTCAACCGCTTCCGGCCGCGCGCACGGCGCGCATTGATGACCTTGCGGCCACCCTTCCACGACATCCGGGCGCGGAAGCCATGCCGGCGCTTGCGCACCAGCTTGCTCGGTTGATAGGTCCGTTTCATTCTCGCAGTCTCCGCGCGGGGATTTTGGGGTTGCGGGCTTATAAGGATTAGCCCGAATCGAGTCAACGCGGCCGGCAGGCTGCTTTGTGACGCCGGTTATAGCCCTTCCGGGCGGATGGCATCATATCGGCAAGTGCCGGAAAGTTGAGCGTCAGATGGCCGAGGAACTTTCTCCCGACATATGTGTGATCGGCGGCGGGCCGGGGGGCATTGCGCTCGCCACCGCTGCCGCCCGGCTCGGGGTTCCCGTGGTCCTGGTGGAAAAGGGCCGGATGGGCGGCGCCAATCTTACCCGCGGCTCCGTGCCCTCCAAGGCCCTGATCGCCGCCGCGGCGCTGCGCGCGGCGCTCCGCCGCGCCCCCGGCTTCGGCATTGCCGGGGCGCCTTTCGAGGCCGATTTCGCAGGGCTGCGGGACCATGTCGCGGAGGCCGTGGCTTCGGCGAGCGCCCATGCCTCGGCCGAGCGTCTCGCTGCCCTCGGCGTCCGGGTCGTTGCCGGCGCGGCGGCCTTCACCGATACCCGCACCGTGGCGGTCGGCGAGACCGCCATTCGCGCCCGCCGCTTCGTCATCGCCGCCGGCGCTTCCCCGAAACCGCCCGCCTTTCCCGGCCTCGGCGACATCCGCTATCTGACCGTGGAGGACGCCTTCGGCCTCTCCGAGAGGCCGGCAAGCCTCGTCATCTATGGCGACGATGCCCGCGGGCTGGAGCTCGCCCTCGCCTGGCAGCGCCTTGGCATCGAGACGACGCTCCTCGCCGCCGGCCTGCCGCTTGCCGACGAGGATCCCGAGCTCTCGGCCATCGTCCTCGACAGGCTGCGCGCCGAGGGCGTCGCGATCCGTCCGAACGCCACAGTCACCGGCCTCGCCAATGCCAGGGATGGCGTTCGCGTCACCTTTGCGAGCCCCTCGGGCGACGCCACGGTCGAGGCGACGCATCTCGTCATCGCCGCTGGCCGGGCCGTCGACCTGGACGGCCTCGGCCTCCATGCCGGCAAGATCGACCACGAGGACGGCCTCATCCTCGTCAACCGCAACCGCCGGACCTCGAACCGGCGGGTCTATGCCATTGGCGATGCCGTCGCCGGGCAGCCGAGCGCTGCGCGCGCCGAATACGAGGCGGCGGAAGTGCTCCGCAGCATCCTCTACCGCTGGCCGCGCCCGGTCGATCCGCTTGCCGTGCCCGCCGTCGCCTTCACCGATCCGGCCCTTGCCCGCGTCGGCATGGGCGAGGTCGAGGCGGCGCGGCGGTACAACGACCTTCATGTGCTTCGCTGGCCCTTCGTCGAGAACGAGCTGGCCACGGCCGAGCGCACTACCGCCGGGGTGATCAAGGTCCTCGCCCGCGCCGACGGGCGCATCCTCGGCGCCGCCATTGTCGGCCGCGACGCCGGCGAGATGATCGGCCTCTGGTCCCTCGCCATTGCCCGCGGCATGGGCATCGGCGACATCGCCACCATGATCCCGCCTTATCCAAGTCGCATGGACGTATCGCGCCGGGTCGCCGAAACCTTTGGCGGCCTCGGCCAGGCACCCCGCCGGCAGCGGCGGATCATCGAATTTCTGAGGAAATTCGGCTGATGGATGCACGCACGTCGGACACGGTGACGGTGGAGGCTGGGCCCGGACGGCCCCGCCCCGGCCGCTCGTCGAGCCTGTCGTGGAAGCTGCTCCTGCTCACCGTCCTCTTCGTCATGCTGTCGGAGGTGGTGATCTACGTCCCCTCCATCTCCAATTTCCGCATCGCCTGGCTGAGCGACCGCCTGACCATCGCCGACGCCGCCAGCATCGTCCTCGAGAGCGCCGACCGCGGCGAGGTTCCGCGCCAGATCCAGGACGATCTCCTCTCCGCGGTCGGGGCCATCGCCATCGCCATCCGCAACGGCTCGACCAGCCGCCTCATCGCCTCGGTGGACATGCCGCCCGACGTCGACGTGACCGCGGACCTGCGCAGCATGAACCCGGTGCGCGACATCATCGATGCCTTCGATACGCTTGCCGCCAGCGACAAGCGGATCATGCGCGTCATCGGCACCTCGCGCGCCGGGCCGATCATCGAGATCCTCATCGACGATGCCGCGCTGCGCGCCGCCATGCTGCGCTACTCGGTCAACATCCTCTGGCTCTCGGCGCTCATCTCGGTGATCACCGGCGGGCTGCTCTACTTCAGCCTCAACCGCCTTCTCGTGCGTCCTATGCGCCAGCTCTCGGCCAACATGGTCGCCTTCACCGACGAGCCGGAGGATGCCGGGCGCATCATCGAGCCGAGCGGCCGGCAGGACGAGATCGGCGTAGCCGAGGAGCGCCTCGCCGAGATGCAGCGCGACCTGCAGGGGACGCTCCGCGAGCAGCGCCACCTCGCCGACCTCGGTCTCGCCGTGTCGAAGGTCAACCATGATCTGCGCAACATGCTCGCTTCGGCGCAGCTCTTCACCGACCGCCTCGGCAGCCTCCCCGATCCGAGCGTGCAGCGCTTCGCCCCCAAGCTGATCGCTGCCCTCGACCGCGCCATCGCCTATACCCAGTCGACGCTTGCCTATGGCCGCGCCCGCGAGGCGCCGCCCGAGCGCCGGCTGGTCGCCGTTGACCGGCTGGTCGAGGACGTCGCCGATGCCCTCGGCCTTGGCGCGCACGCCTCCATCGCCTTCGAGAACCGCGTGCCCCAGGGTCTCGAGATCGATGCCGACCCGGAGCAGCTCTTCCGCGTCCTCCTCAATCTCTGCCGCAACGCCGTCCAGGCCCTCGACGGCGACCAGAACCCGGCGGTTGTCCGCCGCCTCACCGTCTCGGCGAAGCGCGAGGCGCACACCTCTTCCATCCGCGTCGCCGATACCGGCCCCGGCGTCCCGCTCGCGGCACGTGCCCATCTCTTCCAGGCATTCCAGGGCAGCGCCCGCCCCGGCGGGACGGGCCTTGGCCTCGCGATTGCCGCCGAGATCATACGCGCCCACGGCGGCACCATCGCCCTCGTCGAGGCGGTGGGGCCCGGCGCCATCTTCGAGCTCTCCGTCCCCGACCGGCCGGGTCGCGGCGGTCGCAATGGGCGCACCCCGCCGGCGTGAACGGCGCGGCCAGCCATGCCGCAATGCGCTTGCAATCGCCCCGGCCTTTCATTAGCTATGCCCGCCGGAAGCGCCCGTAGCTCAGCTGGATAGAGCACCAGACTACGAATCTGGGGGTCAGGAGTTCGAATCTCTTCGGGCGCGCCATCCGACCATGTGAGATTCAGGCCTGCCCGGTTGGTCGAATCGGGCCTGGCGCCGATCTATCAAGGCTGGCGGTCGGGCCGCGCGCAGCCGGCGGCGGATGGCTCCGCCGCGGTCCCTCATGCTCCCGGCCGAACTCGCACCTCCGGACCGGTTGCTGCACTCTTCCCGATCGTGGATTCTGTTCTAAGCTCTCGCGCGGAAGATGTTGGGCGCGGCTGGGACAGGGGGGCTGATGCGGCGGTTTTTCGCGCATTCGACCGAAGCAGCCGACAAGCATGACTGGCAGCCGATGCCGGAGCATGCGATCGGCGTGGCCGACCTCGCCGCCCAGTTCGGCGCCCGCTTCGGCCTCGAGCGAGCCGCCCGCCTCGCGGGCCTCCTTCACGACCTCGGCAAGTACAATCCTGCTTTCCAGATCTACATCGAGCGCGCCGGCAAATCCTCCGACCGCGTCGATCACTCCACCGCTGGCGCCTGGTGGGCGCGTGAATTGGCGAAGGAGGCGACGCCGCACGATCGCCTGATGGTCGAGCTCGTCGCCTATTGCATCGCCGGCCATCATGCCGGCTTGCCGGATCGCTTCGGAACACCGTCGAGCCTGGACGAGCGCCTCAAAGCCTATGTCGATGCCGTCGACCCGGTCTGGCGGAGCGAGCTGGCGCCCGACCTCACCCGCCTCCTGCCGGCGCTGAAGTGGGTGCAGGCCGGCGAGGCCCACCCGCTCGGGCAAGAGCGCTTCGCCTTCCAGCTCGCCATGCTCGGCCGCATGCTCTTTTCCTGCCTCGTCGACGCCGATTTCCGCGAGACGGAGAGCTTCTATGCCCGCGTCGAAGGCCGGGAGATCGACCGGAGCTGGCCCGCGCTCCCCGAACTTCTCGATGGACTCATCGTCCGCTTCGATGCGCATATGGCCGCCAAGGCCGCGTCCGATACCGCGATCAACCGCCTGCGCAGCGACATCCTCGGCCACGTGCGCGGCAAGGCGGCGCTGCCGCCCGGCTTCGTCACCCTCACCGTGCCGACCGGCGGCGGCAAGACGCTCGCCTCGCTTGGCTTCGCCCTCGACCATGCCCGCCGCCACGGTCACCGCCGGATCATACTCGCAGTCCCGTTCACGACAGTGGCCGAGCAGGCGGCCGGGATATTCGGAGAGGTGCTCGGCGAAGGAATCGTGCTCGAGCACCATTCCGCGATCGAGGACGAGCATAGCGGCCCGGCCGATGACGCCGACAGCCGCGACCAGTCACGGCGTCTCCGCCGCGCCATGGAAGACTGGGAAGCGCCTGTCGTGGTGACGACCAACGTGCAGCTCTTCGAGAGCCTCTTTGCCGCTCGCACCTCGCGCGCCCGAAAGCTCCACAACATCGCCGGTTCCGTCATCGTGCTCGACGAGGCCCAGGCCATTCCCCTGCCATTGCTTGGTCCCGCGGTATGGGCGCTCGAGGCGCTGGTGCGCGACTGGGGCTGCACGGTGGTGCTCTGCACGGCGACCCAGCCGGCACTGGACCGGGCTCGGCTTGCCGGGAGCTCGGTTGCCGGCCTCATCGGCCTCGATCTCGGACCGGCACGCGAGCTCGCGCCCGATTCGGCCGGCCTCGCGTCGCAGCTCCGCAGAACGACGCTCCGCCATGCCGGTCCTCTCGCCGATGAGGAACTGGTCGCAGCCCTCCGCGATGCGCCCCAGGCGCTGGTCATCGTCAACAGCCGCCGCCACGCGCTCGCGCTCTACCGGACGGTGAAAGCCGCGGGCCTCGATGGCGTCGTGCACCTCTCTACCCGCCACTATGCCGTCGACCGTCGGCGCATCCTCGCCGAGGTCCGCCAGCGCCTGAAGGCCGGGGAGCCCTGCCGGCTCATTGCCACTTCGCTGGTCGAGGCCGGCGTCGATCTCGATTTCCCGCGCGGCTGGCGCGCCGAGGCGGGCCTCGACCAGATCGTCCAGGCGGCCGGCCGCGTGAACCGCAACGGCCTCCGTCCGGTCGAGGACAGCATCGTCACCGTCTTCGAGGCTCCCGACAACCGGCCGCCGCCCGAGATTGCCGGCTTCATCGGCGACCGCAAGCGCATGCAGGACCGGTTCGACGATCTCTTCTCGCCCGAAGCGATGACACGCTACTTCGAGGAGGTGTACTGGCGAAAAGGCCCCGCCAAACTTGACCGTGGCCACGATGGTCGATCGATCCTCGACCGCTTCCGGCTCGACGTCGGCGAGACGGCCTTCTCCTATCGCAGCGCGGCGGAGAACTTCCACATGATCGAGAGCGGCATGGTGCCGGTGATCGTGCCGGGCGACGACATTGCCACCAGGGCCATCAATGAACTCTCTATAGAAAGAATTCCAACCGGCCTGCTGGCGCGCACGCTTCAGCCTTACACCGTCGCCGTCCCGCCGAGGGCGCGCACCCTTCTCTTCAACCACGAGCGAATCCGCTTCGTGGCGCCGGAGTTTCGTGGCGAAGCCTTCGCCGTCCTGACGGATTCGGAACTCTACGATCCTGAAGTTGGCCTGCTCTGGGAGAACCCGGAATACATGAACGCCGATACGCTCATCATCTGATTCCAGTACGCACTTGACTCCAGTGTTCGTTCTGTGTTTGTTCTTAGAACAGGAACTTTGGGGGGAAGTTCAATGGCCTATGGCATCACGCTGCGCGTGAGGGGCGAGCGCGCCTGTTTCACGCGCCCCGAAATGAAGGTCGAGCGCGTCAGCTATGATGTGCTGACGCCTTCCGCGGCGCGGGGGATTCTCGAAGCGATTCACTGGAAGCCGGCCATCCGCTGGGTGATCGATCGCGTCCATGTGCTGAAGCCCATCCGTTTCGAGTCGATCCGCCGCAACGAGGTCGGCAGCAAGATTCCGGCCGGCACGGTCCGTTCGGCCATGAAGCGGGGCGATCTCGACGGCCTGTCGCTGGTGGTGGAGAACGACCGTCAGCAGCGGGCCGCAACCATTCTGGTCGACGTCGACTACCGCATCGAGGCCCATTTCGAGCTGACCCCGCGCGCCGAGGCCGCCGACAGCGAGGGCAAGCACCTCGATATGTTCAGGCGGCGCGCGGAGCGCGGCCAGTGCTTCCACCAGCCCTGTCTCGGGACCCGGGAATTCGCCGCGGAATTCAGCCTGCACGCCCCGGGTGCGCCGCTGCCCGCGCCGAAGCCCGAGAACAGGACCGCCGATCTCGGCTTTGGCCATCCGCGCGACCTCGGCCTCATGCTGTGGGACATCGACCACGCGGCGCCGGGCCGTCCTTCCATGTTCTTCCGCGCCAGGCTGGAAGACGCCGTCCTGCGGGTGCCGCCGCCGGGTTCACCGGAGGTGCTGCGATGATCTCGGAGTATGCCGTGGCCAGTACCGTTTACTGGCGAGCCGTCCCCGTCTCGCTCGCCGGTGTGCACTCATGAGCATTCTAGCCTCGCTCTCGCGTGCCTATGACCGGCTGCCCGGTGCGCCGCCCTATGGCTATTCCGCCGAGAAGATCGGCTTTGCCATCAGCCTGAACGAGGATGGCAGCCTCGCCAACCTGACTGATCTGCGCAGCGGCGACGGTAAGAAGAAGCCGCCGCGAATCATGCAGGTGCCGCAGCCCGCCAAGCGTACGGTCAAGATCATTCCCAACCTGCTTTGGGACAAGACGTCCTATTCTCTTGGCGTCAGCGCTGATGCGGGCGAGCGGACTCCGAAGGAACACGCAGCCTTCGTCGAGCGCCAGATTGAGATCTTCGGGCAGTCCGACGACCTCGGCCTGAAAGCATTCATCGCCTTCCTGCGCCAATGGTCGCCGGAGCACTTCGCTCCGCCGCTCTGGCCCGAGGAGATGAAGGACCAGAATGTCGTATTCGCATTGGAGGCAGATCGCCTGCAGGGCGTGTTCCTGCACGATCGCGAAGCGGCGCGTGCCCTGGCCGCGGCTCGGGTGGCGCCCCTGGGCGAGACGACGAGAGCCCTTTGCCTCGTGACCGGTATCGAAGCCCCGATCGCCCGTCTTCATCCGGCGATCAAGAACGTCTGGGGCGCACAGTCCTCGGGTGCGTCGATCGTCTCCTTCAATCGCGATGCCTTTACTTCCTACGGCCACGAGCAGGGCGCCAATGCTCCCGTCTCCGAGGCCGCCGCCTTCAAGTACACCACCGCGCTCAATGCCTTTCTCGCTGGCCGCAGCAACCGTATCCAGATCGGCGATGCCTCGACCGTCTTCTGGGCCGATGCTTCGGATGCCGAAGCGGCCGCGACCGTCGAGAACGTCTTCGCCAGCCTGTGTGGCGAAGCCCCGAAGATCGACGAGAAGGTTCAGGCAGAAAAGGTCGGCGTCGTACTCAAGCGCATTCGCGACGGCGAGGTCTGGTCCAGGATTGCCGAGGCCGTCGATGTGAAGCTGCCAAAGCACGTGCGCTTCTACATCCTCGGCCTCGCGCCCAATGCGGCGCGCATCTCCGTCCGTTACTGGTTCGAGGACGATTTCGGCGTGCTCGCGGCCAACTACCAGCGCTTCCTTGCTGACATTCAAGTCGAGCCGGGTCCGCGCGAGGGCTACCCCGCACTCTGGCGCTATCTCAACGAAACGGCGGTGCTGCGGAAGCGCGAGAACGTCGTCCCGACGCTGGCCGGCGACTGGATGCGTTCCATCCTGGCCGGGACGAACTATCCGCTGACGCTCCTTTCCAACATCCTTATGCGGATACGCGCCGATGGCGAGATCAATGCGCTGCGGGTTGGAATGCTCCGCGCGGTTCTCGTGCGGAATTTTGGCAGGGAGCCTGGCAAGGGCGACAAGACAAGGGAGGCACCGGTGGCACTCGACCTGGAGAACCAGAACAAGGGCTATCTGCTCGGCCGACTGTTTGCGGCCTATGAGCAGGCGCAGACGGCGGCGCTCGGCCGCAACGTCAACGCCACCATCAAGGACAAGTTCTATGGCTCCGCTTCGGCGACGCCGCGTAACGTCTTCTCGCTGCTCGACCGGAATTCAGCCAACCATCTTTCCAAGGTCGGAAAGGAGCGCCCGGGCCAGCGCGTCAATCTCGAGAAGCTCATCGGTGGCATCATGGGGATGATGGCACCGTCGCACGATCCCTTTCCGGCATCGCTCAATGCCGAGGAGCAGGCGCTGTTCGGCCTTGGCTACTATCACCAGCGCAGCGAATTCTTCCGCAAATCAGAATCGACCGGCCAGGGGGAGGCTTGATCATGGCTGCCATCGCGAACCGCTACGACTTCGTCCTCATTTTCGACGTGACGCGCGGCAACCCCAATGGAGATCCGGACGCCGGCAACCTGCCGCGCCTCGATCCCGAGACCAACCATGGCCTTGTCTCCGACGTCAGCCTCAAGCGCAAGGTGCGCAACTACGTGGAACTTACTCGCGCCGGTCAGCAGCGCTTCAATATCTACGTGCAGGAAGGCGCCATCCTCAACGAGAAGCATCGCGAGGCCTACAAGGCCGTGCGCGGCGACGACAAGGGCGCCAAGCTGAATCCCAAGAACGATACGGAGGCAGCCGCGCTGACGGCCTTCATGTGCGACAACTTCTTCGACGTGCGCACCTTCGGCGCGGTGATGTCGACGGGGATCAATTGCGGGCAGGTGCGCGGTCCCGTGCAATTGACCTTCGCACAATCGGCTGAGCCCATCGTGCCACAGGAAATCTCCATCACCCGCATGGCGGCAACCAACGAGGCCGAGAAGAAGCAGCGGGCGGAAGGAAGCGAGGAGGGCAACGACCGCGTGGACAACCGCACCATGGGTCGCAAGTACATCGTGCCCTATGGTCTCTATCGCGCGCATGGCTTCGTGTCGGCCAAGCTTGCCGAACGCACCGGATTCTCGGATCAGGATCTCGACGTCCTTCGCGAGGCCATAGTTGGCATGTTCGACCAGGATCATTCCGCTGCCCGCGGTGAGATGGCCTGCCGGCGTGCTGTCGTCTTCAAGCATGCCGGTTCGCTCGGCAATGCGCCGGCCCATGTGCTGTTCGAGCGCGTCCGGATCGGGCGCAATATCGACGGGACGTTCCGGAGCATCAATCGCCGCCTCGACAACTATCCGCCGGCGCGTGAATTCTCCGACTACGCGATCGAGGTCGATCGCGAAAATCTTCCCGAAGGCGTCGAAATCATTGATTGGGTATGACGCCGTTGCCGGAGGCCGCGGCACGCCTCTCCGATGAACTCGGTCCCGAGCCCATCCCGATCTCGGCCCTGCAGCACGCCGTGTACTGCCTCCGCCAGGCCGCCCTGATCCATATCGAGCGGCTCTGGGCGGAAAACCGCTTCACCGCGGAAGGGCATGTCCTCCATGCCGCTGCCGATGAACCCGGTCGCCGCAAGGTTCGTGGCGTCCGCCGGGTCAGCGCATTGCCGCTGGCCTGCCGCCGTCTTGGCATTGTCGGCATCGCGGATCTGGTGGAGTTTCGCCGCGACGGGGAGCGCGAGATACCGTTTCCGATCGAGATCAAGCGGGGCAAGCCGAAGCTGCATCGCGCCGACGAGGTCCAGCTTTGCGCCCAGGCGCTCTGCCTCGAGGAAATGACGGGGACGGGCGTGCCCGATGGCGCCCTGTTCTATGCCGAGACCCGGCGTCGCCTGTCCGTCGTTTTCGATCACGACCTGCGTGAGCTGACCGAGAGCACCATCGCAGCGCTCCGCGAAACATTTGCCACCCTGGTGACGCCGCCGCCGACACCGCACAAGGCACGCTGCAAGTCCTGTTCGCTGCATGATATCTGCCGGCCGGACGCGGTCGCCCGGCCCGCCGCCGCGTGGCGCCGCCGAGCTATTGGTCATCTGCTCGCCGCGGCGGAGCCTCCCGCATGAAGCGGCTCCTCAACACGCTCTACATCACCACCGAAGGCGCTTCGCTGCGCAAGGACGGAGAGAATCTCGTCGCCGAGGTCGATGGTGCCGAGCGTGCCCGCGTCCCGTTTCACCTGCTCGCATCGGTCGTCCTATTCGGAGCCGTCTACATTTCGCCGCCGCTCATCGGTGCCTGTGCCCTTGCCGGCATCACCATCGTGCTTCTTGACCGGGCAGGGCGCTTCGAGGCCCGTGTCGAAGGGCCGGTCTCGGGCAATGTACTCCTGCGGCGCGCGCAGTATCGCGCTGCCGAGCAGCCGGAAGCGATCGTGCGCTCCTTCGTTGCCGGCAAGGTGGCGAACCAGCGATCGGTTCTCATGCGCGCTCTGCGCGACTACGGCGACGAATATGCCTCGGACGAAAGAACAGCGATCGCCGCCGCCGTCGAGCGGCTGGCGCAGATCCTGCGGCGCGTCGAGTTCGGTACCGATCCGCTTGACGGGTTGCGCGGTGCGGAGGGCGAGGCCGCCAATCTCTACTTCGGCGTCTTCAGCCACCTGATCCGCGCCACCGGCCCGGAAATGGCATGGCGAGGACGCTCGCGACGTCCGCCGCTCGATCCGGTCAATGCACTCCTGTCTTTCCTCTATACGCTCCTCACGCATGACTGCCGCAGCGCCGCCGAGGCCGTCGGTCTCGATTCGGCGGTGGGCTTTCTGCACCGCGACCGGCCCGGCCGGCCGAGCCTGGCGCTCGACCTGATGGAGGAGTTGCGACCGGTACTCGCTGACCGGCTGGCGCTTTCGCTCATCAACCGGCGACAGCTGCAGGCAGGAGATTTCGAGAAGCGCGAGGGCGGGGCGGTGCTTCTCGCCGAAGCCGGCCGTCGCACCGTGCTGGCCGCCTGGCAGGAGCGGAAGAAGGAGGAGCGCGTCCATCCATTTCTCGAGGAGAAGGCGCCGCTCGGCCTGGTGCCCTATCTGCAGGCGCAGATGCTGGCGCGGCATTTGCGCGGCGACCTCGATGTCTATCCGCCCTGGTTATGGAAATAGGGCATGCTTGTTTTGGTCACCTATGACGTGAGCACCAGCGACACGGGCGGTGCCCGTCGTCTGCGGCGTGTCGCCCGCGCGTGTCAGAACCTTGGCCAGCGCGTGCAATATTCCGTCTTCGAGCTGGAGGTCGATCCGGCCCAATGGACCTTGCTCAAGGCTCGCCTCGAGACGATCATAAGGCCGGAGACCGACAGCCTGCGCTACTATTATCTCGGCGCCCACGGCCGTCGCCGCGTCGAGCATGTGGGCGCGAAGACGGTGCCGAATCTCGAGGGGCTATTGATCGTCTGAGCCCGGGGCGCGAACCTCGATTGTGTCGGCCTGCGCCGGCCGGTTCGCGCTTGCCGCAACCCGCTGGCAGAACGGCAATTTCTGTCCTGGATATCTCCCGCTGAGACTGATGGCGCAAGGCCGCGATCCGGTTCGCGCCGCTATTGGCCTTTCGCTCCTCACGCGGGAGCGTGGATCGAAACACGGGCGTGGCGGCGACGATCGCGACGTCGGTGCGTCGCTCCTCACGCGGGAGCGTGGATCGAAACAGGTCGATGAGCGCCGCCTCGACGCGGGCAAGGGTCGCTCCTCACGCGGGAGCGTGGATCGAAACGCTGGCTCGGCGGCGCCGAGCTTCGCGAAGGACCGTCGCTCCTCACGCGGGAGCGTGGATCGAAACATCGCCATGTCGATCAACTTGTCGAATAGCCGTGTCGCTCCTCACGCGGGAGCGTGGATCGAAACCATTGCCAGGTGGCCTGGACGCCGCCGCTGTCGGTCGCTCCTCACGCGGGAGCGTGGATCGAAACGCCATGGTGACCGGGCTCCTTTCGCGTCTCTCACCGGTCGCTCCTCACGCGGGAGCGTGGATCGAAACACCAAGACCGCGACGGGGCACCCCGCCGTCGGCGTCGCTCCTCACGCGGGAGCGTGGATCGAAACTGGGCGATGACGCGGGCGATGAGCGCCGCGCCGCGGTCGCTCCTCACGCGGGAGCGTGGATCGAAACGCAAGCGCGCGGCGGCCAAGGCGGCCGAAGTCCGGTCGCTCCTCACGCGGGAGCGTGGATCGAAACGCCGACATCCAGATGCGCGGCATCTGGCTGGAGAGTCGCTCCTCACGCGGGAGCGTGGATCGAAACATCGGCATCGACGACGAGGACGAAACGGCGATCGTCGCTCCTCACGCGGGAGCGTGGATCGAAACGTCATCGAAACTCAGGCTACCGCGCCAGCTTTCGTCGCTCCTCACGCGGGAGCGTGGATCGAAACGGTCCACGGTCCTGCGAGGCGCAGCCGGCGAGGACCGTCGCTCCTCACGCGGGAGCGTGGATCGAAACTACAAGCGCCTCAGCGGCGCCAAGCTCAAGGAAGGTCGCTCCTCACGCGGGAGCGTGGATCGAAACCAGCAGTCACGCGGCCTGGTGGCCGATGGCGACCGTCGCTCCTCACGCGGGAGCGTGGATCGAAACGCATCGTCGGCTCCGATCGGGCAGGATTGTTCCGGGTCGCTCCTCACGCGGGAGCGTGGATCGAAACCTCGATCGGACCGAGGGAACGCCGTGGTCGACCGCGTCGCTCCTCACGCGGGAGCGTGGATCGAAACAGCGGCTTCAGGAGCTTGTACTTGTCCAGGTACCTGTCGCTCCTCACGCGGGAGCGTGGATCGAAACGCCGCGGTGGTCGCTCGCTACGGCATCCCCGAGCGTCGCTCCTCACGCGGGAGCGTGGATCGAAACTATTTCACCGACGATTCGATCGTCGCGGACAAGGTCGCTCCTCACGCGGGAGCGTGGATCGAAACGAACTCATCCACCTCTACAAGGGGCAATGGGCCGGTCGCTCCTCACGCGGGAGCGTGGATCGAAACGCCCTGCAGGGCTCCTGGGACGGCAACCCGACCGCGGGTCGCTCCTCACGCGGGAGCGTGGATCGAAACATGGAGATAAGCTCTTCGCGCGACCATCCCAGGTCCGTCGCTCCTCACGCGGGAGCGTGGATCGAAACGGCAGCTTGTACTTCTTGCCGCCAAAATCAACCGTCGCTCCTCACGCGGGAGCGTGGATCGAAACTCGCCGGCAGCCGTGTCGTTCAGGCCATCGCGGGTCGCTCCTCACGCGGGAGCGTGGATCGAAACATCAAGACGAGCGACACGTCGCGGACGGTGGGGCAGGTCGCTCCTCACGCGGGAGCGTGGATCGAAACGGCCGCACGCTGTCGCCGGGTTCCGGCGAGGCCAGTCGCTCCTCACGCGGGAGCGTGGATCGAAACCGTTGTGATCAAGAGCCTCCAGGCCGCCAAAGCATGGTCGCTCCTCACGCGGGAGCGTGGATCGAAACCATGACGACCTCGGCACCATCGAGGTGACCGTCGTCGCTCCTCACGCGGGAGCGTGGATCGAAACTTGTTGCCGCCGATGTCGTGGAGCGCGATCGGGGGTCGCTCCTCACGCGGGAGCGTGGATCGAAACACGCCGGGATCGGTGCAGGGCGCGGCGATGCGGGTCGCTCCTCACGCGGGAGCGTGGATCGAAACGGGGCCAGAAGGGCAAGTCAACCTGATGCCGCGGGTCGCTCCTCACGCGGGAGCGTGGATCGAAACCGGCATTGGCGCTAGCGCCGGCGGATGCGATAGGTCGCTCCTCACGCGGGAGCGTGGATCGAAACAACCGCATCGACCACGCGCTGGCGGCCGAGGCCTTGTCGCTCCTCACGCGG
>JAFKKF010000007.1 GCA_017305635.1 Hyphomicrobiales bacterium | reverse complement strand
GAGACATTCCCGAACGGCTTCATGGTCGGGCCAAACCGGCAGACGAGCAGGCCCGGCGGCGCACTCGGTCCGCTCGCGCTGCCCTTGGCCTTGCCCGTCGTCTTGATCGGCTTCGGTGGCGGCGCCTGCGCCACCACCGGCGGCGGCGGCGGTGGAACATACGTGTCGCACATCAGGCCGATCGCGTTGACATGGACGCCGTAGCGCAGGTTGAAACCGACCGCCACCTGCCCGTCCCCGCAGAACTGATGGCCGGGATACTGGGTGAAGACCTCGTCGCTCAGGTGATTGCCGATGATACGGAGCTTCTTGGAAGCGCCGCTCCGTTTCGAGGTGCAGGTGATGATCAGGTCGGCGAGCTGCTTGAGCTGGTCGCCGTCATGCATGAACGCGGGCGCGATGCCGGTGATCACCTCGTCATTGTTGCAGACGTAGTCGAGCGGCCCGCCCCCCCCGCCGCCGCCGTTCATCTGGCCATAGGTCTTCGGGTCGAAGACCACGCCTTGTTGCACCGGCGCGCAGATGATGGCGAGCGCATCGAACCAGGCGCCCGTCTTCGACTTGACCCCGATCAGGTACTGATTGGGCGGGCATCGATCCGCGTAGGCAGCGTCGCCGCGACCTCCCCAGACCGGGAAGTTGTAGCCGGCCAGGGCCGTCGGTGTGGCAAGAGCCAGGGTGGCAGTGACCAGAAGGCTAAGCCGCACAATCCATGCCATGCGCATTCCACCAACTCCCTGAGCCACGCCCCTTGGGGACAGCCGTACGCGACACGGTCGGCTGGAATCTCATTGATGCGGAAGAACCGCCGGACCGTCATCCACCGTTTGGTGGAAAGCCTCAGGTCGGGCGGCAGCGGACCGCATCGGACCGATGCCGCTTTGTCCGCCGGTCAGTGCTTTTTCTTCTTTGGCGCCACGAGGCCGGCCTGGCCCGGCTTGATCCCGTCGCCGAAGACGAGGTACTCGCGCTTCACGCAGCCATCCGCGGGCGAGGAAATGCGGCACCAGTCCTGCAGCGGGATCTTGACCTTCTGCTTGGTCAGGCCAGCCGCCTCCTTGAGGCAGGCGCCGATCACCGCGACCTCGGTCTGGTTGGGCGCCTGGGCGCGGACATGGGCGTCGAGCGAGGGCGCCTCTCGGATGTTGAGGAAGTCGAGCCCCTCGGGCGTCTGGACGGTTGCGGTTCCGGCGGGGCAATCCGCCGACGCGACGAAGGGCGGATCGCCCTCCTCGCCGCCTCCGGCCATTCCGCCACCCCCGCCGCCCTGGGCCGGCTCGCCGGCCTCGCCGCCCCCCGGCGGCGTCAGCGGGGTATTGTCGACCACGTTAACCTGACCGATGAAGGTGACGCGGAAGCCGGTCGGGCTCTCCTGCGCCTTCAGGTCGAACGTGCCGCCCTTCGTCGCCATCATCACGAGGTTCGCGTTGGCGACCTTGGGGATGAGCAGCAAGGGCTTCTCGCTTCCCACCAGCCCACGGCCGGGCAGGATGCACTCGCCCGGATTGGGCGCCGCCCCTTCGCCGATCATGAAGCCGATCTCGAAACGCGACGATGTCTCCTTCGCCGTCATGCCGGGACCGCCCTGGCAGGATATGTCGACCAGCGCATGCGCCGCCGACGAGAGGCCGAGGAACGCGGCAGCCGCTAGTCCCGCAAAGCTGGCGCTTCTGCGGAACCTCGAAGACGTTTTCGATTGTGGAGAGATACGGCGAGGCGAAGTCAGAGCGGCCAGCGTCGAGCGCATCGTCAGCCCCAGATCTTCAAGCCCCCACGACTACAGGTAGCAGAGCTGCGACAACTTGTCTCCCGAATTCGGCCCTGCCGCCGAAATTCCTCCGCCTCAGTCGAGCAGCGTGTCGAGCCCGCGCCGCAACCCGGCCTGCTCGCCCACCCGCCGCACGGCGAGCAGCGTACCGCCGACGTAAGGCGCCGCCGACGCGCCCGCATCGTGGCGGATGGTCAGCCGCTCGTCCGGCGCGCCGAACAGCGCCTCGCAGCCGAGCACGAAGCCCGGCAGCCGCACCGAATGGACCTGCACCGGTATCTTCTCGCCGATGGCGGCGCCCCGCGTCTCGCGAAGCCCGGATAGCTCCGCGACCGGCTTCGCGGTCCCCGGCTGGCGCACGAGCGACAATTGCTCGGCGAGTTCGCGCGCCGTGCCCGAGGGCGTGTCGGGCTTGCCCTGATAGGCATAGTCGATGATCTCGACGTCGCGGACATATTTCGCCGCACTCGCCGCGAAGCGTTTGAGCAGCGCCGCCGTCACCGAGAAATTGCCCGCCGCGAAGACGCCCTTGCCGGCCGCTTTGGCCGCCGCGTCGATCTCGCGATAGTCGTCGGCGCCGAGCCCCGAGGTCCCGATCACCACGTGGCGCCCGGCGGCAAGCGCCTCGAGCGCATGGCCCTTCACCGCGTTCGGCTTGGTGTAGTCGACCACCACGTCGGAGGGCGCGGCGAGCGCCTGCGTAAGCGTTGCCGAGACGGCCAAGCCGGCCTTCGGCAGGCCGAGCACCTCGCCCACGTCCTTGCCGGCGGCGCTGCGGGCGACCGCCCCGGCGAGGACGAAATCGCCCCCGCCGAGGATGGCCTTCGCCACCGCGCTGCCCGTCCAGCCGGTCGCGCCGGCGACCACGACCCGGATCGCCATCACGCCGCCTCCGCCTCGAGCCGCTTCACGTCCGGCGGCGTCGCCTCTTCCTGCAGCGCGACGAGCGCATCGGTCAGCGACATCGACTGCTGGTCCTTCTGGCCGAGCCGGCGGACGTTCACCGTTCCCTCCTCCGCCTCGCGCTTGCCGCAGACGAGGATCACGGGGACCTTTACCAGCGAATGCTCGCGGACCTTGTAGTTGATCTTCTCGTTGCGCAGGTCGAGGTCGGCCCGGATGCCCGCACGCCGCAGCTTCTCCGCCACCGCGGCGGCATAGTCGTCGGCATCCGATGTGATGGTCGCGACCACCACCTGCGTCGGCGCCAGCCACAGGGGCAGGTGCCCGGCATAGTTCTCGATGAGGATGCCGAGGAAGCGCTCCATCGAGCCGCAGATGGCGCGGTGGATCATCACCGGGGTCTTCTTCTCGCCGTCCTTGTCGATGTAGTAGGCCCCGAACCGGCCCGGCAGGTTGAAGTCGACCTGGGTCGTCCCGCACTGCCAGTCGCGGCCGATCGCATCGCGGAGCACATATTCGAACTTCGGCCCGTAGAAGGCGCCCTCGCCCGGGTTGATCCCGGTCTTGATCCTGCCGCCCGACTGCGCCTCGATCTGCTTCAGGACGTCCATCATCACCGCCTCGGCATGGTCCCACGCCTCGTCGGTGCCGACGCGCTTCTCCGGCCGGGTGGAGAGTTTCACCACCATCTCGGTGAAGCCGAAATCGGCATAGGTCGAGATGATCAGGTCGTTGATCTTCAAACACTCGGCCGCCATCTGCTCCTCGGTGCAGAAGATGTGGGCGTCGTCCTGGGTGAAGCCGCGCACGCGCATCAGTCCGTGCAGCGCACCCGACGGCTCGTAGCGGTGCACCGCCCCGAACTCGGCGAGCCGCAGCGGCAGGTCGCGATACGACTTCAGCCCGTGCTTGAAGATCTGGATATGGCCCGGGCAGTTCATCGGCTTGATCGCGTAGACGCGGTCATTGTCGTCGATCTCGTCGCCCGCCGGCTGCGCCTTGAACATGGCCTCGCGGAAGGTCTGCCAGTGGCCGGACGTCTCCCACAGCGACTTGTCGAGGAGCTGCGGGGCGTTGACCTCCTGGTAGGTGCCGCGGAGCCGGCGCCGCATGTAGGCGACGAGCTCCTGGAACATGGTCCAGCCCTTCGGATGCCAGAACACGACCCCCGGCCCCTCCTCCTGGAAATGGAAGAGGTCCATCTCGCGGCCGAGCCGGCGATGGTCGCGCTTCTCGGCCTCCTCCAGCATGTGGAGATAGGCCTTCAGCTCCTCCTCGTTGTGCCAGGCGGTGCCGTAGATGCGCGACAGCATCGGCTTGGTCGGATCGCCGCGCCAGTAGGCGCCCGCCACCCGCATCAGCCGGAATGCCGAGCCGATCTGCCCGGTCGAGGCCATGTGCGGCCCGCGGCAGAGGTCGAACCAGTCGCCCTGCTTGTAGATCTTGACGTCCTGGTCAGCCGGAATGGCATCCACAAGCTCGACCTTGAAGGCCTCGCCCTTCTTCTCGAACACACTCTTCGCCTGGTCGCGCGACCAGACCTCCTTGGTGAAGGGGGCGTTCCGCTGGATGATCTCGCGCATCTTCGCCTCGATCGCCGGCAGGTCGTCGAGGGTGAAGGGCTGGTTGCGGAAGAAATCGTAATAGAAGCCGTTCTCGATCACCGGCCCGATGGTGACCTGCGTGCCCGGATAGAGCTCCTGCACCGCCTCCGCCATCACATGCGCGGCGTCGTGGCGGATGAGGCCGAGCGCGCGCGGATCGTCGCGCGTGACGATCTCGATCTTCGCGTCGCGCTCTATTCTGTCGGAAAGGTCGCCGAGCTCGCCGTCGAGCGCCACCGCCACCGCTTTCTTGGCGAGCGACTTGGAAATGCCCTCGGCGATCTCCCGGCCGGTCACCCCGGCGGAGAACTCGCGAACCGAATTGTCGGGGAAAGTAAGCTGTACCATCTGTCTCTCCTGCTCACTCCTGCACACGAGCGCAGGTAAGCGTTTCCGTGGGAAAAGCCGGTGTTCCGGCGCCGGACAGATACAATCTGATAACCAGTCCGTCCAGTAGTCCGGCAATCGAGGGGAAATCGTAAGGAGGCTGAAACCGGGACAGGCTTAAGGCGTTGTGAAGAGCCGGCGAAAGACCGGACGAGGAGAGGTTCAGACATCATGCCGAAGCCGATGAAGACGGCTGCCGAGCTTGTCGAGCTCATCGCCGCGGAGCTGCGCAACCACGGCGACTATGCCGATACGGACGCGTCCACCGTCGTCATCGTCGAGCAGCATCCGCTCTGGCACGCCTCGCTCCGCCGGCAGGGTCCGCGCATCGACGAGGGGCGCCTCGCCGCCGTGCATGAGATCGGCCGGAAGCTCGCCTCCGGCTACGGCCTCGCCCGCGAGAGCGCCTGAGCAGCAGCAGGAGATAATCCGTAGATGGCCGGCCTTGTGCCGGCCATCTATGTCTTTCTGCCTTGTGCGTTCACCGCACCCCGTCCATATTTGGAATTATTCCAAACTTGGACATCCTCCTTGCCGCTCTTCCATTCCGCCTCGCAGAAGCCCTTCTCCGACCTCACCGATCGCGAGGTGCTCGCGCTCGCCATCCAGAACGAGGAGGAGGACGGCCGCCTCTACCGCGACTTCGCGGACGGCCTCCGCGAGCAATACCCGGCATCGGCCCAAATCTTCATCCGCATGGCCGAGGACGAGAGCGAGCACCGCCGCATGCTCCTCGACCTCTATCGCGAGCGCTTCGGCGACCACATCCCGCTGATCCGCCGCGAAGACATCCGCGGCTTCATCCGGCGGCCTTCTTTCTGGCTGCAGCCGACCTACGATATCGACCGCCTGCGCCACCGCGCCGAGACGATGGAGGCGGAGGCCGCGAATTTCTATCGCAAGGCGGCCGCGCGCACGACCGATCCGGCCGTCCGCAAGCTGCTCGGCGACCTCGCCGACATCGAGGCCGGCCACGAGGCCCATGCCCGCGAGCTGGTCGCCTCGGTCCCGGAATCGGCGCGGAGGGAGGAGAGCGAGACCGCCCGGCGCATGTTCGTGCTGCAGATCGTCCAGCCCGGCCTCGCCGGCCTCATGGACGGCTCGGTGTCGACGCTCGCGCCGGTCTTCGCCGCCGCCTTCGCCACCCACGATTCCTGGCAGACCTTCCTCGTCGGCCTTGCCGCCTCCATCGGCGCCGGCATCTCCATGGGCTTCGCCGAGGCGCTCTCCGACGACGGCAGCCTCACCGGGCGCGGCCATCCCTGGCTGCGCGGCCTGGTCTGCGGACTGATGACCGCCATCGGCGGCATCGGCCACACGCTCCCCTATCTCATCCCGAGCTTCTGGTGGGCGACCGGCATCGCCGTTGCCGTGGTCGCGGTCGAACTCTGGGTGATCGCCTGGATCCGGGCCCGCTTCATGGACACGCCGTTCCTGCGCGCCGCCTACCAGGTCGTGATCGGCGGCGTGCTCGTCTTCCTCACCGGCATCCTGATCGGCAGCGCCTGAGGACACGATCGCCGGGAACCTTTTTGCCGTCACCGGCATCCAAGTCCGGATAGGATCAGCCGGAGGACAGGATGGACACGCAGATCGACGACCGGCCACACGAGCTTGCCGATGGACGCGGCGACCTTCTGCGCCGGCTCCGCCTTCATGACGAAGCGGCCGTCCGCGCCGTCATCCAGCGCAACAACCGCCGTCTCTACCGCATCGCGCGCAGCATCCTCCGCGACGACAGCGAGGCGGAGGACGCCCTCCAGGAATCCTACCTGAAGGCCTTCGCCAACCTCGATGCCTTCCGCGGCGATGCCGGGATCGGCACCTGGCTCTGCCGCATCGTCATGAACGAGGCCATGGGCCGCCTTCGCCGGCGTCGCCCGACGGTGGATTGGAGCACCATGGACGAGATCGACGCCGCCCGCGGACAGCCCCTCGCCCTGCCCCACGGCACGCCGCAGCCGGATCCCGAGCAGGCCGCGGCGCGGCACCAGATCCAGCACCTCCTCGAGGAAGCGATCGACCGCCTGCCGCAGGACTTCCGCCTCGTTCTCATGGCCCGGATCGTCGAGGCGATGAGCATCGAGGAGACGGCCACGCTCCTCGACATCCGGCCGGAGACCGTGAAGACCCGCCTGCACCGCGCGCGGCGAATGCTCCGCGAGGCGGTCGAGAGCCGCGTCGGGCCGGTCCTGAAGGACGTCTTCCCCTTCGAGGACCCACGCTGCGAGCGCATCGCCGAAAAGGTGGTCGCCGGACTTCGCTCGACCGGGAACCTTTGAAGCGAAGCGGCATCCAATCTCCTGTCCGCTGCCCCTGCCGCAGCGGAAGCCAAGGAGATGGATCATGCACAAGGCAATTGGTGCCGCGCTTCTCGCTTTCTCGCTCGCCTTCGTGGCGGCGCCCGCCCGGAGCGCCGACAAGCTGAACGACGCGCAGATCGCGCATATCGCCTACACGGCCGGCGACATCGACATCAAGGCGGCGCAGCTCGCCCTCAAGACCTCGAAGAACGCCGATATCATCGCCTTCGCCAACAACATGGTCGCCGACCACCAGGCGGTGAACGACAAGGCGCTGGCGCTCCTGAAGAAGCTGAACGTCACGCCCGAGGACAACGACGTCAGCAAGGGCCTCGTCGCCCAGTCGGCGGAGACGCAGGCGAAGCTCGCCAAGCTCACCGGCGCCGAGTTCGACAAGGCCTATGCCGCCAACGAGCTCGCCTATCACAAGGCGGTCAACGGCGCCCTCGAGCAGACGCTCATCCCGGCGACCGGCAATGCCGAGCTGAAGGCGTTGCTCAATACGGGCCTGCAGATCTTCCAGGGCCACCAGCAGCATGCCGAGATGCTGGTCACGATGCTGAAGTGAGGGAGAGACCAATGCCCCGCCCCGGCATCCTCGCCGCGCTCTCCCTCGCTGTCGCCTTCGCCGCGCTCGCAGCGCCGGCGGAGGCGGCGACGATCGAGGTCACGATCGCCGACATGAAGTTCTCGCCGGCGGCGATCGCGGCAAAGCCCGGCGACACCGTCACCTGGACCAACAAGGACTTCGTCGCCCACACCGCCACCGCCCGCGACAAGTCCTTCGACGTGATGGTGCCCGCCGGAAAGACCGCCTCACTGACCGTCGACGCTGCCGGCACCTTCGACTATTTCTGCAAGTTCCACCCGATGATGAAGGGCAGCATCGCGGTCGGCGAATAGCCGGCCGCCGGCCCTCCTACCGGTCGAGCCGCAGGTCGGGATGGATGTGTTTGCCGGTCCAGTGCCCGTAGCGCCAGGGCAGGTACCAGCGCGCGCCCGGCAACGGCGCATCGGGCACCGGATCGTAGCCAGAGGCCCCCATCGGCCCGCAGCGCTGCAGGCGCGACAGCGCCATCCACGACCCGGCCCAGAGCCCGTAGCGCCTGACCGCCTCCTCGGCATATTCCGAGCAGGTCGGCAGGTAGCGGCACTGCCGCCCGATGAGCGAGGACAGCGTCACGCGGTAGACCTTGATCGCACCGATCCCGAGAACGCGCGGGATGCGCGCGACCGCCAAGAGGAGCGAAGCGCGGGGGGCCGGAGTCATGGCGGCGAAGGTGGGCCCGCCGCGCGACCGCCGCAAGGCCATAAGCTTCCGTTCACCTTTGGCGCGCAGCCTTCATGGGAACGGATTCGCGTATCGGGAGTTCCTGTCCGCACTTCGGGGTCATTCACGGGAGGATCAGATGATCCGGTTCCAGCGCTACTACATCGGCTACCGCCGCGCCGGCCTCGGCCGCATGGATGCGCTCCGCTTCGCCTGGCTGGTGACCACCGCCGGCGTCGGTCTCGTTCCGATCCGTATCCCCTCGCGGCGCTGAAGCCTCAGGAACAGTTCTGGTAGAGGTACTTGCCGGCCTCCTGCCCCGCCGACTTGGGATTCCCCGAAAGCTCGCCCTTCTCGTAGAGCGAGGTCGTCGCCTGCGTGACCGCGGTCTTCAGCTTCGACTGGTCCGAGCAGACCGGCTTCAGGACGGGATTCTCCTTCTTCACCAGGTCGACGATCTTCTGCGCGTCCGACGACAGGGCATAGGCCGGCACGGCAAGCATGGCGGTCGCAGCGGCAGCAAGCGCGACGCGCAGAATGCGGGACTGCATGGCGAAGGTTCCTCCCAGGGTTGAAGCCGGCGGACTATCCGCCACCGCGCATCCGCGCACAAGATACCTCCGTCAGCGCACCCGTTCGATGTAGCCGTCGATGTTCCAGGTGACGTTGGTGCCGTAGAAATCACACCGGCGCCGGTCGATGCGATACTCCTCGGGATGCTCGGCGAGGAATTCGCGGATCGCCCGCAACGGCCCGCCGTTGAAGTGCTGCGGGTAGCCCGGCATGTAGTCGATATTGCCGTCCTCGATGGCCAGGTAGTCGCCCGCCCGCAGCCAGCCATGGGCGAAGCGCAGCAGCCCGAGGACGTGATCGTATTGGTGGCTGGCATCATCGACATAGAGGATCGGCCGCCGCAGGCCGTCGATGAACGCCGCCGTCGGCCAGGTCGCCGGATCGGCGAGGTCGATATGGCCATAGGTGACCATCGGATCGTCGATGTCGGTCACCGGCTTTATGTCGAGCGAACGGACGCGGCTCTCGTTCAGTCCATGCGCCCGCAGCACGTCGGCGAACCAGAGCGCGCTCGCCCCCTTGAACGAGCCGAGTTCGAGGATCGTGCCCGGCCTGAGATCGCCGACCAGCTCGGTGTAGAGCGCCAGGTCGAAGGGGCACTTGAGCATCTGCCGGCCCCGGTAGCGATAGTGGAGCGTGCCCCGCTGGATGGCCATGATCGCATCGGTCGGCAGGAGCGGATGGATGGCGACCGGCGGTCCCGCCGGCGGGGCGGCTTCGGCGACTGGCGGCGGTTCCGGCGCGGCAGGTTCCACCGGTCCGGGCGGCGCTTTTTCAGGTTCGGGTGTTGCCGTCGCCACCACGACCTCCGGCCGGACGGCCGCGGCGAGGCGGGCCGCCTTCCACTGGCGCAGGAGGTGGGTAAGCCGGCTCACGATCTGCTCCGGCAACAGGGCCGCGCCACGATGGGAACGTCAGTTCCCGGTCACCGTCCGCGCGATCGAGGCCATGCCGGTTTCCATGGCATGGATCATCGCCGCGCTGTCGGGCCCGAGGTCGTGCCGCCGCGCCAGCCACGCGAGATCATTGTAGGTGAGCCAGTATTCGCCGTTCTCGTCCTCCCAGGCGAGCGCGCGCATCGGCAGGTCGAGGCCAGCCGTCTGCTCGTCGTGCATCAGCACCGTCCCGGAGGTGGGATTGCCGAAGAGCACCAGCACCGTCGGGCGCAATGTCAGGCCGACGGCAGCCGCGTTGGCGGCATGGTCGATGCGGGCGAAGACCGTCATGCCCGCCTTCTCCACCGCCGCCACGAGCGCATCGACGATATCCGGCACGCAGCGCCGGCTGATCAACGTCACGAGACCGTCGTCCAAATCGCTTCCCCCGTCTGTGCGCGCCCTTCAACGGCCGGCGCGCGTCGCCTCGATCTGGCCGATGGCATCGACTACCGCGTCGAATGTCAGCATGGTCGAAGCATGCCGCGCCTTGAAGTCCCGGACCGGCTCCAGGTATTTCAGCTCGGCGAAACGGCCCTCCGGCGGCGGCCCGTTCTCCTTCAGCATCTTCCGCATCGTCTCGCGCACCGCGCGGAGCTCGTCGGCATGGGCGCCGACGATGTTCTTCGCCATGATCGAGGAGGACGCCTGGCCGAGCGCGCAGGCACGCACGTCATGGGCGAAATCGGTGACGACGTCGCCCTCCATCTTCAGGTCCACCGTCACCGTCGAGCCGCAGAGGCGCGAATGCGCCGTCGCCGTGGCATCGGCATGGTCGAGCCGCCCGATCCGCGGAATCGAGCCGGCATGTTCCAGGATGTGGCGGTTATAGACCTCGTCGAGCATGGTCCGGCAAATATAGGAAAACCCGCTTCCCGACGCTACCGGCGGAATGCCGTCTATGGCCTAAAGGTCGCGCCGGGCACGGTTTTTCTCGCCGTTTGGCTGCTATGATGCCGAATTGCTTCGCTTCCCGCCACGCCGCCTATATATATGCGCCGGCCGGCGCCGCACGGGCGCTGGCCAAGGAGTGTTGGTTCAATGGATGCCTGCAGCGGAAAGCCCCCGAAAGCCCAATCCGCCATCCCCGCCCCCGTCGAGAAGCCGAGCCGCGAGGAAGCGGAGGCGGCCGTCCGCACGCTCATCGCCTTTGCCGGCGACAATCCCAACCGCGACGGCCTCGTCGATACGCCCCGGCGCGTGCTCGGCGCCTTCGAGGAGTTCTTCTCCGGCTACCGCGAGAACGCTTCCCGCTGGCTGGAGCGCACCTTCGACGACGTCGGCCACTACGACGACATCGTCGTCGTGCGCGACATCCCCTTCTTCTCCCATTGCGAGCACCACATGGTGCCCTTCATCGGGCGCGCCCACGTCGCCTATTTCCCGACCGAGGACCAGGTCGTCGGCCTGTCGAAGCTCGCCCGCGTGGTCGATACCTTCGCCCATCGCCTGCAGACGCAGGAGCGCCTGACCGCCGACATCGTCGGCGCCATCGACGAGACGCTGAAGCCGCGCGGCGTCGCCGTCATGGTCGAGGCCGAGCACCAGTGCATGACGCTGCGCGGCGTGCACAAGCCCGGCGCCTCCACCGTCACCACGCAGTTCACCGGCGTCTTCCGCGACGATCCGGCCGAGCAGCAGCGCTTCCTTACCCTCGTCAGCCGGGGCACGCGCGGCGCCTGAGCCCCGCTCCCGGCGATCGCGCCGCTGGCGCACGGGAACCCGACCATGACCGACGCCCCTTCCCTTTTTGCCCCCCGCGACGAAGCCAGGGCCGAGTCCGGCACCACCCTCATGCCGAAGTTCGACCGCGACGGCCTCGTCACCGCCATCGTCCAGGATGCCGGCTCGGGCGAGATCCTGATGGTCGCGCACATGAACGCCGAGGCGCTGGCAAGGACCATCGCCACCGGCGAGGGCTGGTTCTGGAGCCGCTCGCGGAAGGCCATGTGGCGCAAGGGCGAATCGAGCGGCAACACGCTCGCCGTCCGCGAGTTGCGCATCGACTGCGACCAGGATGCCGTGATCCTCAAGGCGTCCATCGCCGGCGACGGCGCCGCCTGCCATACCGGCTATCGCTCCTGCTTCTACCGCACCGTCCCCGTCGGTGCCGCACCGACGCCCGGCCTCGCCCTTTCCTTCGATCCGGCCATGCCGCGACCAGGTGCCGCCCACGGCCATTAAGGTTTCCGCCACCTTGATGCGGCCACCCTAGGGTGATGGAATATCATGCGGGCGCGCGCGAGGGCTTTCGTTCATGTTTGGCGCGAACGGCTTTTTCTGGCGGAGTGAATCCGGCGGATCGGGAACGACTCCGGCGCCGGCCGGCGAACCGCGCCGGCCGCGCATCGGCCTCGCCCTCGGCGGCGGCGCGGCGCGCGGCTGGGCCCATATCGGCGTCGTCCGCGCGCTCACCGAAGCCGGCCTCGTCCCCGACATCATCGCCGGTACCTCGATCGGCGCCGTGGTCGGCGGATGCTACGCCGCCGGCGCGCTCGACGAGCTCGAGCGCTTCGCCCGCGGTCTGACGCGGCGCCGCGTCTTCGGCCTCCTCGACCTCAACTTCGCCGGCAGCGGGCTCATTTCCGGCAATCGCCTCAGCAAGCTGCTCGGCACGCGCCTCGGCGACCTCACCGTCGAGGGGCTCCGGCCCCGCTTCGCCTGCGTGGCGACGGAACTCGGCACCGGCCACGAGATCTGGCTCTCGCGCGGGCCGCTCGTCGAGGCGCTCCGCGCTTCCTATGCGCTCCCCGGCATCTTCCAGCCGGTCCGCGTCGGCGGCCGCTGGCTGGTCGACGGTGCGCTGGTCAATCCGGTCCCGGTGACGGTCGCCCGCGCCATGGGCGCCGAGTTCGTCATCGCGGTCAACCTGCAGAGCGACGTCTTCGGCCGCGGCACGGTCGTCCAGAACCATGGCGGCGAGCTTCCCGAGGCCGCCCCGAGCGGCGACGAGACCATGCCGGCCGCCGTGCCGGACGCGCGCCATGTGCTGCGCCGCCAGTTGATCGGGCGGCAGAACGGGCCGCCCGGAATCTCGGCGGTCATGATCGAGGCCTTCAACATCATCCAGGACCGCATCGCGCGCTCGCGGCTCGCCGGCGATCCTCCCGACGTCACCATCGGCCCGAAGGTCGGCACCCTCGGCCTTTTCGACTTCCACCGCGCCGGCGAGGCGATAGACATCGGCTACGAGTCGGCCCGCCGGGCGACGCCGGAAATCGCCGAGGTCCTCGCCGGCCTTGCCTGACCGGCCGCCGGCTCAGGCGGTCGCGATGTAGCTCCGCATCTCGTCGGCCTCGCGCTCGACCTCGCCGATGCGCTCCTTGACCACGTCGCCGATCGAGATGATGCCGGCGAGACGCCCGCCTTTCACCACCGGCAGGTGGCGGAAGCGGCCGCGGGTCATGCGCGTCATCACGCCGATCACCGTCTCGGTCTCGGCGCAGGTGACGACGTCGCGGGTCATGATCGTGCCGACCGGGTCGGCCAGCACGCGCGCGCCCGTCCGCGCGAGCGCCTTGACGATGTCGCGTTCCGAGATGATGCCGACCACGCGGTCGACCCCGTCCACCACCACGAGCGCGCCGATCCTGCGCTCGGCAAGCTCGTCCACGGCCTCGCCGATGGTCCGCGTCGCATTGGTCGTGGCGACGATCCGGCCCTTGGCCGCAAGTATGCTGGCAACAGTCATCGCACTCCTCCTCCCTGCCGATCCGCGCCAGGCGGCCTCGCCCGGGGACGGATCCGGCGTCGACATCTGAAGGGTGCGTCCGGCTGTCGCAGCTTTCAATATGCACTGCAGCAAAAACGCTCAGACGCGGTCGGCGGGCGCCTCCGTGCCGACCGGATCGAGGAGCGGGAAAAGCAGGAGGCCGGCGAGGAATCCGCCGACATGCGCTTCCCAGGCGATGCTGCCGGAAGAGAGCGTCCCCGATCCGACGATGCCGACGACCGCGTTGACGCCGAACCATACCAGCAGGAACGTCATCACCCGGCTGTCGCGGATGAGCACGCCGAGCGTCGCCGCCGGCCGGCGGTAGATTTCGTTGTGCCCCGCCGCCATGCCGCCGAGCGGCATTCCCGCGAGCAATGCGAAGCGCGTCGCCGCCGCCATCTGCCCGGAGATCGCCGCGGAGGCGCCGACCAGCGGGACCATGTCGTTGGAATGGAGCGCCAGGTGCAGCATCGCGCCGGCCACCGCGCAGACCGCCGACAGGACGAGGAACCGCGTCGTTCCGAACCGCCACGCCACCGGGCTGCCGAAGGCCGCCATCCACAGGCAGTTGAGCCCGACATGGCCCCAGTCGGCATGGAGGAAGGCATAGGTGAGGAAGGTCCACGCTTCCGCCCCCGCCCCGCCGGGAAGCGCCGAGGCGAGGTCCGCCGCCGCCGTGATGCGTGCCGGAATGAAGGCGAAGGCGAGCGTCACCCAGAGATCCTGGTCGGGCGGCAGGAGATAGGCGCGGATGAAATGGATGCCGAGGAGCACGGCGATCGCCGCCGTCACCACCTTCGGCAGGTTGAACATGGCCGGGCGTCCGGCGGGCGGGGAGGGTTGATCGAGCATGGCGGCGGAGATTAGCCGCCGCGACGCGCGAATAAAGCACCCGCACGAAAAAAGATGCCGTCCCCGGCCTCTTCATTCCGGAGACGGCATCTTTTGGGACGTTACCCGCACCACACCGCCGAGCCAGGGTGGATGATGCGGCAACAAACGTGGACAACGGGACGTTCTCACGCATGCCGCCGGCTGGCAATCGCAGCCGTTGATTAAGGTTGATGGCGGGAAGTTTTCAGAAAACTTTCCGCAAATCCGCCCGCGATGGCATGGTGGCTGCAGTGCCACTCACTCGGGTGGGAACAGGCCGGGAAGCCTGTCCCGATCCTGCACGGGAAATGCCGATCCGGCCTGCCGGCGGCGTTTCCGCGCGGGGTTCTTTTGAGACGGGCGGCCAGAATGAAACAGACGACTTCGCGCGAGCTTTACGACTATTGGGACCGGGTCCGCCGTGGGCGCCCTGCCCCGCGGCGCAGCGACATCGAGCCGAGCGATATCCGCCGCATCCTCGCCGATACCTTCATCCTCGAAGTCGCCGGGCGCGAGAATTACATCATCCGCCTCGCCGGCACCCGCATCTGCGCGCTCTACGGCCGCGAGATGAAGGGGGACAACTTCCTCGACCTGTGGTCGCCCGAGGACCGCAACGCGCTGGCGACGCTCGGCACCGCCGTCTCGGAGGACGCCGCCGGTGCCGTCGTGACCTTCTCGGTCGCCACCGCCGGCGACCATTCCCTCACCGCAGAGCTCCTCATGCTCCCGCTCAGCCATAGCGGCGAGCGCTACGACCGCATCCTCGGCTCGGTCGCGGTCGGCGAGCGGCCCTATTGGGTCGGCGCCGAGCCGGTCGTCTCGCAGACGGTGGTCAGCCTCCGCATGATCTGGCCGAATGAGCGGCCGCATTTCATGCGCCGGGCGAGCGACCGGGCGGAAACCGGCGTGGTCATTCCCTTCGCGCTGGAGAACCGTCGCCGGCACCGGCACCTGGTCGTCCTCGACGGCGGCAAGACCTGAACGCGATTCGCCCTCGCGTTACCTCCCGTTAACCCCAATCCCACTAAGGTCCTTTGTCGGCTCCGCACCCCCGAGCACTCTGCGGTCAATGACCCTCGCCCAGGCCCATCGTCAACGTTCCCTCATGCGCCGCCACGACCGCCGGCGCTACCAGCGCGTCAAGGTGAACCTGCTCGGCCGGTTCATGCTCGAGGACCGCCACGAATATCCCTGCCAGACCGCCGATCTCTCGCCCGGCAGCGCGGCGCTGATCACCCCCGTCGTCGGGCGGGTCGGCGAGCGCGTCGTCGTCTATGTCGACCATATCGGCCGCATCGAGGGCGAGATCGTCCGCATCCACGATGCCGGCTTCGCCATGACCATCAACGCGACGCTGCGCAAGAAGGACAAGCTCGCGGCCAAGCTTACCTGGCTCGCCAACCGCCACGAGCTCAACCTCCCCGAGGACCGGCGGCACAACCGCGTCACGCCCGCCCGGCCGACCGCCACCCTCGCCTTCCCCGACGGCCGCATCTACGAGAGCCGCATCATCGACCTGTCGCTCTCCGGTGCCGCGCTCGCCCTCGATGCCCGCCCGCCGATCGGCTCGCCCGTCATGGTCGGCAATCTCCGCGCGACCGTGGTGCGCCTCTTCGAGGAAGGCATCGCCGTCGAGTTCGCCGTCATGCAGACGGTCGAGTCCCTCGAGCAGGGCCTCGCCTGACCCGCGCCCGCGGCTGACCGCGGCGCCTCGCCTCCCCTCGCCTTCCGCGACCGACATCCCCCCGCGACGTCATCCCCGGCTTGACCTGGGATCGGCGGGGATGGCGCATGCCCGCCGGGCTTCGGCACCCGCATCTCCCTGGAGCCCGGCACAAGGCTGGCCATGACGATCGTTGGGTTCGCCCGATGAGCATGGCCCTCCCCCCTCGCCATGCTTAACAAACCCTAGCTTCCAACCCTCAATTTCACCAGTTCACCTTAGACCGGAATAAAAACGTTGCTGTCATAGTCACGCTCGGGGTTGGGGAGAGCGGGACAATGACCTTCGGGTGGGCAAAAACAATTCTTGCTTCTGCAGGAATACTGATTTCTGCAAGTATATCTTCAAATGCGGTCGAACTGAAAGCGGACCAGCCGTTCATGACCGTCACCGGCAGGACCTCGCAGCCGATCGGCCACTACGAGTTCTGCCAGCGTTACCGGGCGGAATGCGAGGTCAGGAGCTCGGCCGAGAAGCGCATGCGCCTGTCGGCCAAGGCGCTCAACCAGCTGCTCTCGGTGAACGACGACGTGAACACGCGCATCGCTCCGGCGACCGACATGGAAATCTACGGCAAGGCCGAGTGGTGGGAATATCCGACGACCCGCGGCGATTGCGAGGACCTCGCGCTCCTCAAGCGCCGCAAGCTCATCGCCATGGGCTGGCCGGTCGGCGATCTCCTGATGACCGTGGTGCGCCAGAAGAACGGCGACGGTCACGCAGTTTTGACCGTGCTGACCGACAAGGGTGATCTCGTCCTCGATAACCTCGATCCCCACGTGAAGGTGTGGAGCCAGACGCCCTACACCTACATCAAGCGGCAGTCGGGCTTCGATACCGGCCAATGGGTCTCGATCGAGGATGGCCGCGGTTCGCTGGAGGTGAGCAGCCTCAAGAATTAGGGGAGCGCCGGAAGGCGTGGGGTGAAGCTGAAGTTTCGCCGAATTTGGACCTGGTCGCGTCCCACCCCCCGTCCCCACTGACCGGGTCCATCGAGCCGGCCCCTGCCCCGGGGCCGGCTCACTTTTTTGCCGTTCAGCCTCCGAGCTCGCGCTGGAAGCGCTGCCAGTTGGCGACGTAGTTGGCTGCCGAAGCCCGGTTGCGGGCGATCTCCGCCTCGCCGAGCGGCCGGGCCACCTTGCCGGGCATGCCGATGACCAGCGAGCCGGGCGGAATCTCGCGCCCTTCGGGCACCAGCGCACCGGCGCCGACCAGCGAGTTCTCGCCGATCCGCGCGCCGTTGAGGATGATCGCCCCCATGCCGATGAGCACGTTGTCGCCGATCGTGCAGCCATGGACGATGGCGCGATGGCCGATGGTGCAGCCGCGCCCGATCGTCACCGGGAATCCGGGATCGGTATGGAGCATGCAATGCTCCTGGATGTTGGTGTCCTCGCCGACCGCGATCGGCTCGTTGTCGCCGCGCAGCACTGCGCCGAACCAGATGCCGACGCCGGCGCCGAGCGTCACCTTCCCGATCACTGCCGCGTCCGGCGCGATCCAGTGCCGGGCCGCATCCGGCAGCGTCGGGGCGATGCCGCCGAGCGTGTAGACGGTCATGACGTCCTCCCGAACCTGTCAGGCGAGACTGTCGCGGACCGCGAGCACCAGTTCAAGCATCACGATGCCGACGCAGCAGCTCCAGATCGCGGCCATGCCGACGCCGACGGCGAGCCAGCCGAGCGGCAGCTTCTCGTCCCGCACCCGGCGGAGCGCGATGTCGACGACGATCACCGGGCCGGTCAGCGCGCAGAAGGCGAAGGTCGTCACCCAGGCGAGCACGCTCTGGCCGAAAAGCGCGAACCGCGCCGGCTCGGAGCTGACCATCTTGTAGAAGCTTGCCGTGATGCCCGCCGCGACGAAACCCACCGCGACCGCGTAGAGAAGAAGAAGCAATTCCCGCAGCACGTCGCCACCCGCTGTCCCATTCCGGGCCACCTGGCGGGCCCGTCCTGTCTGGGTTGCAACCGCCATACCGGGGCCGCTAACCACCGGAATCCCCGCGCCCTGCCGCTTTCCGGCCGCCGGGCACGGCCCCGTTAGGGTTAGCGTTTCGTTAAGGGACGGTACTTTAGCCTCCGCCCATGACCCTTGCCGCCGGCACCCTCAGGCACGCCGAGGAACCCCATGAGGCGGGCGGATGGCTGCGCCCGGCCCTCCTCATTGCGCTGGCGCTTGCCGCGATCGGGGGAGCCGCCTGGGGCATCGGCGCCGCCATCGACAATTATCGCGATTCCATTGCGCTCCGCGGCCTCGACGGCAAGCCCTCGCCGGTCAGCCTCACCATTGCCGGGGAGAAGCTGACCGTCCCGGCCAACATGATCCGCTTCCGCTCCGACCGCCGGGGCGGCGAGCTCGACCGGCTGAGCCTCCTCCTCCACTGGCCGACGCTGGAGGGCTTCTCCGAGGACGTCGCCGACGACTTCAAGGATACCTCGACCGACGCGCCGCTGATCTACGTTACGGTGTCGCCGCGCGTGACGGAGCTCGATTCGACCGATCGACTGGCAAGCGTCTACGAGCAGTTCTTCGAGGGGCCGGTCGTGCCCGGCCCGGCCGGTCTGGTCGGGCGGCGGATGAAGGCCGATTCGCCCTATGACGGCGAGATCGTCTACTTCGATCCGCGCGGCACCGCGCCTTTCGTCGCGCGCTGCCTCGCCGAAGCCACGCGGGAAATCCCCTCGACCTGCATGCGCGAGATCAATTTCGGCCGCGGGCTGACCCTGCTCTACCGCTTCAATCGCACGCGGCTCGAGAACTGGAGCCGCCTCGATGCCGGCCTCTACGCGCTTGCCGACTCGTTCCTCTTCTCGCCGCATTGACCCCATGAGCGACGTCATCCCGGACAAGCCGCGAAGCGGCGCTGATCCGGGATCCATGCCATGACGGTTCAGAGGAACCGCGGTAGCGGGAAGGGACCGCGGACGAAGTGGCCGCGCAGCGGGTGCCGGAGCGTCATGGCATGGATGGCCGGGTCAAGCCCGGCCATGACGGAAAGGTGGGGAGCCGCGGCCTCGGCGATGCGGCCGAACCCGCCCTACTCCAGGTCGATGTCGAGGATCGCCATGGTGAAATTGTACGAGAGGTCGCCGTCCTCGTCGTCGCGATAGACCACGCCCACGAATTCGTCCCCGATATAGACCTCGGCCGAATCCTTCTTCTGCGGGCGCTGCTTGACCTCGATGGACGGCAGGTTGAACCGCCGGCGAAAGAAGTTCTGCAGCTTCAGTATTTCCTGGCGGTCCAAGCTCTCAGCCTCTTCTCGTTCTCAACCCGACGGGTCGTCGCATTGGATATAGTGATCCATCGAGCGCGCCGGCTCCCGTGCCGCGGCGCCGATGATGCGCGCCGGCACGCCGGCGACGGTCGAATGGGGCGGCACCGCCTGCAGCACGACCGAGCCGGCCGCGACCTTCGAGCCTTCGCCGATCTCGATATTGCCGAGGATCTTCGCGCCGGCGCCGATCAGCACGCCGCGCCGAACCTTCGGATGGCGGTCGCCGCCCTCCTTGCCGGTGCCGCCGAGCGTCACGTCCTGGAGGATCGAGACGTCGTCCTCGATCACCGCCGTCTGGCCTATGACCAGCCCGGTGGCATGGTCGAGGAAGATGCCCTTGCCCATCGGTACGGCCGGGTTGATGTCGGTCTGGAAAATCTCCGACGAGCGGCTCTGCAGGTAGAGCGCGAAATCGATGCGCGACTGCGACCACATCCAGTGCGCCAGGCGATGGGTCTCGATCGCGTGGAAGCCCTTGAAATAGAGGATCGGCTCGATGTGCCGGCTGACCGCCGGGTCGCGGTCATAGACCGCGGCGAGGTCGACGCGCATCGCCTCCGCAATGCCCCGATCCTCGGCGAGCGCATCCTCGAAGGCGCAGCGGATTCCTTCCGCGCTGACCACGTGGTTGGCGAGACGCGCCGCGAGCCGATGGACGATCGCATCCTCGAGCCGGTCATGGGCGAGCACGGTCTCGTGGACGAAGCTGGCCATCGCCGGCTCGGCGCGCACGATCGCTTCCGCGTCGCCACGCACCGCCGCCCATACGGGGTCGACGGACGTCACGCTCTCGGCGCGCGAATGGCTGGTCTTGACGCTCATCGGCGTTCTCCAAACGGGGCGGGACACTACCACAGGCGCCCGTGCCTCCCAAGGCCGCGATCCTTAGGAGGATCGCATTACGATTCCGTGACTTAGGAGCAATTCGTGTTTCCGCAAGGGCGGCGGCGCGAAATCCTCTCCCGCTTCACGGCCGCGCCTTGAGGAAGGCGAGAACGCCCTGCTTGTAGGCCCTGTCGCCGGTCGCCTGCATGTGGTCCCGCCCGGGAATGACGAGCACCTCCGCCCCCGGGATCAGCGCTGCCAGCCGGTCCGGCGAGCCTGCCACCTCGTCGCGATCGCCAACCGCCACCAGCACCGGCATGGTGAGCCGCCCGATGTCGGTCGCGCTCACGTTCTCGCGCATCGAGCGCATGCAGGCGGCGAGCGCCGGCAGGTCGCTCTTCGTCGCCTCGCCGAATCGCCGGTAGCTCCGCCCGACCGCGCTGGCGATCTCCGTCCCCGGCGGCGCCTCCAGCGCCGCGGCGATCTCCTCCTGCCCGCCCAGTCCCTCGACCAGGGCGATGCCGAGCCCGCCGATGATCAGGGAGCGGACGATTTCCGGCCGTGCCAGGGCCAGGAAGGTCGCGATCCGCGCGCCCATGGAATAGCCCATGACGTCGATGCGCCCGATGCCGAGATGGTCGACGAGGCGCCCCGCGTCGGCAGCGAGCAGCGCCGGCCGGTAGAGCGCGGTCTCGCGCGGCTTGGCGCTGTTGCCGTGGCCGCGCACGTCCATGGCGATGACCCGGCGTCCGTCGCGGACGAGCGTGTCGATCCAGTTGGTCGAGCGCCAGTTGACGGCGAGGCTCGAGCCGAAGCCGTGGATGAGGAGGATCGGCTCGCCCTCGCCTTCGTCCACATAGGCGATTTCGAGCCCGTCGGAGATGAAATTCGGCATGGCGCGACCCTATACCCAATCACGCGGCATGGGGCTATTGTCCGCGCGCGAACAACAGGGCCGGAGCCATGGCAGACCACGTCATACCGCACTACCAGAACGATGACGGCGTCCCGACGATCGACATCGGCGTCGCCGAATTCATGTGCATCGGCGCCAATCCGCCCTTCGACCATCCGCACGTCTATCTCGACCTCGGCGACGATGGCGAGAAGGTCTGCCCCTATTGCTCGACCCTCTACCGCTACAAGGCCGACCTCGCGGCGACCGACACCCGGCCGCCCGGCCATCTCTGGCAAGAAGCCGCCTGAGCGGCGGCGCCTTTTGCCATGGGCGAGAGGCGCACCATCGTCATTGCCGGGGCCGGCATAGGCGGCCTCGCCGCCGCCCTCGCCCTCGCTGATGCCGGCTTCCGCGTCGTCATTGCCGAGCGCAACGGCGAGCTCTCCGAGGTCGGCGCCGGCATCCAGCTCTCTCCCAATGCCGGCCGCGTCCTCTCAGCCCTCGGGCTTGATGCGGCCATCGCCGCGGTCGCCGTCGAGCCCGCCGCCATCGACGTGCGCAGCGCCGATGGCCGGCTGATCACCAGCGTCCCCACCGCTTCGTTCCGCCAGCGCTACGGCTATCCCTACCGTTCCATCCATCGCGGCGACCTGCAGCACCTGCTCGCCGAGGCCGTCCGCGCCAATCCTGCCATCACGCTCCGCCTCGGCGCGACCGTCGGCGAATTCGCCCCCCACGCCGGCTCCTGGCTCGTCCGCGTCGAGCACGACGGCACCCGCGACGTGATCAACGCGATTGCCGTGATCGGCGCCGACGGCATCTGGTCCGAGATGCGGAGCCGCATCCCCGACCACGCCACGCCGCGGGCGAGCGGGCGCGTCGCCTGGCGCGGCATGGTGCCGGTCGACAACGCCCCCCGCCACCTGCCGCGCGACCGCGTCGGCCTCTGGCTCGGCCGCGATGCGCACCTCGTCCACTATCCGGTCTCGGCCGGCGCCGCGATCAACATCGTCGCCATCGTCGAAGAGCCCTGGGACCGGCAGGGCTGGTCAGCCCCCGGCGACAGGCGCGTGCTCCTCTCCCGCTTCGCCCGCTGGTCGGAAGAAGCGCAGGCGATCATCCGGGCGCCGCTTGCCTGGCAGAAATGGACCCTCGCCAGCCTCTTCCCCACCGGGCCTTGGACCCACGGGCCGATCGCCCTCCTCGGCGACGCCGCCCACGGCATGGTGCCCTTCGTCGCCCAGGGCGCCGCCATGGCGATCGAGGACGCGGCGGTGCTGGCGAAATGCCTCGCCGCGGCGAAGTCGCCCGAAGCCGGCCTCGCCGCCTACGAGGCCGCCCGCAAGCCGCGGGTCTCAGAGGTCGCGGAAGCGGCGCGCGCGACCGGCGAGACCTACCACTGGACCCCGCCCCTCTCCACCGCCCGCGACGCCGCCCTGCGGCTCCTCGGTCCCCGCCTCATCCTCGGGAAGAACGACTGGATCTATCGCTGGCGGGCGTGACGGAATGAAGAGCGCGACGCTCACCCTCGCCCCGGTGGGGAGAGGCCGAGCGCCCGGCACCTCCCCAAGCGCCCCCTACTTCCCGTCCACCTGCAGCATCCAGTTGAGCTGCATCCGCCAGTCGGTCATGCGGATCGGCGTGCCGTGCGAGCCCGACTGGAACAGCGCGAAGCGGATGGGATAGTCGGGCGCGGCCTTCTTGACCTTGGCATAGAAGCCCGCCTGCCCCTTCCAGTTCAGGATGATGTCGTGGCTGCCGTGGCCGAGGTAGATCGGGAACTGCCGGGCCTTGAAGGCGGCCGACTTCAGGAACCCGTCGTCATGGGTCGAGCCCATGAGGAGCAGCCCGCCGAGCAGCGGCGCCACCTCCGGATCCTTTGCGAGCGCCCAGCACACCTGCCCGCCGAGTGAGCCGCAGGCGATGAAGATCGGCGCGCCCGGCGAATTCTCCGCATACTGCTTGACCAGCGCCTTCACCTGTCGCGCTCCCGGCGCGCCGAGATCGGGCAGGCCCGGCGACAGGTAGACGCCGCCGTTCCGCACCATCAGATTCTTGATGCGGTTGAAGTTGCCGCCGAACATCCCGTCATTGGCGCCCTGGAAGCGGTTGCCGTTCCGCCCGTGGACGTAGATGACGACGATCTTCGCCTTGCCCTGCACCTTGCCGACGCCGATGAACTGCACCTTGGTGGCGCCGTCGGTCAGCGTCATGTCCTGCTCGACCTTCTTGGTCGACAGGTCCACGTATTCCGGCTTCGTCTGCTTCTCCGGCACGATGTCGCGGTCGTCGAGGTCGCGCTTCTGGTTGTAGTCGACGACCACATAGGCGCCGTCGTCCTTCGACGAGATCACCGCCGGATATTTGAACAGGTCATCCTTCCACGCCGCCAGCCGGAAGCCAGCCGCACCGGCGCCGCCGGCGGCCACCGCCAGCGCCACCGCGCCGAGCACGAAGGGTGCGAGCCGGCGCCTCATCCGCGCTTCACCGACAGCATCCAGTTGAGCACCGCCGGCCAGTCGGTCATGCGCATCGGCGTGCCGTGCGTGCCGCCGTCGAAGACCACGAAGCGGATCGGATAGTCCGGCCGCAATGCCTTGACGTTCTTGTAGAATATCTGCGGAGCCTGCCACCGGATGACCTTGTCCTTGTTGCCGTGGGCGATATAGACGGGAATGTAGCGCGACGGATCCTTCCCCGCCGGCGACGAGAGAAAGCTGATATTGCTGGTCGCGCCGAGAAGCAAAAGCCCGCCGATCAGCTTCGACGTCTCCGTCCGCGAGGCGAGCGTCCAGCACACGTCCCCGGCATTCGAGGCGCAGCCGATGAAGATCGGCGCCCCCGGCGAATAGGCGGCGAATTCCTTCATCAGGACCGTCACCTCGGCGACGCCGGCCGAGCCGGCGCTGGTCACATGCGGCGAAAGGTAGATGCCGCCGGCCCGGACGACGATGTTCTTCAGCCGGTTGAAGTTGCCGCCGAACGTCCAGTCGTCGACACCCTGGAAGCGGTTGCCGCCTTTGCCGTGGACGAAGATGAAAGCCGTCTTCGCCGGCTTGTGGATGTCGCCGACCGAGACGAACTGCACCTTCGCCTTGCCGTCGACCAGCACCAGGTCCTTCTGCCCCTTGTCGACGTCGAGGGAGACGTACTTGGCCTTGGCCTTCACCTCCGGTTCGGCATCGCGCCCGTTCACGTCCCGCGCGGCGTCGAAGGGAATCACGACATAGCTGCCATCGGCGCTTTTCGACGTCGGCGCCGGCAGCTTGAACAGGTCGTCCTTGAACGACCCGAAGCGCAGGGGCGCTGCCGCGGCGGCAGGCCATGTGGCTAAGAGGAGGATGGCAATGGCGAGGCTGACACGACTCATCGGCCGCAACTTTCGTTCGGCGCCCGTCCCACCCGCTGCAACCGATAAGCCATTGTCGGGGTTCCGTCACCCCGGTCCGATCGTCACGTCCCGTTGCGCGCCGCGGTGGCCGTCGCCGCCGCCATGCCGACGAGGAAGGTGGCACCCGTCCGGTTGATGGCCCGCAGCACCCCCGGCCGGCGGATGCGGAGGCGCATCTGGTCGGCGGCCAGCGCATAGGCGAGCGCGTTCAGCGCCCCGATCGCCACGAACGTCGCCTCCATGATGGCGAACTGCGGCAGGATCGGCGCCGAATGGTCGATGAACTGCGGCACGAAGGCGACGAAGAAGGCGATGCTCTTCGGGTTCAGCGCCGTCACCACGAAGGCATGGGCGAAGATCGCGCGCGCCGGCCGCGCGTCCTCGGTAGCCTCGACCCCGCCGATCTTCGGCTCCGCCCGCCACAGCCGGATGCCGAGATAGACGAGGTAGGCGGCGCCCGCCCATTTCAGCACGGTGAACAGCGTCGCCGAGGTGGCGAGCAGCGCGCCGAGCCCGGCGAGCGACAAGGTCATGGCGAGGAGGTCGCCCGCCGCGACGCCCGCCGCGACCGCGAGCGCCACCCGCCGCCCCTGCGTCAGGGCATAGCTGACGACGAGCAGCACCGTCGGCCCCGGTATGATGACGAGGACGAGCGATGCGGCTGCAAAGGCAAGCCAGGTTGTCGGGTTCATGGGGTCGATGCTCCGCGTTCCGCCGAAGCAAGCCCCGCCGCCCCGCGCCGGTCAAGTACGTCATTTTGCCGGGGTTCCCTGCCGCCGCGCCGCTTGCCCCGCAGCCCCACCTTGCCCTAGAGACATTCTCACCCATTCCCCGAGAGGTCTGGAATGCCGCACGAAGCAACCCTGATCGCGACGGTGGCTATCGGCTTCGTCGCGGCCTTCGCCTGCGGCTATGCGGCGGACCGGCTGAAGCTCCCGCCGCTCGTCGGCTACCTGGTCGCCGGCATCATCGCCGGCCCCTACGTCCTCGGCTTCGTCGGCGATATCGAGCTCTCCGGCCAGCTCGCCGAGATGGGCGTCATCCTCCTCATGTTCGGGGTCGGCCTCCATTTCTCCATTGCCGACCTCGCCGCCGTCGGCTGGATCGCCATCCCCGGCGCGGTCGGGCAGATCGCCATCGCCACGATCCTCGGCATCGGCCTGTCGCTCGGCTGGGGCTGGAGCCTCGGCGGCGGCCTGGTCTTCGGCCTCAGCCTCTCGGTCGCCTCCACCGTGGTCGTGCTGCGGGCGCTCGAGCAGCGCAACGCCCTCGATTCCACCAATGGCCGCATCGCCGTCGGCTGGCTGATCGTCGAGGACCTCGCCACCGTCGTCATCCTCGTCCTGCTCCCGAGCCTCGCCCAGCTCCTCGGCGGCCACCCGCTCGACGCCCATGGCGCGGCGCCTGCCGCCAGCGGCGGCGAGATCGCCCTCTCCCTCCTCATCACCTTCGCCAAGGTCGCCGCCTTCGTCGCGCTGGCCATCTTCCTCGGCCCGCGCGTCGTCCCGTGGATCCTCACCCAGGTGGCGCGCACCGGCTCGCGCGAGCTCTTCACCCTCTCCGTCCTCGCCGTCGCGCTCGGCATCGCCTTCGGCTCGGCCGCCGTCTTCGGCGTTTCCTTCGCCCTCGGCGCCTTCTTCGCCGGCGTCGTCCTTTCCGAATCCCGCTTCTCGCACCGCGCCGCCGCTGAGTCCCTGCCGATGCAGGACGCCTTCGCCGTGCTCTTCTTCGTCTCGGTCGGCATGCTCTTCGACCCCTCCGTCCTGTGGAAGGACCCGATCTCCGTCCTTCTCGTGGTGGCGCTGATCATCGTCGGCAAGTCGGTCGCCGCCTTCCTCGTCGTCAGCATCCTCCGCTTCCCCGTGAGCACGGCGCTGACGGTCTCGGCGAGCCTCGCCCAGATCGGCGAATTCTCGTTCATCCTCATAGGCCTCGGCATCAGCCTCGGCCTGCTCACCGGCGAGGCGCGCGACCTCGTCCTCGCCGGCGCGCTCATCTCGATCACGCTCAACCAGCTCGTCTTCTCGGCCTCGGACTGGCTGATCAAGCGCCTCGCCTCGCGCTCCGGCGAGTTCGGCGCCAGGAACATCGAGAAGCTCCGCCACACGCTGCAGACCGTGCGCGAACGCGCCGAGGCCCGCGAGGCCGAGCGTGCCGCCCGCGACCGCGAGACGGTCGAACGCTTCCCGCTCTTCGCCGCCGTCGACCCCGAGAAGCGCGAGGAGCTCCTTCTCCTCTTCCGCCCGCGGACCGCCTCGCCGGGCGACCGCATCATCCGCAAGGGCGACCGCGCCGACGGCATCTATTTCATCTCGTCGGGAAGCGCCGAAGTCTCGATCGGAACCCGAAAGATTCGCCTCGGGCCCGGCACCTTCTTCGGCGAGATGGCGCTTCTCTCCGGCGCCCGGCGGAACGCCGACGTCACCGCCGTCGACTATTGCGAGCTGCTCGTCATGACGGTGCGCGATTTCCAGCAGTTCATGGCGCACAACCCGAACCTCAGGGCCGAGATCGACCGGCTGGCCCTCGAGCGCACCGAGATGAACCGCCAGAACGAAGCCGCCGAGCACGCCGCCCTCGAGCAGCACTGAACCGCGGGGCTCAGGCCACCTCGCCCCGCGCGGCCGCCTCGGCCCGCTCCATCAGCAGCGCCCGCTCGCGCTCGTTCCGCGTCAGCGCCGCGGCCCGTGCGAACTCCGCCCCCGCCTCCTCGAAGCGCCCGAGCTTGGCGAGCAGGTCGCCGCGCACGCTCGGCAGCAGGTGATAGTCCTTCAGCGCCGGCTCGCCCGCGATGGCGTCGGCAATGGCGAGGCCGGCCGCCGGTCCCTCCGCCATGGCCACCGCCACGGCCCGGTTGAGCTCGACCACCGGCGACGGCGCCAGCGCGCCGAGCCGGCCGTAGATCGCGGCGATCCGCGCCCAGTCCGTCTCGTCCCCGGTCCGCGCCCGCGCGTGGCAGGCCGCGATCGCCGCCTGCAGGAGATACGGCCCCGGCTCCGCGCCGGCCAGCGCCTCGCCCTTCTGCAGTGCCATGAGGCCGCGCCGGATCTGCATGTGGTCCCAGCGCCCGCGGTCCTGCTTGAGGAGGAGCACCGGCTCGCCGCGCGGCCCGACCCGCGCCTTCAGCCGCGAGGCCTGCAGCTCCATCAGCGCGACCAGACCGTGAACCTCCGGCTCCTGCGGCGCGAGCCCGGCGAGGATGCGCCCGAGCCGCAGCGCTTCCTCGCAGAGCTGCGGTCTGATCCAGTCCTCGCCGGCGGTCGCCGAATAGCCCTCGTTGAAGATCAGGTAGATGACCTGCAGCACCGAGGCGAGCCGGCCTGCCCGTTCCGCCCCGCGCGGCACCTCGAAGTCGGGCTGCGCCTCGCCGAGCGTCTTCTTCGCGCGGACGATCCGCTGCGCCACGGTCGGCTCGGCGGCGAGGAAGGCGCGCGCGATCTCGTCGGTCGTCAGGCCGCCGATCAGCCGCAGCGTCAGCGCCACGCGGGCATCGGTCGAGAGCACCGGATGGCAGGCGGTGAAGATGAGGCCGAGGAGTTCGTCGCCGACCTCATCGTCCAGGGCGCTGTCGAGGTCCGGCATGGCGGCCTGATCCCGCTCCATCTCGCGGCCGATCTCGGCGTATTTCTCCTGCCCGCGCTTCTGCCGCCGCATCAGGTCGATGGCGCGGTTCTTCGCCGTGGCGGTCAGCCAGGCGCCTGGATTCTGCGGCACGCCGGCTTCCGGCCATTGCTTCAGCGCGGTCAGAAAGGCGTCCTGCGCCAGCTCCTCGGCGACGCCCACGTCGCGCACCATGCGCGCGACCACGGCGATCACCTTGGCTGACTCGATCCGCCAGATGGCCTCGATGGCACGGTGGGCTTCGGTCGCCGTCATGGCGACCGATTAGACCCATCTCCGCCTCCGAGACAAGCGCCGGGTCAGCCCTTCGCCTGCTGCCTGGCCGCGGTCTCGCCCAGCCGCTTCTCCTTCTCGCGCAGCTCGGGCGTGAAGGCCTCGCCGAAATCATCCGCCTCGAAGACCTGGCGGATTTCGAGAACGCTCTTGCCGCGCGTCGGGTTGGGGCAGCGCTTCATCCACTCGACCACCTCGTCCCTCGACTTGGCCTGAAGCAACCAGAAGCCGGCGATCAGCTCTTTCGATTCCGCGAAGGGCCCGTCGACCACGGTCCGCTTGTCGCCTTCGAAGAGGATCCGGGCGGCACCCTTGCTGCTCGGCTGCAGGCCCTCGCCGCCGAGCATCATTCCCGCCTTCACCAGTTCCTCGTTGAACTTGAGCATCGCGGTGAACTCCTCCGTCGTCGGCAGGCGTCCCGACTCGGTGTCCTCGTTCGCGCGGACCATCACCATGAAATGCATCGTCTCTCTCCTTCTCGCGTGAAGCTCTAGTTGCAGTCGCCGGGCACCTGGTCGGCCGCATACATCGGCCGCACCTCGCACTCGCCCTGCCATTCCGGCCAGCCGACGATGTGGACCTCCATGAACTTCCGCGTCCATGCGGCGGCGTCCTCGCGCGTCTTGAAGTCCATGATGGCGTAGCCGCCGACCACCTCCTTCGCCTCGGCGAAGGGACCGTCGGTCATCGTGACCTTGCCGTCGGCGATGCGTGCACGGAACGCGTCCTTGCTCGGCAGCAGGCCAGCCGTGTCGACCATCACGCCCGCCTTCCACGCCTCGTCCATGAGGACGCCCATGGCCTCCATCAGCTTCTGCGGGATGGGCTGGTTGCGCAGGCTTTCCGATGCCTTGACATATAGCGCATCGTTCTCTCCGTCCTTCGTTACGGCCGGCGCGCCATCGCACCCGCTCATGGCCTCAACGAAGGGGAACGGCGGCAATCGACATGGAGGCCGGATTTTTCTGCGGGACGCCTGGTGCGGACGGTGGGGATCGAACCCACAAGGCCTTGCAGCCGAGGGATTTTAAGTCCCTTGCGTCTACCAGTTCCGCCACGTCCGCGCCGGCTACTTACTACGTGAACGTCGCCGAAATTGTAATCCGCGGCCCGGAAGAAGCGGGACGCCAGCAGGCCGGCTGCGACATTCCGACATAGCGTAAGATATATCTTGACGGCACATGGGTCACGGCCTACTTACGGTCTATCTTACGATATAGCGAAAGGAACTGACATGCATCATGATCGAGAACATTGGGGCCGCCACGAGCGTCATGGCGCCCCGCGCGGCGGCTTCGGACCCTTTGGCGGGCGCGGCTTCGGCGGCGGCCCCGGCAGGGGCGGACGCGGCTTCGGCGGCGGCGCCTTCCGGGTCGGCAAGATGCTCGCCGACGGCGACCTTCGCCTGATCGTCCTCGCCCTCCTCGAGAGCGGCCCGCGCCACGGCTACGACATCATCAAGGCGCTCGAGGAGACGTCGAGCGGCATCTACAGCCCCTCGCCCGGCGTCGTCTATCCGACCCTCACCTTCCTCGAGGAGGCCGGCTACGCCACCGCCACCACCGAGGGCAACAAGAAGGTCTACGCCATCACCGATACCGGTCTCGCCTACCTGAACGAGAACCGCGAGACGGTCGATACCGTCCTCAACGGCATCGAGAAGTTCGGGAAGAAGATGGCCAGGGCCCGCGAATGGTGGGAAGGCACCGCCCGCGGCGGCAATCGCGGCGAGGCGCCCGACCGCGACATTCCCGGCGTCGTGGACGAGTTGAACGACGCCCGCCGTGCCCTCAAGCAGGCGATCGCCGCCGGCATCGAGGGCCCCGAGGACGAGCAGCGCCGCATCGCCGGCATCCTCCGCGAGGCGGCCTCCGCCATCCGCGAGGGCGCCCCGAAGCCCGGCCCGGTGGTGGACCTCTAGCCTTCTCCCCGAACCCCGCGACGGCATCCGCGTAGCCTGGATGCCGGCGCGACCGCGGCGGGTGGCTCACCGCGATGCCACCCGCCGCCGGCAACTCCTCCCATTCGACAGACCCGGCCCCGCCCGTGCATCATGGGCCGCGCCATCCGGGACCTCCTTTGAACCGACCCCTCATCGTCATCTTCGCCGCCGTCGCCCTCGACGCGGTCGGCATCGGCCTCATCTTCCCCATCCTCCCGCGCCTCCTGGAGGAGGTGACGCTGAGCCGCGACATCGCCACCGCCATGGGCGTGATGATCGCGCTCTATGCCGCCATGCAGTTCGTCTTCGCCCCGGTGCTCGGCGCCCTCAGCGACAATTTCGGCCGCCGCCCGGTGCTCCTCGTCTCGCTCGCCGGGGCGGCGGTCGACTACCTCGTCATGGCCTTCGCGCCGCATCTCTGGATGCTCCTCATCGGCCGCGCCATTGCCGGCCTCACCAGCGCCAACATGGCCGTCGCCACCGCCTATCTCACCGACATCACGCCCGAGGACCAGCGGGCGCGCCGCTTCGGCCTGTTCAACGCCATGTTCGGCGCCGGCTTCATCGTCGGCCCGGTGCTCGGCGGCCTGCTTGGCGACTACTGGCTCCGCCTTCCCTTCATCGCCGCCGCCATCCTCAACGGCTGCAACTTCCTGCTCGCGCTGTTCGTTCTCCCGGAATCGCGCAAGCCCGCCCGCCAGAGGATCGAGCTCGCCGCGCTCAATCCCCTCCGCCCTCTCCGCTGGCTCTTCACGATGAGGCACCTGCTCCCGATCGTCGCGGTGTTCTTCATCCTCGCCGCCACCGGCGAGGCCTACGGCACCTGCTGGGCGCTCTGGGGCCAGGACGCCTTCGGCTGGAACGGCTTCTGGGTCGGCCTCTCGCTCGGCGCCTTCGGCGTCTGCCAGATGCTGGTCCAGGCCTTCCTCCCCGGCCCGGCGAGCCGCCTCCTCGGCGAACGCGGCGCCGTGCTCGCCGGCATCGCCGCGGCCTGCACGGCGCTCGCCCTCCTCGCCTTTGCCAGCGCCGGCTGGATGGTCTTTGCCATCATGCCGCTCGTGGCGCTGAGCGGCATCGGCGCGCCCTCGCTCCAGGCGCTCGCCACCCGCCAGGTCGACGCGGACCGCCAGGGGCAGCTCCAGGGCGTCCTCGCCTCGGCGATGAGCCTCGCCTCGATCGTCGCCCCGCTCGGCTTCTCGACCTTCTACTTCGTCGTCCGCGACCAATGGCCGGGCGCCATCTGGCTGTCGGTCGTCGCGGTCTATGCCGTCGCGCTGCCGCTCGTCCTCCTCGGCACGCGGGCGACGCGCCCGGCGGCCCCGGCCTAGCCGAGGCGCTGCTTCACGAAGGCGGCAAACGCATCCTTGTAGTCCGGATGCCAGCGCGACAGGGGCGGCCGGTTCTCGGCAATGTCGCCGGCCGCCCAGACGATCCGCGCCGCGTCGAGCTCGCGCGTCACGTCATTGTCCGGGCAGATGATGTAGAAGTCGCCCGCCGCCAGCCGGTCGAGGAAATGGTCGATCACCTGGTCCGGCGTCCACGCGCCCGCCGGTTTCTCGGCGCGCCCATTGGCGGTCAGCGGCGTATGCACCCAGCCCGGCACGAGGAGATGCGCCGTCACCTTGCAGCCCTCGGTATTGCGGAGCGCGTGCGCCAGCGCCTCGGTCTCCACCTTCACCCCGGCCTTCGAGACGTTGTAGGCCGTATCGCCCGGCGGCGTGGTGATGCCCTGCTTCGAGCCGGTATTGACGATGATCGCCGGCGTCCCCTGCGCCATCATCGCCGGCGCGAAGGCGTGCACGCCATTGATCACACCCCAGAGGTTCACGCCGAGCACATGCTGCCAGCGCTCATAGTGGTCGAACGGGCCACCGCCCGGCGCCGTGCCAGCATTGTTCATCAGCACCGCCACCTCGCCGAACCGGGCATAGACGGCTTCCTTCAGCGCCTCGACGTCCTCGCGCCGGCTGACGTCGGTGACGACCGTGAGGACCTCGCCCGGGCCCCCCGGCACCGCCACGATCTCCTTCGCCGCGCCTGCGAGCGCCTCCGGCTTCAGGTCGGCAATGACCACCTTCATTCCAAAGCCGGCAAACCTCTTCGCCGCGGCGAGCCCGATGCCGCTCGCCCCGCCGGTGATCACGGCGGTGCGGCCTGGCGCGATGGCGGGGTGGTGGGGCATGGTGGTCTCCTTGATCATTCCAAAGCGTCCTGTGCCAGCGCCCCCTCAGTCGCCTTCGGCGACAGCTCCCCCGCTTCGCAGGGGAGCAACCAGGTCGCGCAAGCGCCGCCCCTGCGAAGCGGGGGACGGGGACCGGCGAAGCCGGTGGAGGGGGCGGGAACGCCCTCCCCTACACCATCACCTCGTCCAGCATCCGCCGATAGTCCAGCGCCGTCGCCGGCCGCGGATTGGTCGCGTGGCTGTGGTCGGCAAGCGCCCGCTCCACCACCCAGTTGAGCTTGTCCGCCGGCACCTTCAGCGTCTTCAGCCCGGCCGGGATGCCGAGCCGCCGGTTGAGCGTCTCGAAGGCGCTGGCGACGTCGGCGATCGGCGCGAGCCCCATGGCCTCTTTGATCCGTTCCATCTTGTCGCCGACGTAACCCTCGTTGAAGCGGATCACCGGCGGCAGCAGGATCGCGTTCAGCGTGCCGTGGTGCAAACTCGGCTCCTTCAGGCCGCCGAGCGCATGCGACAGGGCATGCACCGCGCCGAGCCCCTTCTGGAAGGTGAGCCCGCCCTGCAGCGCGCCCATCATCATCTCGGTGCGCGCGTCGATGTCGCCGCCCGCGGCCACCGCCTTCTCGATGTTCCGCCAGATGCGGCCGAGCCCGTCGAGCGCGATCGCCTCCGCCGGCGGATTGTAGCGCGGCGAAAGGAACGTCTCGACGCAGTGCGACAGAGCGTCGAGTCCGGTCGCGGCGGTCAGGAACGGCGGCAGGCCGAGGGTCAGCTCGGGATCGCAGATCGCCCGCTTCGGGATCAGGTACGGGCTGATGAAGCCGAGCTTCCGCCCGTCATCCAGCGTGATCAGCGCCGCGCGTCCGACCTCGGAGCCGGTGCCGGCCGTCGTCGGGACGGCAATCACCGGCGACACCGCCGGGGTGATCCGCGCGATGCCGCCATGGATGGCGGCGAGCCGCTCCAGCGGCTCGTCATGGGTGGCGAGCAGCGCCACGCCCTTGGCGAGGTCGATGGGCGAGCCGCCGCCGGCCGCCACCACGCCGTCGCACTTGTTCTGGCGATACACCTCGAGCGCGGCATGGGTCGCGGACTCGGTCGGGTTGGTCGGCACGTCGAGGAAGGCGACGGCACCCGGCGGGCAGAGCGCCAGCACCGTCCCCACCAGGCCCGTCCGCTCCAGCCCGCGGTCGGACACGACCAGCGGCCGCTTCACGCCGAGCGCCGCAAGCTGCTCGGGCAGCGTCTTCAGCGCTCCGGCGCCGAACTCGATCGTCGTCAGGTAGGTGATGGTCGCCATGATCAGCCGTGCGCTCCGCCCGAGATCGGCGGCTGGAACGAAAGCCCCATGTCCCACGGGAAATAGATCCAGGTATCCTGGCTAACTTCCGTGACGAAGGTATCGACCAGGGGCTTCCCCGCCGGCTTCGCGTACATGGTCGCGTAATGCGCCTTCGGCACCATGTCCCGCACCACCTTCGCGGTCTTGCCGGTATCGACGAGGTCGTCGATCACCAGCACGTCCTTGCCGTTGCCCCCGCCGACATCCACGACATCCTTGGAGACCGCCTTCAGGATTTCGAGGCCACCCTGGTCCTTGTACTCGTGGTACGAGGCGATGCAGGCCGTCTCGATCAGGCGGATGCCGAGCTCGCGCGCGATGATCGCCGCCGGCACCAGCCCGCCGCGCGTCACGCAGACGATCGCCTTCCACTTGCCCTTGTCGGCGAGCCGCCAGGAAAGCGCCCGCGCGTCCCGGTGGAACAGGTCCCAGGAAACCGGAAAGGCCTTGTCGGCCCGCAGATCGTTCATTCGTCTCGCTCCCTTGCCGCGGCGGACTCTCTCAGCCCCCCGACATGCCGCCAATCTAGCCGCTCCGGCATCCACAGGAAAATGCGGCCGGCAGGCCTACGTCACCCCGAAGGCCGGATGAAACCGGATCGCGCCGGCCGGATCGGGCCCATTGAACACCAGCCGCTGGACATAGCGGACAGGGATGTCGCTGCAGGTGAGCAGCCCGTCGCTGACAAAGCCGAAGCGCCCGTAATAGGCCGGATCGCCCACCAGCACGCAGCCGGCGGCCGCCATGCCCCTGATCCGGTCGAGCCCGGCGCGCATCAGCGCCGTGCCCACCCCGCGATGCTGGCGGTCCGGTGCCACCGAGATCGGCCCGAGCCCCATCCAGTTTCCCGGCGATCCGACGATCGTCACCGGCGAGAAGGCCGCATGGCCGACGATCACGCCCGCCTCTTCCGCCACCAGGGAGACCGACAGCGCTCCCGCCGCGCGCAACTCATCCACGATGGCCGCCTCCCGGCCGGAACTGTGCGCCGCCCCGGCGAAGGCGGCGGTGGTGAGGACCCGGATGGCCTCGGCGTCGCCGGCTTCCTCGGCGCGGATGGCGATCAAGCCGGCCTTCCGTCGAGCTTGTCTATCAGCGCCTTCACCGCCGCCTCGGCCGCGATCAGCCGCGCCTCGTCGCGCGAGCGGCAGACGATATTGGTGGTGAAGCCGCCCGTCCGGCCCGGCTCGAAGTTCGGATAGCTGCCGATGATCACGTCCGGGAACGCGTCCTGGACCTCCCGCAAGCCTTGTGCGATCCGCCCCTCGCCCATGCCGGCGGGGATCGTCCGCGACAGCATCTTCTTCCCCGTCGGCAGTCGCGAGGCGAGATCGTCCAGCATCGCCTGCATGATCGTCGGCACGCCGGCCATCACATGAACGTTGCCGATCGAGAAGCCCGGCGCCTTCGATACCGGGTTGGCGATCAGCGTCGCCCCCGCCGGAATGCGCGCCATCCGCATCCGCGCCTCGTTGAGGTCGGCCTTGCCGTAGCGCTCCTCGAGGATGGCGACCGCGCGCGGGTCATGGTCGATCGATACCCCCAGCGCCTTCGCCACCGAATCCGCGGTGATGTCGTCGTGGGTCGGCCCTATGCCGCCGGTGGTCAGCAGGTGGTCGTAGCGGTGGCGGAGCGCGTTCACCGCGGCCACGATCTCGGCCTCGATGTCGGGCACCACCCGCACCTCGCGGAGATCCACGCCGATCGCCGTCAGGTATTCGGCGATATAGCCGATGTTCTTGTCCTTGGTCCGGCCCGACAGGATTTCGTCGCCGATCACCAGGAGGGCCGCCGTGACGACGCCCTCGCCGTGTCCTTCCGCCATCTTCCGCCTTTCGGGAATCCGTGTGAACCCGCGCCGCCAATAACGCCCGGATTTGATCTATCGCAAGCATCCTTTCCGGCGCACCTGCTAGGCAGGCTGGCGAGACCTATCCCGCCAGCCGAGACGCCCGTGACCCCCGAACTCCTCGCCCGCTACGCCGACAGCCGCCTGCCACGCTATACGAGCTACCCGACCGCCCCGCATTTCACGCCCGCCATCGGCCCGGACACCTATGCCGGTTGGCTGGCGGAACTGCCCGACACGGCCACCGGCTCGCTCTATGTCCACATCCCCTTCTGCCGGCGCATGTGCTGGTATTGCGGCTGCAACACCGTCGTCACCCAGCGCGACGAGCCGATCGCCGTCTATCTCGCCGCGCTGCATCGCGAGATCGCCCTCACCCGCGACGCGCTGGCGCGCCCGCTTCCCGTCTCGCACCTTCATTTCGGCGGCGGCACGCCAACCATCCTGCAACCACGCGACCTCGGCTGGCTGATGGCGGCGCTGCGCACCGCCTTCCCCTTCCGCCGCGATGCCGAGATCGCCATAGAGATCGACCCGCGCACGCTCACCGCCGAAATGGCGGCGACCCTCGGCGAGACCGGCTTCACCCGGGCGAGCCTCGGCGTCCAGAGCCTCGACCCTCGCGTCCAGGCCGCGATCGGCCGTATCCAGGGCTTCGCGGCGACCGCGCTTGCCGCCGAGCGCCTGCATGCCGCCGGCGTCGACGCCCTCAACATCGACCTGATCTACGGCCTGCCGCACCAGACGGTGGAATCGGCCGTCGCCACCGTCGAGGCCTGCCTGGCGCTCGCGCCTTCACGCTTCGCCGTCTTCGGTTATGCGCATGTGCCCTCCTTCAAGCACCACCAGCGCAAGATCGACGCGGCCGCTCTGCCCGACGCTGCCGCGCGCCACGCCCAGGCCGAGGCGATCGCCGCGCGTCTCGTCGCCGCCAGCTGCGTCCGCGTCGGCCTCGATCATTTCGCGCGCCCCGACGACGCCATGGCGATCGCGCTCGCCGCGAACCGCCTCCACCGCAATTTCCAGGGTTACACTACCGATTCCGCCGACACCCTCATCGGCCTCGGCGCCTCTTCCATCGGCCGCCTGCCCCAGGGCTACGTCCAGAACGAGACCCGCATCGGCGCCTATGTCGAAGCCGTCTCCGCCGGCCGTCTCGCCACCGCAAAGGGCGTCGCTTTCGACGAGGGCGACCGGCTGCGCGGCGAGCTGATCGAGCGGCTGATGTGCGACTTCCGCGTCGACCTCGACGCCGTCTGCGCCAGCCACGGCCAGACCTCCGGCAGCCTCGCCGACGCCGCCCCGGCCCTTGACCGCCTCGCCGCCGACGGGCTCATCCGCCGCGAGGGCAACCGCATCGAGGTCGAGCCCGACGCGCGCCCGCTCGTGCGCGCCGTCGCCGCGACCTTCGACGCCTACCTCGCCCGCTCGACCCGCACCCACAGCCCCACGGTCTGACCGCTTGGCCGCTTCCTGCCCGGATGCTATCCGGGCGCGCCATGCGTTTCCCCGCGCCCCTCGTCGAGGCCCGCCTCATCCGGCGCTACAAGCGCTTCCTCGCCGATGTCGCCATGCCCGACGGCAGCGAGGTCACCGTCCACTGCGCCAATCCCGGCGCCATGACCGGCCTCGCCGCGCCCGGCAGCCGCGTCTGGCTCTCGTTCTCCGCCAAGGCGGGCCGCAAGCTCCCGTGGTCGTGGGAGCTGGTCGAGGCCGATGGCGGCCTCGTCGGCATCAACACCGCCCACCCGAACGGCCTCGTCGCGGAGGCGCTCGCCGCCGGCGCCGTCGCCGAGCTCGCGGGCTACCCCGCCATCCGCCGCGAGGTGCCCTATGGCGAGGCCTCGCGCGTCGATTTCGTCCTCTCCGCCCCCGGCCGTCCGGATGCCTATGTCGAGGTCAAGAACGTCCACCTGATGCGCGAGGGTGGCCTCGCCGAGTTCCCCGACTCGGTCACCGCCCGGGGCGCCCGCCATCTCGACGAGCTCGCCGCCATGGTCGCCGCCGGCAGGCGTGCCGCCATGCTCTACCTCGTCCAGCGCACCGACGCCCGCTCCTTCGCGCTCGCCCGCGACATCGACCCCGCCTACGGCCGCGCCTTCGACCGCGCGCGGGCCGCCGGCGTCGAGATGCTCGCCTATTCCTGCCGCGTCACGCCGGGGGAGATCGCGCTCGCTGCGCCGCTTCCCGTCGCCGGCTGACGGCGGGCCTCCCCGGCCTTGCGCCAATGGCGGAAAGCCGCCATATCTGGCGCATGGTCACCTATATCGACGCCGCCCTCGCGCCGCTCAAGAACGAAGGGCAGATCAGGCTCTACCGCCAGGAAGACTTCGCCGGCATGCGCCGTGCGAGCCGGCTCACGGCCGAATGCCTCGACGCCCTCGAGGACATCGTGCGTCCGGGCCTGCCCACCGACGAGATCGACCGCTTCGTATACGACTTCGGCCTCGCCCACGGCGCCCTTCCGGCGACGCTCGGCTACAAGGGCTACATGAAGTCGACCTGCGTATCGATCAACCACGTCGTCTGCCACGGCATCCCCAACGAGAAGCCGCTCAAGGACGGCGACATCGTCAACATCGACGTGACCTTCCTCCTCGATGGCTGGCACGGCGATTCCAGCCGCATGTACAAGGTCGGCAACGTCAAGCGCGCCGCCGAGCGCCTGATGGAGGTAACCTACGAGGCGATGATGCGCGGCATCGCCGTCATCCGCCCCGGCGCCACCACCGGCGACATCGGCCATGCCATCCAGGAATACGCCGAGCGCGAGCGCTGCAGCGTGGTCCGCGACTTCTGCGGCCACGGCGTCGGCAGGATCTTCCACGACGCGCCCAACATCCTGCACTACGGCAATTCCTATGGGTCCGAGGCGGAGCGCCACGACGCCATATCGAAGGGCCGCGACATCGAGCTGAAGCCCGGCATGATCTTCACCGTCGAGCCGATGATCAATCTCGGCCGCCCGCAGGTGAAGATCCTTTCCGACGGCTGGACCGCCGTCACCCGCGACCGCTCGCTCTCCGCCCAGTACGAGCACAGCGTCGGCGTCACCGAGACCGGCTGCGAGATCTTCACCCTCTCTCCGCGCCACGAGGCATGAGCGGACTGGAAGAGCCGGGTACCGGCGTCCCGCACTATCACGGGCATCGCGAGCGGCTGAAGCAGCGCTTCCGCGAGGGCGCGGCTTCGCTCCGCGACTACGAGCTCCTCGAGCTGGTCCTCTTCCGGGCGGTTCCGCGCCGCGACACCAAGCCGATCGCCAAGGCCCTCCTCGACCGCTTCGGCACGCTTTCCGACGTCTTCGGCGCTCCCGAGGCGCTGCTCACCGAGATCGACGGGGTCGGCGAATCCGTCGCCCTTCATCTGAAGGTCTACCAGGAAGCTGCGCGCCGCTTCGCCAAGGACGGAATCCGCGCGCGACCGCTCCTCGATTCATGGAAGTCGGTCATCGACTATTGCCGCACCGCCATGGCCCACGAGCCGATCGAGCAGTTCCGCATCCTCTTCCTCGACAAGCGCAACACGCTGATCGCCGACGAGGTCCAGCAGACCGGCACCGTCGACCACACGCCGGTCTATCCGCGCGAGGTGGTCAAGCGGGCGCTCGAGCTGTCGGCCACCGCCGTCATCCTCGTCCACAACCATCCCACTTGGGCTTTTTGATCACGTTCAATCACGTTATATCACGTTGAAACACAACAGCTTTTTAGCTTGTCGTGGAGTCGGCGATTGTGGCATGTTGGGGTCGGTTTTAAGGGGATCGAGGCCCTTTTTGACCCCAGTCGCCGACCCCACCTACCCGTCGCGCGACCCCACTTGAAAGCCGACGGAGAACCCCAGTGCCAAGCCTTACAGATGGAGAAATTCGCCGAGCCCTGAAGCAGGTGGAAACGACCGGCAAGCAGCTCAGCCTGGTCGACGGCGAGGGTCACGGGACAGGCCGCCTCGTCCTCGTCCTGAAGCCCATGCCAACCCGCGTGACCGCCGACTGGATGGCGCAGCAATGGCGCGACGATAAGCGCCTCAAGAAGAAGCTGGGTTCGTATCCGTCGATGACCCTCAGCAAGGCGCGCGAAGTGTTCAACCGCGACTTCGCGGAGCAAATCCAGAAGGGCCGCAGCATCAAGATTGCCGGCGACACGCGACCGGGAACCGTCGCCGACCTGTTCGAGGCGTATGTCGCCTACCTCAAGGACGGGGGAAAGCCGTCCTGGAAGGAAGCGGAAAAGGGCCTCAACAAGATCGCCGATACGCTCGGACGCAACCGCCCCGCCCGCGACATCGAACCGGATGAGATCACAGCGATCATTCGTCCCATCTATGAGCGCGGCAAGCGCTCAATGGCCGATCATGTGCGCAGCTACATTCGATCCGCCTTTAGCTGGGGACTGAAATCCGAGCACGACTATCGCTCCACCGCCGCGCGTCGTTTCCGGCTGACCTACAACCCAGCCGCCGGTATACCGACCGAACCCAAGACTATCGGAACACGCTGGTTGAGCGAAGAAGAGTTCGTTCGGCTCTATCGCTGGCTGGAATGCCCCGACACCCCGGTTCATCCCTCTTACCCCCGCGCCGTCCAGATCATCATGCTGACCGGCCAGCGGGTCGAGGAGATCGCCCGCCTCCATGTCGATCAGTGGGACGCCCGAGAGCGCATCATCGACTGGACCAAGACCAAGAACCTTCAGCCGCACGCCGTTCCGGTGCCCTCGTTGGCTACCGAACTGATCGAGTCGATTATCCCGAACGAACATGGCTGGTTCTTCCCCTCCGCCAAAGACCCGTCGAAGCCCGTCAGCCACGGCACGCTCTACAGCTTCATCTGGCGCCAGCGGGATCGCGGCGTGATCCCCCATGCGACCAACCGCGACCTCCGTCGCACCTTCAAAACCTTGGCCGGCAAGGCGGGTGTCCCGAAAGAGATTCGCGACCGTCTCCAGAACCACGCCTTGCAGGACGTCAGCTCCAAACATTACGACCGCTGGAACTACATGGTGGAAAAGCGCGCGGGCATGGCGAAATGGGACAAGTTCGTCCGCGCCATGCTCGCCAGAAAGCGCCTGAAAGCGGCGGCATGAGCCGCCGGCTCCCCATAAAGCGGAAGTGAGAAACGACTATGCGTATCGTAATCGGCCTGACGTTGCTGGCGGCGCTGACCATGGCGACCGCGGCCAAGGCCGATCCCTGCAAGGCCATTCCCGACCGTGGCCCGATGCCGTCCTATCTCCACCGGGGCGCGCACTTCTCCGGTCCTGTGGTCTATGTCGGTGACGGCGACTCCCTGTGCGTGGCCGTGGGTCGAGGGCCAGCCAACTGGGTGGAGATCCGACTGGAGGATTTCTACGCGCCCGAACTCCACTCCCCCACCGGCCCTGCTGCTAAAGCCGCGCTGGAAAGACTTGCCATGGGCCGAAACGTGGAGTGCATCGCCAACCATAAGTCCTACGACCGTGTGGTGGCCACCTGCCGGATCGGCCGACGCTCTATCGGGGATTTATTGAAGACAGTCGGAAACGTCGAGGGCGGCAACGGATACGATCAGAGCAAGCGTTAGCCCGACCTTTGGCGGCGCTTAAATGCGATCTGAAAACCGATCATAGGCATCGATCCGCCGGACCGGGGGATCGGCCTCATACCGATAGATCTCCGTTCTCAAGAAGCGCAGCTCAGCCTCGCGTTGGGCCTCGGGAACGTCGATATACCAAGCGCGCGGCTGCGGGCCGGGATCGCCGTTCCAGCGGTATCCCCGCGCCTTCAGAACATCCTTGAGATCGAAGGGCGAGTTCTCCGCCCAGATGCGCCAAGCGACAGTACGAGCACCATCCAGAAGGCGGCTGAGGCCCGTAACGCCGGATCGGGGCAGCGGCATCGCCAACAGCTCAATCGTCGCAAGACAGTCGTGCATCGCACGGTGGCGGTCATAGAAGAAGCCGGCCGCCTGAGCGAGATAGGCGAGCTTCGCGCCCTCGAAGCCTTCCGCCGCCCAGTCGACCTGGCCGAGCGAGCAGGCCCAAGGCTTCGTCAAAAACACCTCGCTGAAGCGTTCGAGGAAGCGGCGATCGAACGCCGCGTTGTGCGCGATGACGAGCGAAGCTGGCGCCGCGAATTTGGCAACCTGGACAGGATCTATAACCTGGCCAGCCACCATCTCGTTGGTGATGCCCGTGATCGCAGTGATTTCCGGCGTGATCAGTTCGCTCGGCTGACGCAGCCCTTGGAAGCTGTCGCCCACGCTGAAAACCGTGCCATCCAAGCCATAGTTGAATGGCGTCATGGCGAGTTCGATGATCTCGTCGCGCTGAGGATCGAGCCCCGTGGTCTCCACATCGACGACCAGGCCAAGACGCAGCGGCGTGCCGGGAGGCGGCACGATGTGAGAGCGCGGCCTGAGACGCCGGATGATCCGGTAATCCCCCGTGGCTTCCAGCGTCTGCGCCAGGGTCTCCAAATGGTCAGAAGAAGTCATCGTCCGGCGCTTCGTTTACCCCCATCTGCTCTCCTCCAGCCGCAGCAGCGTCGGCCAGATGGAGCCCGAGGCGAATATCAGCGGCTCGACCTTCTTCGTGGAACCACAAATCAACCACGGCAGTATCGTCGCTGCGCGGCCGCGGGGATGCCTCCCGCACCTTGAATGTTGTCGGAAGATTGACCGAGGTTCCGAACACCAGCGCGTGCTGCCGAGGCAATGACGGCAATCGCTTCAGGACCGATTCTGAAATGAACGGCGTCATCTGGCGAATTTGGGAGAGATCGTCGGGATTCTGGATGCGGTGAACCAGGAAGTTGGAGCACTGGCTGAGAACCGTCTTGGATAGCTCGCTCGGGCGCTGAGACGCCAGAACCACGAACATGCCGTATTTGCGTCCTTCCTTGGCGATGCGCTCGAAAATCTTGGTGGCGTCGATGGAAAAGCGGGACGGCGTAGAGGCGACATATCTGTGAGCCTCTTCGAGCAGTAGGTGTATCGGAAATCGGTTTCTCGGTTCCGCATGACGAAGGAACCGAAAAAGCATGCGTGCGATGACCGCACTGACCAACTCAACAATTTCATCTTCGACAGAATTCAGGTCAATAATAATGACCTGATTGCGTTTGGTGAACGCTTCGCCAGCGGTCTTTGCCAGACCAACAATGTTGGTCAAAAACTCCAGATCGCTTACGGCCGCGCCAACGTCGGCACCTTCGTGACGCAGAAAGGCATATTCCGTCCTCTCCTGGAGAGATCTGAGCCGCGTGACCATAGACGAGCAATAATCTCGGATTTGGCGGTTGCCGTGAGCCTCCTCATAGAGGATCGCGAAGTCGAGACACTCGTGCAGCTCATCAAAAGAGAATGGCGTCCGATTGTAGGCTGGTAAGGGTGCATCCTCCCGGAGCTTCTTCCTTACTTCGTCCAGAAACGCCGATTGGTTGTTCCCCGAAAAATTTCCGTACTGAAAATTCGGATTGAAGCGGTTCAGCAGCGCCATATTCAGATCATTCGTCGGATACTTCTGAAGAAGAGAAACGACGCGCTGAAACTTCGACACCGGGGAGTCACCATCCGCACCTCGAAAGCACTCGATGATACAAGTCGCAACAAAGTGCTCGCGCAGCGCCAGAGCGTCTGGCGCGTTGGCATGAAAGAGACTTGTCAGACCTAACGCCGTCCGAAGGACGGGCAGTTGCGTTCGCTCGCTCGCCTGCAAAAGCAGTTCCCATTCTGCCATTTCCAGGAACCAATGCGGCATCCGAAAGCCACCGGTCGTCCCATCAAGGATTACGCGATGGACGCCGATGCCGCCGTCTTTTGCCAAAGGAGCAAGTGCCTCATGATACTCGCCATTCACGTCGAAAACGATGAACGTCGCTCCGCGAGCGTGATGCTCGTCCGGCTTGTCGAAAAGAGACTGCAATACCGAGGCAACCGTGCAGGATTTACCGCTGCCGGTGTTACCCAGGACGGCGACGTGGCCACCGAAGAACTCGTTCAGACGGACTTTGACGTCGTAATCCTCGAACACCACAGATTTGCCGATCGGCAGAACCCGGTATCGCGTGGCGCCTTCAGGTTGGCAGGCGCCACCATCCAGGCCAACTGACGCCTCGACGGCAGCCTCGGTCTCGAAGATGCGATCGAGTTCGCCATCCAGTGCATAGAGCGCGTCCGCATACAGGGACGGGAAAACCGACACGCCGAAGCGGAACGCGCCGCCACGCATCGGCAACATGCCGACAGGCACCACATCCAGATATTTGGAAGAGCCCGCCCGGTCGAAATCGCCCCGCTCGGACGGCGTGCTCGCGTCGCGTTCACGCAAGCCAACAACCTCGACCACGACATATTCCGACTGTGACGGGATCATCAAAAATGACCCCAGCCGCGCCACATAATGCACGTCGTCAAAACCGACGACCGTGAAATTGTCGGTGCCAGCGTGCATTTCGACGACGAAGCGGTCGGCCGCGACCGAGACCACCTTGCCGATCGCGCGCTTGCGATCGTCGTGGCTCATGCCCCGTCATCCTTCTTCTCGTCATCCCTTTTCGGCGCCAGATCGGACAACACCTTGCGAACGGCGTCGTCGATCCTGTCGCTGGGGCGCTGCGGCATGAAGTGCTCGACGATCATGTCGAAGTAGTGCGCCGTGGCTCCCTCAGCAGGACCATCACCTCCGATGATCCAAATGCGCGGGTCGCGCAGCGCCCGCAGCTTGGCGATCTCGCCGCCCGTATCCGGCGCCGCGAAGATCACCAGACGAAACGTCGGGATCGTCAGCGCCTGGTAGATGATGTTGTTCAGGTGCTCGTCGCCGAAGGCGTAGCCGGCGGTGATGAGAACGCTCTGCTCGCGCACGATCCTGGACTGAAATTCCCGGAACAGGTCCGCATAGGGCGAGCCAAGCGAAGAGTTCTGCTTCGCCGGCGTCGGATAGATCAGCATCTGGTTCGTGGACTCAGGCGGCCAGACCCCCTTGATCGGGAACAGGCCGTGATCGTCCTCGGTCCAAGTGACGGAACCATGCAATTTGCAGAGATAGACGAAGGCATCGACAGCGGTCCATTTCCGGCTGGCGACGTCGAGTTGCTCGGCCAGGGCATAGCGGAAGATCGCCGGGTTGAAGCGGCGTTCAACCACGCCGGAAAAGCCGTTGGCATAGGGAATGCCCAGGCGATCCATCGCCAATTCGCTGAAATGATCGTAGTTGGTCGTGAACACCCATGGCCGGGGCAAGGACCGATCTCGCAGGACCAGTTTCTTGTAGAACCGCTCATAGAGGTCGCGCACCGTGGTGTCCCCCTCCGTGACGAAGGCCCCTTGGGTGACACGGGTCCATAGGAAATCCTGAACCTTCTTGATGATGCCATCAAGAACAGCGCGGTAGGGGTGAAGATCGGGATTCTCGCTCTGGCGCAGCACGAACCGCTGCGCGAACAGCACCTCCATCAAGCGTTCCAGGTTCCGGCTGTAATCCTTCGCCAGATCGATCCCGAGCGCATCGAGATAGTCGAGTTCACTCTTGGTCAGCCGCCACGGCTCCGGGGCAGCGCCTACGACCGGCGGATCACCGTAGAATCCCGCCGCCCGCGCCTCGAGGGTTTCCCCGCAGAACTCCTTGGCCAGGGGAGCCATGGTCGCAATGCCGAGTTCCTTTTTGTCCCTCATCAGAGAGGAACATCCAGCACCGAGCAAAAACGCGATATTCTTGGCGTTCATGGCCTCGGAAATCGCTTGGCGGGCGCTCTCGATCCCCTTGTTCCAGTCGAGTTCCGATGGATCGGCATCGCCGTTCCGTAGAAACTGAAATTTCCGCTCCTCTTCGACTTCGCTCATATACCCCCGATCCCCCAGTTTCCTTACGTCGCTGCGCTGTTTGCGCGCGTGGCTATGTCGGCGCATCGCGCCATGAGCGCCTCGAACGGCTCTGCGTCGTCGAAGAGCAGCCCGTCCTCGACCATGTGGGCATAGTCGTCCTTCAGCGCCTTTGCTCCGTCGCCAACCGGCACGAGTTGCAAGCCCCCGTTGACGGCAGTTGCATAGTCGATCGGCATGCGGTCGGCTGCCTTCTCCGCGAAGAACATCGACTTGTGGCGAGCCACGGCGTTCGCCAGCTCGCGATCGGCGAACGCCGCTTCCGCGAAGCCGGCTTCATCCAGCCGGGCGACATCGTACCAGTGCCGGGCGAAGCGGTCGCCGCGCAGCCGCTCCTGGAGGCAGAAGACGTGGATGGCGGTCGCCTTTTCCCAGAAGGTTCGCTCCGCGTGCATGACCCGCGGACGTGCGGCCGGAAAGACCAGCCCCTCGACCAGACCCGCAGCGTCGCAGACGACATCCCGCAGGCTGGCCGGTTCGCCCGTCGAGCGGGCGCCGAACTCCAGCATGACGCTGGGCGCGACATAGCCGGACCCGGCCGCCGTCGCCTCATAGTCGATGAAGAGCTTCTCCTCCTCGACGCGGACGGCGGCCACCAGGCTTTCGGCGGCGAGCGCGTTCCCGATCAAGGGCTGCACGGTCTCCGCCACCCATGCCGGCAAGCGCCGGCGGACCTCGCTGGACCAGCGCTTTTCCTCGCTCCGGGTTTTCGGCAGGCCCTCGCCATTGTCCCCAACCAGATCGGGCGCGATCGCCCGGATGTCGTAGGTCAGATCCACGTCCTCCGAAAACCGGCGGATGACCTTGTAGGCTTTCGACAGCGACGTTCCGCCCTTGAACACCAGATGCTCGCCGAGCGGCGCGGCGTAGAGCGTCGATAGCGCCCACACCACCCACACGTCCTTTTCGAGAAGATGGGCGGGGCGGCCCGAGCGGTCGGCGGCGACGCCAAGCGCATCGCGCCGTTCCTCGGCCGAAAGCTGGAGAAACGCCTCAGCCATAAGCCGCCTTGCCGACGCTCTGGGCGAGCCATGTCGGAAGCTGCGGCGCGGCGGCGACCAGTTCGCCGAACGCGCCGGGCGGCATCTTGCGCTTCAACGTCGTCAACGCGGCTTCCGCCTTTTCCGGGCCGAGCCAGGCCAGCGCCCGCACGGCCGTCCCCGCCGGCCGGTTGGCCAGGGCCAATTGCCAGCGCGGGGCATGCCGCAATTCCACGACCTGTTTGCCGAGGTGCATTTTGCGGCTACGCCCGGAGGTCAGATAGACCGAGCGGACGGGCACCTGCGTCGTCAGGCCGAGAGCGTTCGCCGCAGCCGCGCCGCTCGAGACGATGACCTCTCCCTTCTGGGTCGCCAGGGCCTCGACAGCCTGCTCGACCGAAGGCGTGCGCGGGCCGAACCGGCTGGCGATGGGACGCAGATAGACACCGCGCCCGGCGCGGATGAGCTGTCCCCGCTCGGTCAGACGCGACAAGGCCTGATCCACCGCCGCCCGGGTTCCAAGGTGCAGCAGGCTCTTGGCGGACAGCGGCGCGCCCTCGGGCAAGCCCGCCGCATGCGTCAGAATCTGTTCGCTGAGCCGTGTCATCGTCTTTTCTCCTGTTAGAAACATATACGAGTTTCTGACAGTTTTCAAGAATGCCTGCCGGCAAGTCCGATAGGGGAAAGCCTTCCCCTGCGGCCGAGCCAGGGTCTCGGCCGACCCCTGTCTAGCGGGGAGAGCCCCGCAACGCCCCTATAGAGTGAGAGTGCGGACGGGTTTTCCGTGACGGGTTGAGGGCTGGAGAAGAGGTCTCCGGCGCCCGTCGCGGGAGAACCGCGATGCTCAGGAATGACCGCAGCGCGCGTGCCGGCTCCGACCGGACGAGCCTTTACGACGACATCACCAGCAAGATCATCGCCGAGCTGGAGGCAGGCCGCTTCCCCTGGGTCCAGCCTTGGGGTTCGGCTTCAGTCAAGGCGCCCCTCGCCATGCCGAGAAACGCCGCGACTGGACGGCATTATTCGGGGATCAACGTGCTGATCCTCTGGGGCGCGGTAATCCAGCACGGCTTTCCCGGCCAGAGCTGGCTCACCTTCCGCCAGGCCCTGTCCTTGGGCGGCAATGTCAGCAGGGGCGAGCGCGGCACCACCGTCGTCTATGCCGACCGCTTCACGCCCGAGGACGAGAAACGCCGCGCCCGCGAGACCGGCGAGGAAGCCGCGGCCATCCCCTTCCTCAAGCGCTTTACCGTGTTCAACGCGGCGCAATGCGACGGCCTGCCGGAGGACGTCGCCGTTGTGGCCCCACCGCCTCCGCCCGGCCTGATCGAGCCGCAGGTCGAGGCCCTGATCCGGGCGACCGGCATCGATTTCCGCATCGGCGGAGACCGCGCCTTCTACGCTCCGGCGCCCGACTATGTGCAGGTGCCCCCACCGCAGGCCTATTTCGAGCCGATCAACTGGCACCGCACGGCCCTGCACGAGCTGGGGCACGCCACAGGCCACCCTTCGCGCCTGAATCGCGACTTCTCGGGCTCCTTCGGCTCGAAGAAATACGCTTTCGAGGAGCTGATCGCCGAGATCAACGCCGCCTTCTGCTGCGCCTCGCTCGGCATCACGCCTACCGTGCGTCATGCCGACTATCTCGGCTCCTGGCTCGAGGTGCTGCGCGAGGACAACCGCGCCATCGTCCGTGCGGCCTCCCAGGCGAGCAAGGCGGCCGACTGGCTGCTCGGCTTCCTGCCCGACGCCGATGCCGGCAGGGCCGACGACGAACGGCAGGCGGCATGACCATCGCGAAACCGGCCTGAAAACCGGAAAGGCGCAAACGCGGCTTTGCGGCTTCACGCCTTTCCGCTTCCGTGGCGCTGCCCTCCGAGAGTGAGAGGGCGGCGCTTCGCTTCGTGACGGGTTGGAGGTCGAGAGAGAGTTTCCCGGCCGCCCGTCACGGAGTAACGATCATGGCGACTGCCATTCAGAAGATCACCCTGTCGTCGGCGCGCGACATCCCCTTCAACAAGCTGGTGCTGAGCCAGTTCAATGTCCGGCGGGTCAAGGCCGGCGTCTCGATCGAGGAGCTGGCCGAATCGATCGCCCGGCGCGGCCTCATCCAGTCCCTGCATGTCCGCCCCGTCCTCGATGCCGATGGCGCCGAGACCGGGATGTTCGAGGTGCCCGCCGGCGGCCGGCGCTATCGGGCGCTCGAACTCCTCGCGAAGCAGAAACGCCTGGCCAAGACCGCGCCGGTGCCTTGCGTCGTCGGCGACGCCAACAGCGACATCCTGGTCGACGAGGTCTCGCTGGTCGAGAACATCGAGCGCGCGCCGCTGCATCCGCTCGATCAGTTCCGCGCCTTCCAGGCAATGCGCGACAAAGGCATGACCGAGGAAGCCATCGCCGCCGCCTTCTTTGTCGGCGTCGCCGTCGTGAAGCAGCGCCTGCGTCTCGCTTCCGTCTCGCCCGCGCTGCTGGAGATCTACGCCGACGACGGCATGACCCTCGAACAGCTCATGGCCTTCACCGTCAGCCCCGACCATGACCGCCAGCAGCAGGTCTGGGACACGATCAAGGATGGCTGGCAGAAGGAGCCCTATCACATCCGCCGGATGCTGACCGAGACCACGGTGCGGGCCTCCGACCGGCGGGCCGTCTTCGTGGGCGTCGAAACCTACGAAGCGGCCGGGGGCATCGTGCTGCGCGACCTGTTCCAGTCCGACGACGGCGGGTGGCTTCAGGATGCCGGGCTGCTCGACCGCCTGGTGGCCGAGAAGCTGAAGATCGTCGCCGACGAGATCGCGGGCGAAGGCTGGAAATGGGTCGAGGCGGCCCTGAGCTTTCCCTACGGGCATGAGCAGGGCTCGCGCGAGCTGGTCGGGACGGTGGTCGACCTGACCGAGGAGGAACGCGCCACCCGCGAGGCGCTGCGTGACGAGTATGACCGGCTCGAGGCCGAATATGCCGAAGCCGACGAGCTGCCCGACGAGATCGACGCGCGTCTCGGCGAGATCGAGCAGGCGCTCGACGCCTTCGAGCAGCGACCGGCCATCTACGATCCGGCCGATATCGCCATCGCCGGCGTCTTCGTGAGCCTCGACTCCGACGGCTCGCTGTCGGTGGACCGCGGCTATGTCCGCCCCGAGGACGAGCGCCCGGTCGACCCCGAAGGTAACGATACGACGGAGACGGACGGCGACACCCGCCATTCGGCCACGCCCGCCGTTCAACGCGCCGTCGTCACCGTCGGCGGCCAGGCCGCAGAGCCGGAAGACGACGAGGAGGACGGCATCAAACCGCTGCCCGAGCGCCTCGTCATCGAGCTGACCGCGCATCGCACGCTGGCGCTGCGCAACGCCGTCGCCGAGCATCCCGACATCGCCATGACCCTGCTGCTGCACAAGCTGGTCAGCGACACCTTCCGGCACACCGCCCCGACCGGCTGCCTCGAGGCCAATGTCCGCCACATCTTCTTTTCCGCCCAATCGGAGGAACTGAAGGACAGCGCGGCGGCGCAGGACATTGCCGAGCGGCACGCGCGCTGGGGCGATCACGTCCCGGCCGACGACCAGGCGCTGTGGGACTGGCTTACCCTTCTCGACCCGGGCACGCGCCTCGATCTGCTCGCCCATTGCGTCAGCTACGGCGTGAATGCGCTGTTCGAACGGCCCAACCCGTATGGATCGGGTGTCAGCCAGCATGGGCTGGATCTCCGCCTCTCCCAGGCCGACCGGCTGGCGCGCGCCACTGGCCTCGACATGGTGGCGGCGGGCTGGCGGCCGACGGTCGGCAACTATCTCGGCCGCGTCACCAAACCCCGCATCCTCGAAGCCGTCCGGGAGGGCGCTGGCGAACGGGCCGCCCAACTCATCGACCATCTGAAGAAGGGCGACATGGCCAAGGAGGCCGAGCGCCTGCTGGCCGACACTGGCTGGCTGCCCGAACCGCTGCGCCTGTTCGATCCCAACGATGGACAGGCTGTCGAACCGGGCGCGGAGGCCGACGCCGCAGACGAGGCCGCCTTGCCGGATTTCCTCAGCGACGACGGCGGCGAGGAGACCGACGAGATCGAGGACGAGGACGCCCTGACGATCGCAGCCGAATGATCCTCGCGGCGGGGGAGCGGCGAGCGATCGCTTCCCCGCATCGCCCCAAGGAAACCTTCCATGATCGCATCCGATCAATCCGCCGCGCGCCGCGTCGTCTTCCAGTACCTCGTGCCCGTTCACGTCGAGGTCGAGGACGGTCTCGTCGTGTGCGTCACCGTCATCGACGAGACGCCGGTGCGCGATCCCACCCCGGTCGAAGGCGATGCCGGCTACCTGCCGGAAGCCGTCGCCGCCGCCGACGATGGCCAGCCCTGGCCATCCTGGCGGTTCGGCTACTGACCCCTTCGATCATCCCGCAACCGAGTCCGGCCCCAAGGTCGAACGTCTGCGCGGCAGTGCCGCGCGGGCCGGGCTTTCTCGTTTCAGGAGCCTGTCATGGCCGACTATTTCACCCATTTCTCGTGTCTGCTCGATGTCGGCACGCCCGAAAACGCCGCCCGTGCGCTTGACCTCTACAACACGCTGTCCGCGGACGGCGCGTCGGAGGAACCGCCGTCGGAAGGCTTCCTCCTCTCGATTCAGCCGGAGCATGGCGGCAGCCAACTCTGGATGCGTGACGAGGCGACCGGCGATCCCGAGCGCCTCATCCAGTTCGTGAAGCGCTGCGCCGCCGAGTTCGGCCTCACCGGCAGATGGGGCTTCCAATATGCCAATACCTGCTCGCGACCGCGCCTCGACGGGTTCGGCGGCGGCGCGCACGTCCTCGATCTCGCGACCGGCGAGACCGTGGACTGGATCTACACCGATGGCTGGCTCGACCAGACCCTCTCCGGCGAGGGAGGTCCGCTATGAGCATTCCCGCCCATGCCCGGAGCAATTTCCAGACCATGCTGCGCGCGGCTGGCGACGGCAATCTCGCGCTCATGGGGTGCCTCGACGCGGTGACGGGCCGCCCGCGCTACGTCATCTGCGCCGTGGGCCGCGACGAGGACGACTACGTCTTCACGCCCTTCGGCCATCTCGCCGACGGCAACCCCTACGACGCCTATCTGCCGCCCGACCCCGACGATCCCGAGGGCTTCGTGCAGTCCGAGACGGGAGAGGCGCCATGACCGAGATCGACGCCGTCTTCGCGGCGGATCGCGAGCATCCGCCGCACGAGCGGTCCCTGCCCTGGCCGGAAACCAGGGACGGCATCACCGTCGTCATCGAACCCAAGCCCCATTGGGCCGGCGACATGCGCGCCTTTCGATCCGGCGCGCGGGAATATTGCGCCTATGCCGACTGGACCGCGAACGGCGCTCGCGCCCGGTTCTTCGGCCATGTCGATACCTGCGGCGATGACCTGATCCGCAAGGCGCGCAGGCTCGTCGCCTCCGAGATCGCGGACGGGCTCTGGACCTGATCCCCGCGAAAAGCGCCCCCCTCACGGTCGGGCGCTTTTTTCGTGCGGGCGCCTCGAGAGTGAGAGGGCCGCCGGGACGGGTTCGAGCCGATGCGGTCGAGAGAGAGCGCCGCGCGGGCTTGCCTACTCCTGCTCTCCTCGAGGTTTCACCATGACCATGATGTCCGCATCCGCGGCGGCGACCGCCGCCGCGCCGCTTTCGCTCGGCTCCAATCCCGAACCCGCCGCCGCCATCCTCACGGCCGCCGGCCAGCTCCTGCCTTATCTCGAACGCGGCGAGCGCATCGACGCCGCCACCCTTCGAGCGGCGATGGAAACCGCCTTCGGCGCCTCCGACGCCACCGGCGCCTGGGACTGGAAGAGGGCCTATGACGCCTGCGAGGCCGCGACCGTCCTGTTCCTGCGCAAATACGGACGTGCGCTTTTCCGCAAAGCCGGAACTCCGGCGGCGCGGCTGTCGGCGCTGACGAAGATCGGCGGCCTGCTGCCGACGCATACGCGGCGCTCGGCCGAGAGCCAGACGTTCCAGCAATTCTCGACTCCGATTCCGCTCGGCCTGGTCGCCGCCTGCGCCGCGGCCATCACGCCCGCCGACCGGGTGCTGGAGCCCTCGGCCGGCACCGGCCTGCTGGCCATCCTCGCCGAAATCGCCGGCGGCGCGCTCGTACTCAACGAGCTGGCCGAGACCCGCGCCAGCCTGCTCACACTCCTCTTCCCGGCCGTTCCCGTAACACGCTTCGACGCGGCGCAGATCGACGATCACCTCGATCCCGCCGTCACGCCCAGCGTCGTGCTGATGAATCCGCCCTTCTCGGCCATGGCCCATGTCGAGGGCCGCATGGCGGACGCCGCCTACCGTCATGTCGCCTCCGCTCTGGCGCGTCTGGCCCCGGGCGGCCGGCTCGTGGCGATCACCGGCGCGAGCTTCGCACCCGACAATCCGACCTGGCGGGACGCCTTCATCCGCTTGCAGGTGCGCGGGCGCGTCGTCTTCTCCGCCGCCATCGACGGCTCCGTCTATGCCAAGCACGGCACCACCATCGAGACGCGCCTGACCGTCATCGACAAGGCGCCCGCCGACGATCCCACCGTGTTTCCGGCGACACCCGGCGTCGCGCCGGACCTCGCCACGCTGCTGGGCTGGCTCGACGCGCATCTGCCGGAACGACCCACCGTCGATCCTTCGGTCACGATCCAGGCCATCGCGCCTTCCACCCCGCGCAGCGTGCGTGGCTATATCAACCGCGCCGCCAAGGCTGTCCCGCCGACCGCGCCGATGGCCGAACCCGAGGGGCTCCCGCTCGCCTATGAGACCCAGGACGGGCTCACGGGCGAAGGCGGCCGCCTGTCCGAGGGCATCTACGAGGAATACGGATTGCAGGCGATCCGTATCGCCGGCGCCCAGGCCCATCCGACCCGGCTGGTGCAATCGGCGGCGATGGCGTCGGTCGCGCCGCCGAGGCCCAGCTATCGGCCGCACCTCCCACCCAACATTCATGAGCTGTTGTCGGACGCCCAGCTCGAGACCGTCATCTATGCGGGCGAGGCGCACGGCGATCATCTCGCCGGCTCGTGGACGGTGGACGCCACCTTCGACATCGTCACCGCCGCGCGGGAGGATGCGGAGAACGCCGCCCGCTTCCGGCGCGGCTTCATGATCGGCGACGGCACCGGCGTCGGCAAAGGGCGTCAGTCCGCCGCGATTATTCTCGACAACTGGCTCCAGGGCCGCCGTAAGGCGGTGTGGATCAGCAAGTCCGACAAGCTGATCGAGGACGCGCAGCGCGACTGGTCGGCGCTCGGCATGGAGCGCCTGCTGGTCACGCCGCTATCGCGCTTCCCCCAAGGGCGGCCGATCACGCTGCCCGAAGGCGTCCTGTTTACGACCTATGCCACGCTACGCTCCGACGCCAAGGCCGAGAAGGTTTCGCGCGTTCGGCAGATCGTCGAATGGTTGGGCTCCGACTTCGATGGAGTCCTCATTTTCGACGAGGCGCACGCCATGCAGAACGCCGGTGGCGGCAAGGGAGAACGCGGCGACGTCGCCGCCTCGCAGCAGGGCCGCGCCGGCCTGCGCCTCCAGCACGCGCTGCCGAACGCCCGCATCGTCTATGTCTCGGCGACCGGCGCCACCACGGTCCACAACCTCGCCTACGCCCAGCGGCTCGGCCTGTGGGGCGGCGAGGATTTTCCCTTCTCGACGAGGGCCGAGTTCGTCGAGGCGATCGAGGCCGGCGGCGTCGCAGCGATGGAGGTGCTGGCCCGCGACCTGCGCGCGCTCGGCCTCTACACCGCCCGTTCGCTCTCCTTCGACGGCGTCGAATACGAGCTGGTCGAGCACGCGCTGAGCTCCGAGCAGACCCGCATCTACGATGCCTATGCCGGGGCCTTCGCCGTCATCCATAACAATCTGGATGCGGCGATGGAGGCGGCCAACATCACCGGCGCGTCCGGCACGCTGAACCGGCAGGCCAAGTCCGCCGCCCGCTCGGCCTTCGAGAGCGCCAAACAGCGCTTCTTCGGCCATCTGCTCACCAGCATGAAGACGCCGACCCTGATCCGGTCGATCGCCGGCGACCTGGAAGCCGGCCATGCCGCTGTCATCCAAATCGTCTCGACCGGCGAGGCGCTGATGGAACGCCGCCTGGCCGACCTGCCGACCGAGGAATGGAACGACGTTCGCGTCGACATCACGCCGAGGGAATATGTTCTCGACTACCTCGCCCATTCCTTCCCGGTGCAGCTCTACGAGCCCTTCACCGACAGCGAGGGCAACCTCTCGTCGCGGCCGGTCTATCGCGACGGCCAGCCCGTCGAAAGCCGCGAGGCCGTGGCGCGTCGCGACGAGCTGATCGCGCAGCTCGCCTCCCTGCCGCCCGTGCCCGGTGCGCTCGACCAGATCGTCCAGCATTTCGGCACGGAGCTTGTGGCCGAGGTGACGGGCCGCTCGCGGCGCATCGTCCGCAGGAGCACGCCGTCGGGCGGCGACCGCCTCGTCGTCGAGAACCGCGCCGCCGCAGCCAATCTCGCCGAAACCCAGGCGTTCATGGACGACAGCAAACGCATCCTGATCTTCTCGGACGCCGGCGGCACCGGCCGCAGCTATCACGCCGAGCTTTCGGCGCGGAACACCCGGTTGCGCGTCCATTATCTGCTCGAACCCGGCTGGAAAGCGGACGCCGCCATCCAGGGACTCGGCCGCACGCACCGCACCAACCAGGCGCAGCCGCCGCTGTTCCGGCCCATCGCCACGGACGTCAAGGCGGAAAAGCGCTTCCTTTCCACCATCGCCCGGCGGCTCGACACGCTGGGCGCCATCACCCGCGGCCAGCGCCAGACCGGCGGCCAGGGCCTGTTCCGCCCCGAGGACAATCTGGAAAGCCCCTACGCCCGCGATGCGCTCCGCCAGCTCTATCTCCTGCTGGTGCGCGGCAAGGTCGAAGGCTGCTCGCTCGAACGCTTCGAGTCCGCCACCGGCCTGAAGCTGATGGACGCGAACGGCATCAAGGACGAACTGCCCCCGATCACCACCTTCCTCAACCGGCTGCTGGCCCTGACCATCGCGCTTCAGGGCATCCTGTTCACCGCCTTCGAACAGCTTCTCACCGCCAAGATCGAGGGCGCCATCGCCGCCGGCATCTACGATGTCGGGCTGGAGACGCTGACAGCGGAAGGCTTCACCGTCACCGACCGCCAGACGATCTACACCCATCCGGGCACGGGCGCGGAAACCCGGCTGCTCACGATCGCGCAGCGGACCCGAAACCGCCCGGTCACGCTGGACGACGCGCTCGCCCATCTCGGCGAATCCGGCGCCAGGCTACTGGTCAACGAACGCTCGGGCCGCGCCGCCGTGCAGATCCCCGCCACCTCGATCATGCTCGACGATGGCGAGATCGAACGCCGCGTCCGGCTGATCCGGCCGATGGAATCGCACACCGTTCCGGTGAAGATGATGGGCGAGACCCATTGGACCGAGGCGGAACGGAACGCCTTCGCCGCGGCCTGGAACGCCGAGGTCGCGGACGTACCGGCGTTCTCCGACAGCACGATCCATGTCGTCGCCGGCCTATTGCTGCCGATCTGGAAGCGGCTGCCGAACGAGTCCACCCGCGTCTATCGGCTCCAGACCGACGCGGGCGAGCGGATCGTCGGCCGCAAGGTCTCGCCCGCCTGGGCGGCCAATGCGACCACGACCGGCGCAGCCACGCTCGCGCCCGCCGACGCCTTCATGGCGCTGATGGATGGCCGCACCATCCTCGATCTGGCGGAGGGGCTTCAGCTTCGCCGCGTCCGTGTCATGGGCACCAACCGCATCGAACTGTCGGGCTTCACCGACACGATGCGCGAGCGGCTCACCGCCTACGGCCTGTTCCACGAGATCATCTCCTGGAAGCTCAGGATGTTCGTGCCGACCGATAGCGCCGGTCCCGCAGTGCTGGAGCGCGTGTTGGGCCGCTATCCGGTCCAGCGCATCGGCGAACGCGAGGCGGCGTGATGACCCGTCTCGACGCTTCCGATCTGGCGCAACGTCTCGGCCGGGAGGCCGAGGCGGTGTGCCGCCATTATCTCGACGCCGGCCATCGCCAGGGCAATTACTGGCAGGTCGGCGATGCCCGCAACACGCCGGGCCGATCGATGTTCGTGCGGCTCAAAGCGACGGCGAAGGGACCGGCGGGCAAATGGACCGACGCGGCGACCGGCGAGCATGGCGATCTGCTCGACGTGATCCGGGAGAGCTGCGATCTCATCGACTTCGCCGATGTCGCCCGTGAAGCCCGCCGCTTTCTCAACCTGCCGCGTCCCGATCCCGCGCCCGCGGCGAAGACGCGACCGGGCACGCCGGCCCCGTCAGGCTCGGCCGAAGCGGCCAGGCGATTGTTCGCCATGTCGCAGCCGATCAGCGGCACCCCCGCAGAGGCGTATCTTCACCATCGCGGCATTACGCCTTTGCACGGAACCGGAAACCTCCGCTTCCATCCCCGCTGCTATTACCGGGCCGACGATCATGGCCCGACCGAAACCTGGCCGGCGATGATCGCCGCCGTCACCGATCTCAGGGGCGAGATCACGGGCGCGCATCGGACCTGGCTCGCCCCCGACGGCTCCGACAAGGCGCCGATCGACACCCCGCGCAAGGCGATGGGCGACCTGCTCGGACACGCCGTCCGCTTCGGGATCGCCGGCGAGGTGATGGCGGCGGGCGAAGGCATCGAAAGCGTCCTCTCGGCGCGTCAGGCCATCCCGCACATGGCGATGGCGGCGGCGCTCTCCGCAGCCCACCTGGCCGCCATCCTGTTCCCCGAGACGCTGCGCCGGCTCTATATCCTGCGCGACAACGACCCGGCAGGCGACGGCGCGCGCGACAGCCTGGTCGAACGGGCGAACGCGGCCAGGATCGAAGCGATCGTGCTCTCGCCGGTGCTGGAGGATTTCAACGAGGATCTCCTGCGCCTTGGTCTGGATGCGCTCCGCGCCAGCCTCAGGGGGCAGCTCGCACCGCAGGACGTCGCCCGCTTCTGGCTCGCAGCAGCATAGTCGCTGGCAGGGAGACGGCGGGTCTGCCGCCATCATGCCCGGAGATGCTTCGTTCCATCGGAGAGGACCGCGCCTCAGCCTTCGAGAGGGCGATCGGCCGTCAGCCGGGCCGGATCGGCAATGGCTGCGGCCGACGATTTTCCGGCGCGTCCCTGCGGGCCGCGTTCCATCGCGAGGCAAAATCGCCGGCCTTCGCCATCCTCCGCTGGCGCTGCGGCCCTGTCGCTTCGCTCCGGGTGCAGGTCCGTCCCGCCCGACGGCTTCGTCGCCATGAAGGCCGCGACGGTCGCGGTCCTGACCGACGGAGCATCCCATGAGCGAGCATGACGACTACGAGCCCGAACACGCCGCATCGCCGACCGACCATATCGTGCAGGAGCTTCAGCTCTACGGCTTCCGTCCATCCGAAGACGAGGCCGATCCCAGGCCCGTGCCGGAAGACCGCATCATCGCAGGCGCCGTCGCCGACATCTTCGACGCCCTGATCTCGACCGTGGCCGATACCAGCCTCGATCCCGACCTCGACGACCTCCTCTGGTCGACCGTCAATACGTTCCACCGCGCCGTCGAGCGGGCCGAGCGCGACCTCGACGACAACGAACAGGCGCAGAAGCGACTCCAGCGCGAACAGGATGGCTCCGAGGTCAAATCCGTCCAGCTCGAACGCCTGATCGAGCAAGGGCAATCGCTGATCGAGCGGCGCGACAGCCTGGAAGTCTTCCGTGACAGCGCCGCCGACTGCTACCTGCGCGCCACCGGCTCACCCTGGTCCCAGCGCAGCGGATCGCGCGTCAGCCACCGCCATCTCACCGCCGCGATGATCGACAGCCGCGACTTCATCGCCGCGAGGAAACGTGCCGAAACCGAACTGCTCGTGCCCGCAGGTCCGAAGATCGCCTTTTCCGGCGGCGACACCGCTGATCACAAGCGGATCTGGGCCAAGCTCGACCAGGTTCACGCCAAGCACCCCGACATGGTGCTGATGCACGGCGGCTCCCCGAAAGGCGCCGAGAAGATCGCGTCGCGCTGGGCGGAAACGCGGCGTGTGCCGCAGGTCGCCTTCAAGCCCGACTGGACGAAGCACGCCAAGGCCGCCCCGTTCAAGCGCAACGACGCCATGTTGAGCGTCCTGCCGATCGGCGTCCTCGTCTTCCCCGGCACCGGCATCCAGGACAATCTGGCCGACAAGGCCCGCAAGCTCGGCATCCCGGTCTATCGGTTCGCATCGGGCGGCGCATGAGCGCCGCCCGCACCCTCACCTTGAAAAATGATAGCATATCGCATATCTTGCTATCACTGCCATCATGACAGAGGGAGGCGCTATCATGCCCGCCGTGACGATCCGGAACCTGTCCGACGCGACGCATCGCGCGCTCAAGGTGCGGGCCGCCCAACACGGCCGCAGCGCCGAAGCGGAAATGCGTGACATCCTCGAAACGGCGGTCCGTCCCGACGCACGCCTGCGGCTCGGCAGCGCGCTCGCGGAACGCAGCCGCCGTCTGGGGCTCACCAATGAGGACGTCGCCGCCCTCGAACAGGCCCGTGACCGGACGCCGGCAAAGCCGATGAGCTTCGAATGATCCTCCTCGACACCAATGTCGTCTCCGAGGCGATGAAGCCCGAGCCCGACGACGCCGTGCGGGCCTGGCTCGACGACCAGGCCGCCGAGACGCTCTACCTCTCCAGCGTCACGGTCGCCGAACTGATGTTCGGGATCGGCGCGCTTCCCGGCGGAAAACGGAAGGACAGGCTCGCCGAAGCCCTGGACGGCGTGATGGAGCTGTTCGCCGATCGCATCCTGCCTTTCGATACGGGCGCCGCACGCCGCTATGCCGATCTCGCGGTCAAGGCGCGCACCGCCGGAAAGGGCTTTCCGACACCCGACGGCTACATCGCGGCGATCGCCGCCGCGCGGGATTTCGTCGTCGCCACCCGCGACACCAGCGCATTCGACGCCGCCGGCCTCGAGGTCATCGATCCGTGGACGGCAAAGCCATAACCTCCGTCACCCGCCGCGCAGCCTGAGCCAGGCGAATGCGGCAAACAGACATCACGGTCTCCTGACCGGACGACCACCCCCCGCTTCAAGACGCTGATCCTTGGGTCCAGCCGATGGCCTGACGCCATCAACCCGTAAAGGGTCGGACTACGCATGCGCGTGCCGCCGCTTCGGCTTCGCCGTGCGCGGTGATTGCGGCCAACGGCCGGCCTCTTCGGGCGCCTGTCAGCGGGGGATGGACCTCCGCTCGAAACAGGAGCCGGATCGATGTCCTTCCATGACGCACACGCCTTCGCCTTCAGTCTCGCCACCACCCTGATGGCCGTCATCGTCATCTTCCGCGCCGGCGACGGCACGCTCTCGGTGACACCCGCCAGCGAATATGACGGCGACCTCTCGCAGATCGTCCGCGAAATCGACCCTTTCGGCTCATGACGGGGTTACGATCGTCGACCGCGGGGATGAGACCGCATCGGTTTCAGCTCCCGCTGGCGCCGATGTTCCGCTATAGTTCGCAAGGCGCCGTGGTGGTGGTGGAAGGCGCGACCGTCAGAATCGTTCTTGCGGAGACACCACCATGATCGTCCTCGGAATCCTCCTCTCCATCGCGGCCATCGGCTTCTTCTGCTGGCTGCTGTTCACGCTGGCCGTGTTCGCGCTGCCCTTGCTCGCGGGCGTCGCCGCCGGCGGCTGGGCCTACCACACCGGCGGGGGCTGGCTGGGCGCCATCCTGATCGGCCTGGTCGCGGCCGGGCTGACGCTCGGCCTCGGCCAGCTTCTGCTCGGACTGGTCCGTCCGCTGTGGGCGCGGCTGCTGATCGCGCTCGCCTTCGTCGCGCCCGCCGCCATCGCCGGCTACCACGCCACGCACGGCATCGTGAAACACACCATGCCGTCGGAAACCTGGCAGCAGGTGTTCTCGGTCGTCGGCGCCATCGCGGTCGGCGTCACCGCGTTCGCGCGTGTCACGGGCATGGCGGCCACCGGCCCGTCCACCCAGAGCCCGGCTCGGGTCTGACCGTCGCCCGGCAGAGATCGGCGGGACAGGCAGGGCGACGCCTCCCGGACCGCGTGGTCCGGATGGCGATGCGGGCGGCAGTGCCCAGATCACGCCGACGACCATGATGCGATGCCCATCGGGGCACAGCTGGACCGAGCGCCGATCGCGACGCGGCCCATCGACAAGGGCGCGGTGGCGGTTTCCGCCCGTGGCAAGTCGGGGGGGACGCAGAGACGCAAGGCCCGCCGACAAGAGGGGAGATACGCCGGTGAACAGCGGGCGGATCCTGGCGCCGGTGTCGGCAGGGCCGCCATTCCTCTCGCGTCTCCCCGTCTCCAGACCGCTCCGAACGGCCTCTTCAATGGCTTGATCTGGCCGAAGGCCGGCTGCGCCTCGATCGCCTATGGCGCAACAGCGGCGTCACACCTTTCTTCCCCTGCCGGCTGCGCCGTCATTCCTCGCGAGACAAGAAAGCTCCTCCTTTGCTGTCAGGCCCCTGCGGGGTGCGCCGTCGATCGCCTCCGGCCTGTCGATCGCCATCGAGGCCGCACGGTGCGGGCTCGAAAACGCAAACGGAGATTTGAAAATGGCGACCATCGGCACCTTCAAGAAGACCGCCTCGAACGAGTTCACCGGCGAAATCGTCACCCTCAGCGTCCAGGCCAAGGGCGTGCGCATCGTCCCCGACCAGCGCGCCACCGGCGACAACGCCCCCAGCCACCGGGTTCTGGTCGGCCGCGTCGAGATCGGCGCCGCCTGGTCCAAGCGCTCCAACGAGGGCCGCGACTATCTGGGCCTCAAGCTCGACGATCCGAGCTTCAACGCCCCCATCTACGCCAACCTCTTCGACGACGAGGACGGCGAAGGCTACTCGCTGATCTGGTCCCGCCCGACCCGCCGGGCGGACTGATCCCCGAGCAAGGCCCCGGCCGAACAGGCCGGGGCCTTTGCCTTGCCCAAACGAATCACCGGGTTCGCGGGAACCCGGAAACGGGCGACTGGCGCCGCTGCAGCGGCTGAGAACGACTAAAATAGCCGTAGTTCTGGCAGGGACTTATCTGCCGGTGGGAGGTGATCGTTCATGATCACCGCCCGACAGTCACGGGCCGCACGCGCGTTGCTGGGATGGACACAGGAGACGCTCGCTGACCAGGCCCGCACATCGCTGACCGCCCTCAAACGGCTCGAATCCGAAAGCGGCCTCGAGGTGTATGAGTCGACGCGCGATCTCGTTCGGCGGGCGCTCGAAGGCGCGGGGATCGTCCTGCTCTCGACCGATAAAGGCGAAGGCGTGCTGTTGCTGCACGATCGGGAGCGCACACCGGCGAAGCGCTGAACACCCGTCGGCTCCGGCGTCTGCCGGGCGATCAACCGACGAGGGGCTGTTAACGAAACTTCGCCGAGCGATTATAGTCGCCCTATGGTCCAGCCGCCGTCCCCCTTCCTCGATGAGCCGCCCTCCAGCCCATCGCTCACGGCCTACGACCGCGAGCATATGGCTCTCTATCTCCGTCTGCTGGACTCGGCGCGCGACGGCGCCGCGTGGCAGGAGGCCGTCCAGATTCTCTTTGGCCTCGACCCGGCGCACGAGCCCGAGCGCTGCCGCCATGTTCACGACACCCATCTGGCCCGGGCGCGTTGGATGACCGAGCACGGCTATCGCGAATTGACCCGCCCCGGGCATTGAGGTGATGCCGCTTCGGCATCGCACCCTGCCGGGCTTCCCGCTTCCGCCGCGCGCGCCCGTCAACCATCCTGCCGCTCGCAGAAGACTCGACAGCACAGGGAGGATCGCCGTGACACCCGATGCAGCCGGCTGGCGATCCTCCGATGGCTATGCGCGCGTCTCCGACATGAGCGCATCCGATCTGGCGTGGGAGTGGCTTCGCCGCAACGAGGCCTATGATCAGGATTTTCAGGCGCTGCGCGGGCCGACAGGCGACCGGCAGACCCTGACCGAGAAAATCCGGCGACGTTGGGGGCTGCGATTTCCCCATCGATCCACAGACGCCGCCGGCTGAAGCTCGGATCGCCTGGCTGCCCGAAGACGACACCAGCGCCCTCCTCCTGGCGCCGGCGCCCGCCACCTTCGCGGTCAGCGCCGAACCGACAGCCCCGATCGCGGCGGCCGCGCACGTCGGCAGCGATGGCGAGGATGTCCTTCTCTTTGATCTCGGCAACGGCCAGCGTCTCCAGCTCGACGTCGAGGCGGGCGTCCGCTTCGGCGAGCCGCTGGCCGCGATCATTCCTCTCGACCGCGCGGGCTTCGATCGCCTCGAAGCCCTGACCCGGCTGCTGGCCTCGCTCCATGGCCGCTCGATCCCGCCCGACACACGGCTGACGGCGCAGCAGCGCCTGCGATTGCGCAGGATGCTGCAATGCTTCGACGGCTACCGCGATGGCGCGACCCAGCGCGAGATCGCGCAGATCGTCTTCCGCCTCGCCCGCCAGGACCGCCAGCAATGGCAGGACGCTTCGGCGCGCCATGCCATCAAGGCCCTGCTGCGGGACGCCCGGGCCATGATCGCCGGGGGCTATCGCGCCCTGTTGCGCCATCGCCGGCAGGGCTGACGGCGAAGCGCAAGGCGGTGGGCGAATTTCCTCCCCCCTGACTTCGCCCTGCATCGCGCCGGGTCTGCTTCGCCATCGTGACCTTCGTCCGCCGCTGAGCACCAGCGGCCTTCACGAAGCTCACGGAGGCCCCATCCATGCGACCCGATCTCGCCGTTCTCCCGCCGCGCTTCCTGCGCACCAAGGAAGCCGCCGAGTTCCTCAGCCTGTCCGCCCGCACTCTCGAAAAGCATCGGACCTACGGCACCGGGCCGGCTTATCGGAAGCTGGGCGGCCGTGTCGTCTATTCGGTCGAGGAACTCGAAGCCTGGGCGGCGCGCGGCGCCGTCACCTCGACCTCCGATCCGCGCGGCTCGATCCTTCCCGCCAAGCGGCACACGCCGGCGCCGTCGGCCCTGGCCGGCCGATACCCCCGCTGATCGCCGGCGAAACCCATCGATGGCGGCGCGGCAACAGCACCTGTCGGAGCGCGGACAGCTCGACCTGTTTCGGGCGCTCCCCGGCGCGTTCGCCGCCCGAGATGCGCAGGATCTCATGGCCTATCCCTTCTTCTCCCTCTCCAAATCCCACCGCACCGCGCCGATCGACTTCCACGCCGGGGATGTCTCGATCCGTGTCGAGGCCGTGCCCGACCACGGCATGGCGACGATCTGGGACGCCGACATCCTGATCTGGGCGGCCAGCCAGATCGTCGAGGCGCGCGACGCCGGGCTGCGCACCTCGCGCCTGATGGTCGCCACCCCCTATGAAATCCTGAAGTTCATTGGTCGCGGCACGTCGCTGCGCGACTATCAACGCCTCAAGGCCGCGCTCGACCGGCTGCAATCGACGACGATCTGCACCTCCATCCGGCAACCCGCCGAGGGCCGGCGCCACCGCTTCTCCTGGATCAACGAATGGAAGGAGCGCACCGACCGGACCGGCAGGCCCGACGGGATCGAGCTGATCGTGCCCGACTGGTTCTACCAGGCCGTCCTCGACGACGCGCTCGTGCTGACGATCGATCGCGCTTATTTCGGCCTGACGGGCGGCCTCGATCGCTGGCTCTACCGGATCGTCCGCAAGCACGGCGGCCGCCAGCGCCATGGCTGGCGCTTCGACTTCCGCCATCTCCATTTGAAATCCGGCGCGCTGTCGCCGTTCAAGCGCTTCGCCTTCGAGCTGCGCGACATCATCCGTCGCCAGCCGCTCCCCGGCTACACGCTGTTCCTGGAGATCGAGGCTGGCGGCCGCACGCTGCTCGCTTTCGAGCCGCAGCCAGCCTGTGGAAAAGCTGGGGACGGCGTCGTGCCATCGGGAACCCGAAGGCCCGTGCCATCAGGAACCGCACCCTCGTGCCAACGGGAACCGAATCCGGCGCTAACCCACGGGACGAAAAACGAAAATCGCGCCCTTAACTTAGACTCTAACAGAGAATCTAACTTTGAAGAGCGCGCCCGCGAGGTCGAAAACCTCGTCCGGCAGGCCACCAACGCGCTCAGCGTCACCGGCAAGCGGCGCCCCCACGCCCCCGGAGCCGCCGACACGCATCCGCTTCCCCAACTCCCTTTCGGTTCCCGGCCGGGAGGTGGTCGATGATCGTCGCCCTCCTCAACCAGAAGGGCGGCGTCGGCAAGACAACGCTGGCCCTGAACCTGGCGGGCGCATGGGCGAGCCGGGGCAAGCGCGTCACCCTGATCGACGCGGACCCGCAGGGCTCGGCGCTGGACTGGTCGCAGCAGCGCAGCCGCGAGGGGCTGACCCGCCTCTTCGGCGTCGTCGGCCTGGCTCGCGACACGCTGCACCGCGAAGCGCCCGAGCTGGCCCGCGACGCCGATCAAGTCGTCATCGACGGGCCGCCGCGTGTCGCCGGCCTCATGCGCTCGGCGCTGCTTGCCGCCGACCTGGTGCTGATCCCGGTACAGCCGTCGCCGTTCGACGGCTGGGCTTCGTCCGAGATGCTGGCGCTCGTCACCGAGGCGCGCGTCTATCGGCCGGACCTGGCCGCGCGCTTCGTGCTCAACCGCTGCGCCGCGCGCACCGTGCTCGCCCGCGAAACGGCCGAGACCCTGGCCGATCACGACCCGCCCCTTCTGGCCGCCACCATCGGCCAGCGCATCGCCTTCGCAGCCGCCGCGCAGTCCGGTCGGCTCGTGTCCGAACTGGACGACGAGACGCCCGCCGCTCGCGAGATCGCGGCGCTGGCGGACGCGATCGACGCGCTCGACCTCGGGAGGCGCGCACGATGAGCGAGCGCCCGGCCCGCCGAGACTTCGCCTCCCGTCCCGCCGATCCCGATCGGTGGATCAAGGCGGCCGACGCTGCCCCGCGCGATGGCGATGCCGGCGGCTTCACCGCGCGGCTGACCATCGACGTGACACCCGCGCTGCGCGGCCGGATCAAGATCGCCGCGTTCGGGCGCGGGATCACGGTCGCCGACATGCTGCGCGAGCTGCTCGCGCGCGAATTTCCCCCACGCCCCGAAGGAGACCCATTATGACCGACGCCGCGGTTCCCCGCGCGCGAAGCGGCCCTCCGCCGCGCGCGCATCTCGCCGACAGCCTGACCCATGTCGAGCTGACCCACATCGAGAAGCGGATCGAGAACTGGATCAGGTTCGGCCGCGAGGCCCAGGAGCAAGTGCTCGACCGCCGCCGCCGCATCTTCTCCTATCGGCCGGGCAGCATCTTCGCCTTCGTGCGCTGGGCCGCCAACGACTTCGGCACGATCATCTCGCGCATCGACGTGGTGCGCGCCGTCGCACCGGGCGAAGCCTATCAGACGCTGCCGTTCGTGCGCCCGGGCGGCGACATCCTGTTGAAGATCGAGGGATGGCCGAAGGTCGAACAGGCGCTTCGCCACATCGACGCCGTGGAAGCGTTCGGCATCGACCCCTGCGACGTCGCGCCCGATCACTGGCGGCATGTCGGCAACCGGGTCGGCGCAGGCCATGACCCGCGCCCCTACACGCCGGAGCGCCATCAGGCATGGCTCAAGCGGCGGGAGATCACGCTGTGACCCGCTTCGGCTATGTCATGACGACCTATGTCGTGACGATGGGCGTCGCCGTCGCCGCCTTCGTCCCGATCGCACCGCGCCTCGTCTGGAACGCCTCGGCCAGCGTGCCGATCGGCCTCTATGACCTCGGCCCGCCGCGCCATCTGAAAATCGGCGATCTCGTCGCCGCCATGCCGGACAAGCCGCTCGCCGACGTCCTGGTCGCTCGCGGCTATATCGGCCGCGACGTGCCGTTGATGAAGCGCGTCATGGGTCTCCCCGGTCAGCAGGTCTGCCGCACCGGCAACGCCGTCACCGTCGATGCCACGCAGCTCGGCGAAGCGCTCGACCGCGACCGGCTCGGCCGCCCGCTGCCGGTCTGGCAGGGCTGCCAGCGCATCGGCGACGGCCAGATTTTCCTCATGAACCCCGATGTCCGCGACAGCTTGGACGGCCGCTATTTCGGCCCGCTTCCGACGCGCACCGTCATCGGCAAGGCGACGCCGCTCTACACGGACGAGGACCGCGACGGCCGCTTCGTCTGGCGCGCCCCAATCGCAGCGGCGCCCCGCTGACCGCTTCGCGTCGCCGGGAGCGGTGCCCGGCGACGGCTTTTTCAACGCCACCGCCCTGGAGACCATCATGTCGCAGATCGGCGCATTCACCCGCGAGCAATCCGGCTTTGTCGGGCGCATTCACACGCTCACGCTCGACCGCGAAGTCACCGTCATCCCCGCCGAGCCGTCGGATACGGAAAACGCCCCGGACTATCGGCTCCATCATGGGAATGACGACGGCCCGGAGATCGGCGCGGGCTGGAAGCGCACCGGCGAGCGCGCCGGTGAATACATCGCGTTCCTGATCGACGACCCGGCCTTGCCGCAGCCGATCCGCGCCAACCTGTTCCGCGACGACGATGCGGGCAGCGCCTGGTCGCTGCACTGGAGCCGCGCGCCAAAGCGCGACGGAAAGGATTGAGGCGATGCGGCTGACCTCACTCCTCCTCCTTGTCGGCCTGTCGTTCGGTTGCGCTTTGCCCATGCCGGGCTTTGCGCAATCGTCCGCCGCCACCGCGCCGCCCGTCGGCGATCTGCTCGGCGAACTCATCGCAGACGCGGCGCAGCGCTTCGCGCTTCCCACCGCCTGGATTCGCGCGGTGATGAAAGCTGAGAGCAATGGCGATCCGCGCGCCGTCTCGCCCAAGGGCGCGATGGGGCTGATGCAGATCATGCCGGCGACCTGGGCGGAGTTGCGCGCGCGGTATCGTCTCGGAACCGATCCCTACGATCCGCGCGACAACATCGCCGCCGGCGCGGCCTATATCCGTGAACTGTACGATCGCTACGGCTCACCCGGCTGGATCGCAGCTTATAACGCAGGGCCTGGCCGCTACGAGGCGTGGCTGAGGGGGCGTCCGCTGCCAGCCGAAACGCGCGCCTATGTCGCCAATGTCGCGCCATCCGTCAGCGATGGCGACGCCTCCGCGCCGGTTCTGGTCGCCGCCGCCGATCCGCTCGCCTGGATGCGCGCGCCGCTGTTCATCGTGTCATCGGCGCGTGACGCGGCCGCCGTCCCGGCGCGGGTCGAACCGATTTCCGACACCCCGGATGCAGCGCCGGGCAGCCGCGACAGCTCCGCAGCCCCGCCCCCATCGGACGGTCTTTTCGTCGCGCGAACGACGGCGGGACGGGAGCCATGAGGGTCGCGATCACGCCAGCCCAGCCGCCGATTTCAGTGTGCAGAAGATGGGCCTGGGGGCAGGCTCATGTCCCGGCAGGAGGGGCGCAAAGGAAAGGAAGGCGGGAGGGCAAGATTAAAGCGGACGGCACCCCATGGGGTCCATCCGGGGGCCAAGCCCTTGTCTGCACACTGTTTGGGGCGGCACTGCCGCGGAAAGGGCGCAGTGCCGCGCCCGGCGATAACGCCCGCAATTTCCGGGAATTTCACGGCACTCTTGCCCAATATCGGCGGCCTCGGCAGGATCGACGGTCGTGAGCGACGACGACAATCGCTTTCGGCCCCGGCCCGGCCGCATCCGCTCCAACGGCGCCAAGACGGGCCAGGCGAAGAGCTTCCTCAGCAAGGTCCGCAAGATCGCCCGGCAGCAGCAGTCAGGCCCCGGCCGGAGCCGGACCGCGAAGGGCGGCGCCGGTCGGTCAGCGAAGCTCGTCGCTTCCGGCCGCGGCGTGCAACGCGGGCGCGGGGTATCCTTCGTGCGCGCCCGCAATCTGTCGAACGGTTGGAGTCATCGCCAGCCCGGCAGCCGGCGCGTCGTCGTCAAATCCCGCTCGGTGCGTCTCGCCGGCCGCAGCGGCAAAGCCGCCGCCCACCTGCGCTACATCCAGCGCGACGGCACGGCCCGCGACGGCGAACGCGGCCGCCTCTACTCGGCGACGGAGGACCGGGCCGATCCGCAAGCCTTTCTCGATCGCGGCCAGGACGATCGCCACCAGTTCCGGTTCATCGTCTCACCGGAAGACGCCGCCGAGCTGACCGACCTCACCGGCTATGCCCGCGATCTGATGGCCCGGCTCGAAACCGATCTCGGCACGAAGCTCGATTGGGTCGCGGTGAACCACCACAACACCGGTCATCCGCATGTCCATGTCATCGTCAACGGCCGCGATGACCTGGGCCAGGATCTCGTCATCAATGGCGACTATCTCGCGGGCGGCATCCGCGAGCGGGCGAGCGAACGGGCGACGCTCGAACTCGGTCCCGTCACCGAGATCGAGCAGCGCCGCAAGCTCCTCGCCGAGCTCGATCAGGATCGGCTGACCCGGATCGACCGGGCCTTGATCGCCGAAGCCGAGGACCGGCTCATCGACCTGCGTCAGGAGCCGGGCGACCTTCGCGGCCAGTCCGACCGAACGCTGCGCCTGCGCCGCCTGGGCAAGCTCGGCGACATGGGCCTTGCGACCGAACATGCGCCCGGCGTCTGGGAATTGAGCGACCGGCTCGAGCCGACCTTGCGTGAGATGGGCGAGCGCGGCGACATCATCCGCACCATGCAACAGGCGCTGCGGGCCGAGGGCGCCGAGCGCGACCCGATGAGCTTCCAGATCCATGACGCGGCGCCGGCCTCGCCGATCGTCGGCCGCGTCATCGACAAGGGCCTCTCGGACGAACTCGGCGAGACCCTGACGCTGGTCGTCGATGGCATCGATGGTCGCACGCACCATGTCTCCGGGATCGACCCGGCTCGCGTCGAGGACGCCCGCATCGGCAGCATCGTCGAGATAGGGGCGCCCGACGCCGCCCCACGCCCATCCGACCGCGCGATCGCCGGCATGACCGAGGACGGCATCTACCGGCCGAGCCGCCATCTCGAACAGGCCCGGTTCGACGGGCGTGTGCCAAGCGGCGACCATGAGGGCTTCATCGACGCCCATGTCCGAAGATTGGAGGCGTTGCGCCGCGCCGGGATCGTCGAGCGCATCGACGCCGATCAATGGCGTATCCCGACCAACTTCGAGGCGAGAGCCGCCGCTCATGACGCGGGGCGCAACGCCCGCGCCAATGTCCGCATCCTCTCGACCTTCGACCTCGAACACCAGATCGGGTCCGATGGCGCGACCTGGCTCGACCGGCGTCTGGTCGGCGCGGGCGCCGCCGACCTGTCACCCGCGGGCTTCGGCGACCAGGTGCGCGAGGCCATGGAGCGACGCCGCGATCATCATCTCGACCACGGCGACGCCGCCCGCCAGCCGGACGGTCGCATCGCTTACCGGCGCAACCTGATCGCCGCCCTGCGCGACCGGGACGTCGCCCGCGCCGGAGAAGAGCTGGCGACGAGGATGGCGCTGCCGTTCCGCATGGCGACCGATGGCGAGACCGTCACCGGCGCCTTTACCGGCACCACCCAGCTGGCGAGCGGCAAATTCGCCATCGTCGAGAAGTCCCACGAGTTCACCCTGGTCCCCTGGCGGCCGGTCATCGACCGCCAGCTCGGCCGGGAAGTCATCGGCGTCGTGCAAGGCGGTTCGGTCTCATGGCAGGTGGGCCGGCAAAGAGGATTGGCGATGTGACGGCAGCTTTGCGGTGACGATGCTGCGCGTCGGCCAGATGACGACCGGCTCGACGCGGCGTGCCCCTCCGTTTTGTCAGCCATGGCATCCGAAAGCTCGACGCGCGGGCTTTTATGTTGCGTCTCGGCAAAGCGGATATTCTCTGATCGGCTCCATCTCATTTGCCGATCGGAGTCTTATGTCTGGAAGCCGCGTCCTCTGGGGACAAGTCGCCCTGGTTCTGTCGATCGTGCTCACCGCCATCTGGTGTGCGACGGAGTGGACGGCGTGGCGTCTGGGCTTTCAGGCGCAGCTCGGCCAGCCCTGGTTCGCGGTCGCGGGCTGGCCGGTCTATTACCCGCCGCTCTTCTTCTGGTGGTGGTATTGCTACGACGCCTATGCGCCCCAAGTCTTCCTCGAAGGCGCCACTATCGCGGTCTCGGGCGGTTTCATCTCGATCATCGTCGCCATCACCCTCTCGGTGATCCGCGCGCGGGAGGCCAAGAACGTCATCACCTATGGCTCGGCGCGCTGGGCCGAGCCCGGCGAGATCAGGGCCGCCGGATTGCTCGGCGCCGACGGCGTGGTCCTCGGCCGCTACGAGCGTGACTATCTCCGGCACGACGGCCCGGAGCATGTCTTGTGCTTCGCGCCGACCCGATCGGGCAAGGGCGTGGGTCTCGTCGTGCCGACCCTGCTGACCTGGCCCGGCAGCACGATCATCCACGACATCAAAGGCGAGAATTGGGGTCTGACCGCCGGCTTCCGCTCCCGCCATGGCCGCGTGTTGTTGTTCGATCCGACCGACCCGGCCTCGTCGGCCTACAACCCCCTGCTCGAGGTGCGGCGCGGCGACAAGGAAGTCCGCGACGTCCAGAACATCGCCGATATTCTCGTCGACCCCGAAGGCGCGCTCGAGAAGCGCAATCATTGGGAAAAGACCAGCCACTCGCTCCTGGTCGGCGCGATCCTGCATGTCCTCTACGCGGAAGCCGACAAAACCCTCGCCGGCGTCGCCAACTTCCTCTCCGACCCCAAACGCCCCGTCGAGGCGACGCTGCGCGCCATGATGAACACGCCGCACCTGGGCGACGCCGGCGTCCATCCCGTGATCGCCTCGTCGGCCCGCGAACTGCTGAACAAGAGCGACAACGAACGCTCGGGCGTGCTGTCCACCGCCATGTCGTTTCTTGGCCTCTACCGCGATCCGGTCGTGGCCAAGGTGACGGCGCGCTGCGACTGGCGCATCGCCGATCTGGTGACGGGCGACAAACCCGTCAGCCTCTATCTCGTCGTCCCGCCCAGCGACATCAACCGCACCAAGCCGCTGATCCGCCTGCTGCTCAACCAGGTCGGACGGCGGCTGACCGAAGATCTGAAGACGTCGGGTGACCGCCATCGACTGTTGCTGATGCTGGACGAGTTCCCGGCGCTCGGCCGGCTCGATTTCTTCGAGTCCGCCCTGGCGTTCATGGCCGGCTACGGCATCAAATCCTTCCTGATCGCCCAGAGCCTCAACCAGATCGAAAAGGCCTATGGCGCGAACAATAGCGTGCTCGACAATTGTCATGTGCGCGTCGCCTTCGCCACCAACGACGAACGCACCGCCAAGCGGGTGTCGGACGCGCTCGGCACCGCGACCGAGCTGCGCGATTCCACCAATTACGCCGGCCACCGGCTGTCCCCGTGGCTCGGGCATCTGATGGTGTCGCGGCAGGAGACGGCCCGACCGTTGCTCACCCCCGGCGAGGTGATGCAGCTGCCGCCCGCCGACGAATTGCTGCTGGTCGCAGGCGTGCCGCCGGTGCGGGCGAAGAAGGCGCGCTACTATGAGGATGCGCGATTCCGCGAACGCATCGTCCCGCCGCCGAAACTTGGAAGCGCGAAACGAGCGACAACGCGCCCCGGCGATGACTGGTCGGCGCTGCCGGTCCCCGCCGCTGTGGCGGCCGCAAGTGCGGCCCGTGCGCTCGGCGACATCGCCGATCCGGCCAACGCCGGCATCCGTCGTGAACCGGGACTGCCCGAACACGAGGAGATCACGCCGCCCGAGCGCCCGGCCGTCGGCGAGTTCGACCTCCTCGACGACGAACCCGACCTCGACGCCGCGAAGGCCCGCAACCTGCGCCTTCGGGTGACATCGGTCGCGCGCCAGGCAACGATGGACCCGGACGACGGCATCGCGTTGTGAAAGGGCTGGCCATGCAGACCAAGACCCGCATGAACGTCTATTTCGATCCCGATCTCCTCAAGAAGGTCGAGGCCCTGGCGCTGCGGCGGCGCATCTCCAAATCCGCCGTCATCGAGGCCGCGGTCGCCTCCTTCCTCTCGGCCGACGCTTCGGAACGTCTGGAGGCGGTCTTCGCCCACCGCATGGACCGGATCGGCCGCCAGATCGACGGCATGGACGAAGACCTCGCCATTCTCGGCGAGACGCTATCGCTGTTCATCCGCTTCTGGCTGACCATCACGCCGCCCTTGCCCGACAGCGCCCAGGCGTCGGCGCGCGCCAAGGGCGTCGAGCGGTTCGAGAGCTTCCTGCAAACGCTCGGCCGGAAGCTGGCGACCGGGGATCGCTTCTTGAAAGACCTGTCGCGCGACATCGACTCGAGGCGCAGCGGAGCCGTCGAGCCAGATTGAAGAACGCAGTGGGGTTCAGGTCCACCGAGCCAATCCCGCCGTTCTCCTGTATTTGCACGCTAGGCCACTACACTCGCAAATCCTTGTTGAGCCGGCCTGATTTCTGGCTCTTTTAATCATCCCCGTCCGGGAACCGTTCGATGTCTCCCCGGCCGAAGCGGGGATGGAATGGCGATTTCTCGGAGCAATTCGGAAGGATGGGCGCGCGGCGCGCGGATGCTGCGCACCGCGCTCGGCCCCGCCATCGCCCGGTTCCTCGAAGACGCCGCGGTCGTCGAGGTGATGCTGAACCCCGACGGTCGCATCTGGATCGACCGCCTCTCGGAGGGGCTGGCCGACACCGGCGAGCGGTTGGCGCCGGCCGATGGCGAACGCATCGTGCGCCTGGTCGCGCACCATGTCGGCGCCGAGGTTCATGCCGGCGCCCCGCGCGTGTCGGCCGAACTGCCCGAGACGGGGGAGCGGTTCGAGGGGCTGCTGCCGCCCGTGGTCGCCGCCCCGGCGTTCGCCATCAGGAAGCCCGCCGTCGCCGTCTTCACGCTCGACAATTACGTCGCCGCCGGGATCATGTCGGTTACGCAGGCCGAGACGCTGCGCGTGGGCGTCGCGGCCCGCGCCAACATCCTCGTCGCCGGCGGCACCTCGACCGGCAAGACCACGCTGACCAATGCGCTGCTCGCCGAGGTCGCCAAGACCGCCGATCGCGTCGTCATCATCGAGGACACCCGCGAGCTGCAATGCGCCGCGCCCAACCTCGTCGCCATGCGGACCATGGACGGCGTCGCCTCGCTTTCCGATCTCGTCCGCTCCTCGCTTCGCCTGCGCCCCGACCGTATCCCGGTCGGCGAGGTGCGCGGAGCCGAGGCGCTCGATCTGCTCAAAGCCTGGGGCACCGGCCATCCCGGCGGCGTCGGCACGATCCACGCCGGCAGCGCCATCGGCGCGCTGCGGCGCATGGAACAGCTCATCCAGGAAGCCGTCGTCACCGTCCCGCGCGCGCTGATCGCCGAGACGATCGATCTCGTCGCCGTACTGTCCGGCCGCGGAGCCGCGCGCCGGCTCTCCGAACTCGTTCGCGTCGAGGGCCTCGGTCCGGACGGCGACTACCGCGTCGCGCCCGCCGTCAGCGCCCCGGTCTCCAGGAGCGGCGACCCCGCCGCCGCTCTCATCCCCGCCAGCCCCGAAGGAGAAACATCGTGATCCAAAGCCTGCACCACGCCCATCGCCGCCTCTTCGCGGCGCTGTCCGTCGCCGCGCTCTCCGTGGCGATGGCCGCGCCCGCCCATGCCTCCGGCTCGTCGATGCCCTGGGAGGCGCCGCTGCAATCCATTCTGGAGTCGATCGAAGGCCCGGTCGCCAAGATCGTCGCGGTCATCATCATCATCATGACCGGCCTGACGCTCGCCTTCGGCGACACGTCCGGCGGCTTCCGGCGGCTGATCCAGATCGTGTTCGGCCTGTCGATCGCCTTTGCGGCGTCGAGCTTCTTCCTGTCGTTCTTCTCCTTCGGCGGCGGAGCGCTGGTCTGATGCTGGGTGGGGCCGACGATCTGCCGGGCTTCACCGTGCCGGTCCACCGGGCGTTGTCCGAGCCGATCCTGCTCGGCGGCGCGCCGCGCGCGCTCGCCATCATGAACGGCACGCTGGCGGGCGCGCTCGGCCTCGGCCTGCGCCTCTGGCTGGTCGGCATCGTCATCTGGGCCGTCGGCCACGTCGCCGCGGTGTGGGCGGCCAAGCGCGATCCGCTGTTCGTCGATGTCGGCCGCCGCCACCTGCGCATCCCCGCGCACCTCACGGTCTGAGCGGGAGCGCGCCGATGATGAACCTCGCCGAATATCGCGACAAGAACGCTCGGCTCGCCGACTTCCTGCCCTGGGCGGCGCTGATCGGCCCCGGCGTCGTGCTCAACAAGGACGGCAGCTTCCAACGTACCGCGCGCTTCCGCGGACCCGATCTCGATTCGGCGGTCCCCGCCGAGCTGGTCGCGGTCGCCGGCCGCCTCAATAACGCCTTCCGCCGTCTGGGCTCGGGCTGGGCGATCTTCGTCGAAGCGCAGCGCCATCCCTCCAACCGCTATCCCGACAGCCATTTTCCCGATGCGGCCTCCGCGCTGGTCGACGCCGAGCGCAAAGCCGATTTCGAGGAAGCCGGCGCGCATTTCGAGTCCAGCTATTTCCTCACCTTCGCCTGGTTGCCGCCGGCCGAAGACGCTGCCCGCGCCGAAAGCTGGCTCTACGAAGGCCGCGAACAAAAGGGCCTCGATCCGCACGAGGCGCTGGGCGGCTTCATAGACCGCACCGACCGGCTGCTGCGCCTAGTCGAAGCCTTCATGCCCGAATGCCGGTGGCTCGATGACGGCGAGACGCTGACCTATCTGCATGGCTGCGTCTCCCCGCAGCGGCACCGTGTCCGCGTTCCCGAGACGCCGATCTATCTCGATGCTCTGCTGGCCGACCAGCCGCTGTCGGGCGGGCTCGAGCCGCGCCTCGGGCGGGCGCATCTGCGCATCCTCACCGTCACCGGCTTTCCGACCGCCACCACGCCGGGCCTCCTCGACGAGCTGAACCGGCTTGCCTTCCCCTATCGGTGGAGCACTCGCGCGATCCTGCTCGACAAGACCGACGCGACCAAGCTGCTGACCAAGATCCGCCGGCAGTGGTTCGCCAAGCGCAAGTCGGTCGCCGCCATCCTCAAGGAGGTGATGACCAACGAGGCGTCCGTCCTGATGGACACCGATGCGTCGAACAAGGCAGCCGACGCCGACCTCGCGCTTCAGGAACTCGGCGCCGACTATGCGGGTATCGCCTATGTCACCGCGACGGTGACGGTGTGGGACACCGATCCACGCGCCGCCGACGAGAAGCTGCGCCTGGTCGAAAAGGTCATCCAGGGCCGCGACTTCACGGCGATGGCGGAGACCATCAACGCGGTGGACGCCTGGCTCGGCAGCCTGCCGGGGCACGTTTACGCCAATGTCCGGCAGCCGCCGATCTCGACTCTCAATCTCGCCCACATGATCCCGCTTTCGGCGGTGTGGGCGGGGCCGGAACGGGACGAGCATTTTGCAGCGCCCCCACTGCTCTTCGGCAAGACCGAGGGCTCGACCCCGTTCCGGTTTTCCCTCCACGTCGGCGACGTCGGCCATACGTTGATCGTCGGCCCGACCGGCGCCGGCAAATCCGTGCTGCTGGCGCTGATGGCCTTGCAGTTCCGCCGCTATGCCGACGCTCAGGTCTTCGCCTTCGATTTCGGCGGATCGATCCGGGCGGCGGCGCTGGCCATGGGCGGCGACTGGCACGACCTCGGCGGCGATCTTTCCGACGGCTCGCAAACCTCGGTCAGCCTCCAGCCGCTGGCCCGCGTCCACGACGTTTCCGAACGCGCTTGGGCCGCCGACTGGATCGTCGCCATCCTGATCCGCGAAGGCGTCGCCATCAGCCCGGAGGTGAAGGAGCACGTCTGGACGGCGCTGACCTCGCTGGCCTCCGCGCCGGTCGAGGAACGCACCATCACCGGCCTGTGCGTCCTGCTCCAGTCCAATGACCTGAAACAGGCGCTGCGCGCCTATTGCATCGGCGGCCCCTACGGTCGCCTGCTGGACGCCGAGCGCGAGCAGCTCGGCACGGCCACCGTCCAGGCGTTCGAGACTGAGGGTCTGATCGGCACCGGCGCCGCGCCCGCCGTCCTTTCCTACCTCTTTCACCGCGTCGAGGATCGCCTCGACGGATCGCCGACCCTGCTCATCATCGACGAGGGCTGGCTCGCGCTCGACGACGAGGGCTTCGCCGGCCAGCTCCGCGAATGGCTGAAGACGCTGCGCAAGAAGAACGCCAGCGTCGTCTTCGCCACGCAGTCGCTTTCCGACATCGACGGCTCCGCCATCGCGCCGGCCATCATCGAGAGCTGCCAGACTCGGCTGCTACTGCCGAACGAACGGGCCATCGAACCGCAGATCACCGCGATCTATCGCCGCTTCGGCCTCAACGACCGACAGATCGAGATCATCGCGCGGGCCATGCCCAAGCGCGATTATTACTGTCAGTCCCGGCGCGGCAACCGCCTGTTCGAGCTGGGGCTTTCCGACGTCGCCCTCGCGCTCTGCGCCGCCTCTTCCAAAACCGATCAGGCCGCGATCGCCCGGCTCACCGCCGAACATGGGCAGGCCGGCTTCCTCGCCGCCTGGCTCCGCCACCGCGACCTCGGCTGGGCGGTCGACCTCATCCCAACGCTCACCCTGAAGGAGAAACTACCATGACCTTGCCTCGCTCCCGCGCGGCGCGGCTCGCCGCCGCGCTGCTCCTCGCCCCGGTCGCACTCACCCCAATGCTGGCGACGCCGGCGCAGGCGCAATGGACCGTGTTCGACCCGACGAACTATGCGCAGAACGTGCTGACGGCCGCGCGCAGCCTTCAGCAGATCACCAATCAGATCACCTCGCTCCAGAACGAAGCGCAGATGCTCATCAACCAGGCGCGCAATCTGGCGAGCCTGCCCTACTCGTCGCTGCAACAGCTTCAGCAATCGGTCCAGCGCACGCAGCAATTGCTCAGCCAGGCGCAAAATATCGCCTACGACGTCCAGCAGATCGACCAGGCGTTCCAGACCAAATACGCCAATGCGTCGATGTCGGCGTCCGACGCGCAACTGCTCGCCGACGCCAAGACCCGCTGGCAAAACACGGTGGGCGGCCTCCAGGACGCCATGCGCGTGCAGGCCACCGTCGTCGGCAATATCGACACCAACCGCACCCAGATGTCGGCGCTGGTCGGGGCCAGCCAGTCGGCCACGGGCGCATTGCAGGCGACGCAGGCCGGCAATCAGCTCCTCGCCCTTCAGGCGCAGCAGCTCGCCGACCTCACCGCCGTCGTCAGCGCCAACGGCCGGGCGCAGGCGTTGCAATCGGCCGAACGGGCCGCGGCTGCGGAACAGGGTCGCGAACAGCGCCGCCGCTTCCTGACGCCGGGGACCGGCTATCAGGCTGGCAACGCGCAGATGTTCTACAACGGCAACTGAGGGCGGCGCGATGGACGGCAAGACCCTCGCACGCCTCGGCGCCGTCGTCTTCGTGGCGGTCGCGGTCACAGCGACCGCCATCGAGATGACCCGCAAGGAAGACGGGCACGACAACGCCGTCCCGCAGGCGCGCCCCGCGCCGACGCACGATCCGCTCCGCGCGGATCTCGCCCGGTGCAGCGCCATGGGGGAAGCCGGCACACGCGATCCGGGCTGCCTGAAGATTTGGGCGGAGAACCGCCGCCGTTTTCTCGGGCAACCCGCATCCAGGCCGTCAGCGGCCCCGGAGCCGCCGGCGAGCCTGTTTCCCGGCGGCGCCAACGATCCGGCCGCCGGTGACATCGCGCCCGTCCTCCCGGAGCGACCGGCCGCTCCGGAGGGTCGCTGACCATGGGCGGCACCGGCGTCATCGACCATTTTCTCGAGGTCTTCACCCGCTACATCGACGGCGGCTTCGGCCTGCTCGGCGGCGAAGTCGGGTTCATCGCCACGACGCTGATCGTCATCGACGTGACGCTGGCCGCTCTGTTCTGGTCGTGGGGCGCCGACGACAACATCATCGCCCGGCTGGTGAAGAAGACCCTGTTCGTCGGCGTCTTCGCCTACCTGATCTCCAACTGGAACAATCTCGCGCGGATCATCTTCGAGAGCTTCGCCGGCCTTGGCCTGAAGGCGTCCGGCACGAGCTTCACCGTCACCGATCTGCTCCGCCCCGGCAAGGTGGCGCAAACCGGCCTCGATGCCGGCCGGCCGCTGCTCGACTCGATCTCGGGCCTGATGGGCTACTGGTCGTTCTTCGAGAACTTCATCCAAATCGCCTGCATGTTCTTCGCCTGGGCGCTGGTCCTGCTCGCCTTTTTCGTGCTCGCCATCCAGCTCTTCATCACCCTGATCGAGTTCAAGCTGACGACGCTCGCCGGCTTCGTGCTGATCCCCTTCGGCCTGTTCGGCAAGAGCGCCTTCATGGCCGAACGGGTGCTCGGCAACGTCATCTCTTCGGGCATCAAGGTGCTGGTGCTCGCCGTCATCACCGGCATCGGCTCGACCCTGTTCTCCGAGTTCACCGCAGGCTTCGGCGGCGCCACGCCGTCGATCGACGAGGCCATGGCGATCGTGCTCGCCGCGTTGTCGCTGCTGGGTCTCGGCATTTTCGGCCCGGGCATCGCCAACGGCCTCGTCTCCGGTGGCCCGCAACTCGGCGCCGGCGCTGCAATCGGCACCGGGCTCGCGGCCGGCGGCATGGTGGCAGCCGGTGCTGCCACGGTGGGCGCCGTCGCCTCGGGCGGCGGGGCCCTCGCAGGTGGCGCCGCCGCCGCGGCGCGTGGCGGAGCCGCGCTCGCCGGCGGCGCATCGACCGCCTACAGCCTGGGCGCGGCCGGCTCCTCGGGCGCGTCCGCCGTCGCTTCCGGGCTCGGCAACGTCGCCAGCGCGGGCGCCCAGGCCGCCGTATCGCCATTGAAGCGCGCGGCCGGCCGCGCCGCCGACAGCCTGAAGCAGAGCTATCGATCCGGCGCGCGCGCCGCCTTCGCCTCGACCGGCGGGTCATCGACCGCGGGTACGGTCGACGGCGACGCGCCAACCGCCGCCCAGGCGCCCTCCACGGACGGCCCGCCGGCCTGGGCCAAGCGCATGAAGCGCTCACAGCAAATGACGCACGGCGTTCAGGCCGCGGCCCATGCGGTGCGCAGCGGCGACAGCCACGGCGGCGGCTCCTCCGTCAACCTCTCCGAAAGCGACTGACCATGTTCAAACGACCGGCCACCCATTACGGCAAATCCCCACAGCCCGAGACGCCCTATCAGCGCGCCGCCCAGGTCTGGGACGAGCGCATCGGCTCCGCCCGCGTGCAGGCCCGCAACTGGCGCTTCATGGCCTTCGGTTCGCTCGCGCTCTCGATGGGTCTGTCCGCCGCGCTGGTCTGGCAATCGGCGAACGGCTCGATCGTGCCCTGGGTGGTGCAGGTCGACCGGCTGGGGGCCGCTCAGGCGATCGCGCCCGCGACCGCCGACTATCAGCCCAACGACGCGCAGATCGCCTTCTACCTCGCGCGCTTCATCGAACAGGTCCGCTCGATCCCCGCCGACGCGATCATCGTGCGGCAGAACTGGCTGCGCGCCTACGACTTCACGACCCAGGCCGGGGCCTTGGCGCTCAATGACTACGCCCGGTCGAACGATCCCTTCGCCAAGGTCGGCAAGAGCCAGGTGGCGGTGGACGTGTCGAGCGTCATCCGCGCCTCGCCGTCGAGCTTCCGCGTCGCCTGGATCGAGCGGCGATATCAGGACGGCGCTCTGGCCTCCACCGAACGCTGGTCGGCCATCCTCACCGTCGGCGTGCAGCCTCCGCGGGACGCCGACACGCTGAAGAAGAACCCCCTCGGAATCTACGTCAACGCCATCAACTGGTCGAAGGAGCTTGGACAATGACGCCCGCACTCCGCAAAGCCGCCCCCTGGAGTGCAGGGCGTCCGGCTTTCCGCATCCCCGCCAATCCGGCATTCCGTACATCCGGCCTGCTGCTCGTGCTGCTTTGCACGTCGGCGCTCGCCGGCTGCGCGAGCCACCTGCCGCCGCCTGAAATCGCCTATGACAACGCCGTGCCCGCCGTGGAGGCGGTCGAACCGCCCAAGCCGGTAGAGGTCGTCGAACTCCCGAGGCCCCTGCCGCTCCCCGGCCAGTTGAAGCCCGTCGCTCCCGGCGCGCGGCCGCAACCCGAGGCCGCCGATCCGACCGTGCGCGTCAACCAGGCGAACGCGGCCGCGCGAGTTCAGCCGGTACGCGATGGCTTCATCAATGCGATGCAGGTCTATCCCTTCGTCGGCGGCGCGCTCTATCAGGTCTATACTTCCCCGGGCCAGATCACCGACATCGCGCTTCAGCCCGGCGAGCAGCTCGTCGGCGCAGGCCCGGTCGCCGCCGGCGATACGGTGCGCTGGATCATCGGCGATACCGAAAGCGGCGGCGGCGCCGCGCGGCAGATCCACATCCTCGTGAAACCGACCCGGGCCGAACTGCTGACCAACCTGGTCATCAACACCGATCGCCGCACCTACCACATGGAACTGCGCTCGACGCCGGCGACCTATATGGCGTCGGTGTCCTGGCAATATCCGCAGGACCAACTGATCGCGCTGCGCCGGCAGAATGTCGAGGCGCAGGCGGCGCAGCCGGTTTCGGCCGGCATCGATCTGGCGCGCGTGAACTTCCGCTACGATGTGAGCGGCGATCGTGCGCCGTGGCGGCCGCTGCGCGCTTTCGACGATGGCCGGCAGGTCTTCATCGAGTTCCCGCGCGGCATCGGCCAAGGCGAGATGCCGCCGCTGTTCGTCGTCGGCGCGGAAGGCGACACGTCCGAGCTCGTGAACTACCGCGTGCGCGGCAACTACATGATCGTCGACCGGCTGTTCGCCGCCGCCGAATTGCGCTTCGGCGCGGGCAAGACCCAGAAGCGCGTGCGCATCTCCCGTAACGATGGGAGGCCGGCATCGTGAGCGACCCCCGCGATCCAGAACGGGAAGACGGCCGGACGCCCGCTGAGGCTCCGCGCTCGCGGCCCGACGATGACATCGACGAACGGCCGCTCTCGGGCGAGCCCGCAGCGCCTATGCGGCTGCGTCCCGAGCCGCCGCGCGTGACCCGCCTCTCGCGCAAGGTGCTGGCCGGGCTCGGCCTCGTCGCCAGCATCGGTGTCGGCGGGGCGCTGGTCCATGCGCTCCAGTCCCGCAACGACGGACATCGGGGACAGGAACTCTATTCCACCGACAACCGCGCCACGCCCGATGGGCTGAATGGCCTGCCCAAGGACTATGCGGGCGTGCCGCAGCTCGGCCCGCCGCTGCCCGGCGATCTCGGCCGCCCCATTCTCAATGCCCAGAATGGCGGCCGGACGGTTCCGACGCCGGGCATGGCCGCGACACCGCCCGGTCCCAGCCCGGAAGAACAGCGCCGGGCGCAGGAGCTGGAAGCAGCGCGCACCGCGCGCCTGTTCTCGTCCACCGAGACGCGGCCTGCCACCATTTCAGCCGGCGCGCCCACCGCAGCGCCCGCGACCGATCTCGCCAGCCTTGGCCTCGCACCGCAACCGGCCACGCCCTCGGCCCAGGATCGTCAGCTCGCCTTCCTCGACCAGACGCCCGACAAGCGCACGGTTTCACCCGATCGGTTGACGGCGCCCGCGTCTGCCAATGTCCTGCAAGCGGGCGCGGTGATTTCCGCCGCGCTCATCACCGGCATCCGCTCCGATCTGCCCGGCCAGATCACCGCGCAGGTGACGGAGAACATCTACGACAGCCCCACCGGCCGCATCCTCCTGATCCCGCAGGGCTCCCGCGTCGTCGGCCAATATGACAGCGGCGTCGGCTTCGGCCAGCGCCGCGTCCTGCTGGTCTGGAATCGCCTGATCTTCCCGAACGGCCGCTCGATCGTGCTCGAGCGCCAGCCAGGCGCGGACGCCGAGGGCTTTGCCGGACTGGAAGATGGCGTCGACTATCATTGGGGTGAACTGTTCAAATCGGCCGCGCTCTCTACCCTGCTCAGCGTCGGCGCCGAAACGGGCTCGTCCGGGCAGGAGAGCGACATCGTGCGTGCGCTCCGCAACGGCGCTTCCGACAGCATCAGCCAGACCGGCCAACAGATCGTCCAGCGCCAGCTCAACATCGCGCCGACGCTGACGACCCGGCCGGGCTTTCCCGTCCGCGTCATCGTCACGCGCGACCTGGTGCTCGAACCCTATGGAGGCTGAAATGGCGAAACTGAAGCTCGGTCCGATCGTCGACGACAAGCCGGTCAAGGTCACGCTGGAGCTGCCCGCGAGCCTTTATCGTGATCTTACTGCCTATGCGGAAATCCTCGCCCGCGAAGCCGGGCAACCGGCGACCGATCCGGCGCGGCTGATCATTCCGATGCTGGAGCGGTTCATCGGGACGGATCGCGGCTTTGCGAAGGCGAAGCGGGCGAACCCGTCCGTTTGATATTCGCGCTTTCGGATCGCGACAGTATTCGAGCAAGGCTGAGAAACCTGCGAAATGCCGGATTGTCGTTTCGGCGCGACCAGATCGCACTGAACGGCAGGACCTCATCTGCGATCTGCCGATAGACGACGCCGGGAAAGCGCGCGCCGGTCGCCGCCTCGCTGACCACTGTCAGTCCGCGCCCCACGGCGACCATCGACAGAAGGACATCGCGCCCGACATATTGAGGGTGGATGTTCGGATGGCGGCCGAGATCCGCCAGGCGCTGGACCAGATAATCGCGGATTTCCGGTCCCGGCGCGGCATCGCTGACGATGAAGGTCTCCTCATCAAGATCGCGCCAGCGCAAGCTCTGCTTCTTCGTAAGACCGTGTTCCGTCGGCAGGACGGCGAACACGCCTTCCGTCCATAGCTGCTCGGTTTCGCAGCCGGGCCACTCGCCCGTGCCGGTGATGAACGCCACGTCGAGCTGGAGCTGCCGGACCGCCGCGACATGGACCGATGGATTGCCTTCGATCAGTTCGACCGTCACGCGCGGATGCTTCTCGTCGAACGCCTTCATCAGGTCGAACAGGAAACCCGACGCCAGGGACGAGAAGATGCCGATCTTGACGATGCCGTCCTCGGATCGGCCGATCGCGGCGACATCGTTGACGCCATTTTCGATCTGCTGGAGGGCGATCCGCACACGACTTAGAAACCGTTCGCCCGCCACCGTGAGGGAAACGCCGCCGGAGTGGCGGTGGAACAAGGAAGCGCCAAGCCGGTCCTCGAGATCGCGGATGCGGCGGCTGACGGCAGATTCCTGAATACTCAGGAATGCCGCCGCCCTGCGAAAGCTACCATGCTCCGCAGCCGCGACGAAGTAGTGAATGTTGCGCAACTCGATCACCATGGAGCTACTCTTCTCCACATCTTGCCGCGCTACATTTTACCCCCTCATTGTTTCATGTGTTTGAATAAGCATGGTTTTACAGAAATGGCGGATTGCACCCACGTTGCCCCGCACTCACTCTACTGACTTCTCGACAAACCCCAGGGTGTTTGCATTCTCGACCAAGGTCCGCACCTTGGCGCGATCAAGCCCACCCGGCACATCCGCCTCGATCTCCAGTCTCAACCGCACCTCGCTGCCGGGCAGCGTCGTCAGCTGCTCCACGATCGCCTCGACAATCTGGTGAATGTCCCTGGCGGGGCGCTCCGGTGAAATCATCACCGCGCCGCTGAAACGTGTCGGCTTCTTTTCCGTCGGCGGCGTGGCAGGCGTCTCCTCGACGCCCGGCCCGCCAGGCGCGGGCGTGGGTCCGCCACTGTCGGCGCCTCCAGGCGTATCACCCGCCCCGGGTTGCGAAGGCGCCGGGCGATGCGCTTCGGCCACGTCCGGTTTGATGATGACGCTATCGCTGTCGATCACCACAGGCGCGTTGCCGCCCCGCTCGATAGCGAGCCCCAGATAGGTATCGGTCTTCTCGTCCCATCGCTCGGCATAGGCGAAGGGACCGGGCAACATGCCGCTGACGGCCGCCTGCACGGCCTTGATCAGGACGTCCTGCCCCTTGAGGCGGGGCAGATAGATGTAGCGATTGAGGTATTCCCGCAGATCCTTCAGCGACAGATGTGGCTTGTCGTTCCAGATGTATTTCTGGAGATCGCGATCGAGACGCGACGGCCCCAGCTCGGTCAACAGACCTTCCTCGGCCACGAGCTTCTTGCTGGCGCGCGCCAGTAGCCCATCCTGCGCCGGGATCTTGCCCGAGACCCACTCCACATCGGTCTGAGCGCTCTCCTGCGCCGGATAATGCAGGTAGCACCACGCCTCTTTGAGGCGCGTCTTCATCGTTTCTGTCGCCTCGGCCAGCTTGGCCTCCGCGAGTTTCTGATCGCTCGGCCGAAGCTCCAAACGCTCCTTGTCACGAACGATCTCGCCCCAGGCCAGGGACGCGCGCATAGCGTCCTTCAGGTTATCGAGCTGGCGCGAGTCTGCGGCAATGAAAACCAGCATGTTGCGATAAACGCGCGGTGCGGAACCGCGCTGCGTCAGCATGTCCTTAGCCTCGGCGAGGGCCTCCGACGTGTCGCGCCCGCTGTGTGGATGTGCAACCCCTAACACCACGGCCCGCACGCCTCCGGCTTCATCGGGCACTTCGGCCGATGAAGCAGGCGCAACCTGCACGGCGTCGAAATGCCCGCGGTCCACAAGGCCATTCACATATTTGCCGAGTTCCGCATCAATCCTAACGTCAACCAATGCCGCCTCGATCTGCGCGGCCTTGTCCGCCGCGATGCGATTGAGGCTGGCCGACATGGAATACCAGTAGCGGCCGAGATCAGCGTGCATGAACTTGGCCTGGTTGGTTAGCCGCCGGAGCGCATCACCAAAGATCGCGGGCCGCTCGCCGGGCTGCACGACGCCGAGGTTGATCTGTTTGTCGTCGAGGCCCGTGTTTTGCTGCTGATGCGTCGGCGCCGTCCCCATGAAGATCGCGCGCGCGACGCGACGCGTCGCAGAGTATCGGTTTAGGTTGGGCGCGGACTGGTCGATCTTGTAGGGCGTGGACGTCGCACCATCGACATCGCCGGCGATGATCGACTGCCAACTCACCTCAAGATAGTGCAGCAATTCGGGCTCCACACGCGGTGAACTCACCGCCACGCTGCCCGGCATGATCATCACCGACGGATCCGCGTTCATCCACAGCTCGTGAATAGCCTGCGCCATCAGGCGCAGCACGCCGCGCGTGCGCTGGAATTTTTCGAGCGACCCCCAGCTCGTGTAGAGCTGGTCGAACAACTCGGGATGGATCGGATAAGCCTTCTCCAACTTGCGCCGATAGTCTTCGTCCGCGCAGCCTTGCGGAAAATCGTTGGCGTTCTCACGGTAGAGCTTCGCGAACTGCTTCAGCGTGTTGTCGCGATGGTGGAACTTGTCGCCGGGGATGTCCTTGAACAGCCGCCGCCGGACGATCTCATAGCTCTCCTCCTGACTCGCCGGACGCCATGAGGATTCCACGCGGCTGAAGGTCTGCTTGAGTCGAGCAAGCGCTTCCTGGCCGCCTTCGCCGCCCACCTCGATCTGCGAGGCCGGCAAGGACGCGACGAGCAGCGTGCCGGGGCTGGCCTTGACCGCCTCGGTCAGCGACTGGACGAAGGACAGGTTGGCATCGAACGACCCGGACGGCAGTCCCTCGACCTTGTAGATCTGACGCAGGTACGCGACCCATTCGTCGATCAGGATCAGGCACGGCGCATATTTCTTGAAGAGCGCTTCCAGCAGGTTCGAGCCCGGCGCGATGCCGCTGGCGTCATTCTCCGCGACCATGGCGAAAGCGTCGGCGCCGCCAAGCTGCCAGGCGAGTTCGCCCCAGGTTGTGCGAATCTTCCGATCGCCCTCGGCATGGAGCACGTCCTGCGGCCCGCGCGACGTGCCGACGAGCACGGCGCGGTTGATGCCCTGCGGCACGCTGAGCCCCTGCTTTTCGAGCAACTGGTCCAAGCCGGAGAGGTCCTGCACGGGGGCAGGCCCAGCCATGTGATAGAGCGCCAACATCGAGTGCGTCTTGCCGCCGCCAAAGTTGGTTTGCAGTTCGACGACCGGATCGCCGCCGCTACCGGACAGCCGCTTCGCGGCCCCAATCAACAGCGCGCTCAAACCTTCCGTCAGATAGGTGCGGCTGAAGAACTGACGCGGGTCGCGGTATTCCGGTGGCGCGCTGCCCGAATGCACCTTGGCGAGGTCGGCCGCGAACTCGGCCTGCTGGAACTCGCCGGTGGCGACATCCTGGTGGGGTTCGACCACCTCGCGCCACGGCAACAGCCCGGCCACAGTCTCGACCGAAATCTCAAGGCGCTGGGTTTTCCGCCTCTCCTCGTTCCGCTGAAGCTCCGTGAACTTCGTGCGCAGGATGGTGTCGCGCATCTTACCGAGCTGCTCCGCCGTCTCGCCGGCGCTGATCGCCTCCATCAAGCGCCGCATGGAATCGAGCGCACGTTCGGCGTCGTCGTAGGTGAAGGTCTCGTTGTGCGAGAGCTTGTTGCGGACATCCCCGAGCTCGTTGACCAGCGAGCGCTCGGCGCGGCCAAGCACGGCCTTGAACGCCTCGCTCCAAAAGCGATCCATGGCGTTGAACAGCGCGGCCTGGTCCCAACCGACCTCACCGCTGCTGTTGGGGCGCAGGTTCGGCAACTTCTCCAGCACCTGGACCTGCCAGTGCCCCTTAAGCGAACTTTCCAGCCTTTTCTCTACGAACGGGATGAGCGCCGCCGGGAGCAACTCCATTCCTTCAAACACATATTGGCGCGTGCTTTTTGCCACGTTCCGTCCCCCCTCAGATGTCCAGCTTGATCTGGCGATCGCCGACGGTGTCGTGGATCGCCGCAGCCTGCCGCGTCAGTTCGGTCCAGTCGGTGACGAGCGCGTTGTAGGTAGTGGCCTCTTGGCGATCCTGCCGCCGTTTGTCGCTGATTTCATAAAGGACGTAAGCCAAGTCCTTCACCGCCTCGGCCTTGTCGCTCCCAACCTTCTTCAGGAGCAATGCCGTCTCATGCGACAACCCATCCAGTTGATGTTGACGCACGAGATACTGGCAACATTCCCAGATGGTGAGATGGCGGTCCGTTTCGGGATTCCAATCGTCCTCTAGGTCTTCCCGCTTGTAGATGCGGACTCGCCCTGCCGATGATTCCACGATGCCAGCATGGCGTACATCGTCCACCGAAATGCCACGGGCGCGAGCAAGGTTATCGGCATCGCCGAACAAGCCCTTTTCGTACCCATGCTGAGTGAACCAGGTCACGGCAAAGCGCGTCTCCGGATCAAAATCACCTTCCTGAGAGGAAAGATACTGATCCAGTTCCTCGTTGATGATTTGCAAGGCGGTCTTCACCGACATCGGGCTGTCATCGCGTTCGATCACTGAGGCGTAGCGGCTGAAAATCGCTATGCCGGGGCCGATGGAAGCCTGGGGAATATCCACCGGAGCGATGCTTGCGCGGTGCATCTCCTTGAGGGCTGCGGGCAGTTCACGGCGCAGCGCCCGGATAAACTCGATGCGCGAGATCGTCTCGGCATCCGCCGCACGAGGCCGACACGCCATCACGACAGACGTAGCGAGCGCGTTTTTGTTTTTCTTGAGGTTGCCAACAAGCTCGGTCCGTACCGGCCATGTCGCCCCGATCGAATAGCCGGCGTCGACAATCGCCTGAAGGAAGGTCGCCCACCCCTTAACCGAGAAACCGCTTTCGTCGACCTCGCCTTGCCGGAAAGCATAATAAATCGCAGCAGGCACATCGGGCCGGCCCTGCGTCGCCATGTGACGCATGACGGTAGTCATACCTTCGAGAAAGAAGCTGTCGGCCTGGTCCTTACCGCCGTGGCGTTTATAGTCGGCAACCAGTTCCTCTTGCTTGGGAACCAGCATGGTCGAAAACAGGTCCGGGTAGGCCCCTGCCAGCCCTTTCCGCAGCCAGACATAGAAGAAATCGGACAAATCCGCATAAGGGACGTTGTCGTAATACGGCGGGTCGGTAGAGATAACGAAGCCTGAGAAATCTACGTTCTGGGCATCCATTTGGTGTTCGATGCCACCCTGATCCGAACAGGGAAGAGCGGCCACGGCTTTCGCCAGATATTCGACCTGACCGATGAAATTGCCCGAGGACGACGAGAACGGGTTTCCTTCAACCGTGTCCCAGCGCATCGGCAAGGCCTGCATTGCAAACACCTGCTGCACGTTCTCTCCAGCGGTATCCCAAAAGGCGCTTGTCGACTGCCTGTTAGCCAACCTGCTCACGCCCAACACAAGATATGAGACGATTGCCTTTCGGTATGCTTCGTCCGAGATTTCGCGGACAACATCTGGAATGATGCCCATGAATGTATTCAACGCGATGGTCTGCCGATCCATGAAAAGATCGGCGATATTGGTCGGACCATAATTGGTCACACTCATATACTGGGGATGTTGCGATAGAGGATACTCCGGCCTCCAATCAGGCTTTTCGCTGAAAGCCAAAGTTTCATGTTCTTTTGTTGGAGCAACGTATCGGCGTCCGCCTTTACCTTCCAAAACTATGGCAAGCAGTCGCCAGCCCATCCTACCGGCCATGCCCTCGGCCTTCACATAGTCGGCCGTGATCGCGTCGCCGGTTAGGAGGCATCTGAAATTCGCACCCCGGCCCGCCTTGGTGCCTGCCGCGACGGCACCCGGATCAGCGGGTTTACCAGTGCGAATTTCGAAGGAGATGTCAGAACCGCTGATGGTGGGCTGCACCCAAACTGATTTCTTGGGCTTGTTGCAAAGCCAATAGTTGGAAATCAAAGGGACATGGGCGCCGCGCACCGCCGGGTTCGGACTAGCAACGGTCCTGGCCCACAGCCAAGCGAGGATGGTAGCTTCGCCGCCGCCATCCTTCTTAGGAAGAGCGACCTGCGGATAGAGGTGTCCAATTTTCTCCCGCGCCTTGTCGGTTAGCGCCTGCGCATACCAGAGAATGTCCTCGGCAAGACCTTCAGCGCCGCGATAGTGCAGGCGCTCCAGTTTGCCGGGATGGACAGGCTTCCGATCCTTGAATTGGGAAGGCAGCTCGATCATTGCCTTGCCGATCATCACGGCAACAGGGTTGAGATCAGACCCGGTCGACCGCAAACCGAGCCGGAGAGCCTCGAGTGGAATAGAGGCCCCCCCGGAAAAGGGGTCATAGGCCGGAGGGACGCCTTCCGGAAAATTCCTGCGAATTTCAGCGCGGGCGCGTTCCAGAACTTCCTCGTTGGTAGAATTCTCCCACTTCACCAAGTCCTCGATGATCCGGAAGAGACGATCGCGTTCAGTTTCGATCTCCTCCTCGGTCACGAATTTTTCGGGATGGCTCGACGGATCATCGACAAGCTGGGCGAACAGCACCGCCCGACATGCCGCGAGCGGACGGCGCGCCCACCATAGATGCAATGTCGACGGATGCCCGTGTCGGATCGATTTTTCCCGCGCCGACGCCGCATTAATCGCCTCGAGTGGAATTGCGATTTCTATGAGTTTCTTTTTGTAATTCTGGGTCATTACGCGGGCTCTTCAATTTGGAGGTTTTCTGCGCCCAGCGGATGCGTGGCGGCGTCGTAGAAATGCAGCGTGGCTTCGGGCAGCGCTTCAATCAGCGCGGCCTTCTTCTGCCGAATGTTGCCGGAGGCGCGGAGCGATACGGCAACCGAACGGCCTTTGTGGTTTCCGATAGCGTCTATGAGGTGCTTGTCGCTGTCGCCAAGGCTGTGACCAAAGACAACCAAGGGTTCCGTGTCCTGCGCCAGGCAAGCGAATACAAAGGAGAGGTAGTCGGACCGATAGATCGACGCGAGCTTCTCCTGAGCCGTCCCCTCCGAAATGAAGAGCGGCATAGAATCCTGATAGGCGGTTCCGAACAGATCGAGCAGGTTTTGTCCCGCCGCGGCCGGTCTCTTCAATGTCTGGCCGTTCGGTCGCCGATAGAGGTGCAGGCCGCCATGCAGGAAATGCACCTTGGTCCTTTTGCCCCAGATCTCGGTGTTTGTGACGTCGAACTTCTCCGACCAAAAATAATCCCGGAAGCCGTTCTGATTCCGCATGAGCGCCCAATAGAGCGTGAGGTCATAATTCGTGCAGTAGATCGACGCATAAGCTGATAGTTCGGCGGCGATAACGTCGAGGTGGGCGGCAGGTACGGATTGCCATGGCACATGGACCGAATGGACGGCCCGGATCAGCGCCTCCCGAATACTGACCTCTCGCTCTGAAAACGGGGCCAGTGGCTGATCGAGCGCCGCGGACACGGTCTTGCTGGTCGCCAAGGCGCTCAAAACAACTTCGAAGTTTCGTGTTTCCAGGCGGTCAAACAGTGAGACATCTGCGGCGTTGAGCTGCGCTCCATCGCCTTGCGCTGCGGTCTCGAATAGCGAACCATACCCAAAACGCTGCCACAGATTCTGGCTAAATCCGTTGCCGATGAGCAGTCCCGACCAATCCTCCTGATCTTTCAGCTCAGCCCAATCACAAAGCTGGTCGTCCAATCCGTCGATCATCGGGCCGCTCCTGCTCGCGGTCCCTGTTTTCTGAGACTGACGCGATAATGATAGGCCGTGATCTCCTCGACCACGACGCGGTCCCCGGCCTGAGCGCGATGCAACTGATAGAAGGCGCCGATCCAGCCGCGAGCACGGAAAAACTTCTTCTGGCCGTCGAGGTCGGTCTGGACCGGCTCCGCGCCGCCCCAGTCGATCGTGAGATCGCGCCTTGCTCTCGTCGCCTTGTTTGAACCGCCAATGACGTCGGCCGGAAAGCGGTCGAAAAATGAGCGCAGGTAGATGTGGTTGTTCGTGATATTTCCGTCGGCAATCTCCACCTCGCCGATCACACGCCCCGCTGCTGTCTGCGCAGCCGTTATAGGCGGCAGCGTCAGAGGACGGGGCGATACTGGCGCAGGTCGCGGTTTCACCGCCGCGACAGCGTCCGGCTCCCGATCATCCCATTCGATGTCGATATGCAGCTTCCTGCCGCACTGAGAGACCTCAACCGTCACCGTATCGGCGCTGCCAACGCGATCACGCCGCGAGCCGTCATCCGGCCGCGCTGCTGCTTCGGGGGCGATCGTCATATCTCCAGCCTCGAGCTGACTGGCGACACCATCGATGGCTGCGTCGTCCAGTTCGACCCAAGTCACGGCACCACTCTTGTGCCGATACGGGATCGGACGTTCGAACCGACGCACATCGGCGAGCTTCCAAGGCGTATTCCATTTGGCGACTTCGCCCGACCGAATCATGTGCTCGGGAATACGATGATGCGCGAACGTGACGACCATCTCCGTTGGCGATAGCGGCGACCCCACGTCGACCAGTCGGGCAATGCCATAGATCGTCCCACTGCCTTTACGGATCAGCGCAAACCAGCCGCGATGTGACGCCCCCGAGGAGCGCATCTCCCAGTCCTTGGTCCCGCTGAGAATGTAGCCGATCCACGGGTCGGCGATGATCAGACCTTTGGTGATCCTCATCGCGGTTCCTCCGCACGCTCGAGTAGGCGTGGCAAATGGAACTGGATCGCGGTCTCGAGAAACGACGGTTCCCGTTCCACGAGCGGGCCGCGCACATAGCGCGGCGCATGAGCGAAACCCGCGGCGACCGGCACGATGGCGAGAATAAACTTCTCCGGTTCATGCAGGGAGGTGATGACCTCCTGGCGCGTGACCATCACGCTGTCCGCGCCATCGATGCGGCCCTTGACCTCGATGAAGCGCAGATGCCCCGACCGCGGATCGTGGGACGCGATGTCGTAGCCGATCTTCTGGGCGGAGACGTCGGCGGGCTCGTTGCCCAGCGCGCGTTCGGCCGCCATCACAGCCGCCATCGCCGCGAGCTCGATCTCCCGGCGCGCGGCCGGGTCTTCTGCAAAATGGTTCGGAATGCTCGGCGCCTGGCGCTCTTGCAACAGTCCACGCGGAATGACGACCATGCCGCCCCGCACACGCGGGGGCTGCGACGAGATGAAACGCTCCCGCTCAAGCTGGTCCATGCGCCGCTTCTGCCGATCCGCCAAGTCTTCGGCACGGCGCTGCGCGTTCTGCCAGTTCACCCGCGTTTTCTTGCCGGCGCGCTCCTCCTCCTTCAGCTCGAAGGCGCGCGAGTCCCAGTAATTGATCTCCTTCTTGAGGCGAGCGCGAACTTCCTGCTCGACCTTTTCGATCTCGGGCAGCCGCCGCGCCTTGACCTCTGTGACGTGGCCTTGCGCCAGTTCGACCGTCGCAAACCGGATCGCGACCTTCTCCAAGTCGGTGGTCAGCCAACTCTCGTCCAGAAGCTCTCGCACGCTGCCGATTTCCTCCGGCGTTGCCGGCCGCAGATTCAAATGCGGCGCGATGCCCGCGTTGACGGTGTTTCCGGCCTTGTCGATCGCAGCGAACTGGAGGCGCTGCGAGATCACATGCGGCTTGCCGGCGCTGGTGACGCGACCGTCCTGGACCGTATGTTCCAGCAGGAAAATCGCCGACAGCGCATTGCCCGCGTCGGTGTCGTCGACCAGGATCGCGCCCTGCCGCATAATCTGCTCATACTGTTCGCGGATCAGGCTGATCACGGCCTCGAGCAGCGGGTGGCCGGGACAAACGAAGGCGGCGACGGGCTGCTGGTTGATCTTGTCCTTCTCGAAGCAGATGCGCTCATACTGCGTCTGGAGCGGCGCGCCGGTTCCGATCTGGCGATCCCGCTCGCGGATGCGCACCGGGACATGCGTGACCTCCCAACGCCCTTCCTCCCGGCGCTTGATGCGCCCGCCCAGATGCTGGAACGCCTCGACGAAGAAGCTCTGGATGTGGTGCGGCTGTAGGCGCAGCGCCTCGGCCCGCTCCATCTCCAGCCGCAATTCCTCGACCCTCGCTTCCGGCATGGTGTCGTTGGTCAGGGCGCGGCGGCGCAGCAGTTCGAGCAGGTGCGCCTGATCCACCGCACCATCGACCTGCTGGAAAAGACGCGCTTTCACGTCCTCCTGCTCGCCATACTGGATCGCCTCGAACAGCAAATCCTTCAGCGCCACGCCGTCGAACAATTCGCCGAGCACGTCATAGACCCGGCCGCCCAGCGCCTCGCGCGCCGCTTCCAGTTTCTCCAGCAGCCGCGCGTAAACCTCGCCCTCGCGAGTATCGGCCGCGACGAGATTCCACAGGTGGCAAACCTCGGTCTGGCCGATGCGGTGGATACGGCCGAACCGCTGCTCGATCTTGTTCGGATTCCACGGCAGGTCGTAATTGACCATGAGATGGCCGCGCTGGAGGTTCACGCCTTCGCCCGCCGCGTCGTTGGCGATCAGGACCAGCATGTCCTTGTCCTGCATGAAGCGCTCGACGACCTTGCGCCGCTCTTCGCGCGACACGCCGCCGTGGATCACCTCGACGGCCTCGGGGTTGCCGAGCCGCGCCCGCACCTTGTCGAGCAGGTAGTGCAGCGTGTCCTTGGGCTCGGTGAAGATGATCAGCTTGCGACGATTGCCGGCCGCGTCGACCATCAGATCATCGTCGAGAATACGATTGAGCTGGCTCCATTTCGTGTCCACGCCTGAGCGCAGCACGCCGAGCGCCATCGTCTCCAACCCCTTCAGGGTTTCGACTTCCAGAGCGAGTTGCTCGACCGTCTCGGCCGTCGTCGCGCCCGTCGAGATCAGATCCTCAAGCTCGTCGATCTCCTCCTGGCCATACTCCTCGATGTTCCGCAGCATGTCAGCGTTGATCGCGGGCTCGGTTGCGCCGGCCCGGCGGCCCTTGGCGGCCAGGCGCGCTTCGCCCAGCTCGTTTTCCAACCGTTCCCGGCGGCGCTTGAGGGACTGATAGATGGCGGCCGGCGACGAGGCGAGACGCCGCTGAAGTATCTGCAAGGCAAACCCGACGTTGTTGCGCTTCTTCCCGTCGCCCTCGGCGAAGCGCTGCACGCGGTTCATCTCGCTGCGCACATATTCGGTGACGGCGGTGTAGAGCGCTGCCTCCCCTTCCGAGAGCTGATACTTGACCGTGCGCGCGCGCCGCTCGGGGAACAGCGGCCGGCCATCGAACTTGAGCAGCTCTTCCTTGGTCAGCCGCCGCATCATGTCTTCCGTGTCGGCATAGTGGACACCGTCGCGGAACCGGCCCTCGAACCGATCGCCGTCGAGGAGCGCCATGAAGAGCTGGAAATCCTCTTCCTTGCCGTTGTGCGGCGTCGCCGACATCAGCAGTAGGTGGCGGCAAACCTGACCGAGCTTCTGGCCGACCTGATAGCGCCGCGTATATTTGACCTCACCGCCGAAATAGGTGGCGGACATGCGGTGGGCTTCGTCGCAGATAATCAGGTCCCATTCGCGCGCGCTCATGAGCTTCTCCTGAAGCTCCTCGTTGCGCGCCAACACGTCGAGACGGACGATCAGCCGATCCCTATCGCTGAACGGATTGCCCGACCGCGAGTTCTCGATCATGTCGCGGGAAAGGATGTCGAACTCGAGATTGAACTTCTGGCCGAGTTCGTCCTGCCATTGCTCGACCAGGCTGCCCGGCGCAACGACAAGACAGCGTTCCAGATCGCTGCGGGCGATCAGTTCCTTCATCAGCAACCCGGCCATGATCGTCTTGCCCGCGCCGGGATCGTCGGCGAGGAGGAAGCGAAGCGGTTGGCGCGGCAGCATCTCGCCATAGACCGCCGAGATCTGGTGCGGCAGCGGATCGACCAGGCTCGTGTGAATCGCCAGATACGGGTCGAAATAGTGCGCCAGCTTAATGCGGTTGGCTTCCGTCACCAGGCGCAGCAACGCGCCGTCGACATCGAACGACCACGGTCGGCCGTTCTGCTCGACCTCGAGACGGTGCTCATCGTCGCGATAAAGAACAGCCTCGGCCACCGTGCCGTTGCGGTCGCGGAAAACGACGTTGATCGCCTGATCGCCGATCCAATCGACCGAAAGCACATGCACGGGCTGCGCCGAAGCGACGCCTCGCACTGAGGCGCCGTTCTTTATCTCCTCAAGCCTTGCCGGCATTGCTCGGCTCCCCCCAGTTCTTCATAGCTGAAGCTCCGCCTTCTCAAGCGCGGCTTCAGTTTCCTTGCGGTTTATTGTTACGATATGCTGTGTATGGGCGCTCTGTTTCGCGGCGTCACCAAGCAAACCCAGGCGCTTCAAAACGTAAAAAAGCATGGCGTAGCGAACCGAGAGCACGCCGTTTCCCTGGTCCAGCCCATAATCCTTGGCGACGACCATCTTCTGGCTCGCCGTAAGCCCCGGATGCGGGCCGATGATGACGTCGAAATAGTTATTCCAGAGCCAGTCCCGGTCGCCCGCCTCGCCAGGCTCCCCCTTCGCGCCAACGTCGAGGACTCGCGGCAGCAGGAAATCCTTGAACTTGTGTTCGAGGTGGCAATAGGCCCGCGCGTGCCAGCGGAAACCATCGTAGCCGAAGGCGTGCGGGGTGATCCGTCGCCAGGTGGGCTCGGGCCGCAACTTGTTCATCGACTGGTAGAAGACGTCGATGGAAACGCCCTCCCGGCTCGCGTCGAGAATCTTCCGCAGAACCTTGATGTCGATGTCCCGCCTGGGAGTTAGCGCCACATCGGCGCTGGGGAGCGCCGCGATCCACGAGTCGCTCGCAGGCAGAGCCCCCTCGGCGACCGAGCGGAGCTGCGACAGATAGATGTAGGGGTCCGGTTCAAGGAAGCGCAGTACGAATTTTTCGGCGGCGACGTAGCGCTTGGCGCGGGTGTCGTACTCCATGTTGCCGGGCGCCCGCTCCTGATAGAGCGTCAAATCCTTGGAAGCCTGCGGAACTGACACGCCGAACGCCTCGACAAGGTCGGCCCGGTTGATCGACCCCTCCCAGAACAGCCGAAACTCGATGAATTCGAGTCGGCGCCCCACCCCCCATTTCAACGCCGTCGTGGCTTCCGCCATTTGCCTTGCCTCGCCAACATGAGGATAAAAACTATATGGACAACCTGCTGAGGTCCGTGTAATTATTATTCCCATTAGGGGGTTTCGTCAATGGTCTATCGGTCACAGCCAGCGGAGCAAAGCGTGGGGCGACTCGGCTTGGAGGATCGGACCGCTAGGCCGGCGCACAGCGTCGAGCGAAACCCGGAAGGAGGACGATCATGACCATCGCGCATCGATCTACCTTGGTCGTTCACGGCCGCCTCGCTATGCGGGAGAACCGCCTCACGGCGGGGCGTACCGGTCGGCACGGCCTCCAGATCATGTCCTTCGAGCAGGCCGCCGTCCGGCTGGCCGGCGGTTTCGTCCGCCCGATCGATGACGAGAGCCTGCACGCGGCCATCCAGGCGGCCCTGTCCGTCACGCCGATGGGCGAACTGGAAAGCATCAAGACCCTGCCCGGCATGATCGATGCGGCGGCCGACACGCTGCACAAAGCCTGGCGCGCGGGCATCGACCTTGCCGCATGCGCGACCGATGACCATCCGCGCCTCGCCGCCATCGCACGCCTGGAGGCGGCCGTCCTCGACCAGCTTCCGACCGGCATGCTGCGGCCTCTCGACATCGCCGCCGCCGCGACCGAGCGCCTCGCCCATGCGCCGGCGGTGCTTGGTCCGATGGAGATCGTCGGGCTCACCGAACTCTCGCCGTGCTGGCGGCCGCTGCTTCAGGCGCTCACCGCCCATATCCCCGTGCAGTGGACGGCCGGCCCGAGGAGCGTTCCCGTGTGGCTGGACGTAACGGGCGTCGCGATCGCTCGCGCGCCGGCGCAAGCGCCGAAAATCAACGCCGTCAGCGCGGCGACGGCCTATCACGAGGCCATCGAGGCGATGCGCTGGGCGCGCGGCTTGCTCGCCTCGGGCGTCGTCCCCTCGGAGATCGCCATCGCGACCGCCTCGCCCGCCGACTATGACGATCACTTCCTGGCTCTGCGCGCCGACGCCAACATCGACCTGCATTTCGTCCACGGCGTCCGGACCGTCACCACCCGCGACGGTCAGGCCGCCGCGGCGCTGGCCGACATCGTGGTCCGCGGCCTGTCGCACTCGCGGTTGCGTCGGCTTGCCGCGCTCTGCCGGGACAGCGGACCTTTTGGGTCGCTGCCCGAAGGCTGGCTGCGAGTCCTGCCCACCGATGCGCCGCTCTCGACGCCGGGCGCCTGGAACCGCCTGCTCGCCCGGTTGACGGCGGACGACTGGCCCGATGGCGCCGACCATGCCCCGGCTTTGCGCGCGGCGGTCGAGACGTTGGCGAAAGGGCCGGAGGCCGCCGGTGAGATCGGAGAAGCCTTTCTCAAGGGCCGAGCCCTCGCGATCTGGCGCAAGGCGCTGCTCGCCGGCCCCGCCGCCTCGGTCGATGCGACGCTCGAGACCCTGAAGCAGGACGACGGACTGGAAGCCTGCGTCTGCATCGCCTGGATGCCGGCCAGTGCGCTTGCGGCGTCGCCTCGCCGCTTCGTGCGGCTGCTTGGCCTCAATTCGTCCCGCTGGCCGCGCGGGATCGCCGAAGACCGGCTGATCCCCGACCATATCATCCCGACCCCGGTGCTCGATCCGCTGCCGGTCAATCTCGCCGACCGGCGCGATTTCGAGACGATCCTCGCCACGACGGGCGACACCGTCGTCCTGTCGCGCGCACGGCGCGACAGCGACGGCCGTCTCCTGGGGCGCAGCCCTCTGCTCGCCGGACATGGCGACGAGACCTATCTGCGCCGCAACGCGACGCCGGCGCACGCCTTCAGCGAGACCGATCGCCTGATGGCGCGGCCCGAGGAATTCGCCGCCGATCCGCAAGCCGTCAGCGCGCAAGGCTGCTGGCGCGACTGGCGACAGATCGAGATCACCCCCCACGATGGACTCGTGCGCGCGGATCATCCGCTCGTCCTCGCCATCCTCGGCCGGACCCAATCGGCCAGCTCGCTGCGCCGACTGCTGCGCAATCCGCTGAGCTTCGTGTGGATCTATGCGTTCGGATGGCGCGAACCCCAGAGCAGCGCCGAACCGCTCGTGCTCGACGCGCTCGGGATCGGCGATCTTGTCCACCTGGTTCTCGACCACGCCCTGCGCGACCTCGAAGCCGGGGGCGGCCTTGCGGCCGCCGACGCACAGACCATCGAAGCCGCCGTGGCGCGGGCCGCGCAAGCCGTCGCCGCCGACTGGGAAAGCGAGCGCCCGGTTCCGCCGGCGGTCATCTGGGGGCGCACCCTCGACGACGCCCGCATGCTGGCGAGCCGCGCCCTGTCCTATGGCGATGACCTTCTGCCAGGCGCGCGTTCCTACGGCGAGGTTCCTTTCGGCGGTTCGCAGCCGAAATCCGACGCTCAGACGCCTTGGGATTCGAGCACGCCAGTCACGATCCCCGACACGGGCTTCAACATCGCCGGCTATATCGACCGGCTCGACATTGCGGGCGACGGCAAACGCGCCCTCGTGCGCGACTATAAGACCGGCCGCCCGCCGCGCGGCGACATCCGATTGAACGGCGGACGCGAGCTTCAGCGCTGCCTCTATGCGTTCGCGGTCAAGGCGCTGCTCGGCGATGACGTCGCGATCAGCGCCTCGCTGCTCTACCCACGCGATCCCGTCGATCTCCAGCTCGACGACCCCGAGGCGGTGCTCGTGGAGATCACCGGCTATCTGCGCGCGGCACGGGCGAGTCTCGCCGGCGGCGCGGCCCTGCCTGGGCCGGATACCGGCGGCGACTACGACGACCTCGCCTTTGCCCTGCCGGCCAACGCCAACGCCACCTACTGCAAACGCAAGATGCCGGCCGCCACGGAGCGGCTCGGCGAAGTCACTCAGGTCTGGGAGGCGGAATGATGAGCAACGTGTCCAAGGTGCTGAAGGACGACGGCGCGCGCCGCCATGCGATCAGCCTTCATGATCGCTCCATCCTGGTCGAGGCGGGCGCGGGTTCGGGCAAGACCGCCGTCATGGCTGGGCGCATCGCCGCCATGCTCGCCAAAGGCGTGTCCCCGCGCGCCATCGCCGCCGTCACCTTCACCGAACTCGCCGCGAGCGAATTGCTGTCGCGTGTCCGCGAGTTCGTCGCCGACCTCTCGGCCGGCGTGATCGCGACCGAGCTGCGCGTGGCGCTGCCCGATGGCCTGTCGGAGGTCCATCGCCGCAATCTCGCCGCCGCAAGTGCCGCGATCGACGAAATCACCTGCTCGACCATCCACGGATTTTGCCAGCGGCTGATCAAGCCCTATCCGGCGGAGGCCGACATCGACCCCGGCGCCGGGGTGATGGATCGCAACCAGGCCGATCTGACCTTCCTTGAGATTGTCGATGGCTGGTTGCGCGAGCGGCTGTCCGGCGGTCAAGGCGGTATCCTGGCCGAGATGGTGCTGCATAGCCCCGGCGAGACGGTGGCGCTGATCCACAAGATCGCCGAGAACCTGCGCCGCCGCCCCACGCTCGCTGCGCCCCCTGTCTCGGCACTTGACGGCCACCTCGCGGCGTTTCGGCAGGCGGCGGCGGATTTCACGGGCTTCATGGGCGGTACGGCGGCGGCCGAGCCGGAGACCGCGACGATCGTCGAACGGCTGACCGAAATGGTCGCCGCCCTGGCGAACGCTCCAGACCCGGGGACGCCCGCGGGCCTCGTCCAGCTCCTGACCTCGCGTCCTCACCCGGATCTCTGCACCAAGGCCGGCGCCTTCGCTTCCTACCGCAAGAAAGGGAAATGGGCGGCCGCCGCCAAGCAGGCAGGTCTTTCCAAGGCCGACGGCGATCGGCTGAACGACGCGGCCGAGACCCACTACGCCGCCTGCTGCGATGCCTGGACCGCGCTCGTGCAGGCCGCCGCCGGCCATGCCCTCGCTGCGCTGATCGACGAGGCGCATCCCATCCTGCAACGCTATCGCGACCACAAGCGCGCCAGCGCGCAGCTCGATTTCGACGATCTGATTTTCGCGGCGCGCGCCTTGCTGCGCGACCACGATGCCGTGCGCCGGGCGCTGGGACAGCGTTTCGCCCACGTCCTCGTCGACGAGTTCCAGGACACAGACCCCCTACAAACCGAGATCTTCTGGCGTCTGTGCGGCGATCCGGTCGATGGCGACGACGACTGGGCGCGGTTCCGAATCCGGCCAGGCGCGCTCTTCCTGGTGGGCGACCCCAAGCAGGCGATCTATCGCTTCCGGGGCGCCGATGTCGGCGCCTATGTCCAGGCGCGCGACGCCTTCCGCGCCCAGGACGCCGACAGCCTCCTGTCGATCTCGACCAATTTCCGCTCCTGCGCCTCGATCCTCACCTTCGTCAACGAGCGCTTCGAGGCCGTGCTCTCGGCCGATGGACAGCCGGGCTTCACCGCGCTCGACCCGTTCCATGACGACCGGGGCGGCGTTTGCGTAGCCGCCCTGGACATCGCCGTCGCCGACGAAAACGGCAAGGCCAGCGCCGAACAGCAGCGCGACGCTGAAGCCGACGCCATCGCCGAGCTGTGCGCCCGGCTGATCGAAAGCCACCCCATCATCGACCGCCGCAGCGGCGCGGAGCGCCCTTGCCAGCCGGGCGACATCGCCTTGCTGGCGCCGACCGGCGCAGAGCTGTGGCGCTACGAGGAAGCGCTGGAGCGGCGCGGCATCCCCGTGGCGACCCAAGCCGGCAAGGGGCTGTTCCGCCGCCAGGAAGTCCAGGACCTGATCGCGCTGACCCGCGTCCTGGCCGACCGCCGCGATACGCTCGCGCTCGGCGCGCTGCTGCGCGGGCCTCTGGTCGGCCTCTCCGAGGAAGAGTTGCTGGACATCATCTGGGGGCTGCCCCGCTCGGAAGATCAACCTGACCGGATTCCACGCCTCGATCTCAGCATCGACCCGGCCGTCATCGCGCACCCGCTCGCGCGCGAGGTCATCGAACGGCTGCAATCGCTCTCGCGGCGCGGCAACAGCACGACCCCGCACGAACTGCTTTCGCAGGCGGTGGACGTGATGCGCGTCCGTCCGCTTCTCCTCGAGCGCCATCGCGGCCAGGCCGAGCGCGCGCTCGCGAACGTCGATCTCTATCTCAGCCTGTCGACCGGCTACGCCGTGCGCGGCCTGCGCGCATTTGCCGAGGCCATGGCGGCGGCATGGTCCGACGAGGCCCGCGCCGTCGAGGGCCGACCCGACGCGCAGGAGGAAGCGGTCGCGCTCTTCACCATGCACGCGGCCAAGGGGCTGGAATGGCCGATCGTCATTCCGATCAACACCATGACCGGCGTGATGGCGCCCGAAAGCGCCGTCCTCGACCGCCAGACCGAGACCTTGTATTGCCCGGTCCTGGGCGTCACGCCCGAAGGCTATGACGCTGCACGCCAGGCCGAGAAGGAGGAGCTGGACCGCGAACGTATCCGGCTCTGGTATGTCGCGGCCACCCGCGCCCGCGAGCTTCTCGTCCTCCCCCGGCTCGACACCACGCCGTCGAAATCGGCATGGATTGGTCTCGTCGATCTATCGCTCGCCGAACTTGCCGGCCTGGATGTCTCGCATCTGCCCGCCGGCCTCACGGGCGCGGGGACGGGGGTGGACAACACCCAGACACGCGCGACCTTCGCCGCCGAAGCGGAAACCATCGCCGCTGGGCAGACACGGCTGACCTGGCTCGCGCCCAGCCGCGACGAAAACGCCGCCGGGACCGTGCTCCGGGAAGAAGAGGCGTCCCTCTGGACGGGCTCGGCTGGCGACCAGCCCCCCGAACTGGAAATCGCCGCCCCGGTGCAGGGAGGCCGGGAGCGCGGGCTCATCCTCCACAAGCTCATCGAAGAGGTGCTGACGGGGGAAACCCCGGAAGTCGAGGCGGCGCTGATCGAACGGGCGGCCGACCTCATCCGCTCGCTTGGCCGCTCGCCGGTCGCCGATCCGGCGACAGGGCTGTCGGCCGAAGAACTGGCAGCCTGCGTCGCACGCACTCTGACCCTGCCTGACATCGCGGCCTTGCGACCCGGCCTGCTGGCCGAATTTCCCGTCTATGCCGCCCAGGCGAATGACGGCGTGGAAACCGCAACGGCCGGGATCGCCGACGCGCTGACCGTTGGAGACGACGGCCGGCCGGTCGTGGTGGTCGACTGGAAGAGCGACGTGAACCCCGACGCCCAGACTCTCGATCACTACCATGCGCAGGTGCGCGCCTATCTGAACATGACCGGCGCCGAGCGCGGACTGATCGTGCTGATGACGAGGGGAACGGTGATTGCCGTCTCGTCTTCGCCGCAGACCGCGACGGCCTGACGGAGGGCGACCCAATGGCCTCCCGCACGCGCTCCGCCGGCCCCAACCAGGACGACCTCTTCAATCCCGAGGTCGAACTGCTCTTGCCGGCCCGGCTCGCCATCGACGGCAAGGTGTTGGGAAGCCCAGTGCGTCAGTTGGCCGTTCCCGCGCGCCGGGTGCGTTGCCGACTGCGTTCTTTCTCCGTGCGCCGCGTCAATGGCTACGAGGCGACTCTGGAATCCGGCGAAGTCCTGAAGGTCATCAGCGCGAAGACGGCCACGCCGTTGGAAGCTGACCTCATTCTCCTCGTGCCCGGTGCGACGGAGCCGGACCAGATCGTCGAAGCGCTTGAGCTGGGTGCAGGCCGGTGGATGAATGCGCTGCCGATCGCCATCGACACGCTGGATCGTTCCGCGCGCGTCGGGCGGCTTCAGGCCGTCTCCGCCTCGTGGATCGACGCCATTCATCTGCGCGAAGGACGGGCTGCGGCCGATGGCGTGCCGGCACAGCCTGGCTTGCGGCGTCCCCAGATCGGCGCGCTCCATGCCGCGCTGGCCCATGCGACGCGAGCGACGGACCCGGCCACCATCGTCATGCCGACGGGCACGGGCAAGACCGAGACGATGCTGGCGCTCAATGCCAACCGGCGGTTCGAGCGCCTGCTGGTGGTGGTCCCCACCGACGCTCTACGCGAGCAGATCGCGGGCAAATTCGAGACCTTCGGCGTCCTGAAACAGCAGAAATGCCTCGATGAGACCGCGGCGTTCCCCTTGGTCATGCGGCTCTCGCACATTCCCGCGAGCGAGGCCGACGTCGATGAAATCTTCGACAGCGCGAATGTCGTCGTCACCACGATGCAGATCGCTGGCCGTGCCGAGGCGCCGGTGCAGGAACGGATGGCGGCCCGTGCCTCCGCACTCTTTATCGACGAGGCGCATCATATCGGGGCACGGACGTGGAAGTCCTTTCGCGGGCTCTTCGTCGAGCACGAACCGCCCATTCCGGTAATCCAGTTCACCGCCACCCCATTTCGTGAGGATGGCGGCCGCGTCGATGGGGAGTTCATCTACACCTACCCCCTGAAGAAGGCGCAGCAGGAAGGCTATTTCAAGCCGATCCGCTTCGAGGCGGTATTCGGGCTGGACCAACCAGACGCCGACCAGGCGATCATCGCCAAGCTCGGCGAAGTGCTTGCCTCGGACCTGGACGCCGGCCTCAATCATCTGGCGATGGCCCGTTGCAGCACCATCGAACGCGCCAAGCACCTGCACAGCCTCTATGCGGCGGCCTATCCGGACTATCGGCCAGTCATCGTCCACAGCCAACAATCGCTGAAGGAGCGGCGCGAAAATCTGGCAGCGCTACGCCGCTTCGAGAGCCGGATCATCGTATGTGTCGATATGCTCGGCGAGGGCTTTGACCTGCCCGAGCTGAAGATCGCTGCATTGCACGATCATCACAAGAGCGTGGCGGTGACGATCCAGTTCGTCGGCCGCTTCACCCGCCAGGATCCGACCCTGGGCGATGCGACGGTGATTGCCAATACCGGCATCGACGATGTCGATCGTGCGCTGGCCAAGCTCTACGCCGAGGACGCCGACTGGAACGCGCTGGTAGAGGCGCTCAGTTCGGCCAAGATCGAACGCCAGGTTCGCCGCGCCGAGATGTTCAAGGGCTTTTCCGGGGATCTGAGCGACATTCCGCTCCAGACCCTCGAACCGAAAATGAACGCGGTGCTCTACCGGACGTCTTGTGATGCTTGGGATCCGTTCCGGGCGGAGGAACTCTACAATCCCGGCGTCTATCTCGGCATGAAGCTGAACCCGCATCAACGGGTCGCGATCTTCGTGACGCGTGCGGAGGAACAGGCGCGCTGGACCTCGGCGCAGCAGGCGGTGAACGTCACCTGGGATCTGCACATGCTCCACTGGGATCAGGCCAGCGGCCTGCTCTACATCAGCAGTTCCGCCAAGGGGCCGTTCGACCGCCTGGCAAAGGCGGTTTGCGGCGATACGACCCGCCGCGTGGAAGGCGAGGAAGTGTTCCGCAGCCTCCACGGGTTCAAGCGGCTGATCCTGCGCAACCTCGGCCTCACTCACCATCAAGGGCGCGGCGTCCGCTATTCCATGTACATGGGCGTGGACGTCGCCGACGGCCTCGACAGCGCAAAATCCCAGTCGCGGATCAAGAACAACATCTTCGCCACCGGCTTCCTCGACGGCGTGCCGGCCTCGCGCGGATGCTCGGCCAAGGGCAAGTTCTGGTCCAGCGCCAAGGTCCATGACCTGACCGACTGGGTGGATTGGTGCCAGGATGTCGGCCGCACGGTGAACGATCCCAGCATCACGACCGACGGCGTCTTCAAGAGCGCGATGCGCCCCCACCAGATCAGCCAGCGCCCGGCTGTTCCGCCGGTGGCGATCCATTGGCCTGAATCTCTGATCACCCAGTTCGAGGAGCGGATCGAGATCTCGTTCGGCGATGAGCCCGTAACCTTCGCGGAATGCGATATCGAGTTGCTTGATAACGCTCGTTCCGGACCGCTGCGCTTCGCCGTGCGGAGCGATGAGCACGCGGCCGAGTTCGAGATCGTCTTCAGCGACGGGCATGCCCGCTACCCCCAGCGCGCCGGCGCCAAGGCGACGATCAAGATCGGCAGCAAGGTGCAGACACTTTCGGAGTCCTTCGGCGAGGATTCGCCTCAGATCGACTTCGGCGATGGCTCGTTGCTCATCTACAGCCACCTCTACACCCTGCCCGAAGGCGAGACGATCGAGCCCTACCCCTCCAACAAGATCGAGGCCTGGGATTGGTCGAAGGCCAATATCCGCGTCGAGTCGCAAGGTACGAGTAAGCGCGCAGACTCCGTCCAGCGTCTCGTCATCGACACGCTGTTGGCAGACCCCGATCCCTATGATGTGATCTTCGACGATGATGGCAAAGGCGAGATCGCCGATGTCGTGGCGCTGCGCATAACCGACAGCGTCGTTTCCGTGACCCTGTATCATTGCAAGTATTCGGGGACGGATACGCCAGGTGCGCGCCTCGGCGACCTCTATGAGGTTTGCGGCCAGGCTCAGAAATCCGCTCGGTGGCGCGACCGGCCAGGCCGCATGCTTCAACACATGCTGAGGCGCGAAAAGATGCGCCGGGACCGGGGTCTCAGTTCTCGGATTGAGCAAGGCTCGGCCGCAGCGATCAAGAAGCTCAAGGTCGGGTGGCAAGATCACCGCTTCGAGTTCGACGTCCGCATCGTGCAGCCTGGGCTGTCGCGACAAGCAATCGGTGAAGAAGGCTTGCATCTGCTTGCCGGGGTCGAGACCTATTTGCTCGAAACCCGCGCCATGAGGTTGAAAGTTATTGGTAGTGAATGATGCCGTAGGGCATCGGCAATCTTCCTAAGATGTAAATTTTACCACGCCGTGGGGGCAGGCTTCGTGTCATCTTTCGGGTTCACCTTTTTGTCGCGCAAGGCATTGGGCCAGGCTGAACAGATGATGTTCGGCGGTGCAGCGGGCGTGCGCGATGAGGTCGGGTTCCTCATCGTCCACCAGCGCTATTCCGATCACTTCTTCCCCGGCACATCGGTTCTGCACACACGGCTGCGCTACGCGCTGCTCATCCCCTGGCTATATCAAAGCCTGCGGACGAGACGCCCTGTCCCCAAGGATTTTGCCCAAGCCTTTTCCGATCTCGAACACGAGCTGACCGGCCGTCTCAAATATGTCGATGGCGTGGGCGGCGAGAAAGATGGCGTGATCGGAGGGGACGTCTTCCCCCGCGTGATCAGCCAACCGCCAGCCTATGTCTATTGGACGGCCCTCGCCAAGTGGGGCCTGATCGGCGTCCGCCCTGATGGCCGGCCGTGGAGCCGCCCGGATATGGCGAAGCTCCTGGCGTCATCCAGCAAGCGTGCCCTCCATGACGATGACGGGAAACCCTTCGAGACGGTGGCTTGGCCGATCTCGGGGTTGATCGATGCCCCCGACGACTGGGATGGCGGAGGAAAATTGACGCTCGACCTTTCACCGCCGGAGCAGATCTATCTCGCGACCAAGCTGCGCGCCGTTCGCTCGCCAACCGATCCGGGCGAGCCGTCGCTCTTGTCGAAACTGGTCGGAAAGCCGCTCGGCGAGGCGGATCACTGCTGGGACGGCGAAATTCTCGCGCTCGCCGGCAAGGAAGCCGCCATGTTGAAGCGGGCCGGCCAGGCGGCGGCGCTGTCGGCGATTGGCAGGGCGATTTATGCGGCCCAGGTCGAAACACTCAAGGAAACACGCGACAAGCGACCGCAGCCAAATTTGCATCGCGCCGAGCTGAAAGACGCGCTGGAGCAATGGGGCGGGCTGGCCGCCCGGCTGGATATGAACCTGTTTCTCGCCGAAATCGGCCACCTCCCGGCCGCAGTTGAAGGCGTACTGAAAGAGACTTCGGCCTGGGTTCGGGCGAATGGCAAGGATCCGATGCCGTTGCTCGACGTGTACGCGGGGGCGGAGGTCAGCAGGAAGGATGATCGCGCGCGCCTCGCCAGCAATCAGTTCGGCGTCGACCGGCGCATGGAATGGCAAGGCGAGCGCCATGGTCGCGCCGAGCCGCTCCATTATCGCTGGGGAAATGTGAAGCGGCTCCTGCGTGATCTGGAAGACGTCGCATGAGCGATCGGCAGGCTTGGCACGGCCAGCCCTACCTCGACGAGCTGCGGCCTGGGCGATTGGAGACGGTCAAGCTCGCATTGTTCGCGACCTACTCGGTCGACCTGTCTGCGATCGCCGCGGCGTTGCTCGCCCTGATTGGTCGCAACAATGACAAGGGCAGCGGAACGGCGGTCGATTTTGCCGAAGCGATCGACAGGCTGCGCGGTCACGTCAGGATCATCATCCAGCGCGGGCGGATCGCGCGCCCGGTGGCGCTCCCCCGGATTGCGGGCATCCTCGATCAGTTCATCGTCGAGCAGCCCTACGATGAGCGAGAGCGCAGCTGGCATCCGAAGATCGCCTTGGTCGCCTATAACTGCCCCAAAGGGGAAACGCGCTGGAAGCTCTGGATTGGCAGCCGGAACCTCACCCGCGCTCAAGATCTCGACGCGGGCGTTTTGCTCGACGGCAGCGAAAAGCGCGCGAAGGGACGGGTTCGGCTCCCTGGCGTCGGCGCGCTCGGGGGCACTCTCGCACGCTGTGCATCGCGCGAGGATGCCGATGACATCTCGGAGCAGCTGGAGGCGATCTGGTGGGATGCGCCAGAGGGGTTTCGCTTGCGCCGCCTTCTCAATGGGCTGGACCAAGGCGTTCCCCTGCCAACGGAGCCGCCATCCGGCGCGATAGACGGCATAACGATCATCAGCCCGTTCTTGTCGCCCGACTTTCTGAAAAAGGCCGGCAACTGGGCCGCGGCCGGCTCCAGAACGCTGATCTCGTCGATGCCGGCTCTTGCCGATATGGCCAGCCGGTCCAGGACGTCGCTGACCGGCTTCTCGAAAATCCTGGCCTATGCGGCGCCCGACGTACTCGCTGACGAATCGGCGCTCACTCTGCCCGGCAGCGAACCCGCGGCCGACGATGATGTGGAGCCGGCGCCCCTTGCTCTCCATGCAAAGATGTTCTGCTTCCACTCGGGCGAGAACACCATCCTGCGGGTCGGAAGCGCCAATGCGACCGAAAGGGCATGGTCGGGGCGCAATTCGGAAATCATGGTCGAACTCGAGGCGGGCGAAGCGTTCACGTCCGGCCTGGCGTTCCTTGTCGGTAAAGCGACGCCTGTCACCATAGATGAACTCGCCGCCACGGACCTGGGCGGCATGAGTGCGGCCGATGCCCTGGAAGATTCGCGCAAGGCGCTCATGGCCTCTTGGGACCCGGTTCTGCACCGTGACGGGGAATGTTTCTCGATCGATGCGCGGGCGGTTCCTTCGCTTGCCTACCCTGACCATGTGCTGCACGCCGGATCGGCAAATGGCGACCTGCTGCTTTGGCCGGCCGACGCCGTCCGCCTCGGTCTTGGACCGATCCCCCTGTCGCTTCAGTCTGCCTTCATTCAGGTGAGGATAAGCGGCCCAGACGGGGATTTGCGATGGATGCAGCGAGTCACCGTCGATCCGCCTCTCGAAGAGCAGCGGGATCTAGCCGCGCTGGCCAGCCACATGGGGCTTCGCGCATTTCATGATTGGATGCGTGCGATGCTCGGCGGCGACACGCTTCCGGTCGGTGGCGGCGCATGGGATGAAGATGCCGGATCGCGGGGCAACCGCCCCCAAGGCCAAGGTTATGACCGCCTCACGTTGGAGGATATTCTCACGGCTTGGGCACGCGATCGCAAAGCCTTCGGCCGGGTCGATCGCCATTTTTCGCCCTATGTGGATGCGCTTCTCGCCCACGGCGAAAACCTGAGCGAAACGGAGAGAGCTGACTTAAACGAACTCGCTCAGATCTGGGCCATTGCGCGGACCCAGCTTGCCTCATGAGCGCAAGATCGAAACCCTTCCAGGCCGCGACGGTCAAGGCTGCAACTGCCGCCCTGTCGGGAGGAAACCCGCTGCGCCGGTTTCTTGTCGCAGACGAAGTCGGCCTCGGAAAAACCGTCGTCGCCCGAGATGCGCTTGCCGCATTGGCGAGCAAAGCGCGTAAGTTCACGGTCTATTATATTACGAGCGGGCTCAAAGTCGCGGACCAGAACAAGGTCGAGCTGCTGCGGTTCCTCGACAAGGACGACGCCAAGGACGCGCTCTCCACCATCGACCGCGTCGGGCTCATTCCGTTCGAGGAAAAGCGCAAGGGAAAGCTGCGGCTCTACGCCTTCACACCCACCACATCATTCTCCAGCTCGCAGCGCCTCTACGGCGGAAAGGCTGTCGAACGCGCGTTTATCAAGCTCCTGTTGGACGACCTATACCCCGGCCTGACCGCAGCCTTTCCTGAAGGCTATATCGAATATGGCGCCACGTCCGGCTGGCCATGGGCGTGCGAAGAGGCGCAGGGCAAGTTCGACAATGTATCCGCCGTCTTCAAGGCGGCCTATGGCCGAGCGTTACGCACGGAATTTGGCAAGCCGGCCCGCGAAAACATTCTGCACGCGATCGATACGAGCAAGCATGGCCAGAGCCTGGGCCGGATGCGGAAGGCGCTCGCTCAAGCCGCCTTGGATTCCGCCCCGCCCGACCTCGTAATTTTCGACGAGTTCCAATGCTATCGCGAGCTGCTGAACGCAGGCGCCGATAATCCCTTGGCGCTTCAACTGCTGGCAGGAAAAGACGGAGGGGCGCCGCCGCCGATCCTCCTCCTGTCCGCCACGCCCTACCGTTTCTACGCCGAGCGCTGGGAAAGCGGTGCCGGGGCTGCTCCTCATGTTGAATTTTTCGAGATTATCGAATTTCTCGGCGGATCGGCTGTACGCGCCGAGGCCGAAACTCAATTTCGTCGTTTTGGCGATCTCCTGCATCTGATCGGCCACCTGCCACCCGATAGCCGAACGACGGCGATCGAAGAGGCGCAGGCGCTCAAGCATCGTCTTGAGGCGCTTCTCACACCGCTCATGTCGCGGACCGAGCGTCCGGTTTCCGACCATGCCGGAGAGCCTGCGCCGCCGTCCGTAAGGATCGAGCCCCACGATCTCGACGTCTATCGCCATTTCACCGACCATGTGTCGCCCAAGCTCGCGGGCAGCGCGATCGCCTACTGGCTTTCGGTGCCTCTCCCGGCGCAAGCGTTGGGGGACCGATACCAGATCTCTCGCGACATAGATTTTCCGGCCACGCGCAGCGTCCCCCGGCTCGGAGTCACCAATTGCTTCAAGCCGCCCAAAGATGGTTGGGGAAGCGCCAAGCTCCGCGCCCTCAATAGCCTCGTGCCGACAGAGGCCCTTGCCCTCCCATGGGTGTTGCCGTCGCTGACCTGGTGGGCGCCTTCCGGCCCGTGGGCGAAGGTGACGCAGTCGCCCAAGATGCTGATCTTCAGCCGGTTCAGGGCCACACCGCAAAGCCTGGCGGCCCTTGTCAGCCTTGAGGTCGAGCGCAAATGCGTGGCGAAAAGCAACCTTCCCTACGCCGCCGCGTGGAAGAAGCGCCACCTTAATCCGAAGCCGAACCAAGGCCCCACGCTCGCCCTGTTTCATCCGAGCCCCTTCCTGATCCGCGCTGTCGATCCCCTTGATGTGAAGGGAAAGGCGGCGATGAAGCAGATCAGGGCCAGGGCACGGCAACAGATTATTCAGGCGCTGCCCGCGTCCATCGCGCCGGAGGCCCCGAATGCACGCAGCAACCGGCGGCGCAAACCGGCGTGGGCGATCCTCGCGGCCATCGAGCGCGCGCAGAAGGCGCCGATGGCTCGGGAGTTCGCGGCGGTCCAGAAGAACTGGGGTCGGGTCGCCCCGAAGGATACGACGCTTCAAACCTTGCTCAAACAGCGCCAAGAGGCCGAGGCGATCTCCTGGCTTAGCCGGTGGGAGCTGGACGCCCTGGTGGATATGGCGCTCGGCGCCCCTGGCGTCGTGACGGGCCGGGCCCTCTATCGCCACCTACCGGACCTTTTCGATTTCCAGGAACAGCATTTCGCGCGGCTCGTGCGCTTCTGCTGGACGAGGCTGCGCACCTATCTGGATCGCCCCGTTTTCTGGTCGATCCTGCCCGGCGAGGACGCCACGCAGAAATATCAGAATGCGTGCATCGACGGCTGCTTGGAAGCCGTCCTCGACGAACATTTCTGGCTGCGCAAATCCAAGGTCAACCCTGATGGGCTGATCGAGGATCTGTCGGCGGCGCTCGCAGCGAATGTCGGCACCTTCGGGTTCAAGGGCGCGAAGAAAAAGGACAAGATCCGTATCCGCTGTCACGCTGCGGTGCCGTTTGGCGGCACCGAGACCGAGACGCATCGGCAGGACCATGACGTCGATGAGCCGCCGCCAGCGCGCTCCGAGGAAATCCGCAGCGCGTTCAATACGCCGTTCTGGCCCCATGTCCTGGCGACGACCTCTGTCGGACAGGAAGGTCTCGACTTCCATAGCTGGTGCGACCGGCTCGGCCATTGGGATCTCTGTTCCAGCCCGGTTGACCTGGAGCAACGAGAAGGCCGCGTTCAGCGCTTCGGCGGGCTGACTGTCCGACAACCGCTCGCCCGAAAACTAGGCGAACAAGCGTTGACGCAGGCACGCGGCCAAGCAGCGTCGCCGTGGGACATCATCGCACGCGACGCCGACACGGCGTTCGCGGATGACAAAACCGGCCTCAGCCCGTGGTGGGCGATGGAAGGCGCGGATCTAAAGCGACATTTGTTCGCGCTTCCCCAAAGTCGCGACATTGATCGCTTTGCAAAGTTGAGGACTCAGAGGCTGCTCTATCGCCTTGCTCTCGGACAGCCGGACCAGGAGGATCTGGTCGAGCTCTTGACGCATCACGACGTGGAAACGACGCGGTCGCTACAGGCCTTGACCCTCGATCTGTCCGCATTCTCACGACAGAAGAACCTCGAGGAATAGCGGGCTCTCCGGGCACGCCCGTCCCGCTCATGGAGCAAGCGGCCCCCACGCGGCCGGATCATATGACGACCAGCGTGGTGGGCCTCCTGCGGTTTCCCGCCTATTTATATCCGTGATTAGCCGCGTTCCCTACGCCTGAAGATTGATGCTTCCCTGACTGCTCCTGCGCGCTCATGTTCGGTCATGCAGGAGTGTGCGTCATCAAGGCTCGCCAGCGTCTTGGTGCCTCTGAATGACCGACGCATTCCGAAGAGCGTCTCGCGCTCCACTATCAACGATCATCAACGGCAGGTCGTCTGCCGAAGGAGAGCGTATGTCAGAGACCACATTCCTCACGCCGGAAGAGGTGGCCGAACGTTATCGTGGCAGCGTTTCCGTTGGCACCCTTCGGAACTGGCGCGCGATGAAGATCGGGCCGTCGTTCGTAAAAATCGGCAAGGCGGTCCTCTATCGCGTCGACGAGCTTGAGGCGTGGGACGGCAGGAATCGTGTGCAGTGCCGCGCCGCAAATCGAATTGGGCAAGACGCCGTGGATTGCGCGTGATCACCCGGCACAGATGGCGGGCGTGCCGCTTGGCGCCCCGACACGCCCGCCGCCTTCAGGTCATGCGAGGCAAACCGCCCCTCATGCGGCTGGACCATATGACGACCAGCCTAGTGGGCTTCGTGCGGGTTCGCCGCCATTCCCACCACCATGCTTGATCCGCCCCACGGTGCGGCTTCTCCCATGGTCCCCGCGCTTATCGGGTCCGGGTCCCCATATCTGACTCAGGCGCTCGGCGGTTCCGCGATCGGGCCGAGCGTGTCGATCTCGGCGATCCTCTGAAACTCGCTGAGATAGTCTTGCTGATGGGTCGCCAACCAACGAACCACCCGATTGTTCGCGAGGAGCTTGGCGACGTATCCACGCGCGACGGTCAAATGCAGATTGTCGATGCCGTAGGTTTCCTCGACCGACTTCACCTGCGTCTGGAGCGCAGCCAGTTCCCGTTCCATCCGGGCGATCTGTTGGCCCGAGGGCGTCGGCTTGCCGCCACCCTTCCCCTTCTTGGTGGCGGCAAGCTGGTTTTCCGATGTGGCCGCGCGCAACGCACGGGCGAACATGACCGTGAAATTGTTCTGGCCGATCATCAGATCGGCGGCTTCGATCTGCCGGACGGTCGTCATCTGACGCAGAATGTCGAACACCTTCATCGAGCAAGGGGTGTCCTTCAGCATTTCGGCCGCCTCGGAGCTGATCCCTTCAAGCAACCGGAAGCGCCGCAGCACGGATTCGATCTGGAGGTTCAAGGCCGCGGCGATGTCGGCGGACGACACGCCTCGATCCATCGCGCGCGCGATCATCCGGTGCTCCTGGATCGGCGGGATGCGGTTGACGCGCTTGTTGTAGGTATAGGTGTCGTCCTCAGACGCGAGCAGGCATTCGACCTCCGCGATGCCGAGCTCTTTCAGCGCCTCCAGCCGAAGGTGGCCATCCAGGAGAAACCAGGTTCCCGCATTCTTTTCATCCGCCATGACGACAGGCGCTTCGATCAGACCGATCGCCTTGATGGAACTCAGAACCTGCGAATAGGATCGGCTCGCCTTGGCTCCATCCGGCAACGTCTTGAGCGGAACGATCGCCGCGACGGGGATCGTCAGGAAGTCCCGGTCGAAGGCGAGATGAATACGCCCGTCCTCCCGGCCCTTCGGTTCGTCAGGCATCATCGCCTCCTGACACGCGGGCTTCGAGAGCCCGAGGCATGGTCGCCAGCCCTTCCGCTCTCAGCAGATTGATGAAACCATCGTTGGAGAGCAGATCCTTCATCGCCTCGACGACGAACAGCAACCGGGTCTGGGTGAAATCCGACTTCTTGACGAGCAGGCGCTGCTTTTCAGCCTCCCGCTGATAAACCTGCATGAGATCTGCGGCCGTCATCCGGCGCGCGTTGGTGCCTTTCCGCCCCAGCCGTCCGGCGGGCAGACTTCCCTTGCGTTGGCTTCGCATCCGCATGTCCAGCAGGCGGCGCACGGCGGCCAGTTTCTTGCCCCTGAGCTTGCCGCTCTCATAAGCATCAAGGAGCAGATTCTGCGCCTCTTCCGTCTCGGCCTTGGAAATCTCCATCGCCAAGGTAATCGGAATGAGCCCGGTTTCGACCGCGGCCACCAGCCGCTCCTCGCCGCGTTCGAGAAGCGAGACGATCATATTCACCCAGGATGCCCCGACGCCGATCTTCTCGGCGATCTCGGCATCGCTATGGCCGCGAGACCGCAAGGCGCCGATCTCCTTCATGATGTCGATGGCGCGCGGGGTGCGCCGCGCGATATTTTCGACCAAGCTCATCACGAGGCACTCGCTCTCGCTCGCCTCGATCACGACAGCCGGAATCTCGGTCTGGCCCAGCATCTGAAAGGCTTCCAGCCGGCCTTCGCCGCAGACGAGATCGTATCTCGGCCCCCCGGCGCCATCACGGCGGCTCACAGTGATCGGACGCTTCAGGCCGATGGCTTCGATGTTATTCACGATGTCCCGATGCTGGCGCTTGTTGCGCGCGCGTGGGTTCAGAACCGTGATCCGGGCGATGGGGATCATTTCGATTCTGTTCGGACGAACGGCAGGCATCATGCGGCCTCCCCAAGAGGTACGGGCGCGGCGATGTCGTAGAGAAGCTCGAGGTCGTCGAAGCGGTAGGCGTCGAGGCCGAGCGCATTCTCCTCTCCCAGTCGCAGCTTTTCGGAGAGCATGTCGATACGCGGAAACAAGTAGTAGTCGAACGGTGCGCGATTGGCGCTATCCATCCGCACGACGATCGTGATGTCGGGCGCGAGCGAGGTGTCGAAACGCAGATTCCACCGCAGCAACCCTGTCGGCGTCTCGACGCACCGGGCCACCACCACGGAGAGGCTGAACTCGCTGTTGACGATCACCCGATCAGTCTGGAGATCCTGCCAGGCGTCGCTGCCCGCACCCCGCAATCCGTCGAGCACCTCGCGGAGCACCTCAGGATGGAGCCTGCGCAGCTCGCGGTTGATTTCGACATAACGGTAGTCGCGATCCGGCGTGAAGCCCACGAGTCCGTAGGCGCGAAGAAGGCTGCCAAAGCGGGAGCTATAGGCGCTGCTGGATGGCATACCCTCGCATTCGTCAATGACGATGCCGGATAGCAAACCCCTCTGCCGATAGAGTTTCCTCAGAGATTGCAGCATCTCCTCGTCGCTCAGACGAAAGGAGCGCGCGCCGATGATGCTCTTTGCCGCCTCGAACAGTTCGCGTTCGACAACGGCCGCAAAGGCGCCCTGCGACCTGATCCACATCTCGGGGTCGTTCTGGACGCGCTTCTTCTTCAGCTTGAAGGAACGGCGATTCCATACGTTGTCGCCGACATATTTCTCATTGATCAGAATCTGGTGGACCGTACCCCTGCTCCAGGGTCGTCCAAGGTCGGTCGGAATACCCCGTTGGTTGAGATCATCCGCAATTTCCCGCTCGCTGTATCCCTGATGGACGAAGGCTTGGTAGATGCCGCGCACCAGGTCGACTTCCTCGGCGGGGCCGAGCGTAAGGATCACCCGATCGGTCTGGATACTCTTGTGCTCGCCTCGGTCGAGAACCCCTTTGATAACGCCATGCTCGTCGATCAGGGTTCGCCGGAGGCCGAAGCCGGCAGGTCCGCCCTGACGGTAGCCCTTCTCGATCAGTCGCCCCTGACCCGCGAACACCTTGGTCGATAGCTCGCGACTATATTCGCCGGCCATCGCACGCTTGACGCCCTTGACGATGGTCGAGATCGGACTGCCGTCGTTGTCGAACTGCTCCGCGCAATACTCGACGGCGATCCCGGCACGGCGGCAGATATATTCGTAATAGGCGCTCTCGTCGGCATCCTGAAAGCGGCCCCATCGGCTGACGTCATAGACGAGAACCAAGGTGAAATCCGTATTCCCGGACTGCACGTCGTCGATGAGCTGCCTGAGCGCATCACGACCCTCTATCTTGAGGCCGCTTTTTCCTGCATCGGCATAAGTTCTAACGATCTCTATCCCGCGTGCTTCCGCATACTGCTTGATCGCGTCGGACTGATTTTCGGTCGAGTATTTTTGGTGGTCCGTGGACATGCGGACATATTCGGCAGCCCGAAGAGGGCGTTCCGGTGGCCCTGACCGATCATCGTCGTAAAATTTGCGGCGCGTCACATCCGCCCTCCTGAACCCGACTGCGGTGGTCCGGGCGATCTGCCGCCGAAGCGCATGGCGGGCCTCTGCCGCCTCTCCGCACGAAACCAGTCTAACTGCGGAGAGGACGGAAGATGTTGCCGAAAACGGGCAGGAAATTACCCCCATGGACAGGCGTCCTCGGTGGCCGCGAGACCTACGCGCGGACCATCGCCGAACTGCTGCGCAAAGAGCATGGCGACAGTCGCCGTGCGATCAAGCAGCTCATGCGCCAGACGGATGCGAGCGAAAGGACCGTCAAGCATTGGCTCTCAGGACAGCATGGACCTGACACTGTGTACTTCCTGCGGCTCGTGGTTTCTTCGCCTGTTATCAGGGCCTTCGTTCTCGGCCTACTCGAAGGCCCGGCGGCGATCCCCCTGACCGGCCCGGTCGATCGCATTTCGCTCGCCAGTGCCCGTGAAGCCTATGCCGCCGGCGAAGCCGCTGGCGGACGGTCAGCAACAGGTGCGCGAAAAAATGACCCTGAACGTGTCCCTGAACGCGACCCTATAAATGTCCCTGATCGGGCAGAGATCAACGAGCGACAACACTGGTTTCTGGAGCGAGTCGTCGAGGACCGGTGCGACGCCCAGGAGATCGCGGCGGTGTGGGCGGTCAGCCTGAAAACCGCACGGCGGGACATTGCCGCGCTCAAGGCGGCCGGTCTCATCTGCTACGTTGGATCGCCAAGGAAGGGGCGGTATCGGATAGTTGGCCGTCGTCGCCCGCTTCATGCTCGATGATCGTGGCGCTCGGATGACCTTGGCGATGATGAGGCATAACGACTTTGGAACTGCACCGTGACTATATGGGCTTGTGCAAACACGAAACGACATTGATTTCAAACGAGTCGCAACGCGGGCAGATTTTGCCATAGCGCGCAGCCATGCGTTCACGCGGCCAGTGAAATTCGTCCCTAAACGGGGGCGTGCATGATCGAATGGATCATCGGCGCGGCGCTTCTCGCTGGTGGTCTCTTCGGCACCGGCAAAACGAAACGACCCAGCGCTTCCCCGGCTTCGAGCCCGCGCGAAGACTTCCCTGCCAAGGTCTCGGAGTGGCGATCCCGCTGGCAACCGACGGTCGATCGCTCGCGCTGGATCCCCAAAAGCATGGCATCGCGCATCATCGCGCGTTTCCCGCCGCCCAAGCGATCGGGGATGTCCTTTCCATGGCTTGGCGGCGACCGTTTCGAGCAGGAACTGCTCGCCGAATTTGCAGCGCACAACGTTACCTATCTGGCGCGACAAAAGGAGCGACTGAAACCGTTCTTCGATACGGTCGAGAAGAACCCTCTTACCGACGATCAGATGGACGGCTGCATCTGCATGGACGATGCAGTGCAGATCGTGGCTGCGGCAGGGTCGGGCAAGACATCGACCATGGTAGCTCGGGTCGGCTACGCCCTTCACGAAGGCTTGGTGACGCCGGAGCAGATACTCGTTCTCGCCTTCAACCGAGCAGTCGCTGAAGAGCTCCAATCTCGGATCAAAGCCAGGTTGGCAGGGTTCGACGGCATCGATGCTGTCACGGTCAAGACGTTCAATGCCTTTGGCTTGAGTGTGATCGGCAAGGCGACAGGGCGTAAGCCGTCATTGGCGGAGTGGGCGGAGCCGGGTCGCGACGGTGCCATGATCGTCGAAATTATCGATGATCTGCGATCAAGCGATGATAAGTTCCGCCACGATTGGGATCTGTTCCGCACCGTTTTTGGTCGAGATATCGGCCCGTGGAACGAACCAGCGCAGGCCAACGCCTACCGTGACGGTCGGCGAGGTATCCTCACTGCGAATGGCGAGATCGTCAAAAGCGAAGAGGAGCGGATGATTGCGGACTGGCTGTTCTACCACGGCGTTCACTATCAGTATGAGCGGTCCTATGAGCACGACACCGCCACCGAGCATCATCGGCAGTATCGCCCCGATTTTTTCTACCCCGAGATCGATCTCTATCATGAGCATTTCGCGCTCAACGAAAAGGGGCTGGCACCTGTCCATTTTGGGGGCGATTATCTAGACGGGGTCCGCTGGAAGCGCGAACTTCACGCCGAAAAAGTTACGCGGCTCTTTGAAACCACGTCCCACGCAATCAGAAACGCTGACGGCTTCGCAAACCTTGCCGCGGAACTCAAACGCAGCGGGGTCCTGCTTCAATACGACCCTGATCGTCAGACCAAAGGCCAACGCCCCGTCACGACCGAGCAGCTTGCGGCGACGATCAGGATTTTCCAGCAGCACGTCAAAAGCAACGGCCTCTCCCACCAGCATCTCCGGGAAGCCGCTGCGAAGGACACGCGCGGCCATGCGGACCGACTGACCCGGTTCCTGGCGCTCTTCGAGCGGATAGCGGACGAGTGGGAGCGGCGACTGCGGGAAGCCGACTGTATCGATTTTGACGACATGCTGCTGATGGCGATTGACCACATCGAGAGCGGCCGTTTCGCCAGTCCCTATATGATGGTGCTGGCCGACGAGTTTCAGGACACCTCACGGGCCAAGGTGCGCCTGCTAAAGGCCCTGCTGACCAACGCAGGAGACGAGGCGCATCTCTGCGTCGTCGGCGATGATTGGCAGGGCATCAACCGTTTTGCCGGCGCCGACATTTCCGTGATGACCGAGTTTGAGAAGGTCTTCGACAACTCGACCCGGCTCATGCTGAGCACGACCTTCCGGTGCCCTCCGCAGCTATGCGAAGCCTCAAGCGCATTCGTTCAGGCCAATCCCCGGCAGATTAGAAAGGCAGTCGAGACAACCAACCCCTATACAAAGAAGTCGCTGCATGCGTTTGCCTCCGAAACCCAGTCCCTCGCGCTGGCTCGGCTCGAGCAGGATCTGCAAAGCATGTATGATTTTGCGCGGAGCGGGCGCCTGAACAGCGATTCTGGCGACCGCATCAGCGTGATGATGCTCGGCCGGTACAACAATGATGAACCACCCGGCTGGCAGCGCTGGAAACGACGCTTCGGCGACCTTCTTAGTATCGAGTATCGCACGGTCCATTCTTCTAAGGGCCTGGAAGCCGACTATGTGATGCTCGTGAATGTCGTTGAGGGCATGTTGGGCTTTCCAAGTCAGATTACCGACGATCCGATCCTCCAGATCGCGATGCCCGAACCCGATCCATATCCCGTGGCTGAGGAGCGGCGGCTCTTCTACGTCGCGCTCACGCGGGCTCGCCGCCAAGTGCGCATTTACACCCTGACCGATTCACCGTCGCGCTTCCTGAGCGAACTAGCGAGAACGGGCGCGGTGGAGATTGAGACGGAGGAAGGCGTTCTGAACCCCTGCCCGAAGTGCGGCTATGGCACTATGAGACGGTACGATGGCCAATATGGCCCGTTCGAGGCGTGCAGCACCCACCCTCGTTGTGATTTCAAGCGCAACATCCCGGTGGATAGTCCCCGTGTAGCGGCGCCGTCCAACCGGGTACGGATCGCCCATCCGATCTCGGCCGGCGATTCCTGCCCCACCTGTAGCGATGGGTTGATGGTGGTTCGTTCCGGTGGAGCATATCAGCCGTTCCTGGCTTGCTCGGGCTATCCTTCGTGCAAAACAACTGCTGCCCTTGACGGAGACACTGAGGGTGGCGCAACTCGGAGGCAGACGTTGCCCGGTTGATCATCTGGCTGGAACTGGCTCGCGGACGGCCCAGATGCTCGACCGAATCGGCGAGATAGAAGCGTGAACCGGCAGAGATTGGAATCAGCGCCGTGCATCAAGGGAATTCACTGTGCGCGCCGGTGATCGATTGTGACGATCACAATAGCGCATCAAACGCCGCTCCCCAATCCCGGCACCACCTTCGGAAGATCATCAGAAAACACTATATATATCAAATAGATAGTGAACATAGCAGGATCATCCACAACCACCCCTCCGGCGACCCGACCCCCTCGCGCGCCGACATCCAGATGACCAAGCAGATCATCGACACCGCCAAGCCCCTCGGTATCGCCGTCCACGATCACATCATCGTCGGGCGCAACGGCCATGCCAGCCTCAAGGGCCTGCAGCTGATCTGAGGGTTGCACTACAAGTGCCCCCTGGATGGCCGGCACGGGGGGAGCCCGCGACGGAGCGGGAGCCGCACTCCCCTAGCGTCGCTCCACGGTCAGTCGGTCTCGTCGTGGGCCGCATGATGAAGGTGGAGGATTTCGACCGCATCCTCCCCGACCCGATAGAATATTCGGTAGGGATAGCGGATCAGCGGCACGACTCTGACACCGGACCGTTCCTCGACCATCCGCGCGCTCTCCGGCCAACGAGCGACACGTTCCACGACAGCACCTATCCGGCGCCGCACGCCATCGAGCGATGAGGGATAGTGCTCTGCGGCATAGGCGAGAACGAGGTCGAGGTCGGAAAGCGCGGCCCGGGTCCAGACGATCTTCATCCGCGTCGATGCTTGGCGAAAACGGCCTCGACCTCCTTCTCGGTGGCAAATCGACGTTGCGTCGAATCCTCGAGGCCACGGTCGATGCCCGCAAGCTCTTCGTCCGTCGCGTGATAGTTGCCGGCGTTGAGTTCGGCATCGATCTCGCGGACAAGCTCCGCCAACTCCTCCTGCGCGGCATCGGGCCAGCCGCCGGTGCGGTCAATCACGAGGTCCAGAAGCTTGTTCATACCAACATCCTATCACGGCCTCCGGTCAGCATATATGTCCCGGATCAGCAACGGTCCTCTCCCACGAGGGGAGAGGGCGAAGTCCCCTGCTCCACCCCGCAGGTGACCTTCCCGCTCGCCTCGGTATGGCCCGCCTCACCCGCGACCGGTGGCGTGTCGAAGAGGGCGTAGTCGCCCACCCGGCGGCCTTCGCCGGATGTCGCGGATTGGCGCCATTCTTGCAAGACTAGGAGAACCGTGGCGGGACCGGAAAACCGCGCTAGGATGGCCGCACCGATCTGGGCCGAGGAGACGATGGGGACAGCCTTCGACGAAATGACAGGGCCCGATGGCAGCAGCCGTCCGGGCTACGGGTTCCTCAGGAAATGGCTTGAATCGACTCCGCCCGAGATGCTGGCGCTCCGCCGCGCCGAGGCCGAGCTTCTCTTCCGCCGCATCGGCATCACCTTCGCCGTCTATGGCGAGACCGATGCCGAGGAACGCATCATCCCCTTCGACATCATCCCCCGCGTCATCGGCAAGGGCGAATGGGAACGCCTCTCGGCCGGGCTGGAGCAACGCGTCCGCGCCCTCAACATGTTCCTCGCCGACATCTACGGACCGGCGGAGATCCTGAAGGCCGGCATCGTTCCGCCGGAGCTCGTCTACCGGAACCCCTATTACCGGCCCGAGATGGCCGGCCTTAAGCTCGCCCACGACATCTACGTCCACATAGCCGGCATCGACATCGTGCGCGTCGACGACCGGGACTTCTATGTGCTGGAGGACAATGCCCGCACGCCCTCCGGCGTCTCCTACATGCTGGAAAACCGGGAGGTGATGATGCGCCTCTTCCCGGACCTCTTCGCCGAGAACCGCATCGATCCGGTCGAGAACTATCCCGAGGAGCTGCTGGCGACCCTGAAGACCGTCGCCCCGCACAGCGCGCCCGCCGACCCGACCGTCGCGCTTCTGACCCCCGGCCCCTTCAACAGCGCCTACTACGAACATTCCTTCCTCGCCGACAAGCTCGGCGTCGAGCTGGTCGAGGGCCGCGACCTCCTCGTCCACGACAACGTCCTTCTCATGCGCACCACCGAGGGGCCGAAGCGCGTCGACGTGCTCTACCGCCGCCTCGACGACGACTTCCTCGACCCTCTCACCTTCCGCCCGGATTCGACCCTCGGCATCCCCGGCATCATGAACGCCTACCGGGCCGGCAACGTGACGCTCGCCAATGCCGTCGGCACCGGCGTCGCCGACGACAAGGCGGTCTATTCCTACATGCCCGAGATCGTGCGCTTCTATCTCGGCGAGGAGGCGCGGCTGAAGAACGTGCCCACCTGGCGCTGCCGCGAGGACGAGGCGCGGCGCTACGTCCTCGGCCATCTCCACGAGGTCGTGGTCAAGGAGGTCGCCGGCTCCGGCGGCTACGGCATGATGATCGGCCCCTCCGCCGACAAGGCGACGCGCGAGCTCTTCGCCGCCAAGATCGAGGCGAACCCGGAGAACTTCATCGCCCAGCCGACGCTCGCCCTCTCCACCTCGCCCACCTTCGTCGATGCCGGCATCGCGCCGCGCCACGTCGACCTGCGCCCCTTCGTCCTGTCGGGCGCCGACAAGGTCCGCATCGTTCCGGGAGGGCTCACCCGCGTCGCCCTCAAGGACGGCTCGCTCGTCGTCAATTCGAGCCAGGGCGGCGGGACGAAGGATACCTGGGTGCTGAGCGAATGAGGGCGCGATGCTGAGCCGTACCGCGGACAGCCTGTTCTGGCTTTCTCGCTACGTCGAGCGCGCCGACAACACGGCCCGCATCATCGACGCCGCGAGCCGCCTCGTCGCCATGCCCATCGCCTATGCCGGCACGTCCAACGAATGGGAATCGGCGCTTGCCGCCGCCGGTGCCCTGTGGAGCTTCCAGGAGCGCCATCCGACCGCGGACCGCGACGCGGTCATCGACTTCCTCGCCTTCTCGCCGGACAACCCGTCGAGCATCCGCTCCTGCATCGAGACCGCGCGCCACAATGCCCGCTCGGTGCGCGGCGCGCTCACCACCGAGATGTGGGAGGCGATGAACGCCGCTTGGCTGGAGCTGAAACGCTACGACGGCCGCGCCATGGACCGCACCGCCCTCAACGACTTCCTCTCTCGCGTGAAGGAAGCCTGCCTGCGTTTCGACGGCTCGGCCTACCGCACGATGCTGAGGAACGACGTCTATTTCTTCTCGCGCATCGGCGTCTATCTGGAGCGCGCCGACAACACCGCCCGCATCCTCGACGTCAAGTATCACGTCCTCCTGCCGGAGACGGTGAGCGTGGGCGGCGGCCTCGACTACTTCCAGTGGGCCTCGATCCTCCGCTCCGTCTCGGCGCTGACCGCCTATCGCTGGGTCTATCGCCAGAGCCTGAAGCCCTGGCTGATCGCCGACCTTCTCGTGCTCAACGAGCAGATGCCGCGCTCCCTCGCTTCCTGCTACGAGAACCTCAGCGCCTTCCTCGACGAGCTCTCCATTGCCTATGGCCGCCAGGGCGCCGCGCAGCGGACCGCCCGCTCCATCCGCACGCGGCTGCAGAACGCCTCGATCTCCGACATCTTCCAGAAGAAGGGACTGCACGAATTCCTCTCCGAGTTCATCGCCGACAATGGCAGGCTCGGCGCCGCGATCGCCGAGCAGTACCTCACCTGAAGCCCGGCGATGCGCCTCCGGATCACCCACCAGATCGCCTATTCCTACGCGGCGCCTGCCGCCCGCCTCATCCAGAACCTCCGCCTGACGCCGCGCGGCCATGACGGGCAGTACATCGTCGCCTGGCGCATCGACGTCGACCGCGATTGCCGGCTGGAATTGCTCGCCGACCCGCTCGGCAACGTCGCCCATTCCTTCAGTGTCGACGGCCCGGTCGAGAGCATCCTCATCACCGCCGAGGGCGAGGTCGAAACCCAGGAGATGCAGGGTGTCGTGCGCGGCCAGTTCGAGCCCCTGCCCGAGACCGTGTTCACCCGCGAGACGCCCCTCACCATGCCCGACGCCGCCATCCGCGCCCATGCCGATGCGGCGCTGAAGGCGAGCGACGGATCGCCCCTCGATTTCCTTCACGCCCTCATGCACGCCACCCACGATCGCATGGCCTTCGATCCGGATGTCTCGGCAACCGGCACCCCCGCCGCCGAGGCCTTCGCCGCCGGTCGCGGCGTCTGCCACGATTTCGCGCATGTCTTCATCGGTGCCGCGCGCCATGCCGGCGTCCCGGCCCGATTCGTGAGCGGCTACGTGCATCGCGAGCCGTCTCAGGAAGCGCCCGCCGACCGTCTCGCGCTCCATTCCTGGGCCGAAGCCCGGGTCGAGGGTCTCGGCTGGGTCGGGTTCGATTCCACCGAAGCGGTCTGTCCCACCGAGAATTACGTCCGTCTCGCCATCGGATTGGACCATCTCGGGGCGTCTCCCATACGTGGATTCCGCTATGGGGGCGCGGGCGAAGCCCTCCGGATCACCGCCACCGCGGGTCCCGTCCGGCGGTGACAGGTCGTGCATTTGCGGGTTGAGATTCCGGACCAGATGGCTTGAAATCCGCCGCCAAAAACAGGGACTCGGCCGGACAAGGCCGGTGACAAGATGACCTACTGCGTGGGAATTCTGGTCCGCGAGGGCCTGGTGATGATCGCCGACACCCGCACCAATGCCGGCCTCGACAACATCGCCACCTTCCGCAAGCTCCACGTGTTCGAGCGGCCGGGCGAGCGCTGCATCGGTCTCTGCACCGCCGGCAACCTCTCGGTCAGCCAGTCGGTCATCTCCCATGTCGTTGAAGGGATTGAGAATCCGGCCACCGGCGAGGTCGAGACGATCATGTCGGCGCCGACGCTTTTCCGCGCCGCCCAGCTCGTCGGCCGGGCCATTCGCGAGGTCCACCGGGTCGACGGCGACTCCCTCGAAGCGCAGGCCAGCGGCTTCGAGGTCTCCATGCTCCTCGGCGGCCAGGTGAAGGGCGACCGCATGCGCCTCTTCATGCTCTATTCGGCCGGCAACTTCATCGAGGCGACCGCCGACACCCCCTATCTCCAGATCGGCGAGCACAAGTACGGCAAGCCCATCCTCGACCGTTCGGTGACCGAAAAAACCGAGTTGAACGATGCGCTCAAGCTCGGGCTGATCTCCATGGATTCGACTATCCGTTCGAACCTCAGCGTCGGCCTGCCGATCGACCTCATGGTCATCCGGCGCGACGCCTGCGCCGCCGACATCACCTACCGGATCGACGCCGGCGAGCCCTATTTCCACGACCTCCGGGAGCGCTGGTCCTCGGCCCTGCGGGCCGCCCACCTCGGCATCCCGCCGCCGCCCTACGGCGTGCTATAGCCCTGTTAATGCAGCACTATTTCGGCCGACGCCATGCGCACCCCGCGTGGATCGATGAGCCGATGATGCGCCACGCGGACAGAGTGCAGCGGCCCTTCCAGCTCACGCTCCCAGAAGGCGAGGAAGCGCTTCAGTTCGGGGAAAACCGGAGCCAGGTCATAGGCTTGCCAGACATAGGTCTGGAGAACCTTGGGATGATCGGGAATGCGGTAGAGGATATTGGCCGTGGTGAGCCCGTAGCCCTCGATCTGACGCTGGAACTCCAGTGACACCATTGCTTCGCTCCTTGCTGCCGACAAATCAGCGACCCTTGAAGGGTCCGGCCGAAACACCGCCGCGGCAAGAAAAAAGCGTCATGGAATCAAAAGATTAGCAGCATCGCCAGGAGAGTGCTGACAGCTACGGCGCGGCAATGCCCGCGATATGGGCAACCGGCGGAATGCCGCGATGAATCTTGCCGCGCAGGCTCTTCTGGATGGCGAGCTCGATCGCATCCTGCAGGTCCGCGTGACGGTCGAGAATCGCGATGAGACGGCTCGATTCGAAGCCGAGATAGCGCGCGGGCGTCGCGCAGACGGCGGTGGCCGCCGCGGGTTGCCCGGTGACCAGCCCGAGCTCGCCAACGAGGCTCCCGGGCCGCATCTCCGTCACCCGCTCCCCGTCGACGAGGACGTCGATGATGCCGCGCGCGAGGAAGCAAAGCTCCGGCGTCACCTCGCCTTCGCGGGTCAGCACCGTGCCCGCCGCGACGTCGCGCCACTGGCCTGCGGCGAGCAGCCGCCGGGTCTGCGTCGGCGACAGCGAGGGCACGATCTTCTCGTGGAAGAAGCGCTCGTCGGCCAGCAACGGCCTGACCGCGTCGCGCTGCCAATGCAGGGCGATCTGCACGGCAAGGACCACGACCATGGGGATCGACCAGAACAGGCCGACGCCGTCATAGGTGACGAAGCCGGCGAGGACGACCGAGACGACCGCCGAGGCGAGCGCGAGGACGCGCAGGAGGAACAGGCCCGGCATCGCCATGGCGAGGACGAGAAGCAGCAGAGCGAGGTGCCGCAGGAGGAGTTCCGGTTCCGGCATCTTCGTCGGGTGAGCTTGGCGCGGTGTTGCGCGCGGCGAGGATAGCGCAATCCGCGCGCGGCGTCCGCCCGGGCAGAATGCAGGGAGCTCAGGCCTCTTCCGCGAGCGCCCCGCCGGCGGCGGCCAGTTCCTCCGGCGTGTCGATGTCGAGGGTCACCGCCCGGCCGATCTCGACCTCGGCGACCGCATCCGGGTTGGCCCCGATGAGGTGCCGCCCGCCGGTATCCCCCTGCACCGCGGCAAGGTCGGCGAAGAAGCGCGAGGACCACAGCACCGGATTGCCGCGCTTGCCCTCGCTGGTCGGCACGACGATGAGCGCGCCGGCCGCCGGATCGAAGGCGTCGATCAGCCTGTCGACGGTCGCCGCGTCGATCGCGGGCATGTCGCCGAGAAGGACGATCGCCGCATCGATGTCCTCCGGCAGGCCGGCGAGCCCGACGCGGAGCGAGGTCGACAGGCCCTCGGCGAAGTCCGGATTGTGGACGATCTCGACCGGCGCCCCTTCGAGCGCTGCGCCGACCCGGTCGGCGAGATTGCCGGTGACCACGCGGACCAGCGCCGCGCGGCTCGCAAGCGCCGCCTCGGCGACGATGCGCACCAGCGGCCTGCCGCCGAGGGTGGCGACGAGCTTGTTCGGCCCGCCCATGCGCCGCGACTGGCCGGCGGCGAGCACGATGGCGGCGACCTTCGGCCGCCGGCCGGCGGGTTCCGGCGCGCGCTCGCGCGGCTGCGGCCGCGACACGATCTCCATGAGGAGCCCGCCGACGCCGAGGCCGGCAATATCGCCCGGCGAAACCTCGATCCCGGCGAGAAGGCGCTGCAGCACCCAGTCGAAACCGTTCTCCTTCGGGCTGCGTGCACAGCCGGGCGCGCCGAGGACCGGCAGGCCGTCGAGGCCGCCGAGCACGAGGAGGTTGCCCGGATCGACCGGCATCCCGACGCGCAGCACCCTCCCGCCGGCCGCCTCGATCCCGGCCGGCACCACGTCGGCGGCGTCGACCGTCGCCGAGGCACCGAAGACGATGAGCAGATCGGCGCCGAGGCCCCGCAATTCGCCGAGCGCCACGCCGACCGGTTCGGGGGCGTGGGGAACCCGCCGCTCGCCGATCACGCGCGCGCCGGCGAGCGCCAGGCGCTCCTCGAGCAGCCGCCGGGTCTTGTCCATCACCGACGGCTTCAGCGCAGGCAGCGTCGTCGCCACCAGCCCGACCTTCAGCCCGCGGAACGGCGCCACGCGGATGGTCTCGCCGACGGCCTCGGCGACCGCGAGCCTTGCGCGATCGACCGCGAAGGGGATGATCTTGACGGTGCCGACCATCCGGCCGGCCTCGACCGGCGCGAATTCCGGCAGCGTGGCGAAGGTGATCGCCGGATCGATGCGGTTGAGCGCATCCACCCTCGCGCGATCGATCACCAGCACCCCGGCGGCCTCGGCGTGGAGATTGGACCGGCCGGTGAACGGTGCCTCGACGATGATCCCGGATCCGCTCAGGGCGGCGGCGAGCCGCCCTGCGGCTTCATCCTCGTGAACGTCCTCCGGGCCGAGATGGGCGACGGTGACCTCGCCGATGCCCGCAGCCGCCAGCATGGCGAGGACGTCCGGCGTGAGGCGCGTGCCCTTCCGGACTGTGCGCTCGCCGGCGCGCACCGAATGGGCGAGGATCGCGCCTCCCGCCTCGGCGAGCGGAGCCGGCCCGAATTTCACGCCGCCGCTCCGCCACCGGCGACGCCCCGGCTGCGCAGCGCTTCGATCGCCTGGGCAAGGATGGCCACCGCGATCTCGGCCGGGGATTGGGCGCGGATGGGAAGGCCGATGGGCGCGGAAATCCGGGCAAGATCGGCATCCGCCGCCCCCGCCGCCTTCAGCCGCTCGACCCGGCGGGCATGGGTCTTCCGGCTGCCCAGCGCCCCGATATAGAAGCAGCGGGCGGCGAAGGCCGCGGTCAGCGCCGGATCGTCGATCTTCGGATCATGCGTCACCACGGCAATCGCGGTGAAGGGATCGAGCCCGACTTTCGGGATCGCCACGTCCGGCCATTCGGCGATCAGCCGCAGGCCCGGAAAGCGATCGGCCGTGGCGAAGGCCGTACGCGGGTCGATGATGGTCACGTCGAAGCCGGCGATCTGCGCCATGGGCGCAAGCGCCTGGCTGATATGGACCGCGCCGACGATGACGAAGCGCGGCGCCGGCAGGTGAACGGTGAAGAAGGTCCCGTCCTCCATGCCGGAAACACCCGACCGGAAGCGCTCGACCAGCTTTTCCTCGAGCGGATCGCTCGAATAGTCCTCCGCCTCGGTCACCAGCCGCTCGGCGCCGGTGGCGACATCCGTGATCAGGATCGCCGGCAGGCGCCGTTCCCGCGCTTCATTTAGCCGGCGAAGTATATCGAGTTTCATGGCTAACTAGCCTACGGGCAGCGCTTATAGAGCGTCAGGAATGAACCGTCCTGGTTCACGGTGACGAGCGTTTCGCCGACCACCTGGCTGGGAATGAGGTACATGCGCACGTCCGCCTCGTTCTTGGTGTCGGACGAGGCGCAGATGCGATGCAGGTCGGCGCGGCGCCCCTCGCCTTCCGTCGTCTCCTCGACCTTTGAGAAGGTGCAGGCAAAGCCATGACCCTGCAAGGCGGAGGGGGTCACCAGGATCACGGCCCCGGGGACCTCGTTCTTGTCGCTGCAATCGCCCTGCGCATACCAGCGGCCGGCGAAGGCCTCGGTCAATTCATCCGTTGCGAAAGCCGGCGAGGCGGCGGCGAGGCCGAGCCCGAAGGCTACGGCGCGAAGCATGCGGCGCTGCATCGGGGCCTCAATCGAGCTTCTCGACATAGACCTTGATCCGCCCGCCGCAGGAGAGGCCGACGCGCCAGGCGGTCTCGTCGGCGACGCCAAATTCGAGCATGCGCGGCTTGCCGTCGTCGATCACCTCGACCGCCTCGCCGACCACCGCGCCCTCGACGCAGCCGCCCGATACCGAGCCCTCGAAATTGCCGTCGGCATCGACCACCAGGTGGCTGCCAACCGGCCGCGGCGCCGAGCCCCAGGTCTCGACGACGGTCGCAAGCGCTACGTTGCGCCCTGCCTTCCGCCAGCTCTCGGCGGTGGCGAGCACGTCATGCATGGCAGGATTTGCCTGTTCCATGGCGTTCCCTCTCACATTCTCCCCACCCGAATATAACGGCCGGCGCAGCGCAACCAAGCCCCGGCCGGCGGCGGTGTCAGGCCGCCCGGTCTCCTGTCGCGTGCAGCCAGCGGCGCGGATCGCCGCCCGCCCCTTCCTGACCGAGGGCCCGGCAGAGGTCGGCCACCGATTCAAGTGAATGGGCGGAACGGAACTCGTCGACATGCGGCAGCATGGCGCGGACGCCGCGTGCCCGCGCCGAGAAGCCGGCATAGCCGAGGAGTGGGTTCAGCCAGACGAGGCGGCGGCAGGAGCGGTGCAGGCGGTCCATTTCCTTGCCGAGGTCGTTGCCGGGCTCGCGCTCCAGCCCGTCGGTGAAGAGGAGGACGATGGCGCCCTGCCCGAGCACGCGCCGCGACCACTTGCGGTTGAACTCGTGGAGCGCCGTGGCGATGCGGGTGCCGCCCGACCAGTCGGGCACGGCGGCGGCGACCGCAGCGAGCGCCTCGTCGGGATCGCGCCGGCGCAGCTCCCGGGTGACGTTGGTGAGCCGCGTGCCGAAGAGGAAGGTGTGGACCCGCCGGCTGCGGCCGATGGCGTGGAAGAAGTGGAGGAGCACGCGCGCATAGGCCGCCATGGAGCCGGAAATGTCGGCCAGCACGACGATCGGCGGATGGATCTCCGCCGGCCGCCGGTGGCGCAGCGCGATCATGCCGCCGCCGGTCCTGAGGCTCGCGCGGATGGTGCGGCGGAGATCGACGCTGCCGGGCGGCGGGGCGGCCACCGCGCGCCGCGTCGGTACCCGGTCGTCAGGCAGGCGCATCTTCTGGAGTGCCGCTTCCGCCGCGGCCATCTCGCCGGCGCTCATCTGCGCGAAATCGCGCCGGCGAAGCAGTTCATCGGCCGAGGAGGTGAGCCGCGCATCGATATCCGGTTCCTCCTCGTGCCTGGTTCGGCCGCGGAGGCCGGCATCGAACAGCGCCTCGGCAACGCGCGTCGCCGCGGCCCGCGGCGCGGCCGGTTCCCGCTCCTCCTCGTCCGCGAGCGGGGCGTTCAGCATGTGGCGCAACTGCTGGCGGCTCCTCCAGAAGAGGCGGAAGGCCTCGTCGAAGGTCGCGTGCTGGTCGCGCCGCGTGGCGAAGATCGAATGCAGCGTCCAGTAGAAGTCGTCGCGCCGGGCGATGCCGGCGACCTCGACGGCGCGCACCGCATCGACCACCGAGGCCGGTCCGAGGGGGATGCCCGCCCGCCTGAGCACGCGGGCGAAATGGACGATGTTCTCCGCGAGCAGCCCGCTGCGGCTTCCCTCGTCCCTCATCCCGCGATCGTCAGCTCCGCCTGCACCTCGCCGAGGATGGCGGCGCCGCGCGGGCCCTCGATGCGCTGGATGTCGTCCTGGTATTTCAGCAGGACGCCGAGCGTGTCGGCCATGGTCTGCGGGTCGAGCGCGGTGCGGTCGAGGTCGCTGAGCGCGGTCGCCCAGTCGATGGTCTCGGCGACACCCGGCGCCTTGAACAGGTCCTCGCGCCTCAGCCGCTGGACGAAGCCGACCACCTCGCGCGACAGGCGCTCGCCGGCGCCCGGTGCCTTCAGCCGGACGATCGCCAGCTCCCGTGCCGCATCGGGATAGTCGACCCAGTGGTAGAGGCAGCGCCGCTTCAGCGCGTCGTGGATTTCGCGCGTCCGGTTGGTGGTGACGATCACGATCGGCGGCCGCTCGGCACGGAAGGTGCCGAGCTCCGGGATGGTCACCTGGTTGTCGGCGAGCACTTCGAGGAGATAGGCCTCGAAGGCTTCGTCGGCGCGGTCGAGCTCGTCGATGAGGAGCACCGGCGGACCGGCCGGGTCGGGGGTCAGCGCCTGGAGGAGCGGACGGCGGATGAGGAAGCGCTCGGCGAAGACATCGCCGACCAGCGTCCCGCGGTCGACCGAGCCGGCCGCCTCCGCGGCGCGGATCTCGATCATCTGGGCGGCATAGTTCCACTCGTAGACCGCGCTCGCGACGTCGAGGCCCTCGTAGCACTGCAGCCGGATCAGCCGCCGGCCGAGCCGCTCGGAAAGGACCTTCGCGATCTCCGTCTTGCCGACGCCCGCTTCGCCCTCGAGGAAGAGCGGCCGCCCCATCTTCAGCGACAGGAAGAGGACGGTGGCGAGCGCCCGGTCGGGCACGTAGCCGCCATCGCGGAGCAGCGCCAGCGTGGCATCGATGGAATCGGGAACGGGGGTCATGGAGGCCATGGAGAGCTGGAGGGTGACAGTCAATTGGTACCACGGGACGGGCCGCTTTGCACCGCCCCGGGGAGATTGCTATATATGTCTAGCAAATGGAGCTGAAAGCCATGCTGGCCCTGCGTCTTCCTTCTGAGATCGAGAAACGGCTGGATGAGCTCGCCAGGCGCACCGGCCGCACGAAGAGCTTCTACGCGCGCGAAGCGATCCTCCGCCACATCGAGGACCTCGAGGACTATCACCTCGCCCAGCGCCGGCTGCGGCGGGTCGGCAATACGATAGGCCTCGACGACCTCGAGGAGGAATTGCTCCCGCGAGTGACCGAGGGTGGCTGATCGCGCCTGGCAGGTCGAGTTCCATTCGGCCGCCGCCCGCGAATTGCGCAAACTCGGAAAGCCCGCGCAGATCGAAATCCTTCGCTACCTGCGCGCACGCATCGCAACCGCCGATGATCCGCGCCGCTTCGGCAAGGCCCTGACCCGGGACCTCAAGGGGCTCTGGCGCTACCGGATCGGCGACTACCGCCTGGTGGTCGCGGTCGACGACGGCCGTCTGATCGTCCTCGTCGTAACCGTCGGCCATCGACGCGAGGTCTACGACTGACGCTAGGCCGCGGCGTCCACGCTGGCCCGGAAGGGAACGGCGGCGACGATGGCGTCGACCGCCGCCTCGCGAAAGTCCTCGTCCTCGCGCAGCGCGTCGATCGTGCGGGGTTCCGGGAACTGCTGGCCGGTGAAGGACGACCAGTCCTCCGCCGCAAAAACAAGAGCCTCGGCCGCCTCCGCCATTGCCTCGTCGATCGAGTCCCCACCCGCGATCACGCCCGGAAGGTCCGGAAACGAAACCCCGTAGGAACTGTCCAGGTCCTTGTGGATCAAGGCGATATAGTGGGCCAAGGTCAGTCCTTCCTCCAGCCGGCCTGCCTATAGATGGACCGAACCGTTCCGGGCGGCAAGTCGGCCTTCGGATGCGGCACGATCACGATCAACTGCCTGCTGCGATGAACGAACTTATGGTGCGAGCCGTGCACCGAGGCCAGCTCGAACCCCTCGTCGCCCAGCCGGCGGATCAGGTCGCGGCTGTTGCGCAGCACGAAACTCACATCCCGCGATAGTTCGGGCCGCCGCCGCCCTCCGGCGGCACCCAGTCGATGTTCTGGTTGGGGTCCTTGATGTCGCAGGTCTTGCAGTGGACGCAGTTGGCCGCGTTGATCTGGTAGCGCAGGCCTCCCTCCTCCACCCATTCATAGACGCCGGCCGGGCAGTAGCGCGTCGAGGGTGCGTCGAAGACGTCGTGCTCGGAGGTCTTCTGAAGGGCGAGGTCGCGGACCTTGAGATGGATCGGCTGGTCCTCCTCGTGCATCGTGTTGGACACGAAGACCGAGGAGAGCCGGTCGAAGGTCAGCGCCCCGTCCGTCTTCGGATAGTCGATCGCCCGCGTAGCGGCACCGGGGAGCGTCGCGGCATGGTCCGGCTTGCCGTGCTTCAGCGTGCCGAACAGCGAGAAGCCGAGCGTGTTGGTCCACATGTCGAGGGCGCCGACGGCGATGCCGACGAGCGTCCCGAAGCGCGACCAGAGCGGCTTGACGTTCCGCACGGGCCGGAGGTCGCGGCCGATTTCGGAAGCCCGCCAGGCGCCGTCATAGCCGGCGATCTCGTCATGCGACCGGCCGGCTGCGATCGCCGCGGCCACATGGTCGGCCGCCAGCATCCCGGAGAGGATCGCGTTGTGGCTGCCCTTGATGCGCGGCACGTTGACGAAGCCGGCCGAGCAGCCGATCAGCGCCCCGCCCGGAAAAGTGAGCTTCGGCACCGACTGCCAGCCGCCCTCGGTGATCGCCCGCGCGCCGTAGCCGAGGCGCTTGCCCCCGGCGAAGGTCGGCGCGATCGCCGGATGCTGCTTCCAGCGCTGGAATTCCTGGAACGGCGAGAGATGCGGATTGCGGTAGTTCAGGTGGACGACGAAGCCGGTCGCGACAAGGTTCTCGCCGAAATGGTAGAGGAACGAGCCGCCGCCGGTGCGGTTGTCGAGCGGCCAGCCGAAGGAATGCTGGACGAGCCCCGGCCGGTGCACCGCCGGATCGACCTGCCAGAGCTCCTTGATCCCTATGCCGTATTTCTGCGGCTCGCGGCCGCGATCGAGATCGAACTGGCGGATGAGCTGCTTGGCGAGCGAGCCCCGCGCGCCTTCGGCGATCAGCGTGTATCTCGCGTTCAGCGCCATGCCGCGCTGGAAACCGGCCTTCGGCCTGCCGTCGCGCCCGACGCCCATGTCGCCGGTGGCGACGCCGGTCACCCGGCCATCGGCATCGTAGAGCACTTCCACCGCCGCGAAGCCCGGGAAGATCTCGACGCCGAGCGCCTCGGCCTTGGCGGCGAGCCAGCGGCAGACGTCGCCGAGCGAGGCGATGTAGTTGCCGTGGTTGCTCATCAGCGGCGGCATGAGGAAGTTCGGCAGCCGCACCGAACCGGCGGGGCCGAGCCACAGGAAATGGTCGGCGCTGACCGCCTGCTTCACCGGGCTTTCGTCGTCGCTCCGCCAGTCCGGCAGCAGCTTGTCGAGGCCGACCGGATCGATGACCGCGCCGGAGAGGATATGCGCCCCGACCTCGGCGCCCTTCTCCAGCACCACGACGGAGAGGTCCGGCGCCACCTGCTTCAGGTGGATCGCAGCGGCGAGGCCGGCAGGGCCAGCGCCCACCACCACCACGTCGAAATCCATCGCGTCGCGTTCGGGCAGCGCTGCTTCGCTGGTCTCGTCAGCCATCTCTGTATTTCTGTTCTCTCGGTCGGAAAGCAGGCGCCAAAATAGCAAGCGCCCCCGGCCGTGGCGAGCCGGAGGCGCTCCAAAGAACAAAGAAAACCCAAGTATCTCAGGCAGTCTGACAGACCGGCCTCAGCTCGGCTTGGCGCCGGTATAGGTCACCCGCCAGATCGTGCCGGAGCCGTCCTCGCTGACGTAGAGCGCGCCGTCCTGTCCTACCGCGACGCCGACGGGCCGGCCCCAGACTTCCTTCTGCGAGAGGACGAAGCCGGTCATGAAATCCTGGTACGCGCCGGTCGGCTTGCCGTCCTTGTCGGTGAGCAGCCGCACGACCTTGTACCCGGTGCGGTTGCCGCGATTCCATGAGCCGTGCATGGCGACGAAGGCATTGCCCTTGTATTCGGCCGGGAAGGCATCGCCCTCATAGAAGGTGATGTTGAGCGGCGCCGAATGGGCCTGGAAGAGCACGTCCGGCATGGTCACCTTGCCGGCAAGGTCCGGCCGCTGTCCCTTGAGCGGGGCGCGCGGATCCTCATGGTCGCCGAGATAGTACCACGGCCAGCCATAGAAGGCGCCCTGCCTGACCGTGGTCGCGTAGTCGGACGGCACGTTGTCGCCGAGCCCGTCGCGCTCGTTGGTGACGCACCACAGCGCCCCGGTCTGCTTCTGGATGGTCATGCCCGAGCAGTTGCGTATGCCGGTGGCGAAGACCTTCATGTTCTTGCCGTCGGGATTGTAGGCGAGCACGTCGGCGCGGTTCTCCTCCTCGCCCCACATCAGGCCGAGCGGCTTCTCCTTCGCCCATTTCTCGATGCCGCCGTCCGGCAGGCCGGTGACCGGCTCGGCAATGTTGGAGCCGGAGCCGACCGAGAGATAGAGCGTGTGCCCGTCAGGCGAGAAGACGATGTCGCGGGTCCAGTGGTGCTCTGGCGGGATGCCCGAAATGACCGTCTGCGGCTCGCCCGAGGCCTTCAGGTCGCCGGCCTTGTAGGGGAACCGCACCACGCTGTCGGAATTGGCGACGTAGACCCATTGCGGATTGTCGAGCGGGTAGAAGGCGATGCCATAGGGCTGGTTCAGCCCCGAGGCGAAGACCTCGTGGGCCGCCGGCTTCGCCGAATCCTGGCCCATGCGGAAGACGTGGACTTCGTTGGCCGAGGAATCCGCGACGAAGAGGTCGCCGTTCGGCGCCACCCGGATGACGCGCGGCGCCTGCATGCCCGAGGCGACCAGCTCGACCTTGAACCCGTCGGCGACCTTCGGCACGTCGCCATCCTTCCGCGCCACGGGCTGCGGCGCATTGCTGGACGACTTCGACTCGCCGGCCGCGGGAATGTCGGCCGGCGTGATCAGCCGCGTGACGCCCGGCGCATCCGCCTCCCAGCTGGTGAAGGCGTCCTTGCCCTTCAGCACCGATCCGTCCGCGGCGAGCGCCTCGGTGGCAAACAGGGCCAAGGCGGAGGCTGCAGCGAGCAGCGGAATGTGTCTCATGGAATCTCTCCTTCGGGGCGGGCGCGGCGGTTTACCGTTTCAGTCGTCGCACTGACCGGCTACGATCGCGCAAACGTCCGGCGCCGAGCCACGTTCCCCCTACACGCAAGTTTGAACGGAAACGAACCGCATGGCCGGACATCCTGCCTCTGCATCCGATGCCCCGGCGGAGCTGATCGCCTGGTACGCCGAGATGGGCGTCGACATCGCGCTCGAGGACGCGGCCGTCGACCGCCTCGCGGCGCCTTCGCCCGCTACGCGTCAGCCGGAGGCCGCGACGCCGCCCCTCGCGCGGCGGCCCGCCGCCCCTCCGGCACCCGCGCCACGCCCCGAAAGGGGCGCGAGCGGCGCCTCCCTCCTCTCCCCTGCGGGCCCGACGCCGCCGACCGACGACGTCGCCATTGCCGCGCGCGAGGCCGCCCGTGCCGCGCGCTCGCTCGACGAGCTGCGCGAGGCGCTCACCCGCTTCGAGGGCTGCAACCTACGCCTCACCGCCACGCAGCTCGTCTTTGCCGACGGCAACCCGGCTTCGAAGCTGATGTTCGTCGGCGAGGCGCCCGGCCGGGACGAGGACATCCAGGGCCGGCCCTTCGTCGGCCGCTCCGGCCAGCTCCTCGACCGCGCCCTGGCCGCGGCAGGTCTCGCCCGCGAGGACGTCTACATCGCCAATGTCGTGCCCTGGCGCCCGCCCGGCAACCGCCGGCCGACGCCGATCGAGACCGCCATCTGCCGGCCCTTCGTCGAGCGCCAGATCGAGCTGGTCGACCCCGACATCCTCGTCCTTCTCGGCGGCGCCTCGGCGAGCGAGCTCCTCAATACCTCGGAAGGCATCCTGAGGCTGCGCGGCCGCTGGCGCGAATATTCGACGGGCGCCCGCACCATCCGCGCCATGGCCACCCTGCACCCGGCCTACCTTCTCCGCCAGCCGCGCGACAAGCGCTACGTCTGGCGCGACCTCCTCGCCGTCCGCAAGGCTCTCGACGAGGCTGCCGCAGCGCGCGCGTGACCGCGGTCATAGAGGCGTCGTCAGCATTCGGTTAGGGAAGCGGGATCAAATTCCCGTCTTGATTCCGCCGCGCGGGCGGTTGAGAACGCGAAGACGCCGCTGCTTCGCCGCCGACAGAAGAACACGCCCCGGATGGCCTCGCACCTCCTGCCCGTCGCCGCTCTGCTGCTGAGCTCCGCCTTCCTCCTGATGGCGGGTGGCCTGCACGGCCTGCTCCTGCCCGTCCAGGGTGCGATCCACGGCTTCACGACCTTCGAGCTCGGCCTGATCGGCACTGGCTGGTCGGCGGGCTTCATTGCCGGCTGCCTGCTGGTGCCCAATGTCGTGCGCCGCGTCGGCCATGTCCGCGCCTATGGCGTCATGGCGGCGCTCGGCTGCATCGTCATTCTCCTCAATCTCCTCGTCGTCTCGCCGACCGCCTGGATCCTGATGCGCGCCCTGTCCGGCTTCTGCTTCGCCGGCGCGGCGATGGTGGTCGAATCCTGGCTGAACGAGCGGGCGACGAAGGAGAACCGCGGCACGCTCTTCTCGATCTACCAGATGGTGAACTTCGGCGCCTCGACCGCCGGCCAGCTCCTGATGGTGATCACGCCGCCTTCCGAGTTCTTCTTCTTCGCCATCGGCGCGATCCTCTATTGCCTCGCCGTGCTGCCGACCGCGCTGTCGACCGCCGAGCACCCCCGCGCGCTGAAGACCGCGAGCCTCGACATCCGCCTCCTCTATCGCAACTCGCCGGTCTCCGCCGTCGGCTGCTTCATGATCGGCATGGTCAACGGCGCCTTCGGCACGCTCGGCGCCGTCTATGGCCACAATATCGGCCTGCCCATACCGGACGTCGCCCTGCTCATGGCCGGCGCCGTGCTCGGCGGCTCGCTCATCCAGTTCCCGCTCGGCTGGCTCTCCGACAAGATGGACCGGCGCAAGGTCCTCATCGGCATCGCTTCCTGCGCCATCGCCATCGCGCTGGTCATGGTGATCTTCCAGCCGCGCACCCCGGCCGTGGTCATCGGCCTGACGGTGATCTTCGGCGCCGCGATCTATCCGATGTATTCGGTCGCCGTGGCCCACGCCAACGACTTCGCCGGCCCCGACGAGTTCGTGAAGATCGCCGGCGGGCTCCTCCTCCTCCTCGGCGTCGGCACCATGCTCGGCCCGCTCTTCGCCGCCGAGGCGATGGAGCGCCTCTTCCCGGAGGGCCTCTTCGCCTTCGCAGCCATCGTCCACCTGCTGCTCGCGCTCTATGCGCTCTTCCGCATGTCGCGGCGCTCGGTGCCGGCCAAGAGCGAGCGGGCGTTCCAGAGCATGCCCGTGCCGAAGACCGCGACTCCGGAAAGCGTCATCCTTGACCCGCGCGCCAAGGACCAGCCCGCTCCCGCCCCGGCACAGCCGACGCCGCAGGGCGCCGGCAGCCCGCGGCCGGACGATTCGAACGTCATCGACCTCGAGCCGATCGACTAGGCGCCCGGCCCCGGCGCCCGGCCCGTCAGGTAGGCCTCGACCAGGTCGGCCATCGCCTCCCGCTGCTCATGGCGCAGGCCCCCGACCACGCCGGCGCGGTCGGCCGGGTTGCGGTTCTGGCTGACCTTCCACTTCCCCTCGATCGCCAGGATGGGCATTTCGACGCCAATGATGCCCTTCAGCTGGGCAGCGACGAAGTCGGACGGTGCGTCGCTCACCTGCCACGGCGCCGGCCGGCGCCCCTCCGCGAGCCCCGTGAGATCGTCGACCTGGCGGCGAAGCCAGGCCGCGTCCTCGATCACCGTCGGCCGCGCCCGCACATGGACGGTGGCGTAGTTCCAGGTTGGCACGACCTTTCCCGTCTCGGCCTTGGTCGCGTACCAGGACGGGGTGATGTATTCCTGCGGCCCCTGGAAGACGACCAGGCATTCCTCGACCGCGCCGAGCTCCCGCCACTGCGGGTTGGCGCGGGCAAGGTGGACGCGGAGCATGCCACGCTCGCCCTCCTCCTCGTAGAGCGTGAAGGGCACCGGATTGGCCATCAGGCCGCCCGGTCCGGCCGTCACCAGAAGGCCGAGCGGGAAGGTACGGATGAGCGCGTGCTGGACCGCGACGCGGTCTTCGCGGAAGTGGGGCGGCTGGTACATAGGTCGGACTATACCATCGCGTGACTGTGCTTTCTCGGTCTCGCCGCAGCTTTTGTTGGCGCACGGCATATTGCGGTATGCCGCTTGCTAAGCCAGACTGTGCGAAAGCGGAGACGGCCGAAGGTCGTACTTCCGGCGGCAACGACCGCGACGGGACAAGGGGACAGGGGCGTAATGGAGTATTTCCTCCAGCAGCTCATCAATGGCATCACGCTGGGTTCGATCTACGGGCTGATCGCCATCGGATATACGTTGGTCTTCGGCATCATCGGCATGGTGAACTTCGCCCATGGCGACGTGTTCATGGTGTCGGCCTTCATCGCCCTGGTGATGTATCTCATCGTCACCACCTGGCTCGGCATAGCCTCGGTGGCGATCGCGCTGGTCCTCATGCTGATCGCCAGCATGGTCCTCACCAGCCTGTGGAACTGGACCATCGAGAAGGTCGCCTACCGACCATTGCGGGGATCCTTCCGCCTCGCGCCGCTGATCTCGGCGATCGGCATGTCCATCTTCCTGTCGAACTTCGTCCAGCTGGCGCAGGGTCCGCGCAACAAGCCGATCCCGCCGATGGTGACCGACGTGTTCACCCTCTGGCATGGCACGCGCAACGACCTGACGATCTCGCTGAAGCAGCTCATCATCATCGTCGTCACCATCACCCTCCTGGTCGCCTTCTGGGCGGTGGTGCAGAAGACCTCGCTCGGCCGCGCCCAGCGCGCCTGCGAGCAGGACCGTCGCATGGCGGCCCTCGTCGGCGTCGACGTCGACCGCACCATCTCGCTGACCTTCGTGATGGGCGCCGCGCTCGCCGCCGTCGCCGGCACGATGTTCCTCATGTTCTACGGCGTGATCAGCTTCTCCGACGGCTTCCAGCCCGGCATCAAGGCCTTCACGGCGGCAGTGCTCGGCGGCATCGGCTCGCTTCCCGGCGCCGTGCTCGGCGGCCTGCTCATCGGCCTCATCGAGGCGCTGTGGTCCGCCTATTTCTCGATCGCCTACAAGGACGTGGCGGCCTTCTCGATCCTCGCCATCGTGCTGATCTTCCTGCCGCAGGGCATCCTCGGCCGGCCCGACGTCGAGAAGGTGTGACGTGAATTCACCATCCGATTCGCTCGCGCCGACCCTCGACACACAGCCCGAAGGCGAGCAGCTCCAGAACGAGGAGCGCATCGCCGCCGCCCCCGGCGAGATCGCGCCGCCCTCGCCGCGCGGCGACCTCGCCTGGTCGGCGAAGGAGGCGCTGATCGCCGGCGTCGTGGCGCTCGGCATGTTCACCCCGATGATCGGCCTCCTGACCGATCAGAACATCAACAACGAGGTCATCCTCGTCACGCGCTGGCCGCTGCTGGCGGCCGTTGTCATCGCCTGCGCCGCCGGCCGCTTCGCCATCGCCTATTTCATCCGCCCGTACCTGGCGGCGAAGCGCGCCGCACCGTCGCGGCCGGTCGCCCGCCCGGCCTGGCGCGCGACGGTCTCGCGCTGGTTCCCGGTCGTCGGCACGATCCTCCTCGTCTTCTTCCCGGCGATCGTCCTCTACACCTCCGGCATCGCCGGCTCGATCAAGTGGGTCGACAATTTCGGCGTCCAGATCCTCATCTACGTGATGCTCGGCTGGGGCCTGAACGTGGTCGTCGGCCTCGCCGGCCTGCTCGACCTCGGCTACGTCGCCTTCTACGCGGTCGGCGCCTATGCCTATGCGCTGCTCGCGACCCATCTCGGCCTGTCGTTCTGGCTGCTGCTGCCGCTCGCCGGCCTGCTCGCCGCCTGCTGGGGCGTCGCCCTCGGCTTCCCGGTGCTCCGGCTCCGCGGCGACTATCTCGCCATCGTCACGCTCGCCTTCGGCGAGATCGTCCACCTCGTCCTCCTCAACTGGAAGGAAGTGACCGGCGGCGGCGCGGGCATCCTGTCGATCCCGAAGATCGGCCTGCCGGCGATCCACATCGAAAGCTATGTCAGCCTCTTCGGCATGACGCTGCCGAAATTCGCCTTCTTCAACATCAAGTTCGACGCCTCGCCGGAAGGCTTCGCGCACCTCTTCGGCCTGCCCGTCTCGTCGGCCTACTACAAGATATTCCTTTACTACCTGATCCTGATCCTCGCCTTCATCACCGCCTTCGCCACGGCACGGATGCGCAAGCTGCCCGTCGGCCGCGCCTGGGAATCGATGCGCGAGGACGAGATCGCCTGCCGCTCGCTCGGCATCAACACGGTCACCACCAAGCTCACCGCCTTCGCCATCGGCGCCATGTTCGGCGGCTTCGCCGGATCCTTCTTCGCCGCCCGCCAGGGCTCGGTCTTCCCCGATTCCTTCACCTTCATCGAATCGGTCTTCATCGTCGCCATCGTGGTGCTTGGCGGCATGGGCTCGATGATCGGCGTCGCCGTCGCCGCGACCGTGATGATCGGCGGCGTCGAATTGCTCCGCGAGCTGACCTTCCTGAAGCAGATCTTCGGGCCGGACTTCAACCCGACCCAGTACCGCATGCTGATCTTCGGCTTCGCCATGGTCGTTATCATGCTGTGGCGGCCGCGCGGCTTCGTGCAGACGCGAACGCCGACCGTGTTCCTCTTCAAGCGGAAGGCGATCTCCGCCGACATGGTGCAGGAAGGCCATGGCTGAGCCCGTCCCCGCTTCGGCCGCGGTGGCCGATCCGATCGTCACGGTCGAGCACCTGACCATGCGCTTCGGCGGCCTGGTCGCGGTCAACGACGTCTCGTTCCAGGCCGGGCGCGGCGACATCACCGCGCTGATCGGCCCGAACGGCGCCGGCAAGACCACCGTGTTCAACTGCGTCACCGGCTTCTACAAGCCGACCGAGGGCATGATCACCATGCGCCAGCGGGCGGGCCGCGAATTCCTGCTCGAGCGCATGCCCGACTTCAAGATCTCGGCCAGGGCCAAGGTCGCCCGCACCTTCCAGAACATCCGCCTCTTCGGCGGCATGACCGTGCTCGAGAACCTGATGGTCGCCCAGCACAATACGCTGATGCGCGCCTCCGGCTGGACGATCCTCGGCCTGGTCGGCTTCCCGAGCTACCACCAGGCCGAGCGCGCCGCGATCGACAAGGCCCGCATGTGGCTGGAGGAGGTCGGCCTCACCGAACGCGCTGACGATCCCGCCGGCGACCTGCCCTACGGCGCCCAGCGCCGGCTCGAGATCGCCCGCGCCATGTGCACGGACCCGGAGCTGCTTTGCCTCGACGAGCCCGCGGCCGGCCTCAACGCCCGCGAATCCGCCGGCCTCAACGCGCTGCTGCTGCGCATCCGCGAGCGCTTCAAGACCTCGGTGCTGCTCATCGAACACGACATGTCGGTGGTGATGGAGATTTCCGACCGGATCGTCGTCCTCGAATACGGCACCAAGATCGCCGACGGCACGCCCGACGCGGTGCGCACCGACCCGCGGGTCATCGGCGCCTATCTCGGCGTCGAGGACGAGGAGGTCGAGCAGGTCGAGGAGCGCCTCGACGCCCTGGAGAAGCAGGGATGAGCACGCCCTCCACGCTCCTCGCCGTCAAGGGCGTCACCACCTTCTATGGCAAGATCCAGGCGCTGCGCGGCGTCGACCTGCAGGTCGCGGAGGGCGAGATCGTCGCCCTCATCGGCTCCAACGGCGCCGGCAAGTCGACGCTGATGATGACCATCTGCGGCAACCCGCGCGCCCGCGACGGTTCGATCACCTATGACGGCAAGGAAATCACCCGCCTCGCCACCCACGAGATCGCGCGCATGCGCGTCGCCCAGTCGCCCGAGGGCCGCCGCATCTTCGCGCGCATGACGGTCCTCGAGAACCTGCAGATGGGCGCCTCGCTCGACAACCTCGCCCATTTCGCCGCGGACAGCGAGCGCGTCTTCGCCCTCTTCCCGCGCCTCAAGGAGCGCATCCACCAGCGCGGCGGCACGCTTTCCGGCGGCGAGCAGCAGATGCTCTCCATCGGCCGCGCGCTGATGGCCCGCCCGCGCCTCCTCCTCCTCGACGAGCCGTCCCTCGGCCTCGCCCCGCTCATCGTGCGCCAGATCTTCGACGCCATCCGCACCCTCAACCGCGAGGAGAAGCTGACCGTCTTCATCGTCGAGCAGAACGCCTACCATGCGCTCCGCCTCGCCCATCGCGGCTACGTGATGGTCAACGGCCGCATCACCATGGGCGGCACCGGGCGCGAGCTCCTCGAAAAGCCCGAGGTACGCGCCGCCTACCTCGAAGGCGGGCGGCACTAGTGTGATGATCGAGAAATTCGCCACGCCAGGCAGCCAGGTCGAGAGCGAATTTCTCGATCTGAATCACACTGGCAACTCCATGATTTGCAGTGTCCCTTTGATCCCGAAGTTCGCACCTGCCCGGGCGGCAAGCTCGGGCGAACTTCGGGATCGGGACACTAGGAGGAAGCCATGCAGGGCATGATCTACGAAGAAGGCTCGATCTGGATCTTCCTGTTCACCACGATCCTGATCGGTGGCGGCGCCGCCTGGATGACCGGTCGCTCGGTCGCGCTCGCCTGGGGGTCGCTCGGCCTGCTCGTCCTCTACCTGCTGCTGCTCGGCGCCGGCATCCGCTTCATCCATCACGCCCTCTATGATGGAACGATGTTCTCGCTCCACTACTACATCGTTGATACCATTGTGGCTTTCATCTTCGGCCTGTTCTCGTACCGCTTCACCCGAGCCGGCCAGATGGCAACCCAATATAGCTGGCTCTACGAACGCAGCGGCCCGCTTTCCTGGCGCCCTCGCACCTGATCCGCCGTACTGGCGAAAGCCACGAACTAGATGACAAAGCGCGAAAAAACAGCATGATCTTTGGCAGGCGGGCGGGAAAATGGAGCAAACCAGTGCTCGACCGGCCAGTCAGCCATTGTTACTGACCTGAACAACTGAATCTCCAGGGGAGAGTTACCACATGAAGATGAAGCTCCTATCGGGCGTCGTACTGGCGGCCGGCCTTGCCTTCGCGGGCCAGGCGCTTGCCGACGACATCAAGCTCGGCGTCGGCGGTCCGCTGACCGGCCCCAACGCGGCCTTCGGCGCGCAGCTCCAGAAGGGTGCCGAGCAGGCGGTTGCCGACATCAACGCCGCCGGCGGCATCAACGGCTCGAAGCTCGTCCTCGAGCTCGGCGACGACGCCTCCAAGCCCGAGCAGGGCGTGTCGGTGGCGAACAAGTTCGTCGGTGACGGCGTGACCTTCGTCGATGGCCACTTCAATTCGGGTGTCACCATCCCGGCCTCGGAAGTCTACGCCGAGAACGGCATCCTCTTCGTGACCCCGGCGGCGACCAACCCTCAGGTCACCGAGCGCGGCCTCTGGAACGCGTTCCGCACCTGCGGCCGTGACGACCAGCAGGGCGCTGTCGCTGGGAAGTTCATTGCCGATCACTTCAAGGACAAGAAGGTCGCGATCATCCACGACAAGACCCCGTATGGCCAGGGCCTTGCCGACGAGACCAAGAAGGCGCTCAACGCCGCCGGCGTGACCGAGGCGATGTATGAAGGCATCGACGTCGGCACGAAGGACTTCTCCGCCCTCATCTCCAAGATGAAGGACGCGGGCATCGGCGTGACCTACTTCGGCGGCCTGCACACCGAAGGCGGCCTGATCGTCCGCCAGAGCGCCGACGCCGGCCTCAAGTCGCAGTTCATCTCGGGCGACGGCATCGTCTCCGACGAGTTCGCCTCCATCGCCGGCCCGGCCGCCGAGGGCGTGCTCAACACGTTCGGCCCGGATCCGCGCAACAACCCGGCCGCCGCCGCCGTCGTGAAGAAGTTCCGCGACGCGGGCTTCGAGCCGGAGGCCTATACCCTCTACAGCTACGCTGCCGTGCAGGTCATCGCCGGCGGCATCACCAAGGCCGGCTCCACCGACCCGCAGAAGGTCGCCGAGACCCTCAAGTCCTCGGGCCCGTGGCAGACCGTCATCGGCGATCTCTCCTTCGACGCCAAGGGCGACCGCACTTCGCTGGATTACGTCATGTACATCTGGAAGAAGGGCGACGACGGCAAGATCACCTATACCGAGCTGAAGTAGGCCCGGTCGCAGCGTCAATGCGAGGCCCGCCCTTCGGGGCGGGCCTTTTCTTTTCCGCGTTTCGTTCCTACGGTCGCCGGCAGCCGCCCGGAGATGCCGCATGACGATACGGCCCGCCGCCTTCGCCCCGACTGTCCTCCTCCCCACTGCCCTCGTGCTCGCCTGCCTGCTCGCGCCCGCCCCTGCCCTTGCCGACATCGCCATCGGCACGGCCGGCCCGATGGACGGACCGTTCCAGGTATTCGGCACGCAGATGAAGAACGGCGCCGCCGAGGCGGTCGCCGACATCAATGCCAAGGGCGGCGTGCTCGGCGAGGCGCTCCGCCTCGAGGTCGGCGACGACAAGTGCGACGGCGAGACCGCGACGGCCATCGCCAACCAGATGGTCGGCAAGGGCATTGCGCTGATGGCCGGGCATTTCTGCTCCTTCGCCTCGATCCCGGCGGCGATCGTCTACAACCAGGCGAAGGTCGTGCAGATCACGCCCGCCTCGCCCCACCCGAAGCTGACCGACCAGCGCGCCGGCCCGGGCCTGTTCCGCCTTTGCGGCCGCGACGACCAGCAGGGCGCCGTGGCCGGCAAGTTCATCGCCTCGCGCTTCGCCGACCGCAACGTCGCCGTCATCGACGACAAGAGCGCCTGGGGCCGGGCGCTCGCCGACGGCACGCGCACCGCCATGAACGCCGCCGGCAAGAAAGAGCTCTTCACCGATTCCTACGATCCGGGCGCGAAGGATTTCTCCGAGCTCGTCTCGCGCCTGAAGGCGGCCGGCGTCGGCCTCGTCTTCGTCGCCGGCTTCCCCTCCGACGTCGCGGCCATCGCGAAGGAGATGAAGGCGCAGGGCCTGTCGGCCACCCTCATGGGCGGCGACACGCTGATGACCGACGAATACTGGCAGGCCGCCGGCGATGCCGCCGAGGGCACCCTCGTCACCTTCGCGCCCGATGCGCGCCAGAACCGCGAGGCCGAGGCGGTGGTCGCCGGCTTCCGCGCGGCCGGGATCGAGCCCGACGGCTACACGCTCTGCACCTATGCCGCCGTCCAGGTCTGGGCCGAAGCGGCGCAAGCCGCCGGCTCGACCGATTTCGACAAGGTCGTGCCGGCCATCGCCAGCGGCAGCTTCGATACCGTCCTCGGTACCGTCCACTTCGACCAGAAGGGCGACAGCACGACGCCGGGCTATGTCGTCTATGTCTGGCACGACGGCAAGTACGCCACCCTGCCCATGTGAGCGGCGCGCCATGCGCAATCTCCTCACCGACGTCGCCGGCCTGAAGGTCGGCAATGCCGACGACCCGAAGCTGAAATCGGGCGTCACCGTCATTCTCTGCGACCAGCCGGCCACCGCCGCCGTCCACGTCATGGGCGGCGCGCCAGGCACGCGCGAGACCGACCTGCTCGCGCCCGAGCAGACCGTCGAGGCGGTCGACGCGCTGGTGCTCTCCGGTGGCTCCGCTTTCGGCCTCGATGCCGCCGGCGGCGTCATGGCCGACCTCGCCGCCGCCGGCCGCGGCTTCGCCGTCGGCCCGGCGCGCGTGCCGATCGTGCCGGCCGCCATCCTCTTCGACCTCCTCAACGGCGGCGACAAGGCCTGGGGCGCCGATCCGCCCTATCGCGACCTCGGCCGCCGGGCGCTCGCCGCGGCGAGCACCGATTTCGCCGTCGGCACGGCCGGCGCCGGCGCGGGCGCCACGACCGCCAACCTCAAAGGCGGCCTCGGCTCGGCCTCGACGAAGCTCGACAACGGCGTCACCGTCGCCGCCCTCGTCGCGGTCAATGCCGTCGGCCGCGCCACCATCGGCGACACGCGGCACTTCTGGGCGGCACCCTTCGAGGTCAGCGCCGAGTTCGGCGGCGCCGGCTATCCCGCCGTCTTCCCGCCGGATGCGACGTCGATCGCGGCGAAGCCCGAGGCGCGCGTTGGCGGGAACACCACCATCGCCGTGGTCGCGACCGACGCGAAGCTCACCAAGGCCGAGGCCAAGCGCCTCGCCGTCATGGCCCATGACGGCTTTGCCCGCGCGCTCTGGCCGGTTCATTCGCCCTTCGACGGCGACCTCGTCTTCGCGCTCGCCACCGGCCGCGTGCCGATCGCGAACGGCGCCTTCGACATCGCCGCGATCGGAGCCGCGGGCGCCGCCGTCATGGCCCGCGCCATCGCCCGCGGCATCTACGAGGCGACCTCGGCGCCCGGCGACACCCTGCGCACCTGGCGTCAGCGCTTCGGCTAGGAGCGTTTCCAGGAAAAGTGCGAAGCGCTTTTCCGTCCGGAAGAGCGACCAATCGACAGACTAACCGAAGCGCGTCGGCGCGAAGGGCGTCGGATCGGCGAAGGGCCTGGTTCCGGCGATCATCTCGGCCGCCAGCCGCCCGGTCACCGGGCCGAGCGTGAAGCCGAGGTGGCTGTGCCCGAAATTGAAGAACAGGCCCGGATGCTTCGGCGCCGCGCCGATCACCGGCAGCGAATCCGGCAGGCACGGCCGCCGTCCCAGCCAGGCCGCATCATCGACCGTCTCGCCGAGCGGGAAGAGCTCACGCGCCAGCGGCAGGTCGCGGTCGATCTGCACCGGCGTCGGCGGCGCGTCACGGAAGGCGAATTCATAGCCGCTGGTCAGCCGGATGCCCTTCTCCATCGGCGTGATGACGTAGCCGTTGGTCATGTCGAAAACCGGCCGCGCCAGCGAAGCGTTGCCAATCGGCTTGTAGTGCCGGTGGTAGCCGCGGATCACGCCGAACGGATAGCGATAGCCCATCGGCTCGAGCACGTCCGACGACCACGGCCCGAGCGCCACCAGGACCGTCGCGGCCGTCACCGGCCCGGCGCTCGTCGTCACCGTCCACGCGTCGCCCTCGCGCTTCAGCGACCGCGCATCGCCGGTGAAGAGCTTCGCCCCGTCCTTCTGCGCGCCCTCGGCATAGCGCTTGGTCACGCCGCCTGGCGACGAGCTCGAGATCACGTCGTTCCACCACACCGCGCCCGCAAAGTCCGGCTTCAGGTTAGGCTCCAGCTCGATCGCCTCGTCGCGCGAAAGGATCTTGTACGGCGCGCCGTAGCGGTCGGCGAAATCGCGCGAGACCTTGCCGCCGGCGATGCCCTCCGGCGTCCGGTAGAGCCTCAGCCCGCCCGTGTCGCGGAAGAGGTGCCCGGCGCCCGCCGCGTTCGCGATCATCCGGTGCTCCTCGACCGTCCGCGCCATCAGCGGCGCCATGGCCGCGGCATAAGCCGGGAAGCGGCTCGGATGCGATCCGGCGCGCATGGCAAGCAGGTACGGCGCGAGGCTCGGTAGCGCGCCGAGATGGTAGTGCACCTGCGACGTCCGGTTGGTCGCGAAGCGCATCAGCTCGCCGAGCGATTCCGGGAAGTGCATGGGCAGGAACCCGTCGCGCTCCACCAGCCCGGCATTGCCGAACGACGTCTCCTCCCCCGGTCCGCGGCGGTCGACGATCGCGACGGTGCGCCCGCGGCGCAGCAGGTGCCAGGCGCTCGAAGCGCCGACGATGCCGGCGCCGAGCACGATGATGTCGAAGCGTTCCACGTCCAATTCCCTCCAGCCGCGCCAAATCTGCATGGAACGCGACGCCGGGGCAACCGATTGCGCGCGCCGCGCCCGGCATGTTACGCGCTGGAGCCATGGCAAAGCAGGTGATCATCTCTCCCTCGATCCTCGCCTCCGACTTCGCCCGCCTCGGCGAGGAGGTTACGGCCCTCGACAAGGGCGGTGCCGACTGGATCCACGTCGACGTGATGGACGGGCATTTCGTCCCCAACATCACCATGGGGCCGAACGTCGTCGCTGCCATCCGGCCCTATACGGCGAAGCCCCTCGACGTCCACCTGATGATCGCCCCGGCCGACCCCTATCTCGAGGCTTTCGCCAAGGCGGGCGCCGACCACCTCATCGTCCATGCCGAGGCCGGCCCGCACCTCCACCGCTCGCTCCAGGCGATCCGCGCGCTCGGCAAGAAGGCCGGCGTCGCGCTCAATCCGGCGACCCCGGTCGAGGCCGTCGGCCCGGCGCTCGACTACGCCGACCTCGTCCTCGTGATGAGCGTCAGCCCCGGCTTCGGCGGCCAGAGCTTCCTGCCTGCATCGCTGGAGCGGATCGCCGCCGTCCGCAAGATGATCGGCCGTCGCGACATCCTCATCGAGGTCGATGGCGGCATCGGACCGGCCAATGCCGCCGCCATCCTCGCCGCCGGAGCCGACGCCCTCGTCGCCGGCTCATCCATCTTCGGCGCGAAGGGCGGCTATGCCGCTGCCATCGCCGCCCTCCGCAAGGGGGCGAAATGATGCGGCGGCTCCTCGCCGCCGTCGCACTTGCCTTCGCCGGCCTCGCCGCGCCGGCCTTCGCCGGCGACTATGCCGACCGCACCATCATCGGCTTCTCCGACGACGGCGCCTGGTTCGCCTTCAACGAATATGGCGTGGGCGACGGCTCCGGCTTTCCCTATGCCAATGTCTTCGTCATCGACGTCGACAAGGACGCCTGGGTCGCGGGTACGCCCGTCCGCGCCACCATCGAGGACGAGAGCGACGACCCGTCCGCCGCCCTCGCCCGCGCGATGCACGAGGCGCGCCCGATCCTCGACCGGCTGAAGCCCTACTCGGCCGGCAACCACGTCGTCGACAACCCGGCGACCGAGCTTTCCGCCGACCCCTATGCGGTGCGCTTCCGCACCAACCAGTGGTTCAACATGATGGAGCGCCCCTGGAGCCTGAAGCTGACGCGCATCCCCATGCCCGATGCCAGTGGCTGCGAGAATTACGACGACGTCGCCGGCTTCCGGCTCGAACTCACCGACCCCGACGGCAAGACCCGGACGCTCCACGAGGATACGTCGCTCCCCGCCTCGCGCACCTGCGCCCGCGACTACGCCATTTCCGACGTCGTCGTGATGCCGGCCGGCAAGGGGCCCGCGAGCATGGCCGTGGTCATCAGCCTCATCCGCCAGGGCTTCGAAGGGCCGGACCGCCGCTTCCTCGCCGTCACCACCCGCTTCGAGGACAATTGAGCGCCGCCCTCCCCGGCTTCGGCGGCATCATCGACATTTCGCACCACCAGCGTGTCGTCGACTGGCGCGCCGTCCGCGACGCCGGCATCGTCGCCGTGATCCACAAGGCGACCGAGGGTGCCACCTTCCGCGACCCGCTTTTTCGCGAACGCCGCGCCGCCGCGCGGGCCGCCGGCCTCCTCTGGGGGTCCTACCACTATGCCGGCACGGCGCCCGTCGCCGACCAGGTAGCGAACTACCTCGACCATGCCGACCCCGGCGCCCGCGACCTGGTCTGCCTCGACTACGAGGCCGGCCCTTCCGGCGCCGCGATGTCCGCCGCCGACCTGCCCGGCTTCATCGAGCTGATCCACGTCCAACTGGGCCGCTGGCCGGTCCTCTATGGCGGCACGCTGCTCACTTCCGCGGTCGCCGCCACCGGCAACGCGGCGACCACCCTCGCCTGCTGCCCGCTCTGGCTCGCCCGCTATGGCGACGCTCCGCCCGCCGTACCGCCGCCATGGAACCGCTGGACGCTCTGGCAACATACCGACGGGACCGACGGTCCCGAGCCGCACGCGGTCCCCGGCATCGGCCCCTGCGACCGCGACGTCTTCAACGGCACGCGGGAGGAGCTGCTCGCGAAATGGCCGCTATAGCCGGCGGCGCTGCTCTCATTCTCAAATCGTCATGGCCGGCCCTGTGCCGGCCATCCACGTCTTGCTTCTTCGGTCGGGCCGGCTCGCCATTTGAGCCCTTCCCTTCCCTCTGCTAGACCCCTCGCCGCCCCCGAAGGAATGGCCCACGCATGATCCCGCGCTATTCACGCCCCGAGATGACCGCGATCTGGTCGCCGGAGACCCGCTTCCGCCTCTGGTTCGAGATCGAGGCCCATGCCCTCGACGCCATGGCCGACCTCGGCGTCGCGCCGAAGGATGCCGCCCGCAAGGTCTGGGAGAAGGGCGCGAAAGCGATCTTCGACGCCGACCGCATCGACGAGATCGAGCGCGAGGTGAAGCACGACGTCATCGCCTTCCTCACCCACCTCGCCGAGCTGGTCGGCCCCGAGGCGCGCTTCGTCCACCAGGGCCTCACCTCGTCGGACATTCTCGACACGACCTTCAACCTGCAGCTCGTCCGCGCCGCCGACCTCCTCATGGCCGACGTCGACCGCGTGCTCGCCGCGCTGAAGCGGCGCGCCTTCGAGTACAAGGACACGCCGACCATCGGCCGCAGCCACGGCATCCATGCCGAGCCGACCACCTTCGGCATCAAGCTCGCTTCCTTCTATGCCGAGTTCGCCCGTGCCCGCCGGCGCCTCCACGCCGCCCGCGAGGAGGTCGCGACCGCCGCCCTCTCCGGCGCCGTCGGCACCTTCGCCAACGTCGACCCGAAGGTCGAGGAGCACGTCGCCCGCGCCCTCGGCCTCCGGCCGGAAGCGGTCTCGACGCAGGTCATCCCGCGCGACCGCCATGCCGCCTATTTCGCGGCGCTCGCCGTCGTCGCCTCCTCGGTCGAGCACATCGCCGTCGAGATCCGCCACCTGCAGCGGAGCGAGGTCCGCGAGGTCGAGGAATATTTCTCGCCCGGCCAGAAGGGCTCCTCGGCCATGCCCCACAAGCGCAACCCGGTTCTCTCTGAGAACATCACCGGCCTCGCCCGCCTCGTCCGCTCCTATGCGCTGCCGGCGATGGAGAACGTCGCGCTCTGGCACGAGCGCGACATCTCGCATTCCTCCGTCGAGCGGGTCATCGGGCCGGACGCCACCATCGCGCTGGACTTCGCGCTCCATCGCCTCGCCGGCATGGTCGAGAAGCTCGTCGTCTATCCCGACCGCATGCTGAAGAACCTCGACGCGCTCGGCGGCGTCGTCCATTCGCAGCGCGTGCTTCTCGCCCTCACGCAGAAGGGCGTCAGCCGCGAGGACAGCTACCGCCTCGTCCAGACGAACGCCATGAAGGTCTGGGAGGGCAAGGGCGACTTCCTCGGCAACCTGAAGGCCGACGCGGAGGTCACCGCCGCCCTCCCCGCGCCCGAGATCGAGGCGCTCTTCGACCTCGGCTATCACCTGAAGCACGCCGATACGATCTTCCACCGCGTCTTCGGCGACGTCGGCGCAACCGCGCTCTGAGAGGCCGATCGATGACCGCCCCGCTTTACGACATCCCCGTCCGCCGCATCGATGGCAGCGAGACCACCCTCGGCCAGTTCCGGGGCAAGGTGCTGCTGGTCGTCAACGTCGCCTCGAAATGCGGGCTGACGCCGCAATATGACGGGCTCGAGAAGCTCTTCACGACCTATCACGGCCGCGGCTTCGAGGTGCTCGGCTTCCCCTGCAACCAGTTCATGGGACAGGAGCCCGGCACGGAGAAGGAGATCGAGGAATTCTGCCGCCTCACCTATGGCGTCAATTTCCCGATGTTCGCCAAGATCGACGTCAACGGCGACGCCCGCCATCCGCTCTATCGCGAGCTGATCGCCGAGGAACCGTCGCGCATCCAGAGCGAGATCAGCCGGCAGAAGGGCCACGACCGGAACTTCAGCCCCGACATCCGCTGGAACTTCGAGAAATTCCTCGTCGGCCGCGACGGCAGGGTCGTCGCCCGCTTCGATCCGGCGGTGGTGCCGGAAGATCCGGCGATCGTCGGCGCGATCGAGAAGGCGCTGTAGAGGCGAGGGCGGCGCGAGGCGAGCTCCCCGCGCCGCCTTGCTATCCTAGCGCTCGCTGCCCCACAGCGCGCCCGAGCGCGAGAGCAGCCCCGCCACGGCCGCCCCGACGAGCGGCGCCACGATGAAGAGCCAGAGCTGGGCGAGCGCGTTGCCGCCGACAAAAAGCGCCGGCCCGAGGCTGCGCGCCGGGTTGACCGAGACGCCGGTCACGTTGATGCCGACAATGTGGATCATGGTCAGCGTCAGGCCGATGGCGACGCCGGCGAAGCCGGCAATGTGCGTCGGCGTGCCCGGCCGCGTCACGCCGAGGATGACGACCAGGAAGATGAAGGTGGCGACCGCCTCGAAGACGAAGGCCGCGACGGTGTTGTAGCCGCCCATGTAGCCCTCGCCCCAGCCATTGGCGCCGAGCCCGCCGTCCCAGCCGGCGCCCTTGCCCGACATGATCAGGTAGAGCACCGCCGCACCGGCAATGGCGCCGAGGCACTGGGCGATCACGTACTGGACGAAGTCGCCGGCGCTCATCTTGCCGGCTACCAGCACGCCGAGGCTGACCGCCGGGTTCACGTGGCAGCCCGAGACCGCGCCGATGCCATAGGCCATGGCGACGATGGCGAGGCCGAAGGCGAAGGCGATGCCGAGCACGCCCACCGTGTTCGCCGCCGCGATGGCCGGGCCGGCGATGACCGCCGCGCCGCAGCCGAAGAGCACCAAGGTGAAGGTGCCGATGAATTCTGCCAGTGCCTTGTTCATGAATACCCCCGGACATGCCGGCGAATCGGGCCGGCGCCTCCGCGACTCATGACGCGGCAGGCCGGACAAATCCATCCGGCTGCACAGAAAAGCGCCAGCCGGACGAAAGGGACTTTCTATCCCCTGCCTCCGTCGTGGCCGGGCTTGACCCGTCGAAGCGCTACGCCCCGCTCAGGTGACCGGCTTCTCCTCGCCGCGGTCCGACAGCATCTTCTGGATGCCGGCCTGGAAATAGGCCTGATCGGTACCGAGCGCGATGAACTGGTAGCCGAGGTCGGCGAAGAACTGGGCGCGGCTCGCCGCCCAGGTGAACGCGCCGAGGAGCTTGCCCGCCGCCTTGGTCTTCCGCGCGATGATGCGCACAGGCTCGTCGACCAGCGGATCGCCGGGCGCCACGCGGTCGCCGCCCGTGATGGTGACGGACAGGTCCGACGGCCCGACGAAGATGCCGTCGAGGCCCTTCACCGCGAGGATCTCGTCCAGCGCCTCGATGCCCCGCTTGGTCTCGACCATGGCGAGCGCGAGCGTGTCCTTGTTCGCCATCTTCAGATGCGCATCCGTGTCGAGCCCGAAGACCGTCTGGCCGCGGAGCGGCCCCCAGCTGCGCTCGCCGGCCGGCGGATACTTGGCCGCCTGCACGAAGGCCTCCGCCTCGGCCGCCGAGTTGACCATCGGCGCGATCACCGCCTCGGCGCCCATGTCGAGCGCGCGGCTGACCATGCCGTTGTCTCCCACCGGCACGCGCACCGCCGCCGGCTTGCCGCCGAGGTGGCAGGCGCCGATCGCCCGCATCACCGAGACCGGGTCGTGCAGCCCGTGCTGCATGTCCATGGTGACGGCGTCGAAGCCGGACCGCGCCGCGATCTCCGCGAGCAGCGGCTCGGGCCAGATGTTCCAGCCGGTGATGACGGTCGCGCCGGAGCGCAGCTTCGCCGCGAGGGACGGTGTCATGGATGCTGTCGCCTTGTGCCTTACGTCGCGTCGCGGATCTGGCCGATCGCCGTCTGCATGAGCTCGTCCATGGTGCGGCGGATCTGGTGGTCCGACTGCTGGACGCCGGCGGCGTCGAAATCCTTGCGGACCTTGCGGAAGACGTCCTCCTCGCCGGCCTGCTCGAAATCGGCCACGATGACTTCCTTGGCATAGGCTTCGGCATCCGCGCCGGTCTTGCCGAGAAGCCCCGCCGCCCACAGGCCGAGGAGCTTGTTGCGGCGCGATTCCGCCTTGAACCGCAGTTCCTCGTCATGCGCGAACTTGTTCTCGAACGCGTCCTTGCGCTTGTCGAAAGTGGTCATCTTTCGTTCTGCTCCTCTCGGCCTGCCGGGCTTGCATAAAGCCGCCTTGTGACTAAATCAACGCCGTCGCGGCACGGCGCGGGCGTTGCATGGCGCCCCTGAAGTTAGAATCGTTGTGCGCCGATACACGATCGAATAAGGTCTCGCCGAAAGCCGCTCACTCACCTCCCGAGTCGGATGTAGGCTATTGATGCAGCAATGTTTTTGCTGCCTGGAAAGCTGATGGATTTCCTCAAACCACGGTACGTTCCCATGAATCGCCGGCGGCGGATTTATGAAGGCAAGGCGAAGATCCTGTTCGAGGGTCCGGAGCCCGGCACCCTCGTCCAGTTCTTCAAGGACGACGCCACCGCGTTCAACAAGAAGAAGCACGAGGTCGTCGACGGCAAGGGCGTGCTCAACAACCGTATTTCCGAGCACATCTTCACCCATCTGAACAGGATGGGCATCCCGACGCACTTCATCAAGCGCCTCAACATGCGCGAGCAGCTTATCCGCGAAGTCGAGATCATTCCGCTCGAAGTCGTCGTGCGCAACGTTGCTGCCGGGTCGCTCGCTACCCGTCTCGGCATCGAGGAAGGTACTGTCCTTCCCCGTTCGATCATCGAGTTCTACTACAAGAACGACGAATTGAACGATCCGATGGTCTCCGAGGAGCACATCACCGCCTTCGGCTGGGCCACCCCGCAGGAGATCGACGACGTTATGGCGCTCGCCATCCGCGTCAACGACTTCCTCTCCGGCCTCTTCCTCGGCGCGGGCATCCAGCTGGTCGATTTCAAGATCGAGTGCGGGCGGCTCTGGGAAAACGACATGATGCGGATCGTCGTCGCCGACGAGATCTCGCCCGACAATTGCCGCCTCTGGGACATCCAGACCCAGAACAAGCTCGACAAGGACCGTTTCCGCCGCGACATGGGCGGCCTCCTCGAGGCCTACCAGGAAGTGGCGCGCCGCCTCGGCATCCTCATCGAGCAGGAGCGCCCGAAGGGCACCGGCCCGGTCCTCGTCCAGTAAGGCGGGCCGGAGCGGATGAAGGCGCGCGTCACCGTCACGCTGAAGAACGGCGTTCTCGATCCGCAGGGCAAGGCGATCGAGGGCGCGCTAGGCTCCCTCGGCTTCGCCGGGGTCGGCGCCGTCCGCCAGGGCAAGGTCTTCGACATCGAGATCGCCGAGAACGACCGGGCCAGGGCCGAGACGGCGCTGAAGGCCATGTGCGAGCAGCTCCTCGCCAACACCGTGATCGAAAACTACCACATCCAGGTCGCGTAAAGGCCCGAGCCCGGCCGCAATCGCCGGGCTTCATCCGCGCGCATGTCGCTGGTCGCCCGCCTCCTCGCTTTCCTCGTCCTCCTGTCCCTTCCCGCCATGGCGGAGGAAGCGGCCGTGCCCTGGGGCGACGCCGAGATTCCCTATGACACCGGCGTCTGGCGAACGGGGACACCGGCCGGGCCGGCCGAAGGCGTTGTGCTCACCTGCATCGCCGCCGATTGTCCGGAAGGCGCCAGCATCTACGCCTTCCTCGCCGAGCCGAACGGCAGCGTCGAGGAGGAGCGCTGGCGCGGACCGGAAGCGATCGCGCTCCACGCGCCGGCTCTGCCCTTCCTCGCCTACCAGCTCTGGTCCGGCTGCCGGGCGCTCGACAAGCCGATCCTCTCGGCCGCCGTCGTGTTCCGCGGGAAGCTCTACCGCCTCGTCACCGCGCCCGGTGGCGGGTGCAATTTCGGCCCGCAGGTCCCCCTCGGGCGCTTCACCGACCTCGTCGAGGGCGTGCGGCCGGCGGACGGGACTCCCTGATCCGCCGCCGGCACCGCCCGATTGCCCGAAAACAGCACTGGCGGCGCTCGCAGAATCGTCTATTCCCTTCTCCCGTCCGCCCGACCCGCCCCGGAGCGCCGCCATGAAATCCGCCGTCGTCGTCTTCCCCGGCTCCAACCGCGACCGGGACATGATCGCGGCGCTGACCAGGATCGGCGGCAGCGCGCCGGCAAAAATCTGGCACGCCGACAGCGACCTGCCGAAGGTCGACCTGATCGTCCTCCCGGGCGGCTTTTCCTATGGCGACTACCTCCGTTCCGGCGCCATCGCCGCCCGCGCCCCGGTCATGCGCGCCGTCGCCGAGCGCGCCGCGGCCGGCGTGCCGGTCCTCGGCGTCTGCAACGGCTTCCAGATCCTCTGCGAGGCGGGGCTCCTGCCCGGCGTCCTCATGCGGAACGCGAGCCTCCGCTTCGTCTGCCGCGAGGTCGGCCTCCGCGTCGAGACCACCGCCTCCCGCTTCACCCGCAACTACCGGAAGGGCGCCGTCCTCCGCTGCCCGGTCGCCCATGGCGACGGCAACTACCGCGCCGACGACGAGACCCTCGCGCGCCTGAAGGGCGAGGACCGCGTCGCCTTCCGCTATGCCGCGCTCCCGGGCGAGCCGGCCAGCGGCAATCCCAACGGTTCGCTCGACGACATTGCCGGCATCCTCAACGAACGCCGCAATGTCCTCGGAATGATGCCCCATCCGGAGAACCTCATCGAATCGATGCAGGGCGGCACCGACGGCCGCCCGCTCTTCGAGAGCATCGTCACCAGCCTGGAGAAAGCCGCTTGAAGCCCGTGTCCCGCCCTCTCTGCCAGGCGCTCGCCGCCGCCGGCCTCGCCGCCAGCCTCGCTGCTCCCGCCGGCGCCGCCGACGACAAGAGCTACAACCTCGCCACCCGCCTCGGCGCCTCCATCGAGAAGTGCTGGATCGCCTCCAAGGACCCGGCCTTCGCCAGCTACATCTATTCGCCCGAGCCGAACGCCACCGGCGGCCCGCGCATCCTTCTCGTCCCGCGCAAGACGCCGACCGGCGCGCCTTCCCTCGTCGTCCAGGTGACCGAGGGCGGCAACCACGTCAGCGTCTTCGGCGCGCTCGCCACCTCCGCCGCCGCGCCACGCATCGGCGCCGACCTCAAGCGCTGGATCAACGGCGGCGAGGGGTGCAGCTAGCTTGGCGATGGCGCGCGACCCGGCCGCCTTTCTCCTCATGGCCGACCTGTTCCGCCTCTCCGATCGTCATGGCCGGCCTTGTGCCGGCCATCCACGGATTGTTTCTCTTTCTTGGCGGGAAGCCGGCGTGGGAATTGCTGAAGCAAGAAAGTCGTGGATGGCCGGCACAAGGCCGGCCATGACGATAGAGTGTGCTTCGCGCTCCTCTGATCCGAACCACGGTCCGCCATCGTGAACGCCCCTGTCGCCATCACGCCCGACCTCGTCGCCCGCCATGGCCTGAAGCCCGACGAGTACCAGCGCATCCTCGTCCTCATCGGCCGCGAGCCGAGCATTACCGAGCTCGGCATCTTCTCCGCCATGTGGAACGAGCACTGCTCGTACAAGTCCTCGAAGAAGTGGCTGAAGACCCTGCCGACCACGGGGCCGCGCGTCATCCAGGGACCGGGCGAGAATGCCGGCGTGGTCGACATCGGCGACGGCCTTGCCGTGGTCTTCAAGATGGAGAGCCACAACCATCCCTCCTACATCGAGCCCTACCAGGGCGCCGCGACCGGGGTCGGCGGGATTCTCCGGGACGTCTTCACCATGGGTGCCCGGCCGGTGGCGGCGATGAACGCGCTCCGTTTCGGCGAGCCCGGCCACCCGAAGACCCGCCACCTCGTTTCCGGCGTCGTCGCCGGCGTCGGCGGCTACGGCAATTCCTTCGGCGTGCCGACAGTCGGCGGCGAGGTCAATTTCCATCGCGGCTATAACGGCAACATCCTCGTCAACGCCTTCGCCGCCGGCCTCGCCCGCGCCGATGCGATCTTCTATTCCAAGGCGAGCGGCGTCGGCCTTCCCGTCGTCTATCTCGGCTCCAAGACCGGCCGCGACGGCATGGGCGGCGCCACCATGGCCTCGGCCACCTTCGAGAAGGGCTCGGAGGAGAAGCGGCCAACCGTCCAGGTCGGTGATCCTTTCTCCGAGAAGCTGCTCCTCGAGGCCTGCCTCGAGCTCATGGCGACCGGCGCCGTCATCGCCATCCAGGACATGGGCGCCGCCGGCCTCACCTGCTCGGCCGTCGAGATGGGCGCCAAGGGCGACCTCGGCATCGAGTTGGACCTCGACAAGGTGCCCTGCCGCGAGGAGGGCATGACCGCCTATGAGATGATGCTCTCGGAGAGCCAGGAGCGCATGCTCATGGTGCTCCGCCCCGAACAGGAGGCGGAGGCGGAGGCGATCTTCCGCAAATGGAATCTCGACTTCGCCATCGTCGGCCGCACCACCGACGACCTGCGCTTCCGCGTGATCCACAAGGGCAAGGTCGAGGCCGACCTGCCCATCAAGGAGCTCGGCGACGAAGCCCCCGAATACGACCGGCCCCAGGTCGCCCGTCCGCCCCGCCCGGCATTGACCGAAAAGATTCCGGAACCAGCGGACTACGCCGCGGCCTTGATTCGGATTCTGAACTCTCCGGACATGTCCTCCCGGCGCTGGGTCTTCGAGCAATACGACACCTGGATCCAGGGCAACTCGCTCGTCCGCCCGGGCTCCGATGCCGGCGTCATCCGAGTCGAGGGCACGACCAAGGCCCTTGCCTTCTCCGTCGACGTGACGCCGCGCTACTGCGCCGCCGATCCGTTCGAGGGCGGCAAGCAGGCGGTCGCCGAATGCTGGCGGAACCTGACCGCCGCCGGGGCCGAGCCGCTGGCGCTCACCGACAACCTCAATTTCGGCAATCCCGAGCGCCCCGAGATCATGGGGGAACTGGTCGGCGCCATCCGCGGCATCGGCGAGGCCGCACGCGCCCTCGCCTTCCCGGTCGTGTCGGGCAACGTCTCGCTCTACAACGAGAGCATGGGTACCTCCATCCCGCCGACGCCGGCGATCGGCGGCGTCGGGCTGATCGAGGATGCGACCCGCTACGCCACCATCGCCTTCAAGGCCGGGGGCGAGCCGATCCTGCTCGCCGGTGCGCCGCCGGGCTGGGGCACGCATCTCGGCCAGTCCGTCTATCTCCGCGAGATTCACGGCCGCGAGGATGGCCCGCCGCCGCCCGTCGACCTCGCGCACGAAAGGCAAGTCGGCGATTTCGTCCGCGGCCTCGTCCGCGACGGCCTCGCCACCGCGGTGCATGACCTGTCGGACGGCGGCCTCGCGGTCGGCCTTGCCGAAATGGTCATCGCCTCCGGCATCGGCGCGAGCATCGAGCGTCCGGACGGCGTGCCCGCCCTCCCCGCTTTCTTCGGCGAGGACCAGGGCCGCTACCTCCTCACCATCCGCGCCGCCGACCTCGACCCAATCCGGGAGCGCGCCGGAAAGGCGGGCGTCTCCGCCCCGCGCATCGGCACGACCGGGGGAAGCGAATTGAAACTCGGCTCGCTTGCCGCCATATCTGCTGGCAGACTGAGGGAAGCGCACGAGTCCTGGTTCCCGGCCTTCATGGCCGGCGAAGGGCCGGCGGTACCCTGAACGGAGGCTGCCATGGGAATGGATGCCCGCGACATCGAGGCCATGATCAAGTCGGCTCTGCCCGACGCCCGGGTCGTGATCCGCGATCTCGCCGGTGACGGCGACCACTATGCCGCCGAGGTCGTCTCGGAATCCTTCCGCGGCAAGAGCCGTGTGCAGCAGCACCAGATGGTCTACAATGCGCTGAAGGGGAAGATGGGGGGCACGCTTCACGCGCTTGCCTTGCAGACGAGCGCACCGGAGGGATGATGACCTACGCTCTTCTCGCCGCCTGTCTCGCGGCCTTCGCCTACATGGATCTCCGCGCCGGCCGGGCCATGGCCCGCGTCGTGCGCGTGCGGTCCCGCATCAACAGGAACCCGACCAATGACTGACATCAACAACTGGATCGACAGCGAGGTGAAGGGCAACGACGTCGTGCTCTTCATGAAGGGCACGCCGACCTTCCCGCAATGCGGCTTCTCCGGCCAGGTCGTCCAGATCCTCGATTACCTGGGCGTCGACTACAAGGGCATCAACGTCCTCGAGAACGCGGACATCCGCCAGGGGATCAAGGAATATTCCAACTGGCCGACCATCCCGCAACTCTACGTCAAGGGCGAGTTCGTCGGCGGCTGCGACATCATCCGCGAGATGTTCCAGGGAGGCGAGCTGCAGGGCTTCCTGACCGGCAAGGGCATTGCCGTGGCCGAGGTCCCCGCCAGCGCCTGACCGCAGCGCGCGGCGCTTGAATCGAAAAGGGCCGTCCCATAGGGACGGCCCTTTCCGTTTGTGCGTAGTCGGAAAACCTTAGCGCGAATAGAACTCGACCACGAGGTGCGGTTCCATCTGGACCGGATAGGGAATGTCGGCGAGGCCCGGGCGGCGGATGAAGGTCGCCGTCAGCTTCGCCGGATCGACCTCGATATAGTCCGGCGTGTCGCGCTCGCCCGACTGGACGGCTTCGAGCACGACCGCGAGCTGCTTCGAGGCATCCTTGACCGAGACGACGTCGCCCGGCTTCACGCGGTAGCTCGGGATGTTGACGCGCTTGCCGTTCACCTGCACGTGGCCGTGGCTGATGAACTGGCGCGAGGCGAAGACGGTCGGCACGAACTTGGCGCGATAGACGAGCGCGTCGAGGCGGCTCTCGAGAAGGCCGACCAGGTGCTCCGACGTGTCGCCGGCGCGGCGGATGGCTTCGTAATAGATGTTCTTGAACTGCCGCTCCGAGATATTCCCGTAATAGCCCTTCAGCTTCTGCTTGGCCTTCAGCTGCACGCCGAAGTCCGAGAGCTTGCCCTTGCGGCGCTGGCCGTGCTGGCCGGGGCCATATTCGCGGCTGTTGACGGGGCTCTTCGGGCGGCCCCAGATGTTCTGGCCCATGCGGCGATCGAGCTTGTGCTTCGCCTGTATGCGCTTGGTCATCGCTTACCTTTCATGTCACTCGGGTAGGCGCCCTCCTCTGCCGGTTTCCCGGCCGACAGGAGGAGGAAGGAAGCGTTCCTTCGCCCTCCACGGGTCGCTGAAAAGCAGGGCGGAGCCCGAAGGCTCCGTCCCGCGGGCGCTTACATAGTCGCCCGCCCGGCCCCTGTCAAACCGGCCCCTCCCTGCCCGGCGGCCCTCTCCCGGCCTATACTCGCCGCAGAATCGGGGAGATTCGCCATGGTCCTCATCCGCCTTTGCAAGATCGCCTTCGTCGCCGCGGTCGCGCTCTTCTTCACCCTCGTCGCCTTCGGCAACATCACCGACTACAATTCCAACTGGCAGTTCGTGCAGCACGTCCTGTCCATGGATACGACCTTCCCGGATTCGAGCCTGCACTGGCGGGCGATCACCGATCCGACCATCCAGACCGCCGGCTACTGGGCGATCATCGCCACCGAGATCGTCGTGGCGATCCTCCTCTGGGCGGGCGCGCTCCGGCTCCTCGGCGCGATCACCGGAACCGACTTCAACCGGGCCAAGACGATCGCCATCGTCGGCCTTTCCCTCGGCTTCCTTCTCTACGCCGTCGGCTTCGTCGCCGTTGGCGGCGAGTGGTTCGCCATGTGGCAGTCGCAGATCTGGAACGGCCAGCAGAAGGCCTTCGAGTTCCTGACCATGATCAGCGCCGTGCTGATCTTCCTCGCCTTGCCCGATACCGCCGTCGACTGACGTGAGTGCTCAGGGCCGTTGCGGCGCCGGCAGGACCAGCGGCGGATGCCCCGGCGCCACGCCGAGGCCCTCGAGCAGCGGCGCCAGCGCCGGCGGCCAGCTCCTGCCCGAGGTCAGATAGGCGGCACCCGTCGGCCCGCGCGCGGCCGCCGCTTCGCCCGCCACCGTCGCCACGCGCCGCGCGATCGCCGGCGCCGGGTCGACCCACTCGACCGCCCACGGCTTCAGCGCCTCGAAACGCTCGACGAGGAACGGATAGTGCGTGCAGGCGAGCACCACGGTATCGGTCCGCCTCCCGTCCCGCTCCATGAAGGCCGGCTCGATCTCGGCGAAGATCGCCGCATCGTCCACGGCCTCGCCGCGCATATGCGCCTCGGCGAGCGGCGCGAGGTGAGACGAGCCGACCAGCCGCACATGCACGTTGCCGGCGAACTGCGCGATCAGGCCGCGCGTATAGTCGCGCTGCATGGTGCCGAAGGTGGCGAGCACGCTGACGAGCCCGGATCGCGTATGCTCCGCCGCCGGCTTGATCGCCGGCACCGTGCCGACGAAGGGCAGCGTGAACTGTGCCCTGAGCGGCGGCAGGACCAGCGTCGAGGCGGTATTGCAGGCGATCACCACCGCATCCGGCGCGAAGCGCCCGATCAGCCGTGCGACGGTGGCGACGACATGGTCGCTGAGCGCCATGTCAGGCCAGTCGCCATAGGGAAAGGCGGCATCGTCGGCGACGTAGATCATCTCCGCGCCGGGCAGCGCCTTGCGGATCTCGCGCGCCACCGACAGCCCGCCGATCCCGGAATCGAAGACGAGCAGCCGCAGGCTCATTCGAACTTTCCGCGGTCGGTGGTGATGGTGCCGTCCGGCAGTCTGTGCGGCCGCGTCGGCCGCCGCTCCAGCGCCGCGATCACGCCGCGCAGCGACCGCACCTCCGGCTCGGACATCTGCGCCCGCTGCAGGATGTTGCGGAGCGAGGCGACGACATGCGGCTTCTTCTCCGCCGGGCGGAAGAAGTTCACCGCCTCCAGCGCCGATTCCAGATGCTCGAAGAGGTGGAGCAGCGCCTCCTTCGGCGCCGGCGGATCGTCCGGCGTCCCGAAGGGCAGCGCCGCGCCCTCCTCGGCAAAGCCCGACAGCCGCCACTCATAGGCCATGACCAGCACCGCCTGGGCGACGTTCAGCGAGGTGAACCGCGGATCGACCGGCAGCGTCAGGATGGCGTCGGCGAGCGAGACCTCCTCGTTGCCGAGCCCGGTGCGCTCGCGCCCGAAGAGGATGCCCGACGTGACGCCCTCGCCGGCGAGCTCGCGCATCCGGGTCACCGCCGCGCGCGGGCCGACCACCGGCTTCGCCACCTCGCGCTCGCGCGCCGTCGTCGCATAGACGAAGCGGAGATCGGCGATGGCTTCCGCCACCGTCCCGAAGACCCGCGCATGCCCGATCGTCGGCGATCCGCTCGACGACGTCACCGCCTTCTCGTTCGGCCAGCCCTCGCGCGGATTGACGATCCTCAGGTCGAGGAGCCCGAAATTGGCCATGGCGCGGGCCGCCGTGCCGATGTTTTCGCCGAGCTGCGGCTCGACCAGGATGATGGCGGGATCGGCCATTTTCTGCCTGTCTTCAAGGACCCTGCCGGCCTATGGCAGACCACGCCCCCGGTCAAGCATGGGTAACCGATCCGTGCGGATGATATGTTGCACCCCGCCGCGCTGCGCTATTCTCGCCGTGCAGGCCACGCCAGGGCGGCGATTCTGGCCAATCGAGGGGAGCTGAATTCCATGACCAACGCAGCCATGACCATGGGCGCCATCGGCGAGGTGAGGAAGCATTCGGGCTGGTTCATCGCCCTCGGAATCCTGTTCCTGATCGGCGGCGTCTTCGCCATCGCCATGCCGTTCATCGCCGGCCTCACCGTGGCGGCCGTCGTCGCCATCGTCCTCGTCTGGCTCGGCATCGTCGAGATCATCCATGCCTTCAACGTCAAGAGCTGGGGCGGCTTCATCTGGGACCTGATCATCGGCCTCGTGATGCTCATCGGCGGCATCTCGATGTGGGTGAATCCGGTGGTCGCCACCGTGACGCTTACGCTCTTCATCGCCGCTACCTTCATCGCCAAGGGCGTCTTCCAGGTGATCCTCGGCTTCCGCATGCGCCCGCATGACGGCTGGGGCTGGATGGTGACCGCCGGCGTCCTCGACCTGATCGTCGGCCTGATCATCTGGGCTAAGTGGCCCATTTCGGCCGTGTGGGCTCCGGGCACGCTGGTCGGCATCTCGCTGATCTTCACCGGCTGGAGCTACATCATGGTGGCCGCCGCCGCCCGTCGCCTGTCCTAGGGCTTCGTCGCCCTCCGTTTCGTCGCAGGCATCGCCCGGTGCATCCGGGCGATGCCCTCCAGCATCATCTCGAAGCCGAGGTCGAAGGTCGCATCCCGCACGCCTTCCCGGAAATAGGGATTGGCGGCGGTGATCAGCGGATAGGCCCGCGCCGCGACGTCGGCGGGCACCGGCTCCGCCGCCGACGGCCCCTTGGCATAGCCGACCGCCTCGTCCAGCCCCGCCCCGGAAACGTAGTAGCCGAGCGCGCGGAAGGCGCGCGCCGCGGTCTCGGCGTCGAATCCGGCATCGCGGAAGATGGCGAGCAGCGCCTCGAGATAGGCGAGGCCCGTCGGCGTGTTCATCCGGTGGATCGCGGCGAACTTGAAGAACTGCGGCCGGCGGAGCGCCGCATCGCGGTAGCTCCGCGCGGTGATGCGCAGGCGCTCGAGCCAGGGAAGCTCCGCCGGCGCGATCGCCATGCTCGCCACCATCCGGTCGAGCAGCGCGTCGAAGAGGTGCGCCTTGCTCGGGAAGTAGTGGTAGATGCTCATCGCCTCGTAGCCGAGCGCGGCCGCCAGCCGGCGGATGCTGAAGGCCTCGAGCCCCTCCGCTTCGATCATCTCCGCCGCGGCTTCCTCGATGCGATCGCGCGACAGGGGCGCCTTGTACGCCCGCTTCCCCGTTCCGGTTACAGCTCGTGCCATCACAAGTTTCTTACACCGTAAGTCTTGACGACTTACAGCGCAAGGCTATCCTCGTCAACCGACCTTACGCCGTAAGGTCTGGAACCGAAGGAGGATGCCATGCCCTTTAGCTGCAGCCGCCGGACGGCCCCGCTCTTGGCGGGTCTCGCCCTCGCCGCCGGCCTCTTCGCCCTGCCGCCGCCCCTGCCCGCGGCGGCCGGCGACATGCCCATGGGGGAGGAAGAGGTGTATAAGCAGATCGCGGCCGAGTTCGGCGGTACCCTGCCGGCCTTCGTGAAGCAGCTGCCGAAAGCCGCGCTCGCCGGTGCCTGGCAGGAAGAGCGCGACCTCGAGCTCAGCGACAGGACGGCGCTTCCGCCGAAGGTGAAGGCGCTCATCTCGTTGGCCGTGGCGGCCCAGATTCCCTGCCAGTATTGCATCTGGGCCGACACCAACAATGCCCGCCGCGCCGGCGCGACGGAGGAAGAGATCGGCGAGGCGGTCGCCATGGCGGCGCTCACGCGCCACTGGAGCACGCTCTTCAACGGCCTGCAGGTCGACTACGACCAGTTCAGGAAGGACATGGGCGGCGACGTAGCTCCCGTCGCCGCGAAATAGGCAAGGAAGGAAGACGCGCGCCGGCGGGCCCGGCGCCCCGATCGAAGGAGGATCTTCGAAATGACCGCATTCAACGTCGTTCGCATGCGCGTGAAGCCTGGCCGGGAGAAGGACTTCCTCAACCTGCAGGGCACTCTCGATATCCACCCGGCGGGCCTCCGCAAGCTGTCCGTCATCAAGACCGGCGACCGGACCTACTGCGTCATCGGCGAATGGGACGCCATGGCGAGCATCGTCGCCGGCCGCCCGGAAATGATCGCGAGCCTCGACCGCTTCCGCGACATGTTGGAGGATCTCGGCAACGGCCTCGGCGTCACCGACCCGGTTTCCGGCGAGGTCGTCGCCGAAGTCGGCTGAGGCCCGCCGGCCTGCACGCTCGGCCCTCTCTCGCCCGCGAGGGAGGGCCCTTCCTGCCACGCACGCCCTCTATAGTTGTGTCTTTCATATATTACCTCATAAATTGTACCATTCGACCGGGTTCCTGGCAGAGGGCCGCGTCGAATGATCCGCCTGGTGCTTGCTCTCGCGCTCATGCTTGCCGCCGTCGGCCGAGCCTCGGCTGATTGCGGCGACGCCGGCGATCCCGGCTACCGCGGACCGGATGGGAGCTGCGTCGACTGGTGCCACTTCGAGGAGACCTGCGGCCCGAAGGGAAAGTCCTGTCGTCCGGAGCAGGTCAGTCGGACGATCATGGTCCTGCAGGGGATCATCCGCGGCAATCCGTCCCTGCCGGAGTGTCATAGATGCGGATGCAAGGGCGGGCCGGGCTATCGGGCACCGTCGGGCCGGTGCGTCGGCTGGGACAGGCTGAACGACGTGTGCGGCTCTCCGCCGGCGAGCCATTGCACCGCGGAGAATGTCGCTGCATCGGCCGGAGAAGTGGCCAGGGCGCAGGCGGACTACGCCGCGCGTCGAACCGCCTGCCGATAGCCACGTGAAAGCCGTCGCGCCTTTGCACTCCTGCCCCCCGGTGCTATAGCGGCGGCGTGTTCCGCCGGCCTCCCTCCTGGGGCCGTTACCCATCGAAAAGGCCAGAAAACCTTGCAGAAAATCAAAGTCGCCAACCCCGTCGTCGAGCTCGACGGCGACGAGATGACCCGGATCATCTGGCAGCTCATCCGAGACAAGCTGATCCGCCCCTACCTCGACGTCGACCTGCTCTATTACGACCTCGGCATGGAGAACCGCGACAAGACCAGCGACAAGGTCACCGTCGAGGCCGCCGAAGCGATCCTGAAGCACGGCGTCGGCGTCAAGTGCGCCACCATCACGCCCGACGAGGCGCGCGTGAAGGAGTTCGGCCTCAAGAAGATGTGGAAGTCGCCGAACGGCACCATCCGCAACATCCTCGGTGGCGTCATCTTCCGCGAGCCGATCATCTGCCGGAACGTGCCGCGCCTGGTGCCCGGCTGGACCAAGCCCATCGTCGTCGGCCGCCACGCCTTTGGCGACCAGTACCGCGCCACCGACTTCCGCTTCCCCGGCAAGGGCAAGCTGACCATCAGGTTCGTCGGCGAGGACGGCTCGGTCATCGAGCACGAGGTCTTCGACGCGCCCTCCTCCGGCGTCGCGCTCGCCATGTACAACCTCGACGATTCGATCCGCGACTTCGCCCGCGCCTCGATGAACTACGGCCTTGCCCGCAAGTTCCCGGTCTACCTGTCGACCAAGAACACCATCCTCAAGGCCTATGACGGCCGCTTCAAGGACCTCTTCCAGGAGGTCTTCGACAAGGAATTCGCCGACAGGTTCAAGGCCGCCGGCATCACCTACGAGCACCGCCTGATCGACGACATGGTCGCCTCGGCTCTGAAGTGGTCCGGCGGCTATGTCTGGGCGTGCAAGAACTACGATGGCGACGTGCAGTCGGACACGGTCGCGCAGGGCTTCGGCTCGCTCGGCCTGATGACCTCGGTGCTCCTGACGCCGGACGGCAAGACCGTCGAGGCCGAGGCCGCCCACGGCACCGTCACCCGCCACTACCGCGAGCACCAGAAGGGCCGCGAGACCTCGACCAACTCGGTCGCCTCGATCTACGCCTGGACGCGCGGCCTCGCCCACCGCGCCAAGCTCGACGACAATGCGGCGCTCGCGAAGTTCGCCTCGACGCTCGAGAAGGTCACCGTCGACACGGTCGAGGCGGGCTTCATGACCAAGGACCTCGCCCTCCTCGTCGGGCCGGACCAGAAGTGGCTCTCCACCACCGGCTTCCTCGACAAGATCGACGAGAACCTGAAGAAGGCGATGGCCTAAGGGCCTTTCCCCGCCTTCCCGTTACGCAAATCGTCATGGCCGGTCTTGTGCCGGCCATCCACGTCTTTCTTCCTCAAAACGACCGAGCTTGTCCGTCGGCGGGCTCACACCCCCTCCGCCGCCGGCGCCGCGGCAAGCGCCGCCTTCATCCGCTCATCGAGGCCCGGCCGCCGCTCCTGCAGCCGCACGTAGTCGACGCTCTCGAGGAGGAGCAGCCGCACCATCGTCACCGCATAGGTCGCGTGCGCCGATTCCGTTACCTTGATCCCCGGCAGCCCGCCGAAGACATCGCCGTCGCCGAGCACCAGCCGCCCGTCCGGATGGTCGACCTCGACCTTGCCGTCGACCACCACGAAGAGGCCGTGATGGCTGCGGCTCTCGGCGGTGATGGTCGCGCCGGCATTGATCGTCAGCGCCCTGAGCATCGGCAGGACCTCGCTGTCGTCCTCGCGCTCGAGCTTCTGGAAGAGCGGGATGCGCAAGAGCATGACATAGGTGACGACGAAGCCGCGCTGGCGGATCACCTCGGCGAAGGACGTCGCGATGATGGCGACCGGCAGCGCCAGCATCACGATGCCGGCGATCATGGTGAGCCCGCCGATCACGCGCCCGAGCGGCGTCTGCGGGATGACGTCGCCATAGCCGACCGTGGTCACCGTCTCCATCGCCCACCACATGGCCTGCGGGATCGAACCGAAGACCGCCGGCTGGGCGTCGCGCTCGACCGTGTACATGAGGGCGGCGAAGACCAGCACCACCGAGATGAGAATGAGGAGGCAGGCAAGGAGCGCATGGCGCTCGCGCCGGAGCGCCTCGAACAGCGCCTGGAAGCCGGTCGAGTAGCGCGCCAGCTTGAAAAGCCGGAGCAGCCGGACGAGCAGCAACACGCGCAGGTTCACGTCGGCGAATTGCTGCAGGACGAAGGGGAGCAGCGCGACGAGATCGATCAGCGCGCCGGGCGTCAGCGCATAGGCGAGGCGCGCCCGCCACGCCGCCACGCCCCTGCCCCGCGGGTGCTCCACCGAGACCCAGAGACGGACGACATATTCGATGGCGAAGGCGACCAGCGAGAAATTCTCGATGGCGCGGAAGACGGCACGATAGCGGGCCGCCTCCGGCATGGAATCGAGGACCGCGGCGGCGACGTTGACGAGGATCAGCGTGACCAGCCCGACGGTGAACAGCCGCGGCAGGATGCCGTCGCCCTCGACCCGCTCGACGATCTCGTAGATCCGGCGGCGGAGCGAAACGCGCGGCTGGCCGCTCCCCGCCATCGGCCTATCCGCGCAGCGCCGCCTCGACCGCGTCGAGCGCGGCGCCGGCATTTCCGCCATCCGGCCCGCCTGCCTGGGCGAGGTCCGGCCGGCCGCCGCCGCCCTTGCCGCCGACCGCGGCCGCGCCCTTGCGCACGAGCTCGATGGCGTTGAACTTCGTGGTCAGGTCGTCGGTGACGCCGATGACGATGCTCGCCTTGCCCTCGGCGGTCGTGTTGGCGATCGCCACCACGCCCGAGCCGACCGCCGTCTTGCCCTGATCGGCAAGTGCCTTGAGGTCGTTCATCTCGAGGCCGCTGACTGCCATGCGATAGAGCTTCACGCCCGCGACATCGACGACCGGATTGGCCGCCGCGCCATTGCCGCCACCGCCGAGCGCCAGCTTCTTCCGCGCCTCGGCCAGCTCGCGCTCGAGCTTGCGGCGGTCCTCGACCAGGCTCGCCGCGCGCTCCGCGGCTTCCTCGGGCCCGACCTTGAGGGCGAGCGCCACCGCCTTCAGCCGCTTCTCCTGCTGGGCGAGATGGTGCCGCGCCGCGGCGCCGGTCAGCGCCTCGATGCGCCGGACGCCGGCCGCCACGCCCGCCTCGCCGACCACGGTCACGAGGCCGATCTCGCCGGTGCGCCGCACATGCGTGCCGCCGCAGAGCTCGACCGAATAGTCCTTGCCCGGCACGCCGCCCGGCATCGCGCCCATGGTGACGACGCGCACCGTGTCGCCGTACTTCTCGCCGAACAACGCCATGGCGCCGGAATTCATCGCCTCGTCGCGGTCCATCAGGCGGGTCACCACCGGTGCGTCCTGGAGGAGGACGGTATTGGCGAGTTCCTCGACGGCTTCCAGCTCATGGGCATCGACCGGCTTCGGATGCGAGAAGTCGAAGCGCAGCCGGTCCGGCGCCACCAGCGAGCCCTTCTGCGCCACATGCGAGCCGAGCACGTTGCGGAGCGCCGCGTGGAGGAGATGCGTCGCCGAATGGTTGGCGCGCACCGCGCCGCGCCGCACGCCGTCGACGCCGAGGCGGACCGCGTCACCGACCGCGATGGTGCCGTTGTCGACCTTGCCATAGTGGACGAAGAGGCCGTCGGCGCGCTTCTGCACGTCGCTGACGAGCACGCTGCCATTGTCGCCAAGGATGAAGCCGGTATCGCCGACCTGCCCGCCGGACTCGGCATAGAACGGCGTCTGGTTGACGAGGATCGCGACCTCCTCGCCGGTATCCGCCTTCTCCACCGCCTCGCCCGCCTTGACCACGGCAAGCACCTGCCCCTCGGCATTCTCGGTGTCGTAGCCGAGGAACTCGGTCGCCCCGAGGCTGTCGCGGAGCTTGAACCAGACGCCCTCGGTCTGCGCCTCGCCGGAACCGGCCCAGCTCGCCCGCGCCTCGTCCTTCTGCTTCTCCATCGCCTGGTTGAAGCCGGCGGTGTCGACCTGGATGCCGCGCACCTTCAGCGCGTCCTGGGTCAGGTCGAGCGGAAAACCGTAGGTGTCGTAGAGACGGAAGGCGACGTCGCCGGCGAGCGTCGCGCCCTGGCTGTAGCCGGCCGTCGCCTCGTCGAGGAGCGTCAGGCCGCGCGCCAGCGTGCGGCGGAAGCGCGTCTCCTCAAGGCGGAGCGTCTCGGTGATCAGCGCCTCGGCGCGCACCAGCTCCGGATAGGCGCGGCCCATCTCGGCGACCAGCACCGGGACGAGGCGGTACATGACCGGATCATTGGCGCCGAGCAGGTGCGCGTGGCGCATGGCGCGGCGCATGATGCGGCGGAGCACGTAGCCGCGGCCCTCGTTCGACGGCAGCACGCCGTCGGCGATCAGGAAGCTGGAGGCGCGGAGATGGTCCGCGATCACGCGATGGCTCGCCCGCGCCGGACCTTCCGCCGGCACGCCGATGACCTCGACCGAGGCCGCGATCAGCGTCCTGAACAGGTCGATGTCGTAATTGTCGTGGACCCCCTGCAGGACCGCGGCGATCCGCTCGAGCCCCATGCCGGTGTCGATCGACGGCTTCGGCAGGTCGACGCGCCCGCCGGGCGTCTGTTCGAACTGCATGAAGACCAGGTTCCAGATCTCGATGAAGCGGTCGCCGTCGGCATCCGCGCTGCCGGGCGGACCGCCGGGGATATCGGCGCCATGGTCATAGAAGATTTCCGAGCACGGCCCGCACGGGCCGGTATCGCCCATCGCCCAGAAATTGTCGCTGGTCGGGATACGGATGATCTTCTGCTCGGACAGCCCGGCGATCTTCTTCCAGAGGTCGAAGGCGTGGTCGTCCTCCGAATAGACCGTGACCAGGAGGCGATCCCTGGCGAGGCCGAATTCCTTGGTGACCAGGTTCCAGGCGAGCTCGATCGCCCGCTCCTTGAAATAGTCGCCGAAGGAGAAGTTGCCGAGCATCTCGAAGAAGGTGTGATGCCGCGCCGTATAGCCGACATTGTCGAGGTCGTTGTGCTTGCCACCGGCGCGCACACATTTCTGCGAGGACGTGGCACGCGGGAAAGGCGCCGCCGCCCGGCCGGTGAAATAGTCCTTGAAGGGGACCATGCCGGCATTGGTGAACATCAGGGTCGGATCGTTCCGCGGCACCAGCGACCCGGAGGGCACCGGCGTATGGCCGTTCCTCTCGAAATAGGAGAGGAAATGGGAACGGATGTCGTTGACGCTGGCACTCATGAAGGGTCCCGATCGGTCGGAAGGCAGGTTTCGCCCCTAGGTAACGACCGGCCCCGAAAGTGTCAAAGAAAGCCGCCGCTTACCCGCCGATGCCGGAGCGCCACGCCCACCACATCGTGCGCTCCACCCACCGCCGGACCCCGCGGAGCCGCGCGGAAGTCAAGCGAGGCTGACCCGGCCTTCCGCGTCGATCTTCCAGAAGGGGTTATGCGCAACCTCCCAGACATGGTCGTCCGGATCGGCGAAATAGCCGGAATAGCCGCCCCAGGATGTCTCCTCGGCCGGCTTCAGGATGCGCGCCCCGGCAGCTTTCGCCTCCGCCAGAACCGCATTCGCCTCCTCCCGCGAGCGGGCATTATAGGCGAGCGCCATCCCGCCGAACGTGCCGCCGGCGTCCTTCACCCGGGCATCCTCGGCAAGGGAAACCCGCGACCAGAGGGCGAGGATCATGCCCGGCATCTGGAAGAAGACCACGCCCTCGTCCCTGTTGCCGCGCTTCCAGCCGAGCCCCGCCTCGTAGAAGCGGGCCGCCCGCTCGAGATCGGCGACGCCGAGCGTCACCAGGCTGAGGCGCTGGTCCATGGTGCGAACTCCCGGCGGAGAGCCGAAGCGGCTCTCAGGCCTCCATCGCGTCGCCGTCGTCCTCGCCGGGACCGCCCTTTTCGAGGAACTTCTCGGCGATCAAGCCGGCATTCTCGCGGATGGCGCGCTCGATCGCCTGGGCGATCTGCGGATTCTCGCGGAGATACAGCTTGGCATTCTCGCGGCCCTGGCCGAGGCGCTGGCTGTCATAGGAGAACCACGCGCCCGACTTCTCGACGATCCCGGCCTTGACCCCGAGATCGATCAGTTCGCCGGTCTTGGAGACGCCCTCGCCATACATGATGTCGAACTCGACCTGCTTGAAGGGCGGCGCCAGCTTGTTCTTGACCACCTTGACGCGGGTCTGGTTGCCGACCACCTCGTCGCGCTCCTTGATCGAGCCGATGCGGCGGATATCGAGGCGCACGGACGAATAGAACTTCAGCGCATTGCCGCCGGTGGTGGTCTCCGGATTGCCGAACATCACGCCGATCTTCATGCGGATCTGGTTGATGAAGATGACCATGGTGTTGGAGCGCGAGATCGAGCCGGTGAGCTTGCGGAGCGCCTGGCTCATCAGCCGCGCCTGCAGGCCGGGCAACTGGTCGCCCATCTCGCCCTCGATCTCCGCCCGGGGCGTCAGCGCCGCCACCGAATCGATCACCAGCACGTCGATCGCGCCCGAACGCACCAGCGTGTCGGCGATCTCCAGCGCCTGCTCGCCGGTATCGGGCTGCGAGATGAGGAGATCGTCGAGCTTCACGCCGAGCTTGCGGGCATAGACCGCGTCGAGCGCATGCTCGGCGTCGATGAAGCCGCAAATGCCGCCGGCCTTCTGCGCCTCCGCGATGACGTGGAGCGCGAGCGTCGTCTTGCCCGAGGATTCCGGCCCATAGATCTCGACGATGCGGCCGCGCGGCAGGCCGCCGATGCCGAGCGCCAGGTCGAGGCCGAGCGAGCCGGTCGGCACGACGCCCACCTCGACGGCCTGCTCGTTGGAGCCGAGGCGCATGATCGAGCCCTTGCCGAAGCTGCGCTCGATCTGGCTCAGCGCAGCGTCCAGCGCCTTGGACTTGTCCATTCCATGCCCCTCGATGACCCGGAGATTGTTGGCCGACATTGTCTATGCTCCTTATAACCTCTGGGCCGGTGCAAGCCAGCCGCCCCGCATGAGCCGTATTGTACACTATTTGTTCTCGTTGACAACTCTTCCGTCCAACCCCGGTTTCCGTGTGGAACGCCTTGGCTTTCCTCAGTCTGCGCGGGCCTCACGGCGGCTGGCGGCCGCCCACCCATCGATATGCGTGATGACCGCGGCAACCGCCGCAACGAACGGGTACGGAATATGAACCTGCGAATCGGCCCCTTCGAGCGGATCGCCGTCTTCGGCGGGGTCGCCGTCGACCGCCTCGCCATGTCGAGGGCCGCCCCCGTTGCGGGTGCCTCCAATCCCGGCAGCACGCGCACGGCGCCGGGCGGCGTCGGCCTCAATGTCGCGAGCACCCTCGCCCGCCTCGGCCATGGCGTGCGCCTCGTCGCCCGCCTCGGCGAGGACGGGGACGGCGCCGCCATCCTGGCCGCGGCGACCGCCCTCGGCATCGACACGTCTGCCATCGTCCGGTCCCCGGCCGCGGCGACGGCGACCTATACCGCGACCTTCGACCATGCCGGCGGCCTGGTCATCGGCATAGCCGACATGGACGTCTACGATGCCACCACCCCCGCCGACATCGCCGCGGCCGCCGCCGATGCGCGCGCCGACGATCTCTGGGTCGTCGATGCCAACCTCCCCGCCGCGGTGCTCGATTTCCTGGTCATGGAGGCGGTTGCCGCGGGCAGGCCCGTCGCCGCCCTCACCGTCTCGCCGGTCAAGGCCTTGCGGCTGAAACCGCTCCTCGACCGCATCGCCGTCCTCTTCACCAACCGGCGCGAGGCGGCCGCCCTCCTCGGCCAGCCGCCCGAAGGCCATCGCCAGGCGCCGTCGGAGCTCGCCGCCGAGTTGAGCCGTCTCCCCGGCCCCGCCGTGGTGCTCAGCAATTCCGCCGATCCGCTCGTCGTCGCGGTCGCCGGCGAGGTCCGCCAGTTCGTGCCGCTGAAGGCCGCGGTGGTGAGCGTCAACGGCGCCGGCGATGCGCTCGCCGCCGGCACCATCCACGGCCTTGCCCTCGGCCGCACGCTGTCCGAGGCGGTCATCTCCGGCCTCGCCACCGCCGCCCTGACGGTGGAGAGCGCCGCGACCGTGAGCCCCCTGGTCAGCCGCGAGGCCCTCGCCGAGCGCATTGCGAGGAAGCCGCCCCGGCCGTGACCGGCGACGCCGACGCCATGCGCCTCAGCGTCCCACCCTCGCCCGCACGAAATGGACGAGGCCGCGCATCTTCAGCCCGTCCGCGCGGCCGGCGAACCAGCGCTGGTTGATCGCATCGGCGTCGAGGTCCTCGATCTCGCCGAAGCCGCGCTTGCCGAGCTCGGTCCTGATGTCGGCCGGGCTGAAATTGCTCTTCCACGGCTCGCCCATGCGCGCCACCCGCCAGGACAGGAACCGGAAGACCAGGCGGATCGGCAGCGACTGCCCGCGCACCGATTCCGAATAGTCGAAGACGACCTCGCTGCCCTCCGGCATCCGGCCGATCCGCTCGAAGGTCGCGAGCACCGTGTCGCGCTCGAGGTAATAGGTGACGCCGAGCCAGGAGAAGAAGACCGGCCGGCCGAGGTCGACGCCGGCGCGCTCGAGCCCCGCCTCCAGCGTGTCGCGGGTGAAGTCGATCGGCGCAAAGGTCAGGTTCGGCGGCTGCGCGATGCCGGCCTCGGCGAGGCGCTTTCGCTTCCAGGCCTGGGTCGCCGGGAAATCGACCTCGAAGACGCGGACCTTCGGCGCCAGGGGGCTCCGATAGGCGAAGGTGTCGAGCCCGGCGCCGAGCACCACCATCTGGCCGATGCCCCGCCCGATCGCCGCTGCCAGCGCCTCCTCGGCGAAGCGCGCGCGCGACACCAGCGCCGCCCTGAGCGGCCGGTCGAGCATGGTCTCGTAGCGTTTCGGATTGTCGCGGATCTTCTTCTCCGCATCCGGCCCGATGATCTTCACCGCCAGCGGATCGTCGAGTACCTTCGGCGTCTCGCGGATCTGGTGCACCGCCCGCAGCACCGCCACGCGCCGCGCCGTCCGGCTCGGTTCGCCCTCGATCATGCCCTGCTCCGTCCGTATTCCACCGGCAGCGCCTCCAGTCCGTGGAAATGCCACGTATTGCGATAGCGCGGGCTCGCGGCGAGGTGAAGGCCCGGCAGGCGCTTGAACAGCGCCGGCAGCGCCACCTGCATTTCGAGGCGGGCCAGCGGCGCGCCGATGCAGAAGTGGATACCGGCGCCGAAGGATATATGCGGGAAGAACCGGCGGGCCGGATCGAACAGGCCGGCCTGCTCATAGCGCGCCGGGTCGCGGTTGGCGGCGCCGAGCAGCAGCCCGATCTTCTGCCCCTTCCTCAGCTTCAGCCCCTCGACTTCCACATCCGTCAGCGCATAGCGGTCGAAGAAATGCAGCGGCGGGTCGAAGCGGAGCGCCTCCTCCACCGTCGCCTCCACCGTCTTCTCGCTCTGCAGGAGCCAGGCGGGATCGCGGCCCGATTCGAGGATCGCCTTCACCGCATTGCCGATCGAATGCACCGTCGCCTCGTGCCCGGCATTGAGGAGCTGGATGCACCCGGCGATCAGCTCGCCCTCGGACAGGCGGTCGCCTGCCGCCTCCGCCGCGATCAGGTGGCTGATCAGGTCGTCCTTCGGCTCGCGCCGCCGCACCGCGACATATTCCTTGAGGAAACCGACGAATTCGTGGGTCGCAGCGACGGCGGAATCCTCGACCGCCCGCGTCCGCCCCGGCGTATACATGGCGACCATCCGGTGCGACCAGTCGACGAGCCGGGGACCCTCCTCGACCGGCACGCCGAGAAGCTCGGCGATCACGGTCACCGGGATCGGCGTGCAATAGGCCTCGATCAGGTCGACCGGCCCCGCTGCCGGGAAGCGGTCGATGAGCTGGTTCGCCAGCGCCTCGATCCGCGGCCGCAGCTTCTCGATCTGGCGCGACACGAAGGCCCGGTTGACCAGCGTCCGCAGCCGCGTATGCACCGGCGGCTCGCGCGCCAGCATGGTGAGGTCGTCGATTTGGTGGAAGTCGCGCACATGCTCCGGCGGCTCGGCGATGCCGGCCTCCTCGCGTGACGCCACGTGCAGGATCTCGCGCCCGAAGCGCTTGTCGCGGAAGACCGCGTTGACCGTCTCGTAGCCGGTCAGGCACCAGAGCCCGAGCTGCTCCCAGTAGAAGACCGGCATTTCCCGCCGGATCGTCTCATAGGCCGCATACGGGTCCTGGTAGAAGGCCGGGTCGGTCGGGTCGAGCGCGACCCGGCGCGCGGCCGGCTCGATGGCGGCGACTATGTCCATGGCCGGCATTGTCGCCGCCCTCCGCGGCCGGATCAACGACCGCTGGCGACGCCACCTCCACCATTTGGTGGATGGATTTCGCCCCTATGGCTGGCAAGAATGGGAAAGCCATGCCGCCGGCGGGCCCACGTGGAGGATATGCCGTGACCCTGCGACAAGCATGTGCGGCACTTGCCGCCTTCTGCGCCGTCTTGTTCTTCGCCTGCGCCGCCTTCGCGCCGCCCGCCGCCGCTGCGGAATGCACGCCCGCCCGCTACGGCACGCCCGGCTGCCCCTATCCGAGCCTCGGCAGCAACGAGAACTTCCGCCCCAACACCGACCGGCCGGGCAGCGACTACACCAGCTTCGACATCAACGGCCAGCCGGTCGATTGCCAGAACGCCTGCTCCAACGACGCGCGCTGCCGCGCCTGGACCTGGGTCAAGCCGGGCGTGCAGGGCCCGAAGGCGCGCTGCTGGCTGAAGAGCGCCGAGCCGCGCGAGATCGCCAATAACTGCTGCTTCTCCGGCCGCAACCCGAACCCGATCCAGAAGCCGATCAAGACCACCGGCAAGGCCAAGGTCCCTGCTGCCGGCCTTTCCGCCGATGCGCAGGCGATCCTCAACGCCCACAATGCCTATCGGGCCAAGCACTGCGTCGGGCTGCTCGCCTGGTCGGCCGCCCTCGCCACCCAGGCGCAGAACTGGGCGAACAAGTGCACCATGAACGGCAATCTCTTCGCCCATTCCGGCTTCAACGGCTATGGCGAGAATCTCGCCTGGGGCGGCGGCCTCGGCGCCGCGGCGGCCGTGAACCTCTGGTACGCGGAAGTGAGCAAGTACAATTTCTCCTCCCCCGCCTACAGCAACGCCGTCGGCCATTTCACCCAGCTCGTCTGGCGCGCCACCACCCAGGTCGGCTGCGGCGTCGCCACCTGCGGCGGCCAGCGCCTCTGGGTCTGCCAGTACACGCCGCCCGGCAACTGGAACGTCAACAATCCGGGCGTCATGGCCGCCAACGTGCCGGCCGCCTGCAAGTAGCCGTGGCTCGCGCGAGGTCATGCAACCGGAGGCTTGACCTCGCGCGCCTCGCCGTGGACAGATGCCGCCGGGGGCTGACACGGCGATCGCGCGGCGATCCCGGGAGGCTTTGATGCGACGCGCTTCTCTCTTCTCCCTCGCCACCGCCCTTCTGCTGGCATCGACCCTTGCCGCGCCGGCGCTCACCAAGGGCGAACCGGCGACGCAGAAGACCGCCGCCCCCCAGCCCGCCGCCGCCAAGGCCTCGCCGAAGGCCGAGGAGACCCCTGCGCTGCCCGGCGGCAGCTGGGCCAAGACCTGCGGCAATCCGGTGATGAACGCCTTCGAGCTCACCGCCACCTGCAGCGCCGCCAATGCCCCGCCGGCGACCAGCACCGTGGACATCACCGATTGCGCCCAGCCCGCCCTGGTCGGGGTGAGGGACGGCAAGCTCGTCTGCGAGAACGGGTCGCGCCAGGCGCCGGCCGGCGGCGCCTGGACCGCGAGCTGCATCGGGGAAAGCGTGCAGGGCAAGGTCGTCACCGCCTCCTGCCTCGCCGGCAACGGCAAGCTCCTCGAATCGAGCATCGACCTGACCACCTGCGCCGCGCCCGGCGACCTCGTCGCCGACAACGGCAAGCTTGCCTGCGCGATCGTCGACGAGAAGCCGGTGGCCGCCGCGCAACCTGCCGCCGAGGCGGCCCCCGCCGCGAAGCGCGAGCCGAAGGACTTCGCCGGCGACTGGGACATCAAGACCGAACGCGGCGATGCCCTCCGCCTCACCATGAAGATCGACGGCGCCAGGGCGACCGGCAGCGTGCCCTTCAAGAAGGATACGCTCACCTTCACCGGCCATGTCGACGATGACGGCAAGCTGCAGCTCGTCTGGCAGCTCGCGCGCCTGACCGGCACCGGCACCCTTGAGCTTCTCGAGGACGGCACGCGCCTGAAGGGCGTGATCATCCTCGCCGACGGCGGTGCCGTCGCCGGCGGCACATGGGACAGCAAGCGCGCCGCCGCCGCGACCGCCGCCGCCCTTCCGCTCGGCGAGACCGGCGCCAAGGTCGACGGCTTCGTCGATGGCACGGTCACCGGAACGGTGGTCGTCCGCAACGGCCCGTCGAGCAAGGGCACCAGGATCCTCGCCACGCTCCAGCGCGGCGACAAGGTCTCGGTCAAATGCGCGCCGAACGGCTGGTGCGAGCTCGCCGAGGGCGACCGCTACGTTGCCCGCAGCTTCGTGAAGCTCGACGGCGATCCGTCCCCCAAGGCCGCCACCGCCGCGCCGAAGCCGGCGGTGAAGAAGGTGGTCGTCGTCAAGAAGAAGCCCGCCGCGAAGGAGGCTCCGCCTCCCAATCCCGGCTTCCTCGGCGTTCCCGGCCTCATCATCACCTTCGGCCACAAGAACCAGCAGTCGAACTGACCTGCGTCCCGTCCACCATCCGGTGGATGCGCCATGGTGCCTTGCCGGCTAGTCAGGATTCTCGGATCTCGACCATGCAACGGGTTTCGCCGTCATAGTCTTCCGGAGCAGCGATTCCCATGAGCCTGCGACACATCCTGCCTGCCATGGCCGCGCTTCTTCTCGTCGCTTCCCCCCTCCCTGCGGGCGCCGCCGACACCTACCAGCCGAACATCGACCGGCCGGGCAGCGACTACGCGAGCTTCGATCTTGGCGGCACCAATCCCGCCGATTGCCAGAACGCCTGCCTGAGGGATTCGCGCTGCAAGGCATGGACCTTCGTCAAACCGGGCGTGCAGGGGCCGAGAGCGCGCTGCTGGCTGAAGACGGCCATCCCCGCTCCGGTCGCGAATGGCTGCTGCGTCTCCGGCAGGAACCCGAACGTGCTGATCAAGCCGCCGACGCTGCTCTGCTACGAGAACCAGATGGACTATGGCGCCTTGAGCAAAGGGCCGCCCCCGCCATGCCGCGCACCGATCACCGCGAAGCGCGGGTCCCCCTGCTCCTGCTCCGGCTTCACGGTCGGCGGCATCGTCCGGTGACCGCGCCTTGATCCGGGCATCGTCATGGCCGGGCTCGTGCCGGCCGTCGACGGACCGGCTGTCCTGACGCCAGCCGGGCGAGGTGCATCCTACCTCCCCAGCGTCTCCTTCACCGCCACCGCGAGCTGCTTCAGCGAGAAGGGCTTCGGCAGGAAGTTGAACTTCTCGCCTTCCGGCAGGTTCTTCTTGAAGGCGTCCTCGGCATAGCCCGAGACGAAGATGATCTTCAGCTCCGGCCGCGTCTTGCGCAGCTCGCGGAGCAGCGACGGCCCGTCGAGCTCCGGCATCACCACGTCGGAGACGACGAGGTCGACCTTGCCGCCGGCCTCCTGCATCACCTCCAGCGCCTCGACGCCGCTCGACGCTTCGTGGACCTTGTAGCCGCGCGAGAGCAACGCCCGCGCCGCGAAGGCGCGCACCGCCTCCTCGTCCTCGACCAGCAGGATCGTCGCCGAGCCCGTAAGGTCGGCGATCTCGACATTCGCCTCGCTCGACCCGCCGACCGGCTTCTCGCCCTCCGCCGGCACGTAGCGCGGCACGAAGATGCGGAAGGTCGTGCCCTTGCCCATCTCGCTGTCGAAGAAGATGTGCGCGCCGGTCTGCTTGACGATGCCGTAGACGGTCGAGAGCCCGAGGCCGGTGCCCTTGCCCACTTCCTTGGTCGAGAAGAACGGCTCGAAGATGCGTGCCTGCACGTCCGCCGGGATGCCGGTGCCGTTATCCTCGACCTCGATCAGCACGTAGTCGGCCGGCGGCAGCGGATGGTAGTTGAACGCGGCGACCTCGGCAGCGGTCAGGTTCCGCGTCCGGACGGTCATCGTGCCACCGCCCGGCATGGCATCGCGGCCGTTGACCGCGAGGTTGATGATCACCTGCTCGAACTGGTTCAGGTCGGCCTTGATCGGCCACAGGTCGCGCCCGTGGACCATCTGCAGCTTGACCTTCTCGCCGAGCAGCCGGGTCAGCAGGATCGACAGGTCCGACAGCACGTCGCCGAGCGCCAGCACCTGCGGGCGCAGCGTCTGCCGGCGGGAGAACGCCAGCAGCTGGCGCACGAGCCCCGCCGCGCGGTTGGCGTTCTGCTTGATGTTCATGATGTCCTGGAAGGACGGGTCGCTCGGCCGGTGGTTGGCGAGCAGCAGGTCGGAGAAGCCGATGATCGCGGTCAGCACGTTGTTGAAGTCGTGCGCCACGCCGCCGGCAAGCTGGCCGACCGATTCCATCTTCTGCTGCTGGCGGACCTGGTTCTCGAGCGCGCGCTGCTCGGTGATGTCGAGCGCGTTGACGATCGCCGCCTCGTCGCCCGACCCGTTCTCCACCGGGTTGACGTAGAAGCGCACGCTCCGCCCCTCCTTCTCGGCGAGCGTGACGTCGATGGGCACGATCTCGGCATTGCCTGCCGCGGCCGCGTTCAGCGCCGCCTGCAGCATCTCCTGCTCGGGCTTGGCGACGAGGTCGACGAGCCGCGCCCGACCGCCCGGCCCCTCGCCGCGCGGGAATCCGAAGAGCTTGAGGAAGGGTGCATTGGTGCGCCCGATCCGCCCCTGCCGGTCGACCGCCGCGATGGCGATCGGGGTATTGTTGAAGAAGCGCGTGAAGCGCACTTCCGCCGCGCGCAGCGCCTCGGAGGCCTCCTCGCCGGGCGAGCGGTTCAGCACCAGCGTGCGCGTCGCCCCCGGCGCGCCGTCGGCGGCGATCGGAACGCGATGGAGAAGCCGCACCGGCAGGCTCTGGCCGTTGCGCTTGACGAGGTCGAGGTCGATCGTCTCCGTGCGGTCGCGCCGGTCTTCCCCGGGCAGGCCTTCGAGCAGCGCCACGGCATCGCCGCGCACGATGTCGCGGAGCCGCATCGCTCCCGCCACGAAGCGCGCGAGGTCGATGCCGAGCCACTCCGCGAGCGTCGCGTTCATGTAGACGATGCGCCCGTCCGGCTCGGCCGAGAAGAAGCCCGCGGGGGCATGGTCGAGGTAGTCGATCGCGTGCTGCAGCTCCTGGAAGACCGCCTCCTGCTGCGACCGCTCGCGGCTGATGTCGGTGACCGACCAGGCGGTGAGCGTCTTGCCGCCCTCCTCCAGCGTCACCGGATGCGCGCGCACGCGGAACCAGCGCCCGCCCCCGCCGGCCGGCTCGCCCGGAGGCGGCGACGCGAGGCGGATCTCCTCGCCCGCCGGCCGCCCTTCGCGCAGCTCGCGCGCCAGCCGGTAGATCGCCTCGGCGCCGCTGGCGTCGCCCGAGAGGAAGCGCTCGACGCTCTTCACGTCGCCCGTCGAGGCGGCCCCGGTCATCGCCGCATAGGCCCCGTTGGCGTAGACGATGCGGCCGTCGCGATCGGTGACCACGACGCCGGCATCGGTCGCGTCCACCACCGCGCGGGCGAGGTGGTCGCTCCGGCTGCGGCCGGCGAAGCGCAACAGCCCGATGGCCCCGGCGAGCAGCGTGAACACGCCGATCACCGCCAGCACGCCGAGCAGGCCGAGGACGAAGGGCTCCGCCCGGTCGCGCTGCAGGATGGCGAAGCCGATCGCGACCCCGACGAGTCCGAAGGCCAGCACCACCAGGCGCCCGGCGCCGGTCAGCCGTCCCGAATTGTCGACCGCCGGCGCGGCGCGGACTTCCTCGTGCGCGCGATCGATCATGCCGTCCCGGAATCTCCCTCGCCCGGCAGCCGTCTGGTCCGCCCGAATCAGCCGCGGCACCGGTGCCGACGAGGATGGTCGTGAAACGGCGCGATTTCAACGCCGCACGGGCGCCTTTCGGCGGCCTTTTTCCCGCCCTTTTCTACGGCGAGCAGGTCCGGCGGGGGCTTTTCGCGATGGCAGCGCGCGGGAAAATCCGCCGCATCCGCCCTTGCAATCGCGGCGTCCCGCACGAAAAGTTAGGCATTCTGCCGATTCGGCCGACATGCGGCGCGGGGCAGCATGAGAGGCAGGAGGGAACCCACCCCATGCGTGAAATGCTGGAACCTGTCTTCGGCGAAACCGGGGCGATCATCGCCCAGTTCGTCATCACGCTGGTCGTCGTCCTCCTGCTCATCCTCGTGGTGGTCTGGCTGGTCCGCCGCTATTCCGGCGGTGCCTTCACCGCCGGCGGCCGCGGCCGCCTGCCCCGTCTCGCCATCGTCGACGCCATGGCCGTCGACAACCGCCGCCGCCTCGTCCTCGTGCGCCGCGACAATGTCGAGCACCTCCTCCTGATCGGCGGCCCGTCCGACATCGTCGTCGAGCCCGCCATCCTGCGGACCCGCACCGCCGCCGCGCGCACCCCGCAGCAGGCCCAGGGCGGCGCCGGTGCCGCGTCGGCCACGCCCGTGCCCTCCGGCCCCGCCCCGGCCCGCACGCCGCTCCCCGCCGCGGCGCGCAACGCCCCCGCCCGGGTCGAGCCGCCGCGTCCGGAGCCCGTCGCGGCTGTCCCCGCGCCGTCGCAGCCGGCGGCGCCTCCGCCGGAGGCCGAGCCCGCGATTGCCGTCGGCGCGCCGCGTCATGGGCGCCTCGGCGCCGACCAGCCGATCCCCTTCCCGCCGCGCCGCACCCCGGCGCCGCCGGCGCCCCGTCCGGTGCCACGCCGCGAATCCGCCCCGGCCGTCGCCGAGGCGAGCGAGCCCGCCGCGATGTCCGAGCCGCGCGGCCGCGGCCGCTTCGCCCCGCTGCCATCCGCGGCTGTCGCCGCCGAGCAGCCGGCGCCCGCGCCGTCGTTCGAGGAGACCGCCGCCCTCGAGCAGATCTTCGCCGCGGAGGAAGAGGCGCCGCCGCTCCACGCGCCGGAACCGGAGGAGGCCGATCTTCCCGCCGCCTTCTCGCCACCGGAAGAAGAGCCCGACTATGCCGCTGGCGCCGCCGCGGAAGCGGCGGAAGAAGCCGCGGCGATCGAATCGCCTGAACCCGAAGGCCACGTGCCCGAGACTGCCGCCGAGGAGCCCGGCAACCCCGCCGGCGCCCGCGTCAGCGACCTCGAGCGCGAGATGGCGCGCCTCCTCGGCGAGATTTCCGGCCGCCGCTCCTGACCGGGAAAACGGCTGTTTCCAGCGGTTTTGCTGGCTCCTTGCGGGGTCCCCGGCCCGGTCACCCAAACGTCACGCAGCGGTTATTGTCCCGGCGGAATCGCATCGCTATATTCCGCGCGCTTCGCGTCAGCCAGGGGTCGTTCATGCCGCGTGCCAGTTCCGTTGCCACTGCTACCGTCGCCTACCACCCGACCGACTCCGAGCCGTTCATGAATGACCGGCAGCGGGAATACTTCCGCCAGAAGCTCGCCAACTGGAGGGAGGAGATTCTGAAGGAAGCCAAGGAGACGCTCCAGCATCTCCATGACGAGAGCCAGAACCATCCGGACTTCGCCGACCGCGCCTCCTCGGAAACCGATCGCGCCATCGAGCTCCGCGCCCGCGACCGCCAGCGCAAGCTCATCTCCAAAATCGACGCCGCGCTCCAGCGCATCGACGACGGCACCTACGGCTATTGCGAGGAGACCGGCGAGCCGATCAGCCTGAAGCGGCTCGACGCGCGCCCGATCGCCACCCTGTCGATCGAGGCGCAGGAGCGCCACGAGCGCCGCGAGCGCGTCTACCGCGACGACTGATCTCTCCGGCCGGTCGCTGCCGCCGCCCTGAAAACGCCCAAGAATCACTGCCTTGCTCTGCCGGGACCGGCGGGCGGTTCATCCCCGGTTCAGGTGTGACATGGTTCACTGAACCTGACGGATGTCCGTTCCATAGCGCCCGTGGGCAAGAGGCATTGCCCGCGTCGATTCGGGCGGCGCGACCCGGAACAAGAAGGAGCCTACGGGCAATGAAGATTGGTATCACCCTGCTCGCCCTCGCCGGCCTCATCGGCCTCGGCGTGGAGAGCGCCAGCGCCGCCTCGCCGCAATATTGCGACAGCGTCGCGCGCCAGTATGCCAACGGCAAGGCCACCGGCAGTGCTGCGACCGGCGGTTTCGTCGGCGCCATCGGCGGTGCCGTCCTCGGCGGCATCCTCGGCGGCAACAAGGGGGCCGGCACCGGCGCCCTGATCGGCGGCGGCACCGGCATCGTCGTCGGCGGCGCCCAGTGGCAGAAATTCTACCAGCAGCGCTACGACCAGTGCATGGCCGCCAGCTACCAGCCGCCGCCCCCGCCGCCGAAAGGCCCCGGCTTCGCTGGTCCGCCGCGTGGGCAGCAGTGCCCGCCGATCCAGTACGCGGTCCCGCAGTCCTGGTACCAGCAGTGCGCGGCCAAGTACCCGAACTCGTTCAAGTGGAGCGGCCCCTGGGCGGGCACCTACATGAACTTCGATGGCTGCCGCTACGCCTGCCAGCTGCCCTGACCTTCCGCCGGCGCACAACCGGAGAGCCTCCGCTGCGGCAGCAGCGGGGGCTTTTTCTTTGCATGCGCCGCTCCGCCATGTTTGAGCGCCATCGCCGCCATGCCATGCTGCCCCGATGCTTCGCCTGATGATCCTCCGCCATGCCAAGTCCGACTGGGGCGCGCCCGGCCGCCCCGACCGGGACCGTCCCCTCGCCCCCCGCGGTGAGCGTGCCGCGACCCTGATGGGCGGCGTGCTGGCGGCCGACGAGTATCGCCCCGACCGCGTCCTCGTCTCGCCGGCGCAGCGTACGCGCGAGACGCTGGATGGCGTTCTCGCCGTTCTCGGTGCGCCCGCGCCGGCGGTCGCCACGATCGATGGCCTCTACGAGCCCGGATCGGGCAACTACCAGTCCGTCATCGCCGCCCATGGCGACGCCGCCTCCCGGCTCCTCGTCGTCGGGCACAATCCGGCGAGCCATGCCACGGCGCTCATGTTCGCCGGCCGGGGAGATCGCCAGCTCCTCGCTGACCTCGCCGACCGCTACCCGACCGCGGCTCTCGCGGTGATCGATTTCGACGCCGACGCCTGGTCCGCCATCGCGCCTCGCTCGGGCACGCTCGCCGCCTTCCTCACGCCGCGCGCCGTCGCCCGGGCCGACGAGGACGTCGGCGACGATTGAGGCGCTGTGTCCCTCTCCAGATCGTCATGGCCGGCCCTGTGCCGGCCATCCGCGTCTTTCTTCCTTTCGTTGAACGCCTGCCGCTGCGCCGCTTGCGCGACCTGGTTCCTCCCCCGTTTACGGGGGAGGGGGACCGGCGAAGCCGGTGGAGGGGGCGCGTGCAGAGCGCCGCTCCCGGCCATTGCCGCTTGCACCGGACTCGCCACCGCCCGCCGGAACACCTACATCCGTGCCGGGACCGGAGACCGCCATTTGACGCTCGCCACGATCACCGACGAAACCCGGCTGGCGCTCGCCACGCTCGCCGAGCGTGCCACCGGCCTGGTCACGCCCTCGCTCCGCCTCGGCGTCACCGGCCTCGCCCGTGCCGGCAAGACCGTCTTCATCACCGCCCTCGTCCACAACCTCATCCATGGCGGAAGGCTGCCGGTGTTCAAGGCCTATGCCTCCGGCCGGGTGACCGGCGCCGGCCTGCAGCCGCAGCCCGACGACGCGGTGCCGCGCTTCGACTACGAGGACCACGTCCGCGCTCTGGTCGAGAAGCGCATCTGGCCGGAATCGACCCGCCGCATCAGCGAGCTCCGCCTCACCATCCGCTACGAGTCGGCGTCATTCTTCTCCCGCCGGCTCGGCCGCGGGAAGCTCCATCTCGACATCGTCGACTATCCCGGCGAATGGCTCCTCGACCTGACGCTCCTCTCCAGGGACTACGCCACCTGGTCGGGCGAGGCGCTCGCCTTCGCCCGCGCCGAGGGCCACGACGCGGTCGCCGCACCCTGGCTCGCCCGCCTCGCCACCGTCGATCCGGGCGCGCCGGAGGACGAAACCCTCGCGCGCGAGCTCGCCGCCCTCTTCACCGAATACCTGCGCGCCTGCCGCCGCAGCGACCGCGTCGCCACCCAGCCCCCCGGCCGCTTCCTCATGCCCGGCGACCTCGACGGCTCGCCGGCGCTCACCTTCGCGCCGCTTCCCGTCGAGGGCACGCCGCCCGCCGGCTCGCTCGCCGCCATGATGGCGCGGCGCTACGAGTCCTATAAGAGCGCCGTCGTGCGGCCCTTCTTCCGCGACCACTTCGCCCGCCTCGACCGCCAGATCGTGCTGGTCGACGTCCTCGATGCCCTCGACGCCGGCGCCACCGCGCTCGCCGACCTCGAAGGCGCGCTCGCCGACGTGCTCTCCGCCTTCCGCATCGGCGGCACCGGCTGGTTCTCGTCCCTCGTCACCCGTCGCATCGACCGCATCCTCTTCGCCGCCACCAAGGCCGATCACCTCCATCACGGCGACCACGACCGGCTGGAAGCGATCCTCGCCCGCCTCGTCGCCGGCGCCGTTGGCCGCGCGAAATTCGCCGGTGCCAGGGTCGAGGTCCTGGCGCTCGCCTCCGTGCGCGCCACCCGCGAGGGCACCGTCAGCCGGCGCGGCGAGGCGCTTCCCTCGATCATCGGCACGCCGCTTCCCGGCGAAACCGTCGAGGGCCGCGCCTTCGACGGCACGTCCGAGATCGCCATGTTCCCCGGCGACCTGCCCGACGATCCCGCCCCGGTCTTCACCAGCGGCGCGCCCGTGCCGCTCCGCTTCGTCCGCTTCCGGCCGCCGAAGCTCGAGCAGACCGCGGAAGGGCTGACCCTCTCCCTGCCCCACATCCGCCTCGACCGCGCGCTCGAATTCCTGATCGGAGACCGCCTGTCATGAGCAAGGCCCCGCGCGCGCCCGCCGTCTTTTCGCTGGACGAGCTCGACATGCTCGAGCCCGGCTATGTGCCGGGCGTCGGCGCGCCACCCTCGATCACGCCCGATGCCGATCCCTTCGCCGTTCCGGCGGACCTGCCGGCGAACGAGCTCGCCATCATCCCGAAGCGCGGCCGGCGCTGGCTGAAGCTCCTCCTCGGCGCCCTCGGCGGCCTCGCCGTCATGGCCATCGGCCTCGCCATCGACAATCTCATCGAGGGCCTCTTCGCCCGCAACGACGCGCTCGGCTGGATCGCCGTCGCCTTTGCCGGCCTCGCCGCCCTCGCCCTCGTCGCCATCGCCGTCCGCGAGATCACCGGCCTCCTCCGCATCCGCCGCATCACCCACATCCACGAGGCGGCCGATCGCGCCGTCGCCGGGGACGATCGCGATGCCGCCCGAAAGATCGCCGGCGAGCTGATCGACCTCTACAGCGCCCGGCCCGAGACCGCGCGCGGCCGTGCCGAGCTCTCCGGCCATGTCCGCGAGATCATCGACGGCCGCGACCTCATCGGCCTCGCCGAGGGGTCGCTCCTCCTGCCGCTCGACGAGGCCGCCCGTCGTGCCGTCATGGCCTCGGCCCAGCGCGTTGCGGTGGTCACCGCCGTCTCGCCGCGCGCGCTCGTCGACCTCATCTTCGTCGGCACCGAGATCCTGCGACTCGTTCGCAAGCTCGCCACTCTCTATGGCGGTCGTCCGGGCACGCTCGGCTTCCTCCGGCTCACCCGTGCCGCCATCGGGCACCTCGCCGTCACCGGCGGAATGGCCGCGGGCGATTCAATGGTGTCTCAGATACTTGGGCATGGCATCGCGGCCCGTCTCAGTGCCCGTCTCGGCGAGGGTGTCGTCAACGGATTGCTGACCGCGCGGGTCGGTATCGCGGCCATCGAAGTGTGCCGGCCGCTCCCCTTCGTCACCGGTCGCCCGCCCCGCCTTTCCGACGTGATGAGCCAGCTGACCAGGCTCGGCACCCGCAAGGAAAGCTGATCACTTCCAGGCGCTTGCCATCGGCCCGGCCTTGCCGCCGAGCGGATCGGCCGCCGGCATCGGCACCGCCGCGATCCGCGCCCTTATCCCCGCTCTGTCCTCCGCGCCCTCGCGCATCAGGTCGGCCCATTGTCCCTTCGGATAGGCGCCTATCACCAGGAGGTCATGGCTTGCCGATACCCGCTTGTGCCCGCAACCGGCGGGGATAAGCACGGCGTCGCCCGCCTTCACCGCAAGCGTCTGTCCCCGCTCGCCTCCGAAGCGCACCTCGGCCCGGCCGCCCGCGATGCCGAGCACCTCATGCGCCGTCGAATGGTAGTGATGGAAGGGATAGATGCCGTTCCGCCACATGCCGCCCCAGCCGTTCGAGGCGAAAAGGGTCTCGAAGGCGACGGCCGCGTCGCCGGCCCCGGCCGCGACCATCCCCGGATAGACGATGAGCGGCAGGCGGTTATTGGGAATGTCGCCATCATCGGCGAAGACATAGGTCTGATGCTTCATTGTCCCCTTCTCCGCGGCAATTTCACGCCCTGCCCCCGCCGGTGACAGATGGTCACATTCGCACCGATTTTGCCTAGTATCCGCTTCGCGGCCGAACCTGTTCCCCGGGGATAATCGCCCATGCCTAGCCAATCGCGGAAGACGCGGACGGTTCCGCTCCTCGCCGCCCTCCTGCTTTCCCTCGCTTTCCTTGCTCCGGCGCATGCCGAATCCGATCCGCTGCTTGCGAAATTCGTCGGCAAATGGGTCGGCCGCGGCACCTACAAGGCGAGCCCGAACGGCAAGCCCGAGATGGTTTACTGCAGCGTTTCCAACAAGTTGGCGGATGGCGGCAATTCGCTGGAGCAGAGCGGCCGCTGCGCCCTCTCCGACAAGTTCGGTCGCATCAGCGGCAAGATCACCGCCCGTGGCCTCGGCCAGTACGAGGGCTCCCTGCAGTCGGCGAGCACCATCGGCCCGGCCTGGATCGCCGGCACCGGCAGGGACGGCCACATCGAGTTCAACGCCCAGTTCACCGACCGCATGACCCGCAAGCCGGGCGGCGCCATCATCTCGCTGGTCGTGGCGGAAAAAGGCGGCTACCGGCTGACGTCCAACGCCCTCGGCGCCGACGGCAAGCCGAAATTCGTGGCGAGCGACATCGTCTTCACCCAGCAGTAACGCCGCGCGAATCCGTCAGATAACGCCGAGCTTCTTCTGCAGGTTCGAGGACGAGGTCGTGTACTGGAACACGATCTTCTTGTCGGGCGCCGCGATGCGCACCGCCGCCTGCGCCATCAGCGCCGCCTCGTGGAAGCCGGAGAGGATCAGCTTCAGCTTGCCCGGATAGGTGTTGATGTCGCCGATGGCGAAGATCCCGCGCTCCGAGGTCTCGAAGCGCGCGGTATCCACCGAGATCAGGTTCTCGGTGAGGTTGATGCCCCACTGCGCGATCGGCCCGAGCTTCATGGTCAGCCCGAAGAAGGGCAGGATGCGCGAGGCCGAGAGCTCGATCTCCTTGCCGTCCTTGTCCTTGACCACCGCATGGGTCGTCTGGCCGGCATCGCCGCGCAGGCCGGCCACCTGGCCGAAGACCAGCTTCACCTTCCCGCTATCCACCAGCTCGCGCATCTTGTTGACGCTGTCCGGCGCCGCGCGGAACTCGTCGCGGCGATGGAGCAGCGTCAGCGACTTCGCCAGCGGCTGCAGGTTCAGCGTCCAGTCGAGCGCCGAATCGCCGCCGCCGACGATCAGCACGTCATGGTCGCGGAAATCTTCCATGCGGCGAACCGCGTAGTGGACCGAGGTGCCCTCGTAGCCCTCGATGCCGGGCACCGGCGGGCGCTTCGGCTGGAACGAGCCGCCGCCCGCCGCGATCACCACCACCTTGGCGAGGAACACCGCGCCACGGTCCGTCGTCAGCCGGAAGCGGCCGTCGGGGTCGCGCTGCAGGCTCTCGACCATATGGCCGAAATGATAGCTCGGCTTGAACGGCCCGACCTGCTTGAGGAGGTTGTCGACCAGGCCCTGCCCGGTGACGACCGGGAAGCCCGGAATGTCGTAGATCGGTTTCTCCGGGTAGAGCTCGGCGCATTGCCCGCCCGGCCGGTCGAGGATGTCGATGACCGCGGCCTTGAGATCGAGGAGCCCGAGCTCGAACACGGCGAAGAGCCCGACAGGCCCCGCGCCGATGATGAGCACGTCCTTCTCGATGACTTCGCTGGCAGTGGCGGCGGTCGTGTCGTTCATGTCTCGCTCAATCCGTTGCGCGCGGATGCTTATCGCCGCCCCGCCGCCAAGGCAAAGCATGATTGTGCGGAAGCGGCGCCTGCCGGGGTCGGGCTTTCCCCTTCCCGCGCGGAACTAGCCCTGCCGCTCGGGCACCGTCACCACCAGCCCGTCCAGTTCGTCGCGGACGCGGATCTGGCAGGAAAGCCTCGAATTGGGGCGCACGTCGAAGGCGAAGTCGAGCATGTCCTCCTCCATCGGCTCCGGCTCGCCGACAGCCTCCTTGAAGGCCTCGTCGACATAGACGTGGCAGGTGGCGCAGGCGCAGGCGCCGCCGCACTCCGCCTCGATGCCGGGGACCCCGTTGCGGATGGCATTCTCCATGACCGTCGAGCCGTTCTCGGCCTCGACCTCATAGCGCTGACCGTCATTGCCGATATAGGTGATCTTGGCCATCGTCCGGGGATCGCGGATAGATAGAGGGAAAAGCCCGGGAAGCCCGGCGCGCGGCCCATATAGGCCAAACGCCCGAAACCCGCCATAGCCCTTATCCGGATGGGAGCCATCCCCCGCCCGGGAGGCCGCCCTACTCCGCCAGGAAGTCGCGAATGAAGCCCTGCGCCGCCACGATCGCGGCATCGAGCGCCTTCAGCCGCCCGACGATCGGGCCGCGCGAGAGCTCGATTTCCGCCGCGATATAGGCGACCGAGAAGGCGCCCACCCCGCGCGCCGACCCGACCAGCGCATGGGCCGCCTCGCGCCGCTCCTCGGGCGCGATCGCCGCCCGCAGCCGCTCGATCTGGTCGGCGGAATGCCGCACGAAGAGCCTCAGCACCTCGCGCTGGAGCTTGCGGTCGCCGAAGGTCTGGTTGTGGAGGTGGTTCAGGTCGACCGGCAGGCGCCGGGCGGGCGGATGCTCGAACCCCCGCTCGGCCAAGGCTGCACTGGAATTGAACGCCATACGCGCCACTCCGACCCCGGACGACCCCCGAACAGGGGAAGGTATATGGACCACGGAAACAACCGGTAAATTGCGATCGACGACGCTAGCATCCCGACAATCTTAAGAGATGGTTAACGCCCTTCCCACCGTGGTTAACCAACCCTCCCCGGAGATCGGAATCCCGCGGGCCGGCGGGGCCTTTGCCGCCTAGGAAAAATTCGCCGCCTCACCTCGTTGAAACGCCGGGACAATCGTTAAAATTCGCCCGAATTTCTTGTCGCTCTGCCATCAATGTGCCATTAGATTGCCTTAGCGGCGAATGAGTGGAGGCCTATCGGATTGCCTTGTTCAGGCAGTCCGTAAGCGCGGAGACTGTTCTACGGGCGGGAGTGGGACGCCGGAAACGGGCGATTTCTTCTGTCAGTAGTCATTTGCCTGCGCTTGGCCGGCTGGGTGCCAGTAATGCCCACCGGTGGAGCGGCCGACATGGTACCGAGTACGGACGCGAGGCATCAGTAATGGCGACCAACCCACGCTCGAAAACCCCCAACGACGCGGCTCTTTCCGCGGTCGAAGAGGCCCTGAGGCTCGATTTCGGAGGTCCCGGGGAGGAAAGCGAGCGGGGTTCGCGGCGCCCACCGGAACCGCGTGCCCCCGAATCCGCCCGCAGCCCGGCCGATGCCACGCGCCGTGGCGAGCTTGGCCGCCGTCCCGAACAGTCGCGCCTGCCCGCCCCGCCCCGCCGCCTCGAGCCGCCGCGCCCGCGCGAGGAAGCCCCGCCCCGCCGCGAGGAGGCCCGCCGGCCTGAGCCGGCCGCTGCCGCCGCCCGCCCGGCCGAGGAGGAAGCCGCTCCCCAGCCGCAGCCCGCGCGTCCGCGCGCCGCCGGTTCGCGCAGCCGCTTCGCCGCCAATGACGACCGCCGCCCCGTCGGCGCCATGGGCTACCAGCGCCGCCCGTCGCGGATGATCTACCCGACGGCCATGGCGCTTTCGCTGCTCTGGGCCGTGATCGTCTTCGGCGTCGCGCTTTCGGGCGGCGGCCTCGTCGGCCAGGGCGAGACACTGCTTACCTCGCCGCGCCTCCTCAACATCGCCCTCTTCCTGTTCGTGCCGATCGGCTTCATCTGGGCCATCGCCTCGATGATGTGGCGCACCCAGGAGATGCGCATCGTCGCGCGCTCCATCACCGACGTCGCCTCGCGCCTGTCGGAGCCGGAGAACATCGCCACCGACGCCATCGCCAATGTCAGCCAGGCGATCCGCCGCGAGGTCGCCGCCGTCGGCGACGGCATCGAGCGCGCGCTTGCCCGCGCCAGCGAGCTCGAGCTCCTCGTCCACAACGAGGTGGCGGCGCTCGAACGTTCCTACTCGGACAACGAGACGCGCATGCGCTCGCTGATCGACGACCTCGCCGGCCAGCGCGAGGCCATCGTCATCAATTCCGAGCGCGTCCGCACGTCCATCGTCAGCGCCCAGGAATCGCTGTCGAAGGACCTGCGCATCGCTTCGGAGTCGATCGCCGAGAACGTCACCCATTCGGGCAACCGCATCACCACCGCGCTGACCGAGCGCGGCGAGCACATCACCCTCGCCCTTTCCAGCGCCGGCGAGAACATGGTCGGCCAGCTCGCCTCGCGCGGCGAGGACCTCGTCACCCGCCTTGCCGACACCGTCAGCGACGTCGCCGAATCGCTCGCCCAGACCGGCGCCCAGGTGACCGACGCGCTGCTCGCCCGCTCCGCCGACATCAACGACACGCTCGAGACCACCGGCCGCGCCATGGCCGACACCATCGCCGAGCGCGGCCGCGAGGTGAACGACACCCTCGCCCGCGTCGGCTCCGAGCTGGTCAGCAACTTCGACACCCGCACCGACGAGATCACCCGCTCGATCTCCGAGACCGGCAACCTCGCCGCCGCGACGATCTCCAGCCACGTCAAGGAGGTCAACGAAGCGCTGAAGAGCAACTCCGACTCGCTCCTCGTCGACCTCGCGCTGCGCGGCCAGGAGATCAACGACAAGCTCGACGAGACCGGCACCCGCATCGCCGAGACCATCACCATCCGCGGCGGCGAGCTTGCCGACCGCCTGTCGCGCACCGGCGACCGCATCTTCGAGGCGATCTCGGTCAACGGCACCGAGCTCAACGAGCGCCTCGCCTCCACCGGCGAGGCCATGGCGAACCTCATCGAGGGCCGCACCGCCTCGCTCCGCGAGACGATCGACACGGCTTCCACCGCCGTCTACGAGACCTTCGACGAGCGCAGCGCCGAGCTTACCCAGCGCCTCGCCTCCGTCGGCGGCGAGGTGGCCAAGGCCATCGCCGTCCGCGGCATGAAGATCAACGAGACGATCATCGCCTCGGGCAACGAGATCGCCGAGACCATCGCCTCGCGCGCCGGCGCCATCCACGAGCGCATCGTCGATTCGGGCACCCGCATCGCCGACCGCATCTCGGACCAGGGCAACACTTTGCACCAGCGCATCGTCGACTCGGGCGGCGCCATCGCCAACGAGATCGAGGGCCGCGGCGCTTCCATCCACGAGCGCATCCTGTCCTCGTCCCGCGAGATCGCCGACACCATCGAGAGCCGCGGCACCGCCATCTACGATTCGATCGTGGAAGCGACCCAGCACGTCGGCGACGCGATCGAGTCGCGTGGCGTCTCCATCCACCAGAAGATCCTCGCCTCCGGCCGCGACGTGGCGAACGCCATCGAGAGCCGCGGCGTCGGCATCCACGAGAAGATCATCAATTCGGGCACCGAGGTCGCCGACGCGATCGAGACCCGCGGCAGCGCCATCTACGAGAAGATCGCGGATTCCAGCTCCCGCTTCAGCGAGGTGCTGCGCGTCCACGGCCAGGAGCTCGGCCAGGGCCTCGACGAGCATTTCGTGCGCATCGGCGAGCTCATCGGCCAGCGTGGCCCTGCCCTCATCACCGCGCTCGGCGACCAGGCCCAGCAGATGGAGCAGTCGCTCGCCGACCGCCTCGCTTCGTTCGGTTCCGACATTCGCGGCAAGATCGACGCGGTCTCCGAATCGCTGGAGAGCAATTCGCACCGCATCGCCGAGGCGCTCGACCACCGCTCGCGCCAGATCAACCAGACGCTCATCGAGCGCACCCGGGAGATCGCCGAGACCTTCACCAGCGGCCAGACCGAGTTCGCCGCGCTCATCGACGGCCGCCTGATCGAGGTCGGCGGCCAGCTCGCGGCGCGCACCAACGAGCTCGCCGAGACCCTGTCGGAGCGCGCCAGCGCCATTACCTCGGCGCTCGCCGCCAAGACCGACCAGGTCGCCGAAGGCGTCCGTCACGCCATCAGCGACGTCACCCAGCGCCTCGTCCAGGAGGCGGGCGAGGCCACCCAGGCGCTGCGCAGCTCGGCGAGCGAGGCGTCGACCCTGTTCGGCCGCTCGGTCAACGAGATCGAGACCATGCTCGGCCACCGCGCCTCCGCGGTCACCGAGGCGCTCGAGCTGCGCACCCGCGAGTTCAACGACGTGCTCGGCGCCCGTTCGAGCGAGCTCGCCGCCCTCCTCGACGGCCGTTCCAACGTGCTGCTCCGCACGCTCGACCAGCGCGGCAGCGACATCGTCGAGATGGTGGTCACCCGCAGCGACCAGGCCGCGCACACCCTCATGGAGAGCGGCGAGCGCGTCGCCCAGGCCTTCGCCGCCACCAACGAGAAGATGCGCAGCGAGGTCGCCGACATCGTCGACCGCCTGTCGCGCTCCAACGACCTGCTCAACGGACTTCTCTCGTCCTCGAGCGACAACCTCATCAAGATCGAGACCAACCTCGCCTCGCGGGCGAACGAGTTCGCGACCTCGATCCAGCATGCCGTCGAGACGACGCAGCTCTCCTCCGGCGAGCTCGCCGAGCAGGTGCAGCGCCTCACCGGCGTTTCGGGCGACATCCTCGACGGCGTCAGCAACGTAGTGAAGCGCTTCGAGGCGCAGAGCCAGTCGCTCACCGAGGCGACCCGCCACCTCACCGAGGTCAATCGCCAGATCGAGGCGACGGTCGAGGAGCGCCGCCCGGCGCTGGAGAATCTCGCCGCCGGCCTGCGGTCGCGGAGCGAGGAGCTCGACGGCATGATGCGCTCCTTCACGCGCATCATCTCGGAGACGCTGAAGACCGCCGAGGAGCGCGCCACCGCGGTCAGCCGCATGCTGACGGAGAACACGGCGACCGCCGCCAAGGGCGTCATCGACAACTTCGAGAACCTCAACCGGACCGCCAATTCGGAAAGCCGCAAGGCGGCCGAGGCGGTGCGCGAGTCGAACCGCATCCTCCTCGAGGAGATGGGCGGCGTCGTCGCCGATACCACCAAGCGCTTCGCCGAGGCGACGCGCGAGATGCGGCTCGCCACGCAGGAACTGCAGCACGACCTCAACGCCACCCGGAGCGAGCTGAAGAAGGGCGTCCTCGAAATGCCCGAGGAGGCCCGCGAGAGCGCCGATGCCATGCGGCGCGTGGTCGGCGACCAGATCAAGGCGCTGTCCGACCTCTCCGAGATCATCAGCCGCCACGGCAAGACCCTCGACCTGTCGAGCCCCTCGCTCGGCGAGCCGCGCATGGCCGCGGCTCCGCGCAACATCGACGTCCAGCCGGTGGCGACGGCCGTTGGCGCCGAGAGCCAGGCCTCCTGGTCGAGCCTCGAGCAGCGCCGCCAGCCGGCGGCCGAGTTCACGGCCGAGCCGCCCCGCGCCAGCGCCTTTGCCGAGGGCGATGCTGGCAACGGCTTCTCCTCGACCCGGACGCTCGAGGCCCGGCGCTCGACGAGCGGCAATGGCGGCGCACCGCGGAGCGACTTCCGCGCCGCCCCGCCCCCGCCGCGTCCGAGCGAGCCGCTCCGCGCCATGCCCTCGGCTCCGCCGCCGCGCCAGACCGTGACGCCGCGTCCTCCGGCCCGCATCGCGGCCCCGGGGCAGGAGACATCGGCTGGCGGCGAGGAACGCGGCTGGGTCTCCGACCTCCTCCGCCGCGCCTCGACCGACGACGAGGTGCCGGCGGCCGAGCCGGCGCCGGCTCCGTCGGCCTCCAATGGCGGCTATGCGGCTCCGCAGCAGGCGGCGCCAGCGGCCGCGCCGGCGGCTGGTCCCGGCCCGCTCGGCGGCCTGTCCAGCGATATTGCCCGCGCCATCGACCACAATGCGGCGGTCGAGCTCTGGGACCGTCACCGTCGCGGCGAGCGCAATCTCTTCACGCGCCGCCTCTACACGCTGCAGGGCCAGCAGACCTTCGATGAGATCCGCAAGAAGTATCAGCGCGACGAGTCCTTCCGGGCCGCCGTCGACCGCTACGTCGCGGATTTCGAGAAGCTGCTCAACGAGGCGAACGGCAAGGATCCGGCGACGGCGACCGCCTATCTCACCTCGGACACCGGCAAGGTCTACACCATGCTCGCCCATGCGAGCGGCCGCTTCGACTAGGCGGCCACCGGCTCTCACCCGATCTTCCGGAAGGCGCGCCCGAGCGGCGCGCCTTTTGCGCATGAGGGGGGCGGCTCATTTCACCGTCGTATGCCGATCACTTCTTCTAGGTTGCCCTACCGCCGGTGGGAAACCCGCTGACGACCCGGGAGAGCGTATCGGCGAGCCGTCCCGGATAGGCGGTCTGGAAGATCGACGCGAGCGTTCGGTAGTACCAGCCCGTTCCCTCTCTGCCGCCGGTGAACCTCGCCCAGACGGCATCGCCGATCTCGCCATAGTCGCGCAGGATGGCCTCGGCGTTGTCGACCTTGTCGCAAAGCGAAACCAGTAGCGATGCCTTCGGCTTGTTCCGCAGGGCCGCGAGATAGGCCTCCTTGCGCGGACGCCACTCCGGTTTCGGCTCGACGTAGGAATCCGTGCAATCGGCGACAATTGCCGCGACCTCTTCGCCGAACTTGCGCCTGATGTCCGCGAGCCGCTCCAGGCCGCCCTGATCCTCGGCCGCATCGTGAAGAAGGGCAGCTATCGACTGGACCTCGGTCCCACCCTCGGCGATTACCCGCGAGCAGACACTGAGAAGATGTCCGACATACGGAATGTTGCTGCCTTTGCGCACCTGGGTGCGGTGCAACTCGGAAGCGTAGGTCAGAGCCGCGTCAAATTTCGTCGAAAGCGGCATCTTCGTGCTCCTTCATTCCCGAGGCTGCCTTCCTTCCGGCCGCACGTGTCCCTGCCCTCTCGGGCATGCCACTATGAGGATTCGTGAGGAACGTGGCGCCCTAGATCCTCGTCACCGTCCAGCGGACGATGTTGACCAGCACCTGGCTGATCGCCGAATTGAGGCCGGATACGACCGAGGCGGCATTGTCCTTCTCGACCGGCGCCTCGCCGGTGAAGACGCGGTTGGAGATGACCCGCCCGGTGCGGTCGTCCATGATCTTGGCGGCGATCTCGACATGGGCATAGCCCTTGTCGCCGGTCACCCGGTACTCGAAGGACCGGATTTCGGTGACCACCTGGTAGTCGATGGAGAGCCCCTGCCCGGGCCGGCCGACGGCGCGCACCTTGTGGGAGCGCTCGAAGGCCTCGATCGTGCGGCTCTGCAGGAGCTTCGGCAGCCGGTCCGGCCACTGCGCGTCGGGGTAATAGGTGATCTTGTCGCCCTTGGAGACGACGATGCGCTGGCTGTCGAGCACCTGCAGGGCGACCGGCTCCGGGATCAGGATCTGCGCCGCCGTGCCCCCGCCGGCCTTCACCGATTCGGGTCCGGTCAGGTCGAAGGTCATGGGCGGCGGTCCGCGGAACAGGCTGCAGCCCGTCACGACGACGAGAATAGCCATCAAGCCCAAGGACTTGGCAAAGATACGCGGCAATGCGGACAAGGCCCTGCTGCCCCTTTCGTCCATCCGCCGATCAGCCCCTGTCGGCATCATTTGCGATTGTAATCCCGGATCGTCGGGCTGCCACCGAACAGTACACTGGACGGGTTTCTTGAAAAATCACTGACGGCGGCGTCGATCCGCGAGACCGAGCCGCGCATCTGGTTGACCAGCGCCTGGACGTCGTCGAGGCCGCGCGTGGAGAACTTCGACAGGCCGTCGATGATCGCGTCCGAATGGGCGTTGAACTTGTCGGCCACCGCCTTGATCGAGCGCACCGCATCGGTCGCCTCGGCGAAGAAGCCCTTGCCGCCTTCGGTCCCGAGCATCTCCTTGGTCTTGCCGAGGATGTCGTCGAGCTGCGTCGAGGAGGTCTTCAATTGCGCCGCCAGCGACTTGGCGTCGGCGACGATCTGGTCGATGTCGCCATTGTGCTTGTTGATGTTGTCCATGAACTGGTTGGCGCTCTTCGCCGTCGCCTTGGCGTCGGCGATGAGCTGGTCGAAATCCGGCCCCGCATCCTTGATGCGCTGGGTGAACGACGTGACGTTGTCGATCACGGCCTGGATCTTCGCCTTGTCGAAGGTGCCGGTGAAGCCCTTGATGTCACCGACCACCTGCTTGACGTCGGCGACCACCGCCGGCACATCGGCGGCCGCGTCGCTGATCCGCTTCACCGCCGTGTCGACATTGGCGAGCGTCGACTTGACCATCGCCGGATCGACCGAGCCGACCAGCGTGTCGGCCTTGTCGACGAGGCCGGTCAGCTTGGTCGAAAGCGAGCGGATCGTCTCCGACATGTCGGAGACGTTCTTCAGAAAGTCCTTCACGCCGTCGGAATTGGCGGCAAGCGCCTTCGAGAAGTCGCGCACATTGCCGATGATCTGCGTGACCGCATCCTGATTCGCGGCCACCACCTGGTCGACGCGGTCGGCGATGCGGTCGACCTTGATCGCGATCTGGTTGAGCGCGGCGATGATGTCGCCCCCGCCGGCCTGCGCCACCAGCGTCGGCGGCTGGAGCGTGAACACGCTGGTCGCGCCCGGCGAGCCGCCCGACATCTCGATATAGGCGACGCCGGTGAGCAGGCTCGAGGAGATCTTGACGTAGGTATCGGTCTTGATCGGCGTGTCGGCGCGCACCGAGGTCGTCACCGTGATCTTGTTCGGATTGTCGGCATTGAAGTGCAGGCTCGACACCTCGCCCACCTTGAGGCCATTGAAATAGACGTAGCCGCCCGCTTCCAGGCCGCTCACGGTGCCCTGGAACTCGATGAGGAGCGGCCTGCGCACGCCGGTCTCGTCCAGCCGCTTCAGCCAGTAGATGAAGCCGAGCGCGAGGCCTATCACGAGGAGCGTGAAGAGGCCGATCGCCGCATAGTTGGCACGCGTTTCCATGGGGCTCCTATATTCCGATTCCGCGTGCCCGTGATCCGTGGAAATAGGCCTGCACCCACGGATGGTCGAATTTCAGCATGTCCGCCAGCGTCCCCTCGACGAGCACGTGCTTGTCGGCGAGGACGGCGATGCGGTTGCAGATCGTGTGCAGGCTGTCGAGGTCGTGGGTGACCATGAAGACGGTCAGCCCGAGCGTGTCCCTGAGCGTCGAGATGAGCGTGTCGAACTCGGCCGCGCCGATCGGGTCGAGACCGGAGGTCGGCTCGTCGAGGAAGAGGATGTCCGGGTCGAGCGCCAGCGCGCGGGCGAGGCCGGCGCGCTTGGTCATGCCGCCGGAGAGCTCGGACGGGAATTTCAGCGCCGCGTCCTGCGGCAGCCCGACCAGTTCCAGCTTCAGCCGCGCCAGCTCGTCCATCAGCCGCGGCGACAGGTCGAGATATTCGCGCATCGGCACCTGGACGTTCTGCAGCACGTTGAGGGAGGAGAACAGCGCTCCCTGCTGGAAGAGCACGCCGAGGCGCCGGTCGATGGCCTCGCGCTCCCTGGCATCGGCCTCCTCGAGGTCGACCCCGAAGATCTCGATCCGCCCCGCGCGCTTGTGGACCAGGCCGAGGATGGTGCGCAGCAGCACGCTCTTGCCCGTCCCCGAGGCGCCGACCACGCCGAGGATCTCGCCGCCATAGACGTCGAGGTCGAGGTTCTCGAACACGTTGACGTTGCCGAAGCCGGCCGTCAGCCCGCTCACGCTGAGCACCACCATCCGCTTCTGGGCGGGCGGCGCGGCAGACCGGGCGAGGGTCGATATCTCTGTCATTTCAGTAGGCTATGGCAGCGAAGAATACGGCGAAAATGCCGTCGACCACGATCACCATGAAGATCGCCTTGACCACCGAGGAGGTGGTCTTGCGCCCGAGCGAGTCCGTGCTTCCCTGTACCGCGAGGCCCTCCGTGGCCGCCACGATGCCGATGATCAGCGCCATGAACGGCGCCTTGAGGATGCCGACGAGGAGGGTATTCAGGGCTACCGCGTCCCGCAACTGCAGGATGAACGTCTGGAAGCTCATGTCGGCATAGATGTAGCAGACCAGCGCGCCGCCCATCAGCGCCGCGATGTCCGAAATGAAGGTCAGCATAGGCAGCACGATGACCAGCGCGATGATCCGCGGCATGATCAGGACTTCGGTCGGGTCGAGACCGATGACGGTGAGCGCGTCGAGCTCCTCGCGCATCTTCATCGACCCGATCTCGGCCGTATAGGCGCTGCCCGAACGGCCGGCGAGCATGATCGCGGTGAGCAGCACCCCGAGCTCGCGGAGGACCAGGATGCCGACGAGGTCGACCACGAAGATGGTCGCCCCGAAGAAGCTCAGCTGGAATATGCCCTGCTGTGCGACGATGCCGCCGATCAGGAACGACATCAGGAAGATGATCGGCACGGCCTGCAGGCCCGTCCGGTCGACATGGAAGACGATCGAGGTGAAGCGGAAGCGCGACGGCTTGAGGATGGCCCGGAATATGCCGCGCACCACCCCCCCGAGGATGCCCATCCCCTGCTGGAAATCGGCCCAGCCGTTGACCGTCGTCTCGCCGAGCAGCTCGAGAAGCCGGAGCGGGCGGAACTTGCGGCGCGGCGGAGCCGGCAGGTCGCCGGTGAAATCGACCGCCGCCAGCAGGCGCCTCGCATTGTCGGAAATGCCGATCTCCTCGAAGGCCAGTCCCTCGGCCTTGACCATCGTGGAGAGGCGATGCACCAGCCAGGCGCCTGCCGTGTCGATGCGCGAGACGCCGGAGAGATCGAGCACCACCCGACCCTTCGCCGACGACGCGGCCGTGACCGCCTCGCGCTCCAGCGTGGACAGGTTGTCCACCGTCCATGCGCCATGGGCCGCCAGGCGGGTCACACCGCCAACGGTCGCCGCTTCCAGCCATGCCTCGTCCGGAACGGTCGTCGGATCCATCTCTTTCCCGCGCGCCGCGGCGGCTTGAGGCCGTTGCCGACGCGCCTTATTGTCGCGCGGGAGTGTGCCCGTGAAGCACACCCGCGGCAAGGCAACACCCCCTTCTCCCGATGATACAATCGCTGACTGTTGCCGCCGAGACATGGCCGATTGCGGGCAGTTTCACGATTGCCCGCGGCGCCAAGACCGAGGCCGCGGTCGTCGTCGCCAGGATCGGCGACGGCGCCGCCTCCGGGCGCGGCGAGGCCGTGCCCTATCCCCGCTATGGCGAATCGGTGCCGGAGATTCTCCACGCGATCGAGGCGATGGCCGGCGCGGTCGCCGCGGGCCTCGACCGGGAAGGCCTGCGCGCCGCCATGCCGCCCGGCGCCGCCCGCAATGCCATAGACTGCGCGCTGTGGGATCTTGCGGCGCGGCGCACCGGCCGCAGCGTCGCCGAGCTCGCCGGCCTTCCGGCCCCCCGACCGGTCGAGACCGCCTATACGATCAGCCTCGCCACGCCCGATTCCATGGCCGAGGCCGCCAGACATGCGGCCCACCGTCCCCTCCTCAAGGTGAAGCTCGGCGGCGCCGGTGATCCGGCGCGCATCGCCGCCGTCCGCCGGGCCGCACCCCGCTCGCGTCTGATCGTCGATGCCAACGAGGCCTGGTCCGCCGACACCTTTGCCGGGAACATGGCCGCCGCGGCCGCCGCCGGCGTCGAGCTGATCGAGCAGCCCCTGCCGGCGGACCAGGACGGCGCCCTCGCCGATCTCGCCCGGCCCGTCCCGGTATGCGCCGACGAGAGCGTCCATGTCACGGCGGACCTGCCGCGCCTTCGCGGGCTCTACGACGCGGTCAACATCAAGCTCGACAAGACCGGCGGCCTGACCGAGGCGATTGCCCTCGACGCCGCCGCCAAGGCGGCCGGCTTCAAGGTCATGATCGGCTGCATGGTGGCGACCTCGCTCTCCATGGCCCCGGCGCTGCTCCTCGCCGGCAATGCCGATTTCGTCGACCTCGACGGCCCGCTCCTGCTCGCCCGCGACCGCGAGCCGGGCCTCGTCTATGACGGCAGCCGCGTCATGCCCGCAGCGCCCGGCCTCTGGGGCTGAAGCGCACCAGCGCCGCGATGATGGCAAGGCCGATCGCGGCCGGCACGATCATGGCGAGGAATGCATGCGCCCCGAAGGCCTCGTAGAGCGGACCGGCAAGCGCCGTGGCTCCCGCCATCAGGATCGCGCTGGTGCTGCCGTAGATCGCCTGGGCCGAAGCGGTCATCTCCTCCGGCACGAGGCGGGCAATGGCGTGCTGGTTGCCGGCATAGGTGGCGCCGAAGGTGAAGGCGTGTAGCGCCATCAGCGCCATGACGCCGGCAAAGCCCGGATCGGTCGCGAACAGGCCCCAGCGCAGGATCGCAACGAAGCCGCCGAGCGTCACCAGCCCGAGCGGCCCCGCGATGCGCACTGCCCGCGTCGAGACCATGAAGAGCGTGATCTCGCAGACCACGCCCGTCGACCAGAAGATGCCGATCTCGAGGCCGGAGAAGCCGAGGCCATGCCAGTGGATGCTGCCGAAGCCGTAGAGCATGGCGTGGCTCGCCTGGATCAGGCCCCCGGCGATCACGAGCGCGAAGAAGCCGGGATGGCCGAGGATCTCGCGGGCGCGCGGCGGCGGCGGGCGGCTGGCATCGTCGAGCGCGCGCACCTCCTTCGGCGTCACCGGAAGCGTTGCCGAAACCAGCGCCGAGCTGCCCATGGCGACGATCAGGAACCAGAACAGCGCCTCGACGTGAAATATGCCGAGGAGCGCGCCGCTGCCGAGATTGGCAATGATGTAGGCGACCGACCCGCCGATCCGCATCCGCCCGTAGTCGAGGCCGAAGCGCCGTACGCCGGTCAGCGCCAGCGCTTCGCCGACCGGCAGGGCCAGACCCCATAGCGTGAACGAGGCGGCGGTGATCAGGAGGAGCGGCCAGTAGCCTCGCAGCGGCCAGGCGAGCAGGAAGACGAAGATCGCCGGCAGCGTGAAGCAGATCGCGGCGAAGCGCCGGTTGGGCGCCCGGTCGGCGAAGATCCCGGCGAGCGGCGTCAGCAATACGCGCACCACCGCCGGCAGCGCGATCACGTTGGCGATCTGGACCTCGGTCAGCCCCTGCGCCTGCAGCCAGACCGGATAGAACGGCACCGACACCCCGCCGAACAGGAAATATCCGGCGAAGAAGATCCAGATGCGGAAGGCGTAGCGCGGCGGCGCCGCAGTCGTGGACGGGCTGATATTCATGGGGAAGAACGGATGGCCGCGGCGAGGCGCCCCGGCGGGCAGCCACCCTAGCCTGAAGGCCCGGCGGAAGCGAGCGCGCGCGCCATCACCGCCGGATCGATATTGCCGCCCGACAGCACCGCCACCACGGTCCTGCCGGCAACGGGCACGCGCCCGGCAAGGAGCGCGGCGAGCGCCACCGCTCCGCCCGGCTCGACCACCAGCTTCAGCACCCGGAAGGCATAGGCGACCGCCGCCAGCGCTTCCTCGTCGCTCACCGACAATGCCGAGGTGACATTCGCCTGGTTGAGCGCGAAGCCGAGCTTGCCCGGCGCCTTGGCGAGCAGCGAATCGCAGACCGACCCCGAGGTCCGCTCGTTGGCGATGATCCGGCCCTCGCGCAGCGACCGGCCATATTCGTCGAAACCCGCCGGCTCGACGATGTGGAAATCCGCCGACGGCACCTCGGCCTTGATCGCGGTTCCGAGCCCGCCGGTGAGCCCGCCGCCGCCGCAGGGCGCGAGCACCGCGTCGGGCACGATCCCGCCGGCCTTCAGCGTCGCCGCGATCTCGAGCCCGATCGTGCCCTGCCCGGCGATCACCGCGGCATCGTTGTAGGGATGGACGAAGGCGCCGCCCTCCCGTTCGACCACGGCCGCGGCGACCACCTCGCGGTCCTCGCTCGCCCGGTCATATTCGATCAGCCGCGCGCCGCTGGCGAGCACGCCCGCCCGCTTCACCGCCGGCGCATCGGCGGGCATGACGATCGTCGCCGGCACGCCGAATATCCGCGCCGCCTCGGCGACGCCCTGGGCATGGTTCCCCGACGAGACCGCGACCACGCCCCGGTTTCGCTCCTCCGGCGTCAGCGAGGCGAGTGCATTGTAGGCGCCGCGGAACTTGAAGGTTCCGGTGCGCTGCAGGTTCTCGCATTTCAGGAAGATGCGGCCCTCGAGCCTCGCGTCCAGCGCCGGGCTCGAAACCAGCGGCGTGACCACCGCCTCGCCGGCGATCCGTTCCGCGGCGCGCCTTATGTCCGCAACGTCGGGCGGGCCGCTATTCGGCGGGCTGGACAACCCAGTCCTCCGCCTCCTCGGCCGCCGGGGCGGGCGCGGCGCGGACCAGCGGCCAGGTGATCATCTCGATCGTGCCGTCGTGATTCTCGGCGACAGCCGTGCAGTTCTCGACCCAGTCGCCGGTATTGATGTAGCGCACGTCGGGAAGGTCGATGATGCGGGCGTGATGGATGTGGCCGCATACGACCCCGTCGACCCCCACGCGGCGCGCCTCGCCGACCAGTTCCTTCTCGAAATCCGCGACGAAATTCACCGCGAGCTTGGCCTTGCTCTTCGCCCAGCACGAAAAGGTCGAATAAGGCAGCCCGAGCCCGATGCGCAGCCGTTCGAGCAGGCGCTTCACCTTCAGCGTCGCATAGGCGAAGCCATGCCCGATCGGCGTCAGCCAGGGCGCGCGGCGGGCGACGATGTCGAACTCGTCGCCATGCATGACGAGGAGGCGCTGGCCGTCGGCGGTCTCGTGGATCAGCCGGTCGCGCACCTCGATGCCGCCGAAGGAGCTGCCGACGAACTCGCGCAGGAATTCGTCGTGATTTCCGGGAAGGTAGACGACCTGCTTTCCGAGCCGGGCCTTGCGCAGCAGCGTGCGCACGACCTCGTCGTGCTGCGCCGGCCAGTACCAGTGGCGCTTCAGCCGCCAGCCATCGACGATGTCGCCGACGAGATAATAGGTGTCGGCGTCGTGATGTCGGAGGAAGTCGAGAATAAGGTCGGCCCGCGAGGCGCGGCAGCCGAGGTGGAAGTCGGAGAGGAACAACGTGCGGAAATGCCGCACGGACGGGCGGTCACTCATTGACAGAAAGGCCCCAGCTACCCCGAAAAATCGGACGCATCCATCTGATTCAAAAAGCACTTGGCCCGAGGGCCGAATCGGCTCCCCCGCCCCGTGAGCGGAGCCGATGGCGACAGGCTAAGCCACTTGCCGCTGCGATGCCAGTTCCGGAGCGGGAAAAAACTCCTTGACGCCGGCAACGGCCTTGAGCGCGCCGCTCGATAGGGATAGTCCGATGTCCGACACGGGAGGCGACAAGATGGATCTGGGCATCGCCGGCAAGCGCGCGATCGTTTGCGCGTCGACTCGCGGCCTTGGCCGCGGCTGCGCCGAGGCGCTCGCCGCGGAGGGCTGCCACCTCGTCATCAACGGACGCGACCGCGACCTGCTCTATGAGCTCGCCGCCAATCTCGCCCGCCAGCACAAGGTCGAGGTGACGCCCATCCTCGGCGACGTGAGCGATCCGGAAGTCCAGAAGAAGCTGGTCGGCGCCTGGGCCGAGGTCGATATCCTGGTCAACAACAATGGCGGCCCGCCGCGTCGCGACTATGTCGAGCTCGACCGCAAGGCGATCCTCGACGGCGTCACGCAGAACATGGTGACGCCGATCGAGCTGATCCGCGCGGTCATCGACGGCATGCGCGCGCGGAAATTCGGCCGCATCGTCAACATCACCTCCTCCTCCGTGCTGGCGCCGATCTCCGGCCTCGACCTTTCCTCGGGCGCCCGCGCCGGCCTCAGCGCCTTCCTTGCCGGCGTCTCGCGCCAGGTGGCGGGCGACGGGATCACCATCAACAACCTCCTCCCCGGCAAGTTCGAGACCGAGCGCCTGATGGGCGGCCACAAGCGCAATGCCGAGAAGAGCGGCAAGCCGCTCGACGCCGTCATCGCGCAGGAAAAGGCAGCCATCCCCGCCCGGCGCTTCGGCACCTCGCAGGAATTCGGCGAGGTTTGCGCCTTCCTATGCTCGGTCCAGGCAGGCTATATCACCGGCCAGAATATCCTCCTCGACGGCGGCCTCCTGCCCCGCGCCTTCTGACATTCCCGACAACCGTTCCCCAAGGAGAACACGTCTATGAAACTGCTGCGCTATGGACCGAAGGGCCGCGAGAAGCCCGGCATCCTCGACAAGGAGGGCAACATCCGCGACCTCTCCGGCGTGATCCCCGACATCACCGCCGAGACGCTCGCCGCCGGTGCCATAGCCAAGGCCAGGAAGGCCAAGCTCGCCGACCTGCCGAAGGTCAAGGGCAAGCCGCGCATCGGCTCGCCGGTGAAGAGCGTCGGCAACTTCATCGCCATCGGCCTCAACTACGTCGACCACGCCAAGGAGACCAACTCGCCGATCCCCAAGGAGCCGATCATCTTCAACAAGGCGCCGAGCTGCCTTGGCGGCCCCAACGACGACGTGATCGTGCCGAAGGGCTCGAAGAAGACCGACTGGGAAGTCGAGCTCGCCGTCGTCATCGGCAAGGCCGGCTCCTACATCGATGAGAAGGATGCCCTCAAGCACGTCGCCGGCTTCGCCGTCTGCCACGACGTTTCCGAGCGCGAGTTCCAGCAGGAGCGCGGCGGCCAGTGGACCAAGGGCAAGGGCTGCCCGACCTTCGGCCCGCTCGGCCCCTGGCTGGTGACGCCGGACGAGGTCAAGGACGTCCAGGACCTCGACATGTTCCTCGACGTCAACGGCAAGCGCATGCAGACCGGCAATACCAGGACCATGATCTTCGGCGTTGCGCACCTGGTCAGCTATTGCAGCCAGTTCTTCCAGCTCCAGCCCGGCGACGTCATCACCACCGGCACCCCCCCGGGCGTCGGCATGGGCATGAAGCCGCCGCGGTTCCTGAAGGGCGGCGAAACCGTCACCCTCGGCATCGAGGGCCTCGGCGAGCAGACCCAGAAGGTCTATGCCTACGGAAAGAACAAGTAGTCTCGTCCTTCACCGGACGCTTGCGAATGGCCGCCCCCGGGCGGCCATTTCTTTTCACGGACGTGGTTTGCCGACGAGTTGTCGCCGGCTCCCGTCCTCTTCATCACTTCGTCGTCATGGCCGGCCTTGTGCCGGCCATCCACGTCTTCCTTGTTCTCGCCAAGCGAAGCTCTCTACCACCACCGGTGAAAATGGTGCACAGGTCCCCTTCCCTTGCCGATGTCTAGGTCGTCGGCATGGCGGATCGCCTCCGTGATGTAGGCCTTGGCCTCCGATACGGCCTGCTCCACCGACGTGCCTTTCGCCAGTCCGGCCGCAATGGCCGAGGACAGCGTGCAGCCGGTGCCGTGGGAATTGTCGGTGGCGATGCGCGGGGCGCTGAACCAGCTCCCCCCGGCTTCCGTGAGCAGGTAGTCGGCGCTCTCCTCGCCCGTGCCGTGCCCGCCCTTGAGGAGCACCGCCCGCGCGCCGAGCGCCCGCAGCCGCCGCGCCTGCCCCTCCATCGCCGCGCGATCCGTCGCCGGCGCCTCGCCGAGAAGCCGCGCCGCTTCCGGCAGGTTCGGCGTGATCAGCGCCACCCGCGGCATCAGCACGCGGATCAGCACGGCCACGGATTCGTTGGCGATGAGCGGGTCGCCGCTCGCCGCCACCATGACCGGATCGAGCACCACCTGCGTCTGCTTCCAGCGCGCGAGTCCCGCCGCCACCGCCTCGATCACCGTCGGCTGCGAGAGCATCCCGATCTTCACCGCATCGACCGCGAGGTCGGAGAAGACCGCATCCATCTGCGCCGTCACGAAGGCCGGCGGCACGTCGTGGATCGCTTTGACGCCGGTCGTGTTCTGCGCGGTCAGCGCCGTGATGACGCTGGCGCCATAGACGCCGAGCGCCGAGAAGGTCTTGAGGTCGGCCTGGATGCCGGCGCCGCCCGAGGAATCGGAACCGGCAATGGTCACGGCGATGGCGGTCATGGCGGACCCCTTAAGAGAGCGGCGTGGTCGGCGTCTGCGCTCGCTTGGAGCGCGTCCGCTCGATGCCGAGCCGGTGCTCGCGGTAGATCACGAACAGGCCGGCGGCGATGACGATGGCCGCGCCCGCGAGCACGATCCCGGTCGGCCAGGTCCCGAATATAAAGAGGCTGACCATCAGCGCCCAGATCATCGAGGTATATTCGAAGGGCGCGATCAGCGAGGCGTCGCCGAAGCGGTAGCTCTGCGTCAGGAGCACCTGCCCGATGCCGCCGCAGATGCCGGCGCCGACCAGCGCGATGCCGTCGAGGATGTCGGGCAGCGCCCAGGGCGCGATGTCCGGTATGAGGAGCCCCAACGGCAGCGAAGCGAGCCCGGCCAGCGCCGTCAGCGTCGAGAAATAGACGACGATGGTCGCCGCCGGCTCGACGCGCGTCAGGCTCCGCGTCTGGGTGGCGGCGAGCGCGCCGGCCACCGCCCCGGCGACCGCGAAGAGCGCCCCGAGGGCGCTCGCATGGCTGGTCTCCTCGGCGCCGGGGCCGACATAGTCGGAAAGGATCACCAGCACCCCGCAGAGCCCGATGCCGACCGCCGACCAGCGATAGACGTGCACCTTCTCGTGGAGCAGCCAGACCGCGAAGGCGACCGTCAGCAGCGGCGAGGCGTAGCCGATGGCCGTCGCGTCCGCGATCGGCAGGTAGGAGAGCGCGGTGAAGCCGCAGAACATCGAGGTCGCGCCGGCGATCGAGCGGATGACGTGTCCGCCGAAGCGGCTGGTCACGAAGATGCCGGGGAAGTTGCGCCAGCCGACCCAGGCGCAGACCGGAATGAGCGCGAAGAACGAGCGGAAGAACACGACCTCGCCGACCGGGTAGCGGTCGCTGACCAGCTTGATCAGCGTCGCCATGCCGGTGAAGGCGAACGTCGAGATGATCTTGAGCGCAATGCCGACGAACGGCTGATGCGCCGGAGCGATGGGAGTCATGGGGCGGCGCCCAAACCACCACATGGGCGGGAGCCGCGCAACGGGAAAAAGCCGCCGCCCGGCGGTCGCCAGACCAACTTCGTCCGGCTATCTTCGGGCGACGGCCGCCCGCCGCGGCCGCGGGGAACGACCATGTCGCTGACCGACCTGATCTGGCTGGGCACCGCCTTCTACGCCATCCATGTGGCCGAGGAGTTCATGCTCAACTGGCGCGACTGGGCGCGCGCCGTCATCGGGCTGCCGGTCGAGTGGAGCGATTTCTACATCGTCAATTCGATCGTCGTGGTGCTCGGCATCGTCGCCGCGAACCTCTCGGTCACCTGGCCGGCCGTTGCGCTCGCCTATCCCGGCCTGATGCTGATCAACGCGGTCTTCTTCCACATCCTGCCGGTGATCCGGACGGGGGGCCGCTACTCGCCGGGCGTGGCCACCGCCGTGGTGCTCTTCCTGCCGCTCGGTATCGCCGCGTACTGGACGGCGCTCGCCAACGGCTCGGTCGGCGTTGGCGGCGGCATCGCGTCGCTCGCCATCGGCGCCGCGCTGATGGCCTTGCCGATCGTCCTGCTCAACATCAAGGACAGGCCCTACTTCCGGCAGGACCGGTAGGGCTTCGGCGCGGATCTACTTCCGCGCCGACTGGATCAGCGACCAGACCTTCTCCGGAGTCGCCGGCATGTCGATGGCGGTCACCCCGGCGCCGCGGTTGAGGGCGTCGACGATGGCGTTCATCACGCTCGGGCACGAGCCGATGGACCCGGCTTCGCCCGCGCCCTTGATGCCGAAGGCGTTGGTCTTGCACGGCACGTTCCGCGTCTCGAAATTGACGCTCGGCACGCCATCGGCGCGCGGCATCGTGTAGTCGAGGAACGAGGCGGTCAGCAGCTGGCCGTCGTCGTCATAGACCGTCTGCTCGTAGAGCGCCTGGCCGATGCCCTGGATGACGCCGCCATGGACCTGACCGGCGAGCAGCGTCGGGTTCACCGTCGCCCCGAAATCGTCGACGATCGTGTAGTTGACCACCGTGGTGACGCCGGTCTCCGGATCGATCTCGACCTCGACCGCATGGGTCCCGTTCGGATAGGTCGGCTCCGGCTGCTCGAAATCGCCGACCGCGGTGAGCAGCTTCGGATCGCTCGCCTGGGTCGCCAGCTCCACCAGCGTGATGCCGCGGTCCGTGCCCGCCACCGTCACGCGGCCGCCGGCGATCTCGAGGTCGTCGGCCGAGGCTTCCAGCTTTTCCGACGCCATGTCCTTCAACTGGCTCGCCAGCCGCGCGGCGGCGCGGTCGGTCGATACCGCCCCGATCGGGATCGAGCGCGAGCCGCCCGTACCCTCGCCCTGCGCCACCTGGTCGGTGTCGCCCTGCACCACCTTGATCTGCTCGTATTCGAGCCCGAGGTGGCCGGCGATGAACTGCGAATAGGCGGTGGCGTGGCCCTGCCCGTTGGTCTGCGTGCCGATGAACAGCGTCGCCGTGCCATCCTTGTGGAGCGTCACCGTCGCCGGTTCCGAGCCCGGGAAGGCGCAGGCCTCGACATAGCTCGCGACGCCGAAGCCGCGGAACGCGCCCCGCTTCTTCGCCTCGGCGGCGCGACCCTCGAAGCCCTTCCAGTCGGCCGCTTCCAGCGCCCGGTCGAGGTGACCGGCGAACTCGCCCGAATCGTAGATGCGCCCGCCCTGGGTGTGATAGGGCAGCGCCGCCGTCTGGATGAAGTTGCGCTTGCGGATCTCGATCGGCCCGAGCCCGGTGTCGCGGCCGCACTGATCGACCAGCCGCTCGACGAGATAGGCCGCTTCCGGCCGGCCGGCGCCGCGATAGGCGTCCACCGTCACCGTGTTGGTATAGACGCCGATGCAATGCGCCCACATGTGCGCGATGTCGTAGAGCCCCGTCGTCATGGTCAGGCCGCCGATCGGGATGTCCGGCCCGTACTGCGAGAGATAGGCGCCCATGTTGGCGAGCAGTTCGACCCGCATGGCCAGGAACTTGCCGTTCGCGTCCATCGCCATCTCGGCGACCGCGATATTGTCGCGGCCGTGGCTGTCGACGAGGAAGTGCTCGCTCCGCTCGCCCACCCACTTCACCGGCCGGCCGAGTTCGCGCGCCGCGATCGCGGCCAGCGGATACTCGTGGTACGGGAACGCCTTGGTGCCGAACCCGCCGCCGACGTCCGGCGTGATGACGCGGATGTTCTTCGGGTCGATGCGGAGCACGTCCTTGGCGATGCGGTCGCGCATGCCGTGGCCGCCCTGGGTACCCATGGTCAGCGTGAAGCGCCCGGTCGCCGCGTCGTATTCGGCGACGATGCCGCGCGTCTCCATGTAGTTGGAGACGAGGCGGTTGTTGACGATCTCGACCCGCGAGACCTTCGCCGCCTTGGCGAAGGCGGCATCCGTGTCCGCCTTGTTGCCCTTGCCGGTCTCGAACGCCCGGTTGCTGCCGGCCTCCGGATGGATGACCGGCGCTCCCTTCTCGAGCGCCTTCTTCATGTCCACCACCACCGGCAGCGGCTCGTAGTCGACCTCTATCGTCTCGGCCGCGGCCTTGGCCTGTTCGAGCGTGTCGGCGACCACGAAGGCGATCGGCTCGCCGACATGCCGCGTCACGTCCTGCACCAGGATCGGGTGGAACGGATGCGGCATCTTCGAGCCGTCGAGATTGTTCATGTGGATCTTGCAGGCGAGCCCGCCATAGTCCTTCACGTCGGCGCCGGTCAGCACGAGGCGGACGCCGGGCATCTCGCGCGCCGTGGCCACGTCGCCGACCTTCACCCTGGCATGGGCCATGGTCGAATGGAGCACATGGGCCCTGAGCGTCCCCGCGGGCGTATAGTCGTCGACGAACCGCCCGGCGCCCGTGATCAGCGCCTTGTCCTCCTTGCGGCGGACATTGGCCCCCATGCCGTATTTGCGCGGTGCCATCTCGTTCATCGATTCCTCCCGGCCTTGCGGCCGTCATCTCGTCGGAAAAGCTATTGGAACGCCGTCGCCGGGAGTGGCGCGGACAGGTCCGGGATTCTGGCAAGAAAGCCCGTCCGCCACAAGGGCGTAGGGGCGGCTTCGCGGGCCATTTCTGGCCTATTCCATGCCGAGCTTCGCCTTCAGCGCGGCATTCACCGCCTGCGGGTTGGCCTTGCCGCCCGAGGCCTTCATCACCTGGCCGACGAACCAGCCGATCATGGCCGGTTTCAGCCTCGCCTGCTCCGCCTTGTCCGGGTTGGCGGCGACGATCTCGGCGACCACCTTCTCGATGGCCCCGGTATCGGTCACCTGCTTCATGCCGCGCTTCTCGACGATCTCGCGCGGGTCGCCGCCCTCGGCAAAGACGATCTCGAACAGATCCTTGGCGATCTTGCCGGAAATGACGTTCTCGCCGATCAGGTCGAGGATGGCGCCGAGCTGGGCGGCGCTGACCGGCGTATCGACAATCGACTTGCCCTCGCGGTTCAGCCGCCCGGCGAGCTCGTTGATCACCCAGTTGGCCGCGAGCTTGGCGTCGCGCCCCCGGGCGACCGCCTCGAAATAGTCGGCCGTCTCCTTCTCGGCGGTGAGCACCGTCGCGTCATAGGCCGAGAGCCCGTGCCCAGCGATGAACCGGGTCTTCTTCGCGTCGGGCAACTCGGGCAGCTCCGCCGCCAGTCCGTCCACCCAGCCCTGCTCGAATTCGAGCGGCAGCAGGTCCGGATCGGGGAAGTAGCGGTAGTCATGCGCCTCTTCCTTGGAGCGCATCGACCGCGTCTCGCCCTTGCTGGCGTCGAGGAGCCGCGTCTCCTGGTCGATGGTGCCGCCCTCCTCGATGATCTCGATCTGGCGCCGCGCCTCGTAGTCCACCGCCTGGCCGACGAAGCGGATCGAGTTGACGTTCTTGATCTCGCAGCGCGTGCCGAGCGGCTCGCCCGGCCGGCGCACCGACACGTTGACGTCGGCCCTGAGGCTTCCCTTCTCCATGTCGCCGTCGCAGGTGCCGAGATAGCGCAGGATCGTGCGGAGCTTCGTCAGGTAGAGCCGCGCCTCCTCCGAGGAGCGGATGTCGGGCTTCGACACGATCTCCATCAGCGCCACGCCCGACCGGTTGAGGTCGACGAGGCTCATGGTCGGGCTCTGGTCGTGGATCGACTTGCCGGCGTCCTGCTCGAGATGCAGCCGCTCGATGCCGACCGTGATCGTCTCGCCGTCGGGCATGTCCACCTCGACCGCGCCCTCGCCCACTACCGGCTGCTTGTACTGCGAGATCTGGTAGCCCTGCGGCAGGTCCGGATAGAAATAGTTCTTGCGGTCGAAGACGCTTCTGAGGTTGATCGCAGCCTTCAGCCCGAGCCCGGTGCGCACCGCCTGCGCCACGCATTCCCGGTTGATCACCGGCAGCATTCCCGGCATCGCCGCGTCGACCAGGCTGACATGGTCGTTCGGCGCGCCGCCGAACTCGGTCGAGGCCCCCGAGAAGAGCTTGGCATTGGAAGCGACCTGGGCATGGACCTCCATGCCGATCACTACCTCCCAGTCGCCGGTGGCGCCACGGATCAGCTTCGAGGGCTTCTTGGTGCGGACGGCTTCGTTCACGGACGCAGCAATCTCTTCGGCATGTCGCGGTTTTCGCAACGCAATAGGCTTCGTATCAGCCCCGGCGCCGCGCCGGTCAAGCCCCGTTGACTTGGGGGCCGCGACCGGGTTATCCGGGCCGCCCAACTTGGAATGGCCTATGCCGCGCCTGCCGGAGACCCGTTAGCCCCTGCCCACCGGGCAGGGAAAGAGCCTGCGAAGCCTGCTTCGCAGCCCGCCATCGCGCGGCCCATCGCTAACGATTTCCAGGTTTCCCTATCCAATGAACGTCTCGAAGTTCGAGCAGCGCGTGCTCCACGCACTCGCTCAGGGCGGGCTCATCCGCCATTTCAAGGACGACCGCGGCGACATCGTCGAGGTCGATTGCATGACCCGCGACGGCTATCGCCTCACCGACTGCACGCTACCGGTCTTCCGCCGGCTGCGGCAGCGCCGGCTCATTGCCTCCGCCAACCACGGCCCCTACCGCATCACCCGCCTCGGGCTCGACGTGGTGCGGGCCCAGCTCGACAACCGCTGACCCACCGAACCGCTGCTCGGCGCTACCCGGCGCCGAGCAGTTCTTTCGTCATGACCTGCCATTCCTCGTCGAGCGTGCCGAGGAAGGTCGGCTTGCCGGCACGGCGATACCAGTAGGCGGCGTTGCCGTGGTCGCCCTCGATGCGATGGACGAGCGCGTGCACCCAGTCATGCGCCGGCTCGCCTTCGCTCGACTGGGCGATCTCGTGCGCCTTTTCCCAGCCGGGGCCGGTCTCGAGCCCGCCTTTGGCCAGCCACCACAGCGCCGTCAGCGGCGGCGAGAGCGCCGCCACCGGCTCCGGCGCGTCGAGCGAATTGCGGAATGCCGCGAAGTCGAGTGCAGCCATCACGCCCACCATTTCTCGGATACCGGGAAGCGCCCGGCCGCCTGCTCGATCACTTCGCCGGCGCGGAAGAGCATCGCCTCGTCGAAGGGCCTGCCGATCAGTTGCAATCCGAGCGGCAGGCCGTCGCCGGTCAGCCCCGCCGGCACCGCGATGCCCGGCAGGCCGGCCATGTTCACCGTCACCGTGAAGATGTCGTTGAGGTACATCTCGATCGGCGAGGCCGTCGCCATGGCCGCGAGCCCGAAGGCGGCCGACGGCGTCGCCGGCGTCAGGATGGCGTCGATGCCGGCCTCGAAGGCGAGGTCGAAGTCGCGCTTGATCAGCGCGCGGACCTTCTGCGCCCGGATGTAGTAGGCATCGTAGTAGCCGGCCGAGAGCACGTAGGTCCCGATCAGGATGCGCCGGCGCACTTCCTTCCCGAACCCCGCCGCACGCGTGTTCTCGTACATGGCGATGACATCGTCGCCCGGCACGCGGAGGCCGTAGCGGACGCCGTCATAGCGCGCGAGGTTGGACGAGGCCTCCGCCGGCGCCACGATGTAGTAGGCCGGCAGGGCGTATTTCGTATGCGGCAGGGAGATGTCGACGAGCTCGGCGCCCGCGTCCTTCAGCCATTCCTTGCCCTGTTCCCAGAGCTTCTCGATCTCGGCGGGCATCCCGTCCAGCCGGTATTCCTTCGGCAGGCCGATGCGGAGGCCCTTCACCCCCTGCCCGAGCGCCGCCTCGTAGTCCGGCACCGGCACGTCGACCGACGTGGTGTCCTTCGGATCGACGCTCGCCATGGACTTGAGGAGGATCGCCGCGTCGCGCACGTCCCGCGCGATCGGCCCCGCCTGGTCGAGCGACGAGGCGAAGGCGACGATGCCCCAGCGCGAGCAGCGCCCGTAGGTCGGCTTGATCCCGACCGTGCCGGTAAAGGCCGCCGGCTGGCGGATGGAGCCGCCCGTGTCCGTCGCTGTCGCCCCGGCACAAAGCCGCGCCGCAACCGCCGCCGCCGATCCGCCCGAGGAGCCGCCCGGCACCAGCGGCGCGTTCGAGTTCCGCGAGCGCCATGGATTGGTGACCGGCCCGTAATAGGACGTCTCGTTGGACGAGCCCATGGCGAACTCGTCCATGTTCAGCTTGCCGAGCATGACGGCGCCGTCCCGCCACAGGTTCGCCGTCACGGTCGACTCGTAGACCGGCTTGAACCCGTCGAGGATGTGGCTCGCCGCCTGGCTGTGGACGCCTTCGGTGCAGAACAGGTCCTTGATGCCGAGCGGCACGCCTTCCAGCGCCCGCGCCGTGCCGGCGGCGATGCGCTTGTCCGATTCCGCCGCCATGGCGAGCGCCTTCTCCGGCGTCTCGGCGACGTAGGCGTTGAGCGCCCGCGCCTTCTCCATGTTGGCGAGGTAGCCCTTGGCGAGTTCCACCGCCGAGAACTGCTTCCTGCCGAGCCCGTCGCGGATCTCGGCGATCGTCAGGTCGGTGATCCCGCTCATTCGACCACCTTCGGCACGACGAAGAAATTGCCCTCGCGAACGGGCGCGTTGGCGACGATGTCGGCTGCCTTGCCCCCGTCATTGACCGCGTCCTCGCGCATGCGCGGCTGCATGGCGATGACGGCGATCATCGGCTCGATGCCGGTCACGTCGACCTCGTTCAATTGCTCGACGAAGCCGAGGATCGTGTTGAGTTCGCCCTGGAGGCTCGCCGCCTCCTCGTCGGTGACCGCGATGCGCGCCAGCCGGGCCACGCGCTTGACGGTCTCCTTGTCGACGGACATTGCGGATTTTCCTTGGGATTCTGCCGTCGCCCTATATCACCGCGACGCAAAAGACCGCAACCGGCGCGCTTCCCGAAGGTTACCCGTCGATCGCCTCGCGGACCTTGCGCGCAAGCAGTTCCAGCGTGAAGGGCTTGGCGATGAACCGCACGCCCGGGTCGAGGATGCCGTTATGCACCACCGCGTTCCGCGTGAACCCGGTCGTGTAGAGCACCTTGAGGCTCGGCCGGATTTCGAGCGCCAGGTCGGCGAGCTTCCGCCCGTTCATGTCCGGCATCACGATGTCGGTGAAGAGAAGCACGACCTCCGGATGGGCCTCGAGCAACTCCAGTGCCGTCTTGCCGCAATCGGCCGAGAGCGTCGTGTAGCCGATTTCGTGGAGCGCATCGACGGCAAGCGCCCTGACCCGCTCCTCGTCCTCGACCACCAGCACCAGCTCGCGCTCGCGCGCCGGGAGCAGCTTCGCGGCACTGTCGCCTGCCGGCACGCTGACGTTCTCGGTGCCGAAATGGCGCGGCAGGTAGAGCTTCAGCGTCGTGCCCTGCCCGATCTCGCTGTAGATCTTGATGTGGCCGCCCGACTGGCGGACGAACCCGTAGACCTGGCTGAGGCCGAGCCCGGTACCCTGCCCCACCCGCTTGGTGGTGAAGAACGGATCGAAGGCCTTGGCCGCCACCTCCGGCGTCATGCCGGTGCCCGTGTCGGTGACCGCGATCAGCACGTATTGCCCGGGCGCGATCCCGCTGTCCTGGCTGACATAGACGTCATCGAGATAGGCATTCGCCGTCTCGATGGTGATCCTGCCCCCGTCCGGCATGGCGTCGCGCGCATTCACCGCGAGATTGAGCACGGAATTCTCGAGCTGGCTGGCATCGGCCTTGATCCGCCAGAGTCCGCCGGCGAGCACCGTCTCCAGCTGCACGTTCTCGCCGAGCGTCCGCCGGAGCAGCTCCGACATGTCGGCGACCATCTTGTTGGCGTCGATCGGTTCCGGCGCCAGCGGCTGCTGGCGCGAGAAGGCGAGCAGCCGCTTGGTCAGGCCCGCCGCGCGGTTGGCGGCATCGCCGGCGGCGTCGAGATACTTGGCTATGTCGAGGTCGCCCTTCGCCAGCCGCCGCGTGGCGAGGCCGACGGCGCTGATCACCACCGCCAGCATATTGTTGAAATCATGCGCGATTCCGCCGGCGAGCTGGCCGACCGCCTCCATCCGCTGCATCTGGCGGAGCTGGTCCTCGGCGGCGCGGCGCGATGCCATTTCCTCCCGCAGCGAGGCATTCGCCGCCTCGAGCGCGTGGCTGTGCGCCTCGATGACATCGGCGCTCTCCTCGATCTGCAGCCGCTGCCGGCGCTTGAGCAGGAACGCATAGGTGCCGAGCACGAGCACGAACAGCGCCACCACGCCGACCCCGATGCGCAGGCGCGCCGCCGCCTCCGCGACCGACTGTGAGGCGGCCCTGATCGCGTCGGCCTGGCGGGTGCGCATCCGGCCGACCGCGTCGCGGATCCGGTCCATCATCTCGCGGCCGCTATCGGCGCGCACGATCGCCGTCGCCTCGTCCCACTTGCCTTCGCGGCCGAGGCCGATCGTGTGATCGATCTCGGCGAGCTTCTTCGGGAGGATGGACTGGATCTGCGCGAAATCGGGCTTCAGCTCCGGCCGGTCCGCGATCGCGTCGGCGACCATCGCCATCCGCTCCGGCAGCGCCTTGGCCCCGTCCTGGTAGGGCGCGAGATAGGCTTCGTCGTGGGTCAGCAGGTAGCCGCGCTGGCTCGCCTCGACATCCTGCAGCGCGGAAAAGAGCAGCGTGATGCGCACGCTCGCCTGGTAGAGCGCCGTCTGCTCTTCGGCGGTGCGTTGCGCGCTGAACGTGAAGGCCGCCACGGCCCCGACGATCCCGGAAAGCAGGATGAATCCGAGGCCGAGCAGGATCAGCGGCGCGCGCTTCCGGGGCAGTCTCGAAGGCGGCGTGTCGCTCACGGTCGTTCCCGGCCTCTGCTCCGGCCCGAATGGCCGATCATGCAAGTTTAGCATGGGAGAGAGGGCGACAACCGCCCGGCGGTCTTATTTTCGTCTATCCTCCCGTCCGGACAGGCAGGAGGCGGGACCTTGTCGCTGGCGATCAATGGCGGGGACATGAAAGCCCTTTGCCGCGATTGCGGCCGTCCCGCCGCATCCGCCACCCCTCGCTGCGCCGCTTGCGGCAGCCCGCGCCTCGCCGCCCATCCCGAGCTCGGCACGCTTGCCGTCGCCCATCTCGACTGCGACGCGTTCTATGCGGCGATCGAGAAGCGTGACGATCCCTCGCTTGCCGACAAGCCGGTCATCGTCGGCGGGGGAAAACGCGGCGTCGTCGCCACCGCCTGCTACATTGCCCGCATCCGCGGCGTGCGCTCCGCCATGCCCATGTTCAAGGCCCTGGAGGCCTGCCCGGATGCCGTGGTCATCCGTCCGAACATGGAGAAATACGCCGCCGTCGGCCGCGAGGTGCGCCAGATGATGCTCGCCCTCACCCCGCTGGTCGAGCCGCTCTCCATCGACGAGGCTTTCATGGACCTCGCCGGCACCGAGCGCCTGCACGGTGCCCCGCCGGCGGTCAGCCTCGCCCGCCTCGCCGCCCGCATCGAGAAGGAGATCGGCATCACCGTCTCCATCGGCCTCTCGTTCAACAAGTTCCTCGCCAAGATCGCCTCGGACCTCGAAAAGCCGCGCGGCTTCTCGGTCATCGGGCGAGCCGAGGCGCTCACCTTCCTCGCCGAAAAGCCGGTCGGCCTCATCTGGGGTGTCGGCAAGGCGATGCAGGCCCGCCTCGCCGCCGACGGCATCCGTCTCATCGGCACGCTCCAGCGCATGGACGAGGCGACGCTTGCCCGCCGCTACGGGTCGATGGGGCTGCGTCTCGCCCGCCTGTCACGCGCCGACGACCGCCGCCCGGTCGAGCCGCGCGGCGAGACGAAGAGCATCAGCGCCGAGACCACCTTCGACGCCGACATCGCCGACCTCCATCAGCTCCTCTCGGTCCTCCGCAGCCTCGCCGAGAAGGTTTCGCGGCGCCTGAAGAAGGCCGACATGGCCGGCCGCACCGTGACGCTCAAGCTGAAGACCGCCGATTTCAGGATCCGCACGCGCAGCCGCCAGCTCGCCGACCCCACCCGCCTCGCCGACCGCATCCACGCCGTCGGCGCCGAGATGCTCGCCCGCGAGACCGACGGCACGAAATTCCGGCTGCTCGGCATCGGGGTGTCGGACTTCGCCGCGCCGGAATTGGCCGATCCGCTCGACCTCGCCGATCCCGATGCCGGGCGGCGTGCCAGGGCCGAGGCCGCCATCGACGCCATCCGCGGCAAGTTCGGCAACCAGGCGGTGGAGTTGGGGCTGGTCTTCGACCGGCCCGCGCGGCCGAAACGTTAGCGCTTCGGCGCCGGACAGGGCGCCTCGGGCAGGATGTCCAGCTTGGTCAGCTGCCCGGAGAGCGAGAAGTCGCCGTAGTCGATCTTCAGCGACCGGCCGATCCCGTTTTCATAGACCACGAAGGACATGACGTAGAACGGCGTCTCGTCGATCCCGTTCTTCTTCTCGAAATAGCTGATCGTCACCGGCCAGTGGCGCATGCCGGCAATGCCCGCATCCTTCACCACCTTCTCCGAGCCGCCGTCCTCATCGCGCATTTCCGCCCCTATGACGCCGGCGGTCGCGAACACCGTCTCGCCATCCTCGGAGCCGTCATAGACGTCGAAGCTGAGGAAGCGCTGCCCGGCCCGCGCCGCATCGATGACCTTCATCATCTGCTCGGTCGGGAAGACCACCGAGGGCGCGAGGTCGAACGTCTTGTCCGACGGCTTGGTCAGCGCCACGGCGACGTTCTTCTCCTTCCGCTTGGCGCTGCCCCGCGATTCCTCGGCGAGCGCGTCGTCGGTATAGGTCTCGTTGGTGAAGTCGAGGCTCTTGCCGTCCGCCGCCTCGAACATGGTCGAGCGCGAATCCGTCACCTGGTCGCCGCCGTCCGGATCCTCGGTGCGGGTGACGAAGCGGAGCTTGGTGGAATAGCCCGAGCAAGCCGAGCCGGTGAATTCCATCACCATGCGCCCGGTCACGTCGCCCATCGGCGAATCAGGCTTGGCCGTGGCGAGGCTCAGGTCGTAGATGGCGCGGTGGGCGGCGAGGCCGACGGGCGCGGCATGCGCCGCCCCGAGCCCGAGGCCGGCAATCACAACCGCCAGTGCAGTCACGCGGATCATCCCCGCACCTCCGTGCCGAAGCGGCTAATGTTGAAACATGGCGCCCTTGCGGCGTCCAGTGCGGCTATCGGCCCTTGCCGCCGCGGGGCTTTTGCGCGAAACAGCCGGGGTCACGGCAAACCCCAGGCAACAGAGGCAGGCGATGAGCAACGAGATCGATTCACGGCTGGCAAAACTCGGCGTCACGCTGCCCACCCCCGGCGCCCCCCAGGCGAGCTACGTGCCGACGGTGCGGACCGGCAACCTCGTCTTCGTCTCCGGCCAGGTGCCGACGACCCCGGAAGGCGTCAAGTTCGTCGGCAAGCTCGGCCGCGAATATTCGATCGAGGAAGGCCAGCAGGCCGCCCGCATCTGCGCCATCAACGTCCTCGCCAACCTCAAGGTGGCGCTCGGCGGCGACCTCGGCAAGGTCACGCGGATCGTCAAGCTGGTCGGCTTCGTCAATGCCACGCCCGACTTCACCGATGCCCACAAGGTGATCAACGGCGCTTCCGATTTCCTGATCGAAGTGCTCGGCGACAAGGGCAGGCATGCCCGCTCCGCCATCGGCATGGGCACCCTGCCGCTCGGCGTCGCGGTCGAGGTCGAGGTCGTCGCCGAGGTCGCCTGATTGGACGCCCTCGACTGGCTCGTCCGTCGCCCGATCGCCCATCGCGGCTACCATGACCGCACTGCCGGGCGGCTGGAGAACACCCTCTCCGCCGCCCGCGCCGCAGTGGCGCACGACTTCGCCATCGAGTGCGACCTCCAGGTCACCGCCGACGGCCATGCGGTGGTCTTCCACGACGACCACCTCGAGCGCCTCACCGACGGCAAGGGCCCGATCCGCGCCCTGACACTCGCCGAGGTCCGCGCGCTCCGCCTGAACGGCACGACCGAACGCATTCCGACTCTCGCCGAGCTCCTCGAGACCGTCGCCGGCCGCGTGCCGCTGGTCATCGAGATGAAGAGCCCGTGGAACGGCGACCATCGCCTCGAAGCGGCGGCCGCGCCGCTCCTTGCCGCCTATCGCGGTCCGGCCGCGGTCATGTCCTTCGATCCCGATTCGATGCGCGCCATGCGGGAGCTCCTGCCCGCCATGCCCCGCGGCCTCACCGCGGATGCCTTCCGGCCCGATCCGGAAATGCCCGCCTTCACCGATTGGCAACGCTACCGCCTCAGCCACCTCCTCGCGGCGACCGAGGTCAAGGCGAGCTTCGTCTCCTACGGCATCGCGGATCTGCCCGCCCTCGCCCCGGCCCTCGCGCTCGCCCGCGGCCTCAGGCTGATCACCTGGACCATCCGCAGCCGCGCCCAGCTCGCCAAGGCGTATCGCTGGACGGAGCAGGTCACCTTCGAGGGCTTCGACCCGGACGCGATCGCCTGATCGTCATGGCCGGCCTTGTGCCGGCCGTCGACGACTCTCCGTCTTCCTGGAGAACGGCGCGAGCGCCTACTCGCACGCCTTCGCCGCTGCCGGCTTGAACTCGACCAGGCCGAGCTTCATCCCGAACATGCCGAAGTCGTAGGTCGCGCCGAGCATGAAGCCGTTCTCGTAGACCACGCCCTCGGTGGCGAAGGCGGGCGCCGTGTCACCGCCTGCCTGCGGCGGGAAATAGGAGAGCTTCATTGGCCAGCGCTTCACCTCGCCGATCCCGAGCGCCGCAGCGAAGGCCTTCTCGTCCTCGCTTTCGTTGGCCGAGCGCGGGTCACCGATCACCACCGACACCGACCACGCCTCCATCGCGCTGCCGTCGAATAGCCGGAGCGACAGGAAGCGCTCGCCGGCCTTCGCCGCCTCGATCGCCCGCGTGATGAGGGCCATCGGGAAGGCCACCGGCCCGCCGTCGAGGCTGAGCTCGCGCGCATCGGGCCGCTCGACCTTCACCGTCACGCCTTCCGGCGTCAGCGTCGCGACGCCCTGCGTATCCTGCAGCACCTGCAGGCCGAAGCGCCCGGCGACGCGGAACTTCAGCTCGTCCTTCGTCTCGTGCAGGTCGGAATCGAGCTTCATCGACAGCGCTCCGCCGGTCGAGGGCATGATCTTCGCGTCGAGCCGGGTCACGGTGTCGTAGCCCCCGCACACCTGGAAGAGCCCCGATTCCAACCGGCCCGAGATCGTGCCGCCGACCCCGGCCATGCCCTTCGCGGGATCGAGCGAGAGCTCGTAGATCGCCGTCCCGCTGGCGAGGTCCATGGCGAGCGCCGGCGTCGCCGCCCCCGCCGCGACAAGCGCCGCCGCGATAGCCATTCCCTTCAGCCCCATGCCGATCTCCCTTGCTTCCGTTTCGCCTGCGACGCGGCCGACCTTGTCTCGCCGCCGGCAATGTCTAGCTTTATAGACACCAAAATCCTCGGGATGGACCTTTGAACGAGCAAAGCGGCACCGGCGAGGCGACTGTCAGCGTCCTCGCCTCGCTCGCCGAGATCGGCCGCGCCGACTGGGACGCCTGCGCCAATCCAGGCTGGCCCTCTGCGGCCTCGCCGGGCGGAATCGAAAATCCAGCGATTCCCTACAACCCCTTCATATCGCACGATTTCCTGTGGTCGCTGGAGGAATCGGGCTCGGCTAACCGCAAGTCCGGCTGGCTCGCCCAGCACCTCGTCCTCGACGGCGCCGACGGCCGCCCCGCGGCGATCCTCCCCGCCTACCTCAAATCCCATTCCATGGGCGAATACGTCTTCGACCATGGCTGGGCGGACGCCTATGAGCGCGCCGGCGGCCAGTATTATCCGAAGCTCCAGGTCTCGGTCCCCTTCACGCCGGTGACCGGCCGCCGCCTCCTCGTCCGTCCGGGCCCCGATGCCGATCGCCATCGCGCCACCCTCGCCGCCGCGGCGATCGCGCTCGCCCGCCGCCACGGTGCCTCCTCGATCCACGCGACGTTCCTCCCTGAGGAGGAGTGGGAGTTCCTCGGCGCCGCGGACTACCTGAAGCGCACCGACCAGCAGTTCCAGTTCTTCAACGAGAACTATCGCGACTTCGACGACTTCCTCGATGCCCTCGCCTCGCGGAAGCGCAAGAACATCCGCCGCGAACGGCGCGACGCGCTTGCCGGCGGCATCGAGGTCGAGCATCTCAGCGGCAGGGACCTCACCGAGGGCGCCTGGGACGCCTTCTTCGCCTTCTACATGGATACCGGCTCGCGGAAATGGGGCCGGCCCTACCTCAACCGGAAGTTCTTCTCCCTCGTCGGCGAGCGCATGGCCGACCGCATCCTCCTGATGCTCGCCAAGCGCAACGGCCGCCCGATCGCCGGCGCCCTCAACTTCATCGGCTCGGATGCGCTCTACGGTCGCTACTGGGGCGCCACCGAGGAGCAGCCCTTCCTCCATTTCGAGCTCTGCTACTACCAGGCCATGGACTGGGCCATCGCGCACCGCCTGCCCCGGGTCGAGGCGGGCGCTCAAGGGGAGCACAAGCTCGCCCGCGGCTACCGCCCGACCACCACCTATTCCGCCCACTGGATCGCCGATCCGGGCTTCCGCCGCGCCGTCGCGGAATACCTCGCCCGCGAGCGCCGCCAGGTCGAACGCGACGAGGCGGCGCTGGAGGAGTTCCTGCCCTTCCGCCACGAGGAGGGGCAGTAGCAAGGCGGTAGTCGGCAGTCGCAGGAAAGACGGCTAAGGGTCGAGACTTAATTGCAGCGGGGATTTACCCCTCTCTAGCCGTTCTAAGGCCGCTTCGCGGCCAAGAACAGCTGTCTCCCCCACAAGGGGGGAGAGAAGTGCCCTTTCCGGACGAGCTCAAAGTATCGTCCAGGCCGTGCTCTCCCCCCTTGTGGGGGAGATAGCTTCGCTGCGATCTTGCGAAGCAAATCGCTAGCGAAGCTTGAGAGGGGTAAGACCCCATTGCAACGTCAGACACGACGACTTCAATTGGGTTTGGACCTTATTTTTGCAGCCGATCTGCCTCTTCTCACGATTGCCCCTTGCCGGAGCCCGCCATGTCCACCGCCCCCTACGACGACCAGAACATCTTCGCGAAGATCCTGCGCGGCGAGATCCCGTCGCATCAGGTCTATACCGATGCCGACACCGTGGTCTTCATGGACGTGATGCCCCAGGGTCCGGGCCACATGCTGGTCGTGCCGCGCGCGCCCTCGCGCAATCTCCTCGATGCCGGCGCCGAGATCCTCGGCCCGCTGATGCGCACCGTCCAGCGCATCGCCCGCGCGGCGAAGCGCGCCTTCGCGGCCGACGGGGTCACCGTCATGCAGTTCAACGAGCCGGCCTCCGGCCAGACCGTCTTCCACCTCCATTTCCACGTCATTCCGCGCTTCGAGGGCCAGCCCCTCGAGCCGCATTCGGGCGCCATGGAGAAGCCGGAAGTGCTCGCCGCCAATGCCGAAAAGGTGCGCCAGGCGCTCGCCGCCGAGCCGCCGCACTGAGGCCGGATTCGCGGGAGACGAAGGGCCTGCCATGTCCCTCGCGCCGCTCCTCTCCGCCAGCCCCGTGATCCAGGTCCACGCCGGGGCCGCCATCGCCGCGCTCGGCCTCGGCGCGGTTCAGCTCGTTGCCCCGAAGGGCACGCTCCCGCACCGGGCGATCGGCTGGACGTGGGTGGTGCTGATGGCTCTGATCGCCGTCTCCTCCTTCTTCATCCATACGATCTGCAGCCTCGGCGGCTTCAGCTGGATCCACCTCCTGTCGATCCTCACCCTGGTGATGCTGCCGCTCGGCGTCTGGCGCGCGCGCCACCATCAGGTCAACGCGCATCGGCGGACCATGACGGCGCTCTTCGCCGGCGCGCTCGTCCTTGCCGGCGTGTTCACGCTGCTCCCCGGCCGGATCATGAGCGACGTCGTCTTCGGCACGACGTCGCCCCACGGAACCTGCGGCTGAGGCGCGGCCTCAATCGTAGCGGTGCGCGATCTCCGGCGGCAGCGGCACCTCGAGCGGCGCCCGGCCCACCTCGCAGGGCAGCACCTTCTCGACCTGCCGGAGCATGTCGTCGCATTCGGGCCTCAGCTCCACCTGGTGCTGCTCGATCGGCCCGAACTGGCTCTTGGCGGTCCGCAGGATCACGACCGCCGATTCCGCCGCCAGCGCCGGGCACGCCTTGATCCGCTTCTGGTAGTCCGCGCCGGGGCCCGACCCCACCACCTTCTGGCGGAGGTCCCTGAGGCCCTTCATGAACACCGCCGACTGGCAGAGCGACGGATTGGCCGCGTATTCGTCGACGAGCTTCGGCAGCCATGGATTGCCGTCGAGCGACTCGTAGTTCGTCTGGAACAGGCCCGCTTCCGCCGTCTCGGCCGTCGGCTTGCTCTTCGACCGGTCGCGGCCGACCGTCGCATTGCCGCCGCTCTGGCGCATGCCGAGGCCGATCGCGACCGCAAAGGCGGTGCGGATATGGCCGAGCCGCGAATTGCCGCTCTCGCCCCAGAAATTGGAGGAAAGCGCATCCTCGCCGACCGGCCCGAACGGCTGGTTCATCACCTGCGCGGCGCTGTCGCCGCCGGCATCCGCCGCGCACACCGCCTTGGCATAGGTCAGCGCCATCCCGCCGAGATAGGCTTTCGGCGCATATCCACGGCCCGGCCAGTAGATGCGGGCGCAGGCCGAGTGATCGGCGATGCGGGCGATCCTCGCATCGAGCGCCGATGGCGGCGTCCCCTTGCCCTCGGCCGCCCCGGCGGCCGTCGGGCCAAGGACCGCGGCGACGAAAATCCAGATGAGCTTCTGCATGACGCCGCTTCCCTCCCATGGCTGCGACGTCCAGAGACTAGAACACCGGCGGCATGGTTCAATGCCGCCGGTGCGCGATACCTGGTCGCTGGCCCGTCGCCTAGATCTTGGCGAGCGCCTGCTCGAGATCGGCGATGATGTCCGCCGGATCCTCGATGCCGACCGAGAGACGGATCACGTCCGGTCCGGCGCCGGCGGCGATGCGCTGGTCGAGGCTGAGCTGGCTGTGGGTGGTCGAGGACGGATGGATGATGAGGCTCCGCGTGTCGCCGACATTGGCGAGGTGCGAGAAGAGCTTCACCTCCGAGACGATCTTCTTGCCCGCCTCGTCGCCGCCCTCGACGCCGAAGGTGAAGACCGCGCCGGCGCCCTTCGGGCAATACTTCAGCGCCAGCTGGTGGTAGCGGTCGCCCGGCAGGCCGGCATAGTTCACCCAGCTCACCTTGTCGTGGCCGGCGAGGAATTCGGCCACCGCCAGCGCATTGTCCGAATGGCGCTGCATGCGGAGCGGCAGCGTATCGACGCCGGTCAGGATCAGGAAGGCGTTGAACGGCGAGATCGCCGGGCCGAGGTCGCGCAGCCCGAGGACGCGGGTGGCGATGGCGAAGGCGAAGTTGCCGAAGGTCTCGCCGAGCACCATCCCGTTATATTCCGGCCGCGGCTCGGAGAGGAGCGGATAGCGCTTGTTGCCGATCCAGTTGAACTTGCCGCCGTCGACGATGATGCCGCCGATCGAGTTGCCGTGGCCGCCGAGGAACTTGGTCGCCGAATGGATGATGATGTCGGCGCCGTGCTCGAACGGGCGGATCAGGTAGGGCGTGGCGAAGGTATTGTCGACGATGAGCGGCACGCCGGCGCGCTTGGCGATGTTGGCGATGCCGTTGATGTCGGTGACCACGCCGCCCGGATTGGCGAGCGACTCGACGAAGATCGCCTTGGTCTTCGGCGAGATCGCCTTCTCGAAGGTCGAGATGTCGTTGATGTCCGCCCACTTCACGTTCCAGCCGAAGCTCTTGAACGAGTGGTTGAACTGGTTGATCGAGCCGCCATAGAGCTGGCGCGCGGCGACGAACTCGTCGCCCGGCGAGAGCAGCGTGTGCATCACCACGACCTGCGCCGCGTGGCCCGAGGCGACCGCGAGCGCCGCCGTGCCGCCCTCCAGCGCTGCGATGCGCTCTTCGAGCACCGCCTGCGTCGGGTTCATGATGCGGGTGTAGATGTTGCCGAAGGCCTGCAGGCTGAACAGCGAGGCGGCGTGCTCGGCATTGTCGAAGACGTAGGACGTCGTCTGGTAGATCGGGGTCGTCCGCGCACCGGTGGCGGGGTCCGGCTTGGCGCCGGCATGGACGGCCAGCGTATCGAAGCCCGGGACGCGATCTTCACTCATGTCACTCACCCCTCCTTGCGGGTTCTTCCCTGTGGTTCATGTGGCGGAATGCTTAGACCCGTGGGCAGATGCCCTCCAAGCACGGCCTGCCGATATTGGCGAAGTTCTTGGAACGACGTTCCGCCGAAAGCAACCCCGCCGGGTTCAAACTTGCCCGGCGCTCAATCCTCGACCTTGAAATGCTGGAAGCCCGCTTGCAGCGTCGGCTTCTTCGAGGACAGCACGCGCGAATTGACCCCGGCCCAGCCGATCTCGCCCGAAATGCGCCCGTACTCGATCTTGACGCAGCGGTTCATGACCACCTTCACGCCGGCCGCCTCGGCCTTCGCCGCCGCCGCATCGTCGCGGATGGTCAACTGCATCCAGATCACCTTCGGCTTCGGCTCCAGCGCCAGCGCCTCGTCCACGATGCCGGGCACCGCCTCGGGCTTGCGGAAGATGTCGACCAGGTCGATCGGCTCCGGCACGTCCGCGAGCCTGGCATAGACCGGCCGGTCGAGGAACGTGCCCCCGGCATGGCCGGGATTGATCGGATAGACGTTGTACCCCTTCTGGATCAGGTACTTGAGGACGAAGAAGCTCGGCCGCGCAATGTTGTTGCTGGCGCCGACGATGGCGACGGTCTTCACCCCGGTCAGGATCGAGCGGATGTAGCCTTCGGGGTAGGAGTCGTGGTTCATGGAAGACCTGCGGGAAAGCGGAAGCGCCGCCCGCGGGCCTTTCGTCAGGCCCGGGCCGGCTGCGCGGAGCGTAGTGGCATCAGGAAATAGGCCGCTGCCGCGACAAGCACAACAACCATCGGCACCAGCATCTCGTAGTCGTCGAATGCCGGCTTCAGCACCATGTCGGCGACCACCACGGCGAGCATGGTGATGTCGAACCGCGCCACCGCGAGCATTTCGCGCGCGATGCGCACTGCCGGGCCCGAGGGGCCCTCCTTCGCCGCGATCGCCGCCACCTTCTCCGACTTTGGCCCGAGCACCGCCATGCCGGTCCCGGCCGTCGCCGCATAGCCGATCAGGCCGAGGATGATCCAGGCCTCGCCCCACATGCCGCCGAGCCAGGTCATGACCAGGCCGCAGAGCAGCGCCAGGCCCGAGAACGGCACGAACACCCGCTTGGCGAGCCATGCCATCTGGCCCATCACGCGGACCAGTTCGGCATCGTTGCGGGCGCGGCTGGCGGCGACGCCGAGCAGCACCATGCAGAAGCCGCCGCCGAGCCAGCCGATGGCGAAGAGGATGTGCAGGTATTTGAAGATCACGTAGGTGGTCATCGGAATTGCTCCGGTTCAAATCTGCGGCGGCTCTACAGGAGCCTCCCGGCCCCGTCAGTGACCATCGCCACAACGCGCCGGGCTGGACCGCAAATAAATACGGTATCATGATACCGCGCGCGCTAAATATTGGTTTTCCTTCCTTTTTCCTTGACCTTCGCGCATACGAAACGCTAGAAGCCCGCATCCCGGCGATGCCCCGGCATCGCCTGTGAGCAACCTCCTACCAGAGCAGGTTCAGAGCACGTCCATGAACACCTATTCCGCCAAGCCCGCGGAAATCGAGAAGAAGTGGGTGCTGATCGACGCCCGCGGCCTCGTTGTCGGCCGCCTCGCGACGATCGTCGCCACCCGCCTCCGCGGCAAGCACAAGCCGGGCTACACGCCCCACGTCGATGACGGCGACAACGTCATCGTCATCAATGCCAAGGAAGCCGTCCTCTCCGGCCGCAAGCGCGAGCAGAAGGTCTATTACCGCCACACCGGCTATATCGGCGGCATCAAGGAACAGACCGCGAAGCAGATCTTCGAGGGCAAGTTCCCCGAGCGCGTCGTCGAGAAGGCGGTCGAGCGCATGATGCCCGATGGGCCCCTCGCCCGTAAGCAGCTCAAGAACCTCCGCGTCTATGCCGGTTCCGAGCATCCGCACGACCCCCAGAAGCCCGAGCCGCTCGACGTCGTCGCGCTGAACCGCAAGAACCAGAGGATCGCCTGACCATGGCCGAACTCCAGTCCCTTCAGGACCTGAAGGCCGCGAACGTCGCGCCGGAAGCTCCGGTCCATGTCCAGAAGCTCGATGCGCAAGGGCGCGCCTATGCCACCGGCAAGCGCAAGGACGCCGTCGCCCGCGTGTGGGTCACCCGCGGCGCCGGTCGCATCCTCGTCAACGGCAAGGACTTCACCGAGTACTTCGCCCGTCCGGTGCTCCAGATGATCGTGCAGCAGCCGATCATCTCGGCCAACCGCACCGGCCAGTACGACATCCGCGCCACGGTTGCCGGCGGCGGCCTCTCCGGCCAGGCCGGCGCGCTCCGCCACGGCGTCTCGCGCGCGCTCACCTTCTACGAGCCGGAGCTGCGCGCCATCCTGAAGAAGGAAGGCTTCCTCACCCGCGACTCGCGCGTCGTCGAGCGCAAGAAGTACGGCAAGAAGAAAGCCCGCCGGTCGTTCCAGTTCTCCAAGCGCTAGGAGCAGTTCCAGGAAAAGTGTGCAGCACTTTTCCGTACGGGATTGCGACCGAAGAATCAGCGCTTCGGACCGGTCGCGAATTCAAAGGGCGGGCCTCTGGCCCGCCTTTTTTCATTTGGGCGGCGCCCGTAGCGGACAGGACAGATCGCCGTTCGTCTTTATGGCGATCCGGGACCTTGCCCTCTCCAACGTCATGGCCGGCCTCGGTGCCGGCCATCCACGCATCATCTGCTTCCTGCGCACCACCTTTCCGTCATCGCCAGGCTTGACCCGGCGATCCATGCCATGACGATGCCGCTCGCGCCTTCGCGGCGACTTCACCCACTGCCAACTCCACCGACCTCAGTTCTTCTGAACCGCCATGGCATGGATTCCGGATCGCGCCGCTTCGCGGCTTGTCCGGAATGACGTCGGCGAGACGGAAGCCGCGGCGCCCGCCCCAGACAAGAAATCCGTGGATGGCCGGCACCGAGGCCGGCCCTGACGACGAGGCCGGCCCTTACACCGCCCGCATGCGCCGGACCGTCTCGATCAGCCCGAGCGTGGAGGCGTCGCGGCCCTCGGCCGGGACCTTGCCTTCGATCAGCGGGAGGAGCTGGTTGGCGAGCGTCTTGCCGAGCTCGACGCCCCACTGGTCGAACGAATTGATCCCCCAGATCGTGCCCTGCACGAAGATCTTGTGCTCGTAGAGCGCGATGATCTTGCCGAGCGTCTCGGGATCGAGCTTGCGATAGACGAGCGTATTGGACGGCCGGTTGCCCGGGAACACCTTGTGCGGGGCGAGCAGCTCGATCTCCTTCGGTGACTTCTTCTGCCCCTTCATCTCCTCCTTCGCTTCCGCCGCGGTGCGCCCGCGCATCAGCGCCTCGCTCTGCGCGAAGCAGTTGGCGAGGAGGAGCTCGTGATGGTGCTGAGCATCCGGCGTCTCGGAATCCGAGCGCGCCCCCACCATGAAGTCGCAGGGGATCACGTCCGTGCCCTGGTGGATGAGCTGGTAGAAGGCATGCTGCCCGTTCGTGCCCGGCTCGCCGAAGACGATCGGCCCGGTGGAGCCCATCACCGTCGCCCCGCCCATGCGTACCCGCTTGCCGTTCGATTCCATGTCGAGCTGCTGGAAGTAAGCCGGCAAACGATCTAGCCGCTGCTCGTAGGGCAGCACCGCATAGACCGGCAGGCCGAGGATGTTCCGGTTCCAGATGCCGACGAGCGCGAGCAGCACCGGCAGGTTCCGGTCGAGCGGCGTCGTGCGGAAATGGTCGTCCATCGCCCGCCCGCCGGCGAGGAACTGGAGGAAGTTCCCCGGCCCGATGGCGATCATCAGCGGCAGCCCGATCGCCGACCAGATCGAGTAGCGCCCGCCGACCCAGTCCCAGAAGCCGAAGGTGCGGTCAGCGGAAATGCCGAAGGCCGAGACCTTGTCGAGCGCCGTCGACATGGCCGCGAAATGCGCGCCGACCGCCGCCTCGCCGTTCGCCGCGACGATCCAGGCCCGCGCCGTATGCGCATTGGTCATCGTCTCGATGGTGGTGAAGGTCTTCGACGCGACGAGGACGAGGGTCGTCTTCGGGTCGAGATTCTTCAGCGTGTCGCGGATGTCGGCGCCGTCGACGTTGGAGACGTAATGCACGCGCGGCCCGTCATGATAGGGTGCGAGCGCGTGGGTCGCCATGCGCGGGCCGAGATCCGACCCGCCGATGCCGATATTGATCACGTCGGTGATCTTGCCGCCCGTCCCCGGCAGCGTGCCGTTGCGGATGCCGTTGGCGAAATCGATCATGCGGCCGAGCACCGCCTGCACCTCGGGCACCACGTTCTTGCCCTCGGCGCGGTAGACCTCATCTGGCGCCGCGCGCAGCGCGACATGCAGCACCGGCCGGTTCTCGGTCTTGTTGATCGCCTCGCCGGAGAACATCGCCGCCCGGTGCTTCTCGACGTCCGCAGCCTCGGCGAGGCTGAGGAGCAGGCGGATGGCTTCGTCGTCGACGAGGTTCTTCGAGAAGTCGAGGAACAGGTCGCCCATCTGCCGCGACAGGCGCGCCGCCCGCCCCGGATCCTCGGCGAAGCGCTTCTTCATCGGTACCGAGGTGGCGACCGAACGATGCGCTTCCAGCGCCTGAAGTGCCTTGACGACTGCTGTGACCACGGGATGCTCCACCAGGATCTGTGCGCAACACATACATAGAATAGGGCGGCAAGATCAAACAGCGTACATTTGGTCCTGCACGCAAAGCGTAGTACGTTTCCGCCATGATCCGCTCATGGCGCAATTCTGCGACGCCCAAGGTATGGGAGGGTGGACAGCCGAACCAGTTCCGCGGGCTGGACTTCGACGCGGCGCTCGATTTGCTCGCAGCATTGAACGTGGCCAAAGCGCCGCAGGACCTGAGCCCGTTGAAGAGCGTCGGCCTTCACCGGCTGAGCGGGAACCGCAAAGGCCAATGGGCAATGACCGTGAATGCCCGCTGGCGCATATGCTTTCAGTTCGCCGAGGGCCACGCGCACAACGTGGAAATCGTCGACTACCACAGAGGTTAGCCAGATGACCGTAGCCATCCACCCCGGCCGCCTCCTGAAACGCGAGCTTGCCGCCCGCAACCTCAGCGCCAATCGGCTGGCACTTGACCTCGGCGTCCCGTCCGGCCGGATAACCGACATCCTGAACGGCCGGCGCTCGATCAGCGCCGATACGGCGCTTCGCCTTGGCCGCTATTTCGGCAACGGCGCCCAGTTCTGGCTCGACCTCCAGAGCCAGCACGATATTGCCGTGGTCGAGAACAAGCGGGGTGCCGAGATTGCGAAACGTGTCAGGCCCGCCGACGCAGCCTAGCGCGGGCCGGGTTCTGCATCAGGCCCGTGGATGGCGGCGTCGAGCCTTCCCCGTACGGACCGCATCTTCATGATCCTTTTCTCCAGCCACCGCCGCCTTCCCGGATTTTCGCGCGGCGCCTTCGCGGCTTCGGCGAGGAGCGCCTCGTCCTCGATGCCGATGGCGCGGAGGAGAGCGACCACCGGCCCGCCCGCGGCCAGGCTCTCGTCGAAATCGAGGATTCGGAGGCAGTCGGGCCGTGTCGCCGCCTGCCATCGCCCGGCGAACCGGTCGCGACCGAACTCGTAGAATTCGGACCCGGTGCGATAGGCACCGTCTTTCAGTATCTGCCGCAGGTAGGAGAGGAAACAGCGGCGCACCTTGTGCCGCGCGCGCAGCGTTCCGTACAGGGAGACCGCATAGGCCTCTGGCCGCCGGAAGAAGGCCAGGTAGACGGGGTCCCATCCCGCTTCGCCGAGCATACGGTCGAACCTGCCGAGGGCTTCCGGATGGACGTTCAGGAATTCGAGGTCCTCGGCCGATACGATGGCCCGCGCGGCGCCGGAACGCCCAAGCTCCTCGATGAGCTCCTCCGCTCCGCCAAGAGCGGGGTCGAACCGCTCGTCCCCGTACAGTTCCCAGGCGAGGCTATGATGGCCGGACTGCCCATCGGTCGTCCCCGTGGTCGGGACGTAGAGCCCTTGCCGGCGAAGCGCCGCCGCATGGCCGCGGAGGAACACCTGGACGGAGGTCGTCCCCGTCTTGTGCGTGCCCACATGGACGAAGAGCCTGCCCGCCATCCGCCCTATCCGAGCCAGCGCGCCAGCCGCGCCATCCCTTCCGCCATGTCCGCGCCCGTGCCGGCGAAGGAGAAGCGCACGTAGCCGTGTCCCTCCGCCCGGTCGAAATCGGCGCCGGGCGTGGCCGCGACACCCGCTTCCGCCAGCATCCGCCGGCAGAAGTCGAGACTGTCATTGGAGAAGTGCCGGCACGAGGCATAGACGTAGAAGGCCCCGTCGCAGGGATAGAGACCCTCGAAGCCGATCGCCGGCAGCCGCTCGAGGAGGAGCTTCCGCGAGGCGGCATAGCCGTCGCGCACGCGGTCGAGTTCCTCCGTCGCGTCGAACGCCGCGATCGCCGCGCGCTGCGAGATGTCCGGCGCCGAGATGTAGAGGTTCTGCGCCAGCCGCTCGACCGGCCTGACCAGTTCCTCCGGCAGCACCATCCAGCCGATCCGCCAGCCCGTCATGCAATAATACTTGGAGAACGAGTTGATCACGATCGCCTCGTTCGAGGTCGCCAGCGCCGTCTCCGCGATGCCCTCGTAGACGAGGCGATGGTAGATCTCGTCCGAGATGAAGCGCACGCCGAGATCGTGCGCCGCGCCGATCAGCGCGGCAAGCGCATGCGGCTCCATCACCGTCCCGCTCGGATTGGCCGGGCTGGCAATGAGCACGCCGGCGAGCGGCTTCTCGCGATGCGCCGCGGCCAGCATGTCCGGCGTGATCACGTGGCGGTTCTCGGCCCGCGTCGGAATGTCGACCACCTCGAGGTCGAGCGCCCTCAGGATGTTGCGATAGGCCGGATAGCCGGGCGCGGCGATGGCGATCCGGTCGCCCGGATCGAAGGCCGCGAGGAAGGCGAGGATGAACCCGGCCGACGAGCCGGTCGTCACCGCGATGCGCTCGAGTGGCACGTCGATGCCGTGCGCCTCACCGTAGTGGCGCGCGATCCGTGCTCTCAGCCGCCTCAGCCCCAATGCCTCGGTATAGGCGAGCCGGCCATCCTCGACCGCCGCCCGCGCCGCATCGAGCACGGCCCGCGGCGCCCTGCCGCCCGGCTGGCCCACCTCCATGTGGATGACGTGGGCGCCCGTCTCCTCGCGGTCGACGGCGGCGCGCATGACGTCCATGACGATGAACGGCTCGACGGCGCTGCGGCGGGAAGGTCTGAGGCTCATGCTGCGACGGGCTTTCCTGTTGTCCTGCGGTCTTCCTGCTGCCCCAATTGGCCGCCAAGTGCCATTCCGAGAACGCCGGATCGCCGCCGACGCATGACCTTGACCGCCATCTCTCCTGATGAACGGCCGGCCCCGCGCCGGAGCGTGCCTAGCAGCGCCGGGCGCCGGTGGAAAGCCGCCTCGTCGCTGGCGCTCGCCCTGCTCGCGGCAGCGCCCCTTTCCGCCCGCGCCGACGGCCCGCCCGTCGCCCGCGACGCCGAGACCGAGGCGCTGGTCCAGGAATATGCGAAACCCATCTTCGCCGCCGCCGGCATCCACTCGAAGACCGTCCAGATCTTCCTGATCCCGAACGACGCCTTCAACGCCTTCGTCACCGGCCCGACGAAGATGTTCATCTTCACCGGCGCGATCACCGCGACGAAGACGCCGAACGAGCTCATCGGCATCATCGCTCACGAGACCGGCCACCTCGCCCATGGCGACCTCGCCGGCCTCCGCCAGCAGCTCGACAGTGCCCGTACCGCCGCCATGATCGCCGGCCTCCTCGGCATGGGCGCCGCGGTCGCCGGCGCCGCCACCCGGACCGACGGCCTCGGCCAGGCCGGCGCCGCCATCTCGGCGGGCGGCATGCAGGTCGCCATGCGCAACCTCCTCATGTACCAGCGCGGCCAGGAATCGGGCGCCGACCGCGCCGCCGTCGACTACCTGAACAGGACCGGCCAATCCCCGGCCGGCCTGCTGGCGACGCTGAAGCGCCTCGCCGACGATGCGCTCCTCAGCTCACGCTCCGTCGACCCCTACATGCAGAGCCACCCCCTGCCCGCGGACCGCGTCTCGGCCCTGCAATCGCTCGTCGCCAGGAGCCCCTATCTCGACCGCAAGGACCCGCCGGCCCTCCAGCTCCGCCACGACCTCGTCCGGGCGAAGCTCGCCGCCTTCACCTGGCAGCCGACGCGGGTGGCTCGCGCCTATCCGATGAGCGACCAGAGCCTGCCCGCGAAATACGCGCGCGCCATCGTCGTCTACCGGAGCGGCGCCCTCGCCCCGGCGATCAAGGCGATCGACGGCCTGATCGCGGCGGCGCCGGCCAACCCCTATTTCTGGGAGCTGAAGGGCCAGGCCTATCTCGACGCAGGCAGGTCCCGTGAGGCGTCCCTCGCCTACGGCAAGGCCGTCAGCCTCGCCCCCTCGCAGGGCCTGCTCCGCGTCCTCTACGGGCAGGCGCTGGTCGCCGCCGGGAACTATGACGAGGCCATCCGCAACCTCGAAACCGGCCTCCAGGGCGATCCCGACTCGCCCGCCGGCTATCGGGCGCTTGCCCGCGCCTATGCCTACAAGCAGAACATCCCGATGGCCGAACTGGCCTCCGCCCAGGGTTTCCTCGCCGAGGGAAACGTCAAGGATGCCAAGCTCCACGCCCGGCGCGCTCAAGCAAATTTGAAATACGGCAGCCCGGCATGGCTTCGTGCCGATGATATTGTATCCTTCAACCCGCCCAAGAAGCGCTGACCGCCGGGAACCCCGGCCGCGCTCGATCGGAGACCGCTACCCATGAAGATCCGCCGCCTCGTCCTCGCCGCCGCCGGCGTCATCGCGCTTGCCGGCGCCGTCCCGGCGATCGCCGCCGAAGCCACCCCGGCGCCGATGTCGAGCGCAGCCGACGGCCTCACCGCCGCCCAGCGCGCGGATGTCGAGGGCGTCATCAAGGACTACCTGATGGCGCATCCGGAGGTGATCAAGGACGCCATGGACGAGCTCCAGCGGCGCCAGGATGCCGCCGAGGCCGCCCAGCAGGTCTCCGCCATCAGCGACAATTCGAGCGCCCTCTTCTCGTCGAAGCGCCAGGTCGTCCTCGGCAACCCGAAGGGCGACGTCACGCTGGTCGAGTTCTTCGATTACAACTGCGGCTACTGCAAGCGCGCCCATGCCGACCTGAAGGAGCTTCTCGCCAACGACAAGAACCTCCGCGTCGTCCTGAAGGAATTCCCGGTCCTCGGCGATGGCTCGGTGGAGGCCGCCAATGTCGCGGTCGCCGTCAATATCGTCGCCCCCGACAAGTACTGGGCCTTCCACGACGCCATGCTGACCGAGCGCGGCCAGGCCAATGGCGAGAAGGCCATTGCGGTCGCCGAGGAGATCGGCATCGACAAGGCGAAGCTCATCGCCGCGATGAAGTCGCCGGAGATCAAGGCGACCATCGCCGAGTCCTACGACCTCGCCAATAAGCTCGCCCTCACCGGCACGCCCTCCTACGTCACCCCCAAGGAGGTCGTCGTCGGCGCCGTCGGCTACGACGCGCTGAAGGAGAAGATCGGCGTCGCCCGCTGCGGCCAGCCGACCTGCTCGTAGCCGCCTCATGCATCGTCATGGCCGGCCTTGTGCCGGCCATCCACGTCCTTCTTCCCGGGAGAACAGGGGCAGCTGGCTCGCCATCGATAGCCGTCGTCCCTCGCCCAGCACCCGGCGCACCGCCATCCCCATGACGATGAGGCTCGCCGGGAGCCCGACGGGCCCGCTCGACAGCGCATAGGCGAAGAGGCACAGGCTCGCGGCGAGTGCCGCCCAGACCTCTCCCCGCGAAAGCCCGTTCCGCGCCAGGAACGCCACCGGCACGATCAGGATCACCAGGTCGTAGATCAGCACATAGGGCGTCGCCAGCGCCGTGCCGGCGACAAGCGCCGCCGCCTTCAGGTCGATCGGATAGCGCCGCCACCAGACGAAGGCGACGAAGCCGATGACCGGCGCCGCGACCGCATATTGCGCGGCCCAGGCGAGGTTCGTGCTCCCGCCGAGGAAGCGCACCAGCCCGAAGATGCTCTGCAGCTTCTCGGCGCCGACCAGATTGTCGACGAGGATCGTCTGGTAGGCGACGTGGATCGAGGCGAGGAAGCCGGACCACGGCGCGATCCCGAAGGCGAGGATCGATGCGCCGGCGAGCACCACGGTCGTCGCCGCCGCTGCCAGGAACACCCGCCAGTATCCGCCACAGGCAAGCGCCAGCGGGATGAGTATGCCGAATTGCGGCTTGTAAGTCAGGCAGCCGATCAGGATGCCGGCGATCGCCGGCCGCCGGTCGATCGCGGCCAGCGCCGCAGCCATGAGCCCGGCCGACAGGAAACCGTTCTGCCCGGCGGAGAAGTTCCACAGCACCACCGGCACCGCGGCGGCGAAGACCATCGCCTCCCGCCGGGGCAGCACCAGCCGGATCGCGGCGAGAAACCCGGCGAGGCTTGCCACCATCCAGGCGACCAGCGCCGGGACATAGGGAAGCGCCGCCACCGGCACCATCACGAGGAAGAAGGTCGGCGGATAGTACCAGCTGTAATAGCCCTCGAACGGATGGCCGATGGCGGCGACCTCGACGGCCTTGTGCGCCGCGAAGTCATAGGCCGCGGCCGCCTGCCCGGCGAGCGCCAGCCGCCCCGCCGCCCAGAAGCTGAGGAAGTCGACCGTCACCGGGTGGCCGTCCGGCCCGACCAGCCAGGCTCCGGCCACCACCGCGCCGACGAGGAAGGCGGCATAGGCGATCACCAGCAGCCCGGCGAGCGCCGCCGGGTCGAAGCGGCGGCCGGAATTGCCGGCTTTCACGGAAAAGGCGGTGGACAGCGCATTTCTCCCGGCCCCTGCCACGAAGTCGCCGCAACCCTAGCCGGACAGGGTAAACAGGCCTTGAATTCTAAGGAGAATTTCGCCTCCGCCGCGATGCTGAACCGGGGCTTTCCCTCACCCGCACAAGCCCCTATAACCACGCGACTTTTCGGGCGCCCGCCTTGACGTGGCCCCAAGCGCGGCAGAAACACTCGGGCACGATGACGATTCCGGTCTTTGTCCTTAACGGGCCGAACCTCAACATGCTCGGCACCCGCGAGCCGGGCATTTACGGCGGCCAGACGCTCGCCGACATCGAGCGCGACTGCGTCGCCGCCGGCCGGAAGCTCGGCATCGCCGTCGACTTCCGCCAGACCAACCACGAGGGCGTGCTGGTCGACTGGATCCAGGAGGCCGCCACCAAGGCCGCCGGCATCGTCATCAATCCGGGCGCCTATACCCACACCTCCGTCGCCCTCCAGGACGCCATCCGCGCGGCGAAACTCCCGGTGATCGAGGTGCATCTCTCGAACATCTTCGCCCGCGAGGCGTTCCGCCATCATTCCTACGTTTCGCCGGTTGCGGCCGGCATTATCTGCGGCCTCGGGCCGGTGGGCTACAGGCTCGCCCTCGAGGCGCTAGCCGAAGCACAGAAACCCGCCGGAAAAGCAAAACGATGAGCGACAAGAAGCCGATCGTCGACAAGGACCTGATCCGCGAGCTCGCCGATCTCCTCAAGGAGACCGACCTCACCGAGATCGAGATCGAGCACGGCGACACGCGCATCCGCGTCGGCCGCGGCGGCGCCCCGGCGATCCAGGTCGCCGCTCCCCCGCCCGCGCCCGTTGCCGCAGCCCCCGTCGCCGTCGCCGCGGAAGCGCCGAAGGCCGCCGCCGCCAGCAAGGGCGCGGTCAACTCGCCCATGGTCGGCACTGCCTATCGCGCCCCCGAGCCGGGCGGCAAGCCCTTCGTCGAGGTCGGTGACAAGGTCCGCGAGGGCCAGACGCTCTGCATCATCGAAGCCATGAAGACCATGAACCAGATTCCGGCGACGCGCTCCGGCACGGTCACCGAGATCCTGATCGAAGACGGCCAGCCGGTCGAGTTCGGCGAGCCCCTGATGATCGTCGAATGAGCGCCACGTGAGCGCCAGGCCGCCTCTCTTCCAGAAGATCCTGATCGCCAACCGGGGCGAGATCGCGCTCCGGGTGCTGCGCGCCTGCAAGGAGCTCGGCATTGCCACCGTCGCGGTCCATTCGACCGCCGACGCCGATGCCATGCACGTCCGCCTCGCCGACGAGAGCGTTTGCATCGGGCCGCCGCCGGCGCGCGAATCCTACCTGAACATCCCCCAGATCGTCGCCGCCTGCGAGATCACCGGCGCCGATGCCGTCCATCCCGGCTACGGCTTCCTGTCCGAGAATGCCCGCTTCGCCGAGATCCTCTCGGCCCATGGCGTCGCCTTCATCGGCCCGAGCGCCGAGCACATCCGCATCATGGGCGACAAGATCGAGGCGAAGCGCACCGCGATCCGCCTCGGCATCCCGGTCGTCCCCGGCTCCGAAGGCCGCATCGAGAACGAGGCCGCGGCGAAGAAGATCGCCAACGAGATCGGCTACCCGGTCCTCATCAAGGCCGCCGCCGGCGGCGGCGGCCGCGGCATGAAGGTCGCCCGCAGCGACGAGGAACTCTCGGTCGCCTTCGCCACCGCCCGGGCCGAGGCGCGCAACGCCTTCAACGACGACTCCCTCTACATGGAGAAGTATCTCGAGAAGCCGCGTCACATCGAGATCCAGGTCATGGGCGACGGCCGCGGCAAGGCCATCCACCTCAACGAGCGCGACTGCTCGCTCCAGCGCCGCCACCAGAAGATCTGGGAGGAGGCCACCTCCCCCGCCATCGATGCCGAGCAGCGCGCCCGGATCGGCGGCGTCGTCGCCAAGGCGATGGCCGACCTCGGCTATTCCGGCGCCGGCACCATCGAGTTCCTCTACGAGAACGGCGAGTTCTACTTCATCGAGATGAATACCCGCCTGCAGGTCGAGCACCCGGTGACCGAGGCGATCACCGGCATCGACCTGGTCAACGAGCAGATCAGCGTCGCCTCCGGCCGCGACCTCTCGGTCCGCCAGGAAGACGTCAAGGTGATCGGCCACGCCATCGAGTGCCGCATCAATGCCGAGGACCCGCGCACCTTCGCGGCCTCGCCCGGCAGGATCACCTACTACCATCCGCCCGGTGGCCTCGGCGTGCGCGTGGATTCCGCCGTCTATCAGGGCTACAGGATCCCGCCCTATTACGACAGCCTCATCGGCAAGCTGATCGTCCACGCCATGACGCGGCAGGAATGCATGATGCGCCTCCGCCGCGCGCTCGACGAATTCGTCATCGACGGCATCCAGACCACGATCCCGCTCTTCCGCGACCTCGTGAACGATGCCGACATCGCCGCCGGCCGCTACGATATCCACTGGCTGGAAAAGAAGCTGGCGGCCTCTACATCAGCCTGAGGGCCGCACGAGGCGCTGGGTGATGGCGAGCCGCGACGACGTCGTTCCAGAAATCACGCCGCAGGTCCTCCTCAAGGCCTACGCCGTCGGCATCTTCCCGATGGCGGAATCGGCCGACGACCCCGGCCTCTACTGGATCGAGCCGGAGCAGCGCGGCATCATCCCGCTCGGCGATTTCCACATCTCCCGCCGCCTCGCCCGCACCGTGCGCAGCGACCGTTTCGAGGTCCGCATCGACACCGACTTCGCGGCCGTCATCGGCGGCTGCGCCGAAGCCACCGGCATCCGCTCCAAGACCTGGATCAATGCCCGCATCCGCCGGCTCTATGGCGACCTCTTCCGCCTCGGCCATTGCCACACCGTCGAATGCTGGCGGGACGGACGGCTGGCCGGCGGCCTCTACGGCGTCCAGATCGGCGCCGCCTTCTTCGGCGAGAGCATGTTCTCGCGCGAGCGTGACGCGTCCAAGGTCGCCCTCGTCCATCTCGTCGCGCGCCTGAAGGCGGGCAGCTTCGCCCTCCTCGACACGCAGTTCACGACGCCGCACCTGAAGCAGTTCGGCGCCATCGACGTCGACCGGCGGCGCTACCACCGGCTGCTCGGGAAGGCGATCGCGGAAGAGGCCGATTTCTACTTCTTGGGCGCCGGCGGCTTGACCGGCGAGGAAGCCTTGCAGTCGGTCAGCCACACGTCATAGACCGCGTGATCGACGGCGTGCAGGCCCGGGCTCGCCGCGAACATCCAGCCGGTGAAGATGCGCCTGACCTTCCGCGCCAGCGTGATCTCGTCCACTTCCACGAAAGCGTCGGTCTGCGGCGGCTCGGTCGGCGGCCGCGTGTAGCAGACGCGCGGCGTCACCTGTAGCGCGCCGAACTGCACCGTCTCGTCGATATAGACGTCGAAGGAGATGATGCGTCCGGTGATCTTGTCGAGGCCCGCGAAGACCGCCACCGGGTTCTTGATCTTGTCGGCGAGCGCCGGCTGGACGACGCCGGTCGCGGCCGTGATGAGGGCGAGCGCTGCAATGGCGAGTCTTCTGGAAGTCATCTCTGATTCGGCGTTGGTCGCTTCGCCCGAGGAAGCGGCTACCTAACACGCGATTCCGGCAGGGAAAAGGCGGCTCAGACCGCCGGCAGCGCGACATGCTCGCGCGCTTCCGCCATCCAGGCCTCGAGCACCGAGACCTGCGACGCGGTGAAACGCAGCCCGAGCTTCGTCCGCCGCCAGAGCACGTCCTCGGCGGTGCGCGCCCATTCCTCCTGCACCAGCCACGCGACCTCGGCCTCGGTCAGGTCTTCGCCGAAGACGTGGCCGAGATCGGCGAGGCCGCGTGCGCCGGCAAGGAAGAGCGGCGCCCGCGTGCCATAGGCCGAGACCAGCCGCCAGGCATGCGCCTCGGTCACGAAGGGATAGGCCGCGCGCAGGGCCCGCACCACGTCGCCGCCGCCGTCGACCGGGAAGTTGCCGCCCGGCAGCGAAGCACCCTTCGTCCACGGCGCGCCCATCTTCACGAACGGCGACAGCTTCTCGAGCGCATGTTCGGCGAGCTTCCGCGACGTCGTGATCTTGCCCCCGAAGACGGAGAGCACCGGCGCCTGCCCCTCCCCCGCATCGACGTCGAGGACGTAGTCGCGCGTCGCCTCCTGCGCCTTGGAGGCGCCATCGTCATAGAGCGGCCTGACGCCCGAATAGGTCCACACCACCGCATCCTCGGTCACCGGCTGGCGGAAATACTCGCTCGCCGCGGCGAGCAGGTAGGCGACCTCGGCATCGTCCGCCGCCACCTCGCCGGGATCGCCGTGATAGTCGTCGTCGGTCGTCCCGATCAGCGTGAAGTCCTGCCGATACGGGATGGCGAAGACGATCCGCCTGTCGGAGTTCTGGAAGATGTAGGCGCGGTCGTGGTCGAAGAGCTTCCGCACCACGACGTGGCTGCCCTTGACCAGCCGGACATGCGCCCTGGCATGGCCGTGGACGACGTGGTCGAGCACGTCCGCCACCCACGGGCCGGCGGCATTGACGAGGGTGCGCGCCTGGATGATCGAAGGCTCGCCCGTTTCCGCCGATTCCAGCGACAGCCGCCAGAGGTCGCCCTCGCGTTCGGCGATGACGCAGCGCGTCCGCGGCAGGATCGCCGCGCCATGGGTGCGGGCGTCCATCGCGTTAAGCACCACGAAGCGGGAATCGTCCACCGTGCAGTCCGAATATTCGAACCCGAACCGGTATTCGGGACGGAGCGGCTTGCCCGCCGGGTCCTGCGTCAGGTCAACGCTCCGCGTCGGCGGCAGGACCTTCCGCCCGCCGAGATGGTCGTAGAGGAACAGTCCCACCCGCAGCAGGAAGCGCGGCCGCAGCCCGCGATGGTGCGGCAGCACGAAGCGGATCGGCCGGATGATGTGCGGCGCCGCCTCGAGCAGGACTTCGCGCTCGGCCAGCCCCTCATGCACCAGCCGGAAGGCATAGCGCTCGAGGTAGCGGAGCCCCCCGTGGATCAGCTTGGTCGATGCCGAGGAGGTGGCGCTGGCGAGGTCGTCCTGCTCGCAGAGGAACACCGACAGCCCGCGTCCCGCCGCATCCCGCGCGATGGCGGCGCCGTTGATGCCGCCGCCGATGATGGCGATGTCGTAGGTCGGGCCGAACAACAAGCAAATTCCCCAGGGCTTACGCCCCGAGAATGCACCACCGCGGCGCCGAAGGCCAACCCCGCCAGCTAGACGCGCCCCATCAGGACGAGGATCAGGAGGATGACCACGATCACGCCGAGGATGCCGGATGGTCCATAGCCCCAGTTGCGCGAATAGGGCCAGGACGGGACCGCCCCGATGAGGAGGAGGATCAGGATGATCAGCAGGATGGTTGACATGATCGGTCGCTCCGTGGGGTCACGCACAGGCAGCCGGCGACGAAGCCGCCGGCTGCGGCAGACAACGGAGGGACGGCAGGCTTTGTTCCGGGGTGGCCCCGGGCGGTCTTCAGAGGTCGATCGCGATCACCCTGAGGAAGGCCTTGATTCCGAGCCACACGACCTTGCCGAGCACGACCAGGATGCCGATGGAGATCACCGCAACGACCAGGCCGATCAGCGCCATCAATCCGTCGCGCTCGAGAAGGGCCAGCGAGAAGCAGGCAATGGCGAGCGCCGGCATCATGTTGCCGAGCGGGATGGGCAGGAACAGGATGATCGCCATCAGGAGGCAGATCGCCCCGATCACCCGGTCGCCGACCGGGCCGAAGAAGAACGTCAGCCGCGGCGACAGGAGCCGCTCGATCCAGCGCACGTAGCGTCCGGTGACGTTGTGGATGCGCTGCAGGTCGACGGTGCGGATCGTCCGTTGCATCACCGCCTGCGGCAGCCACAGGGTCTTCCGCCCGACCGCCAGCTGCGCCGCGATCACCACCAGCGGGAATCCGAGGATGGCGGAGGTGCCCGGCGGCATCGGGATGACGTTGGGCAGCGCGAAGATGAACATCAGCGCGCCGAAGGCGCGGTCGGCGAAGGCCTCGACCAGCCGGGAGATCAGGATGCGCTCCTCGTCGCTTCCGGCGAGGAGCTGCAGGATGGTCGAAAGTCGCGGCGGCTTCTCCTTGCTGCGCTTCGCCATGCGTGCAAGCAGCGAGCCTCTGTCGTGGCCTGTGTTCAAACGGCGCCTCCAGCCCGCGACAAACGGAACACATCCGCGTCCGAAGGTCTACCTCTAATGCCGTCCGTCGCCGCCCTTGCCGGCCTCGGCGAGATAGTCGGCAAGCACCACCGCCTGGTTATGCACCTCGTCATGGGCGCCGTAGAGAAGCGTCACCCTTCCCTTGCGGACGAGGTCGAGGAGCGGGGCGAGCGCCTCCGGATGCGCATCCAGCTCGCCCCGGTAGCGCTCCGTGAACTTCGCGAAGCGCGTGGGATCGTGGCCGAACCACTTCCGCAGCGCCGGGCTCGGCGCCACGTCCTTGAGCCACGCGTCGAGATGCGCCTCGCCCTTGCTGAGGCCGCGCGGCCACAGCCGGTCGACGAGCACGCGCTGCCCGTCTCCGGCCTCCGGCGGCGCGTATACGCGCTTCACAAGAATATGCCCGACCGGCTTGTTCATGGCAGCCTCTCCTCCTTCATCCACCGCCCAGGCCGCTGGCGGCGAGCCCCGGCGGTCATGACAACAGTTGCTCGGGCGACGCACCGAATGCCGGCGGCGTGACGTCGATGATCGTCAGCTCCTGCTCGCGTCCGTCGCGCGTACGCCAGCGGATCGACTGGCCCTTGGCGAGCCCGATCAGTGCCGTGCCGATCGGCGTCAGAACCGAGACGCGGTTGCTGGCAATGTCGGCCTCGCCCGGGAAGACGAGCGTGACGGTGCGGTGCATGCCGCCCTCGGCGCGGAACTCCACCGTCGAGCCCATGCGCACGACATGCGAGGGAACGGCGCCGATCGCCACCACCTGGGCGCGGTCGAGCTCCGATTGCAGCTCGCCGGCGAGGTCCGGCAGCCTTTCGGCGGCCGTCGCAGCAAGGTTGGCGAGCCGGTCATAGTCGGCATCGCTGAGGACGATCTGGGGCTTGGTCTGGTGTATCTGGGTCATGGTCGAAAATCCTTGGGCACGCGACGGCCAAAGGGGCGCAATAGCCCGGCCGCCCGCGGTTTCCCGCATATTGGTCTGATGGATGGGATGACGCCTGACGGATGGCGAGGCCCAAAACCTCGCAATAACGGCAGCCCCGGAGCTCGGGGCGCCTAGGGCCGAGCTCGGGGCTACGATTCCGCGGTCGTGCGGGTCCGGAGGAAGGTCGGCCTGTTCGTCATCATTCCTATGATCTTGGTCTCGCACGCCGGATTGTCAAGTCATGGCGCCTCGGGCGGGGGCGATCAAAAGGTCAAACTGCCGCCCCATCTCCGGCTATGATCGGCACGAGCAAGGAGAATTCACGATGCGCGCAAACGGTCGCTCCTGGATACCGGGCGCCACGATCGCCCTCGCGCTCGCGGCCGGCGGCGCCGGCACCGCGCTGGCGGAACCCGTCTGTGCCAATGCCGCCGATCCGGCCTGCATGGACCACGTCGACGATCCCCAGCCGATGATCAACGACGCCGCACCGGGCATGTTGGGCGGGAGCGCCGCCCCCACCGGCGTCTTCCCAAAACCGGCGATGAAGCTGCGCGCGAAACCTCCAGCTCCCCCGGCGGCGGCGGCTGCACCGGCTCCGCCACCCGCCGCCGAGGCTGCCCCCATGCCTGCTGACTCGGCCCCATTGCCGCCGGAACCCTCTCCGCTCCCGCCCGGTTCCGATCTGCCTGAGGAACCCCCGCCGCAATAAGCCTCGCGGCCGGCGCCCCGACCGCGCTCACCGCCCCTTGCCGGATTGTCAGCAATCAGCAATACTCCGGCTCTCCCGGTACCATCTCCCCGGACCATGGAATCGTTGCCCTGTCCGCGTCCCCCACCTATCTGTGTCGCCACCGGGCTGTGAGTCGTTGAATGGCGAAACTGGCAAGTCTCAAGGCGCAGACGAGGCTGCTCGACCGCAGGGCGGCCGACCAGATCCGCACCCATATCCTCGACGGCATCCTGCCCGCCGGCCAGCGACTTCTCGAGACCAAGCTCTCCGCCGACCTCGAGGTCAGCCGCGGCACCGTGCGCTCGGCCCTCGCCCAACTCGCCAATGAGGGCCTCGTCAAGCAGGTCGCCTTCACCCGCTGGGAGGTCTCCGGCGCCTCGGTCTCCGACGCCTGGGAGATCTATACGCTCCGCGGCGCCCTCGAAGGGCTCGGTGCGCGCCTCGCCGCCGGCAATATCGACGAGGCGGCCGGCAAGGCGCTGCGTGCGATTGCCGAGGACCTCGGCAAGGCGGTTCGCCGCGGCCGCTACCAGGAGGCCATCGGCTTCGACTTCGACCTGCACACGGCAATCGTCGAGATGGCGCGCCACCAGCGCCTCGCCGACCAGCACCGCTACATCCTGCAGCAGGTGCGCTTCCACATGGTCCAGTCCGGCTTCCTGCCCGAGGACTACGACGCCCTCATGGCCGAGCATACCCGGCTCATCGAGACGGTGCTCGCCGGGGATGCCGACAATGCCGAGAAGCTCGCCCGCAGCCACAACGATGCCGAGGTGAAGCTGCTGGCGAAGCGCCTCAAGGAGGGCGACGGCGCCACGCCGGCGGCCTCCCCGAAGCGCGTGCGTGCCCGCGCCTGACCCCGATCCGGACCGGCACGCCCGGCGCCGGCTCAGGCGAAGTTGACGTAGATCGTCTTCTTCTGGAAATAGGCGTCGAGCCCGTACTTGCCGTCCTCGCCGCCAATGCCGCTGTCGCGCATGCCCGCGTGGTGAGCCTGCACGACGTCGCCGCCCGGCTTGTTGACATAGATCTCGCCGAACTTGAGCTCGCGGATCAGCCGCATCACGCGCCGCATGTCCTTGGTGAAGACATAGGCCGAGAGCCCGTAGCGCGACTCGTTGGCGAGCCGCAGGCCTTCATCGAAATCGCCGACCGTCATCACCGGCACCACCGGCCCGAAGACCTCGTCCTGCATGATGCGCATCTGGTTGTCGGCGACCGTCATCACGGTCGGCTCGTACCAGTGGCCGCGCGCATATTCGCCCTCGGTCAGCTTCCGCCCGCCGGTCAGGATCTCGGCGCCCGCCGCCTTGGCCTCGTCGACCATGCGCGCCACCTTGTCGAGCTCGATCCCGCTCACCTTCGGCCCGACATCGACCATGGTCTGCGGGTCGCCCACCTTCAGCGCCTTCACCGCGGTGGTGAACTTGTCGAGGAACTCGTCGGCGATCCTGCGATGGAGGTACATGCGCTCGTTGCAGATGCAGATCTGCCCGCAATTCTCGAAGCGCGAGGCCACCGCCGCGCGCACCGCCGCGCCGATATCGGCATCCTCGGCGACCACGAAGGGTGCCTTGCCGCCGAGCTCCAGCCGCAGCAGCTTCAGATCGTCCGCCGCCGCTCGGAAGATCTCCTTGCCCGCCCGCACCGAGCCGGTCAGCGTGATCAGCCGCGGGATCGGATGGCGCACCAGCGCCGCGCCGAGCCCCTCGCCCGTCCCCGAGACGACGTTGATGACGCCCGCCGGGAAGCCGACCTGCGCCGAGAGCTGCGCGATCTCGAAGGCCGAGAGCGGCGTCCCTTCATGCGACTTGATGACGATCGTGTTGCCGGCGATCAGCGCCGGCCCGAGCTTCCGGCACATCAGCCCGGCCGGATAGTTCCACGCCGTCAGCCCGATGACGACGCCATGCGCCACCTTCTGGATCCAGATCTGCTCGTCCGGATTGTCGGAGGGGATGATGTCGCCGGTGATGCGCCGCGCTTCCTCCGCCGCGAAGGTGAGGTAGAGCGCCGCGCCCTCGATCTCGCCGCGCGCCTCCTGGATCGGCTTGCCCTGCTCGCTGACCACGACGCGCGCCAGCCGCTCGCGGTTCTCGAGCATCAGCCGCGCCAGGTCGCGGAGCATCTGCCCGCGCGTCTGCGGCGGCAGCGCCTCCCATTCCGGCTGCGCCGCGCGCGCCGCCACCAGCGCCCGGTCGGCATCGTCCGCGCCGCCCTTCGGCACCGAAGCGATCACCGCCCCGGTCGCCGGATTCTCGACCTCGATCCATTCCTTCACGGTCGAATCGACCCATTGCCCGCCGATGAACTGGCGGTAGCGGTCGGTACCCTTCACGAGCTCTTTCATCGCAGGCATGGCAGGATTCCAGGACGGTTATTGGAGGCCCGTCGCCGGCACGTAGCCGGCCATCACGGGCAGCCAGAGGGTGATCTTCGGAACGAAGACGAGGATGAAGAGCGAGATCACCATGAGCGCCAGCAGCACCCATATCTCGCGAAGGATCGCGCTCACCTTGATGCCGGTGATCCCCGAGATCAGGTAGAGCACCTGCCCCATCGGCGGATGGATCAGGCCGATCATCATGTTCACCGTCGACACCACGCCGAAATAGACCGGATCGATGCCGAGTTCGTGGACCGTCGGCATGAGGATCGGGATGACGATGAGCAGGAGGAGCAGCGTGTCGAACAGCGCGCCGAGCAGGATGAAGAGGAGCGTGACCACGAACATGAACATGCTCGGGCCCATGTGCATGTCGGCGATCCATTCGCCGAGCACCGTCGGCAGCCGCTCCGCCGCCACGATGTAGTTCATGACCACCGCGCCGGCGATGGTGATGCCGACGATCGCCGTCGACCTCGAGGAATTGAGGAGGACCTCGAAGAGCTTCTTCGGCGTCATGGTGCGGTACCAGAAGATCGCGAGCACCAGAGCGACGAAGGCGGCGACCGCGGCCGCCTCGGTCGGCGTCACCGCGCCGGTATAGATGCCGCCGAGAAGGATCGCCGGCAGGAGCAGCGTCGGCCCCGCGTCGCGGGTCACGATCACCGCTTCCTTGAGGCTCGGCGTCGGCTGGGTCGGGAAGTTCTGCAGGCGCGCCTGCACCGCCACCAGCCCCATCATCACGGCGGCGAGGAAGAGGCCGGGCATGACGCCGCCGAGGAACAGGTAGCCGATCGACGTATTGGTCACGACCCCGTAGAGCACCATCGGGATCGACGGCGGGATGATCGGCCCGAGGATGGCGGAGACCGAGGTCAGCGCCGCCGCGAAGCCCGGCCGGTAGCCGGCCTTGATCATCATGTCGATCGAGATCTTGCCCGGCCCCGCCGCGTCGGCGAGCGCGCTGCCGCTCATGCCGGCAAAGATCACGCTGGCAATGATGTTGACATGCGCGAGGCCGCCGCGGAACCGCCCGACGATCAGGCTGGCGAAGCCGAACAGCTTGTCGGTCATCTGCCCGGCATTCATCAGTTCCGCCGAGAAGATGAAGAGCGGCACGGCGAGCATGACGAAATTGCCGTAGACGCCCTTGAGGCTCTGGCTCGCGACCAGCCCCATGTCGCCGCCGTGGATCAGGAAATAGACGATGCCCGAGGCGAGCATCGCATGGCCGAGGGGCATGCCGAGGAACGTCCACACGAAGAACAGGACGAACATCGCGATGGCGGCAAAGGACATCGATGATTTCCTAGAGGTGCTTTTGCCAGCCGGGACGCAGGAGCTGCCAGATGCGGATGACCGAGTTGACGATCACCGCCACGACGAAGATCACGAAGCAGCCGAAGATGAGGATCATCGGCAGCCTGAGCATCGTCGACTGGCGGGTGCGCAGGAACCAGGTGTAGTCGATCGTGCCTGGCAGCGCCGCCAGGAACAGGATCGCCAGCGACAGCGTGATGAACAGCGCCAGCACCCGCCGCGCGCGCGGCGGGAACACGTTGTAGATCACGTCGAAGACGATGTGCTGGCGCTCCTTCAGCAGGATGTCGCTCGTCCAGAAGACGATCCACACGAAGCCGATGGCGCATACCTCGTTCGACCATGCCACCGGGGTGTTGAAAACGTAGCGTCCGCCCACCCCGATCACGAAGCCGGCGAACATCAGGGCAAAAGCCACGACGGCCACCGACTCCGAGAATCGCTTCCAGACGGTCTGGAATGACTGCATCGGGCAGGCTCAGGCCGCGCTGATGCGGTCGAGCAGGCCCTTCGGCCAGTCCTTCGAGAAGTCGGAATTCACGAAGGCGTCGAGGACGTGCTTGCGGAACGCCGCCACGTCCGGCGTCGTCACCGTGTTGCCATGCGCCTCGAAGAAGGCCTTGCCGTCCTTCTCGGTGGCGATCACGCCCTCGTCGTTGGCCTTCTTGCCGGCTTCCTCGGCGGCGAGCACCGCCTTCTTCTCGTCGTCGCTGAGGCCGTTGAAGAAGGCGCTCGGCATGGTGAAGAAGACGTTCGCCACCTGGTGGCCGGTCAGCACCACCTGCTTCGACACCTCGTAGAACTTCGAGGCGATCGCGTCCGGCAGCGGGTTCTCGAGGCCGTCGATCGTGCCGGTCTGCATGGCGAGATAGACTTCCTCGAAGGCGAGCGGCGTCGCCGCGGCGCCGAGCGCATTGCCGAGGAACTGCCACGAGGCCGAGCCCGGCATGCGTAGCTTCACGCCCTTCAGGTCGTCGGGCACATTGACCGTGCGCGGCTCGCGCAGGATCACGTGGCGGGTGCCGAGATACTGGCTGCGGATGATGGCGAGCTGCAGGTCGCTCGCGACCTTTTCCTTGAACTCCTTGCCGACGTCGCCGTCATAGACCTTGTCGAGGTGGTCGGCGTCGCGGAACAGGTAGCCGGTGGTGAAGATCGAATATTCCGGGATGAGCTCGGCAATGTCAGAGGGCGAGGTCAGCGCGATCTCGAGGTTGCCGCGCTGCATGGCCTCGATCTCCGAGCCCTGCGCGAAGAGCGTGCCGTTGTAGTGGAGTTGCACGTCGAAGGCACCGGGCATCGCCTTCTCGAGCTCGGCCTTGAAGGCCTGCAGGCCCTTCGACTGCCACTCGGTGTCCGGGCCCGGCGTCGAGGCGCGGATCACTTTCGGCGCGGCGAAGGCCGTGCGCGAGATGAATGGCATCGCCAGGGCGGCCGCGCCGCCGGCGAGGACCGCGCGCCGGCCGACCGGCCGATCGAGGAACGACTGCTTGCTCATCTTCTTCTCCCTCCGTCGTCGAGTTGCTCGACTGCCGTGACCGTCATCACGACTTCCCACTTCGATGCTTTCATCGCGGCGGCGGATCGTCAAGCTGAATGTTGACAATCGCCAATCAATCATCATTTGCTGCTTTGCGTGGCGGGCGCTTTCGCTCGCCGGAACGACGAGCCCTCCCGCCATGACCACCGCCCCCGCCGAGCTGCCGAAGTCCAACTGCCTCATGGTGGCGGCGGCCACTCCCCTGACGGCGGAACTGCGGCCGGATGCCGGCCTGCTCGCAAATCATGTGCGCATGCTCTTCGGCCATGGCTGCGACGGCATCGCGCTGTTCGGCACGACCGGCGAGGGCACGGAATTCTCGGTCGAGGATCGCACCGCGACGCTGGACGCCCTGATCGCCGAGGGCATCGCGCCCCGTCGCATGATGGTCTCGGTCGGCACTCTCGCCATTCCCGACACCGTGCGCCTCGCGCACCATGCCCTCGACCGGAAGGTCGACAGCCTCCTCCTCATGCCGCCCTGCGTCTATCGCGGCGGCATCACCGAGGACGGCACCTTCCGCTTCTTCGCGACCGTGATCGAGCGCATCGCCCGCGACGACCTGAAGCTCTACCTCTATCACTTCCCCGACATATGCGGCGTGCCGGTCACGCCCCGCGTCATCCGCCGCCTCGACGAATCCTATCCGGGCATGATCGGCGGCGTGAAGGATTCGGGCGGCGACTGGGATTTCACCGAGGGCCTCATCCGCCGCTTCTCCCACCTCTCCATCTTTACCGGCTCCGAGACCCACCTCCCCCAGGCGCTCGCCGCCGGCGCCCGCGGCACCATCTGCGGATTGGGCAATGCCATGCCGCGCCTGATGCGCGCCATGTTCGACGCGCCGACCGCCTTCGACCGCCGCGCCCTCGTTCCCTCCATCCTCACCGCCGACTGGATCCTTTCGCGGAAGCCCTTCCCCGCCGCGGTCAAGGCCGTCCTCGCCGCGACCACCGGCCGCCCCGAATGGAACCGCGTCCTCCCGCCGATGGCCGAGGTCGCCATGCCTGACCGTGCCTGGCTCATCCGCGACTTCCTGAAATGGGACTCGGACCTGCCGCCGGAGTGGCGGACCTTCGGCCGCTCCGGCCGGCAGGCGGCCCGTCCCCTGGCCCTCGCCAGCTGATCTGCGGAGACGGGCCGTCGCGCATCGTCCGCGGGCCCGTCTCGGGGCGTCTCGCATAGCGTCCGTGACCGTCCGGGAGCATTCCGACCACCGTTTCACGGGTTGTTTTCGACCGAGCCAGATTGCATAATGTCGACATTCTTGCGCATAGGCGGGGAGAAATGGCGGAAATCCGGGTCTTGCAGCTGAAGCCGGGCGACCAGGTGGGCATCGCGCTTGCCGATATTTCGCCGGGTGATTCGCTGCTGTCTCCGGCCGTCTCCGACACCGGCCCGGCCCCGTCTCGGCCCGTCTCGGCACGCGATTCCATCCCCTTCGGCCACAAGGTCGCGCTCCGCGCCATCGCCGCCGGCGAGGTCGTCCGCCGCCTCAGCCAGCCCATCGGCATAGCGTCCCAGGCCATCCCGCAGGGCGCCCATGTCCATCTCCACAACATGGGCTTCGAGAATTCGATGGCCGGCCACGCCATCGGAACGCGGCTCAGCAACGCCCCTTCCATCCCCGCCTCGGAGGTGCCGACCTTCGACGGCTACCGGCGCGCTGACGGCAGCGTCGGCACGCGCAACTACATCGGCATCCTCACCTCGGTGAATTGCTCGGCCCTCGTCACGCGCATGATCGCCGAGCATTTCCGCGACCCCGCCCGCCTTCCCGCCGGCATCGACGGCGTCGTCGCGCTGACCCACAAGTCCGGCTGCAGCGTCTCCGACGGCTCGCGGTCGATGGACATGCTCCGCCGCACGCTCGGCGGATATGCCCGCCATCCGAACTTCGCCGGCGTCCTGATCGTCGGCCTCGGCTGCGAGGACAATCAGATCGATCTTCTCCTCGAGGACCAGCGCCTCGTCCCCGGTCCGATGCTGCGGACTATGACCATGCAGGACCTCGGCGGCACCCGCGCCAGCATTCGCGCCGGCATCGAGGCGGTGGAGGCGATGTTCCCGGACGCGGCCGCTGCCCGGCGCGAGCCTGTCCCCGCCAGCGAACTGGTGGTAGGCCTGCAATGCGGCGGCTCGGACTCCTTCTCCGGCATCTCCGCCAATCCTGCCCTCGGCGCCGCGATCGATCGCCTCGTCGCCGCCGGCGGCACCGGCATCCTCGCGGAAACGCCGGAGATCTACGGCGCCGAGAACCTCCTCCTCGAACGCGCGGTCAGCCCCGCTATCGGCGAGAAGCTGATCGGGCTCCTCAAGTGGTGGGAGGACTACACCAGGGACGAGCCCGCCGGCTTCGACAACAACAAGTCGCCGGGCAATGCCGCGGGCGGGCTGACGACCATCCTCGAAAAATCGCTCGGCGCAGTGGCCAAGGGCGGATCGACCAATCTCGTCGACGTCATCGGCTATGGCGAGCCCATACGCGAAAAAGGCCTGGTTTTCATGGATTCCCCGGGCTTCGATCCGATGTCGGCGACGGGCCAGGTGGCCTCCGGCGCCAATCTGATCTGCTTCACCACCGGGCGCGGCTCCTGCTTCGGCTGCCGGCCGGCGCCCTCGCTGAAGCTCGCCACCAACACCGCCATGTATCGCCGCATGGAAGAGGACATGGACCTCGATTGTGGCCCGATCCTCGATGGCGCCGCGAGCATCGAGGAGGTCGGCGAGGAGATCTTCCGCGCCATGCTCGCCACCGCATCCGGGCGGCCGACGAAGAGCGAGCTCCTCGGCTATGGCGAGGACGAGTTCGCGCCCTGGCACGTCAATGCCTGGCTCTGATCGAGGAAGCATCCGATGCCCATCATCCGCGTCGAACTGAATGCCGGCCGCAGCGAAGAGCAGAAGCGCGCCTTCGCCGAGGCGGCGCGCCGCGATGCCGCCGCGACGCTCGGCTGTCGCATCGACGATGTCGACGTCATCTTCATCGACGTCGTCCGCCAGGACTGGTGGAACCGCAACCATCCGCCGGAAAAAGCGGGAGGCAAGCGGTGACGCTCCTCGCCATCAGCCGCGACACCATCGCGACCCAGGTCGTGGACGAGCTGCGGCGCCGCATCGTCGCCGGCCAGTACCGGGGCGGCATGAAGATGCTGCAGGAGCAGATAGCGCAGGAATTCGGCGTCAGCCGCAGCCCGGTGCGCGAGGCGCTGCGCCAGCTCGAGGCCGAGGGGCTCGTCAAGCTGATCTCGCAGAAGGGCGCCGAGGTCACGCCCATCTCGGCCGACGAAGTCTCCGAGATGTTCGAGCTCCGCCTCCTCATCGAGCCGCATCTCCTCGCCCTCGCCGTCCCGCACATGGGCGAGACGACGCTCGCCGAGGTCGAGCGCATCATCCGGCAGATGGAGAACGCCGAGATCGACAACTGGGGGGTGCTCAACTGGGAGCTCCACCGCCGCCTCTATCTCCCCGCCGGCCGCGCCCAGACCCTGCAGATCCTCGAGCGCGTCCACCGCAACATCGACCGCTACCTGCGGCTCCATATGGCGGTGACCAAGGACCGCGCCGGCGCCAGGGTCGAGCACGAGGGGCTCGTCCGCCTCTGCCGGGCCGGCGACGCGGAGCGCGCAACCGCGCTCCTGAGGGTGCACATACTCGACGCCGCCTCGCATATCCGGGCGCTGGTCATCCCTGAATCCGACGTCGGAAATGGGCACTGAGATGCCCTGCAATGCCCACGCGACAGTACCGGAATCGCGGCGAAACGCTGCAAAGCGCGGGGCGGCCGCAGCCGGCGAATTCGCAATTTTGCATAATGTCGGCATTTTTGCCGCCGAATCCGGGATTATGGACGCTCCTGAAACGGCCCCGAGACGGGTCGGAATCCGCGCGAGACGCCGCCGAGACGCCCTGCGAATCGGCGTATTCGCGGAAACGGCACCGCATGGCGCATCCGCCACCCTCCGAGGAGCGACCGGACCATGACCGGGAGCGCTCGCATCGCCGTCGATATCGGCGGCACCTTCACCGACTTCGTCCTGCTTGCCGGCGACGGCACCAGCTACAGCGCGAAAGTATCCTCGACGCCGGCGCGGCCGGAGGAGGCGGTGCTGACCGGCATCGCGCAGCTCCTCGCGACAGCCGGCATCCCCGCATCGGAAGTCGGGTCGGTGCTCCACGGCACCACGGTCGGCTCCAACGCCCTCCTCCAGAAGGCCGGTGCGAAGACCGGCCTGATCACCACGCGCGGCTTCCGCGACGTGCTGGAGATCGGGCGGGTGCGCACGCCGACCATGTTCGACCTCTCTTGGCGAAAGCCCGAGCCGCTGGTGCGGCGCCGGCACCGCATGGAGGTCGGCGAGCGCACCGGCGCGCGCGGCGAGATCGTCGCAGCCGTCGATCTCGACGCGGTTCGTGAAGCCGGAAGGTTCCTCGCCGCCGAGGGCGTCGAATCCATCGCCATCTGCTTCATCAATTCCCATGTGAACCCGGCGAACGAGGTCGCCGCGGCGAGAGCGCTGCGCGAGGCCGTGCCCGGCATCGCGGTGACCGAGTCGGTGGCGGTGCTGGCGCAATCAGGCGAGTACGAGCGCACCTCGACCACGGCGGTGAACGCCTACGTCCTGCCGGTGCTGGAAGGCTACATCGCGCGGCTGGAGGGGGCGCTCGCCGAGCTAGGGATCAGCGCGCCCCTCCTCATCGGCAATTCCAATGGCGGCCTCTCCGCCGCCACCGTCGCCCGCGAGAAGCCGGTATTCTTCATATCCTCGGGCCGCGCCGCCGGCGCGGTTGGCGGCAGCCGCCTCGGCACCGCGACCGCGGAGAAGGACCTTGTCGTCTTCGACATGGGCGGCACGACGGCCTCCGCCGTCCTCATCGAGAAGGGCGAGCTCAGCCGCACCCACGAATACGAATTCCGCGCCGGCATCTCGACGCCGAGCCGCTTCATCAAGGCGGGCGGCTACATGATGCGCGTGCCGACCATCGACGTCGCCGAGGTCGGCAGCGGCGCCGGCTCGATCGCGGCGATCGATGCCGGCGGCCTCCTCCATGTCGGCCCGGTATCGGCGGGCGCCCTGCCCGGCCCCGTCTGCTACGGCAAGGGCGGCGTGCGGCCGACGGTGACCGACGCCAACGTCGTCCTCGGCCTGCTGCCGCCGGTCCTCGCCGGCGGCGCGGTGAAGCTCGACGTCGCCGCCGCGCGCGAGGCGATCGCCCGCGACCTCGGCGCGCCCCTCGGCCTCTCGGCGGAGGATGCGGCGCTCGGCGTCCGCGAGGTCGTCAACGGCAACATGGCGCGCGCCGTCCGCGCCGTGACGGTGGAGCGCGGCGTCGATCCGCGCGATTTTACCCTGCTCGCCTTCGGCGGATCGGGACCGGTCCATGCCTGCGACCTCGCCGCTTCGCTCGGCATGAAGCGCGTGCTCTTCCCCGAGGCGCCGGGAGTCTTCACGGCCATGGGAATGCTCGCCGGCGAGGTCGAGCACCATGACGTGCGCGCCTGGCTGTCGCCGCTCGCGGCGCTCGATCGGGCAGCGCTCGCGACGACCATGGCCGCCATGCGCGACGATGGCCTTGCCACCATGGCGCGGCAGGGCCATGACGCCGCCCGCATCACCGCCGCCTTCGCGCTCGACCTCCGCTATCGCGGCCAGGAAGCGGCGATCACCGTGCCCCTGACGGCCGACGAAGCCGCCATCGATCCGGACACGCTCCGCGAAGCCTTCCTCGCCGCCTACCGCACCATGTACGGCTACGTCTCGCGCGACACGATCGAGAGCGCCGCGGTCCGCCTCGTCGCCCGGGCCGAGGGCCAGGTCCTCGACTTCGCCGGGCTGAAGCGCCCGCCCGGACGCGCGCTCCGCCCCGAGACGCGCCGGCCGGTCCGCTTCTCGCGTTCAGGCTGGACCGAGACGCGCATCCTCGACGCTGCCGCGGTCGGCGCGACGCCCGTTGCCGGCCCGGTGATCCTCGAAAGCGACGACTCGACCATCGTCATCCCGCCCGGGGCCACCGTCGCGCGGGACCCGACCGGCCACCTCGTCGCCAACCTTGGAGGCGCCGCATGACCGAGCCGGCCAACGACGCGATAACCTTCGCGGTCATCAAGAGCGCCCTCGACACCATCGTCGACGACATGGCCTATGCGGTCATGCGCACGGCGCGCTCGCCGATCGTCCGCGACGTGCTCGACTATTCCGTCACCATCTGCGACCGCCACGGCCGCATCCTGTCCCAGGCGAAGACCGTGGCCCTGCACCTCGGCGCCGTGCCCGACGCCATGGACGTGATCATGGCGCGCTTCGCCGGCGACCTTGCGCCGGGCGACGTGATCATCCTCAACGACCCCTATGACGGGGGCATGCACCTTCCCGACATCTTCATGTTCAAGCCGGTCTTCTTCGAGGGTGCGCTCGCCGGCTTCTGCGTCGTCATCGCCCATCATTGCGACGTCGGCGGCCGGGTGCCGGGATCGAATGCCAGCGACTCCACCGAGATATTCCAGGAGGGCCTGCGCATCGCGCCGATGAAGCTCTACGAGCGCGGCGTGGTGAACAGGACGCTCGTCACCATCATCGAGCGGAACGTCCGGCTGCCCGACCTCGTCATCGGCGACCTCGAGGCCCAATACGCCACCTGCAACATCGGCGAGCGCGACCTCCTCCGCCTCTTCGAACGCCATGGCCGGGTTTCGCTGGAGGCCTATTTCGACCGCCTCATCGACTATGGCGAGACGCTGACCCGGAAAGCCATCGCCGCCTGGCCGGATGGCACCTACACCTTCACCGACTACATCGACGGCGACGGCTTCTCGCCCGACCCGATCCCGATCCGCTGCGTCATCACCGTGAAGGGCGACCATCTCCACGTCGATTTCGCCGGCTCCTCGCCGCAGGTGAAGGGCGCCATCAATTCCACCCTCTCCTTTGTCAAATCCTCGACCTACCTGACCGTCCGCTGCGCGCTCGACGCCGACGTGCCCAACAATGCCGGCGTCTATCGCTGCATCACGGTGACGGCGCCGGAGGGCTCGATCCTCAACCCGCTGATGCCCGCGCCGGTCGCCGCCCGTGCGCTCACCGGCTACCGCGTCGTCGATACGGTCATGGGCGCGCTGGCGCAGATCGTGCCGGAGAAGGTCATGGCCGCCGGCGAGGGCGGCAATACCGTCGTCGCCATCGGCGGCTACGACCGGGAGAAGCGCGAGCCCTTCGTGCTGGTCGACATGATCAACGGCGCCTGGGGCGGCCGCCACGACGCAGACGGCATCGAGGGGGTGACCAACCCGTCGCAGAACATGTCGAACCTGCCGGTAGAGACGCTGGAGGCGCGCTACCCGATCCGCATGACCGAATATGCCTTCCGCGACGATTCCGGCGGCGCCGGCGAGCATCGCGGCGGCCTCGGCCTGGTGCGCACCTACGAGCTGCTGGCCGGCGACGCCATTCTCCAGCTCCGCGCCGACCGCACCGAGCACCCGCCCTATGGCCTTTTCGGCGGCCGCCCTGGCGCGCCCTCGCGGAACCTGCTGACCACCGACGGCGAGACGCGGGCGCTGCCCGGCAAGGTGACGCTCGAGATGCGCGGCGGCATGACGCTCCGCCACGAGCAGGCCGGCGGCGGCGGCTATGGCGACCCGCTTCGCCGGCCCTTCGCCGCCATCCTCCGCGACATCGCGGACGGCAAGCTGACGCGCCAGCGGGCCGCGGCCGACTATGCCCTCGTCTTCAACCCCGCCGGCGGCATCGACGAGAGTGCCACCGCCACGCTTCGCGCCGCACGGCGTGCCTGATCGAGAAGAAGGAAATCACCATGACCACCTGGACCGGCGTCTTCCCCGCCGTCACCACCAAGCTGAAACAGGATGAGTCCGTCGACATCGAGGCGACGCAGGCGAGCATCGACCGGCTCATCACGAACGGCGTCTCGGGCATCATCGTCCTCCCCATGCTCGGCGAGAACGCTTCGCTGACGCTCGCCGAGCGCGAGAAGGTGATCACCGCCGGCAAGGAGGCCGTCGCCGGCCGGGTGCCCATGCTCTCCGGCCTTGCCGAAATCTCCACCGCCGCGGCGACGGCCGCCGCGAAGCACTACGAGAAGCTCGGCGCCGAGGGCCTGATGGCCTTCCCGTCCATCGCCTACAAGACCGATCCGCGCGAGACCGCCGCCTGGTACAAGGCGATCGCGGGCGCCTGCGGCATCCCGATCATGATCTACAACAACCCCATCGCCTATGGCGTGGACGTGCGGCCGGAAGTCCTGAAGCAGCTCGCCGACACGCCCTCGATCGTCTGCATCAAGGAGGAGAGCGGCGACATCCGCCGCGTCACCGACATCTACAACGAACTCGGCGACCGCTTCTCGGTCTTCTGCGGCGTCGACGACCTGCTGCTCGAAAGCATGGCCCTCGGCGTCACCGGCTGGGTCTCGGGCATGACCAATGCCTGGCCGGCCGAGTGCGTGAAGATCTTCGATCTCGCCCGCGACGGCAGGATCGCCGAGGCGCGCAAGCTCTATCGCATCCTCACGCCCTCGTTCCATCTCGATACCCACGTCAAGCTGGTGCAGTACATCAAGCTCGCCGAGCACCTGGTCTATGGCGCGCCGGAATGGCTGCGCTCGCCGCGCCTGCCGCTCGAGGGCAGCGAGCGCCAGCACGTCATCGCCACCATCAAGGGCGCCATCGACGCGCTGAAGAAGCTCTGAGGATCGGATGGCGCATTCGCTCATATCCCCCGCCGGGGGCCCTGCCCCGTCGGCGGTCGAACTCGGCGGCGGGGGCAATCGCCCCGCCCTCGACGGCGAGGAAGTCTGGCAGGCGCGCGTCGACCTTGCCGCCTGCTTCCGCATGGCCGCCCGCCTCGGCATGCACGAGGGCATCTGCAACCACTTCTCGGCCCTGGTGCCGGGCCACGACGACCTGTTCCTGGTCAATCCCTACGGCCTCGCTTTCAGCGAGGTGACGGCGGCGAGCCTGCTGGTCTGCGATTTCCATGGCAATGTGGTCGCCGGAAGCGGCGCGCCGGAGGCGACCGCCTTCTACATCCATGCCCGCCTGCACATGAAGGTGCCGCGGGCGCGTGCCGCCTTCCACACCCACATGCCCTATGCCACCGCGCTCGCCATGACCGACGGCGACCCGCTCATCTATGCCGGCCAGACGGCGCTGAAGTTCTACGGCCGCGTGGCGGTGGACGAGGACTATAACGGCCTCGCCCTCGACGAGCGCGAGGGCGACCGCATCGCGGCTGCCGTCGGCGATGCCGATATCGTCTTCATGAAGCATCACGGCGTCATGGTTCTGGCGCCGAACATCGCCGAGGCCTGGGACGACCTCTACTATCTCGAGCGCGCCTGCGAGGTGCAGTGCCTCGCCATGGCGACCGGAAGGAAGATCACGGCGGTCAGGCCGGAGATCGCCGCGGCATCGGCAAGGCAGATGCGCGAGGGCGATCCGGAATCGGCGCGGCTGCACCTCGCAAGCATCAGGCGCATCCTCGATCGCGAGACGCCCGAATACCGCGCCCGCTAGCCGCGCTCGGCCCGCCAGCCAAGCAGGCGGAGCGCATTGCCGGTGACCAGCACCGTCGCGCCGGTATCGGCGAGCACCGCGATCCAGAGGCCGGTGACGCCGAGGATCGTGGTGACGAGGAAGACCGCCTTCAGGCCGAGGGCGAGGCCGATGTTCTGGCGGACGACCTCCATCGTCCGGCGGGAGAGCCGCACGAGGCCGGGAACGTCGCCGATGCGGTTGCGGAGGATCGCCGCGTCGCCTGCTTCCAGCGCCACGTCGGTGCCCGAGCCCATGGCGATGCCGACCGTGGCGGCGGCGAGCGCCGGCGCGTCGTTGATGCCGTCGCCGACCTGCGCCACGCCGCCGTCGCCGGCGAGCGCGCGCACGATGGCGAGCTTGTCCTCGGGCATCAGTTCGGTCCGCGCCGCGATGCCGAGGTCGCGCCCGATCGCCTCGCCATTGGCCCGGTTGTCGCCGGTCAGCATCACGGCGACGACACCGAGCGCGCGGAGCTCGGCGAGCGCGGCGCGCGCGTCCGGCCGCGGCTCGTCGCGGAGCGCGATCAGGCCGATCGGCGCGCCGTCCACCACCACGGCCGAGACGCTCTTCCCTTCGGCTTCGAGGGCCTGCGATTGCGCGACGGTTGCGGCATCGAGGCCGAGCCGCGCCGCCGCGCCGACCACCACGCTGCGCCCCGCGACCATGCCGCGGATGCCCCTGCCGGCGAGCGCCTCGCTCCCCTCGCCTTGCGGCACGGTCACGCCGCGCTCCTGCGCCGCCGCCACGATCGCCACCGACAGCGGATGCGATGAATCGGCGCCGATGGCGGCGGCGAGGCTCAGCACCTCCGCCTCGCCGGCAGCCGCCAGCGCGCGGACATCCGTCACCCGGGGCCTGCCCTCGGTAAGCGTGCCGGTCTTGTCGAAGGCGATGTGCCGGACGCGGCCGATCGCCTCCATCGCCGCACCGCCCTTGACGAGGAGGCCGTGGCGCGCGCCGGCGGCAAGCGCCGAGGCGATGGCAGCCGGCGTCGAGATGACGAGGGCGCAGGGACAGCCGATGAGGAGGAGCGTCAGACCGCGATAGATCCAGGTCTCCCACGGCTCGCCGGCGACGAGCGGCGGCAGGATCGCGACGGCGAGCGCGGCGAGGCAGATCGCCGGCATGTAGCTGCGCGCGAAACGGTCGACGAAGCGCTCGCTCGGCGCCTTGGTCTCGGCCGCCTCGTCGACCAGCTTCACGACGCGCGCGATGAGCGTATCGGTCGCCGGCTTCTCGACCCGTACGCGGAGCGTCCCCTCCTGGTTGATCGAGCCGGCGAGCACCGTCTCGCCTTCCTTTCGCGGGCGCGGCATGGATTCGCCGGTGAGCGCCGACTCGTCCACCGACGAGGCGCCGGAAAGAACGGTGCCGTCGGCCGGCACGCGGTCGCCCGGCCGCACCACGACCACAGCCCCGATCGGCACGCTGGCGACCGGCACCTCGACCACGCCCCCGGCCGTCTCCAGCCGCGCCGTCGTCGGGGCGATTGCCGCGAGCGCCTTGATGCCCGCCCGCGCGCGGCCGGCGGCGACGCCTTCGAGGAGCTCGCCCACCGCGAAGAGGAAGACGACCACCGCCGCCTCTTCCGCCGCGCCGATGGCGATGGCGCCGGCCACCGCGATGGTCATCAGCATCTCGATGGTGAAAAGCGATCCGTGGCGAAGCGCGCGGAAGGCATGGAGCACGACGGGCGCGCCGGCTATCAGGCAGGCCGCCAGGTAGATCCAGTAGGCCGCCGCGGGGAAGAAATGGGCGGCGGCGAAGGCGATGCCGACCAGCGCCCCGGAGGCGACGACCAGTTGCCCCCGCCCGCTCCGCCACCAGGGGCCGTCGATGGGCGCGTCGTGATCATCCTCGCCGTCGTCATGGCCGTGGTTCGCATGACCATGATCCCCATGATCATGCCCGGCATGGCCGGCGTCGGCATCGGCCGGCACATCGGCCGTGCCGATCCGCCGCGGCTGGTAGCCGAGCTCGCGCACGACCCTCTCCACCGCCGGCGCCACGCCGGCATCGGCGGCTGCGAAAGCGAGCGTTTCCGTCGTCGTGCTGATCGCCACCTCGGAGACGCCCGCGACCCGCCCGACGCCGCGCTCGATCACCTGCGCGCAGCTGGCGCAATCCATCCCCTCGACCTTGAAGCGCAGGCGTTCCGTCATTGTCTCGTTCCCGAACGGCCGGCAAACGACCGCTTTGTTTTTCCGACACGCACTCTATCTACGATCTCTAGTGACTAGAGGTTCAAGGGTCGATTTCGATGAATCTGGCAATCGGCGAGCTGTCCCGCCGGACCGAGGTGAAGGTCCCGACGATCCGCTACTACGAGCAGATCGGCCTCCTGCCCGCTGCCCCGCGCAGCGAAGGCGGCCAGCGGCGCTATGGCCCCGACGAGGTCAAGCGGCTGAACTTCATCCGCCATGCCCGCGAGCTCGGCTTCGAGATCGACGACATCCGCCATCTTCTCGACCTCACCGCCCGCCCGCAGGATTCCTGCCACGAGGCCGACAGCATCGCCCGCCGCCACCTCGCGGATATCGAGCGGCGCATCGCCGAGCTGACGGCGCTCCGCAACGAGCTCTCCCGCATGGTCAGCGAATGCGGCCATGGCCGCATCTGCGAGTGCCGCATCGTCGAGGTCATCGCCGACCACGGCCAGTGCCGCCACGGGCACTGAGGCGCCTCGGTTCCCTTCAACCGGCGCGGACGAAGCCCTTGCTCGCCCGCAGCAGCTCCTGCGTATAGGCATTGCTGACGGCGCCCGTGGCGAGCGCGGCGGCGGTGAGCATCTCGACCACCCGTCCATGCCGCATGGTCACCAGGCGCTCGCACATATGGGTGACGACGCCGAGATCGTGACTGACCATGACGAAGGTCAGGCCGCGGTCGCGCCGGACCTGCTCGAGGAGGTTGAGGACTTCCGCCTGCACCGAGGCATCCAGGGCCGAGGTCGGCTCGTCGAGGAGAAGGATCTCCGGTTCGAGGATCAGGGCGCGGGCAATGGCGACGCGCTGGCGCTGGCCGCCGGACATCTGGTGCGGGTAGCGGAAGCGGAAGGAAGGCCCGAGGCCGACCTCGTCGAGCGCCCGGCGGATGCGGGCCTCCGCGCCATCGATGCCGTGGACGGCGAGCGGTTCGAGAAGCAGCCGGTCGACGGTCTGGCGCGGATGGAGCGAGCCGTAGGGGTCCTGGAAGACCATCTGGACCTTGCGGAAGAAGGCCCGCGACCGGCGCTGCCCGGCACGGACCTCGCCGTCGACGGCGATGCTTCCCGACGTGATCGGCGCGAGCCCGACGACGGCGCGGAGCAGCGTCGATTTCCCCGAGCCGGATTCGCCGACGAGGCCGAAGGATTCGCCCCGCGCGACCCGGATGCTCACGTCGCGGAGCGCGTGGAAATGGTCGAAGGCGACGCCGAGCCGGTCGACCCGCAGCGCGTCCGTCACGCCGCCCACTCCGGCCGGCGGTCGAGAACGGGGAGCGGATGACGGTCGTCGCCGATCCGCGGCAGGCATTCGAGCAGGCCGCGCGTATAGGGATGGCGGGCATGCGTGAGGTCGCCGGAAGCGATCTCCTCGACCACGCGGCCGGCATACATGACGAGCACGCGGTCGCAGAACGAGGAGACGAGGCGGAGATCGTGGGAGATGAAGATCAGCCCCATGCCCCGCTCGCGCACCAGCCGGTCGAGGATGTTGAGCACTTCGAGCTGCACGGTGACGTCGAGGGCAGACGTCGGCTCGTCGGCGATCAGCAGCTCGGGGCCCGCCACCAGCATCATGGCGATCATGGCACGCTGGCCCATGCCGCCCGAGACCTCGTGCGGATAGAGCCCGAACACGCGCTCGGGATCGTCGATCTGCACCGCCGCCAGCATGTCGAGCGCCCGCCGGCGCGCCGCGGCCCGGCTGACCGGCTGGTGCGTCCTCAGCGTCTCGACGATCTGCCGGCCGATGGTCATCACCGGATCCAGCGAATATTTCGGATCCTGGAGGATCATCGCGATCCGCCCGCCCCGCAGCGCCCGGCGCTGCCGCGGCGAGGCGCGGGCGAGGTCGATGCCGGCGAAGGCGAGCCGGTCGGCGGTGACGCGAGCCTGCGGCGCGGTGAGCCCCATGATCGCGCGGCCGGTCTGCGACTTGCCCGAGCCGCTTTCGCCGACGATGCCGAGGCGTTCGCGGCCGAGCGTGAAGCCGACGCCGCGCACCGCCTCGATGATGCCGCCGGCGCGGGCCGGATATGCCACCCGCAGATTCTCCACGACCAGCAGCGGGCTCACTGGGCGCCCTCCTTCGGGTCGAGCGCGTCGCGGAGTCCGTCGCCGAGCAGGTTGAAGCCGAGGCTGACCACGAAGATGGCGATGCCCGGCATGGTGGCGACCCACCACTGGTCGAGGATGAAGCGCCGGCCCGAGGCGATCATGGCGCCCCATTCGGGCGTCGGCGGCTGGGCGCCGAGGCCGAGGAAGCCGAGGCCCGCGGCGGTCAGGATGATGCCGGCCATGTCGAGCGTCACGCGCACGATCAGGGAGGAGAGGCACATGGGCATGACGTGGCGGAGGACGATGCGCCAGGGCGAGGCGCCGACGAGGCGGACCGCCGCGATGTAGTCGGAATTGCGCACGGTCAGCGTCTCGGCGCGGGCGATGCGCGCATAGGGCGGCCACGAGGTGATCGCGATGGCGATGACCGCGTTCTCGATGCCCGGCCCGAGGGCGGCGGCGAAGGCGAGCGCGAGCACCAGCTTCGGGAAGGCGAGGAAGATGTCGGTGATGCGCATGAGCACCGCGTCGAGCCAGCCCCCGGCATAGCCCGCGACGGTGCCGACGAGGAGGCCGACGGGCGCTGCGATCACCGCCACCAGGACGACGACGAAGAGCGTCAGGCGCGAGCCGTAGATGAGCCGCGAGAGGATGTCGCGGCCCTGGTCGTCGGTGCCGAGCAGGTAGCCGGGCGTTCCCGGCGGCAGGAGCCGCGCCCCGGCGAGGTCGCCAAGGGTCGGCGAATGCGGCGCGAGCAGGCCGGCGAAGATGGCGACGAGGACGAGGAGGAGGATGATCGCCAGCCCCGCGACGGCGAGGCCGTTCGCCGAGAAGCGCAGCCACACCATGTAGGCGCGGCCGAGCCGGGCCTGCAGGCGCGAGGCCGGGCTGTTGCTGAGCAGCCAGGCGCGGCGCCCTTGCCGGGGGGCGGCGGGCAGCGCGCTCATCGCACCCGCGTCCTTGGATCGAGCGCCCGGTAGAGGACGTCGGAGAGGAGGTTGAGGGCGATGAAGACGGAGCCGATGATGAGGGTGCCGCCGAGCACCGCGCTCATGTCGGCGTTCTGCAGCGCATTGGTGATGTAGGAGCCGATCCCCGGCCACGAGAAGACGATCTCGGTGAGCACCGAGCCCTCGAGCAGGCTCGCATAGGAAAGCACCACCACCGTCACCAGCGGCACCGCGGCATTGCGGAGCGCATGGCGCCAGATGACGCGGCGCTCGGCGAGGCCCTTGGCGCGGGCGGCGACGATGTATTCCTGGCCGAGCTCGTTGAGCATGAACGAGCGGGTCATGCGGCTGACATAGGCGAGCGAGAAATAGCCGAGCAGGCAGCCGGGCAGGACGATGTGGCGGAAGACGTCCCATGCCACGTCCCACTGCCCCTGGATGACGGCGTCGACGAGGTAGAGGCCGGTGATCGGCGTGAAGGTATATTCGTAGGCGACGTCGATGCGCCCCGGAAACGCCACCCAGCGCAGCCGGGCGTAGAAGAAGAGGAGCCCGACGAGGGCGAGCCAGAAGATCGGGATCGAATAGCCGGCAAGGCCGACCAGGCGGACGACCTGGTCGGCGAGCGAGCCGCGCCTGACGGCCGCGAGCACACCGAGCGGAATGCCGATCGCGACGCCGACGATGGTGCCGAAGGTGGCGAGCTCCAGCGTCGCCGGGAAGACGCGGACGATGTCGGTGGTGACCGGGTTGGTCGTCAGCACCGAGGTGCCGAGATCGCCCGAGAGCACCTGCCGCAGGTAGAGGAGGAACTGCTGCCAGAGCGGCAGGTCGAGGCCCATCTCGCGGCGCGCCTGGGCGATCGCCGAGGCCGACGCATGGTCGCCGAGCACCGCGAGGACCGGATCGATGGGAATGACCCGGCCGATGAAGAAGGTGACGGCGAGAAGTCCGAGATAGGTCGTGACGATGACCGTCGCGAAGCGCAGGAAGCCGAGGAGCCAGGCCCTCGCGCGGGCCTGGCTTGATCGCGGCGCCTGCACCGTGCCGGCCATCGCCATGGTCGCGTCGGCTCAGTCCTTCGAGACGGCGGCGAGGAAGTTGGAATCGAAGGTCGGACCGAGGCGGAAGCCCTTCAGCTTGCCCGAAAGGCCGGCGACCTCGATCTGCTGGAAGATGGTGACGAAGGGGCCGTCCTTCAGCACCGCCTCCTGCAGCTCCTTGTAGATGGCGGCGCGCTTCGCCGGATCCTCCTCGAGGAGCGCGCTCTTGGTCTTCGCCGTCAGCGCCGGCACGTCCCAGGCATTCCGCCAGGCGAGCGTCTTCGACTTGCCGTCGTCGGAATTGTCAGGGTTGGCGGTGAAGGTCTCGGCATTGGAGTTCGGGTCCCAGTAATCCGAGCCCCACTGGCCGATATAGATGTCATGCTTGCGGGCGCGGTACTTGGTCAGCGTCTGCTTGCCGTCGCCGGGGATGATCTCGACCTTCACGCCCGCCTGTCCCGCGGTCTGCTGGAAGGATTCGGCGATGCCGCTCACCGGCTGGGTCGAGCGCACGTCCATGGTGACGGAAAAGCCGTCCGGCAGCCCCGCCCCGGCGAGCAGCTGCTTCGCCTTGGCGAGGTCGAGCTTGTAGGGATTCTCGTCCACGGCGCCGAGCTGGCCCTTCGGCAGGAAGGTCTGGTGGATCTGGCCGATGCCCTTGATCAGCGTCTTGCCGATGGCGTCGTAGTCGACGAGGTATTTCAGCGCCTCGATGACCTCGGGCTTCGCCAGGTTCGGGTTCTTCTGGTTGAGGCTGATATAGTAGATCGTGCCCTTGGCGGCGCTCGCCACGGCAAGGTCCTTGTTGGCCTGCACCGCCTCGAGGTCGCCCGGCTCGAGGTTGCGGGCGACGTCGATGTCGCCGGCCTCCAGCGCCAGGCGCTGGCCGGAGCTTTCCTTGATGTGGCGGTAGATGACCCGGGCGAGCTTGGCCTTCTCGCCGAAATACTTGTCGTTCCGCTCCAGCACCACCGCTTCGCTCGGCTTCCAGACGCGCGTGACGAAGGGCCCCGAGCCGGCATAGTTGGTCTTCAGCCAGCCATTGCCGAAATCGTTGTCGTACTTGTTCTCGTCGCTCGGCGTGACCGGCTTGACATGCTCGAGCACCAGCTTCTTGTCGACCACCGAGCCGACCGTGGAGGTCAGCACGTTGAGGACGAAGCTCGGCGCATAGGGCTGGTCGACGGTGAGCGTGAAGGTGGTCGGATCGACCGCCTTCGCCTTGTCCGCGACGTTGTCGCCGGTCAGCCCGAACTGGTTGAGGAGGAAGGCGGGGTTGAGGTTGAGCTTCACCGCGCGCTCGAAGGACCAGGCGACGTCCTCCGCCGTGATCGGGTTGCCGGAGGCGAAGACGAGCCCCGGCTTCAGCTTGAACGTATAGGTCAGCCGGTCGGGCGAGACGGTCCAGCTCTCGGCGAGGTCGGGTACCACCTTGGACGTGTCGTTGATGTCCAGGCGGACGAGGAGGTCGTAGGTATTGCAGGTGACTTCCGCGGTCGAGAGCTCGAAGGCCTCGGCCGGGTCGAGCGAGATGATGTCGTCGATGGCGAAGGCCTCGACGAGGGTATCCGCGGGCGTCGCGGCAAGCGCCGGAACGCCGTTGGCGATCACCGCCAGCGAAACGCCGGCGGCGAGGGCGATGAGCTGCTTCCTCAGATGCACCGTCATGTTCGGTTCCCCTTTCGAGCTGCCTCTTTCGGTTCACGCGTCCTGCTCGTGCCAGGCGATGCCCAGCACGCGCAGCCAGTTCTCCCTGCAGATCTTCGCGAGATCGCCTTCGCCGTAGCCGGCATCGCGGAGCGCCTGGACGAGGCGCTGCGTCCCGGCCGCGTCGCCGATCGCCCGCGGGATGGTCGCGCCGTCGAAATCCGAGCCGAGCCCGACGCCGTCGATGCCGACGCGATCGACGAGATGGTCGACGTGGCGGACCATGTCGGAGAGCGGCGTGTCGGCATCGTCCTGCCCGTCCGGCCGCAGCATGATGGTGGCATAGTTGAGCGCGACGATGCCGCTGGTCGCTCGGATCGCATCGAGCTGGAGGTCGGTGAGGTTGCGGGCGACGGTGGTCAGCGCATGCGCATTGCTGTGGCTGGCGATGAGCGGGCGCCGGGTCGTCCTCGCCACGTCCCAGAAGCCGCGCTCGGTGATGTGGGCGAGGTCGATGGCGATGCCGAGGCGGTCGCATTCGCGCACCAATTCAAAGCCCGCCCCGGTCAGCCCCGGCGCCGTGTCGGGCGATTTCGGCCAGGCAAAGGGCACGCCGTGGCCGAAGGCATTGTGCCGGCTCCAGAGGGGGCCGAGCGAGCGGAGGCCGGCCGCGTGAAGCGTCTCGAGCTCGACGAGGTCGGGCCCGATCGCCTCGGCGCCCTCGATGTGGAGGACGGCGGCGAAGCGGCCGGCGGCGATCGCGGCGCGGATGTCGGCGGTCGAGCGGCAGACCTTCCAGCCCCCTGCCCGCTCGATGCGGAAGGCGATCGCGGCCATTTCCAGCACCTTGGCGAGCGCCTCGGCGTGTTCCACCGGGCCGGCGAGCGGCGTCTCGTAGTGACCGCTGGCATCGGGCGCCTTCAGGACCAGCTTGCCCGAGGGGACGAAGATGGCGCAAAGCCCGCCGGCGAGCCCTCCGGCGCGGGCGCGCGGCAGGTCGATATGCCCCGCCTCCGTCCCTTCCAGGAACTCCGCCACCGGGTCGCGGCCCTGCCGGGAATGCTCCCAGAGGCGAAGCAGCACGTCATTGTGCCCGTCGAATACGGCCTGCATCCTCGCTCCGCCGTGCCGCCCTGCGGCGGAGCGCCAGTCTCCACCGTCTTGCCCGGCGCTGGCAAGCCTCGCGGGCGCCCATGCGCCGGCACTTGCCCGTGCTGACGAGCCGCCGATCCTCGGCTATGACATGCCGCCATGAGACTCGTCGCGCGGCTCGGAGAGGCGTTGGCCCGGCACGGCCGGCGGCCGCCGGCGCCGTTCGTCGCCCGCCGGCTCGCCGCCAATCCGATCGTGGTCGGATCGATGCTGCCCGGCGAGGACGGCGCCAATATCAACGGGCCGTCCCTGATCGCCGCGCCCGACTGGCTGCCCGGACGGCTCGCTCGCTACTACCTTTACTTCGCCCACCATGACGGTCGGTATGTCCGGCTTGCCCTGGCGGACGACCTCGCGGGCCCGTGGCGGATCCACGCGCCGGGCACGCTCCACTGCAGCGATGCCGGCGCCGATGTCGGGCATATCGCTTCTCCGGACGTGCATGTGGACGAGGCCCGGAAGCGGATCGTCCTCTATTTCCACGCCGCCACCCGGGGCGAGAGGCGGCAGTACAGCCACGTCGCCTTCTCCGGCAACGGAATTGACTTCGCGGCCGAGCCAGCCCGCCTCGCCGACTTCTATCTCCGGGTCGTGCCCTGGCGGGACCGCTGGGTCGGCATGTCGAAAGGCGGGAGGCTCTACCTGCAGGAGGAGATGGGCGGGCCGCTCGCCGAGCTGCCCGATGCAGCCTTCCGGATCCCGCGGAAGGGATCGAACGCGCCGGGCGCGGTGCGGCACGTCGCGCTCGCCTGCCGGGGCGACCGGTTGGACGTGTTCTTCACGCGCATCGGCGATGCGCCGGAACGCATCCTGATGGCGTCGATCGACCTGTCCCTGCCGCCGGGAGGCTGGCGCGCGCGGAACGAGGTCGAGATATTGCGGCCGACGGAACCTTGGGAGGGTGCCGACCTGGCCGTGGCTCCTTCCCGGTCGGGAACCAGCCGCGGCCGGGAGAACGCCCTTCGCGATCCGGCCATATTTCACGAAGACGACCGGACCTATCTCCTCTATTCCGTCGCGGGAGAGCACGGCATCGCCGTGGCCGAGCTGGAAGGATATGGCAGCTGCCATGGGTCGCGGCGGCCGGCCGGCGGATGAGAGGGACCTGGGCCGCTTGGTGAAGCTGTTTGGAAGATTGTTCGGCGGAAGCGGTGGCCGAAAGCAGCGCCGCCGCCTCTTCGTGCATGCCGGCACGCACAAGACGGGCACGACCAGCATCCAGAAGGTCCTCGCCGACAATCGCGACTGGCTCGCCGAACGCGGCCTGGTCTATGCGAGGGGCGGCGGTCGCTACGGCAACAAGCATGCCCATCACGGATTCGCGCAAGCGCTCATCGGCGATGACGCCGGCAAGCTGCGCGCCGCCCGCGAGTTCGTGCGCGCGATGGCCCGCGAGGGAAAGCCCAGCGATACGCTCCTCATAAGCGCCGAGCCCATCTATCGCCACATCGACCGCGGCCGCGACCGCGACTTCTATGGCTATCAGGCGCCCGACTATTGGGTGAGGCGCCGGGCCTATCTGCACCGTCTCGCGGAAATGCTCCGCGATTTCGACGTCACCATCATCCTCTTCCTTCGCGACAAGGATGCCTTCGCACAATCGCTCTACCGGGAGGTCACGACGCAGGGAGACTGGGCCGGCGATTTTCCGGACTTCCTGAAGGCATTCGCCCCCTGGTTCGAATACGAACGCCAGATCGGCTTGTTCGAGGAAGCCTTTGGGCAGGTCGTGGTGCGTGACTATGATGCGTCCCTGGCGAGAGGCGTCATTCGCACCTTCTTCGAGACCATCGGATTTCCCGTGCCGCCGGCGAGCGATACGGTATGGGTGAATCGATCCGTGACGGACCCGCCATCTTCGGTCGAAGCCGGCGGGCCGGACCATTCATGACGCGGCCCGGTAGGATGTCCAGAGGCCATATCCGTGGGGGCGGCAGGAGATGATGCAGTCGATCTTTCTGCCGGGGATACGGAAAATCGAATTCATCTGCGGATGCGGGCACACGGGAACGACGCTGCTCGCGACGATGATGTCCTGTCACCCGGACCTCTTCGTGCCGCTCCGCGAGACCGAGGTCTTCTTCGGCGGATGGTGGACCCGCCGCCGTGCCCTCGGCAGGCTCGGCCGGCAGGCACGCCGGGCCGGCAAGCGGCACATCATCGAGAAGACCCCGAAGCATATCCGCCATCTGGACGCCATCCGCGCCACGATCCGGAAACCGAAATTCATATTCATGGTGCGCGATGGCCGCGACGTCACGGCCTCGCTGGCCCGCCGGTTCGACGGAGATGTCGAAGCCGCGCTGGCGCGATGGACGAGCGACACCGGCATCTGCCTGTCGCAGCGCGGCCGGCCCGACGTCCATCTCATCCGCTACGAGGACCTGGTGACCGACCCGGAGGCGATCCTGCGCGGTCTCTGCGCCTTCATCGACGTTCCCTATACCGACCGCCTCCTCGAGTATCATTCGGAGCCGCACCTCTGGTACGGACAGACGGAGGTGCGCCAGACATCGGGCGTCGGAAAGGAGCATAACGGCCGGCGCAACTGGCAGGTCAACCAGCCGCTTTTCGACGGGCGGGGACGCTGGAAGAAGGACCTGCCCGCCGAATATCTCGCGCGTTTCCGGTCCGGCGAGCCGCGCCGGCTGATGGAGGCCTTCGGCTACGATCCGGACGAAGCCTAGCTCTGCCGCCGAGGCTCCCGCCGCGCGGGCGCGCTCCCCGCTACCGGAGCGGGACGCGATTGAGATAGTGAAGCCTGAAGACCTCCATGAAGGTGACGAGGCCGAGGCGATAGTGCAGCCACTTGAGCGAGCGGCGCTGCCGCGCGGTCAGCCCGGGCGCGTCCAGGATCGGCCTGATCCTCCGCTTCGAAGGCGGGAGCAGGAAATGGACGGGCAGGCGTATAAGCTTTCGCCGGCGGAGGCGTTCCGACTGCCGCTGGTAGGTTGATCCGGTGAGCCTTCGCCTTTTCTTGGCGAGCGCGTCGAAGGTGCCCCGGGCCGCGTGACGGACCTCGGCCTCGGCGCAATAGACGATCCTGCTTCCCTTTGCCTGCGCCCGCAGGTTCCATCCCCTGTCGTCACCCGAAAAGACGTCGCCGCGAAACCCGCCGACGAGTTCGAAGGCCTTGCGGGGAACGAAGAGATTGGCCGTCGCGCCGAACCCGTCGCGCTCCACGAACCGCTTCTGCCGGAGATGGAACAGCCGGTCGTAGAGCTCGGAAATCGTCCACTCCTCCCCGGCCGGGAAGACATCGATCGCCCCCGCGACGCGATCGACGTCCGCCAGGCCGTCGAAGGCGGCGAGTCCGGCCGAAAGCCAGTCCGGCGAAGGGCGGCAATCGCTGTCGGTGAAGGCGAATATCGAGCCGCGCGCCACGGCCATCGCGGCGTTCCGCGCGGCATAGCTCCCCGGCTCTAGGACATGGACGGTGCGCGCATTGGCGGGCGGCCGGACGAAGGGCGGGATTTCGGCTTCCGGATTGTTGTTGGCGACGATGATCTCGAACGCGCTCGCCGGCAGCGTCTGGCGCCCGAGATGTTCGAGGCAGACCGCGAGGTCCGGCCAGTCCTTGTAGGTGGGAACGATGACGCTGATCTGTGGGTCCGCTCCGCTCGTCATCTCGTTCCGCTCGATCGAGGAAAATCACAGGCCGGCACAGGCCGGCCCGGGAGGATTGCCGATGTCAGGCGACCGGGATTGCCGCAAGCCCGGCATCATAGCGTTGCACCACGCGGCGCAGGAGCTCCTTGGTCAGCCTTTCTTCGTCGGGCAGCCCGAAGGCCGCTTCATAGGCGCGGCGGCCATTGATGACCGGGAGGCTGAACATCACGGGATCCAGTTCGTTCAGCCGCGTCGCACCCCAGGTGCCCATCCGGTGCTCCCAATAGAAGAGGTCGTTGAGCGCGAAGCCCATGCGCTCGAGCTCCCGGTAGTTGGCGCGCTCCCAATATCCTTCGAAGGCGCCTTCGAGCAGGTTCCGATACGCGCCGCCCGCCGCCGGGTTGAAGGCCGCGGCCATCGCGCGCGGCGTCCATTCCTTCATGTCGTGCACGCGAAAATAGAAGCCTCGCACGATCTCGCCGCCGAGCCCGCTCAGGAACACGTCCGTCGACGACCGTCCATAGAGGCCGTGCATCGCCGCGGTCAACATCGAAGGATCGCGGTGCTCTCCGCCATTCGCCCGGCCAACGGAAGCGATGCCTCCCCATGAAGGGCTCGCGATCTCGACATGGTGCACATGCGGGATCGAGGTGCGGCGCAGGATCGCGTCGATGATCGGAAGTTCCTTCTCCTTCAGCGGACGGCTCCATGTGACGCCGCGGAACGGAACGCCGGCATTCAGCCAGGCGGAATAGATCGCCCGGCTGTCGATCCCGCCCGTGATCCCGAACAGCGGCGACAGCCCGCGCCTGCGGCCGTCGGCGATCGCCGCCGCGTAGAGCGCATCGATCTCCCGGAAGAAGGCCTCGAAATCGGTCGGTTCCCTCGGCGATGCCGGCCAGTAGCGCCGCGTCCGCATTGTCGGGAATTCCAACATGTTGTTGGGGATGAGCGCGAAGACGTCTTCGAACATGGTGAGGTCGCCCGGCAGGGTTCTCACGACCTGCTTCGTGTATTCCCTCGACGCGACGATCCGGAGCGGCGCTTCGGCAAGCGGAATGCCATAGGCATGGGCGAGCAGGCCCGAATGGGATGCGAAGGCCGGCGCACGCGGATCGCCGCGATAGAAGATCGACCGCGCCCCGAAGGCGTCATGGAACACCGATACCGCCCCGCCCTTGCAGACGATCACGGCGAAGCGCCCGGTCGCGTTCCGGAGAGCCGCCGGCGCATCCGCGGCGAGGTCGGCGATGGCGGGAGGCGCCAGCTGCGGCGTGGCGAAGATCAGCCGGCCGATGATAGCGATCTCGGAGCCGTCCGCGGTCCGGTGGAGCGCCATCTCGGTCTCGGGATGGAAGCGAATCGTGAGCGGCCCGAGGCGCGTCGTCCTCCAGCTGCCGTCGAGCGTCTTCCAGACGTCGTCACCGTCCGGCGGGGCGGAACTCGGATGGGCAAGGAATCCGAAGCGAAACAGCCCCGGATCCGATGCGTCCAGCCAGGCGTTCCGCCTTCGATGCCTCCATCGACGGAAGCCCGGCCACCATTCCACCCGACGCTCTCCCCGCATGCTCGGTCATTGGCGAAGCGGTTCTCACACACGACTTCCGAAAAGTCACAGCGTTCCCGTTCCTCGCCGTCGATTTTCACCGTGCCTGCGCGGTGATCCGCGGAAGGAAGGGAGGCTCCCGCCTCAGTCATCTCGCGGCGAGCGCGCGAATTCCCAGAGCGCCTCATGCGGCTCCGGGCATTGCGGGGAGGAGCGCCAGAAGCGGCCGAAATCGGCCGGGGCAAGCTGCGAGGGATAGCAGCCGACAAGCTCGCGCTTGGCTTCGAGGTCGCCGATCGGGATGGCGAGGCGGTTGCCACGAATTCCGGGAAAGCTGCGCAGCAGGCGCTTCACCCCGATCCGGCGCCAGCGCGGCGACAGGATGTAGGGGAACTCCTCGTAGAAGAATATCCGGAAGTCGCTTGCGAGCGCCGCATGCCTTTCGATCACGAACCGGGCGACGGCGACATGGTTGGCATGATTGCCGACGCCCGCCGGGCAGAAGAGATTGCGCGGAACGGAAGCGAAGCTTTCGCGGAACCGGTCGATCTGCTCGGCGAGCGGCCGTACGATCTGGCCCATGTCCTGTTCGACCCCGGCAAGGTTGCGGGAACCACGCCGGCGCAGCGACGGCTCCTCGAGCCGGAGGTCGATCCGGCGAAGGCCGACCATGCGGGCAAAGCCCTCGTCCTCGCGGTCGCGAAGCGCATGGACCGCCTCCACCGACCGGGGCGTCTCGGCATCGATCGGGACATGGCTGCCCCGGGTGAAGATGTTCACCATCGTCCCCGACCGGACCCTTCGCACGAAGGCGCCGAGCGAGAAGCAGATGTCGTCGAAATGCGGCGACAGGAGAAGATTGGCCGCCTCGCCAAAGGCGCCGATCTCCGCCCCGGAAAGAACCTGCAGCCTGTGATCGGGAAGCGCGAGCGGAACGATGCGATCGTAAGCGTAAGAAATCTTTGATAAAATGGTCATATTACCAATCGGGGCAAAACCCCTCCTGCAGGGATTTTCGACGTGACGTCGCACGAGTTCACCAAGGCCGATGCAGCGCGGATCGCGAAGCTTCCGCGGGTCGGGGCAATGGCAACCATGCCGACGCGAATTTCGTCGCTTCGGAGAGTATTGCCGAGGATATTGCCCCAGCTGGACCGGCTCTACCTTTTTCTGGACAAGTACGCTGAACCGCCTCCCGAATCAAAGCACCAAAAGATCATATGCCTGACGTCGCAAGTCGAAGGTTTGCGACTGGGCCCGTCGGGAAAACTGCTCGGCCTCACCCTGGAGCGGAGCCCGGTGGTCTATGCGATGTTCGACGACGACATCCTGTATCCCGCAAGCTACGTCCAGACCCTCGTGCGCGGCCTCATCCGGCACCGCGGGCGGGCAATGGTCGGCTTTCACGCCTGCCGGTATGTTCCGCCCTATGCATCATTCCTCAACGACCGGATAGTCTACTCCTTCCACAAGGCGATGTTCTTTGACCGGCAAGTAGATCAGCTCGGATCGGGAACGACGGCACTCCTCTCGGAAATGCTCGATGTCGATCCCCGCGGCTGGCCGCACGGCGACATGGACGACCTGATGCTCGCGCTCGAAGCGGAGCGGCGCGGCATCCCGCGAATCGCCCTCCGCCGCCACCGCTGGTACCTGCGGGCAATAGCGACCGATCAGCCGGACAGCATCTATCGGCGGGTCCGGCAGGACGAGACCCGACACGCGCCGTATCTCGCCGAACTCATGCGCCTCCTGGGGCGGTCCGGGACGGAAAGCCAGGGCGTGCGGTGAATTCGGCGCGCCAATGGTGGCGGATGGCCCCCTCGCGGCTCCGGCCGGAAGCGCGTGGACGGCCCAGGGCATGACGCCGAGAATATCCTTCACGACCGATCCCGCCTCGCTCGGCCCAGCGTGGCCGCACATGGCCGATCGCGGGGAACATCGCGCCCTGCCCTTCCAGGCGGCCGACTATCTCGGCACCTGGATGGCGACGATCGGTGCGTCGCGGGGCACCAGGCCGCTCTTCGCCCGGGTTGACGACGAAGCCGGCCGGCCCGTGCTTCTCGCGCCGCTCGGAATCGAGAAGCGATACGGCCTGAGTGTCCTCGGCTTCCTCGATGGCGGCGTCGTCGACTACAACGCGCCCGTCCTGTTCGAGCGCGCAGCGGCCCTCGGCGAAACCGACATGCGGCAGCTTTGGGATGCCATGCGGCGCGCGCTGCCCTCGTTCGATGTCGCGCTGTTCGAGAAGATGCCGCCCGACATACTCGGCTGGCCCAATCCCTTCCGCTTCCTCGCCACCTCGGCGTCGCGGGCATCCGGCCACGCGCTGGCGCTGTCGGGCGATTGGGACGCCTATGCCCGAACGCGGCTGCCGCGGGCGCAGGACAGCAGGCGGAAGCGGCGTCGCCTCGCCGAAACCGGGCCGGTCAGCTTCGAGGTCGCAGCAAGCGCCGCGGATGCTCAGCGTTTCCTCGAGGCCATGATCGGCCAGAAGACGCGACGCTACCTGGAAACGCGCGGCATCGACGGCTTCGACCGGCCGGGATACCGCGCCTATTTCCGGACGATGACCGAGCGGTTCCTGCCAGGCGGCGAGGTCCAGCTATGCGCCCTCGTGGCCGGCGAGACCATCGTGGCCGCGCATTGGGGACTGGTCGCCGGCGACCGGTTCTACTACCTCATGCCCGGTCACGAGGCGGGCAACTGGGGGAGATACTCGCCCGGCCGGCTGATCGTCGAGAACATGATTGAATGGAGCTATCGCCAAGGGCTCGCGCTTTTCGACTTCGGCGAAGGCGACGAGCCCTTCAAGGACGAATTCGCCGACACCGTGGTTCCGCTCTTCGATGCGGAGCTGGCCGTGACCGTCGTCGGGCAGGCCTATCTCGGTGCCCGAAAGCTGCGCCGCGGACTCGCGAGGGGTGCTGTCGGCCGGCGGGTCAGGGCTTTCAGGTCGCGCCGGTGGCGGATCGGCAGGGAGCCCGTCCAGTTCAGCGCTTCTGCGCCAGAATGCTGACCCAGCAGTCCCGCGCATCGAACCCCGGCTCGCTGCGGGTATTGCCGACGGTGGCCAGCAGCCTCATGCCCATCTCCTCGAGGCGCGCGCATTCCTTGCCGATGTCGACATAGGCGTTCAACAGCCGGAAGCCGATCCCGAGATCGTTGACGAAATAGATTCCATTCTCGTCGTCGCGGCTTCTGCGGCGATAGTTGAGCGCACGAAACGCCACGAAACGCGTCCGCTTCCAGCTCGTGAAGAGCTCGCGCACCCAGAACCGCGTCATCAGGGGCTCGACCCGGTCGTGGTGAAGGTTGTGGGTGGAATAGAGGATGTAGCCTCCAGGCTTCAGCACCCGCTGCATTTCCTGGAGGATCTTCAGCCGGGACTCGAAGTCGACGCTGTCGATCCCGTTCCAGGAGAAGACCACCGCGTCGAATTCCTCGCCGAAGGCAAGCGCCCGCCCGTCCATGACTCGGAGGTCGAGGCCGGGATTGCGTTCGCGCGCAACCGCCACCAGCTCGCTCGAATAATCGATCCCGATATAGGACCCGAACATCGACGAGAGGGGTGCGCAGGTTCGTCCGGCGCCGATGCCGATGTCGAGGACCTTTCCGCGCCCAGCCGCCGGGATCAGCGAAAGGCAATAGGCCTCATCCGGCATGATCCCGCGCTGGGCGGCCTTGATCAGCTCCCGGACGATCCATGACTGGCGGTAGCTGCGATGATTGATGCGTGTTGCGGCGTCGGCCATCTCGTCACCCCGTCAATTGACCTGCCGCGCCCCGCGCGACGGTCTGCCTGAACGCCACCCATAGCCCGAGCGCGAGCATGGTCTGAACCAGATAGGCGGCAACGAAGGCCCCGATCAAGCCGGCAGCAAGGATCGCGACGACGGTGACTACCAGCCCGACCAGCGAAAGCGAGTTGTAGACCGAGGCACGCCGCGCATGCTGGTCGATCGCTCCGAGGAGATCATAGGGCACGGTCTGGATGGCGATCGGAACGATCAGCCAACAGACGATGCGGAGGTCGGTCACGACCCGCGCATACTCGGCGCCGAGCAGGATCGGCAGGATCGGCGCCACGAGAAAAACGAGCGCGCCGGTCACGATCGACAAGCCAACGATCGCAAGCCCATAGACGCGGGCCATGCCCATGGCCGTGACCGTACCCCGGTGTATCTGCCCCGCGCTCAGCGGATAGACGATGCGATTGAGCGAATGCACCACGATCTGGCTCATCTGCCCCATGCGCATCGCCGTGCCATAGGCACCGATGACGGAGCTCGGTACGATCAGGCCGAGGGTCAGCCGGTCGGCGTTCTCTCTCAGGGCGTCGACGAAGAAGGGCGTCGTGTAGTGAATGCCGAGCCTGAGCTCGCCCCAGTCGACCCGCCAGACCGGCCGGCCGCCCCGCACCAGCATTGCGCCGCAGAACGCCGCAGCAATGCCCTGCCCTGCTACCAGCCAGACCGCCCAGTCCGACAGGGTCGTGACTTGGAAAAGGAGGCACGCGGCCACCGTCGTCGCCAGCCGGACGAGTGCCTGGCCCATATTGACGAGATTGGCCCGCACGAAGTCCTGCCGGCCGATGAAGATGCGCTCGACGAACGTGACCAGGGCGAAGAGCGGAATATTTGCGATCGAGAAGAAAAGGAACGTCGTCCAGCTCTCCTCCGCCACCTGGCTCATCCGGAAGAGAAGGACGAGGGCCGCCGTCGAGACGATGGTGAGCGCGATGCCTGTCCCGCCGATCAGGGTCAGCCCGTGGCCGACGAGCTCCGGATACCGGCGCCGGTCGCGCGCCAGTCCCCGCACGATGGTATCGCTCGCCCCAAGGCCGCATGCCGAGGCCGCAAGGGTGGTGACCGCGGTGATCAGGATGACCGCGCCCATCTGCTGGATGCCGAGGGCCCGGGCGAGAATGGCAAAAGCAGCGAGCTGCGACGTTGCCGAAAAGAAGAGAACGCTTCCCGAGGCGATGTAGCGGCGCAGCAGGACAAACATGCGCGGCCGCCCGGAAGCGTGGATTTCCTCGTCCGAGATACTCGTGGTCGGGCTCGAAGACATCAGCGCCGGCCGTTCCGGCGAGAGGATTTGCAACGCAACCCGTGAGACATGCCGCAGCGATCGCCGGTCAAATGGAGGTACATCGATTGGCCCTGCAGTTCGTCGGCCAGCCGGGGCAGTGCGACTGACCGAATTTGCCGACGCTGCATGATTTCGGAGCTCCGCGATAATGGTTGTGGCAGCGGTATTTGTCCACCTGAGCGCGGTCTTTCCCGGCAATCAGGTTAATTTCAATTCAAATGCCGCTGAGCGCGTGCCGTCCTTGACTTGGGCGCGCCGCGCCTGCTTGTCAGGTTGGGCCGGGCGCGCCACGCCACGCCGCGAACCGGGCTTGAAGGGGTCGAAAGACCATGGTCGGGACGGAGGAAATGGAAAGCCGGGAAGTTGCCGAGCGACGGACGACGCCGGCCGTGGTCGTCGGCGGCATCAAGACGGCCTGCGTATCCCGCGCGGACCTCGTCGACATCATGCTCGAGGATCACCGTCGCGCGGCAACCGGGGGCAAGCCCCGTCGGCCGCGGCTCATCTTCGATTCGAACGGCCAGGGAATCTCGCTCGCCGCTCGAGATCCGGCCTATCGTGCCTCGCTCGTCGCCGCCGATCTCGTCCACGCCGACAGCCAATGGGTGGTGTTCGCCTCGCGGCTGTTCACCAGCCTGCCGATCCCGGAGAAGTCCACGACCACCGACGTCTTCGCCGACACGGCCGCCGCCGCCGAACAGGCCGGCCTCGGTTTCTTCCTTCTCGGCGCGACCGAGGAGATCAATGCCAAGGCGGCCGAGAACGTCGCCCGCGCGTTTCCGGGGCTGCGGATCGTGGGACGGCGCAACGGATATTTCCGGCCAGACGAGGAGGCCGACATCTGTCGCGAGATCAACGCCTCGCGCGCCGACATCGTCTGGGTCGGCCTCGGAAAGCCGAAGGAACAGGCCTTCTGTGTCCGCAACCGCGATGCCATCGACGCGACTTGGCTCATCACCTGCGGCGGCTGCTTCAAGTTTCTTGCCGGAGTTCTCCCGCGCTCCCCGGTCGCGGTGCAGAATGCCGGGTTCGAATGGCTCCACAGGCTAGTCACGAAGCCTTCCTGGGACCTGTTCCTGCGCTACCTGACGACCAATCCCCACGCCCTCTACCTGATGGCGACACGATCTCGCCGCGATCCGGTGAGCCTCGAGGGTCCCCCGGCGTGAGCGCGCTCAGGCGGCCGGCCGCTGGGCCCGCCGCCTGATCCTCAGGTAGGTGTCGACGATGCGCCGGTAGAGTGCCGGAGGCAGGAAGGCGCGAAGCAGCGCCTGGGCGATGACCCGCGGCCTGAGGCGGGCACGGACGGCGCCGCCCGCGATATAGCCGAGCGCCGTGAGCGGAGCATCGGGCGCGATCGCCTGCGCGAGCACCGTCGCACGAAAGCCGGCAATCGCCCGCGGCGTCAGGACGTCGCGGTTCTTGTCGAGCCAGTAACGCAGGTCATCCGCGTGGCGCGCCTTGCTGACCCGTCCGGCAACATCGTGGTCGATCCACACCGACAGCGCTTCCGGCATGAACACGGAACGGGGTTCGGCCGCCTGCAGCCGCACGACGAAATCGGTGTCCTGGCCGATGCGAAGCCGCGGGTCGAAGCGCACGCTGCGACAGAGGCCGGTGGGGACGACGAGCGTGCTCGTCTGGAGGAATTCGCGATCGACGAAGAAGAGGTCGCCGACCGACTCGTTCGCCGCGAGCGGCCGGTAAGGACGCCGCACGATGACGCCGCCGCCGCGATCCACCTGGCAGGCATGATAGATCCAGGCGCGCGGCGCATCGGCGACGACCCGGCGCACGGCCATCAGCTTGCCGGGCAGGAACCGGTCGTCGGAATCGAGAAAGGCGACGTAGCCGCCGGCCGCCGCGTCTATGCCGGCATTGCGGGCGGCGCCGCCGCCAGCATTGGTCGCGTGGCGGATGATGCGCACGCGGGCATCGGCGATGGATGAAACCGCGGCAACGGTCTCGTCCGTGGACGCATCGTCGACGACGATCACCTCGAATTCCGCGAAGGTCTGGTCGAGGACCGACCGCACCGCGGCGGCAATGGTCGAAGCCCGGTTGAAGACCGGGACGACGACGGTGAAGAATGGCGCTTCCGACGACGCGGTCATCGGGCCGTCTGGGCTGTCCGGCGCTCGGTCTGGAGGATTGCGAGGACGATGAGTTGGGTCGTCCACAAGGCCGTTCCGGTCGCCAGCAGCGTCGATTCGACGAGATTGTTGACGACGGCGAATACCAGCCAGCCGACCAGCAGCGCGCGCATGTACGGCACCTGCCGCACCGGCGCGAGGAGGCGCGCGAAGGGCGCGAGGATGGTGGCAACGACCGTGAGCGCGAGGCCGACCACGCCGATCGTCGCGGTCGTCTCCAGGTAGCCGTTATGGGCCGAATAGACTCGCGAGACCCATGTATGGGTCTCGGCCATGATCGGGCTTGCGCTGCCGACGTCCCAGACCGCGCCGAAGCCGTAGCCGACGAACGGCCGGTCGCGGATGACGGCAACGACGACATGCCAGATCTCGCCGCGGCCGGTCAGGATCATCCGGTCGTTGAGCAGTTGTGCCAGCGACTCGTATTCGATCGAAAGAAGAGTGACGCCGCCGACCAGCGCCACGGCCAGTATGGCCACCCACATCTGGCGGAGCGTCGGCTGGTTCCACGTCTGGTAGTAGACGAGCGCGACGCCCGCTCCGATGACGAGGCAGCCCATGCTGGCCTTCGAGCGCGTCATTACGAGGAAGCCGAGCGCTGCGACGAGGAGAATGAGATCGGCCCGCGACCGCCGTCGCATCGCCTCGAAGAAGAAGAGGAGCGATGCGATGCCCATGACCGGGCCGGCTTCGTTCTTGTGCTGGTGCAGCCCGCGGAAGCTGCCGGCGAGATTCGGATCCGGATCGGATGGAAGATGCACGGCATAGGGCGAGAGCAGGATGGAGGCCCAATCGGCAAGGACTATGATGGCCAGGCAAAGCCGCAGGATGCGGATGGTGCGCGCGCCGCCGAGCACGTCGACGCAGGCGAACATCGCCACCGTCGCGATGATCAGGAGCCCGGTGCGCCGGAGGGTGATCGCCGGCTCGATCGACCAGATCGCGGTCGCCAGGCACCAGCACAGGAGCACGACCACGCCGGCCGGAACGCTCCTCGCGAGATCGATTCCGCGCCGGGCCATTGCGGCAAGGACGGCGACGCCGAAAGCCGCGGTGAACGCCACCTGGCGAACGACATCGCTATCGCCCGACCCCGCCGCGCGCGGCGAGAGCGGGTGGACGCCGACAAAGGCAAGAACGATCAGCCCGACGAACGCGACCGCGGCGGCCTTTTCCGGGCCCGACCATGCCGGACTGGCGACCACCCCGGCGCCACGCACGATCGGCGGTGCGGCGGCGAAGCGGTTATCGGCCGGATGCCGCAGGCCGCCGGTCGGCTGCACGGCCTATGACTTCGCCGGCGCGGTGAGAAGGGCCTGCAGAAGGTTGACCGTGACGAAGGCGCCGTCGCAGCCCTTGATGGCTTTCGCGCTGCAGAAGCTGAGGATGCTGTTGCGGGTCCCGGCGCCGTACTTGCCGTCGATCACGGTGCTGTATCCGCGGTCGGTAAGGAGGGTCTGGACGGCGGCGACGAGGACGTCACCGGGGAGCTTCATCATCGCGACGGCCGCGGTATTCGCCTCGCCGAGCTTGGCCACCGCAATGAAATGGGCGAGCGATTTCTCGATCCGGTCCGCTTCGTCGGTGGCCTGCGAAGCGAGAAGCGCGAGCGCCAGGTGAGCGCTTGGATTCCCGGCCGCGGCCGCGGCTTCGTAGGCGGCTGAAGCGGCGGTCACGTCGCCATCCGCGAGATAGAGGTCGCCGAGCGCCAGTCCGGCCCGCGCCGCCTCGCCGAGCGCCATGGCGCTCCGCAGCAGGGCCGCGGCGCGGTCGCGCTGCGGCGGTCCGATTTCGGGTTTCGCTAGAAGGGTGGCGAGCTTCAGCATCGCCTCGACATTGTTCTTGTCCGCCGCGCTCTGGTACGCCGCCTCCGCCTTGGCGACATCGCGCAGCGGCGTCTTCTCCAGGTAGAAGTCACCGAGCGCTTCGCCGGACACGGCGCCGCCATCCACGGTCACCGCCTTTTCGAGGACCGCGAGGGCACGGTCCGGATCGGCAGGAACCGGCTTGCCGGCGATCAGCATCTGCGCGAGCGCTATGGCGGCATCGACGCTGCCGGCGTCGGCGGCGAGCTGGTACGCGGCCACTGCCTTGACCGGACTGAAGGCGTTCTTGCCGAGATAGACCGATGCCAGCGCCATGGCGGCGTCGGCGACGTTGCCGGCATCGATAGCCTGCTGGAGGAGGCGCACGGCGGCCGCCGGATTGGCCGGTCCGCCATAGCCTTGCGCGCGCATGTTGGCGAGCTTGATCATCGCCCACGTGCTGCCGGCATTGGCCGCGGCCTCATATGCTGCGGCGGCCTTGCGCAGATCGCGGAGAGGGGTCTGGGCCGCGTAGAGGTCGCCGAGCGCCACCGAGCCATATTCGACATTGCCGTCGGAGATCGCCTGAAGGAGCAACTTCCGCGCCTGCTGGACGTCGGCTTCGATGCCTTCGCCGCGCAGAAGCAGGCCGGCCAACGCAATCATGGCAGGGCCATTGCCGGCATCGACCGCGGTTCGATACGCGCCGGCCGCCTTGGCGGGATTCCGCAGCGGCGTCTTGGCCATGTAGAGGTCGCCGAGTGCCCGCGCCGCGGGCCCGACATTGCCGCTCTCGATCGCGGCTTCCAGGAGGGCGCGCGCCCGCGGCAGGTCGGCCGGCAGCGGGCCCGCCGGTCCGACCAGGAGGGCGAGCTTCACCATCGCCACCGGATTGCCCGCCGTCGCCGCGATCTGGTAGGCGCGCCCGGCCGCGGACGGATCTTCCTTCGGCTTTTCCGCCATGTAGAGGTCGCCGAGCGCCTCGCCCGCCTTCCAGGCTTCGCCGGCGGCGATCGCCCCCTGCAGGAGCTGGACCGCGCGGGTGGGATCGGAGGCAGTGCCCGGCGCACTGCCGATCAATACGGCGAGCTTGGTCATCGCCGAGGCCTTGCCCGCCTCCACGGCCTGTTCATAGGCATGCGCCGCCTTGGCCGGATCATGGAGCGGACCCTCGGCGAGATAGAGGTCGCCGAGCATCTCGGCCGCGAGATAGGTATCGCCACCCGCCACGGCGCTCTCGAGAAGTTCGGCGGCGCGGCTCGGACGCGGCGGCACCAGCGTGCCTCCGATCAGGATCTGCGCCTCCGCACGCATGGCACGAACGCTTCCCTCGGCGACGGCGAGCTCGTATGCCGCGACGGCCCGCGGCCCGCTCCTGATCGGCGTATCGGCACTGTAGAGATCGCCGAGCGCTTCCGCGGCGGCCAATACGTAGCCGCTCTTGATCGCGCGATCGAGAAGCGCGCGCGCGGCCTGCGGATCGGCGCGCCCGGCGCTTCCCGACGACAGGATCGACGCGAGCTTGACCATCCCCGGAGCGCTGCCGGCATCGATCGCCTGCTGGTAGGCAGCCGCAGCCGAGGAGACGCTGTGGAGAGACGTGTCGGCCATGTAGAGATCGCCGAGCGCTTCCGCGGCCGCCGCCGTTTCGCCGCCCTTGAGGGCGCGTTCGAGGACGGCGCGCGCCTGTTCGGGAGTCGCGCCGAGATGCTTTTCCTCGAAGAGCAGCCGTCCGAGCTTGACCATCGCGACGGTATTGCCGGCGTCGGACGCAGCCTGGTACGCCTTTACCGCAGCGGCCGGATCCTTCTCGCGCAGGAAATCGCCAAGCGCCTGTCCGGCCGGGCTCGCCGCGCCGCTGTCGATCGCCTTCTGGAGCAGCGCGACGGCACGATCCGAAGCAGCCGGGACACCCTTGCCCTCCCCCAGGATCCGGGCGAGCCTGATCATCGCGTCGGCGCTGCCGGCGTCGGCCGCCTTCTGATAGGCATCGACCGCTCCCCGCGGATCGCTCACCGCGGTGTCGCCAGCGAGCAGGTCGCCAAGTGCAAGGGCCCCATATTCGATATTGCCGAGTTCGACGGCACGGCGAAGAAGGGAGATCGCGGCCTGCGGGTCAGCGGGCATTCCTTCGCCGGCGGTGATCAGCTTGGCGAGCTTGATCATCGCCCAGCTATTGTCGGCCACCACGGCCTTTTGATAGGCCTCCGCCGCCTTGGCGACGTCCCGCATGCTTTCGTCCCGGGCATAGAGATCCCCGAGCTTCTCGCCGGCGGTGAAGGCGGCGCCTGCCTCGATCGCCTTGCCCAGGGCATCGGCCGCGCGCGCCGGATCGCGCGGAATGCCGTTCCCGGCAAGGAGGAGATCGGCAAGCTTGATCATGGCCTTGGCATTGCCGGCATCGGCAGCCGTCTGGTAGGCCGAGATCGCCTTGGCGAGATTGCGAACCGGACTGTCGGAAGAAAGAAGGTCGCCGAGAGCCTCGCCGCCGCTGCTCGCCTCGCCCTTGTCGATCGCCGCCTGCAACAGCGCCACGGCGCCCTTCGGATCGCTGGTGGCGGAATCCGGCGCGCCAAGCAGGCGGCCGAGCTTCACCATTGCCGTCACGCTGCCCGTATCGACGGCCGCGCGATAGAGCGACGTCGCCTCGGCGAGGTTGCGGGTCGGGCCCTCGAGCGACAGCGCGTCGCCGAGCATTTCCTGCGCCTCGACGCCGCCATCGATCGCCGTCCTGAGGAGACGGATCGCCCGATCGACATCGACGGGAACGCCATCGCCGTTGATCAGCATCCGGGCGAGTTTGCGGGCCGCACGGGCATTGCCAGCATCCACCGCGCGGCCATAGGCCTCGGCGCCGCGCGCCCTGTCCAGGAGGGGCGTGTCGGCGGTGTAGAGGTCGCCGAGCGCTTCGTTGGCACCGCTCAGGTTGCCGCTGTCGAGCGCCTGGTTGAAGAGATCGGCGGCCCGCTGCGGATCCGCCGCAAGGCTGCCCGACCCGAAGACGAGGAGGTTGCCGAGCTTGATGCGTGCATTGCTGTTCCCGGCCCGCGAGGCGGCCTCGAAGGCCTCTGCCGCCTGCCCGGGATCGCGGAGCGGCGTATCGGCAAGAAGCAGGTCCCCAAGGACCTCGTTGCCATGCGCCGCGTCGCCATTGGCTATGGCCAGCTCGACCAGGTCGCGGGCACGCGCCGGATCGGCCGGCACGCCGGTGGCTCCAACGGCGAGAACCTCAGCAAGCCGGTAGATCGCCCGGAGATCGCCGACCTTGGCCGCTTCGGCGAGCAGCCGGACGGCCACCGCCGGATCGCGCTCGCTCGCATCGCCGTCGAGCAGGAGAAACGCCTTGGCGACAAGCTGATCGACGTAGGATTCGGAGGCCTCGGCCTCGGCAAGGACCCAGCCGGGCGGCTGCGAGGCTGTGAAGTCCTTCGGATACGCTTGGCTGGCAGGAAGAACAAGAACGACCCCGAGAGCAATCTTCGACGCAACGCCTACGAAGGACATCAGACCAACCTCGCGACGGTGTCTCCCCGGGACCGACAGCTAACATGGAGATTGTTTGCGAGGCAAGCCGCCGCCCTCCGTAGAACGCGGAGGCGGTGAACGGATTTGCTGTCTACGACCGGTATTCGCGCGGGAATGCCGCCCACGACGCCAGTGCAACCGTGAACCCGACCTGCACGAAGAACGTAAAGCAAAGCCAAGCCGCGACAAAAACGCCGGCCGAGGCGATCCCCTCCAGCCAGAAATCCATGAGCTCGACAGTCACCAACAGCATCAAGACCATCATGGCCCAGATGTTCAGCGCGAATCCACACGCCAAACCGGCACCGATCGCAATGAAGCTGATAGCCAAGAGTTCGTCCATCCAGATCCTGCGCGAAAAAGTAGGTCGGAATTTCTGAAAATTAACCCTAGGTTGTTTATTTTTCCTTTACTTGCGCGCTTCAGGGCGCCCGGCAACTCGTATTCGCGCGCCCCACAACTGGGAATTGTTGCGGCAAGACTATCGTCCTCCATGGCACCGGGCCAGCACGCAAAACCGCCTTTCCCTCAAGCACTTGTGATAGGGTAAAGACTTTGCTAAAGACCCTCTCGCGGCGCTTCTGAGGGTCTGAGTGTGTCCTGGTCTTTTTGGCGTGAAGATGCGTCCGCTCTCTCCGTTCGCCCTTCTTGGCGGGTTGTGCACCCGTCCCCCGGCCGGAGGGAGATGACGGCAAGGACGATCGCCCGTCATGTTCGCCTCGGGCGCCGGGACGTAGGAGCGACCGAGAACGTCGCCCTCCTTGCAGCCGCGGCAGAAGCGCACATTGCCCGTTCCCGGACGACTCTCGCGATGAAGCGGGTCTTCGACGTCGTCGGCGCCGGGCTCCTGCTCCTTGTCCTTCTTCCGCTTCTCCTGTGCGTCGCATTGGCCATCCGGCTGGACTCATCGGGACCCGTCCTCTTCTCGCAGAGACGTCACGGTCTCAATGGTAAGATCATCCGCGTCTGGAAGTTCCGGACGATGCATCACCAGGACAGCGACTATGCCGGCACGGTGCAGGCAGTGGCCGGCGACCATCGGATCACGCGCCTCGGCCGGGTCCTGCGGCGCTCGAATATCGACGAGCTGCCGCAGCTCTGGAACGTCATCCGGGGCGACATGTCCCTCGTCGGCCCCCGCCCCCATCCGCTCGGAATGCAGGCCGGGTCGATGGACTACGAGGATCTCGTCGCCGCCTATCACGTTCGCCACCTCGTGCGCCCGGGCATAACCGGCCTCTCCCAGTCGCGCGGCTATCGCGGGCCGACGAAGCGGCCTCTGGACGCGCGCCTGCGGGTCGTCGGAGACCTCGCCTACATCACCCGGTTCAACATCCTGTTCGATCTGCGGATCCTGGTTGAGACGGTGGTATCCGAAATAAGGCGTGGCGGCGGCGCCTGAGCGCCGCACGCCGCTTGCGCATATCGCCGGACCGGGCATTCCCGTCGGCCGCCGCCCCTACCGATCCATGATCGCCAGCATCGGTGACGGATTGCCCGGCACGGGTAGCCGGCCCCGACGTTTTTCTTAAATTTGTAGCTAAATAATATTCTTTGTACTCAGGCAAGATTTACTTCATCTAACAGTATTAGACCTCGTTTATACGCCGTTAGACCGTCGTCACTAGGGTTGCTTTCAAACAAAGCATGCCCAGGAGGCGGACTATGTCGCGTATCGGACTGTCTCTGCTTGCAGCCCTGCTCATGATCCCCGTTGCAGCGCATGCCGGCGCCCAGAAGGTCGCCCGGCTCGACCTGGATTTCAGCCTCGCCAACAAGTCGCGCCTCGCCGTCACGCTGGGCGCCAAAGCCGCAGTGCCCGCCGGCTATTACGAGCTCTGCCGGACTGGCAACTCGGTCTGCCGCCTCTCGGCAGGCACGCTCGACCGCACCGCGGACGGTGCCGTCCGGCTCGATCGCGACCTCTACGACCAGCTCGTCAGCGTCAACGCCAAGGTCGACCGGTCGATCCGTCCGGTTGCGGACTCGGTCAGCCTCCATGTGGCGGACCGCTGGTCGGTCTCGCCGAAGGCCGGCGACTGCGAGGATTTCGCCCTGACCAAGAAGGCGACGCTGCTCGGATATGGCTGGCCCTCGAGCGCGCTCCTCATCGCGCTCGCCGTCACGCGCGACGGACAGCAGCACGCCGTCCTCGTCGTCCGCACCAGCAATGGCGACTTCGTTCTCGACAATCTCGTCGCCTCGGTGCGTCCGTGGCGCGCGAACATGTATCGCTGGAAGACCATCCAGTCGCCGTCCGACATGTGGGGCTGGTATCAGTTCGGCATCGGCCGCTCGCGGATCCCCATGGATATCGCCGAATCCAACCTGCGCAGCCTTGGCGAGAGCCTTTCGCAGGTCGCGGCCCTCATCGCACCGAAGTCCCTCGTCCGCCTGTCGCTCGGCACACCCTCGGTGTCACTGGCCGAAGTGGCCGACTGGCTGGTCGCCTGGACCGACCGCGACAAGGCCTGACATGGTGGGTTGGGGGCCGGCCAGCCCCCTACCCCTTCCTCCATGCCGCCGCCTGATTGCGAACTTACGCAAGCAGTTGTAGCGGTTGCAAGGTTTGACAACCTCAAGGCGCCGGGCTAGTTTTAATAAAGCAGCAAGGATGCGGCAGTCCGGAGTCTGAACATGTCCAGTTTCGCGAGAGTTGCAGCAGCTGCGACCTTCGTTTTGGCATTGGCCAGCGTAGCGTCTGCCGAGGAATCGTCCCGCTACTCCTGCCAGCCGACCGGCAGCGGGACCGGGGGAGCGCCGGGTGGCGGTTCGATAAGCGCCACCTGCGAGACCGTCGACGGCAAGATCGACGGCGCCTCGTGCTCGTGCCCGGCGGGCTATGTCCTCGTCGACACCGGCGCGGTTCCTGCGGCCATTACGGTTCCGCCAGCCGTCGTCACGCCCGGCTAGCGGACTTCCCGGTGTCGTCGAAGAACACCGGGATACGCATACCGGAGCCTCGATGCCGGACGGTGGCCATGGTGCCTGACGGGCGCCGTGGCAGGCGGCTTCGCTTGGCAACGTAACCCGCTTTTCGAAGTCCGCACTCGCTTGGCTCAGTCAGCTCGGCTGTTACTTTATTTCCTGCTCGTATGGGCTCCCCTGCCCCTGGCGAGCAACCGACCCGTGTTCTGGGCGATCAACGGCCTGGTCGCGTCGATCATCCTTGCACTCTACGTTGCCGGCGAAGCACGCAATCCACGCCGTGCCGATATCGACTGGCGGCCCATTGCCGCCATGGTTGTGGTCCTTGCCGCCTGGTCGGCATGGATGGTGGTTCAAGCCCTTCCCGGTGCACCGCCGGGTCTCGCGCATCCGCTCTGGGGAGACCTTGCCTCGCTCGTGCCCGGGGGTGCCGGCGCGATCAGCATCGATCCCGCCTCCACATGGGACACGATCGCACAGGTCGTTCCCGTGGCATTCCTCGGCGTCGTTGCCGCCCGGGCCGCAGCCAGTCCGCAGCGGGCTAGGCTGATCCTGACGATCATCATGGTCACCGCCATCGCGATCGCCGCCTATGGGCTTGTCGCGAGGCATCTGGGCGTCCGGCAGGTCTTTCTGCTTGCCGAAGACGCCTATGCCGGCTTCCTGACGGGAACCTTCGTCGGCCGCAGCGCCGCGGCGACCTATTTCGCCCTCGGCCTCGCCTGTGCCGCAAGCCTGCTCGGGGACCGGCTCTTCAGCGCGGCCACGCACGGAGTTCGAGGCTTCGGCCGAATGGTCAGGATCACGCGTGGCAGCGCCATCTACGTGGTCGTGACCGCGATCCTTGCAATAGCGCTCTTCAACACCGGCTCGCGGGCGGGCGTGGTCGCGGGGGCCGTCGCCTTCATTTGCGCCATGGTCCTCTCGGTGCGCGGCTCCGGCGCCACCGGCCGGGCAACGATCATTGCATTCGCAGTGGCGCTCGTCGCCGTCGTGCTGGCGGCGATCGTTTCCGGCGCGCCACTCGCGGCCCGCCTGGCGGCGGGCGTCAACAGCCAGGACCGGCTCCTTGCCTATCGGGACACGCTGGACATGATCTCGGCCCGGCCCCTGGCCGGCCACGGCGCCGGCACGTTCGCCGATGCCTTTCCCGTCTATCATCTCCGCGCGCCGTTCGAATGGCTGTGGAACCGGGCGCACAACACCTATCTCCAGGCCGCCGCGGAGCTCGGCCTGCCGATGGCGGCCGCGATCTTCGCCGCCTTGGTGCTCGTCGTCGCCTACATGCAGCGGGCGATCGCCCGCAGCCCCGGCAGCGTGCCGGCAATCGTCGCTGCGGTCAGCGCCGCACTCGCCGTCGCCGTCCAGTCCCTGGTCGATTTCAGCGTCCAGATTCAGGCAATCGGCCTGACCTTCGTCGTGCTTCTCGGCGCCGGCATCGGACAGGCCGCCACGCGCCGGTCAGGATCGGCAGGCGACGGACGGATGTCCGCGCAATCGGGGACCGGAACCCTGCCGCTGGAGACGGTGCGTTTCGAAATGCCCGGCACGAAAGCCGAGGCGCCGGGCGCGATGGATGTCTCCGCTGCGCGGATACCCGGTGGCACGCGCGTCTACGTCTTCGGCGACATCCACGGACGCCCGGACCTGCTCGATCGCGTCATGGCCGCCATCGCCGCCGATCGGTCGTCCGGCAATGGGCGCGTAACGCTGGTCGGACTTGGCGACTACATCGACCGCGGTCCGGATTCGCGGCAGGTGATCGAGCACCTGATCGAGAATTCCTCGGCAACCGATTCCATTCTCCTGCTCGGAAACCACGAGCAGATGCTTCTCGATTTCATGGAGCGCCCGCTTGAGAAGGGCGCAGCCTGGCTTCGCCATGGCGCGGAATCGACCCTTCTGTCCTATGGCGTCGACTTCCCGCTGAGCGTGTCGCGGCTGGCACCAAGCGATTATCAGGCGATCCGCGACGAGCTCGCCGGGAAGATGCCGCCGGCGCATCTCGTCTTCCTCCAGCGCCTGCCGACCAGCGCCGTGATCGGCGACTATTTCTTCGCTCATGCCGGCGCGCGGCCCGGCCGGCCGCTTGATGCCCAGAGCCGGGCGGACCTCCTCTGGATACGGGAGGGCTTCGCCGACCGGGATGTGCCTTTCGAGAAGATCATCGTTCACGGGCACACGCCCGTGGATCAGCCCTATCTCGGGAAACATAGAATTAACCTTGATACGGGGGGATATGCGAGGAATCGCCTCAATGTGCTGGTTCTGGAAGATGGCGAACGACGGCTGCTGACGGCCTGATCCGGGGCGTTGCAGGGGGTTGTGCGCCTTTCTGTTGCTACGATTAGGTGTTAGTCAGGCCCATGCACGGCATGTCCAGGCAGGTTAGGGAAACCCCGTCGCTGAGCGAGAATTCGCCGGCCGAGGCGGCATGGCCCGCGCAACCCGATCTCAAGGCCACCCTGTGGATGCTACGCCGTCACAGGCTCGCCATCATGGGGACGGTCGTGGTGGTCATGTGCGCCGCCGTGCTCATCCTCACCCAGATTCAGAAGATGTACACGGCCTCTTCGCTGGTCGTCGTCGACCGGCGGAATGCGCAGATGCTCGGATTCGAGACGGCCGCGGACGGCTATTCCGGCGGCGAGGAAGTCGAGACCGAGGTGGAGATAGCCCAGTCGTCCCAGGTCCTGCGTCGCGCCGCCACCGCGCTCGATCTGGCCAACTCGGCCGATTTCCAGCATCGGCCGTCGATCCTCGACATGGCGCGCTCGATGTTCGGCTTCGGCCCGGCCGAGGTCCCCGCCTCCGCCGTGCGCAAGACGTTCGAGAGCCTCAGCCCCGAAGACCAGGCGCGCATCGTCGACAGTCTCTCCCGCATGATCGATGTCCGCAGGCGCGGGCTGACCAACGTCATTTCCTTTTCGGCGACGCGCACCTCGCCGGAGGCCGCGGCAGCGACCGCCAACGCGGTCGCCGCGGCCTATCTCGAGGAGCAGATCGAAGCTCGGCTCGATTCGAACGGCCGCGCGGCGGCCTTCCTCAAGGATCGGATCGACGCCCTCTCGCGCGACATTACCGACGGCGAGACGCAGATCGACGCCTTCATCAACAGCAAGCTCGCGGAACTCGGCTCGCCCGAGGCGAAGAACCTGCTCGTGCTCCTCGGCGAAGAGGCAAAGCGGCGCGATGCGCGCAGCGGCACGCTGACGGACCTCCAGTCGGCCTACCGGGCGCAGAACCTCGTCAGGCTTGCCGAACTGGTTCCGGATTCCGGCGGGGACCTGGCGGCGCGGAGGAAGGCGCTGGTGGACCGCCTCAGCGGACTCGACGACCAGGCCCAGATTGCGGCGGCGCGAGGACAGCTCGATGCCCTCGACCTCCAGATCAAGGCGGCCGCGGAGCATCAGGTCGGAGCGCTTCAGGACGAGATCGCCGCCTCCAATACGCGCAGCGCCGATCTGCGGCGCAAGATCGATTCGATGCTGTCCGACCTCCTCCTGCCGAAGGAGGTCTCCACCGAGCTTTTCCGGCTCCAGCGCGACGTCGAGACCCGCCGCACCAGCTATGACAGCACGCTGGCCAAGCTCCGCCAGGTGGAGCAGCAGACCAATTTCAGCCTGCCCGACTCGCGCGTCATTGCGTCCGCCGTGCCGCTCGGAACGCCGAGCTGGCCGCCGACCAAGCTTATCCTCGGCGGGTCGTTCTTCCTCTCTCTCTGCCTTGGCCTCGGGATTGCGTTCCTTCGCGAGAACTACGTCGGCGGCATCAATTCGACCGAGCAGTTCGAGGCGGTGGCCGAGATCCCCGTCGTCGCGGCGGTGTCCCGCTTCAATCCGCGAAATTCCGACGTGCGTGCGGACCAGGCGATCTTCCGCCAGCCGCTCTCTTCGTTCTCCGAGGGAATCCGGCGCCTCAGCCTCGGCGTGGATGCGATTGCTCCGAAGACCAAGCGGTGCGTGTTCGTGACGTCCGCCGTCCCCGGCGACGGCAAGACGACCATCGCGCTCGTCCTGGCACGTAAGATGGCGATGAGCGGCGTCTCGACACTGCTCATCGATGCCGACCTCCGCCATCCCTCGCTGCACAGGTTCCTCGGCGTCAAGGCCGATGACGGGCTCGCCGACCTGCTTGCCGGCTCGCGTGCCGCCGAGCAGCTCGGCATCGTCAAGGAACCCGAGACGAACCTGCACATGATCCTGGGCTCGGCGGCCAGCGCCGTGGCCACCGACGCGCTTCTGATGTCGCCGGCATTCGACGACCTGATGGCGCTTGCCCGGGCCAATTACGACGCCATCATCATCGACACGCCGCCGATCGGGCTCGTCGTCGACGCGACCATCATTGCCCGGCACGCCGATGTCGGCATCTTCGTGGTTCGCCAGGCCTCGACCGGCCAGCGGGACGTTCGCGCGGCCCTCGGCTACCTGCGCCGTACCGGCGTTCCTCTCGTCGGGGTGCTGAATTGCATCGACGACGATACCCGCTTCGGCGCCTATGCCAAATACTACTCGTCGGGTCCGGGATAGGCGCGACCATGCCTGCCGCCGCCACGTCGGGAGGCGGGTTCGCCCGTCGCCTCTCGCTTCTCCTGACCACCGCCGGCCTGATCCTCGCCGTGGTCTCGGTGGTGCGGCTCTTCGCGGTCATCGCCGGCACCCCGCAGGCCCAATGGCTGGTGGAAGATCCACGGCTGGTCGACGAGCAGGCCGTCGACCCCGAAGCGGAAGCCCGCGCCGCCGCGGTGTCGCGCTTCGTCAGCGATGCCCGCCTGGATGCCGCCGCGCTCGCCGCCTGCGCCAGCCCGGAGCGCGTCCGCAGTCCGGCAACCAATGCCGAATGCCTGCGCCAGGTCGACACCACCCTTCGCGCGTCGCCGTCGTCCGGCGAGCTGTGGCTCTATAGGGCGCAACTCCTCCTCGAGACGGGCAACCTCGGCGCGGCCTTCACCGACTCGCTCCGCAACTCCTATCGCGTCGCGCCGCGCGAAGGCTGGCTCGCGGCCGGGCGGGTCGTGCTCGGACTGAGGGTATTTCCCCTGTTGCCGGCCGAGCTCCAGGCGGAGGTGCATTCCGACCTCGACATGGTTCTCGCCTATACGCCGCTGATGAAGCTTCTCGTCGGGACCTATCGGACCGACGTGACTTTCCGGCAGACCGCCGGGGCGGTGATCCGCGGCTTGCCGCCGGCGCAGATCGAGGAATTCGTGCGCCGCGTCCGCGAGGCGGAAGGCGGATAGCGAGCATCAGGTCTCACGTGAGACCTTAACCGGGTCTCACGTTCCTTTTCCGTTCACGTCGATTTCGGCCAAGACATCGGGAAGATGGTGGGCGATCACGGGCTCGAACCGTGGACCCAGGGATTAAGAGTCCCTTGCTCTACCAACTGAGCTAATCGCCCATCTCCACCGGCAGTCGCTTTCGGTCCCGCCGCGCCGCCGGGTCAGCCGCGGCGGGGGTGCTTTAGCAAAGCCCCCGGGTGCTGGCAAGCAAGCCGGGATGCTCTCCGGCAAAAAGTCCGGCGCCGGCGGTCCGGCGGGAACCATGAGGCCCGGCAGGCGCCGCCGGCTGCCCCAGGGACCCGTCGCCCAGACAAAGGGAGGGCGGCCGCGAAGGCCGCCCTCAAGGGGGAAGAACTCGCTTACGCGACGCTTACTTCTTCGCCGGCGCGCATTCCGGAGCGGCCTTCAGCGCCTTGGTGGCGTCGGCCTTGGTCTTGTAGGTCGAGGTGCCGACCTCCACCCACTTCTTGCCGTCCGGCTTCTTGCTGGTCACTTCGCACTTCTTGTCCTTGGCGCTCTGGGCGACGTAGTACTCGCTGGCGGCCATGGCGGGCATCGCGAAGCCGGCGACGAGCGCGGCGGTCAGGATATACTTCTTCATGGCAGTTCTCCTCGTTCTTGGGGGGTTGCAGGTTCAGTTCAGTCGCTACTGCGGAGACGCCGCAGTTACTTCTTGGCCGGGGCGGCAGGCTTCACCTTGAAGCACTCCCAGACCCACTTGCCGTGCCTCTTGACCTTCTTGGCCACCGAGCCCTTCTTGCAGACGAGCTTCTTGTAGGTCTTCTTCGGCGCGGTCTTCTTGACCGGAGCCTTGACGGCCGCCTTCTTCGCCGGATGCTTCGTGGTCGCCTTCTTCGCCGGGTGCTTGGCGGCGGCCTTCTTCGCCTTGTGCAGCTTGCCGCACTTCCAGACGAGCTTGTCGCCGACCTTCACCTGATGGGCGACGAGGCCCGGCTTGCAGACGATCTCCTTGTGCGCCGCGGGCTTCGGCGCGGCGGCGAAGGCGTCGGTGGTGCCGAGGGCGAGCGAGCCCGTCAGCACGCACGCCGCGGCAATTGCGGAAATGACTTTTCGGAAAGACATGAATCTCTCTTTGTCCTGGCGGTTCGGCGGCCACGCTTCCCGATGGCTGCCGGCGGCTGCTTCGAACCGCACGGGCATTTGGCCCTCGCGACGTAACGCCAGTGTTTCCGGGAACCGGGCATCGTGTAACAGCGCGTTACACGCTCGTGCCGCCGGTTACGGCTCCTCGGCCTCGAGCCCGATTTCCTCCAGCGCGCGTGCGAGGCGAAGCGCCCCCACCGCATGCCGGCCGGTCTCGCAGAGATGCCCGCCCTCGGCGCGGAGCTTCTTCGCGGCATTGAGGTTGTGCCCGTCGTAAGAGCCCTTCAGCGCCTCGTCGAACTGCTTTTCGAGCGCCGTGCAGCGCTGCGCCGGGGTGATGATGTTCGGCGCCGGCGCCTTGGCCGGCGGCTGCACCTTGGCCGCGACCGGCTGCAGGAGCGGTGGCGTCGCCGCACCGAGGGCGCTGAACGGCGCAAGCGCCAGTCCCGCCAGGACCAGCCCGCGCACGGCCACCTTGAAAATTCCATCTTTCGCCGACATCCGGAGCATCCGCGGCGCCACTGTTTGGGGATTGCCTGCCGCAACCCGCATGACGTACCTCAACATCGGCCTGTAACCGTGGTGTTTCGGGAGCCGCGGCGCCGTGAAACAGAGCCGTTACACGGATCGCGCTGACTGGCGCCCCGGAAAGGCCGGAACCGGCCGGGAATGGTTGCCATGAACGACAGCGCCCGCATCCTCCTCGTCGACGACGACCGCGAGCTCCGCGACCTGGTATCGCGGCTTCTCGAGCGGCACGGCTTCACGGTGACGACCGCCCGGGATTCGCGCGAGATGCCGGCGAGCCTCGGCCGCTCGAAGCCCGATCTCCTCATTCTCGACGTGATGCTGCCCGGCAAGGACGGCCTGCAGATTTGCCGCGAGGTGCGCGAGGAATCGCACGTGCCGATCCTCATGCTCACCGCCATGGGCGAGGAAGCCGACCGCGTCATCGGCCTCGAGATGGGCGCCGACGACTACCTGGCGAAGCCCTTCAGCCCGCGCGAGCTGCTCGCCCGCGTGCGCGCGCTCTTGCGCCGCGTCGATTACATGAAGGCTTCCGCCGGCCCGGCACGCAATGCCAGCCGCGTGCTGAAATTCGCCGGCTGGAAGCTCGATCTCGGTCGCCGCCGGCTGGAAGCGCCCGACGGGCTCCTCGTCGGCCTCACCTCGGGCGAGTTCGAGATGCTCGTCGCCTTCGTCGAGCACCCGCAGCGCGTGCTCAGCCGCGACCAGCTCCTCGACCTTACCCGCGGCCGCGATTCCTCGCCCTTCGACCGTTCCATCGACGTCCAGGTCAGCCGGCTCCGCCGCAAGATCGAGCCCGATCCGAAGCTCCCCTCGATGATCGTCACCGTGCGCGGCGACGGCTATGAGTTCACCCAGTCCGTGGAGACCGGATGAGGCGCTTCCTTCCCGACAGCCTCGCCGCCTGGTCGCTGGTCATGCTCATCGCCGGGCTGGTGGTCACGCAGTTGAGCACGCTCGTCGTCATCGCCCATGGGCGCAGCGACGTCGCCGAGGTGATGGAATTCTTCCGCCTCGCCGAGCGCGTCACCTCGGTCACGCGCGCGGTCGCCACGACCGACGACCCGAAGGAGCGGCAGGAGCTCGCCGACGCGCTCAGCGACGCCACCGTCGGCGTCACCGTCGACGACGAGATGCTCGCGACCGACACCATCGCCGATACCGAGGAGCTGGCCGAGCTGGAGGACATGCTGGAGTCGCGCCTCGCCGACGTCGGCATTTCCGACGTCCATGTCGAGCGCTGGGACCAGATACCGGCCGTCGAGCCGACCGATGCGCCGCCGGCGACGGGCAATCCCGGGCCGCTCGAACGGGTGCTGACCGGCATCGAGGAGCGTTTCGACCGCAACAATGCCTATGTCGCCTCGATCGCGCTGAAGGACGGCAAATGGCTGAACTTCACGGTTCTCCTGCCGCCGCGCACCACCTTCTGGAGCCCCGGCATGCTGGCCGTCGCCGGCCTCGTCATCCTCGTCGTCCTCGCCGCCAGCCTGGTGCTGCTCCGCTATCTCACCGCGCCCTACGACATGCTCGGCCGGGCGGCGGAACGGATCGGCCGCGATCTCAACGCCCCCGCCCTCGGCGAGGGTGGCCCGCGCGAGATCCGCGCCGCCGCGCGCGCCTTCAACACCATGCAGGGGCGCCTGCAGAAGGTCATCGCCGACCGCGACCAGCTCGTCGGCGCCATCGCCCATGACCTCCGCACGCCGGTCACGCGCCTCCGGCTCCGCGCCGATTTCATGGAGGATTCCGAGCAGCGCGCCCACATGATCGAGGATCTCGACGAGATCGCCGGCATGACCCAGTCGATCCTCGATTTCTCCAGCGACAATGCCACCCCCGAGGCGCGCGAGACCCTCGACCTCGTCTCGCTGCTCGAAGTGCTCACCGAGGATCGTCCCGGCGTCACGCTCGAGCTGCCCCCGGACTGCCCTCCCCGTCTCGCCTATTCCGGCCAGCCGATCGGCCTCCGCCGCTGCATCGGCAACCTCGTCGAGAACGCGGTGAAGTATGGCGGCACCGCCGCCGTCTCCCTCCACCTGCGGGCCGACGCGGCGATCATCCGCGTCGAGGACAACGGGCCCGGCATCCCGGAGGCCGACATGGAGACGGTGTTCATGCCCTTCCGGCGGCTGGAGGTCTCGCGGAGCCGCGAGACGGGCGGCACCGGCCTCGGCCTCACCATCGCGCGCACCATCGCCCGCGCCCATGGCGGCGACGTGCACCTGGAGAACCGCCCCGGCGGCAAGGGCCTCAGGGCCGAGATCCTCCTGCCGCTCGCGGCCCCGGCGGCAAGGGGCGCGGCGTAGCCGGGCGAAAACTGGCTGGAACGGCGCGTCGTCGGCGTTGCAGCCGAACAGCTTGCCAGCCCATCGCGAGGCTCAGTTGGATCTGATCTTCTCGACCGCCGCGACGATAGGCGCCAAGGCATCGTGGTCCAGTGTCACGGTGCCTCGCGCCTTCTGCCCAATCAGCTTCGGTGAAGCACCTGAGTTATCGTACAGCCAAGCCTTGTCCGCTTCCTGAAGGAACCAGGGAAGCTGATCGAGCGATCGCCAGTACCTTTCGACGATCTTGTCCTCTGGCACGGCATGCCCGCCCTTCAACACACGAAGCCGAACACGCTCGACGTTGAGTTCGGGCGTTTGCAGAATCACGTAGATCAGTCCGACCTCGAAGCCGAGCCCTTTGGCCTTCTCGACCAGGCGCCGATATTTCGACGTGGAGAGAACCGTCTCCACGCCTATCGATTGATGGGCTTCTATCGAGGATTCCAGCCATCTCTCGATACGCCTGACCGCTTCGAGATTGGCCTCCGTCAGCGCAAGCCGCTCGACGTCCCGGATACGAGCGGCCAACAGATCGGGGTTGATGATCCACACCGATCGACCAATGGATTCGACGTCGGTGTTCCCATAGGCGCTGCTCTTGCCGGACCCGTTAGGACCGGCAACGATGAGAAAAAGCGGTGGATCAGTCCTTCCGGACAATACCGTCGGCCGTGCCCGTCAACTTGCGATTCTCACGACGCGCCTTGACGACATTCCGCTCGAAGACATCCCTGAAGTCCGTGCCGAATGTCGCGCTGTTCGCGTCGAGCGTCCGCAAGACAACGACCCGGCCCTCGCCGTCCCTGACCCGCTTGGTGGGAACGGTCGACCTTGGGCGCTTCGCGCCTAGCTTGCCAAAGACAACTTTCGCCATGTCGAACAGGGACCTGATTAATCGCAACCATATATAGCACGACTCGGCAGGCTTTGAACGATCGCCCGCCCCGTCAGCCCTTCCCCTTGAACACCTGGATGCGCTGGCCCTCGACCGCGATGCGGCCTTCCTTGACCAGGGCGCGCAATTGCTTGTTCACCGCCTCGCGGCTGGCACCGAGCATCTGGGCGAGCGTGCCCTGCGTCAGGTCGAGATCGACCACCGCGACATGCTGGTCGACCTTGCCGACCATCATGGCGAGCTGGCGCAAGAGCACCACCAGCCGGTGGCGCAGGTCGTGGAACACCGCCTGGTCGAACTGGGCGTTGGCCGAGCGCAGCCGCTCGCAGAGCGTCAGGATGATCTGGCGGGCGAGCTTCCCGTTGGTCTCCAGCAGTTCGAGGAACGGCGCCCGCGGGATGAAGATCAGCCGCGTCTCGATCAGTGCCGCGGCGCCGGCGCTGCGCGGCAGCCCGTCGAGGAGCGACATCTCGCCGATCACCTCGCCGTCCTCGAGGAGGCTGACCGTCACCTCGCGGCCGTCCTCCGTCGTCAGGTACACGCGCACCAGTCCGGCGACGATGAGATAGAGGCCGTCGGACTCGTCGCCCTGCTCGAAGAGGATGTCGCCCTGCTGCAGGCTGCTCTCGCGCACGATCGCGGCCAGGCGATCGATGTCCTCGGGATCGAGCCCGTCGAATATCAGCGTCCTGCCGAGCCACGCCGAAAGCTCGCTGGCCGTCATCATCGCTCCCCGCGCTGCCGTGATCTTGAGAACGGTTAGCATCTTGGCCGCTCCATGGCGAGCCGGGAAGCGCCTGAATCTGTAAACAACGTCGGGGGATAGCGGGTGCCTGCCCTTCTCCTTCCCCATTTCCGCCGGAAGGTCGCCCCGATCCCGCAGGAAACCCGGAAAAGACGATGCAGGAAATCGTGGACGCACCCGAGAAGCTCGGCGCCTTCGCCGCCATGGCCTGGGCCTGGGCGGTGGAATTCCTGCCCAAGGTCGCGAGCGCCGCGCTCCTCCTCGTCCTCGGCCTGGTCCTCGCGCGCTGGGTCGGCCGCCTGATCGCCAGCTTCTCGATCCGCAACCTCCACATCGACGAGACCATCCGCCCGGTCATCGCCGCGGTGGTGCGCTACGCCATCAGCATCATCGTCATCGTCGCCGCCCTCGGCCAGCTCGGCGTGCAGACCGCCTCGATCCTCGCCGTGCTCGGCGCCGCCGGCCTCGCCATCGGCCTCGCCCTCCAGGGCACGCTGTCGAACATCGCCGCCGGGCTGATGCTCCTCTGGCTGCGCCCCTTTCGCGTCGGCGAATACATCGAGACGTCGAGCATCGCCGGCGTCGTGCGCGAGATCGGCCTCTTCGCCACCACCCTCGACACCTTCGACGGGCTCTACCGCTTCGTCCCCAACTCGCAGATCTGGAACACGCCGCTCATCAACCACAGCCGCAACCGCAACCGCATGAGCGCCTTCACGCTCGGCATCCCGCTCGATGCCGATGCCGACAAGGCGCGGGCCATCGCCGCGGAGGTGCTGGAGAAGGAGGAGCGCGTCCTCGACGATCCGGCGCCGGAGGTCTTCATCGACCAGATGACCGACAACTTCGTCCAGCTCGGCATCCGCTGCTGGCTGCCGAGCCGGCTCTTCTGGACCGCCCAGCGCGAGATCGCCGCCGCCATCCGCAGTCGCCTCGGCGCCGCCGGCATCCCGGTCCAGCGCATGACGCGGCCGGCGAGCGACGTCGGCGATGCCTGGGACCCGGTCGTGCGCCGTGCCGTCCGCCGGACGCAGTCGGCGGAGGCGAAGCGCGCCGGAACGACGCGCCTCACCTTCTCGTCCTGGCGTTCGCGGAAGCCCTGAGCTAACCCGCCTTCAGCGCCTCGGGCTTCGACTTCGCCCGCCGCGTCACCAGCTTGTTGAGCGCCGAGACATAGGCCTTGGCGGAAGCCACCATCGTGTCGGTATCGGCGCCGCGCCCGGTGACGATCTTGTCGCCCTCGCCGAGCCGCACCGAGACCTCCGCCTGCGCGTCCGATTCCTCGGTCACCGCGCCGACCTGGTAGAGCTGCAGCGTCGCCTCGTGCGGGGCGATCGACTTGATCGCCTTGAACATGGCGTCGACCGGCCCGTCGCCGACCGCTTCCCGGGTCTCGTGCTGGCCCTCGACATCGAGCGTCACGATCGCCTTCTGCGGGCCGCCGGTGCCGGCGATGACGGTGAGCGCCACCAGCCGGATCGCCTCCCCCGACTGCGCCATCTCGTCCTCGACCAGCGCCGCGATGTCCTCGTCGAAGACGTGCTTCTTGCGGTCGGCGAGGTCCTTGAAGCGCTTGAACGCCTCTTCCAGCGCATTCTGGCCGAGCTCGAAGCCAAGCTCCGCCAGCTTCTCGCGGAAGGCATGCCGCCCGGAATGCTTGCCCATGACCAGCGAGGTCGATTTCACGCCGACCGATTCCGGCGTCATGATCTCGTAGGTCTGCGCATTCTTCAGGACGCCGTCCTGGTGGATGCCGGATTCATGCGCGAAGGCGTTCTTGCCGACGATCGCTTTGTTGTACTGCACCGGGAAGGCGGAGACCGCCGAGACCAGCTTCGAGGCGCGCATCAGCATGCTCGCCTCGACGTTGGTGAAATAGGGCAGCACGTCGCCGCGCACCTTCAGCGCCATCACGATCTCTTCCAGCGCCGCGTTGCCGGCGCGCTCGCCGAGACCGTTGATCGTGCATTCGATCTGCCGCGCGCCGCCGGTCACGCCGGCCAGCGAATTGGCGACGGCGAGGCCGAGGTCGTCGTGGCAATGGGTCGAGAAGACCACCTTGTCGGCGTTCGGCACCCGCTCGCGGATCATCACGATCAGGTTGCGGAACTCCTCCGGCGTCGCATAGCCGACGGTGTCCGGGATGTTGATCGTCGTCGCGCCCGACCTGATCGCCGCCTCCACCACGCGGCAGAGGAAATCGTGCTCGGTGCGGGTCGCGTCCATCGCCGACCATTCGACGTCGTCGGTATAGTTGCGCGCCCGCGTCACCGACGAGATCACCCGCTCGTGGACCTGGTCCTGGTCGAGCTGGAGCTGGAACTGGCGGTGCAGCGGCGATGTGCCGATGAAGGTGTGGATGCGCCGGCGCTCGGCGTGCGCCAGCGCTTCCGCGGCGCGGTCGATGTCGCCGGTGGCGGCGCGCGCGAGCCCGCAGACCACCGCCCGCTTGATCACCTTGGCGATCTCGCTCACCGCCTCGAAGTCGCCGTTGGAGGCGATCGGGAAGCCGGCCTCGATGATGTCGACGCCCATCTCGTCGAGGAGCTCGGCGACCTGCAGCTTCTCCTCCAGCGTCATGGAGGCGCCGGGCGACTGCTCGCCGTCGCGCAGGGTGGTGTCGAAAATGACGACGCGGTCCTTCTCGGACTTCGCTTCGGTCTTGGCGGTCATGTCAGAATATCCTTCCGGAGTGCTCGCCCGCGCGCTTCCTCGGCAGCGGGCCGGGATTGGTATCGCTCGGTCCCCCTGAGAGCCCGCTCCAACGGGAGCAGCCGACGCTCAGGGGCGTCTAAGAAGAAGGATGCGCGCAAGGAGCCGGGCGCCGGGTTTCCCCGTCGCGGCGACAGCGATCTGATCGCGAACGATCATGCCGGTTCCCTGGAGCGGCCCGTCCGGCATGATGCCGGGGACCGGTTAATGCCGCGTTTTACAAAAGAAACCGCCGTCCCGGCAAGCGGAAACCGGAATCAGTCGAAGGCGAGGACCGCAAACACCATGACGAGCAGGAAAAGCGTCGTCGCCACCCGGTTGTAGATGGGGCGCCGACCGACCGCCACGAGGTCGCCTGCCCTCGCCTTCCGAGCGTTCATCGCCATGACGATGCCGAAGAGGATGAGCAGGCCGAGGAAGATCATCTTCAGGAGGAACATGGTCGGGAACGGCGGCATGTTCCCCCATTTCAGCCAGAGGAGCAGCGGGCCGGTGACGAGGAGGATGAGGATCCCGGCATGGCCGAAGCCGGCGAAATAGGGCCGCAGGCGCTCCAGTACGGGCGCGTCCGGCGCCGGCCGGGCATTGGTCGCCGTGGCGACGAAGAAGGCGCCGAAGAAGCCGGTGAAGGTCGCGCCGAAGCCGAAGAGGTGGAGGATGAGGAGAAGGCTGTTCATCTTTGGTCCAATCGGTCAGACGTCGAGGGTACCACGGCCGACGATCACCGCGTCGCCGCTGATCCTCGCCGCCGCCACCTCGCCGCCATCCATGTCGATCTCGAGGCCGATGACGCTCGGGCGCCCCATCTCGAACCCCTGCTCGATGATGTAGCGGTGGCCGCCGCCCGGCGGCTGGTCGAACTTCGCGATCACGCCGGCAAGCGCCGCGACCGCCGATCCGGTCGCCGGATCCTCGACGATCCCGGCGCCGGGCGCGAACATGCGGGCGTGGAACTGGCGCGTATTGGTGGTCGCCTCGCGGCAATAGAGGAAGGCGCCGAGGAGGTCGCCGAAGGCGGAACCCCAGGCCGACATGACCGGCCGCGCCCTGGCGATCGCCTTCATGTCGCGCACCGGCACGAAGGCGAAGGGCACGCCCGCCGAGAAGGCGGTCACGACGTGGTTCTCAAGACCAAGCTCCGAGGCCGTCAGCCCGAGCGCCGAGGCTATCCGGTCGGCGGGGAGCGGCGCCTGCACCATCTTCGGCAGCGAGGGCACGTCGAAGACCGCATGGCCCGCCCGCGCGCTCTTCACGGTCACGCCGCAGCGCACGAGCCCGACCTTTTCTTCGAGCATCAGCATCAGCTCGCTGCCCGCTGCGCCCGCCATGCGCTCGATCCCGAGGAGCACCGCCGTGCCCACCGTCGGGTGGCCGGCAAAAGGCAGTTCGTGGCGCGGCGTGAAGATGCGTGCCCGCCCGGCATGGACGGGGTTGTCGGTCTTCTCCAGGAACACCGTCTCGGACAGGTTGAACTCGCCGGCGATCGCCTGCATCTGCTGGTCGCCGAGCCCGTCGGCATCGAGCACCACGGCGAGCGGATTGCCCGCCAGCGGACGATCCGTGAAGACGTCGAGAATGGCGTATCGGAGCGGCACGCGAACCTCCAAGTGTGATGATCGAGAAATTCGCCAGACCGAGCGGCCAAATCGAGAGCGAATTTCTCGATCTGAATCACACTAGCAACTCTATGATTCCAGTGTTCCTTTGATTCCGAAGTTCGCTCACCGCCTTGGCCCCACGCTCTGGCGAACTTCGAAATCGGGACACTGGCGAGGCGGCTCTTGTCGCCCCTGCCGGAGCCCCGCGTCAAGCCGGCCTCGCTTGCCCTCTCCCACAAGGGGAGAGGGCAAGCGGAGAGATGAATGCTTCCGATCGAAGCTCCTCGCCCCAACGCCATGATGCCGCACCTACCCGCCTCGACGTTCAGCCGCGGTTCATCCATTCGGGCGCATTCTTGCCATCAAGCCGGCGCCATCTCGCGCCCGACCGTTTGAAGCGGAGTTTTCGACCATGAACCGGGTGATGACTGCGGCCCTCGCCGGGCTCATCGCAACTGCCACGATTGCCACGACCGTTGCGCCCGCCGCCGCGGGCGGCGGCTACGGGCAGCCTTACTGGAAGAAGGGTCCGGGCTATGGCGGCCCGGGCTACGGTGGCCCCGGCTACGGCCCCAAGCCGTGGGGCCCGCCTCCCGGCCATTGGCACGGTGGCGGTGGTGGCGGCAACTGGGGCGCCGCCGTCGCCGGCGGAGCGATCGTCGGCCTCGCCCTCGGCGCGGTGATCGCCAGCCAGCCCCCGCCCCCGCCGCGCTATTACGCGCCGCCGCCTCCGCCGCCCTACCCGTATTATCCGGCCCAGCCGGTCTATGCGCAGCCGGCCTATCCCTCGCTCAGCCAGGCTCACGTCGACTGGTGCGCGGCAACCTATCCGAACTACCAGCCGGCTTCCGACACCTATCTCGCCGCCAACGGCGTCTACTACCGCTGCGTCGGCCCCTACTAGGCTTCTTCACTCGGCGTCGCCATGGCCGGCTCGCGCCGGCCATGCACGCTGTGCGCGGCCCGCCGGCTTCCGCTATTCCTGCAGGGGCCAGATCTCGATGACCCCGTGCGCCACCGCGCAGGGCGACTTGGCGACCAGCGCAATGGCCTCGTCGAGATCCTTCGCCTCCATGATGGAGAAGCCGGCGATGGGCAAGTCCGCCGACAGGTACGGGCCCTCCACGGCCCGGACCCCGGTATCCTCCGGGTTTCGAACCTGCACCGGCATGCCGGCAATGCCTATCACCACGCCCCGTTCCCGGAGATAGGTATCGTGCGCGTGGGCCGCTTCCCGGATTGCCTCGGGTGTGCGGTCATATCCGGCCTGGTCGCCATATCCGATGGTTATGAACCTGGGCATCCTCGTTCTCCTTGCATGTGAGGAGAATGAGGAACGCCGCCGGCCGTTCCGGCCTGCCCGATTTCCGTCACGGTCGGCTTGCGCAGACCGCCTATCGCCCGAGCGTCAGCGTCACCTTCGCCCGCGCCAGCTCGGCGCCGTTGATCATGAAGCCGGTCAGCGCCGCCGTCGTGCCCGCCCCTTCCGGCAGCTTCGCTACGCGAAGCGCGTGGACGACGATCTCGTAGCGGTGCACCCCGCCGCCGGCCGGCGGGCACGGGCCGCCATAGGCCTTCGCGCCAAAATCGTTCTGCCCCATCTGCATGCCCTGCGGTGCCGCCTTCCTTTCCGGATCGCCCGCCCCTTCCTTGAGGCCGTCGGCATTGCCCGGGATGTCGAAGGCGACCCAATGCCAGAAGCCCGAGCCGGTCGGCGCATCGGGATCGTAGAGGGTCACGGCGAAGCTCCGGGTGCCCGCCGGCGCGTCCGACCAGTGGAGCTCCGGCGAGAGATTCCCGCCGGTGCAGCCGAGGCCGGAAAGGATCATCGCCTGGGGCACCGGGGCGCCATCCGCAAGGCCGGGGCCGGTCACGGTGAAGTCGGCCGCCAGGGCGGGAAATGCCTGGAAGGCGGTCGCCGCCAGCGCGAGGGCGGCAAAGGCTGCATGTCGCATCATCATCTGTCCTGTTCTCATCCGGACCCGCTCCCGGGTCCGGGAAGATCGAACACCAGCCTGCCCGGCAAGGCGCGCCCGATGCGCTCGACCGCGCGCCCCAGGCGCTCGATCTTCAGCGCAGCGCCGAGGGCGCCACGCCGTATCGCGCCCGGAAGCGTGCCGCGAAGCGCGAGGGCGACAGATAGCCGACATCGTGGGCGATCTGCACCACGCTCCGCTCGCTCGACTGGAGAAGGAGGAGCGCGTAGCCGAGCCGCAAGCCGGCGAGGATATCGCTGAAGCTCGTGCCCTCCGCGGCGAGATGGCGCCTCAGCGTCGCCTCGCCGAGGGCGAGCGCCTCCGCCACCTCCCCCACCGTCCACGGATGCGCGATGTCGCGCCCGATATGGGCCCCGACGCGCTCGCCGAGAGAGGCGGGCCGCGTGCCGCCGAAGACGATGCCGCGCTCGGCGAGCTGCACCAGGATCTCGGTCAGCCGGTGGCGGAGCAGGTCCGGACCGGCGCTCGTCTCCCCCGACAGGCCGCGCAGCGCCCGCCCGATCGCCTCGGCGAGCTCGCCGTCGTCCGGCATGGTCGTGATGCGGCCGAGGACGCGCTTGCCGGCGACGAGATGGCGGTGGCCTTTCGCAAAGGCGGAGACCAGTTCCGGCGCGAAGCCGATGATCGCGGCCCTATAGAGCCCGCCCGGTGCCGGCGCATTGACCACCTCCGCCTCGCCGCCCGGCGGGACGATCATGATCTCGCCGACCTGCGCCTCCACCGGCCTCCCCTCGCCGGCGACGGTCTTGTGCCCCTCAAGGACGAGGATCACCGAGCCGAGGTCGAAGCGCGGATGGCGGAGCACCTGCTTCCGCCTGACCGAGAGATGCGCCGCGGCGCCCACTTCGGCATGGACGACGTGGAAGGCCGCCCGCCCGGCTAGGTTGGGGAGGATCGCCTTGGTCGCGGCAGCAGCCGCGTTGCCGACCCGATGGAGCATGGTCGATGGCCCGTTCGTGAGACCGAAACCGGGCGATCCTAAAGAGACGGCCGGAGAGGGACAATCGTCCCGCCCCGGCCGTCGTTTCAGTGCCGTCTCACGGCCGTCCCGGGGCGTCTCGGCGAGCGCCCGCGGGCCGTCCCGGACTAGTTCCGCTCCTTGTCGACCAGCTTGTTCTTGCCGATCCAGGGCATCATCGCGCGCAGCTTCTTGCCGACCTCCTCGATCGGATGCTCGTCGTTCAGGCGGCGCGTCGCCTTGAACCTCGCGGCGCCGGCACGGTACTCCTGCATCCACTGCGACGTGAACTTGCCGGTCTGGATGTCCTTGAGAACGTTCTTCATTTCGGCCTTGGTCGCCGGCGTGATGATGCGCGGCCCCGAGACGTATTCACCCCATTCGGCGGTGTTCGAGATCGAGTAGTTCATGTTGGCGATGCCGCCCTCGTAGATGAGGTCGACGATCAGCTTCACCTCGTGGAGGCACTCGAAATAGGCCATTTCCGGCGCATAGCCGGCCTCGACCAGCGTCTCGAACCCGCCGCGGATCAATTCGACCAGGCCGCCGCAGAGAACCACCTGCTCGCCGAACAGGTCGGTCTCGCATTCCTCGCGGAAATTGGTCTCGATGACGCCCGAACGCCCGCCGCCGACGCCGCATGCATAGGAGAGCGCGAGGTCCTGCGCATTGCCCGAAGCGTCCTGGTGGACCGCGATCAGGCAGGGCACGCCGCCGCCCTTCTGGTACTCGCCGCGCACCGTGTGGCCCGGGCCCTTCGGCGCGATCATGACCACGTCGAGCGTCTTCTTCGGCTCGATCAGCCCGAAATGCACATTGAGGCCGTGGGCGAAGGCGATCGCCGCGCCGTCGCGGATATTCGGCGCGATCTCGTTCTTGTAGATGTCGGCCTGGAGTTCGTCGGGCGTCGCCATCATCAACAGGTCGCCCCACTTCGCGGCTTCGGCGACGGTCAGCACCTTGAGGCCGTCCGCCTCGACCTTCTTCGCGGTGGTCGAGCCTTCCTTGAGAGCGATGCGGATGTCCTTCACGCCCGAATCCTTGAGATTCAGCGCATGCGCACGACCCTGGCTGCCATAGCCGACGATGACGACCTTCTTCGACTTGATGAGGTTCAGATCGGCATCCCGATCGTAATAGACACGCATGGGCAGCCCCGCTTGGGTTTTGGAGGATTGTTGTGGCGGCTAGCTTCTAGGCGCCGAAGCCGCCCGGGGCAAGGGTTGCGACGTTCATTCGCCCATCGGCAGGGCGGTCTGGAGAAGGATCGCCAATTGACGCCTCACGCCTTGCAGCAGGGAACTGTCCGCATGCCCGACATAGCGACAGTATCGCGCCGAGGGATCCACGGTCTTTACTTGATCGACCAGAGCATATCCCTCAATTCGACCGATCAGCGGAACACGAACCTGAAACGGCCATGCCCGCTCGCGACGCGATATCGGGCACACCAGGAAGACGGAGGAAATCTCGTTGTAGGCGCGGGGAGAAACGACCAGGGCCGGCCGCCGCCCCGCCTGCTCGTGGCCAACTGGGCTGCCGAAATCCACCCAGAACACATCCCCCGCTTCTGGAATGCGCCCGTCGGCGATTGCCATCAGTCTTCCAGACTAATCGCGTGGAGCAACGTCGCTCCAATCCTCATCGGGCAGCATCTCGGCACCCCTGTCAGGCCCCCAGTCAACCGCCGCGGGAGGCTCCAGAGGTCCCTTCTTGCGCGCTTCCGCAAAGAACTCTTCGATCGTGGGAATGCCGCGCATTTTGCGCAGCTCAACGACGCCCTCCCGAGCCAGGATATCCAACTCCTGGTCGGGAGAAAAACCTGCCGTTTCCATAGCTGCAGCCGGCAAGCGGACGGCCGCACTGTTCCCCCATTTTCCGATCCTGGCGGTCATAGCTCACTCCTTGGATATACAATGTATATCCGTCGGGCCTTGAGGACAACCCTAACCCAGTGCCGCCCACCCGTATTCGAGGAGCGGCATGGCCCGTTCGGTGAACTCGACCACTTTGCCGGTGAGCTTCGGCGACGCGACGAGCTTGTCCGTCACCGCCTCCTCCACGATGAACGACTTGAGCCGCAGGGCCCCCGAGAGCGGCGAATCCTTGAAGGCCTCGTAGCCGCGCGGCAGGCGCTTCATCTGGAAGCCCTCGGAAGTGCTGAAGGCGAGCTTCGCTTTCAGGAGCTCCATCTCCATCTTCTCGAAGCGCTCGGGCTTGCGCCTTATCGCCTCGCGCATGGCGGAGAGCTGCGGCGGCTCGAGCATGTGGAAGCCGGCGGCGACGAAGCAGCCTTCCGGGTCGATGTGGAGATAGAGGAGCCCCTGCTCGCCCTTCCCGCCCGAGCGCGTCATCACCGCCCCGGCATGGGTCTTGTACGGGCTCTTGTCCTTTGAGAAGCGCACGTCGCGATGGATGCGGAAGATCGACTTCCTCCCCTCGCCCTTCAGCGGCACCTTGCGCTTCTGGAACTCCGCCGTCAGGTCGTCGATCAGCGCCGTGAACGGCCCGAGCACCTCGCTCTCGTGGAGCGCACGATTCTCCTCGAACCATTCTCGGCTCTGGTGGAACTTCAGCGCCTTGAAGAAGGGAAGCGCCTGCCTGCCGAAGCCCTGAAATGCGCCCAAAGCACGCTCCGTTCTTCCAGACGCAAGACCGCTGCACATTCTGGCTGGAATTGCTCAGTCGGAGATGTCGACTCCCCGGATAAGATCACGATAGCGGCCCTTCGAGTGCCTGGCGACGATGCACAGCGACTGGTTCTCGGCAAAGCCCGGCAGCATCCGTTTCAGGTCGGCGACGGTCTTCTCCAACCGCGCCATCTCCGTCGGCGCCGTGGTCCTGAGGAACAGGTCGTAGAAGTAGATGTCGAAGAGCGAGCTCCGCGTATACTCGATTTCCTGGTCGTAGCCCCCGACCCAGAGCAGCCGGTTGGCGACCGTCTGGCCGCGGATCTTCGACGGCCGCAGCAATTCGATCAGGTTATAGGCGTCGCCGAACTTGCAGGAGCCGAAGAGCACGCCCTTCAGCTTTCGCCGGCGCTGGTTCACCTCGTTGATCGTGTTGCGCAGGAACGTCCGCGACAGGCCGGTACCGTCCGAGGCCTCGATCTTCCCGAAATCGCCGTGGGCGGCGACATAGAGATAGTCGATGTCCTCCTGCCCGGTCATGAACCGCACCGCCTCGCGGAAGGACGAGGCGCCGACGAAGCGCTCGTAGGTGAAGGCATCCGGCCGGTCCTTCAGCGCGTAGGAGAGGAACTCGAAGAGCGGGCGAACGGTGTGGTGCCGCTCGTTGAACCAGCGGGTTTCGAGGACGCCGAGCCCGAGATTACGCGTTACTGCCACGGGGTATTCTCCTTGCAGCCGGAGAATACCGGCCCCAGCCGGGGGGATGCCAGAACTTAATGGAAGAATCGGTGAATATGATGCGATATCAGTATCCTATCGCACTCTCCTGAGTCGCGATTCGAAGCACCCTCCGCTTCCGCCTCACCGGCCGAGCTCTCCCGCAGGTTGCCCTAGCCCTCGAGGAATACCGGCACGAGCGAGAGGACCAGCAGGCCTGCCATGGTGAGGTTGAAGATGCGCACCGCCCGGTGATTGGTGATGAAGCGCTTCAACGCCGTGCCGAACAACACCCAGACGATCGCCGATACCGTGCCGAGCACGCCGAACACCGCCGCGATGGCGACCATGTTCGCCGGGAAGCCGGTGATCCCGGCATAGGCGCTGACCGCGCCGATCGCCATCACCCAGGCCTTGGGATTGACCCACTGGAAGGCGGAGGCCTCGAGGAAGGTGAGCGGACGGCCCTTCTCCCCGCCCTTGCTGTCGACCTCGTGGGACCGGCCGATCAGCCAGGCGAGGTAGAGGAGATAGGCGGCGCCGGCATATTTGACGATCGTGTAGAGCACCGGATAGGCGGAAAAGACCGCGCCGAGCCCGAGACCCACGACCAGCACCATGAAGCCGAAGCCGAGCGACACGCCGAGCGTATGCGGCCAGGTGCGGCTGAAGCCGAAATTCACGCCGGACGTCATCAGCATGACGTTGTTCGGGCCCGGCGTGAACAGCGTGGCGAGGGCGAAAACCGTCAGCGCTCCGAACAGCTCGAACGACATGGCCTCAGTCCGTGTCGCCGATCGCCTGACGGAACATCCTTACTGTCTGCGCCATGCCGAAGGTCAGCGCATCGGCGATGATGGCGTGGCCGATGGAAACCTCGGCGAGGTTCGGCAGCGCCTTGACCAGCGGCGGCAGGTTCTCGCGCGTCAGGTCATGCCCGGCATTCAGCCCGAGCCCCGCCTTTTCCGCCGCCTTGCCGGTCGCCACGGCCCGCCGGAACTCCGCCTCGTGCGCGACGAGGTCGAAGCTGCCGCCATAGGGCCCGGTATAGATCTCGACCCGGTCCGCGCCCACTTCCGCGGCAAGCGCCGGCAGGTCCGGATCGGCATTGATGAAGAGCGAGACGCGCATCCCACCCGCCTTCAGCCGGGCGATGATGTCGGTGAGGAAGCCGCGATGCGTGGCGATCTCCCAGCCATGGTCGGAGGTCGACTGGCGGATGTCGTCCGGCACCAGCGTCACCTGCTGCGGACGCACGCTCTCGACCAGTTCGACGAAGCGCGCGTCCGGATTTCCCTCGATGTTGAACTCGCGGCCCGGGAACTCCTCGGCGATGAGATGGGCGAGGCGAGGCACGTCGGCGCGGCGGATGTGCCGCTCGTCCGGCCGCGGATGCACGGTGATCCCGTGCGCTCCGGCATCCAGCGCCTCGCGTGCTATGCCGACCACGCTCGGCCAAGGCAGGTCCCGCCGGTTCCTGAGGAACGCGACCGCGTTGACGTTGACGGAAAGCGTGCACGCCATGGGCTTACCTCCGGCTGAGGGCCGCGATCCCGGTCCGGCAGACCTCCTGCAGGCCGAGCGGCGTCATGATGGCGACGAACTGCTCGATCTTCTCGGTCGTCCCGGTGAGCTCGAAGATGAAGTGATCGATGGTCGCGTCAAGCACCTCGGCATGGAACGCATCCGCCAGCCGCAGCGCCTCGACCCGCTTCTCGCCGATCGAGGCGATCTTCACCAGGGCCAGCTCGCGCTCGATGGACGGCCCGTCGGCGGTGAGGTCGCTGATCCCGTGAACCGGCACCATGCGCGTGAACTGCGCCTTGATCTGCTCGATCACCACCGGCGTGCCGGTCGTCACGATGGTGATCCTGGAAAGGTGGCGCGAATGCTCGGTCTCCGAGACCGTAAGCGAATCGATGTTGTAGCCCCGGCCGGAGAACAGGCCGATGACGCGGGCAAGCACCCCCGGCTCGTTGTCGACCAGGACGGAGAGCGTGTGCCGCTCCGCCCGATCGTGCCGCTCCTCGATGAAATAGGCCGAGGCCGGCGGCAATACCGGCCCGCGCGCGCGGGGCATGCCTTCCGCCTTCGCTGCCGCCGCGCCGCTCTTCACCGGAACCGCGGCCTTCCGGCCCTTTGCTTCCTTCGCCATCAGACGAGTGCCTTTCCGGCCGCGCCGATCGCCGAGCCGATGGTCTCGTCCGAGACCTCGTCGCCGAGCAGCATTTCGTTATGCGCCTTGCCCGACGGGATCATCGGGAAGCAGTTGGCGAGCGCCGCGACGCGGCAGTCGAAGATCACCGGCTTCTTCACCGCGATCATCTCCTCTATGGCGTCGTCGAGCTCGCCGGGCTTCTCCGCCCTCAGGCCGACGGCGCCATAGGCTTCCGCCAGCTTCACGAAATCGGGCAGCGAATCCATGTAGCTGTGCGACAGGCGGTTGCCGTGGAGCAATTGCTGCCACTGGCGCACCATGCCCATGTACTGGTTGTTGAGGATGAAGATCTTGATCGGCAGGTCGTGCTGAACCGCCGTCGAGATTTCCTGCATCGTCATCAGCACGGAGGCGTCGCCGGCAATGTCGATGACCAGTGCGTCGCGATGCGCCACCTGCACGCCGACCGCCGCCGGCAGGCCGTAGCCCATGGTGCCGAGGCCGCCTGAGGTCATCCAGTGGTTCGGCTTGTCGAAGTGGAAGAACTGCGCCGCCCACATCTGGTGCTGGCCGACCTCGGTCGTGATGTAGGTGTCGTGCTTGCGGGTCGCCGCATAGAGCCGCTCGATGGCGTATTGCGGCATGATGATGTCGGCGTTCCTGCGGTAGGCGAGAGACTTGCGGCCGCGCCAGCGGTCGATCTGCTCCCACCATTCCTTCAGCGCTGCCTTGTCCATCTTCGGCTTCTCGTGTTTCCACACGATCAGCAGGTCCTCCAGCACCTCGGCGACGTCGCCGATGATGCCGAGGTCGACCCGCACGTTCTTGTTGATCGAGGACGGATCGATGTCGATCTGGATCTTCTTCGAGTTCGGCGAGAAGGCGTTGATGCGGCCGGTGATGCGGTCGTCGAAGCGCGCGCCGATGGCGACCATCACGTCGCAATCGTGCATCGCGTTGTTCGCCTCGTAGGTGCCGTGCATGCCGAGCATGCCGAGCCACTGCGGGTCCGAGGCCGGGAAGGCGCCGAGGCCCATCAGCGTCGAGGTGATCGGGAAGCCGGTCAGCTTGGTGAACTCGCGGAGCAGCGCCGCCGCATGGCTGCCGGAATTGATGACGCCGCCGCCGGTATAGAAGACCGGCTTCTTCGCCTTGGCGATGATATCGACCGCGGCGCGGATCGCCTTCGGGTCGCCCTTGGTGCGCGGCCGGTAGGTGTTCAGGCTGACCTGCTCCGGCGGCGTATAGGTGCCGGTCGCGAACTGCACGTCCTTCGGGATGTCGACCAGCACCGGCCCCGGCCGGCCCGAGGTCGCCACGTGGAAGGCTTCGTGGATGACGCGCGAAAGGTCGTTCACGTCGCGGACCAGCCAGTTGTGCTTGGTCGCCGGGCGCGTGATCCCGACGGTGTCGCATTCCTGGAAGGCGTCGCTGCCGATGAGGTGCGTCGGCACCTGGCCGGTGAAGCAGACCATCGGGATCGAATCCATCAGCGCGTCGGTGAGCGGCGTCACCATGTTGGTCGCGCCCGGGCCGGAGGTGACCAGCGCCACGCCCGGCTTGCCGGTCGAGCGGGCATAGCCCTCGGCCGCGTGGCCGGCGCCCTGCTCGTGGCGGACGAGGATGTGCTCGACCTTCTCCTGCTGGACGATCTCGTCGTAGATCGGGAGCACGGCGCCGCCGGGATATCCGAAGACGTGCTTCACGCCCTGGTCCGCCAGGGCCTGGACGACCATCTGGGCGCCCGTCATTTCCCGTTTCATCTCATTTCCTCACGCGTTCTCCGGCTTTGCCGGTCCGTTCAGGCCAATAAAAAAGGGCCTCCGAGGGCCCTGTTCCGCGCACCACCGATCGTCGACGGCCTTCAAGCCATCGTGGCGGTGCGCTCCGATACTACGAGAATGGTGGTGCGGGTCATGTTCGCGAGTTCCTTAGGACGCGCAACGTAATACTGCGCCCGGAGGCGGTCAATCGGTTTTGTTTGGAGTTCGCTCCGCTTGTCTTTCCGACGCCATCCTCTCCGTCATCGCCGGGCTCGACCCGGCGATCCATGCCATGACGCCGCCGAGACCGGGGAGCGGCGACTTCACCCGCCGACCGCTCCAGCAACCGCAGTTCTCCTGAACCGTCATGGCATGGATCGCGGATCGGCGCCGCTCCGCGGCTTGTCCGGGATGACGGGGAGGAATGGCCACCTACCCCACCCGCATTCTCGGCCAGTCCGCCATCTGGTTGCGGAACCAGGTGAGCTGCCGGCGGGCATAGCGCCGGGTCTCGGTCTTCATCGCCGCCATCGCCTCGTCGAGGGAGAGGTCGCCGGCAAGATGGGCGAGCAGCTCGCGCACGCCGATCGCCTTGATCGGCGAGGCGGCCGGGTCGAGGGCGAGCGCCGCGAGCGCTTCGGTCTCCGCGAGAGCGCCCGCCGCGACCATCGCCTCGACCCGCTGGCCGATGCGCTGATGAAGGAGCGCGCGATCGATATCGAGGACGTGCCGCTCGACGGAGGTGGGATCGAGGAGCGGCCGCGCCTCGGCCCGATTCCAGTCGGCGAGCGAACGACCCGTCGCCGCGAACACCTCCAGCGCCCGCAATATGCGCGACCGGTCCGACGGCCGGATCGCCGCCGCATCCTCCGCGTCGTGCTCCGCCAGCCGGGCGTGCAATGCCGCGCTCTCCACGCCCTCGGCCTCGCCGGCGACACGCGCGCGCACCTCCGCCGGCACCGGCGGGATCGTGCTCAGCCCCTCGGTCAGCGCCTTGAAGTAGAGGCCCGTGCCGCCGATGATGATCGGCACCCCTCCCTCGCGCCGCACCGCGTCGAGAATCGCCGCGACGTCCGCGATCCAGCGACCGACCGAATAGCGCTCACGCGCCGGGACGTGGCCGTAAAGTCGGTGCGGCGCCGCCGCCTCATCCTCCGGCGACGGCCGCGCCGTAAGCAGCCGCAGCTCGCGATAGACCTGCATCGAATCGGCGTTGATCACGACGCCGTCGAGCCGAGCCGCCATGTCTAGCGCCAGCCGCGACTTGCCGCTCGCCGTCGGCCCGGCTATCAGGACGGCCGCCACGCGGCGTCTTCCCTTGCTTCCCATCAGGTCCCGACATGCCCGATTGCGTTCTGACTTTGATAGCACGCCCGGGCGAGCCGGCGCTTCCCGCGCTCGCGGAGCGCTTCGCCGACGAGTTCGCGCCGACCGCGGTTGCCTGGCTCTCGCCGGGCGAGGCTTTCGACCTTTACGTCCCCGGTGACCTAGGCGATCTTCGCCTGCGCGCGACTGCGCTCGCCGCCGGCGCTCCCGCCGACATCGCCGTGCAGCCGGCCGCCGGCCGTCGCAAGCGCCTGTTCATCGCCGACATGGATTCGACCATGATCGGGCAGGAATGCATCGACGAGCTTGCCGATTTCGCCGGCCTCAAGGCGAAGGTCGCCGACATCACCGAGCGCGCCATGCGCGGCGAGCTCGACTTCCCCTCGGCGCTCCGCGAGCGCGTAGGCCTCCTCGCCGGCCTGCCCGAGGAGACGATCGGCCGCGTGATCGTCGAGCGCATCACGCTGACGCCCGGCGGCCGCGAGCTGGTCGGCACCATGCGGGCGAACGGCGCCCGCACCATCCTCGTCTCCGGCGGATTCACCGCGTTCACCGACCGAATTGCCGGGATGATCGGCTTCGACGAAAGCCACGGCAACAGGCTCGAAATCGCCGCGGGCAGGCTGACCGGCCGGGTCGCCGAGCCGATCCTCGGCCGCGAGGCGAAGCTCGCCGCGCTGGAGGATGCGCTTGCCCGCTTCGGTCTCGTCGCGGAGGAAGCCCTCGCCACCGGCGACGGCGCCAACGATCTGCTGATGGTCCAGCGCGCCGGCCTCGGCGTCGCCTATCACGCCAAGCCGGCGCTCGCTGCCGCCGCCGACATGCGCGTCGACCACGGCGACCTCACCGCGCTCCTCTTCGCCCAGGGCTACCGGCGGGACGAGTTCGCAACCGGCTGACCGCCGCCCTCAACGAAGGCGACCGAGGGGCGCGAAGCGCCCCCCTAGTCGATCTTCACCGCGACGAACCGCAGGTCGCCGTCCTTGTTGGCGAGGAGGAACAGCGCCGACTTGCGGCCGTCCTTCTTCAACTCCTCGACCCGTTTCTGAACGTCGTCCGGCGTCTTGACCGCCTGCTGCGCCACCTCGACGATGACGTCGCCCGGCTGCAGGCGCTTCTCGGCCGCGGCACTGCCCGGCTCGATGCCGGTCACCACCACGCCGGCGACGCTGTCCTTGATGCCGAACTTCTTGCGCGCGTCGGGCGAGAGATCGGAGAGCGTGAGGCCGAGCGGTCCCGCCATCACCTTGGCCGGCGGCTCCGCCGGCGTGCCGCCGTCCGAGCCGTCGGCGGAGGCGGTCTTGACTTCGTCCTCGAGCTTGCCGAGCTTGACCGTGATGGTCTTCTCCTCGCCCTTCCGCAGCACCTTCACCGGCACTTCCTTGCCGATCGGCTCGTCGGCGACGAGGCGCGGCAGCTCGTGCATCGCCTCGACCTTCTGACCGTCGAACTCGATGATCACGTCGCCCGCCTGGATGCCGGCCGCGTCCGCCGGCCCCTTGTCGGTGACGCCGGCAACCAGCGCACCGGCCGAGGACTTCATGTTCAGCCCCTCGGCAATGTCGTCGGTGACCTCCTGGATGCGCACGCCGAGCCAGCCGCGCCGCGTCTCGCCGTACTGGCGGAGCTGGCCGATGACGTTGGCGACGGTCTTCGACGGGATCGCGAAGCCAATGCCGATCGAGCCGCCGGAGGGCGAGATGATAGCCGTGTTGATGCCGATGACCTGCCCGTCCATGTTGAAGAGCGGGCCGCCGGAATTGCCGCGATTGATGGCGGCATCGGTCTGGATGAAGTTGTCATAGGGCCCGGAATTGATGTCGCGGTTGCGCGCCGAGACGATGCCGAGCGTCACCGATCCGCCGAGCCCGAACGGGTTGCCGATCGCCATCACCCAATCGCCCACGCGCAGCTTGTCGGAATCGCCGAAGCCGACCGCCGTCAGCGGCCTGGTCGGCGTCACCTGCAGGACGGCGAGGTCGGTCTTCTCGTCGCGCCCGAGGACCTTGGCGGTCAGCTTGGTGCCGTCGTTGAAACTGGCGACGATCTCGTCGGCGCCCTCGATCACGTGGTTGTTGGTGACGAGGATGCCCGACGCATCGATGACGAAGCCGGAGCCGAGCGACTGCACGCGGCGCGGCTGCGCGTCACCGCCCTTGTCGTTGAAGAAATCGTCGAAGAAGTCCTGGAAGGGCGAGCCTTCCGGCAGCTTCGGCGCCGGCACGCCCTTCGACCCGCTCACCGTCTGCGAGGTCGAGATGTTGACCACCGCATCGAGCAGGCCCGACGCGAGGTCGGCGACCGAATCGGGCCCCTTGGCGAAGGCCGGTGCGGTCCATCCGAGCGCCAGCCCGAGCGCCAGCGCCACCCCGCGGCCACGCAACGCGCGTGCAACCCCAAATCCGGCCATCGGCCAACCTCCTGAGAAGAACATCAGGCGGCCGAAAGCAGCGGCCGCCGGGAGTGAATCCTCCCGACAATGATGCTGCAAATAGGGCGGAAAAGCGATTCCGCCGCGTGCGGCCTCAGGGTGAGGCCGCACCGGGTGCGGGAGCCGCGGCGGCCGGGGCCGGCGGCGCATTGGCCGGCGGCGCGACGCGCGTCGGCGCCCCGTCCGGGCTGTTGAAGTACTTGAAGAAATCCGAGTCGGGCGAGAGCACGATCCGCGTCGACCCGGCCTTCAGGCCGGCCTGGTAGGCCTGCAGCGACCGGTAGAAGGCGAAGAAGTCGGGATCCTTGGCATAGGCCGCCGCGAGGATCTCGTTCTGCTTCGCCTCGCCCGTGCCGCGAAGCCGCGCCGCCTCGCCATTGGCATTGGCGATGGTCACCGTCACGCCGGCATCCGCCCGCGCCCGGATTTCCCGGGAGAGCCGCTCGCCGTTGGAGCGGATGTCGGTCGCCTGCTGCTCGCGCTCGGTCTGCATGCGCTGGTAGATCGCCTGGCTGTTGGCGGCCGGGAGATCGGCGCTGCGGATCTTCACGTCGAGCACCTTGACGCCGAAGGCCTGCGCCTCGGCATCGACCTGTGCCGTGATCTTCGACATCAGGTCGGCGCGCTCGTCGCGCACCAGCTCGAACAGCGTCGCATCGCCGAGCACCCGGCGCACGGCCGAGTTGAGGATGACCTGCAGCCGCTGGTCGGCGACCGGGATGCTGCCGGCGGCCTGGTAGAAGAGCAGCGGGTTGGTGATCTTGTAGCGCCCGAAGGCGTCGACCACGAGCCGCTGCCCGACCTGCTGCGCCGAGCCCTCGGCGCCCGCTTCCGCCCGCACGATCACTTCGAGCGGCTGGGAATCGAGGTCGAGGATGCGCTTGTCGATCGACACGACGTTGTCGATCAGCGGCAGCTTGTAATAGAGCCCGGGCTGGCTGATCGGCCGGATCACCTGGCCGAAGCGGAGCACCAGCACCTGCTCCGTCGGATCGACGATGAAGATCGACAGGTAGCCGAGCACGGCGATCACGCCGAGGATGGCGAGGCCGAGGCCTCCGAAGATGCCGCGTTTCACTGGCCGCTCCCGCTGTTCGAGGAAGCGCCCGTCGCCGGCCGCCCGGTCAGCGACTGCAGCGGCAGGTACGGGACCACGCCCGGCCCGCCCGCCTTCTGGTCGATGATCACCTTGTCGCTGTCGCCGAGCACCTGCTCCATGGTCTCGAGGTACATGCGCTTGCGGGTCACCTCGGGCGAGAGCTTGTAGCTGTCATAGACCTTGCTGAACCGGTCGGCCTGGCCCTGCGCTTCCGCCACGATCCGGTCGGCATAGGCCTTGGCCCCGGCCGTGATCTGGGCCGCCTGGCCCTGCGCTTCCGGCAGCACCTTGTTCGAATAGGTGCGCGCCTCGTTCTGGGCACGTTCGGCATCGGCACTCGCCGCCTGCACGTCGCGGAAGGCCGCGATGACCTCGTCCGGCGGGTCGACCTTGAGGAGCTGTACCTGCGTGATCTGGATGCCGGCGCCGAACTCGTCGAGCGTTTCCTGGATCAGCTTCTGCACCGCCTGCTCGGTCTTCTGCCGGGCCTGGGTGAGGAGCGGCGTGATCTGCGAGGCGCCGACCACTTCGCGCATGGCCGATTCGGCGACGGCCTTAACCGAGCCCTCCGGGTCTTCCATGTTGAAGAGGTAGCTGGGCGCGTCCTTGATCACCCAGAACACCGAGAAGTCGATGTCGACGATGTTCTCGTCGCCGGTCAGCATCAGGCTTTCCTCGGGAATGTCGCGCCCGGTCGCCGATCCGGTCTCGTCCTGCACCTGGCCGACCGTGAGGCGGTTCACGCGCGTCACCTTCGGCGTGTAGACGCTCTCGATCGGGTACGGCAGGCGGAAATTGAGGCCGGGCACCGCCTCGCGGCTGAACTGGCCGAAGCGGAGCACGACGCCCACCTCGTCCGGCTGCACGCGGAAGGTGAAGAAGTTGTAGGCGAGCAGCGCCGCGCCGATGGCGAGGATCGCGATGATCGCGAGCGGGCTGACGCCGCGCCCGCCGCCGCCCGGCAGCACGCGCTTCAGCCGGTCCTGGCTGCGCCGGAGCAACTCTTCGAGGTCAGGAGGATTTGGGCCGCTGCCCTGATTGCGCGGAGGCTGGCCCCACGGCCCGCCGCCACTGCCTTTCCAGCCGCCACCGCCGCCGGATTGATTGGTCCAGGGCATCGCTCTCCCTTTGAAATCCGCAAGAAACCGGGAGAAGCCCGGAATGCCGCGGTTTATAGGCGAGTTGGGTCAGCCAAGGCAAATGAGGCCACCCGCGTCACCATCGATGTCGCGCCGCAGGCAGAGTTGGGGACGCTGCGGCATTGTGTCAACCGGGGAAGCGCCGGCTAGCGCCGCTCGTAGGTAACGAACGTGGTTGACGCGGTGTCCTTCTCGCCCGCCGGCACGTCCTCCTGCGCCGCGGCCTGCCAGGCGGCCGGATCGATGACGGGGAACTTCGTGTCGCCTTCGGGCCGCGCATGGACGCGGGTGACGTAGAGCCGGTCGGCCTCGGGCATGGCGAGCGCGTAGATCTCGCCGCCGCCGATGACCATCACCTCGCTCGCCCCGCTCTCCCGCGCCGCCCGGACACCGGCTGCCAGCGCCTCGGCGAGGCTCGCGACCACCGTAACGCCTGCGGGCGCGAAATCCCTCTGCCGCGTCACCACGATGTTGGCGCGCCCGGCGAGCGGCTTGCCGATCGAGGCAAAGGTCTTCCGCCCCATGACCACGGGCTTGCCCATGGTGAGCGCGCGGAATCGCTTCATGTCGGTCGCCAGTCGCCACGGCATGGCGCCTTCCGCGCCGATCACGCCATTCTCGGCGACGGCCACGATCAGCGCGATGGCGATCCCGTCCTTCACCTAGGGCTGCTTCGGCTCCTTCGTCTTCGACGAGATGCGGTCGACAGCGGCGAGCAGCAGCGCGGAGACGACGAAGGTCAGGTGAAGGGCCATGAAGAGGATGATCTTGGTATTGTCGTAGGTATTGGCGTTGAGGAAGACCTGCAGGAGGTGGATCGAGGAGATCGCCACGATCGAGGAGGCAACCTTGATCTTCAGGCTCCCGGAATCGAGCTTGCCGAGCCATGACAGCTCCGTGCCGGCATTCTCGAAGCGGCTGACATAGTTCTCGTAGCTCGAGATCATAACCATCACGAGCAGGCTCGCCACCAGCGCGGCGTCGATGAGCCCGAGCATGGCGAGGATCATGTCGCCCTCCTCCATCGACGGGGCGCCTTGCGCGATCTTGATGAACTTGAAGATGAACGAGATGGCATAGACGACGAGCGCAACGCCGAGCCCGCCATAGAAGACGACGAGCAGCCAGCGCGAGGCCATGATCGCGCGCTCGATGAACTGCTCGACCGGCTTCATGACATGCGTCCCCCGGCTTCCCCGCTCATACCGCCACCGGCGCCTTGATCGCCGGATGGGGGTCGTAGCCTTCCAGCATGAAGTCGTCATAGACGAAGTCGAACAGCGAGCCGATCTCCGGATTGAGCTTCATCTGCGGCAGCGGCCGCGGCTCGCGGGCGAGCTGCAATTGCGCCTGCTCGATGTGGTTCAGGTAGAGGTGCGCGTCGCCGAGCGTGTGGACGAACTCGCCCGGCTTCAGCCCGCTCACCTGCGCGATCATCATGGTGAGGAGCGCATAGGAGGCGATGTTGAACGGCACGCCGAGGAAGATGTCGGCCGAGCGCTGGTAGAGCTGGCAGGAGAGCCGCCCGTTGACGACGTAGAACTGGAAGAGCGTGTGGCACGGCGGCAGCGCCTGCTTGTCGACGTCGGCCGGGTTCCACGCCGTCACGATCAGCCGCCGCGAATCCGGGTTCCGCCGGATCGCCTCGACCACGCCGGCGATCTGGTCGATGTGATGCCCGTCCGGCGTCGGCCAGGCCCGCCATTCGGCGCCGTAGACCGGGCCGAGATTGCCGTCCTTGTCGGCCCATTCGTTCCAGATGGTGACGCCGTTTTCCTGCAGGTAGCGGATGTTAGTATTGCCCGACAGGAACCAGAGCAATTCGTGGATGACCGACTTCAGGTGCACCTTCTTGGTCGTCACCAGCGGGAAGCCCTCGGCAAGGTTGAAGCGCATCTGGTGGCCGAAGAGCGACAGGGTGCCGGTGCCGGTGCGGTCGTCCTTGCGCGCGCCGTGCTCGAGCGCGTGGCGCATGAGGTCGAGATACTGGCGCATCGGTCGAATCTCCTCGTCTAGCGCCGGAATGTAAGCGGGGCCGGCGGTCTTTCAAACCGCCGGCCGCCGTTGTTCCCGATCTTCACCCGGCCTATTCGGCCGGCTGGCCGTCGGCGACCACTGCCACCGGCGCCCGCCCGCCGCGGCCGAGCGTCAGCCAGGCGAGCGTGAAGGCGCCTGCCGCACAGGCCGCGATCGCCGCCACCATGGGCAGCGCCGTGCCGTCGAAGAAGGCGCTGACGACGACGATCATAACCGCGCCGGCCGCCATCTGCAGCGTCCCGCCGAGGGCCGAGGCCATGCCGGCGATCGGTCCGTGCTCGTCGAGCGCCAGCACCATGGTCGTCGGGATCACCAGCCCGAGCCAGGCGAAGGCGCAGAAGAGAAGCGCCATCAGCACCGGCAGGCTGTCCACCCCGGCGAGCGTCACGCCGAACAGGACGAGCGCGAAGAAGGCATAGAGGGCGACCGCCGTCAGCACGACCTTCGGCAGGCCGAAGCGCGCGCCGAGCCAGCCGGCAAGCTGCGCCGAGCCGATGAAGCCGATGGCGTTCACCGAGAAGGCGAGGCTGTATTGCGTCGGCGTCAGGCCGAAATGGTCGATGTAGATGAACGACGACGAGGCGAGGAACGAGAAGAAGCTCGACATGCCGAGGCCACCGATGAAGGTGAGCCCGAGGAACCTGAGGTCCGTGATCAGCTTCCCGTAGCCGGCCATCACGCTGCGGATGCCGCTCTTCAGCCGCCGCTCCGGCGGATGCGTCTCCTGCAGCGTCAGCGCGACCAGCACCAGCGCGAGCACCGCAGCGATCGTCCCGATCACGAACACCGCCCGCCAGCCGAACGGCACGATCACCGCGCTGCCGGTCAGCGGCGCGAGGATCGGCGACACGCTGAAGACCAGCATGACCAGCGACATCAGCCGGGCGGCGTCCGGGCCGGTATGAAGGTCCCGGATCACCGCGCGCGGGATCACCATGCTCGCCGAGGCGCCGATCCCCTGCAGGAAGCGGAAGGCGATCAGCATCTCGATCGTATCCGACAGGGCGCAGCCGATGGCGCCGAGGATGAACACCGCGAGCCCGAAGAAGAGCGGCGGCCGGCGCCCGACGAGGTCGGAGACCGGCCCATAGACGATCTGGCAGATGCCGAAGCCCGCGAAATAGGCCATCAGCGTCATCTGCGTCGCCCCGATCGAGGCGTGCAGGTGCTCCGCGATGGTCGGCAGCGCCGGCAGGTACATGTCGATGGCGAAGGGGCCGATGGCCGAGAGAAGGCCCAGCACGATCGCGTTCCTTGCAAAGCTCGTCTTCATCGCCCGATTCCGACTTGCGCGAATTTGAGGGTCGAAGAGCCCTCGCACCACGCTTGCGCGCGGCGACGTCGGACTCGTCGTGGTTTTGGCTTATGTGCAGCGCAACATAATGATGCCTGCGCCGTTGTCCAGTGACAGCGTCCTGACAAATGCTGATGTGTGGCTTCACCGCCACTGATCAGTTGCCGCCGAGCGCCTTCCTGACCGCCGGGGCGACCTTGGTCCCGAACAATTCGATGGAATGCATCAACTGCGCGTGGGGAATCGATCCGACGCTGAACTGGATCAGGAAGCGCTGGTGCTTGAAAATCTCGTGCTGCCACAGGATCTTCTCGACCACCTGCTCGGGGCTGCCGATGAAGGTCGCGCCCTCCAGCCTCCGCGAGGCATCGAAATCCGCCCGTGTCGTCGGCGGCCAGCCGCGCTCGCGCCCGATCCGGCTCATCGCCTCGGCGAAGGGCGGGAAGGCCTCCTCCGCCGCCCGTTCCGGGGTGTCGGCGACATAGCCGTGCGAATTGATGCCGACCGGTATCCTGGTTGGATCATGCCCGCCGCGTTCCAGCGCCTGCCGGTAGAGGTTGACCAGCGGGCCGAACTGCGCCGGTTGCCCGCCGATGATGGCGACCGCGAGCGGCAGCCCGAGCATGCCGGCGCGCACCACGGATTGCGGCGTGCCGCCGACGGCGATCCAGAGCGGAATCTCGCGCTCGTCGCGGGGATAGACGCCCTGCTCCTTGAGGGACGGCCGGTGCCGGCCCTCCCAAGTCACCTTCGCGTTCTCCCGTATCTCCATGAGGAGCTGCAGCTTTTCGGCGAACAGCTCGTCATAGTCGCCGAGGTCGAAGCCGAAGAGCGGGAAGGATTCGATGAACGAGCCGCGTCCCGCCATGATCTCCGCCCGGCCGCCTGACAGGAGGTCGACCGTCGAGAATTCCTGGTAGACCCGCACCGGATCGTCCGAGGAGAGCACGGTCACCGCGCTGGTCAGCTTGATCCGCTTCGTGCGCATCGCCGCTGCCGCCAGCACCACCGCCGGCGCCGAGACCGCGAAATCCGGCCGGTGATGCTCGCCGACGCCGAAGACGTCGAGGCCGAGCTGGTCGGCCAGCTCGATCTCCTCCATCAGGTTCCGGAGCCGCTCTCCGGCGCCGTAGCGCGGCTTTCCCGTCGCCGGATCCGGAGACATTTCCGCAAACGTGTAGATGCCGAGTTCCATCGCCGCCTGTCCCTCAGGTCCGTCTTTCCCGACACATAGAGCCTCTGGCCGGCAAACAACAGGTTGGCGACCAGCGCCGCGATCAGCACGTCCATGACGCTTCTCCCGCAGATGAAGTCCTCTGCGGCTCGTCGAAGCGGTCCGGCGCGTTTCGACACTAAGCGCGAGGGAAACCTGCCGGCGATCCTGTCGATTTTGCTGCCCGCCGGTCGTCGGGAGATCGAAGTGACAAGGAAACCAGGGAGAAACGCGATGCGATTCCTTTGCCAGGTCTGGGTCGACGAGACGGTCTTCGACCGCGCCGCCAGGGAAGAGAAGATCGCCCTCGACCGGGATTCGGCCGCCCATGACCGCCTGCTCATCGAGCGCGGCATCCTCGTCATGGCGAGCCCCCTCGCCCCGCCTTCCGCCGCCCGCACGATCCGCCGGCGCAAGGGCAAGACCTCGGTCACGGACGGACCTTTCGCCGAGACCAAGGAGCATCTCGGCGGCTTCCTCGTCATCGAGGCGGCGGACATCGAGGAAGCCGTCCGCGTTGCGGCGGAAGTGCCGATCGCCCGCTACACCACCATCGAGGTGCGCGAATTGCGCGACATCCCCGAGCATTGAGCGCCGACAGGCCGCCTTTGCATCGCGCTGCGGAATCCCTATATTCGCGGTGCCGGAGCGATCCGGTCTATGGCGATAAACGGCCATCGTAATAAACCCTGCGGACCCGGGGGCAGTACCCGGCGCCTCCACCCGAGCCCATGGCCCCGAAATCGTGGGCTCCGGCGGGGGCGATACAGGATCGACGAGGGCGTAAAGGGTGAGCTTTCGCTCGGCATGGTTCCGCCGTTATCGGGCCAAACCTATAGTTGCTAACGACAACTATGCCGAGGCTCGCCTCGCCGCGTAATGCGGTGATGCAACCTCATTCAAAGCCCTTGCGGTTCGCATCGTAAGGCGGGGTTCGGAGGCACCTGGCAACAGAAGCCTCCACTTCATTCCCGGGGCAGCTGCCCCGTTTCGGGCACGGGGCAATGGCCGAAGACCTGATCCGCTACGATATCCTGGCGCAGGACGCGCTTCGCGGCGTCGTCCGCAAGGTGCTGTCCGAAGTCGCGCGCACCGGCCTGCCCGGCGAGCACCACTTCTTCATTTCCTTCATGACCCGCGCCCCCGGCGTTCGCATCTCGAGCCGGGTGCTGCAGCAATATCCCGAGGAAATGACCATCGTCCTCCAGCACCAGTTCTGGGACCTGACGGTCACCGAGCAGGCCTTCGAGGTCGGCCTCTCCTTCGGCGGCGTGCCGGAACGCCTGCTCGTCCCGTTCACCGCGCTGAAGGGCTTCCTCGATCCCTCCGTCCAGTTCGGGCTCCAGTTCGACACCGGCGGCGGCAAGGCGAGCTCGGCCCAGGACAACAACCTCCCCGACAAGGGCGAGCCGGAAGTCCTTCCCGCGCCGCCCGAGGCCGCCGAGCCCGAGACTCCGGCCGAGCCGCCGCAGCCCGGCGTCGCCGAGGTCGTCAGCCTCGACAAGTTCCGCAAGAAATAGAACGAAAGTCCACGCCATGCCGCAGAGCGCCGCCCGCGCGGAGAAGAAGACGCGCACCGAAACCGACTCCTTCGGTCCCATCGAGGTGCCGGCGGACCGCTACTGGGGCGCCCAAGCCGAACGCTCGCTGGAAAACTTCCGCATCGGCTGGGAGAAGCAGCCGCTCCCCATCGTGCGTGCGCTCGGCATCATCAAGCGCGCCGCCGCGGAGACCAACATGGCCCTCGGCAAGCTCGACCCGAAGATCGGCGCGGCCATCGTGCGCGCCGCCGACGAGGTCATGGAGGGCAAGCTCGACGCCCACTTCCCGCTCGCCGTCTGGCAGACTGGATCGGGCACCCAGTCGAACATGAATGCCAACGAGGTGATCTCCAACCGCGCCATCGAGATGCTCGGCGGCGAGATGGGCTCGAAGAAGCCCGTCCATCCGAATGACCATGTCAACATGAGCCAGTCGTCCAACGACTGCTATCCCTCGGCCATGCACATCGCCGCCGCCGAGGAGCTCGTGCACCGCCTGATCCCGGCGCTCCAGAAGCTCCGCAACGCGCTGAACGACAAGGCGCAGGCCTGGAAGGACATCGTCAAGGTCGGCCGCACCCACACCCAGGATGCCACGCCCCTCACCCTCGGCCAGGAATTTTCGGGCTATACCCAGCAGGTCGAGAACGGCGTCCGCCGCATCGAGGAGACGCTGCCGGCGCTGATGGAGCTCGCCCAGGGCGGCACCGCCGTCGGCACCGGGCTGAACGCGCCCATCGGCTTCGCCGAGAAGGTCGCCGAGCGCATCGCGGCCATCACCGGCCTGAAGTTCACCTCGGCTCCGAACAAGTTCGAGGCGCTCGCCGCCCACGATGCCATGGTCTTCAGCCATGGCGCGGTGAACACGGTCGCCACCTCCCTCTTCAAGATCGCCAATGACATCCGCCTCCTTGGCTCGGGTCCGCGCTCCGGCCTCGGCGAGCTGGCCCTGCCCGAGAACGAGCCCGGTTCCTCGATCATGCCCGGCAAGGTCAACCCGACCCAATGCGAGGCGCTCACCCAGGTCTGCGTCCAGGTCTTCGGCAACAATGCCGCCATCACCTTCGCCAACAGCCAGGGCCATTTCGAGCTGAACGTCTACAACCCGGTCATGGCGTATAATTTCCTGCAGTCGGTGCGCCTGCTCGCCGACGCGGCGATCTCCTTCACCGACAATTGCGTCGTCGGCATCGAGCCGCGCCTCGACAACATCCGGCAGGGCGTCGAGCGCTCCCTGATGCTGGTCACCGCCCTCGCCCCCAAGATCGGCTACGACAAGGCCGCCACCATCGCCAAGACCGCGCACAAGAACGGCACCACGCTCCGCGAGGAGGCGCTCCGCCTCGGCTATGTCACCGGCGAGGAATTCGACGCCACCGTCCGGCCCGAGAAGATGACCCGGCCGGGATAGACCCCCAACGTCATGGCCGGCCTTGTGCCGGCCATCCACGGATTTCTTGTTTCCCGGCCGAGTGATAGATTCGGTGCTGGAGAATCCAGTGTCCGGTCCCGTTGATCCCAGACTTCTCGAAGAGGCGATGGCGCTTGGCGTCGACGTTGATGGAAAACCCGCGCACAAGCGCGAACGGTGGCGCGTGGAAAACCGGCGGGCGATCGAAGCATGGAATCGCTGGGTCGAGGTGAATGGAATCCCCTTCGACGACCTGCGACCCTGGTAGCCAGCCCGTGACCGCCGAGATCGTCAACCTCCGCCGTGCCCGCAAGGCGAAGACCCGCGCCGAAAAGGAACGCGAGGCCGAGGCCAACCGCATCGCCTTCGGCCGCACCAAGGCCGAAAGGAAAGCGACCGCCGCCGAGCGGGAGCGCGCCGGCCGGGCCATCGACTCCCATCGCCGCGAGCCGACCGGCGAATGAGCGCGGCGAACGTCGCCAAGCGCTCGCTCGACATTGCCGGCCACCGGACCAGCGTCTCGCTGGAATCGCCTTTCTGGGAAGCCCTCGGCGAGATCGCGGCGGAGCGGAAGCTGAGCCTCGCCGCCCTCGTCGCCGAGATCGACCGCGCCCGCACGCCGGCGACCAACCTATCCTCGGCGATCCGCGTCTTCGTGCTCGCGCACTACCGACAAAGCTGAGGGCTACTGCGCCGCCTGCGGCACGATGTTGAGCGGCATCGGCGCCGGCGCCCTCTTGGCCGCGGGCTTCGCTGCCGGCGTCGGGCGCGGCGGCGGCATTGGCGGCTCGGCCACGGGCGCCACCGCCGCAGGCGCGGCTGCATCGCCGTCATCGCTTGAAGCGGGCTTCGAATCCGGCCCCAAATCCGGCATTGAATCCGTCGCCGCAGGCGCATCGTCCTCCGGCTTCGCCACCTTCATCACCAGCGCCTGGCCGGCGGCTTCCGCAGCCGCCGCGGCCTTCTGACGGGCCGCCTCGGCGACCCTGGCCTTCTCGTCGGCGACCTCGCGCGCCGCCTTCACGGCAGCCTCCGCGTCGGCGACCGCCTTGTCGGTCTCCGTCACCGCCTGCTCCGCCGTCGCGCGATCCGCGCCGGCCTGCTCGGCCGCCTGCCGCGCGGCAGCCTCGGCCGCCGTCGCATCCCTCGCCGCCCCCACCGCTGCCTGCTCGTCCGCGGATGCGGCATCGGCCGCATCGGAAGCGTCCTTCGCCGCCGCGTCGGCCTCGTCCCGCGCCGCGGTTGCCGCCTTCACCAAGACGGCCGCCTTGTCCGCCGCCGCGCGCGCATCGGCGACGCGCTTCTTCGCCATCGCTTCCCCCGATCCTGCGCCGGCGACCGCGCTCTCCGCCGCGGCAACCGCATCCGTGGCGGCCTTCGCCGCATCCTCGGCAGTCTTCAGGGCGGCAGCTGCCTTGTCGGAGGCGCTCTTGGCATCCGCCAGCGCGTCCACCGCCTTCCCGTACTCGTCGGTGGCGGCCGCGACCGCCGCCTTGTCATCCTCCACCGCGGCGGCCGCCTGATCCTTCGCTGCCGCCGTCTCGGTGACCCTGCCAGCCGCGACCTTCACCGCGGCATCGGCATCGGCGCTCGCCTTCGCAGCCGCGTCGCGCTCGGCCTTCACCGCGCCGGACTTTTCGGCCGCGGCCGCGCTTGCCGCCTCCTTCTCGACACGCGCCTTGTCGGCGGCGTCCCGTTCGGCAAGCGCCGTCTTCTCCGCCGCCTCGGCCGCCGGAATGCGATCGGCGGCTTCCTTCGCGGCACCGTCCGCCGCGGTCGCCTGCGCCTCGGCTTCAGCTAAGGCCTTTGCCGCCGCCTCCGCCACCTTCTGTGCCTCGGCCAGCGCATCGCCCGCATCGGCAAGCAGCTTCTGCTTGTCCGCCGCATCCGCCTTCGCCTTGTCCGCGTCGGTCTGCACCTCCGCCAGCTTGGCCCCGGCCTCGCCGGCGACCTTCGCGGCCTCCTCGGCCACGGCCTTCGGCGTGGCGACGGCAGCTTCGCTCGCCTTCGCCGCCTCGTCCTTCGCCTTGGCGTCGGCCTCGGAGGCGGTCAGGTTCTGTTGAAGCTTTGTGAGCGCGTCGCGCGCCTCGGAGAGCTTCATCGCGGCCTGCAGCGACTCCGCCTGCGCTTTGCCGAAGGCTTCGCTCTGATCCGTCGGAATCTGGTTGACCGCCGCCTGCTTGGCTTCGGCATCCGCCTGCAGCTCAGCGACGATCTTCTCGGCCTTTGTCACATCGACCGACGCCGCTTCCGCCGCCTGCTTCGCCGCCTCGGCCTGTTCGCGGTCCGCCAGCGCCCTGGCGTCGGCCTCGTCCGCGACCTTCTTCGCGGCTGCCGCCTTCGCCGCCGCCTGATCGGCTGCATCCCTGGCCACGGCGGCGAGGCTCGCCGCATCGCTCGCCGCCTGCTCCGCCGCCCCGGCCTCGCTCTTCAGCCCATCGACCTTGTCCGCCGCAGCCTTCGCCTCACCGGCGCGTTTCGTCACATCGTCCTTCGCCGCGGCGAGCGCCCTCACGGCGGCGGCGGCATCCGCCTGCAGCGCCGCGACCTCGCCGCGCAGCGCCAGCAGCTTCCCGGAAGCGTCGGCCGATGCCTGGGCCGCTCCCTCCGCCGCCTTCACCGCCGCATCGAGCGCGTCCTTGGCCGCATCCGCGGCCTTCTGCGCGTCGCTCAGCGCGCCATTCGCTGCCGCCACCTTGCCCGCCGCATCCGCCGCTGCCGCGACGGCCGCCTCGTGCGCCGTCACCGTGCTGGACGCGGCATCCGCCGCCTGCCTCTCCGCCTCGGTAGCCTCGCCGAGCTTCTGCTCGGCATCCGCCTTCGCCGTTGCCGCGGCGCTCGCCGCCGCACCCGCATCCTCCGCGAGCTTCGCCGCCTTGTCGGCTTCCTTGCGCGCGGCAACAACCGCCGCGGCCTTCGCCTCGGCCTCCTTCTTCGCCGCCTTCACCGCCGCCGCGGCATCGGTCACCGAACCCCCCGCGGTCTTGGCCGCCGCCTCGGCCGCCGTCTTCTCGGCGATCGCCCGGTCCGACGCCGCCACGGCGTCCGCGAGCGCCTTCGCCTTCTCCTCCGCGACCCGCGTCGCTTCGGCGAGCGCCACCTTCGCCGCGCCGGTCTTCTGCTGCGCCGCCGTCACGATCTCGGCGGCGGTCGCCGCATCGGCGGAGGCCTTGACCACCGCCGCATCGGCGCGCGCTTCCGCGGCCTGCCGGTCGGCCACCGCCTGCACCGCATCGCCGGAAGCGGACTGCGCCGCCTCCAGCGCCGCCTCGGCACGCTTCGCCACCGCATCGGCATCCGCCGCCTCGGCGGCCGCCTTCTCGGCCATGGCCTTGGCAATCGCCGCGGCGGCGGCCCGCGCCGTCGCGAGCTCCTGCGCCGCGCGCTCCTCGACGAACACTTCGCGATCGTCATGGAAGGCCGCGAGCGTGGCGAGCATCGCCGCCCTCAGGTCCGCCGCCGCTTTCGCCTCGCGCGCCGCGCGGTCGGCGTCTTCCTTCAGCTTCCGCCGTTCGCGCGTGAAGCGCTCCTTCTCCAGCCGCACCGCCTCCTGCGTCGACAGAATCTCCTGCAGCCGCGCCTCCTGGCGGATATTGATGTAGGAGGCGAGCGGCAGGAGGTCGAAGCTCCGTGTCGGCGCGGCGAGCGGCCCGCGGAACAGGATGCCGACCTGCGGCACCGCACCCTCGACCTTGGCCTCGCCCGGATCGAAGGTCATCGTCCAGTCGCTGGAGAGCGACAGCGCGCCAAGGTCGAGCGCCGCCGAGCCGACGCTCTTCGTCTTCGCCGCCTCGACCGTGACGCTCTTCAGCCGCGCGGTCCCGGCGGCGATCGAGAAATCGCCCGACGCCTCGCCGAAGGCGAGCGAGCCGCCGTCCATGTAGGTCGCGAACTGGTCGGCGAGCGCCTGGTCGCTCAGCTGCTGGCCGAGGTCGGTGGCGCGCAAGACGAGGCTCGCCGCTTCCGGGTTGATGTAGCGCGCCTCGCCGTTATGGATCGCAAGCGTGCCCCCGCCCGTCAGCGACGAGACCAGGCCGGCAAGCGAGCGTCCCGTCGCCTCGAAGGTCGAGGCGAGGTCGATCGTGCCGGTCGCGACCGGCCGCCCGCCCCGCTGCCAGATGACCGATTCGAGGTTGACCCCGTTGAGGCTGAGCCGTCCGGTGAGGTTGGCATTGCCGCCGACATTGTGGATCGTCAGGCCGCCGGTCACGGTGCCGCCGGCAACCTCGCCGGCGATAAGGTTCAGGTCGGTCCGGTCCGGCGCCATGCCGAAGGAGAGCTTCGCCTTGCCGACGTCATAGCCATCCGCCAGCGTCAGCCGGCCGGCATCGAAGGCGATGGTGCCCGAGAGCCCGGGAAAGGTCGGATCGCCGAACGGCGCATCGGACCACGGCGTGTCGCCGCCGGGCAGCATCGGATAGCCGACGGCGAGCGACGTCAGCCAGCCGAAATCGACCGTGTCGATGGACACCTCGCCGTCGAGCCGCGGCTGCGCCTCGCCGGCGATCAGCTTCAGCTTGCCGCCGAGCTGATGTCCGGCGACCGAGCCGTTGGTCCAGGCGATCTCGCCGGTCGTGCCGGTGGTGGCGAGATCGCCGTCGAGGCCGATCGACGCCGCCCCGGAGAGGCCCGGGATCTGCAGCCGCGCCATGGTGAGCAGCGGCGAGATGTCGCCGGACTTGAGGTGGAAGGTCCCCTTGAAGGCCGGCTCGCCGGCACCGGCGAGCACCAGGTTCCCCTCCGCCGCGAAATCGGCGCCGGCGAACATGCCGGTGAGGTTGGTCGCGAGGCCGGTCGCCGGCACGCCCTTCGCCGAGAAATGGAGGTTGACGCTTCCCGCCTGCTCGACCGCCCCCGGGTCCAGGCCGGTCTGGCGCGCAAGCCCCATCGCGTCGTACGACGAGAGCGAGACGGTCGCCGCGAGCTCGCCCGTGCGCCAGTCTCCGGGCGAGCCCGTGAGATCGAGCCCGATGTCGAAGGTGCTCGCATTGGCCGAACCATGCAGCGAGATGGTCGCGCCATCCCCCTTGCCTTTCGGCGGAGCCTCGATCTTGGCATCCAGCACGGCCGGTGAAAGCGCCGGGGCCGCCGCGTTCAGCCATTCGGTCAGCGGCGTGTTCGGGATCAGCCGGTCGAGGAACCGGGCGAGCCCGGTCACGTCGGGCGCGTTGAGGTGCGCCTCGATCTGGCCTCTCGGTGAAGTGAAGACGTCCTTGACCTCGCCGCGCGTGACGCTGACCCGCGTGCCGCCGATGTCGCCGATCAGGATGCCGTTGACCTTCAGCGTGCCGTCGACGAAGCCGGCATCCGCCGTCACGTCGTGCATGGTGACGTCGCCGACCGAGAGTTCGTCGGCGGCGATGCTGACGGCATAGCTGTCGGCGAGCACGCCCGTATCGGCGAGGTCCTGGCCGATGATCAGCTCTGTCAGCGCCTTGATCTGGGTGAAGTCGAGCCGGCTCGCCTTCAGGTCCGTCTCGAGCAGGCGCTTGCCGCCGTCGCTGCCGCCGCTCCAGGCGAAGCTGCCGGCGATGCGCTCGTCGCCGATCTTGATCTGCATGGAATCGACCGCGACCCGCCCGACCTCGACCCGCGCCCGTCCGGCCAGATCGAAGGGCGCAAGCAGCCGGCCGGCGCCGACGTCGCGGGTCCCGCGCCACCACGAGGCGAAGCTGACCGGCTGGTTGACGGCGAGGTGCACCTGCCCGCCGAAGCCGACGCGTGCAGGGTCGCCGGTGGTCAGCGTGCCGGCGGCGTCGAGCGTCGCCTGCCCGGGCAGCTGGGCGTGGAAGCCGTCGACCTGCCAGCCGCCCGGCTCCGGGCTCGCCTCGAAGCTCACGTCCTGCACGATCGCGCCGCCGACCACGATCGCCGGCACCGAGAAGCTGATATTGCCGGGAATCCCCGGCACCGGCACGCCGGAGAGCCATGCGACGAAGCTCTGCACGGCGTCGCTGACCTTGACCGGCGCCGTCGGCCCCTTGCCGAGCGTGCGGTCGAGGTCGAGCTGGCGTGCCGTCGCGCTCGCCGTGAACTTCGCCTTGCTGCCGAGCGAGAGCACCAGCGAGCCGGCGAGGCTCGCCGGTCGGTCGGGGGGCCCCTGCGAGAGCACCGCCTTCGGGATCACCACCCGGTCGCGCGACAGGTTGAACGCGCCCTCGCTGTGCCAGCCGTCGTCCGACGGCTTCCCGTCGGGAGCGGCCGCCACCACCTCGGTCAGCGTATAGGTGCCCGAATAGGAGAGCCCGCCCTTGCCGTTGCCGATCGCGCCGTCCGCCGTCACCGCGACCGGCAGGTTGGCCGGGTCGAGCGTCGTCTTCACGCGGATCTGGTCCTGCGCCCATTTCCCCGTCGATATGTCGAACTGATAGGGCGATCCGGCCTGCTGGTAGGTCCCGCTGATCTTCCACGGGCCGGTCAGCGCGGTCGCCTGGATGTTCGAATTGATGTTGTCGAAGCCGAGCTTGATCCCGCTCGACCCGTCGATGTAGTCGACCGAGCCGTCGATGATCTCGACGTCCTCGAGCACCACCTTCTCCGGGTTCAGCGCCTTGGAGGCCTCGGTGCGCAAGAGCCAGTCGACGGTGCCGGAATCGTCGACCGATATCTTCACGTGCGGCTTCTGCAGCTTCATCGAGACGACGCGGATCTCGCCTTCGAGCAGCGGCATCAGCTCGATGGTGACGTCGAACTTCTCGACCGTCATCATCGGCGCGCCCTCGGTGTCGCCGACCTCGACCTGCGTGAAGGCGAGCGAAGGCAGCGGCAGGAGCGTCGCGCTCGCCGTCCCAACGACCCGCACCGGCTGCCCGAGGATCTTCTCGGCCTCCGCCTCGAACGTGCCCTTGTAGTCGTTCCAGTTGATGAAGTAGGGCCCGATCAGCGCGGCGAACAGCGCCACGGCCACCAGCCCCCCGAGTATCACCAACAGCCTTCCCAGCGTCCGCCTCCGCCTGTCTTTCGGGTTGCCGCCCCTCGCTACGAACGCTCAGTCCAGCGCGAAGATCTTGCCCGGATTCATGATGTTCGAGGGGTCGATCGCGCGCTTGATCGACTTCATCACCTCGAGCCCCGGCCCGTGCTCGACCTTCAGGTACTTCATCTTGCCCTGCCCGACACCGTGCTCGCCGGTGCAGGTGCCATCCATGGCGATGGCGCGGAGATTCAGCCGCCCGACGAAGGCGTCGGCACGCTCCACCTCTTCCGCGCTCTCCATGTCGACGAGGATCGAGAGGTGGAAATTGCCGTCGCCGACATGGCCGACGATCGGCGCGATCAGCCCGGTCGCCTCGATGTCGGCACGCGTCTCGTGCACGCATTCGGCGAGCCGCGAGATCGGCACGCAGACATCCGTCGCGATCGGCCGCGCGCCGGGCCTCAGGCTCAGCACCGACCAGTAGACGTCGTGCCGCGCCTGCCACAGCTTGGAACGGTCCTCGGGCTTGGTCGCCCAGGCGAAATCGCCGCCGCCGCATTCCTTCGCGATCTCGCCGAAGCGTTCCGACTGCTCGGCGACCGAGGCCTCGGTGCCGTGGAACTCGACGAAGAGCGTCGGCGTCTCCTCGAGGCCGAGCTTGGAGTGCATGTTGCAGGCCTTCACCTGCAGCGCGTCGAGGAGCTCGATCCGCGCGATCGGGATGCCGGTCTGGATCGTGAGGATGGTCGCGTTGCAGGCATCCTCCACCGTCGGGAACGGGCAGACGCCGCCGGCGATCGCCTCGGGGATGCCGTGCAGCCGGAGCGTCACCTCGGTGATCACGCCGAGCGTGCCTTCCGAGCCGATGAGGAGCCGCGTCAGGTCGTAGCCGGCCGAGGATTTCTTCGCCCGCCGCGCCGTCCTGATCACGGTGCCGTCGGGCATCACCGCGGTCAGGTTGACGACATTGTCGCGCATCGTCCCGTACCGCACCGCATTGGTGCCCGAGGCCCGCGTCGCCGCCATGCCACCGAGGGTCGCGTCGGCGCCCGGATCGATCGGGAAGAAGAGCCCCTGGTCGCGCAGATATTCGTTGAGCTGCTTCCGCGTCACCCCCGCCTCGACCGTGCAGTCGAGGTCCTCGGCATGCACGGCGACGATCCTGTTCATGCGGCTCAAGTCGATGCAGACGCCCCCGCCCGGCGCATTGACGTGGCCCTCGAGCGACGTGCCGACCCCGAACGGGATGACCGGCACGCGGCTGGCCGCGCAGAGCTTCACGATCTCGGCGACTTCCGCGGTCGATTCGGCGAAGACCACGGCATCCGGCGCCTGGGTCGCCAGCCAGTTGGTGGTCGCGCCGTGCTGCCGGCGCAGCGCCTCGCCGAGCGCCACGCGCTCGCCGAAACGCGCCACCAGCGCCGGTATGGCGGCGCCGATTCCCGCCTCGTTCCGCGGGACCGCCTCGACCGCGACCTGCACCGTCATCGTCTCGTTGCCTCTCGGGATTGCAGATTAACAAGGCAACGTAGCAAAATGGCGAATGTGAGCCAAAACATTCGTCCGGCTCCCCACAGCCATCCGCTCATGGCGCGACGTGGGGCCGGTCCCTCGACAGTCACGACTGGGCGTCAAATGTCTCCGCGAACGGAATCCAATCCGAAGGATATTCCGGAAAAATAGTATTCGTCGCGCTCCAGGAAGCGCTCAACGCTTGTAACTGGGTTCACCCAGGAACGCGGACTACCTCGGATAGATTGCTCGTCTACCAAAGCGACCAGCCTCTCTTTGTCTGCTGGTTGTTTGTCGGGCCGCAAGAAGAATCCCGACGAGGCATAGCAGTGACCAAACCCTTGGCCTTGATTGTGCAGAAGGCGGATTTGACTGGTGACGATTTGCACGGTTGGGCGGTCCAGTGCCGACGCACCGTCATCCGAAGTAGCGAATTTATCGGCGGAGATATCGCTATCCGCCGCGAAGAAGGCTGAAGCAAACACCTTCAACTCAGACTTCGGATCAATCAAGCCGCCGCCTTCCCTGAGGGCGACGCCTTTCGCGGGTATCTCTGCATTGGTCGAGAATTGAGACCGTGCGATCAGGCTCGGCTCGCCCCAGTCACGAGGCCGTCGTTCAATTTTGGAGATTGCTTCGCCGATGGTCCGCGATTGCTCGTAGTTCGTTGGCATCCAATATTGTGGATGATCATGCGGCCAAAATTCGCGAATTTTAGCGCGCGCTGCCTCCGGTATTAGAAAGCGTCGATAGGCGTAGCAAATCATGCCGAACGGAGGCCAAACCTTCTTGAGTCCCATCTTTGCTACGACGTAGTCCGACTGGATCGAGTGGTATTGCTCTCGCGTCACGATGTTCTGCGGGCCGTCACGCCGGAAGGCGTCCCACTCCTCGCGCGTAGCGGACTCGATGGTGGCGCCGCCGAACGTCAGGAGCGATAGCGGGCTGGCATAGGCCTCGTCGGACAGATACGCCGTGCCGAAGCCGAGCTTGTCGGCATCGTCATAGACGATCATCAGCGGCATGAATTCCGCCGGGACCCGCCCGTTGGCGGTGGTCTGGCCGCGGCAGGCATCGGGCGGGCGGACGACCAGTCCCTTGCCGTCGCTCATCCGGCGGCCATAGACCGTCGGGATCAGCCCCGCCTCATAGGTATCACTGCCGTCCTTGTAGCGGATGCTGTGGACGTTGCAGCCGACGACGATGTCGAAGTCCTGCTTCTCGCCCTTGTAGGCGACCTTCACCTTCAGCCGGAAATAGCTGCCCGTATCGCTGACCGACCGCACGAAGCTCCAGCGGCCGAGCAGAGTTTGGCCGAAATCGGTCCGCAGGAACAGGAAGCCGAGCCCGACCGCCAGCAGGCCGGCAAACAGAAACGGCTTTCGGATCATCAGGAACGGCGCCTCGTCCATTGCCGAGGGCCAATAGATGCAACTGCAACCTGAAATTTTGAATAATCGGCATCACCGGCGCCCGGTCTTCAACCGGAAAGGGTAAACGGAGCCTGCGGACCATGCCGTCCCAGGCAGGGGACAGGATGCGGCCCGCGTGCCACAATCACCCCCTCCGGCTTTCCGCCCGTCAACAGAAGAGTTCCCCCATGAGCAGCGATTTCAAGGGCAGTGATTTGAAGGGCAAGGTCGTCGTCGTCACCGGCGGCAGCCGCGGCATCGGGCAGTCGATCGGCGCGGCCTTTGCCGCGGCCGGTGCCGAGACCGTGCTTGCCGCCGCCTCCGAGGCGAACCTGGGGAAGGCGGCCGACGCCATCGTTGCCGCCGGCGGCAAGGCGCCGACCGTCATCGCCGGCGACCTCCGCCAGACGGCCGCCTGCGAGGCCGTGTTCAGGACGGTGAGCGAGCGCCACGGCCGCTGCGACATCCTCGTCAATTCCGCCGGCGCCACCAAGGCCGGCGCCTTCGCCGACCTTACCGACGAAGCCTGGCAGGACGGCTTCGCTCTGAAATTCTTCGCCGCCGTCCGCCTCTGCCGCCTCTTCTGGCCGATGCTCGCCGCGGCGGAGGGCAAGATCGTCAACATCATCGGTGGCGCCGCCCGCACGCCGAGCGCCGATTTCCTCATCGGCGGCTCGGTCAACGCCGCCTTCGCCAATTTCTCGAAGGGCCTCTCCGCCCTCGGCCGCCGCGACGGCGTCAACGTCAACGTCATCCACCCCGGCCGCACCGCCACCGACCGCACCAAGGACCTCTTCCGCCAGAAGGCGGCCGCCCGGAACGTCGCGCCCGACGTGATCGAGGCCGAGGAAACCGCGAAGGAAGGCCTCCGCCGCATCGGCCAGCCCGAGGACATCGCGGCGCTGACCCTCTTCCTGTGCTCGCCCGCCGCCAGCCACATCCAGGGCGCGGCCATAGCCGTCGACGGCGGCAGCACGCCCGGCCTCTATTGACCCGCCGTCCGGCCGCTGCAGGCGGCCGCGCTACTCCTCCTTGCGCACCCCCTTGAACGGCGTCGTATCGGCCTTCTGGTCCATGAAGCGTCCGGTGTCCCCGTCGCGCTTGGTCCAATGATCGGTCTTCGGATTGTGGACCTGCGAACGGTCGCGGACTGCACCAACGCGGTGATTGTCGCCCTTGGGCGGATTGGTAGCCATGAGCTTCTCTCCGGAGAATCGTGACCATGAAACGCTAGCATACGTTCACGTATTGTTCTAGTATTGCCCGAACTGGAGAACAGGGACAAGAGGCTCCATATTCCCTGTCTCCGACACGCAATACGATTCGAGCGGCATGGCAGCATCTCTTCCGTCCGGCGCCCCGGCGCCTCGCCCCGGCGGCATTGCCGACCGGGCTGCTGCTGCGCGCCCGCGCCCCTATCTCGACGGGCTGAACCCGGAGCAGCGCCTCGCCGTCGAGACGACCGACGGGCCGGTGCTCGTACTCGCCGGCGCCGGCACCGGCAAGACCCGCGTGCTCACGACCCGCATCGCCCACCTGCTCGCGACGGCCAAGGCGCGCCCCTGGGAAATCCTCGCCGTCACGTTCACCAACAAGGCGGCGCGCGAGATGAAGAACCGCGTCGGCGACCTCATCGGCGGCGTGGTCGAGGGCATGCAGTGGCTCGGCACCTTCCATTCGATCGGGGCGAAGATGCTCCGCCGCAATGCCGAGCTCGCCGGCCTCAAGCCCGACTTCACCATCCTCGACACCGACGACCAGATCCGCCTCCTCAAGCAGATCATCCAGGCCGAGAACATCGACGAGAAGCGCTGGCCCGCCCGCCAGCTCGCCGGCCACATCGACACCTGGAAGAACCGCGGCCTGTCGCCGAAGGACGTGCCCGAAGGCGATGCCCGCGCCTTTGCCGACGGTCGCGGCCGCAAGCTCTACCAAGCCTACCAGGACCGGCTGAAGGTGCTGAACGCCGCCGATTTCGGCGACCTCGTGCTGGAGCCGCTCCGCATCCTCCGCGAAAACCCCGATGTGCTCGCCGACTATCACCGCCGCTTCCGTTACATGCTGGTCGACGAGTATCAGGACACCAACGTCGCCCAGTACCTCTGGCTGCGGCTGCTGGCGCAGGGCAGCCGCAACGTCTGCTGCGTCGGCGACGACGACCAGTCGATCTACGGCTGGCGCGGCGCCGAGGTCGACAACATCCTCCGCTTCGAGAAGGATTTTCCCGGCGCCGTGGTCATCCGGCTGGAGCGCAACTACCGCTCCACCGGCCACATCCTCGGCGCCGCCGCCCACCTCATCGCCCATAACGAGAGCCGCCTCGGCAAGACGCTCTTCACCGACCATCGCGACCCCGATGCGCCCAAGGTCTCCGTCGCCTCGCATTGGGATTCGGAGGAGGAGGCCCGCGCCGTCGGCGAGGAGATCGAGCAGCTCCAGCGGAACGGCCACAAGCTGAACGACATCGCCATCCTCGTCCGCGCCTCGTTCCAGATGCGCTCCTTCGAAGACCGCTTCGTCACCCTCGGCCTCAACTACCGCGTCATCGGCGGCCCGCGCTTCTACGAGCGCCAGGAAATCCGCGACGCCCTCGCCTATTTCCGCGCGACCTGGCAGCCGGCCGACGACCTCGCCTTCGAGCGCATCATCAACGTGCCCCGCCGCGGCATCGGCGAGGCGACGGTGAAGCTCCTCCACGACCGCGCCCGCGCCCGCGGCGTGCCGCTCATGGATGCCGCCGCCGACATGGTCGAGACGGACGAGTTGAACGCCCGCACGCGCACCTCGCTCCGCGACCTCCTGGCGCAATTCGCCCGCTGGCGCAGCCAGATGGATTCGCTCCGCCACACCGAATTGGCCGAGGTGATCCTCGAGGAGTCCGGCTATACCGAGATGTGGCAGGCCGACCGCTCGGCCGACGCGCCAGGGCGCCTCGAGAACCTCAAGGAGCTCGTCCGCTCCATGGAGGAGTTCGATTCCATGGGCGGCTTCCTCGAGCACATTTCGCTGGTCATGGACACCGCCGACGAGAGCTCGCAGGACGCCGTCAGCATCATGACGCTCCATTCGGCAAAGGGCCTCGAATTCGACACCGTCTTCCTCCCCGGCTGGGAGGAAGGCCTCTTCCCCTCCCAGCGCACGCTCGACGAGCAGGGCCGCGCAGGCTTGGAGGAAGAGCGCCGCCTCGCCTATGTCGGCATCACGCGGGCGAAGAAGCGCATCTACATCCGCTTCGCTTCCAACCGCCGTATGCACGGCCTCTGGCAGGCGAGCATCCCGTCGCGTTTCCTCGACGAATTGCCCGAGGCCCATGTCGACGTGGTCGAGGATACGTCCTCCTATGGCGGCTACGGCGTCGGCAGCTACGGCTCCAGCCGCTTCGACACCCGCGACCCGTTCCAGAACACCTACGCCACCCCCGGCTGGGAGCGCGCGAAGCGTAACAAGGGGACCGCCGGCTCGATGGGCGGCTACGGCAATTTCTCCGGGCCGAAAACCAGCCAGCGCCTGATCGAAGGCGAGCTGGTCGCCAAGGCCACCACCGCCTCCGCCTACAAGCGCGGCGAGCGCATCTTCCACCAGAAGTTCGGCTATGGCCGCATCTCGGCGGTGGAGGGCAACAAGCTCACCGTCGATTTCGAGAAGGCCGGCGAGAAACGCGTCCTCGATAGCTTCGTCGCACGGCCGTGAACCGCACCGGGCGTCATCCTCCGGCCTAGAAAGAAACAGGAAAGTCGTGGATGGCCGGCACAAGGCCGGCCATGACGATCAGAGGGAAGATCGCGGCCAACGACGAACGTGCTTCCGTTCAGAATCGGCTGATCCGGCCGATATCCCACCATCGTCATGGCCGGCCTTGTGCCGGCCATCCACGGATTGATTTCTTAGCCTCACGAACCGCCCCGCAGGAACTCTGCTTGACCCACACCGCCACCCTCGTCGCGTCCGAACAAGAGGCACGCGCCCTCGTCGACCGCATCGGCGAGGACGCGATCCTCTATGAACGCTCCGTCGACCTCAGCGAGATCGACCCCGATCATTGGCAGGTGCTGGTCTATTTCGAAGAAGCGCCCGGCGCCGCCGAGAGGAAGGCCCTCGCCACGGCCGCGGCGGGCATCATCGGCACGAAGGCTGCCTTCGCCATTGCCGCGCTCCCCGACCAGAACTGGGTCGCCAGGAGCCTCGAGGGCCTGAAGCCGGTCCGCGCCGGGCGTTTCCTCGTCCATGGCCGCCATGATCGCGCCCGCGTGCGCGAGAACGACATCGCGATCGAGGTGGAGGCCGGCGAGGCCTTCGGCACCGGCCATCACGGCACCACCGCCGCCTGCCTCATTGCCATCGACCGCGTCCTCCGCTCGCGCCCCGTCCGCAACGCCCTCGACCTCGGCACCGGCACCGGCGTTCTCGCCATCGCCATCACCAGGGCGGCGAAGGCACCGGTTGTCGCCAGCGACATCGATGCCGTCGCCACCCGCATCGCCGAGGAGAACGCGCGGTTGAACGGCGTTGCCGGCCTCGTCCATGCGGTCACGGCGCCGGGACTCTCGAAATCCGTCTTCGCCGATGCCGGGCCTTTCGACCTGATCGTCGCCAATATCCTCGCCGGCCCGCTGGTCATGCTGGCGCCGGCCATCCGCCGGCACCTTGCTCCGGGCGGCACGGTGATCCTCTCCGGCCTCCTCGTCTCGCAGCGCGCCCGCATTGTCGCCGCCTATCGCGCGCAAGGCCTCCGTCTCGCAGGCGGCATCGAGCGCGAAGGCTGGCTCACGCTGACCTTCCGGCGCGCCTCCTGATCGGGCGCCCCTTACGCCCACCGCGTGACCAGCGTCACTATGTCTTGTTCACGCGCCCGTGATAGCCTCGGCACGGATCGGGAATCTGCACCGCCCGTCGCCGTCTCCGGGAGGCATCGATGCGCTTGTTCCACCGCCTGCTCCTTGGCCTCTTCATTGCCCTCGCTGCTTCCGCCACCGCCTCCGCCGAAATCTACGAGGTCGGCAAGGACAGGCCGGGCGGCGACTATAACGCCCTGTCGGGAACGCCCGGCCCGGTGCAATGCGCCGCCGCCTGCGCCGGCGACCCGGCCTGCAAGGCGTGGACCTGGGTCAATCCCGGCATCCAGGGGCCCGACCCCGTCTGCTACCTGAAGAGTCCGGCCCCCGCGGTGAAGTCGAATTTCTGCTGCACCTCCGGCGTCAAGCTGGTCGGCCCCCTGCCCCCCGGCGCCGCCCCCGGCAGGGACCGGCCCGGTTCCGATTATTCGAGCTTCAACCTGCCGAACGCCAATCCCGGAGCCTGCGCCAATGCCTGCAACGGCGACCTGAACTGCAAGGCGTGGACCTACGTGAATCCCGGCATCAAGGGGCCGCAGGCGCGTTGCTTCCTGAAGGACGCGATCCCCGCCGAGGTCGCTGCGGATTGCTGCGTGTCGGGAGCGAAGCTTCCGCCGCCTCCGCCGCCGCTGCCGCCCGGCGCGCAGAACAACCGCGACCGCTTCGGCAGCGACTATGCGAGCTTCCTCGTGCCCTCGGGCAAGGCGATGGATTGCTACAACGCCTGCCAGGGCGATTCGAACTGCAGGGCCTGGTCGCTCCTCAAGGGGCCGCCCGCCCGCTGCTTCCTGAAGAACCCGGCGCCGCCCCCGACGGTCAATAGTTGCTGCATCTCCGGCGCCAAGGCCCTGCCTCCGCCGCCCCCACCGCTCCCGCCCGGCGCGCAGGACAATCGCGATCGCTTCGGCAGCGACTATGCGAGCTTCCTCGTGCCCTCGGGCAAGGCGATGGATTGCTTCAACGCCTGCCAGGGCGACGCCAACTGCAAGGCCTGGTCGCTCCTCAAGGGCCCGCCTGCCCGCTGCTTCCTGAAGAACCCGGCACCACCGCCGACGGTCAACAATTGCTGCATCTCCGGCGCCAAGGCGGCACCGCCGCCGCCGCCCCCGGAGACCGGCGGGCCGTTCGAGATCAACGTCGCGCGGCCGGGCGGCGACTATATCGACTTCGCCTCGGGCGGCGCCAATACCGCGCTCCTCTGCCTCGGCGCCTGCCAGACCCAGCCGGCGTGCAAGGCATGGACCTACGTCAAGCCCGGCTTCGAGGGACCGCAGTCCCACTGCTACCTGAAGACCATCGTGCCGCCGGCAGAGATCAGCAACTGCTGCGTCTCCGGCGTGAAGCAATAGCCGAGCGGACGTCGCGCCGCTCGCCGGGCGGCTCTCCGGAGCCGCCCCCTTGTCTCTCGCGATCGACGCCCGGCTAAAGCGGATAGACCGGCCGGCTGGCGAGCTCGAGCTCCTCGCGCTGGCGCCCGAAGGTGGCGAGCATCGCATCGTCGAAGCAGACGACATGCTCATGGCCGGCGCGGCCGGCCTGGCGCGTGCTGACGACGCGGGCGAGCGCGCGCCGCAGGGCACCGTGCCCGCGGAGCCGCAGGGCGGGAGCCAGGGAAGCTCCGTCGAATCTCGCCGAGGTCATGTCGCATTCCTTCCTGGTTGGAGAACCGATCGTCTCCCCAGACACCCCTGTATGGGGCGTGAATCGACTCGCAGGAAGCCGCACAAGCGCATGATCGACATACGTTTGCTGCAATGCACATTCACAATATTGCAATGCAAAAGCCATAGTCGCGGCGGCATGGCGCCGCTTCGTGCACGGTGCCTCGCCCCTGCGCGGCCGCATGCCGCCGGATTGGGCATGGCGGCGGCTCCGCTTCCCCTCGCCCGTCCGCCGCGCCTGCGCTAGACAGGGCAGATGCACGAGACCCGATCTTCCGCCGCTCCCCTTTCGACGCCCGCCAAGCTCCAGCGCCTCCGCGAATCCCTCGCCCGTGAGGGTCTTGCCGGCTTCCTCGTCCCCCACGGCGACGAGCACCAGAGCGAATATCCGCCGCCCTCGTCCGAGCGCCTCGCCTGGCTGACGGGCTTCACGGGCTCCGCCGGCTTCGCCATCGTGCTCGCCGACAAGGCCGCGATCTTCGTCGACGGCCGCTACACCCTCCAGGCCGCGGCGCAGGTCGATCCCGCCTTCGCGCGCGAGCACCTCATCGAGAACCCGCCCTCCAGGTGGCTCGCGTCGAATGTGAAGACGGGCGACCGCATCGGCTACGATCCCTGGCTCCTGACCATTGCCGACGTCCGCCGCTTCACCGAGGCGGCGGCCGCCGCCGGCGCCGAGCTCGTCCCTCTCGCCGCCAATCCCATCGACGCGATATGGATCGACCGCCCCGCCCCGCCGCTCGGCGCCGTCGCGCCCCATCCCGCGAGCCTCGCCGGCGAGGAGGCGACCGCCAAGATCGCCCGCCTGCAGGCTGACCTCGTCGCGAAGAAGGCCGACACGGCGGTTCTCGCCCAGTCCGATTCCATCGCCTGGCTCTTCAACATCCGCGGCTCGGACGTCGCCCATAACCCGACCGCCCTCGCCTTTGCCGTGCTGCCCGCACGCGGCACCCCCGGGCTCTTCATCGACGGCCGCAAGCTCTCCAACTCGGTACGTAGCGAGCTCACCGCGCTTGCCGAGATCGAGTCCCCCGCTTCCTTCGTCGCCGGCCTCGCCGCTCTCGCCGGAAAGCGCGTCCTCCTCGATCCCGCGACGACGGCCGACGCGATCCGCAAGCTCGTCGCCGATGCCGGCGGCACCATCCTCGAGGGTGCCGATCCGGTCGCCCTCCCGAAGGCGCGCAAGAACGAGGTGGAGCTCGCCGGCATGCGCCGCGCCCATCTCCGCGACGGCGCCGCCATGGTCCGGTTCCTGCGCTGGCTCGATGCCGCCCCTCCCGGCACGCTCGACGAGATCGCCGTCGCGGAGAAGCTCCGCGACTTCCGCGCCGAGGCCGCGGCACGGGACGGCATGGAGCTGGTCGATCTCTCCTTCGACACGATCTCCGGCGCCGGTCCGAATGGCGCCATCGTGCATTACCGCGTCACGCCCGAGACCAACCGGAAGCTCGAGGCGAACTCGCTCTACCTCGTCGATTCCGGCGCGCAGTATCGCGACGGCACCACCGACATCACCCGCACCATCCCCATCGGCTTCCCGACGGCCGAGATGCGCGAGCGCTTCACCCTCGTCCTCAAGGGCCACATCGCCATTGCCACCGCCCGCTTCCCCGTTGGAGCTTCAGGCGCCCAGCTCGACACGCTCGCCCGCATCGCGCTCTGGAAAGCAGGCCTCGACTACGACCACGGCACCGGCCACGGCGTCGGCGCCTTCCTTTCGGTCCACGAAGGCCCGGCTCGCATATCGAAGATGGGAACCGTGCCGCTCGAGCCCGGCATGATCCTCTCCAACGAGCCCGGCTACTACAAGACCGGCGCGTATGGCATCCGCATCGAGAACCTCGTCATCGTCGCGCCGCCCGCCCCGATTCCCGGTGGCGACCGCGCCATGCTCGCCTTCGAGACGATCACCCTCTGCCCGATCGACCTCCGCCTCGTCGAGCCGTCGCTCCTCTCGCGCGACGAGATCGCCTGGCTCGACGCCTACCATGCCTGGGTCGCATCCTCCCTCGCCCCGCTCTTGGACATGGCCGATCGCGACTGGCTGACCGAAGCGACCCGCCCCATCGGGTAGGCGACGCCCCCTCGGTCGGCCAGGCGACGGGAGAGGCGCGTCCGAGCCCGTGCGCGCCGCCCCATATTGGGCAGGAACAACCTCCGCCTCTTCACGTTTGCGAGACAGGACCTCGCGGCCGCCCTCCTCCTCACCGGCGGCCGGTCCCTGCCGTTCACAACAGGAGAACCGGAGATGAAGAAGCTTCTCACCACCGCGGCCTTCGTCGCGCTGCTCGCCACTCCCGCCTTCGCGGAAGACACCACGCCGATGAGTGCAGAGCCGCCTGCGGCGACCGATCCGGCAAATCCGCCCGCCGAGGCTAACCCGCCTGCCACGCCACCCGCTGCCGCTGCCGAGCCGGCCACGCCTGCGCCGGCCGCTGCCGTCGCGAGCACCGACTTGACCTTCGTGCCGCAGCAAGCGGCCGATCAGCAGCTCGTCTCCGCCTGGATCAGCAAGAGCGTCTACAATCCGCAGGACGAGACCCTCGGCGACGTCAATGACGTCGTGATCAGCTCCAACGGCCATGTGGATGCCGTCGTCATCGGCGTCGGCGGCTTCCTCGGCATCGGCGAGAAGAACGTCGCCGTGCCGGTCGACAAGATCACCGCGACCACGGACGCCGACGGCCGCGTCAAGCTCGCCCTCAACGCCACCAAGGACCAGCTGAAGGCGGCGCCGGAATTCGTGACGCTCGCCGAGCAGCAGGCCAAGGCCCGCTCGGAGGCGCCGGCTGCGGAAGCCCCCGCGGCGCCGGCGACTCCGGCGCCGGCGCAGTGACGCAGACCACTGCAGCCAGCGTGGAACCCCGCCGGGACCTCCCGGCGGGGTTTCCCTTGGTCAGTTGAACCAGGCCATGTAGATGCCGAAGCTGCCTTCGAACACCTCGGCGAGCCCGTTCCAGTCCTGGCTGGTGCCGATGGGTCCGTCCTGCAGGTAGGGCAGCGCCGCCGGACCGGTGACCCAGAGCACGATGTCGAACGGCCGCGGCTCCTCGAAGACCTTGGCGAGGTTGAAGCCCTGGCGGAAGCGCCAGTGCGGCACCAGCTTCTTGCCGTCGAGCATGAGGTCGACCTGGTCGAGCACGGCCCGCCACGCCTTGATCCTGTCCTCCGTCACCGTGAAGCCGGCGAAGCGCCCGGTCTGCTTCGGATTGGGCAGCCATTCCCGGTCATTGTCCGTCTCGGCCTCGATCGCATCCCAGTCCTTGCGGCTGAGCGTCACCGCCTTCTTGAAGGCCGCACGCGAGTCCGACATCCGCTTGGCGTCGGCGAGCGGCCAGCGCACGTGCAGGAACGAGATCAGGTCGGCGATGTTGGTGAAATCGTCCGGGCCGGCCGCGTCGAGCGCCCGCGTGAACGGCAGGTCGGACTTCGGGAAGAAGAGGTGGAAAGTGTATTCGAAGCTCTCGTGCCAGTCATAGGCGAGGAAGAAATCGTCCACGCCGAGGATCACGTTGCAATAGCCCTGCAGCCAATAGGCATCCGCCCGGTCGAAGGCGAAGGTGAGGTCGGCCGGCATCCGGTCCCGCCCCACGCCGGTGACGTGCGTAAGGACGCCGAGCATGCTCTCCTCGGGATCGAACCCTCCGTCCCCGTTTATGTCGTAGCGGACGCGGGCAAGGTCGAGCGGAAACTTGAATTCCTCCGGCCCCATCTCGCCGAGCAGCTTCTCGGTCGCGCCGATATCGGCGGCGAAATCGGAGAGCAGCCCGCGGAAAGCCTCGTAGGTGATCGGCTCCGGATTGGGATTGACCGGCACCGGCAGGCGCAGGACCGGCAGCATGAAGGAATTGCGCGGCTGCTGCAGGCCGTAGCGATAGAGCCCCTGCGACAGCTTCTCGATGGCGCGGACGAACTTCACGGTCGCGAGCCCGATCTTCGCCTCGCCGTTCTGCGGATCCATGGCGAGGATCGCGGTCAGCGCCGTGTCTCCCTCGGCGAGCGTTCCCGCGTAGAGGTGATCCGCGGCGAGCTTCGCCGCCGCCTCGTCGGCCCGCGCCGGCCCGGTCATCGCCGCCAGGCCGATCGCCGCCGCCAGCGACATTCCCATCGACAGGCCACGGATTCCCGCGCCACGCTTCATCTTCCGCTCCTTCGGCTGTTTTCGCTCGCCTGACTTAGCGGAAAACCCCCGGCGGAAATGTGTCGTCGGTCACCGGTCACGGCGCATGAAGGCCGCGACGCCCAGCCCTCCCCTTGCGGGAGGGCCAAAACCAGCGGAGCGGAGCGGAGTTGGTTTTGGGGAGGGGTCAGGAGGCTGAGCCCCATTCGGATAGTCCGCCTCGCCCTCACCCTGTTTCTCCAAGCCTCGCTCCGCTCGACAAGAGAAACAGACCTCTCCCCACCGGGGAGAGGTGATGGCACGGCCTACCCGCCAACCAGCTCGAACCACCCGGCCTCGTCGATCACCTTGACGCCGTGCTTCTCGGCGTCCTTGAGCTTGGAGCCGGCGCCGGGTCCCGCCACCAGCAGGTCGGTCTTCTTCGACACCGATCCGGCGACCTTGGCGCCGAGCCGCTCGGCCATGGCCTTCGCCTCCTCGCGCGTCATCCGCTCGAGCGTGCCGGTGAAGACCACCGTCTTGCCAGCCACCGGCGAGCCCGACGTGTCGACCGCCTCCATCGGCTCGACCGCGACTTGCGCGGTCAGCGCCTTCAGCGCCGCGATGTTGTGCGGCTCGACGAAGAAATCGACCACGGCCTTCGCCACGACGTCGCCGATGCCGGCGATGGAATCGAGTTCCGCCCATGCTTCCGATTGCGGATCGGCCGCGGCGATCATCGCCGCCTCGAAGGCCTCCACGGTGCCGTAGCTCCGCGCCAGCAGCTTGGCGTTGGTCTCCCCCACATGGCGGATGCCGAGGGCATAGATGAAGCGCGGCAAACTGATCGTGCGCCGCGCCTCGATCGACGCGATGAGGTTGTCGACGTCCTTGTAGGTGCGCTCGTTCTCGGGCACCGCCTTCTCGCGCTTCCTGCCGTCGCGCGCCTCGCGTTCCCGGGCGAGCGCCTCGCGCTGCTCGAAGACCGCCTTCTTCACCGCATCGAGCTTGTCATGGAGCGTGAAGATGTCGGCCGGCGTGTTGACCAGCCCGCGCCCGTGGAACAATTCGATCTGCTTGTCGCCGAGCCCTTCGATGTCGAAGGCGTTGCGCGAGGCGAAGTGCTTCAGCCGCTCGACCGTCTGTGCCGAGCAGATGAGGCCGCCGGTGCAGCGGGTGACGGAATCGCGCACCCCCGTCTTCGGATTGACCTCGCGCAGGGCATGGCTGCCGCAGACCGGGCAGGTCGTCGGGAACTCGTAGGGATTCGCCGCCTTCGGCCGCTTGTCCATGTCGACGTCGACGATCTGCGGGATCACGTCGCCGGCGCGCTGCACGATCACCGTGTCGCCGATCCTGAGGTCCCTGCCCTCGCGGATCGGCTCGCCGTCCGAGCCGATGCCCTTGATGTAGTCCTCGTTGTGCAGCGTCGCGTTCTCGACGACGACGCCGCCGACCGTGACCGGCTCGAGCCGTGCCACCGGCGTCAGCGCGCCGGTGCGGCCGACCTGGATGTCGATGCCGCGGAGGATCGTGAAGGCCTGCTGCGCGGCGAACTTGTGCGCGATCGCCCAGCGCGGGCTTCGCGAGACGAAGCCGAGCCGCTGCTGCAGGTCGAGCCGGTTGACCTTGTAGACGACGCCGTCGATGTCGTAGCCGAGCTTCGCCCGCTCCTCCTCGATCTCGTGGTAGAAGGCGAGCGCTTCGGCCGCCGTCTCGCAGATGCGCATGCGCCGGTTGGTCGGCAGGCCCCAGCGCTCGAACGTCTGCACCATGCCCGCCTGCGTATCGGAGGGCATCCCGCTCATCTCACCCCAGGCATAGGCGAAGAAGTGGAGCGGCCGCGACGCGGTGATCGATGGGTCGAGCTGGCGGAGCGACCCCGCCGCCGCGTTGCGGGGATTGGCGAAGGTCCGCCCGCCCTCCTTCTCGACGCGGTCGTTCAGCGCCTTGAATTCCGCGTGGCGCATGTAGACCTCGCCGCGCACCTCGACCACATCGGGGACATCCCCCTTCAGGCGGCCGGGAATCTCGCGGATCGTGCGGATGTTCTCCGTGACGTTCTCGCCCGTATACCCGTCGCCGCGGGTGGCGGCGATCGCGAGCCGGCCCTTCTCGTAGCGGATCGCGCAGGATAGCCCGTCGATCTTCGGCTCGGCCGTGAACGCCAGCGGATCCTCCTCGCCGAGCCGGAGGAACCGGCGGACGCGGGCGAGGAACTCGGTGACATCCTCGTCGGAAAACGCATTGTCCAGCGAGAGCATTGGAACGGCGTGGACCACCTTGCCGAACTTCGGCAGCGCCGGCGCCCCGACCGATTGGGCAATCTCGCTCTTCAGCTCCGGGAAACGTTCCTCGATCTCGACCAGCCGGCGCCGCAGCGCGTCATAGTCGGCATCCGACAGGGCCGGCGCGTCCTCCTGGTAGTAGAGGCGATTGTTCTCCGCGACCGCCGCCGCCAGCCGGGCATGCTCGGAAGCCGCCTCGCCCTCGCTCAGCTTCGCGACCGGTCCATCCCCTTTCGCCCTCGCCAATTTCGCTCCTCCCGCGGCTGGTCAGCCCGGACCTGGCCAGGAATTCTCCTCGGGCATGACGCCCTCGTGCGGCAGCTTGTTCCGCCAGAGGAGCATCACCGCCAGCGCTCCCGCCAACAGCGCCGCCGCAAAGATATAGGGCGCGCCGGCAAAGATCGTCGGCGCATCCTCGCCGATGAAGAACGAGAAGAGGTATGAGCCGATGGGCGGCCCGATCACGCCGGTGGCGGTGATGAGGCTGGCGATCGCCCCCTGCAGCAGCCCCTGGCGGTTGACCGGCATCGCCTTGGTGGCGAGCGCCTGCAGCGCCGGCCCGGCTATGCCCGTGGCGGCGCCGTAGGGAATGACGTTCACGGCCATCACCCAGCCGCCCATGGCGAAGGCGAAGATGCAGAAGGTGCCGACCCCGATCACGAGCCCGAGGAGCAGCGTGCTCCACTCGCCGATCTTGTCGGCGAGCTTCCGCACCAGCCAGACCTGCGCAATGGCATAGGCGACGCCGAAGGCGGTGAGCGAGGCGCCCGCCTCGAACGCGCCCCACTGGAACCGGTAGCCGGTATAGAGCACCCAGGTGCTTTCCAGCATACGGCCGGCAAGGTTCATCAGGAAGCACACGGCAAGCAGCACCACGACCATCGGGTACGGCCGCACGGCAAGGAAGGCGCCGAGCGGGTTCGCATCCCTCAGCCGGAACGGCCTGCGATGCGCCTGGTCGAGGGATTCGGGCAGGAACAGATAGGCGGCGACGCAATTGACCAAAGCGAGTGCCGCCGCGGCGAAGAACGGCGCCCGGGCGCCCAGTTCGCCGAGCAGGCCGCCGATCATCGGCCCGGTGATGAGGCCGAGGCCCATGCCCGCGCCGGTGAAGCCGAAACGCGCCGCGCGTTCCTTCGGCGGGCTCGTATCCGCGACATAGGCCGAGGTCACGCTGATCGTGGCCGAGAAGATGCCGGCAATGATGCGCCCGAGGAACAGCCAGCCGACGCTCGGCGCGAAGGCGAGGATCAGGTAGTCGACCGTGAGCGCCGCGAGCGACAGGAACAGGACCGGCCGGCGGCCGTAGCGGTCGGCGAGGCTCCCCATGATCGGGCTGAAGATGAAGCCCATCAGCGCGAAGGAGGCGAGCAAGAGGCCGTAGACCGTCGAGGCTTCGGCGACGTCCCCGCCGAGCATCTGCTCGACCAGCTTCGGCAGGATCGGGATGAGGAGCCCGAAACCCATGGTGTCGACGAGGAGGATCCCGAAGATCACCCAGAGGCTTCGCGGATATCGTTTCATCGGTGGCGAAAGCGCCTTTCCCCGGTGCCGGACGGATCAGCGTTCATAGGCAAGCAAAGGCCTCCCGCCAACCCCGGACGGCGACAATTCTCTGGGAGCGTTTCCAGGAAAGGCGCGAAAGGGTTTTCCGTCCGGAAGAGCGACAGATCAATGATCTAGGCGGCGCCGAGGATGAGGCGGTCGGCCGCAGCCCGTGCTTCGTCGGTCACGGTCGCGCCGGCAAGCATCCGCGCGATCTCCTCGCGCCGCTTCGCCTCGTCGAGGAGCGCGACGCCGGTCTGCACCGCCTTGCCCTTGGCGCCGCCCTTGGCGACGAGGAGATGCGATCCCGCCCGCGCCGCCACTTGCGGCGCGTGCGTGACGGCGAGCACCTGAACCCTGCCGGCGAGCCGCGCCAGCCGCACGCCGATGGCATCCGCCACCGCGCCGCCGACCGCCGTGTCGATCTCGTCGAAGACCAGCGTCGGCGCCGAGCCGCGGTCGGCAAGCGCCACCTTGAGGGCGAGAAGGAAGCGCGCCAGTTCGCCGCCCGAGGCGACCTTGGTGAGCGGGCCCGGCCGCGTCCCCGGATTGGTCTGCACCGCGAAGGTCACCTCGTCGATGCCGGCTTCGCCCGCCCGCGCCGGGTCGGTCTCCATGGCGACGCTGAAGGTGGCGCGCTCGAGCTTCAGCGCCGGCAGCTCGGCGTTGACCGCCTTCTCCAGCGCCCTTGCCGCCGATTTCCGCCGGCCGCTCAGCGCCGTCGCCGCCTTGTCATAGTCGCCGCGCGCCTCGACGGCCGCCGTGCGGAGCCCGGCGAGCCTGTCCTCGCCGGATTCGAGATTGCCGAGATCGGCGGCGAGACGCGCGGCAAGCGCGGCAAGCTCGCCGACCGGCACGGAATACTTGCGCGCCGCGGCGCGGAGCGCAAAGAGCCGCTCCTCGGTCCGCTCCAGTTCCCTCGGGTCGAAGTCGGCCCGGCGCATCGCCTCGTCGAGGCCCTGCTCGGCCTCCTGCAGCGCGTCGATGGCGCGGGCGAGCGCCACCACCGTCGTATCGAGGAGGCCGCCCGCCTCGGGCGCCTTCCGCTCCAGCCGCCGGAGCAGTCCCGAAAGCGCCGGGATCGGCGAGGCGGAGCCGGCGACCGTGTCATGCGCTTCGGAAATGTCGCCGGCGACCTTCTCCGACCGCATCATCTGCTGGCGGCGCGTCGCGAGTTCCTCTTCCTCGCCCGCTTCGGGTGCGAGCTTCGTCAGCTCGTCCCCCGCCGCCCGGAGATAGTCCGCCTCGCGGCGCGCCGCAGCGATGCGCGCGTCGAGCTCGGCCACCGCGCCCTCCGCCGCCCGCCAGCGGCGATGCGCGCCGGCCACCTGCCCCGCTTCCTTCTGCAGGCCGCCGAAGGCATCGAGCAGCGTGCGATGGGCGGCGCCGTCGACCATCGCCCGGTCGTCGTGCTGGCCGTGGATCTCGACGAGCCGCGCCCCGACGTCGCGAAGCAGCGACACCGAGACCGGCTGGTCGTTGACGAAGGCGCGGCTGCGGCCATCCTCGCTCTGCATGCGGCGGAGGATGATGTCGCCCTCCGCCTCGATGCCGCTCTCGGCGAGCAGCTTCCGCGCGGGATGGTCGGCGGCAACGTCGAAGACCGCCGTCACGTCGCCCTGGCTGGTGCCCTGCCGCACGAGCCCGCTGTCGCCCCGCCCACCGAGGGCAAGCGACAATGCATCGAGGAGGATCGACTTGCCGGCCCCGGTCTCGCCGGTCAGCACGGTCATGCCGCGCGTGAAATCGATGTTCAGCCGGTCGATGAGGACGATGTCGCGGATCGCAAGGGCAGCGAGCATGTCGCGAGGATCAGCTGGATGCCTTCTTCTTGGCGAAGGCCTGGCTCAACGCGCCGCCATTGTCCTGCGGGCTGACGCCCTTCTTCTGCAGGAGCTTGTAGGCGTCCTTGTACCAGCGGCTGTCGGGGAAATTGTGCCCGAGCACCGCCGCCGCGGTCTGCGCCTCGCCGACGAGGCCCATGGCGAGGTTGGCCTCGACCAGGCGCTCCAGCGCCTCCTCGACGTGGCGGGTGTCCTGGTATTCGGTGGTCACTTCCTTGAAACGGTTGATCGCCGCCAGGTATTCGCGCCGCTCGAGATAGTAGCGGCCGATCTGCATTTCCTTTCCGGCCAGTTGGTCGCGCGTCATGATGATCTTCTTCTGCGCGTCGTCGGCATATTCGCTGTCGGGATAGCGCTGCACGACCTCCTGCATGGCGGCGAGCGCCCGCTGGGTCTTCTGCTGGTCGCGCGTCACGTCCGGGATCTGGTTGAAGTAGGACTGCCCGATCAGGTACTGCGCATAGGCGGCGTCCGCCGTGCCCGGATAGAGCGTCAGGTAGCGGTTGCCGCTCGAGATCGCATCGTCGTACTCGCCGCGCCGGTAGCTGACGAAGGTCGACATGATGAGCGCCTTGCGGGCATCCTCCGAATAGGGATGCTGGCGGTCGACCTCGTCGAACTGCTTCACCGCCTCCTTCATCTTGCCCGCGTTCACATAGGCGAGGCCCTTGTTGTAGAGCTCGCCCGAGGGCTGGTCCGGCTGGAACTGCGCCTTGGTGCCGACCACCGAATGGGAGCAGGCCGAGAGCGCGCCGGCGGTCAGGAGAATCGCCGCAACGACCGCGAGCTTCATGCCCTTGGCGGGCAGCGGCCGTTTGCGTTCCGATAGGTTCATGGCATTCCCCGCCCGCGCTGCTTGCTGCAGTCGCCTGAAGACTCGTCGTCAGCGTGCCGCGCCTGTTTAGCCCAAACCGGCCGCCATCGCCATCCGAGGTCGCAGGCTATTGGCGCATTTTTATGGCAAAAGGCCGGAATCCCGGCCTTTTCCGCATGGCGCACCGTCCGGAACCTACGAGACTTCCGGCCCGAAGGCGACCGCCGCCACCCCGGCGGACAGCGGGGCGTAGCCGCTCTCGCGGCGCGGCGCCGGCGCCTCGACGTAGCTCCACGCATCCGTCTCGGACATCAGCGCTTCCACCGCCATGACGTTGAGGCGATGGCCGCCGCGATAGGAGCGGTAGGAGCCGAGGATCGGCGCACCGGCAAGCGCGATGTCGCCGAAGGCATCGAGCGCCTTGTGGCGCACGAACTCGTCGCTGTAGCGGAGCCCTTCCGGGTTGATCACCCGGTCGTCGCCGACCACGATGGCATTGTCGAGCGAGGCGCCGAGGCAGAGCCCGCGCGCCCACAGCGCCTCGACATCGGCAAGGAAGCCGAAGGTGCGCGCCCGCGACAGGTCGCTGCGGAAGGTGTCCGGCGTCACGTCGACGACGATCGCCTGGCGCCCGATCAGCGAATTGGCGAAATCGATCTCGACCTCGACCCGCGCCCCGTTGAAGGGGCGGAACTCGGCGTAGGAATTGCCGACCTCGACGCGTACCGCCCGCTCGATGCGGATATAGCGCCGCGAGGCCGCGAGGCTCTTCACGCCCGCCTGGTCGAAGGCGCGGAGGAACGCATCGGCGCTGCCATCCATGACCGGCACCTCGCCGCCGTCGATCTCGACGACGACATTGTCGATCTCGGCGCCGCGCAGCGCCGCCATGATGTGCTCGATCGTGGCGATCGAGGCCTCGCCGTCGGCAACCGTGGTGCAGAGATCCGTCGGCCGCACGAAACGATAATCGGCGGGAACTTCCCGGTCGCATCCGCCTTCAATACCGGTGCGCAGGAACGTGATGCCCGTATCGGCCTCCGCCGGATGAAGCGTGACGGCTACCGAACGCCCGCAATGGACGCCGACGCCCGACAGGGCCACGCGATTGCGTAGCGTCGTCTGTTTCCCCGGCTGCCGTCTCGCCATACGTCCATCCGCCCCTTACAACACAACTCGGGCACCTGGCTGGTTGTGCGTGAAGCCGGCGGACATCCCCGCCCCCGTGCTCCGAATCGGTCGCCCAGCGCCCTTCTTCGGTAGCCACCGTGCCATGCCCGGTGCGTCGCACAAAATCACGCTTTCTAACCGTATGTTACGCCCTCTGACACAAGCCGGCTTGGGCGGTATTCTTCGATAGATCAAACGGTTAGGTCCGGCAAGGTCACCCTCGCCGGACCCTGGTCGCGCCCCGTATTGCGATCAGTTCGCCTGGCGGCGGAGGAAAGCCGGAATCTCCAGCTCGTCATCCGCGCCCCGCTGCTCGCGCGGCATCTGGCGGCCGTGCGGATCGAGTTCGCCCGCGCGCGGCTTGTACAGGCCCTCGCCGGCAACCCGCGGCTGCGGCGGTCGCTTGGCATAGTCGGGAGCCGGCGGCGGCGGCGGCATCTGCACCCGCGGCTGCGGACGCTGCGCGGCCGGCTGCTGCTGCCGGGTCTGGCTCTGCTGCGGCCTCGCCGCGGGGACCGGATCCTCCTCGCGGCGGCCGAGACCGACGCCGGCGAGCCGGCGGAGGAGGCTGAGCGGCCCCCGGTCCTCCTGGTCGACCGGACGGTTCTGCTGCGCCAGCTCGCGCTGCGTCTGGGCCGGGAAGTCCTCGATCTTCGGCATGCGGCTCGGCGGAGCCTCCGGCTGCGGCGGGATGAAGGGCGCCTCCATCTCCACCTCGACGTGCTCCTCGGCCGGGGCCGCGGTCATGTCGAGGTCGATCTCGTGCTCCTCGTACTGCGCGGCGACCGGCGCCGCGTTGAACGGCTGGATGGTCACCCCCGGATCGTGCATCTCGGCCTGCTCCATGGCGGCGGCAAGGGCGCTGCCATAGTCGGCCTGCGGGGCCTGACGCGGCTGCACCGGCGCGGCCGCCTGGGCGACCGCCGGACGCGGCATGGGGGCGACCTTCTGCACCGCCGGACGGATCGCCGAGACCGGCGGCTGCGCCACCGGACGCGGACGCGCCTGGGTCGGGATCACCGGCGTGGCGGCCGCCGGCTGCTCGGTGCGGATCTCCGCCATACGGGCGGCGGCGGCCTGGATGGCGGCGGCCTGGATCGGGTCGGTCGCCTGGGCGGCTTCCTTCTCGATGCCGGTCGCCACGACCGAGACGCGGATGACGCCCTCGAGGCTCTCCTCGAACGTCGCGCCGAGGATGATGTTGGCGTCCGGGTCGACTTCCTCGCGGATGCGGGTCGCCGCCTCGTCCACCTCGAACAGGGTCAGGTCCTTGCCGCCGGTGATCGAGATGAGGAGGCCCTTGGCGCCCTTCATCGAGGTCTCGTCGAGGAGCGGGTTGGCGATCGCCGCCTCCGCCGCCTGGATGGCGCGGCGTTCGCCCGAGGCCTCGCCGGTGCCCATCATCGCCTTGCCCATCTCGCGCATCACCGAGCGGACGTCGGCGAAGTCGAGGTTGATGAGGCCCTCCTTCACCATCAGGTCGGTGATGCAGGCGACGCCCGAGAAGAGCACCTGGTCGGCCATCGCGAAGGCGTCGGCGAAGGTGGTCTTCTCGTTGGCGATGCGGAAGAGGTTCTGGTTGGGGATGACGATCAGCGTGTCGACGCAGGCCTGCAGGTCGCGGATGCCCTGCTCGGCAAGGCGCATGCGCCGCGCGCCCTCGAACTGGAACGGCTTGGTCACCACGCCGACGGTGAGGATGCCCTGGTCGCGCGCCGCGCGGGCGATGATCGGCGCGGCGCCCGTGCCGGTGCCGCCGCCCATGCCGGCGGTAACGAACACCATGTGCGAGCCGGTCAGGTGGTCGGTGATCTCGTCGATCGCCTCCTCCGCCGCCGCCCGGCCGACTTCCGGCTGCGAGCCGGCGCCGAGGCCCTCGGTCACCGCGACGCCCATCTGGATCAGGCGCCCGGCGCGCGAGGAGGTGAGCGCCTGGCTGTCGGTGTTCGCCACGACGAACTCGCAGCCTTCCAGCCCCGAGCGGATCATGTTGTTGACGGCGTTGCCGCCGGCTCCGCCGACGCCGAAGACCGTGATCTTTGGCTTCAGTTCCTTGATTTCCGGCATCTGCAGATTGATAGTCATAGCGACCCTCTTCAAGTTCGGCCGTCTGCGTTCCGCCGGCCTTCCATTTGCTTCGTTGTCAGCGCCGCCGCCGCGGTCGCCGGACGCCTCACGCGCGTCAGAAATTCTCCCGGATCCACTGGCCGACGCGCGAGAAATAGCCTCCCGTGCCGGTCATCTTGAGCACCGGTCCGGAGCCGGCACCGTATTCCTCGAACTCGGCCACCTGCGGGTAGATCAGGAGCCCCACCGACGTGGCGAAGGCCGGACCCTTGGCGACCTCGGGCATGCCGGTCACGCCGAGCGGACGGCCGAGCCGCACGTTCCGCGCGAGCACGCGCCGCGCCGCCTCGGCGAGCCCGGTGAGCTGGCTGGCGCCGCCGGTCAGCACCATGCGGCGGCCGACCATGGAGGCGAAGCCCGACGAATTGAGCCGGTCGCGGACGAGCTCCAGGATTTCCTCGATGCGCGGCCGGATGATGCGGGTGAGCGCCGAACGCGGGATCTGGTTCGGCACGTCGCTCTCGTCGCCGATCGGCGGCACGGAGAGGATGTCGTTGTCGTCCGACGCCGTCGGCAGCGCGCTGCCGTGCATCGTCTTCAGCCGCTCGGCGCCTTCGAGCGAAGTGGAAAGCCCGCGCGCGATGTCGGTGGTGATGTGCTGTCCCCCGACGGCGACCGCATCGACATGGACGAACTGGCCCTTCATGAAGACCGCGATGGTGGTGGTGCCGCCGCCGAAGTCGATGCAGGCGCAGCCGAGCTCAGCCTCGTCCTCGACCAGTACCGAAAGCCCGCTGGCATAGGGCGAGGCGACCAGCGTCTCGATCGAGAGGTGCGAGCGGTTGATGCAGAGCTCGAGGTTGCGCAGCGGCTGCGAATCCGCCGTCACCATGTGCATGTCGACGCCGAGCTGCTGCCCGGTCATGCCGCGCGGGTCGGCGATGCCGCCGTCGGAATCGATCGAGTAGCCGATCGGCAGCGAATGGACGAGCGAGCGGCCCTCGGTGATCGAATGCCGGCGGCCGGCGGCGAGCACGCGGCCGATCTCCGCTTCGCCGACTTCCTGGCCGGAGAGCGCCACGGTCGCCGAATAGGTCTCGCCCTGCAGGCGGCCGCAGGAGACGTTGACGATCAGCGATTCGACCGTGATGCCCGCCATGCGCTCGGCCGCGTCGACGGCGAGGCGGATGGCCTGCTCGGCCGCATCGAGGTTGGTGACCACGCCCGACTTGATGCCGCGCGAACGCTGGTGCCCGATGCCGAGCACCTCGATCGAATGCGTGCGGCCGCGCAGCGTGTCGCTCGCCTCGTCCGGCTCCAGCGGGACGAGGCGCGCGATGAGGCAGCAGATCTTGGTCGATCCCACGTCGAGGATCGAGACGATCGCGGCGCGGCGCGAAATCGCCCGCATGCCGGTATCGGATGAGCCGAACAGCCTCACGTCTTTGCAGCCCCCTTCTTGGCGAGTTTCGCGCGCTCGTCGAGAACTTCCTTGCGGGCCTTCTCGCCCGTGTCGCTCAGCCGGACGAGCAGCTTGTCGGGCGAGCGCAGGTCGACCGCCGAGATGTCGCGCGACAGCAGATTGCTCTGCGTGTCGAGCGCGGCGACCGCGACCAGCGCGGAGCCCGGATCCTTCTCCGGCAGGAGCAGCTCGACGCCGTTGTCGAGCACCACGTTCCAGCGGCGGTTGGAGATCAGCACGCCGGCATGGATGCGGTTCTTCAGCTCCGGCACGCCGTCGACCAGCTCGGCATATTCCGCGACGCGGGTCTCGGCGCCGTCGCCGACGACGAAGGGCAGCCGCGAATAGCGCTCGCCGACATCGTCGATGATCACCTTCCCGTCCTTGTCGATGAGCGAGACGATGCCGCCGGCATGCTGCCAGATGCCGAAGGGCGCGCGTTCCGTGATCGCGATCTGCAGGGTGTCGGGATAGAGCTTCTTGATGCGCGCTTCCTTCACCCACGGCATCGCCTCGATGCGCGACTTGGCGGCATCGACGTCGAAGGTGACGAGCGAGGGATAGTCGCCGAGCTCGAGCTGTCCGAGCACGTCGATCTCCGACGTCTCGCTCTGCCCGGTGATCTGCACGTTCTCGATGGCGAGGCCGCACCAGGAGGTGACGGCGGCGGCGACCGTCATCGAATGGCCACCGATGAGCACGCCGGTGACGCCGGTGGCGATGAACAGGACCAGCGTCCCCTTCAGGCCGATCGCGCGCGGCAGCTTCCAGTCCTTGCGCATGAGCGCGCGCACCGGCCGGCGCAGGAAGCGCGGCAGCACGAGGCGCGCGGTCCCGCCGCCCGCGGCTTCCGCTTCCATCTCGGCCCTGCCGGTCTCTACCGGTTGCACGACGCGTCCTCCACCATCCACTTCACCAGGTCGGGGAAGCTGATCCCCGCATAGGCCGCCATGTCCGGGACCAGCGACGTGGTCGTCATGCCCGGCTGCGTATTCACTTCAAGACAGATGAGCTCACCCGACCCGCCCGGCCGGTCGTCGTAGCGGAAGTCCGCGCGACTGATGCCCCGGCAACCGAGGGCCTTGTGGGCCTTGACCGCAAGCATCCGTACATTTTGGTAAACAATTGATGAAATTTGCGCCGGCAGGATGTGTTTTGAGCCGCCGGGCGCATATTTCGCGTCGTAGTCGTAGAAGCGGTTGTCGGTGACGACCTCGATGATGTCGAAGGCCTCGTCGCCGCGCACGCCGACCGTCAGCTCGCGCCCGGCTACGAACTTCTCGGCCATGACGATGTCGCCATAGGGCCAGTCGTCGGCATAGAGCTGCTGCGGCGGGTGGGTCGCATCCTCGCGCACGATCAGCACGCCGAAGCTCGAGCCCTCGTTCGGCGGCTTGATCACGTAGGGCGGCGGCATGACATGGGCCTTCGCCGCCTCGAAGCGGTTGACCAGCACCGACTGCGCCACCGGGATGCCCGCCGCCTTCATCACGTCCTTGGCGAGGGGCTTGTTCATGGCGAGCGACGAGGCGAGCACGCCGGAATGTGTGTAGGGGATCGCGAGGACCTCGAGCACCCCCTGGATGCAGCCGTCCTCGCCGTAGGGACCGTGGAGTGCATTGAAGGCGACGTCGGGCTTCAGCTTCGCCAGGACCTCGGCGACGTCGCGACCGACGTCCACCCGCGTCACCCGATAGCCGGCCGTCTCCAGCGCGTCAGCGCATTGCTTGCCCGAATTGAGCGAAACCGGGCGCTCGCTCGACCACCCGCCCATCAGGACGGCGACGTGCTTGGCCATGGGGGTCTCTGCTGCTCCGGAACGACGCGAATCTCTGATCCGGAGTTCAACAGGGAAATGGTTAACAAACGTTAACCAAGCCTAAGATTCAGACCCAATTCTCCACCTTCACGCCCGGCATGCGTTCGAATTCGCGGGTGTTGTTCGTCACGATCGTGAGGCCGAGGGAACGTGCATGCGCCCCGATCTGCAGGTCGTGCAGGCCTACTGGCCGACCTATCGCCTCCACGGCCGCGCGCATTTGCCCATAGTGCTCCGCCGCTTCCGCGCCGAAGGGCAACGCCGGCAGCAGCTGTCGTAGCGAAACGAGCCGGGCGCGGTTCTCCTGCCGACGCGCCGATTTCTCGACGCCGAAGCAGAGTTCACCGATGGTGATGCTCGACACGCAGAGCCGGTCCCTGAGCCCGTCAAAGCGTTCGCGCGCCGACAGAGGCTGGTTCCGCATCACATAGATGCAGATATTGGTGTCCAGCATGAACTCGTAGGTCAAACCGGGTCACGCTCCTGCGGTGGCGGATCATGGCGATCCGCCATGAAATCATCGCTGGCCGGCTTGCCATCGAAGAAGTCCGCCCAGCTCCGCACGATCGGCCGAATGATCCGGTCCTGACCCGAAACAACGATCTCGACCTCCCGCACCCCTTCCGGGAATGCGACGGCCTTAGGCAGCCTCACGGCTTGGGTCTGGTTGTTTTTGAAGACGGTGGAGCGCGTCATGATGCGATGTATATACTACAAGTATATACATCGGGCAAGGCACTTCAGGCCTTCCCGAGGAACGGCTCGACGCCCTGCCCCGCCGCCGGCACGCCGATCCGCTTGATCTCCCATTCGAGCCGGACACCGCTTTTCTCGAAAACCCGTGCCCGCACCGTCTCGCCGAGGAGCTCGAGGTCGTGACCGGTCGCCGTGCCCGTATTGATCAGAAAGTTGCAGTGCATCTCCGAGACCTGCGCTCCCCCGACGCGGAGACCGCGGCAGCCGGCGGCGTCGATCAGCTGCCACGCCTTGCCGCCCGGCGGGTTGGTGAAAGTCGAGCCGCCGGTCTTCTCGCGTATCGGCTGCGCGGTCTCGCGGTGATGATCGACCGCATCCATCTCGGCCTGTATCTCAGACCGTCCGCGGGCGATTCCCTCGAAGACTCCCTCGGTGAAGATCACGTCCTCCGGCGCGGCACTGTGCCGGTAGGTGAAGCCCATATCGGCGTTGGAGAACGCGATTCGCGCACCGTTTCGGGTGATTCCACGCGCTTCCACGAGGCGTTCCCGCGTCTCCGCGCCATTGGCCCCGGCATTCATCCGGAGCGCCCCGCCGACTGTTCCCGGTATCCCGTGGTAAAAGGCGAATCCCCCCAGCTCCTGCTCGAGAGCGAAGGCGGCGAGCCGCTTGTCGGGGAGCGCTGTCCCCGCCCGGATGCGGTTGCCCTCCTCCCGCACGGCATGGCCGAAACCCTTCGCCGACAGGCGGATCACCACCCCCGGCACCCCGCCATCCCGCACCAGCAGATTCGAGCCGACTCCCACCACGTGGACGGGCATTTCCGGGTCGATCGCCTGCAGGAAAAGCGCGAGATCATCGGCATCCGCCGGCTGGAAGAGGAACTCCGCCGGCCCGCCGACGCGGAACCACGTGAACGGCGCCAGCGCCGCCCCTACCGTCACCCGCCCGCGCAGGCCGGGGATATCCGTCGGCCCCGCCATCACTTTCCGAGCTTTTCCAGTTGCCCCGGCAGGGCATAGGCCCATTGCGTGATCGAGCCGGCGCCGAGGCAGACGACATAGTCGCCGGGCTTGGCGATGCTGGCTACGAGCGGCGCCAGCTCGTCGGGTCCCGAAAGCGGCACGGCATCGCGATGGCCGCGGAGCCGCAGCCCTTCGACCAGCGAATCCCGGCTGACGCCCTCGATCGGTGCCTCGCCGGCCGCATAGACCGGCGCGACGACCACCTTGTCGGCATCGTTGAAAGCGAGGCAGAACTGGTCGAACAGGTCGTGCAGGCGCGTATAGCGATGCGGCTGGACGATGGCGATGACGCGCCCCGTCGCCACCGAGCGCGCGGCCTTCAGGACCGCTGCTATCTCCACCGGATGGTGGCCGTAGTCGTCGAATATGTCGACGCCGTTCCACGTGCCGGTATGGGTGAAGCGGCGCTTGACGCCGCCGAAGCTCGCCAGCCCCGCCGCGATGGCATCGGCCGGAATCCCGAGGTTGTGCGCCACCGCCACAGCGCCGGTGGCGTTCTGCACGTTGTGCTCGCCGGGCATGGCGATGGAGAGATTCTCGATCGCCTGCCTCTTGCCGGTGGCGCGGTCGCGGATGAGCGCCGTGAAGGTCGAGCGGCGGCCATCGCGGCCGAGGTCGACGTAGCGCACATCGGCCTGCGGGCTCGCGCCATAGGTGATGATGCGCCGGTCCTCGATGCGGCCGATAAGGGCCTGCACTTCCGGATGGTCGATGCACATGACGGCGAAACCGTAGAAGGGCACGTTCTCGACGAAGTTCCGGTAGGCCTCGCGCGCGCGGTCGAAAGTGCCGTAGTAATCAAGGTGTTCCGGGTCGATGTTGGTGACCAGCGCGACGTCGACGGGGAGCTTCACGAAGGTGCCGTCGGACTCGTCGGCCTCGACCACCATCCAGTCGCTGGCGCCCATGCGGGCATTGGTCCCGTAGGCGTTGATGATGCCGCCATTGATGACGGTCGGGTCGAGGCCGCCGGCGACGAGGAGCGCCGCGACCATCGAGGTGGTGGTGGTCTTGCCGTGCGTGCCGGCGATCGCGACGGCCTGCTTCAGGCGCATCAATTCGGCCAGCATTTCCGCCCTTCTGACGACGGCGAGGAGCCTTTCGCGGGCGGCTCTCAACTCGGGGTTGTCGCGCTTGATGGCGGAGGAGACGACGACGATGCGGGCCTCGCCGAGATTGGCCGCATCGTGCCCGATGGCGACCTTCACGCCCTTCTCGCGCAGGCGCAAAACGTTAGCGTTTTCAGCGACATCCGAGCCCTGCACGGTATAGCCGAGATTGACCAGGACCTCGGCGATGCCGCTCATGCCGATGCCGCCGATGCCGACGAAATGCACCGGCCCGATGTCGCGTGGAAGCTTCATGCTTTCCCCCGGATTTCCTTTATCGGAGAATGGCTTGCCACGCCTTCGACGAGGTCCGCAAGCCTCTCGACGGCACCCGGCCGGCCGACCGTCCGGGACGCTTGCGCGGCGGCCGTGAGACGGTCCGGATTCGTGATGGAATCGGCGAGATCCGCCGCGAGACGCTGCGGAGTCATGTCGCGCTGCTCGACCATCCATCCGCCGCCGGCTCGGGCGAGGACGAGGGCATTGGCCTTCTGGTCCTGGTCGAGGGCATTGGGCAGCGGGACCATGATCGCGGGCCGTCCGATGACGGCGAGCTCGGCGACGGTCGAGGCGCCGGAGCGGCAGACGACGAGATGGCTCGCGGCGATGCGCGCCGGCATGTCGCGGAAGAAGGGCTGCAATTCGGCCGCGACGCCGGCGACCTTGCAGGCCTCGGAGACGCGGGCAAGGTCCTCCGCGCGGCACTGCTGGACGATGCGAAGGCGCGCGCGCAGTTCCGGAGATAGTGCGGCGATCGCCGGCGGCACGAGGTCCGACATGAAGCGCGCGCCCTGGCTGCCGCCGAAGACCAAGAGGTGGAACGGGTCGCCTGCCCCGCGTACCGGGTACGGCGTCGCGGCCGCTTCGCGGACGGCGGCGCGGACCGGGTTGCCGGTCTCGACGATGCGGTCGCCGATCACCTTCTCGATGCCGCCGACCTTGTCGAACGAAGTGGCTATTGCCGTGACGCGCGAGGAGAGGAACCGGTTGGCGCGGCCGAGAACGGCATTCTGGTCGTGGATGACGGTCGGCACCCTGGCGCGCGCCGCGGCGAGCATGGGCGGCACGGTCGGGTAGCCGCCGAAACCGACAGCGACGTCGGGCTTCAGCGAACGCACGAGCGCGCGCCCCGCCATGAAGCCGCGGGCGAGCATCATCACCGCCCGCGCCGCCGCGACGGGCGACTTCGTGATCGTCGCGGAGGGAATGATGTGGACGGCCTCGGCAGGAAAATCCTGCCCATAGGCCTCGACGCGATGGTCGGTGGCGAGGTGAATCTTCCAGCCCCGCGCCTTCAGGGCGAGGGCAAGGGACTCGGCGGGAAAGAGGTGTCCCCCCGTCCCGCCGGCGCAGATGAGAACCGTGCCCGCCATGACGCCCGCGATCAGGCCACCGTCGCGGCGGAGGCGTCGGCGATCGGCGATGCGAGCTTGGCGACGATCCGGCGCGGCTCGCGGCCACGGCGCGTGAGCGCAAGCAGGAGCCCCATGCCGAAGGCGACGGCGATCATCGACGAGCCGCCATAGGAGATGAAGGGCAGCGTCATGCCCTTGGCCGGCATCAGGTGGAGGTTCACCGCCATGTTGATGAAGGACTGCACCCCGAAGAGGCAGACGAGGCCGGCCGAGGCGAGGCGGACGAAGCCGTCATCGCTCTTCAGGCTGTCCGAGAGGCCGCGCAGGATCACCAGCGCGAAGACCATCACGAGGCAGATGCAGAGGATGATCCCGAACTCCTCCGCCGCCACGGCGAAGATGAAGTCGGTATGGGCGTCGGGGAGGATGCGCTTCACCGTGCCCTCGCCCGGGCCACGGCCGAGCCAGCCGCCGCGCACGATGGATTCGAGCGCCGTGTCGACCTGGAACGTGTCGCCCGTGCCCGGCGTGAGGAACCGGTCGATGCGGCCGGCGACGTGGGGCAGCGCGACATAGGCGGCGAAGACGCCGCCGACGGCTGCCGCGGCGAGGCCGGCAATCCAGATCCATGGCAGGCCGGCCATGAAGAACATCGCGCCCCAGGCGATGGTGATCAGCATCGTCTGGCCGAAATCCGGCTCGGCGATGAGGAGCGAGACGGCGATGCCGAGGAGGATGAGGGCGAAGAGGTTGCCGGGCACGTCCGTGCGCCGCGCATTCTCCGAGAAGAGCCAGGCGACGATGACGATGAAGGCCGGCTTCATGAATTCCGACGCCTGGATCGACAGGCCGAATATATTGAACCAGCGCCGCGCGCCCTTCACCTCGATGCCGATGAAGAGCGTCGCCATCATGCAGAGGATGGAGACGACGAGGACCACGAGCGCGACGCGCCGGACCTGCCGCGGCGTGAGGAAGGAGGTCCCGACGAGCACCGCCAGCGCCGGGAAGAAGAAGAGGAGATGACGCTTCACGAAATGGAAGCTGTCATAGCCGAGGCGCTCGGCCACTGCCGGACTGCCGGCCAGCGACAGGATGACGCCGCCGAGCATCAGCCCGACGAAGCCGGCCAGCAGGAACTTGTCGACCGTCCACCACCATTCGGCGAAACGGCTGCGATCGGCGCGGCTGACCATCAGGCGGCCTCCCCTCGTCTGGAAATGCCATCGAGCGACAGGACGAGCGCGCGGAAGGCATCACCGCGGCGCTCGAAATTCGGGAACTGGTCGTAGGAAGCGCAGGCCGGCGACAAGAGCACCACCGGCTCGCCGGCGCCGTCATTGGCTGCATCGCGCGCGGCGGAAGCGAGCGCCAGCGGCAGCGTCACCGCGATCTCGTGCGCGACCCGGGTGCCGAGCGTGTCGGCGAAGGCATTGGCCGCCTCGCCGATCAGGTAGGCCTTGGCGATCTTCGGAAAATAGTCGCCGAGGCTGGCAATGCCGCCTTCCTTGGGGCGGCCGCCGGCGATCCAGTAGATGCGGTCGAAGCTCGCAAGCGCCTTGGCCGCGGCATCGGCATTGGTCGCCTTGGAATCGTTGATGAAGAGCACCTTGCCGCGCCGCGCGACCTCTTCCATGCGGTGCGGCAGGCCGGCAAAGGTCGAAAGGCCGCGACGGATCTCGTCGTCCTCGAGGCCGAGGCGGCGGACGACGGCAACCGCGGCGGCGGCATTCTCGGCATTGTGGACGCCGCGGAGCGACGGGATGCCCGCGAGGCTGGCATAGGGCTTCGAGGCGCCGTTCTCGGCAAGGACCAGGTCGCTGGCGCTCGCATAGATGCCGTCGGCGAGCGGGCGGCGGGCGGAGACGCGGATGACGCGGCGCGAGGCACGCTCCAGCCGGTCGGCGATGGCCTGCGTATAGTCGTCGTCGACCGCGATGACCGGCGTGACGGCGGCCGTGACCAGCCGCTCCTTGATCGCGGCGTAGCGCTCCATGGTGCCGTGGCGGTCGAGATGGTCGGGCGTCACGTTGAGGAGGACGCCGACGCTCGGATTGATCGAGGGCGCGAGGTCGATCTGGAACGACGAGCACTCGATGACGTGGTAGCGCCCGACGCGCGGCGGATCGAGCGAGAGGATGGCGCGGCCGATATTGCCGCCGAGCTGCACGTCCCTTCCCGCCTGCTGGAGAAGATGGGCGATGAGCGCGGTCGTGGTCGACTTGCCGTTGGTGCCGGTGATGGCGACGAAGGGCGCGTTGGGCACGTTGCGGCGCCGCTCGCGGCAGAACAGCTCGATGTCGCCGATGACCTCGATGCCCGCCTCCGCCGCCTTTCGCACCGTCCAGTGCGGCTCGGGATGGGTGAGCGGAACGCCCGGCGAAAGGACGAGGGCGGCGAACTTCTTCCAGTCGGCCCTGGCGAGGTCGGCGACCGGGATGCCGGCAGCCTCCGCCTCGGCCACCGACTGGGCCTTGTCGTCGAACGCGACCACGTCCGCCCCGCCGGCCACCAGCGCCGCGGCGGTGACGCGTCCGCTGCCGCCGAGGCCGAAGACCGCGACGCGCTTTCCGGAGAAGCTGGTGACGGGGATCATGGTCAGCGGATCTTCAAGGTCGAGAGACCGATGAGGGCGAGCATGACGGAGATGATCCAGAAGCGGATCACCACCTGCGGCTCGGTCCAGCCGATCTGCTCGAAATGATGGTGGAGCGGCGCCATCTTGAAGACGCGCTTGCCGGTGAGCTTGAAGGACGCGACCTGGATGATGACCGAGAGGGCCTCGAGGACGAAGAGCCCGCCGATGATGGCGAGAACGATCTCGTGCTTGGTGGCGACCGCGATCGAGCCGAGGAGGCCGCCGAGGGCAAGCGACCCGGTATCGCCCATGAAGATCGCCGCCGGCGGCGCGTTGAACCACAGGAAGCCGAGGCCGGCGCCGAGCATGGCGCCGCAGATGACGGCGAGCTCGCCGGTGCCCGGCACGAAATGGATCTGCAGGTAGTCGGCGAAATTCACGTTGCCGGCGAGATAGGCGATGAAGCCGAAGCTCGCCGCCGCGATCATGACCGGGACGATGGCGAGACCGTCGAGACCGTCGGTGAGGTTCACGGCGTTGCCGGCGCCGACGATGACGATCGCCATGATCGGGGCGAAGAACCAGCCGAGGTTGAGATAGAGATCCTTGACGAAGGGGAAGGTCAGCGAGGTCGAAAGCGGCGCGCTGCCCACCCGCGCGATGAAGAAGCAGGCGGCGATCGCGATCACGAACTCGACGCCGAGGCGCGCCTTGCCCGAGAAGCCCTTGTTGGTCTGCTTCGTCACCTTCAGGTAGTCGTCGTAGAAGCCGATGAGGCCGAAGCCGAGGGTGACGAGGAGCACGATCCAGACATAGGCGCTGGTGAGGTTCGCCCAGAGGAGCGTCGAGACGAGGAGCCCGGAAAGGATCATCAGCCCGCCCATGGTGGGCGTGCCCTTCTTGGTGAGGAGGTGGGTCTGCGGCCCGTCCTCGCGGATCGGCTGGCCCCGGCCCTGGCGCACGCGAAGCGCGGCGATGATCGCCGGGCCGAACAGGAAGACGAAGACGATCGCCGTCATCGTCGCGCCGGCCGTGCGGAAGGTGATGTAGCGGAAGACGTTGAGGATCGTGAGGCCGTCCGCGAGCTGCCCGAGGAAATAGAGCATCTAGGCGATTTCCTGTCCCTGCCGCTGCTCCGCCGGCCCGGGAGCCGGGGCGAAGCGCGTCCGGATCGCCTCCGCCAGCGGCCCCATGCGGCTGGCGTTCGACCCTTTGACCATGATCACGTCGCCGATTCCTATGGTCTCGTAAAGGGCCGGCAGCAGGTCGGCGGCGCTGGCGGCATGGGCCCCCCGCACGTCCGGCGGCAGGGCGTCCCAGAGCGATTGCATCAGCGGGCCGGCGAGATAGACGAGGTCGACCTGCGCCTCGGCGAGCGGCTGGGCGAGGCCGGCATGGAGCGCCGGCGCTTCGGCGCCGAGCTCGCGCATGTCGCCGAGGATGGCGATGCGGCGGCCGCGCGGCTGCGGCATGGCCTGGCCGAGAAGCGCGATGGCCGCGCGCATGGAGGCCGGATTGGCATTGTAGCTCTCGTCGATGAGGGTGGCGGAGCCGCCCTTCACCTTGAGGGCGAAGCGCGCGCCCCTGCCCTTCGGCGCCGGCATGGCGGCGAGCGCCAGCGCCGCCTTCGCCATGTCGCCGCCGAGGAGGCTGACCGCCGCGAGCACGGCGAGGCTGTTCTGCACGAGGTGGCGGCCGGGCGCGCCGAGCTTGTAGGCGATCTCCTCGCCGAGGATGTTCGCCGAGACGCAGGAACATTCCGGCTTGAGCTTGACCACTTCGAGGCGGGCTTCCGCCTCCCGGTTCTCGCCGAAGCCGACGACATGGGCGATGCCGGCGGCGCGCGCCGCATCGGCGAGCAATTCGTAATGCGGGTTGTCGCGGTTGATCACCGCGGCCCCGTCCGGCTCGACGCCGAGGAAAATCTCGGCCTTGGCGCGGGCGATTTCGGCGACGTCCCTGAAGAATTCGAGATGCACCGCCTCGACCGTGGTGACGATGGCGACATGCGGGCGGACCATCTTCACGAGCGGCGTGATCTCGCCCGGATGGTTCATGCCGATCTCGAACACGGCGAAGCGGGAATCCGCCGGCATGCGGGCAAGCGTCAGCGGCACGCCCCAGTGATTGTTGAACGAGGCGGGCGAATAATGCACCGGCCCCTCGCCGGCAAGCGCGCGGGCAAGCGTCTCCTTGGTCGAGGTCTTGCCGACCGAGCCGGTCACCGCGGCGATGCGGGCCTGCGAGCGCGAGCGCGCGGCGCGGCCGAGATCGGCGAGCGCTTCCAGCACGTCGTCGACCGCGACCAGCGAGCCGCGCACCGTGCCGAGGGCGGAGAGATGCGCGCGCGCGACGACCGCGGTGGCGGCGCCGGCGGCAAGCGCCTTGCCGACGAAGTCGTGGCCGTCATGGGCATCGCCCCTGATGGCGAAGAAGGCATCGCCCTTCCCGATCGTGCGGCTGTCGATGGAAATGCCGGTGACCGCCTCGGGCGAGGCGCCGATCGGGCGGCCGCCGGTGCCGGCGAGGAAGTCGGCGAAGGTCCAGAGCGGCGCGCTCATGCCGCCTCCCGCGCCAGCGCCTCGGCGACCACGCGATGGTCGGAGAAGGGAATGACCTCGCCGCCGACGATCTGGCCGGTCTCGTGACCCTTGCCGGCGACGCAGAGCACGTCGCCCGGGCCGAGCATCGCAACCGCCTCGGCGATGGCCCTGGCGCGGTCGCCGATCTCGATGGCGCCCGGCGCCTCGGCGAGTATCGCGGCGCGGATCTCGGCGGCATCCTCGGAGCGCGGATTGTCGTCGGTGACGAAGACCACGTCGGCATTCGCCGACGCGATGCGTCCCATCATCGGACGCTTGCCGGGATCGCGGTCGCCGCCGGCGCCGAAGACGACGACGAGGCGCCCCCTGGTCATCGGACGGAGCGCCGCGAGCACGCTCTGGAGCGCATCCGGCTTGTGGGCATAGTCGATGAAGACGAGCGCGCCGTTCGCCTTGCGGCCGGCGAGCTCGAGACGGCCGGGCGCCCCTTCGAGCTTCTCGAGCGCCGCGAGCGCGGTGTCGGTGGCGATGCCGGCGCCGATGGCGAGGCCGGCGGCGATCAGCGCATTGGAGGCCTGGAAGGCGCCGGCGAGCGGCAGCGCGACGTCGCGAGCCTCCCCGAAGGCCTCGACCGCGAGCATCTGGCGGAAGCCGGAGGGCGTGATCGAGAGAAGCTTCAGCTCGCTCCCCTTGCGGCCGGTGCGGATGAGCGACTGGTGCCGGCGCGTCGCGGTCGCGATCACCTCCGGCGAATGCGCGTCGTCCATGTCGATGGCCGCCGTCCTGCCCTCCGGCAGGATGTCGGCGAAGAGGCGCATCTTGGCCGCGAGGTAGTCGGCGACCGTCGGGTGGTAGTCCATGTGGTCGCGGCCGAGATTGGTGAAGCCGGCGGCCTCTATGCGGATGCCGTCGAGACGGCGCTGGTCGAGGCCGTGCGAGGAGGCTTCGAGCGCGGCATGGGTGACGCCCTCGCGTGCGAGCCGGTCGAGCCCCGCATGGAGCGCGACCGGGTCGGGCGTGGTGAGGCTGCCATAGGCGCTCCACCGCCGGCTGACCACGCCGAGCGTGCCCATGCTCGCGGACGAGAAGCCGGCATGCTCGAATATCTGGCGGGCGAAGGCGGCGACCGAGGTCTTGCCAGCCGTGCCGGTGACGGCGACGAGATGTTCCGGCTGGCGCGGATGGAAGCGGGCGGCGATGAGGGCGAGCGCCCGGCGCGGATCGTCCGCCCGGATGACGGCGAGCCCCGGCACCGGGTCGAGCTTCACGTCGTGGCCGACGAGCACGGCGACAGCGCCCTTCGCCACGGCGTCGGGCACGTAGCGTGCTCCGTCGGTGGTCGAGCCGGGCAGTGCGGCGAAAAGGAAATCGCGGCCGACCGCCCGGCTGTCGGCGGTCAGTCCCGCGATATCGATCCGCGCGGCGTGGCCTTCGATCGTCAGGCCAAGGCCGGCAAGTTCCCCGAGCTGCATGACCCTTCTGCTTTGGTTGTGCGCTTCATCTCGATCCCGCCGCGGACCCCTTGCCGCTTCAATTGGACACCAGGATGGCACCGTCGGGCATCTTGGTGCGCGGCTTGACCCCGAGGATGGCGGCGGCCCGGCGGATGACCGCGCCGACCATCGGCGCCGCATTGAGGCCGGCGGTCGCGCCCATGCCCTGCTTCTCGGCCTGCGGCTCGTCGATCACGACCAGTACCACGAATTGCGGATCGTCGATCGGGAAGGCGGCGAGGAAGGAGTTGAGGCGCTTGGTCGCGGAATAATGGCCGTGCTCGACCTTCTCGGCCGTGCCGGTCTTGCCGCCGACATTGTAGCCGGGAACCGCGGCGCGGCTGCCCGACCCGCCCTTCCCCGGCTCGACATTGAGGGCGAAGAGGTAGCGGAGCTTGTCGCTGGTCTCCGGCTTGACCACCTGGACGGCGAGCTTGTCGGCCTCCTCCTGCGTGCGCGGCATGAAGGTCGGCGGGATGAGCTTGCCGCCATTGACGAGCGCGGCGTCGGCGACGGCGACCTGGAGCGGCGTCACCGCGATGCCGTGGCCGAAGGCGATGGTGGCGGTGGTGATGTCGGCCCAGCGCCGGGGCACGATCGGCGCCGCCACCTCGGGCAGCTCGGTCTGCGGCTTGCTGAGCAGGCCGAAGCGCTGGAGATAGGCCCGCTGCCCCTCCGGGCCGAGGCGGAGGGCCATGCGCGCCGAGCCGACATTGGAGGAATAGATGAACACTTCCGGCGTGGTCAGGACGCGGTTCTTGGCGTGGAAGTCGTGGATCGCGAACTTGCCGAAGCGCAGCGGATGCGAGGCGTCGAAGGTGTCGTTCATCGTCACCTTGCCACTGTCGAAGCCCATGGCGAAGGTGAAGCTCTTGAACACCGAGCCGAGCTCGAAGGCGCCGGCCGAGACGCGGTTGAGGCGGTCCGGCTGCGTCGCGTTGTAGGGATTGTTCGGATCGAAGTCGGGGAGCGAGGCCATCGCCATGACCTCCCCGGTATGGGCGTTGAGGATGACGCCCGATGCCGCCTTGGCATGGTAGCGGTCGATGCCCTGCTGCAGCTCGTCGCGCAGGATGTGCTGGACGCGCAGGTCGATCGAGAGCTTGACCGGCTCGAGGTCCTCACCCTTGGCGAAGCCAGCGGCATGCAGGTCGCGCAGCCAGTGGTCGTCGACATATTTCTCGATGCCGGCAATGCCCTGGTTGTCGACATTGACGATGCCGACCAGGTGCGAGGCGGTCGAGCCGCCCGGGTAGAAGCGCTTGTTCTCGGTGAGGAAGCCGATCCCCGGGATGCCGAGCGCATGGATCTTGTTCTGCTGGAGCGGCGTCAGCTCGCGCTTCAGCCAGACGAAGCCGGCATTGCCGGTCAGCTTCCTGCGGAGGGTGTCGACGTCGAGGTCGGGCAGCACGCCGTGGATCGCCTCGGCCGCCTCGTCCGGATCGTAGATGTTGCGCGGCTCGCCATAGAGCGAGGACATCTTGATGTCGGTGGCGAGAATCTCGCCGTTGCGGTCGACGAGATCCGGGCGTCCGGTGCCGAGGCCGGCGCTGGCATCGTAGGACGTGCCGCTCGTCGGCGGCGCCATGCCGAACATCACCAGCCGCCCGACGAGGGCGAGATAGGCGAGCGAGAAGAAGCCGATGGCGATCCGGATGCGCCGGCGCATCAGGTCCGGCGAGCGCTTCGGCCGCGTGATCGCGCTGCGGCGCGCGGCCTCGGACGGCATCGTGGAAAGGTCGGCGGCGTCCATCATTGCCTCTCGGACTGGCGGATGAGGTTCGTCAGTTCGGCCTGTGCCAGCGCCTTGTGCATGTCGGCGGGCTTGGCATCGAGCGGCTTTTCGGGAATGTCGGACAGGCTGGCGATCTGGTCGGCCGAGAACGGCTGCAGGTCGAAATGGTCGGCATAGCGGGCGACCACGGCCTGGAGCCGCGCCGGCTGGATGAGCATGCTCCATTCCGCCTTGAGGACGCTGATCTTGTCCTTCTCCGACGAGATCGAGGCCTGCAGGCGGGCAAGGCGGTCGGAGGCCATCTCGGCGGTATGCTTCATGTCGTAGGTGATGCCGGCGCCGACGATCATGGCGACGAGCAGGACACCGTTCAGGATGCGGCCGAAACGACGCTTCATCACTCAGTACTCCGGAAGCGAGGGCACGCCGACGGCCGCCCGGTCGAGCGGCCGCGGCGGGGCGGCGGTGCGCCGGGCGGCACGCAGCCGCGCCGAGCGCGCACGGGGATTGATGCGGATCTCGTCGCCGCTTGGATCGACCGTGCCGCGGACGAGAAGCTCGAAGGTCGGCGCGGCGACTTCGCGCGCCGGCGCATGGCGGGAATCGCCGGAGCGCGTCGCCGAGCGGTCGGCGAGGAAGCGCTTGACGATGCGGTCCTCGAGCGAATGGAAGGCGACGACGACGAGGCGGCCGCCCTCGGCAAGCACGCGCTCGGAGGCGGCGAGCGCATCGGCCAGCTCGTCAAGCTCGCGGTTGACGAAGATGCGGAGCGCCTGGAACGTGCGGGTGGCCGGATGGATCGTGTCGGTGGCGCGACCGATGGCGCGCTCGACGATGGCCGCGAGCTGCGCCGTGGTCTCGATCGGCCCGGCCTCGCGGGCCCGCACGATGGCCGCGGCGACGGCGCGGGCGCGATGGTCCTCGCCGAGCACGGCGATGATGCGCGCGAGATCGCGCATCTCCATGTGGTTGACGACTTCGCGAGCGGTCAGGCCGTCGATCCCCATGCGCATGTCGAGCGGCCCGTCGAAGCGGAAGGAGAAGCCGCGCTCAGCCTGGTCGAACTGCATGGAGGAGACGCCGATATCCATGACGACGCCGTCGACGCGCGCGTGGCCGAGGTCGGCGGCGATGGCGTCGAGATCGGAGAAGCGGCCCTCGACCAGCGTCAGCCGGCCGCCGGAAGCGTCGGCGAGCGCGGCGCCCGCATCGATGGCGCTCGGATCGCGGTCGATGGCGACCACGCTGGCGCCGGCGGCGAGGATGGCGCGCGAATAGCCGCCGGCCCCGAAGGTGCCGTCGATGATGACGTCACCGGCGGCGGGCGCGAGATAGCGCATGGCCTCCTCGAGCAGGACCGGAACGTGCCGGGCTGGTCCGCCAGCGACATTGCCCATGTCGCCGCCCGTGCTCATTCCCCCGTCCCCGAAGATGCGCCCGCCGCGCGGTGTGACGGCGACAGCCGGCGGCGCAGGTCGCGCAAGCGGTCCTGGGCCTCCTTGCGGTAGGCCTCGAACCGGTCCGGCTCCCAGATCTGGAACTTGTAGCCCTGCCCCACGAAGGTGACCCGGTCGGCTATCCCGGCATGGGCCCGGATCGCATCCGAAAGGATGACGCGGCCGTCCTGATCGATCTTGAGGATCTCGCTCTCGCCGATAAGCGTGGTGGAGAGCAGCTCGTGATCCTCCGAGAAGGGCTCGAAATTGGCGAGGCTCGCCTTGATCCGCTCGCGCAGCCGGTTGCCGCCGGCATCCACCGCGTTGCGGTCGAGCGTCGGGCAGCAATAGAGACCGTCGAACCCGTCCACCGTCAGCACGGCGCGGAAGGAGGCCGGGATCGACACCCTGCCCTTCGCGTCCAGCCGGTTGGTGAAAGTGGATACGAACTCGTCCATCGCCCCTGTCGCCGCCTGCGCCGGGGCCCGAAATCGGCGCCTCGGCTAGCTCGCGGAAAGCAGGGACGGAGCGGCCGGAACGCGCAACGAAGACGACCGGACTGTGGACCTCTCCCTTACCAAGGGAGTGCTCCACCGATGCCATGGGGAAATCCGCCTGAACCCCGCGGAATTCCGCCAATACTCTGGCGGCTCGCTTCCCGCTTTCCGGGATGACATGGGATATCATGGGATTTCGCGGGCCGTCAATGGAACAAGGACCGAACGCGGGGCTCGCGACGGCAAAAAACATCAATGACCCGTTAGGCTTAATTTTTGGTGAGGAGCGGAGGGGCGCGCCCGGCCGAGCCTTCCGCGCCGCAGGTGAATGAGGCCCGAAGCGCCGGGCCTGATCCGGAGGAGAAAATGCCAGCCGGCCTGTAAGCCGGGTTTTGTATGGCGGCTCATCGCCGCGTGACGACCATTCCTCTGGGACGCCGGTCGCCCGGCGCCTCACGCAACCTACCCGGGCGGCAGGCCCGGAAACGGGATGAGGGTCGCCCCTCGCGCCGCCCCTATTCGGTCTTGCTCCCGGTGGGGTTTGCCGTGCCAGGCCCGTTGCCGGGCCCGCGGTGGGCTCTTACCCCACCCTTTCACCCTTGCCGGCCGGCCAAAGCCATCCGGCGGTTTGCTTTCTGTGGCACTTTCCCTGGGGTCGCCCCCGCCGGGCGTTACCCGGCACCGTTGTTTCCGTGGAGCCCGGACTTTCCTCCCCCCGCGGCCTTTCGGCAGTGCGGGGAGCGGCCGTCCGGCCGACTGGCGCGGCGGAAATGGCACCCGCCGAGGCGGGGGTCAAGGCTTCGGCGGCAGGACGGCGAGGAGACGGTCGAGCGTCGCCATGGTCGAGGGGTCGGCGACGCCGTCGACGCGCTCGGTCCGGTAGCGGCGCTGGAAGGCGCGCACGACCGCTTCCGTCAGCACATCGAATTCCGATTCCGGGCCAAGGCCGTAGCCGACTTTCCGGAATCGATCCTTGAGGTCCGCCACCTCCATGCCGCGATCGCCGATGCGCAGGCTGGCGCCCGCCACGATCGGCGCCGGCGGGACATGGATGCCGATGCCGGCAGTGGCAAGCCGCTCCCAGGGAAAGAGCTCGCCAGGATCCTCCTTGCGGAGCGGCGCGATGTCGGAATGGGCGAGTATGCGCTCCGGCGGGATCGGATTGCGCTGGACGATGTCGCGGCAGAGCGCGATCACCGCCCCGATCTGCACGTCCGGAAAGGCGCGGTAGCCGTATTCATGGCCGGGATTGGCGATCTCGATGCCGATCGAGCGCGAATTGATGTCGGTCTCGCCTTGCCAGTGCGAGCGGCCGGCATGCCAGGCGCGCTTCTCCTCGTCGACCAGTCGCGCGATGCGCCCGTCCTCGAAGACGAAATAGTGCGCCGACACGCTCGATTCCGGGTCGCGCAGCCATTTCAGCGCCCGCCCCTCCGAATCCATGCCCGTGTAGTGGAGGACGAGGATGTCGGTCGGACCAGTGAGCCGCTCGCCGAAATTCGGCGACGGCAGCCATTCGACCGGCAGCGTCATCAGCCCACCGCTTGCGGAACGGCCCGCTCGCGCTCGATCCGCTCGAAGGCGCGATTGATCGCCGCGAGCCGCTCGGTGGCGAGCCTGAGGGCCTCCTGCGGCAGGCCGCGCGCCATCAGCCGGTCGGGATGGTTCTCGGCGACGAGCTTCAGGTAGGCGCGCCGGATGTCGGGGAGCGCGAGCGCCCGGCCGACGCCGAGGATGCGGTAGGGATCGCCCTCCGGCCCGATGACGTGGCGGGCGGCGATCCGCTCGAACTCGGCCTCGTCGATGCCGAAGATACCGGCGACGCGCTCGAGATAGACGTATTCGGCCTCGTGCACGGCGCCATCGGCGCGCGCGATCGCGAAGAGCCCGTCGACCACGTCGGTCAGCGCCTCGCGGTCGTCGCCATAGAGGTCGGCGATGCGCCGCGCATAGGCCTGGAAGCCGGCGACGTCCTTCTGCGCCAGGCTGAAGAGACGGTCGACATTGCGCGCCTCGCTCTCCGAAACGGCGAAGATCGAGCGGAAGGCCTTGACCTCGTCGCAGGTGACGACGCCGTCGGCCTTCGCCATCTTCGCCGAGAGCGCGATCAGCGCGACCGAGAAGGCGACCTGCCGCCGCGTCGCCGGATCGGTGCCGAAGAAGGCGCCGAGCCACTCGAAGACGTGGCTGACCGCGCCCGCCCCCGCCTCGCAGGCGTCGCCGATGTGATGCCAGATGCTCATGGCCTCATTCTAGTCGGGCCGCCGGCGGGAAGCGAGTGCGGCGCGGGAGAAGCCTCCCGCGCCGCAGAAAATCGCCGGAACGCAGGGAATCAGTTCGACTTGGCCGTCGCCGGCTCGGTCACCTTGATGTCGTCGAAGGCATAGACCGCCTTCTCGCCCTTCGACGAGGTTGCGCGCACGCCGATCTCCTGCCCGTTCTCGGGCGGCTGGCCCTTCATGGTCTTGAAGAGCTTGCCGTTGATGTAGACGCTCGCTTCCTTGCCGATGGTGACGACGCGCAGCTCGTTGACCGCTTCCTTGCCCTTGTTGGCGGCGTCGAAGGCGGTCCAGTCGGTCTGCTTCAGCGTCTTGCCGCGCTGGCGGCGGAAGATGCCGACGGCGCCGTCGCCGGCGATGAGCGCATAGTAGTAGTTGTCATAGTCGGTCGCCCAGAACATCACGCCGGCGAAGGAATTGCCCTCCGGATCGGCATTGACCGAGTAGATGCGCACGCAATAGTCGATGTTGTCGTAGAAGCCGGCGGTGTTCAGCGCCGAATAATATTCGTCGAGGCCCGGCTTGATGACCAGCCGGCCGTCCTCGAGGTAGAAGGCGTCGTCGGTCGCACCCCAGGTCGGCTCCAGCGTCTCGAAATTGTCCTCGAAGAGGACCGTCTTGCCCTGGCAGGCATAGGCGTTGGCGCCGGCGAAGGCCCACAGGGCCAATCCAATTCCCAAGGTCAGCTTGCGCATCATGTCTCTTCTCGCAGGGTCAGCGGTGAACGTTGTCGTCGTTGATCAGGCGAATGCGGGCGCTCCCGGATCTCAATTGCTGCCGTCGTCCTTCTTGACCTCGTTGACCACGAATTCGTCGAAGCCGACGCGGGCGGACTGGTCGTTCGGCGAGCAGGCGAGCAGGCCGACCTGCTGGCCTTCCTTGGGAGGCGAGCCCTTCACTTCCTTGAACAGCTTGCCGTTGATGTAGAGCTTGGCCTTGTTGCCCTCGGTGGTGATCTCGAGCTGGTTCACCGCCCCGGCATCCTTGTTGTAGCCATCGGCCGGCTGCCATGCCGCCTGGCTCAGCCAGCGGCCGCGCTGGCGCCGCCAGAACGAGGCTTCGCCTTCGGTCGAGACCTGGAAGGAGTAGTAGTTGTCGTAGTCGACCGCCCAGAAGATGATCGAGCCGCAGGTGCCCTTGTAGACCGGCTCCAGCGCCGTCATGTCGACGCAGACGTCGACGTCGTCATAGAGCGAGGCGGTGTTGATGGTGGAGGTGTTGAACCCGGCCGGCGGCTTGATCACCAGCTTGCCGTCCTCGACCTTGTAGTTCTCGTACTCGCCCCAGGTCGGATCGAGGACGTCGAACTTGTCCGAGAAGGCGGTGCTGTCGGTCACCTCGCAGGCGGCCATGGCCGACTGCGCGCCGAGCATGGCGAGGCAGAAACAAGCCGCCGCAATGCCAAGCCGAAATAGACGTATCATCGTTCCTCCAGGGTGCCGATCGGTCCGGTGGGTCCAGCGTTTCCCCTCTCGAGCGACAGGGAAGCGCAAAATACGGTGAAATTGCAAGCGCCTCGCCGCATGGCGGGCCCCGCCGATAATGCTCAGGGCTTCGTTACCTTGAGGTTGTCGAAGGCGAAGGTCGCGGGCCCCGTCTCCGGCGAGGCGGCAAAGACGCCGATCTCCTGGCCGTTATCGGGTGGCGAGCCGGTCAGGTCCTTGAACTCGTTGCCGTTGACGTAGAACGTCGCCTGGCTGCCGACGGTGGTCACGCGCAGCTCGTTGATGGCGCCGTCGCCGGCATTGGCGCCCTTGGCATCCTGCCATTCGACCTGCTTCAGCCAGCGCCCGCGCTGGCGCCGCCAGACCGAGGCCTTGCCGTTCGGCGCGAGCTCGAAGGCGTAGAAATTATTGGCGTCGACGTACCAGAAGATGAGCCCTGCCTTGGCATCCTCCGGTGACACGCCGGTGACGGTGGTCATCGTCACGCACATGTCGATGTCGTCGTAGAGGTTGGCCGTGTTGGGCGCCCAGAAATACTGGTCGGCCGCCGGCGTCACGATCAGCTGGCCGTTGTCGACCTTCATCACGTCGGAAGGTTCGCCCCAGGTCGGCTGCAGCTTGTCGAAATTGTCCTGGAACAGGACGTCCGCTCCGGTGCACGCAGCAAAGGCGGCCGGGGCAAGGCCCAGCCAGAGAACCGCGGCAGCGGCAAGCCGCCAGACGCGCATTCCGTCCCTCCAACGAATCCCCACCCGTACGATCCTATCCGCAAGGCCGTCCAAAATCACAGGATTCCAATGTAGGGCGCTTGAAGCCCCCGCCCCAGAGGTGCTCTTGATGACAATCGTTTCAGGCGGGGTTTGGGCAGATGACGTCGGGCCGCTTTGACTTCTGGATCGACCGCGGCGGCACGTTCACCGACGTCGTCGCCCGCCTGCCCGACGGGCGGATCCGCGTCGAGAAGATCCTCTCGGATGGCGCCGGCGCCTATCGCGACGCGGCGGTCGAGGGCATCCGCCGGCTGATGGACCTCGCCCCCGGCGCGCCGATCCCGGCGGGCGCCATCGCCACGGTGAAGATGGGCACGACCGTCGCCACCAACGCGCTCCTCGAGCGCCGCGGCGACCGCACGCTGCTTCTCGTCACGCGCGGCTTCCGCGACGCGCTGCGCATCGGCTACCAGGCGCGGCCCGACATCTTCGCCAGGAAGATCGTCAAGCCCGACATGCTCTACGAGCGCGTCGCCGAGGTCGCCGAACGCCTGCGCGCCGACGGCACCGTGGAGGCCGAGCCTGACCTCGGCATCGTGCGCCGCGACCTCGCCGCGGCATGGGACGACGGCATCCGCTCCGTCGCCATCGTCTTCATGCATGCATGGCGCTGGCCGGAGCACGAGAGGCGCGTGGCGGCGCTCGCTCGCGAGATGGGCTTCCCGCAGGTCTCGGTGAGCCACGAGGTCTCGCCGCTGATCAAGCTCGTCGGACGCGGCGACACGACGGTGGTGGACGCCTATCTCTCGCCGATCCTCAGGCGCTACGTGCGGCAGGTGGCGGAGGATCTGGAGGGCGCTCCCCCTCACCCGGCGCTGCGCGCCGACAACGCCCTCCACGCGCCCCCTCCACCGGCGGAGTTTAGCCTTGGGCCGGCCTTCGGCCGGACCCGGGGCACGGTCCCCCTCCCCCGCTTTGCGGGGGAGGAAATTCCCCGCCTGCTCTTCATGCAGTCCTCCGGCGGACTGACCGCGGCGGAGCTGTTCCAGGGCAAGGACGCGATCCTGTCGGGCCCCGCCGGCGGCGTGGTCGCCGCGGTGCAGACCGCACGCGAGGCCGGCTTCGGCAGGGTGATCGGCTTCGACATGGGCGGCACGTCGACCGACGTCTCGCATTATGACGGCGAATACGAGCGCGCCTTCGAGACCGAGGTCGCCGGGGTGCGCATGCGCGCGCCGATGATGCGCATCCACACGGTCGCCGCCGGCGGCGGGTCGCTGCTGAAATTCGCGCAGGGTCGCTATCAGGTCGGCCCGGAATCGGCGGGTGCGCGGCCGGGCCCCGCCGCCTACGGCAATGGCGGGCCGCTGGCCGTCACCGACGCCAACGTGATGGTCGGGAAGCTCAGGCCGGAATATTTCCCGGCGATCTTCGGCGAGCAGCGCGACCGGCCGCTCGACGCGGAGGCGGTGCGCGAGAGATTCGCCGCGCTCGCCGGCGAGATCGGCGACGGCAGGACGGCGGAGGAGATCGCCGACGGCTTCATCCGCATCGCGGTCGAGAACATGGCGAATGCGGTGAAGAAGATCTCGGTCCAGCGCGGCTATGACGTCACCGAATATGCGCTGAACTGCTTCGGCGGCGCCGGCGGCCAGCATGCCTGCCTCGTCGCCGATGCGCTCGGCATGAAGACGGTGCTGATCCATCCGCTCTCCGGCGTGCTCTCCGCCTATGGCATGGGGCTCGCCGACATCCGCGCGATCCGCAGCCGCGCCGCGATGACGCCGCTGGCGGAGGACGCGATTGGCGGGCTGGCGGCGTTTCGCGAGGAACTCGGCGCCGAGGTCTTCGCCGAGCTGGAGGGACAGGGCGTCGCGGGCGACGCGATCCGCACCCATGCGCGCGCCCATCTCCGCTATGACGGCACCGACACCGCCATCGCCGTGCCTTTCGAGACCGGCAGCATCGCCGGGATGGCCGCCGACTTCGAGGCCGCGCATCGGAAGCAGTTCGGCTTCACCTTTGCCGGCAAGGCGATCGCCGTGGAGAGCATCGAGGTGGAGGCGGTCGGCGGTGGCGCCGACCGGGCCGAGCCGGTGCACCCGCTCGCCGGCGACGCGCCGCCCGTCCGTGCACGGCAGCGCTTCTTTTCCGGCGGCGCCTGGCACGAGGCCGGCGTGTTCCTCCGCGTCGACCTGAAGCCGGGGCACCGGATCGACGGGCCGGCGCTCGTCATCGAGGCGAACCAGACCATCGTGGTCGAAGCCGGGTGGCGCGCCGAGGTGACCGCGCGCGACCACGTCGTCCTGTCCCGCGTTGCCGCCGCAGCGAAGCCCGCCGCGCTCGGCACCGATGCCGATCCGGTGATGCTCGAGGTCTTCAACAACCTCTTCATGTCCATCGCCGAGCAGATGGGCGTCACGCTGCAGAACACCGCCTATTCCGTGAACATCAAGGAGCGGCTCGATTTCTCCTGCGCGGTCTTCGATGGCAACGGGCGGCTCGTCGCCAACGCTCCCCACATGCCGGTTCATCTCGGCTCCATGGACCGTTCCGTCGAGACCATCATCCGCCTGAACGAGGGCGGCATCCGCCCCGGCGACGTCTTCGCGCTGAACGCGCCCTACAATGGCGGCACGCATCTTCCCGACATCACGGTCTGCACGCCGGTCTTCGACGGCGACGGCACGACGATCCGCTTCTGGGTCGCCTCGCGCGGCCACCATGCCGATGTCGGAGGCACGGCACCCGGCTCGATGACGCCGCGCGCCACGACCGTCGACGAGGAAGGCGTGCTGATCGACAATTTCCGGCTGGTCGAGGACGGGCGCTTCCGCGAGGCGGAGCTGACAGAGCTGCTCACCGAACATCCCTGGCCCGTCCGCAACGTCACGCAGAACGTCGCCGACCTGAAGGCGCAGATCGCGGCGAACGAGCGCGGCGTGCACGAACTCGCGAGGATGGTCGGCCATTTCGGCCTCGAGGTGGTCCGCGCCTATATGGGCCACGTCCAGGACAATGCGGCGGAAAGCGTCCGCCGCGTCATCGGCGCGCTGAGGGATTCCGAGTTCCGCGTCGATACCGACCAGGGTGCCACGATCCACGTGAAGATCACGGTCGACCGCCACCGGCGCGAGGCGACCGTCGACTTCACCGGGACGAGCCCGGTGCAGGCGTCCAACTTCAACGCGCCCGAGCCGGTGGCGCGGGCGGCCGTGCTCTACGCCTTCCGCGTGATGGTCGATGGCGACATCCCGATGAATGCCGGGTGCCTGCGGCCGATCCATATCGTCATCCCGGAGAACTCGATGCTCTCGCCGCGCTATCCGGCGGCGGTGGTCGCCGGCAATGTCGAGACCAGCCAGCACGTCACCGATTGCCTGTTCGGGGCGCTCGGCGCCATGGCCTCGGCCGAGGGCACCATGAACAACCTCACCTTCGGCAATGGGCGCTATCAGTATTACGAGACGATCTGCTCCGGCTCGTCCGCCGGGCCGGGCTTCGACGGCACCGACGGCGTCCATACCCACATGACCAATTCGCGCCTGACCGACCCGGAGATCCTCGAATTCCGCTTCCCGGTGCTGCTCGAGGACTTCCACATCCGCGAAGGGTCCGGCGGCAGGGGCAGATGGCACGCCGGCAACGGCACCGAGCGCACCATCCGGTTCCTCGAGGAGATGGACTGCGCCATCCTCTCCTCGCACCGCATCGTCCCGCCGCACGGCCTCGCCGGCGGCGAGCCGGGCCAGCTCGGCATGACCCGCGTCCGGAGGCTGGATGGCACGGTCGAGATGCTCGCCGGCTGCGACCAGACGGTGCTGAAGGCGGGCGAGGCGGTGATCCTCACCACGCCGACCGGAGGGGGATACGGGAAGGCGGAGTAGCGCCCGCGCTCAGTTCGCCGAATAGGACATCGGCGCCTGCATCTTCTCGACGCCGAAGGGATCGGGCGTGAGCGATCCGGTATGGACCGGGACCGGCATCCGTCCCGCGACGACCGACGGCACGTAGGGCGCACGCTCGGGCGGCGTCACCAGGGGCATTGGCTTGCAGTAGCGCGACGTCCCGCTCTGACCGTGATGGGCGAGGTCGACGTGGAAATGGTCGCCGTGATAGCGCGCGCCCGGACCGAGGAAGGTGGTGAAGCGGGCGCAGCCGGTCGCCGCCACCTCGCGCAGGAACCCCTGCTCGTCGGCATCGCCCTTCCACCCCTTCCGCACGGTGACGACGCGGCCGCTCGCGAAGACGAAGCCGGCGACGTCGAGGGCATTGCCGAAGGCATGCTCGGAGAGCTTGGCGCCGTGGATATTGTTGCGCGTGCGGCAGGAATAGTCGGAAATCTGCTTCAGTTCGACCACCGGCTCGCCAAACCAGGCGATGGCCGCCGGCTGGATCGAATCCTGCAGCCAGCCTTCGACGGCGTCGGTGATCGGGCAGCCGAGCGTGGCATCCGGGCCGACCGCCACGGAACCCGAGGCGAAGGCCGAGACTTTCAGCGGGTATTCGAGCCCGCAGATTCCCTTCCCGTCGATCTCCTTCGCCGGGACGATATAGGGGGAAGATGCGAACTGGTGCCCGACCATGCAGGCTTCCTCGGCCGTCTGTCGCCAGGACGGACGTTGTTCGACGAAGCCACCGATCAGGCTCGAGGCGCAGCCGGCAAGGCCGGGCACCAGCCCACATACGGCCGCCAGATACGCTACGCGACGGACCATCCCGCTAAAATGCGGGACGTCCCCTTAATGAGACGTCAACGCTGAGGCCGGCGGCGCCTCGCTGGCCTTCGGCGGTGCGCGGTCCGCCGGATCGCCCTTCGGCTCCTTGATGCGGAACCAGACGACGTAGAGCGAAGGCAGGAAGATCAGCGTCAGCACGGTCGCGACGATGAGGCCGCCGATGATGGCGAAGGCCATCGGCCCCCAGAAGACCGTTGGCGCGATCGGCAGCATGCCGAGCGTCGCCGCCGCGGCGGTGAGGAGGATCGGCCGGAAGCGATGGGCGGCGGCTTCCACCACCGCGTCCCACGGGTCGCGCCCCTGCTCCCGCTCGATCTCGATCTGGTGCACCAGGATGACCGAGTTGCGGATGATCATGCCGACCAGCGCGATGACGCCGAGGATGGCGACGAAGCCGAGCGGCTTCTGGAAGAGGAGGAGCGACCCGACCACGCCGATGAGCCCGAAGGGCGCGACGCTGATGACGAGGAAGACGAGCTGGAAGCTCTGCAACTGGATCATCAGGACGGCGAGGATCAGGAAGCCGGCGATCGGCAGGCCGGCGGCGAGCGAGGCGGTCGACTTGGCGCTCTCCTCCGCCGTGCCGCCGATGTCGATGTGGTAGCCGAAAGGAAGCGATGCGTTGATCTTGTCGACCGCCGGCTTCAGCTCGTTGACCACCGTCTGTGCCGTCGCGCCGCCGGCGACGTCGGCCTGCACGGTCAGCGTCGGCGTGCGGTCGCGCCGCCACACGATCGGGAAATCGTAGGTGTAGTCGATAGTGGCGAGCTGGACGAGCGGCACGGTGCTGCCGTTCGGCAGCGGGATGGCGAGCGTCAGCAGCGTGCTCGGCGAGATGCGTTCCGACGCCACCGCCCGCCCGACCACGTCGACGAGATAGATGGAATCGCGCACCTGCGTCACCGTCATGCCCGACATGGAGGCGTTGATCGTCTGCGCGATCGACTGCGAGGAGACGCCGAGCTGGCGCGCCTGGTCCTGGTTGACGTTGAGGCGGAGCGTGCGCTGCGGCTCGATCCAGTCGAACGTTACCTTGGTCGCATGCGGGCTTTGGTCGAGGAGGCTGGCGACCTGATAGGACACGTCGCGCACCTTGTCGATGTCGGGCCCGCTGACGCGGTACTGCACCGGCCAGCCGACCGGCGGGCCGAGCTCGAGCGCATAGAGCCGCGGCGTCACCTGCGGGAATTTATCGGCAAGGATCGGCCCGAGCTTCTCCTTCAGCCGGTCGCGCGCCTCGAGGCTCTTGGTGACGATCACCGCCTGGGCATAGGAATCGTTGCCGAGCTGGATGTTGAGCGCGAGATAGAAGCGGATCGTACCGCGTCCGACATAGGTGCTCCAGTGGTCGACGTCCGCCTCGTCCTTCAGAATCTCGTCGAAGGCCTCGGCGACGTTCAGCGTGCCGTAGATCGAGGAGCCCTGCTTGAGGTTGAGGTCGACCAGCAGCTCCGGCCGGTCCGAGGCCGGGAAGAACTGGTTGGGAATGTACTTGTAGCCGAAGCCGGCGACGACGAGCAGCGCCAGCGCCCCGACGATCACCAGCCAGCGCACGCGCATGGCCATGACGAGCACGCGCTTGAACGTCCGGATGATCGGGCCGGGTGCGCTCTCGGCGTCCCTGTGCTTCAGTTTCGCCGGCAGGAGCGTCATGCCGAGGAGGGGCGCGAACATCACCGCCACCACCCAGGATATGAGGAGCGCCATCGCGACCACCGCGAAGAGCGAATAGGTGTACTCGCCCGCCTGGCTCTGGGCGAAGCCGATGGGAACGAAGCCGAGCACGGTGACGAGCGTGCCGGTCAGCATCGGAAAGGCCGTCGAGGTATAGGCGAAGACGGCGGCATGGTGCCGGTCGTCGCCGGCCTCCAGCCGGGTCACCATCATCTCGACGGTGATCATGGCGTCGTCGACCAGGAGGCCGAGAGCGATGATCAGTGCGCCGAGCGAGATGCGCTGGAGGTCGATATTGTCGAATTCCATGCCGATGAAGACGGCGGCGAGCACGAGCGGGATCGAGAAGGCGACCACCGCGCCGGCGCGCAGCCCCAGCGACAGGAAGCTCACCACCAGGACGATGGCGATCGCCTCCCACAGCGCCTCGGTGAAATCGTCGATCGCCGAGCTCACCACTTCCGGCTGGTTGGCGACGAGGTGCGGCTCGATGCCGACCGGCAGGTCGTTGACGATCCGCGCCATCGCGTCCGAGACGCCCTGTCCGAGCGCGAGGTTGTTGCCGCCCACCGCCATCGAGATGGCGAGGCCGAGGGCCGGCTTGCCGTTGTAGCGGAACATCGGCTGCGGCGGATCGGCGGTGCCGCTGCGCACGGTGGCGAGGTCGCCGAGCGGGATCAGCTTGCCGTCGATGTTGAAGTTGATCTTGGCGATGTCGGCGGCGGAGCCGAAGCTGCCGCTCACCTGGATGAGTATCTTCTCGGTGTCGGTCTGGACGATGCCCGACGGCGTCACCGCGTTCTGCGCCTGCAGCGCCTGGATGAGCGCCTGGCGGTTGATGTTGAGGCTGGCGAGGCGCTCGGTCGAGAATTCGACGAAGATCTTCTCGTCCTGCGTGCCGAAGAGGTCGATCTTGCCGACGTCGTTGACGTTGAGGAGCTGGGAGCGCACCGCCTCGACATAGTCGCGGAGCTGCCGGTCGGAGAAGCCGTCGGCGGTGAAGGCATAGACGATGCCGTAGGTATCGCCGAACTTGGTGTTGAACACCGGCCCCTGGACGCCGTCCGGCATCTGGTACCACATGTCGGCGACGTCGTTGCGCACGTCCTGCCAGATGCCGTCGACCTCGTCCGGCGGCGCCTTGCCGGTGAGGTTGACGTAGATGGTCGACGTGCCGGCGGTGGTATAGCTCTTGATGTAGTCCAGGTACTTGGTGTCCTGGAGCTGCTTCTCCAGCCGGTCGGTCACCTGGTTGAGCGTGTCCGTGATCGTCGCGCCCGGCCATTGCGCCTGCACCACCATGGTCTTGATGGTGAAGCTCGGATCCTCGGCGCGGCCGAGCCGCATGAAGGACCCGGCGCCGGCGATCGCGATGGCGATCATCAGGAACCAGACGAGCGACTTGTGGCGCAGCGCCCATTCCGAAATGTTGAAGCCGCTCATGAACCGGCGCCTGCCTCGGCGGAAAGGAGGCGGACCTTCTGGCCCGGCACCAGCGTCTGGACGCCGGCGGTGACGACCACGTCGCCGTCCTTGAGGCCGGAGGAGACGACCATGGTGTCCGCGTCGTGCCGCTCGACCTCGATCGGCTGCAGCGCCACCGCCCCGTCGGTCGGGCTGACCACCCAGACCGCCGGCTTGCCATTCGTCTCCATCAGCGCCGAGCCGGGGACCTGGATGACCGGGGTCGTGTCGAGGGTCATCGAGCCGATGACGCTCGCCCCGAGGCTCATCGCCTGCGGCGGATCGATGATCGCTATCTTCACCGTGTAGGTGCCAGTGGAAGCATCGGCCTGCGGGCCGACCTCGCGCACCGTACCCTTGGCGACCACGGACGAGTCATCCCCGAGGGTGAGGGTGATGTCCGGGTTCTTCGGCGCCGTGCGCAGCAGCTTCGCCGGCACGTTGAACACCGCGTCGCGGGCTCCGCCCTTGGCAATGCGGATGACCATCTGGCCGACGCCGACCACCTCGCCGACCTCGGCCCCGGTCGCGGTCACACGGCCCGAGGCGTCGGACTGGAGCTTGGTATAGCTCAGCGTGTCATTGGCCGACTTCAGCCGCGCCTGCGACGAATCGGCCTGCGACTGGGCGGCCTGCAGCTGGTTGTTGGCATCGTCGTACTGGGCCTGCGTGATCACGCCCTTCTGGAGGAGCGCCTTCTGCCGCTGCTCGTTGGCCTGTGCGGTCTGCAGCGACGATTGCGCCGAGGCGACGTCGGCCTGCGCGCTCTTCAGCTGGCTCTCGGCATCGGCCGTATCGAGGGTGGCGATGATGTCGCCGGCCTTGACCTCGGAGCCGAGCCCGACCGGCCGGGTGGCGAGCTTTCCGCCGATGCGGAAGGCCTCGTTGATCTGCTCCTGCGCCTGGATCGTACCGGTCAGCGTCAGGCGCTGGCCCGCCGGCGCATGCTTGACCGTGACCGCCTGGACGGGTCGGGGCGGCTTCTCCTCCTCCGCCTTCTTCTCGCCGCTGCACGCGGCAAGGACGAGCGCCGCGACGGCACCGGCCAGGAGACTTGCCTTCATCGATTTTCCCCGCATGCCCCGAAGAGTGCAACAGCCCGGGCAATGGCAGAGACTAGCCGCAACTCGTTTCGCGGGAAAGGGAGGGGCGGCACCCGCGCGGGGATCGGCTCAGAGCACCAGGACGCCGTGGTGCTTCGCCTTCTCCTCCGGCTCGACATGGATGGTGATGGTTGCGTCGACCACCTCGGCCTTCAGCGCCTTCTCGATCGCGTCGCAGATCGAATGGGCCTCGGAGACCGGCATGGCGCCGGGCACCACCAGGTGGAAGTCGATGAAGGTGACGCGCCCGGCCTGCCGGGTGCGCAGGTCATGCGCCTCCAGCGCACCCCGGGCGCTCTTCGATATGACGTCGCGGATGCGGTCGAGCGTATCGGGAGGCACCGCCTCGTCCATCAGCCCGCCGACCGATTCGCGCACCAGCGACCAGCCCGACCAGAGGACGTTCAGCCCGACCAGCGCCGCGAGCAGCGGATCGAGGATCGCCCAGCCGGTCAGCCAGGCGAGCGTCACGCCGGCGAGCACGCCGGCCGAGGTGATGACGTCGGTGAGCAGGTGGCGGCCGTCGGCGACCAGGGCGAGCGCCCGCCGCGCCCGTCCCGTCCGGATGAGGACGAAGGACCAGGCGGCGTTGATGATCCCCGCCCCGAGATTGACGAGGAGGCCGCTCGCCGGTGCGTCGAGGATGCGCGGCGACTCGTAGGCGAGCCACGCCTCGCGGAAGATCGCGATCGCCGCGATGATGATGAGGACGCCGTTGAGGACGACGGAGAAATATTCCGCCTTGTGGTGCCCGTAGGGATGGTTGGCGTCGGGCGGAATGGCGCTGAAGCGGAGCGCCACCAGCGCCGCCACCGCGGTCGCGACGTTGACGATGCTTTCGAGCGCATCCGAATAGAGCGCGACGCTGCCGGTGAGCAGGTAGGCGAGATATTTCAGCGCCAGCACCACGATGCCGACGCCGACGCTGGCGAGAGCGATCGAGGCAACCGGTCCGGAGAGACGATCGGGCATCGCGCTAGTCAGCCATGGTCTCGATGGCGGCGAGGCTCTCCGCCGGTCCGGCTTCCTCGAAGGGGGTCGTCACCTCGACGAAGGTGTCCGGGTAGAAGCCGTTGAAGCGGGTGCGCAGCGCCAGGGAATAGGCTCCGATATGGCCGATCTCGATCCAGTCGCCGGTGTCGACCGTCTCCGGCAGATAGAACGGACGCGACAGGATGTCGACTGAATCGCAGGTCGCTCCACAGACCTTGAAGGGCGCGATGCGGTCGGGCCGGCCCGACCGGCGCTTGCGCGCCGGGTCGGGGAGCAGCCGCGCCGGCAGCGCGATCTTGCCGGTCCAGGAATCGGAGAGCGAGGCCCAGATGCCGTCATTGATGTAGATGCGCCGGCCCTTGCGCAGCAGCACCCGCACGATCAGCGAGAAGGCGCGCGCGACGATCACGCGGCCGGGCTCCGCGATCAGCGGCACGTCGGAGAAGCCCCACTCCTCCGCCTCGCCGACCACTTCCCGCACCAGCTCGGCCGGATCGGGCGCCTTGGCGCCGGCCTTCCGCGGATCCTCGCCATAGGGCGCCGGGAAGCCGCCGCCTATGTCGAGCGCGGCGAGCGGCACGCCGGCGCGCGCCCTGACCCAGGCGGCCGAGGCGAGCGCCCGCTCGTAGGTGTCGGTATCCTCGACCTGGCTGCCGACATGGAAGGCGATGCCGACGCGGAAGCCGATATTGTGCACCCGCTGCGCCAGCTCGACCGCATGCGCCGGCCCGGCGCCGAACTTCTTCGACAGCTCGTAGGCCGCGTGCCCGCGCGTCGCGATGCGCACGAAGAGCGTGATGTCCTCCGGCGACAGGTCGAGGCCACGCACGATGCGGAGGATCTTCGCCACCTCGTCCTCGTGGTCGAGGGTCAGGGTGCGGATGCGGTAGTCTTCCAGCGCCAGCCGGATATGCGACTGCGCCTTGACCGGATGGGTGTAGATCAGCTCCGCCTTCGGCGCGACCGCCTTGACCGCCGCGCACTCCGCCGGCGAGGCCACGTCGAAGCACTCGATTCCCGCCTTGGCGAGGGTGGCGAGCACCATCTCCTCGCCATTGGTCTTCACCGCATAGGCGGTCTTGCCGGGAAAGGCATCCTTGAAGCGCCGGGCATCGGCCGTGAGCACGCTCGGGCGGAAGCAATAGACCGGCTCGTCGGGCCTCAGCGCATAGGCCGCCTCGCGGGCATTCGGGAAACGCTCCATCGGGGAAACTCCGCGCGGACGGGAATCAGGAGAGGCACGCAGGGCCATCTTTGCCGGCAAGGCGCTGCCGGCACCATCTAGGGGAGTCGCGTGGCGATTGCGAGACGGGATTCGGACACAGTTTGTCCACAGTCGCTAGTTTTGCATTCTCAAGGGCCTAGCGAATTTTGTTGAATTGCCGGTGAGTCGGATATGCACGGAGCAAAAAATTCGCTTCCGCCATGGCCGGAACCAAGGTTAGACTCGCCTCGTTAGCTGGGGACACGGAGAGGGGAGAAGATAGATGCTGGCACTTTCCCGACCTCTGCATGTGGCCATGGTGACTGCCGCATTCGTATTCGTGGCCGCGATCGTCATAGGCGCGTTCTAGCCTGAGGCTCCGTATAGCCGACGCGAAGATCCCCGGCGCCGCCATCGCGGCGCCGTTTGCTTTTCCGGCCCCACGGACCTTGTCGGCCGCGCTTGACGCCGGACCGCAACCGACCGACGCTCAGGCGCGAAGGAACGGGCAGTCCGTTGGGGCCGGAAGATGCCGAAGATCCTCATCTCCTATCGCCGGGCCGATACGGGCGGCATAGCCGGCCGCGTCTTCGACCGGCTGGTCGCGCATTACGGCGCCGACAACGTCTTCATGGACATCGACAACATCCCGCTCGGCGTCGACTTCCGGGAGCATGTCGCCAACGTCTTCGGCAAGGGCGACATCCTCGTCGCCCTCGTCGGGCCGAACTGGGCGGGCCCTGCCGCCGACGGTTCGCGCCGCATCGACAAGCCGAACGACATGGTGCGGATCGAGGTCGAATCGGCGCTGAAGCGCAACATCCCGGTCATCCCCGTGCTGGTCGACCGCACGCCCATGCCCGACCCTGGCGCGCTGCCGCCGTCGCTTGAATCCTTCGCGTACCGGAACGGCCCGCCGCTCGATACGCTCCGCGACTTCCACCCGCACATGGACCGCCTCATCCGCGATATGGACCGGCTGCTCGGAAGTGCCGTCCCACCGGCACCGGCGACCCGTCCCGCCATGCCGGAGGCGCGGCCGCTGCCGGAACCGGCGACGGCAGCCCCTCCACCACCGCCGGCAGCGGAGAAACCGGCCGATCCGCCCCCGAAGCGCGTTGCCACGCCGATCGTCTCGGAGTCACGAGAGGCCGGCGAGGCCGTCGATCAGGCTTCGGCGTCAACGAAGCACGCCGCCCTAGCCATCTCGACGCCGCGCGAGCCGCTCCGCCGGCTGCTGCTCCTGTCGCTGGTCCTGATGGCTCTCGGATCCCTCCTCTACCTTGCGAGCATGCTGATCGGCCTCGGCCTCGGAACCACGTCCCTGCTCGCCGGCTACTACCTGAACATGGCGCCGTGGATCCTGATCTCGGCGGTGCTTCTGATCCTCTGGCAATGGCCCGCGGTCACGGCCGCGAGCCGCGGTTCCGGCCCGCGGCTCGGATGGATGATCGCCGCGCCCTTCACCGGCCTGGCGGCGGCGCGGCGGGCGGGCGCCTCGGAGACGCCGGGCAACGCGTCGCTGGTCATCGCCTTCGCCTGCCTCGGCACCAGCGGACTTCTCTATTGGATCTTCTTCCTCGGCATGGGCAATGCCGCGATCGGCCTCCTGCGGATGGTCCTGAGGCTGGTGGGCGCCACGATGCTTGCGTGGATCGTCCTGAAGGCGCGGCCGGCGCCGGGCCGGATCGGTTCGCCTACTCCGCCGCCGCCCGCGCCACCGGCTCGTAGTTGAGGATCGGCGCAAGCCAGCGCTCGGCCTCGGCCAGCGACCAGCCCTTCCGCTTCGCGTAGTCCTCGACCTGGTCCTGCTCGATCCGGCCGACGCCGAAATAATGGCTCTCGGGATGCGAGAAATAGAGCCCCGAAACCGAGGAGCCCGGCCACATGGCATAGCTCTCGGTGAGCTTGATGCCGGTCGCCGCCTCCGCATCGAGGAGGTCGAAGAGCGTGCGCTTCTCGGTATGGTCGGGCTGCGCCGGATAGCCGGGCGCCGGGCGGATGCCGCGATAGCGCTCGCGGATCAGGTCCTCCTCGGTCAGCGCCTCGTCGGGCGCATAGCCCCAGAACTCGCGCCGCACGCGCTGGTGCAGATGCTCGGCGAAGGATTCCGCCAGCCGGTCGGCAAGCGCCTGGGAGAGGATCTTGGAATAGTCGTCGTTCGCCCGCGCGAACCGCTCGGCAACCGCGTCCTCGCCGATCCCGGCGGTGACCGCGAAGCCGCCGACATAGTCGGCGAGCCCGGTTTCCTTCGGCGCTACGAAATCGGCCAGCGCCACGTGATGGCGCTTGTCGGTGGAGCGCGCGATCTGCTGGCGGAGCGAGTAGAACATCGCCCGCTCGCCGCCGGTCTCGTCGTAGAGCTGGATGTCGTCGCCGATCGCATTGGCGGGCCAGAAGCCGATGACGCCGCTCGCCTTCAGCCACTTTTCCTCGATCATGCGGCGGAGCATGTTCTGCGCATCCTCGAAGAGCGAGCGCGCCGCCGGCCCGACCTTCGGATCGTCGAGGAGAAGCGGATAGGTCCCCTTGATCTCCCAGGTGGAGAAGAAGGGCGTCCAGTCGATCGTGCGCACGAGCTCGGCGATCGGATAGTCGGGGAAGGCCTTCGTGCCGAGGAAGGTCGGCACCGGCGGCTCGTAGCCGGTCCAGTCGACCGGCAGGCGGTCGGCGCGGGCCTCCGCCAGCGTTATGCGCTTCTTGTCGGCGAGCGTCCGCGCGTGGCCCTCCGCGATCTTCACGTATTCGTCGCGCACCGAGGTGACGAAGGCGCCCTTCCCTTCCCCGAGAAGATTGGAGGCGACGCCGACCGCGCGGCTGGCGTCGAGGACATGCACCGTCTGGCCGCGATGGTAGTTGGGGTTGATCTTCACCGCCGTATGGACGCGGCTGGTCGTGGCCCCGCCGATGAGGAGCGGCACGTCGAAGCCTTCGCGCTCCATCTCCGCCGCCACGTGGCACATCTCGTCGAGCGACGGCGTGATCAGCCCCGACAGGCCGATCATGTCGACCTTCCGCTCACGCGCCGTCTCGAGGATCTTCGCCGCCGGCACCATGACGCCGAGATCGATGACCTCGTAATTATTGCACTGGAGGACGACGCCAACGATGTTCTTGCCGATGTCATGGACGTCGCCCTTGACCGTGGCGAGGAGGATGCGGCCGTTGGCGCTCATCCCCTCGCCGCCATTCGCCGCCTTCTCCGCCTCCATGAAGGGCATCAGATAGGCGACCGCCTGCTTCATCACCCGCGCCGACTTGACCACCTGCGGCAGGAACATCTTGCCCGCGCCGAACAGGTCGCCGACCACGTTCATGCCGGCCATCAGCGGCCCCTCGATCACGTCGAGCGGCCGCTTCGCCCTTTGCCGCGCTTCCTCGGTGTCGCCCTCGATGAACTCGGTGATGCCGGCGACGAGCGCATGTTCCAGCCGTTTCTCGACCGGCCAGCTCCGCCATTCGAGCTCGGCCTCCTCGCGGGCGCCGCCCTGGTCGCGGTAGCGGACGGCAGCCTCGAGCAGCCGCTCCGCCGCGTCCGGGCGCCGGTTGAGGACCACGTCCTCGCAGAGCATGCGCAGCTCGGGCTCGATATCGTCATAGACCGGCAGCGCGCCGGCATTGACGATGCCCATGTCCATGCCGGCGGCGATGGCATGGTAGAGGAAGACCGAGTGCATCGCCGCGCGCACCGGCTCGTTGCCGCGGAACGAGAACGAGAGGTTGGAGACGCCGCCCGAGACGTGGGCATGCGGCAGGTTCGTCCGGATCCAGCGCGTCGCCTCGATGAAGTCGACGCCGTAATTGTTGTGCTCCTCGATGCCGGTGGCGATGGCGAAGATGTTCGGGTCGAAGACGATGTCCTCGGCCGGGAAGCCGATCTCTTGCGTGAGGATGCGATAGGCGCGCGCACAGATCTCGGTCTTGCGCTGGTAGGTGTCCGCCTGCCCCTTCTCGTCGAAGGCCATGACCACGACGGCGGCGCCGTAGCGGCGCACCTTCTCGGCCTGCGCGCGGAACGCCTCCTCGCCCTCCTTCATGGAGATCGAATTGACGATCGCCTTGCCCTGGACGCATTTCAGGCCCGCCTCGATCACCGACCACTTGGACGAATCGACCATGATCGGCACGCGCGCGATCTCGGGCTCGGCGGCGAGGAGGTTGAGGAAGGTGATCATCGCCTTCTCGGAATCGAGAAGGCCCTCGTCCATGTTGACGTCGAGGATCTGGGCGCCGTTCGCCACCTGCTCGCGCGCCACGTCGAGCGCGGCGGCATAGTCGCCGGCGGTGATCAGCTTGCGGAACTTCGCCGAGCCGGTGACGTTCGTCCGCTCGCCGACATTGATGAAGGCGGAGGCGGCGGAAAGAACCTCGCTCATGCCACCAGCTCGAAGGGTTCGAGGCCGGAAAGGCGCATCTTCGGCTCGACCTGCGGGACCTTGCGCGGCGCCACGCCGTCGACGGCGTCCGCCAGGGCCTGGATATGGGCAGGCGTCGTCCCGCAACAGCCGCCGACGATGTTGACGAGGCCGGAGCGCGCGAACTCGCCGACCAGCGCCGCCATCGCCTCCGGGCTCTCGTCATATTCGCCGAACTCGTTGGGAAGCCCGGCATTGGGATAGGCGCAGATCAGCGTATCGGCGACCCGCGACAGTTCCGCGATGTGCGCCCGCATCTCCTTGGCGCCGAGCGCGCAGTTGAGCCCGATGGAGAAGGGCCGCGCATGGCGGAGCGAGTACCAGAAGGCGGTCGGCGTCTGGCCGGAGAGCGTGCGACCGGAAAGGTCGGTGATCGTGCCGGAGATCATCACCGGCAGGCGCCTGCCCTTCTCCGCGAAGACCTGCTCCAGGGCGAAGACCGCGGCCTTGGCGTTCAGCGTGTCGAAGATCGTCTCGACCAGGATGATGTCGGCGCCGCCGTCGATGAGCCCGCGCGCGGCCTCGCCATAGGCCGCGGCGAGCTCGTCGAAGGTGACGGCGCGGGCGCCGGGATCGTTGACGTCGCGCGAGATCGAGGCGGTGCGGTTGGTCGGGCCGATCGCGCCGGCGACGAAGCGCGGACGGTCGGGCGTCGCGCGCTCCATGATGTCGCAGGCCTCGCGCGCGAGCTGCGCGCCGGCGACGTTCATCTCGTAGGCCAGCGCCTCCATGCCGTAGTCGGCCTGGGCGATGGTGGTCGAGGAGAACGTATTGGTCTCGACGATGTCGGCGCCGGCCCGGAGATAGTCGAGGTGGAACTGGCGGATGGCATCGGGCTTGGTCAGCACGAGGAGGTCGTTGTTGCCGCGCAGGTCCGTCTTCCAGTCGGCGAAGCGCGTCCCCCGGAAATCCTCCTCGCGGAGCCGAAGCGTCTGGATCATCGTGCCCATCGCCCCGTCCAGGACGAGGATGCGCTTGGCGGCGAGCGCGTTGAGCCGCGCCAGAGTGGGGGATGTAGGGAGGGTCATCTGAGCTTGACGGTCCAGGGATTGACGAGGGCGACGCCAGTGTCGGCGAAGTCGGCGACGTTGCGTGTCACCAGCGTGAGGTCGTGGACGATGGCGGTGGCGGCGAGCAGCGCATCGACGACTGGCCGCGGACGTTCGGCCGAGAGCTTGCCCCATAGGTCGGCGATCTCCAGGTCGACGGACAGAATCCGCCCCGCGAAGCGCCTCTCCACAACGTCGATCCACGTATCGATCCGGGCGGCGTGCCGGCTATCCGTCTGTCGCCGCATGGTGGCGCCCCTGCGCAACTCGCCGACCGTCAGGACGCTCAGGAACGTCTCATCGTCGCGGATGGCGGCCATGAATGCAGTTACTGCCGGAGCCGGCATCCTCCGTACTGGCTCCGAGAGTGCGTTGGTGTCGAGAAGGTAGCCGGCGCTAGTCAAGATTTATCTCGCGCCCCACGTCCTTGTCGCGCTCGATCTCGAAGTCATCGAGGATCGGGCCGCTGGTGAGCAGGAAGTCGATCAGATTAGGCTTCTCTTCGGCGCCTGCCTTCTCGAGTCGTTCATACTCGGCCATCGAGACCACAACCGCGCTCGGCTTGCCGTGCCTGGTAATGGTCTGCGGCCCTTCCTTCTCAGCGCGCTCGATGAGTTCGCTGAAGCGGGACTTGGCCTCCTGAACCTGCCATGTGTTGCCCATGGACAATCTCCTATTCTGACCAGAATGACCATAAATAAGATCAGATTGGTCAGGATGCAATCCTAAGCCGCCGCTTCCTTAACTTCCCGCCCCTTCGGCCGCATGCCGAGGAGGTGGCAGATCGCATAGACGAGGTCGGCGCGGTTCATGGTGTAGAAGTGGAGGTCGGTGAAGCCGCGATCGATCAGGTCGAGCACCTGCTCGGCGGCGACAGCGGCGGCGACCAGCTGGCGGGTGGCGGGATCGTTCTCCAGCCCCTCGAAGCGCTGGGCGAGCCAGCGCGGCACCGAGGCACCCGCCTTTTCGGCGAAGCGCGCGATCAGCGGGAAGGAATGAACAGGCACGATGCCCGGCGCCACCGGGATGTCGATGCCGGCCGCGCGCACCTTCTCGACATAGGCCTCGAAGAGGTCGTTGTCGAAGAAGAACTGGGTGATGGCGTGCGTCGCGCCAGCATCGACCTTCCGCTTCAGCATCTCGATGTCGGCGGCGACGCCCGGGCTCTCCGGATGCTTCTCCGGATAGGCGGCGACGGAAATCTCGAAATCGCCGAGCCGGCGGATGCCGGCGACCAGCTCCGCGGCGTTGGCATAGCCCTGCGGATGCGGCTCGTAGCGCGTGCCGACACCGCCGGCCGGGTCGCCGCGGAGCGCCACGATGTGGTGGATGCCGGCCTCGCCATAGGCGCGCACCACCGCATCCACGTCGTCGCGGCTGGCGGCGACGCAGGTGAGATGCGCGGCGGGCTTGAGGTCGGTCTCGGCGAGGATGCGCTTCAGCGTGTGGTGGGTGCGCTCGCGGGTCGAGCCGCCGGCGCCGTAGGTCACCGAGACGAAGGACGGCGACAGCGGGGCAAGCCGCTCGACGGAGCGCCAGAGCGTCTCTTCCATCTCGTCGGTCTTCGGCGGAAAGAATTCCATCGAGACGCGAAGGTTCGTCTCTGAGCCGAGAAAGCGGCTCGGCCGCAATGCCTGCGGGGCCATCACGCCACCTCCCTTTCCGCGCCGGCAACGGCGATGCGCCGGTCGCGGCCGACCCAGAGCGTCACGGTGAGCTTGTCGCCGCCGCCCTCGCCCGCGAGATCGGCCACCTTCTCGCAATCGAGCCCGGCGCCGTCCAGCCATTGACGTACGGCATCATGGGCGAAGCCGAGGCGCCGGTGGGCGTGCTGCTCGCGCAGGAACTCGTGGACATGGGGCGCGAAGTCGACCACCAGCAGCCGGCCGCCGGGACGGAGCACCCGGGCCGCCTCGCGGAGCGCCCGCTCGGGTTCGTCGAGATAATGAAGGACCTGATGCACGGTGACCACGTCGAAGGAATTGCGCGCGACGGGAAGATTGTAGATGTCGCCGAGGCGGACCTGCGCATTGCCGATGCCGGCGCGGTCGAGGTTCGCCCGGGCAACGGTGAGCATGTCGGTCGAGGAATCGATGCCGACGGCGCGCGCATAGAGTGGCGCGAAGAGCTCGAGCAGCCGGCCGGTGCCGGTGCCGAGATCGAGGAGGCTGTCGAAGGGCCGCTCGCCCACCGCCGCGCGCATCGCCGCCTCGACGGCGGACTCGGACACGTGCAGCGCGCGGATCGTGTCCCAGGCGCGCGCATTCTTCGCGAAATAGCGCTGGGCCAGCGCGGCATGCTCGCGCTTCACCTCGGCGAGACGTTCGCCGTCCCGGGCCAGCACCAGGTCGTCCGCCTGCATGGCGGCAAGGCAGCTCTCGGCGAGCCGCCGCACCGCGGCGGCATCGGTCAGCCGGTAGAAGACCCAGGCGCCCTCGGGATGCCGGTCGACCAGCCCGGCCTCCGTGAGCAGCTTCAGGTGGCGCGAGATGCGCGGCTGCGACTGGCCGAGGATGGCGGTGAGGTCCTTCACCGTCAGCTCGGCTTCGGCGAGCAGCGCGACGATGCGGATACGGGTCTCCTCCCCCGCCGCCCGCAATATGCCGAGGAGCTCGGCGACGGAAATGGCACTGGATGGTTGGGGAGGCAGGCGTTCCATGGACATAAAGATATCTTTATGTCTCACTTCATGCAAGGCCAAACATCAGCCTTTCAGGCGAAGGGCACTACCGGCTGCTTGTGATCGGCAATCGCCACGCGGCCGGTCCCGCCGCAGAAGCGCTGGATCAGGCCGACGAGGTCGGCAACCGCGGCGTCGAGATCGCCCTCGCCGTTCGACTGCGCGGTCAGGATCGCGCGATGGGTCAGCGGCGTGACCAGGGAGCGCACGTCCTGCCGCCAGTTCCAGCGGCGGCAGAGCACCTTGTCCCGGTCGGCATAGACGACCTCGCCTTCCTTGGGCGGGTCGGGGTCGGTGAGCAGCGGCTCGCCGCCCGCCATGTCGAGGAACTGGTCGTCCGGCCGCGCATAGCGGAAGGCGACGTTACCCGTGACCCTGTCGAGGTCGTCGGCGCCGAGGGGCATGACATGGGCGAGCGAGACCGCGTTATAGGCATCGACGAAGGCATTGATCACCGGCAGGCCGCGGCCCGCGAGCACGTTCTTCACCAGCCGCTCGACGGAGGAGCGATAGCTGGTCTTCTTGATGCCGAAGGCGCGATAGGCCTTCCGCCAGACGGCGACGCCCGGGATTTCCGAAAGCTCCATCTCGCCGGCACCCCAGCGCTTGCGGCAGGCCTCCTCGCGCTCCGCGATCAGCGCCGCCAGCTCCGGAGGACGTTCGGCGGAGATTTCGAGATTTTCGGCCACCACGACGGCCACGCGGAAATCGGGAAAATTCCCGGAAATCTCCGATATGTCGATCTGCATCCTGCCTCCGCTTCGAGCGGTGCGTTTAGCAGGCCGAGGCACGAAGCGGAAGCGACGCGGATCACGCCATCGCGGCACACCTCCTCAGCCGCGCACCGCCACCATGAAGAGGCGCGGGAAGCGGAGGAGCACCCTGCCGTCCACCTGGGGCGGATAGGCAGCCGCGATCCGCGCCTGGTATTCCGCGAGGAAGGCCTTTCGCCCTGCATCGTCCAGCCGGTCGAGGAAGGGACGGAGGCCCGAGCCCTTCAGCCACTCGACGATCGCGGCCGCATCGGCAAGCGGGTGATAGTAGATCGTGTGCCAGATATCGACGGGGCCGAAGGGCCTCAGCAGGTCGTAGTAGGCGGAAGGCGCGTCCATCACCTGCCGGGCGATCGGCGTCGCGAACTTGTCGCGCCACGGCCCCCCGGCCGCCACGTCGCGCATCAGCGCATGGGTAGGCTCGCTTTGGTTGTCGGGCACCTGCACGGCGAGCACGCCCCCTTTCGGCAGCGCCCGCATGAGCCGCTGCATCACCGCCTGGTGCCCGTTCACCCATTGCAGCGTTGCGTTGGAGAAGAAGACGTCGACGCCGGCCATCGGCTCCCACGCCGACACGTCCGCCTCGATGAAGGTCACCCCCGGCAGGCGCTTGCGGGCCGCCGCCAGCATGTCGGGCGACGAGTCGAGCCCGAAGAGCTCCGCCTCCGGCCAGCGCGCCCGCAGGATCCCGGTCGAGTTGCCCGGCCCGCAGCCTATGTCGACGACGCGACGCGGATCGGCGACCGGCACGCGCGCCACGAGCTCCACCGAGGGGCGCGAGCGCTCGTCCTCGAACTTCACATATTGCCCTGCCGACCACGCCGCCATCACGCTTCCTCTTTCTGCGGCGCAGGGATGCGCGCCGTGAATGTCTCGCCCCGCGCGATCCGGCCCGGCCGCTCCACCGTCGCGATCAGCCCGCGCCGGCGGATCGCGATCTTTGGAAAGAGAAGGTCGAGTCCCTCGCGCCCGGGATAATGCTCGGCGATCGACCGCCCCGCGATGCGGCATGGCGCGTTTTCGCCCTCGACGAAGAGCACCGCGGCGCCGGAAAAGATGAGGCGCGTGCCGATCGGCAGGCGCGTCACGTCGGGCACGCCTTCGGTGACGAGATTGGCGCCGATCCAGCCGGGCGCGATCTCCGGCAGTTCCATCCCCGCGGCCACCGCCGCCAGTTCCTCGCTGCCGACCAGCGTGATCTGGCGGTTGTTGCGGATCGGGGTGCCGCGCGGATACCAGGGCTCGCGCGATCCGGCCTTGCGCATCGCGCCGGCATGGATGTCGCCGGCAATGCCGCCGAAATCGAGATCGAGGCCGTCGACGGGACGGCTGCGGAAATCGCCGCCGTCGGCGATCAGGCAGGCGACGGTCGTCCCCCGCACCACCTCGCTCCTCCGTCTCCCGCTTTGCCCCATTGCCGCCTCGAAATCACCTCGCAAAGGCCCCTTCTCCCCGCGGAACGACCCGCCGTCTCGCCGGTTCTCCCATCAACGGATTCATCCGAAAGGAGCGACCAGATGTTGAGACAATCGATCATCGCCGCGGCCACCGCCCTTGCGATGGGTGCAGGTGCCATGGCCGTCACCGCCACGCCGGCCGCAGCCGACAATTACGGCTTCTACTTCTCCGATCGTGGCTTCGGAGTCTATGGCGGCGATGGGCCGCGTCACCCGCCGCCCCCGCCCCGCTACAAGCGATACAGCGACAATGGCTGCTGGGCATGGAGCAAGCGCCTGCAGCAGCGCGTCTGGGTCTGCGGCCCGCCGCGCAAGGGCCCGCCCCCGCCCCACCGCTACCAGGGTGGACAGGGCTACGACTGGAACTAGCCCGACGACCTGAACGAACGAGAGCCCGGCGAAAGCCGGGCTCTTTCGTATTGGATGGCATTGCTCCCATTTTGGGAGTAAAGTCCGCTGCGATGCATGTCATCAAGAAGAAGACGCTCCAGGATTTCTGGACGAGGCATCCTCCTGCCGAACTGCCGCTACGGGCCTGGCTGAAGGATGCGGAGCGCGCCGAATGGCGGACGATGCATGACATCAAGGCATATGCGCGAAGCGCCGACATGGTCGGTGACAATCGCGTGGCCTTCAACATAGGTGGAAACAAGTTTCGCCCGGTCGTCCTGTGTCTCCTGACGAAGGGAAGGCTCTATATCCGCTTCGTCGGCACGCACGCCGCCTACGACCGGATCGACGCGAGGAAAATATGATCGTGAAGCCCATCCGGACCGAGCAGGACTATCGCGCGGCAGTCGCCCGCATCGACCGGCTCGTCACCGCGCCGGATGCGGAAACCAATGACGAGCTCGACCTGCTCACCATCCTCGTCATGGCCTACGAGAACGAGCAGGTGCCCGATCTGCCCATGGATCCGATCGACTACCTGAAGGCATCCATGGAGAACCGCGGGCTCACCCAGTCGGACCTCGCGAAGCTTCTCGGCTCCTCCAGCCGCGCCGCCGAAGTCCTCGGCGGCACGCGACAATTGTCGAAGGCGATGATCCGGCTTCTCTCCACCGAATGGGGCCTCGACGCCAACACGCTCGTCGGCGCCGTGCGAAAGGTGGCCTGAGCCGGCCTAAGCCCGCGTCAGGCGCTTGTACTTGACCCGGTTGTGGTTGACCGCGTCGGCGCCGAGGCGGCGGACCTTGTCGGCCTCGTATTCCTGGAAGTTGCCCTCGAACCACTCGACATGGCCCTCGCCCTCGAAGGCGAGCATGTGGGTGGCAAGGCGGTCGAGGAACATGCGGTCATGCGAGATGATGACCGCGCAGCCGGCATAGTCCTCGAGCGCGTCCTCGAGTGCCGCGAGCGTCTCGGTGTCGAGGTCGTTGGTCGGCTCGTCGAGGAGGAGGACGTTGGAGCCCGCCTTCAGGAGCTTCGCCAGGTGCACGCGGTTGCGCTGGCCGCCGGAGAGCGAGCCGACCTTCTGCTGCTGGTCGCCGCCCTTGAAGTTGAACGCGGCAACGTAGGCGCGGCTGTTCACCTCGCGCTTGCCGAGCTTGATGATCTCCTGCCCGTCGGAGATTTCCTCCCACACGGTCTTGTTGGGCGCGAGCGCATCGCGGCTCTGGTCGACATAGCCGAGATGCACCGTCTCGCCGAGCGCGACCGCGCCGGCATCCGGCTTCTCCTGCCCGGTGATCATGCGGAAGAGCGTCGTCTTGCCGGCGCCGTTCGGCCCGATGACGCCGACGATGCCGCCGGGCGGCAGCTTGAAGGTGAGGTTCTCGATGAGGAGGTTCTCGCCATAGCCCTTCGACACGCCCTCGACGTCGATGACGTTCTGGCCGAGGCGCTCGCCGGGCGGGATGACGATCTGGGCGGCGCCGGGCGCACGCTCCTCGTTCCGTTTGAGGAGCTCGTCATAGGCCTTGATGCGTGCCTTCGACTTCGCCTGCCGGGCGCGCGGGCTGGCCGCGATCCATTCGCGCTCGCGGTCGAGGGCGCGCTGGCGGGATGCCTCCTCGCTCTTCTCCTGCTCGAGGCGCTTCGCCTTCTTCTCGAGATAGGCCGAGTAGTTGCCCTCGTAGGGAATGCCGCGGCCGCGGTCGAGCTCGAGGATCCAGCCGGTGACGTTGTCGAGGAAGTAGCGGTCGTGGGTGACGATCAGGATCGCGCCCGGATATTCGCGGAGATGCTTCTCGAGCCAGGCAACCGTCTCGGCGTCGAGATGGTTGGTCGGCTCGTCGAGCAGGAGGAGGTCGGGCTGACGAAGCAGCAGCTGGCAGAGCGCCACGCGGCGCCGCTCGCCGCCGGAGAGCTTGGTCACGTCGGCGTCGCCCGGCGGGCAGCCGAGCGCGTCCATCGCCTGCTCGACCTGGCTCTCGAGGTCCCAGAGGTTCTGGCTGTCGATGGTGTCCTGGAGCTTGGCCGATTCCTCCGCCGTCTCGTCGGAATAGTTCATCATCAGTTCGTTGTAGCGGTCGAGGATCGCCTTCTTGGCGGCGACGCCCTCCATGACGTTGCCCATCACGTCCTTCGCCGGATCGAGCTGCGGCTCCTGCGGCAGGTAGCCGACCGTGGCGCCCTGCGCGAGCCAGGCCTCGCCGGTATATTCCTTGTCGGTGCCGGCCATGATGCGCAGCAGCGTCGACTTGCCCGAGCCGTTCGGGCCGAGGACGCCGATCTTGGCGTCCGGGTAGAAGGAGAGGTGGATGCCCTCCAGCACCTTCTTGCCGCCGGCATAGGCCTTGGTCAGGCCTTCCATGTGGTAGATGAACTGACGCGCCATGTGCCGCCGCTTTCCGTATCCGCTTGTCCCGGGAAATCCGGGCGCTCATGTAGCGAGCGGCGGCGGCAAGGGCAAGGCGGGACGCCGTCAGTGCCCCGCGCTCACCCCCGCCACCATCGCCTTGAGGTCGGCGCCCTCGTCCGCGGCGACCTCCGGCGGCGGCGATATGCCCGCCCCGATCAGGCGGCGACCGATCATGTGATCCGCCGCCCGGTTGACCGAGTCGATGGCGACCAGCCGGTCGCCGGCATAGTGGAAGATCGAGAAGGCACCCGAATCCGGCGAACCGCGCCGGATGCTCCGCGTCGCGCTGAAGGGCAGCCCGACCATCTGCAGCTTCACGTCGCCCTGGTCCGACCAGAACCACGGCACCGCGCGATAGGCCTCGTGCTTGCCCAGCAGCGTCGCCGCCGCGGTCTTCGCCTGGTCGACGGCGTTCTGCACGGATTCGAGCCGCACCCGCCGCTGCAGGTCCCAATGGTGGAAATTGGCGGCGTCCCCAAAGGCGACGATCTCCGGCACGCTCGTCGCCATGAAATCGTCGACCACGATGCCGTTCTCGACCTGGATGCCGGCGGCACCGGCGACCTCCGAATTGGGGATCACGCCGATGCCGATGAGGACCATGTCGGCCGGAATGCGGTCTCCGGCAGCGGTCTCGACCGCAGCCACGCGCCCCTCCTCCCCGATCACCCGGCCGATCGCCGTATCGAGCCGCACGTCCGTGCCCCAGCCGCGATGCAGGCCGAGGAAATGCGCCGAGATCTCGCGCGCGACGACGCGGCCCATCAGCCGGTCGGCGGCTTCGAGCACCGTCACCGTCTTGCCGAGCAGCCGCGCCGTCGAGGCAATCTCGAGCCCGATGAAGCCGCCGCCCACGACCACCACGTCGCTCGCCGATATCAGCCGCTCGCGGATGGCGCGGGCATCGGCGGATTCGCGGAGCGCGAAGACGCCGTCGAAGCCGATGCCCTCGATCCGCGGCAGGCGCGGACGCGCGCCCGGTGCCAGCGCCAGCGCATCGAACGCGAGCGTGCCGCCATCGGCAAGCGTCAGCCGCCGTGCGCGCAGGTCGATCGCCTCGACGCGAGCGCCGAGGCGAAGCTCGATGCTGTTCTTCTCGTAGAAGCTCGCCGGACGCAGCGGCAGCAGGTCGTGCTTCGGGTCCTTGAGGAAGGCCTTCGACAGCGGCGGCCGCTGATAGGGTATGTCCGTTTCCGCGGTGACGAGCGTCAGCGCGCCGTCATAGCCGCCGTCGCGCAGCGATGCCGCGACCTGCGAGCCGCCATGCCCGCCCCCGATGATTGCGATCGACTTCGGCAAGGTCCGTCCCCCGGGCGCGCCGTGGATGGCGCCGCTCCTTATCGCCTCTCGACCGGCGCCCGACAATCGCCATCGCGCCGGCCGGCAGGAAGGTGCTGGAAACGATTACGCGCGCTCACCGCAATGCAGCATATCGCAGTCGGGAATATCCGCGCAAAGCCGCGGTTCCTGCCGGTTGCTTGCCTTGACTCGCCTAATTGAAACGATACCATCCGCTCCCAGGATCGCCTGCCAATGCCGGCTTGGGGAGGAATGCCTTTGCGTGGACTGAAAGGCAAGATCGCCGCCGTCACCGGTGCCGGTTCCGGCATCGGCCAGGCCGTGGCGAAGCGCCTCGCCGAGGAGGGCTGCAAGGTCGCCATCCTCGAATGGAAGGAAGCCGCCGCCGCCGACACGCTGAAGCAGATCCGCGACAAGGGCGGCGAGGCGATCACTGCCGTCGCCGATGTCGGCAAGGAGGCGGAGGTGAAGGCCGCCTTCGACAAGGTGGTCGCGCACTATGGCCGCCTCGACATCCTCGTCTCCAATGCCGGCGTCTTTTCCGCCGAGCGCGACGGCAAGGTCGACACCCTGCCGAAGGCGGTCTGGGACGAGATGATGAGCTCGAATCTCACCGGCATGTTCCTCGCCTGCAAGCATGGCATCGCCGCCATCAAGGCGACCGCCGGCAAGGGCGCGGTGGTGCTCACCGGCTCGCCCACCGGCATCCTCGGCGTGACGCCGGCGAGCACCGGCTATTCCTCCTCGAAGGGCGGCGTCCACGCTCTCGCCCGGGTCATGGCCGTCGACTATGCCGGCGAAGGCATCCGCGTGAACGTGGTCATCCCCGGCTTCACGCTCTCGCCGCTGGTGCGCGAGCTCGTCGCCGACCCGAAGGTCTATGAGTGGAACGTCAAGAACATCCCGATGCGCCGTGGCGCCGAGCCCGACGAGATCGCCGGTGCCGCCGCCTTCCTCGCCTCGGATGACGCCTCCTACATGACCGGCTCCTTCATCACCGTCGATGGCGGGCTCACCGCCGTCTGACCAATGCCGACCGCCGGGCGGCGATGCCAGCGCCGCCCCGGGACTGAACATCGCAACGCAGAACACGAACCATCAGGGAGAAATGCTCGTGACCAGAATGAAGCTGGAAATACTCGCCGCGGTAGCCCTCGGCGCGCTGGTCTTCGCCGCACCGGCCTCCGCCGACGACAAGATCAAGGTCGGCATCGTCGCCCATGCCCAGGGCAACCCCTTCATCCAGCAGATCGTCGACGGCGCCCAGGCGGCGGCCAACGACCTCGGCGCCGAGCTGACCGTCTCGCAGAAGGCGGGCGGCGATCCCGAGGCCGAACTGAAGGCGGTGCAGGACCTCGTCAATTCCGGCGTGCAGGGCGTCGCCACCTCGGTGCCCGGCGAGTCGATGACCAAGGGCCTCAACGAGATCATCGAAAGCGGCGTGCCGATCGTGCAGTTCAACCTGCTCGGCGCCGCGGTCAACGCGCCCTATGTCGGCGAGAAGTCGACGCAAAGCGGCCGCATCCTCGGCAAGGCGATCGTCGACAAGCTCGGCGGCGCCTCGGCGACCGGCACCGTCATCCTCGGCAACTGCTTCCCCGGCTTCCCGGTCCTCGAGAACCGCGCCAAGGGCGTCAAGGAATCGCTTGCCGCGGCGCCCGGCCTTACCGTCCTCGGGCCGTTCGACGTGAAGGTCTCGGCGGTCGAGAACTACAATCACTGGCAGCAGCTCTATGCCGCCAATCCGGACGCCAAGGCCCTCATCGGCCTCTGCGCGCCGGATATCGCCAGCCTCGGCAAGCTGAATGCCGAGACCGGCGACAAGTTCGTCGCCGGCGGCTACGACCTCACCGAGGACAACCTCAAGGCCATCAAGGACGGCCACGCCTACGTGACCCTCGGCCAGAGCGCCTTCGTCCAGGGCTACCTGCCGATTGCGATCCTCATCAACGCGATCAAGAACAAGCAGGTCCCCGGCCCCGGCTTCTACAACTCGGGCACCCAGATCGTCACCGCGGACAGCGTCGACATGGGCAATGGCCTCCCCGCCATCAGCTACGCCGAGGCACAGGCCCAGGCCGGCGACCCGAAGGCGACCGCCGAGTACTACGCCGCCTGGACCAAGACCCTGACGCCGGACCTCCTGTCCAAGGCCCCGGCGCCGGTTTCGGCCGAGGGCGAGTAGTCGCGGCTGCGTGAATGATGGGAGGGGTAGTCGCCACTTTCAGTCCGATTGCTGGGTGGTCTTACCCCTCTCAAGCCGTTCTAGGTCTACATCCGCAGCCCAAGAACGGCTATCTCCCCCACAAGGGGGGAGAGGGTGCCTCCCCTGTAAGGCACTCCGCAGCTGAAGCGCTCCCTCTCCCCCCTTGTGGGGGAGATAGTCTTGCTTCGATTTGCGCGAGCAAATCGCTGGCAAGACTTGAGAGGGGTAAGTCCCCCGGGAAGCGAAGCAGCGTCGCTGCGTGCGTAGCACCATGACCGCTGCTGACACGCCCCTCGTCTCGGTGCGCCATCTCGCCAAGCGCTATGGCGGCGTCATCGCCATCGCCGACATGAGCCTCGACGTGCGCCCGGGCACCATCCATGCGGTGGTCGGCGAGAACGGCGCCGGCAAGTCGACGCTGATGAAGATCCTCGCCGGCGTCGTGCGGCCGGATGGCGGCGAGATTCTGATCGACGGCCAGCCCGCCGAGCTCGGCTCGCCGGTCGCCGCGCGCCGCCACGGCATCGGCATCGTCTTCCAGGAGCTGAGCCTGTTCCCGGAGCGCTCGGTCCTCGCCAACCTCTACGTCAACCGCGAGCCCGGCCGCTACGGCATCGTCTCGACGCGCGCCATGGAGGACGGCTCGCGCGACATCCTCGCCCGCCTCGGCCTCGACGTCGATGTGCACGCGCCGATCGCGCGCCTCTCCATCGGCGAGCGCCAGCTGGTCGAGCTCGCCCGCGTGCTGCTCGAGCGCCCGCGCCTCCTCATCCTCGACGAGCCCAATTCGGCGCTGAACCAGCGCGAGACCGAGCGCCTCTTCGCCATCCTCAAGGACATCGCGACGCGGGGCACCACCATCCTCTACGTCTCGCACCGGCTGGAGGAGGTCTTCTCGATCTCCGACCGCATCACGATCACGCGGAACGGCCGCGACGTCTCCACCCACGAGATCGCCGACGTCACCATCCCGCAGGTGATCGAGGGCATGATCGGCGCGCACCAGGAGGAGCTCTTCCCCCCGCCGCTCCCCATGCGCGCCGGCGCGGCAAGCGAATTCTCCGTGCGCGGCCTCGCCAACGTGCACCTCCGCGGCATCGACCTGACGGCGCGCGCCGGCGAGGTCATCGGCCTCGCCGGGCTCGAGGGTTCCGGCGTCTCCAACCTGCTCGCCGTCCTCTTCGGCACCGAGCGCGCGAAGGGCGAGATCCGCTATCCCGACGGCGGCGGCCTGCCGCGGAGCCCGACCGACGCCGCCCGCCGCGGCGTCTGCCTCGTGCCCGCCGACCGGCGCCGCAACGGCCTGATGCTCGACAAGTCGATCCTCTTCAACATCAGCCAGGTCGTCTTCGGCGCCCATGGCGGGCCGCTCGGCCGCTACAGCCAGAGCGTCGCCCGTGAGCGCGCGCTTCGCCAGATCGGCAAGTTGAGGATCAAGACGCGCTCGCCCGATGCCCTCGCCAACGAGCTCTCCGGCGGCAACCAGCAGAAGGTCGTCATCGGCAAGTGGCTGGAGATCGGACCCAAGGTCTTTCTGCTCGACGACCCCACCCGCGGCGTCGACGTCGGCGCCAAGCGCGAGATCTACGCCCTCATCCGCGAAATGGCGGCCGATGGCGGCATCGTCCTCTTCGCCTCGACCGAACTCCCCGAGCTGACCGGCCTCTGCGACCGCATCCTCGTCCTCTACCGCGGCCGCGTCGCCGGCGAGCTCGCGGGTGGCGCGCATGACAGCCGCACCCTCCTCCACCTCATCAATACCGGCCTGATGCCGCCCGCCGCGGGCAGGACCGGCGCCGCAGCGGAACAAGCGACATGAGCGAGACCAGCCCCCCTGCCTCCGCCACGCCGGCGACGCCCGCGCGCCGCTTCCGCATGCCCGACGAGATCGGCGTCATCGTCGCCCTCGTCGTCCTCATGATCTTCATCGGCGTGGCGCGCCCGCGCTTCCTCAATCCGCTGAACCTGCTCACCCTCCTCGGCCATACCACCTTCCTCGGCATGCTCGCCGTCGGCATGGTCTTCCTCCTCGCCATCCGCGAGATCGACCTCTCGGTCGGCTGGATGTTCAACCTGTCGGCCGTGGTCACCGCCCTCCTCATGGTCGCCGGGGTCAATCCGTGGCTCGCCGCCTTCATCGGCATCCTCTTCGGGGCGCTCCTCGGCCTCTTCAACGGCGCCCTCGCCGTCATCCTCCGCCTGCCGGCCATCATCGTGACCCTCGGCACCTATTCGATGTTCCAGGGCCTCTCGCTGGTCGTCGACAACAGCCGCGCCGTCGTCCCGCAGGACCAGACGAGCAGCTTCTTCACCTTCGCTTCGGCCAAGATCGGCAAGATCATGCCTGTCACCGGCGCGGTCTTCCTCGTGCTTGCCATCGCCATGCACTACGTGCTCCACCGCACGCGCTTCGGCTATCGCGTCCAGGCGGTCGGCTCCAATCCGGAAGCCGCCGCGCTCGCCGGCATCTCCAACGCCACCGTGCGCCTGCAGACGCTGGTGCTCATGGGCGCCATATGCGGCCTGTCGGGCGCGCTTTATGTCGGCTTCCGCGGCGCCATCGATCCGAACGAAGGCTCCGATTTCGTGCTCGCCGTCGTCGCCGCCGTCATCATCGGCGGCACGCCCCTCTCCGGCGGCTCGGGCACGGTGATCGGCGCCGTCATCGGCATGCTGATCATCCAGGTGATCTCGTCCGGCCTCATCTTCTTCGGCATCGATGCCACCTGGAGCACCTTCGTCACCGGCGCGGTCATCGTCATCGCCGTCTCGCTCGACCAGCTGGTCAAGTACCAGCGCAACCGCCGGGCGGAGCGCCTGAAGGCGGGGCGGTAGCCGCCTCCCCTAACGCCCCACCGCCGCACACGACCCGCCGAGGATGAGCCGCGTCGGGAAGGAGATGCGTTGCGCCGGACGGTCGCGACCCTCGCCGAGCCGGTCGAGGAGGAGCTGCGCCGCGGTGCGGCCGATCTCCTCGATGTCGCGGTCGATGAGCGTGATCGGGCCGGGATAGAGGCGCGCGAGGTCGGTCTGGTCGCAGGCGATCAGCGACACGTCGCCCGGAACCGAGACGCCCTGCTGCTGGATGGCGCGGAGCACGCCGGTCAGCGTGCGATTGCCCGCCGCGATGATCGCCGTCGGCCGCTCGCGCCCCTGGAGCAGCGCCGAGGCCTCGCGGAAGCCGTAGTCGGCCGACAGGTTGTTCGCGCGGAGCAGGTCCTGCGGCACCGGCAGGCCGCGCTTGCGGAAGGCCTCGAGGAAGCCGCGCACGCGCTCGCGTCCCGGCCGGATGTCGGGCCCGCCGGTGATCAGCGCGATGCGCCGGTGGCCGAGGTCGATCAGATGCTCGGTCGCCTGCGTCATGCCGACGGCGTGGTCGGTCAGCACCGCATCCACGTCGAGCGATATCTCGCGGTCGAGGAGCACGGAGGGAATGCGGAGCGCCGCCAGCCGCTTCAGCGTCGTCGGATCGCGCTCGCTGTTGATGGTCATGATCAGGCCGTCGGCGCGGCCATGCTGCATCATGTCGATGGCATCGGCCTCCTCGCGCGCCCGACCGCTCGTATTGACGAGGTAGAGCGAGAAGCCGTGCTCGCGCAGCTCGGCGTCCGCCGCCTTGAACGTCGTCGCGTGCAGCGGATTGGCTATGTCGTCGACGACGAAGCCGACGGTCAGCGTCGAGCGCCGGCGCATGTTCTGCGCCCGCGAATCCGGCTGGAAGCCGAGCTCCTCGATCGCCGCGCGGACCTTGGCGAGCGTCGCCGATCGGACCGAGTCCGGCGCATTGAGGCTGCGTGAAACGGTTCCGACGGAGACCCCGGATACGCGGGCCACGTCGCGAATGGTCGCCGGCTTCGCCCTGCCCTTCGTCAAGCTTGATTCTCGCCCGATAAGTCCGTCACATTCGGCCCGTCATGCGGCAGCTTTCCTTATAAATCACATTCCCTTTTGCGGGGCGAGTTGATTCCGCTGCACAACCCCGGCGCCGCGATCTTGACCCCGCCCCCGGCCGGTGTAGGTTTCGTGGAAACGTTTCTATTTTTGATGCAGAAGCCATTGCCATGCCCCCTGCCTTGAACATCGAGCGGATCGAATGCGTGCCGCTCAAGATGCCGCTGCCGCGCACCTTCCGCGGGTCGAGCTACTTCATGACCCACCGCTGCACCATCGTGACCCGCGTCTACACCTCGGAAGGCATCGTCGGCGAGATCTACAACGGCGACGAGTTCGAGACCCAGGGCGAAGTGGTGAAGATCATCCTCGAGGAGATCCAGCCGCTGCTCCTCGGACGCGACGCCTTCAACATCGAGGGCTGCTGGCAGGCCATGCTGAAGCCGAGCTTCAACATCCTGCGCGACCGCAAGCTCGCCATGTGCGCCATTGCCTGCGTCGATTCCGCCCTGTGGGACGCCGTCGGCAAGGCGCTCGACGTGCCGCTCTACAAGCTCTGGGGCGGCTATCGTGACCGCCTGCCCTCGATCTGCATCGCCGGCTATTACGAGGAGGGCAAGACCCTCGCCGATTTCGGCCGCGAGATGGAATCGATCCGCGCCGCCGGCCATGCCGGCTGCAAGTTCAAGGTCGGCGGCCGCACGCCGAAGGAGGATGCCGAGCGCGTCCGCACCGGGCGGCAGGCGGCCGGCGACGATTTCATCCTCATCGTCGATGCCAACCAGGGCTGGTCGCTTCGCGACGCAGTCGAGTTTTCGCGGCTGACGGCGGACCTCAACATCCGCTGGTTCGAGGAGCCGGTGCGCTGGTACAACGACCGCCTCGACATGGCCGCCGCGCGGGCGCAGACGCGCATCCCGATCTGCGCCGGCCAGAGCGAGATCAGCAAGACCGGCTGCCGCGACCTGATGATGGCGGGGGCCATCGACGTCTGCAATTTCGATGCGAGCTGGGGCGGCGGGCCGACCGAATGGCGCCGCGTCGCGTCCATCGCCGCCGCCTTCACCGTCGAGATGGCCCACCACGAGGAGCCGCAGATCGCGACCCACCTGCTCGCCTCGATCCCGCACGGGACCTATCTCGAGACCTTCCATCCCGATCGCGATCCCCTCTTCCCGCGCATCGTCGCCAACCGCTCGCCCTTCAAGGACGGCTGGTACCAACTGCCGGAAGGTCCGGGTTTCGGCGTCGAACTCGATAGAGCCGCGATCGAGCGCTACAAGGTCTGACGGCGACAACAACAACCGGTCGGAAGGAGCCGCCGATGAAGAAACCCGCCAAGGCGGCGAAGCCGGCAACGGCAAGGGGCAAAGCCGCGCCGAAGGCCGCGCGCGCGAGGCGCAATGATGCCGCGCCGGCGCTCACCGATGCCGACCGCGTCGGGCTTTTCCAGACGATGATTGCCATCCGCGAATTCGAGGAGCAGGTCCAGCTTTCCTACCTCGAAGGCCTCGTCCACGGCACGACGCATCTCTGCAACGGCCAGGAGGCGGTGGCGGCGGGCGTCTGCAAGGCCCTCCGCGACGACGACTACGTCACCTATACCTATCGCGGCCACGGCCATTGCCTCGCCCGCGGCATGGATATCGAGGCCGCCTTCGCCGAGCTCTTCGGCCGCGAGACGGGCGTCTGCGGCGGCTTCGGCGGATCGATGCACCTGACCGACATGGAGCGCGGCCTGATCGGCGCCTTCGGCATCGTCGGCGCCGGCCTGCCGGTCGCGGTGGGCGCCGGCCTGTCGGCCCAGCTCGCCGCCCGCGAGCAGGTCTCCGTCTGCTTCTTCGGCGACGGCGCCACCAATATCGGCGCCTTCCACGAGGCCATGAACATGGCGCAGGTGTGGAAGCTGCCCGTCGTCTTCGTCTGCGAGAACAACCTCTACGGCGAGTTCAGCCACATCAGCCACACCACGCCCTACGAGGACCTCGTCACCCGTGCCGCCGGCTATGCCATGGAGAACGTCAAGGTCGACGGCAACGACGTCGAGGCGGTCTACGAGGCGGCGGCGGTTGCCGTGGCGCGCGCCCGCGGCGGCGGCGGCCCGACCTTCATCGAGTGCAAGACCTACCGCCATCGCGGCCATTCGCGCACCGACCCGGCCAAGTACCGCCACCCCGACGAGCTTGCCGCCTGGATGAAGCGCGACCCCATCCCCGTCTATCGCGCGCGGCTCGTGAAGCGCGGCGTGATCACCGACAGGAAAGCCGACGCGATCGTCGCGAAAGCCCGCGAGGCGTCCAAGGCCGCCGCCGCACGCGCCGCCGCCGCCGCCTGGCCCGCCACCGGCCGCGACATGGCCGCCCTCACCTTCGCCTGAGATGACCATGGCCGAGCGCGAGATCACCTACCGCGAAGCGATCCTCACCGCGCTGCAGGAGGAGATGCGCCGCGACCCGAAGACGCTCATCATGGGCGAGGACATCGCCGAGTCCGGCGGGCCGTTCAAGACCACCCTCGGCCTCGTCGACGAGTTCGGCCCGGCGCGCGTCCGCGACACGCCCATCGCCGAGACCGGCTTCGTCGGCGCCGCCCTCGGCCTCGCGCTGACCGGCTGGCGGCCGATCGTCGAGATCATGTTTGCCGATTTCCTCGGCGTCTGCTTCGACCAGATCGTCAACGGCATCGCCAAGCACCGGCTGATGTCGGGCGGGCGGGTGAAGGTGCCCGTCACCATTCGCGCCATCGGCGGCGCCGGGCTCCGCTTCGCCGCGCAGCACTCGCAGACGGCCGAATCCTGGATGCTCTCGGTGCCGGGCCTGAAGATCGTCTGCCCGTCCTCGCCGGCCGAGGCCTATTCGATGCTGAAGGGCGCCATCCGCGACGACAATCCGGTGCTGGTGCTGGAGCACAAGGCGCTCCTGTCGTCCAAGGGCCCGGTGCCGGTCGGCAGCGACGATGCGGCCATGCCCACCGGGCCGCGCATCCTGCGCCCCGGCAAGCACGTCACCATCGTCGCCACCCTCGCCATGGTCGGCCGGGCGCTGGAAGCCGCCGACCTCCTCGCCGCCGACGGCATCGAGGCCGAGGTCATGGACCTCCGCGTGCTCCGCCCCTTCGACGCATCGGCGGTCGCCGAGAGCGTGCGGAAGACGAACCGGCTGGTGCTGGTCGAAGAGCAGGTCGCCGCCGGTGGCTGGAGCGCCAGCGTCGTCGCCGACGTGGTCACAGAGGCCTTCGACTATCTCGATGCGCCGCCGATCCGCGTCACGCTTCCCGACTATCCGCTGCCCTATTCGCCGCCGCTGGAGGACGAGGCCATCCCCTCTCCGACACGCATCGCCGACGCCGCGCGGAAGCTCATGCGGGACACGGGGCGGGGGTAGAGGTTCCTCCCCCGTTTACGGGGGAGGGGGACCGGCGAAGCCGGTGGAGGGGGCGCCCACTTGCGCCAATCCTACGCCGCCACCCCGGCATGGCTCTCGAGCCGCGTGATGTCGGTGGCGAGCTTTTCGACCTGGTCGTAGCCGTGCACGTCGATGGCCGGCGACAGCCGTCCCTCCGAGACGACATGCACCCGGTCCGCCGCCTCGTAGACCTCCAGCACCTCGGTGCAGAACATGAGGACCGCATTGCCCTCCTCCGCATAGTCGCGGAGCAGGCGGTAGATCTCGCGCTTGGAGCGGATATCGACGCCGCGCGTCGGCTCCTCGAGGAGGAGCAGCCGCGGCGAGCAGTTGAGCGCCTGCGCGATGGCGACCTTCTGCTGGTTGCCGCCGGAGAGCGAGCGGATGAGCTGCGTCGTCGTCCGCGTCTTGACGAGGAAACGCTGCACCGCCTCGGCCGCGAGCTCCTTCATCCGCCGCTTCTTGAGCGCCAGCGCGACGCCGGCAATATCCGGCCGGCCGAGACGGACGAGCAGGTTCTCGCCCACGGAGAAATTGCTGTAGAGGCTCTCGACCCGCGTCGCCGGCACGTAGGCGGTGAGCAGTTGCGCCGCCTCGCCGCGCTCCTCGGCAACGCGGATCGTCCCGCTGCAGCGCTCGAGGCCGGCGAGCGAGCGCAGGAACTCGCGCGCCCCCGATCCCTCGACGCCCATCAGCGCGATGATCTCGCCCGGCCTCGCGGAGAAGGAAATGTCGCGGAACGCGGCACCATGCGACCAGCCGGAGACCTCGGCGACCGTGCTCTTGCCGGCATGGGCGCCGCCGGCGCCCTTCGCCGCCGCCTCGGCGCCGCTGTCGACGACGAGTTGCTGCGCGATCGCGTCCTCCGTGAGTCCCGACCCTTCCAGCATGGCGCGCACCTTGCCGTCGCGGATCACCGCGACACGCTTCGCATGGGCGACGAGGTCGCCGAGCCGGTGCGTCACGAGAAGGACGATGCGGCCCTCGCCGGCGAGCTTCTTCATCTCGCGGAAGAGTTCGTCGGACTCCTCCTCGGTCAGCGCCGAGTTGGGCTCGTCGAAGAGGAAGACGCGCGCCTGGCGCGCCACCGCCCGGGCGATCTCGGTGCGCTGTGCCGTGGCAAGCGTGCAGTCCTCGAGCAGCACGCCGGCATAGCGGGCAATGCCGAGCGCCTTCATCACCTCGCCGTCGGCGGCCGACAGTCTCGGCTTGCCCGAGCGGGTGCCCTCGCGGCCGACCATGACGTTGTCGGCGACGGTGAGGTTCGGAAAGAGCTGCGGCTCCTGGTGGACCACGGCGACGTTGTGCCAGTTGACCGAAGGGAACCACGGCACGCCGTCGAGCGTCAGGGTACCGGAATCCGGCTTCTCCTCGCCGGCGATGATCCGCATCAGCGTCGACTTGCCGGCGCCGTTCGGCCCGGCAATGCCGAGCACCTCGCCGGGCACCAGGTCGAGGTCGATGCCGTCGAGCGCCACCGTGCTGCCATAGCGCTTGGCGACGCCGCGGATGCGGACGCCCTTGTCGGTCGGGCCCTCGGCCGCGCTCATGCCGCCCTGCGCTTGCGGATGGAGGTGAGGAGGAGATCGAGCGCCACCGCGCCGATGGTCACCGCGCCGAGGAATATCTGCTGCACATGCGGGCCGGGCGAAAGGATCGAGAGGCCGAGCTGCAGGATGGCCAAGAGCAGCGCGCCGCCGAGCGTGCCGATCACCGTGCCCTTGCCGCCCGACAGGCTGGCGCCGCCGATGATCACGGCCGCGAAGACCGGGAAGGTGAAGGAGAGGCCCGTATTCGGCTGGCTGGTCTGGATGAAGGAGAAGTCGAGGATGCCGGCGACCGCGGCGAGCGTGCCGCAGAGCGTGAAGGCGAGGATCTTGTAGCGCTTCACCGGCAGGCGGGCGAGCTCGGCGGCGCGCGTATTGCCGCCGATCGCCATCAGCCGGAAGCCGAACAGCGAGCGGTGCAGGAGGAAGGCGACGACGAGCGCGATGCCGAACATCCACACCACCTCCAGCGACAGGCCGAAGGAGCCGAAGCTCTGGGTCAGCCCGACGAAGAAATCGAGCTCGGCATCGGGAATCGTCACGTCCGGCGGCGGATAGGCCGGGTTGAAGGTCGCCGTGTTGGAGACCCAGAGGCTGATCCCGTAGAGGAGGTTGTAGCTGCCGAGCGTCACGATGAAGGACGGGATGTTCAGCCGCGTGACGAGAAGGCCGTTGAACAGGCCGACGGCGGTGCCCACCAGCACGGCGAGGATGATCGCCAGGTAGACCGGGATGCCCCCGAACAGCCACATGACGGCGAGCGCATTGACCGCGAGGCCGTAGGTCGCGCCGAAGGAAAGGTCGATCTCGCCGACGACGATCACCAGCGTCAGGCCGAGGGCCATGATCGCCACCGAGCTCATGGAGCGGAGCAGCGAGGCGCCCATGTTGAGGTTGGCAAGGTTCGGATTGATGGCGATGAAGACGCCGGCGACCACGATGATCGCGAGCAGGAGCCCGCCCATGCGGAGCGCGAGGTCGATGCCGGCATTGGCGGCTGCGCCAGCCTGCTTCGGCGCCGTTTCGACGTTGCTCATCCGTGTTCCTGCCGTTCGATTCGATAGGTGCGTGGAGATTGATACCACCGGCTCCGGTGGCGGGAAGGGGCGCCCTTGGCGCCCCTTCCGTGATTGCAGCCGGCGTCGGGCTTCAGACGCTTATTTCTGGCTCATGGTCTTGGCGAGCTCGGCGCGCGCCTGCTCGACGTCGTCCTTGAAGACCGCCTTCAGGGTCTGCGTGTTCGGCAGGATCTCGCCGTTCTTCAGGAGCGCCGCGCAGGCGACCGCGCCGAAGCCCGCCTGGTCCGGCCAGCGCTGGTCGAACTGGGCGATCTGGATGCCCTTCTCGATGGCGTCGAGCTGGCCGCGCGAGGAGTTCCAGCCGACCGTGAACACCTTGCCCGAAAGGCCCATGCTCTCGATGGCGCGGTCGGCATGCTCGGCGCCGATGTCGACGTTCTCGATCACCTGCACGTCCGGGTTGGCGGCGAGGAAGGAACGATAGACCTCGTAGGCCTGGCCGGGCTCATAGCTGGTATTGAGGCCGTTCGCCTCGGTCGTGATGAACTTGGCGTCGGGGATCGCCGCCTTGATCGTCTCGGTAAAGCTCTTCATGCGGCCCTGCGCCCATTCCTGGGTCGGGTCGCCGCCGGACACCGCGAAGACCTTGAGGTCCTTGTTGTTGTCCTTCATCCACTTCAGCACCGCCTCGGCGGCATACTTGCCTTCCTTCAGCGGCACCTGGGTGAAGCGGGTGAACTCGTGGCCGTTGGACGGCACGCCCGAGGTGAAGACCGGGATGCCCTGGTCCATCAGCTTGTTGGTGATCGCGGTCAGCGAGTTGGAATCGACCGGCTCGATGCCGATGCAGTCGATCTCGCCGGCGGCGAGCTTGGCCTCGATCTGCGAGACCTGCTGGTTGGCGTCGTTCTGCACGGGCGCGATCTTGGTGCAGTCCATCGGGTAGATCGGCTGCGCCATCTTGCAGCCCATCTCGAAGCCCGCCGCGAACTGCGGCGAGAAGAGCGGGATGCCGGACGCCTGGTAGGAGAAGACGTAGTTGATCTTCTCGCCCTTCTTGACTTTCTCGGCGATGCGGTCGGCGAGCTTGAAGGTGCCCCAGTCGCGCTTGACCTCGAAGGGCGCGCCCTCGACCTTCTCGCCCGAGGTCGGGATCTGGGTCTCGCTTTCGGCGGCCCAGGCGGTGGCCGAGCCGATCGCCGCGCAGGCGGCGATGATGGCGAGCTTGGAGACGGTGGCTTTCTTCACTTTGGTTCCTCCCGGAAACACGGTTGTTCAGTCCTCGATATATGCGCCCGCCGCGGCATTCCGCGGCCGGCCCTATTGCTTCGCCAGCACCTTCTCGCTGCGGAACGAGTCGACCACGTCCTCGATCACCTCGATGCCGAGTCCCGGCCCGGTCGGCGGATACATCCAGCCGTCCTTGTGGTCGAAGGGCTTGGTGACGAGGTCGTGCTGCATCGGGTTCCTGAGCGGCTTCAGCTCGAACAGCTTGCAGGATGGCGAGTTGAACGAGATGGCGAGGCTCGCCGCCGTCACGATCGCCGAGGACCAGGCATGGGCATTGGCCTGCCGGCGGTAGAACTCGCAGCGCTCGGTGATCTTCTTGAAGCCGGTGATGCCTTCCGCCCGGCCCGGATCGACGCCGATCACGTCCACCGTCCCGGTCGCGATCACCCGCTCGAACTGCTCCAGCGTCCATTCGCGCTCGCCATAGGCGATGCGCGTCGTCGTCTTGGCGCGGAGGTTCGCATAGCCCTCCGGATCCCAGGCGCCGAGCGGCTCCTCGATCCAGTCGAGATTGAACTCCTCCATCGCCTTGGCGCGGCGGACCGCATCGGTCACGTCCCACTTGATGGCGATGCCGTTGTCGATCATCAGCATGCGCTTGGGGCCGAGGGTCTCGCGCATGGCCTTCACGTACGCCACGTCGCGGTCGTGCTCGTAGCCGAGGCGGGCATTGCCGCGCTTGCCGAAGCCGGTCTTCAGGCCCTGCAGGCCGGTCGAGACCCACTCCGCCGTCTCCTCCGCCATTTCCGGGATCGACTCGTAGTGCGCATGGCAGGAGGCGATGGCCGGCAGCCGCTCATGCGCCGGCCCGCCGAGCAGGTCGAGCACGCTCTTGCCGAGCGCCTTGCCCTTCAGGTCCCAGAGCGCGATGTCGATCGCCGCGGTCGCATAGGACGCGATGCCGCCGTGGTAGCCGTACCACCAGGCCTGCTGCTTGTTCTGCCGCCACAGCGTCTCGGTCTGCACCGGATCCTTGCCGACCAGGTTGGGCGCCATGCCCTCGATGATAGCCTTGGTGGCGAAGTTCGCCTCGGGGAACTGGGTGATCGACTCGCCCCATCCCACCTGTCCGTCATCGGCCGTGATCTTGGCGAGGCAGAGGTGGCGGAGCGCATTGAAGTCGTTCGGCTCCGGATAGCTGACCGGAATGGCCTCGACCTTGGCGATCTTCATGATTCTTGTCTTTCAAGTGAATGAATCGATTTTCGCGGGGTAGCCCTCCCCTTGCGGGAGGGCCGGAACCGGCGGAGCGAAGCGGAGGCGGTTCCGGGGAGGGGTGTGTAAGCCTCAGCTGGGGCCACCCCTCCCCGGATTCGCTCTCGCCTCCGGCGCGGCGAATCCGGCCCTCCCGCAAGGGGAGGGCTGGGCGTCGCGGCAGATGGAGAAACTGGGGCGTCATATCCAAGCTATCCGATGGCGCCGCGGAAGAGCGGCATGCCTTCCACCCCGACATCTACCCTGATCAGGCGGCCCGTCATAGCCGAGCCGGTGACGTCGAAAGGTCCCATGTCGCAGCAGAAGAGCTTGCCGCCCTTGCCGAACACGGCATTGAGGATCGTGCCGCCGGTCTCGAGGAAATCGAGGTGCTTGCCGTCGGCCGAGAACACGTCTACGCCGCCGGCCGCCACTGCCGTGATCCAGAAATTGCCCTTCTCGTCGATCTTCAGGCCGTCCGGGATGTGCCCTTCCGGCATCCTGGCGAAGACCTTCTTCGTGCCGTCCGGCTTCCGGCGGACGACGTTCAGCGTGTAGGACTCGACCCACACGATCGACCCGTCCTTCTCCGCCACGATGCCGTTCGGATAGACGTGGGCGAGCTCCTCGACGATCTTCGCCTTGCCGTTCTTCTCGACGACGACGATGCGCCCCTTGTGCGGCTTGGTGTCAGGCGCCCAGTCGCCGGAATCGGTGAACCACAGCCGCCCGTCCGGCGCGAAGGTCAGGTCGTTCGGCCCGTCGAACTTCACCCCGTCGGCCTCGGTGACGAGGATCTCGACCTTGCCGTTCGGGTGCGACTTCTGGATCGACGGCGGCCGGTGCACCGGCGCCACCCACGAGCCGACATTCGGCGTCTGCGTCGAGTACACGCAGCCGTCGCTGCCGAGCATGCAGGCATTCGGCCCGCCGCCGACATCGGCATAGACGCCGGCCTTGTTGGTCTTCGGATCCCAGACGCCGATCGCGCTGCCGTAGGTGTTCGCATAGATGACGCGCCCGTCATCGAGCTCATACGGCCCTTCCGGGTGCCCGAGGCCGGTGGTGCAGACCGTGATCGGCTTCTTCATCGCATTCCTCCCTTTCCGCCTTTCAGCGGCAATTGTCGTCGCTCACCAGGTGACCAGCCCCCCGGTGAAATTGATCGCCTGCCCCGTCATGTAGCCGGACTCCTCGGAGAGCAGGAACCAGATGAGCCCGGCGCATTCGTCCGGCGAGGCGGCGCGGGCGAGCGGCACCGACTTCGTGCGCACCGTATCCCACTCACCGAGGCTGATGCCGCGCATCGGCGCGACGCCCTCGCGCACCGCATCCTGCATCGGCGTGTCGACGATGCCCGGCAGGATGGCGTTGACCCTCACCGGCCGCGAGGCCAGCGCATAGGCGAAGGAGCGCGTGATGGAGAGGATCGTGGTCTTCGACGCCGCATAGGCCGCGACCTCGACCGTGGTCGCGTACTTGGCCGAGCTCGAGGAGAGATTGACGATCGCTCCGCCCGGCTTCATCCGCGGCCCGATCTTCTGGCAGAGGAAGAACGTCGCCTCGGCATTCACCGTCTGCACGCGCCGCCAGTCCTCGACGGTCACCTCGAAGATCGGCCGCACCATCACGATGCCCGCGGAATTGACCAGCCAGTCGGCGCCATCCGCCCAGTCCTCGATCCTCTTCCGCGCTTCGGCATCGGTCACGTCGGCGGCGAGCACCTGGCATTGCGGGCCGGCGAACTCGGCAATCGCCTCGCCCCTCAGGTCGACGGCAAGCACCTCGCCGCCCTCCCGCAGAAGCCGACGCACGACGGCCTTGCCGATGCCGCTGCCGGCCCCGGTCACCACGCCGCGGCGCCTGCCCGATTGCGCGCTCATCTCCTCCGTCGTCCGTTCCCCGGTCCCGTTGGCCGGGACTTCATCCGAGGGGACTATATTGAAACGTTATTGAGGCGGGCAAGCCCTTTATCCCGGCCCCTGCCCGCCTTGCCGGGCCGGGCCGCCTCCGCTAAGAATGGAAACGATATTTTTCGCACCGACCGGCCCGCATAAGGTTGGATACTGCACCGTTTCGGGGAGGATATTGCCGTGGCCGAGCTGCCCTTCGTCGACACCCACTTCCATCTCCACGACATGAAGCGGCCGGAGCTCCGCTATGCCTGGCTGGAACCCGCCTCGATCCATGGCTTCCTCGGCAATATCGACGCGCTGAAGGCGCAGCACTACTGGATCGACGACTTCATCGGCGAGACCCGCTTCCACAACGTCAAGAAGGCGATCCACGTCCAGGCCGCGCTCGGCATCGCCGATCCGGTCGAGGAGACGAAGTGGCTCACCGAGTTCCACAAGCGGACCGGCCTGCCGACGGCGATCGTCGCCGAGGTCCACCTGGCGCGACCCGACGCCGAGAAGGTGATCGAGCGTCACCTGGAATATCCGAACGTGCGCGGCGTCCGCGATTTCGGCGACGGGCGCTATCTCATCGACCCGGCCTGGCAGGCGGGCTTCAGCCACCTCGCCAAACACGATCTCGTCTCCTGCATCGACACGCGCATCAGCCTCGTCGACGACATGATGAAGCTCGCGGCGAAGTTCCCCGGGACGCTCATCTGCATCGACCACTGCGCCATCCCGGAGAAGCGCGACCCCGAATATTTCAAGCTCTGGCGGAAGGCGATGGACACTTATGCCAAGGCCGACAATATCGTCATGAAGGTCTCCGGCCTCGGCATGGGCGACTTCCGCTGGACGATCGATTCCATCCGGCCCTACGTGCTCGGCTGCATCGAGGCCTTCGGCGTCGACCGCATCGTCATGGGCACCAACTGGCCCGTCGACCGCCTGTTCAGCTCCTACCCGGACGTGATCAACGCCTATGCCGAGATCATCAAGGGCTTCAGCCGCGACGAGCAGGTGAAGCTCTTCTCGGCCAATGCCGAGCGCTATTTCCGCATCTGAGAAGGACCGGCCGATGAACGCCCCTGCCCCGGCTTCCGCTCCCGGCGCCATCGCCACGGCGACCGCCGTCCACCACGTCGGCATGACGGTGTCGGACATCGAGGTCGCGCTCGCCTTCTGGGAGAATTTCCTCGGCATCAAGGCGCGTTGGCAGACGGTGCTGAACCGGCCCTATCTCGGCACCGTCGTCGGCATCCCCGGCGTCAATATCAAGGCCGCCTTCATCGACCTGCCTGGCGGCATCATCCTCGAGCTCCTCGACTACCAGGTCGCGGATCGCAGGCCCAACCCGGATGCGACGCAGAACCCCGGCAACGTGCATCTCTGCCTCGCCGTGGAGGATGCGCCGACCGCCTGGCAGCATGCGGTTGCCTGCGGCGCGCGGCCGGTCCATGCCGGCGGCCCGGTCGAGATCGACGGCGGCCCCAACAAGGGCGCCCGCGGCTCGTATCTCCGCATCCACGACGGCATCTCGCTGGAGCTCTTCCAGCGCCCGAGGGGCTGAGACGATGATCCGCCGCGTCAGCTTCATCCGCCGCAAGGACGGCATCACGCGCGACGAGTTCGAGGCGATCTGGACCGGCGAGCATGCCGCCATCGTGCGCCAGGTGCCGGGCATCCGCGGCATCCGCTTCTCCATGATCGACCACCTCGCGCCCGCCGACATCGGATGGGACGGCGTCGGCGAGACCTGGTTCGACACCATTGCCGATGCCGACAGGGCTTTCGCCACCGAGCCCTTCGCCAGCCGGCTGGCGGTCAATCGGCCGCAATTCATCGGCCACGCCCATTCCTGCTACATCGTGGAGCGCGACCCGGTGCCGCCCTCGGCGCTTGCCAACCTGGAAGAGAAGAAATGACCTGGAACCTTGCCTCCGGCCTCGAGGGCAAGCGGGTGCTGCTGACCGGCGCCTCCGGCGGCATCGGCCGCGAGGTGGCGCTCGCCTTCGGCGCGGCCGGCGCGCGCGTCGCCGCGGTCGACCTGTCGCAGGAAAAGGTCGATGCGGTCGTCACCGAGATGGAAGGCGGCCCTCACCTCGCCATCGGCTGGGACCTCAGGCCCGTCGCCAGCCACGCGGCGCTGGTCGGGAAGGTCGTCGCCGGCCTTGGCGGCATCGATATTCTCGTCTGCACCGCCGCCGTGCTCGTCCGCCGCCACACCGTCGACGACGTCACCGAGGCCGACTGGGACTTCCAGCACGACGTCAACCTGAAGTCCGTCTTCTTCCTCAACCAGGCGGTTTCCCGCGTGCTGGTCAAGCAGGGCACCGGCGGCCGCATCATCAACTTCACCTCGCAGGGCTTCTGGTCCGGCGGCTTCGGCGGCTCCGTCGCCTATGCCGCGACCAAGGGCGGCATCGTCTCCATGACCCGCGGCCTCGCCCGCTCCTTCGCCAAGGACCGGATCACCGTCAATTCCGTCTCCCCCGGCGCCGCCGACACGCCCATGATGCGGAGCGGCATGACCGAGGCGCAGCTCCAGTCCACGATTTCCGCCATCCCGCTCGGCCGCATGGCCGAACCGTCGGAGCTCGCCGGCACGGTGCTCTTCCTCGCCTCCGACCATGCCGGCTACATTACCGGCGCCACGATCAACGTCAGCGGCGGCTGGCTGATGTACTGAGGGAGGGCACGGCCATGGCCGGCGATTTCATGGACAAGGTCGCCGTCATCACCGGCGCCGCGCGCGGCATCGGCGACGCCATCGCCGCGCGCTTCCTCGCGGAGGGTGCGCGGGTCTTCTCCCTCGATCTCGGCGCTCCCGACGAGGCGCGGGCCGGCGTCACCTACCTCACCGCCAATGTCACCGATCCGGCGAGCGTCGCCGCCGCCTTCGCCGAGGTCGACCGCGCCGCCGGCCAGGTCGACGTGCTCGTCAACAATGCCGGCGTCCAGCGTGTCGCGCTCGCCGAGAACATGAAGTTCGAGGACTGGCAGCTCGTCATCAACACGCACCTGACCGGCATGCACCTCTGCTCGGCCGAGGCCATCCGGCGGATGCGCGCCCGCAACAAGGGCGGCGCCATCGTCAGCATCGCGTCGGCCGCCGGCATCGTCGCCATCGAAGGGCGCGGCCCTTATGGCGCCGCGAAGGCCGGCATCGAGAGCCTGACCCGCGTCTATGCCGTCGAGACCGCGGGCGCCGGCATCCGCGTCAACGCCGTGGCGCCGGGCTCGACGCGCACCAAGCTCATCGAGCAGGGCCTGAAGGACGGCACCATCCGCGGCGAGTGGCAGGTCGAGCGCATACCGATGGGCCGCCTCGCCGAGCCGCGCGAGATCGCCGATCCGGTCGTCTACCTCGCCAGCGACCGCGCCAGCTACATCACCGGCCAGACCCTCGTCGTCGATGGCGGCTGGACGATCCAGGGCATGGTCCACGTTTCCGACTGGCTGAAGCCGGCGCCGCCGGCGAAATGAACCATGGGCGCATGACCGGCGCTCCCCTGCCCGCGCGCTTCAACCTCGCGCGCCATTGCCTCGCCCGTGCCGCCGCCGCGACGCCGGACAAGGTTGCGCTGATCGTCGTCAGTGACGTCGCCGCGCCCATCGAAGCGGCCGAGCGCTGGACCTATGCCGCCCTCGACGAGGCCGTGCGCCGCGTCGCCGCCGGCCTGCTGGCGGAAGGCTTCCGTCCCGGCGACCGGCTCGTCATGCGCCTGCCGAACGACAGCGACTACGCCCTCGTCTTCCTCGGCGCCCTCGCGGCCGGCATCGTGCCGATCCCGCTCTCCACCCAGCTGACCGAGCCCGAGGTCGCCTTCCTCGTCGCCGATGCCGATGCCGCGGCCATCGTCCAGCCCTCGGCGGAGGGCGTCGGCGCGGGTCGCCGCCGCATCATCGACGCCGCCGCGCTCCGGAGGATGAAGTCGGTCGCGCCCCTCGCCGCCTATGCCGACACGGCCGGCGAGGATCCCGCCTACATGATCTACACCTCCGGCACGAGCGGCCGTCCGAAGGGCGTCGTCCATGCCCACCGCGTCGCCCTCGGCCGCGCGCCCATGCACGCCGACTGGGAAGGCATCGGGCCCGACGACGTCATGCTCCATGCCGGCGCGTTCAACTGGAGTTACACCCTCGGCGTCGGGCTGATCGACCCGTGGTCCGTCGGCGCGACGGCGGTGCTCTACAATGGCGAGAAGGATCCGGCCGTCTGGCCCCGTCTCATGGCCATTTCACACGCATCTCACTTCGCCGCGGTGCCGTCTCTCTACCGTCAGATCCTGAAATATGCCCGCCCCGCGCGCGGCGATATCCCCGCCCTCCGCCGCTGCCTTGCCGCTGGCGAAGCCCTCTCGCCCGCCGTCCTTTCCGACTGGCGGGACGCCACCGGTCTCGCCATCCATGAGGCCTTCGGCATGAGCGAATGCTCGACCTTCGTCTCCAACCGCGAAGGCCTGCCCATCCGCCCCGGCAGCCCCGGCAAGCCCCAGCGCGGACGGCGGATTTCCGTTATTTCAGAGGGGGATGATCCGGTCGAGCTGCCACCCGGCGAGGTCGGGCTGCTCGCCATCCACCGCTCCGATCCCGGCCTCATGCTCGGCTACTGGAGCCGCCCCGACGAGGATGCCCGCGTCTATCGCGGCGAATGGTTCGCCGGCGGCGACCTCGCCGCCTTCGATGCCGACGGCTACCTCTGGCACCACGGCCGCGCCGACGACGTGATGAATGCCGGCGGCTACCGCGTCTCGCCGCTCGAAGTGGAGGCCGCGCTCGCGGATTGCCCGGGGATTTCCGAGGTCGCGGTCGCCGAAATCCGGCCGCGCCCCGACGTTTCGATCGTCGCCGCCTTTATCGTTCGCCAGCCGGGCAGCGCCATGGATTCGCAGGCGATCCTCGCCCATGCGGAAACGCGGCTCGCCGCCTACAAGCGCCCGCGCGAGGTGGTCTTCGTCGACGCCCTGCCGCGCAGTCGCAACGGCAAGCTCATCCGCCGCGCGCTCGCCGGCTTCGTCCCGAAGTCCTGAGGTTTCAGGCCTTCTTCGCCAGGTATTCCTCCTGGTAGGCCTTCACCATCCAGACCATGGCGTCGTTCAGGGGCGTCGCGATGCCGTGCCGCTTGCCCGCCGCGACGATGGCGCCGTTGACGACGTCGATCTCGGTCTGCCGGTGCGCCTCGACGTCCTGGAGCATCGAGGCGCGGCCGCCGACCGCCCGCTGCAGGATGCCGATGAGGGCGGCCCAGCGCTCCTCCTCGTCGAGCTCGATGCCCTCGGCCTTCGCCACCACCGCCATCTCGCGGAGGAGCCCGCGCATGAGCGTCACGGACCCCTCGTGCTTGGGCAGTTCGTCGGCCGTGAAATGCAGGAGCGCCGCGGTCGGCAGGCTGCAGACGTTGATGACCAGCTTCTTCCAGATTTCCTCGACGATGCGTTGCGAGACCTGGAGGTCGATGCCGGTCCTGCGCAGGGCGTCGGCCGCCCGCTCGAGGCGCGGCGAAAGCGAGCCGTCGAGCTCGCCGATGACCGTCTGCGCGACGCCGGTATTCCGCACCCGGCCGGGACCCACCAGCGTGCCGGAGGCATAGGTGAGCCCGACCATCACGCGCTCGCGCCCGACGATCGCGGCGATCCGGTCGGCATTGCCCCAGCCGTTCTGCAGCGTGAGGATCGCGGTATCCGGGCCGAGCATCGGCTTCGCCGAATTGATCGCTCCCTCGGTGTGGTAGCACTTGACGAAGTTCATGATCAGGTCGACCGGGCCGACGCTCGCCGGATCGGTCGTCGCCTTGACCGGGATGGTCGCCACCGTTCCGTCCTTCTGCTCGACGACGAGCCCGTCGCGGTTGATCGCCTCGACCGCCGGCCTGGAGACGTCGATCAGGGTCACGTCTTCGCCTGCCCGGGCGAGAAATCCCCCGAATATCCCTCCCATGGCGCCCGCGCCGCCCAGAACCGCTATCCGCACTGTCCCCGCTCCATGTATCGTTTTGTCACCGGCGCCGATCCGCCAATGCCCTGCTCTATCGGAGCCTATCCGACTTGGCAAAAAGGCGAAGAAATGAGTCCTCCCCTATCACGAGCGATTGCCGGCAAGCTGCAATCCCCGTATATCGGTCGCGGATCAAATCGGGCCTGTAGCTCAACGGTTAGAGCCGGCCGCTCATAACGGTCTGGTTGCAGGTTCGAGTCCTGCCGGGCCCACCACTTTTACGCCGCTCACCGCCAACAAAACCGATGAATGTTCTTCCTCGGTTCACGTATATCGTTGGCATTTCATTGGTTGGCTTGCGCGCACCTCGGTGGCTTGACTCCCTAGGACAATGTTCCCAATCTGTTCCCATGGGTGCCTGCCGTCTCTCGCCACTACAATTGGCCGAACGTCTGGAGAAGGCGTATCGGGCGAACCGGGTAGCGCATCTGAAGCCAGAGACCGCCCTCGTCGTGGCAACCGCATGCCGGGCATACGCCATGGTGCCGAACCGCGACGAGATCGCCCGCATGGTGTGTCGCGGCAGGCTGACGAGCTGCAACACAATATGCGTGACGTGCTTGTCCGCGGCCAATCTGATCAGCCGGCATCTGGACGGTGATCCCGAGCACGCCAAGGCACCGGTCTATAGAGAGAGCAAATGGAGCATTCCGACGACGCCGAAGGAGGGCGAGGATAAAGGCAACGGGGTAGCAGGCGATTCGGGCAACGTGTAGAATCGCGCGCATGAACACGCCGCTGATCACACCCGAGCGGGTAGCGCCCGCATTCAGGAGATCAGCATGTCTCGTGCAATTCGCCGTCACCACCGCGAGCGCCTGAAGAAGGCCCGCCGCAACTACTGGTGCTACCACTACCTCAACAATCCGATGAGCGAAGCTCAATTGAGCGTCGCCACCCGCACTCCGCATCCGTGCTCCTGCCTCGGCTGCGGCAACCAGCGTCGCTACGACGGCCCCACACGACAAGAACGGCGATTCATGTGCGAGCCCTTAACACGTCCCGCCGTCGTGTAAGCGAAACGCCCGATCCCTTAACGTGAGCGGCCCGCCTTGGAATGTCGGTTAGTAACCGACTATCCGACATTGCTCCGGGGGGAGGCTGCGCTAAAGGTTCGGCACCAGCCACACCGACAACGCCAGCCCGTAGAGCATGACCACGGCGCAGAGACCGACCAGCAGAAGCCAGTCGGCCAATATCGCCAGCCTGCCGGGCCTACGACGTGGGGACATCGGGCATGAACCAGACGACCCAGAAGCTATTCCCGCTCGCAAACACGACATGAAGGGCATAGACAACCGGGTGGGTGCCGTCCGAGAAGTCCCACGGATAGGTGATCTCGACCGCCTCGATGACCTTCCCGGCAGACCAAGCCGAGCCGTAGCAATGGCGGGCGGCAATCTGGGCGCTAAGGGCCGCATCGGCAGCGTCGATATTCGCCACGCTGAAGATGGCCTGGATCTGGCTCAGGTCCGCACAGGCGAGGCGCTTGCGGCCATCGGCGGGAAGCTCGGTCGGCGGTCCCGCATTCGCGAGCGGAATGGCGATCTGATCGTAGCCCGTGTGTCCGGGTGGGACCTTCGCATTCTCGCCGGGATCGATGGGCGCACGGGCGCCGGGATGGGTGCCCATCTGGGCGAGAGCGGGAGAGCAAAGCAGAGCGAGCGCGGCCGAGGCCACGATGAGCAGTCTCATGGAGGTGTCCTTTGGTTGGGATTAAGTACGAGGCCAGAGCCAAATCCCGAGGGCGGTAATCAGGCCCCCGAGGGTTGCGGAAAAGCCGGCGAGGCCGACCATAAAGCGCCAACTGCCTTCGGCGCGGAGCAGCGTGTCGCGCACTTGGGTAAGCTTCGCGTCCATGCTCTCGACAGTTCGCTCAAGCGCATCGACGCGAGCACACAATTCGCCAATCTCGCGCTCCGTGCTCATCGTGGGCTACTTCGCCGCCAGCTTGTTCTTGGGGGCAATCCACGTGACGACGAAGGCCAGCAGATAGCCGACAACGGCGCGCCCTACGTCAGCGCCGATGTCCCCTGCTCCGCTCTGCAGCGCCCCGCCACAGGCATCGAGCGCCGGCTGGAGCGTGGTGAGGATCGCCCCGGCGGCTCCGGCAGCATGGGCCTTCCATGCGCCCTTGCCGAGAGCGCCATTTTTGACGGCACCTAGGATGGTGCCCAAGATGATGTTTCCGAACATGGCGTTTCCTTTCAGTGGAGAATGAAGGCGATGACCGCGACGACGACTGCCGCAGCGATGGCGAAGGGCCAAATGGAAACCCCGCCGGAGGGGGCGGGGCTGGCAGGCTCTACGTCGGGCGGGACCGGCGGCGATGGCTCGGGTGCGGGTATGTCAGGAGGCGGGGCCGGCAGAGGCGCCACGGCGTCCTGAATCGCGTTCTGGAAACTCACCGCGTAGCCGGCGATGGTGGTGGCCTTGTCCGTCCCGTTGATGATGCGCCGGGCGTTCTTGTAGTCGCAGGTGGACCCGCTGATGTAGTCGGATAGTTCCTTGCTCGTGAACCATCCTTCGGACATGCCAAGGAACATGATCTTGGCGGCGAGGTCGGGACGGAGCGCAAGGTCGGGATTGCCGACGAAATCCTCGCCGAGCTTGTCCTTGGCCTTCTGGTAGTTCGCCTTCCATGTGAGCTGCACGAAGCCCCGGCCGTAGTAGGTCGTGCCGTACTTCATGCCCTTGCCACGGCCGTATTCCCGGATCGGCTGCATGGTGCGGTCGGTTTCGTGGAACGCCGTGGCAAGCATGTAGGCTAGCCAGCGGGTATCGTAGAAGCCGCTCTTGTCCCATGCGTCGAGGATGATGTTCATCCCGTCTACCTGAGACTGGGTGAGCGCCTTGCCGAACGGTTTGACCCGGACGGCATCGAAGAAGGCCTTGCGATCGAACATGGTGGCTCCTGAAAGCGGAAAGGGCGCCCTGTGGCGCCCCTTCCGAGATGAGTGGTGATGAGGATCAGGCGGTGATGTGTTTCACGGCCCACATGACCGCTTCTTCGATCTTCGTCTTGGCGAGCGACAGCTCGCGGCTGTTGCCGAGGCCAGTAACGAAGTCATGGAAGGCGAGGCCCTGATCCTTGATCGCCTGTATGTTGGCCTTCTCGGCGTCGCTCAGGACGCGATAGGCGTGGCGCATCGTGTTGTTCACCGTGCGCGCGTCGGACGTGCTGTCTACGGATGCCATTCTTGGTTCACCTTTCGATTTGCCCCAACACCATTGCCGAGGCGCTTTCCGGTCTCCCGGAAATGGAAAAGCCGCCCGGAGGCGGCCGTGGTAGGATCAGTGGATCGGCGGTCAGTCGCGATAAACGATGAGGGTGTAGACGCGCACCGCCAGCCAGAAGGCGGTTCGTACCGGCCACGACACGCCGCAGACGGTCATGGCCTCGAGGAAGATCGCGTCGGCCCGGCGCCGGGTCTGCACCAGTGGATGCGGGACATCGTCATCGATCAGCCGGCGGAGATAGTCATGCAGCACGGACGGGCGCCGGTAGCGCGGCGCCCAATGCGGGAACACGATGCTGGCGGGCCAAGGAATGCTCGCGCCGTCGCTCACGAACGGGACTGGAACCGTCAGGACGCCGCCGTCCGTGACGAAGGACAACGGTTCGAGCAGCGCCCATAGCTCACTGTCGACCCGGTCCTCGCGGATCGAGAGCGGCCCGGTGAATGCGCTCACGTCCAGTAGCCATCCGCGGCGAAGTCGAGCGGGATCGGCGACATGGCTTTCAGCGCCCATGACTTTTCGTAGATGGCGCTGACGCCGCCCTGCACCTGAAGCCCGAGCTCGATCACCTGGCCGAGGGAAAGATCGTGCTGGACGTCGGCTGCATCGCGGACGGATATCGTCTGCGTGGAGCCCATGTTTGCAAGCGCGAGCGCGGCGGTGGAGAGCCCGTTGATGTTGCGGAAGTCGTCAGGGTCGCGCGTCTGCATGACGAAGGGCTCGGCAATGCCAGTGGGCTGCACCGGCATGCCGAGGCCGATGCGCCGGTCGCGCTCCGCGTTGACCTCGTCGGCGGTGATGACGATATCCTCGTAGCTGTCTACGAACTTCACGACGCCACCCACTCGCGCCACCGTCGAGCTGGCAATCACCTTGCCGGCAGGCACCGCGTCATGGGCGGGAGCGTAGAGGCCGACCGCCGTAAGCTCCTCGGGCGACCAGAGGTCCGCAATCTGTGCCGGGTAAGTCACCGCGCCGAGATCGGGATCACCGCTCTCGATCGGCTCTCCCCGCCATAGCTCGAAGGTGTCGGGGTCTGTTTCAAGCCAAAGCTCTTTCATGGCGCCCTCATTGGATCGCGTAGGTCATGGCGGAGTTGCGTGACGACGGGGACGTCGTGAACGCGCCGGGGTCCTCAGACGCCGCGAGCACGGTCCGCTCCGCCACCGCGGCAGAGCGCCCGAGACCGGTTGCTATGTTCGATTGACCGTTGGCATAGCTCGCCGGATAGGCGGAGACGGTGCACTCGGCACGCATGAAAGCCGCGGCGAGGACGAGCGTCTGCGCCGTGCCCGCGAACGCGAGATTGGGCGGGTTGGGCGTCGTCCCCGTATTCTGCTCCACAAGCGAAGAAGCTGCAGTCGGCGCCCCGCGCGCCCCGCCTATCTGCCAGAAGAACCCCATCAGAGCGACGGCATTGTTTGCGGTGACGGTGAGTGTGTTGCTCTCGCTGCCGTCGAACACCTTGTACCAGCCGTACATGCCTTCAAAATCGGTGCCGACCGCCTCCGCGCTGAAGAGCGTCCACCCGGTCGCGACAGGTCCGGTTGGGGTGGTGGATTTCGAGCCGACCACGAGTAGGATGCCGGTGTTCCCCGCTACTCGTGGCGACGGCAGCGTCATGACGTGGCTGGTCGCATTGGACGCGGGGGTATAGGCGGATCGATTGATCACGCGCGGCATCTTCAACCGGCCGCGCATCGGCATGAGGCCGGGGATCACGCCACCACCCCGAGGTAGTTCAGCCAAATCTCGCTGGAGGTTCGGACCCAATAATCGAACAGGTTGATAGTTCCTGCCGTCGTCACGATGGACGGAGTCACGCCGCCGACATGTTTGTAATTGCTGGCGAACGCGAGGGTCCGGCCTCCAGTGCCGTCCTCTATGACGCCAATCGTTCCGCCTTGGCCGGGCTTGGCGTTGCTCGGGTTTCCGAGCGTCCGGTTGCCGCCGATCGTCACCAGCGCGTGGATGAACGTGCTCATGTCCGTGGCGATGGTCGCAGCGTCGGTAAGCGTTACAGCGGCGGCCGCGTCCCAAACCGCGCCGGGTGTGAGCAGCCCGTCGACGCCCGACTTGGCGCGAAAGTTCGCAGCGGTGGCGTGGTAGAGGAAGGCCCGCCAGCCAGCCGAGCCGTCGGCATAAATTGCCACCTGGTGAAGCGGCGGGATGGCGAAGGAGGTCGCGAACGGCCCGTTGTAGAAGGTGTCGGACCCGTCGCAATTGACGGTAAGGGTGCCGGCGGCCGAGACATTGTTGATGAAGAACATCTTGCCGCCGACCGCCGACGAGGCCGGAAGGGTGAAGGTATTCGCCCCCGTCGCCGTGTTGTGGATCATCTTCCCGGCGTCGGCCGCGACCAGGGTGTAGGTGGTGCTGTAAACGCCTCCCGTGGCGAGCTTCGACCATGGCGTCGCGAGTGGCACCGGCAGCGAGGCATTGAGAAGCAGGAAGCCGCCGCTCCCCCCATTGGCCGCCGAGGAATAGACGAGGTCGTAGACGCCGCCCGCGACAATGTCCCCGACCTGCAGCGCCGAGACGTCGCCCCGATAGATGTTCCTCGCGGCCAGCCCGTCGATGGCGGCGGTGACCGTCGCATTCGTGTTCGTGGTTGCCGCCCGGAACGCCAGTCGCAGGCCATCGGCGATATGCGCGTCGGTCAGCACCTCGTTCGTCGTGAGCACGATGGCATTGGCGGTTCCGGCCGCGACGATCTTGCCGCCGATATCCTTCAGGAAACGGGCAAGTCCCGCCATCAGGGCCCGGGAGCTGTCATTGTACGAGTCCGGGGACTGCAGCTCGGCGAAGTTGATCGCCGGGTCCGCATCCCCGTTCGCGAGGCCGGTAAGCATCGACCAGTATTGCGGCGACGGACCTGCCATCGTCGTTCCTTTCGATCAGGGGATGGAAGTGGAGAAGGGTCAGCGGCCGTAAACGGCCTGGTCGGCGTTGACGTTGTAGGAGATCGGCCGGCCAGTGGAGGACATGAAGACGCCCGAGCCGTTGCCGTTGGAGATGTACGGCGTGATGGAGCCGCCCGAGAGCGCGTTGAAGTTCGGCTGCGTCCAGCCCGGCCCGGTCGGGGCAAGGCCGCTCTGGTTGGTGCCGTAGTTCGTCCCGAACTGGATCGGGCGCGTGCCGATCAGCTTGTTGCCGATGAAGCCACCGATCAGACCGCCGAGCGGGCCGGCCAGAATATTGCCGAGCAGCCCGCCGCCGATCTTGCCGACGTTGACCTGCTTCGGTGGGTTGAGCGCCCGGATCGCGGTCATGGGAGCGGGCGTACGGGCAACGAACTTCGACGGCACCGGCGGTGGGCCGCCCATGACGCCCGCGGCTCCCCCGGCACCGAGAAGATCGGGCGCCTGAGCGACCGGTCCTTTGACGAAGGAAACGCCCGCCACCGGCGCTGACGAAGGCGCGGCCACCGGCGCCATGGACGCGACGCGATAGGTCACGTCCTGCGGGATCGAGGACATGCCCATCGGGGCAAACCGGCGCTGGAAGTCCTGCGGCGAGATCGTCGCGGGAGGCGGCTGGCTTGCTGCCGGCGCCATCGGCATCCGGGCGCTCGACAGCGGGTCGTAGCGGAATTGCTGCGGCACCGAGGCGGCGGAGGGCGATGCCCCGCCGAAAGCCTCGCCGATGCTGCGGAGGAAGTTGCCGAAGCCCTGCGCCGTCTTCTGGTCGCGCATCTGCTCCGGCGTCGTGGTCGCGGCCGGGTTGGCATTGGCCATGTTGACCGGCGCGCGGCCCATCAGGGCGATGTTGCGGCCCCCGGTCACGTCAGGGCCGTTCAGCGCGGACGCGGCACCGGCAGCTTGGGAGAGGAAAGCCGAGGGGACGCCCGTCACACCCGGTAGGGTCGGCATGCCCTGCGGGGTGCGGAAGACGTTGCTGATCGTGCCGGTGTCGCCGCTCCAGGCCGATTTGGGGATGTTGAGATAGTTGCCCTGGCTGCTCGCAATGCCGAAGCCCGGAGAGTTGGCAGGCAAGCGGGCGGCCAGCGTGGCAGGGGACTGGTCAGCTGGCGCGCCCCACGGCTGCGGCTGGCTGAAGGGGTTGGCGGGCGCTTGCGCCGACGCAGCACCACCGGTGCCGGCGAAGAGCGAGGCCAGCGCCGGGAGCGCACTGCTCTCTACCGGCCCGACCGGCGCCGGCTCACCACCGGCATCCGAGACATAGCAGGCGAGGACCGAAGCCGAATGCCTCGGGCGATACCTCGACAGTCTGCGTGCCGCCGGCGGGTTGCGCGATCGCGCCTTGGCGGATATCGCGGCCGAGATTGCCGGCAAAGCGCGTCTGCGGGCCAACGACACTATCCGGGGTCAACCAGTTCTGCTTCTGGAAAGCCTTCGTCTGCGCCGCCGTCATCCGGCCGAACTTGCCGTCCCCGATGCCGGGGCTGAAGTCGTTGGCGGCTAGTGTGCCCTGCCAGTCCCGCACGTCGTTGCTGTAGTCTCCCCGGCGGAGCGTGGGTTGACGGCCAGCGTCAGCTACGGGAGCGCCAGCGGGCGCCGCGCTTGGACCCATCTTGTAGCCCGCTTCCAGCGCGCCCGCCGGGAACGGGTCTTGCAACCCCGACTCGAATTGAGCATGCGCGAGAAGAAGCTTTGGCCCGAGGTTTGGATCGTCAATGCTGAACGGCGTGTCGGGCGTGATGCCCATGGCATCGGCAAGCCGCTTCACATAGGCGTTGAAGGACGCTTGCGAATTGCCAGCCCCGTCCGGAGGGGCGTACACGCGCATCCGCTGCCGCAGGGTGACCATGCCCTTGGCTTCAGCGCGCCGATGCCATTGCGCTGCAGCGGCATACCCCTGAGCCGGCGTCGGGAACCGCGCGAGTGTTCCGGCCACATTTTTGCCGCCGGGAACAGCGCCATATGCCTTCTCCCATGGCGCGTACATGAGCGCACCGGGATTGTTGTTCCGGACTGATATGGCCATATTCTGCCTACCGAGCTTGAGAGGTCAGACCATGCGAGCCGCAATCGCCGCCAGCATCTTCGTGCTCGCGACGCCCGCATTTGCAGACGAGTGCCTGAAGTATGATCAGCCGGCGACGCTCACGGGCTATGTCGGGGACGCCGTGTTCCCGGGACAACCGAACTACGCTGATGTGAAGAAGGGCGACGCGAAGGAAACCGCCTCGCTGCTATTTCTTGCCTCGCCGATCTGCACTGATGGCGATGGCGACTATGACGGCGTGGCCGTGGTCCCGGTCGTCCAATTGATTTGCCCCGGCCTCAAATCGTCGGCCGGCAGCCCAGTGACCGTGAAGGGGACGGTTATTCCGGCACAAACTGCCCACCACCACGCGGCAGTCCTTCTTGATTGCCAGTAGACGCCTGCTACCATAGCGGGCATGCGTTGGCTTGCTCTGCTCATCGCTCTCTTCGCCGCCTCGTGCAGTAGCAATAGCGACGACTCTTCCGCTTTCACGCTGTATCGAACCACGCCGGGCGTTGGCAACGAGGCGACAAGAATCCACGTTGCGACGTTCGATACCGGCGAAGGGGCGGACTACAACGCCGCCAACTGCAAGATTGCGGCGTCCCTCTTCCGCTCACAACCCGGGGTCCTTTCGGAATACTGGTGCGAAAAGGGACGTTTCCGTCAGTGAGACGCCTCTTGCCTCCTGCCCTCGCGTCTCTCTCTCTCGTCGCCGGCCCCGGCTACATGCTCGCCCTACTGTTGGGCTTGTGCTGGCTCTGTGCCGCCTGGCGTCGCGCCAACCATGACCGGGGATACCTGCGGGCGCGGCGCTACTGGTACGAGGGCGCGGGACATGACGTCGTAGCCGCGGCGGAGACCGTTGAAGAGCCGCGGATTGTTTCCGATCACGCGCAGCGCCTTCTTGACGACCTGCGGATCCTGCGACGCCAGCATCTCCGCAACGCGACGCGCGATGTTCGCGTCGACATGCGACACGAGCCCGCGACCTTTTCGTAGCGCAAAGCCTGTCAGCGCCGCGGTGATCCAGGTGGTCGGGTTACTCAGGTCGCCGCCGCCGGCCGTCATGCCTGCCGCCCCCGAGACCAGGCCCGTCTCGATCAACTGGCGAACGGTGCTGGAATTGCCCTGCAGCGCCTTCCGGCCCATGTCCATGACGACCTCGGAGCGAAGCAGCACTTCCATCTCCTTGGCGGCCTGCGGACCAAGCGCGAGTTCAAACCGCTGGCGGGCCGCCGGGCTCTCGAAGATCTTCCCGACAACCGACCGGCGATCCGGGATATTGCGCAGGTCGTCGACCAGCTGCGTGGCGAAGCCCTCGGCGAAAAGCTGGCGCTCCGGCTTCGACATGGAGGCGATGGCCCGACGCGCACCGGCATTGTCACCGGCTCGACGGACGAAGGCGGCGCCCGCATCGAGCGCATTCTCGGCGCCGAAGAACGAGGCGGCACCAGCCCGAGCCTGTCGGAACGACGGCACGGCCTGGTCGAGGTAGCCGTTCAACTGCTGCTTCAGCGCCGTCGCATCGCCGGCCGCGCTCTTCCTGCCGGCCCGCTTCAGGGCGTCTATCTCATCGCCGAGGTTGCGCTGGACGTGGTCCCAGAACTGCAGGGTCGGCCGGACGCCGGGCTTCAGACCAAGAGTGCCATCCGACTGGCGCACGAATGGATTGCGCGGCGGGCGGACGCCTTGCACGGCGGCTCGATTGGCGCCCGTTGCCTCGGCCTTCTGGATGGCGCGCTGCACCGCAGGCGCATAGGTGAGCTGCTGCAGTCCTTCATGCCATACGCCGCCCTCGCCCTGACGATAGGCCAGACGATAGGCCGGATCGTTTGCCCGCTGTGCCGCCTGTTGAAGTGCCTCACGGGTGGCAGGCGCATTGACGCCCGGCACCATCGAGGTAATGCCGTCAATGACCCGGCCGGCCTGCCCCTCGAAGCGATCGTCGAGCATCTGGTTGAGCGTCGCGCGACCCTCCGGCGAACCATTGGAGGCGGCGCGGCCGAGCGCGCGAGTCGTCTCACCGAGATCGAGCGCCGTCATCGGCGTTCCTGCGGCGCGGGCATTGTCGAGGATGTCGGTCGCCGTCTTGACTGGAGCAGCGCCGCCAACGTCACGGCTCACCGCTTTCACGACGGCATTTGCCGCGGCCTTATCGGGCATCATGAACCGCCGCGCGACCTGGATAGGGTGGCCGAGCGTGTCGCCGAGCAACCACGAGGCGCCCCGAATGCCGGCGCCAACGACAGGTGCGGCCGCGCCGAGCGCCCCGCCCATCAGGCCCCCGCTGACAGCCCCCTTGAAACGCTCCGGAATACCTCCCTCGGCATCGCCAGCGCCGTAGATGGCGCCATAGGTCGCGCCGGTCGCCGCGGCATTGCCGAGCGTCGCTGCGCCCCGACCAACCGACGCCGCCGCGCGCGTAAGGAGCGGCGCCGTCTTCGCGGCAAGGGCCGGCGCGCGGAACAGGTTGATGGCGCCGGTGACCGGCACGGTGGCGAGCGCCCCGCCGATCTCCGACAGCGCCGCCTTGGTCGGCTCGCGGGTCCGGTAGTCCTTGATGCTGTCGCGGATATTGCCCGTGACCTTGTTGTACCCGTAGTCGAAGCCCTTGCCGTCGATGAGGCCCATGAGGCCGCCGATGACGCCCGCCGCTTCATCACCGAGGCCGAAGGTGGCACCGTTCATGGCGGTGTCGAACATCGAGCCCTGACCCTCCATGGGGTTGGCAGGCTCCGACGACGGCGGGTCGGATGCGGCAGGTTGCGACGGCTGCGCTGCCTGCATCTTCTTTACCGCGTCGAGCGCACCTTCGGCGTTCGGTCCCTCGACGTGGAACACCTTGCCGTCCGGGGTGGTGATCTCGAAGGTGGGCACTACTTCACCTGCTTGACCGTGTAGCCGCCGACGCTCTGGCTTCCGCCGCCGATAAAGCCCTGGTTCAAAGGGCCGGCCGAGCGACTGATGCCGTCGATCGCGGCCTTGCGGTTGGCGGCCTTTTGCTCCAGCACGCCGTCGCTGTCGCCCGGCTGCGGGAAATACTGCTTCCGCGCATTCTCGAATTCCATTGACGAAGTCGCGCTGCGCCTGATCGAGCTTTTGATAGTCATCGGAAACAAGATAGTTCCCAAGGCCGGCCGGTGCCTCCGCTCGCGCATGCTGCCACCAGTTCGTTCCAGCATCGGAGCTCGCCTTGGTGCCGATGACCTGATCAGCCGCAATCATGCGCTTCGCAAAGCCGGCGCTCTTCGTCTGATCCTCGGACCCATAGGTTTTTGCGCCGCTCATCGGGATCATCCCCGGCTGACCGCCCCCCGTTCCATCGTCGGGGGCGCTCCCGTCCTCGGCGCCGGTGACTGGTTGCCCGTTGGCGAAAATGCCGCTTGGTGTCGCCAGATAGATCGTGCCGTCCGCGCCGGTCACCGTCTTGCTAGCCGCGAGCTGCGCGGCCTGCTCTTCGGTAATCGCGCCCTTGTTGATGAGGTAGTTGAGCCCCTGCGCCTGCACGCTCTTGCCGGCGAAGATGCCGGCCGGGCCGTCGAGCGGCTTCACGCCGGGGAATACCTCGTCGCCGCTGTCGGTGTAGCGCGGGATGCCGTTCGGGTCGTTCCGGATATCGCGTGTCTTCGTCAGCTTCGTCGCCATGTAGGAGTCGAACGCTTCCGGATTCGCCATGAAGTAGGAGCGCGAGGCCTGGTCCATGTTCGGATAGTTCTTCAGCACCTCGTTCATACTGCGGCGGCGCGCGTCCGACTTCATCGCCCCCGGCATGACCTGCCCCATGTTGGCGATAGCCCCCTTGGTCGACGGGCCAGCCATGAGCGCCGAGGCGATCGAGGACCACAGTTCGGGATTTGCCTGCATGGCGCGGTTTATGCCGTTGAGGAAGCCCCCGGCGCTCTGCGGCGCGGGTGGCGTGCCTCCGACATAGGCAGGCTGCGGGAACGAGCCGCCGAGGTTGGCGCCAAGATAGGCCGACATGCTCGGGTCGAAGCCGACATAGGCACCCGGTTGGCCAAATGCGGTAGCAAAATCGGGCATGGTCTATATCCCCAGGAGGCCGAGACCGGCGCCGGCGAGGGCGCCGAGAAGGCCGTTGCCACCGGCGCTGTTGCCGAGTTGGTATCCCGCCATGGCTCCGCCGAGAGGGGCCAGCCAGTTACTTGGGCTCTGGACCTTCGTGCTGCTGGTCGACCCCATGCCGCCGCTGCCCGTCGCGATGCCGTTCGCCGCGCCGAGACGATTCCACTGGGCCATGTCGTTGGTCTGCCAACGGTCGACCTCGTCCTGCTTCTGCCGGGTGGCAAGGTCGTCGTAGGCACTCCCCACCATGCCGAGCTTGTCGTAGGGGCTGAACATCTGGTCATAGACGCCCGGAGCGGCGCTGATGCCGCCGAGCGTCGAATTGACCTGGTCGCCGAGGATGCTCCGCTGGTTGGCGATGTTGGCGTCCCAACGGTCGGCGAGCGACTTCTCGCGGAAATCGCCGAGCGCGCCGACGAGGCTGTCCATGTGCGAGCCGGAACCGTACCGGCCAAGGCCGCTGAACTGCCGGTTGACCTGGTCCATGATCTTGTTGGACTGCGTGTCGGTCGCAGCCGCCCAAGCATCGTTGCCGGACTGGTCGTAGAGGTCGTTGTACTTGGTGGTGATGTCGCCACCGAGGATGCTCTTCAGGGCATCGCTCGACAGCCCCGCGAAGGGATTGCCTTGGCTGGCGAGGTTGGCATATCCGCCGAGGGCCTGCGTGGTGTAGTCGCTGAAGGGAACGACGGTGCTGCCGGGATAGGCGTTGAAGCCCGACCCGCTGTCGTAGAGGTTCCCGGCCGCCTTCAGGTTGCTCTTGAGGAGCGGTTGCGCGGCATCCCAAGGGACGGAGCTGGACTTCGTAACGGTGTCGGCCATGGTCAGGTGCTCCGGACTGGCTCTTCGAGCATGTTGATGATGACGTGCTGGCTGGCGGCTCCCCGGACACGGAGTTCGTCGCCCGTCCTGAGGGTGAGCGGCTTCAGCTCAAGATCGGCACCGCCAGCGGAAGCCGGCACGGTCAGCTTGTTGGCAATCCAGAACTCGGTGCCGGAACTGGCCTCATAGAGGATCACGTCGGCATCGCCGGCCGAGTTCGTCGCCGAGGTGATGCGGATCTGGGTGATCCTCGCGACCTTATTGGGGGGAACCGTGTAGCAGGTCGTCTTGCTCGCCCCCGCAAGGGCCTTGAAGACGCTGCGATAGGGGCCGCCGATTTCTACCGAGGCCATCAGCGTTCCCCGTCTTCGACTACGTCATCGGCCCCGAAATCGACGCCGTTGAGATTGGTCCACGTCTCGCCGGCATCGACCGACACCTCGACGGTATGAAGCCGGGCACTCACTCGCGCCGGGATCATGCCCGTCTCGTCCACACCGTTGACCGCGCCCCACACCTTGGCGCCCATCGGACGTTCGCGACCGGCGACACGACCCGTGACGTTGAGCGCGTCCGTCTGCGGGCGGAAGCCATTCACATGGGCGCGCTTCGCGCCGATCGCCTGAAACTCCGGCGTCTGTACGACGGCCTGCATGTTCTGCCCCGAGAAGAAGGCCATCCGGGCCATACCGTCGAAGGCGCCGAGTAGCGGCGCGCCGCCCTTCCAGATGCGGGCGTCGAGCGGATACGGGACTTCCTCCATCGTCGGATAGATTGCGGCGAGGCCGTCGAGGGTGACGCCGGGCGTGGCGGCCGGGAAGATGTAGCTCGTGCTGATCTCTCCGTGCGTCCACCGCTTCAGGACGAGGTCGTAGACAAGCACATGGTCAAGGAGGTCGGCCGCGCTGCTCCCGCTCGTCGGGAAGGCCCAATAGATGCGCGGCCGGATCGGATCGACGGCGCCGACCACCATGTGCAGGCGCTCGCTATCGACCTTCTGGAAGAACCAGTCGTGCACCGCCTCGATATCGAGCGGGAGACTGCCTGTGCCGGCCCCGATCGTGTAGAAGCCGTTCTTCGCGAGGTAGTAGCTCGTCCCCATGACCGTGACGAGGCTGTTCGGTGCGAAGATTCCCTGCCCGCCCTCGACCTTGCCGAAATCGAAAATGGCCGCCGCGTTCGGCTCATAAGTGCGGATCGCGTCGCGCTGGAAGATGAAGCCGGCGAGCAGCGGCGTGCATCCCATGATGGCGCCGCCGTCCGGAAATTCCTGGTAATCGGTTCAGGAGGAATAGCTGATCGCCGACGACCTGGCAGAAGCGCGCCCGCGGTGGCGAGCCGCCAAGATCGGCAAAGGCCGAACCGGCGTCTACGTCGATGTACTGCGGATCATCGTTGATGTTGGTCGCAACCAGAAGCGTGCCGAACTGCGCGAACGACCAAAATTCGCCATCGGCCAGATTGTAGGGCCCGGATGGCCCGGTCACCTCGCTCCATGCGCTGCCGACACCGGCAAACTTGAAGGCCTTCTCGGCGGTGAAGGCGAAGATCGTGATGGCACCGTTTACCGCGCTCGCCGTGAAGGCGCCGCGGCAGGTGGCGTCGAGTGATTCCGAGATAGCGGCCAGCGACGGAAACGGCCCATATCCGGTAGCGCGCGGCAGGACACCCAATGCTTCAGCCGCATAGGCCGAATTGGTGTTGAAGGCATCGGGGCGCCACTCGGCAAAGACAGGCATCAGCAGTACCAGTTGAGGCGCGGGAGTGACGGGTCGATTTCAAGCTCGACATCGCCCTCCGCCTCGTCGTTCTCATCGCCGATCTCGGCAAGCGTCTGCTGAAGCCGTCCCTCCCAGGTCGAGGCCTTGTCCATCGCCTTCATGAACGAGTAGGCCTCGACAAGAGAGGCGGCGAGATAGGCGTCCGGATGCTCGCTTAGCAGCCAGTTGGTGGCGTTCGGGTCATCCTGGTTGAGCGCGAACTTGGAGCGGTAGCGAAACAGGAAGGTGTGCGCCCGATCGCAGGGGATATCGAGCTCGATCCTGCTGCCGTTGACCATCCATATGACCGGCGTTCCCGCCTCGTCGCTGAGGTCGAGCGTGCCCGCCATCCGCGGACTGAGGCGCCATTGGTCGCCGAACGTCGTCAGGTAGAGAGCAATGGCCTCGCGGAAATCGGTCGGCAGGTCGAGGTAGCGCGAACCTGGCGTGCCGATCAGGGGCGCGTCCTGCTTCTGCGTGCGAAGCCTGAGCACTCGATTGAGGCGCGCCTCGGCGAGCGTGATGAAGTCGGGGATCGCGCCGGTGATATTGCTGTCGCCGGTGCGAGCGAGCCACGAGGCGATCGAGGACTTGAGCCCGGAGATCTTATCGAGAGCCATCAGGCAGCCTTTCTCGCCGGATCCTTCGACCCGCCGGGCTGGCGCATCATGAATTCGTGGAGATTGCCGGGGAACGCCCGGTCAGGGGCGTGGTGCGCGATGTTGAGGTCGGGGATGATCCAGATATCACCACCGGCCTCGATCCACCGCTTGGAAAAGGCATAGTCCTCGCCGTACCAGACGCCGCCGATGGCGCCGTGATTGAAGAGGTCGACCGAGGCGGCGTAGCGCGGGCCGTAGATCAGCTCGGGATAGGCCGACATGAACTTGTCGACGGCCTCCTTGGTGATCTTCAGGAAGCCGGCGGGAACGCGCGTTGCCTTGAAGCATCCATCGTCACGAAGCACGGGGCGCCCGCCGGCATCGGTCTGCCAGCTGCCCATGTACTCCTCGTCATCCTTCTTGAAGCGATACGTCCCTGCGACGACGTCGCCGGGCGCATTGATCAGCGTGACGAGGTCCGCGGCATCCCAGGACAGGTCATAGTCGAGCAGCACGATCACGTCGGCCTGCCCATCGAGCGCCTTGCGAATGAGCGTGGCGCGCGCGCCGGAGATGTATGGGCAGCCAATCTCCTGAACGAAGGAGCAGGAGATGCCCGCCGCCTCTAGCACGGGAGCCGAGGCGGCGAGAGCTTCGCGATAGGGCAACGTCGGGCCGGCGAGGCTCGGCGTCGCGATGACGACCTTCACGGGCTAGGCCGTCTTGATGGCGCCGAGGGCGACCAGCGCGTTGGAAAGCTCCAACAGGATCGCCGCGGTGTTCGAGGCCACCGATACATAGGACGACGCCGAGAGGAGCGAACTGGCGAGCACAGTGGAGGTGCGCTGCGCCACGGGGGTGACGCCGTAGAAACTGATCTTGTCGTTGGCGGACTGGCCGAGCGAGGCGCCAGCGTTGCCGCCATCGGAGAGCTGCTTCACAGCCATGGAATTTGGTCCTTCGTTGATTGGAGGATGGGGACGTTGAGCCCCGACCAAAGCCGGGGCTCATGAACGAGCTAGGTGCCGCTGAGGCGCAACGCGAGGCGGGGGTCGATCGCCTTCTTGCCGTAGAGCAGATCAAGGCGCCACGCGCTCTCGTCATTGACGCCGTCATAGACGGGGATGACGCGCACGTTGATGCCCTTGTAGTTCTGGCGAGCCACGTCGACGGCGCCCGGCGGCTTCACCAGCGGAACCGTGACCAGCGCAAAGGCATTGCGGTGGAACACGAGGTTCTGCTTGTACGGATTCGTCGCCGTGCCCATGGCCGTGATGGCGGCCGAGTTCAGGTCGGTAGTGCCCGACGCAACCGCCACGTTCTGGAAGGCGCCCGTCCACACCATCGCCGGGTAGAAGACGAGGGAGTTGGACGAGTAGGAGATGCAGACGAACTGCTTGGCAAAGCCGAGGTCCGCCTTGCTCACCGGGTTGACCGCGTTCACGTTGGCGATCGTGAACACGTCGCCCGGGTTGAGGTTGAGCGACGCCACCGTGATCGTCTGCTGCATCGTGTCCTTCACGGTCGCGTAGTCGATCGTGGCCGACGTGATGCTCTGGTTGACGGTCCCCGAGACGTCCGCACCGACGATGTGGGTCGGCACGTTCTGGCTCATGTAGGTGTCGACGCCGCCGATCTCGCCGAGCGACCCCTTGCGATAGGCGCCCTTCGCCGCGTCCTGGATGTAGAGCGCGGTCTGCGAGCCGAGCAGGCCCCAGTGATCGGCCGGCGAGAGGACCGCCACCCGCTCATCGGGGACCGCGAACTCGTCCATGCGCTGCGGCGCAAGGGCGAAATCGGCGTAGGAGTTGACAACCTGCCCCGGCGTGCCAACCCAGTTCGGCACATACTTGTAGAGGGACATGAGGTCGGTATCGATCGCGTTGGCGAGTCGCACCATCGCGGGCTTGATCACGCGCTCGGACAGTTCCCCGATCTTCAGGGTGAGGTCCTGCGAGGTGAACTTGAAGTCCACGCCGCGGCGCTGGTCGACGGTGATCGAGGTTTTGCCCTCGACAACGTCCTGTGCCGCCATGGTGGCGTTCGTGCGGACGGTGAAGTCGGTCGGACGGCGGATGGAGATGGTTTCGCCCACCTCGTAGCCGTTGATCTTCTTCTCGAACTCGTTCTCATAGCCGCGGAATACCCGCTTCGCCATGACGAGCTCGTTTTCGAGGATCATCACCGCTTCCTTGGCGATGATGTCGGCAGTCAGGACAGTCTGTGCCATAGTAGGGCTCCTTCGGGAGGCGCGTGCGCCAGCCCGTCAAAAGTCGTGATGATGAGAGGGTGAGGACCGGCTAGTTGCCGCGGCCCGAGGCCCGTGCCGCCGCGTATTCGTCCATGGACATCTCGGCGAGAGGCTTCGATGCGCCGGAACGCGGCTTGCCACGGGGCACCGTGGAGAGCGGAACGACGGTCTCGGGCGCGCCCTTGTTGGCGTCGGCGAGGCTGCGCAGCGCGAGCGAAAGGGTGCCGAGCTGGCGCGAAAGCGCGAGCGTTTCGGCCTGCCGCGGCGCCAGCTCCAGCGTGGCGGTCTTGCCCACCACGACGCGCTGCCCGTCCTTTTCCTGCACGGTCTGGTCGATGGCGAGCACGCGGATGTCGCTCAGGATGATCTCGGCGCGGTGCACGTCGCTGCCGGTGCGCTTTTCGGCTTCGCGGTCGCGCCGCGTCAGGATCACGTCGACGTGGTCGTTCGGCAGGATGAAGCCGCCGGCCCCGGTCTCCGGGGAGATTTCGGTCGAGACGGCGCGCTTTCCGGCCGGCAGGATCGCCGCCATGAAGCCGGAGCCGTTGCCCTTGATCAGTTTGGCCTCGCGGATCGGCTCGCTGATCACGAACGGCGTGCGGGCGATGGAGCCGGCGAGCTGCTCCAGCGCATCGGCCTTGTCCTGCTTGCGGATGAAGCTCGGGCCGGCGGCGTCGCGCGGCCAGGTCTGCCACGTCATGTCCTGGGCGGAGACGATCTGCCCCATCGCGATGTCGACCTTGGCGGTCAGCACATCGACGGTGTCGAGCTTCGGCGCCACGATCGCCTGCACCGGCGCAGGCGCCTTTTCCGAACGGCCCGCGAGCAGGGCCGCAATGCCGCCTGCCGCCAGCGCAATGAGCA
>JAFKKF010000015.1 GCA_017305635.1 Hyphomicrobiales bacterium | reverse complement strand
AGCTTTACAACCCTAAGGCCTTCATCACTCACGCGGCATGGCTGGATCAGGCTTGCGCCCATTGTCCAATATTCCCCACTGCTGCCTCCCGTAGGAGTCTGGGCCGTGTCTCAGTCCCAGTGTGGCTGATCATCCTCTCAGACCAGCTACTGATCGTCGCCTTGGTGGGCCATTACCCCACCAACTAGCTAATCAGACGCGGGCCGATCCAAAGGCGATAAATCTTTCCCCTTTCGGGCACATACGGTATTAGCTCCAGTTTCCCGGAGTTGTTCCGTACCTTTGGGCACGTTCCCACGTGTTACTCACCCGTCTGCCACTCCCCTTGCGGGGCGTTCGACTTGCATGTGTTAAGCCTGCCGCCAGCGTTCGTTCTGAGCCAGGATCAAACTCTCAGGTTGAACTGAGAACTTGTCTCGGCTTGATCGCACTACATTTTGACGAGTCCCAAGCACAAACCGTTCACCCCGACCTCGCGGCCGGCGCGAACTGATTGGCTTAGTATTCAGAAACGTAGTGCCGCCGAAGTCTCGTCTGGCATCCGATCCGGAGATCGGCTGCCCGCAAGGACTCCGCCGCCTACGTTTCTCTTTCTTCCTATTCACTTGTCAAACAACACGATGGGGTAACCCATCGTTCGGCCAACCAGGGCTCTCACCCTTTTTGGCCGCGCAGAAGAGGACTTCGCCGAAGCGAATTTGCGCCCTCAAGGTCTGCGAGCTATTTTCGCGAGGTCAATCTCGGTGCCGCTGAGCAGCACCGCCCCCGTCGATGGGGCGTATATAGTCGGCCCCCTCCGGCACTGTCAACACCTCGTCACAAAAAATCATCGCCTTGTGGAGAGCCTCGGGAGGCGAGGCGGATCCGACGCGTGGAGACCATGCCTTATTCGCGCCAAAAATCGGGCGAGTCTCACTGTCTCCGGATGCTTCGCGGCGGTTGACGCTGCGTCTTCCGGAAGGCAAGTTTCGCGGCGTCGCGTAGTTCGCGCCGACCCTTTTCATCAGCTAGCGCCGACGGGGAGACCAGACCGATCGTGAGGGGGCCGAGGCGCCTTGGCTTTGCCGGCAGCGGATTCGATGGCGGGATGATCGATCTCGGCCACGAGCCCCCGCTCGTCATCGGCGAGGAGGAGGACGAGGCGCCCATCCGCCGCGGCGTCCACTGGCGCTGGATGACGGGCACCATCCTCACCGGCTTCACCTCGATCTTCCTCATGGGCGGCGCGCTGATGGCCGCCCTCGACGATCCGAACCTCTTCGCCAGCCTCCCCGACAACACGCCGAGCCTCGTCGCCGACAATGCCGACAACGGCATGAAGTTCGGCCAGAAGGGCGACCGCATCCGGCTTCTCGACGATGTCTCGAGCCGCCAGATCCTGCAGATCTCGACCGTCACCCGCCAGGGCGAGCGGGACTTCATCAAGCTCCGGCCCTTCGCCAAGGTTGCGGCCTCCCTTGTCGCCCACAAGGAGCTCGCCGACCAGGTTCCGAAATACGACCCGCTCAGCATCTTCGCCGCCAATTCTTCCGGCGACGACGACGGGCCGGCCGCCTCGCCCGCCGGCTCGGCTTCGCCGGTCACCGTGGCGGACGACCAGATCTACGGCGCCAATGTCGATGGCGAGGTCTCGGTCAAGGTGACCGACTTCCCCGTTCTTGCCGCCGACATCGATTCCTCGGTGAGCCTCGACACGCCGGCGGTCGAGCAGCTCGTCCGCGTCGCCGCCAACTTCCCGGCCGACGGCACCAAGGCGGCGGCCCTCCCGCTCGTCGGTCCCGCCGCCTATACCGATGACGGCGACGCCACCGCCGCCGCCGCCGATGGCGACGATCCCTTCTCCGCCCTCGGCGTCCGCATCACCGCGGAGAACGTCTCCAACGTCGCCAAGAGCGATGCCGCCGATGGTGGCGACAGGAAGATCGAGGAGAAGTATTTCTCGGTCGCCAAGGGCGAGAGCTTCCGCGCCCTCCTCGACGAGAACGGCGTCGTCGACGATGACATCGACCACATCGTCGCCGCCCTGTCGGACCTCGTCGACCTCAACAAGATGCATGTCGGCCAGAAGATCCGCGTCGCCTTCGCGCCGGCCGAGGACGACCCGGCGAAGCAGGTCCCGATCCGCCTCAGCCTCTACGACAACGGCGCCCACCAGGCGACGGTCGCGCGCACCGATTCCAATACCTTCGTGCGCGCCGACGAGCCGAGCATCGACGAGGACCTCGCCGTCGCCGATGACGATTCCTCCGGCGGCGGCGATGCCGGCGGCCTGCCGCGCGTCTACGAGGCCGTCTACGAGACCGCGCTCGAGCAGCAGGTGCCGAAGCCGCTCATCGACCAGCTGATCCGCGTCTTCTCCTTCGATCTCGATTTCCAGGCGCGCATCACCCCCGGCGATTCGATGGAGATCCTGCATTCCATGCAGGACCCCGCCGACAAGGATGCCGGCGATCCGGAAGTGCTCTACGCCTCGATCACCCTCGGCGGCGTGACCAAGCGCTTCTACCGCTACCGCACCGGCGACGACGGCTACGTCGACTACTATGACGAGGAAGGGCGCAGCGCGAAGAAATTCCTGATGCGCAAGCCGATGACCACCGGCATCATCCGCTCGGGCTTCGGCTGGCGCGTCCATCCGATCCTCGGCTACAAGCGCCTGCATACCGGCGTCGACTATGCCGCCCCGCGCATGACGCCGATCATGGCCGCCGGCAACGGCGTCGTTGAGAAGGCCGGCCCGACCTCCGGCTACGGCAACTTCACCCTCATCCGCCATACCAACGGCTACGAGACCGGCTACGGCCACCAGACCTCCTTCGCCAAGGGCATCGTGCCCGGCGCCAAGGTCCGCCAGGGCCAGATCATCGGCTATGTCGGATCCACCGGCCTCTCCACCGGCCCGCACCTCCACTTCGAGATCCGCGTCAACGGCTCGCCGGTCGATCCGCTCCGCATCCGCCTGCCGCGCGGCCGCGTGCTCGGAGGCGATCTCCTCGCCGGCTTCGAGAAGGAGCGCGCCCGCATCGACGCGCTGATGCAGACGCAGGGCTCGCCATCGGCCAAGGTCGCGAGCGCCGCGCAGGCGCCCTCGAACTGACGGCGCGGCCGTGCTTCGCCGCGCTCTCCTCGCCGCCGCAAGCCTCGCCTTTCTCGCCCCCGCCATCGCCGCCGTGAAGCCCTCGCCCGGCTCGCTCGCCGATCTCTACCAGTCGGTTTTCGTCACCAGCGGCACGGGCGAGGCGAACCGCATCCCCGGCTTCCGCCAGACCCTCGAGGATGTCCTCGTCAAGGTCTCCGGCGACCCGCGCCTCATCGGCGATCCGCGCATCGATGGCCTGAAGACGAAGGCGGCCGAACTCGCCACCTCCTTCACCTATCTCGACCTCTATTCCGGCCGGCCCCTCCATGACGAGCAGGGCTCCTACGACCGGCCGCACTACCTCACCGTCGACTACGATCCGGCGAAGATCGACGCCGCGCTCCACGACCTCGGCCTGAAGCCATGGACGGGCGACCGCCCGAAGCTCGCCGTCTTCCTCGTCGTCGATCACTACGGCAGGCGTTACCTCGTCACCGCCGACGATCCGCGCGACGCGGCCATGAACGAGGCCTTCGCCGCGGCCTCCGTCCGCTACGGCCTGCCCATGACCTTCCCGCCCGCCGCGCTCCTCGCCGACGCGGCGCTCACGCCGGATTCGCTCCCGCAGGCCGTCGATCTCACGGCCCTCGCGGCGAAAGCCGGCGGCGCGCTTCCGCTCGCCGGCACGCTCCTCTTCAGCGACCACGAGCATGGCTGGATCGCCGACTGGTATCTCTCCACCGAGACCGGCCGCCATCACTGGCAGGTCCGCGGCGTCAATTTCGACACCGCCTTCCGCGACGCCATCCTCGGCGCCGCCCAGGTCCTCTCCGGCAACGGCGAGCCGGGTGACGTCACGCCGTCCCGTTGATCCGAAGAAAAGTGATCCTTCCTTCCGCTTCCCTGTCTCCAAAAAGAAAAGGCCCGGCACGAAGCCGGGCCTGATCCTTAGCAGGCGCAGCGACTGCTAAGCCGCCTTGCCCTTCTTGCCGCCGCCTTCGACCCGCGGCAGGAACAGGAGCTTGTCCGTCCCCGCCGTGATCTTGACCTTCGACCCGTCCGGCACGTCGCCGGAAAGGATCTTGTCGGCGAGCGGATCCTGCACCTCGCGCTGGATCACCCGCTTCAGCGGCCGCGCGCCATAGACCGGGTCGTAGCCCTTCTCGGCGAGCCAGATCAGCGCCGACTCGTCGAGGTCGAGCGTGATCTTGCGCTCCTCGAGCAGCTTCTGCAGCCGCTTCAGCTGGATCGTGACGATCGACCCCATCTCGGCCTTCTTCAGCCGGTGGAAGAGGATGATGTCGTCCAGCCGGTTGAGGAATTCCGGCCGGAAATGCGAGCGCACGATGTCCATCACGGCGTTCCGCACCAGGTCGACGTCCTCGTTGTCGTTGAGGTTGGCGAGCAGTTCCCCGCCGAGGTTCGAGGTCATCACGATCAGCGTGTTGCGGAAGTCGACCGTGCGCCCCTGCCCGTCGGTCAGGCGGCCGTCGTCGAGCACCTGGAGCAGCACGTTGAACACGTCCGGATGCGCCTTCTCGATCTCGTCGAAGAGGATCACCTGGTACGGCCGGCGGCGCACGGCCTCGGTCAGCGACCCGCCCTCCTCGTAGCCGACATAGCCGGGCGGCGCGCCGATCAGCCGGGCGACGGAATGCTTCTCCATGTACTCCGACATGTCGATGCGCAGCAGCGCCGACTCGTCGTCGAAGAGAAACGCGGCGAGCGTCTTGGTCAGCTCCGTCTTGCCGACGCCGGTCGGCCCGAGGAACATGAACGAGCCGATCGGCCGGTTCGGGTCCTGCAGGCCGGCGCGGGCACGCCGCACCGCGGTCGAGACCGCATGCACCGCTTCCGCCTGCCCGATGACGCGCTGCGCGAGCTCGTCCTCCATGCGGAGCAACTTCTCGCGCTCGCCTTCCAGCATCTTGTCGACCGGGATGCCGGTCCAGCGCGACACCACCTGGGCGATATGGTCCGGCGTCACCGCCTCCTCGACCATGTCGCCGGAAGCGCGGGTCTTCTCCTCGGCCGCCTTCAGCTGGCGCTCGAGGTCCGGGATGCGGCCATAGGCGAGCTCGCCGGCCCGCGCCAGGTCGCCCGTCCGCTGCGCGCGGTCGAGCTCGGCCCGCGCCTGGTCGAGCTGCTCCTTCACCTTGGTCGCGGAAGCGAGCTTCTCCTTCTCCGCCATCCAGCGCTGGGTCAGCGAGGCCGACTGCTGCTCGAGGTCGGAGAGCTCCTTGTCGAGCCGGCCGAGCCGGTCCTTCGACGCCTGGTCGTTCTCCTTCTTCAGCGCCTCGCGCTCGATCTTCAGCTGAATGATGCGGCGGTCGAGCTCGTCCAGCGCCTCGGGCTTCGAATCGACCTGCATGCGCAGCCGCGAGGCGGCCTCGTCGACCAGGTCGATCGCCTTGTCGGGCAGGAAGCGGTCGGTGATGTAGCGGTTCGACAGCGTCGCCGCCGAGACCAGCGCCGAGTCGGTGATCCGCACGCCGTGGTGCAGCTCGTACTTTTCCTTGAGGCCACGGAGGATCGAAACCGTATCCTCCACCGTCGGCTCGCCGACGAAGACCGGCTGGAAGCGCCGCGCCAGCGCGGCATCCTTCTCGACGTATTTCCGGTATTCATCGAGCGTGGTCGCGCCGACGCAGTGCAGCTCGCCGCGGGCGAGCGCCGGCTTCAGGAGGTTCGAGGCGTCCATGGCGCCGTCGGTCTTCCCCGCCCCGACCAGCTGGTGCATCTCGTCGATGAAGAGGATCACCTGCCCGTCGCTGGCGGTGACCTCGCTCAGCACCGCCTTCAGCCGCTCCTCGAACTCGCCGCGATACTTGGCGCCGGCGATCAGCGCGCCGAGGTCGAGCGCCAGCAGCTTCTTGTCCTTGAGGCTCTCCGGCACGTCGCCGTTGACGATGCGGTTGGCGAGGCCTTCCACGATCGCCGTCTTGCCAACGCCCGGCTCGCCGATCAGGACCGGGTTGTTCTTGGTCCGCCGGGCCAGCACCTGGATCGTGCGCCGGATCTCCTCGTCGCGCCCGATGACCGGGTCGAGCTTGCCCTGGCGCGCTTCCTCGGTGAGGTCGCGGGCATATTTCTTCAGTGCGTCATACTGGCTCTCGGCCGAGGCGGAGTCGGCAGTGCGCCCCTTGCGGATCGATTCGATCGCGGCATTGAGGTTCTGCGCGGTGACGCCGGCATCGGCGAGGATCTGCGCCGTCTTCGCCTGCTTCTCGATGGCGAGCGCCAGCAGCAGCCGCTCGACGGTGACGTAGGAATCGCCCGCCTTCTTGGCGACCTGCTCGGCCGTCTCGAAGATGCGGGCCGTCGCCGGCGCGAGATAGACCTGGCCGGCTCCGCCGCCGCTTACCTTCGGCAGGGCCGCGAGCGCCCGCTCCGTCGCGGCAAGCGCTTCCTTCGGGTTGCCGCCGGCGCGCTGGATGAGCCCGGCCGCCAGCCCTTCCTCGTCGTCGAGGAGCACCTTCAGGAGATGTTCGGGGGTGAATTGCTGGTTGCCCTCGCGGAGGGCAAGCGCTTGCGCGGACTGGATGAATCCGCGCGCACGTTCGGTATATTTTTCGAAGTCCATATGTCGTCCCTTTCCCGGCTTGGAGCTCGACCGCCCGGCATTTCCGGCCCGGTCGCCCCTCCCGTTAAGTCGCGGAAACCCGCCACTTCGGCCCCCTGTCGGGCAGCCTGTGAAGCATAGATGGTAAGCCCCCGCCCGGCTGGGAAGAGGGGTCGGGCACCGGTTGGCCAAACTTTAACGAAGCCGTGCTAGAGCCTCCCGGAGACGCGCCCGGCGACGGCAGGGCATCCCCGCAGCGAGACATGGCCGGAGCCCGGAAATGCATGCCCGGCTGGAAGCGCCTATATGCCGACGACATCGCCGTCGTCCACGTTCGCACGGCGCCCTGAAACGAAAGGCGCCCCGGCCTTTCGACCGGGGCGCCCTGTTGCCTCAGAACCCTTGAGTCTCAGTCGTCGCCGGGCGGCGCCTCGGCCACTGCCGGCTGCGCGCCTTCGCCGCCCTGGGCGCGGTCGCCGAAGCGTTCGCGATAGGGGCGCCGGCGCCGGCCGCGATGATTGCCGCCGCCCTCGCCGTTCTGGTTCTGGCCGCCGGCCTGCTGGCGATTGCCGCCACCGGCATTGCTGCCGTTGAAATTACGGTCGCCGCGGTCGCCGCGATCCTGCGGCTCGTTATATTGCGGCTGGGGACGCGTCTCGAAGCGGTTGTCGCCGATCGGCTCGTCGTCCTCGTCCTCGCCGGAACCGTCGCCGGCCCCGCCGAGGAAGGCCGGCTGCGGCCCGCCCTGGAAGCCCTGGCGATCGCCCCGCTCGCCGCCGTGGCCGCCATTGGCATTGCCGTTATTATTGCCATTGAAAGGCGGCTGCGAACGGTCCTGCCGCTCCTCGCCGTCGTCATCCTCCTCGTCGGAACGATAGACCGGCTGCGGCTGGGGCATCTGCGCCTGCGCGGCGGCAAGGATGCGGTAATAGTGCTCGGCGTGCTGGAGGTAGTTCTCCGCCGCCACGCGGTCGCCGCTCGCCTGCGCGTCGCGCGCCAGCTGGACGTATTTCTCCGCGATATGGAGCGCGGTGCCGCGGATCTTCACGTCGCCGCCATTGCTCTCGTAGGAGCGGGTCAGCGGATTGGGGCCCTTGCGATTGCGCCCACGCATGCGCTTGTTGTTCTGCTGGTGCTGGCCTGGTCTCATCAAAGATGTCTCTTGGTTCAGCCGGACGGCGTCCGGAATTCATCCATCGCGGCGGTCAGGGCCGTCGCCGGGCATGAGGCGCGCACGGAAAGGCGATCCGGCGCGGCCGGTGCATCCTGCGGCATCTGTCGAACAGCCATCACGCGGGTCAAAGTTTCCCAAGCGGGAAGCTCCCGCCAAGCCCGGTTTCAAACTTCAGAGATGCGGTCCGATCATTTCGGACTATCCGGAAGCTGGTCCTTTCGCCCGGGGTCCGCCTTCTGTCGGCAAGACCCGGAGCCTGTGGTGCCGTCCCCCGTCTGCGCCTTCCCGGCGCTGACTCGCCCGTCTCTCTTCGGCGAGCGGAAACTAGCCTTTCCGCGCTCTCTTTCCAAGCCCATTCTTTGCCGCGGGAAAACCCGCAAAGGCAAGGCCCGGTTAACCTTGGCCCGGCTCGGGCCGCCGCAATTCGACCACGCGCTCGATCGCGGCGAGGTCGGCATGGGTCAGCGAATCGAACCCGCCTTCCGCCGCCAGATCCTGCACTTTCGCGGCTTGGCCGGCCCCCACTTCGAGGAATGCACGGCCCGTATCCGACAGGAGCCGCGACAGGTCCGCGATGATCGTGCGGTAGGCGGCCAGCCCATCGGCGCCGCCATCCAATGCCAGATAGGGATCGAAGGCCCAAACCTCAACCGGCAGGCCCTCGATTTCTCCCGAGAGCACATAGGGCGGATTGGAGACGACGAGGTCGAAGCCACCCTCGAGCCCGTCCCCCCAGTTGCCCGCGGCGAACTCGGCCCGCCCGGCAAAGCCCAGCTTCTCGGCATTCTCCTTCGCCGCCGCGACCGCCCCGGGCGCAAGGTCGGTGCCGGTCCCCTTCGCCTTCGGCAGCTCGGAGAGGAGCGCGATGAGAAGCGCCCCGGTTCCCGTGCCGAGGTCGAGGATCCTGAGCGCGCGGTCCCGCCCGCCGGTCTGGTCGACCGCGGCGAGCGCCGCCGCCACCACGGTCTCCGAATCCGGCCGCGGCACCAGGGTGTCCCGCGTCAGCTTGAACGTCAGGCCCCAGAATTCCTTCTCGCCGAGGATCCGCGCCACCGGCTCGCCGGCGATCCGCCGTTCGACATAGCCCGCCACCTTCGCCTCCGTCTCCGCCGGCACCGAGAGGGCGTCGAAGATGGCGATCGAATTGGCGTCGCGCTCGGCCGCGAAGGCAACGATCAGCCGCGCATCGAGCGAGGCCGTGCCGATCCGCCCGTCCGCCGCGAAGGCGTCCTGCAACTCCTTCGTCACCCGGCGGCGAAGGAGCCCGTAGGTCAGCGTCTCGGGCACGAGGCTCATAGGACCGGCGCCGCCTCCGCTGCCAGCAGATGCGCCTGGTGGTCGGTGATCAGCGGCTCGATCACCTCGTCGAGCGCCTCGCCCGACATCACCTGCGGCAGCTTGTAGAGCGTCAACTCGATGCGGTGGTCGGTCACCCGCCCCTGCGGGAAATTATAGGTGCGGATGCGCTCCGAGCGGTCGCCGGAGCCGACCTGTCCCCTGCGGTCGGCCGCGCGCGCCTGGTCGACCTTCTCGCGCTCCAGCTCGTAGAGCCGCGAGCGCAGCATGCGCATCGCCTCGATTCGGTTCTGGTGCTGCGAGCGCGAGGCGACGGTGACGATGATCCCGGTCGGGATGTGCAGGATGCGCACGCCCGAATCGGTCGTGTTGGCGTGCTGCCCGCCGGCGCTGGAGGCGCGCGTCGTGTCGAGGCGGATGTCCTCCGGCCTGATCTGCACGTCGACCTCCTCGGCCTCCGGCAGCACCGCGACCGTCGCGGCGGAAGTATGCACCCGCCCGCTCGCCTCCGTCGCCGGCACGCGCTGCACGCGATGCACGCCGGATTCGAAGCGCAGCCGCGCGAAGACGCCCTTCCCCGCCACGTTGGCGATGATTTCCTTGTAGCCGCCCATTTCTCCCTCGCTCTCGGAGAGAATCTGCACCTTCCACCCGTGCAGGGCAGCATATCGCTCGTACATGCGGAAGAGGTCGCCGGCAAAGATCGCCGCCTCGTCGCCGCCGGTCCCGGCGCGGATTTCGAGGATGGCGCTCTTCTCGTCCGCCGCGTCCTTGGGAATGAGGAGCTTCCGCACCGTGTCGCCGAGCGCCTCGATGCGCGTGTCGAGGGCGCGCGCCTCCTCCTCGGCCATGGCACCCATCTCGGGGTCGCCCTTCAGCGCCTCGAGGTCCTCGCGCTCCTTCTCGGCCCGGTTGAGCTCGCCGATCGCCGCATAGACCGGCTCCAGCTCCGCCCGTTCCTTGGAGAGCTTGACCAGGGTCTCGCTGTCGAGCGGCGTCAGCAACCGCTGGTCGATCGCCTCGACGCGGGTGGTGAGGGCATTGATCTTGTCGCGCGGAAGCATCGTCGGCATGCGGCTATGGTTCGGGAGGATATACGGTTTCGCGCGCCGGCAATATCAGATCGGCACGCCTTCCGTCTCCGCAAATCGCGTCAGCGCCCCGCGCATCCCGTCATAGGCGGCGCCGTCGTCGAGGAGCGCGTCGAGCGTCCGCTTGAGCCTGCCGGCATCGAGCGAGCGCGCCATTGCCTTGACCGGGCCGATCGCCGTCGGCGACATGGAAAGCGAGCGGTAGCCGAGCCCGATCAGCGCCATGGCCGAGAGCGGGTTGCCGGCGATCTCGCCGCAGAGCGTCACCGGCACGCGGGCCGCGCTCGCTGCGCGCACGATCGTGCGGAGCGCCCGGAGGAACGGCCGCGACAGCGGATCGAACCGGCCGGCCACCTGCATGTTGCCGCGGTCGCTCGCCATCATGAACTGCAGGAGGTCGTTCGAGCCGACCGAGATGAAGTCGGCGACCTGCGCCAGCCCGTCGAGCTGCCAGAGCATGGCCGGGACCTCGACCATGGCGCCGAGCAGCACCTTGTCCGGCGGCCGGTGGCCGTGATGCTTCAGGTGCTCGAGCTCCTTGTCGAGGAGCGCCCTTGCCTGGCGGATCTCGTCGAGCTCGGTGATCATCGGCAGCATCACGCGGAGCTCGCGCCCGGCCGCCGCATGGAGGAGCCCGCGGAGCTGCGCGCGCAAGAGCGCCGGCCGGTCGAGGCCGAGGCGGATGGCGCGCCAGCCCATTGCCGGGTTCTCCTCCGGCGCCAGCCGCATGTAGGGCAGCACCTTGTCGCCGCCGATGTCGAGCGTGCGGAAGGTCACCGGACGGTTGCCGACCGTCTCCAGCACCGAGCGATAGAACGCCTTCTGCTCCGACAGTTTCGGCATCTTCGCCGCGATCATGAACTGCAGCTCGGTGCGGAAGAGCCCGATGCCCTCGGCGCCGGATTCCGCGATGTGCGGCAGGTCGACCATGAGGCCGGCATTCATGAGGAGCGTCACCCGGTGCCCGTCGCGCGTCGTCGCCGGCAGGTCGCGGATGAGCCGGTACTGCTCCTGCCGCCGCGCCCGGAAGCGGACCTTCTCGACATAGGCCGATTCGAGCTCGGCCGAGGGCCGGAGATGCACCTCGCCAACGCTGCCGTCGACGATGATCGCGTCGCCGTTCTCGACCATCGATACGACATTGCCCGCCCGGCTGACCGCCGGGATGCCGAGCGCGCGCGCCACGATGGTGACATGGCTGGTCGGGCCGCCCTCCTCCAGCACCAGGCCGCGCACCCGCTCGCGGTTGTAGTCGAGGAGGTCGGCGGCCCCCATGGTGCGCGCCACGATGATCGCGTCCTTCGGCAGGTCCGACGCGGACGGCCCGTGCTGCTTGTTCATCAGCACGCGGAGCAGCCGGTTGGTCAGGTCGTCGAAATCGTTCAGCCGCTCGCGGATCAGCGGATCGGTCGAGCGCTGCAGGCGCGCGCGCGTGTCGCTCTGCACCTGCTCGACGGCCGCTTCCGCCGACAGGCCGTTGCGGATCGCCTCGTTCATGCGACGGACCCAGCCGCGGTCATTGGCGAACATGCGGTAGGCTTCCAGCACGTCGCGGTGCTCGCCCTCGATGCCGATGTCGTCGCGCGACAGCATGTCGTCGACGAAGAGCCGGAGGCTGGCGATCGCCTCGTCGAGGCGCTGCATCTCGCGCTCGGCATCCTCGGCGATGAGCGCCGTGACGACGACGCGCGGCTCGTGCAGCACGACGTGGCCGAGGCCGACGCCGTCGCAGAGCGCGACGCCGGTCAGCGAAAGCGGCCGCTTCAGGTCGAGCGAGGTGCCCGGCCGCGCCAGCGTCGACAATTCGCCCGCCGCGATCGTCTCGGCGAGCACCATCGCCGTCGTCTGCAGCGCCTCGACCTCTTCGTCGGAATAGTTCCGGTGCGCCTTGTTCTGCACGACGAGCACGCCGAGCGTGCGCCCGGCGCGCAGGATCGGCACGCCCATGAAGGACGAATAGACCTCCTCGCCCGTCTCCGGCAGGTACTGGAAGGCGGGATGGGCCTGCGCGTTCGGCAGGTTCAGCGCGCGCGCCTCCTCCGCGATCGTGCCGACGAGGCCCTGCCCGACGCGGAGCGTCGCATGGTGCACGGCCTCGCGGTTGAGGCCCTCGGTGGCATAGAGCTCGAGGACGCCGTCGGAGCGCAGCACATAGACCGAGCACACCTCGGCCACCATGTTGGCCGCGATCTGCTGCACCGTCTTGTCGAGCCGGTCTTGCGCGCCGATCGGCTCCGCCATGATCTCGCGCAGGCGGCGGAGCAGGACGCGCGGCCCGGCGGGGGCCCCCCGCATGTTCCGCAATCCTCACTGTTCCCGGCGAGTGAATCGCCCGCCGGCGAGCATAACCCTTGACGGTGGTTCTGGACCAAAATCCGGCCGGCGGCTCGATCCAGAGGGCTTGACGCCTTGGCCGGTCAGGCTGCCGGCGGTGCCGGCCGCTCCGGCCTGCCGCTATTTGCCGTCAAGCCCGTATAACGAATGCAAAGTCCGTACCGCAAGCTCGGTATAGGGCGCGTCGATCAACACGGATATCTTGATCTCAGACGTCGTGATCGCCCGGATGTTGATCCCCTTCGAAGCGAGCGCCTTGAAGGCATCCGCCGCGACGCCGGCATGGCTGCGCATGCCGATGCCGATGACCGAGACCTTGGCGACGTCGCTCGACCCCTGGATCGCCTGGTAGCCGACCTCGGCCTGCGCCTTCTCGAGCACCTTCCGCGCCCGCTCGTAGTCGGCATTCGGCACGGTGAAGGTCAGGTCGGTAAGCGACCCGTCCTCGGAGATGTTCTGGACGATCATGTCGACGTTGATGTTGGCTTCCGCCAGCGGGCCGAAGACATGCGCCGCCACGCCCGGCTTGTCGGGCACGCGCCGGAGCGAGATCTGCGCCTCGTCCTTGGAATAGGCGATGCCGGTTACGACCTGTTTTTCCACGATCTCGTCCTCGTCGCAGATGAGCGTTCCGGGCGGGTTCTCGTCCGCCATGCCGGGCCCGTCGACCGGCTCGAAGGAGGAGCGCACGAAGGTGCGCACGTTCCGCACCATCGCCAGCTCCACCGAGCGGACCTGGAGCACCTTGGCCCCGAGCGAGGCCATTTCCAGCATCTCCTCGAAGGAGACCTTGTCGAGCCGCCGGGCCTTCGGCACGATCCGCGGATCGGTGGTGTAGACGCCGTCGACGTCGGTATAGATGTCGCAGCGATCGGCGCCGATCGCCGCGGCGATGGCGACCGCGCTGGTATCCGACCCGCCGCGCCCGAGGGTCGCGATCCGGTTGTCCGGCCCGATGCCCTGGAACCCGGCGATCACCGCGACCTGCCCCTGCGCCAGCCGCTCTACCAGCCTGGCGCCGTCTATGTCGGCGATGCGCGCCGCGCCGTGGCTGGCATCGGTGCGGATCGGGATCTGCCAGCCCTGCCAGGAGCGCGCATTGACGCCGATCTCCTGCAGCGCGATGGCGAGCAGCCCCGAGGTCACCTGCTCGCCCGAGGCGACAACCGTGTCATATTCGCGGGCATCGTGGAGCGGCGCCGCGGCGCGCGTCCAGGCGACCAGCTGGTTCGTCGCGCCCGACATGGCCGAGACGACGACCGCCACCTGGTGGCCGTGATCGACCTCGCGTTTGACGTGGCGGGCGACGTTCTTGATGCGATCGATATCGGCGACCGACGTGCCGCCGAACTTCATGACCAGCCGTGACATCGATCCCTGCCGAAACCCGCGCAACCCAGCCCGCCCGAAAAAGGCGCGCCTTCATAGCGGGGGCTTGGGCAACAGGCAATCGGTAGCCGGCGAAACCAGAAGAGCTACAAGCTCGCCTCGGTTCCTCCCCTGCGAAGCGGAGGAGGGGGACCGCACCAACTCGGGCTTGCCCGAGTTGGTCAACGAAGAACTGAACTCGGCAATAGCCGAGTTCAGGGGCCGGTGGTGGGGGCGCGTGACGGACGCGACGCCCAGCCCTCCCCTTGCGGGAGGGCCAAAACCAGCGGAGCGTAGCGGAGATGGTTTTGGGGAGGGGTTACGCCCGAGCAGGCGGCCCACCTGCCGACGATCCTGCCTGGCCATCCATGTCTTTCTTCCTTCCCCGCCGCCGTCACCAACGTCTACACTCCCCCCCCATGTCTCATGCCCCGTCCCTCGACCCCGACGAGATCGCCCGCTTCTCCACCATGGCCCGCGACTGGTGGGACCCGGCCGGGCCGCTCGCCCCCCTCCACCGCCTCAATCCCACGCGTCTCGCCTGGCTGCGCGACCGCATCGCCGATCATTTCGGGCGCGATACGAAATCCGAACGGCCCCTCGCCGGGCTCCGCATCCTCGATATCGGCTGCGGCGGCGGGCTGGTCACCGAGCCGCTTGCCCGCATGGGCGCGACGGTCACCGGCATCGATCCCGCCTCCGACAACATCGTCGTCGCCCGCCACCATGCCGAGGCCGAGGGCCTTGCCATCGACTACCGGGCCGAGACCGCGGAGGCGCTTGCCGCCGCGGGCGAGACCTTCGACGTCGTCCTGATCCTCGAAGTGGTCGAGCACGTCACCGACGTCGCCGCCTTCGTCGCCACCGCCGGCTCGCTGGTCCGGCCGGGCGGGCTGCTCCTCGCCTCCACCATCAACCGCACGCTGAAGGCCTGGGCGCTCGCCATCGTCGGCGCCGAATACGTACTCCGCTGGCTGCCGCGCGGCACCCACAGCTACGACAAGCTGGTCACGCCGAACGAGCTCGCCGCGGCCCTCGTCTCCGCCGACCTCGACGTCACCGCGGAGACCGGCGTCATGTACGTTCCGCTCGCCGGCCGCTGGCGCCTGACCGGCGACATGGACGTCAACTACATGATGGCGGCGAAGCGCCCGGCCTGACGCCTACCAGGGCAGCTCGGAGCCGTCGGCGTGGAGGAACTTGCCCGAATTGGCGAGGCTGAGCTCCGCGATCCGGTCCATGAGCCGGCGCGCCGAATCCGCCGCCGGCACCGCCTGCGGCGAGGAGGACATCGCCGTCCTCACCATCCCCGGATGCAGGATGCCGACCGCGATGCCGCGCGGCTTCAGCTCCAGCGCGAGGTTCACGCCCGCCATGTTCACGGCCGCCTTGGACATGCGGTAGCCATAGGTGCCGCCCGAGCCGTTGTCGCCGATCGAGCCCGAGCGGCTGGTGATGATCGCGACCTTCGAGCCTTCGTGCATCAGCGGCAGCAGCGCCTCGGTCACCCGCAGCGGCCCCAGCGCATTGGTCTCGAACTGCTGGCGGATGCGCTCGAAGTCGAGCTCGCCGAGATGGTCGTGGCGATGGATGCCGGCATTGTTGATGAGCACGTCGATGCGCCGGCCGGCCAGCTTGTCGGCGAGCTTGGCGACACTCGCCCCCTCCGTCACCTCGATCCCGGCGATCACCTCGGCACCGCTCCGGTCGAGTTCGCTCGAGGAATGCCGGCAGACCGCGACCACCTTGTCGCCGCGCTTCAGCGCTTCTTCGACCAGCGCGAGCCCGATGCCGCGATTGGCGCCGGTGATGACCACGAGCGCCATCAGTTGCGCTCCTCGGGCAACGTCGGCAGCGGCTGGAACTCGATGCCCTCCTCGGCCAGCGCCTTCGCCTCGTCCGCCGATGCCTCGCCGTAGATGCCGCGTGCCTCGCTCTCGTTGTAGTGCATCTTGCGCGCCTCGGCCGCGAAGCGGTCGCCGACATATTCGGCGTTCTCGGTGACCTTCTGGCGGAGCTCCTTCAGCGCCGCGCGGAGCGCCATCTCGCGCGGATCGGGCGCCGTCGCCAGCGTCACCTTCTCGGCCGGCTTCTTCGCCTCGCTCTTGTCCTTGCGCGCGACCGAGGGCGCCATCGGCGCCTTCTCGACCCTGGTGGCGCCGCAGAGCGGGCATTCGTTGATGCCCTTCTCCGCTGCGCGGTCATAGTCCTCGCTCGAGCGGAACCATGCCTCGAAGCTGTGGTCCTGTTCGCAGCGGAGTGTGTAGCGGATCATCCGATCTTCCTTGCAGGTAACTCGTCGCCCGCGCCGGCGGCCGGCGCCGAGAATGCCCGTTCATTGGCGAGCGCGGGAACGCGGCCGCGCATGGTGGCGCTCATCGCCGGATCGATCTCCGCCACGATCACGCCGGGCTCCGTCGCGGCCTCGGCGAGGATCTTCCCCCAGGGATCGACGATCATGGAATGCCCATATGTCTCGCGCCCGTCCTCATGGCTTCCGCCCTGGGCCGCGGCGACGATGAACGAACCGGTCTCGATCGCCCGCGCGCGGATGAGGACATGCCAGTGGGCCTCGCCGGTCGTACGCGTGAATGCGGCCGGCACGGCCATCACCGCCGCTCCCGAGCGTGCGAGAACACGGTAAAGATTTGGGAAACGCACGTCGTAGCAGACCGTCATGCCGAGCCGCGTCCACGGCAGGTCCACGGCAACCGCCTGGTTTCCCGGCCGGTAGAGGCGCGACTCGCGGTAGCTCTCGCCGCCGGCGAGATCGACGTCGAACATGTGGATCTTGTCGTAGCGGGCGCGAATCACCCCGTCCGGCCCGATGAGGAAGCCGCGATTGGCGACCCCGTCCTCGCCGAGCTTTATCGCCATCGAGCCGATATGGAGATGGATGCCGAGCTCCCGGGCGAGCGCCTGGAAGCGCTTCAGCGACGGGTCGCTCTCCTCCGGCGAGATCGCCGCAAGGAGCCGCGGCCGCTCGCGGTCGAGGATCGTCGTCATCTCCGGCGTCAGCACGTACTGGGCGCCCTGCCCCGCCGCCTCGCGGATGAGAGCCTCCGCCGCGGCGACATTCTTCGCCACGTCGATCCCCGTCCGCATCTGGACGGCGGCGGCACGGAAAGTGCTCATCTTCGGCCTCGCTGGTGGCGCAATTCACTGCTGCATATAGGATTATTGCACGCCGCGCACGACCCGGGCGAAGACCAGCACGTCGACCGCCGCCGCGCCGGCCCTGAGCAGGGCCCGCGTCGCCGCCTTCACGGTGGCGCCGGTCGTATAGACGTCGTCGACGAGCAGCACCCGCCGGCCGGCGATCGCCGCCCGCTCGTTCCTGGCGACGAGGAACGCCCCGCGCACGTTATCGTCGCGCTCGTTGGCCGTCAGCCCGACCTGCTGACGCGTCGCCTTCACGCGCTTCAGCCCGTGCAGGTCGACGGGCTTCCGCGCTTCCCGGCCGATCGCCGCGGCCAGCATGGCCGACTGGTTGAACCTCCGCCGCCACAGCCGCCAGCGATGCAGCGGGACCGGCACGATCACGTCGGCCTCGGCCACCACCTCCTGCCCCGCCCGCGCCATCCACACGCCCATCCAGCGGGCAAGCTCCTGCCGGTCGCGATATTTCAGCCCGTGGACCAGCTTCCGCGAGACGTCGTCATAGGCGGCGACCGCCCGGCAGCGCTCGAACGGCGGCGGATCGGCGATCGCCTCCGCCGAAAGCACGTTCGGCCCGAGATCATAGGCGAAGGGAATGCCGAGCTGCGCGCAATAGGGCTTCTCGATCAGCCGGAGCGTCCCCCAGCAGGCCGGGCAGAGCGCCCCGTCCGCCGCCACGCGCCGCCCGCAGGCGAGGCAGTTCGGCGGCATGGCGAGGTCCACGCCGCCGCGGAACGCGGTCCGAAGACCCCCGCTGATGCGGCCGATCAGCGACGGCCTTCCCGTTGCGCCCTCGATCTCGTCGAGCTTCATGAGAACAAGTCTAGCGCCGCCACGAGGGCGCCGCCAAGGCGCCTTTGACGGCGCCGCCCGGCACCGCCATAAGACCGGCAAATGGCCAGTCCGCCCCGTGTCTTCGACCGCAAGCTGCTCGCCGTCCGCCGCGCCAGGGCGCTCCGCGCCGCGCGTCCGGGCGCCGATTTCCTGCTGGAGCGCGTCGCCGAGGACCTTCTCGACCGCTTCGCCGCGGTCACGCGCCATTTCGACACCGCCGTCGAGATTGCCGGCCCGACCCCCGCGCTTGCCGCTGAATTGGTGGCGACCGGCAGGATCGGACGCCTCTTCCGTCTGGACTGGACCGCGGCCTCGCGCCCCGATGCCGTCGCCGACGAGGAGGCGCTCCCCCTCGCGCCGGAGAGCATCGACCTCGCGGTGTCGGTCCTCTCGCTGCATTTCGCCAACGACCTGCCCGGCGTTTTCGCCCAGGTCCGCCGCGCCTTGAAGCCGGACGGGCTCTTCCTCGCCGCCCTCCTCGGCGGCGACACCCTCACCGAGCTCCGCCAGAGCCTTGCCGAGGCCGAGGCCGAGGTCACCGGCGGCGCCTCGCCGCGCGTCGCCCCCTTCGCCGAGCTGCGGGCCCTCGGTGGCCTCCTCCAGCGCGCCGGCTTCGCCCTCCCGGTCATCGACCAGGATCGCGTCACCGTCCGCTACGCCAATGCCCTCGAGCTGATGCGCGACCTGCGGGCCATGGGCGCCGCCAGCGCGCTCCACGAGCGCAGCCGGAAGCCGCTCCCGCGCCGCGTCCTTCTCCGTGCCGCCGCCATCTACGCGGAGCGCTTCGCCGATCCCGACGGCCGCATCCGTGCCACCTTCGACATCGTCTCGCTCTCCGGCTGGGCACCGCACGCCAGCCAGCAGCAGCCGCTCAAGCCCGGCAGCGCCACCACCCGCCTCGCCGACGCGCTCGGCGCGCGCGAGCAGTCTGCGGGCGAGCGGGCCATATCCTCCCCTGCGAAGCGGGGGAGGGGGACCGCCGAAGGCGGTGGAGGGGGCGCGTGAAGGGGCGACGCCCAGCCCTCCCCTTGCGGGAGGGCCAAAACCATCGGCGCGGAGCGAAGATGGTTTTGGGGAGGGGTAAGTGGGCTCGACCGGCAATCGGCAGGCGAGACGCGAACCGCGCGGCTACTTCGCCGGCGTCACCGAGCCCGTCATCACCGGGTCGATGGCATGGCGCGCGGCATAGTCGGCGTTCCGCGCCGAGACGCCGCCGATGAGCACGGCGAGCACGCCGACGAGCGCCACCGTGATCGGCACGAGCGCCGCGAAACGGCTGCGCGGCGGCATTTCCGCCATGGGTTCGATTTCGAGCGGGATGAGGATGTCGTTACGGGCCATGATACGCGAGATCGCCGTTACAGCGCCCCCCGACGCCGTCAGCAAATCTGCGCGCGACCTATAAAAGTTCGATTAACGGTGCGATCAGCGGCAGGTCGGCTGGCGGCATCGGATATTGCCGCAGCTCCCGCGCCCGCACCCATTTCAGCGCCTGCCCCTCGCGTCCCTGCGCGATGCCCTCCCAGCGCCGGCAGACATAGAGCGGCATGAGGAGGTGCCAATCCTCGTAGCCATGGCTCGCGAAGGTGAGCGGCGCGAGGCACGCCGATTTCGTCTCGATGCCGAGCTCCTCGCGCAGTTCCCGGACGAGCGTCGCCTCGGGCGTCTCGCCCGCCTCGACTTTGCCGCCCGGAAATTCCCACAGCCCCGCGAGCTTCTTACCCTCGGGCCGCTGCGCGATGAGGATGCGGCCGTCGCTGTCGACGAGCGCGCAGGCGACCACCAGGACGAGCTTCATCCCATCCCCTCCGGCGCCAGGTACCGGTAGCCGTAGCGCTTGACGAAGCCGAGCCGGCTATAGAGCGCGATGGCGCCGTGGTTGCTGGCGGTGACCTGGAGGAAGGCCGTGTGCGCGCCCCGCGCCTTCGCCCAGCCGAGCGCCTCGGTGACGATCCGCTCGCCATGGCCCTGCCGCCGCTGGCTCGCCTCGACGCCCACCTCGAAGAGCCCGACCACGTCGCCGTCGCGCGCCGCCATGGTTGTCGCCACCGGCGTGCCGAAACGGTCCGCGGAAAGGAAGAAGCCGGCATCGACCGCGAGCCGCTCGAGCTTCCGCCCGATCGCCGCACGTCGCGCCTCATCGAAGTCCATGAAGGCCGCCATCGTCCGCAGCCAGTAGTCCGATGCCCGCGCCTCCGGCGGTGTCGCCGCGCCGAGGTCCGCCGCGAGCCCGTCGAGGTCGAGGCTCATCACGATGGACGGACCCCGCTCGCGCCAGCCATCGCGCCCGGCGAGCGTCACCGCCTCCGGCGGCGTCAGCGGCGTCGCGCGGAGGAGCGGCGGCAGGTTCCGCGCCCGGAACGCGGCGACCGACGCATCGAGCCGCCGGCGCGCATCCCCACCATCCTCCGGATCGAGCATGTTGAGCGAATTGGCGCGGCCGGTATGGCCCTCGGCGAGCCGCGTCACCCAGGCGCCGTCGGCGATGGTCACCAGCGTCGGCCAGCCCTTCAGCGCCGCCTCTTCCAGGCGCCGCACCAGCGCGAGGTCGGCCACCTCAGCTCCGGTAATCGCCGTTGATCGCGACATATTCCTTGGTGAGGTCGCAGGTCCACACCCGGTCGCTCGCCTTGCCGAGCCCGATGTCCACCGTGATGACGATGTCCTCGCGCTTCATGTGATCGGTGGCGGCCTGCTCGGAATAGCCGGGGTCGCGCTCGCCTTTCACCGCCACCCGCGTCTCGCCGAACCAGATGGCGAGCCTGTCGCGCTCGGCCGGCTGCCCGGCCTTGCCCACCGCCATGACGATGCGGCCCCAGTTGGCGTCCTCGCCGGCGATCGCCGTCTTGACCAGCGGCGAGTTGGCGATCGACAGCGCGATCTTCCGCGCCGCCGCCTTCGTCGTCGCGTTCTTCACCCGCACCTCGACGAATTTCCGTGCGCCCTCGCCGTCCTTCACCACCTGGTGCGACAGGTCGAGGAGCAGGTCGTTGAGCGCCGCGCGGAACTCCGCCAGCCGCCGGTCGCGCGGATCGGTGATCCGCGGCGCGCCTTCCGCCCGCCCCGTTGCGAAGAGGAGGAGCGTGTCGGAGGTCGAGGTGTCGCTGTCGACCGTGATCGCGTTGAAGCTCGCGTCGACGCCCGCCTTCAGCATCGCCTGCAGCGCCGGCGCGGCAATGTCGGCGTCGGTGAAGACGAAGGAGAGCATCGTCGCCATGTCCGGCGCGATCATGCCGGCGCCCTTGGCGAAGCCGTTGATGGTCAGCGTCGCGCCGCCGATCTTCGCGGTCCGCGTCGCCACCTTCGGAAAGGTGTCGGTGGTCATGATCGCCCTGGCCGCATCGAGCCAGCCGCCTTCGGCGACCCGCTTCGCCGCCGCTTCCACCACGCCGTCGAACTTCTCCGGCGGCAGCGGCTCGCCGATCACGCCGGTCGAGGCGAGGAATACCTGCTTCGGCGTGCAGCCGACCGCCTTCGCCACCATCGCGGCCGAGAGCTTCACCGTCTCGCGGCCGCGTTTTCCCGTGAAGGCATTGGCATTGCCCGAATTGACCAGCACGGCGCGCGCCTTGCCGCCGGCCGCGAGCGCCGCCCGGCACCAGTCGACCGGCGCCGAGGGGCATTTGGAGCGGGTGAACACGCCCGCCGCCTCCGTCCCCTTGTCGAGGACGACGAGGAGGACGTCGGTGCGGTTCCGGTACTTGATGCCCGCCTCGGCCGTCGCGAAGCGCACGCCCCCGATCGTCGGCAGCTCCGGATAGGACTTCGGCGCCAGCGGCGAGACGGCGTGGCTCATCGCGCGCCCCGGCTACTGCGCCGGCTGGGCCGGGGTCGCCGGAGCGGCGGGCGCCGGCGGGGGCGGAGGCGGCAGGATCTCGATCTTGTGGGCCGCCTTCAGCTTGTCCATCTCGGCCTTGTAGGCCTCGCGGATCAGGTCCTGCCGGATGCGCTCGGCCTCCGCCTCGAAGGTCGGCGCCGCTTCCTTCCGCGTCTCGGTCACCTTGATCACGTGCCAGCCGTACTCGGACTGCACCGGCTTCTCCGTATAGGTACCGGCCTTCAGCGCGAAGGCGGCTTCCTCGAAGGACTTCACCGTCTTGCCCTTGCCGATGAAGCCGAGGTCGCCGCCATTCGGCGCCGAGCCCGGGTCCTGCGACTTCTCCTTGGCGATGGCCGCGAAGTCGCCGCCCTTGTCGAGGTCGGCGATGATCGCCTTGGCCTCGTCCTCGGTCTTCACGAGGATGTGCTGGACGTGGATTTCGTCGCCCGGGACGAACTTCGCGATTTCCTCGTCATAGCGCTTCTTTGCCGCATCCTCGCTCACCTTGGCGAGGATGGTGTCGCGCAGGTATTCGCTGCGCAGCGTCCGGTCGACGGCGAAGGCGACGTGCTGCTCGACGTCCGGCTTCTTGTCGAGGCCGCTTTCGCGGGCCGCCTGCGACATCATCTTGATCTCGACCACGATGTCGATCAGCGCCTGGCGCTGCTGCTGCGGCGGGATGCGCTGGAGCTGGTCGCCGAGCTCGGCCGCCGCCATGCCGAGGTCGGCGCCGGTGATCGGCTTTCCGTCTATCGTGGCGAAGACCGTCTCCTCGGGCTTCTTCGGCGCATCCTCGGCATGGGCCGGCATGGCGAGGCCGCCGAGGGCCGCCGTGAAGGTCAGTACGGCAAGCGCCCGGAAGGCGCGGTTCAGGCGAAGCGTCATGAAAAAGGTCCGTTTCTCGTTGAGGAACGCCCCCGCGCGGGCCCTGGAAAGGTCGGCAAAAGCCAGCGCTGCGGCGGTCGGAGGCGCCGTTGACATCACCCGGGCCCCCTCTTATCTGTCTCCGTGCTTGGCGTCCAGAACGCTTTGCAATCTCAAGGGTGCAGCGGGGACTTTGAAGCTCACCGGCTCTCGTCGCAGCCTAAAGAGGGCGACCGGCGACGGCCGGAGAAGCGCCTTTACCTGTCCTGGGAAGCTGAAAGGTAAGTCATGGTCGGCCTTGGCGCTCTAGCCCGCAAGCTGTTCGGCTCCCCCAACGACCGCCGCATGAAGGGCTACGGCCCGCGGGTTGCCGCGATCAACGCGCTCGAGCCGGAAGTCTCCGCGCTGACCGACGAGCAGCTCCGCGCCCGCACCGCCGAGTTCAAGCGCCAGCTCGCCGAAGGCAAGACCCTCGACGACATCCTCGTCCCCGCCTTCGCCACCGTCCGCGAGGCCGCCAGGCGCGCTCTCGGCCAGCGGCATTTCGACGTCCAGCTCATCGGCGGCATCGTCCTCCACGAGGGCTCCATCTCCGAGATGAAGACCGGCGAGGGCAAGACGCTCGTCGCCACCCTCCCCACCTACCTCAACGCGCTCACCGGTAAGGGCGTCCACGTCGTCACCGTCAACGACTACCTCGCCAAACGCGACGCCGAGTGGATGGGCAAGGTCTACAACTTCCTCGGCCTCACCGTCGGCGTCATCGTCCACGGCCTCGACGACGACCAGCGCCGCGAGAACTACGCCGCCGACATCACCTACGGCACCAACAACGAGTTCGGCTTCGACTATCTCCGCGACAACATGAAGTACGAGCTGACGACGATGACTCAGCGCGGGCACCACTACGCCATCGTCGACGAAGTGGATTCGATCCTCGTCGACGAGGCGCGCACGCCGCTTATCATCTCGGGCCCCCTCGACGACCGCTCCGAGCTCTACAACACCATCGACACCTTCATCCCGAAGCTGGTGCCGGAGGACTACGAGATCGACGAGAAGCAGCGCACCGCTTCCTTCACCGAGGCGGGCAACGAGAAGCTCGAGACCATCCTCGCCGAGGCCGGCCTCCTCAAGGGCGACTCGCTCTACGACGTCGAGAACGTCACCGTCGTCCATCACATCAACCAGGGCCTGCGCGCCCACAAGCTCTTCCAGCGCGACAAGGACTACATCGTCAAGGGCGGCGAGATCGTCATCATCGACGAGTTCACCGGCCGCATGATGCCCGGCCGCCGCTATTCGGAAGGCCTGCATCAGGCGCTCGAGGCCAAGGAACACGTCCAGATCCAGCCCGAGAACCAGACGCTCGCCTCGATCACCTTCCAGAACTACTTCCGCATGTACGAGAAGCTCGCCGGCATGACCGGCACGGCGGCGACCGAGGCGGAAGAGTTCATGAACATCTACAACCTCGACGTCGCCGAAGTGCCGACCAACCGTCCGATGCAGCGCATCGACGACCATGACGAGGTCTATCGCACCGCCGCCGAGAAGCAGAAGGCGATCGTCAAGCTGATCCGCGAATGCCGCGAGCGCAACCAGCCGATCCTCGTCGGCACCACCTCGATCGAGAAGTCCGAGGGCCTCTCGGAGCTCCTGAAGAAGGAGAAGATCCCGCACCAGGTGCTCAACGCCCGCTACCACGAGCAGGAAGCCTACATCATCTCGCAGGCCGGCGTTCCCGGCGCCGTCACCATCGCCACCAACATGGCCGGCCGCGGCACCGACATCCAGCTCGGCGGCAACCTCGACATGCGCATCCGCCACGAGCTCGCCGACGTGCCCGAGGGGCCGGAGCGCGAGGCGAAGATCGCCGCCATCCGCGCCGAGGTCGAGCAATTGAAGGAGAAGGCGCTCGCCGCCGGCGGCCTCTACGTCCTCGGCACCGAGCGCCACGAGAGCCGCCGCATCGACAACCAGCTCCGCGGCCGCTCCGGCCGCCAGGGCGACCCCGGCCATTCCAAGTTCTTCCTGTCGCTGCAGGACGACCTGATGCGCATCTTCGGGTCCGAGCGCATGGACGGCATGCTGCAGAAGCTCGGCCTGAAGGAAGACGAGTCGATCGTCCACCCCTGGATCAACCGCGCGCTCGAGAAGGCGCAGCAGAAGGTCGAGGCGCGCAACTTCGACATCCGCAAGAACCTCCTCAAGTTCGATGACGTGATGAACGACCAGCGCAAGGTCATCTTCGACCAGCGCGTCGAGCTGATGGGCGAGGAGACGGTCACCGACACCGTCACCGACATGCGCCACGAGGTCGTCGACGACCTCATCGCCAAGCACATCCCCGAGAAGGCCTATCCCGAGCAGTGGGACGTCGACGGCCTCCACGAGGCCGTGCAGAACGTCCTCAGCCTCGACGTGCCGGTCGCCGACTGGGCGAAGGAAGAGGGCATCGCCGACGACGAGGTACGCGAGCGCCTCAACCGCGCCGCCGACGAGGCCGCCGCCGCCCGCGCCGCCCGCTTCGGGCCCGAGATCATGCGCCAGGTCGAGAAGGCCGTGCTCATGCAGACGCTCGACCACCTCTGGCGCGAGCATCTCGTCACCCTCGACCACCTTCGCCAGGTCATCGGCTTCCGCGGCTATGCCCAGCGCGACCCGCTGAACGAGTACAAGACCGAGGGCTTCGAGCTCTTCCGCGCCATGCTCGCCAACCTCCGCGAGGTGGTGACCAGCCAGATGATGCGCGTCGAGCTCGTCCAGCAGGCGCCGCCGCTGGTGCCCGACGACAATGTCGGCCGCCTCGAGGCGACCCACATCGACCCGCTCACCGGCGAGAACGACGCCGTCGACCAGGCGTCCCTCGCCTGGCAGCCGGCCCAGAGCCGCACTGCCGCCGCCGCCATCGACCCGCAGGACCCCTCCACCTGGGGCAAGGTCGGCCGCAACGAGATGTGCCCCTGCGGCTCTGGCAAGAAGTACAAGCACTGCCACGGCCGCCTCGCCTGAGGCGAGGTTTCTCCCCCGTTAGGGGGACGAGGCCAAGGTCGTGCCGCCTCGGCTCCTCCCCTGCGAAGCGGGGGAGGGGGACCGGCCCCGGGTCCGGCTGAAGGCCGGCCCAAAACTGGACTCGATCGGTGGAGGGGGCGCGTATGCGGCCGCCTCTCCGTGCTCCCCTTCCCTTCCCACCGATTTGCGCAAGAATAGGCGCAAGAGCCTGTGAGGGAGGAGATCGCCATGCAGCCCGAACCCCAAGCGACCAAGGTCCGCGACGCCCATTGGGGCGCGCGCGATACCAGCGTCCAGTTGAAGGACATCAGGAAGAAGCTGCCGCTCCGCGTCCTCTCCGCAGCCGACTGGCAGCACTGGATCACGAAGGGCTACGTCATCGTCCGCAACGCCGTGCCGGCGGAAAATGTCGAGCGCCTGGTCGGCCTCTTGTGGAAGTTCGACGAGAAGGACCCGGACGACCCCTCGACCTGGTATGCGCCGCAGCGGCGCGAGCACCGCATGAAGGAGCTCAACAATGCCGGCATGGTCGAGATCTTCAACCATCAGTATCTGTGGGACAATCGCCAGGAGCCGCGCGTCTACGACGCCTTCGTCGATATCTGGGACCGCGAGGACCTGTGGGTCGGCATCGACCGCGCCAACCTGACGCCGCCGAAAAAAGTCCATGGCGACCCCAACGGCTTCATCCACTGGGACGTCGACACGTCGCTGCGGCCGCTGCCCGTAGGCGTCCAGGGCGTGCTCAGCCTCAAGCCGCAGGACGACGAGGTCGGCGGCTTCCAGTGCGTGCCGTACCTCTTCGAGCATTTCGAGGAATGGGTGACGACCCAGCCGGCCGACCGTGATCCGAGGCACCCCGACATGGCCGGGCTGACGATCGAGAACGTCACCCTGAATGCCGGCGACCTCTTGATCTTCAACTCGCTGCTCGCCCATGGCATCCGGCCCAATCACTCCAAGGACCGGGTGCGCATGGCGCAGTACATCTCCATGTATCCGGCCGACTGGGACGACGAGGAGGAACGCCTGGAGCGCATCCGCACCTGGCGCGAGCGGGCGGCGCAGCGCCGCTTCCCCGGCGACCCGCGTGAATGGGAGAAGCACAACGCCACCACCGCGAAGCTCTCGCCCCTCGGCGAGAAGCTCCTCGGCCTTGCGCGCTGGTAGATGGGCCGCCCGTGATCATGGCCGGCCCCGGATCGGGCAATGTCCTTCAGGATAAGGACTGCGGGCTGCGCGCCTTCGTCTTCGAGGACCCCGACGGCAACCGCATCGACGTCGGCCGGCCGATCTGACGGGCCGCGGCTCTGCCTCCCCCGTTTACGGGGGAGGGGGACCATCCGAAGGATGGTGGAGGGGGCGCGTCACGGGCGCCACGCCCCTACTGCCCGCCGGCGGCGCCGTCCGCCCCGCCGTCCTCGTCGGGCCACAGGAACTTCTTCTTCACGAAGGTCCCGACCGGCTTGCCGCTGGCGTCGACCTGCTGCTGCGCCGGAACCGGCTGTGCCGGGGCTGCCACCACGGGCGCCGGGGCCGGCAGCGCCTCGGGCAGGTCCGGCACCGCGGCGACGGCCGGCGGAACCGGCGCCTTCTTCTTGCCCGCGCCCGGCTTCTGCGTCGCGTCGGATGCGTCGAGCGTCGGAAGCGGCTTCATCGCCGGCTGGCCCTTGACCGCCGGCACCTCGGCGGATGCGTTGGCGACCTTCTTGTCGACCGGCTTCTTCTTGCCCGTCTCGATCGTGGCGACCACCTCGTCGGCCGGCTTTGCCTTCGGCTTCAGCCGCGGCAGCGGCGTCGCGGAAGCCGGCGCATCGCCCGCCGCCGCCGCGGGCACCGCCTTGGCGGCAACCGGCGCCGTGTCACCGGGCGACGGGCGCGGCAATGGCGGCTGGTCGCCCGCGGTGAGGTTGACCGGCTGGCCGGAGGCCGCGGCGACGTCCGCCGCCGGGGCGGGCGCCGGCTTCGCCCCGAACACTCGCTGCAGGAGCGATGGCCGGGCGGCGCGCTCGGCCGCGGCCTGCGCCTCCGCGGCGGCCTTGTCCGCCGCCTTCTGCTTCGCCTCCGCGTCCTTCACCGCCTTGGCGTCGAACTTGGCCACGGCGAGCGAGAATTTCGCGTCGTCCGCCGCCTCCTTGGCCGCCACCGCGGCCGCGATCGCCGGCGCCACCGTATAGGCGGGACACGCCGCGCTCGCGTCGAACCGCGCATTGCCGGCATCGGCGTCGAAGACGTAGGCCCGGTTGCAGACGTCCACCTTCGGCACCTGGCGGGTGACCTCGAAATGGTCGTTGCCCACCTTCAGCATCTTCCAGAACGGGATGTTCGGGTCGTCCTTGTGCCGGGCGAAGTTCTCCGCCGTCATGCGGAACGGAAACGCCATGATCAGGAACTGCCGCTGCCCCCCCATGAAGGCATCGCGCGCCAGCCAGAACAATTCGCCCGCATCCTCGTCCTTCATCGAGTAGCAGCCCGACGACGAACAGGCGCCATGCACCATCAGGTTCGAGCCGGTGCGCCCGAGCGAGCGGTCATAGGCGTTCGGATAGCCGATGTTGAACGACAGGTAGTAGCTCGACTTCGGGTTCATCTGCGCGGGCGTGACGATGTAGAAGCCCTCGGGCGCCTGGCGGTCGCCCTCCTTGATCTTCGGGCCGAGCTGCCCGGACCACTTGCAGATGTCGTAGGTCTTGAGCAGCGCGTATTGCCCGTCGCTCCGCTGCTTCCATACCTCCAGCTTCGATTCCTCCTTGAACAGGCGGATCATCACCGGCGAGGTCTTCTTCATCTGCAGTCGTTCCATCGAAGCGACGAGCTTCGTCGGCAGCGGCTTCAGATCCTTCGGGATATTGGCCTCGTTGCAGGCGGCAAGCGTCATGGCGGCGAGCGCGAGTGCCGCGAGCCTGGAGATCAGTCGGAGCGCCATCAGCCTGCGTCCCTTGGAAAAACCCGGGCTTCCGGGTCCCCCAACCCGCTCCCTGCGTAATTCGCGAACCTTGACAGGAGCTTACCCACCGGAATGTCCGGCTGCCGTTTGGCCGCGCTGCAGACTCTCAGAGCGTGCGGCCGATCGCAAGGTATTTCTCCCGCCGCTGCCGGCGAACTTCCTCGGCCGGCAGGTTGTCGAGCGCGCCGAGCGATTCCTCGATCGCGTCGCCGGTCGCCCTGATCGCCTCGTCCGGCGAGCGGTGCGCGCCGCCGACCGGCTCGTCGATGATGCGGTCGATCACGCCGAACTTCTGCAGGTCCTGCGCCGTGATCTTCATGTTGGTCGCCGCGTCCTGCGCCCGGCTCGAATCGTGCCAGAGGATCGAGGCCGAGGCCTCCGGCGAGGCCACCGTATAGACCGAGTGCTCGAGCATCAGCACCTTGTTCGCCGTGGCGATCGCCACCGCGCCGCCCGAGCCGCCTTCGCCGATGATCACGGCGACGTTCGGCACGCCGAGCTTGAGGCAGGTCTCGGTCGAGCGCGCGATCGCCTCGGCCTGGCCGCGCGCCTCCGCGTCGATGCCCGGATAGGCGCCGGCGGTATCGACCAGCGCCACCACCGGCAGGCCGAAATGGTCGGCCATCTCCATGATGCGCACGGCCTTGCGGTAGCCTTCCGGCCGCGCCATGCCGAAATTGTGGCGAAGCCGGCTCTCCGTGTCGTTGCCCTTCTCGTGGCCGAGGAAGGCGACCGGGCGGCCGCGGAAGCGCCCGAAGCCGGCGGTGATCGCGGCATCCTCGGCGAACTTGCGGTCGCCGGCGAGCGGCGTGAATTCCTCGATCAGCTTCTTGGCGTAGTCGGTGAAATGCGGCCGGTCGGGATGGCGCGCCACCTGAGTCTTCTGCCAGGGCGCGAGCTTGCCGTAGATGTCGGCGAGCGCCTGCGAGGCGCGCGTCTCCAGACGCGCCACCTCGTCGTTGATCGCGACCGCGTCGCCGTCATTGCCGAGCGCGCGCAGCTCCTGGATCTTGCCCTGGAGGTCGGCGACCGGCTTTTCGAAGTCGAGATAGATAGGCATCCGCACCCGAGCCGCGGTGGTTACTCGCCGCCGGACGCCCCCTCCGGCAAAGCGCGCGGAAACTGGCCTTACCGGCTCCCGGAGTCAAGCGAGGGGGATGCAAGAAAGGAAGACCTGGACGGCCGGCCTTGTGCCAGTCATCCACGGATTACTTTCTGGGGAATGAACTTCCACGGCAACCCACACGACCGTCATCCCGGACAAGCCGCGGAGCGGCGCCGATCCGGGATCCATGCCATGACGGTACCGAAGAACTGCCCTGGCTGGAGCAGGCCGAGGGTGAAGTCCCCGCGCGGTGTCTAGACAAGCGTCATGGCATGGATGGCCGGGTCAAGCCCGGCCATGACGGCGAGAGGTTAGTGGAAGCCCGCTTCTTCTCGAACCTCAGGTTCAACTTGCCCCTATGGCCGTTCAACTCGGCAATCTCCGGAGCGATTTCCCAGACGCGCTCGATCAACGCATCAAGGGTTGCCGCCTCCGTGGCAATCGGCAACGCGTCCGATTCGGCGATCCACATATCGGCTTCCGGCGCCAGGTAGAGACTGACCGGATACTCCGAGACCGCCTCGGCTTCCGCATCGGGACGCAAGGTGAGATAGGCGAGGGTCATCCCACGAATCTCGTTTCTCGCCGCCACGAAGTCAACCTTTCGCCTTCGACAGCGGATGGTGGTCGACCACCAGCGTCCTGAGCCGCTCCTGCAGCACGTGGGTATAGATCTGCGTGGTCGATATGTCGGCATGGCCGAGGAGCTGCTGCACGACGCGGAGGTCCGCCCCGTTCTGCAGGAGGTGGCTGGCAAAGGCATGGCGGAGCACGTGCGGCGAGACCTTTGCCGCCGCGATCCCCGCTCCCGCCGCGAGCGCCTTCAGGTCGCGCGCGAAGGCCTGCCGGGTCAGGTGCCCGCTTTCCCCGAACGAGGGGAACAGCCACGGGCTCTCCGCCCCGCCCGCCGCCTCGCGCGCTTCGAGATAGGCCGCGACCGCCGCCCGCGCCTTGTCGGTGAGCGGCACGATCCGCTCCTTGCCGCCCTTGCCGCGCACCGTGAACCAGCGCGCGTCGCGGCGCATCACCGCCGCCTTCAGCCCGACCAGCTCGGAGACGCGCAGGCCCGTCGCATAGAGGAGTTCGAGGAGCGCGTGCATGCGCTTGGCGCGCGCGAGCCCCGCCGCCGAGAGCCCTGCCCGCGCCCCCGCCGTCTCGGCCGCCGTGATCAGCGTCTCGACCTCGGCTTCCGAGAGCACCGTCGGCAGGCGCGCCGGCCGCCGCGGCCCCTCGATCGTACCGGTCGGATCGTCCTCGCGCACGCCCTCGGAGAACAGGAACTTGTGGAACTGGCGGATCGCCGACAGCCGCCGCGCTGCCGAGCGCGCCGCGAATCCCCGGTCGTCGAGGTCGGCGAGATAGCCGCGCATCGTCTCGGTGCCCGCCCTCGCGAAGCCAGAGCCGCGCCGCGCGAGATAGCCGGCATAGTCGTCGAGGTCGCGCCGATAGGCCTCGAGCGTGTTCTTCGAGGCCCCCCGCTCGGCGCTCATCATTTCGAGGAACGCATCGACGTGATGGGCGCCCGCCTGCCCGCCCCGGCTCATTCCGGCTGCTTCGGCGGCTCGATGGCGCCGCCCGGCGCCTCGGGCGATTCGGGCTCGCTCGCCTCCGGCGGCGGCGCCGCCTCGGCCGGCGGCGCGATCTGCTGCGGCACCAGCTTCTCCGACGGGATCCGCACCGTCAGCTCGCGCGCCTTCGGGTGCACGAAATAGGCGAGGTACACCATGCCCGCGCCGCCGATGATGGCGAGCACGATCACCACGCTCAGAAACCGGAAAAGTGTAGGCATGGCGGTTCCCGTTGGCTGGTGCCGCACCGGCCGTCGCGAGCCGCGGACATTCCCGCCGCGCCCTCTTTTTGGGCGAATGCACCCTCACTTGCAAGCCGCGAAGGCGGCACCCGCCCCTGCCTGCCTTGACACGGGCGCCCGAAAGCGGCTCATCCTCGCCAGATTTCTTGTGGCCATGGGGCGGTTTCCGGATGTCCGAGCCCGGAACGGTGACGATCGAGGATGTGGAACCGGTCGAGGCGCGGATCCTGCGCCGTCTCGGCGGCCGCACCATTGCCCTCGTCGGCATGATGGGCGCCGGCAAGTCCTCCATCGGCAAGCGCCTGGCGAGCCGCCTCGGCCTGCCCTTCGTCGATGCCGACACCGAGATCGAGACCGCCGCCAACGCCACCATCCCCGAGATCTTCGAGCGCCACGGCGAGGCCTATTTCCGCGACGGCGAGCGCCGCGTCATCCGCCGCCTGCTCGACGACCGGCCGAAGGTGCTGGCGACCGGCGGCGGCGCCTTCATCCAGCCCGAGACCCGCGCCGCCATCCGCGAGGGCAGCGTCACCATCTGGCTGCAGGCCGACCGCGACCTGATCCTGTCGCGCGTGCGCCGGCGGTCCAACCGTCCGCTCCTCAAGACCGCCGATCCCGCCGCCACCATCGACCGGCTGATCGCCGAGCGCTATCCGATCTATGCCGAGGCCGACGTGCACGTTCAGTCGCGCGACGTCGCCCACGACATCGTCCTCGAAGACATCGTCGGCGGCCTCGCCGCCCACCTCGATCGCGAGCCCGTGGAGGCCGGATGACCACAGCACCTGCAATGGCGAGCCGGCCGCAGGGGCCCGCCACCGTCCGCGTCGAGCTCGGCGAGCGCTCCTACGACATCATCATCGGCCGCGGCGTCATCGAGGGCGCCGGCGAGGAGATCGCCAGGCGCCTGCCCGGCGCGCGGCTGGCGGTGGTCACCGACCAGACCGTCGCCGACCGCCACCTGAAGCACCTCACCCAGAACCTCACCGCCGCCGGCATCGATTTCGTCACCATCGTCGTCCCCCCCGGCGAGAGCTCGAAGAGCTTCCCGGTCCTTGAGCAGGTGCTCGACCAGGTGCTCGCCGCCCGCATCGAGCGGCGCGACGCCATCCTCGCCTTCGGCGGCGGCGTCGTCGGCGACCTCGCCGGCTTCGCCTCCGGCGTCGCGCTCCGCGGCATGCACCTCATCCAGGTGCCGACGACGCTTCTCGCCCAGGTCGATTCCTCCGTCGGCGGGAAGACCGGCATCAACACCCAGCGCGGCAAGAACCTCGTCGGCGTCTTCCAGCAGCCCGACCTCGTCCTCGCCGATGCCGGCATCCTCGATTCCCTCCCGCCGCGCACCTTCAATGCCGGCTATGCCGAGGTGGTGAAATACGGCCTCATCGGCGATGCCGGCTTCTACGACTGGCTTGAGGGCAACTGGCGCGCCATCGCCGCCGGCTGGCCGGAGCGCGAGCACGCCATCGAGGTCTCGTGCCGGGCGAAGGCCGCCACCGTCGCCGCCGACGAGCGCGAATCCGGCGCCCGCGCCCTCCTCAATTTCGGCCATACCTTCGGCCACGCGCTGGAAGCCGCGACCGGCTACAGCGACCGCCTCGTCCATGGCGAGGCCGTCGCCATCGGCATGGTCCTGGCGCACGAATTCTCGGTCCGCCTCGGCCTCGCCCCCGCCGCCGACACGGCGCGGCTCGTCGCCCACCTCCGCGAGGTCGGCCTGCCCACCCGCATCGCCGCCATTCCCGGCGGCGTCGGGCGCGACGCCGAGGGCCTCGTCGCCCTCATGGCGCAGGACAAGAAGGTCTCGCGCGGCAAGCTCACCTTCATCCTCACCCGCGGCATCGGCGAGGCCTTCATCGCGCCCGACATCCAGGCCGATGACGTCACCGTCTTCATGAAGGATCACATGGCGGGATGAGCGATATCGCCATCAACCTTCCGCTCGCGCTCTTCCTGCTCGTCGCCAACGCCTTCTATGTCGCCTCCGAATTCGCCCTGGTGAAGAGCAAGGGTTTCCGCATCGATTCCATGGCGAAGGACGGCCGTCTCGGCGCGCGCCTCTCCCAGGAGATGATGCGCAACGTCGAGCCCTATCTCGCCTGCTGCCAGCTCGGCATCACCATGGCCTCCCTCGGCCTCGGCTGGGTCGGCGAACCGACCGTCGCCGCGCTTCTCCGGCCGCTCCTCCTGCCCCTCGGCATTTCCGAGACGGCGCAGCATTTCATTGCCTTCGTCGTCGGCTTCCTCGTCTTCTCCTCGCTCCACATCGTCTTCGGCGAGCAGGTCCCGAAGACCCTCGCCATCCGCGAGCCCGAGCCGGTGGCGCTCTGGATCGCCTGGCCGCTGCAGGCTTCCTTCATCCTCTTCTATCCGCTCAACTGGCTGCTCAATGCCGCCTCCTCCTCGGTGCTGCGGCTCCTCGGCGTGCGCGAGGCCTCGCACCTCGAGGTGCTCACCGACGTCGAGATCGAGGGCCTCGTCCAGGTCTCCGCCGAGCACGGCGAGATGGAGGAGGCGCAGGCCGAGTACATCCACAACCTCATCGACCTCGGCGAGCTCGACGTCGCCGACGTCATGGTCCATCGCACCAACATGCACTCGATCGACGTCGCCGAGCCGCCGGCGAAGGTCATCGACGACATCCTGTCGACGCCCTATAGCCGCGTTCCCATCTGGGAGAGCGAGCCCGAGAACATCGTCGGCATCGTCCACGCCAAGGACCTCCTCAAGCAGCTGCGCCAGACCGGCGGCGACGCCACGCGCATCAACATCCGCGCGCTCGCCACCAAGCCCTGGTTCATCCCCGACACGACCAGCCTCACCGACCAGCTGAACGCCTTCCTGAAGCGCAAGCTCCACATCGCCCTCGTCGTCGACGAATATGGCGAGGTGCAGGGCCTCGTCACGCTGGAGGACATCCTCGAGGAGATCGTCGGCGACATTTCCGACGAGCACGACGTCGTCGTCGAGGGCGTCCGCCCGCAGGCCGACGGCTCGGTCACCGTCGACGGCACCGTCCCCATTCGCGACCTCAACCGGGCCATGCGCTGGGAGCTGCCCGACGAGGAGGCGACCACCATTGCCGGCCTGGTCATCCACGAGGCGCGCACCATCCCCGAGCCCGGCCAGGCCTTCACCTTCCACGGCCTCCGCTTCCAGGTGCTGCGCAAGAGCCGCAACCGCATCACGGCGCTCCGCATCACCCCGGTCGGACGCGACCCCTCCCCTGCCGAGCGCGGGAAGGGGACCGGGGAAGCCGGCGGAGGGGCCGCATGACGGGCGCCCTGCCCTGAACGAAGCCAGACGAGGAGGAATGTCGCATGCGCCTGCCCCTCGCTTTCCGCACCCTCGCGACGCTGCTCGCGCTCGCCACGCCTGCCCTCGCCGCTCCTGCCGGCGGCGGCGACTACAAGACCGCGCTGGACGTCTTCTACGGCGGCATGGCCGACCCGCTGAAATACAGCGAGTCCTATGCCGAGGTGCTGACCCGCGGCCTTGACGGCCGCTGGGCTCCGCTTCTCTCCTTCCCGACCGGTGGCGGCTTTGCGGACCTGCTCGCCCGCACCTGCGAGCGCCTGCCCGCGACCATCCGCACGACGCCGGAGCACGGCTTCGTCCTCACGCGCGGCAACGCCAGGGGCGACGCAAAATACGACGTCGTGTTCACCCCGATGGGCGGCAGCATGTTCGGCCAGTACACCGCGCCCGGCCCGATCTTCGACTACCTCGGCGTCAAGGAGGGCGTGGGCACCCCCTCGCTCCGCAACAACATCCTGCGCGCCAATAACGGCATCGCCACCGTCAACCGCCTGGGCGAGAATATCCTGGTCATCCAGACCAATTACGGACCGCCATCCCTCTACGGCCGCTGCGAATAGCGGAACGGCGCGACCAGTTCCTCCCCTGCGAAGCGGGGGAGGGGGACCGCACCAACTCGGGCTTGCCCGAGTTGGTCAACGAAGAACTGAACTCGGCAATAGCCGAGTTCAGGGGCCGGTGGAGGGGGCGCGTGACGGGCACGACGCCCAGCCCTCCCCTTGCGGGAGGGCCGAAACCGGCAAGGCCGGTTTCGAGGAGGGGTACCAGAACGCGACGCTACCTCGCCCCTCGCCCTACCCCGGCGCCTTCGCCTCGATGGCGAGCGCATGCAGGCCGCGGTCGAACTCGTCCTTCATCGCCGCGTTGACGAGCCGATGGCTCTCCACCCGCGACTTTCCCCGGAACGCCTCCGCCGCGATCCGCACGCGGAAATGCGTGTCGCCCTCCGGCCGGTGCCCGGCATGGCCCTTGTGAAGATGCGACTCGTCCACCACCTCTAGGCTCGCGGGCGCGAAAGCTTCGGTTAACCGGGCTCTGATTCTGTCCACCGCGCCTGTCATCGTCCTCACATGCCAGATGTGCCTCGCCAACGCTTGTCGCTGGCTGCTCGCGTGACCATAATCCGATGATGAACCTGAACTCCAAATATTTCGATCGCATCCGCATCTCGGCGGATGACGGGCCGCGCGTCCGTCGTCCCGAGACTCCCCATTGCGAATGGGCCGGCTGCGACCTGGAGGGCGGGTATCGCGCGCCGAAGGGCCGCGACCGCGAGGGGCAGTATTTTCATTTCTGCCTCGACCACGTGCGCGAGTACAACAAGTCGTACAACTACTTTGCCGGCATGGGCGACGACGCCGTCGCCGCCTACCAGCGTTCCGCCGCCACCGGCCACCGGCCGACCTGGAACATGGGCGTCAACAAGCCCGGCACCGTGCGCCCCGAGGACCTCCGCGGCGGCTGGCAGGGCTCGATCAACGATCCCTTCGGCCTCTTCGGCGGCGCGGGAGCGCGCCGCGCCGAGGCGAAGGAACCCGAACGCCGGCCGCTGAAGAACATGGAGCGCCGCTCCTTCGCCGCCCTCGACCTCGAAGGCTTCGAGACCGGAATCGAGATCAAGGCCCGCTACAAGGACCTCGTGAAGCGCCTCCACCCCGACGCCAATGGCGGCGACCGGTCCTCCGAGGACCGCCTGCGGCAGATCATTCAGGCTTATCACTACCTGAAAGACGCCGGTTTCTGCTAAGAACCGGGTCGGCGGCCGGGCCTCCCCCGGCCGTTCCAGCGACTGTTTGAGGAAATATGAACACCGCCGCCACCGAACGGGCGCCCCTGCCCGACATGAAAGTCTCTGTCCGCCAGGTCTTCGGGATCGACAGCGATCTCGAGGTGCCGGCCTATTCGAAAGCCGATGAGCACGTCCCGGACACCGATCCGGACTACCTCTTCGACCGCGAGACCACGCTCGCCATCCTCGCCGGCTTCGCCCGCAATCGCCGCGTGCTGATTTCCGGCTACCACGGCACCGGCAAGTCGAGTCACGTCGAGCAGGTCGCCGCCCGCCTCAACTGGCCCTGCGTGCGCGTCAACCTCGACAGCCACATCTCGCGCATCGACCTCGTCGGCCGCGACGCCATCGTGCTCCGTGACGGCCAGCAGGTGACCGAGTTCCGCGACGGCATCCTGCCCTGGGCGCTGCAGAACAACATCGCGCTCTGCTTCGATGAATATGACGCCGGCCGCCCGGACGTGATGTTCGTCATCCAGCGCGTGCTGGAAGTCTCAGGCCGCCTGACCCTCCTCGACCAGAACAAGGTCATCCGGCCGCACCCGGCCTTCCGCCTCTTCGCCACCGCCAACACCGTCGGCCTCGGCGACACGTCCGGCCTCTATCACGGCACCCAGCAGATCAACCAGGGCCAGATGGACCGCTGGTCGATCGTCACCACGCTCAACTACCTGCCGCACGACAACGAGGTCGAGATCGTCGCCGCCAAGGCGCCGCACTACCGCGACCAGAAGGGCCGCGCCATCATCGCCAAGATGGTGCGCGTCGCCGACATGACCCGCAACGCCTTCATGAACGGCGACCTGTCGACCGTCATGAGCCCGCGCACGGTCATCACCTGGGCGGAGAATGCGGAAATCTTCGGCGACATCGGCTTCGCCTTCCGCGTCACCTTCGTCAACAAGTGCGACGAGCTCGAGCGGCCGCTGGTCGCCGAGTTCTACCAGCGCTGCTTCAACGAGGAACTGCCGCAATCGGCGGCCAACGTCGTGCTGAGCTGAGAGAAGCGGACCTGGAACAAGAAGGCCGAAGCAACATGAACTCTGCCCGGCCCACCTCACCCATCGTCATGGCCGGCCCTGTGCCGGCCATCCACGGATCGTTTGCGAGCCGCCTAACGCCGGCCTTCGAGCGCCTTCACGCGCTTTTCGAGGGCGGCAAGGCGCTCATCGACCTCCGCCACGGCGTAGCGCCCAAGAATGCTCTCGCCGTTCAGGGCCTGACGGATATTGTCGAGCCGGGATTTGAGTTCACCATGGTTGCGATCGACCTTCTTCTCAAGCTCGCCCGCGCGCTTCTCGGAATCCTTCAACATCTCGCGAATGTCGCGGAGAATGCGCAACGTCTGGTTCTCAGGTTCCGCCATGCTCAACTCCCTTTGCGGGCAATATAGGCAGGCCCGTCGGTTGAATAAAGCATGACCAAAGCCCCCACCCCCACCAATGCCGCCCCGAAGAACCAGGCGGAATCCCCGGTCGAGCCGCTGAAGCGCGCCATCGTCGGCTGCATGCGCGCCATCGCCAAGGTTCCCGACCTCGAGGTCGCCTTCGCCGCCGACCGCCCCTCGCTCGCCGGCCATCGCGCGCGCCTGCCCGAGCCGCCGCGCAAGATGTCCGCCCGCGACGTCGCCATCACCCGCGGCCTCGGCGACTCCATGGCCCTCCGCCTCGCCTGCCACGATCCCGCCATCCACCGCGCCAGCCAGCCCGAGGGCAAGAATGCCCGCGCCGTCTTCGACGCGGTCGAGCAGGCGCGCATCGAATCCCTCGGCTCCCGGCGCATGACCGGGGTGGCGAAGAACCTCAACGCCATGCTCGAGGACCGCTACCACCGCGGCAACTTCCAGGAGGTCACCGACCGCGCCGATGCGCCGCTCGAGGATGCCGTCGCCCTCATGGTCCGCGAGCGGCTGACCGGCGAGCGCCCCCCTGAATCCGCGAAGAAGATCGTCGACCTCTGGCGTTCCTGGGTCGAGGAACGCGCCGGCGACGATCTCGGCCGCCTCGCCCAGTCCGTCGACGACCAGCGCCGCTTCGCCCATGCCGTCCGCGACCTCATCACCTCGCTCGAGATGGGCGACGAGCTCGGCAGCGAGAAGGGCGACGACGACGAAGAGGGCGACGATGCGTCCGAGGGCGAGGAGCAGGAGGGCGCGTCGGAGGAAGCCGACAGCGCCGACGCCACCGCGCCCGAGGAGACCGACGCCTCCTCCGAGGAGAGCGAGGCCGGCGAGGGCGAGTCGAGCGAGTCCGAATCCGACGACATGATGGAGGATTCCGACCTCTCCGACGCGCGCGAGACCGGCGAGGCGCGGCGCGTCGAGGCGCCCTGGTCGAACCTGCCGCCGCAGATCGACTACCACGCCTTCACCACCCGCTTCGACGAGACGATCAAGGCGGAGGAGCTCTGCGACGTCGCCGAGCTCGATCGCCTGCGCTCCTATCTCGACAAGCAGCTCGCCCACCTACAGGGCGCCGTCGGCCGCCTCGCCAACCGGCTGCAGCGCCGCCTGATGGCGCAGCAGAACCGCGCCTGGGATTTCGACCTCGAGGAAGGCCAGATCGACGCCGCCCGCCTGTCGCGCGTCGTCATCGATCCGATGCACCCGCTCTCCTTCAAGATGGAGCGCGACACCGACTTCCGCGACACTATCGTCACGCTCCTCCTCGACAATTCCGGCTCCATGCGCGGACGGCCGATCACGGTCGCCGCCACCTGCGCCGACATCCTCGCCCGCACGCTCGAGCGCTGCGGCGTCAAGGTCGAGATCCTCGGCTTCACCACCCGCGCCTGGAAGGGCGGCCAGTCGCGCGAATCCTGGCTGCAGGCGGGCAAGCCCGCCAATCCCGGCCGCCTCAACGACCTCCGCCACATCATCTACAAGGCCGCCGACGCGCCCTGGCGCCGCGCCCGCCGCAACCTCGGCCTGATGATGCGCGAGGGGCTTCTCAAGGAGAACATCGACGGCGAAGCGCTTGCCTGGGCCCATGGCCGGCTCATCGCCCGGCCCGAGCAGCGCAAGATCCTGATGATGATCTCCGACGGCGCCCCGGTCGACGACTCGACCCTTTCCGTCAATGCCGGCAACTACCTCGAGCGGCACCTCCGCCACGTCATCGAGGAGATCGAGACCCGCTCGCCGGTCGAATTGCTCGCCATCGGCATCGGCCACGACGTGACGCGCTACTACCGCCGCGCCGTCACCATCGTCGATGCCGAGGAGCTTGCCGGCGCCATGACCGAGAAGCTCGCCGAGCTCTTCTCCGAGGAAGGCGCCCGCGTCAGCAGCGCTCCCACCCGTCGCCCGCCGCCGCGGCCGGCGGCTCCGGCGCCGCGAGCCGCCGCACGATGAGGGCGGGCTTCCGCGCTGCCCTCCTCGCCACCTTCGCAGCCATCGCGCTTAACTGCCTGCTCCCTGCGGCCCGCGCCGGGCAGCCCGGCTTCCGCCCGATCCCGCTGACGGCAACGCCGATCACCACCTTCCTTCACGGCAGCTCCGCCACCGATTTCGGCAGGCTGAAATTCCTCGGCGGCCTGCAGCTTTCCTCCACCGATTCGGATTTCGGCTCGCTCTCCGGCCTCGACATCGCGCCCGACGGCCGCACGCTCTATGCCATTGCCGATAACGGCTTCTGGTTCGCCGCGACCATGGTCGAGGATGGCATGCGGCTGACCGGCCTCGTCGACGCGAAGCTTGCCCCGATCCTCGACCGCAGCGGCCAGGTCGTCTCGACCAAGCGTCTCGGCGATGCCGAGGGCCTGCGCCTCGCCACGATCGGCGGCAGGCTGGTCGCCTTCGTCTCCTTCGAGCAGGTCAACAACGTCCGCGAATATCTCGGCCCCGATTTCGGGCGCGCAGCGTCGAAGCCGCTGAAGCTGCCGCCCATGGTTTCCGGCATGACCAGGAACAAGGGCCTCGAATCGGTTGCCGTCGCGACGCCCGCTTCCGGCCTCGGCAGCGCCCTCGTCCTCGTCGCCGAGCGCTCCCTCGACAAGGCCGGCGACAATCGCGCCTGGATAGTCGGCGGCCCGCATGAGGGCGCCTTCTCGATCGGGCGGAGCAGCAACTACGACGTCACCGACGCCGCTTTCATGGCGAATGGCGACCTCCTCATCCTCGAGCGCAAGATCGGGTTCCCGAGCGGCCTCTACATGCGCATCCGGCGGTTTCCCGGCGCCGCCATCCGACCCGGCGCCACGGTCGAGGGCGAGACGTTGATCGAGGCCGACCTCCGCAACCAGATCGACAACATGGAAGGTCTCGCCGTCCGCGAAGGCCCTGCCGGCGAGACGCTCCTCTACGTCGTCTCCGACGACAACCAGAATCCTCTCCAGCGCACGCTGCTCCTCCAGTTCGCGCTTCCCGCCTCGCCCTGATCCTCCCCCGTTCACGGGGGAGGGGGACCATCCGAAGGATGGTGGAGGGGGCGCGTGCAGGTCACAGCGCCAGCAGCACCGCCCCGCCCCCGATGAGCACGACGCCGATCCAGTTGGCGGCCGACAGCTTCTCGCCGAGGAAGGCCACCGCGAAGACCGCGACCAGGACGACGCTGAGCTTGTCGATCGGCGCCACCTGCGCCGCCTTGCCGAGCTTCAGCGCGCGGAAATAGCAGAGCCACGACGCCCCGGTCGCGAGGCCGGACAGGACCAGGAAGAGCCATGTCCGCGCCGGCACCGTGCCGGGTGACTGCCAGGCGCCGGTCGCCGCCACGATGCCGCCGGCCGCCGCCAGGATCACCAGGGTGCGGATGAAGGTCGCGAAGTCCGAATTGATCTCGGCGACGCCGACCTTGGCGAAGATCGCTGTCAGCGCCGCGAAGCTCGCCGATGCCAGCGCCCAGAACAGCCAGGGAGGGAATCCGCTCTCCATCACGGGCTCCCGCCGCGCCCGTTCGCCGGGGCGATCAGCGCCGGCACCTCCACCGCGCGCTGGAAGGTCCGGTCCATCGCCCCCGACCGGCTCCACAGCCAGGGGAAGTGGCCATAGGCGAATGAGAGCTGCCCGCTTGCCGCGTCCGCCGGCTGACCCGCGATGGCGAGACCGTACAGCGCCGCCGCAAGGCCCGTCCGGTCCGAGCCGCTTTGGCAATGGATGAGCAGCGGCTTCGGCGACCTCCGCAGGAGCGTGACGAGATTGCGAATCTGGCGGTCCGTCAGTTCCCGGTTCGCGCTGAGCGGGAAGTCGATCAGCCTGACGCCGGCGCGCTCGAGCACCGTCGCCTCGGCGCGATACCAGTCACGCCCAGGATTGGCGCCGCGCAGGTTCAGGACGGCGCGGATGCCCTCTTCACGGACCACGCGGTCGAGCATTTCGGGAGACAGCGTGTTGGAGCGGTAGACGACGCGCTCCCGCACGGCGTGAAAATTACCGGTCAGCTGGAGATAGGCAGCCCATGCACCGCCGCCGGCCACCGCCAGCGTTGGCGGGATTGCGAGTAGGATCGCGATCCCGGTCGCCCGCGCCCGCAACGTCGATGCCAGCCTTCCCGTCGTGAGGCGCTCGAATGTCATCTTTGGTTGAGGAGACCATAGCGGCGCGATGGCGGCAGCGCAAAGTCCGCGACCCGGAAACAAAAACGGCGCCCCGCGGGACGCCGTCCTGGACCAGAAGGCGAGGAACGGCCTAGCCGGCCGCCGCCGTCGCCGCGATCTTCTTCTCGATGGTGCGCTTCAGCTTGCGCGCCTTGTCCGAAAGCTCCGTGTCGCGCGCCTTGACGAGGAAGGCGTCGAGGCCGCCGCGATGCTCGACCGAGCGGAGCGCATGGGTGGTGATGCGCAGATGCACGCCGTGGCCGAGCGCATCGCTCATCAGCGTCACCTGGTTGAGGTTGGGCAGGAACCGCCGGCGCGACTTGTTGTTCGCGTGGCTGACGGTATTGCCGGTGAGGACCGCCTTGCCGGTCAGTTCACAGCGACGTGCCATGGTCGTAAAATCCTTGCCGCCCGCCGGTTTGTCGCCGGATGCGACGTCTTGGAGAGCCGTTTTCTTGAGAAATCCGCGGCTTCTATAGTGTCGGCGGCCTTTCCCGTCAAGCCGCGGCAGGTCCTCCGCCATCAATTTGCCTGACCGGCAGGATTCGTTAACCATACGCTTCCAATACTGGTCGCGGGGTTGCCGGACCTCCCGGCCACCGTGCAAATATCGGCCGAGATGCGGATTCGGAAGACGCCACTCACTGCCCGCCGGTTCTGCGCCGCCCTCGCCGGCGCGGCCCTCGTCTCGGCCGCGGCCCCCTCCGCCGCGAAGGCCGGCGACGTCAGCCTCAAGGCCACCTACGCCATTTCCATCGCCGGGCTGACCGTCGGCCGCGTCGACGTGAAGAGCTCCTTCGACGGCAATTCCTACGATGCCGTCATCAAGGGCTCGACCAGCGGGCCGAGCCGCATCGTCTCCGATGCCAGCGCCTCCATGTCGGGCAGCGGCAAGTTCGTCGGCAGCCGCGTCCTGCCGGCCAGTTTCCAGATGGTAACGCTGGAAGGCGGCTTCTCGACCCATGTCAGCATCGCCATGCGCGGCGGCGCCGTGACCACCGTTACCGCCCTGCCGCCGCTGATCCAGGCCGATGACCGCGTGCCGGTCACGCCCCAGCACAAGAAGGATGTCGTCGACCCGCTCGGCGCCTTCATCGTGCCGCTCGACCGCCAGGGCGTGCCCTCGGGCCACCGCGCCTGCGCGCGCACCGTCCGCGTCTTCGACGGCTGGACCCGCTACGACGTGCCGCTCTACTACAAGGAGACCAAGGCGATCGACGGCGACGCCACCTCCTATTCCGGCCGCATCATCGTCTGCGGCGCCCGCTTCGTGCCGGTCGCCGGCCACCGCTCCAGCCGAAAGGCGGTCCAGGACATGGCCAACAACAAGCGCCTCGAGGTCTGGCTCGCCCCGGTCGGCGGCGCGCCGATCCTGGTGCCCTATCGCATCCTCATCGGCACCGACATGGGCGACCTCATCATCATGGCGACCCGCTTCGTGACCGACGGCGCTCCGAGCCGTCACGCCGCGCTCGAATAGGCCGTCTCGGCCCGTCTCACGCAGCGTCCGGACCATCTTCCACGTTATCCACAGCCATCCCGGCGGCGTTTCCGGTTGACTCTTCGGCAATCTGTCCCCGCCGGACAGTGCAGTCGCATCAGCCACTTATCCCCGCCTTTCCGGTGGCGTTTTCGCAATATCCAGTGGCAATTCGCCGGGTAGCCCACATATCTCGTGGTGAACGGAGCGAGACTCGCATCGAGTCAGTGATTCGGGCGGGTTTTGTTCCAGACTCGTTCCATCTGCCCGCTTTCCCGTGTTAGATGGGCAGGACGCGGTGCTGGATCTGCCGCGGAAACAGCGGCGGACGACGGAGATCGCCCGGCAAGCATGAATTCTTCAGACAAGCCCCGCGCGGCCGCTTCCGTCGGCGGCCGCAACGTCGTCGCCGTCCTCGGCCCGACCAATACCGGCAAGACCCACCTCGCCATCGAGCGCATGCTCGCCCACGCCACGGGCGTCATCGGCCTGCCGCTCCGCCTGCTCGCGCGCGAGGTCTATAACCGCGTCGCCCAGCGCGTCGGCGCGGATCAGGTGGCTTTGATCACGGGCGAGGAGAAGATCATCCCCGCCAATCCGCGCTTCCGCGTCTGCACCGTCGAGGCCCTCCCCTCGGTGGTCGATGCCGCCTTCCTCGCCATCGACGAGATCCAGCTGGCCGGCGACCTCGAGCGCGGCCACGTCTTCACCGACCGCATCCTGAACCTGCGCGGCCGCGAGGAGACGCTCCTCCTTGGCGCCACCACCATGCGCGGCATCGTCGAGAAGCTCATACCGGGCGTGAACGTCGTCACCCGCCCGCGCATGTCCGTCCTTTCCTGGGCCGGGTCGAAGAAGATCACCCGCCTTCCCCGCCGCTCGGCGGTGGTCGCCTTCTCCGCCGACGAGGTCTATGCGATCGCCGAGCTCATCCGCCGCCAGCGCGGCGGCGCTGCGGTCGTCCTCGGCTCGCTCTCCCCGCGCACGCGCAATGCCCAGGTCGAGATATTCCAGTCCGGCGACGTCGATTTCCTCGTCGCCACCGATGCCATCGGCATGGGCCTGAACCTCGACGTCGACCACGTCGCTTTCGCCGCCGACCGCAAGTTCGACGGCTACCAGTATCGCAAGCTTACCCCCGCCGAATTCGGGCAGATCGCCGGCCGCGCCGGCCGCCACATGCGCGACGGCACCTTCGGCGTCACCAGCCGCGTCGACTCTTTCGAGGACGAGCTGATCGAAGCGTTGGAGACGCACCGTTTCGACGCCGTGAAGACCGTGCAGTGGCGGAACCGCAACCTTGACTACGCATCGCTCGAAGCGCTCCGCGCGAGCCTCGACGTCGCGCCCTCGCACGATGGCCTCGTCAAGGCGCCGCCGGCCGACGACGTCACCTCGCTGGAGATCGCCGTCCGCGACCCCGAGATCCGCGCCCTTGCCACCGGACGCGAGCGCGTGGCGCTGCTCTGGGACATCTGCCAGATCCCCGATTATCGCCGCATCGCGCCCGCCAACCATGCCGAGCTGATCGCCACGCTCTTCACCTACATCGCGCGTGACCGCTTCATCCCCGACGACTGGTTCGCCAGCCAGGTCGCCTATGCCGACCGCCCGGACGGGGACATCGACACCCTCGCCAACCGCATCGCCCACATCCGCACCTGGACCTTCGCGGCCAACCGGCCGAACTGGCTCCGTGATCCGAAGGATTGGCAGGAGCGCACGCGCGCGATAGAGGATCGGCTGTCGGATGCGCTGCACGAGCGCCTCACCGGCCGCTTCATCGACCGGCGCACCAGCGTCCTCATGCGCCGCCTGAAAGAGAACGCAATGCTCGAAGCCGAGATAACGCAGACCGGGGATGTGCTGGTGGAAGGCCAGCACGTGGGATCGCTCGCCGGCTTCCGATTCACGCCCGATGCCAATGGCGACGGGCCGGATGCCAAGGCCCTCCGCCTTGCCGCCCAGAAGGCGCTTGCCGGCGAGATCGCCGAGCGCGCCGAGCGGGTCGCCACCGCCACCAATGCCGACGTGGTCCTGGCGAGCGACGGATCGCTCCGCTGGCAGGGCTCGGCCGTTGCCCGCCTCGCTGCCGGCGATGATGCTCTCCGCCCGCGCGTCATCCTGCTCGCCGACGACATGCTCGTCGCTCCCGGGCGCGAGCGCGTCCAGGCGCGCCTCGACCTCTGGCTCGCCAATCATTGCGAGACCCTGCTGAAGCCGCTCTTCGACCTCCGTGCCGCCGAGACGCTGGCGCCGGTCGCCCGCGGTATCGCCTTCCGCCTTGCCGAGAACCTCGGCACGATCGACCGCGCCGAGGTCGCCGAGGAGGTCCGCGGCCTCGACCAGGAGGCGCGCGCCGGCATGCGCGCCCTCGGCGTCCGCTTCGGCGCCTACAACATCTACGTCCCCCAGCTCCTCAAGCCCGCGCCGAGCGGCCTGCTCGCGGTCCTCTGGGCGCTGAAGAACGGCGGCGTCGAGACGACCGCGGTCACCGAGCTCACCCAGCTCGCCTCCTCCGGCCGCACCAGCGTGCCGGTCGACGCGACGATCCCGCGCCCGCTCTACCGCATTGTCGGCTACCGCATCGCCGGCAATCGCGCCGTGCGCGTCGATATCCTCGAGCGCCTTGCCGACCTCATCCGCCCGCTGATCGCCTGGCGCGCCACGCCGGAAAACAGCGTCCCGCCGGATGGCGCCGCCCCCGGCAACGGCTTCACGGTCACCGTTTCCATGACCTCGCTGCTCGGCTGCTCCGGCGAGGATTTTGCCTCGGTCCTGCGCTCGCTCGGCTATCGCGTCGAACGCAGGCCCGCGCCGCCGAAGCCGGCCGAGCCCGCGTCCCCCATCCCGTCGGCCGAAGCGCCGCCCGAGGCCGTGACCGACGCGCCAGCCGAGGCTTCGACTGAAGCGCCGACCGAAGCGCCGACCGCTGAGGCTGCGGCGACCGAGGCACCCGCTGTCGAATCGGAGGCCGCCGGTTCGGCCGAAGCCGTGGCGGTGCCTGAGACGGAGGTCGCCGAGGCTCCGGCGGCTGCTGATGCCGCGACCGGGCCGGTTGCCGAAGCCGCCTCTGCGGAGACCGCTCCTGCCGAGGCCGCGCCTTCCGATGCTGCGGAGGCCGAGCCGACCTTCATCGAGATCTGGCGGCCCGGCCGTCCGGATCGCGAGCGCCATGGCCAGCCGCGCGAGCGCCACCATCGCGAGGGCCGTCCGCACCACGGCCGCCGGCGCGACGACCAGCGGCCTGCCGCACCGGCCGAGGGTACGCCTGCCGCGGACGGCCAGCCGGCCGGCGGCGAGGGCCGCCCGCGTCCGTCGCGCGACGAGAACCGCCCGCCCCGCCGCGGCAATCGCGGCAGCAAGGGCGACCGGCGTCATGATGGCGGCGACCGCCGCCATGGCCACGATGGCGACCGCCGGCCGCCGCAGGCCGCCCGTCCGCCCGAGCGGCGCGAGAAGCCGATCGATCCCAATTCGCCCTTCGCCAAGCTGGCGGCTCTCAAGGCCGAGCTGGAGGCGCAGAAGCGCGACGGATGAGCGACGGCGCCCGCCAGCGCATCGACAAGTGGCTGTGGTTCGCGCGCGTCGTGAAGACGCGCACCTTGGCGCAGAAGCTCGTCCTCTCCGGGGCGGTGCGCGTCAATCGCGAGAAATGCGACAGCGCCAGCCATCCGCTCAAGGTGGGCGATGTGCTCACCATCGCCGTCGGCCGCCATATCCGCATCCTCAAGGTCACGGCGCCCGGTACGAGGCGTGGCCCCCCTGCCGAGGCGCAAGGGCTCTTCGACGATCTTTCTCCGCCCCCGCCGCCGCGGGAGGAGCCTCCGCTCTCCGGCGGCCCGCGGCCGACCAAGCGCGACCGGCGCGCCATGGACGCATTCCGCGATGATTTTCCCGGCGATGACGGGTGAGGAGAAAACCGATCCGCCGCCATTTCGCCGCGGCACCGGCGCGATCCTTGCGGAGACCCGGCAAAGGGGCTAGCAAACCGCTCGTAACCAGGCGGGCTTCGGGAATAGTACGGCCGTGACCTACGTCGTCAGCGATAATTGCATCAAGTGCAAGTACATGGACTGCGTCGAAGTATGCCCGGTCGATTGCTTCTACGAAGGCGAGAATATGCTCGTCATCCACCCCGACGAGTGCATCGACTGCGGCGTCTGCGAACCCGAATGCCCGGCCGAGGCGATCAAGCCCGACACCGAGCCCGGCCTCGAGCAATGGCTGCAGCTGAACGCCGAATATGCAAAGTCCTGGCCCAACATCACGGCCAAGAAGGACCCGCCGGCGGATGCCAAGGACTTCGACGGCGTGGCCGACAAGTACCAAAAATATTTTTCGCCGAATCCCGGCGAGGGAGACTGAGGTTTCAGCGGCGGTTTTCCTTGGGTTTGCGGACCGCAAGACTATTGTGCAACGCACAAAGCTTGCTTTCCTGTTTACTGTCGACGCTGTAAATCATTGAATTTTCCCGATTTTGTGCTATGTTGGCATGACTGTCGGAAAAGAATAACGCCCCGCCCTTACCGCGGCTTGTCACCATTCGAAACGCGTTTTCCGGCACCGTACCGGCCTTTCGGCTGGAACGGCGTGTTTCTTTGCGGTTTAGGGCTCGGATTGTATCCGTGCCGCGTGGAGGCACCAGGCTTATGGCAAAGAACAAGTCGAAGGCCGCAAAGGCGTCCAAGGCTCCGGCGAAGTCCGCCGCCGCCAAGACCAGCCCTGCGAGGAAATCCAGCTCTGCAAAGAAGACGGTGAAGCCCGCCCGGAAGGCGAGCGTCGCCCGCAAGCCCGCGAAGCCCGAGCGCAAGCGCGCCGCGGCGGCGAAGGTCGCCACCGTCAAGAAGACCGCCCCGGCGGCGCCGAAGCCAGCCGCGAGCAAGGCGACCGCCGCGCGGAAGCCCGTCGCCCCCGCCCGGCCGCATGCTTCGGCGGCTCCCCTCAAGCCCGTCCATGCGGCCAAGCCCGCGGCTTCCAAGCTGGCAGCCGAGGTCAAGCCGGCCGCTGCCGTCGCTCCGGTCCGTCCGGCAGCCGAGCGTCCCGCGGTCGTGGCGGCGAAGCCCGTTCCCCCCAAGGCGCAGCCGGTCCCCCCGGCCGCGCCCACTGCGCATAATGGAGTTCCGCAGAGCATGACCGTTAAGAAGCCCGCGCCTCGCTCCGAGTTCAAAGCCGGCGAGCATATTGTCTATCCTGCCCATGGCGTGGGCCGCATCGTTGGCATCGAGACCCAGGAAGTCGCCGGCTACAGCCTCGACCTCTTCGTCGTGTCCTTCATCAAGGACAAGATGACGCTGCGTGTCCCGGTCCCCAAGGCGACCTCGGTCGGCATGCGCAAGCTCGCCGACAACGCGACGGTGAAGAAGGCGCTGGAAACCGTGCGCGGCCGTGCGCGCATCAAGCGTACCATGTGGAGCCGCCGCGCCCAGGAATACGAGGCCAAGATCAACTCGGGCGACCTCATCGCCATTGCCGAGGTAGTCCGCGACCTCTACCGCTCCGAGAACCAGCCGGAGCAGTCCTATAGCGAGCGCCAGCTCTACGAGGCTGCGCTCGACCGCATGTCGCGGGAGATTTCCTCGGTCAACCGGATTTCCGAGACCGAGGCGATCCGCCAGATCGAGCAGAACCTCGCCAAGAGCCCGCGCCGTGGCGCCAAGCCCGAATCGGGCGAGACCCCGCAGGAGCAGGCTGCCTGAAGTCGCCTGTCCGCAAGACCTGCCTTTCATCAGGCGCCGGTGGAACCACCGGCGCCTGATTTGCGTTTAGGGGCCGTTGGCGCGGGGCATGCCAGCGCTCACACTATTGTGTGAGGGGCGGCCCACGGCCTTTTGCAAAGATCGGGATCGAGGACGAATCTTGGGCCCGATCGGCGCAATCGAGACGAGGGCAGGATGGGCATGCTAGCCGGATCGCCACGACAATTCATACGTGCCGCCATGCAGGCCCCCTACCTCGCACGCGAGGAGGAGCACCAGCTCGCGGTCAGCTGGCACGACGAGCAGGACCAGGAGGCGCTCCACCAACTGGCGGCGTCCCACATGCGCCTGGTGATCGCGATTGCCGGCCGGTTCCGCAATTTCGGCCTGCCGAGCGGCGACCTGATCCAGGAAGGCCATGTCGGCCTCCTCGAGGCGGCAGCCCGCTTCGAGCCATCGCGCGAGGTGCGCTTCGCCACCTATGCGACCTGGTGGATACGAGCCTCGATCCAGGACTATATCCTCCGCAACTGGTCGATCGTCCGCGGCGGCACCTCATCGTCCCAGAAAGCTCTCTTCTTCAACCTCCGCCGGCTTCGTGCCCGCCTCGCCCAGTCGGCCGACCAGCGCCCGCGCGCCACCGTGTTCGCCGAGATCGCCGACGCCATCGGGGTCTCGCGGGCCGACGTGGAGCTGATGGATTCGCGGCTCTCCGGCCCCGACGCCTCGCTGAACGCGCCCATGCACGATTCCGACGGCAGCGCCGACCGCCAGGACTTCCTCGTCGACCGGGTCCCTCTCCCCGACGAGACGGTCACCGACCAGATCGACGGCGAGCGGCGCCGCTCCTGGCTCCGCACGGCGCTCGGGGTCCTCAACGAGCGCGAACTCCGCATCGTCAGCGAACGCCGGCTGCAGGACGAGGGCACGACCCTGGAGGCGCTCGGCGAGAGCCTGGGCATCTCCAAGGAGCGGGTGCGGCAGATCGAGAACCGTGCGCTCGCCAAGCTCCGCGACGCGCTGCTCCGCGAGCATCCCGACCAGGGCGTCTTCGTCTGACGCCAGCGGCCGGTCGTCCGCTCAGTCGTCGTTGACCACCTTCACGCGGGTACCGGCAGGAATCGCCGAGCCTGCCGGCAGGTCGTTCAGCGCGCGGAAGAGGTCGCGCGGCCGTTCGACTCCCTTCATCTTGCGCACGAAGGTGTCTTCGGTGTCGCCGGCAGACGCGACCAGGACCCGCACGCGAAGCGGCTTCAGCTTCGCCAGTTCCACCGGATCGAGTTTCCGGAAGCTGCTTACCGTCATCTGCGCCGCCTGGGTGAAGGTCGGCGTCACCTGCTCGTTGGCGAAGATGAATCGGTAGGTGGCGCCCGTCGCCACCTGGACGACGGCGATCTGGAACACCCAGCCCTTGGCCTTGGCGCTCGCCGAGGCCGCCGGCATGCCGTTCACCGAGAAGGTGCGGATGCTGCCCTCGGTCAGCCCGTTCACCCAGCCCGAATTGAGATAGGCGCCGAGGTCGGAATTCTTCGGCAGGCCGACCGCGTCGAAGCGCAGCGCCGTGCCGTCGGCACCGGTCGCGAGCACCGCATCGCTCGTATTGTCGATGACGAAGCCCTCGGGCACCGTGAAGCTGACCCCGAGCGAGGGATGGATGAAGGTGCGGTCGCGCACGTAGCCCTGGCTCGGATCGTCACCATAGACGATGCCGTCGATTCCCTGCAGGTAGCGGTCGCGGTCGACGTCGCCGACGCCGGGCGCGCCGAACTGCCGCGCCGCGCGGGTCGCGAAATCGACGCGCTCCGGCGTCGCCGGATGGGTCGCGAGGAAATCGGGCCGCTTGTCGACGGCGACCCCGAGATTGGCGCGATAGCTGGAATAGCGGGCCATGGCGTTGAGGAAGCGCGCTGCCGCATAGGGGTCGTATCCGGCCTTGCCGATCGTACGCACGCCGATCGCGTCCGCCTCGAGCTCCTGCTGGCGCGAGAAGCTCGCAAGCGTACGCTGTGAAGCGGCAAGCGCCAGCTTGCCCGAGGAATCGTCCAGGACGTCGGTGACGACGCGGCTGACGAGGAGCGCGTTACGTGCCTTGTTCTGGCGCTCGATGGCGTGGTTGGCGGTGATGTGGCCGATCTCGTGGGCGAGCACGGCAGCGACTTCGGAGGAATCGTTGGCGAGCGCGAGCAGGCCGCGCGTCACGTAGAGATAGCCGCCCGGGAGCGCAAAGGCATTGACCGCCGGCGCGTTCAGGATGGTGATCCGATAGCTCTGTTCCGGCTTGTCGGAAGCGGCGACCACGCGCCCGACGATACGGGCGACCGACTGCTCCACCCGGTCGTCATGGTAGATGCCGCCATAGGCGGCGACGATGCGGGCATGTTCCTCCGCGCCGGCATTGTCGTCAGACGACGGCTTCTGCGGTGCCGCCGTGGCGGCATTGCCGAGCGCGGTTGCGACCGGAGCCGGGCTGCCGGCCGTGAGCAGCGAGTTGCAGCCGGCGAGCAGAATCGGCAGGAATATGGCCGCAAGCCGGCCAAAGCAGCCCTTCGGCCGCCCCGCCGCTGCAAGATCTGCCACTACCCGCTTCATCTCAGTCGCCGTCCAGCACCTCGATCGCATCCGGGTTATCTACGCGGATGGCAGGCCCATTGTTCTCTTCGACCACGCCCCTGACGCGAATAACGCGATTGGCGAGCGATTCGAGCTTCTTTCCGGCGGCGGAAAACCTCGCCGCATCGGAAGACGCGACCATGGCCGTGAAATCGCGCCGGAAATTCCGCCCGAAATCGAGGAAAACAATACGTGAACCTGCACCGACCGAGACCACGCGACCCTCGACCAGAGCATATAGGCCGATTTGTTCGAGAAGCGAAGGATCATCGGCGCGCCATATGGCGTATTCGTGACCGGCCCAGAGCCCCAGATGGCTGGCGCGCGCGCCATCCTCGGCAACCAGCAGCCTTTCGCCGCAAAGCGCCTCGCCCGGCAGGAACCGGACGCGCGCCAGACCGTCCGCCACCACGCTCCACTGGAGCGACAGCCCGTCGGGCAGGATAACCATGGCGTGTACGAGATTGTAGCGATCGGGTGGACCCTCTCCGCGGAGCGAAATTCCCCCTCCGGCCAGTAGTTCGGCAACGGCGCTCCGCAGGGCCGCGGCATCACCGGCACCGGACGGCGGATCGATGCCCGCGAGCTGCACCATCACTCCATCCCCGAGGCGGATCGTCGTGGCGCTTTCCACCGCGGCGATCTCGACCGGCCGGGTCGTGCAAGCCTCGTCGGCGAAGGCCGGCTGGCCCCCGACGAGCCCGCCAAGGACAAGCGCCACCAGCCAGAATATCCGGCTCGCTCCGGAAACGGTTGAACGGCTTCGCGCCTTCTGCCACTCCTCGCCCATGGCTCGTTTCAACCCCCGCCCCGCGATCGCGCGTTTTCTCGCCAACGAAGCCGCCGGCGGACTGGTGCTCACCGCCGCCGCCGCCGTGGCCCTCATCGTCGCCAACTCGCCTCTATCCTCCGCCTATCATGCACTGGTCGAGGCGCCTGTGCTCGGCGTCACGCCGCTCGAAGTCGTCAATGACGGCCTCATGGCGCTCTTCTTCCTGCTCGTCGGCATGGAGATCAAGCGCGAGCTGGTCAGCGGCGAGCTGTCCAGCTGGCAACAGCGCATGCTGCCGGGCCTCGCCGCGGCCGGCGGCATGCTGGTGCCCGCCCTCATCTACGCCGCGATCAACCTGTCCTCGCCCGCCACGCTGAGGGGCTGGGCCATACCTTCGGCCACCGACATCGCCTTTTCGCTCGCGGTCATGACCCTTCTTGGCAGCCGCGTCCCGACTTCGCTGAAGGTCTTCCTTGCCGCGCTTGCCATCATCGACGATCTCGGCGCCATCATCATCATCGCGCTCTTCTATTCCAGCGGGATCGACCCGCTGATGCTTCTGTTCGCGCTTGCCGCCTTTCTCGTCCTCGTCGTCTTCAACCTGCTCGATCTCAGGAACCTCGTTCCCTACCTGCTCGTCGGCGCGCTCCTCTGGTACTTCGTGCTGCGCTCCGGCATCCACGCCACGATTGCCGGCGTCCTGCTGGCCATGACCATTCCGATCGGCAGCGAGGCTGACCGCTCGCCGCTGGTCCGGCTGCGGGACATCATCCACCGCTGGGTCGCCTTCGGTATCCTGCCGCTCTTCGGGTTCCTCAATGCCGGCGTCCAGCTCACCGGTCTCGGCACAGCGGCGCTCGTCGATCCCGTCACCCTCGGCATCGCGCTCGGCCTCTTCATCGGCAAGCAGGTCGGCGTGTTCAGCACGGTCGCCCTCGCCGTCCGCGCCGGCCTCGCGCGCTACCCGACCGGCGCGACGCTCACCCAGGTCTATGGCACGGCCATCCTCTGCGGCATCGGCTTCACCATGAGCCTGTTCATCGGCCTCCTCGCCTTCGCCAACGACCCCGAGCACCACGACGCTACCAAGATCGGCGTGCTGATCGGCTCGCTGACTTCCGCCGTCGTGGGCTTCCTCGTCCTCCGCCTCGCCTCCCGCCGGAGCGCCTGACGCCGCGTTAGCCGGGCGCTAACCGGGCATGACGCAGGGTCATGCCATGAGGAAAGCGATCGTCATCCCGGCCCGCCGCGGCGGTCGGCCACCGCTGTTCGGCACGGTCGCCGCGCTCCTGATCGGCATGACCATTCTCGTCCTGGTCTCACTCGGCTGGCAGAGGCTCGTCACCCGCCTCGCCGATGCCGCTCCCCCTGCCACTGCGGCGCATCCAGGGGACGTTGCCCAGCCGGTTGGGCGCGGCCAGGTCCGCGTCATCGACGGCGACACCATCGACCTCGACGGCCGCCGCGTCCGCCTCGTCGGGTTCAACGCGCCGGAGACCTGGAAGCCGGCATGCGCTGCCGAAGCCTCCGTCGGCGCCAGGGCCAAGTCCCGTCTCCGGGAGCTGGTCGCATCGCGCGCCCTCAGCTACCGCCCGATCGCCTGCTCCTGCGCGCCCGGAACCGAGGGGACGGAGGCCTGCAACCACGGGCGGGCATGCGGCTCGCTCTTCGCCGGAGGCCGCGACGTCGGCGACATCCTGGTCTCCGAGCAGCTTGCCGTGCCCTATGCCTGCGGCCGCCGGACCTGCCCGCCCCTGCCGCGCCCCTGGTGCGGCTAGGATTGCCCGCGATCGTCTGCCGGTCGTCCCTCGCCGGACCCGTCTGGCATTTGGCACCGGAGAGCCGGCGCCGGATTCAGCTGAACTGCATCGCGACGCTGCGCCACTTGGTGTAGAAGTCGAGGATCTTCAGCCCCTGCTCCGGCATTCCAATTCCAGAGCCTTTCCATCCGCCGAAGGGCGCGTGCATCTCGACGCCCGCGGTCGGCAGGTTGACATTGACCACGCCCGCCTCCGCATCCCGCGCGAAGCGATGCGCCGCGCTGAGGTCGCGCGTGCAGATGGTCACGCTGAGGCCGTAGCGGGTATCGTTTACGAGGCGCAGCGCCTCATCGATGTCCTCCACCGGCATCACCGCCGCGACCGGCCCGAAGACTTCCTGGCGGGCGATTTCCGCATCGGGGGCGACGTCGAGCACGATCGTCGGTGCGACGAAATAGCCGTTGCCCATGGACGGCTCGGCGCCGCCGGCCGCGATGCGGAAGCCCGCGGCAACCGCGCGCTCGATGAAGCCCCGTACCTTCGTGAATTGACGCTCGTCGACGACCGGTCCGACAAAGGTCCTGGCGTCGGCGGGATTGCCGACCGTCAATTCGCGGGCCCGCGCAACGAGCTTCACAACGAAAGCCTCCTCGATCTCGCGATCGACGAGAACGCGACTGGTCGCGGTGCATTTCTGGCCAGCGCTGCGAAACGCTCCCTCCACCACCAGGCTCACCGCCTTGTCGATGTCGGCGTCACGATGGACATAGACCGCATTCTTGCCGCCCATCTCGCACTGCGCGCGGGCAAGCCGCGCGGAGGCAATGCGGAAGACTTCCTCGCCGACCATCGTCGAGCCGGTGAAGGCGACGGCCCCAACCCGCTCATCGCGCGCAATTCGATCACCGACCTCGGCACCACCATGGACGAGGTTGACCACGCCCTCCGGCAGGCCCGCCGCTTCCAGCGCCTCCATGATCGCCTGCGACGACAGCGGATGATGTGGCGCCGGCTTCCAGACGACGGTATTGCCGGTCACCAAGGCCGGGCCGATCTTCCAGCAGGCGATGGAGAACGGAAAGTTCCACGGCGTTATTGCGCCGACCACGCCGACCGGCTCGCGTACCGTGTAGAGATGGACGTTCGGACGGCCCGAATTCAACGTCTCGCCGCGCGGACGCTGCGCCTCCGCGCCATAGAATTGCAGAACCTTGCCGGCATAGTTGGCCTCGGCCACGGCCTCGGCCAGCGGCTTGCCCATCTCGCGGCAGGCAAGGGCACCGAGCGTCCCCGCATTGTCCATGATGTACGAACCGGCCTTCGCCAGCATCTCGCCGCGGCGGATCGCCGTCTCCAGGCGCCACGCGCGCGCGGCTTCGACGGCAGCGGCGATTGCCGTGTCGGTCTGCACCACGGATGAAAGCTCGTATTCTGCGACGACATCGTCGAGGCGCGCGGGGTTGATCACGCGATGCCTCGTTTCGCCACGTGGCGCTTGCCGCTGCCCGGCAATGTAGTTCCAGATTGCTTCGGTCACGTTGTCGTCCTTACATGCTATGCGAGTGCCACACGGTCTTCTGGCGCAGGTAGGCTTCAAGACCGGCACGGCCCATGTCCTTGCCGTAGCCCGACCCCCTGAAGCCGCCTTGGGGGGCGGTGCTCTCCGGGGCACGGCCATGCGCATTGACCCAAACGAAACCGGCCTCGATCCGCCGCGGAAGGGCCATTGCCTTCGCGGCGTCGTCCGTGTGCAGGCTGGCAGCGAGCGCGTAGAGTGGGTGGTATGCGAGCGCGATGGCTTCTTCCTCGTCGTCGTAGCGGTAGACGGCAAGGATCGGAGCGAAGAACTCCTCGAGAAAGCCGGGCGAGGACGGCCCGACCCCTTCGAGCACGGTCGGCTCGAGGAAGATGCCGGCATTGGCGCCTGCATGGCGGCGGCCGCCGAGGCGGATGGTCGCGCCGGCAGCGACCGTGCCCTTCAGAAGCGACTCGGCACGCGCCGCCTGCCTCTCGCTGACGATCGGCGAAAGCGACGAGGTGTCGTCCCAGGTCGGTCCGGGGCGCCGGGTAGCGACGATCGCCGCCACGCGATCGATCAGCTCGTCCGCCTGCGCGCGATGCACGATCAGCCGCGTCCCGGCCGTGCAGACCTGCCCGCCATTGTAGGTGAAGGCATTGGCGATGAGCCCGGCAAGGCGGGCGCGGTCGCGCACGTCGGGAAGAACCACGATCGGGCTCTTGCCGCCGAGCTCGAGTGTCGCCGGCTTGGTGCCCGCGGCCGCATCCTCGAGTATCCGGCGCCCGGTCGCGGTGGAACCGGTGAAGCTGACCTTGCCGACGGCCGGATGACGCACGATGGCCGAGCCGGTCGCGCCGCCTCCCTGGAGCACGTTGAAAAGACCGGCCGGAAGGCCGGCCTCGACGGCGAGCTCAGCGAGCCGGACGGCGGAAAAGGGCGTGAGCTCCGAAGGCTTGAGCAGCACGGCATTGCCGGCTACCAGCGCCGGCGCCACCTTCATCGCCGCATTGATCAGCGGAAAGTTCCACGGGATGATCGCACCGACAACCCCATAGGGCTCGTGCACGATCATGCACGTCGCGTCGGCTGCCGTGGTCGTCAGCACGCCTTCGATCTTGTCGGCCTGCTCACCGTAATACCGGATGATCTCGGCGGTACGAACCACGTCGCGCGGCACCGTCTCCGCGATGAGGCGGGTGGACGACCAGGCTTCCAGCCGGGCAAGCTCCTCCACGTTCCTGACAACGAGGTCGGCGAACCGGATCAGGACGGCGGCGCGATCCCGCGGATTGCGCCCGGCCCATCGGCTCTCGCCCAGCGCCGCCACGGCGGAGCGCGCCGCCCGGTCCACCGTCTCCTCGCCTGCCGCCTTGATCGACGTGACGACGCGAAGATCGGACGGACGGCGGACCTCGATTTCCGCGCCGTCTCCATCGGCTACACGCCGGCCGTCGATGAAGTGCGGCGCATCGGCGCGAATCTTGTCTGGATCGAAGCTGAGCGACATGGTGCCCGCCGGGTTCAAACGCCCGTCAGCCGGAAGCCCGACTGGAAGGGATCGTTGGGATCGAGGAAGAAGTTGAAGGTTCCCGTGACATAGGCGCTGCCCGTCACCGTGCATTCGATCGCGGGATGGTCGCCAAGGCGCGTCTGGCGCTTGATGTGCCCGGTGAACACCGTGTCCATGATGCCGGCATGGCGGAAGCTGTCGCCCGCCCGCAGCTTTCCCTGCCCTGCGAGCAGCGCCATCCGCGCCGCCGTGCCGGTACCGCAGGGCGAGCGGTCGATGACCGTCGGCGGGCAGATCACGACATTGCGCGCATCCGCGCCTTCGGCGCGATCCTCGGTCAGCTGCACCTGGTAGATCTGGTCGATGTGGGGCAGCGTCGGATGACGGACCGGGATGCCCTTCAGCGCTTCGCGGAGTTCCGCTGCCGCCTGCACGATGCGCCACGCATTGCCGGCATCGAGATCGATGCCGAGGGAACTTGCCGGAACGATCAGGTAGAAATCGCCGCCGAAGCTGATCGCCCCCTTCACCTTGCCGAAGGAGGGCGTATCGAGCACCACCTCCGCCGCGAACAGGAAGGACGTGGGCATCTCGAGCGTCACGGACTTCGCCCGCCCGCCCCCCACGGCGACCCGCGCCGGCACGACGCCGGCAGGCGTGTCGAGCCGGACGAGCGTTTCGCCCTCCTTCGCTTCGATGTATCCGGCCTCCACTGCGATCGTCGCAACCGCCATCGCGCAATGGCCGCACATCGGCGGATAGGTGTCCGGCTCCATGATGATCATGCCGATATCGGCATCGGGCGAGCACGCCTCGGTCAGCACCGCCGCCGGCATGTTGAAGCTGCCACGCGGCTCGAACATCACGAGCCGCCGGAGCTCGTCTCGCCGCATCAGGTCGGCGCGCTTCTCCACCATGGTCGCGCCACGGATGGGACCGAAGCCCGATGTGATCAGGCGGAGCGGACAACCTGCGGTATGCGAGTCGATGCCCTGGATGATGCGGGTCGAGCGCATGGCTAGCCTTTCGCGCCGGCGATCGCGGCAGCAACCCCGGCCTCGGCGAGGATGCCGTCGATCTTGGCCGCCTGGTCGGGCGTGGCCGGCAGGAGCGGCGGCCGCGGATCGCCGGCCTCGAGCCCGAGCGCGTTCATGGTCGCCTTGATGCTTGCGTAGTAGCTGCCGCTCTGGAAGCAGCGATAGATCGCAAAGAGCGCCGGCTCTAGGCGCGCGATCGTGTCGCCGTCCCCTTCGCGGCAGGCATCGAAGTAGCCGCGGACGAGGCGGCCGGACAACTGATGCGCCATCGCGACGACGCCGACCGCGCCGACGGCGAGCGCGGGGCGGATCATGGTCTCGTAGCCGACGAAAACCGCAAGCTCCCCGCCGACGCGCTGCACCAGCTGGCTGACCTGGACGATGTTGCCGGAGCTGTCCTTGATCGACACCACGCTCGGCAGCTCGAGGAGGGCTTCGACATGCTCCGGCAGAAGGTCGACGCCGGTCCGCCGGGGGGAGTTGTAGAGCATGATCGGCAGGCGGGTCGCCGAGGCGAGGCGCCGATAGAATGCATGCGTCTCGCGCGGCGAGGGCATGGCGTAGATGGGCGGCAACGCGAGGATGCCGGCACAGCCCGTCGCCTCGGCTGCCTCGCACATGGCAAGGACATTGCTCTCGAGGAGATCCGATACGCCGGCGAGCACCGGAACGCGCCCCGCCGACTGCTCCACCGCAGCCGACAGCAATATCCGCCGCTCGGCGAGCGACATGGCGTAGAACTCGCCCGTGCTTCCGGCGACGATCACCCCATCGGCACCATTTGCGATATTGGTCTCGACGAAGGTCCTGTATCGGTCGACATCGACCGATCCATCCTTCCTGAAGGGCGTGACCAGCACGCTGTGAATTCCGGACCACGATGTGCGCATTCGCTGCCGCATCCCCTTTGCGGTTCAAGACGTCCGGGTCCCTCCCTCCGGACCAGGAAGAGATCTACCGGAATTTCAAGCGTCGGCCTTGGCCATTTGCCGGCGGATCGCCTGGTTGACCGGTCCGGGTTGCTCCATCTGGGGCATGTGGCCGGCATCGGCGATCGTGATCACCTCCACGGAGGCCGGAAGGCCGGTGACGTGGCTTGCCGAAACCAGCCGATCCGCCTCGCCGCGTATGACCATGGCAGGCACCTGGCCGAGGCTCCGGCGCAGATCCTCCTTCTGGCGACCGTCCGGGAACACCGCGTCCGCAATCGTCCGGAGCGCGTCGCCGGCCCCGTCGAGGCGCTTGAAACGCTGGACGCCCTCGACCATGTCGCGGCTCACCGCCGCACTATCTGCGAAGAGCCGGCCGAGCACGTCCTTGATCGCGCGGGTCCGATCGGCGGCAATGAAATCCGGAATGTAGTTCCCGCCGATTTCGGCGCCGAGGCCGACCGGTGCGATCAGCGTCAGCGAGGCGAGGCGATCCGACCGGAGCTCGGCGAGCTTCAGTGCGACGCCTCCGCCCAGCGAATGACCCGCGACATGGACACGGGAAATGCCCAGCGCATCGAGCGTGCCCGCGACGATGCCGGCGAGGCTCGCAAGGTCGCCCGAGCCGAAGGCCAGCGACGAGCCGCCATGGCCCGGCAGATCCACGGCCACCACCTGGCGATCCGAGGCGAGCTCGCCATGATTGAACAGCCACGTATTGAGGTCGCCGCCGAACCCGTGGAGAAGAAGGAGCGGCGTCCCCGGCAAGTCCTCGCCGAGGCGAAGGGCATTTATCTCGATGTCGCCGACGCGGATGGTCGCGGGCTGCGGCGGCGCGACAGGCGCCGTCGGCACCTCGGTCTTCGCGCCAGCCACGAAGGATTCGATCTCGGCTTCCGGAACTTCGGGATCGGAAATGACCGCGATGAGGGCGCCGGTCGGAAGCGTCGAGCCGTTGTCGGCGACGATGCGCCGCAGCTTGCCCGATACTCCCGCCTCGAGGCCGCCGGTGACCTTGGTCGTCTCGATCTCGACGATCTCGAGCTCCGGCGTGATGTCGTCGCCTTCGGCGACCAGCCACTTGACGACCGTCCCCTCGGTCATGATCACGCCCCAGACGGGCATGACCACCGGATGAATGGCAGCCATCGTCCTAGCCCTTCGCGACGGCGCGGACCGCCTCGACGACGCGGTCGGGAGTCGGAACGAAGGCGCGCTCCAGGACCGGCGCGTAGGGCACCGGCGAATGCGGCGGAGTTACCTTGCGGATGGGAGCCTTGAGACTGGGAAAGGCCCGCTCGGCGATCAGGCTCGATATGTCGGCCGCGAGGCCGCAGCGCGGATAGGATTCGTCGACGATGACGACGCGCCCGATCTCCTCGGTCTTCTCGAGGATCGTATCCTCGTCGAGCGGCGACGGCGTGCGCGGATCGAGGACGCAGCAGGATATGCCCTCGGTCTCGAGCGTCTTGGCCGCCTCTTCGGCGACCCCGACCATGCGCCCGATGGCGACCAGCAGCACGTCGCCGCCTTCCCGGACGATGTTCGCCTCGCCGAAGGGGATGGTATAGGCGCCGTCCGGGACCTCGCCGGTCGTGTTGTAGAGCATCTTGCTTTCGAGGAAGACGACCGGATCGTCGTCGCGGATCGCCTGGGCGAGCAGGCCCTTGGCGTCATAGGGGGAAGACGGCACCACGACCTTCAGGCCCGGTATGTGGGTGAAGATCGGATAGAGCGACTGGCTGTGCTGGCTGCCGCCGCCGCGTCCGGCGCCGTAGCTGGCGCGGATCACGACGGGGGTGCTCGCCGTGCCGCCGAACATGTACCGGAACTTCGCGATCTGGTTCATGATCTGGTCGAGGCACACGCCGACGAAGTCGACATACATGATCTCGGCGACCGGCCGCAGGCCGGTCAGCGCCGCGCCGCCGGCCGCGCCGATGAAGGCGCTCTCCGTGATCGGCGTGTCGCGCACCCGCGCCGGCCCGAAGGCGCCGAGGAGTCCCTTCGTGCAACCGAACGCGCCACCCCAGGCATCCTTGTCGCCCGAAGCACCGGAACCCCCGGCCACGTCCTCACCCATGACGATGACGCGGTCGTCGCGCTTCATCTCCTGGTGGAGAGCCTCGTTGATCGCTTGGCGGAACGTCTTCTGCGGCATTGCCCGCGCCCCTTCACTCAGACGTAACGGATGTAGACATCGGTAGTAAGGCTCTCGAGTGCGGGAGGCGGCGCGGCACGGCCCTTGTCTGCCGCGCTCGCGATCGCCGCCTCGACGTCGGCATCGATCTGGTCGAGGGCCGCCGCATCGAGGAGCGAGGTCTCGTCGACGCGCGCACGGAAGCGCTTAAGGCAATCGCGGTCCTTGCGCATCGCCGCCTTCTCTTCCGCGGTGCGGTAGTTGTCGGGATCGCCCGCATAGTGGCCGAAATAGCGTGGCACGACGGTGTGGATGACAGAGGGACCGCCGCCGGCGCGCGCCCGCGACACCGCCTCTCCCGCCGCCTGATAGACGGCGAAGAAATCGACTCCGTCGACCTTCATGGCCGGGATCTTGAACGAGGCGGCACGCTCGACGATCTCGCCCGCCTGCACGAAGGCGCTGCTCGTCGCCTCACCGAAACCGTTGTCCTCCACCACGAAGATCGCCGGGAGCTTCCAGATCGAGGCCAGGTTCAGGCTCTCCGCCGTCGTTCCCTGGTTGAATGCACCGTCGCCGATGAAGGCCACGGCCACGTCCTGCTTGCCGAGGATCTGCGCACTGAGGGCCGCGCCGCAGACGATCGGCGAGCCGGCCCCGACGATGCCATTCGCGCCAAGCATTCCCTTGCTGAGGTCGGCGATATGCTGGGAGCCGCCCTTGCCACCGCAGATGCCAGTACCCTTCCCCATGATCTCGGCCATCATGCCATCGACGTCGCAGCCCTTTGCGATCGAATGGCCATGACCGCGATGCGTCGAGGAAATCTGGTCGGCGGGGCCGAGGTGCATGCACACGCCGACGGCGGACGCCTCCTCGCCGGCATAGAGATGCGTGCCTCCCGGGACGTTGCCGCCCATCTTTTCGGTCATCGCCCTCTCCTCGAAGACGCGTATCGTCTTCATCAGGCGATAGGCCTCGAGAAGCTGGGCCTGGGACAGCTGCAGTTCTGACATTTGGATGCCCCTCGCATCGGCGGATCGACGGGCGGAGGATAGAGACGCGAATAGACATATGTCAATAATCAAAAGAGCACTGTATCAATTATTCACACAGCGCAACTCCGGCTCCCTTGGCAGTCCGCAAGCGCGCCGCGAGATTTCCCGACGAGCACAATCACGGCGATCGATTGCGCCGCGGCGGCGCGGAAATTCGCCGATATCCGTAATGCAGCGCAATAACATATATCATTTTGCAGTTTGCAACAGTCACCGCTTTCATTTGATGTAGTCAATGTTATGATCGGTACGCGCGGGACAAGCTCCCCGCGCCCGTCGCAGGGATGTCCGCCGGCCAGTGGCCGTGGTGGCATCGTCGGCGGAACGGGGTTCAACAGAGAGGGATAAGCCAATGCGCAGCAAGTTTGCCTTCGTGATCTCGGCCTTGACGCTCTTCGCTGCTGGCGCGGCGTCGGCCGACGAGATTACCGTGGTCTCCGGTGGAGGCGTCCTGCAGGACGCTCACCGCGAGGCGTTCTGGAAGCCCACCGCCGCCAAGCTGGGCATCACCGTCAACGAGGCGACCAGCGCCGCGGGCCTCCAGGACGTCCGCGTCCAGGTCCAGAGCAACGCGGTGACTTGGGATCTCATCGACATGGGGTCGAACGAATGCGCCATTGCCGCCAAGGAGGGTCTCCTCGAGCCGCTCGACTATTCGGTGATCAACACCGACGGCATCGACAAGGCGATGGTCGACAAGTACTGGGTCGGAATCTTCTATTTCTCCACCATCATGTCGTGGAACAAGGAGACGGTTAAGGGCGAACCGAAGACCTGGGCGGACTTCTTCGACACCAAGAATTTCCCCGGCGAGCGCGGCATCTACAACTATCCGCTCGGAACGCTCGAAATGGCCCTGCTTGCCGATGGCGTCGAACCCTCCAAGCTCTACCCGCTCGATGTCGAGCGGGCCTTCAAGAAGCTCGAGCAGTTGAAGCCGTCGGTCAGCGTATGGTGGGATTCCGGCGCCCAATCCGCCCAGCTCGCCAAGGACGGCGCGGTTGACATGCTCCAGGTCTGGAACGGCCGGCTTGCGGGCGCGCTCAAGGATGGAGCCAAGTTCGGCTATACCTTCAACCAGGGCATCCTGCAGGCCGACTGCTATGCCATCCCGAAGGGAGCCCCCCACAAGGAGCTCGCCATGAAGGCGCTGGCCCTGTTCGTTTCGCCGGAGCAGCAGGCCAACTTCACCAAGTACATCCCCTATGGCCCGGTGAACTCCAAGGCCTTCGATACCGGCATCATCACGCCGGAAGCGGCCAAGCTGATCAACTCCTCGCCGGAGAATGCGAAGAACCAGATCATCGCGGACTCCAACTGGTGGGGCGAGAACGGCGCGAAGGTCGTGGAAATGTGGGACAACTTCCGCCAGAAATGAACTAGGTCATTTCAAACAACTCCGGGTGCGTGCATTGTCACGCACCCGCCCTCGACCAACGCAATCCGCACATGGACCCCGATGGCATCTTCGATCGATATCCGCTCCATCGCGAAGCATTTCGGCGGCGTCCCGGCGCTGGATGACGTGTCGCTGTCGATCACGCCCGGGGAATTTCTCACACTTCTCGGCCCGTCGGGATCGGGCAAGACGACGTTGCTCATGTGCATTGCCGGGTTCGTCCAGCCCGACGCTGGCAGCATCCTGGTCGACGGCAACGAAATTCTGACCCTGCCGGCGCACCGGCGGAACCTCGGCATGGTCTTCCAGAGCTATGCCCTTTTCCCCCACATGACGGTCGGGGAGAACGTCGCCTACCCGCTGAAGCTGCGCGGCGTTTCCCGCGCCGAGCGCGAGCGGCGCGCGCGCGAGGCGCTCGGCGTGGTCCAGATGGACGGCCTGAAGGATCGCAGGATCAACCAGTTGTCCGGCGGCCAGCGGCAGCGCGTCGCCTTTGCCCGTGCCGTGGTCTTCGAGCCGGCGATCATCCTCATGGACGAGCCCCTGTCCGCGCTCGACAAGCGCCTGCGCGAGGACATGCAGATCGAGCTGAAGCACCTGCATCAGCGTCTCGGCCGGACCATCGTCTATGTCACGCATGACCAGAAGGAAGCGCTGACCATGTCGGACCACGTCGCCGTCATGGAGCGTGGCCGCATCATGCAGGTGGCAAGCCCCCGCGATATCTATGAGCGGCCGACCTCGGAATTCGTCGCCCGCTTCATCGGCGACGCGGCGGTGCTGCCGATCGCGGTCGACGGCCGGGACGGGATCACCGTGCCCCCTCGCCTTCTCGACGGCCCCCGGGCCCTGCCCTGCCCTGCGCTCGTCGTGCGTCCAGAGAAGGTGGAGATCCTCGACGGCGAAGCGTCCCATCCCGACGTCATCGGATTCGACGGCGAAGTGCGCGAGGTCATCTACCAGGGCGATACGATCCTCGTCTTCGTGAAACTGCCCGACGGCCAATCCCTCTCCCTGCGCCGCGGCACGCGCCATACGGTTCTGAAATCCCTCCCGGCCAGGGGCGAGAAGCTGCGCGTCGGGCTGCGCATGGAGGATGCCTGCGTCATCGGGGTTGCCGGATGACCGCCCTGTCGATCTCCGAGAGAGCGACGGCTCGGCCGCGGCGCGAGGCCTTCTACCGGGCGCGGACTTCCGCCGCCGCGATTCCGGCCATCGTCCTGGTCATCGTGATGGTCGGGCCGTTCGTCTGGCTGGCCTGCCTCTCCTTCGTGTCCGAAGGACATCTCTCGCTGGCGAACTACCAGCGCATGATCGACAATCCTAGCTACTGGAAGATCATCGTCGCCACCTTCCAGCTCTCGGCGATCGTGTCGATCCTCACCGTGATTCTCGGCTATCCGACGGCCTATCTGATCAAGCTGCTTCCGCCGCGTCTCGCGACCATCGCGCTCGGATGCGTGCTGGTCCCGTTCTGGACATCGCTGCTTGTGCGCACCTATGCCTGGATGGTGCTCCTCCAGCGCAATGGCGTCATCAACGACGCTCTCATCGCCCTGCACATCGTCGACACCCCCCTCCGCATGGCGAACACGATGGGCGCCGCGGTCGTCGGGATGGTGCACATCATGCTGCCATTCCTCATCCTGCCCCTCTACGCCTCGATGAAGGCGATCGATCCCGACCTGACACGCGCGGCCGCGGGGTTGGGAGCCTCGCCGACGCGTAGCTTCTTCCAGGTCTTCCTGCCGCTGTCCCTGCCGGGGGTCTTCGCCGGGATGATCCTCGTCTTCGTGCTGTGCCTCGGCTTCTACGTGACCCCACAGCTTCTCGGCGGCGGCAACGTGGTGACGATCTCGATGAAGATCCAGCACAACGTTGCCATGTATGCCGACTGGGGCGCGGCGAGCGCGCTGGGCGTGATCCTGCTCCTCGCAATCGCCCTTATCCCGCTGGTCGCCAAGGCGATGGGCGCCGCCTACGCCTGGAGGATGCGATGAGCAATGCCGCCATCCATGTCCCCCATTCGCACCGGGCATGGCTCTACGTGCTGGTCTCCATCGTCTTCGTTTTCCTGCTTGTACCCATCTTCATCGTGATCCCGATGAGCTTCTCGGACTCCAAGTACCTGGAGTTTCCGCCCGAGGCCCTCACGCTGCAGTGGTACAGAACCTTCTTCGGGTCCAATGAATGGCTGGCCGCGGCGCGCAACTCGCTTTCGGTGGCAGCCGTCGCGACGCTGATCTCGGTCCCGGTGGGCGTGGGGGCCGCCTATGCCCTCAACGAGGCGCGCGGCCGCCTCTTCGTGCTGCTGCGCTTCTTCCTGCTTCTGCCTCAGCTGATCCCGGTGGTCCTCGCCGCGATCGGCGTGTTCTTTCTCTACATCCGCCTCAATCTCGTGAATACTTTCGCGGGCATCGTGGTCGCCCACTCGGCGCTCTGCATTCCCTTCGTGGTGATCACGGTCGGCGCCGGCCTGAAGACCTTCGACAAGGCACAGGAGAATGCTGCGCGCACGCTCGGCGCCAGCCGGCTGCGGGCCTTCTGGGACGTCACCGTCCCACAGATCCGCCTTTCGATCATTGCCGCCGTGATATTCTCCTTCATCACCTCCTTCGACGAGGTAGTCATCGGGCTCTTCGTCGCCGGCGGCTCCAACACCCTCCTGACGCGATTGATGTTCCTGTCGCTGCGCGACCAGCTCGATCCGGTGATAGCGGCCATTTCCTCCATCCTGATCGTCATCTCGGTGCTGGCGATCGCCGTCTTCGTCGCGCTCCAGCGCCCGGGTCGGGAGGCCGCGCGATGACGCGGCCCACGAAGCGGCGCCGCGCCGGCACGGGCAGCAGGCCGGAAGAGTTGGCCGTCGAGGCCCTCCTGCCCTTTCTCCAGGGCATGGCCGAGAGCGGCGAGGCTCCCTATCGCGCCCTCTTGGATCGCATCGAGGCTGCGGTGCGTGCGGGACGCCTTGCGCCCGGCACGCGCCTGCCCGCGCACCGCAACCTTGCCGCCCATGTCGGGCTGAGTCCGGTGACGGTGAGCAAGGCCTATCGCGAAGCCCAGGCCCGTGGCCTCGTTACCAGCCGCGTTGGACAGGGGACCTTTGTCCGGGTGCAGGACCTTGCCGCCTCGGCCCAACGGTCACGCGCGACAGGACTCGCCAATCTTGGCCTGAATATCGTCCCGCAAGGCCGCCAGCTCGGCGACCTTCGCGCGGCGTTCGAGGATGCGTCCCGCTCCGTTCGCCTCGAGGATCTGTTCTCCTACCAGCCGCATCAGGGCCGGCGCGACCAGCGCGATGCATTGGCCGACTGGATGGCCGTCGGATCGTTCCGGCCGAGCGGCGAGAACCTCCTGATAACCAACGGCGCCCAGCACGGCATCGACCTCGCCATGCGGATCTCGATGGCGGGCGGCGAAAGCAGCGTCCTGGTAGAGGAACTGACCTATTCCGGCTTCAAGGCCCTGGCCCAAGCCGGCCGCGTCCGGCTTCTCGGCCTGCCGATGGACGAGGAAGGGGTCATTCCTGAGGCCCTCGAGGAGCACGCGGCGCGTTCGCTGGCGCGCGTGGTCTATCTCATGCCTACCCTGCAAAGCCCGACCGCCCGCACGATGTCGCAGCCGCGCCGGGAAAGGATCGCCGAGATCATTGCCCGCCACGACCTCTACCTGATCGAGGACGACGTCTACGGCTTCTTCTTCCCGCAGAAGCCTTTGCCCATCGCGGCGCTGATCCCCGAGCGCAGCTTCTACGTCGCAAGCCTGTCGAAGTGCATCGCTCCGGGCTTCCGCATCGGCATGCTGGTGGTCCCGCCCGATCTCATGGACCGCGCGGTTCTCGCCATGCATGGAACCGCGTGGATGGCGTCCAGCGTCTTTGCCGAGCTGGCGATCGACATGATCCGGAAGGACAGGCTCGATGCCATAATCCGCGAGAAGCGCGGGGAAGCTTCGGCGCGCCATCAGCTCTTCGTGGATACCCTGTTCGGCAAGTCGTCCGAGCGACGTCGGGTCGAGCCGACCGGCTTCCATGTCTGGCTCGACCTGCCGCGCCGCTGGAGCGCATCGGATTTCTTCGTCGTCGCCCGGCAGCGCGGAATTCTCATAACTCCGCCCGAGGCCTCGACGGTCGACGGTACGGTTCCGCGCGGCGTGCGCCTTTGCCTGGGAGGCGTGGAGGACCGGAAGGAACTCGAATTCGTACTCGCCCAGATGAAACAATTGCTGAGCGATCCGGCTGCCGCGAACCTTCCGGTGGTGTAGGCCGCTGCCCCTGCGAGGTTATGGGCCGCCCGCTCAAGAACCGGCGGCGAGGTCGCGGATGTCCACGAACCGGCCAGCAATCGCCGCGGCGGCGGCCATGGCCGGCGAAACCAGATGGGTGCGCCCGCCGGCGCCCTGCCGCCCCTCGAAATTTCGGTTCGATGTCGAGGCGCAGCGCTCGCCCCGCGCCAGCGTGTCGGCATTCATGGCGACGCACATGGAGCAGCCGGGCTCGCGCCATTCGAAGCCGGCGGCGATGAAGGTCGCGGCAAGCCCCTCCGCCTCGGCCTGCCGCCGCACGGGGCCCGAGCCCGGGACCACCATCGCCTTGACGCCTTCGCGGACGTGCCTGCCGCGAAGGATCGCTGCGGCGGCGCGGAGATCCTCGATGCGCCCGTTGGTGCAGGAGCCGATGAAGACCCGGTCTATGGCAATCTCGTCGATGCGCTGGCCGGGTACCAATGCCATATAGGCAAGCGCCCGCATCTTGGCGGCGCGGCGGACTTCGTCCGCGATGTCCATGGGATCGGGAACCCTGCCGGAAACCGGCACCACGTCCTCCGGGCTCGTTCCCCAGGTGACCAGGGGCACGAGGCGGCCGACATCCAGGGTTACCTCCCGGTCAAACGGCGCATCCTCGTCGGAGAAGAGACCCTCCCACCGCCAGCGTGCCGCGTCCCAGGCTTCTCCCGCCGGCGCACGCGGCCTCCCCTTCACGTAGGCTATCGTCCGCTCGTCCACGGCGATCATGCCCGAACGCGCCCCGGTTTCGATCGCCATGTTGCAGACCGTCATGCGGCCCTCCATGGACAATGCGCCGATTGCATCGCCGGCATATTCAATCACGTATCCGCTCCCGCCGGAGACGCCGAGCTCGCCGACGACGGCGAGCGCCAGGTCCTTCGCCGAGATTTCCGGCGGCGGCTTTCCGCGGAAGCGAATCCGCAGGTTCCGTGGCCGCGCCAGTGCCAGCGTCTGGGTCGCAAGGACATGCTCGACCTCGGAAGTACCGATGCCGAAGGCCAGCGCACCGAGCGCGCCATGGGTCGGCGCATGGCTGTCGCCGCAGGCAATGGTAGACCCGGGAAGGGTCAGTCCCAGTTCCGGTCCTATGACATGGACGATTCCCTGCCGCGGGTCGTCGAGGCCGACGAATTCGATCCCGTGCTCCGCCGCATTCGCGGCGAGCGCCGCCATCTGCGCCGTCCCTTCCGGGTTGGCATTGGCCCGGTGGCGCTCGCGGGTTGGTACGTTGTGGTCGACGACGGCAAGGGTGCGGCCGGGGGCGCGGACCTTCCGTCGCGCCGTCCGTAACCCTTCGAAGGCGAGCGGGGAGGACACTTCGTGCACCAGATGCCCGTCGATGTAGAGGAGCGACGAGCCGTCCACGCGAGCCTCGACGACATGGTCGTCCCAGACCTTGTCGCACAAGGTGCGCGGCGTAGGCGCAGGGCGCACCCGGCGGGGCGACCTGCCCTCGAACGCGGCTATGAGCCGGTCGCTCGCAAGCGCTTCCGCGATCTCGTCGATGCGGTCGACCAGCCGGCGACGCTCCACTACGGCAAGGGCAAAGGAAACACGCGCCTCGCCGCCCGACAGAACCTGACCTTCCACGTCCACCACGAAGGCCTGCCCGGCCTCGGCTGCCTGGAAGAGGGCTGCGAGCTCGAACGGCGTCACCTGCACCGGAAGGAGGCCATTCTTCACCGCGTTGGCGCGAAATATCTCGCCGAAGCGGCTCGATATGACGGCGCGGAAGCCCGCGTCCATGAGGGCCCATACGGCGTGCTCGCGCGACGAGCCCGTACCGAAATTGTCGCCGGCTACGAGGATGGTCGCCTCGGCATAAGCCGACTGGTTGAGCGGAAATCCCGGGTCCGGAGAACCGTCCGGCAATCGGCGCGCCTCGCGGAAGAGTCCCTCGCCGATCCCCCGCTTGGTGAGCCATGTGAGGTACTGCTTCGGGATGATCATGTCGGTGTCGATATCGGCGAGCCGCAGCGGCACCGCACGGCCGACGAACGAGGACGCCCCGCTCACGCCAACGTCTCCCGGCCGACGATCCCCAACTCCCCCAGCCAGGCAAGGCCCGCGAGCGTGTCGCCGCGCGGAACGTATTCGGCGCCGATCAGGCCGGCATACCCCGTCCGGTCGAGCGCATCGTAGAACGCCTCATAGTCGACGATGCCCTCGTCCGGTTCGTGGTGGCCCGGAACCCCCGCCACCTGCACATGCGCGATGATGCCCGCGTGCCGGGCCAGTTGCGCCACCGGATCGTCCTCCATCATGGCGACGTGATACGCGTCGAAGAGCAGCCGCACGTTCGGCCTGCCGACTTCGCCGATGATCCGGGCCGCCTGATCGATCCGGCTGAGCAGATAGTCGGGACGATCGTGGCTGTTCAGCGGCTCGACGAGAAGCGTGGTCTCCGTCCCGGCCTCGGTCGCTGCCCATGCCAGGTTTTCCGCCAACCGTGCTTCCGCCGCCGCTCGCGGTTCCGGCCCGAGGTCGCCCGCAAGCACATGGACGAACGGCGCCTCCAGGATGCGGGACCAGTCGAGCGCGCGTACGAGGTCCTCGCGAAAGGCCGCATCGGCACCGGCGACCGAAGCCAGGCCAAGCCGTCCCTCTCCACCCCGCGGCACGTTCATCGCCACCATGGCGAGCCCCGTCTCGCGAAGCACGCCCGCCAGTTCCGCTGCATCGTGCTCATAGGGAAAGTGGCATTCGACGTAGCGGAAGCCGACGCAGGCGGCCGCACGGATGCGATCTGGCAACGCGAGGCGCGGGAACGTCCAGCCGAGGTTCAAGGATTGTCGCGCCATGTCCCGCGCGCTTCCGCCCACCCTCATGATCATTCCGGCGTGAACAAGCCCATCGCCGCCACTGGCCGCGACGACTGGATATGGGCGGCTACGCAGGCCGACGCCCAGTGGCTGTTGCTGCTCGAAAGTGCGTCGATGATCTCGCGATGCTGCTGGTACGAGCGTTCGATCCGGACGGTGTCGCCCCAGACGTAGTGCTTCAGCAGGATGATCGGAACGACGACCGCCGACGACAGCGCCGCCTCGAGCTGCCGCGAGCCCGCCTGGCGAATGATTTCGAGATGGAACTCGGCATTCAGCTCCATGAAATGCGTGAGCGTGTAGTCGGAGACTTCCGGCCCGAGCGCTTCGATGCGCGAGTTGATCTCGGTCAGCCGTCGCAGGCCCTCCTCGGTCATGCGCGCGCAGGCGAGCTCGGCAGCAAGGCTCTCCAGCCGCACCCGGATCTCGTAGACGGCCTGGACCTCGTGCGGCGAAAAATCGGAAACCCTGGCCCGCCGGTTGTCGCCGATCGTCACTAGCCCTTCCGAGGCGAGCCGGCGGAGCGCCTCGCGCACCGGCGTACGCGAGGTCGCCGATCGTCCCGCCAGCGTCTCCTCGCGGAGATGCATGCCGGCCCGGAACTCCCCCGAGATGATCCCCCGGCGGATCGCTTCGTAGACCCGGTCGACCGGACGCCATGTCTCTTCGTTGACGGGAAGGGCCGGCATGGAGCGTCGATCTCCGCGCTACTTCTTGAAGAACGGCGCCGGCTTCAGGATGGCGTTTTCCTGCGACAGGATGAGCGGCTGTGCGGCGCGGAGATATTCCTTCCACTGCGCCTCCTGCCCTAGGGCCGCCTTTGCCTCCTCGCGGGCGGCGAGGCTGTCATAGGCCCAGATGCTGACGGTGCGGTTCAGCGGACCGATATCCGTCTGCCAGAAGCCCACCATGTTCTTCTGGTGCTTCAGCTGCAGCGCGAGCGCCAGCTCCTCGTAGACCTTCAGGTACTGCTGGGCATTGCCCGGCGCAAAAGAATAGGTACGCAGGTCGTAGATCATGGATGCCTCCCGTCGCGATTATTTTGTACACCTTTTTGACTCTACGCCCAACGTGCATCTCGCGAAAGCCGATATTTTTCCGCAAAACGCCATGAAAGCGTGATAAGAAATGTGTACAAAAAATGCCAGCCAAGTAGGATCCGGATAATGGAATACGACTTCGTTCCGATCTCGCAGCGCTCTCCTCTCCGCTGGCCGAACGGCAAGCGCGTGGCGATCATGCTGACCACGAATTTCGAATATTGGGACGCCGTCCGACCGACCCCCGACCGCTACTATCCTGGCGGCCCCGGCATCGTCGGCGGGGACCTCCCCGGCAACGTCTTCGACAGCCCCAACTACACCTGGCGCGAATACGGCCAGCGGGTCGGCGTGTGGCGCATGTTCGATGTGTTTGACGCAGCCGGCGTGCCCTCGACCTGCACCATGAATGCCAAGATGGGCATCGAGCGCCGGGCGGTGATCGATGCGGCGCTGGAGCGCAGCTGGGAAATCCTCGCGCACAACTACGTCCAGTCGGACCTTCTCACGGACTTCTATTTCGACGCCGCAAAGGAGCGTGAGGTCATCCGCGAGACTCTCCGGGTGTATCGCGAGGTATGTGGCAGGCCGGCACGCGGCTGGCTGTCGAGTTCGCTCCGCCAGACGATGAACACCATCGACATCCTCGCCGAGGAAGGCCTTCTCTTCACTACCGACCTCCTCAACGACGACCAGCCCTATCTGGTGCGCACGCGCTCGGGGAAGCCGATGGTCTCGGTCCCCTATACCTCCGAGGTCAACGATTTCACCGTCTTCATGCGCCAGGGCATGGATGTCGACGGCGCACTGACCGTGTTCCGCGAGCAGCTCGACTGGCTGCGCCAGGAGGCGGCGGACAGGGACAGCGGCCGCTTCATGAACATCGGCCTGCACCCGCACGTCATCGGACAGCCTTTCCGCATCCGCGCCCTCCGCGACTTCATCGACTATGCCAAGGGCTTCGACGACATCTGGTTCGCCACGCGCGAGGAGATCGCGGAGTGGTACCTGCAGAACCACGAAGCCCACATCCCGCCGAAGAAGGCCTGATCGTCCATGGTCCATGATCGCCTTGGTCCGCCCTCGGGCTCGCGCGTCATCGTCGTCGGAGGCTGCGGCGGCATCGGTCGCAGCTATGTCGAAGGACTGCTCGCTGCGGATTGCCGGGTCGCGGTGATGGACTTGCCTGCCTCCCTTCAGGCCGCCCCCGTACCGGAGGGGGTCATGGCCGTCGCGGCTGACGCCTCCCGCGAAGGCGAGATGCAGGCGGCTTTCGAACAGGTCGTCACGCGGTTCGGTGGGCTCGACGTCCTCGCCCATGTGGCCGGCATCAACCCGCGCCAGGCCCGGGTCGAGGACATCGATTTCGCGGACTACGAGCGCGTCATGCAGGTGAACCTGAGGAGCGCCGTGCTCGCGGGGCAGCTCGCTCTTCCCGCCATGAAGGCTGGCGGCGGCGCCATGGTCTTCGTGTCGTCGGGGCTCGCCGCCAATCCCGAGCCGACCTTCGGCGCCTACAGCATCTCCAAGGCAGGCATTGTCGCGCTCGCCAAGACCTCAAGACCCGCATCCTCGCGTCGATCCCGATGGGTCGCATGGCCTCCGCCGGCGACGTTGCGGGACCCATGCTGTTCCTCACCGGTCCGGCCTCGGCCTACATGACCGGCCAGGTGCTCTACATCAACGGCGGCCGACTGATGCCCTAGCGGCGGTCGCCCTCGTCGACGAGCTCCTCGTAGGATGCCACATCGAGAAGGCGCGCCAGCTTCTCCGGTCCGTACATCCCGGCGGTCAGCCCGACCATGGAGCCCGAGGCGCGGAGCGCCGCCAGGCCCTGCTCCGCCGCGCCGAGCGCCAGCCGCATCAGCGCCATCGGATAGATCGCGATGGCAACGCCGAGCCGCTCGAGTTCCCCGATCGTGAGCCGGTTGCCGCCAAGCTCGTTGACGTTGACCAGCATCGGCGCGATTCCCGTTTCATGCACCGCGGCAACGTCCGCGGCAGATTTCAGTCCCTCGACGAAGATCACGTCGGCACCGGCCTCGCGATAGAGCCGGGCCCGATCGAGCGCCTTTCCCATCCCCTCCACGGGAAGCGCGTCCGTGCGCGCGATCACGAGGAAGCGCTCGTCCCGCCGGCCGCGCACGGCCGCGCGGATGCGCCGCGCCGCCGCCTCTGGTTCCACCAGCAGGAGTCCCGGCCCGCCGCCGACCCGCTTCGGATCGGCCTGGTCCTCGATGTGGCAGCCCGCGAGCCCGGCATCCTCGAGGAGTTGCACGGTCCGTTCCGCCGACAGCGGCGAGCCGAATCCGGCATCGGCGTCGACGATCGTCGGCAGATCGGTCATGCGGGCGATCGTGCCGGCCGCCTCCGCGACTTCCACCGACGTGGTGAGACCGATATCGGGAAGGCCGCGCGCCGCGGCGATCATGTGCCCGGAAACGTAGACGCCACCGAATCCATGGCCCGCGACCATCTGCGCGACGGCGGCATTGAAGGCACCCGGCATGACCGTCAGGCGACCCTGGCGGATTCGCCGGCGGAGAGCTTCGCGTTTGGCCGAGGCTTCGATGCGCGATGCGGGCATGCCGGTCTCAGCCGAAGAGCGCCATGGCGTCCTGCAGGGAGATGACCTCCCCGATCTTGGCCTGGATGTCGAAGAGATTCGCCTCGTGCGGACCCGGCTGCCGATCACCGACCGCTTCCCGCGCCACGATCGGGATGAAGCCGCTCTGCATCGTGTCGGTGGCAGTCGCCCGAATGCAGCCGCTCGTCGTCAGGCCGGCGATCACCACCGTGTCGACGCCGAGGGCACGCAGCGAGGCGGCGAGCGACGTGCCGGCAAAGGCCGAGGGATATTGCTTCGTGATCTCGATATCGCCCGGACCGGGCGCCAGACCCTCGATATAGGCCGAGTAGGGGCTTTCCGGCGAAAGCCACTGCAGCGATGGCACCTTGCGGAAGAAGGTGCCGCCCGAAAGGCCCTTGGGATCGTGGACGACGCGGGTGAAGAAGACCGGCTTCGGTCCGCGGCGCGCCGCCGCGAGCAAGATCTTCATCGCCTCGATCGTCTTTTCGACGCCCGCATAGAGCGGGCAGGCGGGATCGGCATAGGCGCGGGCCGGGTCGACGATGAGCAGCGCCCGCGACTGCCCCGGCATGATGTGCCCGCCGAAGCCGGCTTTGTCGTAGTCGCGCTGGATGTCGCTCATCGGACGCACCTCAGTGGCGGGATAGGAGCGAGCCGAAACCTTCCAGGCGATCGTCTATGCCATTGGTGCGATAGGCGTGCCAGACGGTCGCGGTATTTATCGGGATCACCGGCTTCCCGAACTCCTTCTCGAGGTCCTCGGCGAGCGCTGCGACCGGAAGGTTGGTTCCCGCCTGCACGAGAAGGTCGACGCCGGGGCCATCCACCTCGCGGAAGGCCGCCCGGATTTCCTCCGGCTGCGTATCCGCGATCGAGGTGGCGGTCGCGCATTTCAGGCCGACGATGGCGTTCACTTCGAAGCCGAGCTGCTCGAAGAACGTCTTCACCTGCGCGTCGCCCACCGGCTGGTAGGGCGTGATGACGCCGATGCGGCGCGTGCCATAGGCGCCGAGCGCGGCCTTGCAGGCAGCCGCACCGGTCGTCACGTCGAGGCCGGAGAGGTCCTTCATCCAGCTCTCGAAGGCGGATGCGCCGTCGGTACCGCCCCAGAAGGTTTCCGCCGACATGCCCATGACCAGGTAGTCGGGCTTGGCCGTAACCACGTCGCGTACCGCGCGCCCGATCTCCGTCCTGAGATTTTCGAGGAAGGACACGAAGGAATCGTCGTCGTCGAGATCGGGATTGGGGATGTAAATGCGCCCGGTATGCCACGAGACGCCATTCGCCCGCATCCAGTTGAACTCGGCCTCGACCACGGTGTTGGTCGAGGGAAGGATGAGCCCGAACTGGGCCCTGGGAGACGTGATCGAAGTCATCGACGCATGTCCTTGTGCTTGCCGGTGTCGGGGATGACGAGGCTGACGCCGAGAAGCGCCAGGTCCGTCGGATCGGGAAGCGTGGCGGTGTCGGCGTCGAGAAGCGCAAGCGGCACGTCCGCCGAGGCGCAACGCAGCTCCCGCAACGCATCCGCGCCGGGGAAGCCCTCCACACCCACGAGGTCGGCGCCGGCACCGGCCGCGGCGCGCGCCGCAGCCAGTCCGTTGGCCGGCACCAGCGCCAGCAGCATCACCTCGCGCCGCGCCTTGTGGGCATCGGCGAACCTGCCGGCATCGATTTCGCCGCCGACCGGAATGACCAGCAGCCCGACATCATCCCGCTCGGCAGCCGCGACGACCTCGCCTCCCGACCCGCTGCCGGCGACCCGCACGGCGACCGCCGGATCGATCAGCGGGGCTTCCGCGATCGAATCGGAGAGCCGCCGCCCCGCCGGCGGAACGACCGGCGCGCGCACCGGCTCCAGGCCGCGCCGCATACGGCGCCGCGAGGTATCGAACGATGCCAGCATCGACGTCTGGCGAAGATAGGCGCGCGCCTTGACCGGATCGCGGGCCAGCGCCGCCATCTGCTCCTTGCGCTCGCGTCGCTGCGCGGCGTCGCGATCCCGCATCTCGTCGTAGTTGCGCTGCGTCTGGATCTGAACGTCCTTGGCGGCCGCATCGCGGCGCACCCGCGCGTAGACCTCGACGACCCGTTGCGGGTCGTTGCCCTCGAGCGCCGAACGTATCGCCATGACCGCGGCATGGGCGTCCTGGATGCCGCTGTTCATGCCGAGACCGCCGAGCGGATTGTTGATATGGGCGGCATCGCCCGCGAGCAGGACGCGCCCCTGCGCAAAGCGCGCCGCAATGCGCTGATGCACCTTGTAGATCGTGCTGTGGACCACCGGATACGGCTCGGCGAGGCGGACTACGCCCTGCAGGCGCTCTTCCACCCGGGCCGGATCGAGCGCGGCTGTGTCGCTCTCGTTCTCGTATATCGGGAAGAGTACCCGCCAGTGGCGGGGCGTGCGCAGCAATACGCCCCAGTCGTCCGGATCGTAGACGTAGCTGACGTAGGAAAGGTCTTCGAAATCCCCGAGGAAGTCGTGCGTCGTCGAGGCGACCAGGAACCGCTCCGGATAGGTCACCCCGTCAAAGGCGATGCCGAGGGAACGACGCACGGCCGAGCTGGCACCATCGGCCGCGATAACCCAGTCCGCCACGTAGCTCGGATCGAGCCCGTCCTCGGGCAGGTAGACATAGGCGGCCTTGTCGCTGACCTCGACCCGGTCGACCGGCGCGGCATAGCGCATCGTCACGTTGGGCAGCTTCTCGAGGTGCCGCCGGATGATCCGCGTCAGGTTGCCCTGCTCGTTCTGGATCCGGAACGGGAAACGGGTGTCCTCGGCGAGGAGTCCCATGTCGAGATGAGCAATGAGCTCGCGGTTGCGGCCCCGATATTGGAAGCCGGGCGCCTTGAGGCCGGTCGCAATCACCTCCTCGGCCACTCCGAGCTCGTCGAGAATCTCGAGGCTGGAAGGATGGAAGGTCGAGGCCCGCGATTCGGTCGACAGGTCGGCCCCCTTTTCGAGGAGCGTCACCGGCAGGCCGAGCCTCCCCAGCGCCAGCGCGGCGGTCATCCCGACCGGTCCCATTCCGACGACGAGGATCTTTTCGCGTTGCGCCAGCATCAGTCTTGCCCCCCGACGCCATACGGAATGGTTCCCTTCGCAGCCCGTCGTAGCGCCATCATCACTGCTGAATCGATTTCACTTCGAGGTATTCATGGATTCCGTGCAGGCCGAGCTCGCGTCCGAGACCGGACTGCTTGAACCCGCCGAAGGGCGCGTGGAGCTGGTTGCCGAGCTTGAAGCCGTTTATGTCGACCTGCCCGGTGCGCACCCGCCGCGCCAGGCGCATGGCGCGCCCATGATCGGAGGAGAACACCGCGCCGTGCAGGCCGAAGATCGAATCGTTCGCGATCGCCGCCGCGTCGTCGTCGCCGTCATGCGCTATGACGCTGACAACGGGGCCGAAGACCTCTTCCTGTGCGATGCGCATGGAATTCTTCACGTCCGACAGCACCGTCGGCCGCACGAAATATCCGCGGTTCACCGTCTCGGGCATGTCCGCCCCGCCGGCGACCAGGCGGGCGCCTTCGCGCACTGCCCCGTCTATGTGTGCCCGCACCCGCTCGCGCGCGGCCTCGGACACGATCGGCCCCAGCGTGGTGCTCGGATCGAGCGGGTTGCCGACCCGCAATTCGCCGGCAATGGACGTGAGGATCTCTTCGCTTTCGGCGACCTTGGCGCGCGGCACGAGCAATCGCGACCACGCGAAGCAGACCTGGCCGGCATTGATGAAGGCCTGGCCGAGCGCCGAGCGCAGGGACGATTCCAGGTCGGCATCGTCGAGCACAATGGCCGCCGACTTGCCGCCGAGCTCGAGATGGGCCCGCTTGATCGTCTGCGAGCCGAGTTCGAGCAGGCGGCGTCCGACCGCGGTCGAACCGGTGAAGCTGATCATGTCGACCAGCGGGTGGCGCGCGATCGGTTCGCCGACGTCGCGGCCATAGCCGGTCACGAGATTGATCACTCCCGGCGGCAGCCCGACCTCCTCGGCTACTTCCGCCAGGTGGAAGAGGGATCCAGGCGCCGTCTCCGGCGGCTTGAGCACGACGGTGCAGCCCGCGACCAGCGCCGGCCCGAGCTTCACCAGCGAGAGGAGAAGCGGGAAGTTGGACGGCGTTATCGCCCCGACGACCCCGACCGGCTCGCGCAGGATCAGCGAGCCGCCCATCGCCTCCTCATAGGCTACGGTCTCGCCGAGGTCAGCAAAGGAGGTGAGGAAGTCGGCTGCGCGAAGCGTCTGGTAGCCGAGCGCACCTTCGATCGGCATGCCGACTTCCTCGCTGATCAGCGGCGCGATCGCACCGGCGCGGGCGCGCAGGCCCTCCGCCATGCGGCGGAGGTAGCCGGCTCGTTCCTTGACCCCGAGGGCCGCCCAGGCCGGAAACGCTGCCCGCGCAGCGGCAACCGCACTGTCTATGTCGGCCCCCGATCCCGCCGGAATGCGTTCGAGGGCCTCCTCGGTCGCGGAGCTGAATACCGTGATCGGGGGATCGTCGCGCTGCGGCTTCACCCATCGGCCGCCGATGAAGAATCGCTGGTAGTCGATCACCGGCACGCCTCGCTCCCCCATTCCTGCCCGACGCCCCGCAGCATGCTTGACATTACGGGGAGACAATTCATAGCATGTATCAAATGGTGGAAGTCAAGTTCCATATGGTGATAATAGAAACTGCCGTCATTGAGGGGCAGCCATGATATCGGGCGAGGCACGGCTGCTCGTCGGGCGACGGATCGTCGTCACCGGCGCAAGTCGCGGACTCGGCAGAGCTATGGCGATCGCTCTTGCCGCCGCCGGCGCGCGCATTGCTGCCACCGGCCGCGATCGGGCTGCGCTGGGCGAAACCCTCGCAACGATCAGGGATGCCGGCGGCGAGGCAGAGGGCTTCGCTCTCGACATCACCGCCGCGCCGGCCGTCGACGCTTTCGCGCAGGACATCTGGTCGGCTTGGGACGGCATCGACGTGGTCTTTGCCAATGCCGGCATCAGCCTCGTGAAGCCGGCGCTCGAGACGACGGATGCCGAATTCGCGAGAGTGATGGAGGCAAACCTGATGGGGACCTTCCGCACCCTGCGCGCCTTTGGTCGGCCGATGCTCGCGCGCGGCGCGGGCAAGCTGGTCACGGTGACTTCCGACATCGGCCTGAGGGGCAGTGCCGGCTGGGTTGCCTATGGTGCGAGCAAGGCGGCGATCGTCTCGCTGACGAAGACGCTCGCCTGGGAATGGGCGCCTAAGGTCACCGTCAACTCGATCGCACCCGGCGCCTTCGCGACCGACATCAATGCCGACCTCCTGTCGGACCCGGCGATCCTCAAGTCGGTCGAGGCGGCGACCCCCCTCGCCCGCGTCGGCAGAACCGCCGAGATCGGCCCGCTCGCCGTATTGCTCGCCGGCCCCGGCTCCGACTTCATGACTGGCCAGGTGATCAGCATCGACGGCGGAATCCAGCGCTCATGACCGGCGCCGCCATCCGAGCCGAAGGCATATGCAAGTCCTTCGACGCGGTCGTCGCCCTCAACGGCGTGCGGATCGAACTGCAGCCCGGTGAAGTTCACGCCCTCATCGGCGAGAACGGATCGGGCAAGTCCACCCTTCTCTCGATCCTTGCCGGCGCGCAGGCACCCGACGACGGGACCATCTTCGTCGGCGGCGACGCGCATGGTTCGCTCCAGCCGCGCCAGGCACGCGGCCTCGGCATAGCCTCCGTGCAGCAGGAGCCGCAGCTCGCCCCTGCCCTGACCGTCGGCGAGAACATCATGATGGGCCGGCTCGCCGTCAAAGGCGGTCTGGTGGCGTGGAAGGATGTGCATCGCGACGCGCAGCGTGTGCTCGATTTCCTTGGCATTTCCCTCTCGGCATCGGCTCCCGTCTCATCGCTTTCCACCGGTCGCCGCCAGCTCGTCGAAATCGCCAAGGGCCTCGTCGACGAGCCGCGGGTTCTCCTTCTCGACGAGGCGACCAGTTCCCTCGACGACGCCGACGTTGCCGCGCTCTTTGCGGTGGTTCGCACGCTCCGGGAGCGTGGCGTCGCCATTGGCTTCGTCTCGCACCGGCTGAAGGAGGTCATGACCCTCGCCGATCGCGCGACGGTTCTGCGCGACGGCAATCTTGTTGGCACCCTGCCCATGGCCGAGCTCGACGAGCATCGCCTCGTCTCCATGATGGTCGGCCGCAATCTCGATACCTATTGGCACAAGGCCGAGGTCACCCCCGGCAAGGTCGTCCTCGAAGCGAAGGGCGTCACCCGCGGCCCGCTCGGCAACATCAGCATCCATGTCCGCGAGGGCGAGATAGTCGGCCTCGCCGGCCTCGTCGGCAGCGGGCGGAGCGCGCTCATGCGCACCCTCATGGGCGTCAAGCCGGCCCGCATCGGGGAAATTGCCGTCGCCGGCGCGCCCGTCCGCATCCGCAGCCCGCGGGAGGCGCATCGCCTCGGCCTCGCCTACGTGCCGGAGGATCGCAAGGCCGAAGGCCTGGTCATGGGCTGGTCCATCCTGCGCAACGCAGCGCTGTCCATCATGAATGGCCGCGGCCCCCTCGCCATCCTTGGCAAGGCGTTCGACCGGAATGCCTACGAGCACGGCTCGACCGGCCTGCGCATCAAGGCAAGCAGCCCGCAGCAGGTCGTCCGCCAGCTTTCCGGCGGCAACCAGCAGAAGGTCGTCATCGCCCGCGAGCTGGCGACCAGCCCGCGCGTCCTCCTCCTCGACGAACCGACTCGCGGCATCGACGTCGGCGCCAAGGAGGACATCTACGCCCAGCTCGCGACACTCGTGCGTCAGGGGATGGGCGTGCTGGTCGCGTCCTCGGAATTGCCCGAGCTCCTCGGCATCTGCGACCGCATCTACGTGATGTTCCGCTGCAGCATCGTTGCCGAGCTGAAGGCGGCGGAGGCCAGCGAAGGCACCATCGCCTACTGGGCGTCAGGCGCGCATGAAATGAACGCCAACGGAGCCCCGTCATGACGAGCATCACCGAAGCCGCCCGGGCCGCTCCGCCCGCCCGCCGCGTCAGCGCCCTTCGCCGCTATGTCGGCGTCGGCCTGGCGCTGACGATCCTCATCGCGGTCCTCGCCGCGACGCAGCCCCATTTCGCGACCTACGCCAACATGATGAACATCCTGCGCACCAATTCGGTGCTGTTCGTCACGGCCGTGGGCCTCACCTTCGTCATCGTCAGCCAAGGACTCGACCTGTCGATCGGCTCCATGGTCGCCCTCGGCGGCGTCTTCCTCGCCGTGATGCTCGCCGCCGGTATCCCGGCGCCGTTCGCCGTGATCCTGACCATCCTCATCTGCTCGGTCCTCGGCGCTGCCGTGAACGGCGGCCTCATCGCCTATGGCGGCTTCAACTTCTTCGTCGTCACGCTTGCCATGATGCAGCTCCTGCGCGGCGCCGCGCTGGTCTTCAGCAATGGCCTGCCGCTGTCGACCATCGATCATCCGCTCATCCAGTTCCTCGGCGACGGCTTCCTCTACGGCGTCCCCGTGCCGGTCATCATCGCGATCCTCGTCGGGCTCGTCGGCTACGTGGTGATGCGCTGGACTCGCTTCGGCCGCAGCGTCTACGCGGTTGGCGGCAACGAGACGGCCGCGCGTCTCGCCGGCATCGACGTCCGCCGCGTCCGCTTCGCCGTCTACACCATATCCGCCTTCACCGCCGGCATCGGCGCGGTGATGCTGACAGGGCGCCTCACCTCCTCGCAACCGGTGAGCGGCGCCGCCGGCCTGGAGCTCTCCGCGGCAGCCGCGGTGCTCCTCGGCGGGGCCAGCTTCGCCGGCGGCGCCGGCAACATCGCGGGCACCGCCGTCGGCGTGGTTTTCCTCGGCGTCCTCGCCAACGGCATCGTCCTCGCCGGGGTGCCCTCCTATTGGCAGGGCATCGCCACCGGCTTCGTGCTTGTCGCCGCCATCGCACTCGACCGGCTGAGGAGCCGCTGAACCTGGCAGAGAGAGTCTCTTCTGAACTTCGGATCAAACAATCGGGAGAATGCCATGAAATCCTTGCGCACGACCTTTGCCCTCGCGGGCGCGACGCTGCTCGCCGGCCTCGCCGCCTCCACCATGCTCGCCTCGGCGGCCGACAAGATGACCGTCGGCATCCTCGGCGCCAATTACGCCATCGAATCGGCCCGCGCCCAGTATGAAGCGGTTGCCGCCGGGCTCATCGAGCGCGGCTTCGACGTCAGGTTCCTCGACGCCCGGCTCGACATCAACACCCAGGTTTCCCAAGTCGACCAGCTCGTCGACCAGAAGGTCGACGCGATCGTCGTCAACGTCGCCGGCGATCCCAATGCTCTCCTCGGCTCGCTGAAGCGGGCCGACGCAGCCGGCGTGAAGGTCTTCTCCATCGGCGCCACTCCCGGCTTCGACAAGAACCTCGTCGAGGTCGACCTGCCCTCCGAAGAGCTCGGCCGCAAGTCGGGCGAATACATGTGCAAGGCGACCGGCGGCAACGGCGAGATCGCCCTCATCGAGGCAATCGACATTCCCGTCCTCTCGGCCCGCTGGAACTCCTTCCTCGCCACCATCAAGGAGAAGTGCCCGGACCTGAAGGTGGTCGATGTCCAGCGGGCGATCCCCGACGATGCCGCCACCGCGCGTCCCATCGCGGAGGATCTCCTGACCCGCTTCCCCGACCTCAAGGGCATATGGGCGATGGGCGACGGACCGGCCCTCGGCGCCGGCCTCGCCGCCCAGGCGCTCGGCCGCGACATCGTGGTCACCGGCCTGAACGCCGAAGGTCAGGGCATCAGCGGCATCAAGCAGGGCGCCATCTCGGCGACCTGGGACCTGCTGCCGACCGATATCGGCTCGCAGCTCGCCACCAGGATCGCCGATATCCTCGAGGGCAAGGCTCCCGTCCCGGCAAAGACCGAGGTATTCACCGTCTCCGACCTGCCGGAATGGAACAAGGACAATGCCGGCGACTGGAAGCCCTACGACCAGCGCATCAAGTATCCGGGCCTGCAATAGGTCGATACCGGACCAGGATGGAACCGACATGACGCAGCACGTGCGCGCTCTCCTTCTCACCGAAACGGGCAAGCCGCAGGAGATCATCGACGACCTCGACGTCGACCTGCCACTCGACCATGAGGTGCTGGTGCGCACGTGCGCCTGCGGCGTCTGCCACAGCGACCTGCATTTCCGCCAAGGCAAGTGGACCACCTTTCCCCTGCCCCTCGTGCTCGGCCACGAATGCGCCGGCGTGGTCGAGAAGGTCGGCCCTCAGGTCACCTACCTGAAGCCCGGCGACCACGTCGTTGGCTGCCTCACCGCCTTTTGCGGTGAATGCCGCTACTGCCTCACCGGCCGCATGTACATTTGCGAGGGAACCGGCCTGTCGCGCACCGGCAAGTCGCGCGCACGGCTGCGCTACAAGGGCAAGGACATTGCTCAGTTCGTCAATCTTTCGGGCTTCGCCGACATGCTCCTCGTCCATGAGCGGGCGCTGGTCAGGATCGATCCGGAAATGCCGCTCGACGTCGCCGCCGCCGTCGGATGTGCGGTGACCACCGGCGTCGGCGCGGCGATCAATACCGCCCGCGTCCGGCCCGGCGAGACCGTTGCGGTATTCGGCTGCGGCGGCGTCGGCCTGAACGTCATCCAGGGCGCGCGCATCGCCGGCGCCAGCCGCATCATTGCCATCGACCGATCCGAGAAGAAGGCAACGGATGCGCTGAGGTTCGGGGCAACGGACGCGGTCCTCGCTACCGACGACGTCGTTGGCCGGGTGGTTGAGATGACCGCGGGCGGCGTCGAGCATGCCTTCGAGGCGGTCGGTATCCGGGCGACCGCGGAGAACGCCTTCGCCGTTCTCCGGCCGGGCGGCATGGCGACCATCGTCGGCCTGCTGCCGGAAGGCGAAAGAATCAGCGTGCCGGCGACGGCGCTCACCTTTGACCGCCGCCTGCAGGGATCGAACATGGGATCGAACCGGTTCCGGATCGACATCCCCGCCTATCTGCAGATGTACAAGGATGGCCGGTTGAAGCTCGACGAGCTCATCTCCCGGCGCATCGGGCTCGACCAGGTCGACAACGCCATGGTCGCGCTCGACAGCGGAGACGGCATCATCCGCTCGGTCGCGGTCTTCGGTTAGCTCGATTCCAGCATTTCCGAAATTTCCGCCGCCGCGCGGCGAACCTCGGCCACGATGAAATCGCGCTGCTTCCCGTCGAGGCGGTAGATCGGGGCGGCGATGCCCAGCGCCGCCACCACCTCGTCGTCCCTCCTGATCGCCGCGGCGGTGCCCCAGATTCCTTCGTCGACCTCCTCGAAGCTCACCGTGAAGCCGGTCTCGGCGATCTTGTCCAGGTTCTCCGGCTTGAGTATCTCGGCGGCCTTGCCCGACAGGCCGGGCTGGATCGCTTCCAGGTAGCGCTCGCGTTCGGCCCCCGGCGCATTGGCGAGCAGCACGCGGGCAAGCGCCCCGCGATGCAGCGACATCGGCTGGCCGCGCTCGAACTGCAGGCGCACCGGCTGAAGCGATTCCACCCGCTCCAGGCAATAGGCGTGGTCGCGGTTGCGGCGCGCGATCAGTACGGTCTCGTTGGTCGCATCGCGGAGCCGCGTCATGATCGGGAGCGAAACTTCCTCGAGCGACGAGCGCGCCCGCTCGGCGGCGCGGGCAAGGCCCATGATGCGCCCGGTGAGACGGTACGCATTGTCGGCCACCGGCTCGAGCAGCCCGACCTCGCGCAGCAGCGCCACGTAGCGGTACATCGTCGACAGCGACACATCGAGCGCGCGGCTCAGATCCGGGACCGTCCAGAAAGGTCTGTCGATGCTGAAGCAGAGCAGGACGCTCAGGAGCTTCCGCGCGCTGGCCGCGCCGGGAACCTTCCGCCCGGAATCTTCGAGGGTTTCACTCGCCACGGTTCGATGCTCTCAGAAGCCCGAGCGTTACTAGCAGCGCCGCCTGCCGCCGGCAAACGCTCAGCCGGCCGTCCACCCGCCATCGACCAGGAGCGCGGTCCCGGTGACCATTGCCGCCGCGTCGCTCGCGAGGAACACCGTCGCGCCCATGACATCCTCGACCCGCCCGATGCGGTTCAGCTTGATCTTCGAGCGGATCCATGCGGCCCGCTCCGGGTCGGCGAAGGTCGCCTCGGTCAGCGGCGTGCGGATGAAGGTCGGCCCGATCGTGTTGACGCGGATGTCGTGCGGGCCGAGTTCGATGGCCGCCGCCTTGGTAAGGCCCTCCAGCGCATGCTTGGTGGCCGCATAGACCGTGCGGTCCATCCCCCCGACATGCCCCATCTGGGACGACACCGTGATGATCGATCCTCCCTTGCCGCGCGCGATCATGCCCCGCGCCACCGCCTGCGTCGCGAAATAGGCGCCGCGCAGGTTGACGCCCATGGCGTGGTCGAAATCGTCGGCAAGCGTGGCGGTCAGGGGGCCATGCCTGGCGACGCCGGCGCTGTTGACGAATATGTCGAGCGGCCCTGCGGTCTCGATCGCCATCTCGCCGGCGCCTATGTCCGCGATGTCGAAGGCAAGTGCCTCGGCCGACAGGCCGGCGGAGGTCATCGCCGCCACGGCTTCCGCGAGCGCCCCACTCCCTCGCGCTGCACATATGACATGGGCTCCCGCTTCGGCCAATGCCACTGCGCAGCCGAGCCCGATTCCGCGCGAGGCGCCGGCCACCAGCGCTCGCCGCCCGTCGAGGCGGAAGGACGGCGTATGCGGGAGCTTCACGTCCCGGCCGCCGTACCGTAGGGCACATTGACATGGCCATAGCGGCGGACGCGCAGATTGGCCTGCTCGGCATGGCCGACGAAGCCCTCCAGCATGCAGAGCCGTGAGCAATATTCCCCGACGAGCGCCGAGGCCTCGTCGGTAAGCACCTTCTGGTAGCTGTGAGTCTTCAGGAACTTGCCGACCCAAAGACCGCCGGAGTAGCGGCCGGCGCGCTTCGTCGGCAGCGTGTGGTTGGTGCCGATCACCTTGTCGCCATAGGCGACGTTGGTCCGCGGCCCAAGGAACAACGCGCCATAGTTCCGCATATTGGCAAGGAACCAATCATCACGGTCGGTCATCACCTGCACGTGCTCGGATGCGATCGCCTCGGACTGTTCCAGCATCTCCTCGTAACTGTCGCAGACGATCACCTCCCCATAATCCGCCTATGATCGCGCGGCGGTCGCGCCGGTGGGCAGGATGGCAAGCAGCCGTTCGATCTCGCCCATGGTGGCGCGCGCCAGGCGCTCCGAATTGGTGATGAGGACCGCCGGCGAATTGACGCCATGCTCCGCCTGCCCCAGGAGGTCCGTGGCACAGATTTCCGCATCGACGGTCTCATCGGCTATGACCATGGTCTCGGTCGGTCCCGCAAAGAGATCGATGCCGACCCGCCCGAAGAGCTGGCGCTTTGCCTCGGCGACGAAGGCATTGCCGGGGCCGACCAGCATGTCGACCGAGGCGATCGTCTCCGTGCCGAGCGCCATCGCCCCCACCGCCTGGATGCCGCCGAGGCAGAGTATTTCGTCGGCGCCGCCGAGATGCATGGCGGCGACGATGGCCGGGTGCGGCGCGTTCCGGTGCGGTGGCGCCGCCGCGACTACGCGCTGCACGCCCGCCACCTTGGCGGTGACGACGCTCATATGCGCCGACGCCACCATCGGATACTTGCCTCCCGGCACGTAGCAGCCGACGGAACCCACCGGGATGTTGCGATGGCCGAGGATGACGCCCGGCAGCGTCTCGACCTCGACGTCGCGGAGGGCTTCCTTCTGCTTCTGAGCGAAATTGCGGACCTGTGCTTGGGCGAATCGGATGTCCTCGAGGTCACGCTTCGCTACCTTGCCGATCGCCGCTTCGATCTCCTGTTCGCTCAGGCGGAAAGCTGCCGGAGCATATTTGTCGAACTTCTCCGACAATTCCCTCACCGCGGCGTCGCCTCGCGCCTCGATGTCGGTGAGGATCTGCTCGACCGTCACGCGGACGCGGGCGTCATCCTCGGCGCGCGCTTCGGCCGTCTTGGCCGTCTTGAGGTGCAGGATCATTCGAACTCCTTCTGTTGAAGGCGGCCGCCACCGATCGCCCCATCCAACCCACGACGACGAGATTCCGGCGTGAAATCTGTCCCTTTGGCACGCGGGCCGCGGGAGCCGGCCGAACAGAACAGCAATAATGAATTCTGCATCATGAGAGTCAATTATTATATCATAATAGGGCACGGCCCCGTCGACCGCTAGGTGTCAGGCAGCAACGAGCCTCGCGCTGCGGCAACGACGTTGAAGGCTGTCGCTGAGAGGACGTTCATCGGCCAGAACAAGAGTCGCAACCCGCTTCTGGGGGCCGCTTGCCGGATCGTCTACGTTCTTACGAAGAATCCTGACGATCTCGAGGCTTTCCGAGCGCTCCCGTTCTTCAAGGACAACGACGAGCAACACCGCAAGATCGGGAAAAGGCGGACTATCTCAGGTTGGTCCTTCGCCATCTTCTTGGTGCCATCGACGAACAGCCTCGCGCTCGCGTTCAGAAATGGGCTCGTGCGCTCGCGCCCGCGCTTGATGCCGGCGTGCCCGCGCCGTTGAGCACGGTCCCATAGCCCTCGAGATCAAAAAGACCGAGATCGAAAGCGGCTGGGTCAACCTCGAGGCGGTCCAGTTCTGAAAAGTCGACGGGACCGAACACCTAGGCTGATAGTCTCGATCGGCGAACGAAAATGCTCCGCCAGCGCGGTGTCTCGGATCGAGACGTGGTGGCTCCTCCACCCCGGAAGATCGCTGCTATTGAACGCCGCGGCCGAATGAAGAGCCCCGCGACTAAGTCAACCGCTATACGAGACGGGTTGCGCCTATGCCACCCCGCGACCTCAAGTCCCGCTTCTGATGACGAGTGGATTTAAGGCTCTGATTCATGTCAGTGCCGCGCGGCTCGCCGATAAGCAGCGGGAGTCGTGTCACACCAGCGGCGAAATACGCGGGTCATGTGTTCCTGATGCGAAAAGCCGCAGGCCAGCGCTACGTCGGCGATGGGTTGACCTGTGGTCGCCAGCAGGCGCTGCGCATGCTTAATGCGCATGACGAGCAGGTACCGGTGCGGTGGCACACCGAAGCTCGCGCGGAACTGTCGCGCTACCTGCGAGGGGCTGCGACCGATCACCCCCGCTATTTCCCCGAGGCTGATCGGCTGCTCGATGTTCGCCTGCATGAAGTCGATCGCGGTGCGGATCATCGGCACGATACCGCCATGCGTCTCCATGGCCGGCATCGGCTTGATCCGCGCGCCTGAATGCCGGCTGACGAGGTGTGAGGCAATGGCACGAGCCAGGTAGTCGATGTAGATCGCCGACCCGTATTCATCCTCGACGAGCGCGTGGCGTATCGCCGCGAAGAGCGCGCCGAGTGCAGGGTCGGGCGCCAGGAACTGCGGCGCAATCTCGACAAGTGTGGGGTCGCCTTCGGCGAGTTCGCCCGCGACCTCCTCAATTACCTCCCGGCGGACATAAACGTGGAGGGTCGAGAGTACGCCCATCAGACGGACGCCGAATCCAGTCCGCCCGGGAAGAGATGCAGGCCGCCGGCCGGCACCGCGCACCGCTCCGCCGAATCCCCATTCAGGCGGTCGATGGTCACCGGCCCGTCAATGTGCTGGACGATCAGCTGGTCCTTCACCGCCGGGAAGCGTCCCTCATAGGGCAGTTCCCTCTGCATCGAGGCATAGAGCGAGGTCCAGCCGAAGCGGTCGCTGGAGGCGCGCACGGCGTTCTCCGGCCTGCTAAGGATGCCGTGAGTCTCGCCCACGAGGAATGGTGTTCGCTGCAGCATGACGTCCTCCCTCCGCCGCTTCCTCCTCCGCGGCGGAGGGCCAGTCTCCACCCGCGGCCGGGCTGCTGGCAAGCCTAGGCGCGGCCGAGGATCCGCTTCAGCGCCGCCGCGAGCAGCCCCGTCCGGTCACCGTCCCGCGTCGGCGCCCGCCAGGCGACGACTTGGTCCGGCCGAACCAGCACGGCACCCTCGTCCTCGACGCCGCGGACGCGCGCCCAGTCGCCGAACGGATCGTCGTAGTCGCCGTCCGGCCCGATGGTGAAGACGGCGACCGGCAGGCCGAGGGCCTCGTCCGCCGCCTTCGCCGCCGCCCGCCATCCCTCCCCGCCAATGCCGGTGAGCAGCGTGAAGCGACCGTGGCCAACGAGGTCAAGGCTCGAATAGTTCTGCCGGTCGCGCACCAGCCAGACATGCGGCAGCCGCGCCCCCGGCACGCTGCTCGGCTGATAGACGAGCTCCCTGTCCGCGCTGAACTCGTGCCGATCGCCCGGCGCCATGATCACGGCGTCGGAGACGTAGCGCTGGTTCATGTCGACGCCATGGGCGTCGAACTCGTAGACCTTGAAAGCGATCGCCTCGCGGAGCTTCTTCCGCCGCTCCCTCCCCTCGGGCGTATCCTCCTTCCGCGCCGTCATGTTGGCGTTCATCACCACCGGGTCGGTACTGCCCAGGAGCCCCAGCGCGTCGAAGATCGGCCCGAACTCGGCGATCGACTGGTTGGCACGGTCGACGATCTGCTTGCCGACCGGTGCCCGTTCGGTCGTGTAGGTGTCGAGGAGCTTCGGCGATGCCTGGCCCTTCACCACCGCGGCGAGCTTCCAGGCGAGGTTGAAGGCGTCCTGGATCGAGGTGTTGGAGCCGAGGCCGTTGCTCGGCGGATGACGGTGAACCGCATCGCCCATGCAGAAGACGCGGCCGTTCTGGTAGCTCTTGGCGTGCATGTGGTTGACCGTCCAGGTCGACCAGCCAGTGATCTCCAGCGGGATCTCGTTGTCGCCGATGAGCTGGCGGGCGATCTGCTCGCAGATCTCGCGGGTGACCGTCGGCGCCGGCTTGGTGATGTCGTAGCCCCAGACGATCAGCCATTCGTTCCACGTCCGCACCATCCGGACGAGCCCCATGCCGATGCCGCCGACGTTCGAACCGGGCTGCAGCACCCAGTAGAGGACGCTCGGCCGGTGGGCGACGTACTTGCTGAGGTCCGCCTTGAACAGGATGTTGATCGAGCCGCCGACGCCCATCCTGCCTTCCATGGGCAGGCCGGCATCGTCGGCGACCTGCGAGTTGCCGCCATCGGCGCCGATCAGGTACTTCGCGCGGATCGGGTATTCTTCGCCCGATACGCGATCGCGCACCGTCGCGGTGACGCCTGCCTCGTCCTGGACGAAGGACAGGTACTCGGTCGACAGCCGCGCCCGCGTGCCGCGCGCGCAGGCCGCGCCGAAGACGATCGGCTCGAGGAGGTTCTGCGGCAGGTCGACCATGGTCGTCGGGCTGGCGATCTTGTGACGCGCCTGCGTGTGGGGGTCGGAGCCCCAGCTCCGCATGCGCCCGAGTTCCTCGCCGGCCAGCGAGGTGCAGAACACATTGTTGCCCATCAGGTGGTTGGGTGTCGCGTAGAGCATCGCCTCATGCTCGAGCCCGAGGTCGCGGAGCACCTCCATGGCGCGCTGGTTGGTGATGTGGGCGCGCGGCGTGTCGGAGAGCCAGCGGTACTTGGTGACGAGAATGTTCTCGACGCCATAGGTGGACAGAAGCGCGGCGGCGCTCGATCCGGCCGGACCGCTCCCCACCACGAGCACATCGGTTTCGATCATCAAACGCTCCTCACCCCTGCCGGCCCGCGGGCTTCAGCCCGAAACGGTGATCCAGCTTCTTCCAGCTCTTCAGCTCCGGCCGGCCGGGCGCCGGTCCCTTGCCCCCGTCGAGATCGACGATCAGCGATTGCTTGACGCCGAAGACCGCATCGCTGTCGAGGTACGGATCGCCGTCGACGAAGAGATGCGTCACTAGCGTCTCGTAGCCCTCGTGGCCGATCATGAAATGGATATGCGAGGGGCGGTTCGGGTGGCGCCGAGTTGCCGCAAGCATCTCACCGACCGGCCCATCATTCGGAATCGGATACCAGCGCGGGACCAGCGTCCATAGCGCGAAGCGCCCGTTCTCGTCGGCAATGAAGCGGGCGCGGAGCTCCGGGTCTTCACCCTCCTTCTGTACGTCGTAGAAGCCGTCATTGTCGGATTGCCACACGTCGACCCAGGCGCCGCCGAGCGGCCTGCCGTCCGCCGCCGTCACCTGCCCCGAGACGTAGAGCGGCGTGCCTTCGAGCCCGGCAGAAATGTCCGCGCCGAGCGGCTTCACCGGCGGGTTCTGCACGTAGAACGGCCCGAGCACCGTCGTCTCGGTAGCGCCTGCCGGCTGGCGGTGGTTGATCGCATCGACCAGCATCGAGATGCCGAGCGTGTCGGAGAGGAGAATAAATTCCTGGCGCTTGTCGTCGCTTATCTGGCCTGTGCGAGTAAGAAACATGATCGCCGCCATCCACTCGTCGTAGGTTGGCTCGACGTCGCGGATGAAGTCGTGGGCGTGGCGGACGAGGCTGTCGAGGATCTGCTTCAGCCGGAGGTCGGGCGTACTGGCGAAGCGCCCGATGACGGCATCGGTGATCGAATGCTCGTTGAAATCGCGCGTGGACATTTTCATGCCTCCCTTGTCGGTGGCGTTTCGCCGAGCGGCACCAGCCGCCGGCGGGTGGGCAGGAGATGGATGCCGGTCAGATCGCTGAACGTCCCCCAGAGGCCGCGCGGCGCCACCAGCATGACGGCGATGCCGAGCACGCCGAGGAGGATCAGGTACCAGGGCCCGTAGTCCGACAGGCTCGATTGCAGGACGACGAAGATGATCGAGCCGAGGATCGGCCCCTCGATTGTGCCGATCCCGCCGATCACCACGATGAAGATGACATAGGCGGTCCAGTCGAGGACGGTGAAGGCGCTGTCCGGCGAGATACGGGCACTGTCGAGGAAATATAGTGCACCGGCGAGAGAGGCGCCGAACGCCGCGAAGACATAGACGGCGAACTTCGTCCGCGTGATGTCGACGCCGACGCTCTCCGCAGCCGTCTCGCCGTCGCGCACGGCGCTGAGTGCGAGGCCGATGCGGGAACGGAGGAGCAGGTAGGAGGCGCCAACCACCGCCGCGGCGAGCGCCAGGGCCGCCCAGTAGATGACGATCTCGCGCCCGACGGCGTTCCTCACCCCGAAAAGCGCATTGATCGTGGAGAGGCCGAACATCTCCGTCGTCGCCGTGCGCGGCAGCGAATTGCCGGTACCTCCGCCAAGCGCCTTCCATTGCGCCAGCAGCAGCCGGAAGACCTCCGCAACGACCCAGGTGCCGACCGCGAAATAAGCGCCCTGCAGGCGAAACATGAGGAGGCCGACCGGGATCGCGATGAGCGTGCCGATAATCGCGGCGAGCAGGACGGCAAGGAGCGGGTCCACGCCGGCGAGGATGATCAGCGCGAAGAGCCCGTAGCCGCCGAGCCCGACGAAGGCCTGCTGGCCAACCGAGATCAGGCCGGCATAGCCGGCGAGCAGGTTCCAGCATTGCGCGATCGCGCACATGACGAAGATCAGGATGAGGTCCTGGATCAGGGAGCGCGGCGCGATGACGGGCGCGAAGGCGAGCAAGATGACGACGACGCCTGCGGCGATCAGGATGAGCCGCGAATTCCAGGTGCTGATGGCGATGCCGTAGCGCATGTCAGGCCCTGGCGAGCAGCCCGCGCGGCCGCGCGAGGATGACGGCGAGGAAGACGACGTGACCGGCAAGCTGCTGCCATTCCGGGTTGATGGCGGCGCCGACGGTCTGCGCCACGCCGAGGATGGTGCCCCCGATCAGGGTGCCCCAGAAGCTGCCGAGGCCGCCGATCACCACCGCCTCGAAGGCGTAGAGCAGCCGCGACGGCCCGGCTGCTGGATCGAAATTGGCGCGCACGCCCATGAAGAAGGCGGCGACGGCGATGACCACGAAGGAGAGGCCCATGGCGATGGCGAAGACATGCCGCGGGTCGATGCCCATGATCTGCACGATCTCGGTCGAGTCGGCCGTGGCACGGAGGATCCGGCCGAGGCGGGTCCGATAGAACAGGAACGTCAGTCCGAGAATGACCAGCACCGCGACAATGAAGGTGATCAGGGGCACGACGCCGATGGAAATGTCGCCAAAGGTCCAGGACGCGATCTCGAGCTCGCCGACCGTCAGCCGCCGGCTGTCGGCGGAGAAGGCGAGCAACAGCCCGTTCTGGATGATGATCGACAGCCCGAAGGTGACGAGCAGCGGAACGAGCAGGTCGTTCTTCAGGGTCCGGTTGAGGATCAACCGCTGCAGAGCCCAGCCGAGGGCGAACATGAAGGGCATGGCGATGAGCAGCGCCACCCAGGCAGGCAGCGCCAGTGCGGTGACGCAAGCGAGCATCAGGTAGGCGGCGAGCACGATGAAATCGCCATGCGCAAGGTTGACGAGTCGCATGACGCCGAAGATCAGCGAAAGGCCGGCGGCGTAGAGGGCGTAGAGGCCGCCCAGCAGCACTCCCTGGATGAGCGGATTGAGCAGACTCACCGCGCTGTTCCGAAATAGGCGGCCTGGATGGCGTCGCGGCTGAGCTCGGCGGGGCGCCCGGCGAGGCTGACGCGCCCTTCCATGAAGCAGTAGATGCGGTCGGCGGCAGCGAGCGCGGCACGCAGATCCTGCTCGACGATCAGGATCGTGGTGCCACGCGCCTTGATGGCCGCAAGCGCCTGATAGACCGTCTGCACCATGGCCGGCGACAGGCCGAGGGAGATTTCGTCGCACAAGAGGATGCGCGGGTTCGCCATCAGCGCCCGCCCTATCGCCACCAGCTGCTGCTGCCCACCGGAGAGCGTCGGCGCCAATTGCCGCCGCCGCTCCCTCAGCACCGGGAAGAAGTCGTAGACCACCGGCAGCGTCCAGCCGCGCTCGACCGTACGGCCGGAACTCCCCATGAGGAGGTTCTCCTCCACGGTCAGCGAAGGGAACAGCCGTCGCCCCTCGGGGACCAGCGCGATGCCGAGCTTCACCATGTCGTAGGCCGGCGTCCCGCCGACCGCCTCGCCGGCAAGAAGGATCGCGTCGCGTCGCGTCGGCGCCAGCCCCGACAGCGCATTCATGAACGAGGACTTGCCCGCGCCGTTGGCGCCGATGATGGCGACCGTCTCGCCTTCCTCGACCGCCACGTCGACGCCAAACAGCGCCTGGAAGTCGCCATAGAAGACCTCAAGACCATGGGTAGTGAGGAGGCTCACGCGACCTCCTCCTCGATGCCGAGATAGGAGCGCCGCACTTCCGGTCGCGCCATCACCTCCGCCGGCACGCCCTCGGCGATCTTCCTGCCGAACTCCAGCACGACCAGCCGCGACACGACCGAGAAGAGCGCATGAACGATGTGCTCGATCCAGATAATGGACACGCCCTCGCCGTTAATCTCACGGATCAGCGCAACCAGCTCGCCGCATTCCGCTTCCGTCAGCCCGCCAGCGATCTCGTCGAGAAGGAGGAGCCGAGGTCGGGTCGCGAGCGCCCGGGCGAGCTCCAGTCGCTTTCGGTCGAGGAGCGTGAGCTTCCCCGCGATCCCATTGGCCTTGCCGAGCAGTCCCGTGTGGCGGAGCACTTCGGCGCATTCATCCGCCTCGCCGCGGTGGTCCCCTCCTCCGAATTGCGCGGCGACCAGAAGATTTTCGAAGACCGAAAGACTTTCGAACGGCCGCGGCACCTGGAACGTCCGCCCGATGCCGGCCTTGCAGCGGGCGCGCGCCGTCAGGCCCGTGATGTCATGGCCGTCGAGCCGAACGACACCGGAGTCTGGCTTCAGGACTCCCGCGACCAGATTGAAGAGGCTCGTCTTGCCCGCGCCGTTCGCTCCGATGATGCCGAGCGCCTCGCCGTCGGCGACGGCGAGGTCGACCTCATCGGCAACGACCACCGCCCCGAAGCGCTTGTTGATCCTGGCAAGCTCGAGCAGCATCGACGGGGCTCAGGCGTAGGTGAGCACTTCCAGCTTGCCGGCCACGGGAATTGCCGGGGCATTGCTGTTGTCGACGATAAAAAGGTCGAAGCTCTTCTTGTCGTCCCTGATCCGCCACTGGCCGCCGACGAGCGGGGTCTTGCTGACGTTCGCCCCGATCGGACCGAGCGGGCCATCGGCGCTCCAGTGTACCTTGCCGACGATGGTGTCGAGATCGGTCGCCTGGACCGCCTTGACCAGCGCCTCCGGATCGCTCGCGTCGCCCGCGCGCTTGATCACATCGAGCGCCACCTCGAAGAGCGAGTAGACGAAGCCGATTGGCTGCGTCCATGGCCGTCCAGAGAACTTGGTGAAGGCATCCGCCATCTGGGCGGAGGTGTCGCCGGTGAGCGACGACTTGAACGGGTGGTTCGGCGTCCACCACACTTCCGACGACAGGTTGTTGCCGAGTGGACCGAGCGCCTCGACGGAGGACGGGAAGAGGAGAGCCTTCGCCACCGTCACCGCCTTCGGCCTGAAGCCCTGCTGGTTGGCCTGCGTCCAGAACGTGGTGAAGTCGGGCGGGATGACGACGCCGGTCACGATGTCGGCATTGCCGTTCTTGAAGGCCGTGATCTGCGCGGTGAAGTCGTCGTTGAGGTTGTGGTAGCGGCCCGGATCGATGACCTTGTAGCCGCCGGCCTTGGCGAGGCCCGGCGCGATGCCGACGTTCGGATCGCCCCAGGCATTGCCGTCGCCGTCATTGGGGAAGAGCCCGCCGACTATTCTGTTGGTCTCGATCTGGTTCCACATCGAGGAATAGACCGCGACGATGTCCTCGAGGCCCCAGAAGTAGTGATAGGTGTACTCGAAATTCTTCCAGCTCTTGGGATCGCCCGGATTACCCTGCCGTCCAATGTACCACGGCTGCCAGGGCGCCACCGTGGAGATGCAGGGGATCTGCTCCACCTCGCAGACCGAGGAGACCGGGTTGGTTGTTTCCGGTGTCGAGGCGACGACCATGATGTTGACGCCGTCATCGGCGATCAGCGACTTCGCCGCCTCGGCCGCCTTGTTGGAATCGGACTGGCTGTCCCTGGCAATGATCTGGACCTCCGAGCCGGCGATCTTGCTGACCGCATCGATGACGAACTTGTCCGCCTCGCCGAAGGCGGCGAGCGGGCCCGATTGCGGCGTGACGTAGCCGATCTTCACCGGCCCGGCGGCCCGCCCGATGGACGGCGCGAACACCCCGCCGACGGCGAAGGCGGCTCCGCCGGCGGCGGCTCCCCTTAGCAGCGAGCGACGGGATAGGGTCATCGTCTCGACATTCCGAATTTTCGACATGAATCTTCCTCCCTGAAGGTCATTCCGGTTCTGGACGCTTCCCAACGAATGCATCCTCCAGAAGCTCCCGGATCGCGCCCCTTTCGACCGGCCGCGGATTCCAGTAAGGGGATGCAACGATTTCATCCGCGGCCCTGTCGAGGTCGCCTCTCTTCATTCCGATCCCGGCGAGCGTCTGCGGCGCGCCGAGCTTTCGGCTGAGATCATAAAGCCCGACTCCTGCCGTCGACGCACCGAGCATCGCGGCAAGCGGCGCCAGTTGCTCGGCGGCCGCGGCATCGTTGTAGGCGGCGGCATGCGGCAGGATCACCGCGTGCGTCTCGGCATGGGGCAGGTCGAACGTCCCGCCGAGCACGTGGCAGATCTTATGGTGCAGGGCCATGCCGACCGAGCCGAGGCAGGTGCCCGCCGCCCAGGCGCCATAGAGCGCGTCGCTCCGCGCCAAGCGGTCACGCGGCGCTGTGACGATGCGTTCGAGCCCGAAGGAGAGTGCCCGCACCGCCTCCAGCGCGAGGAGCGAGATCAGCGGATTGCGCTCGCGCGCGTAGCGCGCCTCGACCGCATGGGCGATGGCGTTGAGGCCGGACGTCACGGACAGCGCCACCGGCAGGGTCAGGGTCAGCTCGACATCGTAGAGCACGACCTCCGGCAGTACCTTCGGCGTGCGTTGCGTCGTCTTCCTTCCGGCTGCCGTTTCGCCGAGAATCGGAGTCGCCTCGGAGCCGGCATAGGTCGTCGGGATGACGATCTGCGGCAGGTCGGTCCGGAGCGCGATCGCCTTGCCCAACCCTGTCGTCGAGCCGCCGCCGAGCGAGACCACCGCATCGGCGTTCTTCGCCCTGACGACCGCCAGCGCCTCTTCGGTCACGCCGACCGGCGTGTGCATGGCTGCCTTGGCGAAGGTGCCAGCGCAGCGCTCACCGAGATCTCCCGCCAATGCCTCGGCGCCAGCCGCCTGCTGCGGCGTCGAGAGTACCAGCGCGCGTCTGCAGCCGAGTCGACTCAACTCCTCGCCGGTGGCGGCGAGGGTACCGGTGCCAAAGATGATCCGCTGCGGCTGAGATTGATAGACGAAAGAATCCATCGTCGCCTGCTGCTGCAGGCGATACAAATACACGATCGCAAGTGCCGGCTCTTGCATGCCCCGCGCAGTTTTCTGCACAAAATGCGCATGGCGGGAATAATCATCGCAATGACAGCAGTGCGCCGCCGCGATCCATGCTCCCGAATGCCGCAAACCGTATCGCGACCGATTGCGCAGTGCCGACGCCGTCGCGGGTATTGCCTGGGGCTACGCAGTTGCCGGGCCAAGGGGTCACAGTTGCGCCTGCGGCCCCGCAACTGTCGCCGAGAAGACGTTCACGCGGAGAGCGTCGAGCGCGCTTTCGCCTGCTCTTCCCAATGCACTAGAAGCGGTTCTAGCAGAGCCTGAACTTAGTCCTCGACCGGCGTAGCGGCGGAGCGCATTTCGACAACGGCTCGCGAGATCGGAGCAGATCTCATCGTTCTCGGGCACCGTCAGCATAGCCTCTGGTCGCGCTGGACGAAGGAGCCCGTCGGGCCGCTCCTGCTTCAAGACCACCAATGGAGTAAGTCACTGATCGGAAGACGCTGAGGCCAACCACGGGGCCGCACCCTTCCCGTCATCGTCATCGAGAGGTCTATGGAAACCGTATCTCGAGAGCCTCGAGGAAGCGCGACACCATGTTGTAGGCCGCGATCGTCGCCGTGAGCTCTACCAGCGCCCGGGTGTCGAACAGCGCGGCAACGTTTGCGAAGACCGCGTCAGGCACCTGGACCTGGCGGGTCATGGCGTCGGCATAGGCGAGAACCGCCTGCTCGCGACGGTCGAAGCGGTCCGAACCCTGCCATTCCGGAAGCACGGAAAGCTGCGCCTCGCTGAGCCCGGCATCGAGCGCCAGCTTCCGGTGCTGGGCGGCTTCATAGGAGGAGTCGTTCAGCGCCGCGATCTGCATGATGACGAGTTCGCGGATTGCGTCTTCCATGCTGGTCTTCCGGCGGATGGCCGAAAGGTATTCGAGCCAGCCGCTGGCGACAGGCGGCGAGTGGAGAAGCATCGCGTATAGATCGATGACCGATCCGCGGCCTTTGGTGATATCGGAAATGAGGCCGCGCAGACTCTCCGCGTCCAGGTCGGGTTTCTCGATCCTCGCCAAATCCGTCCTCGCTATTCTTTCGTGCCGTGTGCCGCCTGTTCCGGGGGGATCGCGCCGGTGCGGCTGGTGATCAGGCCATAGTGCTCGATGCGACGGTGGGCAGCGAAATCGAAGATCGTCGCCTTGCCGAATCTCGTCGCGTCGAGGTCACAGGCGTGGACGACCAGTTCGTCCTCCAGCGTCTGGGCTTCGGCAACGATCTCGCCGTTCGGATGAACGATCGCCGTGCCCCCGAAGAGCGGATGTCCGTCTTCCGTCCCGGCCTTGGCGACGGCCACGACCCAGGTCGAGTTCTGGTAGGCGCCCGCCTGGATGACGAGACGATGGTGGAACAGACGCCGCGCAGGCGGCTCATCGGCGGCATGCGAATTCGTCGCCGGCGTGTTGTAGCCGAGGACGATCATCTCCACGCCCTGCAGGCCCATCACCCGATAGGTCTCCGGCCAGCGCCGATCGTTGCAGATGCACATGCCGAGGATGCCATCGAGGTTCCGCCAGACGGGGAATCCGAGATCGCCCGGCTCGAAATAGCGCTTTTCGAGATGCTGATGCGGGCGGGCGGGATCGACTTCGCGATGGCCGGGCAGATGGATCTTGCGATAGCGCCCAATGATCCGCCCTGCCCGGTCGGTCATGATGGCGGTATTGAAGTGCCGCCCTTCCGGAGTACGCTCGGCATACCCGAAGGAGATCGCGATCCTGCTTGCCGCCGCCAGCTCGAAGAGCGGCCGCGTGGCCTCGTTCGGCATCTCGGTCTCGAACCAGGCATCCACCTCATCCTCGCTGGTCATGTACCAGCGCGGGAAGAAGGTGGTCAGGGCTAGTTCGGGATAGACGACGAGGTCACAACCCGCCTCGGCCGCCTTCCGCAACAGCTCGACCATGCGCGCAACGACCGTCTGCCGATCGTCGGCCTTCTGGATCGGGCCCATCTGGGCCGCGGCGACCTTGACCAGACGCATGGCTACCTCGCAGCACGTTGCCGGGCATTCGCGGAAGCGGCGCGTCACTCGCCGGTTTCGGCGCGAATCACCTCTTCATACTCGTCCATGAAGGCAAGGATAGTGCCCCTCAGCTTCTCCCGGTCGGCGGGCCCCATCGGCAGCGTCATGAATATGTCGCCGCGACTGGCGACGAGGACACCGCGCGACATGCAGAAGAGGTGGAAGAGCTGCGCGATCGCCCGGCTGCGCGGCGGCAGATCCGAAGGCGTCGCGACGGGACGCCCGGAGAAGTGCAGCGTGAACAGCGAGCCGAAGCCCGACAGCCGGCCCGGCGCATTGCGCGCGGCGAGGTCCCCGTTCAACGCGACCCGGAAGGTCTCGCACGTCGCATGGAAGGCATCGGCCCTCGCGGCGGTGAACACCTTCGTCAGGCCGGCTATACCGGCGGCGAGCGTGCAGACGTTGTTGTTGAAGGTGCCGGCGTGCCTGAGCGCGTTGGGCTTCTTCGGATCGAAGATCGACATGAGGTCGGCACGGCCGCCGAAGGCGCCACAGGCCAGGCCACCACCGACGTACTTCCCGATAGTGGTCATGTCGGGAACGATGCCCTGGCGCCCCTGCACCCCCCCGGCCCCGCAGCGCGACGTCTTCACCTCATCGAAGATGAGGATGGCGCCGGTCTCCGACGTGGCATCGCGGAGCGCCTGCAGGAATTCGCGGGAGCCGGGGATATTTCCGCCGGCGCCGAGGATCGGCTCGACGATCACGGCGGCGAGTTCGCTGCCGATCTGCCGGATCAGGCCGGCCGTCCGAGCGACGTCGTTGTAGTCCGCGAGCGTGCAATCAAACGGCATGTTCAGCGGATTGCCCGCCTTCGGAAAGGAGAGGAGGCTGCCGTGATAGGCCTCGTGGAAGGCGAGGATCCGTTCGCGCCCGGTCGCCGCGCGGGCGGTCATGATGGCGAGAAGGTTCGCCTCGGTGCCGGAATTGCAGAAGCGTGTCCGCTCCATGGACTTGAAGCGGGCCGAAAGGATCGCGGCGAGCTCGGCCTCCATCCGGTTGGCGCCGGAAAGCACCGTCCCGCCTGCGAGAGCGCCCGAGATCGCATCGGCGATGACTGGATCGGAGTGACCGTAGAGCCCGGCCGAGAACTCGCCGACGCAATCGAGATAGACGTGGCCGTCGAGATCCTCGACCTCGGCCCCGCTGCCCCGGGCGATGAACAGGGGAAACGGGTTGAAGAACAGCACCGAGCGCGTGTTGCCGCCAGGCAGGTAGTGCTCGGCATTCTCATGCGCCGCGCGGCTCAGCGGCCGCGCCGCCGCATAGTCCTTCGCCATCTCCGTCAGGCAGCTTTCAAGGCTGCGTTCCAAATGCACCACGCTCATCTATCGACAACTCCAAGAATTTCAGCCGGCAAGCAGGTCGGCGGTCGCCATCCCGAGAACCTTGGTGGCGGCGCCAAAATCTTCCATCCGCATGGCCTCCTCGGGATTGTGGCTGCCGTTCTGGTTGCGGACGAGGAGAACGGCCGACGCGACGCCGGCCCGCGCGAACATCGCGGCGTCATGGCCGACGGTCGGCATTCTCACCGTCTCGATTCCCGCCGATCGGGCCGCCGTCTCGAGCCGCTTCGCGATCCCCGCATCCAGCGGCGTGGCGCGCGTACCGACGCGCGACCCGAGGTCGAACCGCACCTTGTGCTCCGTCTCCAGCGCCTTGATGCGTTCGAGAAGCGCTTCGTGGAAGCTGTCCATCACCGCGTCCGACGTCGCGCCGAGGTTGAGCGAAAAGGTGATCTCGCCCGGCACCTTGGTCATGGCGTGCTCGGCGGGATTGGTATGGAAGATCCCGCACGTGAAGACGAGGTCGTCGTGGCCCGCCGCGATCAGTTCGCTCCAGCGAAGATCAGCGAAGGCGATGAGCTTTGCCGTTGCCATGGCGGCGTCGGACCTCAGGTGACGCGGAACGGCGGCCGAATGGGCGTAGTGGCCGAAGCAGCGCGCGAACGGATAGCGGATATTGCCGCGGGCGGCGCTCGCAATTCCAACCGGATGGCCGCCGGTCTCGAGAACCGGACCCTGCTCGATATGCAGCTCGAGATAGGCCTTCACCGCCTCGGGCCGCAGGCGCTTCTCCTGTAGCACGGCATCATCGACCGGATGCCCCAGACGCTTCAGATGTTCGAGGAGGCTGAGGCCGGTATCGCCGCGCGTCAGCGTGGTCAGCTCTTTCACGGTGAACTGGCCGAGGAGCAGCTTGCTGCCGAGGTAGGCCGTGCCGAACCAGGGACTTTCTTCGCCGCGGAAGCCGATCGTGCGCACCTGGTCCGTGCCGGGCACGCCCGCCGCGCGAAACGCCGCCTGGATGACCACGCCCGCGATGACGCCGGCGAGACCGTCGTAGTTGCCGCCGTTCGGGACCGAATCGAGATGCGACGCCAGGATCACCGGTGCGTCGGTCACCGAACCAGACGTCACCTGCAGGTTGCCGACATGGTCGAAGCCGGCCTCGAGGCCGCTCTTCCGGGCGAAATCGGCGACGGCCATGCCGGCGGCCGTCTCGACCTCGCCGAACGCAGCCCGCGTGACGCCGTCGCCGCTCGCGCTGAGGGCACGGACCCGCTCGAACAGGCCGGCAGCCTTCGGCAGCAGGCCGTCGATGGCCGCGGCGATCTTCCCGTGCAAGTCGCTCATCGGGGATCGATCTCCGCGGACAACGGCGTGTAGATGTCGGGCCGGCGGTCGCGGCGGCTCGGAAAATCGATACGGGCCTGGCGCATTTCCTCACGGTCGATATCCGCGACGATCAGGGCCTCGTTGTCCCGGTCGGCGCTGGCCAGAATCTTCCCGGCCGGACCGATGATGGCGCTGCCGCCGCCGAAGACCCAGTCGCCCTCCCTGCCCACCTTGTTGGCCGCGGCGAGATAGCATCCATTTTCGAAGGACCGGGTCTGAAGAACTTCCTGGAAGAGGTTCCGTCGGCTCGTGGCATAGGGCGCGAGAAGCAGTTCCGCGCCGGCGACCGCGAGGCAGCGTGCCGTCTCCGGGAAGGCCATGTCGTAGCAGATGCCGACGCCCACCCGCCAATCGTCCAGTTGGTAGGTGTCGAAGCGCGTGCCATAGCGGAAGTAGATCTTCTCGAGGCTGAGGACCGCGGCGGGGTGGACCTTCCGATACTTGAACCGGATTTCGCCATCGCGATCGACAAGCATGGCGGTGTCGTAGTAGAGGCCAGCGGCCTCCTCCTCGTAGATCGTCGCGAGGATGTTTATCCGGTTCCGCCGAGCAGCCTCGCGGATCTCCGTGATCGTCGGCCCATCGTCCTTCTCGGCGAGGCTGAAATGTGCCTTGTCGCGATACTGCGCGAAGAAGATCGTGTTGAAGAATTCCGGCAGGACGACGAGATCAGCACCATGCCTGGCCGCAGCCTCGTCAACATAGCGAATGGCCTTGTCGACGTTCTCGCGACGGACGAGGCCGCTGTTCATCTGGACGGCTGCGACCCTCATGATGCTTTCCTCGAACCTTTGCCCGATGGCTTGAGCAACTGGCCGAACCCGGCGGGGACGAGCACCTTGCCATGCTCGAAGACCTTCGTGCCGCGGACGAAGGTCGCCGCGATCGTGGCGGCGAGGGGACGTCCGTGGAACGGGCTCCACTTCACCGTCGATGTCATCTTCGCCTGATCGAAGATCGTCGCGCCGAGCTTCATCACCGCGATATCGGCATCGGCACCGACCCCAAGGAAGCCCTTTCGCGGATAGAAGCCAAAGTGCTTCGCCGGATTGAGCGCCGAGACCTGGGCGATGACTGTCGGCGACAATCCGTGCACGGTGACCGCCTCGGTGTAGAAGACCGGAAGCAGGGTCTCCAACCCCGGAATGCCTGAGCCATTCTTGAAGATGTCCGGATCGGACTTGCGGCTGACGGGCCAGGCGACGTGATCCGTCGACACCAGGTCGATCTCGCCGTCCGCGAGGCTCTGCCACATCCGGCGCCGGAACTCCTCGGCGCGCAGCGGCGGGTTCTGCTTCAGGAACGCGCCGCGCGCGACCATGTCGTCTTCATTGAAGATCAGATACTGGAGGCAGGTCTCGGCCGTGAAATCGTGGCCGCGCCGGCGGTATTCGGCCACCAGCTTGAAACCCTCTGGAATTGAGCTGTGGACGATGTGGCAGCGCACGCCGGTATGGGATGCGAGTTCCAGGATCTGGGCGTTGGCGACCAACTCGGCCATAGGCGGCCGGCTGCGGCCATGGGCGGCCGGCGAGGTATCGCCCCGCGCCCGCGACTCGGCGAGGAAGTGCGAAACGATCTCCTGATCCTCGTTGTGGAACGCCACCGGCACGCCGAGGGAGGCCGCCGCCAGGAAGATCCGGTACATCTCTCCCGTCGTGAAGCGCGGGAAGCGGACCGGATGATACTCGTAGGTCGACAGCTTGACGGCGCAGGCGCCAGCTTCGATCAGGCTCTCGAGGTGCCCCGCGACATCGCCCTCCTTCTTCGCGGTGACGTAGAGACCAACATCGACGACCGCGAGCTCGGCAATCTTGTCGACCTTGGCCTGCCAGGTGGCGAGGTCGGTCACCGGGATCGGATCGTCGAAGGGCATGTCGACGATGGTGGTGACGCCGCCCGCCGCCGCCGCCCGCGTCGCATCGGCGAGGCCGGCTATCCCCTCGTGGCTGCCGGCATGGGTCTGGGCATCGATGAGTCCGGGAAAGAGAAGGTGCCCTGTGAAATCCTCTACCCTGCGGCTCGGCGGCGGCTCTCCCGTGCCGACCGCCCGGATCGTGCTGCCGGAGACGGCAAGGTAGCCGTCCTCGATCACCCGCTCCGGCGTGACGACGTTGCCCCTGATGACGAAGTCGAACATGACTGCCCCTGACTGAACGGAATTCATGCGGGATTGACGACGCGGCGCGCGCCGGCCACGGCGGCTCGCGCCGTATTGCCACTCTTTGAGGAGGCGCGCTCCAGGGCCTCCTCGACAGCGTCTGAGAAAGTTCCGACCACGTCGTCGATCTCCCCGGCGGAGATGATGAACGGCGGCGCGAGGAGGACGTGGTCACCGGTCCGCCCGTCGACCGTGCCGCCCATCGGATAGCAGAGCAGCCCGCGCTCCATCGCTGCCTGCTTCACCATCCGGTTGACGCCGGCGGCGGCCGCGAACGGCGCCTTCGTTTCGCGGTCCGCGACGAACTCGATCCCGACGAAGAGGCCGCGGCCGCGGATATCGCCGACGAAGCGGTGCCCGGCCAGCCGCTGGCGCAAGCCCTCGATCAGCTGCTCGCCGCGGTCGGCCACGTGCGCGATCAATTCAGGCCTCGCGATCTTGTCGATCGCGACTTTCGCGGCGGCGCAGGCGACCGGATGGGCCTGGTAGGTATGGCCGTGGAGGAAGGCGCCGGTTCCATCACGGATGGTGTCATGCACCTTCTGCGAAACGACCATCGCAGCGATCGGCTGGTACCCGGCCCCGAGCCCCTTGGCGATGCAGAGGATGTCGGGAAGGATGCCTTCCTGCTCGAAGGCGAAAAGGCTGCCGGTGCGGCCCAGGCCGCACATCACCTCGTCGAGGATGAGGAGGATGCCGTGCCGATCGCAGATCTCGCGAATGGCGCGGAAATAGCCGGACACCGCCGGCACGGCACCGAGCGTCGCGCCGACCACCGTCTCGGCGACGAAGGCCGCGATCGTGCCCGGACCCAGCTGGAGCGCGAGCTCGTCCAGCTCGCTCGCGACGCGCTGGCCGTAGGCCTCGTCGGTCTCGTTGTGCCCACGGCCGCGATAGGCGTAGCAGGCCGATATGTGTTCCGACTGGTTGAGGAGCGGCTCGTAGAGCGCACGACGGCCCTTGTTGCCGCCTGCCGAGAGCGCGCCGAGGGTATTGCCGTGGTAGCTCTGCCAGCGCCCGACGATGTGCCGGCGCTGCGGCTCGCCCTTCTCGACGAAATATTGCCGCGCGATCTTCACCGCCGCCTCGACGGCCTCGGACCCGCTCGACACGAACAGGACCTTCTCCAGCGGCCGCGGCAGGTGGGCCGCGAGCGCGGCGCCGGCGGTTTCGGCGGCCTCGGTGGTGAAGAAGCTGCTGTGCGAATAGGCCAGCTTGCCGAGTTGCTCGCGGATCGCCTCCGCCATGTCCGGATCGGAATGGCCGAGGCAGGACACCGCCGCACCGCCGCAGGCATCGAGATACCGGCGCCCGCCAGCGTCGTAGATGTAGATGTCCTCCCCGCGCACCGCGACCGGCGGCTCGACCCTCAGATTGCGATGCAAGAGCGAACTCATCGACGCTTCCCCGCCTTCTGCGACCAGAACGCTCCCGACTTGGCGAGGCGCGATTCCATTTCATGAACAGCCTCGGGCACCCCTGGTCCTGCGCGTGCGGCAATCAGTGCAACGAGGATTTCGCCGGCGACGAAAGCCGTGGCGATCGTGTCGAAGAAGGACGGCGAGCCGGTCGCGACCGGGATCGTGACGTCGGCGATGCGCGCCGCCGGCGAAAGGATGCTATCGGTGACGGCGACCACCTTCAGGCCGCGCCGATGGGCGAGAGCCACGGTCTCGATGCTGGCGCGCGCATAGGGCTTGGCCGTGACCACGAACAGCGCGCAGTCGGGGCTCGCCCGCCCGATGGTGTCGAGCCCGATCCCGCCCGGACCATCGAGCAAGACGGCGCGCTCGTTCATATAGCTCTGCACATAGGCCATCTGGTAGGCGACCGGGAACGCCGACCGGAGGCCGAGGCAGAAGACGCGCCTCGCATCGCTCAGCACGGTCGCCGCCCGGATCAGCAGGTCGATCATCTCGGGCGTCTTCAATGCGCCGAGGTGCCCGATCAGTGTGTCGACGTAGAGCGATATCAGGCCGGCCTCGCCGACGGACTTGCGCCTCGCGATCAACTGCGCGGCACGCGTGCTGAACGAGCCCGACTTGTCGCGGATCGCGTCCGCGTAGAGGCGCCTGAGCTCCTCGAAGCCGGAGAAGCCTAGCAGCTTGGCGAGCCGGGTCATCGTCGCCGGCTGCACGCCGGCGACCCTCGCCTGCTCGCGCATCGAGAGAAGGGCTACCTCGTCGGGATTGTCGAGAAGGAACCGCGCCGCGACCTGCAGCTGCGGCGACATCTCGCCGATGGTCTCGCGGATCCTCTCGAGTACGACTTCGTTCGACATAGGTCGTTGCCCCAACCGTGTGCTACGCTTGGCCCTGGTGCGCGCTTCCTGCAGGCGGTGCTATGCCGGAGCACACGCCATCGACCAGGCGTTCCATGCTCAGCGCCCATTCGCGATTGTCCTTGTTGGCTAGCCACAGGCGCTCAGCGGCTTTTTCGGCGCGCGTAACCAGCGCGTCATAGTCGAAGGTCAGGAACTTACCGGCGTCGTAGACCGTCCGCCCATTGACCATCACCGAGGCGACCGCGGTGCTGTCGGCGGCGCTGACGAGCTGGGTGGCGAAGTGGTGGAGCGGCACGAAGGCCACGTCGCGCTTGTTCAGGAAAACGAGGTCGGCCTTGTAGCCGGCCCGGATCCGGCCGAGCTTGTCGCCCCAGCCGAGCGCCTTGGCGCTCCCTTCGGTCGCCATGCGCAGCACATCCTCCGAACGCAGCCAGTCGGCGACGCGGTAGCCGATGACGCGGGAGGTATAGGCGGCGATGCGCATCGATTCGAACATGCTGAGGCTGTCGCTGCAGTTGCACGAGTCCGTGCCGAGGCCGACGTTCACGCCATGGCGGCGCATCGAGGGAACGTCCGCCAGCCCCGACCCGAGCCGCATGTTGCTGAGCGGATTGTGGGCGACCGAAGCGCCACGGTCGCCCATGAGCTTGAGGTCGTCATCGCTCATCCACACGGCGTGGGCAGCGGTGAAGCGCGGACCGAGCAGCTTGAAATCGTCGAAGTGGCGGGTCAGCGAGCTGCCGTATTTCATCTTGCCGAGGTTCGCCCACACCCGGCTCTCGGCCATGTGGGTGTGGATACCGACGCCATGCTCGTCGGCCAGCTCGCGGCAGGCCTTGAGGAATTCGTCCGAGCAGAGCAGCGGGATGGTCGGGGCGAGGTCGAGGCGCACCTTGGTCGTGTCGAAGGGCCACCTGACCAGCGCCTGCTGGCAGATCTCGATGATCTGCGCCGGCTGCAGCGGGCGGATGCCCCGCGCCCGGTCGGCGTCGGCCCCGTCCATGGCGTCGATCAGGCCGGCGACCGCCCGATAGAAGGTGATGTCGGACAGCATCGGCGCGACGACGGCGCGCATGCCGGCATCCTCATAGGCCTGCCCGACCGCGACGAGGCCGTCGACGGTGACGTGCGGGATCTCGGCGAGCAGGTCGTAGCAGGCGGTGCAGCCGCGCCGGATCATTTCCGCCGCGCCGATGGTCGCCGACAGGTACTTGTCCTCGGTCGTGCGGTTGCCGCTCATCCAGGCGCCGCTGTTGAGGAGCAGTTCGAGCGTCCACCGGTCGCCGTGCGACTTGGCGAGGTTGCCCTGCGAATGGGTGTGCGAATTGACCAGGCCGGGAATGATGATCCGGTCCGCTGCGGAAATCCGCGCGACGCCCTCGCCGATCGCGAGTCCCGATCCCACCTCGACGATCTCGCCGTCGCGAATGAGGACATCGGCGCGCGCCGGTGCCTCGCCGGCATCGACAAGAACCAGGCCGCCTTCCACCAGGGTGAGACCGCGTTCGATATTTGCCATCGTGTTTGACCTGCGATTTTTGTTGGCCGGTTGCTATGAGGTCGCGCCGCCGTCGGCATGGACGACCGCGCCGGTGATGAAGGTTGCCCCGTCGGAGACGAGGAATTCCGCGGCGGCGGCGATCTCATCCGGCGTACCGAGCCGCGACATCAGGGTCGAGGCCTCGGTCTTCTCCTGCTCGGCGCGCGGATCGGCGGAGCGCGCGAATGCAGCGCGCAGCATCGGCGTATCCGTCGGGCCAGGGCAAAGCGCGTTGACGCGGATGCCGTGCGGCGCGAGTTCCCGTGCCATCGCCTTGCTGAGGTGGACGACGGCGGCCTTGCTGGAGGAATAGGCGAAAAGCGAGGCCGCGGGACGCGCCACGAGCTCCGATCCGATGTTCAGGATCGCCGCGGCGGACGAGCGGCGGAGAAGCGGGACGGCCGCTGCGATGCAGGTCAGCGTGCCGAAATAGTTCACGTCCATGACCCGACGCCAGGTCGCAAGGTTCGAAAGGGAGATGTCGGTCCGCGCCGCGATTCCGGCGGCGTTGACCAGGACGTCCAGCCGGCCGTGGCGCGCCTCGATCGCCGCCATGAGGGCACCGATGTCACGCTCGCTACGGACATCGCCCTCGACCGCCTCGATATTCTGCGGCGGATCTTCCGCGTACCTCAGGTCGAAAGCGACCACCCGGACCGGCGCGGCGGACAGGCGACGCACTATGGCGGCGCCGATCCCCGACGCGGCACCGGTGACAAGAACGATCCGCTCGGGTGCATCTACGGACAATTTTCGAACTTCCCGGTATCGGCCGGGCGGCATTGCCGCCCGGCCGAGCTGCCTTACTGCGAGAGCCAGGACTCGAAGCGCTCACGCAGCGCTTCGTCGTGGTCGGCCCACCATTCCTCGTTGCTGCTCAATGCGCTGGCGAAATTCTGCGGCGCCGTCGGGAGGAACGGCGCCATCTCGGGCGAGACGAACTCGAGGGCAGAAGTACGCGCCGGCGCGTAAGGAATCCTGTTGGAGAAATTCGCAAGGACCTTCGGCTGGAGCATGTAGGCGAGGAACTTGTGCGCCAAGGCGACATTGGCGCCCTTCGGGATGATCCAGGTATCGGTCGAGTACACCTGCCCTTCCCAGATCGGCACCAGGTTCTTGCCCGAATTCTTGACGGCGTCATAGAAGCGGCCGTTGTAGATTTCGGAAACCGCCACTTCCCCATCGACCAGCAGCTGGGCCGCCTGCGCGTTGGCGCTCCACCAGACGATGTCCGACTTGATGGTGTCGAGCTTGGCGAAGGCGCGGTCCACGCCCTCGGGCGTATCAAGCACCTTGTAGACGTCGGCGGGCGCCACGCCATCGGCCATCAAGGCCTGCTCGAGCACATACTTCGGCTGCTTGCGCATGCCGCGCTTGCCCGGGAACTTCTTGGTGTCGAAGACGTCGGCGAGGGTCTTCGGTCCGCCATCCGGGAACTTCGCGGGGTCATAGGCGAACATCAGCGCGAAGACGTCCGACGAGACGCCGCACTTGTGCGTGGTGCCAGCCACCAGATCGGTCGGGTTTCCGAGCGCCGCGTAGTCGATCGGCTCGAGGATTCCTTCGGCGCAGCCGGCGATCGCGTGGCCATAATCCGCAACCACGAGATCCCACGTCACCTGGCCGGTCTCGACCATGGCGCGGACCTTCGCAAGCTCGCCGCCCCATGTGTCCTGATTGATGGTGATCCCGGCCTCCTTGGCGAAGGGCTCGAAATAGGCCGCCGCCTGGGCGTCCTGGAACGCGCCGCCCCACGACGCGATTGTGAGTTGGTCGGCCGCGGCCACCGGCTGCATGGCCATGCCCGCCACGAAAACGGCAGCCGCGCAGAATGTCGTCGTCAGACGGAAGGTTGGCAGTTTGCGCATGGTTCCTCTCCTAGTTTTCCTATGCACGATTGCTGTCGGTCTACGTCCAGGTTTGTTCGGCTAGTCACCTCTCAGCACCGCCATCCGATCGACGTATCAACGCGGCGCAGAGCATCAGGCAGAGCGACACGGCGGTGATGACGACTGCAGCGGCGAGAAGCGTCGGGCTGATGTTCTCGCGGACCCCCGACCACATCAGGCGTGGAATGGTGAATTGCTGCGCCGTGGCTATGAAGATCACCGCCACGACCTCGTCCCACGAGGTGACGAAGGCGAAGATCGCGCCCGAGACGACGCCAGCCCGGATGGCGGGCAGCGTGACGGTGAAGAAGACCCGGACCGGCCCCGCTCCGAGACTGAGTCCGGCACGCTCCAGCACAGGGTCGAATTTCGAAAGAGCGGCGGTAACCGTGATCACGACGAACGGAATGGCCAGGATCGAATGCGCGATCACGATGCCGGTCACGGTCCCGACGAGGTGCAGGCGCGCGAAGACGTAAAACAGCCCGACCGCCGAAACTACCAGCGGCACGACCAGCGGCGCGAGGAAGACGGCGAGCACCCCCGCCCTTAGCGGGCCGGAAAGGCGGCGCATCCCGAGCGAGGCGGCGGTGCCGAGGAAGGTCGAGACGATCGTGGAGAGCACGCCGATCTGCAGGCTCTTCCAAAGGGCCGCCTGCCATTTCGGATCGCCGAAGAATTCCGCATACCAGCGGAGGGAGTAGCTCTTTATCGGAAACGAGAAATATTCCGACGCATTGAACGACAACGGGAAGATCACGAGCACGGGGACGATGAGGAAGACGCAGATCAGCGCGCAGACGACGTAGAGCAGGACGCGCCAGTTCCACAGCCTCCGCACACCCGGGCGCGAATAGCCGGCCATGGCATCGGGACCGTCTGCGGCCTGCGCGCTAGAGGGCACGGCCCGACCTCCTCATGAGCGGATAGAAGGCGAGCAGCAGGACGACGATGAGCAGGATCAGGACGATGCTGAGCGCGGCGGCCATGCCCCAGTTCACCGTCGCGTTGACGAAGGTCGCGATGTAGTAGCTGAGGAGCTGGTCCTGGCCGCCGCCGACGAGCGCGGGCGTGATGTAGTATCCGATGGCCGAGATGAAAACGAGAAGACCGGACGCGTAGAGCCCGGGAGCGGCCTGCGGCAGGTAGACCCGGAAGAATGTGCGTGCCGGCCGCGCGCCCAGCGAGAACGATGCCTGGGCGAGGCTCCGCGGGATGTTCCCCATGACCGCGTAGAGCGGCAGCACGGCGAACGGCAGCAGCGTGTGAACCATGGCGATGTACACGCCCGCCCGGTTGTGGACGAGCGCCAACCCCGCGAAGTCGGGATCGAAGATGCGCACGGTCGCGGTCACCAGGCCTTCGCGCTGGAGAAGCACGACCCACGCCACCGACCTCACCAGGAGCGAAGTCCAGAACGGCAGGAGCACGAATGCCAACAGCGTCAGCTTGAGCCTGGGCCCCGCGGCCACGATGCCATAGGCAAGCGGGAACGCGAGGACCAGGCAGATGATCGTGGTGACCAAGCTGATCATCAGCGTGCGGCCGATGATGCTCCAGTAGATGCGTTGGGATGATTCGACGGAGACGATCTCGCCCTGGGTATTCCTTTTCTTGTCGATGGCGGCGAGCAGGTAGGCGTCAGTCAGCGACGAGGTATTGTTGGCAAGGGCCGCCCAGTACGAAGCATCGGTCCACCTCGGGTCGATCTCCTCGAGCTGGACTGCCTGACCAGCCGCGGCTTCAGGCGCATCATCGATCGATTGTTTGGTCTTGGTCAGGAGACTGTTGAAGCCGGGCCGGAAGGAATTGAGGCGCCTGGCAGCGCGGCCGACGGCATCGGCTGGCGCCGCTTGCAGGTCTTCGACCAGCGCGCGCTTCACCGTCGCGTCGGGCAGCCCGGTGCGGTCCCATTTGCCGATCGCGATCACGCTCCGCGGCAGCGCGTCGACGATCTCCGGATCGTAGACGCTGCGCGACAGCATCAGGAGGATCGGCCCGACGAAGAAGAGGAGCACGAAGAGTACCGGCGGCAGCAGGAGCAGCGTCATCCCCGAAGGCAAGTAGTCGGTCCAGCGTCTGGATTGCCCGCCGGGGAGCGGAGGAACGTGGCCGAAGTCCGCGACGCCGGAAGTCATGTCGCATCGGCCGCGAAGGGGATCGCGGCATCCCGGCTGAACCAAACCTCCGCGGCCTCCTTCGCATAGCCCCCCGGCACCTGCTGACTGACCACCGCAAGGAGCTCGCCGGCGTTTTCCCTAGCCAGCCGGATGCGGGTGCAGAGCCCCAGATATGTGAGATCGAGCGTCTTCGTCTTCAGGCACGAGGCGGGCTCAGGGGCGCGATCGAAGACGATGTTCTCCGGCCGAACCGCGATCTTGACCTCGTCCCCGGCCTTCAACCCGTCCTTGCTGCGGCAGAGCACCTCTTCTCCCGAGGAGAGCCGCGCCTTCAGCTCGCCCTCGCCAGCGGAAACGACGGTGCCCGCGAGCCAGTTGGTCTCGCCGATGAAGGAGGCGACGAACGGCGTCGCCGGATTGCGGTAGACCTCCTGGGGCGATCCGATCTGCTCGATCCGTCCCTTGTTGAAGACGGCGATCCGGTCGGACATGCTCAAGGCTTCCGACTGATCATGGGTGACGTAGACGATGGTCGCCCCCGTCAGGTCATGCAGGTCCTTGATCTCGCGCTGCATCTCCTCGCGGAGCTGGCGGTCGAGCGCGCCGAGTGGCTCGTCCATGAGTATGAGCCCAGGCCGGAAGATCATGGCGCGCGCCACCGCGACGCGCTGCTGCTGTCCGCCGGAGAGCTTGGCCGGATAGCGGGACGCGAAATCGCTCATTCGGATCATTTGCAGCGCGGCTGCAACGCGCTCGCGTATCTCCGCACGGCCGAGACCCCGGGTCGTCAGAGGATAGGCCAGGTTCTCCGCAACCGTCATATGCGGGAACAGGGCATAGCTCTGGAAGACGACTCCGATGCCGCGCCGGTAAGGCGGCACCGAACTTATGTCGCGTCCGCCGAGGACGATCGCGCCGCCCGAAACCTGCTCGAATCCCGCGAGCATCATCAGGGTGGTGGTCTTGCCCGAGCCGGACGGCCCGAGCAGGGTCAGGAATTCTCCTTTCGCGACCGAGAGGTTCAGGTTCTTGATGACCGGGGTGCCCGCGCCGTAGCTCTTCCAGACATTCTCCACGCGCACATAGGCACCTGCATCCGCACCGCCCACCGTCGATCGTTCCGGCTGGTCAGAAGCATCCGCCATGCGCGCGACAGTCCCCGCTTTGAACACCCTCACAGCCCTTGCCGGACTGAATCCGACGGCACGCGAGCCCCAATGGGGACGAAGCGTAGCGGACCTCCGGACACTCTGCAACATTCGTTTTCTTTCTGGCAAAGATGATGCGACTGTATCATCATCCCCTGGCGAAATTGCGAGAGGGAACGCTTTTGGATCGCGACAGCATCGTCATCACCGGCGCTGCCGGCCGCCTCGGCGCCTTCGTCACCGCGGCGCTCGCGCGCCACGGAGCGGTGATTCCGGTGGACCTAGGTGCGTCCGTGGAAGCAGCCGCGATGCCCAACCTGCGGCGGGCCGACGTCCGATCGCTCGATCAATGCCTCGTCGCGCTCGACGGCGGAACGATCCTCGTCCACCTGGCGGGCATCGATGCTTCCGTCGCGGCGCCTGCGGACGTCATCCTCCACACCAACGTGGTCGGCACCTGCAACGTGCTGGAGGCGGCCCGGCAGCATGGCTACCGCAAGGTGCTCGTCTGCTCGAGCGTCGCGGTCTTCGGCTTCGATCGTGCCCATCCCGGCAACAGCCCGCAGACCCTGCCGGTGAGCGAGGATCACCCGCGACTGGCGTCGGCTCCCTATGGGCTCAGCAAGATATTGAGCGAGGAAGCCGCCGCCGCCTTCGCGCGGCGAACCGGCGTGCCAACCGCCTGCATCCGCCCCGCCTATGTCCTCTTCCCCGAATTGCGCGATGCCGTCATCCGCCAGTCGCGTGGGCTGCCCGTCCACCTCGATGCGATCGCCGAACCGCAACTGAGGCAGGCGCTGCGCGAGCCCCTCCCCCTGCTCGGTGCCTACGTCCTCCCGGAAGACGTCGCCGGCGCGACAGAGGCCCTCGTCGCGACCGATCTCGAAGGCTTCCATACATTCGTCATCGCCGCGGCGGACGTCCTCGGGCCCCGCCGGACGGACGACTACCTTCGCGATGCATACGGCGAGCGCAGGCAAACGACCGTGTCGCCCCTCTACGAGCGCAATCCCCACGCCTCTGTTTTTGACCTTTCGGCGGCGCGAAAGGTGCTCGGATGGTCACCGGCGTTCAGCTGGCGCACGCTTCCGGCGTGAATTTCTTTCCTTAGCGCCTCCGCGCCCGATGTTCGGTGCGATGGCTTTCTTGTCGATACATTTAAGCCAGGCGTGTTCATGGCGGTCAGCGAAAAAGAAGAAGAGGCGCTTCACCTTCACGCTGGCGCAGTCTTGCAGTTGCGCGGGCTTAGGTTGGTCAAGGCGCCAACGAGCCTATCAGCCTGTTCAAAGCCCTCGCGTTGGGGGATTCCGTCCAGGAGTTCCAGGATCGCGCGCTCCGGTGACGATAGGGTAGACGTAGACGCGGGGCTGATTGGTCGAGCGAGACGAGCAAGTCGAGCGGTCTGATCCGCCAGCTTCTCCTGCCGATCCACTGGGAAGATAAGCGCCTGGCCGAGACGCTCTGTCGGACGTGTGATCCTGGCGCCAGCCTTCTCCCACACCGGGACACATTTCTCGCTCCACGGCGTCGCCTTGTTGTCTTCCGCGCCGGTGATGATCAGGACGTTCTGCGCAGCGAGTGCAGCGACGTCGGCGGGCCGCTGCTGGCCGGCGATGATCAGCCCGGCCGCGAAGGTCTCGGGGTGCTTGGCCATTGGCCATAGCGAGGTCATGGCGCCCATCGACCATCCGGTGCAATAAACCCGCTTCGGATCGATCTTGAGTGCCTTGTCCCGCCGTCATCGAGGTTCCGGCCAGAGCGGTCCCCATCGCCACGAAGTCGCGTCTTGATAGATCGGCCATCCATGTTGCTCCGGCCGGGGTCCTTCACCTTCTCCCTGGAATCTATCGGAGCCATGCTGCTTCACGAAAGAACGTCGCGGCAGAGCAAGGCAGGAGGGCGCGGACACGGATTACCGCTTCAACCGCCCTCAACGGCGCGGGCGTCGATCGTGCGCGCAGCAGCTGTCACATAACCGCCGATTTGCGTACGACGCGGACCAGCGCGCATTCCGCATCCGTGAAGACGCCGGAAGATCCCCCACCGCGAGCAACTATCACTCCTGCGCACGACGCGACGACAATTGCTTCGCACCGCCAAGGCGCATCAGGGTTCGGTATTCGTGCCAAGTGAGGAAGAGCACGGCAACGTCAAAGACGGCTAGGACGACCATCCACCAGGAATATGCGACCATCAAAGAATACGTCTGGTAGCCAATCAGCAGGCTGAGGGCTGCGATGAACACGGGATACGCGAGCGGAAGGCCGGCCATGACCGCGGCGACGAGGATGAGCTTGATTGCTCCGTGGCTCACTAGAAAGAAGATTGCCGATGTCTTGGAACTCGTCGCGAGCGCCGTTGCCTGGTGCATCAGGAACGACGCGAATGCATCGTTCGGTTCCTCGACTAGTTCGCCGCCGACCAGGAACGTAGCGATCGCGACTATCGTGCCCGGGCTGAGAAAGGCGACCAGTCCCGCGCCGGCAATCTCCAAAACGCTGTGCAGCAGCTTGAGCAGCAGAGTGAATTCAAAGAAGCGATGAATGCTCGCCTCGGGGATCGCCGTCGATCCGCCGGCTAGATTTGCGTTGTTCATTTAGCAGCTCGCTGGCCTGACAGGAGACCTCGCCGACAGCTCGAAAGCCGCCGGCTGAGGGCCGGCGACTCCCATAGCTGTGCCTCCTAGTCGACGTCGCTCTGCTGTTCGCCGCCGTCCCCATTTCCTTCTTCGTCCACCGACACGGTACGAAGTGTTCCGGTCATCGCGTCCACGAGGACACTTTTGATGGATCCGTCTGCCAGTGTGATGTCGACCTCATAGGCGGCGCCGCCTGTCGAGGTATCCAATGACGCTGCGGTAGCCTTGCCACCCACGGCCTTTTCCGCGATCTGGACGGCTTCGGCCACGGAGAGCTTAACGCTCTTCATTCCATAGCTATCGGCCGGCGCTTCGGAAGCAAGGCTTGCCGCACCAAAGCCGACGATGAGAAGTGACGCTACAGCGGCGGTCTTCATGTACGCTCTCGTCAACTGTCGTTCTTGAAACTGGCCCCACTGCGCTGACTAGCGTGCCGAATTAGGGGAACGTGAGATTCGCACTTCGCCACCGGATCGTGGCTTCGCAAGAGATTTGGTAGAGTACAATCTCACTCCCACCAGTCTTGGTCCCCCCATCCGGATCGTCCCGATGCCGTCAATCTGGCAAAATGTCCTTAGGCAGCGAATAGAGCGCCGCGGAGTCTGCGCTCTGTCATTCCCCGCGGTGGCGAGTCGCTAATTCTGCCCTAACTGACTACGGCTACTCGCGGCCTGACTTGCCCCCGGAGACCGTTCGGCCTGCCGGGCAACGACAACGGCGGCCGCGGGTCACATGCTCTCCTATGCTCAAGCTGTAATCCTCGGCCTGCTGCAAGGCTTCGCCGAGCTCTTTCCCATATCCAGCCTCGGACACACGGTCCTGATACCAGCCCTGCTCGGGTGGTCCGTGGATCGGTCAAATGACCAGTTCGTCGCCTTCCTGGTCCTGACCCATCTAGCCACTTCGCTCGTCCTGATGGGGCTTTTTTGGCGCGACTGGCTGGCCATTATTGGCGGCGTGCTTCGCTCGCTCCGGCAACGACAGATCTCGAGCGACGATACGCCAGCCCGAATCGGCTGGCTGCTCGTCGTCAGCACGATCCCCGCCGGATTGCTCGGACTGCTGTTCGAGGAACGTCTCAAGCAGCTCTTCGGCGCGGCCAGCATCGTGGCAATCGCGCTCGTCACGAACGGGCTCGTGCTTCACGCCGTCGAGCTGTTGAAACGCCGGCGCGCGACCGGATACCAGCGCAACGATGACGGAGAGATCGCATCCTTGTCCTGGGGCCAGGCAACCATGATCGGCGTGGCGCAGTGCCTCGCCCTCATCCCAGGATTTTCCCGCACCGGCCTGACCATGGGAGCAGGCCTCGCTTGTGGGCTGTCCCACCACAGTGCGGCGCGATATTCCTTTCTTCTCGCAACGCCGATCATCTTCGCCGCGGCGGTCCTGAAGGTGCCTGACCTGTTCGCCGGGGGAAGCGACGGGCTGGGCGTGGCGCTGCTGGGCGCCGCCTGTGCCGCGGTCACCGCCTTTTTCTCAACCCGGTTCCTTCTCCGCTATTTCGAGACGGATACGCTTCGGCCCTTCGGTTCCTATTGCATAGCTGCTGGAATCGCCTCGCTCATCCTGCTTTCGGTCTGAACGCGAAGCCGGCTATCGATCCTTCGGCGCGCTCCGGAACCATGCGAAAGCAAAGAGCGCCAGGGCGAGGATCAGCGCTCCGAGGCCATGCTTGAAATGGATGTGCGAGGAACCCGCCTCGAATCCCGGGATGAAGGATGGCAGCGACCCGGCCGGCTCCAGCCAATAGATTCCCGCAAGAGCAACGAGCGCGACTCCGACAATTGCCGCCAGCATCACGGACAAGGATTTCATGGACTTCCCATTTTCGAGAACATTTCGACGTTCACCGGCATCCCAATCGCTGTCGGGGTGACCCTGATGCTGGGCGGCGAGAATTGGCAGAGAATTAGGTGCCGGATTGGGCCAGCGACCTTCGCCGACAGGGTTGGCAATGCGCAGGCGATGGCTCGGCCGCGAGAGGGCGGCATCCCTATGCAGCGCGGCAGGGGCGGCGCCCCTCAAGGCAATATCCGCGCCTTCCCGAGGACCACGAACTTCACCGGCGTGCCGACGGGTGGAGCGTCCTGGCTCGACATCCTCACCCGCAGCGGCTCCGGCCGCTTCCCGAGGGAGACGATCACGGTGGACGTTGGCCCGGCGAAGCCTGATCCAATCACCTCGCCATCCGAGTCCACCGCTGTCGTCGGCACCAGGCGCAACTGCTCCGGGCGCAGGAATATCGTCGTGGTCCCGGCTCTCCCATCCGCCGTGACGGCGATCGAACCGAGAGCGCAGACCGCGAGGTCGCCTTCGATCACGGCCGGAAGGGCGACGATATCCCCGAGGAAAGCTGCGACCATGGGGCTCTGCGGCCGGAAATAGAGATCCTGCGGCGAACCGGCCTGCACCAACTGGCCGCGATGGAGCACGGCAACCCGATCCGCGAATGACAGCGCCTCGGCCTGGTCATGGGTCACCAGGACGGTGGTGGTGCCCGCATCGTCCAGGACGCGCGCGACCATCGCCCGCATCACCTCCCGCAGGGAAGTGTCGAGGGAAGAGAAGGGCTCGTCGAGCAGCATCAGGCGCGGCCGGCGGGCCAGTGCCCGCGCGAGCGCCACGCGCTGCTGCTCGCCGCCGGAAAGGTCACGAGGTTTGCGCCCGCCCATCGCCTGGGGCAGCTCCACCGCGTCGAGCAGCTCGGCAATCCGCCTGTCGCGGTCCTTCGCCCGCCTTCCCATGCCGAAGCCTATGTTCCCGGCAACGGTCAGGTGCGGGAACAGGGCTCCGTGTTGCGATACGACGCCAACGGAGCGTCGATGGGCCGGCACGATGACGCCTTGGTCGGCCACCACCTCGCCGTCGATCGCGATGCACCCGGCTTCCGGTGGTTCGAATCCGGCTATCAGCCGCAGCAACGTGGTCTTGCCCGAGCCGGAGGGGCCGACCACCGCTGTCCGCGTGCCATGCTCGACCTTCAGCGAGACGTTGTCGACGGCCGCGACCGAACCATAGCGCTTGGTGATGCCGGTGAGCGTCAGGGTGCTCATCGACCTGCCACCCGACGCGATTGCATGTAGAGAAGGAATGTCAGCGGCAAGGACCAGACGACCATCATGACCGCATAGGGCGCCGCGGCGGCATAGTCGAGCTCGCTGGTGAGAGACCAGAACCTGGTGGCTAGCGTATGGACTCCCGTCGGAGCGAGCAGGAGCGTCGCCGTCAATTCCGTGGTGATGCCCATGCCGACCAGCGCCATGCCGGCAAAGATGCCCGGAGCGGCAAGGCGCAGCGTGACCGTCCAGATCGTCGCCATCGGCGAACGGCCGAGCGAGGCCGAAGTCCATTCGAGCTCGACGGGCGCCTGTGCGATGCTGGCACGAATGCTCACCAGCGCCCGCGGCAGGAAGAGCAGGACATAGGCGAAAAGCAGGTTGGCCGCCGTCTGGTAGAGAGGCAGCGCGACGCGTACCGCGATCGTGACCAAAGCCAGCGCAATGACGACGCCCGGCAATGCTCCAAGATAGTAGTGACATGCTTCCAGCAGCCGGTGGAGCCGGCCGGGCGCGCGTACCGAGAGCCATGCCAACGGCATCGCCGCCAGCGTGGTCAACGCCGCACCCGCAAGGCTGAGGACGAGCGTCTGCCCGAGAGCACCGCCGAGCGCGTCGAAATCCCATATGGCAACGCCGCCAGCCGCAAGCCAGCGGTACAAGGTGATGACGGGAATGCCCAGGGACAGGCAGCAGATCATCACCAGCAGTGCCAGGGCCGGCAACAACCAAACGCCCAGTTGCTTCCTCATCGCCGCTCGGGCGGAGCCGCCGCCCACGCGCGCGTAGCCGCCGTCGCCACGCGCCCTTCCCTCGAGCAGCAGAAGACCGAGGCAGCAGAGCACTAGCACGTCCGCCAACATGTTGGCGGCGACGCCATTGAAGGTGGATTGGAACTGGTCGACGATCGCCGTGGTGAAGGTGTCGAAGCGGATCATCGCGAAGAGACCGTACTCGGCCAGGAGGTGCAACCCGACGAGCAGCGCTCCGCCGACGATGGCGAGACGCAGCTGTGGCAGCACCGCGCGGAAGAACACGGCCCAGGGACCCAGGCCCAGCGCGCTCGCGGCGTCCTCGATGGCGGGATCGAGCTGGCGAAGCTGCGCGGCAACCGGGAGGTAGACGAAGGGAAAATAGGTGACTACCGAAACCAGCACGCCGCCGCCCAGGCCGTGGATGCCGGGAAACATGCTGACCCAGGCATAGCTCTGCACGAAGGCCGGCACGGCCAGCGGCGCCACGCCAAGCCAGGCCCAGAACCGCGCCCCCGGAAGGTCGCTGCGCTCGGTCAGCCAGGCCAACGCCACCGCGATCGCACAGCAGAGCGGGATCGCCAGGGCTTCGAGCAGCAAGGTGTTGATCAGCAGTTCGCCGACCCGCCGGCGGAAGATCAGGGATACGGCCGTCTCCCAGCCGGTTGTCAAAGTCTCCCAGATGATGAAGCCGAACGGCAGCAGCGCCAGAAGCGACACCGCCACGGCAAATGACGTCATCCAAGGATAAGACCAAGAGGGCCGCCGGTTCGAAACCGACGGCCCGTTCTCAGAAAGCAAAGGCTGCCAGCGAGCCACCGGGCGAAGCATCTACGACTGCCTGTCGCGACTCCCCCGACGAAACCGACAGCGGGGCGAACGTCAAAGGAGATTCGCCTTGGTCATTAGCTCGATCACCTTCTTGCTGTCGAGCGTCGAGGCTTCAACCTTCGGGGCATCGAGCTTCGCCAGCGGCTCCAGCTTGGGGTTCGATTCCGCTCCAACCCCGACGGCATACTCGAATGAATCGCCGTCCCTGAGAACCGTCTGGCCACCCTTGCCGGTCACCCACTTGATGAAGGCCTGGGCATCCTTCTGATTCTTGCTCGAAGCGAGAACGCCGCCGCCGGACACCGAGACGAAGGCGCCTGGGTCCTGATTGCGGAAGTAGTAGACCGTGACGTTCTTGCTGTTCTCGCCGGTCTTCGCCTGATCCCCGAAATAATAGTAGTGATAGATGACGGCGCCGGGGATCTGGCCGGCATTGACGGCCTTCATCGCCGCGCTGTTGCCCCGGATGGCCGTCGCGTTCTCCTTCATCCCCGCCAGCCAGTCGGCCGTCACCTGCTCGCCCTTCAGCTGCAGGAGGGCGCCGACGATCGCCTGGAAGTCAGCCCCGCCCGGCGATGCGGCCCAGCGTCCCTTCCATTCCGGCTTGGCTAGATCGAGCAGCGATTTTGGCGGTTGATCCGCCGGCAGGAGGTCCTTGTTGTAGACGAAGACCGTGCTGCGCGCGGCAATTCCGATCCAGTGGCCGTCGGCGGGTTTGAATCCCTCGGGGACCTGCGCCAGCGTATCGGCGTCGATCGGCGCGAACAGACCGGCCTGGTCCACCAGCGCCATCGCCGGCGAATTTTCCGTCAGGAAGACGTCGGCCGGCGAATTGGCTCCCTCCTGGACGAGCTGGTTGGCCATCTCGGTATCGCCACCCTGCCGGATGGTGACCTTGATTCCGGTCTCCTGGGTGAAGGCTTCCGCCCAGGCCTTGGTGAGGCTCTCGTGCTGGGCATTGTAGACCACAATGCCGTCTGACGGGCTTTCCGCCATGGCGCTGGAAGTCAGCGCAAGGGCAAGCAGGGCTGCGACGTGCGCGCGAACGAAAGTCATTGGACCTCTCGATAAACAGGACATCACCCAGCGCGGCCACAAGAAAGTACAGAACATCTTATGTCAACGTCGCCCCTGCTCCTTTGAATAATTCGAAATTCTACAGCCGCACGATTGGAATTCATCTAAAGTTGGCCAGTCGAACCCGCCCTAGTTGATAACTCTACCTTGCCTGTACTGACTTCATTCTTGCAGGCTGCGCGCCCGCTCAACTCGATGTGAAGTGCGGTCGAGCTGACCGGAACTGCGTGCGTCGCAAAGACTCGATGGGTTCTCGATTGACCATGCCCGCAAGCCGTGGCGAGGAGCACGCCGCATCGCGCTTTCAGGAATGTGGGATTGCTGAGCGAAGGCCCGTCCGCGTACTCTTCAGACCAGTCTCGCGACCCCAAAAAAACAGAAGGCTGCCGCGATCAACAAGGCTCCGATCAAACTGCCGGATACCCAGGGGTTGATGTCTTCGTCGTAGTCGAGATCCCGCCATACATCGACGAGGAAGAGACTTATCAACGTGAGGACCAGCGCCAGAGCGACGAGTCCTGCTACTGCGATGTAGCGGATCAGATCCATGGCCAATTTCTGGATTTGAGCTGCAACACGTCGAGTCGCCGCCCATCGGAAAAGGCGACGCGTCGCTTGTCCCGACCACCATGCAAGTCCTCATCGGATGGCCTCGACGACCGGACGCTCTATCCGATTGGACTTAGGGCCGTATTAGAACGCCAGTTTGTGGCGTCCGTCTGAAAAACGAAACTTGCGCCTTGGTGATGCCGTCGACCGGCTTACCCGACACCGCGACCACGCCGGACGTTGGTCGCTCAAGGCCTGCCGCCAACGTCAATGTCGTCGACTTGCCACAACCTGTCGGCCCGACGATTGCGCAGAACTGCCCGGGCTCGACGTCGAGGTCGATGTCTCGTATCGCGGTCATTGCGGCGCCGGTTTGGCGTAACAAACCGTTTGGTGACGTTGGTCATCACGACGCCACCTGCGCCAGCCGGCCGCGCAGCCATTCCGCTCCTCCCAAGAAAGGAGGGCGCACGTCCCCGGCGCCGCACGTCGCGCAAGTCGCCGCGAGAAACGTTCATCCTCCCCGCGCCGGCCAGCGCATTCACGCGCTCGCTCGGCACATGCACGACGCTACATTGTCAAGCTTTCAGCTTGCTTTCGGCCCCCGGCCCGCATGCTGCGGCAGCAAGGAGAGGCAGCCTGCCAGCCGCCGTCTAATTCGGACCTAATACGGCGTGCGTAGGTGCTTGCCGCGCGGCAATGACCGCGAACAACGGAGCACCTCATGATCAAGAAGTCCCTCACCACGATCCTCCTCGCCTCGGCCATCGCCAGTGCCGTCGCGCCGCTTTCCGCCCTCGCGGCGTCCCCCGTCCCCTGCGAGCAGATGCTCAAGCAGGTGAATGCCGCCGAGAAGTCCGCGAAGCTCGGCGATGCCGACAAGAAAAAGGTCGCCGATCTGAAGAACCAGGGACTCGAGCGCTGCAAGGCCGACGACGATGCGGGCGCGGACGACTTCTTCGCCCAAGCCCTGAAGGTCATGGGCAAGTAGCCCGCCAGCTTGCCGCGACGAGGAGCACGTCATGCCCATGCCTTCCACGGGAACCAATGTCAGGTTCAACAAGGTGCCGCAGGTCACCGTCGACTTTTGGGTGATCAAGCTGCTCGCAGTGACCGTCGGCGAAACGGCTGCGGACTACATGAACCTCGATCTCGACCTCGGCCTTTCCACGACCTCGTGGATCCTGACAGCCGTGCTCGTCGTCGCGCTTGCGGTTCAGTTCGCCCAGAACCGGTACATACCCTGGGTCTACTGGACGGCCGTCGTGCTGATCAGCGTGGTCGGAACCCTGGTCACCGACAACCTGGTCGACAATTTCGGCGTCAGCCTCATCACGACGACCATCGTCTTCACGATCCTTCTCGCGATCACCTTCGCCGTCTGGTACGCGGTGGAGCGCACGCTCTCCATCCACACCATCGTGACGATCCGACGGGAGGCCTTCTATTGGCTGGCCATCCTCTTCACCTTCGCTCTCGGCACATCGGCAGGTGACCTCGCTGCCGAGCAATTCGGGCTCGGCTACCTCGCGACCGGCCTGATCTTTGCCGGCATCATCGCGGTCATCGCCGCCTCCTATTACCTTGGCAAACTCGGCGCCATCACGGCGTTCTGGCTGGCCTACATTCTCACCCGCCCCGTCGGCGCCTCGCTCGGCGATTTCTTCTCGCAGACTCCCGATCACGGTGGCCTCGGCCTCGGCACCATCGTGACCAGCTACGTCTTCCTCGGCGGCATCGCCCTGGTGGTCCTCTACATGAGCCTCACGCATGAAGGGGTCGAGAAGATGGAAGTGAGCCAGGACAACCAGCGTTCCGACACGCCAGCCCTGCCCGCTCCGGAATCCGAGCCGATCGGGGGAGGAGACCGATAGGGTCTGCTACGGACCACCCAGCCCTAGGCAGGCCCTCGAAGCGGTCCGTCTCTGGAAAGAGACGGACCGTGATCATTTGGCACTCATGGGGTACGGGCGGAAAAGGGCCCGGAGTCGTCTTTGGGCCCCTTCATCCAAACGGAAGCCACAACGCCTCGCACATCATTGCGGTTGCGGATTTCAAGTGTCGCCTGAAGCCGGTCGGCAAGCGCGCGGGCTATCGCAAGGCCAAGCCCGCTTCCGCCAGGGGCCGCACCGGGCGCCCGGAAGAACCGATCAAAGATCCGATCGAGGGCGGCCCCATCGATGCCTTGTCCATTGTCGGTCACGCTGAGAAGTATGCGCCCGCCGTCGGGCCGAACGGCAATGTCGATCGTCCCGCCTTCCGGCGTGTAGCGTACCGCATTGTCCAGGAGATTCTTGAGCAGGATGCGGATGTCGTTTGCATCGCCCAACACGGTGGTCGCTTGAAACGGCTCAACGCCCAGATCAATGCCCTTCTGGTGCGCCAGGGGAACGACGTCTTCCAACGCTTTGGAAATGGGCTCCTGAATATTTACCGCCGCGACCACGGCATTCTCATCGGGTGTCTCGGCCCGAGCAAGATCAAGTAGCTGGCCGGTCAGTTCGGACATTCGTCGCAAGCCACGATCGAGCTCGAGCAACAGCGCCTGTCCGTCGCCATCCGCTCCCTGTCGACGCAGATTGCTGGCTTGCAGCCGCAGGGCGGTGAGCGGCGTACGAAGCTCGTGAGCAGCGTCAGAAATGAAGCGCCGGCGAAATTCGAGCTGCTGGTGCAGTCGTGCGACGAGCTCATTCATGGCGACGCCAAGCGGCAGAATCTCGTCCGGCATGCTGCCGAGAGGCAGGGGGTCCGTCGCCGTCCTGGCGTCGCGCGCGCGAAGATCGGCGGCAAGCGCCCGTACCGGGCTGAGCACGCGATTGACGACCCAGCCGACGAGAAGCCACGACAGAGGCACCAGGACCACGAAAGGCAGGATCGCGCGGAATGCCGAGTTCGAAGCAAATTCCTGCCGGACCACCATGCGCTGGGCGACCTGGACCGTGCGTTCCGGGAGCACCAGGGTGTAGACGCGCCAATCCTCTCCGGCGGCGGTCGCATTGAAGAAGCCCGTCGTCTGCCTGCGCGGAATGGATACGGCGGCGGAAGAGCTGGCGACGCCCGACGGACTCCACACGGTGACGATGAACTCGTCCTCGGGATCGATGTCGAGGCTTCCGCCGAGACCCGACCGTGGCGTGTCACCCGTGTTGACCGCGATCTGGCGGAGCTGGCCATCGAGGAAGCCGTCCACTTCGTCTAGGTCCAGAAGGTATGCCGCCACACCCGCCAGCAATCCCACCGCGGTCAGGAGACCGATGAGCCAGACGAGAAGACGACCGCGCAGCGACTTCAAGATTTGCTTCCGGGCACGAGCCAACCCACGCCGCGGACATTGCGGATGATGTCCTTGTCGAACTTTCGGCGGACATAGTGGATCAGGACGTCGACCGCGTTGCTCTCGACCTCGTTCCCCCAATCGTACAGCCGATCTTCGAGCTGCCCCCGAGAAAGAATCGCTCCGGGCCTCTCGGCGAGCGCCCGCAGCAGTGCAAATTCCTTTGCCGGCAGCGTCTCCGAGAGCCCCCGGTAGCTAACGCTGTGATTGGCGAGATCGAGGGTCAGCTCGCCGGCAGTGATGGTGGATGCAGACTGCCCCTGATGCCGGCGGACGACCGCCCGAATGCGAGCATGCAGCTCATCGAAGTCGAACGGCTTGACAACGAAATCGTCGGCGCCGAAGTCCAGTCCCGAAATGCGGGTCGGTATGCCGTCTCGCGCCGTGATTACCACTACCGGGATGTTGTCGTTGACCCGGAGGCGGCGAAGCAGCTCGATCCCGTCAATGTCGGGAAGCCCGAGGTCGAGCAGGAGCACCGCATACGAACCTGAGCGGAGGGCGTCCAATCCATCCTCGCCGCGCGTCACCCAATCGACCGCCATCCCGGCCCCCGTAAGAGCCTTGTCCAGACTTTGGCCGATCATCTGATCATCCTCTACGAGTAAGACCCTCATGCCATAGCCTTCTTCAGGCGCCACGCGCCGCTTACGGGGGGAGGAGATGTCGGACGAAGCAAAGGCGTAGTTCCGGGACCACGGAGCCGCAACGCGGAATGGCGCCAATTACCTACCGACGCCCTTTCTATCGCGAAACTTAGGTGAGAATTAGAAGGTCGGCCGAGGAGGGTCGGAGTGCTTTCCAGCTTCACGACCTGAGGTCGGCTCGGCTTGTCACCGTGTTCATCCGTCGATCGACGGCTCTACTATGCTTGGCGCCCTGTTCCGCGGATTGGGACCGCATGTCGATGGTCGCTCGTCAGGGGTCCAACCTCGCCTGGTGGCTAGCTTCATAGCGCCGATTGCCTCGGAGCCCCTGGAGAGGTGGAAGCACCCTGTGAACGCTTGTTGCGATCCTACCCGCCATTATGGGTGCCCTTGATCGCGCCGCCTTCGAGCTTGGTGAAGGGCACGAAGGGGATGATCGCCCCGCCATAGATGTCGGAGCGCGCGACGGTGACCTCGCCGCCATCGTCCTTCTTGACTACCTTGAGGACGTGCTGCGCGCCCGGCGGCCCGATCGGGATGACCATGATGCCGCCGGTCTTCAGCTGGCGCAGCAGCGGCGGCGGGATGTGGTCGATGCCGCAGGTCACGATGATCTTGTCGAAGGGCGCATGCTCCTCCCAGCCGTAATAGCCGTCGGCGTTCTTCCGCGTGATCGACCTGTATTCGGCATAGCCCTCGCCGAT
>JAFKKF010000014.1 GCA_017305635.1 Hyphomicrobiales bacterium | reverse complement strand
CGGTATCTGGCCGTGCCCGTGGATGATCGTATCAACGTAGAGCGTGTTGGTCAGGTCGACCCGAAACCTCTGGCCGGGGTCGAGGACAAGGCCCTGACCGCCGGGACCGGCAAGGCCGAAAACGGTGGCCGCGCGGCCATCGATATCGAATGTCCGGGTTGCGGCGGAAAGTGCGAGAGGCACCGCCCCCTGCGCAAGGGCAGCGCGCGGAAGGTGAACGGAGGCAAGCGCCGCCGCCCCTGCGGCCAGAAAGCCGCGTCGTGAAAGGGTATGCATGGTCGTCTCCTCGGGACATCCTGTCCCGTTCTGAATGCCGATGGGGACGCCGCGGGCGTCCACCCGGGCGCAATCAGAGAAGACGGAGCTTGGGAGGGCGTTCGTTCAGTCCCGGCGCCATACCTTGGCCGTTGGTCCCGACCACGGTGGCATGTTTGTCCACGAGGTGCGCAGGGCCGATATCACCGAGTTCCACCGGCACCATGACCGAAAGGCCCGCGCAGACGAAGGCGCACATTCGAGCATCAGCCGATCCGCAGTGTTTGTTCCCTTCGCAGTGCGCACCATGCTCAGTACCGGTCATCGCCATCTCGGCCATGGGCTGATCGATGGCGACGCCCATGCGGACAGCGTGCGCGGTCGTCGCCGCCGACATGACGGCGAACGCAAGGACAGCAATCATGGTGATGACACGCGAGATCATAAGCTGGAAGATAGGTACTTGACACCGAAATGTCCATTGTCGGTCAAGAAGATCACCCCAGCGTCACTACGAGTGGTTTGGCGAAAAGAGTATTGCCCAGCTGATCACGGCAGCGAACGGCGCAGGATCGTGGCAACGCATCTCCAAGCAAGTCGCTTGGACGATGAAATAAATGAGGTGGCTGTCCTTATGGACGACCTCCGATCATTTTACATGGCAGCAAATGACTTCACATCGCCAAGACCTGTGGCAAGAATGACGGATGGTGGGGGTTCCTTGATGAGCAGGCTGTCGCACTCCGAAATCCATATGGTCCACAGGATCGGCTGGCTGCGCGCCGCCGTCCTTGGGGCGAACGACGGCCTCGTCTCCACCGCCAGTCTGGTGGTAGGCGTCGCCGCCGCAGGATCCCAGCGTCCGGAGATACTGGTGGCTGGCCTGGCGGGACTTGTTGCCGGCGCGATGTCGATGGCGGCTGGGGAGTACGTCTCCGTCAGTTCGCAAACCGACGCCGAGAAGGCCGACATCGCACGCGAGACGCGCGAGCTCAAAGACACACCTGAGGCTGAGCTCGACGAGTTGACCGGGATCTACGTCGCACGCGGGCTGGACCAAGGGCTCGCCCGACAGGTTGCGGTCCAGCTGACAGCGAAAGATGCTCTTGGCGCCCATGCGCGTGACGAGCTTGGCATCTCGGAAACCGTCACCGCCCACCCGATCCAGGCGGCACTGGTGTCAGCGGCGACATTCGCCGTCGGAGCGGTCATCCCGCTCATCATTGCGGCGCTGTCGCCTCCGGCTCAGATCACGCTCACCGTCGCGGTGACGACGCTGGTCGCGCTGTCGGTGTTGGGCGGCCTCGGCGCATCCGCCGGCGGTGCAGGCATTGTGACGGGAGCCGTTCGCGTGACCTTCTGGGGCGCGCTGGCCATGGCCGCGACCGCGGGAGTGGGTATGCTGTTCGGTGTAACTGCGGGATAGCCCGGCTAAGTGGATGTGCTTGGCGGCGTCTGCACAAGGGTCGCACCGTCCAAATAAAACATATTGAAATCAGTGCCTTAAGTGGAGAAGGTTGGATATCAGGCCCATTCCCTCCGCCATTTCGTTGACGGAAGCGACGACATCTTGCGCAACATCGATTTCAGCTCCTGGCAGAGCATCATCACCACCCTCGTCGGGCTGGCGCTGCTCGCGCTCGTCGGCGTCGGCATGCGCATGCTCCTGATGCTCTCCATCCAGCAGCGCCGCGAGCGCATGAACCGCCAGATCAACGAACGGCTGAAGACGCTGATCGCCGCCTACAAGGTGCTCGGCGGCTCCTTCACCGGCGACCTGACGGTGGATCCGACCCACCTCCGCGATTTCCGTCGCGCCCTGCAGCCGGTCGAGCCCGGCGACGACGACATCGCCAGGCCCGGCGAACCCCCGCCCGAACGGCGCCGGCGCATCCGCGACGCGGTCGAGGCGGCGCTTTCCGACATCATCCTGCTCGGCACCGAGGAGCAGGTACGCCTCGCCGACCGCGTCGCCCGCGATCTCGTCGCCGGGCGTTCCGTCGAGACGCGCGAGCTGGTCGTCTCGCTCCGCAACTTCATCCGCGAGGCGCTCGACCTCGATCCCATTCCCGCCGACCTCGCCATCCCGGCGCAGGGCCCGACGCGCGCCTCGGCGTCCGGCGGGCGCGGCGACCGCAGCGGGGGAGGGGATCGCCAGAAGGGCGGCGGAGGCGGAGGCGGCATGGGCGGAGGAATGGGCGGCAGCGGGATGGGAGCCGGCATGGGTCTCGGCCTCGGCGCCGGGGCCGCGGCTGCCGACCCCGACGATCCGGCCGGCAGCCATTCCTGAGGCGCCGGGGAGGAGCGCACCGGATATCCACAGGATATTCACCATGTTGCATTGCATGGCGGGATTTGGTCCACTTGACGGCAGGATTGCGTTGTGGGGCGAGCCGGATTGCGGCGGTGCCTTCGTGACGTAACGGGCGACACGGAGACGAGTGGGGCGTGGCAATCTCCGAAACCATCACGAAATCAGATATTTATGACCTTTGCCGGGTTGCGCGATGCGAGCCCCGGCGGAGCGTCGTTTCGTGCTGAAACCAGACCGCCGGCCGTTGCGATCGCCCGCGGTGATTCGCGGTTTTGTGGCGATTTCCGGCCTGTTTCTCCTCGCCGCGTGCTCTTCCTCCCCGCTTCAGACGCTCACCGATCGCGATGATTTCGGCGTTCCGCCGAGCCCGCGCGTCGCCGTCGGCGACGAGATGCCGAAGGGTGGCGGCAAGTACCTCGTCGGCGATCCCTACCAGGTCGCCGGGCGCACCTATACGCCGCACGAGGTGAAGCGCTATTCCGCCAAGGGCCTCGCTTCGTGGTACGGCGACGACTTCCACGGCCGCCGCACCGCCAACGGCGAAGTCTTCGACATGGCCGACCTGACGGCGGCGCATCCGACGCTTCCGTTGCCGAGCTATGTCCGGGTGACCAACCTCGACAACGGCCGCTCGATGGTCGTGCGCGTCAACGACCGTGGGCCGTTCCGCTCCGACCGCCTGATCGACGTCTCGGCCAAGGTCGCCGCCATGCTCGACTTCAAGCGGAAGGGCACGGCACGGGTCCAGGTCGACTATGTCGGCCCGGCGCGCATGGACGGCGCCGACAAGAGGATGCTCGTCGCCTCCTATCGCGGCCCCGGAAAGCCGCCGGCCGACGATACGATGCTCGCGGCCGCAATGCCGAAGGCCGCGGCGGATCCGGTCGTGGTTGCGTCGGCCGCCCGGAAAGCCCCCGTCGATTTCGGCATTGCCGACGACCCGCCGGTGGTGCTGACCCCGGCCAATGCCCGTGCGAAGCTGCCGAAGCTGCTGCCCCTGGAAGGCCAGACCCCGATCCTCCGCGCCAGCCTGACCTCCTCCTATGCTTCTGATGACCAGGCCGCCGATGCTGCCCAATCGGCTGCCGCGCATCTCGTCAAGCGGACGGCGCCCATTCCCGCTCCGGCCCGCATCATCCAGCTCGGCGTGTTCTCCGATCCCGCCAATGCCAGCCGCGTCGCCGGCCTGTTCGCCCGCTACGGCGATGTCTCGGTCAGTGCCAGCGGCGGCCTCAAGGTCGTGCGCGTCAGCATCACCGACCCGTCTGTGTCGACCGCCAGCGTCGTCGCCGCCGCGGCGGATGCCGGGCTCAAGGGCGCCTCCCTCGTCGCACAATGACGTGACGCCCGACGACGGCGGTTGATCCGCCATTCGCGCGGCTGCTATCCATTGCCTGCGGGCGGAGGAGGAGGCATCGGCGATGAGCGCAGGCAGCATGAGCGCATCGGGGATGCGGTTGGCGAAGGCCGCGGTCCTTGCCTTCGCGGCGTTGGCGCTGGCCGTCCTCGCCGGTCCCGCGGTCGCGCAGAACTTCGAGACGCGCGCCCGCAACGCCATCCTCATCGACTACGACACCCAGACGGTCCTCTTCGAGAAGGACGCCGACGCCCGCATCCCGCCGGCGAGCCTGACCAAGCTGATGACCTCGGCGGTCATCTTCGATGCCATCGAGGCCGGCCGCCTGCACATGGACGACGTCTTCTCGGTGAGCGAGAACGCCTGGCGGAAGGGCGGCGCCAATTCCGGCGGCTCGACCATGTTCGCCAAGCTCAATTCCGAGATCAAGGTCGCCGACCTCATCCGCGGCATCGTCGTCCAGTCGGGCAACGATGCCTGCATCGTCATGGCCGAGGGCATGGCCGGCACCGAGGAGACCTTCGCCAACCTGATGAACGAGGAGAGCCGCAAGATCGGTCTCACCGGCTCCCACTTCGCCAATGCCACCGGCCTGCCCGACCCCAATGACTACATGACGGCGCGCGACCTTGCCAGGCTCGCGACCTACATCATCAAGTCCTTCCCCGAATACTACAAGATCTACGGCGAGCCCGAGTTCACCTGGAACAAGATCCGCCAGCGCAACCGCAACCCGCTCCTCGCCATGAACATCGGCGCCGACGGCCTGAAGACCGGCTTCACCGACGAGGCCGGCTACAATCTCGTCGGCTCGGCCGTGCAGAACGGCCAGCGCCTCATCGTCGTCATCAACGGCGCCAAGAGCGACAAGGAGCGCGCCGAGGAGGCGCGCAAGCTCCTCGAATGGGGTTTCCGCGCCTTCGAGAAGGTGAACCTCTTCCATGCCGGCGAGGTGATTGCCAATGCCCGTGTCTTCGGCGGGGCGGAAGGGTCGGTCGGCGTCGTCTCGAAGGGCCCGGTCGATTTCTTCATGCCGCGCGGCTCGGGCGACCAGATCAAGGGCGAGATCGTCTACCAGGGCCCGATCGTTGCGCCGGTGGAAGCCGGCCAGCCGATCGGCGTCGTGCGCATTACCGCCGGTAGCCTCACCAAGGAGGCGCCGGTCTTCGCCGCTGCCGATGTCGGCACCGGCACCATGACCCAGCGCGCCCTCGACGGCGTCCGCGAGCTCGTCTTCTCCTGGTGGCCGGGCTGATCCTCGCCTGCAAAGCGGGGAGGGGGAGCCGCCGAAGGCGGTGGAGGGGCGCCCGGCATCCACGTCTTTCTTCCCTTCCGCCACCTCGCCCCGCTATACCCACGCCATGACGGGCCGGTTCATAACCTTCGAGGGCGGCGATGGCGCGGGCAAGTCGACCCAGATCCGCCGCCTTGCCGAGCGTCTCGGCGAGGCCGGCAAGTCGGTCGTCACCACCCGCGAGCCGGGAGGCACGCCGCTCGCCGAATCCATCCGCAACGTGATCCTCTCCGGCGGCGCGCGCGGCTTCGGCGCGGAGGGCGAGGCGCTCCTCTTCGGGGCGGCGCGGGCGGACCATGTCGAGAAGCTGATCCGCCCGGCATTGCTCGCCGGGCAGTGGGTCCTCTCGGACCGCTTCCTCGATTCCACCCACGTCTACCAGGGCCTCGCCGGCGGGGTCGACGAGACGCTGCTCGCCGCGCTCGACCGCGTCACGGTCGGCCGCACGCGGCCCGACCTCACCGTCATCCTCGACCTGCCCGCCGAGCTCGGCCTCCAGCGCCTCGCCGCGCGCCAGAGTGCGGCCGGCACCGCGCCCGATCGCTTCGAGGGCGACGCGCTCAGCCTCCATCAGGCCCGCCGCCAGGCCTTCCTCGATATCGCCGCACGCGAACCGGAGCGCTGCGCCGTGGTCGACGCCTCGCGGCCGGAAGATGGCGTCGCCGACGAAATATGGCGTGTCGTCTCGGCCCGGCTCCTCCATCCGCCCCGCCGGCCGGCGACGCGGGCAGGGGGCTGAGAATTGGCCGCCGCCGAGGTCGAGATTCCGCGCGTCGATGCGCTCGACAACTGGCCGCTGCCGGAAGCCCAGGAGAGCTGGTTCGGCGGCCCGGAGGCCGAGCGCGCGCTTCTCGACGCCTGGCGCGGCGGACGCATGCACCATGCCTGGCTGATCGGCGGCCAGAAGGGCATCGGCAAGGCAACGCTCGCCTATCGCTTCGCGCGCTTCGTCCTCGCCCATCCCGATCCCCGCGCGCCCGAGGTGCTGCAGGCGACCGACCTGTCCCTGCCGGAGGGCCATCCGGTTGCCCGCCGCGTCGCCGCGCGCGCCCACCCCAATCTCCTTGCGCTCGAGCGGCCCTATGACGAGAAGAGCAAGAAGCTGCGGACCTCGGTGACCGTCGACGAAATCCGCCGCACCGTGCCCTTCTTCGGCTCGACCGGCGGCGAGGCGGGCTGGCGCGTCGCCATCGTCGATCCGGCCGACGACATGAATCCCAACGCCGCCAATGCGCTCCTGAAGGTCCTCGAGGAGCCGCCGGCGCGCTCGCTCTTCCTCCTCGTCTCCAACGCGCCCGGACGGCTGCTGCCGACGATCCGTTCGCGCTGCCGCCGCCTCGACCTGCCGTCGCTGCCGGAGGCGACGATCGCCACCGTCCTCCGCGAGCATGGCGAGGATGGGCCGGAGGAGGATATCGCCCTCGCCTCGGCCCTCGCGGACGGGAGCCTCCGTCGCGCGATCCTGCTTCTCGAGGAGAACGGCCTCGCCATCTACCGCGCCTTCACCCGCCTCGCGGCGAGCCTTCCCGGCCTCGACGTGACGGCCATGCACGCCTTCGCCGATTCCGTCGCGGGCAGGGGGGCCGACGACGCCTGGCAGGGCTTCCTCGACCTGCTCGGCGACTGGCTCGGCCGCCGCGTACGCCACGAGCCGGAGCCCGATCCCGCCGCCGCAGTGCCCGCCGCGCTCGCCGCCGTTCCGCTTGCCAGATGGGCGGAGGTATGGGAGAAGGCACGGGAATCCGCGGCGGAAGCCGAGGAGCTCAATCTCGACCGCAAGCAGGTAGCCCTGTCGATCCTCATGACGCTCGCCCGCGCCACCCGAATGTGACGTGCAGCCGCCCGCGGCTCCCGCGGCGGAACGTCATTGGTTTGCGCGCATGAGACAGCAAGGCGAGACGGCTATGCAGAAGCCGAAGTTCTACATCACCACCGCGATCGACTATCCGAACGGGCGCCCGCACGTCGGCCATGCCTATGAGAAGCTGGCGAGCGACGCGCTGGCGCGCTTCAAGCGCCTCGACGGCTACGACGTCTTCTTCCTGACCGGCACCGACGAGCACGGCCTGAAGATGCACCAGACCGCCGCGCGCGAGGGGCTGACCCCGCGCCAGCTGGTCGACCGCAACGCCGCCGTCTTCAAGGAGATGGATGCCGCGCTGAACGTCTCCTACGACCGCTTCATCCGCACCACCGAGCCCGACCACTACGCCTCGGTGCAGGAGATCTGGCGGCGGATGCGCGGCGCCGGCGACCTCTACGAAGCGAAATACGGCGGCTGGTACTCGGTCCGCGACGAGGCCTATTACGCCGAGAGCGAGACCTCGCTCGGCGAGGATGGCGTGCGCCGTGCCACGCCGACCGGCACGCCGGTCGAGTGGACCGAGGAGGAGAGCTGGTATTTCCGCCTCTCCGCCTTCCAGGACCGCCTTCTCGCCTTCTACGAGGCGAACCCCGATTTCATCGGCCCCGAGACGCGCCGCAACGAGGTGGTCAGCTTCGTCAAGGGCGGGCTCGAGGACCTCTCCATGAGCCGCACGACCTTCGACTGGGGCATTCCGGTTCCGGACAGCCCCGGCCACGTCATGTATGTCTGGGTCGACGCGCTCACCAACTACATCTCCGGCGTCGGCTTCCCCGACGAGAAAAGCGAGCTGTTCCAGCGCTACTGGCCGGCGGACCTGCACGTCATCGGCAAGGACATCGTGCGCTTCCACGCGGTCTACTGGCCGGCCTTCCTGATGTCGGCCGGCATCCCGCTGCCGAAGCGCGTCTTCGCCCATGGCTTCATCTTCTCGCGCGGCGAGAAGATGTCGAAGTCGGTCGGCAACGTGGTCGATCCCTTCGACCTGGTGAAGGCCTATGGCGCGGATGCCGTGCGCTACTTCTTCCTGCGCGAGGTGCCCTTCGGCCAGGACGGAAACTACAGCCACGAGGCGATCGTCCAGCGCATCAATGCCGATCTCGCCAACGACCTCGGCAACCTTGCCCAGCGCTCGCTGTCGATGATCGCGCGGAACTGCGGCGGCAAGGTTCCGGCGGCGGCCACGCTGACCGACGAAGATCAGGCGATCCTCGCCGCCGCCGACGGCCTCCTCGCCGCCTGCCGAGCGGCCATGGACACGCAGCAGATCCATCAGGCGCTGAATGCCGTCTTCACCGTGGTCGCGGAGACCAACCGCTATTTCGCCACCGCCGCGCCGTGGGAATTGAAGAAGACCGATCCCGCGCGCATGGAGGCCGTGCTCTGGGTGACCGCCGAGGTCATCCGCCAGGTCGCGATCCTCGTCCAGCCGGCCATGCCGGCCTCGGCGGCGAAGCTCCTCGACCTGCTCGCCGTGCCGGAGGAGGGGCGTCTCTTCGCCGCCCTCGGCGAGGCCGAGCGCCTGAAGCCCGGCACCGGGCTGCCGCCGCCGCAGGGCGTCTTCCCGCGCTATGTCGAGAAGGAGGAGGGCGCCTAGGCGCCCTTCCCGCCGAACGCCCGGTTGATCGCGTCGACGCCGCGGGCAAGCTCCCGCTCGAAGGTCATGCTCATGGCGAGCGCCTGGCCCGCGGCGGCGATCGTCTCGCACTCATCGGGATGCTTCCGGCACCATTCGATCTTCTCGACGAGATCGGACATGTCGGGCTTCACCGGCACATAGTGCCGCCACGGCACGAGATCACCGTAGTACCACTGGCGGAAGCCGTGCTGCGATCCGACCTTGATCACGCAGCACCCGAGGAGCAGGCGATGGAAGAGGTTGCTCCATGCGCTGGTATTGCCATCGACGTCGATGGCGAAGCGCCGTTGCTTCCATTCGGCCGTCCGGATCCATGACCCGACAATGCCGGCCCCGGCGAGAGCCGCAGCGTCCCCCGGCTTGATCGTCGCCATCGCCGCATCGACGAAGGCGGCATCGACTCCGGCCATGCCCTTGAGGATCAGGCAGAGGCGCGTGCGCTGGATGAGGTCCGGATCGTCCGGGGACATCCTGGCGCTCGTGCAGCTGCCGACGCCGTTCGGGGCGCCACGCCAGATGATATCGCCGCTGCGCTCGCGCCAGGCGCCCGTATCCGCCGCACCCAGGCGGCGCTCCCCGTCATATCCGCGCGTGTTGAAGAAATAGGGATCGGGAACCAGGATGGCGGTCGGGTCGGCGGAGGCGAAGCCGGCCACCCGCGCCCCGCAGCCGTCTCCGATCGATCCGGGAAATCCCTCGACCGAGGGATTGGCCTCCGCCAGCAGCCGCACCAATATGCCCGGCCTGCGCGTATAGAACTCCGCGACCCCCGGGCTTTGCCGGATGCGCCGGAAGCTGAAGCCTATCTCAACCCGCCGTCCTCTTCGCCGGAGCGTGACCGAGAAGAAGTCCGGAACATCGGCGAGGGCAGGATCATCGCGCACGGCGACGCTGACACGCCGTCCGCCTGCCGACGCGAAATGACCGATCCGGCCGCGCAGCCGCCACAGCGTGAACTTCCTGTCGAGAAGCCTGGAAAGCTTCGCCACGGTCTTCGCTCCGCCCGACACGTCCGGCCGCCCGCCGGCGCTTGTCGACAGGCCCGGCGCGCCCGTCTATTAAGGTCGCCTCCCATGCTTGTCGACAGCCACTGCCACCTCGATTTTGCCGATTTCGATGCCGACCGCGATGCCCTCGTCGAGCGCGCCCGCGCCGCCGGCGTCGGGCTGATGGTGACCATCTCGACGCGCGTCCGTCAGTTCGCCCGCCTGGAGGCGATCGTGGCGCGCTACGCCAACGTCTATTGCTCCATCGGCACGCACCCGATGAACGCCGCCGAGGAGCCCGACGTCACCACCGAGGAACTCGTCGCGATCGCCAGGCATCCGAAAGTGGTCGCCATCGGCGAGGCCGGCCTCGACTATCACTACGATACGTCGCCCCGCGACCTGCAGCGCGTCTCCTTCATCCGGCAGATCGCCGCGGCCCGTCTCACCGGGCTTCCGCTGGTGATTCACGCAAGGGATGCGGACCAGGACATCGGCGACATCCTCGCGGAGGAGATGGGGAAGGGGGCCTTCCCGGCCATCCTCCACTGCTATGCCTCGGGCGCCGAGCTCGCCGCGCGCGGCCTCGCCCTCGGCTGTTACGTCTCCTTTTCTGGCATCGTAACCTTCAAGAATTCCAAGAACTTGCAGGCGATCGCCGCGAGCGTTCCGATGGATCGGCTCCTGGTCGAGACCGACGCGCCCTACCTCGCTCCGCCGCCCTATCGCGGCAAGCGCAACGAACCGGCCTATGTCGTTGAAACCAATAAGGTCCTGGCGTCCCTGAAAGGCGTGCCGGCGGACGTCATGGCGGACCGGACGACGGAGAATTTCTTCCGTCTTTTCAACAAGGTACCGCGACCGTGAGCCTGCGGGCCACGATCCTCGGCTGCGGCCCGTCCTATGGCGTGCCGCGGATCGGCGGAATATGGGGCGCCTGCGACCCGAACGAGCCGAAGAACCGCCGCACGCGCTGCTCGCTGATCGTCGAGCAGTTCGGCGAAAGCCCTGATTCTACGGCGATTCTGGTCGATACCGGGCCGGACCTGCGCGAGCAGCTGCTGGCCGCGGAGGTACGCCGGATCGACGCCGTCCTCTATACGCATCCCCATGCCGACCATCTCCATGGCATCGACGACCTGCGCGCCTTCGCCATGGATACCCGCCGCCGCGTCGAGGTCTACGCCGACGCCCACACGGCCGAGCGGCTCCTGGAGGCCTTCGGCTATTGCTTCAAGGCGCCGCCAGGCTCCAGCTATCCGCCGATCCTGAACCTCCATCGCATCGAGGCCGGCCGGCCGCTCGCCATCGATGGCCCGGGCGGCCCACTGGAAATCCTGCCGTTCCGGCAGATCCACGGCGACATAAGCTCGCTCGGCCTGCGCTTCGGCAACCTCGCTTATTCCTGCGACGTCAGCGACTTTCCGCCGGAGAGCGTGCCGGCGCTTGCCGACCTCGATCTATGGATCCTCGACGCGCTGCGCTACGTGCCGCATCCGAGCCATCTGAGCGTCAGCGAAGCCCTGCAATGGATCGCGCGCATCGCGCCGAAGCGCGCCGTGCTGACCCACATGCTCAACGACCTCGACTACCAGACGCTGAAGCGCGAGCTGCCGCAGGGCGTCGAGCCGGGCTATGACGGCATGGTCTTCGATCTCTAGCAGCGCCGTGCCGCCGCCACGCCGTCCTGGACGCTCTGGAGGCGCTGGAGAGGCTTCGGAATGGGCGGGACAAGCCGGAGGGCAGCCTTCCATCTCAATTCCACCTGTATCAAAATATTCCATAATATATCTTATGCGACTTTCCTTCATGGGCGGGCGGGGATAACCGTATCGCCGACCCGGGGATAGATTTTCGGCGCGGTTCCGGACTGTCCCGCTTCGGCTTCGTCCGGAGTCTTTGCGACACGGCCGGGCGGCCGGCGAGTCGCCCTGAGACGGTACCGGATGCCCCGTGCGATGATGTGGGCTGTGAATCACTCCGGAGCCCGTCCGCCACCATGGAACCCTCCCGCGACATTTCCCGCCTGATCGAGATCATGGCGGCGCTTCGCACGCCCGTGACGGGATGCCCATGGGACCTCGAGCAGACCTTCTCGACCATCGCGCCTTACACGATCGAGGAAGCCTATGAGGTCGCCGACGCCATCGCCGCTGGCGACATGGACGAGCTGCGCGACGAGCTGGGCGACCTCCTCCTCCAGGTCGCCTACCATGCCCGGATGGCCGAGGAGGCCGGCGCCTTCGCCTTTCCCGACGTGGTCGAGGCGATCACGCGGAAGATGATCCGCCGCCATCCGCACGTCTTCGGCGACGAGAAGGCGCGGGCCGCCGGCGCCGCCAAGGGCTTCTGGGAGCGCGAAAAGGCGAAGGAGCGGAGCGACAAGGCGGCGGCCTCCGGCGAGATGCCGCCGGAGCAGGGGCTGCTCGATCGGGTTCCGCCGAGCCTCCCTGCCCTCATCCGCGCCGTCAAACTGCAGCAGAAGGCCGGCACCGTCGGCTTCGACTGGAAAGACCCGCGCGCGGTGCTCACGAAGCTCCGCGAGGAGATCGGCGAGATCGAGGCGGAGCTCGATGCCGGCGCCGTGCCGGACCGGGACCGCGTCGAGGACGAGATCGGCGACCTCCTCTTTGCCGTCGCCAATCTCGCGCGGCACCTCAAGGTCGATCCGGACCAGGCGCTGCGGCGGACCAACGTGAAGTTCACCCGCCGCTTCGGCCATATCGAGCGCTCGCTCGCCGCCGAGGGCCGCAAGCCGGCCGATGCCTCGCTCGATGAGATGGAGGCGCTGTGGCAGGCGGCGAAGGGATTGGAGAACCGATAGCCCATGGCATGGATCGCCGGGTCAGGCCCGGCGATGAGGGCTGGGGTGGGCGTCGACAGGAAGATAGGACGTGGACTTACTGCCTACCTCTCCGCCACCGCCTCCGGAAATGCCTTGCGGAACCGCGTCGCCGACTCCTTGCGCACGCGGACGCGGGCGATCGTGGAGCCGTCATCGAGGTCGCGGCGCTCGAGCACGTCGCCGAGCTCGTAGAGGCGGTGCAGGTCGCCGAGCCCCTCGCCGGCAAGGGCCACGCGAAAGATATCGCGGCTGACCGAAAGCCGCTGCTCGACCAGGTGCAGGAGCTCGGGAACCCCCTCCCCGGTCAGCGCCGAGATCGCCACTATCGCCGGCCCCTCGCCCGCTGGCGTGACGCGGGGCGGACGCTGGCCATCGGGCAGCAGGTCGACCTTGTTCCATACCTCCACGACCCGCTCGGGCGCGTTCACGTCGATGCCGAGGCCGGAGAGGACGGAGGCGACGTCCTTCGCCTGCGCCTCGGTGTCGGGATGGGCGATGTCGCGGACGTGCAGGATGAGGTCCGCCTCGACCACCTCTTCCAGCGTCGCGCGGAAGGCCGCGACGAGCTGGTGCGGCAGGTCGGCGACGAAGCCGACGGTATCGGAGAGGATCGCCTCCAGCCCGTCGGGCAGCGTGATCCGCCTCAGCGTCGGGTCGAGGGTCGCGAACAGGCGGTTGTCGGCATAGACCTTGGCCGCGGTCAGCGCATTGAAGAGCGTCGACTTGCCGGCATTGGTGTAGCCGACCAGCGCCACCACCGGCGTGGACGACCGCTTGCGGTTGTCGCGCTGCAGGCGGCGCCGCGTGGCGACGGTGGCAAGCTCTTCCTTGATCCGTTCGATGCGCTCGGTGAGCGCCCGGCGGTCCGCCTCGATCTGCGTCTCGCCCGGGCCGCCGAGGAAGCCGAAGCCGCCGCGCTGGCGCTCGAGGTGGGTCCAGGAACGGACCAGCCGGCCCTTCTGGTATTCGAGATGGGCCAGCTCGACCTGGAGCGTGCCCTCCCGCGTGCGGGCGCGGTCGCCGAAGATTTCGAGGATCAGGCCGGTGCGGTCGATGACCTTGGCCTTCCACGCCTTTTCGAGGTTGCGCTGCTGGACGGGGCTGAGCGCATGATCGACCACGATCAGGCCGACATGGTCGTCGGCGATGCGGCCGGCGAGTTCGTCCACCTTGCCCTTGCCGATCAGCGTCGCCGGACGATAGGCGGCCATGGGCACGGCGAGACCGCCGACCACGTCGAGGTCGATCGCGGCGGCGAGGCCGACCGCTTCCTCGACCTTGGCGGGCGCGTCGCGCCCCTGCTCCTCGGCGCGGCTGCGCAGGATCGGGACGAGCACGAGCGCCCGCTCCGGCGACCCCTTGAGGTCGTCGGCGCGCTCAGGTCCCTCGCCCGTCTCCTCGTGCTCGCTCAATCGTCAGCCCGGTTGCCCGGAGCCTTCCTCCGCCGGCTCGAAGAGCTGCAGCGGCGCGCCCGGCATGATGGTGGAAATGGCGTGCTTGTAGACGAGCTGCGAATGCCCGTCGCGGCGGAGCAGAACGCAGAAATTATCGAACCAGGTGACGATTCCCTGCAGCTTGACGCCGTTCACCAGGAAGATGGTGAGGGGGGTCTTCTGCTTGCGAACGTAGTTGAGGAAAGTGTCCTGAAGGTTTTGTGCGCGGTCCGCCATTTTTCGCTCTTTGGTTTTATTCGGGCTCGGGGACTCGAACTCGCGGCATGCGATCTCGGTGGTGCAGTTTGACGGCTGCCGGGGTCCGCGTCACCTGTGTTTTTCTCGGCATTGTGTCCGACAAACCGCCGGGATCAGCCGCGGTTCCATGATGCATCCATCATGCCGGGGCGACCTCGGCATGATGGTGGTAGACGCTGCGAAGCTTGCCCGCCACCGGCCCGGGCTTGCCGTTCGCGATACGCTTCCCGTCGACCGATATGATCGGGAGGACGATGGTGCTCGCCCCCGTCATGAACGCCTCGCGGGCGGCCTGCGCCTCCTCGAGCGTGAAGGCGCGCTCCTCCAGCCGGATCCCCTCGCGCTCGGCGAAGGCGAAGATCACGCTGCGGGTGACGCCGCGGAGGATCCCGTGCTCGGCCGGGCGCGTCACGAGCACGCCGTCGCGGGTGACGATCCAGGCATTGGTCGAGGAGCCCTCGGTGACGAAGCCGTCGCGATCGACGAACCAGGCTTCGTAGGCGCCCGCCTCCTTCGCGGTCTGCTTGGCCAGCACGTTGGGAAGCAGGCCCACGGTCTTGATGTCGACGCGGTCCCAGCGGTTCTCCGGCACCGTGATCACCGATATGCCATGCGCCGCCTTCTCGTCCATCGCTGCCCGGTCGAGCTCGCGCGCCGTGACCACCATCGACGGGCGAACGGCCGGATTGGGGAAGGCGTGGTTGCGTGGCGCCACCCCGCGGGTGACCTGAAGGTAGACGATGCCGTTGCCGATCCGGTTGAGCCGCACGACCTCGCGGAGGATCACCGCGACCGCCGAGGGCGACAGGGGCCAGGCGATCGACAGCTCGTCCAGCGACCGGGCGAGGCGCTGCATGTGGCGGCGCTCGTCCACGAGCCGCCCCGCACGCACCTCGCAGACCTCGTAGACGCCGTCAGCGAACTGGTAGCCGCGGTCCTCGACGTGGACGACGGCATCCCGATGCCGCACGTAGCGGCCGTTGACGTAGGCGATGCGGGGCATGGGGCTACCTGGGGACTAACCGACGCCTAGGGACTTGAGCTTGCGGTGGAGGGCGGAGCGCTCCATGCCGACGAATTCGGCCGTGCGCGAGATGTTGCCGCCGAAGCGGTTGACCTGGGCGGTGAGGTATTCGCGCTCGAAGATCTCGCGCGCATCGCGGAGCGGCAGCGACATGAGGTGCTCGCCCCCTGCCCTGCCTGGCGTCGTCGGCAGCATCTCGCCGATCTCCGCCGGCAGCATCTCCGACGTGATCGTTTCGGCGGCGTCGCCCCGGGCGAGGATCAGCAGGCGCTCGACGTTGTTGCGCAGCTGCCTCAGGTTTCCCGGCCAGTCATGCGCCTGCAGGACCGCCATCGCGTCGACGCCGATCGTGCGCCGCGGCAGGCCGGTCGCCTTCGATATCTGCTCGGCGAAATGGCGGACGAGATGGGGAATGTCCTCGCGCCGCTCGGCCAGCGCCGGGATGCGGATCGGCACCACGGCGAGGCGATGGAACAGGTCCTCGCGGAAGCTCCCCTCGCCGATCTCGCGCTCGAGGTCGCGGGCGGTGGAGGAGATGATGCGAACGTCCACCGTGACGCGCGTCGAGCCGCCGACCCGTTGGAAGGTCTGGTCGACGAGGACCCGCAGGATCTTGTTCTGCGTCTCGCGCGGCATGTCCGCCACCTCGTCGAGGTAGAGGGTTCCGCCATGGGCCTCTTCCAGCGCCCCGACGCGCCGGCTGCCGCCGTTCTGCGGCTCGGTGCCGAAGAGCTCGTGCTCCATGCGGTCCGGCGTGATCGTGGCGGCGTTCAGCACCACGAACGGGCCCTTCGCGCGCTGCGAAAGCTCGTGGACGGTGCGCGCCACGAGTTCCTTGCCAGCGCCGGACGGGCCGGAAATCATGATCCGGCTATTGGTCGGCGCGACCTTCTCGATGAGCTGGCGGAGATGGTTCATCGCCGGCGAATTGCCGACCAGCTGGTTCGCCTCGCCGGTCCGCTCGCGCAGCGCCTTGACCTCGCGCTTGAGGCTGGAGGCCTCCAGCGCCCGCTCGGCGACGAGCAGCAGGCGGTCGATCTTGACCGGCTTCTCGATATAGTCGTAGGCGCCCCGCTGGATCGCCGAGACCGCGGTCTCGATGTTGCCGTGGCCGGAGATCATCACGACCGGCAGGTCCTCGTGATCGCGCTTCAGCGCGTCGAGAAGCGCCAGCCCGTCCATGCGGCTGCCCTGCAGCCAGATGTCGAGGAAGACGAGCGAGGGGCGCCGCTTGCCGACCTCGGCGAGCGCCGCGTCGGCATCGCCGGCCGTGCGCGTGCCATGCCCCTCGTCCTCGAGGATGCCGGCGATCACGTCTCGGATGTCGCTCTCGTCGTCGATGATGAGGATATCGGATGCCATTGTTCTCATCTCATGCCGGTGCCGTGACGGCCGCATCCGGCTCGCCTTCGGCGGCTTCCGCCTGCCGCGGCAGCGTGATGCGGACCATCGCGCCGCATCCGCCGCGGGCGACTTCGGGGGAATCGAGGAGCTCGACCCGCCCGCCGTGCTCCTCCACGATCTTGGTCACGATGGCGAGGCCGAGGCCGGTGCCCTTCTCGCGGGTCGTGAAATAGGGCTCGAGCAACCGGTGCCGGTTCTCGTTGGGGAGCCCGATGCCGTTGTCGATCACGTCGACGACGATAGCGTCCCTGTCCAGCCGGCCGGCGACCACGATGCGTCCCGGCTCGCGCGCCTCCGGCGGCACCGCGGCGATCGCCTCGGTGGCGTTCTTGACGACGTTGGTGAGCACCTGCCCCATCAGGCGGGCGTCGAACTTGCCCCTCAGCGGCTCCTCGGGAAGCTGGACCGCGAAGGTGATCTCGGGATGGGCCACCTCGATGAGGAAGACCGCCTCGCGGATCGACTCGGAGAGGTTGCGCACCTCGAAGGCGGGCTTCGGCATCCGCGCGAAGGAGGAGAATTCATCGACCATCCGGCCGATGTCGCCGACCTGGCGGATGATCGTGTCGGTGCACTGGTCGAAAACCTCGCGGCCCTCGGAAATCGCCTTGCCGAACCGGCGGCGCAGGCGCTCGGCCGAGAGCTGGATCGGGGTCAGCGGGTTCTTGATCTCGTGGGCGATGCGCCGCGCGACGTCCGCCCAGGCGGACGAGCGCTGCGCGGTCACCAGGTCGGTTATGTCGTCGAGGGTGATGACATAGCCGCGGCTCGGTCCGGCGGCATGCTCGCTGGTCACGCGGACGTTCAGCGTGCGCTCCCGTCCCCGCCGCACGATGGAAATCTGGTCGCGGTGTTCGGGTCGCCCGTCACGCAGCGCGGCGGTCATCACGCCCTCGAGCTGCGGCAGGACCTCAGCAAGCGGCCGGTCCAGCATGCGGCTGTCATCGGCATCGAGCAGGCGCTCGGCGGCCCGGTTGGCGATGGTGACGCGCCCTTCCCCGTCGACGCCGAGCACGCCGGCGGTGACGCCGGAGAGCACCGCCTCGGTGAACCGCCGGCGCTGGTCGATCTGGTCGCTGGCGGCGAGCAGGGCCGCGCGCTGGGTGCGGAGCTGCGCGGTCATCACGTTGAAGGTCTCGCCGAGCGCGCCGAGGTCGCCGTCAGAGCCGCGCGCCGGCACATGCACCTCGAGATTGCCCTGGGCCACCTGGCCGGTCGCGTCGATGAGGCGGCGGATGGGCGCGACCAGCCGGTTGGCGAGCGCGATGCCGAGCCAGATGGCGGAAAGGAGGAGCGCCGCGGCAATGCCGATATAGAGGAGGCCGAAGGCGAGCTGGATGCCGAAGCGCATCGCCTCCATGTTCTGGAAGGCGGCGGCGCTGTTACTCGTCGCCGTCAGGTAGGCCATGATCCGCGGGTCGATCGGCCGGAGCACATAGAGATACACGTCGTCATAGCCGGCGAGGACGACGATGCCCCCGAGCAGGTTGCCGTCGGCGCCCGGCGTGACGAGGACCGGCTTCAGCGGATTGGCCTTGGCGTCGGCAAGCGTCGCGGCCGGCGGCGGCGGCACCTCGGTCTCGTCGTTCGCCTGCGCGCGGGCGACGAGCGTGCCGTCGCTCTTGACGAGCATGAGCGCGAAGACCCGTCGCGAGGCGCCGAGCGAGGCGAGGAACTGCTGGAACCGGTCCGGGTCGCTGATGAGCAGCGGGCGCGCCCGCTCCAGCTCGACCTTGATGGCGAACAGGTCGGTATGCAGCGATTGCAGCTGCTCGCCCTGGTAGGCACTGGCGAGCGTCGCCGAGGATTCGACCAGCGAGCGGGTGCGGGCGGCAAGCCCGCTGTCGAGGCCGCGGTCGAGCGTGACGCCGGCAATGATGGCGACGAAGACGGCGGGGATCGCCGCGATCAGGCTGAACAGGGCCACGATGCGGATGTGCAGGCGCGCCGCCGCCCTGCCCCGCCGCCGTGCCAGGATGAGCGCGCCGACTTCCCACGCGATGACGAAGAAGAGGAACGCGATCAGCGCCCCGTTGACGATCATGGTGGTGAACAGGACCGCCGGGCTGACCGCGATCGGCGTCATCCCCATCAGGACGAAGAACGTCGCGCCGGCGAGCATCAGCGCCAGCACGACGGCGAAATAGCCGAAGGCGCGGATCAGGCGCGTGAACTCGAAGGAGCGGCGACTGGGAATCGCCCGCTCCGGGAGGCTCGGCGAAAGGATTGTCGAATCGGCGGTCATCAGGTCCCCGGTTATCCCCGCTCCGGGGACAAGGACTGTCCCCGAGGAGGTAGGCCAAGCTCTGACCCAATTGCAACAATATTGTGATCAGAAAGCCACAGGGTGTGACGTGGGACACAAAGGGCTGCGTGTAGCCCTTGCCGCCTAGTTTTCGCGGCCGAGCCGGTCGAGGATCGCCCGTCGCTTGGCCTCCGGCGACAGGTGGAACGTGTCCATGGTCAGCGGATTCCGGTCGAGATGCCGCAGGTACAGGCTCGTCCGGCCGACGACCCTGGCGGGATTGCCTACCACCATCGAATTGTCCGGTATCCGGCCGCGCACCACCGAACCGGCCGCCACGATGCACATCCTGCCGATCGAGGTGCCGGGCAGGATGATCGCATTCTCGCCGATGAAGGTATCGTCCCCGATGGTCACCCGGCCGAAGGACTGCACGCCGGGACGGGCATGGCGGAGAATCCGCGCGGCACCGTTATGGGTGATGATCTTCACGCCGCCGGCAATGCCGACGCCGTCGCCTAGCGTGACCAGGTAGGGTTCCAGCGAAAAGTCGCTGCTATATATGCGGCAACCCTCCCCGATGCGCACGCCCTGGGCCCTGAGCCTGCGAATGACCCTGTCGGTCCGGGCGCCGGGCACGAAGTCCGGGTCCAGCGCCTTTCGCAGGAACCGCTTCAAGGCAGCGAGCAAGGCTTCTCCCCGAATTCTCCCGGCGGACCCGCCTGGTGCGCAGTCACCTCCCGCTTATGCCGCCCTTCGCGCCGCGCTGCAAACGCGCACGGCCCGGCCTATCGCGCGCTGCGGATGACCTGGATATCGAGGTCGCGGATCTTCTTGCGGAGCGTGTTGCGGTTGACCCCCAGCAGCTCCGCCGCCTTGATCTGGTTGCCGCGGGTGGCGGCGAGCGCGGCGGAGATCAGCGGGTTCTCCACCTCGCGGAGGATCCGGTGGTAGAGGCCGGGCGGCGGCAGGTTGTCGCCGAAGCCGCCGAAATACGCGGCGAGGTGCCGCTCGACCGAGGCCGAGAGCGTATCCTCGCTCTGGCCGCCGGCGGGCTGGACGGCCAGCGCCGGCTGGTCGAGCTCGGCCTCGATGATGTTCTCGGTGATCGTCTCCTGCGGATAGAGCGCCGAAAGCCGCCGGATCAGGTTCTCGAGCTCGCGCACGTTGCCCGGCCAGCGGTAGCGCTTCAGCCGCTCCAGCGCCGCCGGCTCGATGCGCTTCGCCGGCAGGCCCTCCTTCTCCACCAGGGCGAAGAAATGCCGGACAAGGTCCGGGATGTCCTCGCTCCGCTCGCGCAGGCCCGGCAGGCGGATCGGCACGACGTTGAGGCGGAAGAACAGGTCCTCGCGGAAGAGGCCCTGGTTGATCAGGATGCGCAGGTCCTTGTTGGTCGCCGCGATGATGCGCACGTCGGTCTTGATCGGCGTGCGCCCGCCGACGGTGGTGTACTCGCCCTGCTGGAGCACGCGGAGGAGCCGCGTCTGCGCCTCCATCGGCATGTCGCCGATCTCGTCGAGGAAGAGCGTGCCGCCCTCGGCCTGCTCGAAGCGGCCGGCGCTGCGCGCCTGGGCGCCCGTGAAGGCGCCCTTCTCGTGGCCGAAGAGCTCGGACTCGATCAGGTCGCGCGGGATCGCCGCCATGTTGACCGCGACGAAGGGGCCGCCGCGCCGCTTGCCGTAGTCGTGCAGCGCGCGGGCGACGAGCTCCTTGCCGGTGCCGGACTCGCCCGCGATCATGACTGTCAGGTCGGTCTGCATCAGGCGGGCGAGCACCCGGTAGATGTCCTGCATCGCCGGCGAGCGGCCGACGAGCGGCATGTTCTCGACCGGCTCGTCGGCGCGTGCATCCAGCCGGCGGCCGCGCGGCTCGGAAAGCGCCCGGCCGACGACGGCGATCAGCTCCTTCAGGTCGAAGGGCTTCGGCAGGTATTCGTAGGCCCCGCGCTCGGAGGCGCGGATCGCCGTCATGAACGTATTCTGCGCGCTCATCACCACGACCGGCAGGTCCGGCCGCGCCCGCTTGATCCGCGGCAGCAGGTCGAAGGCATTCTCGTCGGGCATGACGACGTCGGTGATGACGAGGTCGCCTTCGCCGTCCGATACCCAGCGCCAGAGCGTGGCGGCGTTGGACGTCAGCCGCACCGTGTAGCCGGCGCGCGAAAGCGCCTGGTTGAGCACCGTGCGGATGGCCGAATCGTCGTCCGCCACGAGGATGTTGCCGAGCGGCATCTTACTCTTCCTTGTCCCTGTTGGCCGGCCCGGGGAAGGCGGGCATCAGCACGCGGAATACGGTCCGGCGAGGCTGGGACTCGCATTCGATGACCCCGCCATGGTCGCCGATGATCTTGGCGACCAGGGCAAGGCCCAGTCCCGTGCCGTTGGCCTTGGTCGTGACGAAGGGGTCGAAGAGGTGCGGCAGCATGTCGGCCGGCACGCCCTTGCCGTTGTCGCGCACGCAGAATTCGAGCGGCAGGGTGACGCGGTCGGCATTGCCCGGCACCGTCAACCGGAAGCCCGGCTTGTAGGCGGTCGTCAGCACGATCTCGCCATCCGCCGCGTCGCCGATCGACTCCGCCGCGTTCTTGAGGAGGTTGAGGAAGACCTGCACGAGCTGGTCGCGATTGGCATAGACCGGCGGCAGCGACGGATCGTATTCGTCGCCGATCCGGATCGAGCGGGCGAAGCCCGACAGGGCGATGCGCCGCACGTGGTCGAGGACGCTGTGGATGTTGACCGGCTCGCGCTCGATCGGCCGCTCGTCCGAGAAGACCTCCATGCGGTCGACCAGCTTCACGATGCGGTCGGCCTCGTCGCAGATGAGGCGCGTGAGGGCACGGTCGTTGTCGTCGACCGAGGATTCGAGGAGCTGCGCCGCCCCGCGGATCCCCGAGAGCGGGTTCTTGATCTCGTGGGCGAGCATCGCGGCGAGCCCGGTCACCGAGCGGGCCGCGCCGCGATGGGTAAGCTGGCGGTCGAGCTTGTCAGCCATCGACCGCTCCTGCAGCACGATGACGACGCTTTCCTGCGCCTCCGTCACCGGCGAGGCATAGATGTCGACGATGCGCTCGCCGCCGTTCCGCGGCGTACCGATGTCGACGCGGTATTCGTTGACCGGCGAGGCACGCTCGCGCACCTGGTCGACCAGCGACAGGAGCGGGCTGCCGAAGGGAATGAAATAGGCGAGCGGGTGGCGCCTGAGCACCGTCTTGGACGCCTGGAAGAAGCTCTCCGCCGCGACGTTGGCCTCGACGATATTGCCGGTCCCGTCGACCATCAGCACCGGATGCGGCAGCGCATCGAGCAGCGCCGGGGCGGCGCTCTCGGCGGGCCGCGCGCGCTGGGCGGGAACGTTCATGCAGCCTCCATGCGGTCGCCGCCCTCGCCGAAGAGCGCCGCGATCAGGCGCATCACCTCGCGCGGACTGGTGGCGCCCATCATCGCCGCGCGCAGCGCCTTCACCTCGGCGCAAGGCGCAAGGCGGTCGGCATACCAGCCGAGATGCTTGCGGGCGCAGCGCAGGCCGAGCGGCTCGCCGTAATGCGCGAGCATCGCCTCGTAGTGTTCGCTGACGAGGTCCGCGAGCGCCGCGCCCGACGGCGCCGCCACCTCGCATCCGGCGGCCCGCGCCGCGATGGCACCGGGGAGCCAGGGCCGGCCATAGGCGCCGCGGCCGACCATGACGCCGTCGGCGCCCGAGGCCGCGAGCATGGCGGCGGCCTCGTCCGGATTCGTGAGGTCGCCATTGGCGACGAGCGGGATGGATATGGCGTCCTTGACGCGGCGGATCGCCGTCCAGTCCGCCCTGCCCTCGTAGAACTGGCAGCGCGTGCGGCCGTGGACGGTGACCATCCGGACCCCCGCCGCCTCGGCCCGGCGCGCCAGCTCCGGCGCGTTCATCGTCTTCTCGTCCCAGCCGAGCCGCATCTTCAGCGTGACCGGCAGGGAGGTGGCGCCGACCGTCGCCTCGATCAGCGTCAATGCATGGTCGAGGTCGCGCATCAGGGCCGAGCCGGAATAGCCGCTCGTCACCTTCTTCGCCGGGCAGCCCATGTTGATGTCGATGATGTCGGCGCCGGCATCGGTCGCCGCGCGCGCCCCCTCGGCCATCCAGTGCGCCTCGCGCCCGGCGAGCTGGACGACGTGCGGCCCCGCACCCGAACGCTCGGCGCGCATGACGCTTTCCGGATGACCGACCGCCAGTTGCTCGCTGGCGACCATTTCGGATACGACTAATCCGGCACCGAAGCGCGCGGCGAGCATGCGCATCGGACGATCCGATACGCCCGACATCGGCGCGAGGAAGACCCGGTTGGGGATCGTGACGGGCCCGATGGCGAGCGGCGCGGCCAGGTCGGCGAAGGCTTGCATATTCGATAGGCACCCAACTTTTCTGCACATATCGTAGTCAGAATCAGGGGGGAACGGCAAGGGCCGCCGCATTCATGGTTGCCCCGCCTTCCGGCAGCCGTGTTTAATGCCGGACCATGACCAATGCCGCCATCATCGTCGCCGCCGGCCGCGGGACCCGCGTCGCGGGCGCCCAGGTTCCGAAGCAATATCAGGAGCTTGGCGGCATCTCCTTGTTGCGGCACACGCTCGACGCCTTCCTCGCCCATGACGCCATCGACCGGGTCGTGACCGTCATTCACCCCGACGATGCAGGGCGCTATGCGGCTATTGCATCGCAACACAGGAAGCTGATGAAGCCGGTCCATGGCGGCGCCAGCCGCCAGCAATCGGTCCTCAACGGGCTCGCCGCCCTGGAAGACCTGAACCCGGACAAAGTGCTCATCCAGGATGCCGCCCGGCCCTTTGCGAGCGCGGCGCTCCTCACCCGCGTCATCGGCGCGCTGGACGCGGCCGATGCGGTCCTCCCCGTGGTGCCGGTCGCCAATACGCTGAAGCGCATCCGCGCCGACGGCACCGTCGCGGAGACCGTGCCGCGCGAGAACCTCGCCGGCGCCGAGACGCCCCAGGGCTTCCGCTTCGCCGCGATCCGCGACGCACACCGGCGCGCGGCGGCGGCCGGGGTCGAGGTCACCGACGACGCCGCCGTGGCCGAATGGGCCGGCATCCCCGTGGTCACCGTGGCGGGCGAAGCCGGCAACGTGAAGCTCACCACGGCGGAGGATTTCGCCGATGCCGACCGGCGCCTGGCCGCCGAGGCCGCCCTTGCCGCCGGCGACGTGCGCGTCGGCGTCGGCTACGACGTCCACGCCCTCGGACCGGGCGACTGGGTAACCCTCGGTGGCGTCCAGATCCCCCATACGCGCGGCCTCGTCGGCCATTCCGACGCCGACGTCGTGCTCCATGCCCTCACCGATGCGGTACTCGGCGCGCTCGCCGATGGCGACATCGGCTCCCACTTCCCGCCTTCCGACGAGCGCTGGCGGGGCGCCTCCTCCGACCGCTTCCTCGCCTTCGCGGTCGAGCGCGTCGCCGCGCGCGGCGGGCGCCTCGCCCATCTCGACGTGGCGGTGATCGCCGAGGCGCCGAAGATCGGCCCCCATCGCGACGCCATGCGCACCCGCATCGCCTCCATCGCCGGCATCCGGCCGGACCAGGTCGGCGTCAAGGCAACCACCAACGAGGGCCTCGGCTTCATCGGCCGGTCGGAGGGCATCGCCGCCTATGCGATGGCGACCATCCGCCTACCCTTCCGGCCATGAGCAGGCGATGACCGACCTCACCCCTCTCCTTCCCCTCGCCCGCGAGCTGATCGAGCGCTGCACGGACCAGCGCCTCACCATCGCCACCGCCGAGTCCTGCACCGGCGGATTGGTCGCCGGCGTGCTCACCGAGATCGCCGGTTCGTCGGCGGTGGTCGACCGCGGCATGGTCACCTATTCCAATGCGGCGAAATCGGCGCTCCTCGGCGTGCCGCCGGACGTGATCAACCGCCATGGCGCGGTGAGCGAGACCGTCGCCCGCGCCATGGCCGAGGGCGCGCTCGCCCGCTCCACCGCGTCGTTGGTCGTCGCCATCACAGGGATCGCCGGCCCGGGCGGCGGCTCGCCCGACAAGCCCGTGGGGCTCGTCCACTTCGCCGCCGCCCAGCGTGGCGGCCTCCTCAATCACGTCCGCTGCGTGTTTCCGGACGGGGGCCGCAGCGCCATCCGCCTTGCCGCGGTGCGTCAGGCGCTCGCGATGCTGCGGGAGCTGGCCGGCTAGGCCGGGGACAGGCGCGGCGTCCCGCCCTCTACGCCGTATACCGCATCCGCCCGCGCCTCGAACGCCTCGGTGTAGCGCGCGAAGACGCGCTCGAAGAGCGAGCCGATCAGCATCTGCAGGAGGCGCGACTTGAACTCGTAGTCGATGGAGAAACGGATGATGCAGTCGCCGCGGCCATGCGGCTCGAAGCGCCAGACGTTCTCGAGATGGCTAAACGGCCCGTCGATATATTCCGCCTGGATGAGAAAGCTCGCGCGGTCGAGCGTCACGCGCGTGGTGAAGGACTCGCGCACGAACTTGTAGGCGACCGTCATCGTCGCGATGAGCACATCCCTGTCGCCATCCTTCCGGCGCGAGCGCACGGTCAGCCGCTCGCACATCGGCAGGAACTTCGGATAGGCCTCGACGTCGGCGACGAGGTCGAACATGTCGGTCGCGGAATGCCGGACCCGCCGCGTCGCCGTGAAGCTCGGCATGGCCGGCCGCTCAGGTCCCCTGGCGCGCCGCGCGGGCGGCGCGGAGCTTGGCGAAATCCTCGCCGGCATGGTGCGAGGAGCGCGTCAGCGGGCTCGCCGAGACCATCAGGAAGCCCTTGGCATAGGCGATGGTCTCGTAGGCCTTGAACTCGTCCGGCGTGACGTAGCGCACGATCGGATGGTGCTTGCGCGTCGGCTGCAGGTACTGGCCGATGGTGAGGAAATCGACGTTCGCCGCGCGCAGGTCGTCCATCAGCTGGAGGACCTCGTTCCGCTCCTCGCCGAGCCCGACCATGATGCCGGACTTGGTGAACATCGACGGATCGAGCTCCTTCACCTGCTGGAGGAGCCGAAGCGAGGCGAAGTAGCGCGCACCCGGCCGCACCGTGAGGTATTTCGACGGCACCGTCTCGAGGTTGTGGTTGAACACGTCCGGCCGCGCCTTCACGACCACCTCGAGCGCACCGTCCTTGCGCAGGAAATCCGGCGTCAGCACCTCGATGGTCGCCGGGCTCGCGGCGCGGATCGCACGGATCGTCTCGGCAAAATGCGCCGCCCCGCCATCGGCGAGGTCGTCGCGGTCGACCGAGGTCACCACGACATGGGTCAGCCCGAGCTTGGCGGTGGCGTCCGCGACGCCCGCCGGCTCGCTGGGGTCGAGCGCCTGCGGCAGGCCCGTGCGCACGTTGCAGAAGGCACAGGCGCGCGTGCAGGTATCGCCCATGATCATGAAGGTCGCGTGCTTCTTCGACCAGCACTCGCCGATGTTCGGGCAGCCCGCCTCCTCGCAGACGGTGACGAGCTTGTGCTCGCGCACGATCGAGGTGGTCTCGCGGAAGACCGGCGAGCCGGGCGCGCGCACGCGGATCCAGTCAGGCTTGCGGAGCACCGGCGCGTCCGGCCGGCTCTGCTTTTCCGGGTGGCGCGGGCGGACATCCCTGCCGGCGACCGTATCCAGTACCACGACCATGAACTAGCGCTTCCCTTGCGGCGGTTTCGCCAATCGCCTCATGGATATAGGGGTTTCCGGCGAGCAGCACCATTGCTTGTCATGCAGGGCTGCTCCGGGCTGGCGCAACGGACGGTCAGAGCACGATCTGGGCGATGATCAGCACCACGATCGCGCCGCCGATCGCAATGACCACCTGCTCCAGGAAGGCATTGCCGAAATTGAGCCGGATCTTGAGCTGGCGCGCAAGGAAGCCGCCGACCACGGAGCCGATCAGGCCGGCGACCAGGTAGCGGATCAGCCCGCCCGGCGTGCCGACGATGACGCTTGCGACCAGCCCCGCGATGAGCCCGATGATGACCCAGGCGACGATCGCCCTTGCCTGATCGTTCATGTCCCGCCTCCCTCGCGCCGACTCCTCGCTTTTCGCAGTCTATCCCGACTTGGCAGCCGGCCAAAATCCCGGCTACCTGACGGCATGACAGGCAGATACATGATCGCGGCCCGCATTGCCGCACTTGCCCTGGCACTGGGCCTGCCGGTCGCGTCGCCCCTCGCCGGCGACGCGACCGAAGGCGACCGCGAATACGAGGCGACCTGCGCGTTGATTGCCGCGATCGCCGCCGGCATCCGGCCGGAAGCCTATGGATGGTCGCCGATCCTGTTCGCGCGGGAGAAGGTCGTGGCGATCAACGCGAACGACCCCACCATGGTCACGGTCATATGCCCCGACACGCCGCGCGTCGCCTGCATGGAGACCTACAATCCCATGAAGAAGGTCGGCGACATGGTCCAGATGGAGGGGCGCATACGCTACCTGGACCGGAAGGCGATCCTCCTCGATCCGTGCCATTCCGTCCCGGCGGAGTGATCCCGGTCAGATATGGATCGCCCTTCCATAGGCGGCGAGCACGCTCTCGTGCATCGTCTCCGAGATGGTCGGGTGCGGGAAGACCGCGTTGATCAGCTCTTCCTCGGTGGTCTCGAGGTTCATGGCGACGACGAAGCCCTGGACGAGCTCGGTCACTTCCGCGCCGACGAGATGGGCGCCGAGGAGCTGGCCCGTCTTCTTGTCGAAGATGGTCTTGACCATGCCGTCCGGCTCGCCGAGCGCCACCGCCTTGCCATTGCCGATGAAGGGGAAGCGGCCGACGCGAACCTCGTGGCCGGCGGCGATCGCCTTCTTCTCCGTGAGCCCGACGGAGGCGACCTGCGGCGAGCAATAGGTGCAGCCCGGGATCTTCAGCTTGTCGAGACCATGCGGATGCTTGCCGGCGATCGTTTCGATCGCGATGACGCCCTCGTGCTCGGCCTTGTGGGCGAGCATCGGCGAGCCGGCCACGTCGCCGATGGCATAGATGCCGGGCACGTTGGTGCGGCAATGATCGTCGACGGTGATGATGCCGCGGTCGACCTTCACGCCGACCTTCTCGAGCCCGAGGTTCTCGGAATTGCCGACCACGCCGGCCGCAGAGATCATGCGCTCGGCGGTGATCTCCTGGGTCTTGCCGTCCTTCGTCTCGATCGTCGCGGTGACCGAATCCTTGCCCTTGGTGACCTTGGCGACCTTGGCATCGGTGAGGATCCTGATCCCCTCCTTCTCGAAGCGCTTGCGGGCGAGCGCCGCGATCTCCTCGTCCTCGACCGGAAGGATCTGCGGCAGGATCTCGACCACCGTCACCTCGGTCCCGAAGGTGCGGTAGAAGGAGGCGAACTCGATGCCGATGGCGCCCGAGCCGACGACGAGCAGCGACTTCGGCATCTTCTCCGGCACCATCGCCTCGAAGTAGGTCCAGATGAGCGCCTTGTCCGGCTCCATGCCCGGCAGCGGGCGCGGCCGCGCCCCGGTGGCGATGATGATGTTCTTCGCCGCGTAGTCGCCGCCGCCGAGCGCTCCCTTCGGCGGGTTGTCCGAGGCCTTCACCGACACCTTGCCCGGCGCCGTGATCGTCGCCGTGCCCCAGATGATGTCGACCTTGTTCTTCTTCAGGAGGAAGCCGACCCCGGTCGACATCTGGTTGGCGATGCCGCGCGAACGCTTGACGATCGCCGCCGCGTCGTAGCCGGGCTTCTCGGCCGAGAGGCCGAAGTCCTTGGCATGGGTCATCGCATGATAAACGTCGGCCGAGCGGAGCAGCGCCTTGGTCGGGATGCAGCCCCAGTTCGGGCAGATGCCGCCGACATAGGAGCGCTCGACCACCGCCACCTTCAGGCCGAGCTGCGCACCGCGGATCGCGGCCACGTAGCCGCCCGGGCCGGAGCCGATGATGATCACGTCGTAGGCATTGGCCATGGCTTCAGTCCCTCGGGGCTACTTGCAGACGGGTTGTTGGAATTCGAGCGTGAACTGGCGCGGGCCGGCCATCATCGGCTTGCCCGGATCGGGCGGAACGGTCACCACCATCACGGTGACCGTGCAGCGCTCCGTCGCGATGACATAGCCGCCCTCGCCATTGTCGGTGATCGACGTGACCGGCAGCGCCCCCGCCCCTATCGCCTGCACGAGGCGCGGATCGTCGAGGATCGTGCCGATCTCGCGGATGCTCTCGTAGATCGGCGCGAGCGCGGCGGAAGCCGGTCCCGCCGCGCCGATGAGGGCGAGGCCGATGCCAACCGCCAGGGCCCGCATGCGCCGCATGGCGTCAGGCCAGCATGCCTGCCGGCTTCTCGATGAGCGTCTTCAGCGCCCCGATCAGCTCGGCGCCGAGCGCCCCGTCCACCGCGCGGTGGTCGGTCGACAGCGTCAGCGTCATCAGCGTCGCGACCTCGACCTTGTGGTTGCGCACGATCGCCCGCTCCTCGCCGGCGCCGACCGCGAGGATCGTCGCATGCGGCGGGTTGATCACCGCCGAGAAGCTCTTCACGCCGTACATGCCGAGGTTGGACACCGCCGAGGTGCCGCCCTGGTATTCCTGCGGCGCGAGCTTCTTGACCCGGGCGCGGGCGGCGAGGTCCTTCATCTCGTTGGAGATCTGGGTCACGCTCTTCTGGTCGGCGTTCCGTACGACCGGCGTGATCAGGCCGCCCGGGATCGAGACCGCGACGCCGATGTCGGAGCGCTTGTGACGCAGCATCCCCCCCTCGGTCCACGTCACGTTGGCATCGGGGATCCGCCGCAGCGCCATGGCGAGGGCCTTGATCACCATGTCGTTGACCGAGACCTTCCAGGCCGGCTTGCCGTCCTTGTCCTTGGGCGCGGCATCGTTGATGTCGGCGCGGAGCTTCAGGAGCGCGTCGATCTCGGTATCCACCGACAGGTAGAAATGCGGGATCGTCTGCTTCGCCTCGACCAGGCGCCGCGCGATGACCTTGCGGACATTGTCATGCGGGACGACGTCGTAGGAGCCCGGCTCGAAGAGCTTCAGGACCTGCTCGTCGGCCATGCCCCTGGCGAGCACGGCAGGCGCCGGGGCGCCCGCGGCCGGAGCCGCCTTGGCGACACCGCCGGCCCTGGCGGCATCGATATCGGCCTGCACGACGCGGCCATGCGGGCCGGAGCCCTTCACCGCGGAAAGGTCGATGCCGGCTTCCCTCGCCAGACGCCGGGCGAGCGGCGAGGCGAAGACGCGCCCGCCGGAGGAGCCGTTGGCGGCGACGGCCCCGTTGGTGGCGGCGGGAGCTGCCGCCTTCGGCGCCGCAACCGGAGCGGCTGCGGGAGTTGCGGCCTTCGGAGCGGCAGCAGGAGCCGGGGCCGCGGCGGGTGCCGCCGCAGCCTTCGGCCCGGGAGCCGGGGCGCCCGCCCCCGACAGCGCGCTCTTGTCCTCGCCCTCGGCGAGCAGCACCGCGATCGGCGCGTTCACCGCGACATCCTGCGCGCCCTCGGGCACAATGATCTTGCCGAGCGTGCCCTCGTCCACGGCTTCCACTTCCATGGTCGCCTTGTCGGTCTCGATCTCGGCGATCACGTCGCCGGCCTTGATCTTGTCGCCCTCCTTCTTGATCCACTTGGAGAGGTTGCCCTTCTCCATGGTCGGCGACAGCGCGGGCATGAGGATGTTGATGGGCATGGCTTTCAGCTCTTCTTCAGCGGTTTCTTGACCCGCACCTTCCTGCGGGCAGCCGTCTTCTTGGTCGTGGCCCGGGCGGGCTTGGCCGTCCGGGATGAGGTCTTCGCGCCCGCGCCGCCCTTCTGGCTCTGCGCGACGAGACGCGCCAGCTTCTCGACGTCGCGCGAGAGCTGGGTCAGCTTCTTCTGCACCGCCGCGAGCTTCTGCGTATGGGTGGCGGCGGGCTTGGCCGCACGCTTCCGCGGCTTCGGCAGGATCGCCTCCAGCGCCTTCTCGATCAGGGATTCTTCAGCCATGGCCTCTCCTTCTCGTCAGCGATAGGTGACCGCCTTCGCCGCCTCGACGACGTCGGCGACCGAGGGCAGCGCCAGCTTCTCGAGGTTCGCCGCATAGGGCATCGGCACGTCCTTGCCGCTGACCTTGATGACCGGCGCGTCGAGGTGGTCGAAGGCGCGCACCGTGATCTCGGAAGCGACGTGGCTGCCCACCGAGTTGGTCGGCCAGCCCTCCTCCACCGTGATCGCGCGGTTGGTCTTCTTCACCGACTCGATGATCGTGTCGAAGTCGAGCGGACGAAGCGTCCTCAGGTCGATCACCTCGGCGTCGATGCCAAGCGAGGCGAGCTCGTTCGCCGCCTTCAGCGCATAGGTCATGCCGATCCCGAAGGAGATGATGGTGAGGTCCTTGCCCGCGCGCGCGATGCGCGCCTTGCCGATCGGCAGGACGAAGTCGTCGAGCTTCGGCACCTCGAAGGACTGGCCGTAGAGGATCTCGTTCTCGAGGAACACGACCGGGTTCGGGTCGCGGATCGCCGCCTTGAGCAGGCCCTTCGCATCGGCCGCCGAATAGGGCTGCACGACCTTGAGGCCGGGCACCTGCGAGTACCAGGCCGAATAGTCCTGGCTGTGCTGGGCCGCGACGCGGGCGGCGGCGCCGTTCGGGCCGCGGAAGACGATCGGGCAGCCCATCTGCCCGCCGGACATGTAGAGCGTCTTCGCCGCCGAGTTGATGATCTGGTCGATCGCCTGCATGGCGAAGTTGAAAGTCATGAACTCGACCACCGGCTTCAGGCCCGAGAGCGCCGCGCCGACGCCGAGGCCGGCAAAGCCGTGCTCGGTGATCGGCGTGTCGATGACGCGGCGCGCCCCGAACTCCTCGAGCAGGCCCTGCGTCACCTTGTAGGCGCCCTGGTACTCGGCCACTTCCTCGCCCATGACGAAGACGTCGCCGTCGCGGCGCATCTCCTCGGCCATGGCGTCGCGGAGCGCCTCGCGCACGGTCATCGTCACCATCTCGGTGCCGGACGGCAGGTCGGGATCGGCGAGCTCCCGGAGCTTCGGCGCAGCGGGAGCCTTGGCCGGCGCCTCGCGCACCGCAGGAGCTTCGGCAACCGCCGGCGCGGCGGATTCGGCCGCCTCCTCCATGCCCGCCGGCGCCTGCTGCACCGGCGCCTTGGCGGCCGCCGCGACCGACTCGCCATCGCCGGCCAGCACCGCGATCGGCGTGTTGACCTTCACGTTGTCGGTGCCCTCGGGGATCAGGATCCGCGCGATCTTGCCCTCGTCGACCGCCTCGACCTCCATCGTCGCCTTGTCGGTCTCGATCTCGGCGATGACGTCGCCGGGCTTCACGGAATCGCCCTCCTTCTTCATCCACTTGGAGAGCTTTCCCTCCTCCATCGTCGGCGACAGGGCCGGCATGAGGATTTCGATCGGCATCGGTCAGGTTCCCTGAAAAGCGAGTAAGTCGGTGGGCCGCGCCCCCGCCCGGCCGCGGCTCCGGTCGGCACTTCCGATCCGGCGCGGCGCGAGGCACATGGGCGCTACTCCCGGCTCAGTGCGTGATGTCGGTCCACAGTTCCGACGGATCGGGCTCCGGACCGGCCTGCGCGAAATCCGCCGCCTCGGTGACGATGTCGCGGATGCGCTTCTCGATCTCCTTCAGCTCTTCCTCGGTCGCCCACTTCCTCTCGATGAGGCGCGCGCGCACCATGTCGATCGGGTCCTGCTCGTCGCGGAACTTGTTGACCTCCTCGCGCGTCCGGTACTTGGCCGGATCGGACATGGAGTGGCCGCGATAGCGATAGGTGAGCATCTCGAGGATGTAGGGGCCCTTGCCGGCGCGGCACCAGGCAACCGCCTTCTCGCCGGCCGCCTTCACCGCGCGCACGTCCATGCCGTCGACCTGCTCGCCCGGAATGTTGAACGACAGGCCGCGGCGCGAGAAATCGGTCTGCGCCGAGGAGCGCGCCACCGAGGTGCCCATGGCGTAGCGGTTGTTCTCGATGATGAAGATCACCGGGAGCTTCCACAGCTCCGCCATGTTGAAGCTCTCGTAGACCTGGCCCTGGTTGGCGGCGCCATCGCCGAAATAGGTCAGGCTGACGCGGTCATTGCCGCGATAGCGGTTGGCGAAGGCGAGCCCGGTGCCGAGCGAGACTTGCGCACCGACGATGCCGTGGCCGCCGAAGAAGTTCTTCTCGCGGCTGAACATGTGCATCGAGCCGCCCTTGCCGTGCGAATAGCCGGTGCGGCGGCCGGTGAGTTCGGCCATGACGCCCTTCGGGTCCATGCCGGTCGCCAGCATGTGGCCGTGGTCGCGATAGCCGGTGATGACCTGGTCGCCCTCGCCGATCGCCATCTGCATGCCGACGACGACCGCTTCCTGGCCGATGTAGAGATGGCAGAATCCGCCGATGAGGCCCATGCCGTACATCTGGCCGGCGCGCTCCTCGAAACGACGGATGAGGAGCATCATCTCGAAGGCGTCGCGCTCCTGCTTCTGCGTCAGCGCGGGGGGATCGTTCTTGGAAGTAGCCAGGGTCGGTCGGGCGTTGGAGACGATCGCGGGTGACGTTACCGGTTTCTCCGCTTTACGCTCGGCTTTCGCCATTCATTGCTCCTCTTGCGCATCATCCCTGATTTGCAAAGGAACGTAGCGGAACCCAAGGATCAATCCAAGGACCGCGGGCCGTGTTTCCCGCAAGTCGATTATGCTGATTTGCAGGGTATATTGCAGTGCAGCAGAAAAAGCTGGCGCTATTTCGCCGGATGCTGCGTCGCACCGAACGAAATCACGAGTTCATCAGGCCGCATCATGTTGAGCTGGGAGCGCGCCTCCATGTCGACCACGTCGGCATCGAGGCTTTCCGGCCGGAGCAGCGCGACCTTCCGCTCGAGATTGGCCCGCTCCGTCTTGAGCGTGGCGAGTTGGGATTCGAGGTTCGCCGTCTCGACCTTCATCCGGTCCATCGACCATTTGCCGAAGGCGCCCGAGAAGGCATGGTAGCCGAAATAGCCGAGGAACGCCGCCGTGAGCAGCGGCATCCACAGGCGGCTGAGGGGCGACGAGCGGCGCTGGCGGGTGATCATCGGGCGAATGCGGTCCGGTTGCGCCGCCACTCTCGCCCGAACAGGCTTAACGGAGTGTTGCGGCGTATTATTCCCCAGGGACAGCCAGAGCCTCATCAACGGTCTCTGGCGCATGCTCGATCACCAGAAGGAGATTCGTGGCGATCCGATCAGGCACGCGTCGGCCCTGTTCCCAATCCCGGACAGTTGCCGCCGAAAGGCCGAAGCGCGAGGCAAATTTTCCCTGGGAGAGGCCGAGGCGTTTCCGAATGGCCGCAACATCCACGCCCCGCGGCTGGATCACCCGCGCCGGCACCATGCGCCCTTCGGCGATCGCCAAGGCCTCCTTGGCGCTCTGGATGAGTTCTTTGCCAAACTTGCCCATGGCTATTTTCCCCTCCTGTACGCTGCTGCGATCCGCGGAAGGATCATCGCCAGTTCATTCCTCTCGGCGGCGTCAAGATCGGTCTTCTGGTTCTTGCCGTAGATTGCCAGCAGGAACAGCGGAACATCATCTCCACCAAAATAGCCGAACCGTCGCCCTACCCCAGGACGATCGAGCGGCCCGCATATTCCGCCGCGCTGCCGAGCTCCTCCTCGATGCGGATGAGCTGGTTGTACTTGGCCATGCGGTCGGAGCGCGAGAGCGAGCCGGTCTTGATCTGCCCGCAATTCGTCGCCACCGCGAGGTCGGCGATGGTCGAATCCTCGGTCTCGCCGGAGCGGTGCGACATCACCGCCGTATAGGCGTGGGTCTGGGCGAGGCGGACCGCGTCGAGCGTCTCGGTGAGCGTGCCGATCTGGTTGACCTTGACGAGGATCGAGTTGGCGACGCCCTCGGCGATGCCCTTGCCGAGGCGTTCCGTATTGGTCACGAACAGGTCGTCGCCGACGAGCTGGATCCTGTCGCCGATCTTCTCGGTGAGCAGCGCCCAGCCTTCCCAGTCGTCTTCGGACATGCCGTCCTCGATCGAGATGATCGGATATTTCTTCGCCAGGCTCGCGAGGTAGTCGACCTGCTGCGCAATGCTGCGCGTCTTGCCCTCGCCCTCGTAGACGTACTTGCCTTTCTTGAAGAACTCGGTCGCAGCGCAATCGAGCGCCAGCGCCACGTCCTCGCCCGGCCTGTAGCCGGCCTTCTCGATCGCCTTCATGACGAAGTCGAGCGCCTCGGTGGCCGAGGCAAGGTTCGGCGCGAAGCCACCCTCGTCGCCGACATTGGTATTATGGCCGGCGTCCTTCAGGCCTTTCTTCAGGGTGTGGAAGACCTCCGAGCCGATGCGCACCGCGTCGGCGATGCTCTCGGCGCCGACCGGGGCGATCATGAATTCCTGGAAGTCGATCGGGTTGTCGGCATGCACGCCGCCATTGACGATGTTCATCAGCGGCACCGGCAGGACATGCGCATTCGCCCCGCCGACATAGCGGTAGAGCGGCTGCGCGGCGGCATCGGCGGCGGCCTTGGCCACCGCCAGCGACACGCCGAGGATGGCATTGGCGCCGAGCCGGCCCTTGTTGGGCGTGCCGTCGAGGGCGATCAGCGTGCGATCAATGTGGATCTGCTCCTCCGCGTCCATGCCGCCGATCGCCTCGAAGATCTCGCCGTTGACCGCAGCGACCGCCTTCGACACGCCCTTGCCCAGGTAGCGCGACTTGTCGCCGTCGCGGAGCTCGACCGCCTCGTGCGCACCGGTCGAGGCGCCCGACGGCACCGCCGCGCGGCCCATCGAGCCGTCCTCCAGCGTCACGTCCACCTCGACGGTCGGATTGCCGCGGCTGTCGAAGATCTGGCGGCCGATGATGTCGATGATGGCGGTCATTGGGCGTCCCTCGTGGCTCGGTTTCCGCGCGGTTTCTAGCCCACGCGCCAGGCCCGCGAAAGGGGCCGGGATTGACAGAATGGCGCGGGCACGACACCGAGGGGGCGTGTCCGACCTGATCCTCACCAATGGCGACGTCGCCGCCGACCTGCTCGCCGGGGCCGGCAAGCGCGGCACCATCGTGCCTTGGCGCGACATGCTGCACGAGGGTCCGGTGACGGCCGACCTCGATGCCTGCACCCTCGGCCGCGTGTCCTATCTCGCCCGCCGCTACCGCATCGACGAGGCGGAGCTGTCGGCGGCCTTCCACGACCGCGACGCGACGCTGAAGGACCATGCCCAGTTCGAGCACGTCGAGCTCTGGTTCGAGCACGACCTCTACGACCAGCTCCAGCTCCTGCAGATCCTCGCTGCGCTTTCCGTCACGGGCCGCAGCGACGGGGTGAGCCTCGTCCAGGCCGGCACCTTCCTCGGCCTCGAAAGCGCCGACACGATCCTTCGCTTCGCCGACCGCGCCCGCGCGATCGAGGCGGCCGACCTCGACCTTGCCGCCCATGCCTGGGAGGCTGTCGCCGCACCGACGCCGGAAGCCGCGCTCGCCCTCTTCCTCGACGATACCAGCCGCCTGCCCTACCTGCTCCCCGCACTCCGGCGCTTCTTCGAGGAGCTGCCGGCGCCCGGCTCCGGCCTCGGCCGCACCGAGCGCGCCGCCATCCTCGGCATCGCCGAGGGCACGCGCGACGCGGGCGACCTCTTCCGCCAGGTGCTCGCCGGCGAGGAGGCGGCCTTCATGGGCGACCTCTCCTTCTACGGCATCCTCGACGATCTCGCCTTCTGCGAGGTGCCGCTCATCCATGGGCTCGACCGGCCGGGCGACGAGATCACCGATCGCTTTGCTACGGCCGATCTCCAGCTCACCATGGCCGGCGAGGACGTCGTCGCCGGCGAGGACGATCACGTCGCCCTTTCCGGCATCGACCGCTGGTGGGGAGGCACCCACCTTGCCGGCCGCGACCCCTGGCGCTTCGACCCTGCCCGCCGCCGGCTCTTGCCCCCGGGCGGCACCGCGGCCTAGAACGCGCGCCGGACCTCCGAACGGATATCGCTATGGCAAAGACGAAACTGCAGCTCGGCCGCCGGGTCGCCATGCCCGATGCGCCGGAAAAGGCGAAGCTCGACCGCGTGCCCAATCCGCACGACGGCACCGGCTATGTCGCCCGCTTCACCTTCCCCGAATTCACCTCCATCTGCCCGGTCACCGGCCAGCCCGATTTCGGCATCCTGATGATCGACTACGTTCCCGGCAAATGGCTGGTCGAATCGAAGTCGCTGAAGCTCTACCTCCAGTCCTTCCGCAACCACGGCGCCTTCCACGAGGACTGCACGGTGACGATCGGCAAGCGCCTCGTCGCGCTGCTCGCGCCGCGCTGGCTGCGCATCGGCGGCTATTTCAATCCGCGCGGCGGCATGCCCATCGACGTCTTCTGGCAGACCGGCGCGCCGCCGGACGGCATCTGGATCGCGGATCAGGCCATCGGGCCTTACATCGGACGGGGGTGAGGATGCACAAGGGCCGGTTGGAAGCGTTCAGCGATGGCGTCCTCGCCATCATCATCACGATCATGGTGCTGGAGCTGAAGGTGCCCCATGCCACCGAGCTCGGCGAGCTCTTCGAGGAATGGCCGGTCTTCCTCAGCTACGTGATCAGCTTCATCTACGTCGGCATCTACTGGAACAACCACCACCACCTGATGCAGGCGGCGAGCAAGGTGAACGGCAAGGTCCTGTGGGCGAACCTGTTCCTGCTCTTCTGGCTGTCGCTCTTCCCCTTCAGCACCGCCTGGGTCGGCGAGAACCATTTCGCCCGCGACCCGGTCATCGTCTACGGCTTCGTCTTCTTCATGGCGGCCATCGCCTACTACGTCCTGGTCCGCACCCTGATCGCCGCCGACGGCAGCAATTCGCGCCTCGCCGCCGTCATCGGCAATGATTTCAAAGGCAAGGTCTCCGCGATCCTCTATCCGATCGGCATGGCCCTCGCCTTCCTCGCGCCCTGGCTCGGCATCGCGATCTATGCCCTCGTCGGTGCCTGGTGGCTGATACCCGACCGGCGCATCGAAGGGCGCGTCGGCTAGCGGCGGACGTGGCCGCTCCTTCACGTCGTCATCGCGGACAGGCCCGGCGATGACGGAGGGAGAAATGCCGCGGAGCGGACAAGCCGCCCCGCCTCGAAAAGCACTCGTTAGTCCAACCGCTTCACCCTTCCTTCAGCCCAAGGTTGTAGGGCAACCCGCCGGCAGCCCGCCGGAGGGAGCATTGCCATGTTCGGGGTCCGGTTGGCGCGCAGCCTCGAGATCGTGATGGCCAGTGCCGCGATACTGCGCGAGGAGAAGAAGTTTCTGCTCTTCCCGCTCTTCTCCGGCCTCGCCGTCCTGCTGGTCGGCGGCTTCTTCGTATGGGACGCCTTCGCCGCCGGCTTCTTCGAGAAGCTGAAGAGCGGCGCGCCCGATCTCGCCACCGACGTCAACGTCTATGTCTGGATGTTCATCGTCTACGTGGCCCTCTATTTCATCGTCATCTTCTTCAACACCGCCCTCGCCGGCGCGGCTATCGCCAAGCTGAACGGCGGCGATCCGACCATCGTCGATGCCTTCAGGCTCGCCTTCAGCCGCATCGGCTCGATCTTCGGCTATGCCATCATCGCCGGCACCGTCGGACTGCTCCTCCGCCTGCTTGCCAATCGTGGCATCATCGGCAGGATCATCGGCGGCACGCTCGACCTAGCCTGGACCGTGGTGACCTTCCTCGTCGTTCCGGTGCTCGCCGCCGAGGGCGTCGGCCCGGTCGAGGCGGTGAAGAAGAGCGCGCGGCTGCTGCGCGACACCTGGGGCGAGAACCTCGTCGGCAATGGCGGCATATCGCTGGTCGTCAGCGGCATCATCGGCGTGGTCGCGGTGCTGGCGCATGGCGGGGCCCTGCTGCTCGGAGGCGCAGGCCACCGGGACCTCGCCATCGTCGTCTATCTGCTTGCCGCCGCCATCATCATCCCGGTCGCCACGATCGGCGCCGCGCTGACCGGCATCTATTCCGCCGCGCTTTACACCTATGCTGCCGCCGGCGAGCCGCCCGAAGGCTTCGGAAGCCTGATAAGGACGGCCTTCAGGCCGAAGGCCTAGACAGCCCCCTTCGCCACCCGGTCGAGCGCGATCAGCGTCTCGAGCAGCGCCGGCAGGCGATCGATCTGGATCATGTTCGGCCCGTCGGAGGGCGCGTTGTCCGGGTCCTGGTGCGTCTCGATGAAAACGCCGGCGACGCCGACCGCCACCGCCGCCCGCGCCAGCACCGGCACGTAGCGCCGGTCGCCCCCCGACGACGTCCCCTGCCCGCCCGGCTGCTGCACCGAATGCGTCGCGTCGAAGATCACCGGCGCGCCCGTCTCCGCCATGATCGGCAGCGAGCGCATGTCCGAGACCAGCGTGTTGTAGCCGAAGCTCGCGCCGCGCTCGGTGAGCAGCACGTTCGCATTGCCGCTCTCGGTGATCTTGGCGGCGACGTTCTTCATGTCCCAGGGCGCGAGGAACTGGCCCTTCTTCACGTTCACCACCTTGCCGGTCTCGGCGGCGGCGATCAGCAGGTCCGTCTGCCGGCTGAGGAAGGCGGGTATCTGCAGGATGTCCACGACGGGCGCCACCTCGGCGCATTGCGCCCGCTCGTGCACGTCGGTGAGGATCGGCAGGCCGAGGTCTTTCCTCAGGTCCGCGAAGATGGCGAGCGCCTTGTCGAGCCCCATGCCGCGCTTGCCCTTGAGGCTGGTGCGGTTGGCCTTGTCGAAGCTCGTCTTGTAGACGAGGCCGATGCCGAGCCGCGCGGCCATCTCCTTCAGCCGGCCCGCCATGTCGAAGGCGTGCTGCCGGGATTCGAGCTGGCACGGGCCGGCAATGAGGGCGAGCGGCAAGTCGTTGCCGAAGGTGACGGCGCCGACCGGGACGTGATGATTGGGCTTCATGGCGCGCGGATCATAGCGATCGCGACGACAAAGGCCACTCCCCGGCAAATACCTGGCGGACAAGAGAAATCCCCGGCGCCCGAGACGCCGGGGACGATGCTGCCGAAGCCGTACCGGCTATTCGTTGATCGAGTGCGCCGTCTCGGCGGAACGCACCAGCTTCACGAACTCGGCGCGGATGCCGAAGGGATCATCGCCGCGCGCGCCCTGTGCCAGGGCGAGGATCGAATCCCAGTCGTAGCCCGCCTGCACATAGGTGTCGCCGCGGAGCCGCTGGCCATAGGCAGCCACCGCCACCGCCCAGCGCGTCGCCTCCGGCGCCTTGTCGACCGACGGGACCGCATCGGCATCCGTGATCGGCCGCGTAATGAGGTGCGAGGTGCCCTCACCCGGCAGCTTGTAGCGGATCTTGAGGAAGGCGAGCTCGTCGCCCTTGTCTTCCTGCCCGCCGGCTGAGACCGAATGGTAGCGGAGCGGATCGCTCGACAGCGGGCCGCCGACCGGCGTGATCTCGTAGAGCGCCGTCACCGAGGCGCCCGACCCGACCTCGCCGGCATCGACGCGGTCATTGTTGAAGTCCTCGCGGTTGAGCAGCCGGGTTTCGTAGCCGATCAGCCGGTACTCCGCGACGCGGGCCGGATTGAACTCCACCTGGATCTTCACGTCGTCGGCGATCGGGAAGACAGAGGACGAGAAATCGTCGTGGAACAGCTTCCGCGCCTCGTCGAGCGTATCGACATAGCCCGCCGTGCCGTTGCCGGCCTGCGAGAGGGTCTGCATCATCAGGTCGTTGTAGTTGCCGCCGCCGAGGCCGAAGACCGAGAGATAGACGCCGGTCTTCCGCTTCTCCGCGACGAAGTCCTGCAGCTTGTTCGGATCGGCGACGCCGACGTTGAAGTCGCCGTCGGTCATCAGGATCACGCGGTTGGCCGCCTGCTTCTGGTAGCCCTGCTCGGCCATGGCATAGGCGAGCGCCAGGCCTTCGCCGCCGGCGGTCGACCCACCGGCATGGAGCGCATTGATCGCGCAGCGGATCTTCAGCTTCTCGTTGCCAGGCGTCGGCGCCAGCACCGCCCCGGCATTGCCGGCATAGACGGCGAGCGAGACGCGATCCTCCGGCCGCAGCTGGTCGACGAGGATGTTCAGCGCCTTCTGCGCCAGCGGCAGCTTGTCGGGATCATCCATCGAGCCGGACACGTCGATCAGGAACGTGAGGTTCAAGGGCGGCTGCTTGTCATGGGCGATGTCGTAGCCCTGCAGGCCGATATGGACGATGTGCTTGCCGTTCGCCCAGGGCGAGGGCGTCATCGTCACCGTCGGCTGGAATGGCGTCTCGGCCGCCGTCGGCTTCTGGTAGCCATAGTCGAAATAGTTGAGCATCTCCTCGACGCGCACGGCGTCGCGCGGCGGCAGCGAGCCCTGCGCGAGGTAGCGCCGGACATTGGCATAGGAGGCCGTGTCGACGTCGATGGAGAAGGTCGATACCGGCTGCTCCGCCACTTCCTTGATCGGGTTCTGCGTGGCGTGCGGGTACTTCTCCGTCTCGACGTCGCCGGCCATCGGCTGGTTGGCGACCACGCCGCCCATGGCGGGCGCCGCCTCCATGGCGAAGGTGGCGCTCGGCGGCGGCATGGGCGGAACGCCGGTTGGCGCCGCGAGCTTCGGCGCGCCGCCCGAGCGGGTATAGGTGCGCGCCTTGTTCGGCGCATAGCCGTCCTCGTCCTGGATCGCCGGCGGCGCGAAGCCGAGCTGCGCGCAGGCCTGGATGGTCGGGACGCCGTCGACCACCCCGCCGGGCGTCGCGGCGAAGGCCGGTGAAACGCCGCCGAGCGCCGTGGCGGCCATCAGGATCGAAAGCATGCAGACGGAACGAGGCTGGGCGGAACCAGACTGGGCGGAATGAGATGGGGTCGCGATATGGCCACGCATGGCCGTCCTCCCGCGTTGCGCCCCCCGGCACGCTCGCATTCTTGAGCGCGCTCTTTGTCGGATGGTTGGCTGGAAACGGGAGGGATTGCGGCTTCCGCGGGACAAATCCGGGGAAGCCGTCAGGGCTTGGTGACCTCGACGAGCCGCGCTTTCGCCTTCGGGATTTCCAGCCGCAGGCCGATGGCAAGGTCCGGCCGGGCGACCTGCAGGTCGCGCTCGTCGTCGCGGGTGACGATCGCCCAGAAGGGCGGCTTCGCCTGCGCCAGCTGGTCGACGCTGACGAGGCGGGGCTTGGGCAGGTAGAACAGGACGTCGCGGTTGACGGCCGTGCCCACCACATAGACCGGCGCCGGCCGCTCGACGATCGCCGCGACGATCGGCTGCGCCGTGTCGGCATTGAGGCTGAAGGCGGCCGGGAAGAGCGGCATCACCACCCAGTTGAGGACGAGTACGTAGACGAGCAGCCCGCCGGCGACGATCTGCGCGCCGAGCACGAGGCGCGGCAGGCGCGCGAGGAAATGGTGGTAGCCGATGCCGCCGAGGACCGCGACCGCGGGCACGATCGGCATCGCCTGGCGGGTCACGGCCGAAGGCCAGAACAGGAGCACGACCGTGCCCGAGACGGCATAGGCGAGGAGCGCGAGGACCAGCTCGCGATTGGCCTCGATGCGCCGCCTCAGGACGTCGATCGCGAGCGGCACCACCAGGATCAGCGCCGGCATGAGCTCGAGGCAGAGCTGGCCGGCGAAATGCAGGATGTTGGCGAGGTATTCGCCGGCTGTTGGACCGCCTGCCGCCGCCTTGCCGAGCCCGGCATCGTCGGGCTGGTAGACGGCCCAGTACCAGCCGCCGACGAAGACCGCCGCGATCAGGGCGGCGAGCGCCAGCCCGGCGAGCTCCCGCCACTTCCGCCGGACGACCAGGTAGAGGCCGACGCCGAGGAAGAAGAGGCCGAGCGGCTGCGGCCCCTCCACCAGCCCGGCCACGGCGAGCACCAGCCCGATGACGGCCCAGCGGACGAGCGTCGGGCCGCCCGCCGCATTGCCGATCCACCAGACGACGAAGGCGGCGAACAGGACGATCGAGACGACCCCGTCATTCTCCGCCGTGATCAGCTTCTGGATGACCATCGGCGAGAGGAGCAGGCAGGCGGCGGCGAAGGTGGCACCCTGGCGCCCGACCGCCCGCCGCGCGAACCAGTAGACGAGCATCGCCCCGCCGAGCAGCGCCCCGACCGCCGGCAGCCGGCCGACCCAGAGATCGAAATCCCCGAAGACGAGGCCGACCACGCCGAGCAGCCACGACACCAGCGCCGGGCGTTCGGCGACGCGGTAGCCGTAGAGGTGCGGGGCCAGCCAGTGCCCGTCCTGGAAGGCGCCGCGGGCGAGGCCGATCGTGGTCCCCTCGTCGTAGTGCGCGCCGACGAGGAAGACGCCGGGCACGACCAGCAGCGCCCACAGGATCAGGATCCAGGCATAGGGAGACAGCCGCGAGCGCGTCAGCCAAACGAGCGGCAGATCCGGCTGGATGAAACGCATGTACTGGCCCCTGGGCGATTCACGCCGCCCCGGGGCAGACTATAGCAGGGGAAAGGCCCGCGGACGCGAGGTGCCGGCGACGGTACGAGGCGGTGGACCCGGTTCCTGGGGCCCGTGAAGCTCCCTGTTTGCAGGCGGCGAATAGGACTTAGACTGGGACGGGTGAATCGGAGGGCACCCTTTTGAGCCGGCTGACCAATTGGCTGCGAAACCGTCGAGCCCGTCGAACGGAGGAATACCTGCCCGCGCTCGCCACGGTCCACAGGACCATCCTGCCCCGGAACTATTTCGAGATCGGGGTCAGCACCGGCCGGAGCCTGGCGCTGGCGAGCGTCCCGTCGGTCGCGGTGGATCCGAACCCGAAGGTCGACGTCGCCCTGGCGGCCCCGGTCCGCCTCTATCCGATGACGAGCGACCGCTTCTTCGCCGAAGAGGTTCTCGATGAACCGATCGACTTCGCCTTCATCGATGGCATGCACCGGGTCGAGTTCGTGCTTCGCGATTTCATGAATATCGAGGCGCGGGCGCATGCGGGAACCGTCGTCGCAATGGACGACGTGATGCCCGAGGACATCGCCTATACCGCTCGCGACCAGACTCCCGGCGCGTGGACCGGCGACGTCTATCGGATCATCCCGCTCCTCCGGCGCTATCGTCCCGACCTCGACGTGCGCGTCTATGACGTCGTGCAGAAGGGCCTCGGCATCGTCACCCGGCTCGACCCTTCCTCCCGCGTCCTGCCGCAGATGTACGACCGGATCGTCGCCGAGCTTGACCGCGGCGCCTTCCTCGAGGCCTCCGCCGCGGCGATCCGTGCCGCCATCCGGCCACGGCCGACGACGCGCCTCGCATCCGACCTGGCGAAGTTCCGAAGACGGAGCCGGTCCTAGACGAGCCGGCTCTGCTCCACCGCCGCCGCGATGAAGCTCGCGAAGAGCGGATGCGGGTCGAAGGGCCGCGACTTCAGCTCGGGATGGTACTGCACGCCGATGAACCAGGGATGGTCGGCATATTCGACCGTCTCCGGCAGGATGCCGTCGGGCGACAGGCCGGCGAATTTCAGCCCGTGCTGTTCCAGCCGCTCGCGATAGTTGATGTTGATCTCGTAGCGGTGGCGGTGGCGCTCGGAAATCTCGTTCGCGCCGTAGACGCCGGCGATCCTGCTGCCGCGCTGGAGCATGGCCGGATAGGCGCCGAGCCGCATGGTGCCGCCGAGGTCGCCGCCCTCGCCGCGCTTCTCGAGCGCATTGCCCCGCACCCATTCGGTCATGATGCCGACGATCGGGTCCGGGGTCGGGCCGAACTCGGTCGAGCTCGCATTCTCGAGCCCGATCAGGTTGCGGGCCGCCTCGACGACCGCGAGCTGCATGCCGAAGCAAATGCCGAGGAACGGCACCTTGTGCTCGCGCGCGAAGCCGGCCGACCGGATCATGCCTTCCGAGCCGCGCTTGCCGAAGCCGCCCGGCACCAGCACGCCGTCGACGGATTCGAGGCGGCGCATGGGATCGTCCTCCTCCAGCGTCTCGGCCTCGATCCAGTCGAGGTTGACCTTCACCCGGTTGGCGATGCCGCCATGGTGCAGCGCCTCGACCAGCGATTTGTAGGCGTCCTTCAGCCCGGTGTACTTGCCGACGATGGCGATGGTGACCTCGCCCTCGTGGTTGCGGATCGCATGGGTGATCTGGTTCCAGCGGGCCAGGTCCGGCTGCGGCGCCTCCGCCATCATGCCGAAGGCGGCGAGCACCTCGTCGTCCAGCCCTTCCGCGTGATAGGCCGCCGGCACGTCGTAGATATTGGCGACGTCGAGCGCCTGGATGACCGCCGACGGGCGCACGTTGCAGAAGAGCGAGAGCTTCCGCCGCTCCTCGGCCGGGATCGGCCGGTCGGCGCGCACCAGCAGCACGTCCGGCTGGATGCCGATCTCGCGCAGGTCGCGCACCGAATGCTGCGTCGGCTTGGTCTTCAATTCGCCCGCGCTCGGGATGTAGGGCATCAGCGTCAGGTGGATGAAGACCGCATGCTGGCGCGGCAGGTCGTTGCCGAGCTGGCGGATGGCCTCGAAGAACGGCAGGCCCTCGATGTCGCCGACCGTGCCGCCGATCTCGACCAGCACGAAGTCGATGCCCTCGTTGCCGTCGAGGACGAAGGCCTTGATCGCGTCGGTGACGTGCGGGATCACCTGCACCGTGCCGCCGAGATAGTCGCCCCGCCGCTCCTTGTTGATGATGTCCTGGTAGATGCGACCGGATGTGACGTTGTCCATCCGGTTGGCCGAGCGGCCGGTGAAGCGCTCGTAGTGGCCGAGGTCGAGGTCGGTCTCGGCCCCGTCATCGGTGACGAAGACCTCGCCGTGCTGGTAGGGCGACATCGTCCCCGGATCGACGTTGAGATAGGGGTCGAGCTTTCGGAGCCGGACCTTGTAGCCGCGCGCCTGCAGCAGCGCGCCGAGGGCCGCCGAGGCTATGCCTTTGCCGAGGGAGGAAACCACGCCGCCGGTTATGAATATGTACCGCGCCATGGGCCTCTACCTTAACCGCTCGCTGGATGATTCGGTACCGAATACCTGACGGCTGGGTGAATCAAAACCCCTCCCCGCCGTCCGATCGGGGCGCGCCGCCCTCTCTACCCCACGATCGACGTTGTGAGGAATGACCCGCTCCGCTCAAAACCGACTTCGGATCCGGTCCGAGACCGTCACCGCCGCCCCAGCAATTTCGCCGTGGCCGCCGCGACATCCGACTCGCGCATCAGGCTTTCGCCGACCAGATAGGTGCGAATCCCGACCCGCGCCAGCCTCGCAAGGTCCGCGGGTGTGAATATCCCGCTTTCCCCGACCAGCGTCCGGTCGCGCGGCACGCGCGGCGCCAGGCGCTCGCTGACGGCAAGCGACGTCTCGAAGGTCTTCAGGTCGCGGTTGTTGATGCCGATCAGCCGCGAGGAGAGCTGGAGCCCGCGATGCAGCTCCTCCTCGTTATGAACCTCGACCAGCACGTCCATGCCGAGGTTGATCGCCGTCTCCTCGATCTCGCGCGCCGCTTCGTCGCTGAGCGCCGCCATGATGATGAGGATGCAGTCCGCGCCCATCGCCCGGGCCTCGTAGACCTGATAGGGCTCGTAGAGGAAATCCTTGCGGAGCACCGGCAGGTCGCAGGTCGCCCGTGCCGCCACCAGGTATTCCGGCGCGCCCTGGAAGAAGGGAGCGTCGGTGAGGATGGAGAGGCAGGTCGCCCCGCCCTTCTCGTAGGCCCTGGCCAATGCCGGCGGATCGAAATCGTCGCGGATCAGGCCCTTCGACGGGCTCGCCTTCTTGATCTCGGCGATCAGCGCCGGCTCGCGCGCGTCGAGCGTCCGGCGGATGGCCTTGAGGAAGCCGCGCGGGATCGGCTGGTTGGCGGCGCGCCGCTTCATCTCGTCGAGCGGCACGGCGGCCTTCGCGGCCTCGATCTCCTTGCGCTTGCTCGCTTCGATCGTGGTGAGGATATCGGCCATCACGTCACCCGTTGGAGACCGAGATGAGCCGGTCGAGATGCGCGCGCGCGTGGCCCTGGTCGATGGAGAAGGTGGCGAGCCGGATGCCCTGGTGGATATCCCCTGCCCGGCCGGCGACGACCAGCGCCGCCCCGGCATTGAGGAGCACCGTGTCGCGATAGGGTCCCCGCGCCCCGGCGAGCACCTCGCGGAGCGCCTCGGCATTGTGGGCCGCGTCGCCGCCCTTGATGGCATCGAGGGGCGCCACGTCGAGGCCCGCCTCGGCGGGCGTGATGTCGAAGCTGGTCACCGTGCCGTTGCGCAGCGCCGCGACCTTGGTGGCGCCGGCGAGCGACATCTCGTCCACGCCGCCGGCCCCGTGCACCACCCAGGCCGATTCCGCGCCGAGGTCCTTCAGCGCCACCGCGATCGGCTCGACCCATTGCGGGCTGAACACGCCGACCAGCATGCGCCTGACCCCGGCCGGATTGGCGAGCGGCCCGAGGATGTTGAAGATCGTGCGCGTGCCGAGCTCGACCCGCGTCGGCCCGACATGCTTCATCGCCGAATGATGCGCCGGCGCGAACATGAAGCCGATGCCGGCCTCGCGGATGCACCGCGCGATCGTCTCGGGCGGCAGGTCGATCTTGACCCCGAGCGCCGTCAGCACGTCCGCTGCGCCCGACTTGGACGAGAGCGCGCGGTTGCCGTGCTTGGCGACCGGAACGCCCGCGCCCGCGACGACGAAGGCCGTCGTAGTCGATATGTTGTAGGTGCCGACCGCGTCGCCGCCGGTGCCGACCACGTCGACCGCGTCGGCCGGCGCCTCCACCGGCAGGACCTTCGCGCGCATGGTGGCGACGGCGCCGGTGATTTCGTCGACGGTCTCGCCGCGCACGCGCAGCGCCATCAGGAAGGCGCCCATCTGCGACGGCGTCGCCTCGCCCGACATCATCACGTCGAAGGCCTGCTCGGCCTCGGCGCGCGTCAGTGCCTTGCCGCCGGCCACCTTGCCGATCAGCGCCTTGAAGTCCGCCGCGCTCATGCCGGCTCCGGCACGCGGTGCTTGGCGTTCCAGGCGGAAGCGATGTCGAGGAAGTTCCTCAGGATCTGGTGGCCGTGCTCGGAGGCGATGCTCTCCGGATGGAACTGCACGCCGTGTACCGGATGGCTGCGGTGCATGACCCCCATGACGACGCCGTCATCGGTCGAATGCGCCGTCACCTCGAGGCTCTCGGGCATCGTCTCCGGCGCAATCATCAGCGAGTGGTAGCGCGTCGCCTGGAAGGAATTGTTGATGCCGCGGAAGACCGAGCGGCCGGTGTGCCGGATCTCGCTCAGCTTGCCGTGCATCAGCTTCGGCGCACGCACCACCTTGCCGCCATAGACCTGCCCGATCGCCTGGTGGCCGAGGCAGACGCCGAGGATCGGGATGTCCGCGCCGGCCCTCGCGATGAGCGGCACGATGATGCCGGCATCGTCGGGCGTGCACGGCCCAGGGGAGATGACGATCCCCTCCGGACGGAGCGCGATCGCCTCCTCCACCGTGATCTTGTCGTTCCGCTTCACGAGCAGCTTCGCGCCCAGTTCGCCGAGGAAATGGACGAGGTTGTAGGTGAAGGAATCGTAGTTATCGATGACGAGGATCATGGGCAGCTGACTTCCCCGGAATAGGGGTCGCCCGAGGCCGGGGTCCAGGTCACCTTCACCTTCCAGCCGGCGTCGAGCGCCTTCTTCACGCCCGCGTCGCCGCAGGCGATCTTCTCGATGTTGCCCTTCAGCGACTCGCCCCAGCCCGGATTGAGCTTGTCGGTGCCGACCGTCACGCTCCAGGCGAGCGACAGCACCTTCCCGTCGCAGTCGGTGGTCGCTTCCTCGCCCTTGGTGATCTGGTCGATCATCTTGCCCTGCTGCTGGTTCGCGCCGGCGGCGACGTCCTGCATGTACTTGCACAGGTCGGCATCATCGTCGGCGCGCGCGGGAACGGCGACGAAGGCGAGCGCGGCAACCGCCGCGGAGGCGAGGAGAAAGCGGTTCATGGCGTCACCCTTGTCTTGAGGAATCCGTCCCGGGGCGGGCGGCAGCATCAGTTGCAATTGACTTCCGCGTCGGCCGTCTTGCCGTCGGCAAGCGTCCAGCCGAGCGATATCTTCCAGCCGGCTTCCATCGCGCCCATGAAGTCCATGTCGCGGCAGATGCTCGCCTCGATATTGCCCTTCACCAGCGTCACCCAGTCGGGCTTCATCTGGGTCGAGGGCACGTTGATCGACCACTTCACCGCGAAGACCTTGGCGGCGCAGTCGGCGGCCACCGATTCCTGCTTGGTGACCTTGTCGATCATGGTCCCGTTGGCCTTGCCGATCGCGGTCGCGATCGTCGTCATCGTCGTGCAGGTCTGGTCGTCTGCCGCCCGGGCGCTGCCCGAGGCGAGAGCCGCACCCAATCCGAGGAAAGCGCAGGCTACGAACAGTCTCATGGCGTCACCCTTCTGTTCACTGGCCTCTACCGACCGCCGAGGCGAACCTTACCGCCTCTTCGGCCGCGCGGAAAAGCGCCCTCGCCTTTGCCACGCATTCGTTGTGCTCGCTTTCGGGCACCGAGTCGGCAACGATGCCGGCGCCCGATTGCACGTACATCCTGCCGTCCTTGACGATCGAGGTGCGCAGCACGATGCACGAATCCATGGCACCATCGGCCGAGAAATAGCCGACGCAGCCGGCATAGATGCCGCGTTTCTCGAGCTCGAGCTCGTCGATGATCTCCATGGCGCGGACCTTCGGCGCGCCCGACACGGTGCCCGCCGGGAAGCCGGCCGCGAGCGCATCCAGCATGTCGTTCGCCGGATCGAGCTTGCCGACCACGTTGGAGACGATGTGGATGACGTGGCTGTAATATTCGGGGAAGAACTTGTCGGTGACCTTCACCGTGCCGATTTCGGCCACCCGGCCGACGTCGTTGCGGCCGAGGTCGAGGAGCATCAGGTGCTCGGCCAGCTCCTTCGGATCGGCGAGCAGCTCCGCGGTGAGCCTGCGGTCCTGCTCCGGCGTCTCGCCGCGCGGCCGCGTGCCGGCGATCGGGCGGATGTTGACCTCGCCGTCGCGCACCCTGACCAGGATCTCCGGGCTCGAGCCCGCCACCGCGAAGCCGCCGAAATCGAGGAAATAGAGGAACGGCGACGGGTTCACCCGCCTCAGCGCCCGGTAGAGCGCGAAGGGCGGCAACGCGAACGGCGCCTCGAAGCGCTGCGACAGCACCACCTGGAATATGTCGCCGGCGGCGATGTAGTCCTTCGCCTTCCGGACCATGTCGAGATAGGTCTCGCGCGGAGTGTTGGAGACTACCAGCACGTCCGGGTCGATCTCGGCCTGGTCGGCGGACTTGTCGAGCGGCGCGTCGAGCGCGTCGACCGCCAGCGTCAGTCGGTCGACCGCGCGCTGCAGCGCCTGGGCCGCGCTCACGCCCGCCGCCGGCCTGACCGGCGTGACGATGGTGATCTCGTCGCGCACGGCGTCGAATACGACGATGATCGTCGGCCGCAGGAACACCGAATCGGGGAAGCCGAGCGGGTCCGGGTTGGGAGGGCCGAGCTCCTCCATCTGGCGGACCATGTCATAGCCGAGATAGCCGAAGACGCCCGCCGACATGGGCGGCAGCCCATCCGGCAGGTGGATGCGCGATTCCGCGATCACCTTGCGCAGCGCCCTCAGCGTCGGCTCGGCCATCGCCTCGAAGCGGTCCGGATTGCCGCGCGGGTCGGTATTGACCTCGGCCTTCGCCCCCGCGGCGCGGAAGATCAGGTCGGGCTCGATCCCGATGATCGAATAGCGGCCGCGCACCGCCCCGCCCTCGACCGATTCGAGGAGGAAGCAGTTGTGGCGCCCGGCCGACAGCTTGAGCATGGCCGAGACCGGCGTCTCGAGGTCGGCGACGAGGCGCGTCCACACGACCTGCGCCTCCCCGGCCCCGTAGCGGCGGGCGAATTCCGGTTCGGCGGGTTCGACGAGCATGGTGCCTTCGTCAGCTTCCCGGCTGGGTGGCGCCGATCGCCTGGGCAAGCGCCGCCTGGTTGACCGACACCCCGCCGAGCTCGGCCTGCAGCTGGGTCATGTAGCCGGTGAGGAAGTCATTGCTCAGCTGGTCGGCGAGCTGCGACTTCGCCTGCGCCATGTCCGGCGCGTCCGAGAAATAGGGCGGCACCTCGGAAGCCGTTACCACGAGCACGACCTTGGTCTGGTCGGCCGCGCCGGCGGCGACCGCCGCCGTGCCCTTCGGCCCGGAGAACGTACCCAGGATCGCCGCCTGGGTGAGGTCGCCGCTCGCCTTGGTCGAGCGCGTGATGTCGCTCACGGTCTTCACCTCGGCGCCGAGATCGCCCGCCGCCTTGGCGATGTCCTCGCCCTTCTGCAGCCGGTCGCGGAGGTCGTTGGCCTTGGCGGTCAGCTTCTCCTCGACCTGCTCGCGCTTCCAGGCCTCGGCGATCTTGTCCTTGACCTCGGACAGCTCGCGGTCGCGCGCCTGGGTGACCGCCGTCACGTCGTACCAGACATAGCCGCCACCGCCGACGGCGAGCGGCGCGTTCTCGAGGCCGACATCGGTATCGAAGGCGGCGCTGGTGAGCCCCGCCGGCAGGCCCGGCACGTCCTTGCCGTCCTTGTCCTTGCCCTCCTTGTCGAGGGCGGCGAGCGTGACCAGCTTCAGCCCGTATTTCTGCGCCACCTCGGCCAGCGTCTCGCCGCCGGCGCGGGCATCCTCGATCACGTCGTGCTGGTCGGTGACTTCCTGCGTGGCGCGCTGCGTGGCGATCTCCTTCTTCAGGTCCGCCTTCACCTCGTCGAAGCTCTTCGTCACCGCCGGCGTGATCTGGCTGACCCGCACCATGACCGGGCCGAAGCGGCCGGCAATGACCGGGCTGACGCCCGGCGCCGCGAGGCCGAAGGTCGCCTCGGCGACCGCCGGGTCGATGAGCTTGTCCTTGGTGATCACCCCGAGGTCGACGTCCGCCGGCTTCAGGTTGCGCTCGGCGAGCAGGTCGTCGAAGGTCTTGCCGCCGGCAAGCGCCGCCGCCGCGGCATCGGCATCCGCCTTGTCCTTGAAGACGATCTGCTCGACCTTGCGCGTCTCCGGCGTGGTGAAGCGCGCAGCCTGGGCATCATAGGCCTTCTTGGCCTCGTCGTCCGAGACCTCGTCGGGCTTGGCGAGGTCCGCCGGCGTCATCGCCACATAGCTGACGGCGCGATATTCCGGCGCCTTCCAGTCGGCCTTGTGGGCCTCGAAATACTTCTGCAGGTCCGCGTCGGTCGGCGCCGGGACCTCGCCCGCCATGGCGGCGGTCACGATCACGTAGCTGATGTTGCGCTTGTCGGTCTGGTACTCGTGCAGCGCTTCCATGTAGGCGTCGGGAACGGTCTCGCCCCCGCCAAGGCCGTCGGCGATCTGGCGGCGCAGGTAGCTGCCGCGCAGGTAGGCGACATATTGCGCCTCCGTATAGCCCGCCTGCTGCAGGATCTGGCCGAACTGCAGCCGGTCGAAGGTGCCGTTCGGCCCCTTGAAGGCCGGATCGTCGCGGATCTGGTCGGCGAGTGTCTTGTTGGAGATGCCAAGGCCGAGCGAGCGCGCCGCATCGTCGAGCGTCGCGCTCGAGACCAGCTGGCTGAGGACCTGCTGCGGGATGCCGAACATGCGCGCCTGCTCGTCGGTGATCGGCTGGCCGATCTGCTGGCTGAACTGGCGCTTCGTCGTCTCGTACTGCCGCTGGAACTCGGGGATCGTGATGCTCGTGCGCCCGATCGTGGCGACGGTATCGCCCCGGAAGCCGGTGAACACGTCGGACACGCCCCACACCGCGAAAGCGATCACCAGCGCGGCGATCATAAGCTGGGCCAACCATCCGCCGGCACCTTTGCGGAGTGCGTCGAGCATCAGAACCTCTTGGAGACACGGGGCTGCGACAAGCTGGCGCCCCTCATTTTGGCGCGCGGATAATAGGGAGCGGGCCACCTGCCCGCAAGGCGCGTGAAAATGAACGTTTCGAAGGCTTTTCCGGCATTTCCGGGGCGAAAAGGAAGTTTGACTCTTCCGCCGCCTCTGTTACCCGTCCGCCACCATCAAGATCGGGGAAGGAAGTCGCCATGGCACGCTTGAGGCAGCTGATTGCCGGGAACTGGAAGATGAACGGCCTGCGCAAGTCGCTCGACGAGCTGCGCGCCATCAAGGCTGGCATTGCCGATGCGCGCTGCGACGTGGCGATCTGCCCGCCGGCCACCCTGCTCGCCGAGGCGGCCTGGACCCTCAACGACGGCAACCTCCTCTTCGGCGGGCAGGATTGCGCCATCGACGCCTCCGGCGCCCATACCGGCGACATCTCGGCCGAGATGGTCGCCGATGCCGGCGGCAAGCTGGTGATCGTCGGCCATTCCGAGCGCCGCACCGACCACGGCGAGACCGACGCCCTGGTGCGCGCCAAGGCCGAGGCCGCCTGGCGCGCCGGCCTTCTCGCCATCCTCTGCATCGGCGAGACCAAAGCCCAGCGCGAATCGGACCAGACGCTCGACGTCCTCGAGCAGCAGCTCTGGGGCTCCGTGCCGGACAAGGCCGATGCCGCCAACCTCGTAATCGCCTACGAGCCGGTATGGGCGATCGGCACCGGTCTCACCGCCTCCTCCGACGACATCATCGCCGCCCATGCCCATATCCGGGCGCGCCTGACCAACCGCTTCGGCCCGGAGGCCGCCGGCATCCGCATCCAGTACGGCGGCTCCGTCAAGCCCGGCAATGCCAGGGAAATCCTCGCCCTCCCCAATGTCGACGGGGCGCTCGTCGGCGGCGCCAGCCTCAAGGCCGCCGACTTCCTCGGCATCATTGCCGGCACGCCCTGAATGGAACGGGGCGAATCTTCCCTGACTTCATGGCCGGCTGTCCTGCCCGCCATTCAGGTCCTTCTTCGCTTCCCCTACGCCGCTCGCGAACAGCAGGAGACATCATGCCGTTGAAGTTTCTGCGCCTTTTGCCGATCCTGTCCGCCGCGCTCGCGGCCACGCCGGCCGTCGCGGCCGAGCTGGACGATGGCACGTATCAGTGCACCCTCGGCCCGGCGATGATGGGCGGCATCGAGATCGTCGGCAACACCTACAAGGGGCCGGCCTATGACGGCAAATACGAGGGCACCTACACCTTCGAGGTCACGGATGGCGGCACGATCAACTGGAACGGCCCGCTCGGCGGCCTCGACTCGGGCGGCAACAAGGTAGTCTCCACCGTCCTCACCGATACCGGCGGCGGCAAGACCGGCTTCGACTTCACCATCCAGCTCCCGAGCGGCAACTACAGCACGGTCAACTGCTCGCTGTAGCCGCGTTTCCTCCCCCGTTTACGGGGGAAGAGGACCGGCGAAGCCGGTGGAGGGGGCGCGTGCAGGCCGCAACGCTCCCAGCCCTCCCCTTGCGGGAGGGCCGAAATTGCCTGAGCGAAGCAAGGGCGATTTCGGGGAGGGGTGGTCTCCGGCCCCGCCGCGTCGCCTTGAGCCGGACTGCCGCAATCCCCACCTCAGGTGCCCGGCACTGGCACCGCCCGTCCCGATCGTGTAAAAGGCGCCGCATTCAAGGCAGGCAGTTCTATGGAAACCGTAGTCATCGTCATCCACATGATGGTGATCGTGGCACTCGTCGCGGTCGTCCTGATGCAGCGTTCCGAAGGCGGCGCGCTCGGCATCGGTGGGTCAGGCAACTTCCTCTCCACCCGCTCGCAGGCGAACGTCCTGACGCGTTCCACCGGGATCCTCGCGGCGGTCTTCTTCGCCACGTCGATCATCCTCGGGCTGATGGGCCGCTTCTCCGAGAAGCCGACCTCGATCATCGAGCAGGTGACCACCCCGGCGGCCCCCTCCGCGCCGGCCACTCCGGCTACCCCCGCCGCTCCCGCGGCCCCCGCTGGTGCAGCGCCCGCCGCCCCGGCGACCCCGGCAGCGCCCGCCAATGACCAGGGCTCGCTCCTCAACCAGCTCGAGGGCATGTCGAAGCCGGCCGCCGGCGACGCCGCCCCGGCGGCCCCCGCAGCGCCTGCCGCTCCCGCGAGCCCGGCGCCCGCGCAATAGCCTGATGGCGAAGGCCCCGGCTCCCCGGCGCTCCCGCCTCACCCACCTCGACCGCGCCGGCAAGGCCAGCATGGTCGACGTGGGGGCGAAGCCGGCGACCGAGCGCCTTGCCATTGCCGAGGGCCATGTCCGGATGGCGGAGGAGACCCTCGCCGTCATCCGTGCCGGTGACGCCGCCAAGGGCGACGTGATCGGCACGGCGCGCATCGCCGGCATCATGGCCGCCAAGCGCACCCACGAGCTCATCCCGCTCTGCCATCCGCTCGGCCTGACCAGCGTCAAGGTCGAGATCGAGGCCGACGGCGCCCTGCCCGGCCTCCGCGTCACCGCCACCGCGCGGGTCACCGGCCGGACCGGCGTCGAGATGGAGGCGCTCACCGCCGTCTCCGTCGCCTGCCTCACGATCTACGACATGGCGAAGGCGATCGACCGCGGCATGGTCATCGGCGACGTGCGTCTCGTCGAGAAGCGCGGCGGCAAGTCGGGCGTCTGGCGCCTGCCGCGCGTCTCAGGCTGATTCTCATGGCTTTGCAGCCCGTCTCACGGTGATTCCCATGGCGCTTCTGCCCGTTTCGGAGGCCGTTTCACGCATCGTTTCGGGAATCTGTCCCCGCCCCGCCGAGACCGTCCCGCTGAATCTGTCCCCGGGCCGGCGTCTCGCCGAACCGCTCGCCGCGCTCCGCTCGCAGCCGCCTTTTCCGGCTTCCGCCATGGACGGCTACGCCGTCCGCTCGGCCGACGCGGTATCGGGCGCCGAGCTGAAGGTCATCGGCATGGCTGCTGCCGGCCACGGTTTCCGTGGCTCGCCAGGCGCCGGGGAATGCGTGCGAATCTTCACCGGCGCGCCGGTGCCGGAGGGTGCCGACGCCGTGCTCATCCAGGAGGACGCGACCGTCCTTCCCGGCGATCGCATCCGGGTCGGCGAAGCCCTCCCCGCCGGCCGCAACGTGCGGGCAGCGGGGCTGGATTTCCGGCAGGGCGATGTGCTTCTCGAAGCCGGCCGCACCATGGGCATGCGCGAGGTCGCGCTCGCTGCCGCCCTCGGCCACGGAACCGTCCCCGTCCGCACGCGCCCGCGGGTCGCGATCCTTGCAACCGGTGACGAACTCGTATCCCCGGGCGAGATCCCCGGCCCCGACCAGATCATCGCTTCCAATGCCGTTGGAATCGCTGCCTTCGTCGCCGCTGCCGGCGGCGAGGCGATCGACCTCGGCATCGCCGCGGATACCCGCTCCTCCCTCGCCGGCGTCTTCGCCCGCACCCGGGAACTGTCCCCGGACGTGCTGGTCACCCTCGGCGGTGCCTCCGTCGGCGATCACGACCTCGTCCAGGAGGCGTTGAAGGCCGCCGGCATGGAGCTCGATTTCTGGAAGATCGCCATGCGGCCCGGCAAGCCGCTGATGTTCGGACGGCTCGGCGAGACCCGCGTCCTCGGCCTGCCCGGCAACCCGGTCTCGAGCCTCGTCTGCGCCGTGCTCTTCCTCGGGCCGCTCCTCTCCGCCCTTCTCGGCGAGCCGCCCCGGGATCGCACGGAAGCCGCCATCCTCGGCGCCGACATGGGCGAGAACGACCAGCGTCAGGACTATGTCCGCGCGACGCTCACCGAAAGCCCCGACAGCCTCCCCATCGTCACGCCCTATCCCCGCCAGGACAGCTCCATGCTGGCCACCCTTGCCCGCTCCGACTGCCTCGTCATCCGGCCGCCTTTCGCCCCCCCGGCATCCGCGGGCACTCTCTGCCGCATCCTCCGCCTGCCATAACTGTCCCCGTTCACCGAAAATTCAGTGGTTGCGGAACACATATAGAACGTATAGTTTCGTTCGTGTTTTGTACCAGATTCGGTTGCTGGCAGGGACAAAGACCGGAAAATGCTCACGCGCAAGCAGCACGAACTGCTCATGTTCATCCATGAGCGCCTCAAGGAAGCTGGCGTGCCGCCCTCCTTCGACGAGATGAAGGATGCGCTGGACCTGCGCTCCAAGTCCGGCATCCACCGCCTGATCAAGGCGCTCGAGGAACGCGGCTTCATCAAGCGCCTGCCCAACCGCGCCCGCGCCATCGAGGTGGTGCGGATGCCGGAATCCATGACGCCCGCCGCGCCGCCGGCGCCGCGCGCCCGCGGCTTCTCGCCAAGCGTCATCGAGGGCAGCCTCGGCCGCGTGCGGCCCGTCGCCGAGGGCGAGAGCCTCACGGAGCCGGTGGTCGTGCCGATGATGGGCCGTATCGCCGCCGGCGTGCCGATCGATGCGATCCAGAACCACAGCCATTCCATCCCGATTCCGCCGGACATGCTGTCGCCGGGCGAGCATTTCGCCCTCGAGGTGCGCGGCGATTCCATGATCGAGGCGGGGATACTCGACGGCGATACCGTGCTCATTCGCCGTGGCGACAGCGCCGATACCGGGGACATCGTGGTCGCCCTCGTCGACGAGGAGGAAGCCACCCTCAAGCGCATCCGCAAGAAGGGCGCCTCCATCGCGCTGGAGGCAGCGAACCCGGCCTATGAGACGCGCATCTTCGGGCCGGACCGCGTACGCATCCAGGGCCGGCTGGTCGGCCTGCTCCGCCGCTACTGACGCACCGGCGGCATGAAGGGCCGCCGTATCGCCGGATAGGCCGTGACGATCGCGAAGCCCGGTTCGTCCGCCTTCCGGTAGAGCGCGACCGAGCCACCTGTCCCCGTCACCCGGCGGTCGATCACGGTGGCCCTATCCCCGCATTTCGCCGGCGCGACGTGGGGTGAAACGACCAGAATCGCCCTGAAACAGTCGTCGAGAAGGGCCGAGATGCCATGTGAGACGGCGGCGATGCCGCCGCCGGCGAGATCGGCCGTGCAGCCGAGGGGGTCGCAGCGGATTCCCTCCTTGAGGGATGGGTCGCCCGGCTGGCGTGGATCGGCATCCGAGCGCAGCCAGTTCACGACGACGAAATCGTCGGCCTTGCCGAGGATCCGGTAGCGGCCGTCCGGCCCGCGGACGGCAGCGGCCATCGCATCGTCGCTGACGAGGACATCGGGGATGCCCGGGGCAAGCGCGACCGGCAGCGCCAGCGCCATGGGGACGAGGCCGGCGAAGCGCCAGCGCTGCTGCCAGAGCGCGAGCCAGAGAAAGCCGGCGGCGAAGAGGACGAGGGCCGATGCCGGGATCATGCGGACGCCGCCGAGCCCGTCGGACCATTCCGTGGCCTTGCGGGCGACGAAGGTCATCCAGTCGATGCCCCAGCCCATCGGCGCGAGCGGCAGCGATTCGACGCCGAACGGCATGGCGAGCACGGCGAAGGGGACCATGGTCATGATCAGGAGGTCTATGGGCAACGACGCGGCGATGTTGGCCAGGATGCTGAGCGGCGCGGCCCGCTGGAAGTGGTAGATGGCGAAAGGCGTCGTCGCGAAGCCCGCAAGCAGCGAGGTCAGGACGAGGCCCGCAACAAGGCGGCGGAGCCTTCCCGCGAGGTCCCACTTCCCGGGATCGGAGTGCGCCAGCCGCCGATCCTCGCGGCGGGCAAAGAGCTCGTAGCCGGCGACCAGCGCGATGGTCGCGGCAAAGGACATCTGGAAGCTCACCGACAGGATGCTCTCCGGATAGAAGGCGAGGATGGCGATCGCCGCGAGCGCGACGTTGCGGAGCGTCAAGGCCCGGCGCCCGGCGAGGATCGCGAGGAACATGATGGCGATCATGATGTAGGAACGATCGGTTGCCACGCCGCCGCCCGAGAGCCCGAGGTAGAAGGTCGCGACCCCGAGGGCCGCAAGCGCCGCCCATTTCTTGATGGGATGACGCAGCGCGAGGCCGGGAAAGAGCGCCAGCAGCCCGCGGATCGCGATGAAGGCCCATCCCGCGACGAGCGCCATGTGCAGGCCGGAGATGGAGAGCACGTGGCCGAGGCCGGAGGCGCGCATGTCGTCCTGCGTCTCGTTCGACACCCCGCCCTGGTCCCCCATGATGAGAGCGGCGGCGATGGCGCCGCGCTCGCCGGGCAGCGCCTCGGTGATGCGCTCGCGAATGGCCTCGCGGAGATGGGCCAGCGGTGCCGAGAGCCGGATGTCGAGCGGTGGCGGACCGAGCTCGGCCGGCTTCGGATTTCCATAGGCGAAGCCGATCCCGCCGATGCCGCCGTAGAAGGCGGCGAGCGCGAAGTCATAGCCGCCGGGAAGCGCCGGGCCCGAGGGCGGCTGGAGCCGGGCGACGACCGAGAGCGCATCGCCGACCGCGATGGGCATCTTGCCGCGGAGCGTGATGCGCACCGTCCCGGGCAGTTGCTCCGGCTTGAGGCGCTCGATGCCGGCGACCCGCAGGTAGATGCGGGAGCCGCCATTCGGCCTCGCCTCGCGACCCGCGACCCAGCCGGTGACCGTGGCGGTCATCTCGCGTGGCACGGCGGGCGCCGCCACGAGGTCGGTGCGGAGCTTCATCGCAGTGGCGCCGGCGAGAATCGCCGCGAGGACGAAGAGCACGCGACCGGCAGTCACGCGGAGGCGGAAACGGATGGCGGCAGCGATCATCGCGGCGCTCGCCAGCACCAGCGCGATGGCTGAAGGCTCGCGCGGCAGCACGAAATAGATGAGGACACCGATGCCGAAGAGGACGGGGAACCAGAGGAAGCCGCGGCCGGATTCGAGCTCGGCTTCGAGGATCTGGCCGAAATCCGCGCGAAGGTTGCCGAGGCGAAGCGGCAGGCTCCACCGGCCGCGGGCGACCGCGAACGGCAGCGGCGGCCGCGCCTTCTCGTCCCCTGTCCTTGCCTCGACGTCGCCTTCGCTCATCGCCGGGCTCCCCCCGGGGCGGATGCTAGCGCAACGAACGCGTGTACGTCAGGTGTGGTGGCGAGACCCGCCCCCCTCCCCGCCTCACGATCGAGGGGGGCGCCGGCCTACCCCTTGGCGACCGCCCTGGCGAAGGAGTCCTTCAGCCCCACCGTGCGCACGAAGACGGGATTGCCGGGCGTCGAGTCACGGTCGCGGACGAAGTAGCCCTGCCGCTCGAACTGCATCGGCGCTGCCTCGTTTGAGGCGACGGCCGCGGCTTCGAGCATGCAGCCGGTGAGCACCTCGAGCGAATTCGGGTTGAGTTCGGCTGCGAAGTTGCCGGCATCCGGGTTGGGATTGGCGAAGAGATGGTTGACGAGGCGCACCTCCGCCGGGACGGCGCCCGCCGCGGAGACCCAGTGGAGGGTCGCCTTCACCTTGCGGCCATCGGGCGGCGTGTTGCCGCCGCGCGTCTCGGGATCGTAGGTGCAGCGGAGCTCGGTCACCTCGCCGGACGCGTCCTTCACCACGCCGGTGCACTTCACGAAATAGGCGTAGCGCAGCCGCACCTCCTGCCCCGGGGCGAGGCGGAAGAACTTCTTCGCCGGCACTTCCATGAAATCGTCACGCTCGATGAAGATCTCGCGGCCGAAGGTCACCTTGCGCGAGCCGGCGGCCTCGTCTTCCGGATTGTTGATGGCATCGAGCTCCTCGACCTGGCCCTCCGGATAGTTCTCGATGACGACCTTCAGCGGACGAAGCACCGCCATGCGGCGGGACGCGGTCTTGTTGAGCAGCTCGCGGATCGGGTGCTCGAACATGGCGTAATCGACGCGGCTGTCGGCCCGCGCCACGCCGATCGAGGCGGCAAAGGCGCGGAGCGCCTCGGGCGGCACGCCGCGCCGGCGAATGCCGGCTATGGTCGGCATGCGCGGATCGTCCCAGCCGCTGACATGGCCGTCGCGGACGAGCTGGGTGAGCACGCGCTTGGAAAGGATCGTGTAGTCGAGGTTCAGCCGTGCAAACTCGTACTGGTGCGGCTTCGAGGGCACCGGCAGGTTGTCGATGAACCAGTCGTAGAGCGGCTTGTGGTCGGCGAATTCGAGCGTGCAGAGCGAATGCGTCACGCCCTCGATGGCGTCGGACTGGCCATGGGCGTAGTCGTAGCTCGGATAGATCGACCAGGTGGTGCCCGTGCGCGGATGCGGCGCGTGGAGGATGCGGTACATGACCGGATCGCGGAGATTGATGTTGCCGGCGGCCATGTCGATCTTGGCGCGCAATACGCGTGCGCCGTTCGGGAACTCGCCGGCACGCATGCGGCGGAACAGGTCGAGGTTTTCATCGACGCTGCGGCCACGGAAGGGGCTGTCCCTGCCCGGCTCGGTCAGCGTGCCGCGGTTCGCCCGCATCTCCTCGTGGGTCTGGTCGTCGACATAGGCCTTGCCCGCTTTGATCAGGACCTCGGCCCATTCGTAGAGGCGCTCGAAATAGTCCGAGGCGTGGAAGAGGTTGTCGCCCCAGTCGAAGCCGAGCCAGCGCACGTCGCGCTCTATGGCATCGATATATTCCTGCTCCTCCTTCGCCGGATTGGTGTCGTCGAAGCGGAGATTGCAGTGTCCGCCGAACTCGGACGCGACGCCGAAATTGAGGCAGATCGACTTGGCGTGACCAATGTGGAGATAGCCGTTCGGCTCCGGCGGGAAGCGCGTGACGACGGTCTTGTGCCGGCCGCCGGCGAGGTCGGACGTCACGATGTCGCGGATGAAGTCCTGCCCGGGCTCGCGCGCCGGCATGTCTGAAGCGGTCATCTCTGTCCCTGGCGGCGGCGGATCGCCGCGGATTGGCGTCTATGTGCCAAAACGACGGGGATGAGGGCAAGGGGCGGATACGTGAAGGGACCGGCGCGCGGCCATCCAGGTTCCTCCCTTTTTCCCCCGCTCGTCCCTGCTCTGCCGCCCATGACGCCTTAACCTTGCCGTGCTAAACGGCCCGCCATGACCGAACAAGTCGTTACCCGTTTCGCTCCTTCGCCGACCGGATTCCTGCATATCGGCGGCGCCCGCACCGCGCTCTTCAACTGGCTCTATGCGCGCCATGCCGGCGGCCGGATGCTGCTCCGCATCGAGGACACCGATCGCGAGCGCTCGACCGATGCCGCGATCGCCGCGATCCTCGACGGGCTCGACTGGCTGGGCCTGAAGTGGGACGGCGAGCCGATCTACCAGTTCGCCCGCGCCGCGCGGCATCGCGAGGTGGCCGAGGAGCTGGTCGCGCGCGGCATGGCCTACCGCGCCTACGAAACGCCGGCCGAGCTCAACCAGATGCGCGCCATCGCCCAGGCCGAAGGCCGCTTCGCCCGCTATGACGGCCGCTGGCGCGACCGCGATCCGTCCGAAGCGCCGGCGGGCGTCGCGCCGACCATCCGCATCAAGTCGCCCCTCGACGGCGACACGGTGATCGAGGACCGCGTGCAGGGCCGCGTCGCCTTCCCCAACAAGGACCTCGACGATTTCGTCATCCTGCGTTCGGACGGCACGCCGACCTACATGCTCGCCGTCGTCGTCGACGATCACGACATGGGCGTCACCCACATCATCCGCGGCGACGACCACCTGACCAATGGCGGGCGGCAGAAGATCCTCTACGACGCCATGAACTGGCGGCTGCCGGTCATGGCGCATGTGCCGCTGATCCACGGACCGGACGGCGCCAAGCTGTCGAAGCGCCACGGCGCCCTCGGGGTCGATGCCTATCGCGCCATGGGCTACCTGCCCGAGGCGCTGCGCAACTATCTCGCCCGGCTGAGCTGGTCCCATGGCGACGACGAGATCATGTCGACCGAGCAGATGATCGCCTGGTTCGACATAGACGATATCGGCCGCTCGGCGGCGCGCTTCGACTTCCAGAAGCTGGAGAGCCTGAACGGCCACTACCTCCGCGCCAAGGATGCACCGGACCTGCTGGCGACGCTGGAAGCGGCGCTCCCCTATCTCCCGGAGGGCGAGGCCTTCGCCAATTCGCTGACCGAGGCGAAGCGCGTGCAGCTCCTCGCCGCCCTGCCCCAGCTCAAGGACCGGGCGAAGACGCTGAACGACCTCATCGCCGGCGCCGCCTTCATCTTCGCCGAGCGCCCGCTGCCGATGGAGGATGCCGCGAAGGCGCTTCTCGGCGACGAAGGCCGCGGCATTTTGAAGGACGCCCATCCGGCCCTTGGTTCGGTCGCCGACTGGGACCATATGAATCTGGAAGCGGCCCTGAAGGATTTTGCCGCAGGCAGGGGCCTGAAGCTCGGCAAGGTGGCGCAGCCCCTCCGTGCCGCCTTGACCGGCAAGGCCACGTCGCCCGGGATTTTCGACGTCCTCGCCATATTGGGACGCGACGAGAGCCTTGCGCGCATCGCCGACCAGATAGGCGCCTAGAAGGGATCATGTCGCATCGCTAACATGGACTTGCCGCGACGCAACAAATAGACTGACTTATCAAACAACAACGCAAAACCGTTCAAGCGAGGTGTCGGCCATGGCGAAAGTGAGCAGGATCGAAGAGGCTGCCACGAGCGACAAGGCACGTCCGGCGGATCAGGCGAGCCTGATCGTCGGCGACCAGAATTTCGACTTCAAGGTGATGAAGGGCACCCTCGGACCCGACGTCATCAACATCAGCTCGCTCTACAGCCAGACCGGCCGCTTCACCTACGACCCGGGCTTCACCTCGACCGCGGCCTGCGATTCCAAGATCACCTTCATCGACGGCGACGAGGGCATCCTTCTCTATCGCGGCTATCCGATCGAGCAGCTCGCCGAGCACGGCGACTTCCTCGAGACCTGTTACCTGCTGCTCTACGGCGAGCTGCCGACGCCGGCGCAGAAGGCCGATTTCGACCAGCGCGTGACCTACCACACCATGGTCCACGAGCAGATGATGCGCTTCTTCACCGGCTTCCGCCGCGACGCGCATCCGATGGCCGTGATGGTCGGCATGGTCGGCGCGCTGTCCGCCTTCTACCACGACTCGACCGACATCTCGGATCCCTACCAGCGCATGGTCGCGTCGCTGCGCATGATCGCGAAGATGCCGACGATCGCCGCCATGGCGTACAAATACCATGTCGGCCAGCCGTTCACTTACCCGCTGAACGCGCTCGATTATGCCTCGAACTTCCTGCGCATGTGCTTCGCGGTGCCCTGCGAGGAATACAAGGTCAACCCGGTGCTCGCCCGCGCCATGGACCGGATCTTCATCCTCCATGCCGACCACGAGCAGAACGCCTCGACCTCGACGGTGCGGCTCGCCGGCTCCTCGGGAGCCAATCCCTTCGCCTGCATCGCGGCCGGCATTGCCTGCCTCTGGGGCCCCGCCCATGGCGGCGCCAACGAGGCGGCGCTCAACATGCTGCAGGAGATCGGCACCGTCGACCGCATCCCGCAATATGTTGCCCGCGCCAAGGATAAGAACGATCCCTTCCGCCTGATGGGCTTCGGCCACCGGGTCTACAAGAACTACGACCCGCGCGCCAAGATCATGCAGAAGACCTGCCACGAGGTGCTGGCCGAGCTCGGCGTCCAGGACGACCCGCTCCTCGAAGTCGCCATGGAGCTCGAGCGCATCGCGCTCACCGATGATTATTTCATCGAGAAGAAGCTCTACCCGAACATCGATTTCTATTCGGGGATCACGCTGAAGGCGCTCGGCTTCCCGACCACCATGTTCACCGTCCTCTTCGCGCTCGCCCGCACCGTCGGCTGGATCGCGCAGTGGAAGGAGATGGTCGAGGACCCCTCGCAGAAGATCGGTCGCCCGCGCCAGCTCTATACCGGCGCTCCCCGCCGCGACTACGTGCCGATCTCCAAGCGGCGCTAGGCCTCTCGCGGCCAGCCGGGCCTCATGCCTTCCGGCCGGCGGCTTCCAGGACGATGTCGGCGGCCATCGCGCTCGGCGCCTTCGCGCCGGGCGACATCAGCGCGTCGAGCCGCCCGAAAGCCTCGACCTGCGCCCGGCGCTCCGGCGTGTCGGCAAGGAGCGGCAGCAGCGCATGGGCAAGGTTCGGGGCACTGGCATCCTGGTCGATGAATTCCGGAATCGCGTTCGCGCCAAGGACGAGGTTCGGCAGCACGATCGAGTGGATGCGCGAGAGGACGAGCTTCTTGAACAGCTTGGCGAGCACGTCGACCTTGTAGGCGACGACCATGGGCACGCCGGACAAAGCGAGCTCCAGCGTCACCGTGCCCGACGCCGCCAGTGCCGCATGGGCACGCCGGAAGGCGGCGAGCTTCTCCGCCTCGCCGGTGACGATCCGCGGTTTCACCGGCCAATTGGCTGCGCGCCGCGTGATCTCGTCGAGGAAGCGCGGCACGGCCGGCAGGATGACATCGAACGGCCCGCGCATCTTTGCCACCTCGGCGACGGTCTCGCCGAACACGTCCGTCAGGCGGCTCACCTCGCTCCCGCGGCTGCCGGGAAGGACGAGGAGGACCGGCTTCTCAACCTCCGCAATGGACGGCCGCTCACCAGGGGCCGGACGCAGCACGTCGAAGCGCTCGATCAGCGGATGGCCGACATAGGTGCAGGGCGGCCCGCCGAGCCGGCGGTGCACCTCGGGCTCGAAAGGCAGGATGCCCATGATGCGGTCGACGAAGGGCCTCATCCAGCGCGCCCGCCCCGGGCGCCAGACCCAGACCGTCGGCGAGACATATTGCACGATGGGCACCCGCGGATTCATCTTCCGCACGCGCCGCGCGACGCCGAGGTTGAATCCGGGCACGTCGACGATGACGAGGACATCCGGGTTCATCTCGGCGATCGTCGCCGCGGTCGAGCGCATGCGGCGCATGATGTTCCCGACATTGCGGATGATCGGGACGATGCCGTGAAGGCCGATCTCGCTGATCGGGAAGAGCGACTGGAGGCCGTGCCGGCCCATGCGCTCCCCGCCCACGCCGACGAAGCTGACCCGCCCGCCGAGCCGGCGCTCGAGCTCACCCATCAGGCCGTCGGCGAGCTGGTCGCCCGATTCCTCGCCCGCGATCATGAAGACCGTGAGCGGGCGCGCATCGGCTGGTGCCTCGCTCATGATGCCGGATCCGCTTCCCCGACGAGGAAGAGGCCCGCCTCGTCGGCGCGCCGCACGACCGCCTCGCGATCGACGATCATGACCTTGCCGGCGGCGACCGCGATGCCGGCGAGGCCAGCCTCGATCACGGCCTCGATCGTGCGCGGCCCGATGGTCGGCATGTCGACGCGCAGATCCTGCTGTGGCCGCGGACACTTGGCGAGCACTCCCGCCCTGCCGCTCCATTTCACCCGGCCGGATGCGCGAATGCCCTTCACCCGTTCGAGCATCTGGTCGGTGCCCTCGGCAGCCTCGAGCGCGACGACGCGACCGTTGACGACGACAGCCGCCTGACCGGCATCGATAGCGCCGATCGCCCGCGCGGCGCGCATGGCGACGGCGATGTCGGCCGCCTCGCCGCGGCCTGGCTTGCGCCGGCCAAGCGGGCCGGGCGCGGCCACCAGGTCGGTCGCGATCTCGTGGGCGCCGACGATGCGCTGGCCACGGCGCTCGAAGAACTTGATCGTACCGGAGAGCACGTCATCATCGCCTCCGACGATGATCGAGAGGATGTCCTTCAGGCTCCGCATCGTCGCAAGATCGATCTTGATGCTGTTGAAGTCGGGGCGCGAACGAACGCTGCCTATCAGGACCATGTCCCGCGCACCGGGCCGCTTGAGAAGGGCCTCGAGCCGGCCGAGATCGCCCCATCCCACCCACTCATGCGGAAACGCCTCGACCGACGGATCGGCTTCGCCCTTCAACGCGATGATGAGGACCGGCCGGCCCGCCTTCATCGCCGCCGCGGCGACATAGGCCGGCACCGAACCGCCGCCGGCGACGATGGTCAGCGGCTCCCCGGCCGCGCTACTCGTCGTCATCGTCGACGCGACGGGCGGCGGCGCTGCGCTTGCGCGGCAGGCAGAGCGGCCGGTCGCCCGACTCCCGCACGAAGGCGACGATCTTGAGCACCGGCTCGATATCGGCGAATTCCTCCGCCGCGCGGTCGAGGCGCTCGGCGCGCGACCCCTTGCCGAAGAAGATCGACTGGTAGGCCGAGCGGAGCGCATGCATGGTCTTGCGGTCGAAGCCGCGGCGCTTGAGGCCGACGACGTTGAGCCCGGCGAGCCGGACGCGCTCGCCGAGCGCCATGGCGAAGGGGATGACGTCGGACGTCACGCCCGAGACGCCACCGATGAAGGCATAGGCGCCGACGCGGCAGCGCTGCTGGACGGCCGACAGGCCGCCCATGATCGCATATTCGCCGAGCTCGGCATGGCCCCCGAGGGTGGCATTGTTGATCATCAGCGCATTGTCCCCGACGATGCAGTCATGCGCCACATGGGCGCCGAGCATCATGAAGACATTGTCGCCGACCCGGGTCACTCCGCGCCCCTTGGCAGTGCCGCGATGGACGGTGGCGTGTTCGCGGATCAGGCAGTTGCGTCCGATGACGACCGAGGTCGCTTCGCCCTCGTAGCTGACATCCTGAGGCTCGCCGCCGACCACCGCGAAGGGATGGACGCGGGTGCCGGCGCCGATCTCGGTACGGCCGTCGACGACGACATGCGAGTGCAGGACGACGTTGTCGCCGAGCACGACCTCGGGGCCGACCGTCGAATAGGCGCCGACGCTGACATTGGCGCCGAGACGCGCGCCGTCCGCGATGATGGCCGTCGGGTGGATTTCGCTCATGGGTGGGGACTAATCTTCGCCGCGACCGGCGTTGTAATCTTCGGCGATCAACGCGCTGATGATGGCTTCGGCGACCTTGGCCTCGCCGACATAGGCTTCGCCGCTGAACTTCCAGACATTGGCGCGGTTGCGGAGCTTCCTGACACGGAACTGGACCGTGTCGCCGGGGACCACCGGCCGGCGGAACTTGCACTCGTCGATGGTCATGAAATAGACGACGCCCGGCCGCTCGCCACCGCGCGAGGCGACGCAGATCGCCCCCGCGGTCTGCGCCATCCCCTCGACCAGGAGGACGCCGGGCATGATCGGGTGGCCCGGGAAATGACCGGTGAAATGGGGCTCGTTGGCGGTGACGTTCTTGATGCCGATGGCCGAATTGTCGCCGTCGACCTCGATCACCCGGTCGATCATCAGGAACGGATAGCGATGCGGCAGGAGCTGCATGATCCGCTGGATGTCGAAGGAGAGCAGCTTCGACCCGTCAGCCATCGGAACCACCATCGTTCTTCCCGGCCTTGGCGGCAACGAGCCGCTTGACCGCCTTCAACTCGCGCAACCAGGCCGCCATCGGCTGGGCCGGCATCCCCACCCAGCGCTCTCCGGCAGGAACGTCCGACGCCACCGCTGCGCGCGCGGCGACCTGGGCTCCATTGCCGATGGTCAGGTTGTCCCGCACCGCGGCGCTTCCGCCAATCATCACGAAGTCGCCGACCGTCACGCTTCCCGATATGCCCACCTGCCCCGCGATGAGACAGTTACGGCCGATCATGGTGTTGTGGCCTATCTGGACGAGATTGTCGATCTTGGTCCCCTCGCCGATGACCGTGTCGCGGCCGCTGCCGCGGTCGATCGCGGTATTGGCGCCGATCTCGACCTCATCCTGGATGACAACGCGGCCGAGCTGCGGCACCTTCTGGTGCCGCATCGCCCCCGGAACGAAGCCGAACCCATCCTGGCCGATCCGGACGCCGCTATGGATGATGACGCGGTTGCCGATGAGCGCATGGAGGATGGTCGCGAGCGGGGCGATCGAGCATTGCCGCCCGATCCGCACGTCCGGGCCGATGACCGTGCCCGCGGAAATCAGCGTCCCCTCGCCTATCTCGGCCCCCGGCCCGACCACCGCGCCGGCTTCCACCGTCACATCCGCTTCCAGCCGGGCATCGGGGGAGATGCGCGCATCGGCGGAGATCCCGGAAATGCCCGTGACCGGCGCCGGCTGCATCGCCGTCGGGTAGAACTTCGCACCGAGGATCGAAAAGGCGCGTTGCGGCGAGCTGACCATGATCCCGGCCGTTCCGCGCGGCATGGCGGCAACGTCCCGCTCCAGGCAGAAGCAGGCGCCGGCCCGCGTCGCCGCCAGGGCGGCGGCGAAACGCACGCCCTCGAAGAAGGTGGCATCGTCCGGGCCCGCATGGTCGAGCGGCGCCACGCCGGAAACGCGGCGGCCCGAATCCGCTCCCGCCGCGAGGCTGCCGCCGGTAAGGGTCGCGACCTCCGCCAGCGTCAGCGGAACGGGCGGCGGGAAGAAGGTCGGATCGCTCATGACGGCAAAAGCATAAACGAAAAGGGCCGCCGAATCTCCGACGGCCCCCTCACCCGGTTTCGGTCGGTCAAAACTGCTTGCCGGCCGAGAAGCGGAAGAACTCGGTATTGTCCGACTTGGCCTTGGTGATCGCCTGGGCGAAATCGGCGCGAAGCAGCCCGATCGGCGAAGACCAGAGGATCGAGGCGCCGACCGAGGACCGCAGCGTATTGTCGTTGGTCGCTCCGGCGATGTCGGTGTCGAACAGCGAGCCGGCATCCGCGAAGACCGCGCCCCTCAGGCCGAAGTCCGGCGGCAGGGCCGGCATCGGGAACTGGATTTCGGCGGTCGCCGCGTAGAAGTTCTTGCCGCCGACCGCGATGCCCTGCGCGTCACGCGGACCGATGCCGTAGGTCGCGAAGCCGCGGATCGTCTCGCCGCCCTTGAAGAAGTTGTCGAGCGCCCGGACATCCTGGCCGATGCCCGTGATGTTGCCCGCGCTGAACTTCAACAGGCCGACGATATCGGCATCCGCATAGAGCTCCTTGTAGTAGCGCGCATCGATGGTCGAGCGGATGAACTTGGTATCGCCGCCGACGCCCGCGAAATCCTGCGCGAACTTGCCGTAAACGCCCGAGCGCGGATCGTTGAGGTTGTCGATCGTCGAGTAGCGGATCGCATAGCCGAGCGACGAGGTCCACGTCTTCCCGTCCGGGAAGGAGGGCGTATCGGTCGAGTTCGACACATCGTCCAGGCTCAGCTTGTAGTTCGCCTCGATGGTCAGGTCGTCCGTGATCGGCAGGCCGAGGCGGAGACCGCCACCGGTAGTGGTCTGGTCGAACGGCCGCGACGACCAGGACGAATAGACGTTCTGGTAGATGTCGAAGCCGGCCGACATGCGGTAGCCGAGGAACCACGGATCGGTGAAGGACAGGCTGTAGGTCTGCTGGTCCTGGCCGTAGCCGACCGAGGCGCTGAGCTGCTGGCCGCGACCGAGGAAGTTGCGCTCGTTCATCGAAAGCTCGGCGATGAACCCGGTCGAAGAATAGCCGACGCCGATCGAGAACTCGCCGGTCGACTGCTCTTCGACCTGGACGTTGATGATCACGCGGTCCGGCGCCGAGCCCGGCTCGGTCGTGATGTTGACCGACTTGAAGTAGTCGAGGTTGCGCAGGCGGCGCTGGGCACGGTCGATCAGCACCCGGTTGTAGGGATCGCCTTCGGAAGCATCGAACTCGCGACGGATGACGTAGTCGCGCGTCTTGGTGTTCCCGTAGATGTTGATGCGCTCGATATAGACCCGCGGCCCCTCGTCGATGAGGTAGGTCAGCGCAATCGTGTGGTTCTCGTAGTTGCGGTCGCCGCGCGGACGGACCTGGGCGAAGGTGAAGCCCTGCCGCGCGAGCTGGACGGTCAGATCCTCGATCGTCTTCTCCACCGCGGTGGCGTCGAAGACGTTGCCCGGACGGGTGCGCAGCACCGGGCGGAGGCTCGCCGTGTTCACGTTCGGGATGGAGGAATCGATGCTCACGGTCGAGAAGCGATAGCGCGGGCCTTCCTCGATCGTATAGGTGATGTGATAGCGGCCGGTCGCCTCGTTGAAGGTGTGCTGCTCGTCGACGACGCGGAAATCCGCATAGCCGTGCGCCATGTAGTACTGGCGCAGCGCCTCCTGGTCGGCCGCGAGCTTGGCTTCGTCGAAGACGTCCTTGCGGTTCAGCCAGCTGAGCAGGTTGTGCTGCTTGGAGACGATGACGCTCTTCAGCTTCTGCGCCGAATAGGCATGGTTGCCGACGAAGCTGATGGTCCCGACGCCGGTCCGCTTGCCCTCGTGGATGACGAAGACGACGTCGACGCGATTGTCGGGAAGCTTGGTGACCTGGGGCTCGACCGTCGCCAGATCGCGGCCCGAATGGCCGTAATAATCCTGGATGCGCTGGGTGTCGGTCTGGAGCCTGGCGTCGGTGAACACGCCGCGCGGCTTGGTCGACACGAGCTGGACGAGGACCTCGCTCTTGATCTTCTTGTTGCCCTTGAAGATCACGCTGTTGACGACCGGATTCTCGACGACGCTGACGACCAGCGCGCCGCCCGCCTGCCGGATGGTCACGTCGGCGAACAGGCCGGTATCGTAGAGGGCCTTGACCGAGGCATCGATATCGGCGGCCGAATAGGACTTGCCGGGCTTGATCGTCACGTAGTTGCGGATGGTCGACGCCTCGACCCGGGCATTGCCGCGCACCACGATGCTGCTGGCAACCGCCGCTTCCGCCTGCGTGCTGAACGAGGCAAGCCCCGCGATCCCGGTGGCCGCGATCATCGCGAACATCACCGTCAGGGCCACGCTCCGGACGAAATTCTTGAATGAAATCATTTGGTTCGGATGCCCTGTACCGCCACTTTGCCGACCTGCCCCGAAGACGGACAGATTCGCCCTCCAGCAACCCCGGAGCCCGAGGTTTACAGCCTTTTGCCTAGTGCGCAAGCACCCCCCTCCATCCCGCCCCTGAATCTGCCCCTGCGTTGCCTTCGGGACACGCTTCGGACGCCCATTTCCGAAGTCGGCTCAAGCCAATAATAGCCTTTCGGGTTGCGGAAGCGTTAGCGCTCCCGCATCCCGCGCCGAATCGTCGCTCCCGGCCCTCAGGTCGGCGCGAGACGGCGGATTATCTGCGTTATGTCGTTGGTGGTGGCGAAGATCATCAGCGCGATCACCGCCACGAAGCCGATGCGGAAGCCGATGTCCTGCGCCCGCTCGGAAAGCGGGCGGCCGCGGATCGCCTCGATCAGGAAGAACAGAAGGTGACCGCCGTCAAGCATCGGCACCGGCAGGAGGTTCAGGAGGCCGATGCTGATGGAAAGCACGGCGGCGAGGTTGATCAGCTCGGTGAAGCCGATCTCCGCCACCTTGGCGGCAACGTCCGCAACGCGGATCGGCCCGCCGAGCTGGTCGGCCGATTCCCGGCCCGTGACGACGCCGGCGAGATAGCCGACGGTGCGGTCGACCACGAACCAGGTCTCCGAGGCGGCGAGCACCAGCGCGCCCGGCAGCGAATAATGCTCGACCGTCGTATAGCCCTGCGACGCGCTCCGCTGGATGCCGAGCTGGCCGATCTTCTGCTTGCTGCCGAGCGGATCGGCGACTTCCTTCAACTCCGGCGTCGCGGTCAGCGTCACCGGCTGGCCGGCCCGCTCGACCACGATCTTCAGCTGCACGCCGGCGCTGATGCTGACGATCCGCTGCAGATCGGTGAAGCTCTCGATCTTCTCGCCGTCGACCGTGAGGATGATGTCGCCCGGCTGGAAACCGGCCCGCTCGGCGGCCCCGCCGGCCACTACGGATTCGACGCGCGGCGTCGTGATTGCCCGGCCGTAGAGGGCGAAGACGGTGGTGAAGATCGCAATCGCGAGGATGAAGTTGGCGATCGGCCCCGCCGCGACGATCGCTGCCCGCTTGGCGACGCTCTTGCCCTGCAGGGTTACGGACCGCTCCTCGGGCGTCAGCTGCTGGAGCGCGGCCCGGTCAGGCGTGCTCGCCGCATCGTCGTCGCCGAAGAAGCGCACGTATCCGCCGAGCGGAATCCAGGAAAGCCGCCAGCGCGTGCCCTTGCGGTCGTTGAAGCCAAACAGTTCCGGCCCGAACCCGACCGAGAAGGTGGTCACCTTCACCCCGCACCACCGCGCCACCAGGAAATGGCCAAGCTCGTGGAAGAAGACCACGACCGTGAGCACGAACAGGAACGGCAGGATGTAGCCGCCGACCGTCATGCCGAAACTTTCCAGTGAAGCGAGGAACTGCATCTTTTCCCTTTCGAGGAACGGCCGTCAGGCCGTTTCACGACGCGTGAGCAGGCTGGTGGCGATCCGGCGGCCCTCGCGGTCGAGCGCGAGGGCATCCTTGATGGAACCCGGCGCATGGCTGAGGCCCTGCGCGGCGGCCCGCTCGATGGTCTCCTCGACCAATCGGGCGATTTCGAGGAAGCCGATATTGCCCGCGAGATAGGCGGCGACCGCCACCTCGTTGGCGGCATTGAGGATATTGGTCGCCCAGCTGCCGGCGCCAAGCGCCGCCCGCGCGATCCGCAGCGCCGGGAAGCGGTCGAGGTCCGGGCGCTCGAAGGTGAAGCGGCCGATCCTGGTCAGGTCGAGGCGCGGCCCCCCGATCGGGCTCCGCTGCGGCCAGGACAGGCAATGCGCGATCGGCATACGCATGTCCGGCGCGCTCATCTGAGCGATCACCGAGCCGTCCTTGTAGGCGACCATGCCGTGGATGATCGACTGGGGATGGACGACGACGTCGAGCTGCTCCTCGGGCACGCCGAAGAGGTGGTGGGCCTCGATCACCTCGAGGCCCTTGTTCATCAGGGTGGCGGAATCGATCGAGATCTTCGGCCCCATGGACCAGGTCGGATGCTTCAGCGCCTGGTCCGGGTTGGCCGCGGCCATCGCTTCCTTGGTCCAGTCGCGGAACGGGCCGCCGGAGCCGGTCAGGATGATGCGGTCGACCTCGTCGATGGAATGGCCGCTGAGCGCCTGGAAGACGGCATTGTGCTCGGAATCGAGGGGCAGGATCTTCACCCCGCCCTTCCGCGCCTCGCCCATGAAGAGGTCGCCGGCGCAGACGAGGCATTCCTTGTTGGCGAGCGCCACCTTCGAGCCGGCGCGGATCGCGGCCATGGTCGGCGCGAGGCCGGCCGAGCCGACGATGCCGGCGACCACTACGTCGACCGGGCGCGAGGCCGCCTCCTCGACTGCCGCCGCGCCGGCGGCCGCCTCGATGCCGGAGCCGGCGAGCGCGCTGGCGAGCGCATCATAGGCGGAGCGGTCGGCGATGACCGCGACCCGGGCCCTGGCTTCCTTCGCGACGCGGGCGAGACGTTCGGCATTGCCGAAGGCAGTGACCGCCTCCACGGCGAAGGCCTCGGGCCGGTCCGCGATGACCGAAAGCGTGCTGGTGCCGATGGAGCCGGTGGCGCCAAGGATGGTCACCCGGCGCGGCGCCGTCGAAGGCTCCGGCTGCACGGCGGGACTCGCGGCCACGCTCACCACGCCAGCAGTCCCTCCGCCAGGCGGGCGCCGCCGCCATGGCTCCAGCCGATCGCGGCGGCAGCCACGCCAGCAAAGATCAACCCGTCCACCCGGTCCATCAGCCCTCCATGTCCCGGGATGATATTGCCGGAATCCTTAACGCCAAACAGCCGCTTGAGCGCCGACTCCGCGAGGTCGCCCGCCTGGCTCGCGACCGAAAGGGTGAGCGCGACCGCGACCAGCGCCGGCGTCACGGCGATGCCGGCGAGGGCCGCGGCTGCTCCGCCCGCGACCAGCGCCGCGACCAGCCCGCCGATCGCGCCCGACCAGGTCTTCTTCGGCGAGACCGCCGGCCAGAGCTTCGGGCCGCCGATCAGCCGCCCCACGAAATAGGCACCGGTATCGGTCGCCCAGACCACCGCGAAGAGAAACAGGATCGCGACGAGGCCGAAATCCGGCGAAAGGCGGAGCGCCAGGATCGAGAGGCCGAAGGCGAGCGCGTAGACGACGCCGAGGGGCTGCCACGCCGTGCGGCTGGCGACGGCGGCGAGGACCAGCGCCGCGAGCGCGATGCCGAGCGCGATCTCCCAGTGGCCGAGGCCGGCGGCGATCGTGGTCGCGGCGATCGCGACCGGCATGACGAGCGGCGGAACGGCGCGCGCGGTGCCCGTGATGCCGGACCATTCGAGGTAGACGATGGCCGAGAAGAGCGCGAGCACGAGGCCGGCGACGATGCCGCCGAACCAGGCGCCGGCGAGCGCCACGGCCGCCAGCACTGCCGCCGAGGCAATCCTTACCGCGAGGTCGCTCCCGATCGCCGAGGGACGGAGGCCCACCGCCCCTGCCCTCACGCCCCGCTCCTCGCCGCGACGCCACCGTAGCGACGGTCGCGCGAGGCGAATTCCCGGACGGCGGCGCGGAGCGCTTCGGCCCCGAAATCGGGCCAGTAGAGCGGCAGGAAGACGAGCTCCGAATAGGCCACCTGCCAGAGCAGGAAGTTGGAGAGCCGCAACTCGCCGCTCGTGCGGATGAGAAGGTCCGGATCGGGGATGGCGGCGGTGTCGAGATGGCGCCCGATGGTCGCCTCGTCGATCGCCGCCGGGTCGATCTCGCCGCGCTTCACGGCCTCGGCGACGCGCCTGACGGCGCGGACGATTTCGCCGCGCGAGCCGTAGTTGAAGGCGACGACCATGTTCAGCCGGGTATTGCCCGCCGTCAGCGTCTCCGCCTCCTCGATGAGGCCGACGATGTCGGCCGGCACGTTGGCGCGCTCGCCGATCACGGTGATGCGCACGCCGTTGCGGTGGAGGTCGGCGAGGTCGCGCCGGATGAAGATGCGGATGAGCCCGAAGAGGAAGCTCACCTCGGCGGCGGGCCGCGACCAGTTCTCCGAGGAGAAGCTGAACAGCGTGATCGTCTCGATGCCGAGATCGATGGCGGCGTCGACCGTGCGCCGCACCGCCTCCATGCCGCGGCGGTGGCCCTCGGTGCGCGGCAGGCCGCGTTCGGCCGCCCAGCGTCCATTGCCGTCCATGATGATCGCCACATGGCGGGGCACCCGCCCGTTCGGCTCCGCCGGGGCAGTCGCTTCACGCTGGTTGGCGCGGAATGTCATCGCTGGCGAGCCGCCTCCTCCGGCTCAGGCCCGGATCAGACCTGGGTGATTTCCGATTCCTTGTGGGCGAGCAGCTGGTCGATCTCGGCGATGGTCGCGTCGGTCGCCTTCTGGATCTGGTCGGCGATCTTCTTCTCGTCGTCGAGGCTGCCGCCGTCCTTCTGCTCCTTCTTGGCCTGGTCGATGCCGTCGCGACGCACGTGGCGCACGGCGACCTTGGCCTGCTCGGCATATTTGTGGGCGACCTTGACCAGCTCCTGCCGGCGCTCGGCATTGAGGTCGGGAACCGGGATGCGGAGCAGTTGCCCTTCCATGATCGGATTGAGGCCGAGATTGGCCTCGCGGATGGCGCGGTCGACCGCCTGGGCGTTGGAGCGGTCCCAGACCTGGACGGAGAGCATGCGCGGCTCGGGCACGCTGATCGTGGCCAGCTGGTTGAGCGGCATGGAGGCGCCATAGACGTCGACGTGGATCGGGTCGAGCATGCTGGCGCTGGCACGTCCGGTGCGCAGGCCCCCGAGCTCTCCCCTCAGGGCGGTGACGGCGCCGGCCATGCGGCGCTTGATATCGGCGAGATCCATAGGTTTCCCCTTGGTCTTCTTGCGTCGCGCGCCCGGTTCCTCAGGCGTCTTCGACGATGGTGGAGCGGCCTGCCCCCTTCAGCACGGAGACGAAGGCGCCGGGCTCCAGGACGGAAAAGACGATTACCGGAATATGGCTGTCCCGGGCAAGGGCAACCGCCGCGGCGTCCATCACGGCGAGCCCCTTGGCGAGGACCTCGGCATGGGTCAGCCGGTCGAAGCGCTTCGCCTTCGGGTCCTTCTTCGGGTCGGCGGAGTAGATGCCATCGACATTGGTTGCCTTGAACAGCGCGTCGCAGCCCATTTCCGCCGCGCGCAGCGCCGCGCCGGAATCGGTGGTGAAGAAGGGATTGCCGGTACCGCCCGCGAAGATCGTCACCCTGCCCGCCTCGAAGGCCTTGATGGCCCGCTGCTGGCTGAACGTCTCGCAGAAGGTCGGCATGGGTACGGCGGAAAAGAGGCGGGCCTCGACGCCCGTGGAGACAAGCGCCTCGTTGAGCGCGATCGAGTTCATGACGGTGGCGAGCATGCCCATCTGGTCGCCGGCGACGCGGTTGCCGCCTTCGCGTGCCACCTGGGCGCCGCGGACGAAGTTGCCGCCGCCGACCACCAGCCCGAGCCTGACGCCGAGCGACACCGCCTCGGCGATCTCGCCGGCCAGCCGGGTGACCATGGAATTGTCGATGCCGAACTGCTTCCCGCCCTGCAGCGCTTCCCCCGAGAGCTTGAGCAGGACCTTCTTGAAGCGGGGCTTCGCCTTCATTCGATTCGTCCCTGTGGGCATCGGCCTCCCGTTACACGATGGGCCCCGCCCTGTCACGGCGACGCGCCCAACGCCCTGCGGGCTGACGATGCATCACCATCACGGGCAATTCACATGGACGGCCGCGCCGGCCGATCTATGATGGCGCCACGAGGGGGAACTTCAACGCTGAGAGTGAGGATATGAGGAAAGACTGGAAGGCTTTACTTCTACTCGGAGCCTTTTCCGCCTGGGTGGCGGCACCATGGCTCGCCGCGACCGCGGCCGCCGCGGAGAACGGCACCCCGCCGGGCGTAGCCGCGCCGGCCGAGCCCGGACCGGCGGGAGGCGCCGAGCCGGCACCGCCGGAGCCGCCCGCTCCCCCTGCGCCGCCCGAGGCGCCGGCCCCGCCGCCGCCTCCCCCTCCGCCGCCGCCTCCCCCTCCTCCGCCCGGCCCGCCACCGCTGCCGAAGCCTCCGGAGCCGCCGCCGCTTCCGCCGAAGCCGGTCGCCGCCTTCTACGTCGAGCGGCAGGGCCAGCCCTTCGGGCCGCTGACGGTCGATCAGGTCGGCGAGGAGATCAAGGCCGGCCGCGTGACCGCGCAGACGCTGACCTGGAAGTCGGGTGATCCTGCCTGGCTGCCGGCCAACCAGCAGCCCGAGCTGAAGGCGGTGCTTGCCTCCATGCCCCCGGCCATCCCGCCGGAGAACCAGTGGCGGCAATACATCGTCGGGACCTGGCAGGTGCTGGTGCAGAACCCGCAGGGCATGCAGGGCGTCACCCAGACGACGACCGTCCAGTACCGCGCGGACGGCAACTTCGTCGGCGTGGTCGCGCTGCAGATGCAGGGCATGCCGGCCTCGCAGCAGCAGGTGCAGGGCACCTGGTCGGTGCAGGCGCTCGGCGGGCAGGACCGCTTCGTCCTGACCATCTCCGCCGGCGGCCAGACCCAGACCGCGCAGTTGCGCAAGATTGACGACAATACGCTCGCCAATGACGCGGAAGGCTACGAAGCGCGCCGCATCGCGCCCTGAGGCGAAACGCTGACATGACGAGGGCCGCGCCGGTGATCCGGCGCGGCCCTCTGTATTTGGTTAGCCGGCTAGGCGAACTACTGCGTACCCGCCGCCGCCGCGACTTCCGCCGCGAAATCCGTGGTCTCCTTCTCGACGCCCTCGCCGAGGCGGAAGACGACGAACTTCGAGACGTGGATCGCGCCGCCGACGTCCTTCTCGGAATCCTTCAGCGCCTTCTCGACCGTCTTCTCCGGATCGACCACGAAGTTCTGCGCGAGGAGGACGACCTCCTCGTAGAACTTGCGGATGCGGCCCTCGACCATCTTCTCGATGATCGCTTCGGGCTTGCCGGACGCGCGCGCCTGGTCGGCAAAGATGGCGCGCTCGCGCGCCACCACCGACTGGTCGAGCTCCTCCGGACGGACCGCGAGCGGGTTCGCCGCCGCGACATGCATCGCAACCTGCCGGCCGAGGCCGGAAAGCTTGCCCGCATCGCCGCTCGACTCGAAGGCGACGAGGACGCCGATCTTGCCGAGGCCCGGGGCGACCGCGTTGTGGACGTAGCTGCCGACCGCGCCGGACTTGACCGTCACCAGCGCCGCACGGCGCAGCGTGATGTTCTCGCCGATGGTCGCGACCGCCGCCTTGATCGCCTCCTCGACGGTGGTGCCACCGAGCTTCGAGGCGAGGATCTTCTCGACCGAGCCGTCGGTCGCCAGCGCCACTTCCGCGATGCCCGAGACGAGCTTCTGGAAGTCGGCGTTGCGCGCGACGAAATCGGTCTCCGAGTTGACCTCGACCATGACCGCCTTGTTCGGTGCCGTGGCGACGCCGATCAGGCCTTCCGCGGCGACGCGGCCGGCCTTCTTGGCGGCCTTGGCGAGGCCCTTCTTGCGCAGCCAGTCGACCGCGGCCTCCATGTCACCGGAGGTCTCGTTGAGGGCCGACTTGCAGTCCATCATCCCCGCGCCGGTCTTCTCGCGGAGATCTTTCACCATTCCTGCCGAAATTACGGTCATCTGAACCTCACTGACCGGCGGCAAGCGCCTTGGCCTGCCCGACCCAGTCATCCTTCTGGACACGGCCCTTTATATTGAGGGTCTTGTCGATATTTTCCACGTCCTCGCCAGAGAAACCTGCGATCTGATCATAGCGGGTGATGCCGAGATCACGGAGCTTCTGTTCGAGGACCGGGCCGACACCGGTGATCTTCTTCAGATCGTCCGGTTCGCCGGCCGGCGCCGTGAAGAGCGGCTTCACCGCGCCCTTGGCCCGGCGCTTCGCCGGGGCATTGGAAGCGACCGGCTCGACAGTCTCCGCGTCCGACATGGTCGCGTCGGCACCGGCGACCGGCTCGAGGATCGCCGGCTCGTTCACTTCCTCGCGCGCGCCGAGATCGATGCCGGCGCTGCCCTGGCCACGCTCGATGCCGTCGATGGCGGCGCGCGCGATCAGGTCCGAGTAGAGCGCGAGCGCGCGGCCCGCGTCGTCATTGCCCGGCACGATATAGGTGATGTGGTCCGGATCGCAGTTCGAATCGACGATCGCGGCGACCGGAATGCCGAGGCGGTTGGCCTCCTCGATCGCGATCTTCTCCTTGTTGGTGTCGATCACGAAAATGAGGTCGGGCACGCCGCCCATGTCCTTGATGCCGCCGAGCGCCTTCTCGAGCTTGTCCTTCTCGCGGGTCAGCGTCAGGCGCTCCTTCTTGGTGAGGCCCTGGACCTCGCCGGCAAGGGTGGCGTCGACGTCGCGGAGCCGCTGGATGGAGCGCGAGATGGTCTTCCAGTTGGTCAGCATGCCGCCGAGCCAGCGGGCATTGACGTAGTACTGGGCCGAACGCTTGGCCGCATTCATGATCGGCTCGGCCGCCTGGCGCTTGGTGCCGACGAAGAGCACGCGCCCGCCGCCCGCAACCGTGTCGCTCACCGCCTGCAGCGCACGGTGCAGCATGGGCACGGTCTGCGCGAGGTCGATGATGTGGATGTTGTTGCGGACGCCGTAGAGATACGGCGCCATCTTGGGGTTCCAGCGGTGCTTCTGGTGGCCGAAGTGAACGCCTGCTTCGAGCAGCTGGCGCATGGAAAAATCGGGCAGTGCCATGACTACCAAGTCTCCTTTACCGGTTGTGCCTCCGCGGGGTACGGCTTCAGGGAAGCCGCTGCCTTTCGGGCACCGGTAGGACCGTTCGGCCGGTATCAGCCGTCCGTACGACCCAAACCCCGCGTGTGGAATGAGCGGGCTTATATGGGGATGAATCGCGGATTGCAAGCGTTTGCGAGGTTTTGCCGGAACGCGGCGGCGGTTCCGGCACGTACGTCCACCCGCGCCGCAGGCCTCGAAACCGGCGAAAACCTGCCGGGCAGCCCCCGCCTCCTCCGGCTCTGGCCAAGCGCCGGCCGGCTCTGCCATTCTCGCCTCCCGGAGACGCCCGATGCCTGCCACCGCCCCCGCCTGGAATGCCTTCCGCCGCATGGCGGCGATGCTGGCGCTCGCGGCCGGGATGCTCGTCATATCGGCAGCCGCGCAGGCGGCCGAGATCGGGATCAGGCCCTGGCGCGGGCCGGATGGCCCCATCTCCGTGATCACCATCAAGGGCGAACTCGAAGAAGAAGACGAGCAGCGCTTCGTGGAGGTGCTGCGCGGCGCGCAGGATCACGGCCTGGTGGTGCTCGACGGCCCCGGCGGCTCGGCCGACGCCGCCATCCAGATCGGCACCGCCATCCGCGACCGGCGCTTCGATACGCTGGTCGAGGACAACGGCGTCTGCGCCTCGGCCTGCGCCATCATCTGGCTCGGCGGCGCCTCCCGCCGCATGGAGCAAGGTGCCCGCATCGGCTTCCACTCGATCTACGATCGCGAGAGCGGCCGCAGGAGCGCGAGCGGCAATGCCGCCGTCGCCGCCTACATGGAAAAGCTCGACCTGAACGCCACCGCCATCGACTACGCCACCTCCGCGCCGCCTTCCGGCATGCGCTGGCTGAGCCTCGCCGACGCCGACTACGACATCAAGGTCGACGTCTTCGCGCGACCCAAGCCGCACGGCGCCAAGGCGGATGTGAAGCGGCACGGGAGACGCGAGGCGAGCATGCGCCCGGCATCTCCCAACCCGCCCTCGGAAATCCCGGCGCGGGCTGGCGAGTCTCGGCGGAAAGACGCTTAGCCGGCAAACATCTGCCCCTAGTGCCGCGAGATCAGGCGGACGAGCGGGGCGTGGAACGTGGTCATCAGCGCGCCGATGTAGAGCGGAACCCAGCCCCACGAGAAGCCGATGGTCTTGACCATGGCGCCGGCGATTTCCTTGAACGGATTGCCTTCCAGTTGCGCCGCGGTCTGCGGAGCCAGATCGGAGAGCCGGCTGTAAAGGCTGAGGAACGTGAAGGTGATCAGCGCCAGCTCGAGAATGCCCGGCACGATGGCCCAGCGCGGCCTGCCGGCGAGCGCCAGGATCGCCGCGATGACCGCGAGGCCGATGGCGAAGATGCCGTCGCCGTGCCCGCCCCCGAAATAGGCGATCGAGCCGATCACCGGCATGGTGACGAGCGGCGCGAAGCAGCCGAGGACGACCAGCACGGAGCCGATCAGGATCACGACCACGTCCGTGGCGATCCAGTTGCCCTGGTTGTCGCGAAAGTCGACGTTCTCCGAAAACTGCTGCTGCCCGTCCATGCGCGCCCCCTTTTTCCCGGGCCGCAACGTGCCACGTCGCGGGGGCACGCTTCAACCGCGATCAGGCCATCTCCACCTGCTCGACGCCGCGCACGGCCCGCAGCGCACTCGCGACCTGGGGAGAGACGGCATAGCGGCCGGGCATCCGCACCTCGATCTCGCGCGCGCCCTCGTCGCGGATGAGGACGAAGCTGACCTCGCCCTCGCCCTTCGCGGAGAGCTGCTTCTGGAGGCTCGGCAGGGGCGCCTCGTCGCGCAGGAACACCCGGATCTTCTTCAGGTTGCGGACGGCCGCATCGAGCGATTGCACCGTCTCGATGCGGATATTGATGCCCTCGGGCCGATCCTCGGCCGCCACCCCGATGAGCACCGAGCGGCCGGGCTCGAGAAGGTCGCGATACTGGTTGAGCGCCTCGGAGAAGAGCACGCCCTCGAAGGCGCCCGACGGATCGGAGAACTGCACCGCCGCCATCCGGTTGCCGGTGCGCGTGCGCCGCTCCTGCCTGGCGGTGATCGTGCCGGCAAGGCGGCCGGCAGTGTGGCCCTGGCGGACGGCTTCGCCGAACTCCACCCAGGTCTTCACCCGCATGTCCTTGAGCATCTTGGCGTAGTCGTCGAGCGGATGGGCGGACAGGTAGAAGCCGACCGCGTCATGCTCGCGCTTCAGCTTCTCGGAAGCGAGCCATGGCTCGGCATCGGCGAGCACCAGCGCCTGCTCCGCCTCCATCATGCCGAAAAGCGCGCCCTGCCCCATGGCCGCGTCGTCCTGCTCGCGCACGGCGAGGCCGAGGATGCGGTCGACCCCGGCGAAGACGCGGGCGCGATCGGGCTCGAGCTCGTCGAAGGCGCCGGCCGAGACGAGGCTTTCGAGCACGCGCTTGTTGAGGAGGCGCGGATTGATGCGCCGCCCGAAATCGCCGAGGTCGCGGAACGGCTTCCGCCCGCGCGCCTCGACCAGGTGCTCGATCGCCTGCGCGCCGACGCCCTTGATCGCGGCGAGCGAATAGACGATGCGACCCTCCTCCACCGAGAAGGCGACGCCGGACCGGTTGACCGACGGCGGCTCGACGGCGATGCCGAGGCGCAGCGCCTCGCGGCGGAACTCGGCGATCTTCTCCGTATTGCCGGCTTCCAGCTCCATCGACGCGGCGATCAGCTCGGCCGGGTAGTTCGCCTTCATGTAGGCGGTCTGGTAGGTGATGAAGGCGTAGGGCGCCGAGTGGGACTTGTTGAAGCCGTATTCGGCGAACTTGGCGCAGGCGTCGAAGATGCCGGTAGCCGTCGCCTCGTCGATGCCCCGCTCCGTCGCGCCCCTGATGAAGTTGCCGCGCTGGGCGTCCATCTCGGCCTTGATCTTCTTGCCCATGGCACGGCGGAGAAGGTCCGCCTGCGCCAGCGTATATCCGGCAAGGTCCTTGGCGATCTGCTGCACCTGCTCCTGGTAGGTGATGATGCCGTAGGTCGGCTCGAGGATCGGCTGCAGGCCGGGATGGGCATACTCGACCGGCTCGCGGCCGAGCTTGCGCGAGCAATAGGTCGGGATGTTCGCCATCGGGCCCGGCCGATAGAGCGCGACCAGCGCGATCAGGTCCTCGAAGCGGTCCGGCCGCATGTCGACCAGCGCCCGCCGCATGCCCGCGCTTTCGACCTGGAACACGCCGACCGTCTCGCCCCGCTGGAGCATCTCGAAGGTCCTCGCGTCATCGAGCGGGATCTTGAGGAGGTCGATCTCGATGCCGCGCTTCGCCACCATCCGCCGCGCGAGATCGAGGACCGTCAGCGTCTTCAGGCCGAGGAAATCGAATTTCACCAGCCCGGCCGGCTCGACCCACTTCATGTTGAACTGGGTGACCTTCATGCCGGAGCGCGGATCGCGCGCGAGCGGGACGAGGCGGTCGAGCGGCCGGTCGCCGATCACGATGCCGGCGGCGTGGGTGGAGGCGTGGCGATAGAGCCCCTCGAGCTTCTGGGCGATGACCAGCAGGCGGTCGACGATCGGCTCCTTCCGCTCCTCCTCGAAACGCGGCTCGTCGGCGATGGCCTTTTCGAGCGTCACCGGATTGGCCGGGTTCTGCGGCACCATCTTGGCGATGCGGTCGACCTGGCCGTAAGGCATCTGGAGGACGCGGCCGACGTCGCGGAGGCACGCCCGCGCCTGCAGCGAGCCGAAGGTGATGATCTGGGCGACGCGGTCGTCGCCATATTTCTTCTGGACGTAGGCGATCACCTCGTCGCGCCGGTTCTGGCAGAAGTCGATGTCGAAGTCCGGCATCGAGACGCGGTCCGGATTGAGGAAACGCTCGAAGAGGAGGTCGAAGCGGAGCGGGTCGAGGTCGGTGATGGTGAGCACCCAGGCGACCAGCGAGCCGGCGCCCGAGCCGCGGCCCGGCCCGACGGGGATCTCTTGCGCCTTCGCCCACTGGATGAAGTCCGCCACGATCAGGAAATAGCCCGGATACTTCATCCGGACGATGACCCCGAGCTCGAATTCCAGCCGCTCCTGGTAGTCCTGCTCGGTCTTGCCGGGGGCGAGGCCGTGATTGGCGAGCCGGCGCGCGAGCCCCGCCCGCGCCTCGACGCGCAGCATTTCCGCCTCGGCTTCGTCCGCGGCAACGGTGTCCGCTCCGGCGCCGGTGAAGCGCGGCAGAAGCGGCTTCCGCACTGCCGGCCAGAACGAGCATCTCATGGCGATTTCGACGCTGTTTCGGGCCGCCTCGGGCAGGTCCGCGAAGAGTTTCACCATCTCCGCGCGCGTCTTGAAATAGTGCTCCTCGGTCAGCCGGCGGCGGTTGTCCTGTCCGATCACGGCGCCTTCGGCGATGCAGATCAGGGCGTCATGTGCCTCATAATCCTCGCGTTTCGCGAAATAGGCCTCGTTGGTCGCGACCAGCGGCAGGCCGCGCGCATAGGCGAGGTCGAGGAGGTGCGGCTCCGCTGCTTCCTCTGCCGGCAGCCCGTGGCGCTGCAGCTCGACATAGAGGTGATCCGGAAAGAGCGCCGCGAGCCGGTCCAGCCGCTCGGCGGCAAGCTCCGCCTGTCCGGCGATGATGGCGCGGTCGATGGGGCCGGACGGCCCGCCGGTCAGCGCGATCAGGCCCTCGCTCCGGCCTTCGAGCGCAGCAACGGCAAGGTTCGGGCGCACGCCCGGCTCGCTCTGCATGAACGAGTCCGAAACCAGGCGGACGAGATTCCAGTAGCCGGCTTCGCTGGCCGCGATCAGCACGACATCGTTCAGGTGTTTCGTGCGCAGGCCGTTCTGGCCGCGGTCGGAAACGTCGCCGAAATCGATCGCGACCTGGCAGCCGATGATCGGCTGGATGCCGCCCTCGGCGACCTTGGCGGCATATTCCAGCGCGCCATAGAGGTTGCCGGTATCGGCAATGCCGAGCGCCGGCATGCGGTCTGCCGTCGCCAGCTTCACCAGGACTTTCAGGGGCAGCGCCCCTTCCAGCAGCGAAAAGGCGGAATGCACCCGCAGGTGCACGAAGCCGACTTCATCGGCGATACGACTCATGGCGCGATCCTCATCGCGCCGAATGTGGGCGAGCGCAGCTCCCAAGTCCATGAGCGCGGGAGCGCTCTCCCGGCTGCTCACATGACGAACCGGACGGCCTCGGAAATCACGGCGATGGAAGCGATGAAGACGGTCACGGAGATCATGGCGGCGACGTCGCGGAGATAGCTGGTCATCGGTTGTCCCTCCTCATTTGGGACGCCGATTATGTTCTTGTTTTGTTCCGTATGTCAAGAAGCCGGAAAACGTCCGGATTCCTTGGTTAATTCCGCATGACCACGCAGGCGGCGCCGGCCTTCTGGAGACGGCCGCAGAGGGCGCCCGCCTCGCCCTGCGACTGGGCCGGCATGCGGATCTGGAACAGGGGCGCCAGGCCCCTGCTCTTGTTGACTTTCCGGACGATCATCGGCGGGTCGGAGCCGATCACGGCGGGGTAGCGGCGCTGCAGGGCGGAGTAGCTGGCGAGGGCGCGTTTCAGGGAGAAATTGCCGGCCACCTGGACGCCCCATGGAGCCCACGGCGCCTGGGGGATATCGGCGACCGGCGCCGCCCCCGCCCCGGGCTTCGCGAGCACCGCGGCGAGCTCCAGGCATGACCGCGCTTCCCGCGGGATCGCGGCGATTCCGGCGGCACCGGACTGCGGCACGCCGGCGACCAGACCGGCCCAGTCATCGGCGGCGAGACCGGTGATAGCTTGGACGTAATCGCGGGTTTCCCAAGGCAAGCCGCCATTTCCGGCGAGCCAGTCGGCGACGCGGCGCTCGCCGGCATTGTAGGCGGCCGCGGCGAGACCGAGATTGCCGAACCGATCCCGCAGTTCTTTCAAATACTTGGCCGAAGCCGGAATGGCCTGCTGCGGATCGAAGGGGTCGGCGAGCGCGCGGAGCGCGGCGGTGCCGGGCATGAATTGCGCGATGCCCTGGGCGCCCTTCGGGCTCACGGCTTCGGCCCGAAACGTGCTCTCCTTCCATATGAGACGGGTGAGAAACGCCACCGGGATGCCCTGAGACGCTGCCGATTCCTCGATGAGACCGCAGACGGTCTTCGGCGCCGCATCGGGCGCGGCGGCTTCCTCGGCAAATGCCTCCGGCGCGAGATTTATCCCCGCCATCACGACCAGCCAGGACCATGCTCTCGTCACCGGGTCTCCTCGCCGGAAAAGCGACGCCCCTTCCCTCGCCGCCAACCGCAGATGTAGCCGCTCCACCGCCGGCGGCAAGCGCGCTCAGAACTCGACCACCTTGCCGGCTTCGAGGGTGATGCGGCGGTCCATGCGGGCGGCAAGGTCGTGGTTGTGGGTGGCGATGAGCGCCGCGAGCTTGGAGGCGCGCACCAACCGGGTCAGCCCGTCGAAGACGAGGTGGGCGGTATTGGGGTCGAGGTTGCCGGTCGGCTCGTCGGCGAGGAGGATGCGCGGGCCGTTGGCGACAGCGCGGGCGATGGCGACGCGCTGCTGCTCGCCGCCCGACATCTCGGACGGGCGATGGTCGGCCCGCTCCTTCACCCGCATGTAGCCGAGGAGCTGCATGCCGCGCTGGGCGGCGAGCGGCCGCGCCAGCCCGCGGATGAGCTGCGGCATCATCACGTTCTCCAGCGCCGAGAATTCCGGCAGGAGGTGATGGAACTGGTAGACGAAGCCGATCTGCACGCGGCGGATGGCGGTGCGCTCGCTCTCCGAGAGCTTGCCCGCCGCGCGCCCGCCGACCTGCACCTCGCCGCCGTCCGGATGCTCGAGCAGCCCGGCAATGTGGAGGAGCGTCGACTTGCCGGCGCCCGACGGCGCCACCAGGGCGACGAGCTCGCCCGGATAGATCTCGAGGTCGGCCTGGTCGAGGACCGTCAGCCGGCCCGCGCCGTGGCCATAGTGGCGCTCGACCCGGTCGAGCTTGAGAGCGGGCGCCTGGCGCGGGGCGCCGCTGCGGGCGGGCGGAGCCTCGCTCATTCGTAGCGCAGCGCCTCGACCGGATCGAGCCGCGCCGCCCGCCAGGCGGGGACGATGGTGGCTAGGAAGGAAAGCGCCAGCGACAGGACGAGCACCGTGATGGTTTCGCGCGCATTCATGTCGGCGGGAAGCTGGCTGAGGAAATAGAGCTCGGGCGAGAAGACCTGGGTCGAGGTCAGCCGCGAGATGAACTGGCGGATGGACTCGATGTTGAGGCAGACAAGGATGCCGATGACGAAGCCGAGGATCGTGCCGATCGTGCCGATCGAGGCGCCGGCGATGAAGAAGACGCGGAGGATCGCGCCGCGCGTCGCCCCCATGGTTCGGAGGATGGCGATGTCGTGGCCCTTGTCCTTCACCAGCATGGTGAGGCCGCTGATGATGTTGAGCGCCGCCACCAGCACGATCAGGAAGAGGATGAAGAACATCACGTTTCGCTCGACCTCGAGGGCCGAGAAGAAGGTGGTGTTGCGCTGCTGCCAGTCGGTGAGCATCACCTGTTGGCCGGCCGCCTGCTCGATGAGCGGGCGGAGCTGGTTCACCGCGTCGGCACTGTCGAGATAGACCTCGATGGCGCTCGCCTCGTCGTCGAGGTTGAAATAGGCCTGCGCCTCGGCAAAGGGCATGAAGACGAAGGTCGAATCGTATTCCGACATGCCGATCTCGAAGATCGCCGTGACGGGATAGGACTTCACGCGCGGCGTGACGCCGAGCGGCGTGACGCTGCCGCGCGGCGAGACCAGCGTGACGCGCCCGCCGATGGTGATGCCGAGCGCCTCCGCCAGCCGCGTGCCGATCGCGACGCCGCCGGACTCGGCGAAGTTCTCCAGCGTGCCCATCTTCACGTTGCTGGCAATGCCGCGGATATGCGGCAGGTCCTGGTCCCGGATGCCGCGGATGAGGACGCCGTTGGCGGTGCTGTCGCCGCTGGCGAGCGCCTGCCCTTCGACGAGGGGGATGGCGGAGGCGACGCCCGGCACCTTGGCGATGCGGTCGGCGACGCCGGCATAGTCGGTGAGCTTGCCCTCGACGGGCTGCACGATGAAGTGGCCGTTGAGGCCGAGGATCTTGTCGATGAGCTGCTCGCGGAAGCCGTTCATCACGGCCATGACGATGATCAGCGTAGCGACGCCGATCATGATGCCGAAGAGCGAGAACAGCGCGATGACGAGGCCGGAGGAACGCTTCCGCCGCGGGCGCATGTAGCGCGCCGCGAGCATCCACTCGAAGCCCGCGAAGGGCCGTGTGCCGGTCGGAAGAGCCATCGTTTTCCTTGGCCAGCCAAAGCCGCCCATATTGCGGCGAATCGGGCCTCGTCCGCGGATTCTAATGCGCCGACGGAGCGCACGGAGAAGAAAGACGTGGATGGCCGACCTTGTGGCGGCCATCCACGACTTGCTTGTCTTTCCCCACCGGGGCGAGGACCTGCGTTGAGCAGGTCATGCGCCCCCTCCACCGGCTTCGCCGGTCCCCCTCCCGCTTCGCAGGGGAGGAACCAGGTCGCGTCCGTCATGAAGGAGGTCGCTCCCTGTGCAGCGGGGGACCTGTCGCCGAAAGCGACTGAAGAGGCACGGAAGGCCGCCTTCTACTTCCCCGTCACCCGCTTCACGACGGCACCGAGCGGGAGGGTCTGGCGCTCGCCGGACTGGCGGCGCTTGACCTCGGCCTCGCCGGCGGCGACGCCCTTCGGGCCGACGATGACCTGCCAGGGAAGGCCGATGAGGTCCATGGTGGCGAACTTCGCCCCGGCCCGCTCGTCGCGATCGTCGTAGAGGACGTCGAGACCGGCATTGGCGAGCTGCTCGTAGAGCGCGTCGGCGGCGGCATCGGTCGCCTTGTCGCCGGGCTTCAGGTTGATCAGGCCGACGGCGAAAGGCGCCACGCTGTCCGGCCAGATGATGCCGGCCTCGTCGTGGCTCGCCTCGATCACGGCGCCGAGGAGCCGCGACACGCCGACGCCGTAGGAGCCCATGTGGACCGGCCTGTCGGTGCCGTCGGGCCCGGTGACCTTGGCGCCCATGGGCTCGGAATACTTGGTGCCGAAATAGAAGATGTGGCCGACCTCGATGCCGCGCGCGGTGACCCGGTCTTCCTCCGGCAGCGCGTTGAAGGCGGCGGCATCGTGCTTCTCGTCGGTCGCCGCGTAGGGCGTCGTCCAGGCGTCGACGATGGGCGAGAGATCGCCGCGGAAATCGATGTCCGCCGGCGGAATCGGCATGTCGAGGAGCTTCCGCGAGCAGAAGACCTCGCTCTCGCCGGTCGAGGCGAGGATGATGAATTCATGGCTCATGTCGCCGCCGATGGGCCCGGAATCCGCGCGCATCGGGATCGCCTTCAGGCCCATGCGGTCGAAGGTGCGCAGATACGCCACGAACATGCGCTCGTAGGCCTTCCTGGCGCCCTCGTAGTCCACGTCGAAGGAATAGGCGTCCTTCATCAGGAATTCGCGCCCGCGCATGACGCCGAAGCGCGGCCGCACCTCGTCGCGGAACTTCCACTGGATATGGTAGAGGTTGAGCGGCAACTCCCGGTAGGACCGGACATAGGACCGGAAGATCTCCGTCACCATTTCCTCGTTGGTCGGCCCGTAGAGCATCTCGCGCTCGTGCCGGTCCTCGATCCGGAGCATCTCCTTGCCGTAGTCGTCGTAACGCCCGCTCTCGCGCCACAGGTCCGCCGACTGGATGGTCGGCATGAGGATCTCGATGGCGCCGGAACGGTTCTGCTCCTCGCGCACGATCTGCCCGATATTGTCGAGGACGCGCTTGCCGAGCGGCAACCAGGAGTAGATGCCGGCCGATTGCTGGCGGATGAGCCCGGCGCGCAGCATCAGGCGATGCGAGACGATTTCCGCTTCCTTGGGCGTCTCGCGAAGGATGGGCAGGAAGTAGCGGGAAAGTCGCATCAGACGAGTCCTCTTCGGCGATAGGCGCCGCAGTCAATCGACCGGGCGGCGAAAACTCAAGCCCTCTTGGCCGCTTCTTGTGCTGTCAGGCAGGAAACACATAGCGGTGCCAGCGCATATCCGGGAAAGCCGTCACACTGGAGGGTCCGCTTCTGCAAAAATTTTGAGCCCGCACCGCACAAATTGATGACAAGCCCAGTCACATTCGCTACGGTTGAAGGATAAAAAGAGGGGGCAGCAAAGGTCGAAACGACTACTGCTTCCGTATAAAGGCTATCGCGGTCTAAGTCTTGGGAGGAAGATCCCTTCGGGCGCGCCGTTCGGCTGCCGCCGCAGAGCGCCAGGTTCCAGCCAGCCGGTTGGGGTGCTCTGCACGGAGGGGAAGACGCGGAACTGCCAAAGCAAGGCCGAGAGGCCTTGCTTTTTTTATTGCCGGGCCCGGCTCACTGCGGCTTCTTCAGGAAGAGGTCGGCGAGGCTCGCGATCGACACGCCATAGACGTCGAAGAGCAGCCAGAAGCCGAGCAGCACGAAGCCCGAGACGATGGTGGTGCCGATGACCGCCTTGAGGAGGAAGGGCCGCGCGGGGGCGCTCGGCATCGTGCCCGGCACGACGTGGCCCTCTTCCGCCTGCGTGCGCGTGATGAACGGCAGGACGGTGAAGAGCATCACCCACCAGATGACGAAATAGACGGCGATCATCGAGACCCAGTTCATCTCAGGCCTGTTCCAGTTCGATCAGCGTGCCGAGGAAATCCTTCGGATGGACGAAGACGACCGGCTTGCCATGCGCCCCGATCTTGACCGAACCGAGGACGCGGGCGCCGCCCGCGGCAAGGTCGCGCGCCGCAGCCGCGACATCGGCGACCTCGTAGCAGATGTGGTGGATGCCGCCCGAGGGATTTCGTTCGAGGAAGGCGGCGATGGGCGAATTCCCGCCGAGCGGCGCGATCAGCTCGATCTTGGTGTTGGGCAATTCGATGAAGACCGTAGTGACGCCGTGGTCCGGCTGCGCGACGGGCGCGGAGACGGTGGCGCCCAGCCGATCGCGATAGAGCGCCGAAGCGGCGGCGAGGTCCGGAACCGCGATGGCGACGTGGTTGAGGCGTCCGATCATGGCTGCCGTCATAGGACGGCGACGAAGACGCTGCAAACCGGCTTCTTGCCCCAGGCTTCGGCAACCGCCGAGCGGACGGCGCGGCGGACGGCTTCGCGCACCACTTCCGGATCGCGGCGGCGGGCGCGCGGCAGGGATTCGAGCGTGCCGAGGACGGCGGCGTGGATGGCTTCCTCGAGGGGCCGCCCTGCCCCGTCGCGGATCGGGATGCCGGTCGCCATGATCTCGGGATCGGCGTCGAGCTCGCCCTTGGCCGAGAGGATGACCGAGACCCCGACATGGCCGGCAAAGGCGAGGCGCCGGCGCTCGGCGATGCCCATGGCCTCGAGCCCGCCGATCAGCGTGCCGTCGCGGTAGAGGCGCTCGACCTCGACGTGATCGACCACTTCCGGGCGGCCGGGCGCCAGCCGCAGCATGGCGCCGTCGGCGATGACGCGCACCTCGGGCACACCGAGGCCGCGGGCGAGCTCGGCATGCGCGGCAAGGTGCATCGGCTCGCCATGGACGGGCACGGCCACCTGCGGGCGGACCCAGGAATACATCTCGCGCAGCTCGTCGCGCCGCGGGTGGCCGGAGACGTGGACCAGCCCGTCATGATCGGTGATGACCTTCACGCCGCGGCGGATGAGGCCGTTGATCAGCCGGTTGATCGGCACCTCGTTGCCGGGAATGGCGCGGGAGGAGAAGACGACGGTGTCACCGGGGTCGAGGTCGACGGCCTTGTGGTCCTCCTCGACGATGCGGGCGAGCGCGGCACGCGGCTCACCCTGGCTGCCGGTGAGGAGGAGCACCACGCGGTGGCGCGGCAGGTGGGCGAAGTCGTCCTGGTCGAGGAAGGGCGGCAGGCCGTCGAGGTAGCCGAGCTCGCCGGCGACATCGATGGCGCGGCTCATGGCACGGCCGACGACGACCACCTCGCGGCGCGCCGCCGCGGCGGCGAGCGCGATCGAGCGGGTGCGCCCGACATTGGAGGCGAAGGTGGTGAAGGCGATGCGCTGCTTCGCCGCGCCGACGATCTCGGCGAGCGACGCCGCGACCTCGGTCTCGCTCGGCGACCGGCCCTCGCGCATGGCGTTGGTGGAATCACAGACGAGCGCCAGCACGCCTTCGTCGCCGATCGCCTTCAGGCGGGCGGCGTCGGTGGGAAGGCCAAGGACGGGCGTATCGTCGAGCTTCCAGTCGCCGGTATGGATCACGGTGCCGAGCGGCGTGCGGATGGCGAGCGCGTTCGATTCCGGGATCGAGTGGGCGACGTTGATGTATTCGACGTTGAACGGGCCGAGGTCGAAGGGCTCGCCGGGCTTCACCAGCGTGATCGGCACGTCGCCGCCGGGATCGCTGGCGCGCTTCGCCTCGAACAGGCCCTTGGTGAAGGCGGTGGCATAGACCGGCACGCGGAGCCGCGGCCACAGGTCGAGGAGCGCGCCGAAATGGTCCTCGTGGGCGTGGGTGATGAGGATGCCGGCAATGTTGCCGCGCTCCTCCTCGAGATAGGAGACGTCGGGCAGGATGACGTCGGCGCCGGGCAGGTCCGGGCCGGCAAAGGCGATGCCGAGATCGACCACCAGCCAGGTGCGGTCGCGCTCCGGGCCGTAGCCGTAGAGGCCGAGGTTCATGCCGATCTCGCCGACGCCGCCGATGGGCATGAAGACGAGCTGGTCGCGGCGTCCGGGCGGCGGCATGGTCATCGCGCGGTCGCCGCCCCGCCGAGATGGACCTCTCCGGCGCTGATCGTGCGCTCGCCGCCGTCGGCGGCGCGGATGACGAGGCGCCCCTCTCCGTCGATGGTCTCGAAGGTGCCGGAGAGGACGTCCCTGCCGACACGCACGGATACCGGCTTGCCGATGCCGGCGGCGCGCTCCAGCCAGACGCGGCGGAGCGCGGGGAAGCCCCTGCCCTCGTCCCAGGCGGCGGCGACGCCGGCCCAGGCCTCGGCGAGCGGCAGGAAGAGGTCGGCGGCGGTGACGGCGATGCCGAGATCGGCGAGCGCCATGGCAGGGTAAGGCAGGCCGGCCGGCGCACCGACGACGTTCACTCCGATGCCGACCGCAACTGCCACGCGTCCGTCCCCCCGAATCTCGGCCTCAAGCAGGATACCGGCCAGCTTGCGCCCGTCGAGGAGAACGTCGTTCGGCCATTTCAGGCGGAGCCGCTCCGGCGCGACCGGCGCGACCTTCCGCACCGCCTCGTCGAGGCAGAGGCCGGCGACGAAGCCGAGGGTGGCGGCCGTCTCGGGCTTGACGGGCACGACGGAGAGGATGGTGGCGGCAAGGTTGCCGCGCGGCGTCTGCCAGGCGCTGTTGCGGCGCCCCTTGCCGGCGCTCTGGTGGTCGCTGACCACCCAGAGCCGGCCGGCATCACCGGTGCGGGCAGCGGCAAGCGCCTCGGCATTGGTGGAGCCGACGCTCTCACGCGCATCGAGCCGGTAGCCCGCGGCAATGGCCTTCGGCCCGAGGGCGAAGGTCATCGGCAGCTAGAACAGCGTCTTGGCGGCGAGCTCGGCGGCACTGCCGATCGGGCCGGCAATGACCACGAACACGATCATGAAGATGCCGCTGAGGCCGAGCACCGCGCCGAGCTCCGGCGCCACCGGATCGAGCTTCGGCGCCGGATCGTCGAAATACATGATCTTGACGATGCGGAGGTAGTAGTAGGCGCCGACCACGCTCGCCAGCACGCCGATGACGGCGAGCGCATAGAGGCCCGCCTGGACGGCGGCGATGAAGACGTAGAACTTGGCGAAGAAGCCGGCGAGCGGCGGGATGCCGGCGAGCGAAAAGAGCAGCATGGCCAGCATGAAGGCCATGAGCGGATGGGTCTTCGCGAGGCCGGCGAGATCGTTGATGCCCTCGACCATCACGCCCTGGCGCTTCATGGCGAGGATGGCGACGAACGTGCCGATCGCCATCACCATGTAGATCAGCATGTAGAGGATGGTGCCCTGGACGCCGGTCGCGGTGCCGGCCGCGAGCCCGACCAGGGCGTAGCCCATGTGCCCGATGGCGGAATAGGCCATCATGCGCTTGATGTTCTGCTGGCCGATGGCGGCAAAGGCGCCGAGCACCATCGAGGCAATGGAGATGAAGACGATCACCTGCTGCCAGTCATGGGTGATCGGCGCGAAAGGCACCACGATGGCGCGGATGAAGAGCGCCATGGCCGCGAGCTTCGGCGCCCCCGCGAGGAAAGCGGTGACCGCGGTCGGCGAGCCCTCATAGACGTCCGGCGTCCACATGTGGAAGGGCACCGCCGATACCTTGAAGGCGAGCCCGACGATGAGGAAGACGAGGCCGAAGACCAGGCCGACGGACGGCGCCTCGCCGTGCAGCGCCGCGGCGATGCCGGAAAAGGTCACCTGACCGGTGAAGCCGTAGATCAGCGAGGCACCGTAGAGGAGCATGCCCGAGGCGAGCGCGCCGAGGACGAAATACTTGAGGCCCGCCTCGGTCGAGCGCACCGACTTCCGGCTGAAGGCCGTGAGAACGTAGAGCGCCAGTGAATGCAGCTCGATGCCGATATAGGCGGCGATCAGGTCGTTCGCCGAGATCATCAGCAGCATGCCGAGCGTGGCGATCAGGATGAGCACCGGATATTCGAAGCTGTCGATCTTCTGCGCCCGCAGGAAGCCGACCGAAACGATGATCGCCACCGCCGAGCCGATGAGCGCCAGCAGCTTCATCAGCCGGGCGAAGCCGTCGAGGATGAAGGATCCGCTGAAGGCGACGCCGCTTGCCGGCGAGAGGACCAGCACCACGCCGGAGATCACGATGGTGACCACGGCGAGGCCGGTGACCAGGGCGGTCGCGCGCTGGCCGGCGACGGCGCCGACAAGAAGCAGCACCAAAATGCCGATGGCGAGGATGATCTCGGGCAGCGCCGGGAGGAAGGATGCGAGTGTCATCGTATCGGGTGACATTCAGGATTCCTCAGGGCGCAATCGCGGCAAGCTTGCCGGCGGCCGACAGGGCGGCATTGTAGTTGGCGACGAGCTGGTCGACCGAGGCCGCCGTCACGTCCATGATCGGCCCCGGATGGAAGCCGAAGAAGATGGCGAGCGCGGCGAGCGGGACGAGCAGCACCAGTTCGCGCCGCGAGAGATCGAACATCCCGGCGAGGCTCGGCTTCTCGAGCGCGCCGAAGATCATCCGGCGATAGAGCCAGAGCGCGTAGCAGGCCGAGAGGATCACGCCCGAGGTGGCGATGAAGGCGACCCAGGTGTTGATGCGGAAGGCGCCGGTCAGCGTCAGGAACTCGCCGATGAAGCCGCTGGTGCCCGGCAGGCCGACATTGCCCATGGTGAAGATGAGGAAGGCGACGGCATAGAGCGGCATGCGGTTGACGAGGCCGCCATAGGCGGCGATCTCGCGCGTATGCATGCGGTCGTAGACGACGCCGACGCAGAGGAAGAGCGCGCCCGAGATGATGCCGTGGGAGATCATCTGGAACAGGCCGCCCTGCACGCCCTGCACGTTGGCGGCAAAGACACCCATGGTCACGAAGCCCATGTGGGCGACAGACGAATAGGCGATCAGCTTCTTCATGTCCTCCTGCATCAACGCCACCAGCGAGGTGTAGACGATGGCGATGACCGACAGCGCGAAGATGAAGGGCGCGAGGTCGTGCGAGGCGATCGGGAACATCGGGATGGAGAAGCGCAGGAACCCGTAGCCGCCCATCTTCAGGAGGATGGCCGCCAGGATCACCGAGCCGGCCGTCGGCGCCTCCACATGGGCATCGGGCAGCCAGGTATGGACCGGCCACATCGGCATCTTGACGGCGAAGCTCGCGAAGAAGGCGATCCACAGCCAGGTCTGCATCGAGGCCGGGAAGCTGTGGTTGAGGAGCGTCGGGATATCGGTCGTTCCCGCCTCCCAGTACATCGCCATGATGGCGATGAGCATCAGCACCGAGCCGGCGAGCGTGTAGAGGAAGAACTTGAAGCTGGCATAGACGCGCCGCGGCCCGCCCCAGATGCCGATGATGAGGAACATCGGGATGAGGCCGCCTTCGAAATATACGTAGAAGAGGACGATATCGAGCGCGGTGAAGACGCCGATCATCAGCGTCTCGAGCACCAGGAACGCGATCATGTATTCCTTGAAATGCTTCTGCACCGTCAGCTTCGAGGCGATCACGCAGAGCGGCATCAGGAAGGTGGTCAGGATGACGAACAGCATCGAGATGCCGTCGACGCCGACCGTGTAGCTGGCGAAGCCGGAGCTGAGCCAGGGCGCCTTCTCGACGAGCTGGAAGCCGGCCTCCTTCGGGTCGAAATTCGTCCAGATGAAGATCGACAGGATGAAGGTGAGGGTCGTCGTCCACAGCGAGACGTAGAAGACGTTCCGCCGCGCGCTGTAGCCCTCGCCCGGCAGGACGAGCAGGATCAGCGCACCGACCAGCGGCAGGAAGGTGACGGTCGAAAGGATCGGCCAGCCGGTCATCCCCGCCTCCTCACTGCACGAACATGATGTAGGTGACCAGCGCCGCGACGCCGATCAGCATGGCGAAGGCATAGTGGTAGAGGTAGCCGGTCTGCAGCTTCACCACCCGGTTGGTGACGTCGATGACGCGAGCCGAAATGCCGTCCGGTCCGAAGCCGTCGATGAGCCAGCCGTCGCCGCGCTTCCACAGGAACCGGCCCAGCCACTTGGCCGGGCGGACGAAAAGGAAGTCGTAGAGCTCGTCGAAGTACCACTTGTTGAGGAGGAACTGGTAGAGCCAGTCATTGGTCCGCGCCAGCCGGCGCGGCGCCTCGGTATTGACGAGGTAGAAGTAGATCGCGACCAGCGCCCCGATGACCATGGCGAGCGTCGGCAGCAGCGACACCCAGAACGGCGCGTGGTGGATCGCCTCGAAGAAATGGCTGTCGAAGAAGACGGCCCCCTTCCAGAACTCGCCCTGCTCCTCGCCGATGAACATGCCGCTGAAGACGATGCCGGCAAGGAGCGCGCCGGCGCCGAGCACGAAGAGCGGCACGAGCATCACGTAGGGCGACTCGTGGACATGCTCCATGACGCGTGCCGGAGCGCGCGGCGCACCGTGGAAGGTGAGGAAGATGAGGCGCCAGGAATAGAAGCTGGTCATCAGCGCCGCGATCACGGTCATGACGAAGGCGTAGCCGTCCACGGTCGAGCCGCCGGCATAGGCCGCCTCGATGATCGCATCCTTGGAGAAGTAGCCGGCGGTGAAGGGGAAGCCGGTCAGCGCCAGCGTGCCGATCACCATCATCCAGTAGGTGACGGGGATATATTTCCGGAGCCCGCCCATGTTGCGCATGTCCTGCTCGTCGGAGACGGCATGGATCACCGAGCCGGCGCCGAGGAAGAGGAGCGCCTTGAAGAAGGCATGGGTGAAGAGGTGGAACATGCCGGTCGAGAAGGCGCCGACGCCGAGGCCGACGAACATGTAGCCGAGCTGCGAGCAGGTCGAATAGGCGATGACCCGCTTGATGTCGTTCTGGACGAGGCCGACCGTGGCGGCGAAGAAGGCGGTGGTGGCGCCGAAGAAGGTGACGACGCCGAGCGCGACCGGCGATAGCTCGAAGAGCGGCGACAGGCGGGCGACCATGAACACGCCGGCCGTCACCATGGTCGCGGCGTGGATCAGCGCGGAGACCGGCGTCGGCCCCTCCATCGCGTCGGGCAGCCAGGTATGGAGCAGGAACTGCGCCGACTTGCCCATCGCGCCCATGAAGAGGAGGAGGCAGACGATGGTGACGGCGTCGAAGTCCCAGGACAGGAAGTGGAGCTTGGTGCCGGTGATGCTGGAAGCGTTGGCGAAGATCGTCTGGTACTCGACCGAGTTGAAGAGGACGAAGACGCCGAAGATGCCGAGCGCGAAGCCGAAATCACCGACGCGGTTGACGACGAAGGCCTTTATCGCCGCAGCGTTCGCCGACGGGCGCTTGAACCAGAAGCCGATCAGCAGGTAGGAGGCGAGGCCGACGCCCTCCCAGCCGAAGAACATCTGGACGAGGTTGTCCGAGGTCACCAGCGCGAGCATGGCGAAGGTGAAGAGCGACAGGTAGGCGAAGAAGCGCGGCCGGCCGGGATCATGCGCCATGTAGCCGATCGAGTAGATGTGGACGAGCGACGAGACCGTCGTCACCACGACCAGCATCACGACGGTCAGCGTATCGACGCGGAAGGCCCAGTCGACCGCGAGCGTCCCTGAATTGAACCAGGAGAGGACGGGAACGCGCTCCATGTGGCCGTCGCCGAGGCCAACGGTGATGAAGGCGACCCAGGAAAGCACCGCCGAGACGACGAGGAAGGCGGAAGTGATCAACTCCGCCGGACGGGCGCCAAGCGCCGCCGGGGCGTGGTCGTGGCCCTGGCCGTGATCGTCGGACTCGTCATGGGAGTCGTGCGCGTGCGCAACGGCGTGGCCGTGATCCCCGGCGCCGTGGTCGTCATGGCCCTCGGCCCCCGGCTCCGCGCCGGGATGGCGGAGGCGCGCGCCGACCATGGTGATCAGCCCGGCGATGATGGCGCCGAGGAGCGGCAGGAAGACGATGGCCTGGTACATCCTCAGCCCTTCATGACGTTGACGTCCTCGACCGCGATCGACCCGCGATTGCGGAAGAAGACGACGAGGATGGCGAGGCCGATCGCGGCCTCGGCGGCGGCGACCGTGAGAACGATCAGCGCGAAGACCTGCCCGACCAGGTCGCCGAGGAAGGAGGAGAAGGCGACGAGGTTGATGTTGACGGCGAGCAGGATGAGCTCGACCGACATCAGGATGACGATGACGTTCTTGCGGTTGATGAAGATGCCGAAGATGCCGATCGTGAACAGGATGGCGGCAACGGTCAGGTAGTGCGAGAGGCCGATCACCATCAGAGCCCCCTCCCCGATTCGACCTTGCGCACCTCGATGGCCGTGGCCGGCGTGCGCGCGTTCTGCTGCGGGATGGACTGGCGCTTGACGCCCTGCTTGTGGTGGAGGGTCAGCACGATCGCCCCGATCATGGCGACGAGCAGCACGAAGCCGGCGATCTCGAAGAGATAGACGTAGCGCGTGTAGAGGAGCTGGCCGAGCGCGGCGGTGTTGGATACCGAGGCAACCTCGGGGGCGGCCACCGCCGGGGCATTGGGCACGAAGTACCAGCCGCCGAGCACCAGGACGAGCTCGGCAAGCAGCACGATGCCGATCAGGCCGCCGACCGGCAGGTAGGTGAGGAAGCCCTGGCGGAGCTCGACGAAATCGACGTCGAGCATCATCACCACGAAGAGGAAGAGCACCGCCACCGCGCCGACATAGACGACGACGAGGATCATCGCGAGGAACTCGGCGCCGAGCAGGATGAAGAGCCCCGCCGCGTTGACGAAGGCGAGGATCAGGAAGAGCACCGAGTGCACCGGGTTGCGGGAGCCGATGACCATCACCGCCGAGGCGATGGTCACGGCCGAGAAGATGTAGAAGAAGATGGCCGGGAGGATCATCTGTAGGGCGCGTCCATCTTGATGTTGGCGGCAATCGCCCGCTCCCAGCGGTCGCCATTGTCGAGGAGCTTCTGCTTGTCGTAGTAGAGCTCCTCGCGCGTCTCGGTGGCGAACTCGAAGTTCGGTCCCTCGACGATGGCGTCGACCGGGCAGGCCTCCTGGCAGAAGCCGCAATAGATGCACTTCACCATGTCGATGTCGTAGCGGGTCGTCCGGCGCGTGCCGTCGTTGCGGCGCGGCCCCGCCTCGATGGTGATCGCCTGCGCCGGGCAGATCGCTTCGCAGAGCTTGCAGGCGATGCAGCGCTCTTCCCCGTTCGGATAGCGGCGGAGCGCATGCTCGCCGCGGAAGCGCGGGCTGACCGGCCCCTTCTCGAAGGGATAGTTGATGGTCGCCTTCGGACGGAAGAAATAGCGGATCGAGAGCCAAAGCCCGCCCAGCATGTCGCCGAGGAACAAAGCGCGGGCGGATCTGTCGAGTGTCATGTTCAGCCCGCCCATCCGGTGACTTGCAGGACCGCGGCGACGATCACCACCATCGCCAGCGAAATCGGGAGGAACACCTTCCAGCCGAGGCGCATCAGCTGGTCGTAGCGGTAGCGCGGGACGAAGGCCTTCACCATGGCGAAGAGGAAGAACATCGCGCAGACCTTGATCAGGAACCACACGATGCCCGGCACCCAGGTGAAGGGCGCAACGTCGACCGGCGGCAGCCAGCCGCCGAGGAAGAGGATCGTGCCCAGAGAGCACATGAGGACGATCGAGACGTATTCGCCGAGGAAGAAAAGGAGGAACGGCGTCGAGGAATATTCGACGTGGAAGCCGGCGACGAGCTCGGACTCGGCTTCGACCAGATCGAAGGGCGGCCGGTTGGTCTCCGCGAGCGCCGAGACGAAGAAGATCACGAACATCGGCAGGAGCGGCAGCCAGTGCCAGTCGAGGAAGCTTGCCACCAGGCCGAAATGGGTGCCGATCCCCTCCTCCTGCGCCACGACTATGTCGCTGAGGTTGAGCGAGCCGACGAGGAGAAGCACGGTGATCAGCACGAAGCCGATCGAAACTTCGTAGGAGACCATCTGCGCCGCCGAGCGCAGCGCCCCGAGGAACGGATATTTCGAGTTCGACGCCCAGCCGCTCATGATGATGCCGTAGACGCCGAGCGAGGAGACGGCGAAGAGATAGAGGATGCCGACATTGATGTCGGCGATCACCCAGCCATTGGCCATGGGAACCACGGCAAAGGCCGAGATCGCGAGCATGGCGGTGACGAGCGGCGCCAGCAGGAAGACGCCCTTGTTGGCGCCCGACGGCACGATCGGCTCCTTGACCACGAACTTGATCAGGTCGGCGAAGGCCTGGAAGAGGCCCCAGGGCCCGACCACGTTCGGGCCGCGGCGGAGCTGCACCGCCGCCCAGATCTTGCGGTCGGCGTAGAGGATGTAGGCGACGAAGATCAGCAGGCAGACGATGAGCAGGAGACTCTCGCCGATCATGATCAGCGCCGGGATGACGTAGGTATGGAGGAAATCATCCATCGCCGTCATTCCGCCGCGAGCGCCGGGCGACCGGCAGCGAGCGCCGAGCATTCGGCCATGACGGCCGAGGCCCGCGCGATCGGGTTGGTGAGGTAGAAATCACCGATGCGGTTGCCATAGGCGAAGTTCGCGGCCCTGGCGTCCTTGCCGGCGAGCGCCGCGACTTCGTCAAGCGCGCCCGGCTCGATGGCGCCGATCCGCTGCAGGTGCGGGAAGGCCTTGTAGAGACTGGCGCGAAGCTCGGTGAGCGTGTCGAAGGGCAGCACCTTGCCGAGCGTTGCGGAAAGCGCACGCAGGATCGCCCAGTCCTCGCGGGCATCGCCCGGCGGGAAGGCGGCGCGCGCCGTCATCTGCACGCGGCCCTCGGTGCTCACGTAGGTGCCCGACTTCTCGGTATAGGCGGCGCCCGGCAGGATGACGTCGGCGCGATGCGCGCCGGCATCGCCATGGGTGCCGACATAGACGACGAAGGTCTCGGCGAGACCGTTCATGTTGAGGTCGTCGGCGCCGAGGAGGAAGAGCACGTCGAGCTGGCGGGCCGCCGCGGCGCCGACCATGCCGACGACATCGAGGCCGCCGGTGCCCGGCACGAAACCGACGTCGAGCCCGCCGACACGCGAGGCGCCCGAATGAAGGACGGCGAGGCCGTTCCAGCCTTCGTCGCGCCCTGCCCCGGTCGCGATCTTCGCGGCGAGCGCCAGCGAGGCCAGGCCATCGGGCCGCGAGAAGGCGCCCTCGCCGATGAGGACGAGCGGCCGCTTGGCGCCGGCGAGTACCTTGGCGAAGGCGCCGTCGCCGCCGATCAGCCCGGCGAGGCTCTCCGGCCCGGCGCCGAGATAGTCGTAGTCATAGGTGAGATCGACGCGCTCGCCGATCAGGCCGACCCTGAGGTCGCCCTGGCGCCAGCGCTTGCGGATGCGGGCGTTCAGCACCGACGCCTCGTGGCGCGGATTGGAGCCGACGATGAGCACGGCATCGCAATTGTCGATGCCGGCAATGGTCGGGTTGAAGATGTAGGAGCTGCGGCCGAGCTTCGGATCGAGGCGCGAGCTTTCCGGCCGGCAGTCGACGTTCTCCGAGCCGAGCGAGGAGAGGAGCGCCTTCAGCGCGTACATCTCCTCGACGGTGGCGAGGTCCCCGGCAATGGCGCCGATGCGGTCCGGCTGGGCGCCCTTCACCTTGCCGGCGATCGCCGCGAAGGCCTCGCTCCAGGTGGCGGCCTCGAGGCGGCCGTTGCGGCGGACATAGGGACGGTCGAGGCGCTGGGTCCTGAGGCCGTCCCAGACGAAGCGGGTCTTGTCGGAGATCCACTCCTCGTTCACGTCCTCGTTGAGGCGCGGCAGGATGCGCATGACCTCGCGGCCGCGCGTGTCGACGCGGATGGAAGAGCCGACGGCATCCATGACGTCGATGGACTCGGTCTTCACCAGTTCCCAGGGCCGCGCCTGGAAGGCATAGGGCTTGGAGGTCAGCGCACCGACCGGGCAGAGGTCGATGACGTTGCCCTGCAATTCCGAGCTCATGGCGCGCTCGAGATAGGTGGTGATCTCCATGTCCTCGCCGCGGCCGGTGGCGCCGAGATCCGGCACGCCGGCGACCTCGGCCGAGAAGCGGATGCAGCGCGTGCAGTGGATGCAGCGCGTCATCACCGTCTTCACCAGGGGGCCGATATACTTGTCCTCGACGGCGCGCTTGTTCTCCTTGAAGCGGCTGCCATCGACGCCATAGGCCATGGCCTGGTCCTGCAGGTCGCACTCGCCGCCCTGGTCGCAGATCGGGCAATCCAGCGGATGGTTGATCAGCAGGAACTCCATCACGCCTTCGCGCGCCTTCTTCACCATCGGCGTCTTGGTGAACATTTCCGGCGGCTCGCCATTCGGGCCGGGCCGCAGGTCGCGCACGCTCATGGCGCAGGAGGCGACCGGCTTCGGCGGCCCGCCCTTCACCTCGATCAGGCACATGCGGCAATTGCCGGCCACCGAAAGACGCTCGTGGAAGCAGAAGCGCGGAATCTCCGCGCCCGCCGCCTCGCAGGCCTGCAGGAGCGTGTACTCCGCCGGGACGTCCAGTTCGATGCCGTCGACCTTGATCTTGCTCATGCGCTTACCGTGGCACTTCCGTTAGGTCGAGACGCCGTTTTATCCGCTCGATGCGCTGTTCAAGACGATCCATGCGCCGCTGGAGACCCACGACGCTTTCTTCGACGGAGGTCATGCGGACCTTCATGTCACTCATGTCCTCCGCGATGCGGGCAACCCGTTCGTCGATGCGGCGCAGATAGACGAGAAGGATATTGTCCGGTTCGTTCGCCATCGCCCTACTCCGCCGCCTCGACCATCACCGGGTCGCCGACCTCGGGCAGGAAGCCGTGATAGGCATCGATGCGCCGCTCGATCTCGCCGCGGAAGTGGCGGATGAGGCCCTGCACCGGCCAAGCCGCCGCATCGCCGAGGGCGCAGATGGTGTGGCCCTCGATCTGCGTCGTGACATTGAGGAGCATGTCGATCTCGCGCTTCTCGGCGCGGCCCTCGGCCATGCGGGTAAGCACGCGCCACATCCAGCCGGTGCCCTCGCGGCAGGGCGTGCACTGGCCGCAGCTCTCGTGCTTGTAGAAATAGGACAGGCGCGCAATGGCACGCACGATGTCGGTCGACTTGTCCATGACGATCACGGCCGCCGTGCCGAGGCCGGACTTCTTGTCGCGGAGCGAGTCGAAATCCATGATCAGCTCGTCGCATTGCGAGGCCGGCAGGCAGGGCACCGAAGCGCCGCCCGGGATGACGGCGAGCAGGTTGTCCCAGCCACCGCGCACGCCACCGCAATGCTTCTCGATGAGCTCGCGGAAGGTGATGCCCATCGCCTCCTCGACGGTGCACGGCCTCTCGACGTGACCGGAGATGCAGAAGAGCTTGGTGCCGACGTTGTTCGGCCGGCCGATGGAGGAGAACCAGGCCGCGCCGCGCCGGAGGATCGTCGGGGCGACGGCGATCGACTCGACGTTGTTCACCGTCGTCGGGCAGCCATAGACGCCGACCGCCGCCGGGAACGGCGGCTTCAGGCGCGGCATGCCCTTCTTGCCCTCCAGCGATTCCAGCATCGCCGTCTCTTCGCCGCAGATATAGGCGCCGGCGCCGTGATGGACGACGATGTCGAAGTCCCAGCCGTTCTTGTTGTTCTTGCCGATCAGGCCCGCCTCGTAGGCCTGGTCGACCGCCGCCTGCAGGTGCTCGCGCTCACGGATGAACTCGCCGCGCACGTAGATGAAGGCGGTGTGCGCGCCCATGGCGAAGCCGGCGACCAGGCAGCCCTCGACCAGCGTGTGCGGGTCGTTCCGGAGAATCTCGCGGTCCTTGCAGGTGCCGGGCTCCGACTCGTCGGCATTGACGACGAGGTAGCTCGGCCGCCCGTCCTTCGAGTCCTTCGGCATGAAGGACCACTTGAGGCCGGTCGGGAAGCCGGCGCCGCCGCGGCCGCGCAGCCCCGAGGCCTTCATCTCGTTGACGATCCAGTCGCGCCCCTGCGCGAGGAGGCCCTTGGTATTGTCCCACTGACCGCGCGCCATGGCGCCCTTCAGGCCCCAGTCATGGAGCCCGTAGAGATTGGTGAAGATGCGGTCCTTGTCGGCGAGCATGCTGGCTCAGCTCCCCACTTTTTCGCCGGCCGGATCGGTCGGCCGCCACCCGGTCGCGAGCTTCTTCGCCTGCTCGATCCACTTGTCCCGGTCGGCGCGGCCGCGAAAGCCCTCGAGATGCTGGTCGACCCAGCGCAGGTTATCCCCGGTCCAGGCGGCGATCTGGTCGAAATGGAAGACGCCGAGACGGTGGAGCAGCTCCTCCAGCTTCGGTCCGACGCCCCAGATGAGCTTGAGATCGTCGCCCTGGCCGCCGCGGGCCGCGGTGAGCATGGCGGGCTTGAGGTCGTCGGACACCTTCTCCTCGGCCGGCGCGGCGGGAGCAGCCGGCGTCGCCGGAGCGGCAGCCGGGCCGACGGCGGCGGCGCCCGGCCTGTCGGTCGGCTTCGGCGGCGGCGCATTGGCGGCAGGGCTCAGGGGGGCGGTCGGCGCCGGCGTCTCGCGCTGCCCGGCACCTTCGGTCGGCTTCTTGGCCTGCGCGTCGGTCAGCGCCGGTTCCGGCGGCCGCGGCAGCACCCAGGGGGTGAAGGTCGGCGCCTCGGTCAGCGTCGTCGGGCCGCCGAGCGGCGCCGACTGCTGGCGGCCGTTCTGCGGACCGGGCTTCGGCTTCTTGCCCATGGCAAGGTCGTTGAGGATCGTCGTGAACGTCTCGCGCGTCAGGTCCTCGTAGGTATCCGCCCCGATCTGGATCATCGGCGCATTGACGCAGGCGCCGAGGCACTCGACCTCTTCCCAGGAGAAATTGCCGTCCTTGGAGAGGTGGTGCGGATCGTGGTGGATGCGATGCTGGCAGATGTCCTTGATCGCCTCGGCGCCGCGCAGCCAGCAGGGCGTAGTCCCGCAGACCTGGATATGCGCGATCCTGCCGACCGGCTCGAGCAGGAACATCGTGTAGAAGGTCGCGACCTCGAGCACGCGGATCTTCGGCATGTCGAGCATCTCGGCGACCACGCGGATCGCCGGCTCGGTGAGCCATCCCTCCTGCTCCTGCGCCCGCCAGAGGAGCGAGATCACGGCCGAGGCCTGCCGGCCGGGCGGATACTTGGCGATGCGGTCCTTCGCCCAAGCAAGGTTCTCCGCCGTGAAGGCGAAGCTCGCGGGCTGCTTTTCGGCGAGGCGGCGGACGGACATCTTCAGTGGACCGGTTTGCAGTATTTGGTTGTCAGCTCCGCCGTATCCGGCTTCTCGGACACGAAGCAGAGATAGAGGCTGTCCTCCTTCTGGAGGAAGAGGCCCGGACCGATCGTGCTCATGAAGGACGAGACGACCATGTAGCCCTTGCCGAGCAGCGATTGCACGTTCTCGGCATCGGCGGCGTGCCCCGCGACGGCACCGGCTGCCAGAAGCGCCGAGGCGAGGAGGAGCGCCCTCACCGGTCGACCTCCCCGAAGACGATGTCGAGCGAGCCGAGCACCGCCGTCACGTCGGCGAGCATGTGGCCGCGGGTGATGAAGTCCATGCCCTGGAGGTGGGCGAAGCCCGGCGCGCGAATCTTGCAGCGATAGGGCTTGTTGCTCCCGTCGGCGACGAGATAGACGCCGAACTCGCCCTTCGGCGCCTCGACCGCGGCGTAAACCTCGCCGGCCGGCACGTGATAGCCCTCGGTATAGAGCTTGAAGTGGTGGATCAGCGCTTCCATCGAGCGCTTCATCTCGCCACGCTTCGGCGGCACCACCTTGCCGTCGTCGGAGGTGAACGGGCCCTTGCCCTTCTCGGACGACAGGAGGTCGACGCATTGCTTCATGATGCGCGTCGCCTGCCGCATTTCCTCCATGCGGATGACGAAGCGGTCGTAGCAGTCGCCGTGCTTGCCGACCGGAATGTCGAAGTCGAGGTCGGCATAGCACTCGTAGGGCTGCGCCTTGCGCAGGTCCCAGGCCGCGCCGGAGCCGCGCACCATCACGCCGGAGAAGCCCCAGCGCCAGGCGTCCTCGAGGCTGACCACGCCGATGTCGACGTTGCGCTGCTTGAAGATGCGGTTGGGGAGAAGGAGGTTCGACAGGTCGTCGACCGTGCCGAGGAACGGATCGCAGAAGGCGCCGATGTCGTCGATGAGCTTCTGCGGCAGGTCCTGGTGGACGCCGCCCGGCCGCACATAGGCGGCGTGCATGCGGCTGCCCGAGGCGCGCTCGTAGAAGACCATGAGGCGCTCGCGCTCCTCGAAGCCCCAGAGCGGTGGGGTGAGCGCGCCGACGTCGAGCGCGGTCGTCGTCACCGAAAGGAGGTGCGAGAGCAGCCGCCCGATCTCGGAATAGAGAACGCGGATGAGCTGCCCGCGATAGGGCACCGAGATGCCGAGGAGCTTCTCCACGGCAAGGGCGAAGGCATGCTCCTGGTTCATCGGCGCGACGTAGTCGAGCCGGTCGAAATAAGGCACGGCCTGGAGGTAGGTCTTGTGCTCGATCAGCTTCTCCGTGCCGCGATGGAGCAGGCCGATATGCGGGTCGACACGGGTCACGACCTCGCCGTCGAGCTCGAGCACGAGGCGCAGCACGCCATGCGCCGCCGGGTGCTGCGGCCCGAAGTTGATCGTGAAATTGCGGACGTCCGTTTCGGCCATAGCTACTGCTTTGCCTTCTCGTCGCCAGGCAGGACGTATTCGGTGCCTTCCCACGGCGACAGGAAATCGAAATCGCGGAACTGCTGGGCGAGCTTCACCGGCTCGTAGACCACGCGCTTGCGCTCGTCGTCGTAGCGCACCTCGACGAAGCCGGTGAGCGGGAAGTCCTTGCGCAGTGGATGGCCGGCAAAGCCGTAGTCGGTGAGGATGCGCCGCAGGTCCGGATGGCCGGAGAAGAGGATGCCGTAGAGATCGTAGGCCTCGCGCTCGAACCAATCGGCACCCGGGAATACCGGCGTCGCGGACGGAACCGGTGTCTCCTCGTCGGTCATCACCTTTACCCGGATGCGCCGGTTCAGGGTCGGGCTCAGCAGGTGGTAGACGACGTCGAAGCGCTTCTCGCGCTGCGGGTAGTCGACCCCGCAGATGTCGGTGATGTTGACGAAGCGGAGCTTCGGATCGTCGTAGAGGAACCGGAGGAAGGCGACGATCCCCTCCGCCGGCACCGTCACGGCGAGCTCGCCGAAGGCGAACGCGGTTTCCGCACCGGCCCCGTGGGCGGCGATCGCGTCGGCGACCTGTTTCAGCGTCTCGTCCATTTTGCCCGCTGCCCCTCGCCTGCCCTAGCGCTCGATCGTCCCGGTGCGCCGGATCTTCTTCTGCAGGAGCAGGAAGCCGTAGAGCAGCGCCTCGGCGGTCGGCGGGCAGCCGGGCACGTAGATGTCGACCGGCACGACGCGGTCGCAGCCGCGCACCACCGCGTAGGAATAGTGGTAGTAGCCGCCGCCATTGGCGCAGGAGCCCATGGAGATGACGTAGCGCGGCTCCGGCATCTGGTCGTAGACCTTGCGGAGCGCCGGGGCCATCTTGTTGGTGAGCGTGCCGGCGACGATCATCACGTCGGACTGGCGGGGCGAGGCGCGCGGCGCGATGCCGAAGCGCTCGGCATCGTAGCGCGGCATCGACATCTGCATCATCTCGACCGCGCAGCAGGCGAGCCCGAAAGTCATCCACATGAGCGAGCCGGTGCGCGCCCAGGTGATCAGGTCGTCGGTCGTGGTGACGAAAAAGCCTTTGTCGGCCAGTTCGTTATTGACCTCGAGGAAGAACGGGTCGGGCTTGCGGCCGCCGGCCGCGGCAGGCTTGGCGTCGCCGGGCAGGATCAATCCCATTCGAGGGCTCCCTTCCGCCATTCGTAGATGAAGCCGACCGTGAGCACCCCGAGGAAGACCATCACCGACCAGAAGCCGAACCAGCCCACCGTCTTGAACGCGACCGCCCACGGGAAGAGGAAGGCGACTTCGAGATCGAAGATGATGAAGAGGATCGACACCAGGTAGAAGCGGATGTCGAAGGTCATGCGCGCATCGTCGAAGGCGTTGAAGCCGCACTCGTAGGCGGAGAGCTTCTCCGGATCCGGGTTCTTGTAGGCGACGATGAAGGGCGCCACGAGAAGGGCGAGGCCGATGAGGCCGGCTATGCCGATGAAGATGATCACCGGCAGGTAGGAGCTGGCGAGCTCGTGCATCCTAGTCTCTCCTGCCGGTCTCTCGGCGGTGGAGGCGCCGATGGTCAGCAGTCCTTCTTTTTGCGTCGCAGCGTATCGCCAACGCCTTTGTTTGCCTAGCGCTTCGACTGCTCTCTGCAACGCTTCCAGGGAGGCCTTTCGCCGTCTGGCTTAACCGAGCCGGCAGGGAGTCGCAAGGCCCGTCGCCCCCATTCGGCGGGAGGGAGAAACGCCGCGCATGCAGGGCTCCGGAATGCCCGCGATGCGCGGCGTTCAGACGCCCGGCCAACGCGCCGGATGAGGCGAGTTGTCCGCCCGCGGGTTACGGCTTGTAGCCCCCGCCCGGCAGGGGGCCGTGATAGGGCGTATTGCGGCAATGGCCCCAGGGGCCCCGCCAGTATCCGGGCGGACAGCCGTTCCATTTCCACGAGTTCACGAACTTGCCGTGATAGCCGTTCGGATACGGCCCGGTTCCGTATTTGTGGCAGGCACCGTAGGGCCCGCGATACTTGTTCGGGCCGCAGCCATTGGCGACCTGGATGACGGCGCTGTCGGAAGTGATCGAAGGCAGCGTCATCACCGACGCGTCCGCCTGCGCGGCGGCAGCGAGAAGCCCGGCCCCGGCGAGCGCCGCCGCGGCAAGAGACCTGATGTTCATGGGGAGGTAGCTCCGTTTTCACGACCGGCGGCGGAACGCAGCCGATGACGACGGCTATACCCCGGCCGGCCCTGTGCCGATCCAGCGCCACGTTGTCGCGCGACGGCGCGACCGCAGGCGGGCTTACGATCGGATCCTGGCGTCTCTGGGTAAAATGGCGGGAGCGACGGGGCTCGAACCCGCGACCTCCGGCGTGACAGGCCGGCGCTCTAACCAACTGAGCTACGCCCCCGCGGGCGTCGTCACGAAGCGCTGCTCCGTGGCCGCGTTGAACTACGGGAGGCCCGCCGCCAAGTCAAGCGAGCAGAGAGCCGCGAAGGCGGGGAATCTGGTGGGCGGTGAGGGACTCGAACCCCCGACATCCTCGGTGTAAACGAGGCGCTCTACCAACTGAGCTAACCGCCCGGGCCCCGAAACCCGGAGACAGGCTTTCCCGGCCGCCGTCGATCTATTCGCTCGTCCAGTTTAGCGCAAGATCGCGGCCTCCCGTGAACCTGCCGTAAAGCCCGTCGCGCAAGCGCGATTCCGCCACATGGACGGCCGGAGCAGCGCGTGGTTGCATCGACCCAAGGGGCAATCCTGGAGGTCAGGCCATGACTTCTGCTTCGCGCCTCATGCGAGCCGCTACGACAGCGGCTCTAGCAATTCTCCTGCCTGCGCTTGCCATCCCGCTGCCGGCACAGGCCCTGCCCAAGGGCCACGGCGGAGGAATCTGCGACTGCATCTGCGCTTCGGATGCGACCGATCCCGCATCCCACCAACCGCTCTACACCGGCGACGTCTCGTTCACGCCGAACGCCAACGGATGCAACAGCGTCCTCGACAATGCCGGCGACTGCGCGGTCAAGGATTCGAGCGGGCATTCGGTCCCCGGCCGGCTGCACAGCTGCAGCCTCAGGCCGGGCTCCACGGCGATCAAGAAGGTCCCGATCGGATCGGTGAAGCTGCGCCCGCTCGGGCAGTAGGCACCCGGCCCGCGCGCGCAAGGCGGGCGGACCTTTCGCCAAAAAACAAGGCCCCGCGCCAGGCGCGGGGCCATCGAAAGGTCGGCGAACCGGACCTAGCGGTTGACGGCGTCCTTGAGGCCCTTGCCGGCCTTGAACTTCGGCGTCTTGGAAGCGGCAATCTTGATGGTCTCGCCGGTGCGCGGGTTGCGGCCGGTCGAGGCGGCGCGCTTGGCGACGACGAAATTGCCGAAGCCGATGATCTTCACTTCCTGGCCCGACTTGAGGCTGGCAGTGATCGCGTCGAAAGTCGCGTCGACCGCCTGGCCGGCGCCGGCCTTCGACAGGCCGGTGCGCTCGGCAACGGCGGCGATCAGGTCGTTCTTGTTCATGAGAGGGTTCCTTTCCCTGACAGAGCCGGAGCCGAATCGTCGCCTCCCGGCTTCGCGCCGGACACTCGTCCCAAATTATCCCCGGATCAAGCAAAAACGGCGGATTTCCGCGATTTTGATTGACCCGAGCTCGGCCCGAAAAGAAAGGCGCCCGCCGACTGGCGGGCGCCTCAACTCTTTTTAATTCAAGGACTTAGTGGGAAGTCCTGATAGCAGAGGTATCTTCGTCGGCGACCTCGGCCGGAGCGGGCGCGTTGGCGTCCACCTTCGGCTCGGCCCACTCGATCGGCTCCGGCGGGCGAACCAGCGCCTGCCGGATGACCTCGTCCATCCGCGAAACCGGCACGATCTCGAGGCCGGACTTCACGTTCTGCGGGATATCCGCCAGGTCCTTGGCGTTCTCCTCCGGGATCAGCACCTTCTTGATGCCGCCGCGCAGCGCCGCGAGCAGCTTCTCCTTGAGGCCGCCGATCGGAAGCACCCGGCCGCGCAGCGTGATCTCGCCGGTCATGGCGACATCGCGGCGCACCGGAATGCCGGTGAGCGTGGAGACGATCGCCGTCACCATGGCGACGCCCGCCGAGGGGCCATCCTTCGGCGTCGCGCCTTCCGGCACGTGCACGTGGATGTCCTTCCTGTCGAACATCGGCGGCTCGATGCCGAAGTCGACCGCCCGGCTGCGCACGTAGGACGCGGCCGCCGAGATCGACTCCTTCATCACGTCGCGAAGGTTGCCGGTCACCGTCATGCGGCCCTTGCCGGGCATCATGACGCCTTCGATGGTGAGCAGCTCGCCGCCCACCTCCGTCCAGGCGAGGCCGGTGACGACGCCGACCAGATCCTCCATCTCCGCCTCGCCGTAGCGATAGCGGGGAACGCCGAGGAACTCCTCGAGGTTCTTGGCGGTGATCTTGACCGACTTCTTCTTCGAGAGGATCAGCTCCTTGACGCTCTTGCGGGCCAGCGTCGCCAGCTCGCGCTCGAGGTTGCGGACGCCCGCCTCCCGCGTGTAGCGGCGGATGACGGTCTTCAGCGCCTCGTCGTCGACGGAGAACTCCTTCGCCTCCAGCGCATGCTCCCTCAGGATCTTCGGGACCAGGTGCCGGCGCGAAATCTCGATCTTCTCGTCCTCGGTGTAGCCCGCGATGCGGATGATCTCCATGCGGTCCATGAGCGGCGCAGGGATGTTCAGCGTGTTCGCGGTCGTCACGAACATGACGTTGGAGAGATCGTAGTCGACCTCCAGGTAATGGTCGTTGAACGACTGGTTCTGCTCGGGATCGAGCACCTCCAGGAGCGCCGACGACGGATCGCCGCGGAAGTCCATGCCGAGCTTGTCGATCTCGTCCAAGAGGAAGAGCGGGTTGCTCTTCTTCGCCTTCCGCATCGACTGGATCACCTTGCCGGGCATCGACCCGATATAGGTCCGCCGGTGGCCGCGGATCTCGGCCTCGTCACGCACGCCGCCGAGCGACATGCGCACGAACTCGCGGCCGGTCGCCTTGGCGATCGACTTGCCGAGCGAGGTCTTGCCGACGCCGGGAGGGCCGACGAGGCAGAGGATCGGCCCGCGGATCTTGGAGGCCCGGCTCTGCACGGCCAGGTATTCCACGATCCGGTCCTTGACCTTCTCCAGGCCGAAGTGATCCGCGTCGAGCACTTCCTGGGCATAGTTCAGGTCGTTGCGGACCTTCGACTTCTTGCCCCACGGAATGCCGAGCAGCCAGTCGAGGTAGTTGCGCACCACCGTCGCCTCGGCCGACATCGGGCTCATCTGGCGCAGCTTCTTCAGCTCGTTCTGCGCCTTCTCGCGGGCTTCCTTGGAGAGCTTGGTCTTGTTGATCTTCTCCTCGAGCTCGGCCAGTTCGTCCTTGCCGTCCTCGGAGTCGCCGAGCTCCTTCTGGATCGCCTTCATCTGCTCGTTGAGATAGTATTCGCGCTGGGTCTTCTCCATCTGGCGCTTGACGCGCGAGCGGATGCGCTTCTCGACCTGCAGCACCGAAATCTCGCTCTCCATCATGCCGAGCACGCGCTCGAGGCGCTCGACCACGGTCGGCAGCGCGAGGATCGCCTGCTTCTCCGGGATCTTGATGGCGAGGTGCGAGGCGACCGTATCGGCGACCTTGGAATAGTCGTCGAGCTGGGTGACCGCGCCGACCACCTCGGGCGAGATCTTCTTGTTGAGCTTCACGTAGTTCTCGAACTCGGCCACGACCGAGCGCGCCAACGCCTCGACCTCGACCTGGTCGCCGACGTTGTCGGCGATGCGGCGGGCATGGGCCTCGTAGTAATTCTCGTTCGCCGTGTAGCGGAGAATCTCGGCGCGCGACACGCCTTCGACCAACACCTTCACGGTGCCGTCGGGCAGCTTCAGGAGCTGCAGCACCGAGGCGAGCGTGCCGACGGTGAAGATGCTCTCCGGGGTCGGCTCGTCCTCGCTCGGGTTCTGCTGGGTCGCGAGCAGAATCTGCTTGTCGGCGCGCATCACCTCCTCGAGGGCGCGGATCGACTTCTCGCGGCCGACGAAGAGCGGCACGATCATGTGGGGAAACACCACGATGTCGCGCAACGGCAGGACCGGGAACACGTCGTCCCCGGCAGGCAGTCCGATCGTGGGGGAGGATTCGGACGTCATAGTTTCATCCTTTCCTTGCCGGTCCCGCGGCGCCCGCAAGTGGCACGTCGTGGGCCGGCAGATGCGGCGGGTGCGGGGCAACGCGCGCCAATGGACTCAATGACCGAAATCCACTGAATCGTCGGACACTTCCCGCGTTGCCACAATAGGTGGCGTTGGTGGGGGGTAGTGTCAAGAAGCGCTAGGGATTTCAGGGGGGAAGACAGGCGCCTTTGGCCCGGATGCCCTGCCCTCCAGCTCCCGTCCTCGTGGTTGCCGAGCCCGGCGCAAATGAAATGGCCGGCGCGAGGCCGGCCACCGATCATTCTCGGGAAGGCCGGAGCCCTACCCCGCCGCCGGCGCGCTGGCGCCTTCCTGGGCCCGGTCCGAATAGATGTAGAGCGGGCGCGAATTGCCCTCGACCACCTCGGGCGAGATGACGACTTCCTGCACGCCGTCGAGGCCCGGCAGGTCGAACATCGTCTCGAGCAGGATCGACTCCATGATCGAACGCAGGCCACGCGCACCGGTCTTGCGCTCGATGGCCTTCTTGGCGATCGAGTGGAGCGCGTCCGGGTGGATCGTGAGCTCGGTATTCTCCATGTCGAAGAGGCGCTGGTACTGCTTGACCAGGGCGTTCTTCGGCTCGGTGAGGATCTTGATCAGGGCCGGCTCGTCGAGGTCCTCGAGGGTGGCGAGCACCGGAAGGCGCCCGACGAATTCGGGGATCAGGCCGAACTTCAGCAGGTCCTCCGGCTCGACCTCGCGGAAGAGCGCGCCGGTGCGGCGGTCTTCCGGCGCCGAGACCGAGGCACCGAAGCCGATCGAGGTCTTGCGGCCGCGATCCGAGATGATCTTCTCGAGGCCCGAGAAGGCGCCGCCGCAGATGAACAGGATGTTGGTCGTGTCGACCTGCAGGAACTCCTGCTGCGGATGCTTGCGGCCGCCCTGCGGAGGCACGGAGGCGACGGTGCCTTCCATGATCTTCAGGAGCGCCTGCTGCACGCCCTCGCCCGACACGTCGCGCGTGATCGACGGGTTGTCGGACTTGCGGCTGATCTTGTCGACCTCGTCGATGTAGACGATGCCGCGCTGCGCCCGCTCGACATTGTAGTCGGCGGCCTGGAGCAGCTTCAGGATGATGTTCTCGACGTCCTCGCCGACATAGCCGGCCTCGGTGAGCGTCGTCGCATCGGCCATGGTGAAGGGCACGTCGAGGATGCGGGCGAGCGTCTGCGCGAGCAGCGTCTTGCCGCAGCCGGTCGGGCCGATCAGGAGGATGTTCGACTTGGCCAGCTCCACGTCGTTGTTCTTGGCGGCGTGGTTGAGGCGCTTGTAGTGATTGTGCACGGCCACCGAGAGCACGCGCTTGGCATGCCGCTGGCCGATGACGTAGTCGTCGAGCACGTTGCAGATCTCGGTCGGCGTCGGCACGCCGTCCCGCGACTTCACCAGCGAGGACTTGTTCTCCTCGCGGATGATGTCCATGCAGAGTTCGACACACTCGTCGCAGATGAAGACCGTCGGACCGGCGATCAGTTTGCGCACTTCATGCTGGCTCTTGCCGCAGAAGGAGCAGTAGAGGGTGTTCTTGCTGTCGCTGCCGGTGACCTTGCTCATTCGTCTTATCCCGCGATCCCCCAAAAGGCCGGGGCCGCTCTTTCCGTCAGGGGAAGCCCGCGCAGCCGAGCCGCGCGAGGTACGAAGCGAGGAACTTAAACCTGCGTCCCCGGGACGCAATCGCTTCCGAGCGATCCAAACATGCTACGGGCGATTTGTTCAAGAGATGTTTAACGATGAGGCCGCGACATACCTGTCGCCACCCCGATCGCACGCAGGGATTCTACGCCGACTCCATCGCCTCGCGGCTCGAATAGACCTTGTCGATGAGCCCGAACTTCTGGGCCTCTTCGGCGCTCATGAAATGGTCGCGGTCGAGAGTGCGCTCGATCGTGGCGTAATCTTGTCCGGTATGCTTGACGTAGATCTCGTTGAGGCGCCGCTTCATCTTGATGATGTCTTCGGCATGCCGCTCGATGTCCGAAACCTGCCCCTGGAAGCCGCCGGAGGGCTGGTGAACCATGATTCGCGCATTGGGCAATGCGAAGCGCATGTCCTTGTGTCCGGCGGTAAGAAGAAGTGAACCCATGGAGGCCGCCATGCCGTTGCACAGCGTCGTGACCGCCGGCCGGATGAACTGCATCGTGTCGTAGATCGCGAGCCCCGACGTCACCACGCCGCCCGGCGAGTTGATGTACATGGCGATCTCTTTCTTCGGGTTCTCGGCCTCGAGGAAGAGAAGCTGCGCCACGACCAGGGTCGCCATGGAATCCTCCACCGGCCCGGTCACGAAGATGATCCGCTCCTTCAACAGGCGCGAGAAGATGTCATAGGCCCGCTCGCCCCGGTTGGTCTGCTCGACGACCATGGGGACGAGGTTCTGCATGTAGAGGTCGACGGGGTCTTTCATGATGATCCTTGGCGCCAAACGGGGACGGCGTTCAGAAGGAGCGCAACGCCATGTCCCGGAAAAAGCGGATTCGCCCAACCTGCGAATCCCTCGATGCCGGCTATAGATATGGTACGCCCGGCGGCAGCGGAAGGGGTGCCGGAAACGCGCCTTTCCGCCCTTTCAACGGCCGCGGCCGCGAAGGATGTCCCCCGCGGCCATGCCGAACCTGTAGAAGACGTGGAGCGACCGGCCGACGGTCAGGCGGTCGCCTTCTCGTCCTCGTCCTCGCGCATGAGGTCCTCACGCGAGACCGGCTTGTCGGTCACCTTCACCAGCTCGAGCAGGTAGTCGACGACCTTCTCCTCGAAGATCGGCGCACGGATGCTGGCAAGCGCGTTGGGGTTCTGGCGGTAGTAGTCGATGAGCGCCTTCTCCTGGCCGGGATACTGGCGGAGTTGGGCCTGGAGCGCGCGCTGCGCCTCCTCGTCGGTCACCTCGATCTTGTTGCGCTCGCCGATCTCGGAAAGGACGAGGCCGAGGCGGACGCGGCGCTCGGCGATCTTCCGGTAGTCCGCCGTCGCAGCTTCCTCGGTCGTCCCTTCGTCGGAGAAGGTCTTGCCGCTCTGCTTGAGGTCGGCATTGACCTCGCGCCAGATGCTGTCGAATTCGCGCTCGACCATGGTCGGCGGCAGCTCGAACTTGTGCAGCTCGTCGAGCTGGTCGAGGAGCTGGCGCTTCACCCGCAGGCGCGAGGTGTTGCCGTACTGGTTCTGGATCTGCTGCTTGATGAGGCCGCGCACCTTCTCGAGCGACTCGAGACCGAGCTTCTTGGCGAGGTCGTCGTCGATCTTGAGTTCGTCCGGTCCCGCGACTTCCTTGACCTTGATGTCGAAGGTGGCGGGCTTGCCGGCGAGGTTCGCGGCACCGTAGTTCTCCGGGAAGGTCACGCTGATCGTCTTCTCGTCGCCGGCGGCCATGCCGACGATCTGCTCGGCGAAGCCCGGGATGAGCTGCGTGGTCCCGAGGCGGATCTGGGCGTTCTCGTCGGTGCCGCCCGGGAAGGCCTCGCCGTCGATCTTGCCGACATAGGAGACGGTGACGCGGTCGCCGTCCGCCGCCTTGCCGTCCTTGGCGGTGAAGGTGCGGGTGGTCTCGGCGAGCTTGCGGAGCTCCTCGTCGACCTCCTCGTCCTTGACCTCGGCGACCGGGCGCTCGACGGAGACCGACTTGAAGTCCTTCAGCTCGACCTTCGGCAGGACCTCGTAGCTCATCGTGTAGGTGAGGTCATGCTTGCCGGCCAGCACCTGGTCGGCTTCCTTCTCGTCCTCCGAGAGCTTGAAGTCGGGCTGCAACGCGGCGCGCTCGCCGCGCTCGCTGATCGTGTTGCGCGCCACCTCGCCGATCACGTCGTTGACGATCTCGGCCATGGTCGACTTGCCGAACAGGCGGCGGAGATGATCGACCGGCACCTTGCCCGGACGGAAGCCCTTCAGCCGGACCTCGTTCTTGAGGCTGTCGAGGCGCGCGTTCAGCCGCGCATCGAGCTCGCTCGCGGGAACCGTGACCTTGAACTCCCGCTTCAAACCTTCCGAAAGGGTCTCGGTGACCTGCATGACGCCTGCTCGTCCTCTTCAACTCGTTGCGCGGCGGAGCGCTCCGCCAGCGGGAAATCCTGTGCCCGGAATGGGTGAAAGCTCGACTGGCATGGTGCGGGCGGAGGGTTTCGAACCCCCACGACTTTCGTCACGGGAACCTAAATCCCGCGCGTCTACCAGTTCCGCCACGCCCGCCGGGGCCGGCCAAGGTGCCGGTGCTCCAGCCAAGGCGCCGCCTCTATATCGCGGGATTCCCGGCGCCACAAGGGGAATGGGTCGCGGAGTCCCGGCCATACGGGAGGTGTAGACTGCCACCCTGGCGTGCAGGCGCATGCCGTAGTCAGGGAGGAACCGATGCGTGACAATCCCGCCGGCTTCACCGGCGGCATCCCGGAGAATTATGACCGCCATCTCGGCCCCGTCCTCTTCGCCGACTACGCCCGCGACCTTGCCGGGCGCATAGCCGGGGACCGGCCTGCCCGTCTTCTCGAGACCGCATCCGGCACGGGCATCGTGACGCGCGCGCTCCGCGACGCGATCCCCGGCGCCCACATCACCGCGACCGACCTCAACCCCCCGATGCTGGATGTCGCCCGGGCGAAATTCCGCACCGGCGAGCAGATCGATTTCAAGGTCGCCGATGCCGGCGCCTTGCCCTTCGCGGATGGCAGCTTCGATGCCGCCGCCTGCCAGTTCGGCGTCATGTTCTTCACGGACAAGGACAGGTCATACCGGGAAGTCCATCGCGTCCTCCGTCCGGGCGGACGCTACGTGTTCAGCGTCTGGGACGCCCACAGCCGCAACGCCTTCGCCGCCAGCGTCGCCGGCCTCATCAAGGAACACTTCCCCACCGATACGCCGCCCTTCTACGAAATCCCGTTCGGCTACCACCGCATCGACCCGATCAAGGACTCGCTGGAGGCGGCGGGCTTCACCGCCATCCGCGTCAATGTGCTGCCCATCGACAAGGTGGTCGAGGACATCGCCGGCTTTTCGCGCGGCCTCGTCTTCGGCAACCCGCTCATCGACCAGATCAAGGCGCGAGGCGGGATCGCCCCCGAAGCGTTCCGGGCGGAGGCGGAGGCGGCGCTGCGGCGATCATTCGGCAGCCCGGCGCGGACGCGCCTGCAGGCGATCCTCGTCGAGGCGCAGAAGCCCGCCGGATGATGGCGGGAGAGGCACCCGGCCGATCAATGCGCCTAGCGCGCATACGCGGCGAGCTCGCCGAAGACCGCCGGCACCAGCTCCGGCAGGTCCTCGGAAATGAGTCCCCTGCCCCCGCGCGCTCCCGCCGCCCCGTGCAGCCACACCGCCGCCGAGGCCGCCTCGAAGGCCGGCATCCTCTGCGCGAGCAGCCCGCCGATCATGCCGGCGAGCACGTCGCCGGACCCGGCGGTGGCGAGATAGGGCGGCGCATTGTCGGCGATCGACGCACGTCCGTCCGGCGTCGCGACCACCGTGTCCGGACCTTTCAGGACGACGAGCGCACCGGACCGCCGCGCCGCCTCGCGCGCCCGCTCGAGCTTGGAGGGATGGCCGGCAAGGTCCGGGAAGAGCCGGGCGAACTCGCCGTCATGCGGCGTCAGCACGACCGGCGGCTTGCGGCTGCGGATGAGCAGGAAGAGCGGATCGGCGGCGCCCGCATAGGAGGTGAGCGCGTCGGCATCGAGCACGGCGGCGGCACCCGACGACAAGGCCGCAGCGACGAGCTCGGTCGTCTCCTCCTCGACGCCGAGGCCGGGACCGAGCACGACCGCATTGAGGCGCCGGTCGGCGAGCATGTCGGAAAGCTCCTCGCCGCCATCGACCTGGCGCAGCATGATCGAGGTCAGGTGCGCGGCGTTCACCGCCAGCGCATCCTCGGGCGAAGCGACCGTCACCAGCCCGGCACCGATGCGGAGTGCCCCGCGCGCCGACAGCCGGGCCGCGCCGGTATGGCTCATGTGGCCGGAGACGACGACCGCATGGCCGCGATCATACTTGTGCCCGTCGACATGGGGCTGCGGCAACTCGGCATGCCAGAGCGCCGGCAGGTTGTGCGACGTCTTCGGCTTGATGGCGAGGAGGCAGGCCGGGTCCATGCCGATCTCGGCGACCGTCACCGGCCCGCAGATGCGCCGGCCGGGCATGAGGAGATGGCCCGGCTTGCGGCGGAAGAAGGTAACCGTCTCCTTGGCGATGATCGTGCGCCCGAGGATGGCGCCGGTGGCCCCGTCAATACCGCTCGGCAGGTCGACCGCGAGGATCGGCACGCCGCTCTCGTTGGCGCCATCGATGACCGAGCCGGCCTCGCCTTCGATCGGCCGGTCGAGGCCGGCGCCGAAGATCGCGTCGATGATCAGGTCGAGGCCTTCCGGCATGTCCCGCCGCGCCATCTCGACCGGCCCCGGCCAGGCGCGCGCGGCAAGGCTCGCATCGCCCTTCAATTGCTCGCGCTTGCCGAGGAGGTGCACGGAGACACGATGCCCGCCGGCGGCCAGCACCCGCGCCGCGACGAATCCGTCGCCGCCATTGTTGCCCGGCCCGCAGAGGACGGCGATCCGGCTCCCCGGCGCGACCATGCGATTGGCTTCCGCAGCGACCGCCTCGCCGGCGCGCTCCATGAGGAGATTGCTGCGCGTGCCGGCCGCGATGGTGCGCCGGTCCGCCTCGCCCATCTCCCCGGGCGTCAGCAGTTCCACCAGGTCGTCGTGGATGGTCCGGTCTTCCGCCGGTTTCTCGCCCATCAGCGATGCAAAACGCATCGCCCACTCGTCGCCTATTGATGATTTATTGTTCAATTGCCCAATCCGTTGGCGGCGATTGACTGATCCGGACCCGTGTGAACATGTTGCGACGCGGGACTAGCCTAAACTTCCGGCGGTTTCCACCGGCCAAACCATTGGCACGAAGTCTGCAATCTGCGGCGACGAGCGGCTTGCGCCCGGTCGCTGCCGATTTTCATGGGATGCGGAGGCGATGAAGAAGATCGAAGCGATCATTAAGCCATTCAAGCTCGACGAAGTGAAGGAAGCGCTCCAGGAAGTCGGCCTGCAAGGCATCACGGTCACGGAGGCCAAGGGCTTCGGGCGGCAGAAGGGTCATACCGAACTCTATCGCGGCGCCGAATACGTGGTCGATTTCCTGCCCAAGGTGAAGGTCGAGATCGTGCTCGGCGACGACCTCGTCGACCGCGCGGTGGAAGCCATCCGCAAGGCCGCGCAGACCGGTCGCATCGGCGACGGCAAGATCTTCGTGTCCAATGTCGAGGAGGCGATCCGCATTCGCACCGGCGAAAGCGGGATGGACGCGATCTGACCTCGCGCTCTGATTTCCTCCGCAACCAAATCCCGCCCGGCCGCGCGTCTCTCCGCGGCCGAACCATCTCCCAAGGCTCTGCCAAGATAGGACAGAAGGAAACGAACTGATGACCACGGCGAAAGACGTCCTGAAGCTGATCAAGGACAAGGACGTAAAGTACGTCGATTTCCGCTTCACCGATCCGCGCGGCAAGTGGCAGCACGTCACCTTCGACATCGGCCTGGTCGACGAGGAGGCCTTCGCCGAAGGCCTGATGTTCGACGGCTCCTCGATCGCCGGCTGGAAGGCGATCAACGAGTCGGACATGAAGCTGATGCCCGATCCGAACTCGGTCGCCATCGACCCCTTCTTCGCCCAGACCACGCTCTCGATCGTCTGCGACGTTCTCGAGCCGCTGACCGACCAGCCCTATGAGCGCGATCCGCGCTCGATCGCCAAGAAGGCGGAAGCCTACATGAAGTCGACCAAGATCGGCGACACGGTCTATTTCGGGCCGGAAGCCGAGTTCTTCGTGTTCGACGACGTCCGCTTCTCGGCGACGCCCTACAATACCGGCTTCCGCGTCGACGACCTCGAACTGCCGATCAACTCGGACACCGAGTACGAGATGGGCAACCTCGGCCATCGCATCGCGAAGAAGGGCGGCTACTTCCCCGTCCCGCCGATGGATTCGCTGCAGGACATGCGCTCCGAGATGCTCGGCGCCATGGCCTCGATGGGCGTCAAGGTCGAGAAGCATCACCACGAGGTCGCCTCCGCCCAGCACGAGCTCGGCGTGAAGTTCGGCCCGCTGGTGACGATGGCCGACCACATGCAGATCTACAAGTACTGCATCCACAACGTCGCCAATGCCTACGGCAAGACGGCGACCTTCATGCCGAAGCCGATCTACGGCGACAACGGCTCGGGCATGCATGTCCACCAGTCGATCTGGAAGGGCGGCAAGCCGCTCTTCGCCGGCAAGCTCTACGCCGACCTGTCGGAGGAATGCCTGTTCTACATCGGCGGCATCATCAAGCACGCCAAGGCGCTGAACGCCTTCACCAATCCGCTGACCAACTCGTACAAGCGGCTGGTCCCGGGCTACGAGGCGCCGGTCCTGCTCGCCTATTCCTCGCGCAACCGCTCGGCCTCGTGCCGCATCCCGGTGACCAACAACCCGAAGGCCAAGCGCGTCGAGGTCCGCTTCCCCGATCCGGGCGCGAACCCCTACCTCGCCTTCTCGGCCATGCTCATGGCCGGCATCGATGGCATCAAGAACAAGATCCATCCCGGCGAGGCCATGGACAAGAACCTCTACGACCTGCCGCCGAAGGAGCTGAAGAAGATCCCGACGGTCTGCGGCTCGCTGCGGGAAGCCCTGCAGAGCCTCGAGAAGGACCACGCCTTCCTGACCGCCGGCGACGTCTTCACCGAGCCGATGATCGCGGCCTATATCGAGCTCAAGATGGAAGAGGTCGTGCGCTTCGAAATGACGCCGCACCCGGTCGAGTTCGACATGTACTACTCGGTCTGATCCCGACCGACCGGCACGGACTTCGAGCGGGGCGCCTTCGGCGCCCCGTTTCATTCGCGGACACGGAAGGCGGGGTCGAAGCCGAGCTCGCGCCGCGCCTTGGCGATCGACACCGCCCCGTCCTCGTCGGCGATGTTGTAGATACCGGGCGCTCCCCGCGTGACCGCAAGCAGCGCCGCCGCGGCTGCCGCATCGCCATGCACGGCGGGCGGCTGGCCGGGTTCCGTCTCGCGCCAGGTGCCCGGTCCGTAGAGCCGGCCATAGCGGAGAACGAGGCCGTCGAGGCCGGGCGTGCTGGCGACAGCATCCTCCAGATGATGGTGCACAATGCCTGGGGCATGGTTATCGTCGAGGCCGGGCGTGCTGGCGACAGCATCCTCCAGCGCCCGCACGCCGCCGACGCTCACCGCCTGAGCCTCGGAGCCGTCGAGCGGGTCCTCCTCGCCATGCGGCCCGGCCCCCGGCGCATAGACGAAGGCGATGCTCTGCGCGACGAGCCGGCGGACACCGGCCGCGAGCGCGGCATCGACGAGGTTCCGCGTACCCTCCCGGCGAAGGCGGGCATTGCCGGCCGAAGCGGCCGCCAGCGCCGTCGCGTCGAAGGCCTGCGGCAGGTCGGTGAGCTGGTGGATCACGACATCCGGCCGCGCGTCGCCGACCGCGTCGATCACCGCCGCGCGATCGAAAGCATCGACGATCGCCGGCTTGGCGCCGAGCGCTTCGACCAGCGCGACCTTGTCGCGTGAGCGCGTGGTACCCGTGACCGCGTGCCCATCGGCGACGAGGAGCGGCACGAGACGCCGGCCGATGGCGCCGGTCGCGCCGGCGAGGAAGATGCGCATGGCAAACGCCTCCTTGTTGGGGCGCCACGGTCGCGCCGCACCGGACGCAGATCAAGGGCGGACGCGCCGCTCACGCCAATCGTGATCGGGCGGAAGGCTGATATGCCTTGCGCCCGGCCCCGGCGCAGTGTTTCGACTGGCCGGCGTCCGGCACTCGCGCCGGGCCGTGCCAGGACTCCCTCCCGCCGCATGACCTCGCCGGACACACCAGCGGAAGCGACCGCCTTCCCGACCGAGCGCAGCCCGCGGCTGCGGATCCTGATCCCGTCCATCGTCGCCATCGCCTTCCTCATGGAGCAGCTCGACTCGACCGTGATCGTGACCGCGATCCCGCGCATGGCCGAGACGCTGGGGACGACGCCGCTCCGGATGAACCTCGCGGTGACCGCCTATGTGCTGGCGCTTGCCATGTTCATCCCGCTTTCCGGCTGGCTCGCCGACCGGTTCGGTGCCCGCCGGGTCTTCGCGCTCTCGCTCCTCGTCTTCACGCTTGGCTCCGCCCTCTGCGGCTTTTCGACCAGCCTTGAAATGCTGGTGGCGACCCGCGTGCTGCAGGGCTTCGGCGGCGCGATGATGATCCCGGTGGGTCGCCTGATCCTCATCCGCAGCTTCCCGCGGCGGAAGCTCGCCACCGCCATGGCGCTGATGACCTATCCGGCCATCGCCGGGCCGGTGCTCGGGCCCGTCGTCGGCGGATTCCTCACCACCTATTTCTCCTGGCGCTGGATCTTCTACATAAACCTGCCCTTCGGCTTCCTCGGCATCTGGGCGGCCCTCCGCTACGTCGAGGAAACCGGCACGGACAGGACCGCGAGGTTCGACTTCTCAGGCTTCCTTCTCGCCGGCAGCGGCCTCGCCCTCCTCCAGTTCGGCATCGAGAATGTCGGGCGCGGCGCGATGTCGCCTGTCGGCATGGCCGGCCTCCTGGCCGCCAGCATCGCCATCCTCGCGATCTTCGCCCGCCATGCCCGGCGCGTCGCGGCGCCGGCGGTCGACTTGACGCTCTTCCGCTTGCGCACCTTCCGCATCGCCACGCTTGCCGGCGGGCTCTGCCGCATCGGCTTCAACGGCGTGCCCTTCCTGTTGCCGCTCCTCCTGCAGCTCGGCTTTGGAATGACACCGCTCCTTTCCGGCGCGCTCACCTGCGTCAGCGCGCTCGCCGCCCTACCCGTCCGCGCGCTGGCGCTCTGGTTGCTCCGTCGCCTGGCCTTCCGCGGCGCGATGATCGCGAGCGCCATAGCCGGCTCGCTCACCATCGCCGCCTTCGCCGCTCTGGAACCGACGACGCCGAAATGGATGATCATGGCGCTCGTGCTGCTCTTCGGCCTCTGCCGCAGCGCGCAGTTCATGTCGAGCAACATGCTGGCCTATGCCGACATCCCCTCACCGCGCCTCAGCCGCGCGACCAGCCTCGGCGGCGCCCTGCAGCAGCTCAGCGTCAGCTTCGGCGTCTCCGCCGCGGCCATCCTGCTCGCGCTCGCGGCCCCGGCCCACGAAGCGCTCACCGCGGGCGATTTCCGCATCGTCTTCCTGCTCTCCGCCCTCATCCCGCTGCTCGCCATTCCGGGCCTTGTGCTCCTCAGGCCCGATGACGGGGAAGAAGTGATCGACCGTCGCGGCGAATGACCTCCGCCAGCTCAAGCCGCGCAGCCGGCCGAGCGCCCCGACGGCGAGGCAGATGAGATTCGGGTGCGAGTAGCCCCAACGAAAAAGGCCGCGGGCATCGCCCGCGGCCTTTCGAATATCAGCAACCGTGCTGCGACTACGGCTCCATGACGACCGGGCCGCCGACGCCGCCGCTGAAGATGCCGAGCTGCGACTGCCACGGAACCGCACGATCGTGGCTCTGGAGCGTGGAGCCGGGCGCATCGAGCGACACCCTCACACCGACGAGAGCGCTGGTCAGATCGACGCCATCCTCGCTGTACCAAGCGGCCTTGACGAAGCCGCTCCAGGGCGAGGCGCCAAAACGGTGCTCGTAGCCGCCGTCAATTCCCCACAGGTCCCCGCCGCCGAAGTCCGAGTCGGCGTTGAAGTAGTTGCCGAACAGCGACAGCTTGTCGTTCGGGGTGAAATAGTACTTGCCGCCGAAGCGCGCGTTCCAGGCCGTCAGGTCACCCTCATGGATGCTGGTGTAACCCAGCGTTCCCTCGGCGGTCAGGTTGCCGAGATAGGCCTGGCCTTCGATACCGGCCTGCCACATGCCCGCACCCGGGAGGCTGCCCGCACCGCCGAAAACGCCGAGCGCGTAGCTCTGCGTCTGGCCGTAGAGGTGCGCCAGACCGAGGAACGTATTGAAGCTGGAACCGTCGTTGAACAGTCCGCCATCCAGCAGCTCGCCTTCGAAGGAGATACCGGAAGTCAGCGGAAGCGCAAAGCGGGCCGAAGTGTCGAACGCACCAGCGCTTTCGCTGAAGCCTTCACCCGAAAACCAGGAACCGCCGAGCGCCGCCGAAATGTCGCCGGAAACCATCGGCGCGGCCGAATAGAGCGGGCTGCCCGACTCGGGAGCACCACCGAGATCGGCAGCGAAAGCGGGGACGGAAAGGGCCGAAAGGGCCGCGGTCGTGAGTAGCAGCTTGCGCATCTTCAATTCCTTCGTGCTTGCTTGGCGCGGCGACTCATCGAGAAGCGTCGTGCCCGTGACGATGCGTTGTAGGGGAGTCGGCGGCCCCTCGCTATGGCATTGGGGCAACAGGGTCACAGAACCTTCCAAAGCCGTGCAGAAGGGCCGGAAATTGGGTTAATGGAGCCTTTCTTTTTTCCACATGCGCCGAGGCGCTTGCCCAGCATGCCCGTTGCCCCCACCCCGCTGAAGCGCGCCTTCTTCGACCGCTCCGTCCACGAGGTCGCGCCCGAGCTGATCGGCGCGACGCTTCTCTTCGACGGCGTCGGCGGGATCATCGTCGAGGTCGAGGCCTATCACCACACCGAGCCGGCCGCGCACAGCTATGGCGGCCCGACCGAGCGGAACAGGGTGATGTTCGGCCCGCCCGGCTACGCTTACGTCTACCGGTCCTACGGCATTCACTGGTGCGTGAATTTCGTCTGCGAGGCGGCGGGTTCGGCGAGCGCCGTGCTAGTCCGCGCCATCGAGCCGACCGCGGGCATCGAGGCCATGCGGACGCGCCGAGGCGTGGAGGACCTCCGCCAGCTATGCTCCGGACCGGGCAAGATCTGCCAGGCCCTCGGCATCACCCGGGCCGACAACGCCCTGCCCCTCGACCGCCCGCCCTTCCACCTGCTCGCGCGGACGAGCGCGCCGGACATCGTCACCGGCCCGCGCATCGGCATCACCAAGGCGGTCGAGCATCCCTGGCGCTACGGGCTCAAGGGCTCGCGGTTCCTAAGCAGGCCGTTTCGGAGCTGAGTGCAGAAGCGCCGCGGCTGGGCCGCGGCGCTTCGGGTCAGGTCAGACCGTGAAGGTCAGAGATGGAACGCGGGGGAAGCCGCGAACGGGATTTCGTAGTCGTGGCTCTGCAGGGTCGAGCCGGGCTGGTCGAAGGCCCACCGGGCACCGACCAGGATGCCCCACATATTGTTGTTGTCGGCCGTCACATAGGTGCCGGAGACGAAGGCGCTGAAGGGGCTGCCAGACCAGCGGTGCTCGAGGGCAGCGGTGAACTGCCATGCATCCGGATCGGTGCTGTAGTAGTCGATGGCACCGGTCAGCTTGGTATTGGGCTCGAAGTAGTAACGCCCCTCGACGCCGACGTTCCAGAAGTCGTCAATGGCCCCGGAACCACCGCCGCTCCAGGCGACCTTGCCGAGCACGCTGGCGCTCGGCAGGAAGACGACGCCCTCGACGCCCACGGTGCCGACGCTGGCGCCGCTACCGCCCGGATTGAGCCAGGAATAACCCAGCAGCAGACCGCCGGCCCAGCCCTGCGTCTTGTAATAGGTATGGCTGAACACGCCGGCAGCGGAACCATTGCCGTTGAACATGAAGCCGCCATTGGCTTCGAGCTCTTCGTTCCAGCCGCCACCAAACGGGATATTCACGCGGCCACCGACGAAGCCGCTGAAGCTGTCGCTATTGACAGTCCAGTCCTGCCCGGCCCAGCCGAGGGCGAGCGACACGTCCGCCGTCATCATGGACTGGCCCGAATAGACCGGGCTGCCCGAAGGCGGCGGCGCCGCCGGATAGGAAGCGGGAAGATCCGCCGCGAGAGCCGGAGCGGCCACGAGCATGGCAGCCGCAACACCGAAACCCAGACGCACCATTGTCAAAACTCCTGTAGCCAGTCCCACCGCCTTTGCAGACGGTCGTGCCCAGTCGTCCCCCGGTCCCCTGAAGCCCTCATTGTAGGGCACGCAGCCGAAAAGACTGTTACCCGAACGCAACAGAATGGATGAATCCACAACCGCTCAGGCCGAGAGCCTCGACAGGGCGGCGTCCATCTTCCTCAGCAAATCGGCTGATTCTTCCAGCCTTTCGCGCTGCTCCTCGACGACTTCCTCGGGGGCCTTCTGCATGAACTGTACGTTTCCGAGCTTTGCCTCGATCTTCGCCATCTCCTTGGCGACCTTGTCGCGCTCGCGCGAGAGCCGGGCCTTCTCCGCCGCGAGGTCCACCACCCCGGCGAGCGGCAGCGAGGCCGTCGCCTCCCCGACCACAACCTGGACGGCGCCCTTGAGAGGCGCCTCGGCGAAGGTGACGGCTTCGAGCCGGGCGAGCCGCCGGATGACGACGTCGTGGGTGGCGAAGCGCGCCTTGGTGGCTTGCGAGGCGCCGGCGACCGACAGCGGCACCATGGCCGAAGGCGGCACGTTCATCTCCGAGCGCACCGAGCGGATGGCGGTGATGAGATCGACCAGCCAGTTCACCTCGTCGGCCGCCGCATCATCCTCGAAGGCGAGTTCCGGCCAGGCGGACAGCGCGAGCAGCGGACGCTTCACCCCGCCCCCGTTCGCCGCCCACAGTTCCTCGGTGATGAAGGGCATGAAGGGATGGAGCAGCGCCACAATCCGGTCGAGGAGCCAGGCGACGGTCGCCCGCGTCTCGTCCTTCGCCGCGCCGTCCGGCCCGTTCAGCACCGGCTTGCAGAGTTCGAGATACCAGTCGCAGGTGAGGTTCCAGACGAACCGGTAGGCCGCGCCGGCGGCATCGTTGAAGCGGTACGCTTCCAGCGCCTCGGTGACGGCGCGTGCCGCGCGCGTCGTCTCGGTCGCGATCCAGCGGTTGAAGGTCTCCTTTGCCGCCGCAGGATCGAAGCCCGCGACCGGACGGCACTGGTAGTGCTCGGCGAACTTCGCCGCGTTCCAGATCTTGGTCGCGAAGTTGCGGTAGCCCTCGACCCGCGAGATGGCGAGCTTGATGTCGCGCCCCTGCGCCGCCATGGCAGCGAGGGTGAAGCGGAGCGCGTCCGCCCCGTATTCGTCCATGAGGACGAGCGGATCGATGACGTTGCCCTTCGACTTCGACATCTTCGCCCCCTTCTCGTCGCGGACGAGGGCGTGGATGTAGACGTCCCTGAAGGGCACGTCGGGCATGAAATGGAGGCCCATCATCATCATGCGGGCAACCCAGAAGAAGATGATGTCGAAGCCGGTGACGAGCGTCGAGGTCGGGTAGTAGCGCGCGAGCTCCGGGGTCTCATCCGGCCAGCCGAGGGTCGAGAACGGCCAGAGCGCCGAGGAGAACCAGGTGTCGAGCACGTCCTCGTCGCGCTTCAGGAAATCGGCGAGCCGCGCCGGATCGTCGGCGAGCGCTTTCGCCTCGCTGTCCGAGATGGCCCCTTCCGTGACGTAGAAGGCGAGCGCCTCGGCAGCCGCTTCGTCCTCGCTCGCGGCGACGAAGACCTTGCCATCCGGCCCGTACCAGGCGGGGATCTGGTGGCCCCACCACAGCTGGCGCGAGACGCACCAGGGCTGGATGTTCTCCATCCACTCGAAATAGGTCTTCTCCCAGTTCTTCGGGATGAAGGTGGTGCGCCCCTCGCGCACGGCGACGATCGCGGGCTTGGCCAGCGTCGCGGCGTCGACGTACCACTGGTCGGTGAGGAAGGGCTCGATCGGCACGCCGCCCCGGTCGCCATGCGGGACCATGTGGGCATGCGGCTCGATGCGGTCGAGGAAGCCGCCCTCCTCCATGACCCTGACGATCCGCTCCCGCGCGGCGAAGCGGTCGAGCCCGTCGAGCTGCTTCCAGAGCGCCTCGCGCATCTCGGTCGCCTCGGCGCCGGCGAGGAAATCGTCATTGCCGAGGAGGGTGAGCTTCGCGTCGCGCGTCAGCACGTTGATCGCCGGCAGGTCGTGCCGCCGCCCGACCTCGAAATCGTTGAAGTCGTGCGCCGGCGTCATCTTGACCGCGCCGGTGCCCGCCTCCGGATCAGGATAGGCATCGGCGACGATGGGGATGCGCCGGCCGACCGGCGGCAGGATGGCATGGGTGCCGACGAGCAGCCGGTAGCGCGGATCGTCCGGGTGGACCGCGATGCCGCTGTCGCCGAGCAGCGTCTCCGGCCGGGTCGTCGCGACGGTGATGTAGTCGCGCTGCTCGGTGCCGGCAGGCTCGCCGTCCGACGGCTTCCAGTCGCGCCGGGTGCCGTCCTCGTTCAGCATATACGGCGCGTCGTAGATGACGCCGTCGGCGAGCGGATAGCGGAAGTACCAGAGCTTGCCCTTGGTCTCGACCTGCACGACCTCGAGGTCGGAGATCGCGGTCTGCAGCTTCGGGTCCCAGTTGACCAGCCGCTTGTCCTTGTAGATGAGACCGTCGCGGTAGAGGTCGACGAAGACCTTGACGACGGCGCGCGACAGGCCCTCGTCCATGGTGAAGCGCTCGCGCGACCAGTCGCAGGAGGCGCCCAGCCGCTTCAGCTGGTTGACGATCATGCCGCCGGACTCGGCCTTCCAGGTCCAGACCTTCTCGACGAACTTCTCGCGGCCGATGGCGTGGCGGTTCGGCTCCTGCCGCTCCATCATCTGGCGCTCGACGACCATCTGCGTGGCGATGCCGGCATGGTCCATGCCCGGCTGCCAGAGCACGTCCCGCCCGCGCATGCGCTGCCAGCGCGCGAGGATGTCCTGCAGCGTATTGTTCAGCGCGTGCCCGATATGGAGCGAGCCGGTGACGTTCGGCGGCGGAATGACGATGGAATAGGCCTCGCCTTCGTGGCCGCCGCCGGCACGGTCCTCGCCCGGGCCGGGGGAGCGCATGCCGGCACCCGCCTTGAACGCCGCCGCCTGATCCCACGCCGCGCTGATCCGCGGCTCAACGCTCGCCGCGTCGAAACTCTTGTCGAGCATGACAAATCCCTGACCGAAGAGGGTTCGGTAAACCCGATGGCACAGGGGGTGTCAACGGGGAGGAACCGGCGCTTGCCTCTCCAACCGCCATGGCCGGCCCTGTGCCGGCGATGACGGGACGGAGAACGCGGAAGCCCGCGACCGATGTCCGGCCGCGCCCGGCTAATTGTCGAGGAACGACCGCAGCTTCCGGCTCCGGCTCGGATGCTTCAGCTTCCGCAGCGCCTTGGCCTCGATCTGGCGGATGCGTTCGCGGGTCACGCTGAACTGCTGGCCGACTTCCTCGAGCGTGTGGTCGGTGTTCATGCCGATGCCGAAGCGCATGCGGAGCACCCGCTCCTCGCGCGGGGTGAGCGAGGCGAGCACGCGCGTCGTCGTCTCGCGCAGGTTCGACTGGATCGCCGCGTCGATCGGCAGGATCGCGTTCTTGTCCTCGATGAAATCGCCGAGGTGCGAATCCTCCTCGTCGCCGATCGGCGTCTCGAGCGAGATCGGCTCCTTGGCGATCTTGAGGACCTTGCGGACCTTCTCTAGCGGCATGGCGAGCTTCTCGGCCAGCTCTTCGGGCGTCGGCTCGCGGCCGATCTCGTGGAGCATCTGGCGCGAGGTGCGCACGATCTTGTTGATCGTCTCGATCATGTGGACCGGGATGCGGATGGTGCGCGCCTGGTCGGCGATCGAGCGCGTGATCGCCTGGCGGATCCACCACGTCGCATAGGTCGAGAACTTGTAGCCGCGGCGGTACTCGAACTTGTCGACCGCCTTCATCAGGCCGATGTTGCCTTCCTGGATCAGGTCGAGGAACTGCAGGCCGCGGTTGGTGTATTTCTTGGCGATCGAGATGACCAGGCGGAGATTCGCCTCGACCATCTCCTTCTTCGCCTGGCGCGCCTCGCGCTCGCCCTTCTGCACCATGTGGACGATGCGGCGGAACTCGGTGATTTCGAGGCCGGTATCGGTGGCGAGCTGCTGGATCTCGGCGCGCAGCTCCTTGATGCGCACCTTCTCGTCGCCGACGAAGGCCTTCCAGCCCTTGCCGGTGAGGTTGGAGATGCGACGCACCCAGTTCGGGTCGAGCTCGGAGCCCTGGTATTCCCTGAGGAAATCCTCGCGCGAGACGCGATAGGACTCGGCAAGGCGGAGCAGCCGTCCCTCGAAGCCGATCAGGCGCTTGTTGATGTCGTAGAGCTGCTCGACCAGCGTATCGATGCGCGCCTGGTTGAGGGTCAGGCGAGAGCGACTCGTTCTGCAGCTTGAACTCGACGTCCTGGTCCTGCAGGCGGCGGAGCTTCTTGTAGAGGTCGGCGACCTGCTCGAAGGTCTCGACGACCTTCGGCTTCAGCTCGGCCTCCATGGCGGCGAGCGAGAGGGCGTTCTCGAAATCGTCCTCGTCGTCCTCTTCCGCCGCGGCGCGGGCGCGCTCGGCCTCGACCTCGTCGATCTCGTCGCCGTCGCGGGCGGCCGTCGGCGGCGCCTGGCGCTGGGGCTTCTGGCCGTTCGGCCGGCCGGCGGGCATCTGCGGCGGCCCCGCGGCCTCCTCGCCTTCGGCAGGCATGGCGGGCGCGGCCTTGGCGTCGGGGCCGGCATAGGTGGCCTCGAGATCGATGATGTCGCGGAGCAGGATCTTGCCGGCGTTCAGCTCTTCCTTCCAGATGATGATCGCCTGGAAGGTGAGCGGCGACTCGCAGAGGCCCGCGATCATGGTCTCGCGGCCGGCCTCGATGCGCTTGGCGATGGCGATCTCGCCCTCGCGGGAGAGAAGCTCGACCGAGCCCATCTCGCGGAGATACATGCGCACCGGGTCATCGGTGCGGTCGGTCGGCTCGCGCGGGGCGCGTGTGGCGACGGCGGTGGTCGCGGCCTCGGTGAGCTCGCCGCCCTCCGGCTCGTCCTCGCCCTCCTCCGCCTCCTCGACCTCGTCGGTCTCGATGACGTTGATGCCCATTTCGGAGAGCTGGCCGAGGACGTCTTCGATCGTATCCGAGGAATTGACCTCGGAGGGGAGCACGCCGTTCAGCTCCTCATAGGTGACGTAGCCGCGCTTCTTCGCGACCTTGATCATCTTCTTGACGGCGGCATCGGTCAGGTCGAGGAGCGGCCCGTCCTGGGTCTCCGGCTGGGCCTCGGTTGCCTCTTCGCTTTCCTGAACCTTCGTTGCCATTCATCTCTCTCCGTGCGGGAGCCCTCGCGCGTGGCCGCCGCATAAGACCAAAATCGTGTCGCCGCCGTGTCGTGGACGCCAGAACTACCGTTGCCGCCTTAAGCCCCGCTTAACCACGCCCATCCTCAGAAGACTCGCGCCTGCCGGCCGGACGAGGCTCCGAAACCCTCGATCAAAGCCTCGGTGCCTTCGCTCGATGCCATCTGCTTCTGAATATCGACGAGACGCGCCAAGTTCGCCTCGCTGGGCTCTGACGCCAGCGCGGCTTCGGCTTCCCTGAGGTCCTTATGTAACGCCCGGCGCCGCCGGTGCAAGGTCAAGGCCTGCATCCAGCCCTCATCGGCGTCCCGATCCGAAGCAGATGGCATAGACGGCCAGTAACCGCAAGCCTTCAGCTCCCCTTCGAGGCGCTGGATCAGCGGCGCGAAAGGCCCGGAATCCAGGCGTTTCCGCAGCTCGTCGTCCTCTGCCTCCTCGCCGTCGCCGACGATTTCGAGGATGACGCCGCGCAGCCGGTCGAGGTCGGTGGAGGAAAGGTCGAGATGGGCGAAATCGTCGAGCCGGCTATGCAGCAGCGCCGGATGGTTGATCATCGTCATCACCAGCACGATCTCGCGGAGCGAAATGGCCGGACGCGGCGCGAGCAGCGGACTCTGGCGAAGCCGCTCGGACACCGGCAGCGGCGCCTTCGGGTCGGGTCGGTCCGGAAAGCGCCCGCGGCCGCGCCCCTGCCCCTGCCGTCCGCCACCGCGCCCCGCCTGGTAGCCGGGCGTCGCGGGGAAGAAGGCCGCGACCCGTTCCGCCAGCGCCTGCTGGTAGTGGCGGCGCACGCTTTCGTCCCCGATGCCGCCCGCGATCTCGCGGAGCCGGGCCTCGAGCGCGGCGCGGCGCTCGGGCGTGTCGAACACGCCATGCTCGGTCTCGCGCGCCCACATCATGTCGACCAGCGGCCGGGCGGCGCCGATGACCTGCTCGACCGCCTCGCGCCCGCCGGAGCGCACGAGGTCGTCGGGGTCCTGCCCCTCGGGCAGCAGCGCGAAGCGGAGGCTCTTGCCCGGCTGCAGGAAGGGGAGCGCGAGGTCGATGGCCCGCCAGGCGGCGCGCACGCCCGCCTTGTCGCCGTCGAAGCAGAGGATGGGCTCGTCCGCCATGCGCCAGAGGATCTGGAGCTGGCGCTCGGTCAGCGCGGTGCCGAGCGGCGCGACCGTATGGGCGAAGCCGGCCGCCGCCATCATGATCACGTCGACATAGCCCTCGACCGCGATCACCGTGCCGGCACCGTGGGCCGCCTTCCGCGCCTCGGCGCCGTTATAGAGGAGCGAGCCCTTGTGGAAGAGCTCGGTCTCCGGGGAGTTGAGGTATTTCGCGGGCACGTCGGGCGCGAGCGCCCTCCCCCCGAACCCGACGATGCGACCGCGGAAATCCGTGATCGGGAACATGACGCGGTCGCGGAAGCGGTCATAGGAGACCGGGATGTCCTCGCCGGCGATGAGGAGGCCGGCGGCGACCATCTGGTCCTGCGCGACGCCCTTGGCGGCGAGATGCTCCTTCAGCGCCGAGCGCTCGCCCGGCGAATAGCCGATGCGGAAGCGGCGCTGCAGGTCCGGCCCGAGGCTGCGGTTCATCAGGTAGCCGCGTGCCGCGGCGCCGGCGCGCGACTGCAGCGCCTCCTCGAAGAAGCGCGCCGCCAGGTCCATCACCTCGTGGAGCGAGGCGCGTTCCTTCTCGCGCTGCTCGGCGCGCGGATCGTGCTCGGGCATGGGCACGCCCGCCTCGCCGGCGAGCCGCTCGACCGCCTCGGGGAAGGACAGCCCCTCGGTCTCCATGAGGAAGGTGAAGATGTCGCCGTTCTTGCCGGCCGAGAAGTCGAACCAGCGCCCCTTCTGGTCATTGACGTAGAAGGACGGCGTCTTCTCGGCATTGAAGGGAGAAAGGCCGGCGAACTCGCGGCCCTGCTTGCGCAGCTTGACCCGCCGGCCGATGACCGCCGAAACCGGCAGCCGGGCGCGGATTTCCTCGAGGAATGAAGGCGGATAGCGCATCAGGGCACCGGCATAGCGCGGCAGCCATCGTCGTGATGCTGCGAGGCTTCAGATAAGCGGTCTTTGCCCGTTATCCACAGGCAGCCGGGACCCTAGCCCCGCCCGCGCGAAACCCGTTCGATCTCCTCGCGCACCAGGCGCTCGACCAGCGGCGGCAGGTTGGTGTCGAGCCAGTTCCGCAGCATCGGGCGGAGAAGCTCCTCGACCACCTCGTCGACGGGGCGCGCACCACCGGCCAGCATCTTGCCGGCAAGCTGCTGGAACGATCCCGCCACCGCGGCATCCGCGCGCGGCGAGAGGAGCGGCGCCGCCACGGGCGCCGTCGGTGCTGCCGGCCTCGATACCGGCGGAACTGGCCTCGGCGCCGGCGCCACCGGGCGCGCCTCGACGCGGCGAACGGACGCAGCCTCCACCGGCGCCGCCGGAGCGTCCGCTGCCTTCTGACCGCCGGTCATCTCGGCCCGGGCCGCCTTCATGGCTTCCGCGATGGCGAGCTCGACGACATTGTCGTCCCCGGCCGCCGGCGGCGGCTTCACCTCCGGCACGACATCCTCGGCGACCGCATCCTCGACATCCTCCGCGAAAAGCCGGCTCACCTTGCCGGCCGGTTTCGGCTCGTCGGCCTCCTCCGAGGCGGCAAGAGCCGAGGCGCGGACGCCGCTCTTGCGCACGTCCTCGTCCTGGATGATCCGGCGTATCGACGCCAGGATCTCGTCCATTGCCTGATCCTGTGCCTGACCGGCCTTGGCCATGCGTTTCCCGACCTGCGATTCGGCGATTCGGATCAGACTAGCGGAAGACGCCGGCAGCCGAAACCGCGCCATCCGGCGCGGCTTGCGGACGAAGAGCTCCGAGCGGAAAGCTCAGCGGCCATCGGGCGTACGCAGCCCGTACCACTTGTCCTTGACGGCATTGTAATGCTGCGACGGGTCGTAGAGGTTGACTCTCAGCCGCAGCGTCCGCGCATCGAGCCCGCCGACCGCCGCAAGGAGCGTATAGGCCGCCACCACCCGGTCGTGCTGGGCCTGGACCTGCGAGACGCGGGCGCTCAGCAGCGTCTGCTGGGCGTTCAGGACGTCGAGGGTCGTGCGCTGGCCGACCTTGCGCTCCTCGATGACACCGTTGAGGGCGAGCTGCGCGGCTTCGACCTGCGCCTGCGCCGCCTGTTCCTGCGCCCGGGTGGCGATGAGGTTGCCCCATGCCGAGATGACGATCTGGCGGACCTGGGCCCGCGTCGAATCGAGCTCGATCCGGCGCTGCGACAGCGTCTCCTTGGCCTGGCGGACGAGCGAGGAATCGTTGCCGCCGTCATAGATCGGGATGTTGAGCTGCGCCATCAGCGAGGCGCTGTTCGAATAGGCGTTCGGCGCCGCCGCGGAGCTTCCGTCGGCATGGGTCAGCGATCCGGTCAGCCCGGCGGTCGGCAGGAAGGCGCCCTCGGCGATCTTCACGTTGTAGGCCGCGACGTCGACGTTGAAGAGCGCGGCGACAACACCCGGATGCTGCACGCCCCCCTTGTTGAGGGCGGCATCCAGCGACTTCGGCAGGAGCAGCTCGACATGGTCGACCGCGCCGAGCGACTTCGGCTTGTGGCCGACGATCTGCTCGTAGCGTGCGAGCGCGGCATTCACGTTGGCGACGGCGGTGCTGTAGTCGTAGAGGCCCGACTGGAGGCTCGAATTGGCCTGCGCCACGTCGGTCTTCGTGCCCTCGCCGACATTGAGGCGGTCGGTGGAGGCCTTGACCTGCTCGCGCAGGAACGAGACGTTCTGGGCGCGCAGGTTCAGGATCACCTGCGCCTCGACCACGTCCATGAAGGCGGTGACCGCATCGAGGAGCGTCGTCTGCTCCTGGTTGCGGAGCTGCTCGCGCGCCGCGGCGACCGAGTTCTTCGCCATCTTCACGCCGTTGACCGTACGGAAGCCGGCGAAGAGCGGCTGCTCGATGGAAAGCGAAACCGCGCGCGGATAGTAGCTCCCGCTGCTGCTCACGCCCGACCCGGCGACGCCCGAGCGATAGCTCGTGACCCCTACCTGGCCGCTCAGGTTGACCGTCGGCCGGAAGCCGGATTTCGCCTGCGGCACCGCCTCGTCGACCGCGCGAACCTGCGCGCGGAACGCATTGAGGTCGGGGTTATTATTGTAGGCGGAGGCAAGCGCCTCCATGAGTGATTCAGCCCGGGCGGAGGGTGCCGCCAACGCCAGAATCAAAGCTGCCGCGGCCGCGGCAAGAAAACGCCCATTCAGCAACGCGGGCCCCCTCGATAATCTACGCGACGCAACACTGAGCGCCGCCCGCCAAAACTAGAGTGCACCTCCGGGGCACTCTAGTCGCCGCGGGGCCGGGGTCAAACCGAACTGTCGCCGGAGACGTTAATAACCGGGGATATGCGGCCTTGTTGCAACGCACCCTGACCGATCATAACGGATGAGACTATAACGGGCGCGCGGCGCTCAGAGTGGAAAGACGAAGGCTTTCGGCTTGCGGAAGCCGGGCAGCGCCGGCGCCGCGGCATCGAAAACCGGGCGGTCGCCGACATCCCCGTCGGCCCTCGTATAGACCGTGGCGGCCGCCGCCCGACCGTAGCCGACCACCGTGACGAGCTTTCCGCCTTCCGCCAGCTGCTCGAGAAGCGCCGGCGGGACCACCTCGACGGCGCCTTCCACGAGGATGAGGTCGTAGGGCGCGCCGGCCTTGTGACCGGCCTCCAGCGGCCCCTCGACGACCTGGACATTGGCGAGACCGGCGAGTTGCTTCCGCGCTTCGGCGGCAAGCGTTGCTTCCTGCTCCAGCGCGACCACCTCCGCCGCGAGCCCGGCAAGCACCGCCGCGGCATATCCCGTCCCGCAACCGACATCGAGCACCCGGTCGGACGACTCGACGTCCGCGGCCTGGAGAAGACGGGCGAGCGTCGCCGGCTTGAGAAGGAAGCGGTCCCCTGCTCCCGCGCCGGCAATGGGCAGGTCCTGGTCGATATAGGCGAGATCCGCCAGCCGCGCGGGCACGAACCTTTCGCGCGCCACCGCCCCCATGGCCGCGATGACCTCGCGGTCGGTCACGTCCTCGGTGCGGACCTGCGAGTCGATCATCTTGGTGCGCTGGACGGCGAAATCGATCATGGGAGAGCCCTGAAATGGCGGCGCGACTTGCAACCGTTCCATAGAGCCGCCCGGCCCCGGTGACAAGGCGGCGACGCCACGCCTGCCTGGCGGCAACCCGTGGGAGCCAGACCATCATCGGCGGGACGGCGGCTTCATCGCGGCAGGCGGCGCCAGCCGAGGGTCGAATAGTGCGGGAAGGTGTTGGAGGCCTCGCCCGGAATCGAACCGGGGTGCACGGATTTGCAGTCCGCTGCGTAACCACTCCGCCACGAGGCCAAGCCGGTGCACCGCTTGGAAGAGTCGGCACCGGGCGCTCCTTCGCCAGGCCGTCTGCCGATGCGATGGGATCGTTGCTGCATCGCGGGCCGTGGAACGGATAGTGGCCCCCGCCGTCACGGTCAAGGGAGACTTCACGCGGTCGTGACCAGAACCGTCGCGGCCCGGACCCAGGCGGGCGGTAGGCAGGCTTGCGGCATCCCGTCCCGGTAGTAAGGTCCGATACATACAATTGCAGCTGCCGGGGCGGGTAGGAGTGCCAATCCGCGAAAGCGCATTCGAGCAGGCAATCGAGCTCTTCTACGAGGCGGCGATCGTTCCCGATCTGTGGCCCGAGGCCCTCGCGGCTCTCGGCTTTGCCTGCGGCGCGGCGGGTGCAGCGCTCTATCCCTTCTCGCCGAGCCTGATCGGCGCGCTCTCCTCGACCACCCTGAAGGAATATATCGCGGACCTCGTCGCCGGCGGCTGGAACGGCGCCAATTCGCGGATGCGCCGGGGACTCGAGCTGACGCTTGCCGGCATGAAGGGCCTGATCACCGACCGCGACATGTTCACGCCGGCCGAACTGACGCATGACCGCTTCTTCAACGAGTTCATCCGTCCGCACGGGATGGGTGCCACGGCCGGCATGGTCATGGCGCGCTGGGGCGATGAATTCGTCCTGCCCATGGCCTTGGAGCGGCGCGCCAGCGAAGGACCTTTCGAGCGCAGCGAAGTGCGGAAGATGAACCGCCTGGCGGCGCGTCTCCAGCCGGCTGCCCGGCTGGCGCTCCGGGCCGGCTTCATGGCCGCCCGAAGCATCGCCGACACCCTGTCGGACATCGGCCGCGAGGTCGCGCTCATCGGCCCCTCCGGCCGCGTGATCCACATGCCGAGGGATTTCGAGCGCCATTTCGGCAGTGCCCTCACCATGAGCAGCGGCCTTCTCGGCTCGCCGGACCGTGAGGCGGACGCAGCGCTCAAGGCCGCGATCCTGCGGGCCGCCGCCGGTGCGCCTACGCTCGAGCGCGCGACCCCGCCCATCCGCCTGCCCCGGACCGATGGCCGCCCGCCGCTCGTGGCGCAGGTCGTGCCCATCACGGGCAAGGGACAGGACCTGCTCCTCCTCGCCCGCGCGGTCCTGATCGTCGTCGACCCGCTCACCGCCCGCAGCGAGGTGACGAGGACGCTCCAGACGGCCTTCGGGCTCACGCCGGCCGAGGCGCGGCTCGCCAGCCGGATCGGCGCCGGCGAGACCCTGCGCGACGCGGCGGGAGCGGAAGCCATATCGCTGGAGACCGCCCGCTCGCGGCTGAAGGTGGTCTTCGGCAAGACCCGCACCCACCGCCAGGCCGAGCTCGCGCTCCTCCTTGCGGGCCTCCTGGCGTCCTGATTCGCGGGACGGCTGCCATGCTTGTCATCCCCCAAATGGGGGATGCGCATACCCGCCTTGTGCGCGAAACTGCCCTGCAAGGGGCTGGAAGCATGACATGAAATGCAAAGGGGCTTTGCATGACGGAAGAGGACAGAGACACGACGGAGCGCGTGTTCTGGCGCCGGCGCACCCGGTCGCTCGCCACGCTCATTGCCTATGCCCGCGATGAGGCAGAGGTGCTGAAGCTCGCGGCGGTCGCCGAACTGCTGGAGAGGGCTGAGCGCGAAGCGCTTGCCGCCCGCGCCGCTGCGCCCGATGCGGGTCCGGCCGCGGTTCATGCCACCCGGCGGCCGCCCGCCGCGGCACCCTGCCCGACCTAGCCGGGGCCAAATCGATTCTCGCTTCCCGGCGCCCGAGCCGCTAACGTCCCGGCGGGGATTCGACGGGGCTGGCAATGCCATTCGGGTACCGCGCAAGGCGGGCCGGAAGCACGGGCGACGCATGGCGCGGCCCGTCACGGCGCCTGTCAACGATAGCAGTACGAGGCGCGCGGTGATCGCCCTCGCGCATCTCTGGATGCTTGCCGGAGCGATCCTCCTCGACGCCGCCGTCGGCGATCCCGATGCGGTCTGGGGGCGCGCCCCACACCCCGTGGTCGTCATGGGGCGAGTCATCGACGGCTTCGACCGCTTCCTCAACCGGCAGCATTTCGGCGCCGGCGCGCGCCGTTTCTTCGGGGTCGTCACCATGCTCGTCATCGGTGGCGCTGCCTTCGCCTTCGGCTATGCGCTGGAATGGGCGTTCGGCCTCGTTCCCTTCGGCTGGATCGGAACGGTCATGGCCGCCGCGGTGCTTCTGGCCGGCCGCAGCCTTCACGACCATGTCCGCGCCGTGTGGCGGGCATTCGGGAACGGCGGATTGGAGGCGGCGCGCAAGACCGTCTCGCGTATCGTCGGCCGCGATCCGGCGAGCCTCGACGAAGCCGCCGTCAGCCGCGCGGCGATCGAATCCGCCGCCGAGAATTTCGCCGACGGCGTCGTCGGCCCGGCCTTCTGGTTCGCGCTTCTTGGCCTCCCCGGCATCTTCGCGTTCAAGGCGATCAACACCGCCGATTCCATGATCGGCCATCTCACCCCGCGCCATCAGGATTTCGGCTGGGCCGCTGCGCGCCTCGACGATCTCGTCAACTGGCCCACGGCGCGGCTCTCGGGGCTCCTCGTCGCGCTCGCCGCGCCGCTTGCCCGCGGCAGGGTCGGCGCAGCGGTCCGCACCATGCTGGCCGACGCGCCCCGCCACCGCTCGCCCAATGCCGGCTGGCCGGAAGCCGCCATGGCCTCGGCCCTCGGCCTGATGCTGAACGGGCCGCGGCGCTATCGCGGCGTGCTGGTCGACGATCCCTTCCTCAATGCCGGCGGGCGGCGGCGCGCCGTGCCCGACGACATCCGGCGGGCGCTGATCGTCTATCGCGGCGCCTGGGCGATCCTCTTCATGCTCGTGGCGCTGCTCGCGGCGCCGGTCATCATCCTCGATATCCAGCAATGGTGAGGATGCGGTCGATGTCGACGTGCTTCTCGAGATGCGCGGCAAGCGCATCGAGCGTCGCCTCGACCTCGGCCTCGTAGGCGAGATTGGAAGCCGCCGCGCCGAGAGTCGCGAGAAAGGCGCGGCGGAACATGTCGGACGCGAAGAGGCCGTGGACATAGGTGCCGCAAACGTGCCCGTCCGCCGACGTGGCGCCGTCCGGTTGCCCCCCGACCTCGACCAGCGGTCGCGCGCAATCCGGACCGTCGGTGCGGCCGAGGTGGATCTCGTAGCCGGCGATCGGCTCGCCGCTCGCGAGGTGCCGGCCGCGGACCGCAATCGTCGTCTTGTCCCCGGTCAGCTCCGTATCAACGGCGAGCAGGCCGAGGCCCGGCACGGTCCCCGCAGGTCCCTCTATCCCCGCCGGATCGGCGATCGTGCGGCCGAGCATCTGGTAGCCACCGCAGAGGCCGAGCACGCGGCCGCCACGGCGCAGGTGGGCGGCGATGTCGATGTCCCAGCCCTGCGCCCGGAGAAACGCGAGATCGGCGATGGTGGACTTCGAGCCGGGGATGAGGATGAGGCGCGCTTCCGCCGGGATGGGGCGGCCGGGTGGCACGATCACGACGGTAATACCCGGCTCGAGGCGGAGCGGATCGAGGTCGTCGAAATTGGCTATACGCGGGAGTTCGGGGACCGCGATCACCAGCGGGCCGCCCTGCTCGCCGGATTCGAGCCCGACGGCATCTTCGGCCGGCAGATGGCGGGCGCCCACGAACCACGGGATGACGCCGAGTGGCGGCCAGCCGGTGCGCTTCTCTATGACATTGATCCCATTGGAGAAAAGCGCCGGATCGCCGCGAAACTTGTTGATCAGGAAGGCCTTGATGCGGGCGCTCTCCGCCGGCGGCAGCACGGCATGGGTGCCGACGAGGCTCGCGATCACGCCGCCGCGGTCGATATCCCCGCAAAGGATCACGGGCACGTCCGCTGCCTCAGCGAAGCCCATGTTGGCGATATCCCCGCCCCGCAGGTTCACCTCGGCCGCCGAACCGGCGCCCTCGACGAGGACGATGTCCGCGCTGCGGCCCATGATCGCGAAGCTCTCGGCGACCAGCGGCGCGTAGCGCGCCCGCTCGGCATAGCGGCCGGATTCGAGCCGTCCCGCACGGCGCCCCTGCAGGATGACCTGACATCCACGATCCGTCTCCGGCTTCAGGAGCACCGGGTTCATGTGCACGGAAGGCGCGAGCCCGGCGGCCCGCGCCTGCAGCGCCTGCGCCCGTCCGATCTCCCCGCCATCGGCGGTCGCCGCGGCATTGTTGGACATGTTCTGCGGCTTGAACGGCGCGACCTTTATCCCCCGGTTGCGCAGCGCCCGGCAGAGCCCCGCGACGACCACCGACTTGCCCACGTGGGAGCCGGTGCCCTGGATCATGACGGCGGGAAAGTCGCTCAGAATTCAATGCCTTGCTGCGCCTTCACGCCGGAGCGGAAGGGATGCTTGATCATCTCCATCTCGGTCACCAGGTCGGCGATCTCGATGAGTTCGTCCTTGGCGTTCCGCCCCGTCACGATGACGTGGACATGCTCCGGCTTCTTTTCCCTCAGGAAATCAACCACTTCCGCGATCGGCAGATAGTCGTAGCGGAGCACGATGTTGAGCTCGTCGAGCAGGACCAGCGCGTGCTTCCCCTCTTTTATCAAGGACTTGGCCTGCTCCCAGGCAGCGCGGGCCGCGGCGAGGTCGCGCTGGCGGTCCTGGGTCTCCCAGGTGAAGCCCTCGCCCATGGTGTTGATGGAGACGAGATCGCCGAACTTCTCCAGCGCAACCCGTTCTCCCGTCTGCCATTTTCCCTTCACGAACTGGACGATAGCGACCGGCATGCCGTGGCCGAGGGCGCGGAAGACCATGCCGAAGGCGGCCGTGGATTTGCCCTTGCCCTTGCCGGTATGGACGATGAGGAGGCCCTTCTCGATCGTCTTGGAGGCCACGATGCGATCGCGTACCTCCTTCTTTTTCCTCATCTTTTCGGCGTGGCGGGCATCGAGCTCCGCTTCCGTCATGTTCTCTTTCATTCCGCTGCCTCAAGGGGCTGGTTGATCAGGGCCGTGAGCCTGTCATAGGCGCTGTTGGAGCGTGGCGACCATAGCCCGCGCTCGATCGCCTTGCGCAATCTATCCCCCATTTCGCGAAGCGCCGCCGGGTTCGCCCCGTGGAGGAATTCGAGCACCTCGGCATTTCCGATAAAGGCTTGATAGAGCTCGTCAAAATGGTGGTCGCTGACCGCGTCGGTAGTGGCCGCGAAGGCATAGAGATGGTCGACCGTCGCGGCCATCTCGGCGGCCCCTCTATACCCGTGGCGCATCATGCCGGAGAGCCACTTCGGATTGGCCGCCCGGCCGCGCACGACCCGCCCGATCTCCTCCTGGAGCGAGCGGATGCGCGGATGCGCGGGAGACGACGTGTCGGAATGGTAGAGACGGGGCGAGACGCCCCTGAGATGCTCGACGGACGACGCGAAACCGCCGACGAACTGCCAGTACTCGTCGGAATCGAGAATGTCGTGCTCGCGTGTGTCCTGCGGCTGAATCACCGCCTGAATCGCCTTGAGACGCTCGCGAAACGCCTCCGAAACGGCCTCGCCATGGATGCGGGCGCCATAGGCGTGGCTGCCCGCCTCGATGAAGGCTCCGGCGAGGTCGGATCGATCCGACCAGACGTCCTCGTCCATGAGCGCCTGCAGGCCGGTGCCATATGTCCCCGGCCGGGCGCCGAAGATGCGCGCGCTCGCCTGCACCTCGGCGAGCGCCGGAGCGAGGGTGGTTAGCCGGCTCATTTCCTCGCGCACCGACGCGGCGATCGGATTGGCGGCCGCGTCTTCGTCGAGCGCGGCGACGGCGCGGATGGCGGAATCGAGAAGGTCGATCTGGCCGGGAAAGGCGTCACGGAACATGCCGGAGATCTTCAGCGTGACGTCGATGCGCGGACGGCCGAGTTCGGCAAGCGGGAGCACGCGGAAGCCGGTGACGCGACCGGTGCCCGGCTCCCATTCCGGCATGGCGCCGATGAGCGCGAGCGCCTGCGCGACGTCGTCGCCGCCGGTGCGCATGTTGGACGTGCTCCATGCCGAGAGCGCCACCGAGCGCGGCCACTCGCCCTCGTCCTGGAAGTAGCGGAGGGCCATGGCATCGGCAGCGGCGCGGCCGACGGCCCAGGCGGCCGCGGTGGGCACGGCACGCACATCGACGGAATAGAAGTTGCGGCCGGTCGGCAGCACGTCGGGACGTCCGCGCGTCGGCGCGCCGGACGGGCCGGGCTGGACGAAGCGGCCGTCAAGCGCCGCGAGAACGGCAGCGATCTCATCGCCGCCGGAACGGTCGAGGGCCGGCGCGAGGGTCGAGGCGATCCAGGCGAGGACGGCTTGGGTTCGCTCGCCGGGCACCTCCCCCTCAGCCGCTCGCCCGGCAGGCGCCGGGTTCACGACCTCTTCCCACCGGGGAGAGGTGATCGCGCTCCTCGCCCCGACGGAGGCCTCGATCAGCCGTGCCGCCAGCATCTCGATCCGCTCGACCGTGTCGCCGGCGATGCGCCAGGGCGCGTCGGAGAGCCCCGCGAGGCTGGCGGGACGCGGGCCGCTCCACGGCGCGGCGGAATCGACGGAAAGCGGATCGAAGCCGAGGGCGAGATCGTCGGCGATGGCACGCTGGAGCGAGGCATCTTCCGGCCGACCGCCGGAGCGCGGCACGCGGGCGATCGCCGCGAGCGTGTCGATGCGCTCGCGGCCGGCGGGCCCGCCGCCGAGGACGTGCAGCCCGTCCCGAATCTGCAGCTCCTTGATGTCGCAGAGATGGGCGTCGAGCGCCTGAAGGGTGCCGGCCGTATCGGCCCGCACGAGGCCGAGATCGGCGGCGATGCCGGTGCGCTCGGCGGCGGCGAGGATCTCGCCCTCGAGCCAGGCACGCCGGCGCTCGTCGATGCCGGCGGCGACGTAGTACTCGTCGATCAGCGTCTCGAGCTCGGCGAGGCCGCCATGGGTCTCGGCGCGGGTCATGGCCGGCATGAGGTGGTCGACGATCACGGCAGAGGAGCGACGCTTGGCCTGGCTGCCTTCGCCCGGATCGTTGACGATGAAGGGATAGACGAGCGGCGTGGCCCCGAGCGCCACCTCCGGCCAGCATTCGGCGGAAAGGCCGAGCGCCTTGCCCGGCAGCCATTCGAGATTGCCGTGCTTGCCCACCTGCACGATGGCGTCGGCGCCAAACGACCGCCGGAGCCAGGCGTAGAAGGCGAGGTAGTGATGCGGCGGGACGAGCGCCGGGTCGTGGAACGTCGCCTTTGGATCGACGCCATGGCCGCGCGCCGGCTGGATGCCGACGACGACATTGCCGAAGCGATGCGCCCGGATGCGGAAGGCGCCGTCGGCGAAGTGCGGATCGGCCTCGGGCGCGCCCCAGCGGGCGGCGAGGGCCTCGCGGAGCGATGGCGGGAGCGTGGCGAGGAAGGCAGTGTAGTCGGCGAGGGGCAGACGCTCGGCGGGCGGAAGCGTGGCGTCCGTCGGCAAGGGCTCCCCCTCACCCGCTCGCCCGGCTGGCGCCGGGCTCACGACCTCTCCCCACCGGGGAGAGGTGATCGCGCCTTCTTGCCCTGCGCCGGCTGAACCGACGGACGCGTCGGGCGCCCCCCTCTCCCCGGTGGGGAGAGGGCCGTGCCTCTTGGGAGCGAAGCGACCTAGAGGCGCGGGGTGAGGGGCCGGAGCGTCGGGAAGTCGGGCAACTTCGCCTTCGTTGGGAGAATCCGGGCCGCCGGTCAGGGAGGCGATTGGAAGCGTGGCATCCACCAGCGAACTCTCCCCCTCACCCGCTCGCCCGGCCGATGCC
>JAFKKF010000013.1 GCA_017305635.1 Hyphomicrobiales bacterium | reverse complement strand
GCGAAGAACGTCGACGACATCGTGCTGGTCAGCGACGAGGCGATGGAGGAGGCCTCGCGCTGGCTGTGGTTCGAGACGGGAACGGCGGCCGACCTCTCCGGCGCCGCCTCGATCGCCGCCCTCCAGGCCGGCATCCCGGCGCTGAAGGGAGCCCGCAATATCTGCGCCCTCGTCTGCGGCGCAGGTGCCGAAGGAACGGTCTGACGATGGCTGACAGAGTGCGCATCGCGGTCGCCGGCGCCGGCCTCTTCGGCCGCGAGCATATCCGGACCCTCGCCGGAATGGACGACGTGGCCATAGCCGGCATCGCCGATCCGGGCGAGGCGGGACGGCGGGAGGTTGCCGCCCGATACGGGATCGAGCTTGCCGTCGCCGATGTCGGCGAACTCATCGACCGGGCCGCCCTGGACGGGCTCGTCATCGCGACGCCTGGCCACACCCACGTCCCGATCGCGACCCTTGCCCTTTCCCGCGGCATTCCGGTCCTTGTCGAGAAGCCGGTCGCGATGGAGGTCGCCGAAGCCGATATCCTCATCGCCGCCGAGGCAGCGAGCACGGCCTTCGCATTGCCCGGCCACATCCTCCGCTTCTCCGCGGCCTACCGCGAGGCGCTGGCGATCGTGCGCTCCGGCGAGATCGGCGACATCCTCTCGGTCAGCACGCGCCGTCATCGCGACGATTCCCACGCGGCGCGCTATCCCGACATCGATCCGGTCCTGATGACGATGATCCACGACATCGACGTCGCGGTCTGGTTCACCGGCGCCGGCCTCGCCTCGGTGCTCGCCCTGCGCTCTCCGCCGGAGACCTTCCGCTCCGAGACGCTGGCGACGGGGAGCGGCGAGAAGGGCTGCACCTGGCACCTGGCGAGCGCCTGGACCTATCCCACGCACGACACGCCGCCGGACAAGCTGGAGGTCGTCGGCACAGAGGGCAGCGTGGAGATGGAATTCGGCCGGCGCATCAGCGTCTTCGGGATGAAGCCGCGCGTGATCGACCTGACCGCGGGGCCGCCGGACGACGAATTGCGGACCGAGCTCACGACCTTCGCCGCCGGCATCCGGGCGGGCGCACATCCGGGCGGCGCGACGCTCGCCGAGGCTCGTCAGGGCCTCGCCGCGGCCGACGCGATCGTCCGCTCGCTGGCGACGCGGGACGTCGTGCGCCTGTGACCCTCGCCGACGCCCATATCCACTTCTTCCGCCGCGGCTTTCCCGGCCCTTATGGCGCGAGCCTGCTGAGGTCCGACATCGAGGCCTATGAGCTGCTGCGAAGCGCGCACGATATCGCCGCGGCGTTGATCGTTGGATATGAGGGGCTGGCGATAGACCCCGGCAACAATGCCTACATCCGCGAGCTGGCTCGGACCCGTCCCTGGATGGCGACGGTCGGCCATGTCGACGACATTGCCGTGGCCGGCGAGGCGACCGTCGAGGCGCTGCTCGCCGCGGGTCATGCCGGTATCGCGCTCTACGCGCCGGACGCCGCGACCGCGCGCCTCGTCGCGACGCGGCCGGCCGGCTTCTGGACCGTGCTCGACCGCGCGGGCGCCATCATCTCGCTGAACGCGCCGCCGGAGGCGATAGCCGAGCTCGGCCCGGTGGTCGCAGCGGCGCCCGATTGCCGGTTCCTCTTCTCCCATGTCGGCCTGCCGGGCGCCCATCCGAGGGTGCCCTCGCGAGAGGCGGCGGAGGCTCGCATCGCGCCACTGCTCGCGCTCGCGCCGATGCCGAACGTCTTCGTGAAGATCTCGGGCCTCTACGCGATCAGCATGCCCGAGCACGCCTGGCCGCACGAGGCGGCGCGCCCCTTCATCGACGCCGTCCTCGACCGTTTCGGCGCGGCGCGGTGCCTCTGGGCCTCCGACTTCCCGCCGGCGCTCGACCTCGTCTCCTTCGCGCAGACGGTCGACAATCCGCTCCTTGGCGGACTGGCGCCCGCCGAGCGCGCGGCGGTCATGGGCGGCAACCTTCTCCGCCTGCTCGGCCGCGCGTCCTAGCGCGGCACCGCCTCGACGCGCCGGCGAAAATCCTTCGCCGCAGCCGGATCGAGCGCGCCGCAGACGATGTGGAAGCGGAAGTGGCCGTCCGGCGGGATCGTGCCGACATTGCCCTTCGCCTTCTCGGCATTGTAGCCGTCGGGCTCGGCGGTCGCCGGCAGCATGAGGCCGAGGGCGTCCATGTCGCCGTGGCGCGCGGTCCAGCGCACGCCGGTCTTCAGCTCGTCCGGACGGTGGCTGACGAAATCGGCCGAGCCGTCGGGATGGAGCTGCATGCTGTGCGCCCAGCCATCGGCATCGGCGGCGCAATCGACCGCGAGCACCAGTTCCGGCTTGATCCGCCGGCCGGCCACTTCGTGCCGGTGGATGTCGGGATCGGCCTTCACCGCCTCGATGAACTTCTTGTGCTCGTCGGAGGAGGTGGGCGGCGCCGAGCGCACGCGGATGCGCGCCGGATCCCGCTTGATCGTGTCGACGAGCCGCCCGTCGTCGACCGGACGGAAGTTGATATGGGCGAGGTACATGACCTCCATCGGCTCGAGCCGGTGGTTGTGCACGTCGAGGGTCAGGTCCATGGCCGTCGCGTCGGCATGGAGCGTGACGCTCGGCCGCGCCGTGTAGTGATGGGCGAAGGATACGGCGTGCCGATAGCGCCCGGTCAGCGCCATGAAGCTGCCCTCCGCGTCGCGGCCGATGACGAGCTCCGCTTCCTGGTAGGTCGCATTGGGCAATTCGCCGTGGAGTGGATGGGTGTCGCCGGCGCCGGGATTGCCCATGGCAGTGACGCCGCAATGGAGGAAGAAGGCGCCATAGGTGGAGAGGTAGTTGCTGGTCGCCACAGGCTGCGGGAAATAGGTCTTCATGGTGAGGGTGCGGCCGAGGAAGCGCGCGTCCCAGATCTGCTGGCCCTGGAAGGGGAGGAGGATGATCTCGCCCTTGCGGTTGACGATGCGGACCGCCGCGACCCCGGTCGGATAGCGGAAGGTCGAGGCGGTCATGCCGTCGCTGGTGGCGAGCACCGCTTCCCTGTCGCCGAAATGCTCCGGGCGGAGCGAGATGATCACGTTTCCTTCAGTGCCGGCGGCCATTTCCCTTTTCCTCCCTCGCGCGGATCGTCGGGCCCGCGCTCACTCCCTCTGTAGCATGGAAGCCGGGTGTCGGGTCACTCGGTCTGTAACTAACCGACCTGCGAGGGATGCCACCGGCTCCTCGTGTCGTTTGCGGAAAACTCGTCGAGGGAACGGGACCGGGGCTTGCCCTGTGTGTAACTTTCCAACATGATGATCCGGCAAGGGGATCGCCGGACGGCACGCGTCGGGCAACCGGGTCCAGTCGCGGAGGGGCGCTGATGCGCACGGAGGGTTCCGCCGATGCCGGCAGCGACGGCTTCTCGAAGCCGATCCCGGACATACTCTCCATCATTAAGGACTCCTACAGCGAGCTGCGGCCGGCCGAGCGTCGGGTCGCCGACGTCGTCCTCGCCGATGTCAGCTTCGCGGTCGACGCCTCCAATGCCGACATTGCCCGCCGCGCCGAGGCGAGCGAGCCGACGGTGACGCGCTTCTGCCGCGCCATCGGCTGCGACGGCGTGCGCGACTTCAAGCTGAAGCTTGCCCAGAGCGTCGTGGTGGGGCGGCTCTACCTCGCGCCGGGCGAGCCGATGCCGCCGGTGTCGGACCCCTCGCCGCTCTGGAGCGTGGTCTTCGGCGAGGCGCGGAACGCGATCAGCGCCGTCGAGCGCGGCATCGATCCGGCGGACATCGTGAAGGCCGCCGAGCTCGTCGCCAAGGCGCACCAGGTGCTCGTCTTCGGGCTCGGCGGCAGCTCGACCGCGCTTGCCGAGGAGACGCGTGTCCGGCTGTTCCGCTACGGCGTCATGGCGCATACCTATTCCGACCCGTACATCCTGAAGATGACGGCGGCGACGCTGAAGCCGAACGATCTCGTGATTGCCATTTCGGGCACCGGGCGAACGAAGGAGGTGATCGAGGTGGTCGAGCTCGCGCGCCATTATCGCGCCAAGGCCATCGGCATCACCGCGCCCGACAGCGAGCTCGCCGCCATCTGCGACGTGAAGCTCACCGTCGACATTCCCGAATATCCCGACCCGCTGAAGCCGACGGCCTCGCGCTACGCCTTCATGGTGATCATCGACCTGATCTCCTCGGCGGTCGGCTATGCGCTCGATCCGTCGGCGCGCGAGACGCTGCGCCGGATCAAGTACACGGTGCTGAGCCATCGCAAGGGCAAGGTGCTGGAGCCGCTCGGTGACTAGGTGCAGATTCGCCTCGACCGGATGTTTGGCCGCGCAAGAAAACGCTCGCCGGACGAGGGGAGTTATAGGAGACTGAATTTTCTGCGCGGCGATCGATGCCGCAAAAAGGTTCTACGTTGATCATCAGGGGAGACTGAGATGACTATACGGAAGGAACAGGATTACATGGCCCAGCAGGGAGCTCTGCAGGAGCTTCAGGCGGGCAGGATCGACCGCCGCGAGTTCCTGCTGCGGACGGTCGCCACCGGCCTCGGCCTCGCCGGCGTCGGCGCCCTCGCCAAGACCGGCATCGGCACCGCTTTCGCCGCCGACTCGCGGCCGCTGACGCCGACCTTCTACCAGTGGATCCAGGACCTGCATCCGGGCATCCCCGCGGTCAATGCCAAGTTCCCGGGCATCAACTACCAGATCGCCCCGACGGAAGGCTTCGGCATCGAGCGCTTCGTGGCGGAAGCCAAGCAGCAGCAGAGCACCTGGGACGTCTATGTCGGCCAGACGCCTTTCGTCGAGATGTCGGCGATGATCGAGGCCGGCGTCATCGAGCCGTGGGACAACTACATCCCGAAGGAAGTGATCGACGACATCATCCCGTCCATCCGGGCGGAATGCACCGTCGACGGCAAGCTCTATTCGTGGCCCTTCTTCCTCGACGTCATCGGCTCGAGCTGGCACTCGGGCGTGACTACCAAGGCCGGCCTCCCGGATGCGGCCCCGGCCACCTGGGACGACTACCTCGCCGCCGCCAAGAAGGTCTCCGAGAGCAAGGCCGCTCCGTTCGGGGCCACCTTCGACAGCCATGGCTGGCGCTCGCTGGTGCCCTTCACCCATTCGATGAGCACCAAGGTCTACAAGGACGGGCTGTTCGACTTCACCAGCGACGCCGCCATCGAGGCGCTGAAGCTGATGAAGGAGATCATGGCCTACGCCAATCCGGACATCCTGCTCGAAGGCGCCACCGACGGCGGCGTCAACGGCACGCCGGACGAGGTCGCCTTCGCCGCGCAGAACGTCGGCTACTACACCAAGTACTTCAATGCGCCGCTGCGCATGGCCCAGAACTGGGACGATCCGAAGCAGCTCCGCCTCGGGCCGCTGCCGAAGTTCGCCAATGGCGAAGGCTCCACCGTGTTCTGGACGACGGGCTGCGCGCTCTTCAAGTACGGCCAGAACAAGGAGAAGGCGGCCGAGTACATCAAGGCGCTGACCTACGATCCGCAGATCTGGAAGGACTCGATCGTGGGCACCGAAGTCGCCCATCCCGGCCAGCTGCCGCCCTACAAGTCGATCTATGCCGACTGGGACGCCAACAAGCCCGACTGGATGCCGGATTTCGTCGCTCTCGTCCGTGCCCAGCTCGAAAAGGCCAAGGCCATCGAGAACCACCTCTTCGGCCTCAACCAGTTCGTCATCGGCAAGCCGATCTGGGAGACCTACCTGAAGGGCGAGGAGGCCGATCCGAAGGTCGCCATGCAGAAGGTCGTCGACGCCGTCCAGGCCGAGATGAAGCGCGGCAAGTAAGCCGGCAGACGGACCGGCGCGGTTCTTGCTGCGCCGGTTCGGGCCTCGGTGATTTCCCGGCCTCCAGTATCGGAGGCCGGGATCGCCGGTTCCGTTTCTCTTGCACGCGAGGTCCGGCAGGGCCGGATGGGGATTCGCGACGCCGGTCGCGAAAAGGGCAGCATGGCAGAAGTTATCGCCTCGGACAGCATCAGCCGGTACCAGCGGATCGGCTTGTTCACCCAGATCCGCCAAGGGCTCAGTCCCTGGTGGTTCCTGCTGCCGGCGGTGATCTTCTTCATCGGCTACCAGGCCTACCCGATCTTCCGGGTGCTCTGGGTCAGCTTCACCGACTACCAGTATCTGTCACAGTCGCCGGCGCAATGGGTGGGCTTCGCCAACTACGTCGAGGCGCTGAACGATCCGCTGATGTGGAAGAGCCTGTGGCGGGCGGCACTGTTCACGCTGATGTTCCTGCCGGGCACGATCATCCTGCCGCTCCTGCTGGCGGTCCTCGTCGACCGCGTGAGCAATGCGCGGCTGGCGACCATCTACCGGGTGGTGCTCCTGATCCCGGCGGTGATCCCGTCGACGCTGGTCTTCGTGCTCTGGAAGTGGATGTACAACTACCAGGCCGGCCCGATTAACCGCTTCCTCATCGACACGCTCGGCCTCTTCACCATCCAGGACGCGCCGCAATGGCTGGGCGGCACCGCGCTGACCCTGCCGGCCATCGCGGTCATGGAGGTCTGGTGGGGCCTCGGCTACCACACGATCTTCTTCCTCGCCGGCCTCGCCTCGATCCCGCGCGACCTGCCCGAGGCGGCGCGCATCGACGGCGCCAGCGAGTGGCAGATTTTCTGGCACGTCATCCGGCCGCGGCTGGCGCCGATCATGATGATCCTCGTCGTGCTCCGCTTCGGCACGGCCATGGCGGTGATCGACGAATATCTGATCTTCGGCGGCTTCAACCGCGAGACGCCGACCTATACCTGGACGATCTTCATGTACGACCAGGCGTTCCATCTCGGCCTCTGGCGGCAGGGCTTCGCCGCCGCCATCGGCCTGATCGGCGCCGCCGCCATGATGGTCGTCATGGTCCTTCTCATCCGCGTATTCCGGTCGAGGGACTAGTGTGATGACGATGGAAGCCATCGACGACAGCGCCTTTCCGGCCCGCCCCGTCTCGAACCGCGTCGGCGGTCCGGGCTGGTTCCGCCGCCACCTCGGCTCGATCGTGAAGCACGGGGTGATCAACCTGTTCATGGTGATCATCATCCTGCCGCTGCTCTGGGTGCTTCTCCTCTCGGTGAAGTCGCGGCCCGACGCGGCGCAGGGGAGGTTCTGGCCGACCTCTTTCGACTTCACCCGCTACACCTACGTCTTCGAGCGCATCGACACCTTCCCGCTGAACCTCTGGAACAGCATCTACGTGACCACCGGAACGGTGCTGATCACCTGCCTCTGCGCGGTGCTCGCCGGCTATGCGCTCGTTCACCTGAAGCCGAAGGGTGGCGCCTTCATCATCATCGTGCTCCTGGTCTCGCTCTACCTGCCGATCCGCGTGGTCTCGATCATCTCGATCTATGAGATCCAGAACTGGCTCGGCCTGATCAACGTGACGAGCGGACTGATCCTGCCCTACGTGACGCTCAACCTCGCCATCAGCATCCTGATCATGCGGAGCATGTTCCAGCTCGTCCCGCACCAGATGATGGAGGCGGCGACCATGGACGGGGCAGGGCCGTGGAAGACGCTGTGGCTGGTCGGCCTGCCGATGGTGCGGAACGGCCTCGTCGTGATCTTCATCGTCAATTTCGTCACGGCCTGGGGCGAGTACCTGCTCTGCACGACGCTGACCAACGACCAGACGGCGCGCACCATGCCGGTGGTGCTCGCCGCCGCGCAGGGCGGTCTCGGCCAATGGTCATGGCCGGCGCTTGCCGCCGTCTATGTGATCGTTGTGACCCCGGGAATAATCGCCTTCGCCTTCGCCCAGAAGCTCTTCTTCAAGGGGCTGACGGAAGGCATGCTGAAGGGCTGACCGGAGCGGGCTGCCCTCACCAGAGGTCGAGGCCGCCGTCGATCACGTACATCGCGCCGGTGACGAAGGCGGCCGCGTCGCTGGCAAGGAACAGCGCCAGCGGTCCGATCTCCTCCGGCCGGCCGAAGCGCCCCATGGGGATCTGGGCGAGATAGGCGTTGATGCGCTCCGGCGCGGACTTCGCCCAGCGCTCGTTCGCCTCGGTCATGAAGATGCCCGGGCAGATGGCGTTGACGGTGATGCCGTGCTGCGCCCAGTCGGCGGCGACCGAGCGGGTGAACTGGGCGACGGCGCCCTTGCCGGTCTCGTAGTGCCGCCCGCCCATGCCACGGAGCACCTTCCAGGCCGAGATCGAGGCGACGTTGATGATGCGGCCGCCCTTGCCCGCCGCGACCATCGCACCGCCGAGGAGCTTGGTGCAGATGAAGGTGCTCGACACGTTGAAGCCGAGGAGCCGCTGCCAGTCCTCGAAGCTCTGCGCCTCGACCGGCGTCGGCTCGCGCCGCCCGCCGACATTGTTGATGACGATGTCGATCGGCCCGAACTCGGCCAGCGCCCGTTCGCAGGCCTCCGTGCAGGCGGCGGGATCGGCCATGTCGGCGGTGATGGCGAGCACCTTGCGGCCGAGTGCGCGGATATCCGCTGCCGTCTGGTCGAGGCTCTCCTGCGTGCGCGCCGTCAGCACCACGTCGGCGCCGGCCTCGGCAATGGCGAGCGCCATCTGCCGGCCGAGGCCACGGCTGCCGCCGGTGATGAAAAGGCGCTTGCCGTCCAGCTTGAACCTGTCGAACACGCTCATCGCGGTCGCTCTTCCTGTTGCTTGGAATGTGGAATGATCGGGGGCTCAGAGCGAGGCGGTGATGCCGCCGTCGACGAAGAGCACCTGCCCGCTGACGAAGGAGGAAGCATCGCCGGAAAGGAAGACGGCGGCGCCGACCAGCTCCTCGACATTGCCCCAGCGTCCGGCGGGGGTGCGCTTCTCGAGCCATGCGGAGAATTCCGGATTCTCGACCAGCGCCTTGTTGAGCGGCGTCTTGAAGTAGCCGGGCGCGATGGCGTTGACCTGCAGGCCGTGCTTCGTCCAGTCGGTAGCCATGCCGCGCGTGAGGTTGCGCACCGCGCCCTTGGTCGCCGTGTAGGGCGCGATGGAGGGCCGCGCGAGCTCGCTCTGCACCGAGGCGATGTTGATGATCTTGCCGTGGCCGCGCTTGATCATGTGACGCGCCACCGCCTTGCCCACGTAGAAGACGCTGGAGACATTGGTGCGGAGCAGTTCCTCCCAGCGCTCGTCGGGAAAATCCTCGAGCGGCGTGCGGAACTGCATGCCGGCATTGTTGACGAGAATCTCGATCGGCCCGACGTCGCGCTCGATGGCCTCGACCGCCTCGTTGACCGACTTCGGATCGGTCACGTCGAAGACCGCGGCATGGACCGGGAGGCCGGCCGCCTTCAGCGCCGCCGTGGCCTCGTCCACCGCCGCCTTGCTGCGCCCGTTGAGCACTACCGTGGCGCCGTGCCGCGCGAGGCCCTCGGCGAGCGCCCGCCCGATGCCCTTGCTCGAGCCGGTGACGAGTGCGATGCGGCCGCTCAGATCGAACAATGATGACACGATGGTTCCCCGGAACGCCGGCGCTCTCCCCATGAGACGACGGTCTTGTCGGGAGGGAGGATAGGGCCGGGGCGCTGCCGCGGGCAATGGTTCGGCTATCGACCCATGCGGAGGATCAAGGAACCGTCGGGTCCACGATCGTTCGCTCCGCTGGCATATTTTTGAAATCCATTTGACTTGAAAGGGTCGCGTGCTAGCGTCTGGCCTTCGGAAGGGGAGGTGGCGTGGCGCTGCGCGGCACGAACCAGGAGTTCGGCAGGCCCTATAACCGGCGGATCGTCCTCGAGACGATCCGGCTCTCGGCCCCGGTCTCGCGCGCCGACATTGCGGGCAAGGTCGGACTCACCGTCCAGACGGTCTCCAACATCACTCGCGAACTCGAATTGCAGGGCTTCATCCGCGGCATCCGCCAGAGAGCGCGTGGCCGCGGCCATCCGCCGACGGCGCTCGCGGTCAATCCGGAAGGCGGCTTCGCCATCGGCCTCCACGTCACGCCGATCGGGGTCGATGCCGCGCTCATCAACCTTGCCGGCGACGTGATCGCGCGCCGGGAACGTGGCGCTCCGCCCGCCGATCCGAAGAAGGCATTCGCGCTTTTCGGCGAAATGGTGCGCGATATCCGCGCCGTGCGGCCGAAGGGCCGCATGCTCGGCATCGGCATGGCCATGCCCGGACCGATCGGCGTCGAATCGATGAGCTTCGTCGGCTCGACCACGCTGGAAGGCTGGCAGGGCATCGACTTCGCACCGCGGCTCGAGGCCGCGACCGGCCTGCCCGCCTTTGTCGGCATCGACATCGCTGCTGCCGCGCTCGGCGACCAGCTCTATGGCGCAGGCCGCGCCTATCGCGACTTCTACTACCTCTATTTCGGCGTCGGCCTCGGCGGCACCATGGTCCATGACGGCGTGGTGATGCGCGGTGCCCGCGGCAATGCCGGCGAGATCGGCCATCTTCCGCTGGTGCCCGGAGGCGAGCTCTGCCCCTGCGGCAATCGCGGCTGCCTCGAGCGCTACCTCTCCCTCGACGCGCTCGACCGGCGCCTCAGGAGAAAGAATGGCCGCGCCGATCTCCGCACGGCGATCGACAGGGGATCGCCGGTCATCGACCAGTGGATCGGTGAGGCGGCGCCGCTTCTCCGCGCCGCCGTCGTGACCATTGAGAACCTCTTCGATCCCGAGACCATCGTCATCGGCGGCATGATGCCGGAGAGCCTGCTCGCGCGCCTGGTTGCGGCCGCCGAGCCGCTTCTCCACTCGATCGCCGAGCACGACCGGCGCACCGCGCCCCGCCTGACACTGGCGCGCGAAGGCAAGGACGGGGTGCTCCGTGGCGCCGCGGCGCTTGCCGTTTCCGGCGTCCTCTCGCCGCGCTTCGGTCTTCTCTTCGCCGGTGACGAGGAGCGGGGCGAGCGCGATCCCATCATGAGCCCGGCGTCGAAGCGCGAGGTAGCGGCATGAGCACGGAACCCCTTCTCGTCCTCGACGGCATCACCAAGAATTTCGGCGCCATCGAAGCGCTGAAGGGCGTCTCCTTCTCGATGCGCGGCGGCGAGGTCGTGGCGCTGCTCGGCGACAACGGTGCCGGCAAGTCGACGCTGGTCAAGATCATCTCCGGCGGGCTCGAGCGGAGCGGCGGCCGCATGGTCTATGATGGCCGCGAGATCAGCTTCTCGTCGCCGGCGGAGGCCAAGGCCGCCGGCATCGAGACCGTCTACCAGGACCTCTCGCTCTGCACGAACGTCGACGTCGTCGCCAACTTCTTCATGGGGCGCGAGATCGTGAAGCGCTTCCTCGGCATTCCCGTGTTGCAGGAGCGCGCGATGGAGGCGGTGACCGCGAAGGCGATCGCCGATGCGGGCACCAGGATCCCGTCGCTCAGGACCAATGTCGAGCACCTTTCCGGCGGCCAGCGCCAGGCGATCGAGTTGAACCGCTTCGTCCACTGGGGCGGCAAGCTGGTGCTCCTCGACGAGCCCTTCGCCGCCCTCGGCGTCGAGCAGACGCGGCGCGGCCTCGACATGATCAAGAAGGTCGCCGCGCAGGGCATCGGCGTCATCATCATCACGCATATCATGACCCAGGCTTTCCAGGTCGCCGACCGCATGGTGGTGATCCGGCAGGGCCAGGTGGCGGGCGACGTGCGCACCGCCGAGACGAGCGCCGACGAGGTCGTGCGCATGATCACCGGCGAGGCCGCCAAGGCCGTGCCGGGGACACGGGAGGATGCCCGAACGACGGGTGTCGCGTAGGGGAGGGCGGCTGCCGCCGCCGGTCCCGGGACTTCACATTTGCAACGGCAAGCAGAAGGGGAGAAGTGATGAAGAGACTGATAGCCAGCCTGGCGGGAGCCGCAGCGCTCACCGTCGCCACGCTGCTGAGCCCGGCACTCGCCGCCAGCAAGGGCACGATCTACTACATGGTGCCGACGCTGCTCGACGAGTTCCAGACCGGCTCGGTGACCGCGATCACCAAGTTCATGGGCGATGTCGGCTATGACGTGAAGGCGCTGAACGCCGACAACAAGACCGACGTGCAGCAGGGCCAGATGAACGACGTCATCGCGCTGAAGCCCTCGGCGATCATCCTCGCCGCGGTCGACTTCGATGCGCTGAAGCCGCAGGTCGAGGCGGCGCGCGCCGCCGGCATCCCGGTCATGATATTCGACCGGCAGATCACCGCGACGAAGAGTGACCTGACCTCGGTCGCCGGCACGGTCGAGATCGGCTACGTCGCGGCCGACCAGATCCAGCGGCTCCTCAAGGAGAAGAACGGCGCGGTCAAGGGGAAGGTCCTGCAGGTCCTCGGCGATCCCGGCGATCCCTACACCCTCGACATCCAGAAGGGCTTCGAGGAGAAGATGAAGGCCTTCCCGGACGTGACGATCATCTCCAAGCCCGCGATGCAGTGGGAGGCATCCAACGCCGGCTCCATCGTTGCCGACCAGATCCTCGCCAATCCGGACATCGACCTCGTCTTCGTCCATGCCGCGCATCTCGCGGTCGCCGCCGTCGCCTCGCTCGAAGCGGCCGGCAAGAAGCCGGGCGACGTGCTGCTCGTCTCCTCGAACGGCGCGCCGGTCGGCCTCGACCTCATCCGCAAGGGCTGGGAGCAGGTGGAAGTCGAGCAGCCGCTCTTCGCGCAGGCGGCGGCGCTTGCCATGTTCGCCGACAAGGTGGTGAACAAGCAGGAGCTGAAGCCGGGCAGGTATGACGTCCTCGGCCTCGAGGGCACGCTGACCAACGAGGCCTGGGGCCCGAACATCAAGCTGCCGGGCGCTGCGATCACCAAGGACAATGTCGACGATCCGAAGTTCTGGGGCAACATGAAGACGCCCGAGACCCCGGTGAAGTCGGTCGAATAGCGAACACCGTTCGCAGACGCCCCGGAGCGCCGGCCGTTCGCGGCCGGCGCCTCCTTCCCGCCTGTTCCGGAATCTCCGCGGAGCCCTCGGATGGTCTCTCCACGCCGCCGCGCGGCCATCGAGCTGGTGCTCGACAACCTGGTCTGGTTCATCCTCGCCGTGGTGCTGGCGATATTCTCGATTGCCGTGCCGAACTATTTCCAGATCGGCATCTTCGCCAATATCGTCGAGCAATCGACCTTCGTCGCGACGCTCTCGATCGGGCTCTCGCTGCTCATCATCGCCGGCTACATGGACCTGTCCATTGAGTCGGTGATGGCCCTGGCCGCGATGGTCGTCGGCATCCTTTTCGCGAAGTCCGGCGTCGGCATCGGCCTGACCCTCGACCCCGAATGGCTGATCGTCCCGGCCTCGCTGGTGATCGCTCTCGCCGTCGGCGCTCTGGTCGGCGCCAGCAACGCCTTCTTCGTCGTGCGGCTGAGGATGAACGCCTTCATCGTCACGCTCGCCGCCTATATCTGGGGCCGCGGCCTCGTCGTCGCGCTCTCCGGCGGCCGCTCGGCGCAGGAGCTGCCGCCGGCGCTCCGTTTCCTCGCCATCGAACGCTTCCTCTCGTTTCCGCTGATCGCCTGGGTCTCGATCGTGGCGACGCTCGCCTTCGCCTTCATCCTCAACAAGACGCCCTTCGGCCGTCACCTGCTTCTGATCGGCGGCAATGCCCAGGCAGCCTACCGCGCCGGCATCAACGTCGACCGGCTGACCGCGATCACCTTCGTCATCGCCGGCGCCATGGCCGGCCTCGCCGGCTGGCTGCTCGCCATCCGCACCTCGGGCGCCACGGCGAATCTCGGCGTCGGCATGCTCTTCCAGGCCTTCGCCGCGGTGGTCATCGGCGGCGTCAGCCTCAAGGGCGGCGTCGGCTCGCTCACCGGCGTCTATGCCGGCGTGCTGCTCCTCGCCTCGATCCAGACGGCGATCAACCTCATGGGCCTGCCCGCCCATTTCACCCAGCTCATCCAGGGCGGCATGGTGCTCGTCGCCGTCCTTCTCGACACCGTCAAGCTCTCGATCCGGAAGAAGCTCATATGACCGCCACCCTCGGCGCACGCCGCCTCGAAGACCGCATCGCCCTCGTCATCGGCGCCGCCCGCGGCATCGGCAAGGGCATAGCCGCCCGCTTCGTCGCCGAGGGCGCGCGCGTGATGATCGCCGATACCGAAGCCGCCATTGGCGAGGCGACCGCCGCCGAGCTCGGCGGCGCCGAGGTTGCCCGTTTCATCGCCGCCGACATTTCGCGGAAGGAGGGCGCGGAACTCGCCGTCGCCGCCACCGTCGATGCCTTCGGCGGCCTCGACATCCTCGTCCAGAATGCCGGCATCTATCCGTGGACGCTGATCGAGAATATCGAGGCGGAGGAATGGGACGCCGTCCTCGGCGTCAATCTTCGCGGCACCTTCCTCGCGGCGCGCGCCGCGCTGCCGGTGATGCGCGCGCGGGGCGGTGGACGCATGATCTTCACTTCCTCGATCACCGGCCCTCACGTATCGAGCCCCGGCCACGGCCATTACGCAGCGTCGAAGGCCGGCATCAACGGCTTCATCAAGTCGGCGGCAATCGAGTTCGCCGGCTACAACATCACCGTCAACGGCGTCGAGCCCGGCAACATCCTGACCGAAGGCGTGAAGCTGCATCGCAGTCCGGCCTTCATCAAGCAGATGGAGGATGCGGTGCCGCTCGGCCGGCTCGGCACCCCGGCCGACGTTGCCGGCGCGGTGTTCTACTTCGCCTCCGACGACGGCGCCTACATCACCGGCACCAGCATCGTCGTCGATGGCGGCCAGCTCCTGCCCGAGGGCGCCGACTTCAAGATGACTCCGGGATAGCATGGGCGCGATCCACGACCGCCTCGGCCTCGTGCCCGTGATCAACGCATCGGGCACGATGACCGCGCTCGGCGCCTCGCGCGTGGTGCCGGAGGCACGGGAGGCGGTGGCGGAGATTCTCGCCGCGTTCGTCGATATCGCCGCGCTGCAGAAGCGAGCCAGCCGGGCCATAGCGGAGGCGACCGGCGCGGAAGCCGGCTTCGTCACCTCCTCCAGCGCCTCAGGGATGGTGCTCGGCGTGGCCGCGGCGATGACGGGTGCCGACCCGGCGGCGATCGAGCGCCTGCCGGATACGCAAGGCATGAAGGACGAGGTGGTGATCCAGGCCGGGCACCTCGTCAATTTCGGCGCGCCGGTCGGCCAGATGATCGCGCTTGCCGGTGCGAGGGCGGTTGCCGTCGGGACGGCCTTCGACGTTCAGCCCTTTCACCTTGAGGCGGCCCTTGACGAGCGGACGGCGGCGGCGATGTTCGTCGTCTCGCACCACGTCGTCCCGACCGGCCAGGTCGACCTCGCGACCTTTATCCGCACCGCCCATGCCCAGGGCGTCCCGGTGATCGTCGACATGGCGAGCGAATATGACCTGACCGGCGCGGTCGCCCTTGGCGCCGATCTCGTCATCTGGAGCGCCCACAAGTTCCTCGGCGGGCCGACAGCCGGCATCGTCGCCGGCAAGCACGATCTGGTCCGTGCCGCCTACCTGCAGCATCGCGGCATCGGCCGGGCGATGAAGGTCGGCAAGGAAGGCATTGCCGGCGCCATCCTGGCGCTGGAAGCTTGGGGCCGGCGCGACCACGCGGCGGTGCGGGCCGGCGAGATGAAGATCGTGGAGTACTGGTTGGCGGCGCTCGCCGGCGTTGCGGGACTGGCGCTTCGCGTCCTGCCCGATTGGACCGGCAACCCTATCGACCGCGTCGAGGTGACGGTGGGCGAGGCGAGCGGACTGCACGCCTGGGAGCTGGCGGAGCGTCTCGCCGCGCGCAACCCCTCCATTCGCGTGCGCGACGACATGGTGGAGGCCGGTGTCCTTCACCTCGATCCATGCAACCTCGACGCGGGCGAGGCGGCGCTTGTCTCCACCGCCATCCGCGACGAGGTCGAGGCGGCGCTGGCAAGGGGCGATGGCCGCCGCCAGACCTTCGGCGAGTTCCGCGCCGCAAATCTCGCCGACGCGTTGTCGTTTCCCGGCTGATCGGCTCTACCTTCGCATGCCCTGTGCTAAAGCGAGGCGTCCGCTGTCGCGGCAAGAGCAAGACAAGAGACGTCGGGGGAAACACATGCGGAAGATCGACATCGGCGACGTGGTCGAGGTGGCTGACGGCCTCGGCTGGCCGGAGGGGCCGACCATGCTCCCCGATGGCCGCATCCTCATCGTCGAATGCTACCGCAGCCAGATCACGGCCATCGACCGCGAGGGGCGCGCATCGCGCTACGCCTACACGGCCGGCGCGCCCAATTCCTGCGTGCTCGGCACGGACGGCGTCTATGTCTGCCAGAACGGCGGCACGGTCGGGCCATGGCGGGCGAAGGAGATGGCGAAGCCGTCGATCCAGCGCATCGTCGAAAGCGGGATGGCGGAGACGCTCGTCACCGAGGTCGAGGGGATCCCGCTGAACGGCCCCAACGACCTCGTCTTTGCCCCGGACGGGCGGCTGATCTTCACCGATCCCGGCACCTACAATCCCGCCGATCCGGCGCCGAGCTACATCCACGAGATTCATCCCGACGGCCGTGCGAGGGTCCTCGTTGCGTTTCCCGAGCCGGTCTTCCCGAACGGCATCGTGGTCGAGGCCGATGGCTCGGTGGTGTGGGACGAATCCTACACCGGCCACGTGAAGCGCCGCCGTCCCGACGGCAGCATCGAGGATCTCGGCCGCATGCCCAGCGAGCGTCCGTCCCTTGACGGCATCCGGATCGGCGCCGATGGCCGGCTCTACGTCACCGATGCCGGCACCAACGGCATCCACATTCTGAGGCCCGACGGCACCCATGAAGCATTCTTCGAATGCGGCAGCGTGCCAACCAACTGCACCTTCGACGGCGAGACGCTGTGGGTGACCAATGCCGGCGTGCTCGCGACGGGCACCGAACCGTCCTTTGGCGGCACGCTGGCGCGTCTGCGCATTCCGGGCGGCGGCGCCCCGACCCATCATGGGCGGATCGCCATCCCGGGGCGCTAGACCGGCACGCCGGCCCGCTTGGCGAGAAGCACGAGGGCACTCCATGCGATCGTCACCGCGAGCGCCAGGAGGAGCCCGCCGGCGGAGCCGAGCGGCACGACGGCGAAGTGAAGCGTCAGGAAGCCGAGCGCGAGGCCGATCAGCCCGGTGACCGAGCTCGCCATAACGGCGCCCGCTGCCTTGCCGCCGACCCGGCCATGCAGGATGAACATGATGCTGCTCATCACGATCGGAAAGAGGGCGAGGATCCCGGTCGCCTCCGGCCCGACATGCGCACTGACCAGCACCACCGCGGCGACGAGGAGCGCCACCGAGGCGCCGCGCGCCGCTATGTCGCTCCAGCGTGTCCGCAGCCGCGGAATGGTCGCCTCGCGAAGTGGCCGGGCGAGGAACAGGCACAGGGGCAGCGTCACGACATTGAAGAGGACCGCCCCGAAGACGGTCCATGCGAACAGGTGGACCACGACGGCGAGGACGAGCCAGAGCGCCAGCGCGGCGAGGACGCTCGCCACCCGCCCGTGCCGTGGCCCGAGATAGGCGCAGGCGAGCGCGAATGCGGCGATGACCGGATTGATGGCGAGGCTCGCCACCGCCGAATCGGCGAGGAAGCCCGCCGGATGGTCGAGGGCGAGGAAGACGTAGACCGGCCCTGCCGATACGGGAAGCGTCGCGACCAGCCCGCCGACGAGCGGACCGGACCGCTCGGCGATGAGCGAGGCCGCGGCGACGAAGCCCGCCGTCACCGCCATCTTGAGGAGAAGGGAAATCCAGAAAAGGAGGGCGGGAGTCATGCCGGTCGCCGGGGCTCCGCCGGACGGCGGCGCCGCGATCCTAGGCGACGATGCCGGGCCGGGCAACCGACGGTGCGGCATCTTCCCTTGTCGGCTCCGCCGGGCCCGTACTGCCTGATAAACAATCAGCAATGCCCTTGCTGGCGCGCCGCGCAGCGGGCACACTCCGCCGACGGTTCGTTCGCCGGACCGCTCGAAGACAAACAATAACGGCAGGGGAAGGAAACCCAGATGTTCAGAAAGCTCGCGATTATTGCGGGCACCGTGGCGGCGCTTGCGCTGCCGGCGGTCGCCCAGGCAAAGACCTTCTACTGGATCTCGCACGGCACCACCGCCGACCCGGTCTGGACCTACTTCCTCGCCGGCGCGCAGCAATGGGCGAAGGACACCGGCAACACGGTCAATACCTCGTTCCACGAGGGCAACGTCGCCTCGCAGCAGGAAGCGGTCCGCGCCGCGATCGCCGCCAAGGCCGACGGCATCGTCACCACCAGCCCCGATCCGGGCAGCCTCGTCGAGATCGCCGGCGAAGCCCGCAAGGCCGGCATCCCGATCATCAACTTCAACACTCCCGACCCGAAGGCGCCGTTCAACGCCTATGTCGGCGGCGACAACGTCACCTTCGGCAAGCACTGGGCGCAGTACCTGGTCGACAAGGGCCTGATCAAGAAGGGCGACTTCGTGTGGATGCCGGTCGAAGTGCCCGGCGCCACCTATGGCGTCCAGGAAGAGGAAGGCATCAAGAGCGTGCTCGAGCCCGCCGGCATCACCTACGAGGTGACCGACGCCAAGCTCGACCAGGCCGAGGCCATCAACCGCATGGTCGACTACCTCACCGCCAACCGCACCAAGGTGAAGGCGATCATCGGCCTCGGCGATCTCGTCACCGGCTCGATCAAGCGCGTCTTCGACCAGGTTGGCGTCAAGCCGGGCGAAATCCCGGTCGTCGGCTGGGGCAACTCGCTCGACACCACCCAGGAAGTGCTGAACGGCTACGTCAACGCCGCCCAGTGGCAGGACCCGCAGGCGACCAGCTACGTCGCCCTCTCGCTCGCCAACATGGCGGCGAGCGGCATTCCTCCGGGATTCAACGTGATCACCGGCGCCCTCTACGAGAAGGACACCGCCGAGATCTACGACAAGATCCTGTCTGGCAAGTAAGCCTTTCCTTCCGGCATCCGCGGCGGGTCGCTCCGCCGCGGATGATCGCATGACTGCCGGAGGGGCGCGTCCGGGGGCAATCCGCGCCGACCCTCCGCAAGCCGGCTCCCTCGAAGAAGATCGGTTCCTCCCGTGGAAAATCGAACCTTCCTGCAGCGATTCATATCCAAGCCCGAATTCGGGCCGCTCGTCCTCCTCGTCGCCGAGCTCGCCGTCTTCTGGTCGATCAACCACGACTTCCTGTCGGTCCTGAACATCTCGAACACGCTCTCGTTCACCGTCGAGCTCGGGCTCATCGCCCTCGGCATGACGATGCTGATGACGTCGGGCGAGTTCGACCTCTCGGTCGGTTCCGTCTTCGGCTTCGCGCCGGTGATCATGTGGACCTTCTTCAATGCCGGCTGGGCCTCGCTGGAAATATCGTTCCTGATCGCGATGGTGCTTTCGGCCTTCATCGGCTGGGCGAACGGCTGGTTCGTCACGCGCGTGAAGATCTCGTCCTTCCTCGTCACCCTCGGCATGCTTCTCGTCGTGCGCGGCGTCGGCCTCTACATCACCGACGGCTTTCCGCAGCGCACCTGGAGCGCCGGCGGCCACTGGCTGGCGAGCGCGCTGGTCGGCGATTTCTATATCGGATCGTTCCGCGTCTACGCCTCGCTCTTCTGGTTTGTCGGCATCGCCATCATCCTCGGCTACGTGCTCACCGGCACCAAGGTCGGCAACTGGATCCAGGCGGCCGGCGGCAACGCCAATTCCGCCCGCGCCCGCGGCGTCAACGTCAACCGCACCAAGGTCGCGCTCTTCATGCTCACCGCGGTGCTCTCCGGCTTCTCCGGCATCATCTCGTCGATCCGTACCTCCTCGGCCAACCCGAATTCCGGCACCGGCTACGAGCTCGAGGTCATCGCCATGGTGGTCATCGGCGGCACGGCGCTGACCGGCGGCCGCGGCACCATCATCGGCACGGTTCTCGGCGTCTTCATCCTCCGCGTCATGCGCAACGGCATCGTCCTCATCGGCGTGCCGGGCCTCGCCTACAACATCTTCATCGGCGCCATCATCCTCGGGATGATGACGCTCCATTCCGTGCTCGAGCGCCGGCACCAGGCGGGGACGTGACAGCCATGGCCACCGAACTCATCCGCATGGAGCACGTCAACAAGTTCTACGGCCGCGTGCAGGCGCTGGAGGACGTCAACCTCGTCGTCAACGAAAGCGAGATCGTCGGGCTTCTCGGCGACAACGGCGCCGGCAAGTCGACCCTGATCAAGGTCCTGTCGGGCGCCGTGCCGTCGTCGAGCGGCAAGATTTCCGTGCGCGGCAAGGAAGTGACGATCAGGAGCACCACCGATGCGATCGCGCAGGGCATCGAGACCATCTACCAGGACTCGGCGCTGGTCACCCAGCTCTCCATCGCGCGCAACCTCTTTCTCGGCCGCGAACCGGTGAAAGGGCCGAAATTCTTCAACCGGCTCGACCAGGAGAAGATGAACGAGGTCGCGCGCGAATTGCTCGCCCGCGTCGGCATCTCGAAGAACATCCCGCCGAATACCCCGATCGGCTCGCTGTCCGGAGGCGAGCGCCAGGCCGTGGCCATCGCCCGCGCCATGCATTTCGACAGCGACCTGATCATCCTCGACGAGCCGACCAACAACCTCGGCGTCGCAGAGACGCAAGGGGTGCTGCGCTTCGTGCGCAACGCGCGCGACAGCGGCCATTCCTGCATCTTCATCGCCCACAACATCCACCACGTCTTCCAGGTGGTCGACCGCATCGTGGTCATGCGCCGCGGCCGCATCGTCGCCGACGACATCAACCCGAAGACGACCTCGGTAGAGGAGGTCGAACGCGTCATCACCGGCGAGGAGCTGGTCGTCGCGCGGGGGTAGGGTGCTGCGCGACCAGGGAAGCGGATTTCTTCCCGAGCCGTCTCGTCACCGGCCCGCAACCCCACCCACCGCGCTATCGCGCGGTCCCCCCTCCCCGTCCCGGGGAGGGACTGGAGGCCTCGGCCGTCGTTCAGCGACACCGGTTCGCTGACAGGCGTCGACCACCGGCGTAGAGCACCCATCCCTCCCCGGGACGGGGAGGGGGGACCGGCCGAGAGGCCGGTGGGTGGGGTTGTGGGTCAGGGACAAATAAAGACTCGTGGATGGCCGGACCTAGCTGCCCAGTCCGGCGAGCCCCAGCGCCTTCACCCAGTCCATCCCGGCATCGGTCGCCGCGCGGGGCTTGTACTCTGCCCCGATCCAGCCCGTATAGCCGAGCTCGTCGAGCACCTTGAAGATGGCGGGGAAATGGACCTCGCCCTCGTCCGGCTCGGCGCGCGAGGGGACGGCGGCGATCTGCACGTGGCCGACCTTCGGATAGAAGGTACGCAGCCGCGTGATGATGTCGCCCTGCGCGACGCCGACGTGATAGGCATCGAACATCAGCTTCACGTTCGGGGCGGCGACCGCGTCGATCACCGCCGCCCCTTCCTCCTGCGTCGAATAGAAATAGCCCGGCATGTCGCGGCGGTTGATCGGCTCGATGAGCACGGTGAGGCCCGCCGCCGCGGCCTTCGGCGCGGCCCATTTGAGGTTGGCGACGATGGTGGCAAAGCCTTCCGCGTGCCGCTCGGGCGCGACGTTGCCGGCCATCATGTGCACGGCCGTTCCGCCGGCCTCCGAGGCATAGGCGATGGCCTGCTCGGCAAGCGCATGGAAATCCGCCTCGCGACCGGGCACGGCGGCGTAGCCGCGATGCCCGTCAGGGCCGGCGCCGATCTGGGTGTTGAGGCCGAGGAGCTCCAGGCCCCGCTTCTGGTAGGCCGCTTTCAGTTCGGCCGCAGGCACGTCGTAGGGATAGTGGAGCTCGATCGCCCTGTAGCCCGCATCGGCGGCCGCCTCGATGCGTTCGAGGAGGGGACGGTCGGGCCAGAGAAAGCCGAGATTGGCCGAGAAACGTGGCATTGGGTCACCGCTGTCTTGTCGTGGAAGCTGATCGGTCGAGCGCCGCCGCGGCGGCAGGGGGAAGGCCATATTCCCAATCTTCGTGCCCTCGTTCAACGCATTCCCGCGTGCTCTGCCGAAGGAGTCGCTTCGCCGCCGCCCTTCGGCTAAGACACGGGGCGCCGCCGCATGACCGGTCGGAAAACAGCATCTCGGGAGACGAAAAATGACGGGCAAGATCGCGATGGTGACCGGCGCGGGCAGCGGCATCGGCAAGGCCTCGGCCATCGCCCTGGCAAAAGCCGGCTACAAGGTGGTCATCACCGGACGCCGCAAGGAGCCGCTCGACGAGGTCGCCGCGGCGATCGCGGGCGCCGGCGGCGAGGCTTACGCGGTGACGGCCGATGTCGGCGATCCGAAGTCCGTCGAGGCGCTCTTCGCCGCGACCAAGGAGAAGTATGGCCGCCTCGACGTCATCTTCAACAATGCCGGCATCACCGCGCCCGCCGTACCGCTCGAGGACCTGTCCTTCGACGACTGGCAGAAGGTCGTCGCCGCCAACCTTACCGGTGTGTTCCTCTGCGTGCAGGGCGCCTTCCGCCTGATGAAGGAGCAGCAGCCCATGGGCGGCCGCATCATCAATAACGGGTCGATCTCCTCCCAGACCCCGCGGCCCTACGCGGTCGCCTACAACGCCACCAAGCACGGCGTCCTCGGCATCACCAAGTCGGCGGCGCTCGACGGCCGACCCTATGACATTGCCTGCGGCCAGATCGACATCGGCAACGCCGCCACCGACATGACCTCGAGGATGACCGGCGGCGTGCTCCAGGCCAACATGACCCGCGCGCCCGAGCCGCGCATGGACGTGCAGAAGGTCGCCGACGCCGTGGTCTTCATGGCGGGCCTGCCGCTCGACGCCAACGTTCTGACCATGACCATCATGGCGACGAAGATGCCGCTCGTCGGGCGCGGCTGACCGCCTCGCATCCGGACGGAAGGATGCCGCGCCCGGGGCGCGGCATTCTCGTTTCACGGTGACCGTGGCGTTACCGGGCGGCCGTGCTTTGCCGGCATGCGCCGCGCAATCCGCGTCACGGCGCGCGCCACGCCAACCGGCCGGGAACGCGAAGCGTGGACATGAAGCCCACCGCGTCTTATTGCCCGTGATGGACCGGAGGCAATTGCAGGCACATGAGCACCATCGAGCGTCTCGCCATTCCCGACGTACTCCTCTTCAAGCCGAGGAAGTTCGAGGACGGCCGCGGCTACTTCATGGAGACCTTCCGCGCGGCGGCGCTCGCCGAAGCGGGCGTCGAGACCGTGTTCGTCCAGGACAATCAGTCCCTCTCGCGCCAGGTCGGCACGATCCGCGGCCTGCATTTCCAGACGCCGCCGGCGGTGCAGGCAAAGCTCGTCCGCGTCGTCGCCGGCGCCATCCTCGACGTGGCGGTCGATCTGCGCAGCACCTCGCCCACCTACGGCCGCTGGGTTGGCGCGACGCTGTCGGCGGAGAACGGCCACAGCCTCTTCGTGCCGCGCGGCTTTGCCCATGCCTTCTGCACGCTCGAGCCGGACACCGTCGTCACCTACAAATGCGACGACTATTATGCGCCGGCGAGCGATGCGGGGCTCAACTTCGCCGACCCGACCATCGGCATCGACTGGCCGGTGACGGCCGACAAGGCGATTGTTTCGGAGAAGGATGCCCGCCTGCCGCTCTTCGCGGGCTTTGCTTCGCCTTTCTGATCGGCGCACCGAGGGCCGGCCGGGCCGGCTCGCGAGCGCTTGCGAATATTCGTGCTGCATTGCAACTATCGGCGTTGGGGTGTGGAAAGGATGTCCGGCCGCGCCGCCTTGTCGCGGCGATGGCTTCCTGCGAAAACCCGTGAAGGACGCGGGTTTCGCGGACGGAGAGGGCGCCGGCATGCCTCGTGCAGCCAGCGCGAACGGAGGTTGATGCCGTGATGGAAGTCGTGCCACCCGAAGCCGGCAAGGTTTTCATCGTCACCGGCGGTGCCGGCTTCATCGGCTCCGCCGTGGTCCGGCACCTGATCCACCACACGCCGCACCGCGTCGTGGTGGTCGACAAGCTTACCTATGCCGGCGACCTTGCTTCGCTGACTCCGGTCTCGCGCGACCAGCGCTTCACCTTCGTGCGCGCCGACATCCTCGACCGCGAGCGTATGACGGCGCTTTTCGAGCAGGTCCAGCCCGACGTGGTGATGCATCTCGCTGCCGAGAGCCACGTCGACCGTTCGATCGACGGCCCGGCCGCCTTCATCGAGACCAACGTGGTCGGCACCTACACGCTCCTCCACACCGCGCTCGACTACTGGAAGTCGCTTCCCGCGTCGCGCCGCGAGGCCTTCCGCTTCCACCATGTCTCGACCGACGAGGTATTCGGCTCGCTCGGCGCCGATGGGCTCTTCACCGAGACCACCGCCTATGATCCGCGCTCGCCCTATTCGGCGTCGAAAGCGGCCTCCGACCATCTCGCCCGCGCCTGGCATCACACCTACGGGCTGCCCACGGTCGTCAGCAACTGCTCGAACAATTACGGGCCGTATCATTTCCCCGAGAAGCTGATTCCGCTGATGATCCTCAATTGCCTGGAGGGCAAGCCGCTGCCCGTTTATGGCAATGGCAGCAACGTGCGCGACTGGCTCTTCGTCGAAGATCATGCGCGCGCGCTGGCCCTCGTCGCCACCCGCGGCGTGCCCGGCGAGAGCTACAATGTCGGCGGCAATTCCGAGCGCTCCAACCTCGACGTCGTCCATGCCATCTGCGCGCTCCTCGACGACATGGTGCCGGAGCGCACCGTCGCCCGCCACGCCGAGCTGATCAGCTTCGTCAACGACCGCCCCGGCCACGACCAGCGCTATGCCATCGACGCCTCGCGCATCCGCCGCGACCTCGGCTGGGTGCCGGAGGAGACCTTCGAGAGCGGCCTCGCCAAGACCGTGCGCTGGTATCTCGACAACCGTCCCTGGTGGGAGCGCATCCGCTCGGGCGTCTATCGCGGCGAAAGGCTGGGGATCGCCTCGTGATCCTCGTTTTCGGCCGGGGCCAGGTCGGCGAGGCGCTGGCCGAGGCGGCTTCGGCCGCCGGCACGCCGCTTACCGTCCTCTCCCATGCGGAGGCCGATATCGCCGATCCCGCCGCGGTGGCGACGGCCATCGCCGGCCATCGACCCGCCTTCCTCGTCAATGCTGCCGCCTATACCGCCGTCGACAAGGCGGAGAGCGAGCCGGAGGCCGCCGCCCGCGCCAATGCCGAAGGGCCGCGCGTGCTCGCCGAGGCCGCCGCCCGCGCGGGCATCCCGCTCGTCCACATCTCGACCGACTATGTCTTCGACGGCACCAAGCAGGGCGCCTATGTCGAGGGCGATCCGGTCGCCCCGCTCGGCGTCTATGGCGCCACCAAGCTCGCCGGCGAAGAGGCGGTGCACAGGGCATTGCCGGAGCATGTGATCCTCCGCACCGCCTGGGTCTATGCGAAGAACGGGCGCAATTTCCTGAAGACCATGCTGAAGCTCGCTGCCGAACGGCCGGAGCTTCGCGTCGTTGCCGACCAGCGCGGCTGCCCGACTTCCGCCGACGACATTGCCGCGGCGATCCTGCGGGTCGCCGATGCGGCGGGACAGGGCAGGGCGGCCTGGGGCACCTGGCATTTCGCCGGTACCGGCGAGACCACCTGGCACGGCTTCGCGAGCCGGATCGTCGACGAGCAGGCGTCGATCACCGGCAGGCACCCGCCGGTCGTTCCGATCGCCACCGCCGACTATCCGACGCCCGCGAAGCGGCCCGCCAATTCCGCCCTCGATTCCAGCCGCTTCGCGGAGGCCTTCGGCTTCCGCGCCAGGCCCTGGCAGGAGGAGACCCGGCGGATCGTCCATGCCTTGCTGTCGAAGGAGTATGCGTCGTGAATCGGAAGGGCATCATCCTCGCCGGTGGTTCCGGCACGCGGCTGCACCCGCTGACGCTGGTCATGCCGAAGAGTCTGCTTCCGGTCTACGACAAGCCGATGATCTACTACCCGCTGACGACGCTGATGCTCGCCGGCATCCGCGAGGTGCTGATCATCACCACGCCGGAGCACCAGCCGGCCTTCCGCACGCTGCTCGGCGACGGATCGCAATGGGGGCTCTCGATCGAATATGCCGTGCAGCCCTCGCCGGACGGTCTCGCCCAGGCATTCCTCATCGGCGCCGATTTCATCGCCGGCCATCCCTCCTGCCTGGTGCTGGGCGACAACCTGATCTACGGCCACACGCTCTCCGAATCGGTAGCTCATGCGAGCGCGCAAGCCTCCGGCGCCACCGTCTTCGGCTATCGCGTGCACGATCCGGAACGCTACGGCGTCGTCGCCTTCGATGCCGATGGGCGCGCCACCTCCATCGAGGAGAAGCCGGCCAGCCCCAAGTCCCATTGGGCGGTCATCGGGCTCTATTTCTACGACGAGACCGTGGTCGATCGGGCCCGCCAGGTGAAGCCTTCGGCGCGCGGGGAGCTGGAGATCACCGACCTCAACAACCTTTACCTGAAGGAGGGCGCGCTGAAGGTCGAGCGCCTCGGCCGCGGCTTCGCCTGGTTCGACGCCGGCACCCATACCTCGCTCCTCGAAGCCTCCAGCTTCGTGCAGGTTCTCCAGCACCGCCAGGCCCAGTTGATCGCCTCGCCGGAGGAGATCGCCCATGCCGCCGGCTGGATCGATGACGATCGGCTCGCCGCCTGCGCGAACACGCTCGCCAAGAGCGATTACGGCCGGGCGCTGCGTTCGCTTCTCGAGCCCTGACCGAAATGTGGCGGCAAACGGCTTAACCGTTGCGCCCGGCCAAGTCCCGGGCGCCTTGCGAAACCAATGGATTAGGATAGGTTAGGCGCGGTTGGGGCTTGGCGCCTCGATTCCGCTAGAGGGCGACGGCGCACCGAGAATTTGTGACGATGGCGTTCGTCAACGGCTACGACTACGACGTCTTCATCAGCTACGCCCATGCCGACAACGAGGCTGATGCCCTCGGTGAAGCGTGGGTGAGCGTGTTCGTCCAGAATCTGCAGACCGCCCTCGAGCAGCGCTCGGGCCAGGTCGGCCAGATCAAGTTCTACTATGACAACACCAACCTCCAGGGGAATCACCCGCTGGAGGAGATTCTCCGCAACGTCACCCGTTCGGCGACCTTCGTTGCCGTCTGCTCGCCGACCTATGCGACGCGCGAATGGACGCGGGACGAGCTGCGCACCTTCGTCGGCGCCGGCGAGCCGACGCGGCTCTTCGCCATCGAGCGCATTCCGCTCTACGGCAGCGACCGCTACCCCGATCCGCTGAACGACTACCACCGCATCCCCTTCTGGCAGAAGGATCAGGTGGAAGCCGACATCGCTCTCCCGATCACGCCGCAGCTGAACGCGCAGCTCTACTATGCGCGCGTCCACAAGCTCGCCGAGCAGATCCGCGGCCAGCTCATGCAGATGCGCGAGCGCGCGCCTGCGCCGCAGCCGGCGGCCATGCCGCGCATGGCCGCTTTCGCCCAGGTCTCGCCGGCGCCCGGCGTCTCGTCTCCCCAGCCGGCGCGCGCGCAGCAGGCGACTGCCTCCGCGCCCGTGCCGGCAGCCGCCGCGGGCGGCATGCGGCCGGTGGTCGTCGCCCAGGTGACCGAGGACCTCGAATACGAGCGCGAACAGCTGGTCAGCTATCTCGGCCAGTTCAACATCCCGGTCCTGCCGGCGGAGCCCTACCCGCAGGGCGGCAACGACTTCCGCGCCGCCGTCGCCGCCGACCTCGCCGGCGCCGGCACCTTCGTCCAGCTTCTCGGCCCGGTTTCGCCGCGCAAGACCCGCGACCTGCCGGAAGGCTACCTCGTCGCCCAGAACGACCTCGCCGTCCAGGCGGGCGTGAAGATCGTCAAGTGGCGCTCGCCGACGCTCGATCTCGAGCGCGTCATGGACAAGGACTACAAGGCCCAGCTGCTCGGCGAGACGGTCATCATGACCGGCTTCGAATCCTTCAAGGCCGAGGTGGTGCGCCTGGCGACGCCGCCGCCTCCGCCCGTTCCGCACGACGATGCCGTCGTCTTCGTCAATGCCGACATACCTGACCAGAACCTCGCCGAATCCGTCTTCAAGACGCTCCGCGACAAGAAGATGCCGGTCATCCTCGCCCAGCCCCACGGGACGGCGAAGGAGGTGCGCGAGGACCTCGAGCGCAACTGGCGCGAATGCGGCGCGGTGATCCTCGTCTATGGCCAGGCCAACCCGTTCTGGGTGCGCAACCAGATCATGCTCTATACGCGGCTGAAATCGACGCGCCGCGCACCGCCGAAGCCGTTCCGGCTTCTCTATGCCCCGCCGGAGGACAAGCCGCCGGTCGGCGTCGCGCTGCCCGAGGTCGACGAGGTCGATTGCCGCGAAGGACTGACGCCGGAGCGCGTCGACCAGCTTCTTTCGGGCATAGCGTAAGATGGACGGGGCCGCCGGGGGGCGGATCGCCTATCCGGGTCTTCGCGCGTTCAAGCGCGAGGAATTCGACATCTTCTTCGGCCGCGAGAATTGCGTCGACCAGATGGTCGACATCCTCGCCGCCACGCGCTTCCTCGCCGTGCTCGGCACGTCGGGCAGCGGCAAGTCCTCGCTTGTCAAGACCGGCCTCCTCAACGCCCTCGAGCTCGGCTATTTCCCGGGCGCCGGCTCCAACTGGAAGATCGCCGACTTCCGGCCGCGCGGCCGGCCGATCCGCTCCCTCGCCGAGGCGCTGCTCGGCCTGCGCGGCGGCCCGCCGCCGCAGGACCATGAGATCGAGGTCCTCGCCGCCTTCCTGCGGCGCGGGCCGAAGTCGCTCGTCGAATGGTGCAAGGACGGCAACCTGCCGGAGGGCTGGAACCTCGTCCTCATCGCCGACCAGTTCGAGGAGCTCTTCCGCTACGAGGACTATAGCGGCCGCCAGGATGCCGAGGCCTTCGTCGCGCTCCTCATCGAATCCGCCAATGATCATTCGGTGCCGGTGCACGTCGTCATCACGATGCGCTCGGAATATCTCCGCCAGTGCACGCTGATCGAGGGCCTGCCCGAGGCGATCAACCGCGGCCTGTACCTCGCCCCGCGCATGACGCGCGAGGAATGCCGCCAGGCGATCGAGGGGCCGGCGGGCGTCTGCGGCTTCTCGCTCGAGCCGGCGCTGGTCAACCGGCTGCTCAACGACCTCACCGATTTTGCCCCATGGGAATCGGGCACGACCTACGACCAGTCCGACCGCCTCGGCCAGCGCGCCGATCAGCTCCCGCTGATGCAGCACGTGCTCAACCTGCTCTGGCAGATCGCGCAGGAGCGGCACGAAGGACCGGTGGAGCTGAAGCTCGCCGACTACGAGGCCGTCAACGGCCTCGCCGGCGCGCTCAACCGCCATGCCGACGAGATCGCCGCGACGATCCCGAAGGAACATGCCGACGTCATCGACGTCGTCTTCCGCAGCCTCGTCACCGGCAAGACGGCGATGGACGCCATCCGCCGCCCGACCGCGTTCCGCGACCTGGTTGCGCTCGCTAACGGCCGCCGCGAATCGGTGCAGGCGGTGCTCGACGCCTTCCGTGCGCCCGGCCGCAACTTCATCGTCCCCGACACGTCCGAGCCGCTGAACGACGACACCATTGTCGACATCTCGCACGAGAGCCTCATCCGCCAGTGGCGGCGGCTCTCGCAATGCGTCGCCGACGAGGCGCGCTCGGCGGACGTCTACCAGCAGCTCACTGCCAGCACGACCCGCTTCGCCGAAAAGCGCGGCGGGCTGCTCACCGGCCTCGACCTCGCCAACATCGCCGCCTGGTGGCGCGCCGAGAGCCCGGCCGAGCCTTGGGCCGCCCGCTATGGCGGCCATTTCGCCGAGGCCAAGGCCTTCCTCGAGCAAAGCGAGGCGGCGGAAGCCGAGCGCAAGAAGCGCGAGGACGAGGCCCAGCGCCAGCTGATCGCGGGGCAGGAGGCGGCCGCCCGCTCCAAGCAGCTCCAGCGCCTCGCCTATGGCCTCGTCGCCATGCTCATCCTGGCGCTTTGCGGCGCCGTCGCGACCACGTTCTTCTATGCCTCCGCCCGCAAGGCGAGCGAGCTCGCCGATGCCCGCCGCGTCGAGGCGGAGAAGTCCGCAGCCGCAGCCGCCGCGGCGCGCCAGCAGGCGGAGCAGGCGGCAACCGCCGAGGCTGCGGCACGCCAGGCCGCCGAGGGCGCCGCCGCCCTCGCCAAGCGCGCGGAAGCCGCCGCCAAGAAGGCCGAGACCGAGGCGGAGAACCAGCGTCGCGCCGCCGACGAGGCGCGCGGCCGCGCCGTCGACGTGCTCCTTACCTCGCTCCGCTTCTTCGCCGGCACGCTTGCCGACCGCATCGACCTCTACCACCGCGACGTCGTGGATGGGCAGTACGAGCCCGGCGACCTGTCGCTCGCCGGCAGCCTGCTTGCCGATGTCGCGCGTTCGGTCGGTGTCGCCGGCGACGCCACGGAAGCGCTCTTCGACCAGCTCCGTCCGGCGCTCGCCGTGCAGGACTGGTACTCGCAGCATATCCTTCCCCTCGCGCCCTATTCCGGTTCGGAGAGCGAGGGCATGGCGGTGCCTAGCCATGCCTTGGCGCGTTACCAGCTCCGTCTCTATCCCCAGAACAGCAACGGCGATCTGACGAACGGCTTCCTGACGGGGGGCTTCCTGACCGTGAACGACCGGCGGACCGGCGCGATCACCGCCGGCTACAAGGTGCCGGTGGAGTTCCTGTCGGCGCGGTCGGGGGCGGCAGGAGCCGGTGGCGTCGCGCTTCTCGTCTCCGACAGCGGGCGGCTGGCGGTGGCCCTGCCGGGAGCCGCAGAGCTCGGTCCCGTCGCCGACATGCCGGCGATTGCCCGCATCGACGACGTGCGCTCGAACGGCGGCCGCATCGAAATCCTCTATGCCGGCCCGGGCGACGTCGAATCGCTCGCCGTGCTCGCTCCCGAAGGCGCGAACTGGCGCGTCGCGCTCAAGGTCGATGCCGGTTCCTCCGATTCCCGGCCGGCCCGTTTCGCCGGCGCCGCCGGCAGCCGGATCTATGCGCTGATCGGCGGCCGCCTGACCGAGATCGACACCGCCGGCGGCAGCGCGAGCGCCTTGCTCGCCGGCGTGCCGATCGACAATGCCCGGCTGGTCGGCGACCGGTATCTCCTCGCCACCTATCGCGGCTCCTGTCCCGAGGTGCCGGGCGGCCTTCCCGACCGCTTCGACAGCTGGATGCAGCGGAAGGCCGATGCCGCGCCGCTGCCGGATGCCAGGCATTCCGACAACGAGTGCCTGGCCCTCGTCGATGCCGCCTCGGGCAGCCGGCTCTGGGTCGGCAGCATGCGCCATGCGCAGGTCGAGAGCGCCCGCATGGCGACCTCGGGCGAGATCGAGCTGCTGCGCGGGACCGACAGCGACAATTTCCGGGTACTGGTGCTGGCCGTCCAGGGCGACCAGGTACGGACGGCCGAGCGCACCTTCCATCCGGCGGCCTGGAGCCTCGACGGCTTCAGCGACGAATACGTCAAGTCGGCCGTCGCCGGCACCACCATCGGCGACGCCTTCTCCCCCGACGCCTTCACCGCCGATCGCACCGACGTCCACACGTTGGTCGCGCCGGTGGGAGTCGGCAATTCGATCATCGGCTGGCGCATCGGCGAGGACGTTGTGCAGGCCGCCAACGTCTTCGTCGACGATCGCGGCCTGGTCGAGAGTCAGTTCCTCGAAGTGCTCGCCTGGCATCATGGCGCCCGCAGCATCGAGCGCGATTCCTTCGCGCTCGGCGGCAAGGCCGGCTATCCGGCGGCGCTCCGCTGCGAGATTCCGCGCGACGACCGGATGCAGCCCTCCGGCAGCGATCCCTGCCGCTTCCTCCGCGCCGCCTTCACCGCCGACGGCAACCGGCTTCTCGTCGTCACCAACTATCAGATCATGCTGATCGCCCGCGACGGGTCGCGGATCGTCCGCGATCGCGCCATCGCCGCGTCGGCCGGTCCCGCCGGCGACGCCGCCGACCAGCAGGTGCCCTTCGACTTCGCCAAGCTGATGCCGCTTGGCACCACCGGCGACCGCTTCCTCGGCGTCGCCGCCGGCAACAAGCTATGGCTGATCTCCCGCGACGCGGCCGGCAGCGTGGGCACGATCGGCGTCCAGCCGATCGTCGTGCCCCACAATCTCGAGACCGTGCTGCAGGAGGCCTATGCCGATCCCACGGGCAGCAGGATCTACCTGCGCACGCGGCGCTCGGTCGGCCTCGTCGCGCGCGGCGATGACGGCGCCTGGAGCACGCGCATCCTGCTCTCGCAGCAGCCCGACCAGCCCTCGATCGTCGGCCTCGCGCCGATGCCGAAGGACCGCTTCGCCGTCCTGTTCGAGGACGGCAACCTGTCGGTCCGCCGCTCCGACATCGGCGGCTCGTCCAATGCGCCGACCGCCGGCGGCACCTCGGCCGCCGATGTCCCGACCACCGTGGTCGGCATCCACAATCCCGATTTCATGTCCGCCTTCAACGATCGCATCATCCTCGCGGTGCCCCAAGCCTCGGTCGGCTACGCGCTGTCGAATGGCGAGCTGAAGACGGAGTTCATCGTTCCCGGCCTCGCCATCGGCGGCCAGCTGAAGAGCGGCGAGGTCGTCTCCTTCGCCGACGGATTGCAGATCTTCGCCGACCCGCAGCCGCCGAAGAAGGATGAGGATGCCCTCGTCCTCGCCAGCATGCGCGAGGAGGAGCGGCCGGCCGGGCAGGGCGGCGACCTCAGCCTCGGCTTCGAGATCCTGAGGAACCACGCCGCGTCGCTCTCCGGCGACGGTTCCGACGACACCGAGGAATTCGCTTGCGAGCCGGCGCTGATGATGCTGATCCGCTCCATCGACCGTGGCCTGGCCGAGGGCCTCCTCGATGCGGTCAACACCGCCTGCGCCACCGACGACCGCCGCCGCAGGATCGTCGATGCGACCATCGCCGCGGATGCCGGCGGCGCCGAGGGCAATGACGGCATCGTCGGCCTGCTGAAGCTGGCGAGCGCCGACGAGCTCGCCCGCGCCGCCCTCGTCAACACGATCCGCCGCGTCATGCCGGACGCCGCCGCGGCGATCCTCGCCTATGATCCCAATCTCGGCCTGAAGCCCTCGGGCGGCTCGGTGGAAGGCGTCGCCAATGGCGGGGCGCTCGACCCGAAGGCGGCCGCCGCGCTCACCGGGACCGATGCCGCCCATGGCGGCCTCGATCCCTTCGATCACTGGCTCCTCGCCATCATGGCCGAACGGAACGGCGGCGATGCGCGGACGCTGACCGGCGCGCTCTTCGACTATGCTCTTGCCGAGCGCATCCTGAAGACCCTCGGAGCGCCGGTGCCGGCGGCGCTGCGCGAGCGGCGCATCGCCCTCAGCCGCATCCTCTCGGATGCCGAGGTGCTGAAGACCTATGCCGACGTGCAGGCCGTTTCCTTCGCCGAGGAGCAGGCCCGCGGCCAGGCGCCGGAGGCGCCGACGCGCGAGGCGTCGCTCGGCCAGGCCGCTGCCTGGCTGGCCAAGGTCCAGGCCGCTTCGGCCGATCCGGCCCGGCTCAACCCGCTCCTTGCCCTGGTCGAGGAGGCTTTCGGCAAGGAGCAGCGCGACAGCGACAAGGCGGCCGCGGCGGAGCATTTCCGGACCGCGCTCCGGCTCTATGTCGGCACGCTCGACGATGCCCGCCGCCTGCGCGGCGAGCTTCTGGCGCTCGGCGACGAGTCGGCGCACATGCTCGCCGCCGGCGCCGTCCTTTCGGTGATCGACCGCAACTTCCCGTCGCCCATCGTCTACGACGTCGATGCGCGCCGCGAGGTGACCTCGGCGCTGAAGCTGCTCGCCACGCCCGACGCCGCCAATGCGACCGGCGGGGATTTCTCCGACCTCGCCTTCGGCTTCCTCGATTTCGACTATTCCTCGCGCAACCGTGCCGTCGACGATTCCCCGCGCGAGTTCCTCGACGAATTGATGGCGGCCGAGCGCTTCTTCACCGCGCGGCTCGAGGCGAAGCCCGGCGATCCCAAGTGGCTGGCGCTCCGCGGGCGTGTCCGCTTCTGGATGGCGCAGCTCGACGACAATCGCCCGCCCGAGGCGACGCCCGCCGCCAAGGCGCGTTGGCTCGAGGACGCCATCGCCGATTTCGAGGCGGCACGAAAGGCCGGCCGCATCGGCCTCTGGGACATGTTCCTCCTGGCCCAGGCGACCACCGACCACGCTGACCTCATGATCCGCTCCGGCGCCCGCGACTGGAAGACCTGGGCCGATCGTGGCATCGCGACCTATCTTGCCGTCGTCAACGATCCCGATTTCGCGAGCCTCGACCGGGGCGTTTCGAAGACCTATCGCCAGCGGCTGGTCTTCAACGGCCTGACGCGGTTCCTCAGCGTCGCCGTCCGCGACCTGCTTTCCATCGAGCCGCTCTCCGGCAACAAGGTGCTGGCGACCGATCCTTCCTACGATCGGGCGAAGGCCGTCGATCTCGCCTTCGACGCGCTCACCTTTGCCGCCGAGCGCGAGGCGGTCGTTGCCGATGCGACCCGGCGGGGGCTTGTCGAGCCCGCTTCCGCCAACTGGTACATGGACCGCAGGGCCGACTATCTGTGGGGCTATACGGTTGCCTCCCTCGGCGCCGCGGCGCGCATCATCGACGGCGCCAATGGCGAGCCCGGCATCTGCGATACGCTCGCCAGCCACGCCTCGGACGTCGAGCGCAATGCCCTTCCGGTCGGGTCGGAAAGCCTGCGTGTCGACCGCATCCTGGCGGAGTGCCCGGAGACGACGCCGCGCAATCTCTATTTCCGCGCGCGCGCCCTGTCCGCGCGGCGGCAGGACTGGGCGGCCAATGCCGACAAGGTCACCAACCTCCTGCTCTCGGCCGCCCGCCAGGGCGTCGCCATCGCCTATCACAACCTCAGCGTGACGCTGACCACGGGCCGTCTCCCGGCCGTCCCCGACAATCGCTACGAGATCGCCGACAACCTGTGGACCACCTATGCCGGCTTGACCCTCCTGAAGGGCTACCCGGACATCGCGCCATGGCTGAGGGAGGGCGCGGTGACGCCCGAGCGGCAGGCGACGTTCCGCTGGCTTGCCGGCAAGGCCGCGGCGCTCGGCGTGGCCGAGGCCCATGCCGATCTCGGCGCCGATGCCGGCCTGCCGGTGCGCGAACGTGCGCTCCACCTGAAGGTCGCGGGCCGGCTTTTCGCCGCCGCCGGCCGGGCGTCGGACGCCGACGCCGCCGAGGCGGCGTTTGCCGCGCTCGGCCTCGCCGCCACCGACCTCGCCGCCGTGACCGCCGAGGCGGAAGCCTGGCAGGAACAGCGCCCGGCGACGATCACCAGCGACCTCGAGCGCAAGATCATCGACCTGCTCGCGGTCACCACGCGTTAGGCCGGGCCCTTCCGCAAGGCTACTTGCTGCCGGTCCGCCGCATCTCGACCGCCCAGGTATCGTTCTCCGTCGCGATCTCGTGCTCGGCCATGTCGATGAGCAGGCGGTCGATGTCGCCGGAATCGAAGGGCTTGGTCTGGTAGGCGTGGCGCGTGCGGAAGCCGGCGAGCGTGGTGGCGGCATTGCGGTAGCGGAGCCAGTGCTCCATCGGCCGCTGCAGGACGAGGAAGCCCGTCGCGAAGGCGGCGCAGGCCGCCGAGCCCGACGACACGAAGAGGAAATTGCGGTCGAAGGCGGAGAGCGAATTCAGCACCGGCACCAGCGCCGTGCCGGCGAACTGGACGATGGTGAACCACCAATAGGTGCTCTTCGCCTTGCGCGACTTCGCCTCGTACCACGCGATCTGCGGATCGAGCCGGTTCTTCAGGTAGTCGGCGATCGCGATGGGCGGGGTCGCGCCCGGGGTCTTGCTTTCTTCTGTCATCATTCCGTCCGTACGTCGGTTGCGGCGCCCTATACACGAACCGGCTTGGCTGGCTAAGTGATTTTCGACACAGCGCGCCGCATCGATGACAAATATGGTCATCTCTCCCCGCTGCGGGCCGCCGGGCTTGTTCGGCTGCAATGGCGCCATGATCTGGCGGTCAATCGACCGCCACGAAGCGGGTGGCACTGCCTGAATCCCTCGGCTAGTCTCGCCCGCACGGTCGATGGCTTGCATGGAGCCCGGCACGGTCCGCGGACTCCGGAACGCAACTGAGCACCAAGGAGTGAATTCCGTGATGAGAACCGTTTCCGCCTTCGCCGGCGCCGGCCTGATCCTGGCAGCGGCCGTGAGCCTTGCCGGGGCGCAGACCTCGACGGACTACATCGTCGGCGGCGAGCCGGCGGCCGAGGGGGCCTTCCCCTGGCAGGTCCGTATCCTCGAGGACATCAACGACAAGTACGGCTTCTGCGGCGGGTCGTTCATCTCGCCGAGTTGGGTCCTGACCGCCGCCCACTGCGTCTATGATGGCGGCGAGGTCACCCAGAAGATCGCCGTCGGCTACGGCAACAACAACCGTGAGAAGCTGACCCGCGTCGAGGTCGAGAAGGTCATCGCCCATCCCGACTACGACAAGACCGGCAAGGCCGACTTCGCCCTGATCAAGCTGAAGACGCCGGTCAAGGACGCCAAGTGGATCCCGCTTGCCGACCCGGAGATCGAGGCGAAGTTCGCGAAGGAAGGCACCGTCGCCACCGTCACCGGCTGGGGCGCGCTGTGGGACTTCAAGGTCTTCGAGGCCGCCAAGAGCGACAATGGCGACCTGTCCACCATGAAGCTCCTCAAGGAGAAGCAGATGGCCCTCAAGTGGCCGCTGATGCTCCACGAGGTGCAGGTCAAGATCATTCCGGAAAGCGATTGCGCCGCCGCCTACAAGGAGCTCGGCAAGGACATTTCGGACAGGGCCGAGATCTGTGCCGGCGAGCCGGCCGGCGTGAAGGATTCCTGCTACGGTGATTCGGGCGGTCCGCTGGTCGCGCCGGCCGACAATTCGCGCGGCTTCGTCCAGATCGGCGTCGTCTCCTGGGGCGACCAGTGCGGCAACCCGGCCTTCCCGGGCATCTATTCGCGCGTCTCGAACTACAATGACTGGATCCGCGCAACGATCCAGAAGAACAAGTAGGCGGCAGGCTTGCCGCCTGGTTGGATGATCGCGCCCGCGCCCGAGCAACAGGCTCGCGGCGCGGGTTCGCGCTAGAAGGAAGACGCAGTGCCGGGGGGCGACGAAGAGGCTTTGGCCGCGCTGGAGGCGGAGGTTCGCGAGAACCGCCGCTCGAGCGAGGAGCTCATGGCGGCCGTGACGGCGCTGGACATCGCGGCCGGCGACCCGCTCCAGTCCCGCTACCTCGCCATGCGCGCGGTGGTCGAGAATCGCCTCGGCCTCTTCCAGACCGCCATGGTGACGCTTGTCGAGGCGCGCGAGATCGCCCGGCGCCGGGGCGACCAGGGCCAGCTTGCCGCCATCGCGGCCGCCGCAGCCGTGGTGAACGCCTGGCGAAGTGATACCCGCGCCGCCGCGCTCGACCTTCTCGAGGCCTTCGCTTTCGGCGCCGCCACCGGTAGCCGCGAGGTCATGGAGGGGACGGTGGCGGAGGCCGCGCGCCTCAACCTCGAATCCGGCCGCTACGAAGCCGCGCTCCGTCTCATCGATCTGGTCGCTTCGGCGCCGGGGGGAACGCTCTCCGCCTACGAGCGCGCGCGGCTGGAGATCAATCGCTGCCAGGTCCTCAATGCACTGGAGCGGCCCGAGGAGGCGCTCGCCGCGGTCGCCCTCGCTGCTCCGCTGGTGCCGGCCGACCGACCGCGCCTGCAGTTCCTGTTGAAGCTCGAGGAAGCATGGGCCCTCGCCGGCCTCGGACGCGATCCCGAGGCCGAGGCGATTGCGAAGGAGCTGGCATCGAGTCCGCTGGTCGATGAGGCGCGCTTCGAATGGGCCGAGCATGCGCTCCTCGCCGGCACGCTGCGGATCGGGCGGGACCCGGAAGGCGCCGTGGCGTTGCTCGGCAAGGTCGCCCATCGTTTCGCTGCCGACGAGCTGCCGCGCCACGAGATCGATGCGCGCATCGCGCTCGCCGAGGCGCTCCATGCTCTCGGCCGCGAGGCGGAGGCGCAGGACATGATCCTTGCCGCGCTCCGCCGCGCGGTCAGCCGCGAGTTGCCCTCCATGGCCGACCGCGTCCGCAAGCACATTGCCGGCCTGATGCCGGCGAACGAGATGCTGAAGCTCGCCCGTGCCGCCGGCGACGATCGGGCGGCCGAGCGCTTCCTCGTCGTGAAGGCGGCCGGCTCCGGTGGTACTGCGACCGTCTATCGTGCCTTCGACCTCGATACCGGCGAGGAGGTGGCGTTGAAGCGCTTCCGCTTCGACGAGAGCGTCAGCGACCGTGCCGGCATTCTCGAATCGCTCCGCCGCGAGATCCTGATCGATGCGCGCCTCCGCCTGCCGGGAATCGTCCGCGTGCGTTATCTCAACATCGGCGCCGATGACGACCTCGTCCTCGTCGAGGACTTCGTCGAGGGGCGCGGCTTCCGCGAGGTCATCGACGATGCCTCGGCGCGCCCCCGCCTGCTGCCGCTCCTCGCCGCGACCATCGTGATCGTCGCCGGGCTCCACCGCGCCGGCCTCGTGCACCGCGACCTCAAGCCGGAAAACGTGCTCGTCCGCGACGACCGACCGGTGATTCTCGATTTCGGCATCTCGTCGCTCCGCGGCGTCGTCGAGGCGATGCCGGGCATGGGCACGGCGAAATATCTCGCTCCGGAAGTCACCGACCTCTCGCTGAGAAGCGGAGAGGCGGCGTTCGGGGCCGAGGATATCTTCGCCCTCGGCCGCATGGCCGAGGAGATCTGGAGCCTCGTCGCGCCGCCCGCGCCGGCGCGCGGCTGGCTGCAGAAGGCGAAGGACCCCAACCAGGACATTGTCGATTTGATCGCCGCCATGACCGATCGCCGGCCGGAGCGCCGCCCGCGCGACCTCGCCGCCACCGCCGAGACATTCCGCGCGGCCGCGGCACGCCTCGGGCCGCGCCCGGAATGACGACGCCCGTGACGGCCGTATTTGCCGGCCATATCTTCCGCGGAAGCGACATGGATTCGGCCGCGCAGGCGGCCGAGGAGACGCGACTGGTTCCCGCCATTGCCGAGCTTTGCCGCCGCGAGGGCGTCACCGCACTCCATGGCGGCCTCGCTGCCGGCGCCGACATTCTCTTCGCCGAGGCGGGCGCCGCGCTCCGCCTGCCGGTCCACGTCGTCCTGCCCTTCGATGCCGATGCTTTCGAGGCGAGTTCCGTGGCGATCGGCAATCCGTCGGATGCTCCCGCCCGCTGGAACGCGCGCTACCGCGCGGCGCTCGCGGGCGCCGCCTCGCTACGTGTCTCGTCCATCGACCCGCCGGCCTGGCAGCGCGACGCCTGGTACCGCACCGCCTTCCGCGAGGCGGCGGCCGCCGCACTTCTCGCCGCCGATCGCACGGGTGGCACCTGCCTCATGCTCGCCATCACTGATGATGGCGGCAGTCCCGGTGCCGGCGGCACGACTACCTCGGAAGCCGACTGGCGCGCGCGGGGCCGCCGGCTCGTCTCGCTGCCCTTCGCCGGCGCGCGCCGCCCCCACGGGACGAATGGCGCCAGACGGCATACCGGCCTGCTCCCGGTCCTCTTCCTGCGCCCCGCGGGTCCCGAAGGCGCAGCCCGCATCGCCGCGATCCGCCCGGCCCTCGGCGAAGCCCGCCCGCGCTTCGCGCTCGCCGGCGATGGCGAGGCGGTGCTCTACGATCTCGCCAGCGACGCGATCGCCGGTGCCCGCCTCGCATCGGCGCCGTCGCTTCGCGTGGTCTGCGATTTCGGGCTGGTATGCGACGAGGCGGGTAGGCCCGCCGAGGACGCGGTGCTCGCCCTCCACGGCGCCGGCAACCTCGCGGGTACCGAAACCGGCACCGTGCTCGCGACCGAGGCATTCGCCCTGGAGGCGCGCTACGAATCCGATACCGTTGCCGGGCTCGTCCCTGCCGACGCCTTCCGTGGCGAGGACCGGGTGGCCGCGCTCCGCCTCTACCGCTGACCTATTCGAGCGGTGGCGGCTCGTTGGATTCGGGCATTCCAAGCGGCTGGCCGTCGTCGCTGAACCGGTAGAGCGTGTAGGCGACCTTGTCGTTCTCGTCGCCGAACAGGCGCAGCTCCACGGTTCCGTCGGCCGGCGCCTGGTAGGTGAGGTTGGGCACGCCGTTCCGGCCTTCGTCGGCATAGGCGATCATCTTGCCGGCATTGAAGACGCCGAGCGAGATGCGCTGGTTGGCCTTGGCATAGGCGATGAAGCCATAGGTCGCGCCGGCCTTGACCGGGTAGGTCTCGGAGCGTCGCACCAGCGAGGCCGACGTGGTCGTGTTCCCGTCCTTGAGGCTGCAGTCGGTGCAGGCCTTCAATTCGGCGAGCTTCTTGCCGGCATTGGCGAGGCTGACGCGGAACGCATCGACCTTCGCCGCCACGTAGTGGTCCCAGTCGGTGAACTTGTCGGCGCGCGACTGCCAGTAGGCGATGGTCGCGGCGTCGGGCGGCGGCGGCGGATCGGGCATGGCCATGAGCGCGCGGAGGAGGTCGACGCGCTGCGCGAAGTTGGTCTGCACGGCGTTGGTGAGCCGCGCCTTTGTCCCGCCCTGCGGCGATTCGACGAGCGTGTTGTTGCCGCCCGAGAGGATGGCGACCACGTGGCCCTTGGTGTCGATGATCGGGCTGCCGCTGGCGCCGCCCGCCGTCGGCAGACTGTGATGGACGAGCTGGCTGTAAGGCGCCTCGGCGGGGAAGAAGAAGAAGTCGCTGAGCGCCGAGACGTTGCCGAACTTCAGTTCCGGGTTGGGGCTCGCATGCGCGGTGCCGGCATCCACCGTGCCCTCGATCGGATAGCCGGCATAGGCGAGCGGCGCGCCCGGCTTGAGCGAGGCGATCTCCTCGGGCGGCGCGAGCTCGAGAAGGGGCAGCTTGTCGGAGCCGGTATCGGCGACGAGCAGCGCCACGTCATAGGAGCCCACCGGGTTGAAGGGATTGAACTCGCTCGGCGAGAAGGCACCGAGCTTTCGTTCCTCGAGGAACGCGAAGAAGGGCGAATAGTCGGGATGCACGCGGGTGGCGGTGACGGCGTAGCCACCATCGGTCTTGCCCGGCGCGCGTAGCAGGAATTTCTTGCCGCCGGTCAGGTTCAGCGCCAGCGCGACATGGGCATTGGTGGCGAAGAGGCCGTCCGCGACCGGCCATGCCGTGCCGATCGCCTGGCCCTGCTTGTCGCCGGCGCCCATGCCGGCAGGGTCCTGCATCACGACCAGATAGGCGGCGCTGGTCAGCCGGTCCTTGTCGGCCTGCAGGAAGGTCTGGCTGGCGCGTTCCTGCAGGTCGGCGAACTGCTCGTCGAGCGAGCGCTCCTTCTCGATGATGTAGTAGAGCGCGCCGCCGACGCCGGCGAAGAGGACGAGCGCCGCGAGGCCGCCCGCCATCATCTTTCGCCGCAGGCCGCCGACCGCGTCGAAGGCGCTGGTGCGCACCTTGTTCCGCTGCGTGCGGTTGTCGTCGTCGGCGGCCGCTGCCTCCGCCTCCTCGAAATCGACCCGGAAGGTCGGCCCCTTCTCGTCGCCGAGCCGGAACACCGAGCCGCTCCGTATCGGCACGCCGATTTCCGCCGGGTGGCCATTGACCTCGACGTAGTGGTCGCTGCCGATGAGCGTGACCTTGAAGTCCCCGCTCTTGTTGTCGAGGCTGAAATGCTTGCGGCCGACGATCCGGTCGGTCGGCGGGAAGGTGACGCCGTCCGGCCCCGCCTCGCGGCCGAAGAGGATCGAGCGCGTGTCGCCCGGGAACTCCTGCACCTTGCCCTTGAGGGCGCCGCCGAGATGCGTGATGCGGACCGTCTTGATCATGGCTTCCCTGGTTCGGATGGATATTGGCGCGGCCGGCGATGCTATTCGACGAACACCGTCACACGATCGGACTTGCCGGTCGAGTCGACCACCGACAGCGTCACGAAGCCCGGCCCGTCCGGCTGCCATTGCTCGGCACGCTCGAACGGTTCCTGCCCGATCGGCACGCCGTTGGCGTAGAAGGTGAAGGGCGGCGCGCCGTTCCTGACCTTGATGACCAGCGGCGTCGGATCGCCTTCCTTGATGCCGAGATCTACCTGCACGCCGTCCTGCGGATAGGAGATCTGCGGGTCGCTGTCGGCGGCGACCACCTGTTCGTTCGGATGCCGGAAGCGGCGGAGGGGGAGGGGGAGCTGCGATGTCGAGGAGACGACCAGCGTCCCCGGCGGGCGCTTCTTCAGCGGCGCGCGCCGCGCGCCGATCCGGTCGAAGGCCTCGAATAGGATGGGCGCGGCGGCGGTGATGCCGGCAATGCCCGGCACCGGCGTGCCGTCGGGGCGTCCGACCCAGATGCCGACGACATAGGCGCCGTCATAGCCGACCGCCCAGGCGTCGCGATAGCCGTAGGAGGTGCCGGTCTTGTAGGCGATCTGGCCGGGCGAGCCGTTGACCGGCGGCGGGGTGTCGGCGAGCACGTCCGAGACGTACCACGCCGCCTGCGGCGAGAGCACCGGCGCGACCTCGCCGGTCATCGCCGCCGGTGCCGGCCCGATGCCGTCGCGGAGCATCACCGGCGTGCCGCCGCGGGCGATCGCGGCATAGAGCTGGACGAGGTCGCGGAGCGATATGCCGATGCCGCCGAGGCCGACGGCGAGGCCCGGCGCCGACTGGTCGGGCAGTACCGGCGTGATCGCGGCGCGCTTCATGCGGGCGACGAGGCGCGAGGGTCCCACGGCATCGAGCGCGATGATCGCCGGCACGTTGAGCGATTGCGTCAGCGCCTCGCGGATCGTCACCGTGCCGCGATGGAAGCCGTCGAAATTGGTCGGCGCATAGGAGCCGAAGCCGGTCGGCCGGTCCTCGATCAGGCTTTCCGGCGTGCACAGGCCCTGCTCGAAGGCGAGGCCGTAGATCAACGGCTTCAGCGTCGAACCCGGCGAGCGCAGCGCCCGCGTCATGTCGACATGGCCGTTGCGGTCCTGCTCGAAAAGCCCGGCCGATCCGACCGAGGCGACAATGTCGCCGGTGAAGTGGTCGGCGACGACGATGGCGATGGAAACCTTCGGCCCGAAGCCGGCGGCATGTTCGGCGGCGAGCGCCTCCAGCGAGGATTGCAGCTCGCGGTCGACGGTCAGCTTGTGGACCGGCTCGCCGGGGGCTTCGATCACCGCCTCCTGGCCGAGATGGGCGGCGAGCATCGGGAACTGCCGGCGCGCCGCCGGCACCCGCTCGCCCTTCGCCGCCTCGGCCTCGTCGGCATTGATCACGCCGGCCGCGGCCAGACGGTCGAGCACGCGGTCGCGCGCGTCGCGGGCGGCATTGGCATCCCGGTCGGGCCGCCGGGCCTCGGGAGACTGGGGCAGGGCGACGAGAAGCGCGGCTTCCGCGAGCGTCAGCCGCGCCGGCTCCTTGCCGAAATAGGCGAGGCTCGCCGCGCGCACGCCCTCGATATTGCCGCCATAGGGGGCGAGTTGCAGATAGAGGTCGAGGATCTGGTCCTTGGAGAGATGCGCCTCGAGGTCGCGCGCCCGCACCATCTGGCGCACCTTGTCGAAGGCGTTGCGGGTCGGCGCACCTTCGATGAGCCGCGCCACCTGCATGGTGAGCGTCGAGCCGCCCGAGACGACGTGCCCGCCGGCGAGCACGAACTGGCCGGCGGCGCGCAGCATCGCCTTGTAGTCGATGCCGTCATGGGTGGCGTAGGTCCTGTCCTCGTAGCCGACCAGCATCTTGAGGAAGCGCGGGTCGACGTCCTTCACCGCCACCGGCAGGCGCCAGCGCCCGTCATCGGTGGTGAAGGGGCGGAGGAGCTTGCCGTTGCGGTCGACCACGATGGCCGAGACGGCGAGCTTCGCCGGATCGGGAACCGGGGGCAGGGTGGCTTCGAGATGCTGCACCCAGGCGAGGCCGACCACGCCGACGATCGCTGCGGCATAGGCGATGCCGGCCGCGGTCCATGCGGCGACGCGCGGCCAGCGCTTCCGCCGCCGTAGCTGAGCCTGCGCAAGCAAGGGCACCCCTTCGCCCCGGTGGGGAGAGGGCTCTTCCTCTTGGTGAGCCTGCGGCGAACCTGGAGGAAGAGGGGGAGGGGGCTGTTCGCTGGCCGGGGAGGGCATTTCCCCCTCGCCCCCGGCGACTAGTCTCGCTCCGCTCGCCAAATCGCCCGGACCTCTCCCCACCGGGGAGAGGTTGGCGTTGCGGGCTTCACCGGCCGTCTCGCTCATCGCCTTACCGCGTCGGCCCGATCACCTCGACGGTGGTCTGGTCGGTGCGCGCCTGCAGGCCGGGACGGTACATGTCCTCCACCGTCGCGGCGGCGAGCGTGAACTTGCCCGGCGATACCGCGCGCATCGAATAGGCGACGCTGTATTCGAGCGGATCGCCCTGCTTGCGGTTGAGTGCGGCGACGAAGCGGTCGGTGCGGGCCTCCGTATGCGCCGCCTCGCGCTCGATGCCGTCGAGCCAGTCGAAGGCCTCGGTCTCGCCGCTCGCCGACACGTCCGGGTTCTCGATCTCGTATCCGGCAGGGACCGGATCGACGATGAGCACCTGGCCCTCGCGGTCGCCATCGGCGGTCACCGTCACCTCGACGACGACGCGCGTGTTCTGCGCGACGCTGTCGATGTTGTCGAGCTCCTCGCCGTCCGGCGTGTAGTAGTGGCGCTCGATGGTGAAACCGTTGCCGCCGGCCGGGTCCGGGACCTTCGGCACGCCGGTCGCCGCCACCACCGCGTCGAGCGTGTCGCCGCCGAGGTTCTTGATCGAGACCGGCGTCGCCTCGATCTTCTCGCCAAGGAAACGCTTGAAGAGCGGCCCGGCGACGGCCGAGCCGTCGATCTCGAACTGCGTCTTCGAGGCATCCTTGATGAGCGCCGCGGCGGCGAGCATCATCCAGGCATTCTCCTGCGTGCTGGTATAGTTGCGCGCATCCGCCTCGGCCGCGACCTTGGCGATGAGCGCGCGCACGTCGACCGACGGATCGCTGCTCTCGGCGGCGAGCGTCAGCACGGCGGCCCGGTCACGCAGCATCGTGCCGTAGTCGCCGCGCCAGATCTTGTAGTCGTCCGACCCGTCGAGGCTGGCAAGCGCCGCCTTGAAGGCCACGGCCGAGCGCTGCCGGTCGCCGTAGAGGGCGAGCGCCGCGCCGATCTGGGCCTTGGCGAGCGCCGTGCGGAAGTTCGCGAGCTTGGTCTCCGCATAGTAGCGAAGGTCTCCGATCGCCGCCCTGCCGCTCCGCGCCAGCACGTAGAGGGCGTAGGCGATGTCCTCGCCGCCCTTTTCGAAGTCCTCGGCATAGTTGATGCGGTTGAGGAGGTTGTCGAGGGCGAGGTCGCGCGCCACCTTCGGCACGTCATAGCCCTTCTCCGATGCCCGCGTCAGGAAGTCGGTGACGTAGGAATCGAGCCACAGGTCGCCGGTATTGTACGGCCCCCAGAGGCCGAACGAGCCCATCGAATCCTGGTCGGCGAGCACGGCCGTGATCGCCTTCTGCACCCGCTCGCGCACCGCCTTGTCGGTGCCGAGGCCGATGGAGACGGCGACGTCGTCGAGATAGACGAGCGGCATGGCGCGGCTCGTCAATTGCTCGACGCAGCCATAGGGGTAGCGGTCGAGCGCCTGCAGGATGCCGGCGACGTCGAGCCGGCTGGCGCCGCCGATGGAAACGCCAATTGACTGCGTGCCCGGCACGAACTCGGCGATGGCATCGGGCCCGACGGTGAGCGTGCCGCCGCCATTCAGCGCGACGACGTTCCGCCGCGTGACCGGGGAACCTGCCGGGCGGACGCCGATGGCGAGCTCCTGCGGGAAGTCCTCGGCCTTCGGCGTGACGAGGTCGACGCGTACCGTGAAGTCGCCGATCGCCTGTGCCGTGATCGGTATGTTGAAGCTCAACCGCTGCTTGGCGGCGAGCGTGACGGTGCGGTTCTGGTCGGCATCGGCGATGCCGATGCCGTCGCCCGGCGTGACGTTCAGCCGGTACTCGCCCGCCTCGCCCGCGACATTGTCGATCTCGACGAGGAGACGCGAGGCGTCGCCGTCGAGGAGGAAGCGCGGGATGCTCGAGGTCACCACGACCGGGTCGCGGACGATCACGTCCTTGCTGGCATGGCCGACCGCGTCCTTCGTCCAGGCGATCGCCATGACGCGGACGCTGCCGTTGAACTCGGGGATATCGAACGACACCGTGGCCTTGCCGTCGGCGCCGACCTTGACGATGCCCGAATAGAACGCGACCAGCTTCTGCGTCGGCGGCGGGGCCATGAGGCGCACCGCGCCGCCATCGCCGCCCGAGCGGATGATGCCGGGCACGCCCGCCATGCGGTCGATCAGCAGCCCGTAGAGGTCGCGGATCTCCATGCCGAGCTTGCGCTGGCCGAAGTACCAGCCGTCCGGATCGGGCACCTTGAAATTGGTGAGGTTGAGGATGCCGACATCGACCGCTGTGACGGTGACATAGGCGTCGCTTCCCGCCTTCAGGTTGTTGATCGAGACCGGAATCGTCATCGCGCCGCGCGGCCGCATCTCGTCGGTGACGCCGAGCGACACGTCGAGCTGGCGGTCGCCCGGGGCGACCTTTGCCCAGGTGAGGCCGAGCGCGCGCGCAGGCATCCGCTTCGCCGCCACGTCCATCGGGCGGTAGAGCGTGGCCGTGACGTAGGCGCCCGGGCCCCAGGCGTCGGTGACCGGGAGGTCGACGGTGGTGCCTTCCGCCGGCACGTCGACCGCCTTCATCGAGATGAGGCGGTCATCGACCACCGAAACGAGGGCGACGCCGGCGAAGCGCGGGTCGAGGCGGAGCTTGGCCGTCTCGCCGATCCGGTAGGCCGGCTTGTCGAGGGCGACGCGGAGCACGTCCGGCGTCTCCGAGGTCGCCGTGCCGACATACCAGCCGGCGTTGAACTCGACGCTGGTCGCGGCGGGCGTGCCGCTCTCCTGGCTGACGGTGAGGCGATACTTGCCCCAGTCGACCGGACCCTCGATGGTCACCGGACCATCGGCCTTGGCATCCACCGTGCCGGCGGCGACCCGCTTGGCATTGGTGATCAGCTCATAGTCCCAGCCGTCATAGGTCTTGTACCACTGGTAGCTGGTCTCCAGCCGCTCCAGCTTCCAGGCGAGGCCGCTCGCCGCGACCCGCGTCCCGTCGGGCGCTACGTCGATGACCTCAAAGCGGGCATTGCTGCCCTCGTCGACGCCCTTCGCGGCATCGAAGAGTGGATGGATGCCGATCAGCGCACCCGCCGACTTGACCGGCAGCGAGAGCGTCCGCTCGACCGAGCGGCCATTGGTATCGGCGAGCCGGATGATCAGCTTCGCCTGGAACGGCCGCGTCGAGGCCGGCAGCTCCGGCAGCGACACGTCGAAGCTCGCCTTGCCGTCCTCGTCGGTGGTCGCGTCGATATCGAGCGGATTGCGCGATGGGCCGGCGGAATCGTCGGCGAGGCCGAAGGTGAAGTTGGGGAAGGCGGCGAGGGTCGAGACCGGCCGCACGTCGATATCGCCCTCGACCGAGAGGTTCGGCGCGGTCGCGCCGTAGAGGTACCTGGCATCGAGGTCGATGCTCGCCGGCTCGCCCGCGGCGAGCGCCGTCGCCTTGGTGGCGAGGTCGAAGGCGAGGCGTTCCGGCTCGAAGTCCTCGACCAGCACCGAGACGTCGGCGAGCGCCGTGCCCTTCGGGTCGGCATAGAGCTTGGCATGCCAGGCGCCGCGCATGGCGGCGGCCGGGAAGGCGTAGTCGGCACTGTAGCCGCCGGCGCCCTCGTCGCTGAGCGTCTCGCGCAGCGCTTCGACGCCGTCGGGCCGCTCGACCACCAGCGTCATCTTCAGGCCGGTCGTGGCATTGGCGCGCGTGTCGCGGACGAGCCCGGTGAGGTGCAGCGTCTCGCCCGGCCGGTAGATGCCGCGCTCCGGCGTCAGGAAGACGTCGAGGGCCGAGGGGGCAGGGCGCCCGTCGACGCCGCGGTCGGAAAGATCGAAGGCGGCGCGGGTCAGGTCGAGGAAGGTGTAGTCGCCGCCATCGGTCGAGGCGTCGAGGATCTGCGGCGCCATGCCTCCGGCGCCGCGGGCAAGGCCCGGCTCGAAGCGGGCGTGGCCGTCCGCATCGGTGACCGCCTCGCCGAGAATCTGGTCATTGGTCGCGATCAGCCGGAGCTTCACGCCGGCCACGGCCTTGGCGTCGGAGAGCGAGCGCACGATGGCGTGGATGCCGTCATTGCCGGAGAGCGTGGTGAGGCCGAGGTCGGAGACGACGAACCACTGCGTGGCGAGGGTCGACCAGGAGTCGCGCTGCGCCTCCGCCGCCTTGCCGGTGATGACATAGACGCCGGCCTTGAGGTCGGGCACCACCTCGGCGACCGGGATGGCGGTGACGACGTTCTCGTTCAGCTTGGGCGTGACGTCGATCTCGCCGGTCCAGACCTGCTCGCCCTTGCTGTCGGCGATGTCGTCGGCGCTGTATTGCTCGATCTGCTTCAGGAACTGCGCGTCGCGCAGCTTGCCGGCGAGGCCGCGGTCGCCGATCCGGTAGATCGTCGCCTTGATCTTGTCGGTATTGACCGAGGTGATCGGGATGGAGGCGCCCTGGCCGGCCGGCACGACATAGGCGTTGCCGGCGAAGCCGACGAAGGGCGAGCGGTCCTTGACGTAGACGGCGATGTCGGCGGGCTTCAGAAGGGATTCGCCGTCGGAGGAGGGCAGGCCGGCGCGCACGCGCAGCTGGTAGCGTCCGCCATGCTTGGCGCCGTCGATGCAGATCTGGCTCTTCTCCGGCTCGACCGAGAGGCCGTCGCCGCCCGAGACGGTGACGAAGTCCGCGAGGTCGCTGCGCGAGACCGGGAGGGGATCGGAGAAGTTGACGCAGATGCGCGGCGACGCCGAATCGGAATCGACGTCGGTCCCGGTGATGCGGAAGCCGTGCCCGGCGATCACCTTCTCGTAGCGCGCCTTTACGTCGTCATTGGGGAGGAGCGCGATGCTCTTGCGATATGCCCGGTAGGCGGGCTTCCAGATCTCGCGGAGCTGGAAGCCGTCGCCAATCAGCGCCAGCGCCGAGGCGAGGTTGGCGGGCTCGTCGGCGCGGATATAGGCGGCGATCGCGCCGGCGGTGACGTTCTGCGCCGCCGTCTGCTTGTCCGACCAGCTGTCCGGCTTCAGTCCGAGATTGGCATAGGCGAAGTCGAGCCAGAGGCCGGGATTGTCGTCGGCGATGGCGAGCGCCTTGCCGAAATCCTCGACCGCGTCGTCGTAGTTGCCGGCGCGATAGGCGATGCCGCCGGCATCGCGGAGCGCCTGGTACGAGCCCTCCGCCGGGTCGAACTTCTTCTTGATGCTGCCGGCGAGCGCGCGCGCCTCGTCGACGAAGGCGAGGGACAGGAAGTCGAGCTCGCCGATCCGCTTGCGCTCGAGGCTGGGCGTGAAGTCGACGGCCTCGACAACTCGCCCGGCGGTCATGCCCTGCGCCGCGGCAAGCACGCCGAAATCGTTCTTCAGGTAGCAGGTGCCCGCCTTCTGCTGGAACGTGAAGGCCCGGCAGGTCGTGTCGGAGAGGCAGGCCGCCTTGCAGGCGTCGAGCTTGACGCCCTTCAGCGTCTTCATGTCGAAGCCGGCGTAGTCGGCGTTGGGCGTCGTGATGATGCGGGGCTCGGCGCTTGCCGTGGCCATCGGGCCGGCGATCAGCGCTCCGAGGAGCGCGAGGGAAAGGAAGATCGTCCGCCGGGTCGCACCAACGACGTTGCGCATGAGCCTCTCCGAATTTTTGGCGCGCACTTCCCCCCGGACGGTGCGGCAGCGGAGAGCATATCTGCGCGATAGTGTCGCGGTAAAGACGGCGCGATCGCGAAGCGGATCAAAGCCTTAGCAAGGTGTGGACAAAGCCCGCCACGATCTCGGCGGAATTTGCGGGTCCGCCTAGTGCGCGCCCGCACCAGCCGGTGCGGGACGCGGCCGGCGCACGAAAGGCACGAGGAGCAGCATCGCCGCGAAGACGACCGCGACCATCAGGAAGATGTCGGAGAAGGCCATGACCAGCGCCTCGCGGCGGACCTGGTTGGCGAGGTTGGCAAGCGCCGCCGGCTCGGCCGAGGGGCCGAGCGAAGGCTGAAGCGCCTGGGTCATCATCGTCAGGCGCTCGGTGGCCACGTCGCGGCCCCAGGTGATCGCCTCGTGCAGGCGTCCGATATGGAGGTCCCAGCGCCGGTTGAGCTCGGTGGTGATCACGGCAAGGCCGACCGCGCCGCCGAGGTTGCGCGTCAGGTTGAAGAGGCCGGAGGCGTTCTTGATGCGATCGGGCGGCAGCGTGCCGAGGGCGAGGATGCTGACCGGGATCATGGAGAGCATCAGCGCCACGCCGCGCATCGCCTGCGGGATGAACAGCTCGCCATAGGACCAGTCCTTGGTGATCGGCGTCAGCTCGATGCAGGAGATGGCGAAGAGTGACAGGCCGACGCCCATCATGATGCGCGGATCTAGCCGCTGGCCGAGCGCACCCGCGATCGGCGCGGTGATCATCATGAAGAGGCCGGTGACGAACATCGTGTCGCCGATCTGCAGCGAATCGTAGCCGCGCACCCGGGCGAGGAAGAGCGGGAAGAGATAGACGAGCCCGTAGAGTCCGATGCCGAGGACGAAGGAGAACAGCGAGCCGGTGGCGAAGTTGCGGTCCTGGAAGGCGCGGATGTCGACCAGCGGCTCCTTCACCGTCAGCGTGCGCCAGAAGAAGCCGACGCCGGCGATCACCGTGACGATGGCGAGCGAGAGGATCGTCCTGTCCTGGAACCAGTCATTGGCTGCGCCTTCCTCGAGCACGTATTCGAGCGAGCCGAGGAAGCCGGCAAGCAGGACCAGCGAGACGTAGTCGAGGCGCTTCAGGAGCGCGAAGTTCGGCTTGTCGAAATCGACCAGGAACAGCACCGCCACCGTGACGATGATGCCCGGGATGATGTTGACCAGGAACAGCCAGTGCCAGGAGAAGAGGTTGGTGAGGTAGCCGCCGGCGGTCGGGCCGATGGTCGGGGCGAGCGTTGCGATCAGGCCGACCATAGCCGAGACCATCGCCTGCCGGTTCTTCGGGAAGGCGGTGAAGGCCGCCGAGAAGACGGTCGGGATCATCGCGCCGCCGATGAAGCCCTGCAGCGCGCGCCACACGATCATCTGCTCGATCGAGGTGGCGGTGGCGCACATCAGGCTCATCAGCGTGAAGCCGCCCGAGGCGATCGCGAAGACGTAGCGCGTCGATAGCGCCCGGCTGAAGAAGCCCGACAGCGGGATCATGACGATCTCCGCGATCAGGTAGGAGGTCTGTACCCAGGCGATCTCGGTCGAGGAGGCCGAAAGGCCGGCCTGGATCTCGGCGAGCGAGGAAGCGACGATCTGGATGTCGAGGATCGCCATGAACATGCCCGCCGCCAGCGCCACGAAGGCGGCGATCAGCCGTGGCGTGACGACCGGTTCCTCGGGGGCGCTGGCGGGCTGGGTCATGGCGGTCGCGTACGCTTCTACCGGGCCGCGACCTTGCTCGGCGACGTGCGGATGTCGACCTCGGCGACCACCGACATGCCGGAGCGGATCAGGCCCTCGGCGATCGCGTCGCCGGAGAGGCGGATGCGGACCGGCACCCGCTGCACGATCTTGGTGAAGTTGCCGGTGGCGTTGTCGGGCGGCAAGAGGCTGAAGACGGCGCCCGAGGCCGGCGCGATACTCTCCACCCTGCCGGTGATGGCGGCGTCGGGGAAGGCATCGACCGAGATCTTCACCACCTGCCCGGGCGCGAGCTCGGAGAGCTGGGTCTCCTTGAAGTTGGCATTGACGTAGATGTCGTTGAGCGGGACGACGGCCATCAGCCGCGTGCCCGGCTGGACATAGGCGCCGGCCTGCGCCGCACGGTTCCCGACGATGCCGTCGAAGGGCGCACGCACGACGGTATGGTCGAGGTTCAGCTGCGCCTGGTCGCGCGACAGCTTGTACTGCGCCAGCTGGTGCTCGGCCTCGACCTTCTGCGCATTGACCACGCCGACATTGGCCTCGGCCGCGGCGAGTGCCGCGCTCGCTGCATCGACCGCGGCATTGGCCTGGGTCAGCGCCGCCTGCGCGTCGTCCAGGTCCTTGTGCGAGGCGAAGGCCTTGCCGGCGAGCGCGTTGACGCGGTCGAAGGCGGTCTTGGCATTGGTCGCGACGGCCTTGGCCGAATCGACCTGGGCCTTCGCCTGGGTCACCTGCGCCTGGCCGGCGATCACCTGCTGGGCGATGCGGTCGACCGTCGCCCCGGCCGTAGAGACCTGCGCATCGGCCTGGCTGAACGCGATGCGGAAGTCGGCATCGTCGATGACGACGAGCGGGTCGCCCGCCTTGACGTGCGTATTGTCCCCGACGGCGATCGACTTGATGTAGCCGGCAACCTTCGGCGAGACCGTCGCCGCGTCGGCGCTGACATAGGCATCGTCGGTCGAGACGATGAACCGCCCGTTGGTCCACCAGTCGTAGCCGTACCAGCCGGCACCGGCGAGCACCACGAGCCCGGCGATGAGGAAGGCGAACCGCTTGCGGCCACCCTTCTTGGCGGGTGCATCGCCGGGGGCACCCTCCACGCCCTTCGCGGGCGAGGTCTTCGCCTCGCCGGTCGGCGTCTCGGGGCGCAGCTGCGTCACGTTCGAGCCGGCGCTTCCGAGCGCCGGGTCGATCTCCATGACCACGGTCCGCCCGGCCCCGCCAATGCCCGTATCGGTGTCGATGTCTCTCATCACGGCTCTCCCGGAAGCGGCAGAAATGCTGCGAGTTGAAGTCAATTTTCCAATGACCGAACCGTTCGGTCGGGCGTTGACATACCGCGCGGCGACGACTATTTCAAGATCGAACCGAACGGTTCGGTCATCATTTTTTGTGATCTTGAGTTGCGAATTGGGAATGACAGGCGGAAAAAGAGCCTGCGAGGAGAGTCGGAAGTGAGCGAAGCCACGGTCGTCGATTCAGGCGTGGTGCGGCCGGGAGCCGGTCAGGATCCCCGCAAGCGCCGGCAGATCATCGACGGTGCGCGACGCCTGTTCCTTGCCGAAGGCTTCGACGCGGCCAGCATGGGCGAGATCGCCCGGGCCGCCGGCGTGTCGAAGGGCACCCTCTATGTCTATTTCGAGAGCAAGGAAGAGCTCTTTGCCGAGCTCGTCGCCATCGAGCGCGACAAGCAGTTCAGCCCGATCTTCAACTTCGATCCGGTCGACCACGATGTGGAAGGCGTGCTCCGCCGCCTCGGCCACGGCTTCTGCAATTTCGTCACCCTGCCGCATGTCGTCATGGGCAAGCGCACCGTGATCGCCATCGGCACGCGTATGCCCGAGATCACCGAGACCTTCTTCCGCGAGGGGCCGGCCCGCTGCGGCGCCAAGCTCTCCGAATATCTCGACGCCCAGGTGGCTGCCGGCGTGCTGGCGATTCCCGATACCTCGCTCGCCGCCGCCCAGTTCCTCTTGCTCGTCCAGGCCGAGTACGGCTTCCGCCTGCTCTTCGGCATCGGCCAGGCGCCGAGCCCGGAACAGGCGACGAAGATCATCGACTCCGCCGTGAGGATGTTCATGGCCGCCTATGGCGCGTCGGCGGCGGCGGAGCCTCCCGTCACCTCGGGCTGACTCCGTCAGTCCTCGCCGAGCGCCTTCAGCGCCGCGATCGCCGCCGAGGCGCGGTTCTCGACCCCCAGCTTCTGGTAGATCTGCTCGAGGTGCTTGTTCACCGTCCGTGGCGAGAGGTTCAGGATCTCGCCGATGTCGCGGTTGGATTTGCCCTGTGCGATCCAGGAGAGGACCTCCGCTTCGCGGCCGGTCAGCGCGAACCGGCGGCGGAGCTTCGCCTCTCGGCCCTCGCCGCTGCCGTCGGCCGCGATACGGAAGAGGAATTCGCCTTCGCCCGTGGCGCTGAGCAGCGACAATTGGAGCCGCCCTCCCTCCGTTCGCAGGAGGTCGGGCGGCGGTGCGGTCTCGCCGCCGGCAGCCGCTCGTCGCAGCCATTCCTGCAGTGGTTCGGGCACGACGAGGCGCCCGTCGCGGCGGGGCAGCACGGCTTCCAGGAGCCTCACCGCCTGCGGCGTGCACCAGAGGATTTCCCCCGCCGGATTGACCGAGAGCAGATAGCGTCCCGCCGTGTCGAGGGCGGTGCGCGCGCTCTGCGCGGTGCGCGCATTGCCGAGATGCACGCGGATGCGCGCGAAAAGCTCCTCCAGGATGATCGGCTTGGTGACGTAGTCGACGCCACCGGATTCAAGGCCCGCGACGACGTTCTCGGTCTCGCTGAGGCCGGTCATGAAGATAACCGGCACATGCGACAGGGCGGAATGGCGCTTCAGCCGCCGCGTCGTCTCGAAGCCGTCCATGCCGGGCATGACCGCGTCCATGAGGATGAGGTCCGGGGTGATGCGCTCCACCAGGTCGAGCGCCTCGGCGCCCTCGGTGGCGACGAGAACCGTCGCGCCGTGCTGCTCGAGTGCGTCGGTGAGGAAGCCGAGCGTCTCCGGCGAATCGTCGACGACGAGGATGATGTCGCGGGCCTTCAGCGGCTCAGCCATGGTCGCGCACCGCTTCTAGGGTTGCGGTGAAGCGTCGGAAGTCGAAGCTCCTCAGGTGCGCGCGGATCTCGGCGACGAATTCGCGGTTGCGCGGATCGCCGTCGAGCTGCTCGAGCTTGCGTTCGATGCCGCGGACGTAGCCGATGCGCCCGAGTTGCAGGAGTTCCTCGACATGCTCGCGCGCCGGCGCCGCGAGGCCGGCAGGCGCGGCCGATCGGGCGTCGCCTCCGTCCTCGATCCAGGTGAGCCCGAGCAGCGCCCGCAGCCGGTCGAGGAGGCGCTTCACCTCGAAGGGCTTCGCCATGACCTCGTCATGCGCCGCGCTCTCCGCCGGCGCCGGTTGGGTGACGCCGATATTGGCCGAGAGCATCAGGATGGCGCCCGGCTGGCCGGTGTCGCGGAGGCGGCGCGCGAGTTCCCAGCCGTTCATCCCCGGCATGGAGATGTCGAGGAGGAAGAGGTCGGGCCTGAGGTCGCGCGCGAGCGCGAAGCATTGCGCGCCGTCGGTCGCCGTCAGCACCGTGAAGCCGAGCGGCGCGAGCAGCTCGCGCGCCAGGTCGCGCTGGTCGCCGTCGTCGTCGACCACGAAGATCGTCCGCCGCGCGCCCGCATAGCCGGTGATCCGGCGGGCGGGAACGGGAGCCGAGACCGGCTTCGGTCCGGCCGCAAGCATAAGGCGCACCGCGAAGGCGCTGCCCTGGCCGGGTGCGCTTCGCACGGTCACATCGCCGCCCATGAGCTGGCAGAGCATCTTCACGATGGTGAGGCCGAGGCCGGTGCCCGGCACGAGGAGCGTGCGGGCCGGATCGCCACGCTCGAACGGCTCGAAGATGCGTTCGAGCTCGTCCGCCGGGATGCCCGCACCGGTATCGCTCACCGTGATCGTCGCCACCTGGCTGCGATAGGCGATGGCGAGGCCGATGCGGCCCTTGTCGGTGAACTTGATGGCGTTGGAGAGGAGGTTGATGAGGATCTGGCGGAGCCGCTTCTCGTCGGTGTGGACGGTCTCCGGCAGGTTCCCCGCCGGCTCGTAGTCGAAGGCAAGGCCCTTTGCCTCCGCCTGCGGCCGGAACATCTCGACTACCTGGCCGAGGAGGTCGTCAAGCCGCACTTCGTTGCGATTGAGCTGCAGGCGCCCGGTCTCGATCTTGGATATTTCGAGAAGCCCGTCGATGAGGCCGGAGAGATGCTCGGCGCTGCGGCGGATGACGCGCACGCGGCCCTGCTGCGCATCCGATATCGCGCCGTCGCGCTCGAGCACCTGGGCGTAGCCAAAGACCGAGTTGAGCGGCGTCCGCAATTCGTGGCTGAGGCCGACGAGGTATCGGCTCTTTGCCTGGTTGGCCGCTTCCGCCGCCTCCTTCGCCTTCTGCAGCGCCGCGTCGGTCTTCCGGTGTGCCTCGATCTCGCGGAGGAGGAGGGCGGTCTGGCGCGCCGTCTCCTCCTGTGCCACGCGCCGGCTCTCCTGCGCCAGCACGAAGAACCAGGCGCTGATCCCGGCAAGGATCAGGAGAATGAAGAAGGCCGCCCACAGCGACTTGGTGACGACGTCGGCATAGAGGGGGGCGACGGAGCTGACCTGGAAATGGATGAGCCAGAGGACGAGGCTGATGCCCGCCATGAGGAGGAAGAGGACGCCGGCATATTGTGCGAGCCGCGGGCTGATCTGCGCCGTCACCCATTCCGGCAGGGTCGCCGCGACCGCGCGCCGCGCCTGCGTGGCGAGCCGCGCATCGGGCTTGCAGAGATCGTGGCAGCGGGCGTCGAGCGAGCAGCAGAGCGAGCAGATCGGCCCCGAATAGGCCGGGCAATAGGCCGTGTCCTCGGGCTCGAAATGATGCTCGCAGACGGTGCAGCGGAACTCCGTGCGCTCCTTCCATCGCGCGCGGGGCTTGCGCGCGAGGTAGTAGCGCCCGCGCGTCGCCCAGGCGATCGCCGGCGCCGCGACGAGCGAGAGGATCAGCGCGATGAAGGGCGCCAGCGCCTGCGGCACCGTGCCGAGCAGCCCGGCCGCGGCCATGAGCGCGACGATGCCCGCGATCGCCATCGAGCCGATGCCGACCGGATTGACGTCATAGAGGTGCGCGCGCTTGAACTCGATGCCCGCCGGGCTGAGGCCAAGCGGCTTGTTGATGACGAGGTCGGCGACGATGGTGCCGAGCCAGGCGACCGCCACCACCGAGAAGAAGCTGAGCGTCTTCTCGAGCGCGGTGTAGATGCCGAGCTCCATCAGGACGAGGGCGATGGCGACGTTGAAGACCAGCCACACCACACGTCCCGGATGGCTGTGGGTCAGCCGCGAGAAGAAGTTCGACCAGGCGAGCGACCCGGCGTAGGCGTTCATCACGTTGATCTTGAGCTGCGACACCACCACGAACGCGGCGGTGAGGAGCAGCACGAAATCATCCCACGGGATCACGTAGCCGAAGGCGATGCGGTACATCTGCGCCGGTTCGGCGGCATGCTCCGCCGGGACGCCGTGGCGGAGCGCCAGCACTGCGAGGAAAGAGCCGAAGAGGAGCTTCGGCGCGCCGAGGATCACCCAGCCCGGCCCGGCGAGCATCGCCGCGATGCGGCCGCGGCGCCGGGCGGCGCGCTCCGGCGGCAGGAAGCGGAGTACGTCCACCTGCTCGCCGATCTGCGGCATGAGCGCGAGGATCACCGAGGCCGCCGCGCCGAACTTCAGGAGATCGAAGCCCGGCTCGCCGCCATGCGAGCCGGGAAAGGCGAGCCAGGCCGGGAAGGCCGACCAGTCCTGCATCGCGATGAAGCCGACCGGCAGGATGTTGAGGATGATCCAGAGCGGCTGGGTGATGATCTGGAAGCGGCTGATGCGCGTCATGCCGTGGGTGACCAGCGGAATGACGACGACGGCGCTGATCACATAGCCGAGCCAGAGCGGCACGCCGAAGCAGACCTGGAGCGCCGTCGACATGATCGAGGCTTCGATGGCGAAGAGGATGAAGGTGAAGGTCGCGTAGACGAGCGAGGTCACCGTCGAGCCGATATATCCGAACCCGGCGCCGCGGGTGAGCAGGTCGATGTCGACGCCGTAGCGTGACGCATAGCGGCTGATCGGGATGCCGGTGAGGAAGAGGAGGAGGCCGGCGACGATGGTCGCCGCGATCGTGTTGGTGACGCCGTAGGACAGGGTGATCGAGCCGCCGATGGCCTCGAGGGCGAGGAACGAGATCGCCCCGATCGCGGTCTGCGCCACGCGCGGGGTCGACCAGCGGCGCGCGCTCTTCGCCGTGAAGCGGAGCGCATAGTCCTCCAGCGTCTGGTTCGCGACCCAGCGATTGTACTCCCGGCGGACGGGGACGATCCTTTGCCTGCCTGTCATCGCCGTTGCCGCCGGGGCCCCTTCCTGCCGTCCTGCCTTTTTGCAGCGCACCGTGGCGCAGTCTTGATCATCGCGCCGCGGCCGGCCGCACTTTGCGTGAGATCGCCTGACCCTTCCCTGGGCAGTCGGCCCTACGTCAATCGACGTATATGCTGCACTGCACGAAGTGGCGGACAGTCTCCCCCGGACGGCCATCGCGCCCGGAGCCGGCACCTCCCATGCATCGCATGTGCCGGTCTCCGCGGCCGCCGGCCGGTTCGCGAGAAACCACGAGGCCTGCGGGGCAGGCCGGGGTGAAACAGGGGAGTACCCGCATGAAGATGATGACCCGCCGGGCTTTCGGCGCACTGGCCGGCGCGGCACTGGCGCTGCCGCTGGCGACGGCGGCCTTCGCCGCCGACGATACGATCAAGATCGGCGTCCTGCACTCGCTCTCTGGCACCATGGCGATTTCCGAGACGACGCTGAAGGACACCGTCCTCTTCCTCATCGACGAGCAGAACAAGAAGGGCGGCGTCCTCGGCAAGAAGCTCGAGGCCGTGGTCGTCGATCCGGCATCCAACTGGCCGCTCTTCGCCGAGAAGGCGCGCGAGCTGATCAGCCAGGACAAGGTCGCGGCCGTCTTCGGCTGCTGGACCTCGGTATCGCGCAAGTCCGTGCTGCCGGTCTTCAAGGAGCTAGATTCGATCCTCTTCTACCCAGTCCAGTACGAGGGCGAGGAATCCGAGCGCAACGTCTTCTACACCGGCGCCGCGCCGAACCAGCAGGCGATCCCGGCCGTCGACTACCTGATGAGCGATGAAGGCGGCGCCGTGAAGCGCTGGGTGCTCGAAGGCACCGACTACGTCTATCCGCGCACCACCAACAAGATCCTCGAGGCGTACCTCAAGTCGAGGGGCGTCGCCGAGGAGGACATCATGATCAACTACACGCCCTTCGGCTTCTCCGACTGGCAGACCGAAGTCGCGGCGATCAAGAAGTTCGGCTCGGCCGGCAAGAAGACGGCGGTGGTCTCGACCGTGAACGGCGATGCCAACGTGCCCTTCTACAAGGAGCTCGGCAACCAGGGCATCAAGGCCGAGGACATCCCGGTCGTCGCCTTCTCGGTGGGCGAGGAAGAGCTCGCCGGCCTCGATACCGGCCCGCTCGTCGGCCACCTCGCGGCATGGAACTACTTCGAGTCCATCGACACGTCGGAGAATGCGCAGTTCATCGCCGACTGGCACAAGTTCATCGGTAATGACAAGCGCACCACCAACGACCCGATGGAAGCCACCTATATCGGCTTCAATGCCTGGGTGAAGGCCGCCGAGAAGGCCGGCACCACCAATTCCGACGCGGTCATCGATGCCCTCATCGGCGTCTCGGTGCCGAACCTGACCGGCGGCTTCGCCACGGTCATGCCCAACCACCACATCACCAAGCCGGTCTATATCGGCGAGATCCAGGCCGACGGCCAGTTCGACGTGGTGTGGAAGACCCCGGGCCTCGTCGTCGGCGACGAGTGGTCGGATTTCCTGCCCGACTCCAAGGACCTGATCTCCGACTGGCGCGCCCCGCTGTCCTGCGGAAACTTCAACGTCGCGACGGGCAAGTGCGGCGGCAAGGGCTCCTAGTCCTCGCATGCGGTCGGGGAGACCTCCGCGGCCTCCCCGATCTCCTTTTCCACCCAGCGCTTGAAGGCCGATGCGCCGCTTCCTGATCCTGCTCGCCTTTTTCCTCGCCGTCCCCTTCCTGGCGGCGCCGGCCTCCGCGGCCGATCTCGAGGAACTGGTCAACGGCCTCGGCCAGGGCAGCTATGCCGATCTCGAGAAGCAGATCGCCGCGATCGTCGCCACCGGCGATCCCGCTGCCGCCGCCACCCTAGAGGCCCTCGCCAACGGCGACCTCTACGTCCGCAAGGCCGACAATCTCGTCTTCATCGGAACGAAATCCGCCAGTGGCCTGACGCTCGCCGATCCCGTCACCAGGGCCGCCGCCGGCGAGGTCGCTCCTGACGCGGTCGAGAAGATCAAGGTCAACAACAAGATTCGAGGGATCCTGCGAACCGCGCTCGGCTCGCTGACGCTCCTCAGCCCGGACATCGCGACCCGCCGTGCCGCCGCCGAGGCGGTCTTCAAGTCCGGCGACCCGAAATCGATTCCGCTCCTCGACACGGCGATCGCCAGGGAGACCGATGCCGGCATCGCCAAGCTCATGCGCGAAGCCCGCGCGGTGGCCGTCCTCAATTCCGACCGTCCCGAGGAGGACAAGCTCTCCGCCATCGCGACCCTGAAGGCCCGCGGCGATCAGGGCAGCATGGCCATCCTCGCCGCCTTCGCCGCCTCTGCGGAAGGCAAAGCGAAGGAAGCCGCCGAAAGCGCGGTGACCTCCATCCAGAGCGAGCTTGCCGTCTGGGGTGCCGTCCAGAACATCATCTACGGCCTGTCGCTCGGCTCGGTCCTCCTGCTCGCGGCCATCGGCCTCGCCATCACCTTCGGCGTGATGGGCGTCATCAACATGGCCCATGGCGAGATGGTCATGCTCGGCGCCTACACGACCTTCGTCGTCCAGAACATCATCCGCCAAAGCGCGCCCTGGCTCTTCGACTGGTCGCTGATCATCGCGCTGCCCTTCGCCTTCGTCGTCGCCGGCGCCATCGGCATACTGATCGAGCGCACCATCATCCGCTTCCTCTATGGCCGGCCGCTCGAGACGCTGCTCGCCACCTGGGGCCTGTCGCTCATCATCCAGCAGGCGGTGCGCCTCTATTTCGGCGCCAACAACGTCGAGGTCGGCAGCCCCTCCTGGATGTCCGGCTCCTTCGACCTCGGCCAGCTCTCGATCGGCTACGGGCGCCTCTGGATCTTCGTCTTCGCGATCGCGGTCTTCGTGGCGCTCATGCTGATCCTCAAGCAGACGCCGCTCGGCCTGCAGATGCGCGCCGTCACCCAGAACCGCGCCATGGCTTCGGCCATGGGCATCCGCACGCCGCGCGTCGACGCGCTCACCTTCGGCCTCGGCTCGGGCATTGCCGGCATTGCCGGCGTCGCGCTCTCGCAGATCGACAATGTCAGCCCCAACCTCGGCCAGGGCTACATCATCGACTCCTTCATGGTCGTGGTCTTCGGCGGCGTCGGCAACCTCTGGGGCACGCTCGTCGGCGCCATGTCGCTCGGCATCGTCAACAAGCTGCTCGAACCCTATGCCGGTGCCGTGCTTGGCAAGATCTTGGTGCTGATCTTCATCATCCTCTTCATCCAGCGGCGCCCGCGCGGCCTCTTCGCGCTCCGCGGCCGGGCGGTGGAAGCATGATCGTCGGGCGCTTCCTCAGGAACGGTCTCGACTGGCGCGCCGGGCTGGTCATCCTCGTCCTCGTCGCCACCGCGATCCTCGTTCCCGTCCTCAACCTCGCCGTTTCGCCGGACAGCGCCTGGCATGTGCCGACCTACCTCGTCTCGCTCGTCGGCAAGTACCTCTCCTTCGCGCTGCTCGCGCTTTCCATCGATCTCGTCTGGGGCTTCGTCGGCATCCTCTCGCTCGGCCACGGCGCCTTCTTTGCCCTCGGCGGCTACGCCATGGGCATGTACCTGATGCGCCAGATCGGCTCGCGCGGCGTCTACGGCAATGCCGAGCTGCCCGACTTCATGGTGTTCCTGAACTGGAAGGAGCTGCCCTACGCCTGGTACGGCTTCGAGCATTTCCCCTATGCCGCGCTGATGATCATCCTGGTGCCGGGCATTCTCGCCTTCGTCTTCGGCTGGTTTGCCTTCCGCAGCCGCGTGACCGGCGTCTATCTCTCGATCATCACGCAGGCCATGACCTTCGCCCTGCAGCTCGCCTTCTTCCGCAACGACCTCGGCTTCGGCGGCAATAACGGCCTCACCGATTTCAAGGACATCCTCGGCTACAACATCCAGGCCGACGGGACGCGCGCCATGCTCTTCGCAACTACTGCGCTGATGCTCGCGCTCTTCTTCCTCATCTGCTGCGCGCTCGTCGCCTCGAAGTTCGGCAAGGTGCTCGTCGCCATCCGCGACGCCGAGAGCCGGACGCGATTCATCGGCTACCGGGTCGAGAACTACAAGCTTGTCGCCTGGGTGCTCTCCGCCGTCATGGCGGGCATTGCCGGCGCCCTCTACGTGCCCCAGGTCGGCATCATCAATCCGAGCGAGTTCGCGCCAGCCAACTCCATCGAGGTGGTCATCTGGGTCGCCGTCGGCGGGCGCGGCACGCTGGTCGGACCGATCGTCGGCGCGCTGCTCGTCAACTTCATGAAGAGCTACTTCACCACTGGCACGCTCGCGCAATACTGGCCCTTCATGCTCGGCGGCCTCTTCGTGCTCGTCACGCTGCTGCTCCCGAAGGGCATCGTCGGGACGCTCGCCGGGTTCCTCCGCCGCGAGCGGCGGCCGGTCGAGCCGACGCCCCCGCTCACCACCGCCGCCCGCGAGGATATCGGCCCGGCGGTCACCAATCCGGCAGCGGCGGAGTAGGGGCCATGAACGAGAAGGCTGCCCGCTCCGTCCTCTATCTCGACGGTGTCTCCGTCTCCTTCGACGGCTTCCGTGCGCTGAACGAATTGTCTCTGGTCATCGAGCCCGGCGAGATGCGCGCCATCATCGGCCCGAACGGCGCCGGCAAGACCACCATGATGGACGTCGTCACCGGCAAGACGCGTCCCGACGAAGGCGACGTCTATTTCGACGGGACCGTGGATCTGACGAAGCTCGACGAGGCTTCGATCGCTTCCCTCGGCATCGGCCGCAAGTTCCAGAAGCCGACGGTCTTCGAGAGCCATACCGTCTGGGACAATCTCGAGCTCGCGCTTGTCGATGGGCGCCGGCCCTTCACCGCCATATTCGGCACGCGGACGCCTTCCGAGAAGGAACGCATCGAACAGATCCTCGAAACCGTACGTCTGGCCGAGCGGCGGAACGTGCGTGCCGCTTTCCTCAGCCACGGCCAGAAGCAATGGCTCGAGATCGGTATGCTGCTCGCACAGGAGCCGAAGCTGCTCCTCGTCGACGAGCCCGCCGCCGGCATGACCGATGCCGAGACCGAGGCGACCGCGGTCCTTCTCAGGGAGATCGCGAAGGAGAAGTCCGTCGTCGTGGTGGAGCACGACATGGCCTTCGTCCGCTCGCTCGAGGTGAAGGTCACCGTGCTCCACGAGGGTTCGGTCATTTCCGAGGGCTCCCTCGATCACGTCTCCGCCGATCCGAGGGTCATCGAGGTCTATCTCGGCCGATGAGCACGCTGGAAGCCCGGAACGTCGATCTCTTTTATGGCGCCGCCCAGGCGCTCCGCCACGTGTCGCTGTCGGCGGAGGCAGGCAAGGTCACGGCGCTTATGGGTCGGAACGGCGTCGGCAAGACCAGCTTCCTCCGCGCCATCATCGGCGAACGCGCCATCGCCGCCGGCGAGATCCGCATGAACGGCGCGGTGCTCGGCCGCATGGCGCCGCACGAGCGCGCCCGGCTGGGCATCGCCTATGTGCCGCAGGGCCGCGACATCTTCCCGCTCCTCAGCGTCAGGGAGAATCTCGAGACCGGCTTCGCTCAGCTGAAGCGCTCCGAGCGCAACATCCCGGACTATATCTTCGAGCTCTTCCCGGTCCTGAAGGGGATGCTGCGCCGCCGCGGCGGCGACCTCTCAGGCGGCCAGCAGCAGCAACTGGCAATCGGCCGCGCCCTGGTGACGCGGCCGAAGCTCCTCGTCCTCGACGAGCCGACCGAGGGCATCCAGCCCTCGATCATCAAGGACATCGGCCGCGCCATATCCTGGCTGCGCGAGCGCGGCGACATGGCGATCCTGCTGGTCGAGCAATATTTCGATTTCGTCCAGGAGCTCGCCGACACCTTCGCGGTGATGGATCGCGGCGCCATCGTCGTCTCGGGGACCCGCGCCGAGCTCGATCCGGACAAGGTCCGGCGTCATCTGACGGTGTGAGATGCTCGCGGCCGGCTACCTCATGGCCGCGTCATATGCCGCGACCATCGCCCGCACCTTCTCGCCGACTTCCGCCGCGCTCATGCCCGGCTTGAAGAGGCTCGAGCCGATGCCGAAGCCGGCAATGCCCGCCTTCAGCCAGACGCCGATATTCGACGCATCGACCCCGCCGACCGCGAGCAGCACCGTGCCCTTGGGCAGCACCGCCGACATGGCCTTGACGCCGGCCGCGCCGAGCACTTCCGCGGGAAAGAACTTCAGCGCATCGGCGCCGGCGGCGAGCGCGCCGAAGGCCTCCGTCGGCGTGAAGACGCCCGGATAGGAAACCATCCCGGCCACCTTGGTGGCGCGGATCACGCTGGCATCGAAATTCGGCGACACGACCAGCTCCCCGCCGGCCGACTTCGTCTTTGCCACGTCCTCGACCGTCAGCACCGTGCCAGCGCCGACCTGTGCCCGTCCCCTTGAGATCGCGGCGAGCTTCGCGATGCTGGCGAAGGGGTCGGGGGAGTTGAGCGGCACCTCGACCAGCCCGATGCCATTTGCGACCAGCGCCTCGAATACCGCCTCCGCCTCGTCGGGGCGGATGCCGCGGAGGATCGCGATGAGCGGCCGGTGGCCGGCGAAGATGGCGGGCATGGGCGACTATCCTTGTGCCGGCAGGAGGCCGGTGGCGCGCGCGAGATGGGTAAGTCCGGCAAGCACCATTTCCTTGCCGTCGAGGGTCTCGGTGGCATGGCCGGCGACTTCGAAGGCGCGATGGTAGGCGCGCGCCAGCGACCGGTTGCCGATGATGCGCGGCACGGCGCCCGGCATCAGGCGCCCGGTGGCCTTGGCAGCCGCGATCTCGCCGCCGATGACGAGGCCGGAGAGATAGGCGAGGTTGTCCTCGCGCGTGACATTGTCGAGGAGCTGGCGCACGCGCACCGAGAAGATCGCAGCGAGGAAGGGCAGGCCCTCGACCACCATGCGCTTCACCGCGAGCCCGAAGTCCGGGAGCGTCGAGAGTTCCGCGCCGCCCTCGGCGACGGAATGGCGGAGGAACGAATGCTTCGACAGCAATTCGAACATCTCGCCGGTGAGGAAGGTCTGGAAATCGGCAAGCGCGCCGCCGCCGACGGTCGCCCATTTGGAATGCGTGCCCGGCAGGATGACGACGCCCTCGAAACGCGGATCGCGGCCGAGAAGCCCGATCACCTGGGTTTCCTCGCCGCGGATGACGTCGCCGTCGCGTATCGGCGAGCGCAGCATGACGCCGGGCACGATGGTCACCGCCCGGCCGCCTGTCGTCGTGAAGCGGAGCGTCCTTTCCGCGAGCCCCGCCGGCGAGGCGGGGCAGGGGAGGTAGGCCGCCTCGCGCCAGCCCTGCCGGCTGCCGATCATGCCCGCCATGATCGCCGGCAGCTTCGGCCAGCCCGCGACAAGGCGCTCGAACACGTCCTCGTGCCCGCCGGCGGTGATCCTGGCTATGCCCGCGTCGCTGTCGGCTTCCGCCAGCTCGCGGCCCTCGCGATCGAGGAGGAAGGCGCGCAGCCGGCTGGTGCCCCAGTCGACGGCGATCAGCGCGGCGCCGGAAAGGTCGTTCGCCATCTGCCGATCATTCGCTCCCGTAGGAGCGGAGCAGCAGCACCCGCGCCTTCACCATGTCCACCATGGCCTGGTTGGTGGTGACGCGCATGATCGTGCCGGCATCCGGCGTCACCAGCGTCTGCAGGAACTTCTGCTCGCTGTCGCGATAGGCGATCCACTGGCGCTGGGAGGCTTTCAACGCATCCTTCTGCGCCGGCTCGAGCGAATCCATCAGGCCCTTGTAGGCCTCGTTGAGCGCGCCATCCCAGGAATCGTAGGCGGCTCCGAGGCACTCGACCATTCCCTGCGTCGACTGCCCGTCCGGGGCATCGAGGCACTGGCTGAGCGCGGTGTCGATCGGATCCTCGTCGCTGCCGCCCTCGTCCGCGGCCAAGGCCGGCGCGGCGGCTAGTGAAAGAACGAGACCTGCAGCAAGCAACATCCGCAATTTGGGGCACTCCGCAAACGTGAGGCCTCTCCATACACCGCCGCCCGGCAGGCGCGAAGGGGGCCGCCTAGGCGCCTTTCGGCACCGGGCCGGTCGAGCCGCGGATGACGAGGTCCACCGGCCACAGCTCGTGCACCGTTTCCGGCGCGCGCCCGTTCAGGACCTCGATGGCGAGCTCGGCGACGCGTGTGCCTGCCGCCCGGATCGACGAGCGCGTCGTTGACATGGGCGGTACCATCCGCCCGGCATTGAGGAAGGGGAAGACGTCGTCATGGGCGATCATCGACATGTCGCGCCCAAGTTCGAGTCCGGCCGCGCGCATGGCGCGGAAGGCGCCGAGCGCCATCATCATGGACGAGACGAGGATCGCGGTCGGCGACGGCCGGTCGTTGAGGAAGCGCTCGGTGAAGCGGTAGCCCACCTCGTCGGTCATGTTGCCTTCGGCGATGAACCGCTCCTCGACGGCAATGCCGCGTGCGGCGAGCGCCGCCCGGAATCCGCGCTCGCGATGCGACGCATAGGTGAGGTTGGTGTGCCCGTTGATCAGGCCGATGCGGCGGTGGCCGAGGTCGAGGAGGTGGTTGGCCGCGTGCCGGAAGGCCGCTTCATTGTCGATGTCGAGCCAGGCATGCGGCGTCCTGGTGCTCGTGCGGCCATGCAGGACAAAGGGAAGGCCGAGATTGGTCAGCAGGCTGATGCGCGGGTCCTCCAGGAAAGGGCTCGACAGGATCACTGCATCGACCCGCGTTGCCGCCGCGATACGCCGATAGCTGGCGAGCTCGTCATTGCCGGCCGCAGGGCTGAGCACGATGTCGATCTCGTCCTCCGCCAGCCGCTCGCCGAGCCCGGCGAGGAATTCGACATAGTGCGGATCGACGAGGAGGTTGCGATCGGTCTGCAGCACGGCGCCGATCGCGCCGGCGCGCCCGGTCGCGAGCCGCCGCGCGCTGACATTCGGCCGGTAGTCGAAACGGCGCGCCGCTTCCAGCACCCGCTGGCGTGTCGCCTCGCTCACCTCCGGGTAGCCGTTCAGCGCCCGGCTCACCGTCGTCTGCGACAGACCGAGTTCGCCGGCGAGCTCCTTGAGCTTCATGTCGGCAATTCCTCCCGCTTTATTCAAAGCGCTTTCAAGAATGGCGCGCAAGACCTTAGACCGCCGCTTGGATCCCCAAGGCGCCAGCCCGCGAGGCCGGAAAGCCGCGGTTCGAATCTGGCCGGAGTTCTAGGCATTTCAGGGCATTTTGTCGCGGGATTTCACCATCGCTCCCACCCGCCATCGGCGGCGACGACGCCTCTCGTGGCTTGACTCCCCTTGCCCTTACCGCCCATCATATTGGTCAAAGCGCTTTGGGGACCGGCTTTAATTCCGGGTCCGACAGGGCGTTTGGGGAGGAAATGACGGCAGGTCTTCCGGCACGCGTTCGACGCGGAGCCGGCATTTCGGCCATCCTCCCGGTGAAGATCGACCAAACGGGAGGTTTTGCAATGAAGCTTCGCCACGCGCTCCTTGCCTTTGCCGCCGCGACCATCCTCGGCGGACAGGCCTATGCCGCCAACCTGTCCATCGTTCTCGGTTCGACCGGCAAGGACGAGCAGGTCATGCGGGAGCTTCTCGACAAGTTCGAGAAGGACACCGGCAACAAGGTCCAGATCGTGCCGATGCCGTCTTCGACGACGGATCAGTTCGGCCAGTACAAGCTCTGGCTCGCCGCGCAGAATTCGGACATCGACGTCTACCAGACCGACGTCATCTGGGCGCCGCAGCTCGCCAACCAGCTTCTCGACCTGACCGACGCCATGAAGGACGTGGCCAAGGATCATTTCCCGGCGATCATCGAATCGCAGACCGTGAACGGCAAGCTCGTCGCGCTGCCCTTCTTCACCGACGCGCCGGCGCTCTATTACCGCAAGGACCTTCTCGACAAGTACGGCAAGCAGCCGCCCAAGACCTGGGATGAGCTGACCGCCACCGCCAAGGAGATTCAGGACAAGGAGCGCGCCGCCGGCGCCAAGAACCTCTGGGGCTTCGTCTTCCAGGGCAATGCCTATGAAGGCCTCACCTGCAACGCCCTCGAATGGGTGAAGTCGAACGGCGGCGGCCAGATCGTCGAGCCGGATGGCAGCATCTCGATCAACAACCCGCAGGCGGTGAAGGCGCTCGAGCTCGCCAGGACCTGGATCAACAACATCTCGCCGCCCGGCGTGCTCGCCTACCAGGAGGAAGAGTCGCGCGGCGTCTGGCAGACCGGCAATGCGGTCTTCATGCGCAACTGGCCCTATGCCTATTCGCTCGGCAATAGCGGCGACTCCGCCGTGAAGGGCAAGTTCGACGTGGTTCCGCTGCCGGCCGGCACCGGCGACGGCGCCCGCTCCGCCGCCACCCTCGGCGGCTGGAACCTTGCCGTCTCCAAGTACTCGAAGAACCCCGACGCGGCGGTCGCGCTGGTCAAGTTCCTCGGCTCGAAGGACAGCCAGAAGTACGAGGCCATCAACGCCTCGCACCTTCCGACCATCCAGGCGCTCTACGAGGATGCCGACATCGCCGCGGCGCAGCCGATCATCCCGCGCTGGAAGGAAGTGTTCCTCAACGCGGTGCCGCGCCCCTCGGCCCCGACCAAGGTCAAGTACAACGAGGTCTCGAACCAGTTCTGGACGGCCGTGCACAAGACCCTGTCGGGCACCGGCTCGGCGGCCGACAACCTCGCCGCCCTCGAGATCAGCCTGACCAAGCTGAAGGGCTCTGGCTGGTAGCCGCACCTCTTGAATCCCGGCCGGCGGATGGCCTCCGCCGGCCGTTCTCCTGATATGATCTCCGCGTGAGCTGCGGCGGGCCCGGCGGTCCGTCCGGAATGCGATGCCGTCCGTCCCGCGCCGCGGGCGGGCGGGCGAACGGGGCGGGGGACGGCATGACGGAAGCTGGACAGACCTTGGCTCGGCCGGCAGCGGTACTGGCGCGCCGCTCGCAATTGACGCGCCAGCGCATGCGCTCGGCCTGGATGTTCCTCACGCCGATGATCCTGGTGCTCGCCGCCGTCGCCGGCTGGCCGCTCCTGCGCACCATCTATTTCGGCTTCACCAACACCTCGCTCTCGGATTTCGAGAACCAGCAATGGGTGGGCTTCGACAACTACTTCTCGGTGCTGACGCTGCCCTCGGGCAAGGAGGTATATGACGGCCTCTTCGCCGATCCGGTCTGGTGGGCGGCGGTCTGGAACACGATCCGCTTCACCGTCATCTCGGTCTTCTGCGAGACGGTCTTCGGCCTCGTCGTCGCGCTGGTGCTGAACGCGAGCTTCAAGGGACGCGGGCTGGTGCGCGCCGCCATCCTCATCCCCTGGGCGATCCCGACCATCGTCTCGGCGAAGATGTGGGCCTGGATGCTGAACGACCAGTTCGGGATCATCAACGACATCCTTCTCCGCCTGCACCTCATCTCCGCCAAGATCGCCTGGACGGCCGACCCCGACACCGCCATGGCGGCGGTCCTCATGGTCGACATCTGGAAGACGACGCCCTTCATGGCGCTCCTCATTCTTGCCGGCCTGCAGATGGTGCCGAACGACATCTACGAGGCGGCGCGCATCGACGGCGTCAACCCGATCAAGGTCTTCTGGAAGGTCACACTGCCGCTCATCCGGCCGGCGCTCATGGTCGCGGTCATCTTCCGCGCCCTCGACGCCTTCCGCATCTTCGACCTCATCTATGTGCTGACGCCCAACAACGTGCAGACGAAATCCATGTCGGTCTACGCCAAGGAGAACCTGTTCGACTTCGACAGGTTCGCCCTCGGCTCGGCCGCATCGACGGCGCTCTTCGTCATCCTCGCCACCTTCACCATACTCTACATGTGGCTCGGCCGCGTCGATCTGTCGGGAGGACGCTGACATGCTGAAATTCGTCGGCAACGTCCTCTTCTACGCGCTCCTCCTCGTCATCATCGTCGTCTCGATCTTCCCGTTCTACTACGCGATCATCACCAGCTTTAAGTCGGGCACCGCGCTCTTCGAGGTGAGCTACTGGCCGAGCGCCTTCTCCCTCGACAATTATGTCAGCGTGCTGACGCAAGGCAGCTTCGCGCGCAACCTCCTCAATTCGCTCTTCATCTCGGGCACGGTCGTCTTCCTCTCGCTGCTGCTCGGCATCACCGCCGCCTATGCGCTCGCCCGCGTCCGCTTCCGCGGCCGCTCGGCGATCCTCCTCACGATCCTCTCGGTCTCGATGTTCCCGCAGGTCGCGGTGCTCGCCGGCCTGTTCGAGCTCGTCCGCCGCTTCGACCTGATCAACACGCCGTTTGCGCTGATCTTCTCCTACATGATCTTCACGCTGCCCTTCACCGTCTGGGTGCTCACCACCTTCGTGCGCGACCTGCCGGTGGAGATCGAGGAGGCCGCCATCGTCGACGGCGCCACGCCGTGGAAGATCATCATCAAGGTCTTCATGCCGCTGATGTGGCCGGCCCTGGTGACCACCGGGCTGCTCGCCTTCATCTCGGCGTGGAACGAGTTCCTCTTCGCCCTCACCTTCACCCTCACCAACTCGCAACGCACCGTGCCGGTCGCCATCGCGCTCCTTTCCGGCGCGACGCAGTTCGAGGTGCCATGGGGCAATATCATGGCCGCCTCGGTCATCGTCACCGTGCCGCTGGTCGTCCTCGTCCTCATCTTCCAGCGCAAGATCATTTCCGGCCTCACCGCCGGCGGCGTGAAGGGCTAGTCGCGTGAACGGAACTCCCCCTGCGGTCGACAAGGACTGGTGGCGCGGCGCCGTCATCTACGAGATCTATCCGCGCTCGTTCCAGGATACGACCGGCGACGGCGTCGGCGACCTTGCCGGCATCACCAGGCGCCTCGCCTACCTTGCCGACCTCGGCGTCGACGCGATCTGGATCGCGCCCTTCTTCCAGTCGCCGATGAAGGACTACGGCTACGACGTCTCCAACTATACCGCCGTCGATCCGCTCTTCGGCACCATCGCCGATTTCGACGACCTCGTCGCCGAGGCGCGGCGGCTGAAGATCAAGGTCATGATCGACCAGGTGCTCTCGCATACCTCCGACCAGAGCCCCTGGTTCAAGGAGAGCCGGCAGAGCCGCGACAACCCGAAGCACGACTGGTACGTCTGGGCCGATCCGAAGCCGGACGGCACGCCGCCGAACAACTGGCTCTCGATCTTCGGCGGCCCCGCCTGGGAATGGGACACGCGCCGCTGCCAGTACTATTTCCACAATTTCCTCGTCGAGCAGCCCGACCTGAATTTCCACAACAAGGCCGTGCAGGACGCGCTTCTCGATACAGTCCGCTTCTGGCTGGAGCGCGGCGTCGACGGCTTGCGGCTCGACACGGTGAACTTCTACTTCCACTCGCAGGGCCTGGAATCGAACCCGCCCGCCGACAATCACGACGCTCCCGAGGCGCCGGCGGTGAACCCCTATAATTTCCAGGAGCACATCCACGACAAGAGCCAGCCACAGAACCTTCAGTTCCTCGCCCGGCTGCGCTCGCTCCTCGACGAATACCCGGCCGAGACCACGGTCGGCGAGATCGGCGACGGGCCGCGCTCGCTGAAGACCATGGCCGCCTATACGTCCGGCGGCGACAAGCTGCATATGTGCTACACCTTCGATTTCCTCGGCCCCCAGTTCTCGGCGAAGCACTTCCGCGAGCGCACCGAGGCCTTCGAGGCGATCGTCGGCGACGGCTGGCCCTGCTGGGCCTTCTCCAACCACGACATCGTCCGCCACGTCACCCGCTGGAAGGACGCGACCACCCTCGGCCATGACCAGCTCGCCGCGCTCGCCGCGGCGATCCTGTTGTCGCTGCGCGGCTCGGTCTGCATGTACCAGGGCGAGGAGCTCGGCCTCACCGAGGCGAACCTCTCCTTCGAGGACCTGCGCGATCCCTATGGCATCCGCTTCTGGCCCGAGTTCAAGGGCCGCGACGGCTGCCGCACGCCCATGGTCTGGGAATCGAACGCGCCGAATGGCGGCTTCTCGGATCGCAAGCCCTGGCTGCCGGTCTCGCCCGCGCACGTGCCGCTCGCCGTCAATCGCGAGGCCGGCGATCCGGCCTCGACGCTTGCCGTCTACAAGCGCCTGCTCGCCTTCCGCCGCGCCCACCCGGCGCTGAGGAAGGGCACCATCCGTTTCGTCGATGCGCCGGCGGACGTGCTCGCCTTCGTCCGGGAGGGAGAGGGCGAGACGGTGCTCTGCGCCTTCAACATCTCCGCCGACGCGGCCCGCTTCGCGCTGCCGGCGGGGATGAAGGTCACGCCGCTTTCCGGCCACGGCTTCACCGGCCGGCCGGAAGGCGGGACGATCGCGCTTTCGGGCGGCGACGTTTTCTATGGTTCGGTCGCGTGAGCGACAGGGGAGGGGGACATGGCTGACCTCGAACTCACGGGCGTCCGCAAGTCGTTCGGCAGCGTCGACGTCATCAAGGGCGTCGACCTTTCGATCAAGTCGGGCGAGTTCATCGTCTTCGTCGGACCGTCCGGCTGCGGCAAGTCGACCCTGCTCCGCCTCATCGCCGGCCTCGAGGAGATCACCGCCGGCACGCTGAAGATCGATGGCGAGGTCGTCAACGACCTGCCCCCCGCCCGGCGCGGCATCGCCATGGTCTTCCAGTCCTATGCCCTCTACCCGCACATGAAGGTCTACGACAACATGGCCTTCGGCATGAAGCTCGCGGGCGGCGGCAAGGCCGAGGTCGACAAGCGCGTGCGCGAGGCGGCCAACATGCTGCAGATCACGCCCTATCTCGACCGCCTGCCGAAGCAGCTTTCCGGCGGCCAGCGCCAGCGCGTGGCCATCGGCCGCGCCATCGTGCGCGACCCGCATGTCTTCCTCTTCGACGAGCCGCTCTCCAACCTCGACGCCGCGCTCCGCGTGGCGACCCGCATCGAGATCGCCAAGCTCCACGAGCGCATGCCGCAGACGACCATGATCTACGTCACCCACGACCAGGTCGAGGCGATGACGCTCGCCGACCGCATCGTGGTCCTGAACGCCGGCATGGTCGAGCAGGTCGGCTCGCCCATGGAGCTCTACCTGAAGCCGGCGAACCTCTTCGTCGCCCGCTTCATCGGCTCGCCCTCGATGAATACGCTTGCCTGCACCATCGAGGCCGGCGGCGCCGACGCGGTCGTGCGGCCGGATGGCGGCCAGCCGGTCAAGGTCCTCGAGGCGATCCCGGAATCGGCGAAGGGCGGCAAGGGCACTTTCGGCGTTCGACCGGAGGACCTGCAGGTGACCACCGGCAGCGACGCCATCTTCAAGGGCACCATCGACATCGTCGAGCAGCTCGGTGAAGTGACGCTTCTCTATGTCGATTGCGGCAATGGCGGCGAGCCCGTCGTCGCCAAGCTGGACGGCATCGTCAACGTGAAGAAGGGCGACACCATCGCCCTCACCGCCTCGGCGGACAAGATGTACGTCTTCGATGCCGAGGGCCGCGCCTATCCGAGGACGCGAGGGAATTAGGGGCCTCGTCGCGCCGCCGCGGACAGCCAATCCGCGGGCTTCCTTCTGACGGGACCGGTGGGCATCGGCTGGGGGGCTCCACGCGCCGCGCCGCCTGCCTCTCCTTTGTGCACCGCAAATTGCGACCCCGGCTTCGCCTCCCGCCGGAATTCTTGTTCTCACCCGCATAGGTAGTTTGGAACGGCCGTCGTCGCCGGCCGTCGGCGCCGGGCCGATACTCTGGCCTGCGTCCCGATCTCCGCCGGAGTCCGCCAATGACCACGACCTGCCGCAAGCTCGCGGTCTTTCCCGCCTTCCACAAGGTGTCGGGGAAGCGCGTCGTCGTAGTCGGCGGGGGCGACGAGGCCGCGGCCAAGATCCGCCTCCTCTCCGAGACCGAGGCCGAGATCGTGATCTTCGCCCCGGCGCTGAACCGCGAGGCCGGCGCCGCCCTCATCGCCGCCAATGGCGACTGGCGCGGCAAGACACCGGCGCTTGCCGACCTTGCCGGCGCGGCGCTCGTCTTCGTCGCCACCGGCTCGGAGGAGGGCGACCGCGAGGTCCACGCGCTCGCGCGCGCCGCGGGCGTCCCGGTCAACGTCGTCGACCGTCCTGAGCTCTGCGATTTCTACACGCCCTCGATCGTCAACCGCGCTCCGGTCGCGGTGGCCGTGTGCAGCGAGGGCGTCGCACCGGTCCTGTCGCGTCATATCCGAGCCCGCATCGAGGCGCTGCTCGCGCCCGCCGTCGGCGATCTCGCCGGCCTTGCCGAGAAGCTCCGCGGCAAGGTCGCGGCGCGCATTGCGCCGGGCGCCGGGCGCCGCCGTTTCTGGGCGCGCTTCTTCACCGGCGCGGTAGCCGAGCGCACCTACGCCGGCGATCTTTCCGGCGCCGAGGCGGAGGCCTTCCGCGCGCTGGAAATGGCGCCCGAGCGCGGCCACGTCTCGCTGGTTGGTGCCGGCCCGGGGGCCGAGGACCTGCTGACGCTCCGCGCCCAGCGCGTGTTGCAGGAGGCCGACGTCATCGTCCATGACCGCCTCGTCCCCGAAGCGATCGTCACGCAGGGTCGCCGCGACGCCCGTCGCATCGATGTCGGCAAGCAGCGCGGCCGTCATCCGGTCACCCAGGCCGAGATCAATGCCATCCTCGTCCGCGAGGCGAAGGCGGGCCACCGTGTCGTCCGCCTGAAGTCCGGCGACCCGCTCGTCTTCGGGCGCGCCGGCGAGGAAATGGAGGCGCTCGCCGCCGCCGGCATTTCCTTCGACGTGGTGCCGGGCGTCACCGCCGCCCTCGCCGCGGCCGCCGAGAACCGCATCCCGCTCACGCGCCGGGACGCCTCCTCGGCGCTGGTCTTCGCCACCGGCCACGATGCCGACGGCGAGACGCTCCCCGGCTGGGCCGGCCTCGCCTTGTCGGGCACGACGGTCGCCGTCTATATGGGCCGCGCGGTGGCCGCCGGCGTCGCCTCGCGCCTTGTCGCGGCGGGCCTTGCGCCCGCGACGCCGGTCGCGGTCGTCGAGAACGCCTCGCGCCGCGACGCGCGCAGCTTCACCGGCCGTCTCGACGGTCTTGCCCGCATCGCCGGCGGCACCGACCCGGATGCGCCAGTGCTCATCATCATCGGCGACGTGGTCGCGGCCGGTGCGGGGGCCGTTGCGTCCGCGTTGCTCGCCGAAGCCGCAGCCTGAGGCGCCGCGTCATGTACAAGCCCGCCAAAGGCACCGCGCAGAAGGCCGTCATCGCCAACCGCCTCGACGACGGCCGCACCGTCTTCCTCGACGAGGCGGGCAACTGGACCCCGGATCTCGCCGAGGCCCGCTTCGTCGTTCCCGGGCCCGAGCTCGATGCCGCCAATGCCCGCGCCGAAGCCGAGCTGAAGGCGCGGATCATCGTCGACCCCTATCCGATCGACATCGTCGAGGTCGATGGCCGCCCGGTGCCCGCCCGCATCCGCGAGCGCATCCGCGCCGAGGGGCCGACCGTCACCTATGGCGAAGCGGAATACGAGAAGCTGAGGGCCGGCTGAGCATGTATCGCTACGACGAGTTCGATCGCGACTTCGTTGCCGACCGGGTCGCGCAGTTCCGCGGCCAGGTCGAGCGGCGCATCTCCGGTGAATTGACCGAGGACCAGTTCAAGCCGCTCCGGCTGATGAACGGGGTCTACCTGCAGATGCACGCCTACATGCTGCGCATCGCGGTTCCCTACGGGACGCTCAATCCGAGCCAGATGCGCATGCTCGCCTTCGTCGGCCGCAAGTACGATCGCGGCTATGGCCACTTCACCACGCGCCAGAACCTCCAGTTCCATTGGCCGGCGCTGAAGGACGTTCCGGAGATCCTCGGCCATCTCGCCTCGGTCGAGATGCATTCGATCCAGACCTCCGGCAACTGCATCCGCAATGTCACCGCCGATCATTTCGCCGGCGCGGCGGCCGACGAGGTCGCCGACCCGCGTCCCCATGCCGAGATCCTCCGGCAATGGTCGTCGCTCCACCCGGAATTCATCTTCCTGCCGCGGAAGTTCAAGATCGCCGTCACGGGGGCCGAGCGCGATCGCGCCGCGATCCAGATCCACGACATCGGCCTGCACCTGAAACGCGACGCCGAGGGCCGGCTGGGCTTCGCCGTCTATGTCGGCGGCGGCCTTGGCCGCACGCCGCTGATCGCCCACCGTATCAACGACTTCCTGCCCGAGGCGGACCTGCTCAGCTATTGCGAGGCGATCCTTCGCGTCTACAACCAGTTCGGCCGGCGCGACAACAAGTTCAAGGCGCGCATCAAGATCCTCGTCCACGAGGCCGGCGCCGACGAAATCCGCCGCCAGGTAGACGAGGAGTGGGAGCGCATCCGGCACTCGGCGCTGGCGCTGCCGGTCGACGAGATCCGCCGCATCGAGGCCTATTTCGCCCTGCCGGCGAGCCTCTCGCCACGTCCGGCAAGGAGCGTCGTCCTCGACCGTGCCGTGGCCGCGAATCCGGCGCTCGCCGACTGGCTGGAGCGCAACACCGCGCGGCACCGCATTTCCGGCCATGCCATGGTCACCGTCTCGCTGAAGCCGATCGGCGGCACCCCCGGCGACGTCACCTCCGACCAGATGGACCTGCTCGCCGACCTCTCCGAGCGCTACAGCCATGGCGAGATCCGCGTCAGCCACGAGCAGAACCTCATCCTGCCGCATGTCGCGCTGGACGACCTGCCTGCGCTTCACGAGGCGCTTGCCGCGGCAAGCCTCGCCACCCCCAATGCCGGCCTCGTCACCGACATCATCGCCTGTCCCGGGCTCGACTACTGCTCCCTCGCCAATGCCCGTTCGATCCCCGTTGCGCAGCGCATCTCCGAGCGCTTCGGCAGCCAGGCGCGGCAGAAGGAGATCGGCGACCTCAAGATCAAGATATCCGGCTGCATCAATGCCTGCGGTCATCACCACGTCGGCCATATCGGCATCCTCGGCGTCGAGAAGAAGGGCGAGGAATTCTACCAGCTCACCCTCGGCGGCTCGGGTGACGAGCACGCATCCCTCGGCGAGATCATCGGTCCCGGCTTCTCCGGCGCCGATGTCGTCGATGCGGTCGAAACCGTGGTCGACACCTACCTGAAGGTGCGCAGCGGACCGGAGGAGGATTTCCTCGCCGCCTATCGCCGCCTCGGCAAGGAGCCGTTCAAGGAGGCGCTCTATGGCGCTGCTTGAGCCGGCAGCAGGCGCGGTCGAGGCACCCCGCCTTCCGGTCCTGCCCGATGCCGGGGCGCTCAATTCGGCCCACGGCCGCATGGCCGCGGCGGACGCCATGGCGCTGGCCGTCCGCGAGCTGTTTCCCGGCCGCATCGCGCTGGTCTCGAGCTTCGGCGCGGAATCCGCCGTGCTCCTCCACCTGCTTGCGATGGTCGACCGGACCGTGCCGGTGGTCTTCCTCGACACCGGCCGGCTCTTCGCGGAGACGCTGCAATACCGCACCCGGCTCACCGAACTCCTCGGCCTGACCGACGTGCGCACCATCCGGCCGGATCCCGAGCGGGTGCTGGCGAAGGACCCGCACCGCGCGCTCTGGATGACCAACCCGGACCTCTGCTGCCATATCCGCAAGACCGAGCCGCTGCGGCGCGCGATCGAGGGCTTCGACGCCTGGTTCACCGGCCGCAAGCGCTTCCAGAACGCGGTCCGCGCGAACCTCCCGCTCTTCGAGGCCGAGGGGCCGCGCATCAAGGTCAATCCGCTCGCCGACTGGTCCTCCGCCGACCTCGCCGCCTATGCCGAACGCCATGGCCTGCCGGCCCATCCGCTGATGGCCGAGGGCTATCCGTCGATCGGCTGCGTTCCCTGCACCAGCCGCGTGCGGCCCGGCGAGGACGGACGCGCGGGGCGCTGGCGCGGCCTTGACAAGACCGAATGCGGCATTCATGTCGCGCTCGGGATCGATGGCGGCGGCGCGGAGCCGCGCCCTCGGGGGAGCGACACATCATCGGAAGCCTCCATGCCGCTCTGGAAGGACGGAAAATTCCTCGAGGATTCCTGGACGGCCGTCGCCGACGATGCGCCGCTTCCGGAAGGCCGCGCCGCGGTCAGCCTCAAGCGCTGGCGGGCCGAGCGCGATGAACTCGCCGCGCGCAACACGCCGCTGGCGCTGCTCATCCCGCCGGGCAGCGACTGGCGCGACGTCGTGCCGGATCTCGCGCGCTTTCCGGTCATCGTGCTCCCGATAGAGAAATATGGCGACGGCCGGGCCTATTCCATCGCGCGGCTGCTCCGCGAGCGCGACGGCTACAAGGGCGAGCTGCGCGTCACCGGCCCCTATATCATCGACCAGGTGCCGCTCATGCGCCGCTGCGGCATCGATGCCTTCGAGACCAATGACCCGATCCTCGTGGCTGCCTTCGAGAGGGGCGTCTGGCCGGAAGTGAAGGAATACCTCCAGCCGGCCATCGAGGGCGGCGCCGAGGTTCCCGCCGGAACCCGTCCCTGGCAGCGCCGTCGGCGTGCAGCCGCTCCGTGACGTCGTCGGTAGCCACCGTCAGCGTCCTCGTGCGCGACTATGATGCCGCGCGCGACTGGTATGTCGGCAAGCTCGGCTTCACGCTGGTCGAGGATCGCGACATGGGCGACGGCAAGCGCTGGGTGGTCGTTGCTCCGCCCGGGGACAGGGGGGCCCGCCTTCTTCTGGCAAAGGCGGTAAAACCCGACGAGGTGGCGCAGGTCGGGCACCAGGCCGGTGGCCGCGTATTCCTTTTCCTCGTCACCGACAATTTCGCCCGCGACCATGCCGCCATGACGGCACGGGGCGTCCGCTTCCTCGAGGAGCCGCGCCACGAGACCTATGGCAGCGTCGCGGTCTTCGAGGACATCTGCGGCAACAAGTGGGACCTGATCCAGCCGGCCGGCTGAGGCTACTGGCCGCCGAAGGACTTCTCCCCGAGCGTCTTCAGGTCCACCGACGAGACGCAGCCGACGATGTCGACCACCATCTTGCCCTGCGCCTTGATCTCGGCGGTGATCGCCGCCGCCGCACCCTTGCAGGCGACGAAATCCTCGAACTGGCCGAGCTGATAGATGGAGATCGGACCCTGGTTGTTGCCGGTCACGGCAACCAGCATGAAGACGGCGGCGACGGATTCCATGCGATTTCCCCCCTGAGGTTGAGCAGCCGAGATTGCGCGAGGCCGACGCCGATCACAAGACGCCGGCGCCCATCTCGGCCGAGGCGGCATTCTGGCGGAACATGCGGAAGAGCTCGCGCCCGACGCCGAACTCGTTGGCCGTCAGGTCCTCCTTCACCGGGATGCGCGCATTGAACTCGCGCGGATCGGCAATCACGTGGAGCCGCCCGCGTGGCGCGTCGAGGCGGATGATGTCGCCCTCGCGGATCTTGGCGATCGGCCCGCCATCGGCGGCTTCCGGGGTCACGTGGATCGCCGCCGGCACCTTGCCGGAGGCGCCCGACATGCGACCGTCGGTGAGCAGCGCGACCTTGTAGCCGCGGTCCTGCAGGATGCCGAGGGTAGGGGTCAGCTTGTGCAGCTCCGGCATGCCATTGGCGCGCGGCCCCTGGAAGCGCACCACCGCGACGAAGTCGCGCTCGAGCTCGCCGGCCTTGAAGGCCTCCTGCAATTCCTGCTGCGAATGGAAGATGAGGGCAGGGGCCTCGACCACCTGGTGCTCGGCCCTGACCGCCGAGACCTTGATCACCGCGCGCCCGACATTGCCGTCGAGGAGCTTCAGCCCGCCCTCCATCGCGAAGGGCCGCGAGGTAGGCGCCAGCACCTTTTCGTCGGCGCTCTTCGCCGGCCCTTCGCTCCACGCCGCATTGCCGTCGGCGTCGAGCGCCGCGGTCTTGGTGTAGCCCGAGAGGCCGGTCCCCCAGACCGTGGCGACGTCCTCGTGCAGCAGCCCCGCATCGAGGAGCTGGCGGATGAGGAAGGCCATGCCGCCCGCCTCGTGGAACTGGTTCACGTCGGCCGAGCCGTTCGGATAGACGCGGGCGAGCAGCGGCACGACCTCGGAGAGGTCGGCGAAATCGTCCCAGGTCAGGCGCATGCCCGCGGCCCTGGCAATGGCGACGAGGTGGAGCGTGTGGTTGGTCGAGCCGCCGGTCGCGTGCAGGCCGACGACGCCGTTGACGATGGCGCGCTCGTCGATCACCCGGCCGACCGGCGTGTACTCGTTGCCCTGCGCCGTGATGGAGAGCGCCCGCGCCGTGGCGGCGCGGGTGAGCGCGTCGCGGAGCGGCGTGTTCGGGTTGACGAAGCTCGCGCCCGGCAGGTGCAGGCCCATGATCTCCATGAGCATCTGGTTGGAATTCGCCGTGCCGTAGAAGGTGCAGGTGCCGGGCGCGTGGAAGGATTTCATCTCGGCGTCGAGCAGCTCGCGGCGGCTGATCTTGCCCTCGGCATAGAGCTGGCGGACCTTCGAGCGCTCCATGTTCGACATGCCCGAGGGCATCGGCCCGGCGGGCACGAAGACGGCGGGCAGGTGCCCGAAGGTGAGCGAGGCGATGAGCAGCCCGGGGACGATCTTGTCGCAGATGCCGAGGAACAACGCGGCGTCGTACATGTCGTGCGACAGGCCGATGCCGGCGGCCATGGCGATGGTGTCGCGCGAGAAGAGCGACAGCTCCATGCCCTCGTTGCCCTGGGTTACGCCGTCGCACATGGCCGGCACGCCGCCCGCCACCTGCGCCGTGCCGCCGGCCTGCCGCGCCGCCGCGCGGATGATCTCCGGGAAGCGCTCATAGGGCTGGTGCGCCGAGAGCATGTCGTTATAGGCCGTGATGATGGCGAGGTTCGGCGCCTTCTCCGCGGCGAGCACGTCCTTGTCGGCGGGGCCGCAGCCGGCGGTCCCGTGGGCGAGGTTGGAGCAGGACATATGCGCCCGCATCGGACCCTGCGCGCCGGCCTTGCCGATGCGCTCCAGGTACTGGTTGCGGCCGCTTTCGCTGCGCTTGCGGATGCGCTCGGTCACCTCACCGATGCGGGCCTGAAGGGTCATGGCGCTCTCCTTTGGCGAACGGGCTGCCGGGAACGATGCAAGAGGGGTGCCTTTCTACCCCGGCGAGTGCGGCTTTGCGATGACGCATGGTGCCCCGGCGCCGGGACGCAGCCATGCATCCCGCAACCTGACGGCCCGGGGCATTTTCATTCTCCGTCGCGGTCCCCCGACGAGGGGTGGCGGGCGCTTGCAAACGCCGTTCGGGCAGTCCGAAAAGGAGCGCTTGCGAGCGCCCGCCGCGGCGGTTTTGGGCCTCGCTCCGCTCCGGATCGTGGACGGGCGGCGCCACTCGCGGCACACGACCGTCCCTTTCGGATCCGCCGGCCGCTCCCTTGCGGGGCCCATGCCGGTGGTCCGGTCCACGACCCGTTGCCGCACCGACTGATGTACGGGGCCGGCTTTCACCGGCTGGCGGACAACGAACCTCAAGGCGGCGCTTGCGCGGCAACCGCCATGACACCGCGCCCCGCTCCGCCTTCAGGTCGCCACCGGTCAGGCGCCCTCGTGTCGAGCGGGACGCCGCCCAGTATGACGGCGGTTCGGGGAGGGGGGGACAAAATTCTTTGTTGGCAGCCCATCCACCCCGGCCGACGTCATCCTTCTCCCCGCCTCGGAAGATCGACTGGAGGACAACCTCAGTGGGCAACCCCATTTGACGCGCATTAACCCTCCGCCAAGTGCCTCGGTCGGAAGAAAGGCTATTTTCACCCTGCGCGGTGCTGGAGTAGGGGATGAAACTCCCGGGCAGCCCATGATACGCATCCTGGCGGCAATCTGTGCTGCGCCTCTCGGTCTCGCGCTATTGGTACTTCTCATGGCCTCAAACCCCCGCAGCGCTGGTCCGTGCGAGAGTTCGAGCGACATTGCACCTCTGAGCTTAGGCGGGACCGCATACAGTATCCCGTGTGCCTACTTTCCGTACCTGCCGCAGGTACCACCCTTTATGTTCCCACGTTCGACGGCCGCGAATTTATCCAGCGAGCCCGACGGTGTGCTGCTCGATATGTACCTTCCCGAGTTTGCCGCGACGCCTTCCCGGCATATGTCAGCTGGCCATAGAGCTTCGGAAGACAGGGTCACGGTTTCTCTTGATGTGGGTGCCAGCATCCTGACCTCACTCTACGCGCACATGGCCGCCGATCGCGACACGACCGAGCCGTATCATGACGAATTCGGCCTCCGCACGTTTCGCGTGAAGCCACGGAACCGCTTTGAGGCCGGCAGCAAAGTGCATTTCGCCGAAAGTGGTGGAGTCGTTCGTATCCTGATCAGCTGCACCCTTGGAAAGCCATTCCCCCTCTGCGAACATCGGTTCAACGCTGGCGATCTCTCGTTTCAGCTGAGATACGCGGAGCCGCACCAGCCCCAATGGAAGTTGATTGAATCGGGCGTGCTCGCGAAGCTCCAGACCTTCCGCAAGGTGCCGCCATGATGTTGCGGTGTCTGGCTCTGGTGATCGCGGTAGGCCCCGTGGCGGTCGTACCCGCTGTCGAATGCCAAGCAACGGCAATTCTCGAGACGAGCTTGCCGCTTCCGAGACTACCGGGCGCGGGCCGGCACTTAAGTCTGCTGTCGGCAAATCGTGACGGGCTCTATACCGCAGGATCACACCTCGCTCTGTTCGATGCCGGCGGCCGACTTCTCTGGGCGCGGGAGATGCCATGTTCGATTGCCGCGGTCGCTGCCTTGCCTTCCGGCGGCGTTGCGGTCAGTGGCAGATGCGCGAGGATTGTTCCTTACGGCAAGACTGGAGGCCGTGTCGAAGCAATCGGGCCCGCCGTTCTGCGTTTCACGGCCACCGGCGACCTCGTGTGGGCGAAGACCTATTCGTTGGGCCAAGACGCGCGAATCGTCGCGCTGGCGGTCGCCGATGATGGGACTCTTGGTGTTGCCGGAAATGTCTTCACATTCGCGGGGCCACCTGCCCTGGGGCGGAAGAAGTCCCAGCCATTTGTACTGAAGCTGACCGAGAGCGGCGATGTGATCTGGGGACGGGGCCTGACCGGGAAGGCATTGCGGTCGGAAATCAGTGCGCTGGTAGCCTCGGGCGGTGGACGCCTCGCTGCGATCGTGGACGGCGCCCTCGTGACGATGGGCGCGGAGGGCGACATCGAGAGCGCACGGGCGTTTCGCCTCGAAGGCAAGCAAGTCACCCTGCGCGCGCTGATACAAAGCGAGAACCGGCTGATCCTCGCCGGGGCGCAGGGCCGAGAAGACGCCCGAGCCGGAGATGGCGTGGTCATCGCGGTCAACCCGGTTGGCGACATTGCTTGGGCGGCGATGATCGACGGTGGGCCGGACGACCGCATCTGGGCCTTGGCCGGTGCCGATAACGGTTCCGTCTGGATTTCCGGAAATTCCATCCGGATGGGAGCGACGTTGGAAGATCCCATCCGCGCTCAAGCAGCATGGCTCGCTCGTCTCGACCACGACGGCCGTGTCGAGCATTCGAAGATCGCAGGTGGTGACGGCGAAGGGTCCTTCGGGGGAATCGCAGCTTATCAAGGGGCCGTCTTCGCGAGCGGGTCCCTGACCACGCAAAATCGGCGTCGCGCGGTTCTGGCTGTCCTTTCGGCCTCTCTGTCCTCCGATACTTGCGGCGCTATGATCGATGCGCCCGTTAAGGCCTATCCCACCGCGGCCGACGGCATAAGCATCTATCTGTCAACCTCGCCTCTCGCGGTTTCGGCAAAGGAGTTTCAGGTCGACATCGCAGCGTCCGAGGCGAGGGTGAAAGACCTTTGCCCGCTCGGAGTTCTTCCGCTCCCCTAAGCCCTAAGCCGCCTCGTCGTGCCAGGTGCGGCCGTCGCGCTCGATGAGGGCGACCGAGGCCGAGGGCCCCCAGGTGCCGGCATTGTAGGTCTTCGGCGCCTCGGCCGAATGGTCCCAGGATTCCTGGATCGGGTCGATCCACTTCCACGCCGCCTCGACCTCGTCGCGCCGCATGAAGAGGGTCTGGTTGCCGCGGATCACGTCCATGATCAGCCGCTCATAGGCGTCCGGGCTCCTCACCTTGAAGGCCTCGGCGAAGCTCATGTCGAGCGGCACGTAGCGGAGCCGCATGCCGCCCGGGCCCGGATCCTTGATCATCAGCCAGAGCTTCACGCCCTCCTTCGGCTGGATGCGGATGACCAGCATGTTCGGGTCGATGGCGCCGGCATTGGTGTCGAAGATCGAATGCGGGATCCGCTTGAAGGCGACGACGATCTCCGAGACCCGCGTCGGAAGCCGCTTGCCGGTGCGCAGATAGAAGGGCACGCCCGCCCAGCGCCAGTTGCCGATCTCGGCCTTCAGCGCCACGAAAGTGTCGGTCGTGCTCTCCTTGTTGGCGACCTCGGAGAGGTAGGAGGGCACCGCCTCGCCGCCAATGGCGCCGGCGCGGTACTGGCCGCGCACGGTGACGAGGTTGGCGGTCTTCTCGTCGATCGGCTTCAGCGCGTGCAGCACCTTCAGCTTTTCGTCGCGCATGGCGTCGGCATCCATGTGCGCCGGCGGCTCCATGGCGATGAGGCAGAGGAGCTGCATCATGTGGTTCTGCACGATGTCGCGGAGTGCGCCCGAATGGTCGTAATAGTCGCCGCGGCCCTCGACGCCGAGCGTCTCGGCCACCGTGATCTGCACGTGGTCGATGTGCTCGGCGTTCCACAGCGGCTCGAACAGCGCGTTGCCGAAGCGGAGCGCCATCAGGTTCTGCACCGTCTCTTTGCCTAGGTAGTGGTCGATCCGGTAGATCTGGCTTTCCTCGAAGACCTTGCCGACGGAATCGTTGACCTGCTCCGCCGAGGCGAGGTCATGGCCGATCGGCTTCTCGATGATCACGCGCGATTCCGGCGTGACGAGGCCGTGGCTGCCGAGCATCTGGCAGATCGTGCCGAAAAGCTCGGGCGCCACCGCGAGATAGAAGGCGCGGATGCGGTTCGGGGTCTTGTCGAGCGCCGCCTTCAGGACGTTCCAGCCGCCGCCTTCCTTCATCACGTCGATGGAGACGAAATGCAGGCGCTGGAGGAAGGCGTCCAGCACGTCAGGCTCGAGCTCCTCCGCCGCGACATGCTCCTTCAGCGCGTCGCCCGCGGCCTTGCGGTACTCGTCGTCGCTCATCGCCCGGCGCGACACGCCATATATGCCCGACTCCGCCGGCAGCTGGCCATCGCGGTGCCGGTGATACATGGCCGGGATGAGCTTGCGGAAGGCGAGGTCGCCGGCGCCGCCGAACACCACCAGGTTGAAGGGATCGACGGCGATGATGCGGCTGGTCATGGCGCGAAATCTCCTTGGACCGGTACGCTGCGACGTGCAGGGGGCAGCGTTGCAGCTATCGTGCCGGCGCGTTTTAAGGCACCGAAAGGCGAGCCGGGTCAAGTGGTTGCTTTTTCGCACCCGCGCCGCGGGAACGGCGCTTTCGCGGGCCGCAGGACGGGCTGTCCGCCACACCGGCGCCTCAATAAGCTGCGAGCGGAGAATCAAGGGGCCGCTCGCCCGGGACGAGGGACGACGATGGGTTTTTTCCTGCGCGCTGGATTCGTCTTCGCCATGTCGCTCGCCGCGCTCACGCCGGCGCTTGCCGACAGCCGGCTGTTCAGCGTCAAGGCCGACGCGCCGGGCGTCACCGTGGAGCAGGCGCTGGTCGACGGCAAGCCGCTCGCCGTGTCGGGGAAGGGCGGCGGCGTCACCTTCTTCCGCCTCGACACCGCGGGCGACGTGCCCTGCACCCAGCGTGTCACCTTCGTCGCCTCCAGCGGCGCGCGGCAGGATGCCGACGTGGCGCTCTGCCCGCAGAACTGGAATTTCGTCGTCTCCTTCGCCGCCGCGCCAGCAACGCCCGGGGCGCCCCAGGCGCTCGCGCCCGCCAAGCCCGTGGTTCCGGCCCAGCCGGCGGCGCCGGCGCAGCCCGCCGTTCCCGCGCAGCAGCCGGCGGCGGCCCCTGCCGCTCCCGCCAGCGCGCGCATCATCACCGTCGCCACCGACGATCCGCAGGTCGGCATCGAGGCGGTCTTCATCGACCGCCTGCCGGCGACCATCGTCACCCGGCAGGGCAATGGCGTCGAGATCCAGGTGCCCGGCGGCGGCGACTGCCGGCGCGATGTCGGCCTCAAGCTCAGCGACGGCCGCACCATTGCGCGGCAGGTGGATCTCTGTCCCGCGAACGGCTCGGTGCTCGTCATGCTCGGCGGCGGGTCCGAGGTCGCCGGTCAGCAAGCGCCCGCGCAGCCGGTCCAGCCCGCGGCGCCCGCCATGCCGGCGCAGCCGCAGCTTCCGCCGGAGCCGGCCTCCTCGCCGGCGATCGCCGAGGGGGCCTGGTCCTATTCCAGCGGCGACGGCAACGCGATCCTCTATTTCGGCGTCCCGCAGAGCGACGACGGCAGCTTCTCGGCCGCCTGCGCCACCGGCACCAGCCGGGCGAGCGTCGACATCCTCCGCATGGTCGACGGGCTTGCCGAGAACGCCCCCGTCCAGGTCACCTTCTTCGCCGGCGCCTTCACCCGCACCTATCCGGGCAAGGGCTCGCCGGTCAGCCAGATGGATGGCGGCTCGCATCCGATGATTGCGGTGACGGCGAACGATCCGCTCTGGGCGACGCTCGCCAAGGAAGCCCAGGTCGTCGTCGCCATCGCCGGCGGCGATTCCTTCTCGATGACCCTGAAGGGGAGCGCCGGGCCGGTCCGCCAGTTCCTCGCCGCCTGCGCGCCGGCGCCCGTGGCGCCACCTCCGGTCGCCGGTCCGCCGCCGGGCGGCCGCCTGGTCAGCTATCGCTGCGCCGATGGCGGCAGCCTGTCGGTGACCTTCGCCGCCAACTTCCACACAGCCTTCGTAGCCGAGGCGGACGCCGCGCCGATCCAGCTCACCGGCGGCATGGGCGGCAATGGTTCGGCCCAGTTCTCCAACCCGCCCGCGAGGCTCACCGGCTCGGGCGAGAGCATCCGCTGGAGCCGCTTCGGCGAGCCGCCGCGCACCTGCTATCCGCGCGGCTAGCCGCGCGGGACGCCCGAGGGTCATTGTGAAGCGCCGGCGGGGCCGCTAGAAGCAGCCCCATGATCGACATCGCTGGCACGGAGACGACCCCTCGGGCGACGTGGGGCGCGGAGGTTCGCGCCACCCTGTCGCTTGCCTGGCCGCTCGTCGTCACCAACCTCGCCCAGGTCGCCTTCGGCCTGACGGACGTGATCATGATGGGCTGGCTGGGCGCCGATGCGCTCGCCGCCGGCGCGCTCGCCACCAACCTCAACTTCGCCTTCGTCATCCTCGGCATCGGCCTGCTCACCGCCACCGCGCCGCTGATCGCGAGCGAGCTCGGGCGCCATCGCCACGCCGTCCGCGAGGTGCGCCGCACGGTGCGGCAGGGCCTGTGGAGCGCCATCGTCGTCGCCCTGCCCAGCTGGCTCGTTCTCTGGCATGGCGAGGCGATCCTGCTCCTCCTCGGCCAGCAGCCGCATCTCGCCACCGAGGCCGGCCACTACCTGCGCACGCTGATGTGGTCGAGCCTGCCCTTCTTCGGCTACATCGTCCTCCGCAACTTCGTCTCGTCGCTCGAGCGGCCGCTCGTGGCGACGGTGGTCGGCCTCGCCGGCGTCCCGCTCAACGCGGTCCTCGTCTGGGCGCTCATGTTCGGCAGGCTCGGGCTCCCGCCGCTCGGCCTCACCGGCGCCGGCGTCGGCACCACGCTCGCCAACGTCTTCCTCTTCGCCGGCCTTGCCGCCGCCATCTCCCTCGACCGCCGCTTCCGGCGCTACCATCTCTTCGGCCGCTTCTGGCGAGCCGACTGGCCGCGCTTCCGGCACATCTGGCGCCTCGGCGTCCCCATCGCGCTGGCCGTCGGCTTCGAGGTGACGATCTTCAACGCCTCCGCCTTCCTGATGGGCCTGATCAGCGCCACGGCGGTCGCCGCCTATTCGATCGCGATCCAGCTCGCCGCCTTCACCTTCATGGTGCCCCTCGGCCTCGGCAATGCCGCGACCGTCCGGGTCGGCCGCGCCTTCGGCGCGCGCGACTGGCGCGCCGCGACGCGCAGCGGCTGGGTCGCCTGGTGGCTCGCCATCGTCTATGCCTGCTGCACGGCGACGCTCATGCTGACCTGCGGGCGGATGCTCGTCGGCGTCTTCCTCGACCTCCATGAGGCGGCCAACCGGCCGGTCGTCGACCTTGCCGTGACCTTCCTCGTCTTCGCCGGCCTCTTCCAGGTGGTCGACGCAACGCAGGCCTCGGCCTCCGGCATGCTGCGCGGGCTGCACGATACGCGCGTGCCCATGGTGCTCGCCGCCATCGGCTACTGGGGCGTGGCGCTGCCGCTCTCGGTGCTGCTCGCCTTCGGCATCGGCCTCGGCGGCGAGGGGATCTGGATCGGCCTCTCCGTGGGCCTGGCGGTGGTGGCGGTGATGCTCACCATCCGCTGGGCGCGGCGCACGCGGCATCTCGAATCGCTGCCGCAGGGCGGCGCGGTTCCCGCGACGCCGCACTGAGCCTGTGAAGGGCGCCACATTGGAGGCGCTATAAACTCCCGCCGCGCTCGTATACACTCGCCCGATCATTCAGGCTTGGGAGGGAACGGATGCGCTTTCGCTTGGGGGCACTGACCGCGTTCATGGTGGCACTGCCGGCGACCGCCGCTTTCGCGGGGTCGGGCGAGGTCTCGGTCGCGCGGGGGATGCAGGTCTCGATCATCGGCGGCTGCAACGATTGTCACACCGCCGGCTACAACGAATCGGGCGGCAAGATCGATCCCGCCGCCGCACTGAAGGGCATTCCCGTCGGCTGGAACGGCCCGTGGGGCACGACCTACGCCGCGAACATCCGTCTGGTCGCGAAGGACAAGACCGAGGACGAGTTCGTCCAGTACGCCAAGACCTTCACGGCGCGTCCGCCGATGCCCTTCTACAATGTCCACGCCATGGACGAGAGCGACATCCGCTCGCTCTACCAGTACATCAAGTCGCTCGGCGATCCCGGCGATCCGATGCCGGCCGCCCTGCCGCCCGGCACCCCGCCGACGACGCCCTACGTCGTCATGGCGCCCCCGCAAATGCCGAAGTAGGGCAGGGCGCCTGTTTACCTCTCCCCGCTGGGAGAGATCGGATCAGACCGGGCGGCAGCCCGGTCGATCCGGGTGAGGGGGGAGGACGGCCTGGACAATGGGTTGAGCTTGTCCGGAAAGGGCACCTCTCCCCCCTTGTGGGGGAGATAGCTTCGCTGCGATTTTGCGAAGCAAATTGCTAGCGAAGCTTGAGAGGGGTAAGACCCCATGGCAACGCCCGAGAGGACGACTGCAGTCGGGTTCGCCCCTCACGCCGCCCCGCTCTTCTCCCGCGCTGCTTGCGCCTTGCCCCAATGCTCCATCGTGCCGACCGAGCGCTGGTACTGCACCGGCGCGTGGAACCTGGCGCCGAGCATGGCGGCCGCCCGCCACGGCCAGCGCGGATCGGCGAGCATGGCCCGCGCCAGCGCGACGAAATCCGCCTTCTCCCCGGCGATGATCGCCTCCGCCTGCAGCGGATCGTCGATGAGTCCTACGGCGCGCGTCGCGATCCCCGCCTCGCGCCGGATGAGCTCGGCAAAATGCACCTGGTAGCCGGGGCCGGTAGGGATCTTCTGGTGCGGGCTGTTGCCGCCCGAGGATGAGCAGATATAGGCGACGCCCTCGGCCTTCAGCGCCCGCGCCACCTGCACCGCCTCCTCCGGCACGAAGCCGCCCTCGACCCAGTCGCTCGCCGAGAGCCGGGCGCCGAGCATCATCCGCGCCGGCAGGGCGGCGCGCACGGCGCGCGCGATGTCGAGGATGAAGCGCATGCGGTTCTCGAGCGGTCCGCCATATTCGTCCTCGCGCTTGTTGGAGAGCGGCGACAGGAACTCGTGCATCAGGTAGCCATGCGCGCCGTGCAGCTCGACGAAGTCGAAGCCGGCGCGCTCGGCCCGCTTCGCCGCGGCGACGAAGGCGTCGGTGACGCGGCGGATGTCGTGATGGTCCATCGCCTTCGGCACATGCCACTTGTCGGCAAAGGCGATTGCCGAGGGCGCGATCGTCGGCCACGGATCCTCGTGCTCGGTGAGCGGACCGCCGCCCTCCCACGGGCGCTGCGTCGAGGCCTTGCGGCCGGCATGGGCGAGCTGGATGCCGAAGCGCGTGCCGGCCGGCGCCACCCGCCGCGCCGCGGCGATGCCCCGGCCGATGGTCGCCTCGTTGTCGTCGGAATAGATGCCGAGGCAGCCATGGGTGATGCGGCCCCGCCGCTCCACCCCGGTGGCCTCGACGGTAACCATGCCGGCGCCCGACAGGGCGAGGTTCATCCAGTGCTGGATGTGCCAGTCGGTCGCCGAGCCGTCATCGGCCGAGTACTGGCACATGGGGGCAACCGCGATGCGGTTGTCGAACACCATCCCGCCGATCTCGATCGGCGCGAAGAGCCGGGACGTCATCTGGTCTGAACTCCTGAAGCTGCGGCGGGAGGGAGGAGGAGGCCGCGCGTCAAGTCTAGCGCGTCCGGCGGCTCAATCCAGCGTGCGGCGGTAGCGGAAGAGCGCGATGGCGGCGACCCCGGCGAGGAACGCGGCGATCGGCCACACGTTCGGCGCAACGTCGGCGAAGCCGCCGCCCTTCAGCATCACCGTGCGCACCACGCGAAGATAGTGCGTGAGCGGGATGACCTCGCCGATCGCCTGCGCCCAGCCCGGCATGCCGCGGAACGGGAACATGAAGCCGGAGAGCAGCATCGACGGCAGGAAGAAGAAGAACGTCATCTGCATCGCCTGCATCTGGTTGCGGGCGAGCGTCGAGAACGTGTAGCCGAGCGTCACGTTGGCGGCGACGAAGAGCGTCGTCGTGGAGAGGAGGACGCTCATCGGCCCGACCATCGGCACGTCGAAGAGGACGGCGGCGGCGAGCAGGATGACGAGGACCTGCACGAAGCCGAAGCCGATATAGGGCACCACCTTGCCGACCATGATCTCGTAGGGCCGCGCCGGCATGGCGAGCAGGTTCTCCATCGTGCCGCGCTCGATCTCGCGGGTCAGCGCCAGCGCCGTCATCAGCGTCGCCGTCATGGTCAGGATGGTGCCGAGCAGGCCGGGCACGATGTTGTAGGCGGTGATCCCCTCCGGGTTGTAGAGCCGGTGGAGGACGATATCGACCGGCGCGCCGCCCGGCTTCATGCCGCCGAGCGCGCCGGTGGTCACGGTCGACACGCCCTGCGTCACGATCTGTGTGAAGGCGCCGAGCGCATTTGCGGTCGCCGACGGATCGGTGGCGTCGGCCTCGACGAGGAGCTGCGGGGTCTCGCCGCGCACGAACTTCCGCTCGAAGTCCGGCGGGATGGTGAGCACGTAGTTGACGTCGCCGCGCGCCAGCATCGCACGCGCCTCCGCCTCGGTGGTGAAGCCGTCGCCGCTGCCGGTGAAGGCGAAGTAGCCGGACAGTTCCATCGCCGCGATGATCGAGCGGCTGACCGGCCCGTCATCGGCGACGATAGCCGCCGTCGGCAGGCGCTTGGGGTCGGTATTGATGGCATAGCCGAAGAGGACCAGCTGGATGATCGGCACGCCGATGATCATCGCGAAGGTCAGCCGGTCGCGTCGCATCTGGATGAATTCCTTCAGCATCACGGCGACGATGCGCGAGACCGAGAAACGGTGCAGCTTCATGGCCGCTGCTCCGCCGGGGCGAAGTTGTCGGTGCTCTGGTCCATCAGCCGGATGAACACGTCCTCGAGGCTGGTCGCGTCGGGCATGGCCGTCGCACCGGTCCCGGCGATGGCGCGCTCGACGCTCGCCGCGAGCGCCCGCTCGTCGGTGCCGACGACGTGGAGGTCGTTGCCGAAGGGCGCGATCTGCTCGATGCCGGGCAGGCCCTTGAGCTTCCGCACCAGTCCCGCCCCGTCGCCGCCCTTGACGACGATCGTATGCAGCCCCGAGGCCGCGATCACTTCCGGCACCGTGCCGCGCGCCACCACCTTGCCGTAGGAGATGTAGACGATGCGGTGGCAGCGTTCGGCCTCGTCCATGTAGTGGGTCGAGACGAGCACGGTCAGTCCTTCGGCGGCGAGTTCGTGGATCTCGTCCCAGAACTCGCGCCGCGCCTTCGGATCGACGCCCGCGGTCGGCTCGTCGAGGAGGAGGAGCTGCGGCTGGTGCATGACGCAGGCGGCGAGCGCCAGCCGCTGCTTCCAGCCGCCGGAGAGCGTGCCGGCGAGCTGGCCCTGGCGGTTGGCCAGCCCGAGGCGCGCGAGCGTCTCGTCGACGATCCTGCCGCGCGGCTTCAGCTCGTAGAGCCGCGCCACGAAATCGAGGTTCTCGCGGATCGTCAGGTCCTCGTAGAACGAGAAGCGCTGCGTCATGTAGCCGACCTCGAGCTTGATGCGGTCGGCATCCTTCAGGATGTCGAGGCCGAGGCAGGTGCCGTCGCCGGCGTCGGGCTTGAGCAGCCCGCAGATCATGCGGATCGTCGTCGTCTTGCCCGAGCCGTTCGGGCCGAGGAAGCCGACGATCTCGCCGCGCTTCACCTCGAGGTCGACATGGTCGACCACCGCCCGCCCGTTGAAGGTCTTGGTGAGGCCGTGGACGTCGATGATCGGCGCGTCGCTCATGAGCCCGGCGCGCCCGCGAGCGTCACGTCGATGGGCTGGCCGACCTTCAGCGCCGCCGCCTGGTCGAGCGGCCGCGCGTCGACGCGGAAGACCAGCTTCTCGCGATTGTCCCTGGAATAGATGATCGGCGGCGTGAACTGCGCCTGCGAGGAGACGAAGGTCACCTCGGCCGTGAGCCCCGCAGGGCAATTGTCGCAGGCGATCGACACGCGGTCGCCGATCTTTACCTCCGACAGCTTCCGCTCGGGCAGGAAGAAGCGGATGCGCTTGTTGCTGTCGGGGAGCAGCGAGACCACCGGCGCGCCGACCGCGACCTGCTCGCCCGGCTCGAAATAGGTTTCCTCGATCATCCCGCTCGCCGGCGAGACGACGGTGCGCCGGCCGAGCGCGATCTTCGCCTGGTCGACGGTCGCCTGCTCGGCGGCGACGTTGCGCTCCGCCGCGTCGATCTCGTCGGGGCGGGCCGGCAGGCGGGCGACCTCCAGTTGCCGCTCGGCGGCCTGGAGCTGCGCCTCGGCCGCGTCGCGTGCGGTCTTGGCATTGTCCACCGTGGTCTGCGAGACGACGCCCCGCTCGAGCAGCGCGAGCTGGCGGGCATAGGTGTCGCTGGCGGAATTGAAGTTCGTCCGCGCTGCGCTCACCTGCGCCACGAGAACGGAAAGCTCCTCCGGCCGCTTGCCGGATTGCAGGTCGGAGAGCTGCGCCTTGGCCTGCGCCAGCCGCGCCTCGGCCGCCGTGAGCTGGGCCTTCTCGTTGGAATCGTCGAGCCGGAAGAGGAGGGCGCCCTCCTTCACCGGCGCGCCATCCTGCGCCGGCCGCTCGATCAGCCGCCCGGCGCTCTCGCCGGAGACATAGACGTAGGTGCCCTCGACATAGCCCTGGAGCGTGCCAGTGTTCTTCGCCGAGCAGGCCGCGAGCGCCGCCGCGCCGAGGATCACGAATGCGGTCGAAAGGGGAGTCATGCGGTGCCCTCCGCATCGAGGATGGTCATGGCCTGCGCGATGACGATGCGCTTGATCTTCTCGCGCTCGGGCTCGCCGATGCTGTGCCAGTTCATGCGCCTCAGGACGAGCGTCTGGGCGACGCGGAACACCATCACCTGGCCGAGGATGGTGAAGCAGCGGATGCGCGCCTCCTCGTCCTCCTCCCGCCCGAGGGCCACCGCCACCAGCCGCGTGGCGATGCCGTGGGCCGGGCCCATGAAGCCGAAGATGACGTCGAAGGCCGCCGTCGGCTGCATCTGCTCGCGGATGATGAAGCGCGCCCAGCGCTCGGCATCGGCATCGCCGAGGAGCACGTCGACGAGGTTGGCGACGAGGTTGGCGAGCGCCGCGCGCGCGCCTTCCGGCGTCGCCGTCGCCTCGGGCAGGGCAGCCGCCGCGATCCCCCTCCCGATGCGCTCGCGCACGCGGGCTACGATGTGCTCGGCGACCGCGACGTGCAGCGCCTCCTTGGAGCCGAAATGATAGACGATGGCCGCGAGATTGGCGTCCGCCTCCTTGGCGATCTCGCGCGTGCTCGCGCCCTCGAAGCCGAGCCGCCCGAACACGTCGAGCGCTGCGTCGATCAGCCGGGCGCGCGTATCGGCGCCGCGGTCGCGCTGGGCGCGACGGTAGTGGCGGCTCGAGGCGCCTTGCTCGCCGCTCCGGCCGGCATCGCCCCGGTTGCGGAGCGCGCCGGCGGCGAACGCGTTGACCGGTCGCGGCTTCCGGGTGGTGGAGGATGACGGCATGAACTTTTCTCCGCAGCGGTGAGCGAGCCCCGAGCGGGCGCATGGTCAATCGATCGAATGAAAAAGTCAATCGATTGAATTAAGCGGGGAGGCTGGCGGTCCGGACGGAAAGGCGGAACGGGACGGCGTAGGCGTAGGCGTAGGCAAAGGCAAAGGCAAAGGCAAAGGCAAAGGCAGTGGAAGCGAAGGCGACCTGAGAGAGTGAACGGCAGAAGGGAAGACGTGGAGAGCCGGCACCAGGCCGGCCATGATCGGTGCGACGGGGGGTTGGCCAATTATCGAGGGAAGGAATGTCCCTCGTTGGCCTCACTCCATCCAACTCTCTGATCGTCATGACCGGCCTTGTGCCGGCCATCCAGCGGCGCCTCAGATCCGGTCCCGGAGCGCGTACCAGCTCATCCCCGCCACCAGCGCCGCCTGCCGGAACAGCTTGCCTCCGGGAAAGGGCGGGCAGGGGAGGGCGGCGAAGCGGTCGAGCCGCGCAACGTCGCCGAGGATCGCCTCGGCGAGTACCTTGCCCGCATAGGGCGCGAGCGCCACGCCCTGGCCCGAATAGCCGGAGGCCGCATAGACCCCCGGCCGCAGCCGGCGGATGAAGGGGAGCCGCTTCAGCGTGATCGCCACGGCGCCGCCCCAGGCATAGTCCACGACCACGTCGGCAAGCTGCGGATAGACGCGCGCCAGGTGCCGCCGCACGAAACCCGCCACGTCCGCCGGCGGCGTGCGCGAATAGGTCTCGCCCCCGCCGAAGAGGAGCCGGCCGTCGGCGGTCGGACGGAAGTAGTAGACGACGAAGCGCGAATCCGAGACCGCCTCGCCGTTCGGGATCAGCCCGCCCGGCCGCCCCGCGCCGATCGGCTTCGTCGCGAGGATGTAGTTGTCGATGGGCATGACCCGCGTCTCGGTCTCCCGGTCGATGCCGGAGAGGTAGCCGTCCCCGGCGAGGATGACCATGTCGGCGCGGAGGGTGGCCGTCCCTAGGGGACTCGAACCCCCCGTATCCGTCACGATCTCGAAGCCGGTGGCGGCCGTGCCCGAGATCCTGGTCACCCGCGTGCCCTCATGGAGCCGCGCCCCCGCCTTCGCCGCCGCGCGGGCGATCCCCTGCGCGAGCTTGAGCGGGTCGAGATGCCCCGCCGTCGCGTCCCGCCTTCCGCCGAAATAGACGTCGGTCCCGATGCGGGCCGCGAGCGCCTCGCGGTCGAGCCATTCGACCGCGTCATGGTGGTAGTCGCGCCGGAGCTTCAGGACGTAGTCCTGTTCCTCGCCGACCAGCCTTTGCTTGTGCACCGTCTCGATGAGGCCCGGCCGCCAGTCGCACCGGATGCCGTGGCGCGCGATGAGCTCCATCACGAGCGCCTTCGCCTCCTCGGCCATGCGCCACAGCGCACGGGCATCCTCCTTGCCGAGATGCGCCTCCAGCCAGTCCTGGTCACGGCGCTGGCCCGAATGGAGCTGTCCGCCGTTGCGGCCCGATGCGCCCCAGCCGAGCTTCTCCGCCTCGAGCAGCGCGACATCCACCCCGCCTTCCGCCAGGTGGAGCGCCGCGGAGAGGCCCGTATAGCCGCCACCGACGATCGCCACATGCGCGCGCGCCGGCTCGGTCAGGGGCGGAAAGGCAAGCGTCCTGTCGGTCGTGGCCGCGTAGAGAGAGAGGGCGTGCGGCACGCGATGCCTACGCCGCCTGCAGCGGCCGGATACGCTTGCGGATCGTCTCCCATGCGGTCGCCCGAACCCGGCGAAGGTCGAACCCGGTCTGCAGGTTAAGCCAGAATTCGGGGCTCGTGCCGAAATATTCGCCGAGGCGCAGCGCGGTGTCCGCGGTGATGCTCCGCCGTCCCCTGACGATCTCCGACACCCGACTGACGGGGATGTCGATGTCCCGTGCCAGCCGGTTCGGGCTGACCCCGAGGGGCTTCATGAATTCCTCGATCAGGATTTCTCCCGGCGGGATCGGATCGAGCTTCTTCGCCATGGATCACACGTTGAGGAGGAGGTATTCGCGCTCCCACGGCGAGATGACCTCCATGAAGGTCTCGTACTCGGCCTGCTTGATCGCGCGATAGGTGCTGACGAACCGCTTGCCGAATATCTCCACCAGCTCCTCGCAATCCTCGAACAGCGCCACCGCTTCGAGGAGCCCGCGCGGCAGCGCGATCTCCTCCTCGTTCGCCGCGCCCGCCACCGGCTCGGCGACGTTGTGGCTTTCGACCAGCCCGAGATAGCCGCAGGCGAGCGAGGCGGCGATGGCGAGGTAGGGATTCGCGTCCGACGAGGGCAGGCGGTTCTCGACGCGCCGCGCCTTCGGCTCGGAGAACGGGACCCGCAGGCCCACCGTCCGGTTGTCGTAGCCCCACATGACGTTGACCGGCGCCGAACCCGAGCGGATCAGGCGGCGGTACGAGTTGACGTAGGGCGCCAGCATGCAGGTCACCGCCGGCAGGTATTTCTGCGAGCCGCCGATGAAGGCGAAGAACTGCGGCGTCGGGTCGCCCTTCCCGTCGGAGAAGATGTTCTGCCCGGTCTCCGCCTCGATCACCGACTGGTGGATGTGCATGGCCGAGCCCGGCTCGCGCGACATGGGCTTGGCCATGAACGTCGCATACATGTTGTGCCGGAGCGCCGCCTCGCGGATCGTGCGCTTGAAGAGGAACACCTGGTCGGCGAGCGCCAGCGGATCGCCGTGCCGGAGATTGATCTCCATCTGCGCCGCGCCTTCCTCGTGGATCAGCGTGTCGATCTCGAGGCCCTGCGCTTCCGAGAAGTCGTATATGTCGTCGAACAGGTCGTCGAACTCGTTGACCGCGGCGATCGAATAGGAGCGCCGGCCGGATTCCGGCCGGCCCGAGCGTCCGGTCGGCGGCTCCAGCGGATAGTCCGGGTCGGTGTTCGGCTTGACCAGGTAGAATTCGATCTCCGGCGCCACCACCGGCCGCCAGCCCTGGCGGTCGTAGAGCTCGATGATGCGGCGGAGCACCTGCCGCGGCGCGATCTCCACCGGCCGCCCGTCGCGGTGATAGGCGTCGTGGATGATCTGCGCGGTCGGGTCGGTCGCCCAGGGCACCACGGCGAGCGTCGAGAAGTCCGGCTCGAACAGGATGTCCTGGTCGCCGGGATCGTGCTGGAAGGTGTCGTCGTTGTCGGGATAGTCGCCGCTGATCGTCTGGGTGAGGATCGAGCTCGGCAGCGACATGGTCGGGTTGGCGACGAACTTGCCGACCGGCATCATCTTGCCGCGCGCGACGCCCGCCTGGTCGGGCACCACGCATTCGATGTCCTCGATGGCGCGCACCGCCAGCCATTCGCGGGCGACCTCCAGCGACGGAACGCCGCGGGCCTGCTCGATCAGGCTTGCCGCCTGCCGTTTCTTTCCTTTCCGGACCGCGGGCGGCTTCTCGTCCAGCTTCTTGGCGATCCGCGCCTTGCGGCCGGAGAAGCGGCGAGTCGGTTCCGCGGTGGTCAGTACCTTGCTCATGATCCCCTCGGCCGGCGGGAGGCCGGCATGGAAGCTGAATCCTAGCACGAAACCTGCACCAAGCGGTTGTCGCACGTTTTGGATGTTCTAGACTTAACGGTGATCGGCATCGTCAGGAGAACATGATGAAATACGTTTCCACCGGCCTTTTCCTTGCCGCCATGGCGCTCGCGGCGCCCTCCGCGATGGCCGCCGACCGCGTCGTCAACGTGTACAATTGGTCGGACTATGTCGGCGAAGGCGTCCTCGACGATTTCACCAAGGCGACCGGCATCAAGGTCGTCTACGACGTCTACGATTCGATGGAGGTCCTCGAGACCAAGATCCTCGCCGGCGGCTCCGGCTACGACGTCATCGTGCCGACCGATCGCAATCTCGCCCGGCTCATCCAGGCCGGCGTCATCGCTCCGCTCGACAAGGACAAGATCCCGAACCTCTCCCACCAGTGGGACGCCATCGCCAAGCAGCTTGCCGGCTATGATCCGGGCAACGAGCATGCGACCGACTACATGTGGGGCACCACCGGCATCGGCTACAACATCGACAAGGTGAAGGCCGCGCTGCCCGACGGGCCGCTCGATTCCTGGGCGCTGGTCTTCGATCCGAAGAATGCGGCGAAGCTGAAGGACTGCGGCATCTACTTCCTCGATTCGCCGGACGACATGATCCCGGCGGCGCTCGCCTTTCTCGGGCTGAAGCCGAACTCGAAAGACGAGGCCGACCTGCAGAAGGCCGGCGATCTCCTCGCCTCGATCACGCCCTATGTGCAGAAGTTCAACTCGTCCGAATACATCAATGCCCTCGCCAACGGCGATATCTGCGTCGCGGTCGGCTATTCGGGCGACGTGCTGCAGGCCCGCAACCGGGCCGAGGAGGCGAAGAACAACGTCAACATCGGCTATTTCATTCCCAAGGAAGGCGCGCTGATCTGGTTCGATTCCTTCGCCATTCCGGCCGATGCCCCGCACAAGGACGAGGCGCTCGCCTTCATCAACTTCATGCTCGACCCGAAGATCGCGGCGCGCAATTCCGACTACGTCGCCTATGCCAGCGGCAGCAAGGACGCCCAGCCGCTGATCGACAAGGAGATCATCGACGACCCGTCCGTCTATCCGAAGGCGGAGACATTCGAGAAGCTCTTTACGACGACGCCGAATGATCCGAAGGTGCAGCGGATCGTCACGCGGCTCTGGACGAAGATCAAGAGCGGCAGCTAGGGCCCGGCGGGAGCCGGCGGGGAATTGGGGGCAGGGTCATGGTTGCGGCCGTCGGATCGGTCCGTCGCAGTTTTGCGCCGTGGAATGACCCTGCCTCGAAACCCTTCATCGAGTTCCGCGGCGTCACCAAGCGCTTCGCCGATTTCGTCGCGGTCGACGACCTCAGCCTCGTCATCTACGAACGCGAGTTCTTCGCGCTCCTCGGCCCCTCGGGCTGCGGCAAGACCACCCTGATGCGCATGGTCGCCGGCTTCGAGGAGCCGACCGAGGGCGCCGTGCTCCTCGACGGCCAGGACCTTGCCGGCGTGCCGCCCTATCGGCGGCCGACCAACATGATGTTCCAGTCCTACGCGCTCTTCCCGCACATGAGCGTCGAGCAGAACATCGCCTTCGGCCTCAGGCAGGACCGCACGCCGAAGGGCGAGATCGCGGAGCGCGTCGAGGAGATGCTGAACCTCGTCAAGCTGAAGCCCTTCGCCAGGCGCAAGCCCCACCAGCTCTCCGGCGGCCAGCGCCAGCGCGTCGCGCTCGCCCGCTCGCTTGCCAAGAAGCCGAAGGTGCTGCTCCTCGACGAGCCCCTCGGCGCGCTCGACAAGAAGCTCCGCGAGGAGACCCAGTTCGAGCTCATCGACCTGCAGCAGAAGCTCGGCCTCACCTTCCTTATCGTCACCCACGATCAGGAGGAGGCGATGACGGTCGCCGACCGCATCGCCGTGATGAACCACGGCAAGGTCATCCAGGTGGCGACGCCGGCCGAGATCTACGAGCAGCCGAATTCGCGCTACGTCGCCGACTTCATCGGCAACGTCAACCTGATCCAGGGCAGGGTCTCGGCGAGCGCGACCGGCGCGACGCGCATCGAGGCGCCCGGTACCGGCGCCGTCATCGAGCTCGACCAGGCGATCGATGCCAAGGTAGGCGACCAGGTCTGGTTCGCCATCCGCCCGGAGAAGGTGCGCATCTCCCTCGACGCGCCGCTGCCCGGCTCGCCCAATGCCCTTTCCGGAGAGGTCTGGGACATCGGCTATCTCGGCGACGTGTCGATCTACCACGTCCGGCTCGCTTCCGGAGCGACCGTCACCGCCACCGTCACCAACCAGTCCCGCGTCGTCGAGCGCCCCATCACCTGGGAGGACAAGGTCTGGCTCACCTGGTCGCGGAACGGCGGCGTGGTGCTGGCGAAATGAGCGCGGGGACGCTTCCATGACCGCCGCAGCCGACACCGCACCGCCCGCCGCCCGCCAGCGGAGCCATCCGCTCGCCTGGCTGGTCGTCGCCATTCCCTATGCCTGGCTCGCCTTCTTCTTCCTCGTCCCCTTCTTCATCGTCCTGAAGATTTCCTTCTCGACGAGCGCCATCGCGCAGCCTCCCTATACGCCGATCATCGACATATTCGGCGGGCTCGGCTCGATCTTCTCGGCGCTCCGGGAATTCACCACCGACAACTACGTCTTCCTCACCGAGGATTCGCTCTACTGGCGCTCCTACCTGCAGAGCCTCGAGATCGCCGCCATCTCGACCTTCCTGACGCTCCTCGTCGGCTATCCCATGGCCTATGGCATGGCGCGCGCGTCGCGTGCCTGGCGGCCGATGCTGGTCATGCTGGTCATCCTGCCCTTCTGGACCTCGTTCCTGATCCGTGTCTATGCCTGGATCGGGATCCTGAAGAAGGAGGGGCTCCTCAACCAGTTCCTCCTCTGGATCGGCGTGATCCACGAGCCGCTGACGATCCTCAACACCAACCTCGCCGTCTATATCGGCATCGTCTATTCCTACCTTCCCTTCATGGTGCTGCCGCTCTATGCGGCGCTCGAGAAGATGGACGACACGCTGCTGGAAGCCGCCCAGGACCTCGGCTGCCCTCCCATCCAGGCCTTCTGGAAGGTAACCTTCCCGCTCTCGCTGCCGGGCGTCGTCGCCGGCTGCTTCCTGGTCTTCATCCCGGTCACCGGCGAGTTCGTCATCCCCGACCTCCTCGGCGGCACCGACACGGTGATGATCGGCAAGACGCTGTGGAACGAGTTCTTCTCCAACCGCGACTGGCCGCTCGCCTCGGCGGTAGCCGTCGTCCTCCTGCTCCTCCTCGTGGTTCCCATCGTCGTCTTCCAGAACCAGGAGCGGAAGCAGCAGGAAAGGGAGAGTTAGCTCTTAAACCTGTCGCTTGTCCGGACGGAAAGCCGCTTCGCACTTTTCCTGGAAACGCTCCGATGGAACGCCGCGCCTCCTGGTTCAACGTCACCTCGGTCACGCTCGGCCTCGCCTTCCTCTACCTGCCGATCGTGCTGGTGGTGATCTTCTCCTTCAACGCCTCGCGCCTGGTCACCGTCTGGGGCGGCTTCTCGACCAAGTGGTACGCGTCGCTCCTCGAGAACGACGCGCTCCTCGACGCTGCCTGGGTGACGCTCCGCGTCGCGCTCATATCGGCGACCGTCGCCACCGTCCTCGGCACGCTCGCCGCCATCGCCCTCGTCCGCTACGGCTCGTTCCGGGGCCGCACGCTCTTCTCCGGCATGATCTACGCGCCGCTCGTGATGCCCGACGTCATCACCGGCCTGTCGCTCCTCCTCCTCTTCGTCGCCGTCGGCATCGATCGCGGCTTCTGGACCATCGTCCTCGCCCACGTGACGCTCGCCATGTGCTACGTGACGGTGGTGGTGCAGTCGCGCCTCATCACCTTCGACCGCAGCGTCGAGGAGGCCGCGCTCGACCTCGGCTGCCCGCCCTTCAAGACCTTCTTCGTCGTCACCCTGCCGCTGATCGCGCCCGCCGTCGTCGCCGGCTGGATGCTCGCCTTCACGCTGTCGCTCGACGATCTCGTCATTGCGAGCTTCACCACCGGTCCCGGCGCGACCACGCTGCCGATGAAGATCTACAGCCAGGTGCGTCTCGGCGTGACGCCGGAGATCAATGCCATCTGCACGATCCTCATCGGCCTCGTCACGGTCGGGGTCATCGGCGCCTCGATCTTCACCAAGCGCCGCGAGGTGGAGCGCCAGCGCGCCGAGCGCCTGGCAGCGGCCAATCCGTGAGGGGCGGGGAGCGGCGCCCCCTCAGTCGGCTGCGCCGGGCATCTCCCCCGCAAACGGGGGAACATCCAGGTCACGGGAACGGTGCCGTTGCGGATCCTCCCCTGCGAAGCGGGGGAGGGGGACCATACGCAGCATGGTCGAGGGGGCGCGTCGCGTCCGCCGTCTATCCCCCCGGCGTCGGAGGACCGCCGGCGCTGCCCTGGCGCGCATAGTCGGGGAGCAGCACCGGCTCGCTCCACTTGCCCTTGATCAGGAAGGGCACCGCCGACGGCTGCGTCGGCTGGTCCGGCTTCACCACCGACAGCGTGCCGGAGCCGGTCAGCGAGGCATCGAGGACGGAGGCGGTTGCCTCGGCCCTGATGGCGAAGCCGTCGCCCTCGGCATGGATGTCGCCGCTGGTCAGCTTGGCCCCGGCCACCGTCAGCGTGCCGCCGAGCTCGCTGAACGCGGTCGAGCCGCCCTTTTCGGCGACGCCTTCGGGATCGGTCGCGATATTGGCGAGCCGGGCTATGTCGAGGCCCGCGAGCGCGCCGTCGGCGAGCGTCGCCTTGGCGCTGCCCGAGAGGCCTTTCGCGACCTCGCCCCAGGTCCGCCCGGCGGCGGTGATCTCGACGTCGCCGGAGCCGGTGCCGGACAGCGCGCCGATGCCGAGATAGTCGCCGAGCGGCCCCGCCGCGGCGATCCCGTCGAACTGCGCGGTGAAATTGGCCGTCACGCCGGCATCGTCCATCGCCGCGCTCAGCTTCGCCTGGCCCTCGCCGCCATAGGCATGGGCCTCGCCGAGGTCGATCGACAGCTTGCCGCCGCCCATCGTCGCCCATAGCGCCGTGCTGGTGAGCTGCGTCGGGCCGGCGATCAGCTCGGCGGCCGAGACGCGCAGGTCGAGGCTGCCCTCGCCGGCAAGCATTATCTCCTCGTGGCCGGCGGTCGCGAGCTTCTCGCGGAGCGCGTCGATATAGGGCGTCACGTCGAGCTTGTCGGCGGCGAAGGTGCCCTGCAGGCTCGGCCGGTCGCCGTCGAAGCGCACCGACATGGCGCCCTCGGCGGCATTGCCGTCGAGCGACAGGCTCGCTTTGTCGATGGCGAGGTCGGGCCGGTTCCAGGCGACGTGACCGTTGAGCTCCGCCGGCCCGAGGATATTGCCGGGCCCGAGCGGCGAGCCGAACCATTCCATCAGCCGGCGCATCGAAGGGGTCTTCAGCTTCAGCTGGCCGTCGAGCTGCAGGCTCTGGATGCGTCCGCCGGTGCCGTCGAAGCTGAAGCGCACCGGCGTGGAGGACAAGGCGACGTGCATGTTGGACGTGTCGCCGCCCATCAGTTCGAGCGGCCGGCCGACCGAGGCGTCGAATTCCACCGTCTCGCCGCGCCAGACGAAGCTGCCGCTGCCCGAGGCCGGCGAGGTCAGCGACGGCCAGGAGAAGTCGATGTCGACCGCGTTCAGCGCGTCGTGCTCGCCGGTGCGCTCGTTCTCGAAGGTGATGATGCCGCCCTGCATGACGAAGCGGCCGAGGGTGATGGTCGGCGCCGGCCGCGCCGAGGGCGGCGCACCGCTTTCCGCCGGCTTCGCCGCGCCGCCCGGCTTCGTCGGCGCGATCGGCAGGAGCGGCTTGATCTCGCGCCAGTTCTGGCGCCCGTCGGCGGCGATCCTCAGGTTGATCCGCGGCTTGATCAGACTGAACTCGGCGATCTCGGTGCGCCCGAGGAACAGCGGCAGCAGCTTGATCCGCCCGACCACCGCCTCCATCGAGATGAAGGGCGGCCCGCCCATGCCGGCGGGATTGGCGATGTTGATGCCGTGCAGCGTCACCGTCAGCGTCGGGAAGAGCGACACTTCCGGCTCGCCGGTCAGCGTCACCTGGCGCCCGGTCCAGCCCGATATCTCCTCGGCGATCCGCTTCTTGGCCGCATCGGTGGAGAGGAACAGCGGCGCAATCGCGATCACCGCCACGAAGACGGCCAGCAAGACGAGGAGTGCTGCGATGATTCGCTTCATGCCGGCTCCAGCCGCGCCCCGCTTCCCCGTAGAAACAAAGCCCCGCCATGGCAAGGCTTTTCGCAGGTGCGAAAGGACGCCTTCTCGCCGTCCTTCAACTATGCCAAAGGAGGACGCCGGGAGTCCCTACCATGCCAGACCAGACGCCACTGTGGACGCCGTCACAGGCGAGCATTGCCCGCCAGCCCATCGCCCGCTTCATGGCCGAGGCCGGGCGCCGCGCCGGCTGCGACCTCGGCGAATATGATGCGCTGCACGCCTGGTCGGTCGAGGATCCCGGCGCCTTCTGGGACCTCGTATGGGACTTCTCCGCCGTCGTCGGCGAGAAGGGCGATCGCCGGCTGGTCGATGGCGGGAAGATGCCGGGCGCGCGCTTCTTCCCCGACGCGACGCTGAACTTCGCCGAGAACCTGCTCCGCCGCGACGATGCGGGCGAGGCCATCGTCTTCCGCGGGGAGGACCGCGTCGAGCGCCGCCTCTCCTGGCGCGACCTCAACGATCTCGTCTCGCGCATGCAGCAGGCGATGCTCGCCGCCGGCGTGGGCGCCGGCGACCGCGTTGCCGCTCTTCTTCCCAACATGCCCGAGGCGATTGCCGGCCTGCTCGCCGCCGCCTCCATCGGCGCCGTCTGGTCCTCGGCCTCGCCCGATTTCGGCCCGCGCGGCGCGCTCGACCGCTTCGGCCAGATCGCGCCGAAGCTGCTGCTCGCCTGCGACGGCTACTACTATGCCGGCAAGACTATCGACCTGACGGAGAAGCTCGCCGGCATCGTTCCCGGCCTGCCGGACGTCACCGCCGTGGTCGTCGTCTCCTATCTCGGCACGGCGCGGGAGGTCGCGGCCAGTCTCCCGCGTGGCATCGCCCTCGATGACTGGCTGGCGCCTTTCACGGCGAAGCCGGTCGCCTTCACGCGGCTCCCCTTCGCCCATCCGCTCGTCATCCTCTTCTCCTCCGGCACGACCGGCGTGCCGAAGTGCATCATCCACTCCGCCGGCGGAACGCTCCTCCAGCACCTGAAGGAGCACCAGCTCCAGTGCGGCCTCGTCGCCGGCGAGCGGCTCTTCTACTTCACGACCTGCGGCTGGATGATGTGGAACTGGCTGGTATCGGGCCTTGCCAGCGGCGCTACCCTGATCCTCTTCGACGGGTCGCCCACCCATCCCGATCCGGCCGTGCTCTTCGACCTTGCCGATGCCGAGCGCATCAACCTCTTCGGCACTTCGGCGAAGTTCATCGACGCCATCCACAAGTCCGGCATCCGGCCGGTCGACACGCACGACCTGTCGAGCATCCGGCTGATCGCCTCGACCGGCTCGCCGCTCGCGCCCGAGAGCTTCGATTTCGTCTATGACGCGATCAAGCGCGACGTCCACCTCGCCTCCATATCGGGCGGCACCGACATCGTCTCCTGCTTCGTCCTCGGCGTACCGACGAAGCCCGTCTATGCCGGCGAGATCCAGGGTCCCGGCCTCGGCATGGCGATGGACGTCTATGACGATGCGGGCCATCCCATGCCGGCGGGCAAGGGCGAGCTGGTCTGCACGCGCCCGTTCCCTTCCATGCCCCTCGGCTTCTGGAACGATCCCGGCGAGGCGCGCTACCGCGCCGCCTATTTCGAGCGCTTCCCGAACATCTGGTGCCATGGCGATTTCGCCGAATGGACGCCCCATGGCGGCATCGTCATCCACGGCCGTTCCGATGCCACGCTCAATCCCGGCGGCGTGCGCATCGGCACGGCGGAGATCTACCGCCAGGTCGAGCAGATCCCGGAGGTGATGGAGGCGCTCGCCATCGGCCAGGACTGGGACAACGACGTCCGCATCGTCCTTTTCGTGCGCCTGCGCGGGGGGGCGAAGCTCGATGACCGGCTCGCCGCCACCATCCGCGCCGCCATCCGCGCCGGGGCCAGTCCCCGCCATGTCCCGGCGCGCATCGTCGCAGTTGGCGATATCCCGCGCACCAAGTCCGGCAAGATCGTCGAGCTCGCCGTCCGCGAGGTCGTCCACGGCCGGCCGGTGAAGAACCAGGAGGCGCTCGCCAATCCGGAGGCGCTGGCGCTCTTCCGCGATCTGCCGGAGCTCGCGACCTGAAGCGGTTAACGGAACCTTCCGCGATGTTGGTAAAGACGGGGTGTCCGCGAAAGCGACGATTCAGCCAATAAGAATTGTCCCTGTGATTTTAAGGCCCGATTAACTGCACCGGCGCCGCGAATCGGCTCTTATCCCGCTCCTCAGCAGGAGGGGTTCGCCGTGTCGTTCTTGCGCCGTTTCGTTGCCGCTGCCGGCGGGAATGCCAGCACGATCTTCGCGCTCGGGCTGGTGCCGGTCCTCTGCGCGGCCGGCGCGGCGGTCGACTACGGCCGCGTCACCGATGCCCGCACGGCGCTGTCCGACGCGCTGGAGCAGAGCCTCGCCGACCTCGGCCGCGCCCCGCCGGCCGCACCGGCCGACGACATGGCCGAGCTGCGCGCCGGGATGGATGATCTCCTCGGCCCCTCCTTCACCGACAGCTGGCGGATCGAATCGCTGAGCCGGCGGGAAGGGCGCTTCGTTGCCGTCGTCTCCGCCGAGGTATCGACCTCGATCGCCCGGCTGGTCGGCATCCCGGAAGTTCCGGTCCAGGTGACGGCCGAGGCGCCCGACGCTCCCGGCTAGGCGCGCCGCGCGCAACCGCCGCCTTTCCTTTTCCCCGCCGATTGGCAATGGTCGCCCGTCCGCTGGAATCGGGACCGGAGAAAAGAAAATGGCGACTGACCTGAAGGATATGGTGGCCCTCGTCACGGGCGGCACGCGCGGCATAGGCCTTGCAATTGCCGAGGCGCTCGCCGCGCGCGGCGCGAAGCTCGTGATCAACGGGCGCACGGCGGACGCCGAGGTCGAGGCGGCGCTGGCCAACCTGCGGAAGAACACCGAAGTCGAGTTCGTCGCCGGCGATGCCGCCGATCCCGCCGTGGCGAAGGAACTCGTCGAGGCGACCGCGAAGCGTTTCGGCCGGCTCGATTTCCTCGTTCCGGCTGCCGGCGGTGCCCATAACGGCCGCATCACCGATCTGACGCCCGCGGCCTGGGAGGATGCCTTCCGCATCCATGTCCACGCCGTCTTCCACATCTTCCGCGCGGCGCATGACCTGCTGGCGAAGCGCGGCGGCTCGGTGCTCCTCATCGGCTCCGTCGCCGGCGTCCGCGGCTGTCCGGCAACCGTCGCCTACCAGACGGTGAAGGGCGCGCTCCCCCAGATGGCCCGCGCGCTCGCCCGCGACCACGCCGTCGAGGACATCCGCGTCAACGTGGTCGAGCCCGGCATCATCCGCACGCGCTTCCACGCCGCCATGACGCCGGAGGCCGAGCGCAACAATCTCGACAACCGCATTCCGCTGAAGCGCTTCGGCACCGCCGAGAACGTCGCCACGGCGGCGGTCGAGCTGCTCACCAACCCCTTCATCACCGGCGAGACGCTGGTCATCGACGGCGGCATGTCCATGCGCATGGTCTGACGCGCGGCGACGAACCCGCAACCTTTGCGGGTTCCCTTGCCGGTCGGTTCGTGATTTCCTTGGTGTTCAGGCGGCGGACAACAAGCCGCCGGCACCGGGAGATCCGCGATGTTCGTCACGCCGGACGGGAAGAAGGTCTTCGTCGTCGACGGCCACACCCATCTCTGGGACGCGCGCGAAGCGAACCGGCGCAACCGCTATGGCCTCACCTTCATCGAGGTCTTCTGGAACAGCCATAACGGCCTGACGCCCGAGGGCCAGCGCTGGCCCTGGGACCGCTTCCAGTATTACGGCGTCGAGAATGCGGCGAAGGACCTCTTCGTCGATGGCTATGTCGACCGCGCCATCATGATGCCGACCTATCTCTACGAGTTCTACAATCAGGGCTTCAACACGGTCGAGCAATGCTCGGCGCTGAAAGCCTACCGGCCGGACAACGTCATCCTCGCCGGCCGCATCGATCCGCGCGAGGGCGAGGCCGGCCTCGACAGGCTCGAGGCCGACCACGCGCGCTGGGGCTTCCGCAGCGTCAAGATGTACACCGCCGAATGGCGCGGGGAATCGAAGGGCTACTCCCTCAAGGAGGAGCATGTCGGGCGCTACCTCGAGAAGTGCCGGGCGCTCGGCATCGACATCATCCACATCCATAAGGGCCCGACCATCCACCCGCTGAACAGCGACGCCTTTGACGTGCGCGACGTCGACGACGTCGCCACCGCCTTCCCGGACCTGAAGTTCGTCATCGATCATTGCGGCATCCCGCGCATCGACGATTTCTGCTGGATCGCCAACCAGGAGCCGAACGTCTACGGCGGTCTTTCGGTGGTGCATGGCTTCATCCACATGCGGCCGAAATACTTCGCCTCGATGATGGCCGACCTCCTTTTCTTCGTCGGCGAGGATCGCCTCCTCTTCGGCTCCGACTACGGCATCCATTCGCCGAAATGGCTGGTCGAGGACCTCATGGCCTTCGAGTTCGACGACGCCACCGCGCAGGAGGCGGGCACCGGGCTCACCCTCGACGTCAAGGCGAAGATCCTCGGCCTCAACGCCGCGCGCCTCTATGGCATCGACGTGCCCGCCGAGTGCTACCGCGCCCCGCCGGTGGCGATGCGCCATGCCGCCGAATGAGTCGCGGGTCGCCGAGGCCCGCGCTGCGCTCGCCGCGGTGACCGATCCCGAGCTCGACCAGTCGGTGGTCGAGCTCGGCTTCATCGCCGACGTGGGCGTGGCGGGCAGCTGCGTCGCCGTCGCCTTCCGCCTGCCGACCTTCTGGTGCTCAGCCGGCTTCGCCTGGATCATGGCCGAGGACATGCGTGCCGCGCTCCTCGGTCTCGCCTGGGTCGAGGAAGCCGATGTCCGCCTCGTCGACCATTTCGCCGCCGGGCGCATCAATGCCGGCGTCGCCGCCGGGCGCGGATTCCGGAGCGCCTTCGGCGACGAGGCCGCCGGCGACCTCGCCGCGCTCCGTGAAACCTTCCGGCGGAAGGCGTTCCTTGGCCGCATGGCGGCGCTCATCGAGGCGCTCCGTGCCGACGGCATGTCCGATGCCGCGATCGTGTCGTTGACCCTCGGCGACCTCGCCAAGGCGCCGGTCGCCGCCGTTTTCGTTGCCCGCTATCGCGAGCTGCGTGTCGTCTATGGCGGTCCCGCGGGCGAGGGGGATGCCGCCTTCCGCAAGCCCGACGGCGCCGCGATCCCGGCCGGCACGCTTGGCGCCTGGCTGCGTGACGTGCGCATGACCCGGCGCAGCGCCGAGGCCAATGGCGAGATGTGCCGGGTGCTCCTCAAGGGGCGCTACGACGGGCTCGTGCGCGGGGAGAGGTCTCCCGCCGGCTGAGCCCTACATGTCGGAGTGGGAGGACTGCACGTCGTCGGAGCGCTGCATGTCCTGGTCGGTCGGCGCGGCGCTCATGTTGACCGACTCGCCGCCCGGCGCGTCGCTCCCGGCATCCGCCGAAGCGAGCGTGTTGCGCGACGTGCCGCCGCCCTGGCTCTGCGCCGGGGATTGCTCCGCGCTCCGCGGCATGCCCGTCGAGATCAGCGTGACCCGGCTCGACGAGGCCTGGCCGGCGCATTCGGGGACGTCGGCGCCCTTGCCGGGCTTCAGCGACTTCGCCGCCTGCGTGACGAGGGCGTCGTATACCGGCTTGCGCGATGCCGGATACTCGAAGGCGATGCTGTTCCACACCGTGTCGCGGCAGGAGAGGATCGCCTTCCGGTAGAAGATGCGGTCGCGCTTCAGCCCGGATATGACGACGAGGCGCGTCTCGCGATGGCGATAGGTGATCTGCTCGCCGTCGTTCGGCGCTTCGAGGATGGAGACCGCCTCCGCGACGCTGCCGATCTGGAACGAGCCCGAGACGATCATCCAGGCCTGCCCGTCGGGCGAGAGGAAGCGGAGGCCGTCGCCGTTGGCCGGCGCCTCGCCCGCCTGCCAGTCGGAGGGCACGTCGGCGGTCGAGCCGAAGCGCTCGTTGACATAGGTCCGCCACGACGCGGCATGGGCGCTCGCGGTGAACGCGAGTGCCAGCATCAACGCGACGATTCCGGTCCTCGGCAGCATCGGCAAATCCAGCGGGCAGGCCTTGCGGCCGTGCCGATTCCAGCAGCTCTCACGGCTACTGTACCAACTCCGCGGCAATTCTGCGACAAACCAACTCAGCCCGCCAGCACGCGCGTCGTCGGGAACGTGATCTTGACCAGCGTGCCCTGGTTCGGCGCGCTGTCGATCGCGAAGGTTGCACGATTGGCTTCCACCAGCGCCTTGGTGAGCGGCAGGCCGAGGCCGGTGCCCTCGCCGCGCCCGCGCGCCTTCTGGCCGACCTGGCGGAAGGGCTTCATCGCCGTCTCAATGTCCTTCTCCGACATGCCGATGCCGGTGTCGCGGATGCGCAGCGTCACCTCGCCATTGTCCTCGAGCGCGGTGGCGACGATCACCTGGCCGCCGGCGCCGGTGAACTTCACCGCGTTGGAGAGGAGGTTGAGGAGAATCTGGCGGAGTGACCGCTGGTCGGCCACCACGTTGGGCACCTCGGCGGAAAGCGAGGTGCGGATGATGATGCGCTCGCGGTTCGCCTGCGGCTGCATCAGCGCGACGCATTCCTGGATGGTCTCGTTGACCGCCACCGACTCGAAGGCCAGCTCCATCTTCCCCGCCTCGATCTTCGACAGGTCGAGGAGGTCGTTGATGAGGCTGAGCATGTGCGTGCCCGACACGTGGATGTCGTGCAGGTAGTCGCGGTAGCGCTGGCTGCCGACCGGCCCGAAGCGCTCCTCCATCATCACCTCGGAAAAGCCGATGATGGCGTTGAGCGGCGTGCGGATCTCGTGGCTGATGCGGGCGAGAAATTCCGACTTCTGCGAATTCGCCGTCTCGGCCGAGCGCTTGGCCGCGACCAGCTCCTCCTCGACGTTCTTCCAGTGCGTGATGTCGCGCAGCACCGCGCAGAATTTCGGCGCGTCGCCGAGCCGCCCCATGGTCATGAACATCGGGATGAGGCCGCCCTTCGGCACCTTGCCGATCACCTCGCGCCCGTCATTGAGGACGCTCGCGACGCCGTTCTCGGCCAAGCCGTCGAGATAGTCGAGCGCCGCCCGCCGGCTCTCCTCGGCGAGCAGGTCCGTGAACGGCTGGCGGAGGACGTCGGTGGCCTCGACGCCGAACAGCGCCTCGGCGCTGCGGTTGATGTTGTCGATGCGGCCGTCCTCGTCGATCACCACGATGCCGTCGGTCGCCGTGTCGAGGATAGCCTGCAATTCGTCGATCCGGCGTTCGGCCGCGATCAGGTGGTCGAGGAGCGCCTGGTCGGTGACCGGCTCCGCCTTCGCCTCCGGCCGGCGGATCAGCGAGAGCATCAGCGCGGTCGCACCCGCCCACGGCACCGCGTGCAGCCGCGCATCGACCGGCACCGTGCCGCCATCGGCGCGCAGCGCCAGCAGCGGTCCGCCATCCTCGGCGAAGGCGGCGCGCGGGCCGCCGTCGTTCGGGTCGGGGAATACCGCCTCCGCTCCGCCGGCCGCGGCGAAGGCGTCGAGGCTCGCATAGCCGAGCATGTCGAGGAGCGCGCGGTTGGCGAAGAGCGTGCGGCGCTCGCGGTAGATCACCAGCCCCGCCGGCAGCTTGTCGAGCACGCGCGTATCGACCTCGCCCGCGACGGCAGGTGCCGGGCCGGGGGCCGGCGCGGCGAGGTCGAGCGGCAGGAGGCCGAGATCGTCCTCCTCGGCCTCGCGTTCCGCGCTCATGCGGGCGCCGAGCGCCTCGGCGATGCGGCGGAACGCATCCTGCTCGCTGCCCGTCAGGCGCTCCGGCAGGATGCGCGCCGGCTGCGCCGGCAGGCGCACGACGTTGGAGGGCGCTTCGCTCGCCGCGGCCGCGGGCGGCAGGGCCGGCGCTTCGTCGTCGTTCGTCGGCGCTTCGACCAGCTCGACCGGGCCGCCGGCTGTTGCGGATGGCAGGCCGCCTTCCTCGACGATCCGGCGCGCTGCGTCGTCTATGTCTTCCTCGCTCAGCACCAAAGGCGGCCGGCGCGGCGGCACCGGCGCGGTGGCGAGCGCCTGCGGCTCCTCGATCGGCGCGCCTTCGGTGGCGCGCTCGATCTCCTCTTCGGGCGGTGGCAGCGCCTCCGCCGGTACCTCCGGTTCCTCCGGGGCTTCGGTCGGCGGCGGCGCGGTCTCGAGGGGCGCGCCCTCGACGGCTTCCTCGATAGCCTCCTCGGGAACCGCCGGCGGCGCGGCCACCGGCTCGGTGGGAGCCGGCTCCCCGGCCTCCGGCACTTCCAGCGGCGCGCCCTCGACGGCGCGCTCGACACCGGCGACCGTCGCAACCGCCGGCCCGGCGGCGGGCGCATCGAGCACCACCGGCGCGGCGATCGCCTCGCGCGCGTCGGGCCGGATGCTGCCGACGCCGCGATAGCCGTCGAAGCTCCGGTCGAGGCCGGTCGCCACGAAGCCGGTGAGATCCACGGTCACGCGTTCGGCCCGCTCGGCAATCGGCCAGCCGACGAGGCCGCTCCAGCTCGCATGGCGGGCGAGCGCCTCGGCGATGCCTCCGTCGGGGTCGAGGCCGAGATGGCCCGCGACGTCGTCCCAGGTCCGTCCGGCAATGGCGGCATTGGCCTCGCCGACGACCGCCGCGAGCTCGCCCGACACGAAGGTGAAGCGCGTATCGCGATCCATCTGCCAGAGAAAGCGCACGGCCGGCGCGCTGACGGGCGCCTCCGGTACCGGCGCCGCAGCGGCCATCGGCTCGACTGCGGGTCGTTCGGCGACGGGTGGCGGTTCCTCCAGCGGTCCGGCAAGCGGCACGTCCGCCTCGGCCACCACCGGTTCCGCGACGGCTTCAGGCGCGGTCTCCGGAGCCGCGACGGCCGCCGTGGCATCCTCCTCCGGTCCGACCAGCAACAGGCGGAGCGCCTGCGTGCCCGCCTCGAAGCGCACGACGCCGGCCGGCCGGCTGGCACCATCGATGGGGAGGGCGCGCTTGACCAGGCGGCGCTCGGAGGCGCCTGCCTCCTCGACCAGCGCGTCGATGGCGGCCGAAGCCGGCGTCACGTCGTCGAAGCCGCCCGAGGCGGCGAGCACGCGTCCGTCTGGCGCGATGATCGCGGCGAGGCAGGCGCGCGAGCCGAGGGCGTCGGCGAGCTTCTCGGCGCGGGCGACCAGGGACTCGCGCGCCGGCTCGCCGGCGGCGACCGCGAGCACCGCGCGGCCGCCATCGGCAAGGTTCAGGCGGCGGCAGGCGGCGGGCAGCGCCACCGGTCCGCCGCCGAGGTTGAAGCGGAGCATCTCGACGCGGCTCGTCTCGCTCGGCAGGAGTTTGGCGAGGCGGGCGAGATGGCGGGCGAACGGGCTGCCCGCCGCGAAGGTGCGCGCCAGCACGTCGGCCATCCGCGGCTCTTCGAGGAACGCAGCACCCGCAGCATTGGCGAAAAGGATGTGGCGCCCGTCAGCCGAAAAAACGAAAACGGCTCGCGTGTCGAGGATCAAGGCCCCGACCGCCGGCAGCGCGGCAAGCTCCAGAAACGGATAGGTCCTGCCGTCCATCAGGCTCTGCGCGCGTCCCCGCTTCCGTCGCCACAATTTTTAACAAAGTCTTAATAGCGCCCGTTTCCGGGGCGGTCCATGCGAGCGCGAGGGGCGCCTTGGCGTGTGGTTAATCGCGCCATATTGCCCTTCCGCGCGCAAGGCCTATCCTTGCCCCGCGATCAAGGTAACAGGGAGGCCGACCGAGATGCAGCGCACGCCCTTCGATATCCCCGATCAAATGCGCCAGGCTGCGGACAAGAGCGTCGAGCAGGCGAAGAAGGCTTTCGAGAACTTCCTCGAGGCGACCCAGCAGGCGGTAGCCAAGGCGGAAGGCACCGCGAAGTCCATGCGCGACAGCGTCGCCGACGCCAACCGCCAGACCATGGCCTTCATGGAGGAGAACATCGCCGCCTCCTTCGATCTGGCGCAGAACCTCGTCCGCGCCCGAACCGTAGAGGAGGTCGCCGCCCTGCAGCAGGAGTTCCTCCGCCGCCAGATGGCGGCTGCGGCCGAGCAGGGCAAGAGCCTCGGCACCATGGCCTCCCGCGCCGCCAACGACGCGATGGACAAGGCGGCGCCCAAGGGGAAGAAGTAGGGGCGGCGCGCCCGTTCCATCCGGACTGGCATTCGCAACGCCCGCCTCTCCCCGGTGGGGAGAGGTCGTGAGCCCGGCGTTCAGCCGGGCGAGCGGGTGAGGGGGCGTCGCCCGTCCCAGCCCGCATCCCGTGCCGCCCGCCGGATTGAAATCTCTTTACCGAACCGATCGATCCCTCTCACCCGGATCGGCCCGGCTTCCGCCGGATCGACCCGGCCTCTCCCCACAGGGGAGAGGCTAAGAGCGCCCCGGCGCCCCGCTCGTGCGGATCAAAGACGTGCGGCACGGGACTCGCGGCCCCTCTAGAACAAGCTCCCCTGCGATCCGCCCGGCGCTTTCTTGCGGCCCGCGGTGCCATCCGCCGTCGCCCCGACATGCCCGTCGTGGAGCTCGATGTCGAGCCTGGTCCCCGGCGGCACCGCGCTCACCGAGCGCACCGGCACGCCGCCTGCCCTGACCACCGCGAAGCCGCGGGCGAGGATGTCGCGATAGGAGACGAGCGGCAGCGCGCGGGCCACGGAATCGAGCTGCGCGCGCTTCCGTTCCAGCCGCCGCTCCACCGCCTTGTAGGCGCGGTCGGCGAGCACGCCGGCGCGCTCGCGGCAGCGCGTCACCATCTGCGCGATGCCGGCGACCGAGAGCCGCGCCGCCGCCCGTTCGAACTGCACGCGGTGGACGCGCGCATTGGCGATCAGCCCGCGCCCGAGACGGCTGGCGAGCTCGTCGAACGTGCGGCGCGGAATGGCGAAGAGGCTCTCCGGCTGGGGCAGGGCGCGGGCCGCGCCGCGCAGCTCCTTCCGGTCGCGCTCGATCCGCCGCGCGATCGCGCCGAGATGCCGGGCACCCAGGCTGTCGACCGAGGCGATCAGCTCGGCGCGCACCGGCACCGCCATCTCGGCGGCCGCCGTCGGCGTCGGCGCGCGCCGGTCGGCGGCGAAGTCGATGAGCGTGAAGTCCGTCTCGTGGCCGATCGCCGAGATCAGCGGGATGAGCGAGGCCGCGGCCGCGCGCACCACGCTCTCCTCGTTGAAGCTCCACAGGTCCTCGAGGCTGCCGCCGCCGCGTGCGACGATGAGCACGTCCGGCCGCGACGGGCCGGTCATGCGGTTGAAGCCCTCGATCGCCGCGGTGACCTCCGCCGCCGAGGTCTCGCCCTGGACCCTGACCGGCCAGACGATCACCCGCGCCGGGCAGCGGTCGGCGAGGCGGTGGAGGATGTCGCGGATCACCGCCCCGGTCGGCGAGGTGACGACGCCGATGATGCGCGGCAGGTAGGGGAGGGCCTTCTTGCGCGCCTCGTCGAAGAGACCCTCGCCGGCGAGCTTCTTCCGCCGCTCCTCGATCAGCGCCATGAGCGCGCCGGCGCCCGCCGGCTCCAGCGCGTCGATGACGATCTGGTACTTGGACGAGCCCGGGAAGGTGGTGAGCTTGCCGGTGGCGATCACCTCCAGGCCTTCCTGCGGCTTGAAGCGGAGGCGCTGGAACGTCGTCTTCCAGACGACCGCGTCCATCCGCGCGCGCTCGTCCTTCAGCGTGAAATAGGCGTGCCCCGAGGAATGCGGGCCCCGATAGCCGGAAATCTCGCCGCGCACGCGCACGTAGCCGAAATTGTCCTCGACCACGCGCTTCACCGCCGCGGAGATTTCCGAGACCGAATATTCCGGGAGATTCGCGCCTGCCGGCTGGTTCATGGCGGAAGAGGTGAGCCCTCGCGCCGCCCGGGTCAAGCGTGGGCTCGCCCTTGCAAGACTCGCGGCAAGCGGGCAGAGGGGAAGGATGCCGCCGCGCCAGGATTTCACCTCCCAACGCCTCTTCCTCCGGGCTCCCCTCGGCACCGGCGCGCGCGTCGACCTCGATCCCGGCCACGTCAACTACCTCATCAACGTCCTGCGCCTCGCCGATGGGGCGAGCCTCCTCGTCTTCAACGGCCGCGACGGCGAATGGCGGGCGAGCCTCGCGACGGAAGGCCGGCGTCGTCACATCCTCGTCATCGGCGAGAATCTGCGCCCGCAGCCCGCGCCGCTCGACCTGCACTACCTCTTCGCGCCGCTGAAGCACGCCCGCCTCGACTACATGGTCGAGAAGGCGGTGGAGATGGGCGCGGGGCGCCTGCGGCCGGTGATCACCCAGCACACCCAGGTCCACAAGCTCAACCTCGAGCGCATGGAGGCCAATGCCGTCGAGGCGGCCGAGCAATGCGGCATCCTCTCCATCCCGCGGATCGACGAGCCGGTGCGGCTGGAGGCGCTGATCGAAGCGTGGCCCGGCGAGGAGCCCGCCCGCCGCATCGTCTTCTGCGACGAGGGTGAGGCGGGCGACGACCCGCTCGCGATCCTGCGCGGTCTCGCCCGTTCGCCGCTCGCCGTGCTGGTCGGCCCGGAAGGCGGCTTCTCGTCGGCCGAGCGCGAGCTCCTTCGCGCGCAATCCTTCGTGACGGCGATCCCGCTCGGGCCCCGGATTCTCCGCGCCGACACCGCCGCCGTCGCCGCGCTCGCCGTCGTCCAGGCCGCGCTGGGGGACTGGAAAAATCTTGCCGCCGGTGGCAAAGAGGCGGCCCTCGCCGCGATTGTCGACGGCGCGGCCGGCGACTAGATTTCCCCGTCGGTCACCTCTTTGAAAATGAAAACGGAATGACGGCACGCGACGTCACTGACGCGACGCCCATCGAATCTCGCGACCAGCTCGTCGAGGCGATCGCCTCCGGCTGCAAGCCGAAGGACAAATGGCGCGTCGGCACCGAGCACGAGAAGTTCGGCTTCCGCGTCGCCGACTGCGCTCCCGTGCCCTATGACGGCCCGCGTGGCATCCGGCAATTGCTGGAGGCGATGGAAGGCCTCCTCGGCTGGCAGCCGATCATCGACAAGGGCAGCGTCATCGGCCTCACCGACCCGGTCGGCATGGGCGCCATATCGCTCGAGCCGGGCGGCCAGTTCGAGCTCTCCGGCGCCCCCCTCGACACCATCCACCAGACGCGCCGCGAGGTGAACGCCCACCTCGCCCAGGTGCACGAATGCGCCGCGCCCCTCGGCCTCGGCTTCCTCGGCCTCGGCGCCTCGCCCAAGTGGACGCGGGCGGAGACGCCGGTCATGCCGAAGTCGCGCTACGCCATCATGGCGCGCTACATGCCGAAGGTCGGCGGCCATGGCCTCGACATGATGTTCCGCACCTGCACCGTCCAGGCGAATCTCGATTTCGCCGACGAGGCCGACATGGTGAAGAAGCTTCGCGTCGGCCTCGCCCTGCAGCCGGTCGTCACCGCGCTCTTCGCCAACTCGCCCTTCACCGAGGGCAGGCCCAACGGCTTCCTCTCGTGGCGCGCCGAGATCTGGCGCGACACCGACGGCAACCGCACCGGCATGCTGCCCTTCGCCTTCGAGGAGGGTTTCGGCTTCGAGCACTATGTCGACTGGGCGCTCGACGTGCCGATGTATTTCGTCAAGCGCGCCGACGATTATGTCGACGTCGCCGGCGCCTCCTTCCGCGACCTCCTCGATGGCAAGCTCGCACCCTTCGAGGGCGAGCGCGCGACGCTGTCGGACTGGAAGAACCACCTCTCGACGCTCTTCCCCGAGGTGCGCCTGAAGAGCTACCTCGAGATGCGCGGCGCCGATTGCGGGCCGCGCGACATGCTCTATGCGCTGCCGGCCTTGTGGGTCGGCCTTCTCTACGACTCGGTCGCTCTCGACGCCGCCCTCGACCTCATCCGCGACTGGACGGCGGACGAGCGCCAGGCGCTCCGCGATGCCGTGCCGCGCACGGCCCTGAAGACGCCTTTCCGCAACCGCACCGTCCGCGACATTGCCGGCGAAATGCTCGCCATCGCCCGCGGCGGCCTTGCCCGCCGTGCCCGCCGCAACCGCGAGGGCGCCGACGAGACCGTCTACCTCGCGCCGCTCGACGAGATCGTGGCGAGCGGCGAGACGCGCGCCGAGCGCCTGCTCGCCGATTTCGCCGGCCCCTGGCATGGCGATATCGACCAGGTCTTCCGCCGCGACGCCTACTGAAAACAAAAGGGCCCGCCCCGGAGGGCGGGCCTGAGTTTCGAAGCCTCCAGGGGACTGGGTCGGCTCCGCTAGAGGTCGAGGACCGGGTAGAAGAGGCCGGGCTGCTTCCGCGCCTTGCCCCTCTTCACGGTCGAACCGCTGCCGAACATTTCGAGCCGCTCGCGCGCTTCGGCGCGAATGGCGGCGCGGCGCTCGGCCGAGAGCGCGTCGAGCTTGCGCGACGGATCCTCCGACACGCGGAGCGCCATCGCGGCATGCACGTCGCCGGGCGTCAGCCCGATGTCGCGCAGCATCCGCTCGTCCCATTCGAGGAGTTTGGCGACCGAGCGACGATTGCGCGCGGCCCGCACGATCCCCACGGCGCGGCCGAAAGCCGCTTCGAGGAAGAGCTGGAACCTTTCGCCGGTCGTGGCCGGCGCGGTGCTGGTGATTTCGCACGTTGCCATGACGGTCTCCTGTGATGCGGGTGGCGCTCGGACCAGACCGCTTTCCGGCCCGGCCAGCCACCCGATTCCTGCTGGGAACATCGACAAGATGCCGCTTCGGCATTGATCATTCCAACGAATGTTTCTAATATCCGTCATCAACGATATTGATGTTATGAGGAGTCCCGGAATGGCCATGATGCTCGACCTCGACCAGCTCAGGACCTTCGTCGCGATCGCCGAGACCGGCAGCTTCACCCGCGCCGCCGACGCCGTCTTCAAGACCCAGTCGGCCGTCTCGATGCAGATGCGACGGCTCGAGGAGCGCATCGGCAAGCCGATCTTCGCGCGCGACGGGCGCGCCTCCCGCCTCACCGAGGAGGGCGAGCGCCTGCTCGGCTATGCCCGCCGCATCGTGCGCCTGTCCGAGGAGACCGTCGCCGCCTTCGACGAGACCGAGCTGCAGGGCACCGTCCGCCTCGGCACGCCGGACGACTATGCCGATCGCTTCCTGCCCGAGATTCTCGCGCGCTTCTCGCGCTCCAATCCCCGCGTCGAGGTGTCGGTCATCTGCGAGCCCTCGATGGCGCTGATGGAGCTTGCCCGCCAGGGCGAGGTCGATCTCGCCATCGTCACTGCCTGCGGCGAGGGCAATCCGTCGGTCGTGCGCGAGGAGCCGCTCCTGTGGGTGACCTCGGCCGCCCATGGCATCGAGCAGGAGGAGATCGTGCCGCTGGCGCTCTCGCGGGCGCCCTGCGCCTGGCGCACCGCCGGGCTCGACGCGCTCGCCGGCGCCGGCCGCAGGTACCGCGTGCTCTATACGAGCGGCAATTCGACCGCGATCAGCGCCGCCGTGCTCGCCGGGCTCGCCGTGACCGTGCTCGCGGAATCCGCGCTTCGTCCCGGCATGCGCGTGCTCAGCGAGGCCGAGGGCTTCCCGCGCCTGCCGAGTTGCAAGATCGGCTTCATCCGCTCCTGGAGCCGCCCCAACTCGCCGATCGTCGACAAGCTCGCCGAGCACATCGTCTCCTCGCTCGACAATCTCTCGATACCCATCGCCGCCTGAGAAATCCGATCCGCGAAAGGGGCTTCCCAGAGCATCCCGTTCGCAAATCAGGCGCCGGCAGCGAAAGCTCTCCCTTGTGCCACGGAAGGCCGAAGCCTAAACCGAGGAATTATTTTCTATCGTCCAACAGGAGAGCATCATGAGCCTGCGTATCGGCGATACCGCGCCGGATTTCGAAGCGGATACCACTCAGGGCCACATCCGTTTCCACGACTGGCTGGGCGATTCCTGGGGCGTGCTCTTCTCGCATCCGAAGGACTTCACGCCGGTCTGCACGACCGAACTCGGCTACATGGCGAAGCTGAAGCCCGAGTTCGACAAGCGCAACGTCAAGATCATCGGTCTCAGCGTCGACCCGGTCGACAGGCATTCCGGCTGGGCCAAGGACATCGAGGAGACTCAGGGGCACGCGCCGAACTACCCGATGATCGGCGACCCGGACCTGACGATCTCCAAGGCCTACGAGATGCTTCCGGCGGCGGCCGGCAATACGTCGGAGGGCCGCACGGCCGCCGACAACCAGACGGTGCGCAACGTCTACGTCATCGGCCCCGACAAGAAGATCAAGCTGGTCATCGTCTATCCGATGAGCACCGGCCGCAACTTCGACGAGGTGCTGCGCGTGATCGACTCGCTGCAGCTCACCGCGAAGCACAAGGTCTCGACCCCGGTCAACTGGAAGCAGGGCGACGACGTCATCATCTCGGGCTCGGTCAGCAACGACGAGGCCCAGAAGATCTGGCCGGCCGGCTGGAAGTCACCGAAGCCCTACATCCGCATCGTCCCCCAGCCGCGGGGTTAATCTGGAATTTCCACTTTCTCCGCGGCCCTCTCCCCTCGTGGGAGAGGGCTGTTTCTCTTCTGAGCGAAGCGAACCAGAGGTGAAAGGAACGAGCTCTCACGTCGGTGCTGGTCAAGCCTTGGCATGACCAGCACGAGGGTGTGTGTTCCGAGGCCACTCGTCGGCGTCGTTGGTGATGCTCCTGGGTACGCTGCCCTCACAAGAACCGCACCGCGCTCCCCTCGATCGCCACGCAGGTGAGCGGCCCGCCGAACACCGCCCCGGTATCGATGTCGATGCGATTGCCGCGCAGGTCCGGGCGCCCCCTGGTCGGCGTGTGGCCATGCACCACCACGACGCCGAGATCGTCGTCGCAATCGAGGAAACCGGCGCGAATCCACATCAGGTCGTCCGCCGACTGTGCATCGAGCGGAACGCCCGGCCGGATTCCGGCATGGCAGAAGAAGAAGTCGCCGAAACGGAACGAGAGCGCCAGCGCCTCGAGGAATTCATGGTGATGCGCCGGCATGGCGTCGCGCAACCGATGGCCGAGACCGGCATGGGAGCCGAGCAGCCGGGCGACCAGGCCGGCCTCCACCCCATAGGAGGCGAGCGTCGCCTCGCCACCATTGGCGAGGAACATCTCCGCCGAGCCCGGCGCGCCGGCCATGAAGGCGAGCAGCAGGTCGTCGTGGTTGCCGCGCAGGCAAAGCACCTTCGCGTCGGCCGCGTACATCCTAGCCAGCCGCTCGATCACCGCCCGGCTGTCCGGCCCGCGGTCGACATAGTCGCCGAGATGGATGATGCGGTAGTCCGCTGCGCCGCGCGCCGCGAGGTCGCGGTTGATCCGGGCATGCAGGTCGGCGAGCAGCTCGTCGCAGCCGTGCACGTCGCCGATCGCGTAGAGCCGCATGCCGGCCGGCGCCTTTGCCTCTCCCACCAGCACGTCGCGCTTCCTCTCCGTTCCGGCTGCCGCGCCGCCATGCTATCAGGGCGGCGGGTGACGAATTTCCCGATCGTCACGCCAAGGGTCCATTCCGGTAGCCGAGATGCGCGTCCTCGTCATTGAGAATTACAACGCCACGCCCGCCGGCGCGGTCGGCCGCGTGCTGGCCGAAAAGGGCGTTGCCCTCGATCGCCGCCAGGCCTTTGCCGGCGAGGCGCTGCCCGAGGATGCCGCGGATCATGACGGCCTGATCGTGCTCGGCGGCGGCCAGAATGCGCTGGACGATGCCAACTATCCCTTCATGCCGAAGGTCGTCGATCTCATCCGCCGCTTCGGCGAGGCGGACCGTCCGGTGCTCGGCATCTGCCTCGGCTCGCAGCTCATCGCGCGCGCCCATGGCGGCGAGAACATCCTCGGCCGCCCGCTCGAATTCGGCTGGCGGCAAGTACGCCCGACGGAAGCCGGCCGCGCCGATCCGGTGCTCGCCGGCATCGGCGCGGGCGCGCCGCTCTTCCACTGGCACAACGACACCTTCACCCTGCCGCCCGGCGCCGCCCATCTCGCCGAGAGCGACATGACGCCGAACCAGGCCTTTCGCATCGGCCGCGCCACCTACGGCATCCAGTTCCATTTCGAGGCCGACCGCCAGCTGGTCGGCGACTGGAGCCGCGAGCTCGCCGACCTCATCGCCGAGAACACGCCCGACTGGCCGGCGCGCCTGCCCGCCGAGATGGCGCGTTTCGCGCCCATGGCGGACGCCGCCGGCGAGGCGCTCGCAGCGCGCTGGAGCGGGCTTCTCGGCGGCTGAAACCGCCGCTAGAGTCCGCCCCGATCAAATCCCCGGAGGAACGGAACCCCATGCGCATCCTGAAACCTGCCGCCATGGCCGCGGCGCTGGTCTTCGCCGCCGTCACCGCCCATGCCGCCGACCTGCCCGACCTCAAGGGTCGCTCGGTCGTCGCCGTCACCGAGAACGCCTATACGCCGCTCAACTTCGCCGACCCGAAGACGGGCGAGGGCATCGGCTGGGAATACGACGCCTTCAACGAGATCGCCAGGCGCCTGAATCTCAAGGTGGAGTGGAAGCTGTCGAGCTGGGACACCATGATCCAGGGCGTCCGCGAGGGGCAGTACGACGTCGGCATGGATGGCATCACCATCAATGACGAGCGCAAGCAGCAGGTTGCCTTCTCCGATCCCTACATGGTCTCCGAGCAGTTCATGCTGGTACGCGCCGACGAGAAGCGCTTCACCGACGCGGCGAGCTTCAAGGACAACAAGGACCTCCTCGTCGGCGCCCAGGCCGGCACCACCAATTTCTACGTCGCGGTCTACAACGTCCTCGACGGCGACGAGAACAATCCGCGCATCAAGCTCTTCGACACGTTCGGCGCCTCGGTGCAGGCGCTGAAGGCCGGCGACGTCGACCTCGTGCTGATGGATAAGACCTCGGCCAATGGCTACATCGGCACCAACAAGGGCGCCTTCAAGATCATCGGCGGACCACTCGGCAGCGAGGAATTCGGCTTCATCCTGAAGCAGGGCTCGGACCTCGTCGGCCCGATCAACGCCGCCATCAAGTCGCTGAAGGACGACGGCACCTTCGACAAGCTGAACCAGAAATGGTTCTTCGACTACAACAACCAGCAGTGACGTCACCCGCGTCTCGCGATCGGCGCGTCCTGTGGTGGGCACCCCCCTCTCCCCGGTGGGGAGAGGGTTCCGCCTCTTGTGAGCGAAGCGAACTGGAGGCGGAGGGTGAGGGGGCGGAGCGCGGTGAAATCCGCCCGCTTTGCCTCCGCTACGCCGCAGCGCGCAGCCGCGGACTGACGCCCCCGCATCTTCGGCGCGCGCTCCCCCTCACCCGGATCGACCCGGACCGGCGTCCGGCTCGATCCGACCTCTCCCCGCAGGGGAGAGGTGAAGCGCAGCGCCCATGAGCGCCCCGCGCACCCGGCGCGAGATCCCGTTCTGGCTGCTCGCGATCGTCCTCCTCGGCGTGCTCGTCGCCTGGCTGATCGTCAGCGACGGGCAGTACACCATCATCTTCGCCGCGCTCCGCCAGGGCGTCTTCGTCACGCTCTGGGTCTCGGTCGTCGCCTTCGCGCTTGCCGCGATCCTCGGCCTTCTCGTCGCGCTCGCCCGCACCTCGCGCCACCGCGTCGCCCGCGAGGTCGCGACCTTTTACGTCGAGATCGTGCGCGGCGTCCCGATCCTCGTCCTTCTCTTCTACGTCGCCTTCGTCGGCGCCCCGCAGATCGTCGCGCTGTGGGACTGGCTGCGCAGCTTCGCCATCGCCGGCGCCATCCTGCCCGAGCTCACCGTCCGCGATTTCGACATGACCTGGCGGGCGATCTTCGCGCTCACCATCGGCTATTCGGCCTTCCTCGCCGAGATCTTCCGCGCCGGCATCGAGGCGGTGCCGGAGGGCCAGACCGAGGCCGCCGCCTCCCTCGGCCTGACGCGCTTCCAGGCGTTCCGCCTGGTCATCCTGCCCCAGGCGATCCGCGTCGTCGTGCCGCCCCTCGGCAACGACTTCGTCTCGATGATCAAGGATTCGGCCCTCGTCTCGGCCCTCGGCGTCCAGGACATCACCCAGCTCGGCAAGGTCTATTCCTCCTCGACCTTCCTTTTCTTCGAGACCTACAACATCGTCGCCTTCCTCTACCTCGTCATGACCATCGGCCTGTCGCTCCTCATCCGCCTCCTCGAGGCGAGCCTCAGGCGCCGCGGCCGGCAGGACGGGTGAACATTCCATTCCCCGCAACCGGCCCGGCATGCTAGACGGACCGCGCGCGGTTCAAGAAGACGCCGGAGAAGAAGCATGAACCTGAAGGAAGCCACCTCCATCGAGGACCTGAGGGAGATTCACAAGCGCCGCGTCCCGCGCGCCTTCTTCGAATATTGCGACCGCGGCTCCTATTCCGAGCAGACGCTGCGCGCCAACAGCGCCGACCTGCAGAAGATCGAGTTCCGCCAGCGCGTCATGGTCGACATCTCGGCGCGCAGCGTCGAGACCACCATCCTCGGCGAGAAGGTCTCGATGCCGCTCGCCATCGCCCCGACGGGCCTGACCGGCATGCAGCACGGCGATGGCGAGATGCTCGGCGCCCGCGCGGCGGAGAAGGAGGGCATCCCCTTCTGCCTCTCCACCATGTCGATCTGCTCCATCGAGGACGTGAAGAGCGCGACGACCAGGCCCTTCTGGTTCCAGCTCTACGTCATGAAGGACCGCGGCTTCACCAAGTCGCTGGTCGAGCGTGCCATCGCCGCCAAGTGCAGCGCGCTGGTGCTCACCCTCGACCTCACCGTCCAGGGCCAGCGCCACCGCGACATCAAGAACGGCCTCGCCGTGCCGCCCAAGGTGAAGCTCGCCAACGTACTGGACGTGATGACCAAGCCCGCCTGGGCGATGAGCGTGCTGCGCGGCAAGCGCAAGACCTTCGGCAACCTCGACGGCTGGCTCCCCGACATGAAGGGCGTCAAGTCGCTGTCGCAGTGGATCAGCGGCCAGTTCGATGCCAGCCTCAACTGGAAGGACGTCGCGTGGATCCGGTCGATCTGGCCGGGCAAGCTCATCCTCAAGGGCATCCTCGACGTCGAGGACGCGAAGATCGCCGCCGGCACCGGGGCGCAGGCTATCGTCGTCTCCAACCATGGCGGCCGCCAGCTCGACGGCGCCCCGTCCTCGATCTCGGTGCTGCCCGGCATCGCCGAGGCGGTCGGCTCGAAGACCGAGGTGCTCTTCGATGGCGGCGTCCGCTCCGGCCAGGACGTCATGCGCGCCATCGCCCTCGGCGCCCGTGCCTGCCTCATCGGCAAGGCCTTCCTCCACGGCCTCGGTGCCGGCGGCGAGGAAGGCGTGCGCCGGGCCATCGACATCATCCGCAAGGAGATGGAGGTGACCATGGTGCTCACCGGCCGCCGCAACCTCGCCGAGGTCGACCGCACCATCCTCATGGGGCACTAGACCGTCCCGGTATCCGGAGAGCTATTGGCACGGCGCGGGCCGGCACCTCTCCCCGGTGGGGGGAGGTCGGGTCGGGCGGACGCCAGTCCGGCCGATCCGGGTGAGGGGACGGCCGCGCAAGCGAGCCAGGCCTTGCCCTGCGCAGCCCTCACCCGCCAGCGCTACTTCGGCGGATTGCCGTCCGGCCCGAACGTCTTCAGGTAGGCGATGACGTCGGCAATGTCCTCGTCCTTGGTCAGGCCGGCGAAGGTCATGCGGTTGCCGGGCACCAGCTGGCGCGGGTTGCGCAGCCATTTCGCCAGCGTCGCCTCGTCGAAGACGAGCCCGGAATTCTTCAGCGCGTCCGAGAAGGCGTAGTTGGGCACCTCGCCCGCCTTGGCCCCGACCACGCCGTTGAGCGGTGGCCCGACCAGCGCCGCCGCCCCCGGGCCGACCCGGTGGCAGGGCATGCACTTCTTGAAGACCTTCGCCCCCTTGTCCGGATCGCCATCGGCATGCGCCGCGCCGCCGCCGAGCGCCACCAGGACGGCAATCATCAGAATTCTCGAAAATGCAGGCATCGCCGCTCCTGACCGTGCTATGCGTCACGCCTAGATGCCCGAAGATAGGGCGCATCCCGACACTAGGAGAGGGGAGGAATTGTCGCAATGTCAGCCATAGCCATGCCGCTGCCGGACGCGACGATCATCGCCCGCCGCGAGGAGGTCGCCGCCGGCCTCCGCCGCATCCTCGGCGACGCCCACGTCATCGATGCCGAGGACGAGCGCCGCGCCTACGAGACCGACGCGCTCACCGCCTATCGCGCCGTGCCGCTCGCCGTCGCGCTGCCCTCGACCACCGAGGAAGTCGCCGAGGTTCTCGCCTTCCTCGGCGCGCTTCGCGTCAAGGTGATCCCGCGCGGCGCCGGGACCTCGCTTTCCGGCGGCGCGCTGCCCACCGAGGATGCCGTCGTCGTCGGCCTCGGCCGCATGAACCGCATCCTTTCGATCGACTACGACAATCGCGTCGCCCGCGTGCAGGCCGGCGTCACCAACATCAACATCACCAATGCGGTCTCCGGCAACGGCTTCTTCTACGCCCCCGATCCGTCGAGCCAGCTCGCCTGCACCATCGCCGGCAACATCGCCATGAATTCCGGCGGTGCCCACTGCCTCAAATACGGCGTCACCACCAATAACGTGCTGGGCCTTCGGATCGTGCTCATCGACGGCACCATCCTCGACATCGGCGGCGATGCGCTCGATGCTCCCGGCCTCGATCTCCTCGGCCTGGTCATCGGCTCGGAGGGCCAGTTCGGCATCGTCACCGAGGCGACGGTGCGCATCCTGCGCGGCCCCGAGGGCGCCCGGCCGATGCTGATGGGCTTCGCTTCGGCCGAAGCCGCCGGCGCCTGCGTCGCCGCCATCATCGGCTCGGGCATCGTGCCGGTCGCCATCGAGTACATGGACCGTCCGGCGATCAAGGTCTGCGAGGCCTTCGCCAAGGCCGGCTATCCGCTCGATGTCGAGGCCCTCCTCATCATCGAGGTGGAAGGCTCGGAAGGCGAGATCGAGGATCTGATCGGCCGCATCCGCGCGATCGCCGCGCCGTTCGACCCGACCGCCACGCGCGTCTCGCGCTCGGAGGCCGAGAGCGCCGCCATCTGGAAGGGCCGCAAGGCGGCCTTCGGCGCCATGGGCCGCATTGCCGACTATATCTGCATGGACGGCGTCATCCCGACCGGGCGCCTGCCCGAGGTGCTGAACGGCGTGGCGAAGATCGGCGAGCGCTACGGCCTCGCCATCGCCAACATCTTCCATGCCGGCGACGGCAATCTCCATCCGCTGGTCCTCTTCAACGCCAACGATCCGGTCGAGCTTCACAAGGCCGAGGATGCCGGCGCCGACATCCTCCGGCTCTGCGTCGAGGTCGGCGGCTGCCTCACCGGCGAGCACGGCGTCGGCGTCGAGAAGCGCGAGCTGATGGTCGATCAGTTCGATCCGGTCGATCTCGCGGCGCAGATGCGCGTCAAGAGCGTCTTCGATCCCGCCTGGCTCCTCAATCCCGCCAAGGTCTTTCCTCTTGCCGGCCGCCCGGTTCCCGCTGCCTGAACCATGAGTGCGCATGAAATGAGCGAGGAACAGGCGATCCTCACACCCGGGGACGAGGCCGAACTGGCCGCGATCATCGCCGATGCCGCCGCGGCGCGCCGCCCGCTTGCCGTGGAAGGCGGCGGTGCGCTCCGCGGCCTCGGCCGGCCGCTGCAGGCCGCCGCCACGCTCTCCACCCGGCGCCTGACCGGCGTTACGCTCTACGAACCGACCGAGCTCGTGGTTTCCGCTCGCGCGGGAACGCCGCTTGCCGAGGTCGAGAACCTTCTCGCCGGCGAGCGCCAGCGTCTCGCCTTCGAGCCGCCGGACTGGCGCGCCCTCTATGGCAGCGATGGCGTGCCGACCGTCGGCGGTGTCGCCGCGGCGAACCTCTCCGGCCCGCGCCGCATCACCGCCGGCGCCGCGCGCGACAGCCTCATCGGCCTCCGCTTCGTCGATGGGCGCGGCGAGGTCGTGAAGAACGGCGGCCGCGTCATGAAGAACGTCACCGGCTACGACCTGGTCAAGTTTCTCGCCGGATCCTATGGCACCCTCGCGGTGATGAGCGAGGTGACCTTCAAGGTCCAGCCCATGCCCGAGGTCGAGGCGACGCTCGTCCTCCAGGGCCTCGACGATCGCCGCGCCATCGCCGCGCTCGCCGCCGGCCTCGGTTCGCCCTATGGCGTCACCGGCGCCGCCCACGTTCCGGCGCAGAACGGCACCCCGGCGCGCACGCTGCTGCGCCTCGACGGCTTCACGGCCTCGGTCGACTATCGCCTCGGCCGCCTCGCCGAGGATCTGGTCGATTTCGGCAGCGCCGCGCGCATCGAGGCGGCGCCCTCGGCGGCGCTGTGGAAGTCGATCCGTGACCTTTCCGTCTTCGCCTCTCCGGCGGGCGTTCCGGTCTGGCGCGTCTCGGTGCGGCCGGGCGACGGTCCCTCTGTCGCCGAGGCCGCGCGGAAGTCCTTTGCCTGCCGTGTCCTCTACGATTGGGGCGGCGGCCTCGTCTGGATTGCCGGCGGCGACGGCCCCGATGCCGGCGCCTCGGTCATCCGCCCGGCGGCCCGCGCCGCCGGCGGCTATGCCACGCTCGCCCGGGCGCCCGAGCCGCTCCGCGCCGCCAATGACGTTTTCGATCCGCCGGCATCCGCCCTCATGGCGCTGACCCGCCGCCTCAAGGACACCTTCGATCCCGCCGGCATCCTCAATCCCGGCCGCATGTACGCAGGTGTTTGAATCCGTGGCTTGGTTGTCTTACCCCTCTCAAGCTTCGCTAGGACCTGCGGTCCAAGCGACGCTATCTCCCCCACAAGGGGGGAGAGGACGTTCGCCACGAGGCGCAGGATGATTCGGAAGGGCGCGCTCCCTCCCCCCTTGTGGGGGAGGGTGGGGGAGGGGGGTAAGGCCCCGCTTCAGCATGAGGACCCAGCGCTCGTGCCGGCGCATCTGCCGATCTCCGGAACGCTGCGCAGCCGGGCGAAGTCGCTTCGACGCTCGATGACACTGGCCGAGCAGCGCTTCTGGCGAGCGGTACGGGCCGGACGGTTCGCGGACCTCCATTTCCGCCGGCAGGTACCAATTGCCGGCTACATCGTCGATTTCGTCTGCCACGAGAGGCGACTTGTGGTGGAGATGGATGGCGCGACCCATGGGACGGATCAGGAGATCGCTCGCGACGCGCTGCGCACGAGAAGGATAGAAGGTCACGGATACCGGGTGCTCCGCTTCTGGAACGGCGATGTGGCCACGCGGCTTCCTGACGTGCTGGATCGGTTGTTCATCGAAGTCCAGGCGGCAGGCGGTGCCGTCGAAGCCGGACCGGCTTGAAGGGACGCGGTTCAGGGAAGACATGCAGACCAATTTCACCCTCGCCCAGCTCGCCGATCCGGACATCGCCACGTCGGAGAAGATCCTCCGCACCTGCGTCCATTGCGGCTTCTGCACGGCGACCTGCCCGACCTACGTCCTCCTCGGCGACGAGCTCGACAGCCCGCGCGGCCGCATCTACCTCATCAAGGACATGCTGGAGAACGACAAGCCGGCGAGCGAGGAGGTCGTCACCCACGTCGACCGCTGCCTCTCCTGCCTCTCCTGCATGACCACCTGCCCCTCGGGCGTCGACTACATGCACCTCGTCGACCATGCCCGCGCCCGCATCGAGAAGACCTATCGTCGTCCGTTCCTCGACCGCGCGCTCCGCGCCGTCCTCGCGGCCGTCCTTCCCTATCCGCGCCGCTTCCGTCTCGCGCTCGCCGCCGCCTGGTTCGGCCGGCCGCTAGGCGCCATTGCCGCCCGCATTCCCGGTCTCGAGCGGATCGGCGCCATGCTCAGTCTCGCGCCGTCGAAGCTGCCGGCTGCCGGGGCCATGCCACCGGTCTCGCCGGCCCTCGGCGAGAAGCGGGGCAGGGTGGCGCTTCTCCAGGGCTGCGCCCAGTCCGTGCTCGATCCCGGCATCAACGCCGCCGCCATCCGCCTGCTCACCCGCTCCGGCGTCGAGGTCGTGCTCGCCGAAGGCGAGGGCTGCTGCGGAGCGCTCCCCCATCACATGGGCAAGGAGGAACGTGCCCACGCGCTCGCCCGCCGCAACATCGACGTCTGGACCCGCGAGATCGAGACGGGCGGACTGGACGCGATCGTCGTCACCACGTCCGGCTGCGGCACGACGGTGAAGGACTACGGCTTCATGTTCCGCAACGATCCCGCCTATGCCGACAAGGCGGCGCGCGTCGCCTCGCTCGCGAAGGACGTCAGCGAGTATCTCGAGGCGATTCCCCTCGGAAAGCCGGCGTCTCATCCCCGTCTCGACGTCACCTATCACGCCGCCTGCTCGCTCCAGCACGGCCAGCAGATCAGGACGGCGCCCAAGTCCCTCCTCGCCAAGGCCGGCTTCAAGGTCCGCGAAGCCGCGGAAAGCCACCTCTGCTGCGGCTCCGCCGGCACCTACAATCTCCTCCAGCCGGAGATCGCCGGGCGCCTCCGCGACCGCAAGGTCGCCAATATCGAGGCGACGAAGCCCGACGTCATCGCTGCCGGAAATATCGGGTGCATGACCCAGATCGCCTCCGGGACCGGGGTTCCGGTGGTGCATACGGTCGAGCTCCTCGACTGGGCCTATGGCGGTCCCGTCCCGGAGCGTCTCGCCGACCGTCTCGGGGCGTCTCGCCTTGCGTCCGGGCCCGTCGCGGCCTAGTTTCACGACCGTCTCACGGGGTGCCCGAAGGGCTGAGAGGCAATCCGCCAACCCGTCGAACCTGATCCGGTTCATGCCGGCGGAGGGATGAGGAAAATCCATGAATATCATAGACTTGAACGACGCATCGCGCGCGCTTTCGGACCTCCGGACGGCTCGTCCGCTCGTCCACAACATCACCAACTACGTTGCGATGACCCTTTCGGCCAACGTCCTCCTCGCTCTGGGGGCTTCGCCGGCAATGGTCCATGCCGTTGAAGAGGTTGAGGATTTCGTCTCGATCTCGTCTTCGCTGGTGATCAATATCGGCACCTTGTCCCCGCGCTGGGTCGAGGCCATGGGGCTTGCCGCGCGCAAGGCCAATTCCCTGGGAAAGCCTTGGGTTCTGGACCCGGTCGGGTGCGGGGCGACGCCGTACCGGACCAATGTCGCGGCATCGCTGGCCACCCTCCGGCCGACGATCATTCGCGGAAATGCCAGCGAAATCATGAGCTTGGCGGGAGCGGCCGGGGCCGGTGGGCAGGGCGTCGATTCGACCGCGGCTTCCGCCCAAGCCCTTGATTCGGCACGCGCTTTGGCGAAGAAGACGGGCGCGGTGGTCGCCGTCACGGGCGAGGTGGATTACGTGTGCGACGGCCATGAGACGGTCGGAATCACCGGGGGAGACGCCCTGATGCCGCTGTCTACGGCGCTGGGATGCGCGCTCTCCGCCGTGACCGCCGCCTTCGCCGCCGTCCGCGCCCCCTTCGCGGCGACGGTCGCGGCGCTCGCCGTATATGGTGCGGCCGGTCGCGAGGCGGCCCTGAGATGCAACGGAAACGGCCCGGGACACCTGCCGGCCGAGCTCTGCGACGCGCTCCATGGCGCCGACCTCGCCATGCTCGAACGCCACGCCGCGATCCGGGCATCCGTCACCGCATGAACGCGGTCGACCTCTCGGTCTATCTCGTCACCGACCGCGGTCTGTCGGGCGTGCGCGGCGTCCGCGACGTTGTCCTCGCAGCCGCGAGGGGCGGAGCGACGATGGTGCAGTTGCGCGACCCGGAGGCGAAGACGCGGACGCTCGTCGTCGAGGCACGGGCGCTGGCCGGGCTGCTCCGCCCGCACAGGATCCCGCTCATCGTCAACGACCGGGTCGACGTGGCGCTTGCCGCCGATGCCGACGGCGTCCATGTCGGCCAGTCGGACATGGACGTGCGGGACGCCCGCGCCCTGATCGGCCCGGACCGGATACTCGGCCTGTCGATCACCGAGGAGACGGACCTCGATCGCTCCGACCTGACGCTGGTCGACTATCTCGGCGTCGGACCGGTATTTGCCACGCCGACCAAGGTTGATGCCGCGCCGCCGATGGGCATGGCGGGACTGAAGCGGATCGCGGCGCGGACCGGGCTGCCGATCGTCGCCATCGGGGGGCTCCACGCCGGCAACGCGGCGGACGCGATCGCTGCCGGCGCCGCGGGCGTGTCGGTCGTCTCGGCGATCTGCGCCGCGCCCGATCCCGAACTGGCGACGCGGGAGCTGGCGGAGATCGTCAGGGCGGCTCGCGCCGGCAGGGCCTAGTTCTTCAGCTTGTAGCCGGTCTTGAAGATCCAGGCGACGACGGCGAGGCAGATGGCGAGGAAGACGAAAGTCATGCCGACGCTGACGCCGACATGCACGTCCGAGATGCCGTAGAAGCTCCAGCGAAACCCGCTGATCAGGTAGACCACCGGGTTGAAGAGTGCGACCGTCTGCCAGAAGGGCGGCAGCATCTTGATCGAATAGAAGCTGCCGCCGAGGAAGGTGAGCGGCGTGATGATGAGGAGCGGCACGATCTGCAGCTTCTCGAAGCCGTCCGCCCAGATGCCGATGATGAAGCCGAAGAGGCTGAAGGTGAGCGCCGTCAGCACCAGGAAGAGAAGCATCCAGAACGGATGCTCGATGCGGAGCGACACGAAGAAGCTGGCGGTCAGCAGGATGAGGAGGCCGAGCAGGATCGACTTGGTCGCCGCCGCGCCGACATAGCTGATGACGATCTCGAGGTAGGAGACCGGGGCCGAGAGGAGCTCGTATATCGTGCCGACGAATTTCGGGAAGTAGATGCCGATCGAGGCATTGGCGATGCTCTGCGTCAGCAGCGAGAGCATGATCAGGCCCGGCACGATGAAGGAGCCGTAGGACACGCCCTCGACCGATTCGATGCGCGTGCCGATTGCCGCGCCGAAGACGACGAAATAGAGCGAGGTCGAGATGACCGGCGAGATGATGCTCTGCATGACGGTGCGGAAGGCCCGCGCCATCTCGAAGCGATAGATCGACCAGACCGCGTGATAGTTCATGCGCTCACCCGCTCACCAGGCTGACGAAGATGTCCTCGAGCGAGGATTGCTCGGTGTCGAGGTCGCGAAAGCGGATCCCGGCCTCGCTCAGTCCCTGCAGGAGGCGCGTGATGCCCGTGCGCTCGGCATTGGTGTCGTAGCTGTAGGTGAGGGTGGTCCCGCCCTCGCCGATGGCGAGGTTGAAGGGCGCAAGCGCATCGGGCACGCGGTCGAGCTTCTCGGCGAGCTCCAGCGTCAGGCGCTTCTTGCCGAGCTTCTTCATCAGCGTGGCCTTCTCCTCGACCAGGATGAGCTCGCCCTTGTTGATGACGCCGACGCGGTCGGCCATCTCCTCGGCTTCCTCGATGTAGTGGGTGGTGAGGATGATCGTCGCGCCATTGGCGCGCAGCTCGCGGACGAGGTTCCACATGTCGCGCCTGAGCGTCACGTCGACGCCCGCGGTCGGCTCGTCGAGGAAGAGGATGCTCGGCTCGTGGGCCAATGCCTTGGCGATCATCACGCGCCGCTTCATGCCGCCGGAGAGCCGCATGATGCGGCTGTCCTTCTTGTCCCAGAGCGAGAGGTCCTTGAGAATCTTCTCGATGAAGGCCGGGTTGGCTGCCTTCCCGAACAGGCCGCGGCTGAAGGTGACCGTGTTCCAGACCGATTCGAAGGCATCGGTGGTCAGTTCCTGCGGCACCAGCCCGATCTTTGCGCGCGCCTGGCGATAGTCGCGGAGGATGTCGTGCCCGTCGGCGGTGACCCGGCCCGAGGTCGGGTTGACGATGCCGCAGATGATGCTGATCAGCGTCGTCTTGCCGGCGCCGTTCGGGCCGAGAAGCGCGAATATCTCGCCCTTCCGGATGTCCAGGCTGACGCTCTTCAGCGCCTGGAATCCGGTCTTGTAGACCTTCGAAAGGTTCTCGACCTGTATGATGGATTGCATCGTCGCCACTCGTGGAGGGCCGTATGTAGGGCCGGCGGCCGGCGATGGCGACCCCGAATCATGCTGCGCCGCAGCAGAATCCTCGACCTTCAGCATTCCAGCCTAGCGCATCGCGCGGTTCAGTTGGATGCCGCCCTGTGCCATAGAGGGCCGGAAGGCGCCGCTGTCAGGCGCATGGACCAAGGGGGAAGCGATGGTTGCGGGCAGGAAGATCGGGAGTCTCGAGATCAAGGCGGCATGGGGCGACCGCTATGACGAAATCCTGAACGAGAAGACCGCCGCCTTTCTCGCCGACCTGCATCACCGGTTCAATGCGCGCCGCCTGGAACTCCTGAAGCGGCGCGAGGGCGTGCAGGCGAAGCTCGATGCCGGTGCGCTGCCCGATTTCCTTGCCGAGACGAAGCACGTCCGCGACGGCGACTGGAAGGTGGCGCCGATCCCCGCGGACCTTCTCGACCGTCGCGTCGAGATCACCGGGCCGGTCGATCGCAAGATGATCGTCAACGCGCTGAATTCCGGCGCCAAGGTCTTCATGGCCGATTTCGAGGACGCGACCTCGCCGGTCTTCGAGAACCTGATCGACGGCCAGCTGAACCTGAAGGATCGCTGGGCCGGCAGGATCGACTTCAAGGACGCCGCCAGCGGCAAGGAATACAAGCTCTCGGCAAAGCCCGCGGTGCTGCTCGTGCGCCCGCGCGGCTGGCATCTGCCCGAGGACCATGTGCTCGTCGACGGCGAGGTCATGTCCGGCTCGCTCTTCGACTTCGGGCTCTATTTCTACCTCAACGCCAGGACCGCGCTCGACCAGGGCAGCGGCCCATACTTCTACCTGCCGAAGATGGAGAGCCATCTCGAGGCGCGGCTGTGGAACGACGTCTTCACCCATGCCGAGAAGACGCTTGGCCTCTCCAACGTGATCAAGGCGACGGTGCTCATCGAGACGCTGCCGGCGGCCTTCGAGATGGACGAGATCATCTATGAGCTTCGCGACCACATGGCGGGGCTCAACTGCGGGCGCTGGGACTATATCTTCTCCTTCATCAAGACGCTCCGGAACAAGCCGGAATTCCTGCTGCCCGACCGCAGCCAGGTGGTCATGGGCAAGGCCTTCCTGAAGGCCTATTCGGAGCTCCTCATCAAGACCTGCCACCGCCGCGGCGCCTTCGCCATGGGCGGCATGGCGGCGCAGATCCCGGACCGCAAGAACCCGGCGGTGAACGAGGCGGCCTTCGCCAAGGTGCGCGCCGACAAGGAGCGCGAGGCGAAGGCCGGCCATGACGGCACCTGGGTGGCCCATCCCGACCTCGTGCCGGTGGCGATGGAGGTGTTCGACAAGTTCATGCCGACGCCGAACCAGCTCGGCAAGGCACGCGAGGAGGTCACGGCCGGGCAGAAGGACCTGCTCGAGGTGCACGAGGGGACGCGCACCCTCGACGGCGTACGGGAGAACATCCGCGTCGGCGTGCAGTACATCGAGGCGTGGCTGCGGGGGCGCGGCGCGGTGCCGCTCTACAACCTCATGGAGGATGCGGCGACCGCCGAGATCAGCCGCTCGCAGATCTGGCAGCAGCTGCATTTCGAGGCGAAGCTCTCCGACGGGACCGTGGTCACCAGGGACCTCTTCGAGAAGTGCCTCGGCGAGGAGATGGAACGGGTGAAGGGCGAGGTCGGCGAGAAGGCCTTCGCCGGCGGCAGGTTCCCGCAAGCGATCGAGCTCTTCCGCAAGCTCTCGACCGCCGGGACGCTGGCGGCGTTCCTGACGCTGCCGGCCTATCGGATGATCGTATAGGGCGCGCGTGAAGGGCGCTATCCCGCCTCGATCGCCGGCGGGTGGTTGTGGCCGCGGAGCGGCAGTTCCTTCATGAGGATCATGAAGACGAGGCCGAGGGCCGAGGAGATCGCCGCCGTCCAGAAGACGGCGCCGAAGATCGGGCCGAAATCGACGCCCTCGCCGCCGCCCTGCAGGATCACCGCCTGCACGGAGGTGCCCCCCGGCACGCGTGCCGCGGCGGTGGCGAGGAAGACGGCGCCCATGGTCGCAACGAGGATGGCGCTGCCGAGCGAGCGGAAGAAGTTGAGGACCCCGGTCGTGGTGCCGAGCTGGTGCGGCGGCACGGCATTCTGCACCGCCGTGGTGGAGATAGGGTAGACCGTGCCGAGGCCGAGGCCGGCGACCACCAGCACGACTTCCACGCCGACGAGGGAGAGCTGCGTCGGCCAGATGGCGAGCATGACGAGGGCCAGGGTGCCGATCGCCATGCCGACGACCGCGGCGCGCTTGTAGCGTTCGACATGCACCATGATGCGGCCCGCGGTCGTCGCGCCGGCGACGGTCGCGCCCATGAAGCCGATGAGCGCGAGGCCGGATTGGGAGGCGGTCAGCCCGAGCACCGCCTCGAAATGGAGCGGCAGGTAGACCGACAGCCCGATCATGGCGCCGACCGCGAAGAAGGCGGAGAGCACGCCGTTGCGCACGACCGAATGGCCGAGGACGCTGAGCGGGATGAAGGGCTCGGCGGCGCGTGCGAGCCGGAGGCCGAAGAGGCCCCAGAAGACCAGCGAGGCGAGGAAGAGGCCGATGATCGCGGGCGAGGTCCAGGCGCCGGTGTCGCCGCCGATCGAGAGCGCGAGGAGCAGCGCCACCGTCGCCACCACCATGAGGAGCGCGCCGACCACGTCGATGCGGTGCGGCCGCTCGTGGCGGGGGAGGAGCTTGAGGACGTGGTTGGTGAGGAGGTAGGCGGCGAGGCCGAGCGGCAGGTTGATCCAGAAGATGAACGACCAGTGCAGGTGCTCGGCGAAGAAGCCGCCGAGCACCGGCCCGGCGATCGAGGCGGTGACGAAGATCGAGGCGAAATAGGCCTGGTAGCGCCCGCGCTCGCGCGGCGGCACGACGTCGCCGATGATGGTCTGGCCGAGCGAGATGAGGCCGCCGCCGCCGAGCCCCTGCAGGCCGCGCATGGCGATGAGGACGTAGATGTTGGTCGAGAGCGCGCAGGCGATGGACCCGCCGAGGAAGATGGCGATGGCGAGCATCATCGCCCATCGCCGGCCGTGGATGTCGCTGAGCTTGCCGTAGAGCGGCGTCACGGCGGTGGAAGTGAGGAGGTAGGCGGTGACGATCCACGACAGGTTCTGCACGTCGTGGAGCTCGCGCCCGATGGTCGGCAGCGCGGTCGCGACGATCGTCTGGTCGAGCGCGCCGAGGAGCATTGCGAGCACGACGCCGAACAGGATCGTGCGGATCTGCGCCTGGGCGAGGCGTGCGGGCTGTACGGTCTGTTCCATGGGCGGCGGTCTTCGGGCGGCGGGCCTCGCGGGCAGGCGTCGGCCGGCGCGGAAGGTCGGGCTATGGGAGGCGGAGACGGGCGCGACCTATAGCAGGCGCGCGCTGCCGGCGACACCCGAAAATGGGGTGGCAGACATGCGCCTTGCCTAGCGGACGATCACCTTGGCGCCGATCGCGGCGCGCTCGTAGAGGTCCATCACGTCGGCATTGACGAGGCGGATGCAGCCCGAGGAGACGTTGTGGCCGATGGTCCAGGGCTCCGAGGTGCCGTGGATGCGATAGGCCGTGTCGCCGCTCTTGTTGTAGAGGTAGAGCGCCCGCGCGCCGAGCGGATTGTCCGGGCCGCCTTTCATGGAGGCCGGCAGGATGCGGCCGTTCTTCTTCTCGCGTGCGATCATCTCCGGCGGCGGCGTCCAGGTCGGCCACTCGGCCTTGCGGGCGACGAAGACGGTGCCGTGCCAGCCGAACCCTTCGCGGCCGACGCCGACCCCGTAGCGGATCGCCTTGCCGCTGCCGAGCACGTAATAGAGGAAGTAGTGCTCGGTATCGATGACGATGGTGCCCGGCGCCTCGCCGGTCTGGTAGGCGACCGTGCGGCGATGATAGGGGCCGAAGAAGCCGGTTCCACCGGCGCCGACGTCATCCGCCTTGGCGCCGAGGTCGCGCATCCGGTTCTTGAGGTTGTCGAAGAATCCGCCGGCCTTCGGAGGCGGCGGCGGGCTGTCCGAGCCGACATTGCCGAGGCTCTCCCGGATGCTGTCGAGGAATGGCCCCGCCTGCGCTTCGCCAAGCACGAAGAGGCCGACGATGCCGGCAAGGAAGGCGGCCAGCGCCGCCCGCGCGAACCTCGATCCCGTCATGGCAGAAACTCCGGTTTGGATGGCGAAAGATACGAAGTCGGGGCCGGCGGAGCAACCGGCCCGTCCATGACGGGCGTCGGAAAGAAAAAGGGCCGCCGAAGCGGCCCTTGGGGATTTGCGTGGCCGGCGGCCTTACATGACCACGACGCGGGTGCCGACGCCGACTCGGCCGTAGAGGTCGATGACGTCCTCGTTCCGCATGCGGATGCAGCCGGACGAGACGGCCTGGCCGATCGTCCAGGGTTCGTTGGAGCCGTGGATGCGATAGTCGGTCGAGCCGAGATAGAGGGCGCGGGCGCCGAGCGGATTGCCCGGACCGCCCTTCATCGTATCGGGCAGGATGTGGCCCTTCTTCCGCTCGCGGACGACCATGGCCTCCGGCGGAGTCCAGCTCGGCCACTCGGCCTTGCGGGTGACGGTGTGTACGCCCGCCCACTGGAAGCCGGGGCGGCCGACGCCGACGCCGTAACGCTTGGCCTTGCCGCCGCCGAGGACGAGGTAGAGGTAGCGTCCCTTGGTGTCGATCACGATCGTTCCGGCCGGCTGCGAGCCGGCATAGGCGACCATGCGCGGCAGGAAGGCCGGGTTGATAGAGCGGCTCTGGAACCCGCCATAGCCCATGCCGCCGGCGACCGGACGGTTGGGATGGGCGAGGAAGGAGAAGAAGCCGGGTGAGCGCGACCCCGAGGCGTCGTAGGATGCGAGCTGCTGGTCGGTGCTCAGCACCGAGGGCGGCCGCGACACGGTGAAGCTGCCGGCCGCCTCGGCGGGCGCGAGGGCGGCGAGCATGCCGGCCACGGCAAGGGCGGCGAGGAAGGAATGGCGAATCATGGACCTACTCGGCTGACGCGATGCAAAGGGCGGGGAGAATCCCCGCCGGTGAAGAATCCGGGTGGGACGGCGACGCCTTGCCGAGTTTTCTGATTTCGTCCCGCCGGTAACTATGCCGATGAAGTCCAACCGAATGGTGAACGCGGAGTATCCTCGGCCGGCGATATGGTTAGCAAAGGGTTAAAGGAACGGGCGATGAGCGACGGGCTGGTGAAGGGCGACGACGGGAAGCTGCGCTGCCTCTGGGGCTCCGGCTCCGAGGACTACCGCGTCTATCACGACGGCGAGTGGGGAAGGCCGGTCAGCGACGACATCCGGCTTTTCGAGAAGATCTGCCTCGAGGGCTTCCAGTCGGGCCTGTCGTGGATCACGATCCTGAGGAAGCGCGAGAGCTTCCGGAAGGGCTTCGCGGGATTCGATTTCCGGAAGGTCGCGAAGTTCGGCGAGAAGGACGTCGCGCGTCTCCTTGCCGATGCCGGCATCGTCCGCCATCGCGGCAAGATCGAATCGACCGTCAACAATGCCAGGCGGGCCGTGGAGCTCGTCGCCGAGGCCGGCTCGCTCGCCGCTTTCCTGTGGCAGTTCGAGCCCGATCCGAAATCGCGCCCCGCGACCTTCGACCGGGATACGCTCCGGGCCATGTCGACCAGTCCGGAATCGGTGGCGCTGTCGAAGGCGCTGAAGAAGCGCGGCTGGAGCTTCGTCGGGCCGACGACGATGTATGCCTTCATGCAGGGCGTCGGCATCGTCGACGATCACTTCGACGGCTGCTTCTGCCGGCGCGAGGTGGAGAAGATGCGGAAAGGGTTTGTGAGGCCGGGGAAGTAAGGGCTCGCATTCTCCAAGTCCACGACGTCATTCCGGACAAGCCGCGAAGCGGCGCCGATCCGGAATCCATGCCATGAGGTTTCAGAAGAACTGCGGCAGCGGGGCGGGCGGTGCGTGAGGTTGCCGCGCAGCCGCCGCTGTACCCGTCGTGGCATGGATCGCCGGGTCAAGCCCGGCGATGACGGACAGGTGGGCAACGGATTGTTCCTACCCTGCCGCCGCCTCGCGGACCCTGGCGACTATCGTGGCCATGGCGCGCGCCTGGGCCCGGCCGAGCTTCGGTACGCGGCTCGCCACCAGCCAGGCCTCGGACTTCAGGATCGTGCCGTCGGCGAGCATCTTCAGGCCGTTGGCGCGGAGCGTCGAGCCGGTGGTGGTGATGTCGACGATGAGGTCGGCGGCGCCGGTGGCAGGCGCGCCCTCGGTGGCGCCGAGGCTCTCGACGATGCGGTAGTCGGCGATGCCGTGGCCGGCGAAGAAGCGGCGCGTGATGTTGACGTACTTGGTCGCGACCGTCAGGCGCCGGCCATGGCGAGGACGGAAGCCGGCGGCGACGTCGTCGAGGTCTTCCATCGCCTCGACGTCGATCCAGGCTTCGGGCACCGCGACGACGCAATCGGCATGGCCGAAGCCGAGCGGTGCGATCATCTCGGTGCGAGAGGCGAAGTCCGGGACCGTCTCCTCGACCTGGTCGCGCCCGGTGACGCCGAGGTGCACGGCGCCGGCACCGATCTCGCGCGCGATCTCGCTGGCCGACAGGAACGCGACCTCGACGCCGCGCAAGCCGGCGACGCGGCCGCGATAGCTGCGCGCGCTGCCCGACTGCTCGAGCGGCAGCCCGGCCCGCGCGAAGAAGGCCATGGTGTTTTCCTGGAGCCGGCCCTTGGAGGGGACGGCGAGGATCAGGGGAGCGGTCATGGCGCGCCGCCGATCCGGTCGAGCCAGATGGAGAAGCCGATCGCCGGGATGTTGCCCTTCGCGGCGGTCTGGCCGGGGATGAGCGCAAGCAGGCGGTCGTAGCGGCCGCCGCCGACGATCTGGGCGAGCTTCGGCCGGGCGGCGTCGTGGATCTCGAAGACGAAGCCGGTGTAGTAGTCGAGCCGGCGGCCGAAATCGGCGGCAAAGGCAAGGCGGGCGGGATCGACGCCGGCCTTGGCAAGCGCTTCGACGCGCTCCGCGAAGCGGTCGATGGTCGGGCCGATGGCGACGCGCTCGCGCCTGGCGAAGGCGCGCAGCAGGCCCGGCGCGGCGGCCTTGCTGCCGGCGAGCGCGAGATAGGCGGAGAGCACCTTCGCGGCACGGGCGCCGATCCCGGCGGCGAGCTCGGTCTTCTCGACGACGCGCCCGGCGATCTCCTCGGCCGTCCGCCCGCCGACGGTGGCGAGCCCATGCGCCGCGAGAAGCTCGCCGGCGCGGGCTTCGGCCTCGCGCCGCTCGCGGCCGAGGGCGACGGGCACAACGCGCCGGCGGGCGCCATTGTCCGAACGCCCGCGGGCGATCAACGCCGCGAGGCGTCGCGTGTCGCCGAAGCTGCGGGCGAGCCGGCGCTGCCACGGCAGGCTCACGTCCAGCGCGTCGAGGAGCGCGGCGAAGAGCGTCGAGTCGCCGATGCGGACCGAAGGCTTCCGCACGCCGAGCGTGGCGGCGGATTCGAGCGCGAGCTTCAGGACGTCGGCATCGGCGGCCTCGCGGTCGGTGCGGCCGAGGGACTCGACGCCGGCCTGCAGGAATTCGCCGGGCGCGCCGGGGCGCTGGCGGAAGACCGGGCCGAGATAGGCATAGTTGGCGCGGCGCCGCGCCGGTCCGCCGGCGAGATGCTGGAGGCAGACGGGGATCGTGTAGTCGGGCCGGAGCGCGAGCTCGCGGCCCTCGGCGTCGGTGGCGAGGAACAGGCGGCGACGCAGGTCCTCGCCGGCAAGCTCCACGAAGATGCGCGCATCATGCAGGATCGGCGGCTCGACGAAGGCGTAGCCGGCGCGTGAGAAAAGGTCGCGAAGCGGCTGATAGGATTCAGCCATCGCGCCGAATCCTGATTCTGAACGTCACGGCTTCGGCCCGAGCATGGCGCGCACCTCGGCGACCAGCTGGCCTTCGGCGACCTCGACCTGGCCGGGGCGCGCCTCGCGATATTCGTCATGGCCGCTGATGCCCGCGGCGATGCGGGCGCCTTCGACGAGGTCCTTGAGCTGGACGACGCCGCGCGCCTTCTCGTCCTCGCCCTGGATGACGGCGACGGGCGACTGGCGGCGGTCGGCATATTTCATCTGCGCGCGCATGCCGGACTCGCCGAGATACATCTCCGCCGGGATGCCGGCGGCGCGCAGCGTCGCGACCATGCGCTGGTAGTCGGCGAGCCGGGCCTTGTCCATGACAAGGACGACGACCGGGCCGGCGGCATCGCGCATGTCGAGCTTGCCGATGGCCGACAGCGCCGCGGCGAGGCGGGAGACGCCGACCGAGAAGCCGGTCGCCGGGACGTTCTCCTTCATGAAGCGGCCGACGAGCCCGTCATAGCGGCCGCCGCCGCCGACCGAGCCGAAGACCACCGGCTGGCCCCTCTCGTTGGGCACCTCGAAGGTGAGCTGCGCCTCGAAGACGGCGCCGGTGTAGTATTCGAGGCCGCGGACGACGGTCGGATCGATCTGAACGCGATCCTCGTAGCCGGCGGCGCGCACGAGGTCGCCGATGGTGGCGAGCTCGTCGCGGCCGGCGGCGCCGGTCGACGAGCGCGCAAGCGCGGCGCCGAGCGAAGCGCCACCATCATCGGCGAGCACGCTGAGCACGATCTCCGCCTGGGATGGCGTGAGACCCGCGCCCCTGGTGAAGTCGCCGCTCTCGTCCTTGCGGCCGGCACCGAGCAGGTCGCGCACGCCCGCGATGCCGAGGCGATCGAACTTGTCGATGGCGCGGAGCACCGTCAGGCGCTGGTGGGCATCGGCGATGCTGGCCGCCTCCATGACGCCGTCCAGCACGCGCCGGGAATTGACCTTCACCATGAACTGGCCGGCCGGCACGCCGAGCTCGATGAGCGTGTCGGCCGCCATCATGCAGATCTCGGCATCGGCCGCGGGCGACGAGGCGCCGACCGTGTCGGCATCGAACTGCATGAACTGGCGGAAGCGCCCCGGACCCGGCTTCTCGTTGCGGAAGACCCAGCCGGCGCGATAGCTGCGATAGGGCTTCGGCAGGCGGTCGTAGTTCTCGGCGACGTAGCGGGCGAGCGGCGCGGTGAGGTCGTAGCGCAGCGACAGCCACTGCTCGTCGTCGTCCTGGAAGGAGAAGACGCCTTCGTTCGGCCGGTCCTGGTCGGGCAGGAACTTGCCGAGCGCGTCGGTATATTCGATGAGCGGCGTCTCGACCGGCTCGAAGCCGTAGCGTTCGTAGACGCGCCGGATGGTCGCGAGCATTCGCTCGGTCGCGCGCAATTCCCCGGCCGTGCGGTCGGAAAGGCCGCGCGGCAGGCGCGCCTTGAGCTTGTCCGCCTTGTTCGACATCGGGCCTGGTCCGTGAAAAGAAGCGCGTGAGCGCGTGCCTAGTAGACCATCGCAAGGGGAGCGGCAAGGCGCGCCCGTCAACCGATCGGCAAGGTTAAGATTCGCGGAACGCCCTCTTCTTCTGTTCTTAACGTCCGCGGGCTCAGGGTGGCGCCCATGCCTCCGTGGATGAACCCGAGGAAGTGAAGAAGATGCCCTACCGCAAGATCGATCTCGCCCGCATCGTCGAGGGGCCGCTGGTGGACTATCCCGACGGCCGCGTCGTCTTCATCCGCGGCGACGAAGGCGACAAGGCCTATATCGTCGAGAGCGGGCGCATCGACATCCGCGAGGGCGGCCGCGTCATCGAGGCGATGCAGCCCGGCGAGATCTTCGGCGAGCTGGCCCTGATCGACGGCGAGACGCGCAGCGCCTCGGCGGTCGCGGTCGGCCCGACGCGGCTGATCGTCATCGAGAAGGACCAGTTCTTCGCGCTGCTCCACGACCATCCGGATTTCGCGCTCGGCGTCATGCGGCTGATGACGCGGCGCCTGCGCACGCGCTTCGTCGACGAGAAGCCGCCGGAGGTGACGCCGCTGCCGGTGGCGCCCCGCCTCTCGGCCTGAGCTTATTCCGCGGCGGCGCGGATCTCGGCGAGCACATGCGCGCCGTTGCCGTCGGGCATGAGCTGCAGGAAGCGATCGTGGAACTGCGCGAGGCTGGAGCGGTGGCCGATCGAGACGATCGCCGTCGCCGGCAGGCGGTTGCGGATCAGCGCGTAGAGAGCCGCCTCGGAGGGTTCGTCGAGGGCGCTCGTCGCCTCGTCGAGCAGGAGGAAATCGGGCTTCAGGAGCAATGCGCGGGCGAGGCCGACGCGCTGCTGTTCGCCGCCCGAAAGGCGGTTCTGCCAGTGATGTTCCGCGCCGAGCTCCGGCGCGAGATAGTCGAGGCCGACCTCGGAAAGCGCCTTCGCCGCCGCGGCGTCGTCGAAGGCTTCCGCCGGACGCGGATAGGTGAGGGCGCCCTTCAGCGACCCGATCGGCAGGTAGGCGCGCTGGGGCAGTACCAGCACCCGTGAATCGGCGGGCTCGTGGATGGTGCCCCTGCCGAACGGCCAGACGCCGCCGAGCGCGCGGAAGAGCGTGGTCTTGCCCGAACCAGTCGGGCCGCTGACCAGCACCCGGTCGGCCGGCTGGAAGGCGAGCGCGGGCGTCCTCACGGCCTCGCGCCCGTCGGGAAGCGCGACGGATAGCGGATCGACGGCGAGGCCGCCGTCCTTGCCGTCGGGGACGAGCCGCGGGCCGGCATCCTCGAGCGACTCGGCTTCGCCCAGCACCGCTTCAAAGCCGGTGAGCCGGTCGACCACCGACTTCCATTCGGCGAGCGTGGAATATTGCGTCACGAAGAAGGACAGCGCGCCCTGCACGACGCCGAAGGCCTGGGCGATCTGCATCAGGCCGCCGAGCTCGACCGAGCCGGCGAAATAGAGCGGGCTGACCACGACGAAGGGGAAGATGATCGCGATCTGCGAATAGAAGGAGGTGAGGAAGGTAAGGTTCTTCTGCTTCCCCATCAGCCGGTACCAGTTGTCGATGATGCGGCCGAAGCGCAGGTCGAGGTTCCGGCGCTCGGAATCCTCGCCCTCCAGCAGCGCGACCTCCTCGGCATTCTCGCGCAGCCGCACCAGCGCGAAGCGGAAATCGGCCTCGAAGCGCTGCTGGTCGTAGTTGAGCGGCACCAGCGACCGGCCGACCCAGTGCGTCACCACCGTGCCGATGATGGCGTAGAGCAGGGCCGCCCAGACCAGATAGCCGGGGATGTGGTAGCTGGCCGTGCCGATGATCAGCGGCGTGTCGGCGGACAGCCCCCAGAGGATGAAGAGGAACGAGAACAGGGTGACGAACTGCCCGAGGATGGCGACGCCGAGGTCGAGGATGCCGCTGCCGTTCGACCCGCTGCCGCTGACGAAGCGCTGGACGTCGTCGGCGATGCGCTGGTCGGGGTTGTCGGCCGGGTTGCCGAGGATGCGCATGCGGTAATGCGTGCCGGCGCGCATCCAGCGGTTCAGGTAGCGCCGCGTCATCCACGACCGCCAGCGAATCTGCAGCCACTGCATGACGTAGTACTGGTAGACCGAGGTGACGATGGTCAGCACCGCGATCCACGAGAAGACGAAAAGGAGCTGGTGGACGAACTCCTTCCAGTCCTTGTTCTGCAGCGCGTTGTAGAAGTCGTTGTTCCAGGAATTGTACCTGACGTCGAGCCAGACGTTGAAGAGACGGAGGGCGATGATGAGGGCGAGGAGGCTGAGCGCCACGCCCTTCTCCGGTCCCTTGAAATAGGGAATGGCGAGCCGCCAGACCTGGACGAGCGTATGCGACAGCTTCTTCATGGAGAGACGTTCCCGGGGGACGGCGCCGCGAATATGAGCGGCGGAGCCTAGCAGAAACCTTTCCGGGAAATTACCGGCCGGTAATGCGGCTATTCCGCCGCCCCGAGCAGCTTCCCGGCGGTCGCTGAGAGGATTTCGTCCGAGAAGGCGGGGTCGTCGACGGCGCGGGCGAGAACGACGGCGCCGACAAGGCTCGCGAGCGTGGCCAGCGCCTCGGCGCGCCGCTTCTCCGTCGTGCGCCGCCGCATCAGGCGCTGGAGCGCGTCCGCGAGGCCCTTGATGCCCCGGGTGAAGGTGCCTTTCGCTTCCGGCCCCTGGCGGACGACCTCGGCGCCGAGCGAAGGAACCGCGCAGGCGCCGGACGGATTGTCCCGCATCTCGGGCGAGAGATAGCGGCGGACGATCCGGGCGAGCGCGCCATCCGGGTCCTCGTCGCCATACCGGTTCCAGCGCTCGATCGATCCCGCGAGCACGCGGGAAAGGGCTTCCGCGACGAGGGCGTCCTTCGATTCGAAGTGCCCGTAGAAGCCGCCATGGGTGAGGCCGGCCGCCTTCATCAGATCGGCAACCGCGGCGCCGTCGAATCCCTTCGCGCGGAAGAGCGAGCCGGCGGCGGCGACGATCTTGTCGCGGTTCTCGGCGGCCTTCTCGCGGCTGACGCGCATGTCTCCGACTTCCTTCGGGTTGACTTTTTATATGATGATCATCATCAATACGCAATGCCATCCCGCGATGGCGCTTCCACCCGCTGAGAGCCGTCCCATGTTTTCGAACCGTCTCGCCGCGACGCTTCAGCGCCGCCATGTCCACTATGGGTGGGTCGTCGTCGGCGTCACGTTCCTCACCATGCTGGTCACCGCGGGCGCCCTGGGCGCGGGCGGCGTGCTGATCGTGCCGCTCGAGAAGGAGTTCGGCTGGAGCACGGCGGAGATATCGACCGCGATCGCCCTGCGGATTCTCCTCTATGGCCTGCTCGGGCCTTTCGCCGCCGCCTTCCTCAACCGCTTCGGCCTTCGGCCGGTCGTGGTCGTCGCCCTCGTCATGATCGGCGGCGGCTACCTGCTCTCGCTCTTCATGGGCGAGCTCTGGCAGCTGATCGTCCTCTGGGGCGTGGTGGTCGGCGTCGGCTCCGGCCTCACCGCGCTGGTCCTCGGCGCGACCGTCGCCACGCGCTGGTTCACCCATCGCCGCGGCCTCGTCGTCGGCATGATGACGGCGAGCTCGGCGACCGGGCAACTGGTTTTCCTCCCGATCCTTGCGAGTCTCACCGAGGCTTTCGGCTGGCGCGCGGCGCTTCTCTTCATCACCGCGACCCTGGTCATCGTGATCGCGGCGGTCCTGCTCCTGATGCGCGATCGGCCGTCCGACCTCGGCCTGCCCGCCTACGGCGAGAGCACCGTCACGCCGCCACCGCCGGCGCCGGCAGGTCTCTCCGTGCTCATCACGTCGCCCCTGCTGGCGCTGCGCGATGCCTCTCGCTCGCGCACCTTCTGGGTGCTGTTCGCGACCTTTTTCGTCTGCGGCGCGAGCACCAACGGCCTGATCCAGACGCACTTCATCTCGCTCTGCGGCGACTACGGCATCGAGGCCGTGCATGCCGCCGGCCTGCTCGCCGTGATCGGAATCTTCGATTTCTTCGGCACGATCCTGTCCGGCTGGCTGTCGGACCGCTACGACAATCGCTGGCTGCTCTTCTGGTACTACGGGCTGCGCGGGCTTTCGCTCGCCGCGCTGCCCTTCACCGACTTCTCGTTCTATGGCCTGTCGCTCTTTGCCGTCTTCTACGGCCTCGACTGGGTGGCGACCGTGCCGCCGACGGTCAGGCTGACGGCCGAGAATTTCGGCCGCGAGCGCGCCAACCTCGTCTTCGGCTGGATATTCGCCGGACACCAGATCGGCGCCGCGACCGCCGCCTTCAGCGCGGGCCTGTCGCGGACGGAGCTGGCGAGCTACCTGCCGGCCTTCTTCGGCGCCGGCGTGCTCTGCCTCATCGCGGCGGTGCTCGCGCTCACCATCGGGCGGGCGCGGCGCAGCCCGGCCACCGTGACGCAGGGGGTGTGAGGGAAGGCTACGAGACCTTCTCGGCGAGCCATATCTTGATCAGCGACTGATAGGGCACATCCCGCTTGTTGGCCTCGACCTTGATCTGCTCAAGGAGGCCGAGCGGGAGGCGCAGAGAGATCGACTTGGTCGATGGCTTGAGGTTGGGGAAGCGGACACGCTGCGCCTTGCTCCAGTCGATCAACCCTTCGGTATCGTGGGTCTCCCAGAACTCGCGCTCCGCTGCCTCGGAGCCGAACTTTGGGATATTCTTGGCCTTCCTAAGCATAGCGTGCTCTTTCTTTTGCGCTCATGTCGCGTGCCGATATGACCCGGATCAAGCGCCCACCGGCTCTTGTCGTAAAGGAGACTTGAAGCAGGCGTCCGGCTACGGTCTTGCCGAATGCGTGGAAGCGTTCCTCCACGGCGCTATGAGCGATGTCCGGCACGATCACAACCGGCTCATCGAAGAATACCTGCTCGGCTTCCTCGCGGCTCACGGAGTGCTTGGCTTCGCTCTTGCGCGAATTGCCATTATCCCAATCAAAGCCCTCTATCCTAGCCAGATCGAGCATCGCGTATATTATGGAAATATACGCACCGAATGCAAGTCGTGGCCGAACGAGAAGGGGGCGCAGCTCGCGCTGCGCCCCCTTCGTTTGGTCCGAGGATGCTGGACTTAGAAGTCCATGCCGCTACCGAAGTCGGGTCTACCCGACTTCGGCAGGAGAGATCGCTGGGTGGCGGGACTTCGTTAGAAGTCCATGCCGCCCATGCCGCCGCCGCCACCCGGCATCGGCATCGGAGCTTCCTTCTTCGGGCGGTCCGCGACCATCGCCTCGGTGGTGATGAGCAGGCCGGAAACCGAAGCCGCGTGCTGGAGCGCGGTGCGGATCACCTTGGTCGGATCGATGATGCCCTTGGTGACGAGGTCGACATATTCCTCGTTCTGGGCGTCGAAGCCGAAGGTGTCGCTCTTGCTCTCGTTGACCTTGCCGACCACGATCGAGCCTTCCACGCCGGCATTCTCGGCGATCTGGCGGATCGGAGCCTCAAGGGCGCGCAGCACGATGTTGATGCCGGCCTGGACGTCCGGGTTCTCCGACTTCAGCTTCTCGACCGCCTTCTTGGCGCGGAGAAGCGCACTGCCGCCGCCGGGGACGATGCCCTCTTCCACCGCAGCGCGGGTGGCGTTGAGCGCGTCGTCGACGCGGTCCTTCTTCTCCTTGACCTCGACCTCGGTCGCGCCGCCGACGCGGATCACCGCGACGCCGCCCGCGAGCTTGGCGAGACGCTCCTGCAGCTTCTCCTTGTCGTAGTCCGAGGTGGTCTCCTCGATCTGCTGCTTGATCTGGCCGACGCGGGCCTCGATTTCCTTCTTCTTGCCGGCGCCGTCGACGATCGTGGTGTTCTCCTTGGAGATCGTCACGCGCTTGGCGCGGCCGAGCATCTGGAGGGTCACGCTCTCGAGCTTGATGCCGAGGTCTTCGGAGATGACCTGGCCGCCGGTGAGGACGGCGATGTCCTCGAGCATGGCCTTGCGACGGTCACCGAAGCCCGGCGCCTTGACGGCCGCGACCTTGAGGCCGCCGCGCAGCTTGTTGACGACGAGCGTGGCAAGCGCCTCGCCCTCGACGTCCTCGGAGATGATGAGGAGCGGCTTGCCGGTCTGCACCACGGCCTCGAGGACCGGGAGCATGGCCTGCAGGTTGGAGAGCTTCTTCTCGTGCAGGAGGATGTACGGATCGTCGAGCTCCGTGATCATCTTCTCGGCATTGGTGATGAAGTAGGGCGACAGGTAGCCACGATCGAACTGCATGCCCTCGACGGTCTCGAGCTCGAACTCGAGCGCCTTCGATTCCTCGACGGTGATCACGCCCTCGTTGCCGACCTTCTGCATCGCCTCGGCGATCTTCTCGCCGACCTGGCGGTCGCCGTTCGCCGAGATGGTGCCGACCTGGGCGATTTCTTCCGAGGTCTTGATCTTCTTGGAGCGGCGCTTCAGGTCCGAGACGGCCTCGGTCACGGCGAGATCGACGCCGCGCTTCAGGTCCATCGGGTTCATGCCGGCGGCGACCGACTTGGCGCCTTCCTTCACGATCGCCTGGGCGAGCACGGTGGCGGTGGTGGTGCCGTCACCCGAGATGTCGTTGGTCTTCGAGGCGACCTCGCGGACCATCTGGGCGCCCATGTTCTCGAACTTGTCCTCGAGCTCGATCTCCTTGGCGACGGTGACGCCGTCCTTGGTGATGCGCGGAGCGCCGAACGACTTGTCGAGGACCACGTTGCGGCCCTTGGGGCCAAGGGTGACCTTCACCGCATTGGCAAGAACGTCGACGCCGCGGAGCATCTTCTCACGCGCGTCGGCAGAAAAACGTACGTCTTTGGCTGCCATTAGTCTGTTCCTTCTGAGATTTGGGTATCAAAAAACCGCGTCAAGCTGGTGCTTACGCGGCCTTCTTGCCCGAGGCGGACTTGCCCTCGATGATACCCATCACGTCGGATTCCTTCATGATCAGGTATTCGGTGCCGTCGATCTTCACTTCCGTGCCCGACCACTTGCCGAACAGGATGCGGTCGCCGGCCTTGACGTCGAGCGGGATCAGCTTGCCGGCTTCGTCGCGGCCACCGGGGCCGACGGCGACGACTTCGCCTTCCTGCGGCTTCTCCTTGGCGGTGTCCGGAATGATGATGCCGCCGGCAGTCCGCTCTTCGGACTCAACCCGGCGAACGACCACGCGGTCGTGCAAAGGGCGGAATTTCATGGGGTTTCGCTTCCTTTTGAGAACCTACGATCCTGCCTCTGGAACGCTCGGCTTGCGCCGTTGCTAGCACTCCCCGGAGGCGAGTGCCAAAGGCTGGCGCGGATTTAGGAAGAGCCCGTTTTTTTGTCAAGGAGAGGGGGAACAAGATTCCCGTGCGCCCGTTGCCGGCCCGGCACATGGGGTCGCCGACTTGTCCCCGCCAGGGGCGGGGACAAGTGGTCAGGGCGCGCTGGCGAGGGTGAAGGGCAGGGCGACGGTCGCGGTCTTCGGCGAATTGAGGTCGCGGAGCGTCAGGGTCAGCAAGTAATCCCCGGGTTTGAGGGCGGGGAGCGGCGAGGCGATGGTGGCGTGGACCTGGTAGAGCTTTTCCTTCGCCGACCACGTGAGGCGCGCGAAATCGCTGGCCTTTCCGAAGATGAGGCCGCCCGGCGTCTTCACCTCGAGGTCGGCGGCGAGCGTGGCGCGGAACGATCCGCCATCATCGGCGAAACCGTAACCCACGGGTTCCAGATAGATTTTCAGCGTGTCGCCGGGCTTGAACGAAGCTTCGGGAAGGGCGTGATAATTGCCATAGCCGTCGACGGAATCGACGAAGGTCGCGACGCGTACGGAGAGCGGCAGGGCCTGCCAGAAATCCCCGCTCGCGGCATCGAAGGCGGCGAGCGCTTCCTGGGGCTTTCCGGCGGAAAGCAGCGCCTCCGCCTGAGACGCCTTGTCGGCGATATCCCCGGCCTGCGCCGCCCGGACGGGGAGGGCGGCACCGATCATCGCGAGGGCCACGAAAGCGCTCCGCCGGAAGGTCCGAACGTCCATGAAGATGTCCCCGCCACTCGTCGCCCGCATCCGGCAGGCGCTTTGCCGGCATAATTCCAATGCCGGCAACAGGAAGCAAGGCCCGGACCCGATTTTCCAGCGTGCTCAGGCGGAGGGGGATATCCCCCATGCCTGGAGCTTCCGGTAGATGGTCGCCGGGCTGATCTGGAGGGCGGCGGCGGCGCGGGAAACGTTGCCGGAGAAGGCGGAGAGCGCCTCCTCGATGATCCGCCGCTCCTGGTCGCGATAGGGCTGAATCACGGTCGGAATCGGCCCTGAAACGCCTTGCGACGCTATGGGAGACGCCCCGGAATCGATGGCGGACGGCAGCATCCCGGGCGTCACCGTCTCGGCGTCGTGGAGAACGACCAGCCGGCGGATGACGTTCTCGAGCTGACGCACGTTTCCGGGCCAGGGCAGGCTCGCGATGCGCTCGACGGTCTCCCGGTCGAAGGCGCGGAAGGCGCGTCCCTCCTCCCGGGCATAGCGGGCGAGAAACGCCTCGGCGAGGGGGAGGATATCCCCGGTCCGCTCGCGGAGCGGCGGCAGGTGGATGGGCAGGACGTGGAGCCGGTAGAAGAGGTCGGCGCGGAAGCGCCCGGCCTCGACCTCGGCGAAGGGATCGCGGTTGGTGGCGGCGACGAGGCGGACGTCGACCTGTCTCGTCTCGGTGCCGCCGACGCGGCGGATGGTGCCCGACTGGACGAAGCGCAGGAGCTTCGCCTGGAGGGCGAGGTCCATCTCGCCGATCTCGTCGAGGAAGAGCGTGCCGCCATCGGCGAGCTCGGCGGCGCCGGTGCGGTTCTCGGAGGCGCCGGTGAAGGCGCCGCGCACATGGCCGAAGATCTCGCTCTCCATGAGCTCCTTCGGGATGGCGCTGCAATTGATGGCGACGAAGGGCCGCTCGCCGGCGCCGGAATGGGCGTGGATGGCCTCGGCGCAGAGCTCCTTGCCGGTGCCGCTCTCGCCGGTGATGAAGATGGGCGCCCGCGACGGGGCCATGCGGGCGATCTGGTCATAGACGGCGCGCATCGCGGGCGACGTGCCGACGAACCCGGCGAAGGCGCGGCCCGAGATGGGAGCGGGCGAGGCAGCGGATGGGCGCGGCGAAGGTGTCGGTGTCGCAGCGGACGGAGCGGCCGGCTCGAGCGATGCGAGCGCCGCCTCGAGGCGCTCCATCAGGGCGCGCGCGCCGATCGGCTTCGGCAGATAGTCGATCGCGCCGGCCTTGACCGCGGCGATTGCCGCCGCGACCGACCCGCCCGCGCTGGTTGCGATCAGCGGGACCTCGCGCCGTGCGACGCCGGAGAGCTTGTCGGCGCCACCGATCGTGTCGAGATCGGCGATGAAGATCGCCTCGCCGCGATCGCCGCGCGCCGCCAGCGCCTCGGCCGGACTGGCATAGGCGCGCGCCTGGAAGCGGCCGGCGGCACGCTCCGAAATCAATCCGGTGAGCGTGCGTCGCTGGCTCGGATCCGCATCGACGATGAATACGTCGACCGGCCGTTCGGCGCGGCTTCGTGAAGCCATTCTCGGAGCGACCCCCGCTTCCGGTTGATGGTCCGTCGACAATGGATGGTTAGGGTAAACGAAGGATGAGCGTGGGGGTGATCGGAGGGTGATTACCTCTCCCCGGTGGGGAGAGGTCGTGAGCCCGGCGCTGGCCGGGCGAGCGGGTGAGGGGAAAGAACGGCGAGGCGCCGCTCTTCGCTCGCAATGCCGCGCGTGCAGCGGAGGCAAGGTCCACGGATGTCACGACGCTCTGCCCCCTCACCCGTCCGCCTCCAATTCGCTTCGCTCATAAGAGGCGGAGCCCTCTCCCCACCGGGGAGAGGGGGGCGCTCGGCGGGCGCAGCCGGCGTCTTCACCCACAGCGATCAGCGCCCGACGGTGACCCTGTTTCTCCAGGTCTCGCTCCGCTCGACAAGAGAAACAGCCCTCCACCAGGGGAGAGGCCGACCGGAGGGGGAGGGAATGCGCCCACCTTGACCTCTTCGCCGCGAGCCACTAGCCGAGCGGGATGGCGAACATCTCCGAACCGCAACCGATTCCAGGTCTCTCGGCGCTTGCCGGCGAATACCGCGCGCTGCTCTGCGACGTGTGGGGCGTGGTGCATAACGGCGTCGCGGCGTTTCCCGAGGCCGCTGCGGCGCTCGGGAAATACCGCGCCGGCGGCGGCAAGGTGGTGATGCTGACCAACGCGCCGCGCGTCCGGCAGAACGTGGTCGACATGCTCGACAGCCTCGGCTTCCCCCGCGACGCCTATGACGACGTGGTGACGTCCGGCGAGACGGGGCGCGAGCTGTTGCGCGGACGCCCGGGCGTGCGCGTGCTCCATGTCGGGCCGGGGAGGGGGCTTACCCTCTTCGACGACCTCGACCTGCACCTCGTCCCGCACGCCTCGGATGCCGAGCTGATCGTCTGCACCGGGCTCTTCGACGACGAGACGGAAGTGCCGGAGGACTATGACGGGCAGATCGCCGAGTGGAAGTCGCGCAAGCTTCCGATGCTCTGCGTCAATCCGGACGTCGTGGTCGATCGCGGCAACACGCTGATCTGGTGCGCCGGCGCCATCGCCAACCGCTACAGGGACGCGGGCGGGGAGACGACGATGGTCGGCAAGCCTTATCCGGCGATCTATGCGACGGCGATGAAGCGCCTCGGCGAGCTTGCCGGCGGCGCCATCGGCAAGGAGCGCGTGCTCGCCATCGGCGACGGCGCGCAGACCGACGTGCGCGGCGCCGTGAACGAGAATCTCGACGTATTGTTCATCGCCGGCGGCATCCATGCCGGCCAGTTCGGCGACCGCGACCGGCCCGACGCGGGAGAGGTCGCCGCCTTCCTCGGCGAGCACGCTCTCGCCGCCCGCGCCTTCGCACCGAAGCTCACATGGTGAGCGCCTTGACCGGCAGCGGCCGCCGCTTAAGTTTCGGCCACGCCTGACAAGACCGGACATGCCGCCCAAAGCCCTCACGGCCCACGATCCCGACGACATCCCGCCGGAACTGACCTCCGGGGTGGTTGCGATCGGCAATTTCGACGGCGTCCATCGCGGCCATGCCGTGCTTCTCGAGCGAACCCTCGCCGAGGCGCGCCGCCGCGGCGTGCCGGCGGTGGTGCTGAGCTTCGAGCCGCATCCGCGCACCTTCTTCCAGCCGCAGAGGCCGGTCTTCCGGCTGACCTCGGTACGCGAGAAGGCGCAGCGCCTGGCGCGCGTCGGCATCGACGGGCTGGTGGTGGCGCCCTTCGACCTCGCGCTCGCCGGAGCGAGCCCGGCACGTTTCGCCGAGGAGATGCTCGCCGCCCGGCTGAAGGCGCAAGCGGTCGTCGTCGGCCCCGACTTCCGCTACGGCGCCCGCCGCGCCGGCTCGATCGAGACGCTGAAGGCGGATGGCGAGCGGCTCGGCTTCGACGTGGTCGTCGTGCCGATCGTCATGGAAGGCGAGGCGCGCGCTTCCTCGACCCTCGTCCGCGAGGCGCTGGCCGAAGGGAATGTCGAGCGCGCGGGCGTGCTCCTCGGCCATCCCTGGTTCGTGACCGGCACGGTGATCCACGGCGACCGGCGCGGGCGCGACCTCGGCTTCCCGACCGCCAATATCGCGCTCGGCCCCGATTGCCGGCTGCGCCACGGCGTCTACGTGGTCACGCTGACCCGCGCCGACGGCACGGTGCACGAAGGCGTGGCGAGCTACGGACGCCGGCCGACCTTCGACAATGGGGCGCCGCTCCTCGAGACCTTCGTCCTCGATTTCTCGGGCGACCTCTATGGTGAGGAGGTGACGGTGACGTTCCTTGCCTGGCGGCGGCCGGAACTGCGCTTCGATTCGGTCGAGGCGCTGATGGCGGCGATGCGGGAGGACGTTGCCGCCGCGCGGACCTACTTTTCCGCCCACCCGCCCGCGGTCTAGGGAATCGGCGGGTTTCGGCCGAAAGGTTGTCGGGCGGGGCGGCATCGGCTAGGACTTCGCCAGCCGTTGGCCGGAATTTCGCCGGCTTTCAGGGCCAGAAACCTGGCCGAAGAGGAAATCGGCACGCGGGAATAATGCAGTCACGTCGGATAGTTCGCTTGTCTGGCCTGGTCGCGGCCGCTGTTTCGGCAGTGGCGCTCGGCGGCTGCATGGGCGACCGCATGACCTATGGCACCGGCATGACGCCCGGCGCGCAAACCGTCGCGGACGTCAGCGGCATGGTCTCGCTCGGCGGGTCGAAGAAGCCGATCGTCCGCTACCAGCCGCGTCCGAAGATCGTCGCGCCGCCGGCGGGCGCGGCGCTGCCGGCGCCGGCGGCCAATGCCGAGCTCGCCAATGCCAACTGGCCGAAGGACCCGGACGAGCAGGCGCGGCAGCGGGCCCTGATGAAGGCCAGGGCCGGCACCTCGCTGCTCCCCTCGGACAATCCGGATGTCGAGGTGATCGGCCTGCCCTCGACCGGCAAGGGCGACCTCCGCGACCAGAAGATCAAGCCCGAGGACCAGGCGATCCTCGACGCCCAGAACGTCACCAAGGCGAACAAGCTGCGGGCCGAGGTCAAGGCGGCCGAGCTGGGCGTCGACGCCAATGGCAACCGCATCCGCAAGACGCTGACCGACCCGCCGGTCGCCTATCGCGAGCCGGATGCCGGCGCGCCGACCGACTTTGCGGTCGCCAAGCGGAAGTTCCGCTGGCCGTGGCAGAAGGCCGACGCCGTTTCAGTCGTCAAGCAGCCCTCGCCCGAAGACCCCTCGCAATAGGGCGCCGGCCTCGCGGGCGCGGAGACCGCCATAGACGTCCGGCGCGTGGTGGCAGGTCGGCTGGCTGAAGAAGCGGACACCGCTCTCGACGGCGCCGCCCTTCGGGTCGGAGGCGCCGAAATAGAGCCGGCGGATGCGGGCGAAGGAAATCGCGCCCGCGCACATGGTGCAGGGCTCCAGCGTGACATAGAGGTCGGCATCGGCGAGGCGCTGCGAGCCGGCGGCCGCTGTTGCCGCGCGGATGGCGAGCATCTCGGCATGCGCCGTCGGGTCGTTGCGCGCGAGGGTCTCGTTGCCGGCGGCGGCAAGCACCGCGCCGTCCCGCACGACCACCGCGCCGACGGGGATCTCGCCCCGCGCCGCCGCCGCTTGCGCCTCGCCGAACGCCAGTCCCATCGGATCGAAGGCTTCGCGCACGCCCGTCCCTCTGCTAATCCACTGAGCCATGAAGAACCCGGAAAGAGCCGCCGCGCAAGCCGGCGGGGAACGCATCGCCAAGGTGCTCGCCCGCGCCGGCATTTGCTCGCGCCGCGACGCCGAGCGCTGGATCGCCGATGGCCGCGTCACGGTCAATGGCCGGGTGCTCGACAGTCCGGCGCTGAATGTCGGGCCGCGCGACCGCATCGCGGTGGACGGCGAGCCGCTGCCGGAGAGGGAGCGGACGCGCCTCTGGCTCTATTACAAGCCGCGCGGGCTGGTGACGACGGCGCGCGACCCGCAGGGGCGCAAGACGGTCTTCGAGACGCTGCCGGCGGACATGCCGCGGGTGGTCGCGGTCGGCCGCCTCGACATCAATACGGAGGGGCTCCTCCTCCTCACCAATGACGGCGGGCTCGCGCGCATCCTCGAACTGCCGGCGACCGGGTGGCTCAGGCGCTACCGCGTGCGGGCGCATGGCGCGGTGACGCAGGAGCAGCTCGACACGCTGAAGGAGGGCGTCGCCATAGACGGCGTGCTCTACGGCGCGATCGAGGCGCGCATCGACCGGCCGCAGGGCAGCAATACCTGGCTCGTGGTGGACTTGCGCGAGGGCAAGAACCGCGAGGTGAAGAAGGTGCTTGGCCACCTCGGCCTGACGGTGACGCGGCTGATCCGCGTCTCCTACGGGCCGTTCACGCTCGCCGACCTCAAGGAAGGCGAGGCGCGCGAGATCCGCGGCCGGGTGCTCCGCGATCAGCTCGGCGAGAAGCTGGCCAAGGCCGCCGGCGCCGATTTCGACGCGCCGATCCGGCAGAAGGCGCCGCCCGAGCCGGAGAGGAAGCCGGCCCGCCGGCCGGGCAAGCCGGGCGACGGCCACCGGCCGCGCGACGGCGGGAAGCCGCGCGAGGGGAGCGGGCGTGCGCATCGTCGCCGGTGAGTTTCGCGGGCGCGCGCTCGCCACGCCCGCGGGACGCGACATCCGCCCGACCGCCGACCGGCTGCGCCAGACGCTCTTCGACATCCTCGCCCATGCTCATGACGACGCCGCGCAGGGCGCGCGCGTCCTCGACCTCTTCGCCGGCACCGGCGCGCTCGGCCTGGAGGCGCTGTCGCGCGGCGCGACCTATGCGCTCTTCGTCGAGGAAGGCGTCGAGGCGCGGGGCCTCATCCGCCGCAACGTCGAGGCGCTCGGCCTGACCGGCCGGACGCGCATCTTCCGCCGCGATGCGACGGCCCTCGGGCCGGCGGGGACGGTGGCGCCCTTCGACCTCGTCTTCGCCGACCCGCCCTACGGCGCCGGGCTCGGCGAGAGGGCGCTCGCCTCGGCGCTTGCCGGCAACTGGCTGGCGCCCGGGGCGCTCTGCGTCCTCGAGGAGGCGGCGGAAGCCGATGTGAAGCCGGTCACTGGCCTCGAAAGGCTGGAGGCCCGTATCGTCGCAGGCTCGCAGATCGTCTTCTATCGCTGCCCGAGATAAGCCACACTCGCCCGCGCATTTCCCTGACCCGGCGACCCGTCCACGTGCCAAGGATCTCCATGCCCCGCCTCCGACACGTCCTCCTGATCGCGGCGATGCTCTTCGCCGCCGCGCTCCCGGCGCGCGCCGCCACCGGCCTCAGCCTCGCGGCGAACGTCTCGACCTTCACCCTGGAGAACGGGCTGCAGGTCGTGGTCATACCCGACCACCGCTCGCCGACCGTGACCCACATGGTCTGGTACAAGGCCGGCTCGGCCGACGAGGTGCCCGGCAAGTCCGGCATCGCGCATTTCCTCGAGCACCTGATGTTCAAGGGCACGAGCAAGCACCCGGCGGGCGAGTTCTCCGACACGGTCAACAAGATCGGCGGCGACGAGAACGCCTTCACCACCGAGGACTACACGGCCTACCACCAGAACGTCGCCAAGCAGTATCTCGGCCTGATGATGTCCTTCGAGGCCGACCGCATGGAGAACCTGATCCTCGACGACGCGGCGGTCACGCCGGAGCGCCAGGTGATCCTGGAGGAGCGCAGCATGCGCACCGACAATGATCCGGGCGCCCTCCTCAACGAGGCGGTCGGTGCCGCGCTCTTCCAGAACAGCCATTACGGCATCCCGGTCATCGGCTGGCGCCACGAGATGGAAGGGCTGACGCGCGAGGACGCCATTGCCTGGTACGACCGCTACTACACGCCGAACAATGCCATCGTCGTGGTCGCCGGCGACGTGACCGAGGACGAGGTCAGGAAGCTCGCCGAGGACACCTACGGCAAGGTCAAGCGCCGCGCCGAACCGCCGCCGCGCACCCACCGCCCGAGCGAGCCGCCGCCGGTCGCCGCCCGCATGGTGAAACTCGCCGATCCGCGCGTCACCCAGCCGGTGCTCTCGCGCACCTACCTGGTGCCCTCCTACGGTTCGGCGAAGAAGGGCGAGGCCGAGGCCATCGATCTGCTCGCCGAGATCCTCGGCGGCGGGGCGACCAGCCGGCTCTACAAGCAGCTCGTCGTCGAGAAGAGCATCGCCACGGCGGCCGGCGCCTACTACCGCGGCGTCGCCATCGACGATTCGCGCTTCGCGCTCTACGGCGTGCCGCGCGGCGACCTCAGCCTCGACAAGCTCGGCGAGGCGATCGACGGCGTCGTCGCCGACCTGGTCAAGGGCGGCGTCACCGCCGACGAGCTCGCCGCCGCCAAGCGGCGGATGGTGGCGGGCGCCCTCTACGCGCAGGACAACCACGCCACCCTCGCCAACGTCTTCGGCCAGGCGCTGACCACCGGCCAGACGGTCGAGGACGTGCAGACCTGGCTCGACCGCATCGATGCCGTCACCGCCGACCAGGTGGTCGCCGCGGCCAAGCAGTATCTCGACCTGCGCCGGTCGGTGACCGGATATCTCGTCGGCGCGCCCGGCACCGCCGGCGCATCGGCCGAGGACGCAACACCCGTGCAGGCCTCGGCGCCCGCCGACAGCCAGCAGTGAGCCGCACCATGCCGAAGATCCGCACCCTCGCCTCGGGCGTCGCCGCCTTCCTCCTGCTCATCGTCGTCATGGTGCCGGCCGGCGCCACGACCATCCAGCGTGTCGTCAGCCCGAAGGGGATCGAGGCCTGGCTGGTCGAGGAGCACGCGGTGCCGCTCATCGCCATCTCCTTCTCCTTCACCGGCGGCGCCAGCCAGGACCCGGCCGACAAGCCGGGCGTCGCCAATATGGTCTCGAGCCTCCTCGACGAGGGCGCCGGCGACCTCGACAGCCAGGCCTTCCAGGCGGCGCTCGACAGGTATTCGATCGAGCTCTCCTTCAGCGACGGGCTCGACACCTTCGCCGGCTCGATGCGCACGCTCGCCGACAATCGCGACGAGGCCTTCAACCTCCTGAAGCTGGCGCTGACCAAGCCACGCTTCGACCAGGAGCCGGTCGAGCGCATCCGCGCTCAGATCATCACCAACATCCGCGCCAACGAGCGCGATCCCGGCACGGTCGGCAGCAATGCGCTGATGAAGGCGCTCTTCCCCGGCCATCCTTACGGGCGGCCGACGGACGGCACCATCGATTCGGTCAAGGCGATCACCACGCCCGACCTGAAGGCCTGGTTCGCGAGCAACGTCGCCCGCTCCAACCTGAAGATCGCGGTGGTCGGCGCCATTGACGCGGCGACCCTCGGCAAGGTCCTCGACGAGGTCTTCGGCGACCTGCCGGAAAAGGCCGACCTGAAGCCGGTCGCCGAGACCGTGCCGGCGGCCGCGGCGCCGGTCGACATCGCCATGGGCATCCCGCAGACGGTGATCAGCTTTGCCGGCAAGGGCCTGAAGCGCGCCGACCCCGACTTCATCCCGGCGACGGTCGCCGCCTACATCCTCGGCGGCGGCGGCATGTCCTCGCGCCTCTACGACGAGGTGCGGGAGAAGCGCGGGCTCGCCTATTCGATCTCGCTCGGCCTGTCGCCGCTCGACCATGCCGGAGTCTATTTCGGCGGTACCTCGACGCGCGCCGACCAGGCCGGCAACGTGGTGAAGCTGGTCGAGGAGGTCATCCGCGACTTCGCCGAGAAGGGGCCGACCGAGAAGGAGCTGGAGGACGCCAAGAACTATCTCGTCGGCAGCTATCCGCTCCGCTTCGACACCTCGACCAAGATCGCCAGCCTCCTGCTCGCCATCCAGCAGGACGACCTCGGCATCGACTACATCGACAAGCGCAACGACCTGATCGCCGGCGTCACCATCGACGACGTCCGCCGCGCCGCCAAGCGCCTGTTCGCCGACGACATGGTGGTCGTGCGGGTCGGCCAGCCGTCGGGCTGATGGACCGGCAGGCGGCGAAGCGCGGCGTCGGACTGGCGCTCGGCGGCGGATCGGCGCGCGGTTTCGCCCACGTCGCCGTGCTCCAGGCGCTCGACGAGATGGGCGTGCGCCCGGCGGCGATCGCCGGGACGTCGATGGGCGGCATCATCGGCGCCGCCTATGCCGCGGGCATGACCGGAAACGAGATCAGCGACTACGTCGCCGGCATCTTCCGCACCCGCTCCGAGTTCCTGGCGCGGCTCTGGCAGCTTCGCCCGCGCCGCTTCAACGAGATCGCCTTCGGCTTCGGCCAGCTCAACCTGGAACGCGCCCTCGACATCTTCATGCCGGAGGGAATGCCGGCGACCTTCGCGGAGCTGCGGACGCCGCTCCGGGTGGTGGCCACCGACTACTATGCCGGCGATGCCGCGACGATCGACGAGGGACCGCTCTTTCCGGCGCTCGCCGCCTCGGCGGCGATCCCGATCCTGTTCCGCCCGGTGACGGTCGGCGGCCGGGTCATGGTCGATGGCGGCATATGCAACCCGGTGCCCTTCGACCAGTTGCACGACTGCGGCATCGTGATCGCCGTGGACGTGCTCGGCAATGTCGTCGGTGGCGACGGGACCCGCACCCCCGGCGCGTTCGAATCGGCCTTCGGCGCGGTGCAGCTCTTCCAGTGCTCGCTCTTCCGCGAGAGGCTGAAGGGGCCGCGGCCGCCGGAAATCCTCATCCGTCCGCCGACCGGCCGCTTCGGCATGCTCGATTTCACCAAGGCGGCGGCGATCATGGCGGCGAGCGAGCCGGTGAAGGACGAGGTGAAGCGGAAGCTCCACCATGCCCTCGCCGCGGCAGGATGAAGACTTGCCCGTGGCCCGCATCGACCATAGATCAGGGCCCTGACACGGGCGCCGGAAGCCGCGAAGAGAGCCGATGAACCAGATTCTCGACCAGTCCGACCTCACCGACCGCGCCGCGCGGCTGGTGGAGGCCGCGCGCCGGGCCGGCGCCGATTCCGCCGACGCCGTCTGCATCCGCGGCATTTCGCTGTCGGTCGACGTCCGCCTCGGCAAAGTCGAGGAGACGCAGCGCTCGGAGGGCGATTCCTTTACGCTGAGGGCCTTCGTCGGAAAGCGCTCGGCCTCGGTCTCCGCCAACATCCTCACCGACCCGGCGGCGCTCGCCGAGCGTGCCGTCGCCATGGCGCGGGTTGCGCCCGAGAACCCTTATGCCGGGCTCGCCGATCCGGCGCAGCTGGCGCACAACCTCGCCGACTACGACCTCCTCGATCCCGCCGTCGTCTCCGCCGCCGAGCTGACCGAGGCCGCGCGGGAGGCCGAGGATGCGGCGCGCGCGGTGAAGGGCGTCACCAATTCCGGCGGCGCTTCCGCCAGCTGGGGCCTCGGCGGCCTGGTGCTCGCCACGTCCACCGGCTTCGCCGGCGCCTATCTCGGCTCGCGCTCGAGCCTGTCGGCCTCGGCGATCGCCGGCGAAGGGACCGGCATGGAGCGCGACTACGATGCCGAGAGCAAGGCCTGGCGCGCCGACCTGCCGCCGCCGGCGAGCATCGGGCGGAAGGCCGGCGAGCGCGCCGTGCGCCGGCTGAACCCGAAGCAGGTGCCGACCGGCCGCGCCACCGTCATCTATGATCCGCGCGTCTCGGTGACGCTGGTCGGGCACCTCTCCTCGGCGATCAACGGCGCGGCGATCGCGCGGAAGACCAGCTTCCTCCGCGACAGGCTCGGTACGCGCATCTTCGCCGAAGGCATCGAGATCGACGACGACCCGACCCGCAGGCGCGCACCCGCTTCGCGCCCCTTCGACGGCGAGGGCCTCGCGCCGGCGCCGCTGAAGGTGATCGAGGGCGGCGTGCTGAAGACCTGGTTCCTCGATTCGGCGAGCGCCCGCGAGCTCGGCCTCGTCTCCAATGCCCGCGCCATGCGCGGCGGCGGCGACCCGTCGCCCGGCTCGACCAACCTGACGCTCAGGCCGGGCATGCGCACGCCGGAGGAGCTCATCGCGGCGGCGGGCAACGGCATCTACGTCACCGAGCTGATCGGCCATGGCGTCAACGGCCTCACCGGCGACTACAGCCGCGGCGCCGCCGGCTTCGCCATCCGCGACGGCGAGCTGGCGGAAGCGGTGAGCGAGATCACCATCGCCGGCAACCTCCTCGACATGTTCCAGCGGCTCGAGCCGGCGAGCGACCTGACCTTCCGCTTCGCCCTCAACGCGCCGACGGTGGCCATCGAGGGCATGACCGTCGCAGGACGCTGAATGGCGTCCGCGGACGACGAAGCCGACCTCCGGCTCCTCCTGGCGGCGGCGGAGGAGGCGGGCGCGCTCGCCATGCGCTGGTTCGGCCACGACCCGCAGACCTGGCCGAAGGGCGACACCTCCATCGTCAGCGAGGCCGACCTCGCGGTCGACCGCCTGCTCGCGGAGCGGCTCCGCGGCGCCCGGCCCGGCTATGGCTGGCTGTCCGAGGAGACCGCCGACACCGACGAGCGCCTGTCGCGCCGTCGCGTCTTCGTCGTCGATCCGATCGACGGCACCCGCGCCTTCCTCGCCGGCGAGAAGGAATGGACCGTGGCCCTCGCCGTCGTCGAGGACGGCCGGCCGCAGGTCGCCGTGCTCGCCGCGCCGGCGCTGGCGGAGGTGTTCTCCGCGGCACGGGGCAGGGGCGCCTTCCTCGGCGGGCGGCGGCTGCAGGTCGGCACCCGCGAGAGCCTCGGCGGTGCCCGCCTTGCCGGACCGAAGCGGGCGGTGCGCATGATCGCCGAAACCCTTGGCGTGCCGGCGCCCGCGGCGCGCTTCGTGCCCTCGCTCGCCTATCGCCTGGCGCTGGTCGCGGCCGACCGGGTGGATGTTGCCATTGCCGGGCCGAACGCCCATGACTGGGACCTCGCCGCGGCCGACCTCATCGTCGAGGAGGCCGGCGGGCGGCTTGCCGGCTTCGACGGCGCCGCGCCCGCCTATAACGGCAGGACGACGACCCATCCGGCGCTGGTCGCGGCCAATCCGGCGATTGGCGCGGGCGTTGCACGGGGCATGGCCGAATGGCAGCGGAGACAGGAAGAAGAGGCCTCATGACCGGTAGCGAGAAATCGCCGCAGCTCCTCCACCTGGTTTTCGGGGGCGAGCTCGAGAACGTCGACAGGTTGCGCTTCGCCGACCTGGCCGATCTCGATATCGTGGGGATTTTCCCCAATTATCGCGCCGCCTATGACGCCTGGAAGGCCAAGGCCCAGGCGACCGTCGACAATGCCCGCATCCGCTATTTCATCGTCCACCTGCATCGGCTCCTCGACCCCGAAGCGACTGCTGGAGGAGATCGGGCCCCGACCGGGTGACGGCGGGCGCGCGCACGGCTAAGAAGTCGCTGATGACCAAGAAGCCAGCCAGCCGCGGGCGGAGGCGCAAGCCGTCGCTCGGCACCCGGCTCCTGCGCTCGCCCCGCATCCAGGGGGCGATCGCGGGCACGGCCGCCTCGTACCTGCGCTTCGTCCACCGCACGAGCCGCTTCGCCTTCGATCCGCCCGCTCCTTACGAGAAGTACATCCACCTCGCCCCGGTGATCTTCACCATGTGGCACGGTCAGCATTTCATGCTGCCCTTCGCGCGCATCTTCGAGTTCGACGTGCGCGTGCTGATTTCCCGCCACAGCGACGGCGAGATCAACGCGCTGGTCGCCGAGAAGCTCGGCGTCGGCACCATCCGCGGCTCGACCGCGCGCAATCCGGCGCGCATGATCGAGAAGGGCGGCATGGCCGGCTTCCTCGAGATGAAGGCGGCGCTGGAGGAGGGCGCCTGCGTGACCATGACCGCCGACATCTCCAACCTCGCGCCGCGCCGGGCAGGCCTCGGCGTCGTCTCGCTCGCCAAGGTCACCGGCCGCGCCATCGTGCCGGTCGCCTATGCCTCCAGCCGGCGCATCGACGTGAAGAGCTGGGACCAGGCGACCGTCAACCTGCCCTTCAGCCGGGCGGTCTGCGCGGTCGCCGAGCCGGTGCTGGTGCCCGCCGACGCCGATGACGCGGCGCTGGAAGCCAAGCGGCGGGAAGTCGAGGACCGGCTGAACGAAGCCACGGACCGCGCCTATGGCATCGTCGACCGGCGCGCCGGCTGATCCGCCGGCAGCCGCGGCGGCGCTGGCGGCCTACCGGGCCGCCGGCCAGGTCCTGCGGCCGGTCCTGCCGCTGGCGCTCGCCCGCCGCGCGCGGCGCGGCAAGGAGGACCCGGCGCGCATGGCCGAGCGCTACGGCATCGCTTCGCGGCCGCGGCCGCAGGGCCGCGTCGTCTGGGTCCATGCGGCGAGCGTCGGCGAGACCAATGCGGTGATCGGCCTCGTCGAGCGCATCGTCGCGACGGGCATCGCGGTGGTGTTCACGAGCGTGACGGTGACTTCCGCCGCGCTCGCCGCGCGCCGCCTGCCGGCGGGCGCCGTGCACCAGTTCTCGCCGCTCGACGTCGGCACCTATGTCGGCCGCTTCCTCGACCATTGGCGGCCCGACCTCGCGCTCTTCGTCGAATCCGAGATCTGGCCGGTGACCATCCTGCAGCTCGCCGCCCGCCGCATCCCGCAGGTCCGCCTCAACGCCCACATGTCCGAACGCTCGGCAAGGGGCTGGAGCCGATTCGGCGGCGTCGCCGGCGCGCTGTTCGGCCGCTTCAGCCTCTGCCTCGCCCAGTCGGAGGCCGACGGCGCCCGCTACCGCGCGCTCGGCGCCCGCGACGTCACCGTGACCGGCAACCTGAAGTTCGACGAGCCGCCGCCGAAGGTCGATCCGGCGGCGCTTGCCGCGTTCCGCACGGCGGTGGGGTCGCGCCCCCTCTGGGTCGCCGCGAGCACCCACGAAGGCGAGGAGGCGATGGCCGCGGAGGCGCACGCGATGCTCGCGCCGCGCATCCCCGGCCTCCTCACCGTGATCGTGCCGCGCCATCCGGCGCGCGGCGGCGAGATACGCGCGATGCTCGCGGCGCGCGGCCTGAAGGTCGCACAGCGGAGCCTCGGCGAGCCCCTGACGGCGGAGAACGACGTCCATCTCGCCGATACGCTCGGCGAGCTCGGGCTCTTCTATCAGGCAGCGCCGGTCGCCTTCGTCGGCGCGACGCTGGTCGACATAGGCGGGCACAATCCGATCGAGCCGGTGCAGCTCGACGCCGCGATAGTCCACGGACCGCATACCCAGAACGCGGCCGAGATCTATGCCGCGCTCGACGAAGGCGGCGGCGCTGTCCGCGTCGCGGACGGGGCCGGCCTCGCCGCGGCGGTGGAGAGGCTGCTCACCGATCCGGCCGAGCGCGATCGCCGGTGCCAGGCGGCAGCGGCCATGCTGCAGCCTTTCACCGGCGCGCAGGCGCGCAGCTTCGCGGCGCTGGCGCCCTGGCTGGACGCGGGGAAGGCGGGATGAAGGCGCCCGCCTTCTGGTGGCGGAGCGGGGCGAGCCCGGCAGCCCTCGCGCTCTGGCCGCTGTCGCGCCTGTGGGGCGCGCGCTCGACGCGGCGCATGAGCCGCGAGCCGCGCTTCCGGCCTCCCGTGCCGGTGGTCTGCGTCGGCAACTTCGTCCTTGGCGGCGCCGGCAAGACGCCGACCGCGCTCGCCATCGCGCGCCTCGCGCGGGGCCGCGGCATGAAGCCCGGCTTCCTCGCCTCGGGCTATGGCGGCAAGGCGAGCGGCGTTCTCCTCGTCAGGCCCGGCGACGGCGCCAGCCTCGTCGGCGACGAGCCGCTGCTCCTTGCCGCAGCGGCGCCGACCGTGATCGGCCGCGACCGTGCAGCGGCGGCGAAGCGCCTCATTGAGGAAGGCGTCGACCTGATCGTCATGGACGACGGCTTCCAGAATCCGCTGCTTGCCAAGGACCTGTCGCTCGCCGTGGTGGACGCCGCGGTCGGCATCGGCAACGGCATGGTGTTCCCTTCGGGACCGCTGCGCGCGCCGCTCGGGCCGCAGCTCGCCCGCGCCGATGCCCTGGTCGTGGTCGGCGACGGCGACGCCGCCGAGCCACTCATCCGCGCCGCCGCGCGGGCCGGGCGCCAGACCCAGCGCGCGCGGCTGAAGCCGGCGCGCATGCGCGAATGGCAGGTGGGCGGGCCGATCCTCGCCTTTGCCGGCATCGCCCGGCCGGAGAAGTTCTTCGCCAGCCTCGAAGAGGTGAAGGCGGCGGTCAGCGTGAGGAAGAGCTTTCCCGACCACCACTACTACAGCGAGGCCGAGGCGGAGGCCCTGCTCGCCGAGGCGGAGGCCGGCGGGCTGCGGCTGGTGACCACCGAGAAGGACCGCGTCCGACTCGCCGGGTCCGGCGGCGCGCGCGGCCGCCTCCACGAGCGCGCCGAGGTGCTGGAAGTGACGCTGGAATTCGAGAACCAGACGGCGATCATCGAGATGATCGCCGAGACGGCGTATCGGGTCGCGGTGAGAGGGTAGGGGGGCGTTGGAGGCAAACCTCTCCACTCGACCTCGCCCCGGTGGGGAGAGGTCGAGCGGAGAGCGCGGCGCCAGGGAGCATCTCCCTGATGTAGCCTACATCCGGCCGGTTTCCTGGTAGCGCTTCAGCGCCGCGGCGGCATCGGCATAGGCCTCCTGCCGCGCCACGCTCCAGTACTTCAATTCATCGAGTGGAATCTCGGCGCCGGTGACCGCGCAGCGGGTGAACGAGCCCGGCGACATGACCTGGAAATCGCCGTCGAGGAACCGGACGCGCGCCTCGCCCCCGCCGCGGCCAAATCTCTCGATGCGGTTCATCATCTGCCGGTCACCATTTTCAAGCGAGCGGCAGGATAGCCGGGCGCATGCCGTTGCCGCAATCACCATGGGCCGACCCGATCACCGCCGGCCGAACAGGCGCTCGATGTCGGCGAGCTTCAGCTCGATATAGGTGGGCCGGCCGTGATTGCACTGGCTGGCATTGGGCGTGACCTCCATCTCGCGGAGAAGGGCGTCCATCTCGGCGGGCTTGAGGCGGCGCCCGGCGCGCACCGAGCCGTGGCACGCCATGCGCGAGGCGACGCGGTCGAGCCGGTCGCGGAGCGTCGGGCCCGCCTCCCACTCGGCGAATTCCTCGGCGAGGTCGCGGACGAGCGCCGCGGCATCGACGTGCCCGAGCATGGACGGCGTCTCGCGCACCGCGATGGCGCCGGGGCCGAAGCGCTCGACGACGAGGCCGAGGGCGGCGAGCTCGTCCGCGCGCTCGGCGACGCGCTCGACGTCGCCGGCGGAGAGGTCGACCACGTCAGGGATGAGGAGAATCTGGCGCGCGACGCCACGATCGATGTTGGCCTTCATGCGCTCATAGACGAGGCGCTCGTGGGCGGCGTGCTGGTCTACGATGACGAGGCCGTCCGGCGTCTGCGCGACGACATAGGTGTCGTGCACCTGGGCGACCGCCGCGCCGAGCGGATGGGTGGCATTGGGTGCCGGCGTCGCCGTCTCGCGTGGGCGAATGTCGGCCGAGGGCGCGGCGAGGAAGGGCGATTGCCCGGGTTCGGCGAGCCCGGCGGGGTAGGGCATCTCACGCGCCCCCTCCACCGGCTTCGCCGGTCCCCCTCCCCCGTCGCTTCGCGACAGGGGAGGATAAGGCGTCGCGGTTCGCGTGCCTTCCGGCCGGAAGGCGGCGACGGTGGCGTCGGCGGCGAGCGTCGAGGCGCGCGGGCCGGAGCCGGCAAAGGCCTGGCGGAGCGCGCCGACGATGAGGCCGCGGACGAGGCCCGGGTCGCGGAAGCGCACCTCCGCCTTGGTCGGATGGACGTTGACGTCGACCTGGCTGGGATCGAGCGCGAGGAAGAGGGCGACGACCGGGTGCCGGTCGCGCTTGAGGAGGTCGGAATAGGCAGCGCGCACCGCGCCGGTGAGCTGCTTGTCGCGCACCGGGCGGCCGTTGACGAAGAGGAACTGGGAGAGGCCGTTGGCGCGGTTATAGGTGGGCAGCCCGGCGAAGCCGGTGAGCCGCACATCCTCCCGGAGCGCGTCGATGGCGACCGCATTGTCGCGGAAGTCGGGACCGATGACCGCGGCGAGGCGCCGGAGCTCGGCATCGTCGCCGGTCGCCGGGGCGAAATCCTGCGCCGTGCGGTCGGCGCCGGCGAGCGAGAAGCGGATCCCGGGATGGGCCATGGCGAGGCGCTTCACCATGTCGGTGATGGCAGAGGATTCCGCGCGCTCGGACTTCAGGAACTTCAGCCGCGCCGGCGTCGCGAAGAAGAGGTCGCGCACCTCGACGCGGGTGCCGGCGCCGAGCGCGGCGGGATGGACCGGCGTGATCCGGCCGCCCTCGACCTCGATGGCGAAGGCATCCGCCGCGCCGCGCTTCCGCGAGGCGACCGAGAGGCGGGCGGCGGAGCCGATGGCCGCCAGCGCCTCGCCACGGAAGCCGAGGCTGCGGATGTCGTCGAGGCCGCCGTCGAGCTTGGACGTGCAATGGCGCTCGACCGCGAGCGGCAGCTCGTCCGGCCCCATGCCGCCGCCATCGTCGGTGACCCGGATGAGGGCGGCCCCGCCGGCCGCGGTCACTACCTCGATGCGCGTCGCGCCGGCGTCGATGGCGTTCTCGACCAGCTCCTTCACCACGCTCGCCGGACGCTCCACCACCTCGCCGGCGGCGATGCGGTTGACCATGTCCTCGCTGAGGCGGCGGATCGGCATGAGCGGGGGTGATTCCTTTGACACTGGATTGTAGTCGGGATGGGATGTGGGGGCGACGACGACGAAAAGAAGTCGTGGATGGCCGGCACAAGGCCGGCCATCCACGACTTTCTTCTTACCCCGCCACCACACGCCCGATCGCGCGCCAGCCGATGTCGCGGCGGTAGAAGCCTTCGGGCCAGACGATCTTGGCCGCTGCCTCATAGGCGCGCTCCTGTGCCTGGGCGATCGAATCCCCGCGTGCGGTGACGTTGAGGACGCGGCCGCCATGGGCGACGAGCCGACCGTCGCGGAGCGCCGTGCCGGCCTGGAAGACGGTCGCGCCGTGGATCGTGGCGGCGGCATCGAGGCCGCCAATCGGCGAGCCCTTCGCATGGCTGCCGGGATAGCCCTCCGCCGCCATGACCACGGTGAGCGCGGCATCATCGCTCCAGCGCGGGGACATTTCCGCGAGGCGTCCGTCGGCGACGGCGGCGAGCAGCGCCAGCAGGTCGCTGTCGAGGCGCGGCATGAGCACCTGCGTCTCCGGGTCGCCGAAGCGGACGTTGTACTCGATGAGCTTCGGCCCCTCGGCGGTGATCATGAGGCCGGCATAGAGGACGCCGCGGAAGGGCGCGTCGCGCTTGGCCATCGTGGAGACGGTGGGGCGGATGATTTCGTCCATGACGCGCGCGGCGAGCGCCGGCGTGACGATCGGCGCCGGCGAATAGGCGCCCATGCCGCCGGTATTCGGGCCGGTATCGCCCTCGCCGACGCGCTTGTGGTCCTGCGCCGTGCCGAAAGGGATGACGGTGACGCCGTCGGAAAGGGCGAAGAAGCTCGCCTCCTCGCCGGCGAGGAATTCCTCGACCACGACCTCGGCCCCGGCGGTGCCGAGCGCGCCCTCGAAACAGGCATCGATGGCGGCGTGCGCCTCGTCGACGGTCTCGGCGACGGTGACACCCTTGCCGGCGGCGAGCCCGTCGGCCTTGACGACGATGGGCGCGCCGCGATCGCCGACATAGGCCTTGGCTGGGCCGGCGGACGTGAAGCGGCGATAGGCGGCGGTCGGGATACGGGCCTCGGCGCAGAGGTCCTTGGTATAGCCCTTGGAGCCTTCGAGCTGCGCCGCCGCCCGGCTCGGGCCGAAGACGCGGATGCCGGCCGCGGCGAGGTCGTCGGCGATGCCGGCGACCAGAGGCACTTCCGGTCCGACGACGACGAGGTCGATGGATTCGCTCGTACAGAAAGCGATGACGGCAGCGTGATCGGCGGGATCGAGTGCGACGAGCTCTGCCACCGTGCCGATGCCCGGATTGCCGGGCGCGGCGAAGAGCCGGGTGAGCAGCGGCGACTGGGCGAGCTTCCAGGCAAGCGCGTGCTCGCGTCCGCCCGATCCGATGAGGAGCACTTTCATGGCCGCGCGCTTAGCAAGGGGAGGGGGTGGAGGCAATGGGTTCGCCGCACTCTCGTCCGTCGTTCCGGGCGCCGCGCAGCACGAACTGATGCGCTGCAGACCCGGAACCTCGTTGCTGGGCTGAACGAGGTTCCGCATCTGCGCTGCACCGCTCCGCGCCGCATCGCGTGCGGAACGACGTTGTGAGAGGGGAATGCGAGGGCTAAAACCCCGCCATGGCCAATATCGTCACCCCCGACGCCGTCCGCGGACACTGGGTCGATCGCCTGTTGCCGGAGGGTGCGCGGCCCTATGCGCGGCTGGCGCGCTACGACCGGCCGATCGGCTGGTGGCTGCTGCTCTGGCCCTGCTGGTGGTCGGCGGCGCTCGCCGCCGACGCGGCCGGGCGGAGCTGGCCCGACCCGTGGCACCTGCTCCTCTTCCTCGTCGGCGCCATCGCCATGCGCGGCGCCGGCTGCACCTATAACGACATCGTCGACCGCGACATCGACATGAGCGTGGCGCGGACGCGCGCGCGCCCGATCCCGAGCGGGCAGGTGACGGTCGGGCAGGCGAAGGCGTTCCTGCTGGCGCAGGCGCTCCTCGGGCTGGTGGTGCTGCTGATGTTCAACCGCTTCACGATCCTGCTCGGCATCCTGTCGCTGGCGACGGTGGCGATCTATCCCTTCATGAAGCGGATCACCGACTGGCCGCAGGTCTCCCTCGGACTGGCGTTTTCCTGGGGCGCGCTGATGGGCTGGGCGGCGGTCTTCGGCGCGCTCGATTGGGCGCCGATCCTCCTCTACGTCGGCGCGATCCTGTGGACCATCGGCTACGACACGATCTACGCGCACCAGGACAAGGAGGACGACGCCATCGTCGGCGTGCGCTCGACCGCGCTCCTCTTCGGTGAGCGGACGAAGCCGTGGCTCGCCGGCTTCTATGCCGGCGCCACCGTCCTGTTCGCCCTGGCCTTTCGGCTGGCGGGGACCGGGTGGCTTGCTTATCTCGGGCTGGCGCTTGGCGCGCTGCATCTCGCCTGGCAGGTCCGGAGCCTCGACATCCGCGACCCGGAGAACTGCCTGCGGCTGTTCCGGTCGAACCGGGACTATGGCTGGATCGTCTTCGCCGGGCTGGTCGTCGACTGCGCGGTGCGCTGGTAGGGCCGGCGCCCTTCACCCGCCCCCTCCACCGCCTGTCGGCGGTCCCCCTCCCCCGTAAACGGGTGAGGACCCCCCTCACCACGCGCGCGGCCTGTTCCTCCCCTGCGAAGCGGGGGAGGGGGACCGCGCGTTTGCGCGGTGGAGGGGGCGGGTGAAGGGCGCTGTCAGTACCCCCGCCCGTGCTCAGCGAGGAAGGCGGCCTCCTCGGGCGTGGAGGTGCGGCCGAGGAGCGCGTTCCGGTGCGGGAAGCGGCCGAACCTGCGGATCAGGTCGCGGTGCTTGGTCGCGAAATCCAAGGTGTCCTGGCAATAGGTCTTCAGGGACGGCGCGGCGCTGACCGCGAGCTCGGCGAAGATGAGGACGGAATAGTCCTGATCGTCGAGCGATTCCGAATGCTCGAAGGGCAGCGCGATGAACACCCGTTCGATGTGGAAATAGCGGCGCGGGCCGAGGCCGATAAGCTCGGTGGCGATCTCGCGGGCGCGCGCGTCATAGGCGAAGGATTCGCCGGAGGCGCGGAAGATGTTGCGCGGGAACTGGTCGAGGAGGACGACGAGCCCGACGGCCTCCTCGCGGGTGAGCGTGGCGAGGTCGAAGGGCGCCTCGGCTGCCGGCGCAATGAAGCGGCCGAAGCGGTCGCGGATCTCGTCGTCGGTGGCGTCGGACTGCTTGAACCAGATCTCCATCCTGTCGCGCGGCAAGTCGTCCGGCCCGCCGAGCGTGCCGAACCAGTAGGCGTGCACGTCGCGAAGGACCGGCTTCAACTCGTCGGGTGTCATGGCGGGCCTCAGAACTTGGTGCGCTGGCGGATGGCGGCGGACAAGGTGCCCTCGTCGAGATAGTCGAGCTCGCCGCCGACCGGCACGCCATGGGCAAGGCGCGAGACCTTCACCCCGAGGCCGGCGAGCTGGTCCATGATGTAATGCGCCGTGGTCTGGCCCTCGACGGTGGCATTGACCGCGAGGATCACCTCGCCGACGCCGCCGGAGGCGACGCGACCGACCAGCCGGTTGATGTTGAGCTCCTCCGGCCCGATGCCGTCGAGAGGCGAGAGCGCGCCGCCGAGGACATGGTAGCGCGCGTTGATGGCACCGGCGCGCTCGAGCGCCCAGAGGTCGGCGACGTCCTCGACGACGACGATGGTGGAGGCATCGCGGCGCGGATCGGCGCAGATCGTGCACGGATTGGTCGTGTCGATATTGCCGCAGGTCTCGCACACCATGATCGATGAGACAGCGACGTCCATGGCCTCCGCCAGCGGGACGAGGAGCTGGTCCTTCTTCTTGATGAGGTGCAGCGCGGCACGCCGCGCCGAACGCGGCCCGAGGCCGGGGAGCTTGGCGAGCAACTGGATCAGCCGCTCGATCTCGGGGCCGGTGACGGAGCGGGGCATACCGACGTCGCTAGCGGATGAACTGGTCGACGAAGGTCTCGCCGAGGCCGATCGAAGCGTAATGCTTGCGGCACATGTCGATCTTGGTGAAGACGTCCTCGAAGCCGAGCGCCTTGCCGTAAGGATCGACGTAGAGCATCAGCCCGTTGACCTGGAAGAGCGTGATCATCTCGGGCACGTCCTCGGGGACGACGAGGGTATGGGTCTCGCCCGGCGGCTCGTAGACATAGCCGCCCTCGGTCGCCACCCAGTCATGCTCCAGATAGTGCCAGCGGCCCTTGATGACGTAGCCGTGCACCGGGTTGGTGTGGCGATGGCGGGAGAGGACGCCGGCCTTGGTGACCTTGAGGAGGTTGACCCAGTAGCCCTGCGAGGCGTTGAGGCAGAGCGGGCGGAACCAGACGTTGGGCGCCTGCGGCACCCAGACGCGGTCATCCGCCGGCAGCACGCCCGGGACGACGAGGTCGGCGGAGGCCTCCTTCGGCATCGGCAGCTGGTAGGGCGTGCACCGGTCGTCGCGGTCGGAAGGGGCGGAGGCGGACATGGCTGGCATCCTCAGGTGATCAGGTAGCCGCCATCGACGGGAAGGATGACGCCGGTGACGAAGCGCGCCGCGTCGCTGGCGAGGAAGAGGGCAGGGCCGGCGAGGTCGTCGGGCTTGCCCCAGCGGCCGAGCGGCGTGCGCTCCATGATCGAGCGGTTGCGCACCGGATCGTCGATCACCGGCTGGGTCATGGCGGTATGGATCCAGCCGGGCGCGATGGCGTTCACCCGGATGTTCTCCTTCGCCCATTCGATGGCGAGCGCCTTGGTGAGCTGCGCGACGCCGCCCTTGGAGGCGGCATAGCCGGGCGCATGGCCGGCGCCGAAAAAGGCGTGCATCGAGGCGATGTTGACGATGGCGCCGTGGGCGGCCGAGAGGTGCGGCTTGCAGGCGAGGCAGAGGCGCATCGTGCCCTTGAGGTTCACGTCGAGGACGGCCTCGAAGGTCGGCATCGCATATTCCTCGCGCCGCCGGTTGATGCCGGCGGCATTGACGAGGGCATCGACGCGGGCGAGCCCGGCGCCGAAATCGGCAATGGCCTTGTCGTCGGTGACGTCGAGGGAGGCGTAGCGGAAGCCCGGCGCCTCGAAGGCGGCGGCGGGCTTGTCGACGCCGATGACCGAATAGCCGGCTTCGAGGAAGCCGCGGCTGAGCGCCGCCCCGATTCCGCCCGCTGCTCCCGAGATGACGGCCACCTTGCCGTCGTTTTTTGCTTGTTCTGGCTTTGACAGGACCGTGATTCCGTCTTTTTTCTACGCCCTATTATAGTCCACACCGCGCTCACAAGGACAAAGGTTCAGCACCCCATGGGTCGTTTTTTGAAGCTGGCATTCGCCGCCGGCCTGTCGCTGGCGGCTCTCGCCCCGTCCGCCTATGCCGACGGCGAGAAGTACGACACCAACGCCCTCGCCGTTGCCGGCCAGCTCGGCGACAAGTCGCTCGGCGACCCGAACGCGCCGGTGACGGTGATCGAATATGCCTCGATGACCTGCACCCATTGCGCCCGCTTCGCGACGACGGTGTTCAAGGACTTCAAGGCGAAGTACGTCGACACCGGCAAGGTCCATTTCATCTTCCGCGAGTTCCCGCTCGACCCGCTCGCCGCCGCCGCCTTCCAGCTCGCCCGCTGCGCGCCGGAGGACAAGTACTTCCCGATGGTCGACGTGATGTTCCAGACGCAGCAGTCCTGGGCCTTCGTCGACGATCCCGGCCCGGCGCTCTACAAGGTCGTGGCGCCGATGGGCTTCACCGAGAACTCGTTCAATTCCTGCCTCGACGACAAGAGCAAGTCGGAAGCCATCGCCTGGGTCCATGACCGCGCCGAGAAGGATTTCGGGGTGCAGGGCACGCCGGCTTTCTTCATCAACGGCACGCGCTACGACGGCGAGATGACCATGGACGACTTCGCCAAGGCGCTCGACGCGGCGACGGCGGCGAAGTAGGGCAGCCCGGCGCTTACCTCCCGGCGGCGCCAGCCCTCCCCTTGCGGGAGGGCCGAATTCGCGTAGCGAATTCGGGGAGGGGTAGCTGACATCCGATCGCGCACCCCTCCCCGAAATCGCCCTCGCTGCGCTCGGACAATTTCGGCCCTCCCGCAAGGGGAGGGCTGGCGTCTGCACGGAGGGGCGCTCCGTCGCGGCCTAGAACGGCAGCTTCAGTCCGGGCGGCAGGTTGAGGCCGCCGGTGACGGCGCGCATCTTCTCGGCGACCGCGGCCTCCGACTTGGCGCGCGCGTCGCCGAGCGCGGCGACGACGAGGTCCTCGAGGATCTCGACCTCGTCGGGCTTGGCCAGCGACGGGTCGATGCGGAGCGATTTGACCTCGCCCTTGCCGGTGAGCGTGACGGTGACCAGCCCGCCGCCGGCGGCGCCGTCGACGGTGAGGGCGGCGATCTCCTCCTGCACGGCCTGCATGCGGCCCTGCAGTTCCTTCGCCTGCTTCATCATTCCGAGCATGTCTTTCATGGAGACGGGAGTCTCCACATCACGGCGCGGAAGGCAACAGGGGAGAGCTATTCGGGCGCGATGATCTCGCGGCCGGCGAGCACCTCGATCGCGGCGAAGCAGCCGGGCTTGCGGCGCGCGAGGAAACGCGGCCGGCGGCCGGCGAAGAAGGAATGGCGGCGGCGCGGCTTCGGGGCGCCGAGTATGAGGGCGCCGACCCGTTCGAGCGGCGCCTTGACGGTGCCGTCCTGCTCGATGACGAGGAGCGGAAGGTTGAGGGCGTTGCCCCAGGCCTGCCAGTCGGCGGCGACGTCCTCCGGCTGGTCGGCGACGATGAGCGGCAGGGTCAGCTGCGGGTCCTTGTGGAGAAGCTCGACCACGACCTCGAGGCTGCCGGCGGCATCGGTCGCCCGCATGCGGACGGCGACGCCGGCATAGCTCTTCACCGGCACCGAGACCGTGACGGCCGGCTGTCCGCCGCGACCGTGGCGCACGAGCACGACGCGGTCGCGCTCGATCGTGAACGGGCTCTGGCCGGTGGAACGCACCGGCAAGGCAAAGGGGTCGAGCCGGAAAGCCCGGCCCGACCCAGCGGGACGACCGCTGGCCAACACTGTATGACGCCTCAAGAACTCTCCCGGGACCGGTTGATCCGGCCCTCGTGTGAGCCTGAGGATGCCACGCCACGCTTCCGATCCGCTTAATCGGTTGAGTTAAATTTGAGTGACGTGGGAAAGGGTTAGCGGGAGGTCACCGAAACCTTCACAGAACCTTGCCGGGGTTCAGGATGCCGTTCGGATCGAGCGTCGCCTTGATCTTTTCCATGAGCGCGATCTCGAGCGGCGACTTCACCTGGCGGAGCTTGTCCCGCTTCAGGACGCCGATGCCGTGCTCGGCCGAGATGGTGCCGCCGAGCTCGAGCACGATGGCGAAGACGATCTCGTTGACCTCGTTCCAGCGGGCGAGGAAGGCCTGCTTGTCGCCATCCACCGGCTGCGAGACGTTGAGGTGGATATTGCCGTCGCCCATGTGGCCGAACATGCAGGGGCGGGCGCCGGGAATGCGGGCGGTCACCGCCGCCGCGGCGCGCTCCAGCAGCTCCGGCACGCGGCCGACGGGCACGGCGACGTCGTGCTTGATCGAGCCGCCCTCCAGCTTCTGCACCTCCGACATCAGGTGGCGGACGCGCCAGATCTGCGCGGCCTGCTCCAGCGATTCGGCGCGCGTCCCGTCCTCGACGAGGTTCTGCCCGAAGGCGGCCTCGAAGATCGCCTCGATCGCCGCCTCGGCCTGTTCCTGGCCCTGCAGCGAGATGACCTCGAAGAGGGCGTACCAGTCATGCCGCGAGGCGAGCGGGTCGCGCGTGCCGGCGGCATGCTTCAGGACGAAATCGAGGCCGATGCGCGGCAGCAGCTCGAAGGTGACGAGGTTCGAGCCGGCAAGGCCGCGCGCGAGGTTGAAGAGGGCGAGCGCCTCGGTCGGGCTCTTCAGGCCGACGAAGGCGAGGCTGCGGCCACGCGGCTTCGGAAAGAGCTTGAGGACCGCCGCGGTGATGATGCCGAGCGTGCCCTCGGCGCCGATGAAGAGGTCGCGGAGGTCGTAGCCGGTATTGTCCTTGCGGAGCTTCCGGAGGCCGTTCCAGACCTCGCCCGAGGCGAGCGCGACCTCGACGCCGAGGCAGAGCTCGCGCGCATTGCCATAGGCGAGCACGGCCGTGCCGCCGGCATTGGTGGAGAGGTTCCCGCCCACCGTGCAGGAGCCCTCCGAGGCGAGCGATAGCGGATAGAGGCGGTCGGCGGCATCGGCGGCGGCCTGCGCCTCGGCGAGGGTGACGCCGGCCTCGACGGTCATCGTGCCCCCGGCCGGATCGACCACGCGCACCGCCTTGAGGCGCTGGAGCGAGAGGATGAGCTCGCCGCCACGATCCGGGATCTGGCCCCCGACGAGGCCGGTATTGCCGCCCTGAGGGACGATCGCGGTGCGCGTCTCGCTGGCGAGCCTCAGGATGGCGGCGACCTCGGCCGGCGAGCCGGGACGGAGCACCATCTGGGTCGAGCCGACGAATTTGTCGCGCGGCTCGACAATGAAGGGCTCCATGTCGGCGCGATCGCGGATCGCATGGGCCGGACCGACGATGGAAGCAAAGCGGTCTAACAGATTTTTATCGAGGCTTTTGAGCGTTTCCATCCCGGCATTCTAGGGGTTTCCCCTTGGAACGTCGAGATTTGCGCGCGAGCCGCGGCGAAAATTCCCGGGATGGCGCGCAAAAAGGTGACAGACAGATTTAGGGCATGAGGAAATCCCGGGCGGGAAGGGAGAGAGGCCGCCCGGGACCGGAGGCGACCCGTCAGTCGGCCTTGGCGGCGTGCCAGACGCCGCCGACGCCGTCGCCGGTCACGTCGCCGGGGGCGCCGTCCTTGACCCAGAGGTAGAGCGGCTTGTCCTCGTAGGCCCACATCTTCGAGCCGTCGTCGCGGGTGACGACGGTCCAGTCGCCGTCATCCTTGGCATCGGCGGCGGCCATGAAGGGCGGCCACTTGGCGGCGCAGTCGCCGTTGCAGTTGGACTTGCCGGGTCCGTCCTTGTCGAAGGTGTAGAGGGTCATGCCCTTGCCGTCGACCCAGACCTTGCCGAGGGAGGTATCGCCGGTCCCGGCGGGGGCGGCGGCAAGGGCCGCGCTGGCGGAAAGGATGGCGGCCGCTAGGCCGAGGGCGAGGCGCTTCATGTTCGGGTCCTTCTGAAGGATTGTCTGGGGGACGGCGCCGGGAGGCGCCGCGCTGGTGGAAACACCCGGAGGCTGCGACTTATTCGCCGTGGACCCGGCTTTTTCGCCGGCCGGCCCTGCCTTGAAGCGCCGGGGGGCCTGTGCGATAGGGGGACGCATTCCCCATGAAAGGACGGGCTCGAAAATGGCGGCGAACGGCGGATTGATGCAGGGCAAGCGCGGGCTCGTCATGGGCGTCGCGAACAACCGCTCGATCGCCTGGGGCATCGCCCAGTCCGTGCGCGCGCAAGGCGCCGAGCTCGCCTTCACCTACCAGGGCGATGCGCTGAAGAAGCGGGTCGAGCCGCTGGCGGCCGAGATGGGCGCGGCGGTGGTCGGCCATTGCGACGTGACCGATCCGGCGAGCATGGACGCGGTCTTCGCCGAGGTCGGGCGGCTGTGGGGCAATCTCGACTTCCTCGTCCACGCCATCGCCTTCTCGGACAAGGACCAACTGACCGGCCGCTACGTCGATACGACCGCCGACAATTTCAACAAGACCATGCTGATCTCGGTCTTCTCGCTGACCGCGCTCGCCCAGCGCGCCGAGAAGCTGATGACCAATGGCGGCTCGATCCTGACGCTGACCTATTACGGCGCCGAGAAGGTGATGCCGCATTACAACGTCATGGGCGTCGCCAAGGCCGCGCTCGAGGCGAGTGTGCGCTACCTCGCGGTCGATCTCGGCGGCAAGAACATCCGCGTCAACGCCATCTCGGCGGGACCGATCAAGACGCTCGCCGCCTCGGGCATCGGCGACTTCCGCTACATCCTCAAGTGGAACGAGCTGAACGCGCCGCTGAAGCGCACGGTCACCACCGAGGAGGTCGGCGATGCCGGCCTCTATTTCCTCTCGGACCTGTCGCGCGCGGTCACCGGCGAGGTCCACCACGTCGATGCCGGCTACCACACCATCGGCATGAAGGCGGTCGATGCGCCGGACATCTCGACGGTGAAGGACTGACGGCGGGCCGCCCGGCTTTCCCTATCCGCCTCACGCATGCGTGAATCTCGCGGCTGCGGTCGCGGTGGTAGCGTCCGGCGCCGCAGAAGAAGAAGGTCGGAGGGGCAATTGGCGAAACGCGACATCACGATCGAAACCGGGGACGGCAAGGCGAAGGCGGGGCTCTTCGCGCCCGATGGCAGCCGTGGCTCGCTGCCCGGCGTCGTGCTCTACATAGACGCCTTCGGCCCCCGGCCGGCGCTCGACGGGATGGCCGGGCGCCTGGCGGCTGCGGGCTACGTCGTCCTCGTGCCCGACCTCTTCTACCGCCACGGCGCCTACGGCCCCTACGATACGCATACCGCGTTCTCGAACGAGAAGACGCGGGCCGAGATCATGGGCATGCTCAACACCACCACCCATGCCATGACCGAGCGCGACAGCGGCGCCTTCATCGAGACACTTCGCGGCGAGGGCGCCGGCAGGATCGGCACGGTCGGCTATTGCATGGGCGGGGGCAGGGCGATCACGGCAGCGGCCGCCTATCCCGACCGGGTGGCGGCGGCGGCGAGCATCCACGGCGGCAACCTCGCCTCGGATGCCGATGACAGCCCGCACCGCCGGGCGCGAACCATTGCCGGCCGCGTCTACGTCGCCAATGCCGGCGAGGACAGGAGCTTCCCGCCGGAGCAATCCGCCCGGCTCGCCGAGGCGCTGCGCGTTGCCGGCGTCGACCATGCCATCGAGAACTACGTCGGCATGGCCCATGGCTGGGCGGTTCCCGACCACAGCGTCTTCAATCCGGTCGGCGCGGAGCGTCACTGGAAGCGGCTGCTGGAGTTCTTCGCCGAAACGCTGCACTAAGCACGCATCCGCCGGATCGGCGGCGGCAGCGGCAGGGCGAATGGCGACTTCCGACATATCCGAACGGGCGCGGGGCGACGGCCTGCCGGCACGGCTCCTCGACAGGATCGCGGCCTCCGACCCGGCGCTCTCGCGGCTGCGCCTCGCCTCGCGGGCGATGCTCTCGCTCGGCCTGAGCGGCGCGCTGCTCGGCGGCTTCACGCTCCTCCATCCGCTCCCCATCGCCGCCTACGGCATGACGGCGGTGATCTCCTTCACCGGCTCGATGAGCGTGCGCGACCGGAGCGTGCGCGCCCAGACCGTGACGCGGGCGATCGCGGCCGTCGCGGCCATCGCCTCGGTGCTGCTGGCGAGCCTGCTCTCGCCGATCCCGCTGGTCGCGGACCTCGCCTTCCTCGCCGTGATCTTCGCCGCCGTCTATGCGCGCCAATACGGGCCGCGCGGCTTTTCCGTCGGCATGATCGCCTTCATGGCCTATTTCATCGGCGACTACCTGCGGCCGACGCCATCCGATATCGGCTGGATCGCCATGGCGATCGTCGTCGCCATTGCGGTGACGCACCTGATGGCCTTCGTCGTGCTGCCGGACAATCCGGAGCGGGACTTCCGCCGCGCGGTCACGGCCATGGACCGGCGCATCAACCTGATCCTGCGCGCGCTGATGGCGCCGGGCGACGGCGCGGCGCCATCCGCCGGAACCCGCAAGGCGCTTCGCGGCCATCTCGCCCGCCTGCACGAGACGGTCCTCATGGCCGAGGGCTTCATACCGCAGGGCGAGGCGGGATCGCTCGCCGCCGAGGGCGCCGCCTCCGATCTCGCCATCGCCCTCTTCGAATGGCAGCTCACCGTCGAGCGCCTGGTATCGGCGAGCTTCGCGGCGCCGCCGCCGGCCGACCTGCTCGCCGCCGCGCTTCGCCATGACGACGCGGCGGTGCGGCTCGCCGCGCCATCCGGCGACGGGTCGGCACCGGAAAGAGTGACCGCCCGTCTCCTCCTTCGCGCCCATGCCGCGCGGGGCCGGCTCATGACGATGCTCGGTCCCGTGCCGTCGCCTGCCTTCGTGGTGCCGGCCACGGCGCCCCGTCCGCCGCCGGCGCCTGCCGCGGGGGGCGCGACGCGGTCGCTGATCCCGCCGTCGCTGCGGCCGCCGGTGCAGGTGACGATCGCCTGCGCCATTGCCATAGGCTGCGGCCTCCTCGTCTCGCCGGCGCGCTGGTACTGGGCGGTGATCACCGCCTTCATCGTCTTCAACAATGCGCGCTCGCGGGCGGACACGGCGGTCCGTGCCCTCCAGCGCACGGCCGGAACCTTCGGCGGTCTCATCGTCGGGACGGCGGTCGCGACGCTGGTCCACGGCCAGACCGAAGTCTCGGTCGCCGCCATCCTGCTTCTCTTCTTCTTCGCCTTCTATTTCGTCCAGACCTCCTACAGCCTGATGATCTTCCTCATCACCGTGGCGCTCGCGCTGCTCTACGGGCTGATGGGCATGTTCAGCCCTGAGCTGCTGACAATCCGCCTCGCCGAGACGGTCATCGGCGGGCTCGCCGGCGCCGCGGCCGCCTTCCTCATCTATCCGACGCGCGCTTCGGTCGCCGCCGCCGCCGCGCTCGACAAGTACCTCGCAGCGCTGCGTGACCTGGTGACCGCCGCCCGCGGACGCGCCCATGGCGATGCCGCCGCCGGCGACCTCATCGCGCAGTCGCGGATTCTCGACCGCCGCTATGCCGACCTCGCCGTCGCGGTGCGGCCGATCGGCGGGCCGTGGAGCGTGGTGACGCGCTTCGGCCGGGTGCGCGAGAAGCTGCTCCTCCTTGCCGCCTGCACGCATTGGGCCCGGATGCTCGCCCGCGGCTTCGCAGCGGGCAGGGAGCCCGATGCCGCGACGGTCGCCCGCATCGATGCCGCCGCCGCGGAGCTCGACGCCGGCATTGCCGCGGCCGACGCGCGGCGCGCCTCGCTGTTCGAACGGGGCGAGGCACGGCCGGCGGACGAGCCGCCGCGCAATCCGCCGGCCATCCGCGAGGACGAGGATCCCGCCTTCGCGCTGGAGGTGATCTCGGTTCTCGTCTCGCGATTGCTGGCGGAGACTTGACGGGCCGGCTAGACAGGCGCGTGCCGTCCCCGCTTCAAACCATCCGGATTGCCTGTCAATGCGCCGACTTTCCGTGCCCATCATCTTCCTCCGCCATGGCGAGACCGACTGGAACGCGGAGGGGCGGCTGCAGGGCCAGCGCGACATCCCGCTGAACGCGACCGGTCGCGGCCAGGCGAAGCGGAACGGCGAGGCGATCCTCCGCGCCTTTCCCGATATCGCGACCTTCGACGCGGTGGCGAGCCCGCTCGGGCGGACGCGCGCGACGATGGAGATCGCCCGCGCCGCCATGGGGCTGGAGCCGGGCACCTATCGCACCGACGAGCGGCTGCTCGAGATCACCTTCGGTGATTGGGAGGGCTTCACGCTGGACGATCTTCGCGGGGCGAGCCCGGACATGATCGCGGCGCGCGAGAACGACAAGTGGGGCTTCGTCCCGCCCGGCGGTGAAAGCTATGCCGGGATAACCGGAAGGGTCGGGGCCTGGCTGGCGGGGATCAGCCGCCCGACCTTCGTCGTCTCCCACGGCGGCGTCGGGCGGGTGGTGCGCCACCTCCTGCTCGGCATCGAGCCGGCGCTGGCCGCCGGCGGCGAGCCCTTCCCGCAGGACAAGGCCCTCGTCCTGCGCGAGGGCCGCGGCGACTGGCTGTGAACGGGGCCGGGAAGCGACGGCCAGGAGGAGGAACCGCCGCTTCCCCGACGCCGCAGGCTACGACTTCTTGGCCGGCGCCGCGATCACGTCCGAGGCCACCGGCTTCTTGTTGACGAGGTCGTAGGTCACGACGACCTTCTCGCCGACCTTGAGGGCGGAGACGTCGACGCCGGTGCCGAGCTCGAAGGTCTTGATCTTGCCGGACTTCAGCGTGAGCGACTGGGCCTTGGTGTCGATCTTGGCGATGACGCCGGTCTCGGTCTTGTTCGCGGCGAGGGCGGCGCCCGAGAAGAGCATGGCGACGGCGGCGGTGGAGAGCATCAGCTTGCGCATGTTGGCAGTTCCCTGATTGGTCGTTTCGGACTCACCGGTCACGATCGCAGTCTGCTGTCTGCCTTGGCCGCAACCTCCGGCGCCCGCCAGTCATCGCGCCGTCGGGCGTGAAGAACAACTCAAAGAAACGTAATTGATCCGGCCCATATTTCGGCGGATTCGACGGTATTGCTGGAACGTGCGTGGCGATTTATTGGCAATACTGAAATGATTGACACGCGCTGAAACAATCGCGTTACAATTAGACTTTGCCGCTTCCCGCCGCATCGCGCGCGAGGCAGATGGCTTCCAGCGCCTTGGCCGCCTGGCTGCGATGCCGCTCGCGGTGGCGGAGGAGCAGGAACGGGCGCGCCGGCAGCAGGAAGTCGAGGATCCTGAGGTCGCCGCGGGCGACGAAGGGCGCGGCGGCGGCGCTCGAGACGGCGGCGGCCGCCGTCGTCGCGGCGCGCACCGCCGACAGCACCGCCTCGTTCGAGGGAAGGACGAGGGCGGTGCGGAGCGCCGCGGGATCGGCGCCGAGCTGGCGCAGTGCCGATTCGAACTCGGATCGTGTACCCGACCCTTCCTCGCGCATGACGAAGTCGGTGAGCGCGAGGAGGTCGGCGGCCTGGAGGCGGCGGCGTCCGGCGAGCGGATGGCCGGGCGCGACCACCACCACCATCTGGTCGCGCGCTACCGCCTGCCCGGCGAGCAGGGGATCGTCGACGGCGCCCTCGATGAAGCCGATCTCGGCGAGGCCTTCGCGCACCGCCTCGGCGACGCGGCGCGTATTGCCGACGGTGAGGCGCAACTCGATGCCGGGATGGGCCTCGTGGAAGCGCATGAGGCGGGGCGGCAGCCAGTAGCTGGCAATCGTCTGGCTGGCGAAGAGGTCGAGCTGGCCGCGCTTGAGCGCGCCGAGCTCGGAAAGGACCAGCTCGGCCGAGCGCGCGCGGGCAAGGGTGGCGCGCGCCTCGCCGAGGAAGGTGCGCCCCGCCTCGGTCAGCGCGATGCGCCGGCCGACGCGGTGGAAGAGCTCGACGCCGTAGAAGCCCTCGAGATTGCGGATGGCGGCGCTCACCGCCGAGGGCGTCAGGCCGATGGCGGCGGCTGCACGGGTGAGGTGCTCGCGCTCGGCGACGGCGACGAAGATGGCGAGCTGCTCGAAGGTCATGGCGGGCCAGTCGTTCGATAGAATCGAATGAAATGTGCCATATTATGCGATGGAAGTGGACGATCTCCAATGGCATTTGAGGGCGCAAGAACAACAAGACGTACCCCGCCATGCCCCTCCTTCACCGCATCCGTGAACTGATTCCCGGTCTCGTCGTCACCATCGCCGTCGCCGTCGCCGCGATCCTCCTCGAACGGGTCGAGGTCGCCGAGTTCGGGCGGCCCTGGCTGGAGGCGCTGGTCATCGCCATCCTCCTCGGCGCGGCGGTGAGCGCGGCGACCGGCCTGCGCCCTGCCTGGGGGCCGGGCGTCCGCTTCGCGGCGCGCACGATACTCGAGATCGCGATCGTCCTCCTCGGCGCCTCGGTCAGCCTCGGCGCCATCCTCGGCGCCGGCTGGGAGCTGGTCGTGGCCATCGTCACGGTCGTGATGCTGGCGCTCGCCGCCGGCTACCTCATCGGTCGCGCCCTCGGCCTGTCGCCGGAGCTCGCGACCCTGGTCGCCTGCGGCAATGCCATATGCGGCAATTCCGCGATCATGGCGGCAGCGCCGATGATCGAGGCGGATGCCGACGACGTCGCGGCCTCGGTCGCCTTCACGGCGGTGCTCGGCGTCGTGGTCGTCCTGGTCCTGCCGCTTGCCGTGTTCCGTTTCGGCATGGCCGAGCGGACATTCGGAATCCTCGCCGGCATGACGGTCTATGCGGTGCCACAGGTGCTGGCGGCGACGGCGCCGGTCGGGCCGCTCGCCATGCAGGTGGGAACGCTGGTGAAGCTCGTGCGCGTGCTGATGCTCGGCCCGGTGATCCTCGTCCTAGGCCGCAGCTTCGGGCGCAGGGCGGCGCGCCCGCCGATGCATCATCTCGTGCCGTGGTTCATCCTCGGCTTCCTCGCCATGATGGCGCTCCGCAGCCTCGACCTCCTGCCGCAGGCGATACTGGCGCCGGCGGCGAGCCTCTCCTCGGCCCTCGCCGTGGTCGCCATGGCCGCGCTCGGGCTGGTGGTCGACGTTGCCGGCGTCGCCCGGGCCGGCGGCCGGGTGCTCGGCGCCGGCATCCTCTCGCTGCTCGCCCTCGCCGCCATCGGCTGCGGCGCGCTGGCGCTCCTCCGCCTCGGCGGAGGTGTTTGACGCCCGCTCCCCCCGCGCCTAGAACGGCGCGCTGGATACGCGGGAAGACCATGTCGCACAACACTTTCGGGCATCTTTTCAGGGTCACCACCTGGGGCGAGAGCCACGGGCCGGCGATCGGCTGCGTGGTCGATGGATGTCCGCCGCGGATTCCCCTCAGCGAGGCCGAGATCCAGCACTTCATGGACAAGCGCCGGCCCGGCCAGTCGCGCTTCACCACGCAGCGCCGCGAACCCGATGCGGTGAAGATCCTGTCCGGCGTCTTCACCGACGAGACGACCGGCGAACTGCTGACCACCGGGACGCCGATCTCGCTCTTCATCGAGAATGTCGACGCGCGCTCCAAGGACTACGGCGAGATCAAGGATTCGTTCCGCCCCGGCCATGCCGACTACACCTATGATGCCAAGTACGGCATCCGCGACTGGCGCGGCTCGGGCCGCGCCTCGGCGCGCGAGACCGCGACGCGGGTCGCCGCCGGCGCGATCGCGCGAAAGGTCGTGCCGGGCATGCAGGTGCGCGGCGCGCTGGTGCAGATGGGGCCGCACAGGGTCGACCGCGCCCGCTGGGACTGGGACGAGGTCGACCGCAATCCTTTCTTCTGCCCGGACGCGACGGCCGCGAAGGAATGGGAGACCTATCTCGACGGCATCCGCAAGTCGGGCTCCTCGGTCGGCGCGGTGATCGAGGTGGTCGCCGAGGGCGTGCCGCCGGGACTGGGCGCGCCGCTCTACGGCAAGCTCGACCAGGACATTGCCTCGGCGCTGATGTCGATCAACGCGGTGAAGGGCGTCGAGATCGGCGACGGCTTCGCCACCGCGGCGATGACCGGCGAGGAGAATGCCGACGAGATGCGGGCGGGCAATGACGGCAGGCCGCTGTTCCTGTCGAACCATGCCGGCGGCATCCTCGGCGGCATCTCGAGCGGCCAGCCGGTGGTGGCGCGCTTCGCGGTGAAGCCGACGTCGTCGATCCTCAATCCGCGCCGCACGATCAACAAGGCGGGCGCCGAGATCGACATATCCACCAAGGGCCGGCACGACCCCTGCGTCGGCATCCGCGCGGTGCCGATCGGCGAGGCGATGCTCGCCATCGTGCTTGCCGATCACTACCTGCGGCATCGCGGCCAGGTCGGCTGACGGGAACGGACGGATGAGCATGAACGCAAGCGACGTTGCCGAGGCGATCGCCGCCTTCGGGCGGGGCGAGATCGTGGTGGTTACCGACGACGACGACCGCGAGAACGAGGGCGACCTGATCATGGCGGCGGTGCATGCCACGCCGGAGAAGCTCGCCTTCATCATCCGCCATACCAGCGGCATCATCTGCACGCCCATGCCGCGCGAGGATGCGCGGCGCCTGAGGCTGGCGCCGATGGTCGCCGACAACGAGGCGCTGCAATCGACGGCCTTCACGGTCTCCGTCGATTTCCGCCACGGTCTCACCACCGGCATCTCGGCGGAGGAGCGCACGGCCACGATCCGCGCCCTTGCCAATGCCAATGTCGGCGCCGAGGAATTCGTGCGGCCCGGCCACATCTTCCCGCTGATCGCACGCGAGGGCGGCGTGCTCATGCGTTCCGGCCATACCGAGGCGGGCGTCGATCTCTGCCGGCTCGCCGGCCTGCCGCCGGTCGGCGTGCTCGCCGAGATGGTCAATGACGACGGCACCGTGATGCGCGGGCCGGCCATCGCGAAATTCGCCGGGGAGCACGGGCTGCGGCAGATCTCGGTCGCCGACCTGATCGCCTGGCGCCAGCGGAGCGAGAAGCTGGTCACCCGCGTCGGCGAGCAGGCGATCACCACGCCCTGCGGCCCCGGCCGCGCCATCGCCTATCGCACCGAGTGGGACCCGACGCAGCACGTCGCGGTCGTCTTCGGCGAGATCGGCGACGGCAAGGGCGTGCTCGTCCGCCTGCACCGCGAATCGGTGATCGAGGACGTCTTCGCTGCCCGCCAGCGCTTCGAGCGCATCCTGTCGCGCCTGCAGGCCTCGGGCCGCGGCGTGATCGTCTACCTGCGCGAAGGGGCGGTGGGGGTCGCGCCGGACGGCGTTCCGCGCCCGCGCGACAGCATCGGCGATACCCACGCGACGGCGGCGCAGCGCGAGCGCGAATGGCGCGAGATCGGTCTCGGCGCGCAAATCCTCCGCGACCTTGGCGTCAGCTCGATCCGGCTCATCGCAACCCGCGACCGCCTCGACTTCCGACGAGAACAGGAACTGGTCGATGGGCAGCACGCGCGTCAGGCGGTAGCCGCCGTCGATGAGGATGCGGGCGTCACGGGCGAGCGTCGCCGGATTGCACGACACCGCGACCACCTTCGGCACCCTCGACGCGGCGAGTGCCTCGGCCTGCGCCTTGGCGCCGGCCGCGGGCGGATCGAAGACCACCGCGCCGAAGGCGTTGAGCTCGATCGGCGCCATGGGGTTGCGGAAGAGGTCGCGCTTGCGCGTCGTGACCGGCTTCAGCCCCTTTGCGTGGCGCACGCCCATGTCCAGCGCGGCGAGCAGCGTCGCCTCGCCTTCGACGGCGGTGACCGGCGCGCGGCGGGCGAGCCGCAACGTGAAGGTGCCGATGCCCGAGAAGAGGTCGGCGACCGGACGGGCATCGCCGACATGGGCGAGTGTCGCCTCGGCCATCGCCTTCTCGGCGGGTGCGGCGGCCTGCAGGAAGCCGCCGGCGGTCGGGTAGAGCGCGGCGCCGTCCACCGCGATCTCGGGCCGCCGCGCCTGGAAGATCTCGCTGCCATCGACGGTGAGGCGCGCGAAGGCGGGGTCGGCGCCGAAGCGGCCGAGGGCTTCGAGCATGCGGCGGTCGGGCTTCGCGCCACCCACGATGGCGACGTCGAGGCCGTTGTCGGCGGCGATGACGGTGACGCGGCCGGGCTTGCGCGGCGGCAAGGCGAGGGCGGCGATGGAAGCGAGCGCGTCGAGCTTCCTCACGATGGCCGGGACCAGCACCGCGCATTCGCTGACCGGCACGATCGTATCGCTCTGCCGGCGATGGAAGCCGAGAAGGGCGCCGTTGCCGCTGCGCAGGGCCGAGAAGATCGCGCGGCGGCGCGTGCCCGGGGCGAGCGCGACGATCGGATCGACCGGCGCCTCGATGCCGCGCTGGGCAAAGGCGGTGACGACGAGGTCGCGCTTCCAGGCGCGATAGGATTCGGGCGCGAGGTGCTCGAGCGCGCAGGTGCCGCAGGTGCCGAAGTGCCGGCAGAGGGGCGCGACGCGGTCCGGGCTCGGCGTGATGATCGAGACGAGCCGGGCGCGCGGCCCGTCGCGTTCGATCTCGACCCGTTCGCCGGGCAGCGTCAGCGGAACATAGACGCGTTCGCCGGCGATCTCGGCGAGGCCGTCGCCGGAATGGCCGAGGGCGGCGATGGTGACCACCTCGGTCATCGCGTGGCGCCGACCAGGAATTCGCGATTGCCGTCGCCGCCGGCGATCGGCGAGAGGATGAGGCCGGTGGTGCGCCAGCCGAGCTCCGTCTCCAGCCAGGTGGCGATGTCGGCGGCCGTGCGCTCGGCGAGCGCCGGATCGCGCACGATGCCGCCCTTGCCGAGGTTGTCGCGGCCGACCTCGAACTGCGGCTTGACCAGGAAGATGCCCCAGGCGCCGGCACCGGCGAGCGCCAGCGCCGGAGGGAGCACGAGGCGCAGCGAGATGAAGCTGACGTCGGCGACGATCGCGGTGACCGGCTCGCCAAGGTCGTCGCGCGTGAGGTCGCGCGCGTTGAGGCCTTCGAGCGACGTGACGCGGCGGTCGGCGGCGAGCGCCGGCGCGAGCTGGCCATGGCCGACATCGACGGCGAAGACATGGGCCGCGCCGCGTTCGAGGAGCACCTGGGTGAAGCCGCCGGTAGAGGCGCCGAGGTCGAGGGCGGCGCGATCTTTCGGCGAAAAGCCGAAGCGGTCGAGGGCGGCGATCAGCTTCAACGCACCGCGCGAGACGTAGCCGGCGGCGGGATCGTCGAGGGTGATGGCGCTCGCCGCCTCGACATTCATCGCCGGCTTGTCGGCGAGGCGCCCGTCGACGGAGACGTGGCCGCGCAGCACCGCGTCGCGTGCCCGCGCGCGGGTCGGCGCGAGGCCGCGATCGACGAGGGCGAGGTCGAGGCGCGTTCCCATGGGCGAGGGTTGTGACGGAGCGGGAGGCGGGGCGCAAGCGACTCCGGGTTCAGAAGAAGACAACCCGTCGCGGCCTCCACGCGCCCCCTCCACCGGCTACTGAACTCGGCTGTTGCCGAGTTCAGATTTGACTGCCTAACTCGGGCAAGCCCGAGTTGGGTGTGGTCCCCCTCCCCCGTAAACGGGGGAGGAACCTCCTTCATCAAGGCCGCGACCTGGTTCCTCCCCTGCGATAGCGGGGGAGGGGGACCATGCGAAGCATGGTGGAGGGGGCGCGAGACAGGCTCGACGGAGCGCTCCTACCCCGCCACGAGCTTCTTCAGCTTCGCCAGTGCAACGTCGGGCTTCTCCTGGTAGTCGAGGGTCGAGGTGAAGGTACCGTCCTTGTCGAGGAGGTAGACCGAGGCGGCGTGATCCATGGAATAGTTGCCGTCGTCGGCCGGAACCTTCTTCGAGTAGATGCGATAGGCCTTGAGCATCTGGTCGATGGCCGGCCGCGAGCCGGTCAACCCGGTGATGCGCGGATCGAACGAGCCGAGATAGGTCGCCATCTGCGCCTGCGTGTCGCGCTCGGGATCGACGGTGACGAAGTAGACCTTGAGCTTGTCGCCGTCGGGACCGAGCTGCTTCAGGTACTGGCTCATGTCGTAGAGCGTGGTCGGGCAGACGTCCGGGCAGAAGGTGTAGCCGAAGAACAGCGCCGAGGGATGCCCCTTCAGCGCCGCCTCGGTGACCGTCGCGCCATGCTGGTCGGTGAGGGTGAACGGCCCGCCGATCAGCGAGGCGGTGACGCTGCCGCCGCCCCGGCTTTGCCAGTAGAGGGTGCCCGCGATCACCGCGACCACTACGACGACCGCGGCCCAGATGCCATAGCGCATGGCGCGAAGCGAGGTCATTGGCCGTTGTCCATCTTCATGCCGCCCATGGCGTCGTGGTTCATCGCGCCCATGCCGCCCATGGGGGCGGGACCCTTGGCGCCGATGGCGAGGATGTGGAGGAAGGTGCTGACCGTGCCGGCGCGGGTGAAGGTCAGCGACACCGGAAACTTGCCGCCTTCCTTGAGCTGCTCCTTGGGGCCGATGAACATGATGTGGTAGCCGTCCGGCGACAACTCGACCTTGCCGCCGGCGGGAATGACGATGCCCCCCTCGACCGGCCGCATGGTCATGACGCCGTCCTTCATCTGCATGATGTGCAGCTCGGCCTTGGCGGCCTCGGGCGAGGCGACGAGGCGGAGCATGTCCTGCTCGGTGCCGTTGTTGGCGATGGTCAGGTAGCCACCGGCGGCCGGTGCCCCGGCGGGCGTGGCGCGGGTCCAGAGGTCGGTGATAACGAGGTCGCCGAGCTTCAACTCGTGAGCAGAGGCGGGCAGGGCGGCGATAACGAGCGCGGCGGCGGCCGCGGCGAGAAGGCGAAGCATGGGAATTTCCCCCGTGAACTGGGGCGCAGAACAGCGCCCGCTGGCTGAAAAGAGGGTTCAGGCGTTCAGGCGGGGAGGAAAGGCGGCGCGCGCGGACCGGCGCGGGTGAGCACGCCATGGGGTGGCGGGAGCTGGCCCTCGGGCGCGAGCGTCGCGAAGGCCGGCGGGAGCGGATCGCGGCCGGCGAGCACCGGCAGGGACAGCGCCGCGGAAGCCGCCGCCGGCATGCAGCAATCGGCATCGTGCGCGTGGTCGGCGGATGGCACCGGTGCCGGATCGCCCGCCGCGACATGGCAGATGACGGTCGCGGCATAGGCGCCGGGCGTGGCGGCGAAGCCGCCATGCAGGCCGACGACGAAGGCGTTGAGGAAGAGGAGCGCGGCGAGCGCGCGGGTGAGCGACCGGCCGTCGGCCCGTGTGAAGGGGGCGAGCCAGCCGCGGCGCATCAGGCGCTTCGCGCCGGCGTGGCGGCGGCGAGATCGCGGCCGAGGGCGGCGAAGACCGTGGTGACGATGCCCCTGGCATCGAGGCCGGAAGCCTCGTATTGCGCTTCCGGCTTGTCGTGGTCGAGGAAGCGGTCGGGCATCGCCAGCGTGCGCACCTTGAGGCCGCGGTCGAGCGCGCCGGAAGCGGCGAGGTGCGCCAGCACATGCGAGCCGAAGCCACCGACCGCGCCTTCCTCGACGGTGACGAGCACCTCGTGCTCGCGGGCGAGCCGGTCGATCAGCGCCGTGTCGAGGGGTTTGGCGAAGCGCGCGTCGGCGACGGTGGTGGAGAGGCCGTGGGCGTCGAGCTCCTCGGCGGCGTTCAGCGCCTCGGCGAGGCGGGCGCCGAAGGAGAGGATGGCGACCTTGCTGCCCTCGCGGAGCACGCGGCCCTTGCCGATCTCGAGGACTTCGCCGACTTCCGGCATGTCGACGCCGACGCCCTCGCCGCGCGGATAGCGGAGCGAGGAAGGGCGGTCATCGATCGCGACCGCGGTCGCGACCATGTGGGCGAGCTCGGCTTCGTCGGCGGCGGCCATGACGACGAAGTTCGGCAGCGTCGCGAGGAAGGTCGTGTCGAAGGCGCCGGCATGGGTGGCGCCGTCGGCGCCGACGAAGCCGGCCCGGTCGATGGCGAAGCGGACGGGCAGGTTCTGGATGGCGACGTCGTGCACGACCTGGTCATAGGCGCGCTGCAGGAAGGTCGAATAGATGGCGGCGAAGGGCTTGTAGCCTTCCGCCGCGAGGCCGGCGGCGAAGGTCACGGCGTGCTGCTCGGCGATGCCGACGTCGAAGGTGCGGTTCGGGAATTCCTTGCCGAAGAGGTCAAGGCCGGTGCCGGAGGGCATCGCCGCGGTGATGGCGACGATCCTGTCGTCGGCGCGCGCCGCCTTGATGAGCTGGTCGGCGAAGACGCGCGTATAGGCGGGCCGGTTGACGGTGCTCTTCGCCTGCTTGCCGGTTACGACGTCGAACTTGGTGACGCCGTGATACTTGTCTGCGGAAGCCTCCGCCGGCGCGTAGCCCTTGCCCTTCTTGGTGCGGACATGGACGAGGATCGGGCCGTTCCTCATGTCGCGGACGTTTTTCAGGACGGGCAGGAGATGGTCGAAATTGTGCCCGTCGATCGGCCCGACGTAATAGAAGCCGAGCTCCTCGAAGAGCGTGCCGCCGGTCCAGAAGCCGCGCGCATATTCCTCCGACCGCTTGACCTTCTCCTGCAGGAAATGCGGCAGCCAGGCGATCATCCGCTTGCCGAAATTGCGGAAGCGGCGATAGGCGCGGCCGGAGACGATGCGCGCGAGATAGGCCGACATGGCGCCGACCGGCTCGGCGATCGACATGTCGTTGTCGTTGAGGACGACGATGAGGCGCGACTTCAGGTGCCCGGCATTGTTCATCGCCTCGTAGGCCATGCCGGCCGACATGGCGCCATCGCCGATCACCGCGACGACGGCATTGTCGCCACCGGAGAGATCGCGCGCCGTCGCCATGCCGAGGCCGGCCGAGATCGAGGTCGAGGAATGGGCAGCGCCGAAGGGGTCGTATTCGCTCTCCGCCCGCCGCGTGAAGCCGGAGAGGCCGCCCGGCTGGCGGAGCGTGCGGATGCGGTCGCGGCGGCCGGTCAGGATCTTGTGCGGATAGGCCTGGTGGCCGACGTCGAAGATCAGCCGGTCGCGCGGCGTGTCGAAGACGTAGTGCAGCGCGACGGTGAGTTCGACCACGCCGAGGCCGGCGCCGAGATGGCCGCCGGTGACGGAGACCGCCGAGATGGTCTCCCGGCGAAGCTCCTCGGCAAGCTGAGGCAGGTCGGCCTCGGGCAGGCGCCGGAGGTCGGCCGGGGTCACGACGGTGTCGAGGAGCGGGGTATCGGGGCGGTTTGCCACGGCTGGCGGAAGTCCTTTCGCGGCGGAAAATTGCACGGTCGCCACCGCCATGCAATGTGACCCTTACGCGGGGAGCGGGATGAAGTCCTTCTCGTCCCCGAAGACCTTGTCGAAACGGCCGGTTTTCCAGTCGTTCTTGGCCTGTTCGATGCGTTCCTTCGAGGAAGAGACGAAGTTCCACCAGATGTGGCGCGGGCCGTCCATCGGCTCGCCGCCGAGGAGGACCAGGCGGGCCGGCGTGAGCGCCTTCAGCGAGAGGTGCGCGCCCGGCTTGAAGACGATCAGGCGGCCGGCCTCGTAGCGGTCGCCGGCGATCTCGACCTCGCCCGAGACGAGATAGGCGGCGCGCTCCTCGTGCGTCCCGTCGAGCGGGATCAGGGCGCCGGCCTCGAGCGTGACGTCGGCGAAGAACATCTCGGTGAAGGTCGCGACCGGCGAGCGCTCGCCATAGAGCGAGCCGACGGCGAGCCGCACCGTGGCGCCCTCGCCGGTAATGACGGGGAGCGCATCGCGGCCGTGGTGGAAGAAGGTCGGCGCCGTCTCCTCGTGGGACTTGGGCAGCGCGACCCAGGTCTGGAAGCCGCCGAACTGGGCCTTCTGGTCGCGCCGGTCACGGGGCGCGCGCTCGGAATGGGCGATGCCCTTGCCGGCCGTCATCCAGTTGATGTCGCCCGGCACGATCTTCTGCTCCGAGCCGACGCTGTCGCGATGCACGATCTCGCCGGCATGGAGATAGGTGACGGTGGCAAGGCCGATATGCGGATGCGGGCGCACGTCGAACTGCTCGGTGAGCAGCACCTCGCCGGGACCGAACTGGTCGAGGAAGATGAACGGCCCGACCATCTGGCGCTGCACGGTGGGGAGCGCGCGATTGACCTTGAAGCCGCCGAGATCGCGAAGCCGCGGCACGATGATCATGTCGATGGCATCGGCGGCGGTGGCGTCGCCGAAATCCGGGTCCTGGGGGAGGGTGCTCATGAATTGGCCTGTCGGGAAAGAATTGGAACTATTCCGACAAAGATGGCGGTCAGGAGGCCGGATTCAAGGTTCGCGTCGGCCAAAGGGGCCGAACAGGGCTCGGGTAAGGTTAGTGCTTGAGGAGAATGCCGATGGTACCGAATGCGACCGCCACCATCACCCCAGTGACAATGGTCTGCACCAGAAGCGCCTTGCGCAGGTAGGACTTGGTAAGGAGTTCCGGCATCGCGAAATCTCTTTCCGGGGTCGGGCCAGGCATCAATCAGGGGACGTCGAGCGGCTCGGTGCCCGTGGCGCGGCCGTCGGCATTGAGGCGGATCTTCTCGACCCGCGCCTCGGCCTCGCCGAGGAGCTTGGCGCAATGGTTCTTCAGCGCCTCGCCGCGCTCGTAGATGGCGATCGACTCGGCGAGCGGCACGTCGCCGCGCTCCAGCCGGCCGACGATCTGCTCGAGCTCGGCGAGCGCCTTCTCGAAGGTGAGCGTTTCGACCGGGACGAGGTCGGGCATGGCAGGGTCCTTCAGGCTTTCATGAGCTCGCCGACATGGGCGGCGACCGAGTCGGCGAGGCCGGTGAGATCATAGCCGCCTTCGAGCAGGCTGACGACCCGGCCGCCGGCATGGCGCTCGGCGAGCGCGAGGACCTCGACCGTCGCCCAGGCGAAGTCTTCTTCCTTCAGCTTGAGCGAGGCGAGCGGATCGCGCCAATGCGCGTCGAAGCCGGCGGAGACGATGACCAGCTCCGGCTGGAAGGCATCGACGGCGGGGATGACCTTCCGCGAGAAGGCGGTGCGGAAGGCGGCGCCGTCGGCACCGGGCGGAAGGGGCGCGTTGAAGATGTTGCCGACGCCGCGCTCGCTTTCCGCCCCGGTGCCCGGATAGAGCGGCATCTGGTGCGTCGAGGCGTAGAGGACGGTCGGATCCTCGTAGAAGATCGCCTGGGTGCCGTTGCCGTGATGCACGTCCCAGTCGACGATGGCGACGCGCCGGATGCCGTGGCTGCGCTGGGCGTGGCGGGCGGCGATGGCGGCATTGTTGAAGAAGCAGAAGCCCATGGCGCGGTCGCGCTCGGCATGGTGGCCGGGCGGGCGCGCGGCGACGAAGGCGTTCTTCACCGAGCCCGAAAGCACATCGTCGACGGCGAGCATGGCGGAGCCTGCGGCGTGGCGGGCGACCGTCCAGGTCTTCGACATCATGGCGGTATCGGGATCGAGGCGGACGAACCCTTCCGTCGGCGCCGCGTCGCGGATGAGGGCGACATAGTCCTCGTCATGCGCGAGCATCAGCGCATCCTCGTCGGCGGCGACCGCGCCCTTGCGGACGAGGGCGTCGAACGGCTCCTCGGCGAGGGACTGCGCGATGGCGCGGAGCCGGTCCGGCCGCTCGGGCTGGCCGGGAAGCACGAGGTGCTCGAGGAAGATCGGGTCGGTGACGAGAAGGGTGGCCACGGACGGCCTCAGTTCTTGCGCTCGATATAGGCCTGGAGCGCATCGCGGGCGGCGGGCGAGCGCAGCAGATCGGTGAAGGCGGTGGCCTCCTGGTCGATGCGCTGGGCGACCTCGCGCATGTCGCCGCGCATCAGCCGGCGCGCGGAGCGGATCGCTTCCGGCGGCTTGGCGGCGAGCGCGTGGGCGAAGCCGAGCGCGGCGGTGTCGACATCCTCGGCGGGCACGACGCGGTTGACGAGGCCGGCCTCGCGGGCGCGGTGCGCGTCGAACTGCTCGCCCATGACGAGGAGCTCGAAGGCGCGATGATAGCCGAGCAGCCGGGGCGCGAGGAGGCTGGCGCCGCCTTCCGGCGGGACGCCGGCATCGGCATAGGGCGCGGAGAAGATCGACCACTCGCTCGCCACCACGAAATCGCAATGGAGGAGGAGGAGCGTGCCGACGCCGACGGCGAGACCGTCGATGCCGGCGACGATCGGCTTGTCGACGGTGGCGACGGTCTTGGCGAAGCGGATGGCGCTGGCGCCGATGGCGCCCTCGTCGGCATAGCGGCGCAGCTCCTCGACGTCATGGCCGGAGGTGAAGACGCCGGGCATGCCGGTGATCAGGATGGCGCGGGCGCGAGAATCGCGCTCGGCGACCGAGAGCGCATCGGCCGCCATCTCGAACATCTCGGCGGTGAATGCGTTGCCGTGCTCAGCCCGGTCGAAGCGAATCCACTCGACGCCGCCATCGGTCTCGACCGTCACATGATCCTGCATCCGTCCCCGTTTCCCTCGCGTGATCCTTCTAGCCGAGCCAGGCCGCGGCGGCGAGCCGATGGGCGGCGGCTCCCCCGGTTACCGTGGAACATAATGCGCCGCTTTCGGCAACCAGCGTTTCCGTGAAATAGCGCGCGAGCGACCCATGTCGATCCTCGGGCGCGGCCAGCGCGCCCCTCGCGAGGAGCGCGCCGGAAGCAGTGAGCGCGAAGAGGCGGAGATAGGCGGTTGCGCCGGCGAGCGTTTCCGCGCCGCGGCCGGATGCCTCGGCATCGGCGATGAAGGCGGTGGCGCGGCGGAGCGAGTCGACGGCGGCTTCGAGCATCCCGCCGGTGGCGCCGAGGTCGCTGCGGTTCGACTGCCGCACGGCGACGGCGACTTCCCCGAGCTCATCGATGAAGCGCGCCACCGCGGCGCCATGGTCGAGCTTCAGCCGGCGGAGGACTAGATCGACCGCCTGGATGCCATTGGTGCCCTCGTAGATGGCGAAGATGCGGGCGTCGCGGAGATGCTGCGCGGCGCCGGTCTCCTCGATGTAGCCCATGCCGCCATGGACCTGCACCCCGAGCGAGGCGACCTCGTTGGCGGCATCGGTGGCGAAGGCCTTGGCGAGCGGCGTGAGCAGGCTGGCGCGATCGGCCCAGCGCGCACGCTGGGACGGATCGGCGCGGCGGCTCATGTCGAAGGCGAAGGCGCAGGAATAGGCGAGCGCGCGCGAGGCGGCGACAAGCGCCTGCATGCGCAGGAGCATGCCGCTCACATCCGCATGGGCGATGATCGGCGCCGGGCCGTCGATGCCGGGAGCGCGGCCCTGGCGACGTTCGCGCGCATAGGCGAGCGCTTCCTGGCGGGCGCGCTCGGCGACGCCGACGCCCTGGATGCCGACATTGAGGCGGGCGAGGTTCATCATCGTGAACATGCCGGCAAGGCCGCGATTGGCCTCGCCGACGAGGAAGCCGGTCGCGCCCCGGCCGGCGCCGCCATAGATCATGGCGCAGGTGGGCGAGCCGTGGATGCCGAGCTTCTCCTCAAGGCGCGCGCAGGCGACGTCGTTGGCTTCGCCGGGCGCGCCGTCGTCGCCGACGAGGCGCTTCGGCACGACGAAGAGCGAGAGGCCCCTGGTGCCATCGGGTGCGCCGGCGATGCGGGCGAGCACGAGGTGGATGATGTTCTCGGCGAGGTCGTGCTCGCCATAGGTGATGAAGATCTTCTCGCCGAAGAGGCGATAGGTTCCGTCGGCGGCGGGTTCGGCGCGCGTGCGGATGGCGCCGAGGTCGGAGCCTGCCTGCGGCTCGGTGAGGTTCATGGTGCCGGTCCATTCGCCCGACACCATGCGCGGCAGATAGCGCGTCTTGAGGTCGTCGCTGCCATGGGCGTCGAGCGCCTCGATGGCGCCGGCGGTCAGCATCGGGGCGAGCGCGAAGGCGGCCGACCCTGCGTTCCACATTTCCTGCACGGCCATGGCAAGCGCGGTGGGGAGCCCCTGGCCGCCATGGGCCTCGGGCGCTGAGAGCCCGTTCCAGCCGGCATCGCGGAAATGGCGATAGGCCTCGCGCCAGCCGGGCGCGGTGGTGACCGTACCGTCGCCATTGCGGCGCGCCCCGACGACATCGCCGACGCGGTTGAGGGGCGCGAGCTCGGAAGCGGCGAATTTTCCCGCTTCCTCGAGGATGGCGGCGACGGTGTCGGGCGGAAGGTCGTCGAAGAGGCTCTGCCCGCTCCCGGGCGCGTTGCCGGCAGCGGCGTCGAGGGCGAAGAGGATGTCGGCGATGGGCGGCTGGAAAACCATCTCGGCGCTTCGGCTTGACGGGCAAGTGTCCCGCGGCGACAAGGCGACCGTATGGCACGGTGGCGTCGGTCTTGTCAGTGATATTCGACACCCGCGGGAGAGGACTCGCCGAGGGCGTAGCGGCGGCGGTCGCGGCGCTTTCGCGGGGCGAGCTCGTCGCCATGCCGACCGAGACGGTTTATGGGCTCGCGGCGGACGCGACCAACGGCGAGGCGGTGGCGCGCATCTATGCGGCGAAGGGCCGGCCGCGCTTCAACCCGCTGATCGCCCACCTGCCGGGGATAACGGAGGCCGAGCGGCTGGTGGTGCTGGGTGGGGAGGCGCGGGCGCTCGCGGAGCGATTCTGGCCGGGACCGCTGACGCTGGTATTGCCGAAGCGGGAAGGCGCGCCGGTAGCGGATCTCGTCACTGCCGGGCTCGATACGCTCGCCATCCGGGTGCCGGCGCATCCGGTGGCGCGGGCGCTGCTGACGGCCTTCGGCCGGCCCGTGGCGGCACCGAGCGCCAACCGCTCGGGCCATGTCAGCCCGACGCGCGCCGCCCATGTCGCAGATGATCTCGGCGACCGGGTCGCGGTCATCCTCAATGCCGGGCCGACGGCGGTGGGCGTCGAATCGACCATCGTCGGATGGGATCGCGGCGCACCGGTGCTGCTGAGGCCGGGCGGGCTGGCGCGGGCGGAGATCGAGGCAGTGCTCGGGCGGCCGCTCGGGACCATCGAAGGTGACGCGACGCGGCCACTGGCACCCGGCATGCTCGCCTCGCACTACGCCCCGGCGGCCGCGGTGCGGCTGAACGCGGCCGAGGTGCGGGAAGGCGAGGCGCTCCTCGCCTTCGGGCCGATCCTGCCGGCAGACGCCGGACGCGCGGCGGCGGTGGTGAACCTGAGCGCGCGCGGCGATCTCATCGAGGCCGCGGCAAGGCTCTTCGCGGCCCTTCGCGAGCTCGACGGCAAGGCCGCAACCATCGCGGTCATGCCGGTGCCGGGCGAAGGACTGGGCGAGGCCATCAACGACCGCCTGGCACGGGCCGCCGCGCCACGAAGCTAGGCCGTCCCAGCTCGGGTTGTAACAGATCATGGCGCGATCTAAGGTTGCCGACGAATGGCGGCGGGCGGCGCCGTGCGAGCGGGACAGTTCCCGACGGAGAAGGGGCGGCGACGGTGGGCTCGGGGCAGGCCGGTAAGAAGGGAAGCCGACTGCTCGAACTGGAAGCGGTCAGGGGGCTGGCCGCCTTCGGCGTCGTATTCGCCCACTTCTTCGGCTCCTTTAGGCCCTGGGAATACCTCCCCGGCTGGGTGAACGGGACGATCGCCGCGCTGACCAATAGCGGGTCGGTGGTCGTGTTCTTCGTGCTTTCCGGCTTCGTGCTGCCGCTCAACTACCTCCATTCGCTCGACTCGAATGCGCTGACCTCGGGCGTCATCAAGCGCTGGCCGCGCCTCCTCTTCCTCATCTTCGTCGGGACGATGGGGAGCTATCTCCTGCTCGCGCTCGGGCTCAATTTCGCCAACCGCGCCGCGGCGCTTTCCGGCTCGGAATGGCTGGCGGCCGAGGCCGGCCTCGGCGATCGGAACGGTTTCCACGCGGATCTGCAGACCGCGCTTCGCCAGGGAATCTTCGGCACGTTCTTCGAGAACAGGAGCAACTTCAACATCGCCTTCTGGACGATGTACCACGAGCTGTTCGGAAGCTTCGTTTCGCTGGGGCTCGCCGCGGTGCTGGCAAGGGCACCGGCGCGCGCCATGGCCGTCACGGTGGCCCTCGCCTTCATCGCCGTGCAGGCGGTGGCCTGGCGCCTGACGCCCTTCGTCGTCGGCACGACGATCGCCGTCATCGCGGTCAGGTGGCCGGGCCAGTTCTCCCGCGGCACCGCGTGGCTGCTCGCCGCGCTCGGCTGCTATCTCTACGGATACCGGCCGGGTCACGCGCTCTATGCGCCGCTCGACGCGGCTTTCGGCGGCGGGAACCGACGAGAAGGGCGTCTGGCTGGTCCACCTCGCTTCCGCGTCCCTGATCCTCGTGGCGGTCCATGGCGGAGACGCGATCCGCCGTGCGCTCAACGTGCCGGTGCTGAGATTCCTCGGCCGGATATCCTTCCCCGTCTATGCCATCCACATGCCGCTGATCGGCTCCGTGGCGAGCGGCGCCTATATCCTCTTCCATGGCGGGCCCGGCAGGGGATGGGCCATCGTCGCCACGCTCGCGGTCTTCTTCCCCGTGCTGATCGCGGCGTCCTACGGGCTGGCGCTGGCGGACGAGACCTGGAACAAGCGCCTGAACCGGAGCATGCGCCTGTTCTTCTTCCGCGAGGGGGCACCGCAGGCGCCGGGCGACGCCCGGGAAGGCGCGATCCTTGCCGCCGCGGATGCACCCCAGGGCGGGAAGGCGTGATCCGGCCGGAGCGGCGCGGACTGCGACGGACCTAGGCTTCTTCCGACGTCTGCCGCGTGCCGCGGCCGGTCTCGCGCCATTTCTTCATCAGCGCCTCCAGGTCGGCATCGCCCCGCGCGGGGAGGGTGATGCGGATGCCGACCAGGATGTCGCCGCGGCCGCCGGCGGCGTTCGGAAGCCCCTTGCCTCTCAGGCGGAGCGTTCGGCCGCCGCTCGACCAGGCGGGCACCGCAAGGGTCACCGCGCCGTCGAGCGTCTCGAAGCGCATCTTGCCGCCGAGCACGGCATCGTCGAGCGGCACGTCGAGATCGGCGCGCAGCGTATCGCCGTCGATCCGGAAGCGCGGATGCGGCACGAACTCGACGGTGACGAGGGCGTCCCCGGGCGGCCCGCCCATGAGCGAGGGATGGCCCTGGCCCTTGAGGCGGATGATCTTGCCGGGCTTGGTGCCGGGCGGGATGGCGACCTCGACGGTCTTGCCGTTGGGGAGGTCGACGCGCGCCTTCTCGCCGCGCACGAGCTGCTCGAGGGTGACCGCGGCGGTGGCGGTGACGTGATCGCCCTGCGGGGCCGCGCCGCCGCCAGCGCGCGCACGTCCGCGGCCGGTGCCGCCGCCGCTGCCGCGCGCGAAATTGCCGAAAATGTCGCCGAATATATCTTCCGCGGAGAAGCCCTCCGCGCCGCCGCCGGTCGATTCCCAGCGGAAGTTGCGCGCGCCCGCGCCGGGCTGCGCGCCCGGGCCGCCCCCGAAGCCCTCGAAACCCTGGAAGCGCGGCTTGCCGTCGGCGCCGATCTCGCCGCGGTCGAACTGGGCGCGCTTGTCCTTGTCGCCGACGATCTCGTAGGCGCTGTTGATCTCGGCGAAGCGCTCCTTCGCCTTCGGCTCTTTGCTCTGGTCGGGGTGGTACTTCTTGGCGAGCTTGCGGAAGGCCGATTTGATCTCGGCCTGGCTGGCTCCCTTGGCCACACCGAGGACTTCGTAGGGGTCGCGCATGATTCCGGAAGATAGCAGGCGGAGTACGGGCCGGATATCCGGCCCGCCGCATCAAATGTGGGCGTGCCTAGGAATTGTTTCCAGAGGCGCCGGCGGTCTTTTTACGCGCCGTCGTCGACGGTGACCTGGGTGAGCTGCCAGTCGCCCTCGATCTTGCAGGCCTGGCCGCGGTAGTTGCGGATGCCGCGCGTGTCGTTGACCGTGGTGGCGAAGGCGCGGCAGATCGGCCCTCCGCCCTTGGCCATGGCCGAAAGGGCGGTGATGGTGCCGTCCGAACCGGTCTGCGGGTTCTGCCAGGCCATCTCGGCGCCGGGGACGCCAGGCTCGGGCATCCGGGCGAGGGCGTTCTTCACCATTCGCCAGTCGGACGGGTCGACGCGGTCGGTAACCAGGGTGGGCGAGGCTTTCCGCGGCTTGACCGAACCGGTGACATCGCCGAGGCCGACGCGGGCGCAGCCCGAAAGGGCCACCGCGAGGAGGATGGCAAGGGCGGCGGCTACCGGCATCTGGCCTCCATGGCGCGGGCCGGTATATGAACGAGCGGACACGCAGGAACTCCGAAACTGTCCTGACTGAATTATGAGCAAGGTCCGTTAATGAGTGGTGACTTCACCGAAAGCCCGGATCCGATCGCCCTGTTCGGGGAGTGGCTTCGCGAGGCCGAGGGATCGGAGCCGAACGACCCGAACGCCATGGCGCTGGCGACCGTCGACGGCGACGGCCTGCCCGACGTGCGCATGGTGCTGATGAAGGGCTTCGACGAGCGCGGCTTCACCTTCTTCACCAACTATGGGAGCGCCAAGGGCCGGGAAATCCTAGCCAATCCCAAGGCGGCGGCGGTCTTCCACTGGAAGAGCCTGCGCCGGCAGGTCCGCCTGCGCGGGCCGGTGAGCGAGGTGAGTGCGGCCGAGGCCGACGAATATTTCGCCAGCCGCTCGCGCGGCAGCCGGATCGGGGCCTGGGCGAGCCAGCAGTCGCGACCGCTCGAATCGCGCTTCGCGCTCGAGAAGGCGGCGGCGAAATACGCGGCGAAGTTCGCGATCGGTGAAATACCGCGGCCTGACTACTGGTCCGGCTTCCGCATCGCGCCGGTCGAGATCGAGTTCTGGAAGGACGGCGCTTTCCGGCTGCATGACCGGGTGCGCTTCACGCGGGATGGCGGGAGCTGGACGAGGGCGCGGCTCTATCCGTGAGTATCAGCCGATCTCCTCGCGCTCCTCTTTTTCCTCGGCTTCCGCGGCGGCGGCTTCCTGCTCGTTGATGGTCTGGGCGGGGCGCTTCGGCGGCGACAGCGGGGTCGGCACCGGGCGCGCGCCGCGCACGAGGTCGCGGCCGGCGAAGATGCCCTCGGCAAGCTGCAGCTCCAGCCGCTCCTCGTCGCGCCGGCGGACGTCGGCCATCACCTGGGCGACCTCGTCGGGCTCGGCGCCGAGCTCGCGCAGCGCCGCCTCGCCGAAGAGGAGCGCGGATTCGTAGACCTCGCGGATCTGGTAGTCGACGCCGGCATTGATCAGGTCGATCGTGTGGCCGCGGTCGTAGGAGCGGACGAGCAGGCGGGCGAGGGGGAATTCCGCCTTGATCAATTCGACGATGCGATCGGTCGACTCGCGCTTGTCGACGCAGACCGCGATGATCTTGGCCGTGCCCGCGCCGGCGGCGCGCAGGACGTCGAGGCGGGTCCCGTCGCCGTAGTAGATCTTGAAGCCGAAACGCGCCGCGGCGCGGATCATCTCGGTGTCGTCGTCGATGATCGAGACGTCGGTCCCGTGGGCGAGCAGCGCCTGGCTGGCTACCTGGCCGAAGCGGCCCCAGCCGATGACCAGCGCCGTGCCGGAGAGGTTCTCGGCCACGTCGATGCCGTCCATCGAATCTTTCTCCGGCTTCAGGATCAGGCGGAGGAGGAAGGGAACCAGCGGGGTCAGCGCCATGGACACGATGACCGAGGCGGTGAGCCGCGCCGCGGTCTCGGCCGAGAAGATGCCGGCGGTGCCGGCCGCGGCATAGAGGACGAAGGCGAACTCGCCGCCCTGCGCGAGGTAGAGCGCGATGCGGGTCGCCTCGCCATGGCCGCTGCGGACGCGCGCGACCGCATAGACCGCGGCCGATTTCAGCACCATGAAGACGGCGACGATGAGCAGCACCAGCCACCAGTCGCGGAGGATCAGCGACACGTCGAGGGTCATCCCGACGCCGAGGAAGAAGAGGCCGAGGAGGAGGCCGCGGAAGGGCTCGATGTCGGCCTCGAGCTCGTGCCGATAGCTCGATTCGGAAAGGAGCACGCCGGCGAGGAACGCGCCCATCGCCATGGAAAGGCCGCTCGCCTCCATGGCGAGCGCGGCGCCGAGGACGACGAGGAGGGCGGCGGCGGTGAGCACCTCGCGCGCCTTGCTGGCGGCGATCGCCGCGAAGATCGGATTGAGGAGGTAGCGCCCGACGGCGATGAGCCCGGCGACCGCGGCGAGCGCGATGGCGATCTTGATCGGCGGCGACAGGCCAGTCTCGGCCGCCGGCACCGGCGAGGCGAGGGATTCGATCGCGAGGAACGGGACGATGGCGAGGTCCTGGAGGAGGAGGACCGAGAATATCTTCTGCCCGAAGGGCGCCGACGTCTCGCCGCGCTCGTCGAGCATCTGCAGGACGATCGCGGTCGAGGAGAGCGACAGGCCCATGGCCGCGATCAGCGCGACCGGGAAGCTCACGCCGAACAGCATGGCGACCCCGCCGAGGGCGAGGATCGAGACCACGACCTGGGCGATGCCGAGACCGAATATGTCGCGGCGGAGCGACCACAGCCGGGACGGCTTCAGCTCCAGCCCGATGACGAAGAGGAGCATGACCACGCCGAGCTCGGCGACGCCGAGGATCGCGGCGGGATCGCGGAAGAGGCGCAGGCCGAAGGGCCCGATGGCGATGCCCGCGGCTAGATAGCCGAGGACCGAGCCGAGGCCGAGGCGGCGGAAGATGGGGACCGCGACGACGCCGGCACCGAGGAGCGCGACGGCGTGCAGGAGGTCGAAGCCCTCCGCCGCCGCAACCGCTGCCGCCGCCGTTTCCCCCGCCATCCGTCACCCCGTCCGTGTTGGCGTCAGGTCGCCGTGCCGCCCACCGTGATCTGGTCGATCCGGAGCGTCGGCTGGCCGACGCCGACCGGCACGCCCTGGCCCTGCTTGCCGCAGGTGCCAATGCCGCGATCGAGCTCCATGTCGTTGCCGATCATCTTCACGCGCGTGAGCGCGTCGGGGCCATTGCCGATCAGCATGGCGCCCTTGATCGCCGGCCCGATCCGCCCGCCCTCGATGCGATAGGCCTCGGTGCAGGAGAAGACGAACTTGCCGCTGGTGATGTCGACCTGGCCGCCGCCGAAGGCGACCGCGTAGATGCCGTCCCTGACCGAGGCGAGCACTTCCGCCGGATCGGCATTGCCGGAGAGCATGATCGTGTTGGTCATGCGCGGCATCGGGATATGCGCATAGGACTGGCGGCGGCCGTTGCCGGTCGGCTTCATCCCCATCAGGCGCGCGTTCTGCCGGTCCTGCATGTAGCCGACGAGGATGCCGTCCTCGATGAGGACGTTGCGCTGCGAGGGCGTGCCCTCGTCATCGATCGAGATCGAGCCGCGCCGATTGGGAAGCGTGCCGTCGTCGACCACGGTGACGCCGGGGGAGGCGACGCGCTGGCCCATGAGGCCGGCAAAGGCGCTTTCCTTCTTGCGGTTGAAATCGCCCTCGAGGCCGTGGCCGACCGCCTCGTGGAGGAGGATGCCCGGCCAGCCGGGGCCGAGGACGATGTCGAAGGTGCCCGCCGGCGCCGGCACCGCGTCGAGATTGACGAGGGCCTGGCGATAGGCCTCGTCGACCGCGGCGTGCCAGGAATCCTGCGTGATGAATTTCTCGAAGCCCTCGCGCCCGCCCATGCCGAAGGAGCCGGCCTCCTGCTTCTGCCCGTCGCCGACGACGACCGAGACGAAGACGCGCACCAACGGCCGCACGTCGCGGACGAGCCGCCCGTCGGCGCGAAGGATCTCGACTTCCTGGTAGGAGCCGCCGAGCGAGGCGGTCACCTGCTGCACGCGCGGGTCCTTGCCGCGGGCATAGGCGTCGATCTCCTCGAGGAGCTTGACCTTCTCGGCGAAGGTCGGCGAGCCGAGCGGGCTCGCATCCGGATAGAGCGCGACATTGGTGCCGCGCGGCGCCTCGGCATAGGTGCCGGCATGGCCGGACTTGACCGCCTGGATGGCATCGGCGGCGCGCCGGATCGCCTTCTCGGAAATCTCGCCGGAATGGGCGTAGCCGGCCGCCTCGCCGGCCACCGCGCGGAGCCCGAAGCCCTGGGCGGTATCGTAGCTCGCCGACTTCAGCCGGCCATTGTCGAAGAGGAGGCCCTCGGACTGGGAATATTCGAGGTAGAGCTCGCCGTCATCGGCGCCGGAGAGGGCATCGGCGATGGCGCTCCGCGCCGTCTCGCGGTCGAGCCCGGCGCGGTCGAGGATCGAATGGGGGCTGTCGGTCATGGCGGCCTGCGAAAGCGGAAAGGGGACTGGAACCAGAGATAGGGACTCCGGCCCTTCCCGCCAACGCGAAACTCGCCGGCGGTCAGGGCAGGCTGTCGAAGCCCGGCTGGAAGCCGGCGAGCGAGATCGGGATGCCGATACCCTCTTCCGGTGTCTGGAATATGATGAAGGTGGCGGTCTTGCCGCCCTCCAGCGATTTCAGCAGCTTGTCCTCGAGGATTACCTCGGCGACGCACCCGTTCGGCAGGCAGCGCACGAAGCCGGCGCGGCCCATGTCGGTCTCGTCGATCTTGAGGCCGAGGCCGGAGGGTAGCAGCACGCCGAGCGGGGCGAGGATGCGCATGATCTTCGCCTTCTTGTCCGCCGTCTTCAGGACGATGACGGTGAGGCCGACATTGTCGCGGTCCTCGGCCGTGACGAACTGCATGAGCACGCATTGCTCGTTCTGGGCCCCGGCGGGCTTGTCGCAGCGCGTCTGCCAGTCGCCGTGCGTGTCCTTGATCGGCGGCTCGCCGGGAGCCGGCGGGGCGGCCGAGACGACCGCCTTCTGCACCTGGCTGGTCGGCGGGTTGCCCGAGGGATCGAGCGGCTGCGCCTCGCCTTCGCCGGAAGGCGCTGCGGCAACCGGGGTTGGCGCCGCGGCGACCGGCGTGGCGGCGGCAACCGCCGGCGTCGGGGTCTTGCGGTCGAAGACGCCGAGGAAGAACAGGATGATCACGGCCGCAAGCGCCACGGCAAGGAGCGCGGTGACTGCCATGAGGACAGGCAGGAGGCGGCTACGTCTTTCCTCGACTTCTTCGTACATTTGGCTGGCTTCTCTCGAAATGGGTGCCCGTCGCGACGTTCATGACCGCACGGACGCCGAATCGTCTCCGGCTCCCGGGCTTATCCTGCCGCAATCCAGTGGGGTAGGAAATCCCGCTTTCCCGCGCGGCGGGCTTGCCGGAAAGCTCCGGAAAACCGCCATTGGCGCATGGTTTGACGCATCGCGATCCGCGACACGGCGTTGCGGGTCAAAATCGCCTATGGTTTCTCTCGCTCCGACTCGTTAAACATCGCCAAGCTGACATGGCTGACACGCGATATCGCTCTATAGTACCGGGCGAATCCGCGGCCATAAGAGACGTTCGAAGGAGGCAAATTGGTGACGAAGGGCGGGCGTTATGGAATGGGCGCCATTCTGGCGGGCGCCGGCATGGCCGCTTTGGCGGCCCCTGCTTCGGCAAGCCAGCCGCAGCCCTGGGAGATCAACCTCCAGCCGGCGGCGACGCCGATCATGGAGATGATTCACCGGTTCAACGACGGCCTCCTGGTCCTCGTGACCCTGATCGTCCTCTTCGTGCTGGCGCTGCTGGTCTATTGCATGATCCGCTTCAACGCGAAGCGGAACCCGGTGCCTTCCAAGACCACCCACAACACCATGATCGAGGTGGTCTGGACGATCCTGCCGATCATCATCCTCGTCGGCATCGCCGTGCCTTCGTTCTCGCTCCTCTTCGCCGAGCACGATCCGGCCCGCGCCGTCGCCAACTACGATCCGTCGAAGACGATGACCATCAAGGTCACCGGCCGCGCCGCGTGGTTCTGGACCTATGACTATCCGGACAATGGCGACATCTCGATCGACTCGTACCTGCTCGACGACGCCAAGCGCGATCCGAAGACGCAGCCGCGCCTGCTCGCGGTCGACAGCCCGCTGGTCGTGCCGACCGGCACGGTCATCCGTGCCCAGATCACCGCCGATCCCGAGGGCATCATCCATTCCTTCGCGGTGCCCTCCTTCGGCATCAAGATGGACGCCATCCCCGGCCGGCTGAACGAGACCTGGTTCCTCGTCGAGCGCGAGGGAACCTATTACGGCCAGTGCTCCGAGCTCTGCGGACGCAACCACGCCTTCATGCCGATCGAGGTGCGCGCGGTGAGCCCTGAGAAGTTCAAGGCCTGGGCGGAAGCCGCCAAGACCGACCTCGATGGAGCCTACAAGCTTCTCGCGGACGCGCCGGCCGACGAGGCCGTGAAGGTGGCCGGCAACTGAGTGACGGCGAAGGTCGCGCCGCGCTGACGCGCGCGCCCGCCGAGGATTGAGGAGAAGAAAAATGTCGACCAGCGACACCCACGCCTACAACGCGCATGCCGACGCCCATGGCGATGCCGGCCATGCGCACCACCCGACGGGCTGGCGCCGCTGGGTCTATTCGACCAACCACAAGGACATCGGCACGATGTACCTGATCTTCGCGATCATCGCGGGGATCATCGGCGGCGCGCTCTCCGTCGTCATGCGCATGGAGCTGATGGAGCCGGGGATGCAGATCTTCGGCGACCCCGAGCTCTTCAACGTCTTCGTAACCGCCCATGGCCTGATCATGATCTTCTTCATGGTAATGCCGGCGATGATCGGCGGCTTCGGCAACTGGTTCGTGCCGATCATGATCGGGGCGCCGGACATGGCCTTCCCGCGCATGAACAACATCTCGTTCTGGCTGCTGCCGCCGGCCCTCCTTCTCCTCATCATCTCGCTCTTCATGCCGAGCGCGCCGAACGCGCACGGCGTCGGCGGCGGCTGGACGATCTACCCGCCGCTCTCGACCACCGGCCAGCCGGGTCCGGCGATGGATTTCGCGATCCTCTCGCTCCACCTTGCCGGCGCCTCGTCGATCCTCGGCGCGATCAACTTCATCACCACCATCTTCAACATGCGCGCGCCCGGCATGACCATGCACAAGATGCCGCTCTTCGCGTGGTCCGTGCTGGTGACGGCGTTCCTCCTGCTGCTGGCGCTGCCCGTGCTCGCCGGCGCGATCACCATGCTGCTCACCGACCGCAATTTCGGCACCACCTTCTTCTCGCCGACCGGCGGTGGCGACCCGGTGCTCTTCCAGCACCTCTTCTGGTTCTTCGGCCACCCCGAGGTGTACATCCTCATCCTGCCAGGCTTCGGCATGGTCAGCCACATCGTCTCGACCTTCTCGAAGAAGCCGGTATTCGGCTACGTCGGCATGGCCTATGCGATGGTGGCGATCGGCTTCATCGGCTTCGTCGTGTGGGCGCACCACATGTACACGGTCGGCCTCTCGCTCGGCACGCAGGCCTACTTCGTCGCCGCGACCATGGTCATCGCGGTGCCCACGGGCATCAAGATCTTCTCGTGGATCGCCACCATGTGGGGCGGCTCGATCGAGTTCCGCACGCCGATGCTCTGGGCGATCGGCTTCATCTTCCTCTTCACCCTCGGCGGCGTGACCGGCGTGCAACTCTCCAATGCCGGCCTCGACCAGGTGCTGCACGACACCTACTTCGTCGTCGCGCACTTCCACTACGTGCTCTCGCTCGGCGCGGTCTTCGCGATCTTCGGCGGCTTCTACTACTGGCTCCCGAAGATGAGCGGCTACATGTACAACGAGCGGATCGGCAAGCTGCACTTCTGGGTCACGTTCATCGGCGTGAACCTGGTCTTCTTCCCGCAGCACTTCCTCGGCCTGTCCGGCATGCCGCGCCGCTATGCCGACTATCCGGATGCGTTCGCGGGCTGGAACATGGTCTCCTCGATCGGCTCCTATATCTCGGGCCTCGCGGTGTTCATCTTCCTTTACATGCTGTGGGACACCTTCGCGAAGAAGCGCGTCGCCGGCGACAATCCGTGGGGGCCGGGCGCCACCACCCTCGAATGGTCGCTGCCGTCGCCGCCGCCCTTCCACCAGTGGGAGACGTTGCCGCGCATCCGCTAGGAAGCGTGGGCATCTGGAAGACCGGAAATGGCCTATATCGAAAGGCGCGAGGCTGAGGGCGTGGCCGCCGACACGGTGCCGATCCATGACGGTGCCGCCGGCGACTACGTCCAGCTCCTCAAGCCGCGCGTCATGTCGCTGGTCGTGTTCACCGCCTTCGTCGGCATGGTGATCGCCCCGACCGGCATCAATCCGATCATCGGCTTCGTCTCGCTCGTCGCCATCGCGGTCGGCGCCGGCGCCGCCGGCGCGCTCAACATGTGGTACGATGCCGATATCGACCGCGTGATGGCGCGCACCGCCCGCCGGCCGATTCCCTCGGGCCGCGTGCCCGCCGGCGACGCGCTGGTATTCGGTGCCTGGCTCGGTGCCGGCTCGGTCGTGTTCCTCGGCCTCGCCGCCAACTACGTGGCCGCCGGCCTGCTCGCCTTCACCATCCTCTTCTACGTCTTCGTCTACACGGCCTGGCTGAAGCGCTCGACGCCGCAGAACATCGTCATCGGCGGCGTCGCCGGGGCCCTGCCGCCGATGATCGGCTGGGCCGCGGCGACGGGCACGGTGAGCATGGAGAGCTTCGTCCTCTTCCTCATCATCTTCCTGTGGACGCCGCCGCATTCCTGGGCGCTGGCGCTCTATCGGAGCGACGACTACGCCCGCGCCGGGATCCCCATGCTGCCGGTGGCGAAGGGCCTGCGCGCGACGCAGATCCAGATGCTCGCCTATTCCGTGCCGCTCGCCGTCGTCGGCGTGGTGCCCGCCTTCCTCGGCATGGCGAGCCCGGCCTATGGCGTCGTCGCGGCGATCCTCGGCGCGGCCTTCGTCTTCCTGACCTGGCAGGTCTACCGCATGCCGGCGACCGACAAGGAGATGCGCCCGGCGCGGCGGCTCTTCGCCTTCTCGCTCCTCTACCTGTTCCTCATCTTCGTGATGCTGCTCGCCGAGCGCGGCTTCGCAATGCCATGACCGAGACCGCCGTGACCGAACAACCGGAAGGCATCCGGCTCAGCCCCGAGCAGCGTCGCCGCCAGCGCGGACGCTCCGTCGCCATCGCCGTGGCGCTGTTCGCCCTCGTCGGGCTGTTCTACCTGCTCACCATCGCCAAGCTCGGCGGCGGCGTGCTCGCCGCCAAGATCCTCGGATCGTCGTGATGAGCGAGGCGAACCGCCCGGCGCCGAGGCGCTCCCGCATGGGCCTGACGGCCGCCGCCTGCGCGGTCTTCGTCGTCGCCATGATCGGCGCCGCCTTCGCCGTCTCGCCGCTCTATTCGATGTTCTGCTCGCTGACCGGCTTCGGCGGCGCCACGCGTCAGGCCGAGAAGGCGCCCGGCGAGGTGCTCGACCGCGAGATCACCATCCTCTTCGATTCCAACATCTCGAACGATCTCGGCTGGAGCTTCCGGCCCGAGCAGCGCCAGATGAAGGTCAAGCTCGGCGAGGTCGCCGAGGCGGCTTTCCTTGCCGAGAACCGGAGCGACCATACGACCACCGGCCTTGCCGCCTTCAACGTCATGCCCGGCGAGATCGGCGTCTACTTCAACAAGATCGCCTGCTTCTGCTTCAACCAGCAGACGCTGAAGCCCGGCGAGAAGGCGCGCTGGACCGTCCAGTTCTTCGTCGATCCGGCCATCGCCAAGGATCCCGAGCAGAACAACCTCGACGCGATCACGCTTTCCTATACGTTCTTCCCCGCTGCCAACCCGGACAAGCCGGTGGCCGCGGCCGAACCTGCAACACCGAAGCGCCCGCTTTGATTTCGGAGCAAGAGAATGGCTGACGCCGCCCACGCCAAGAACCATTCCTACCACCTGGTCGACCCGAGCCCGTGGCCCTTCGTCGCCTCGATCTCGGCCTTCGCCCTGGCGCTCGGCGGCATTGCCTACATGCATGGCCACTCGCTGCTGTGGACCGTCCCCGGCTTCCTCGGCGTCCTCTACACCATGTTCGTCTGGTGGCGCGACGTCATCCACGAGGGCCAGAAGGGCGACCACACGCCGATCGTGTCGCTCGGCCTGCGCTACGGCATGATCCTCTTCATCGCGTCGGAGGTGATGTTCTTCGTCGCCTGGTTCTGGGCCTTCTTCTCCTCCTCGCTCTTCGTCGGCGACCACATCCAGGCGACGCGCTTCGACTTCACCGGCGGGCACTGGCCGCCGAAGGGCATCGAGGTCTTCGACCCCTGGCACTTCCCGCTCCTCAACACGCTGATCCTCCTGACCTCCGGCACGACGGTGACCTGGGCGCACCACTCGCTCCTCCACAAGGACCGCCGCGGCCTGCTCTGGGGCCTCGCGCTCACCATCATCCTCGGCCTCCTCTTCAGCTGCGTGCAGGCCTACGAATATTCGAGCGCCGCCTTCTCCTTCGGCGGCAACATCTACGGCGCCACCTTCTTCATGGCGACCGGCTTCCACGGCTTCCACGTCATCGTCGGCACGATCTTCCTGATCGTCTGCTTCATCCGCGCCTACAAGGGCCAGTTCGACCCGAAGCACCATTTCGGCTTCGAGGCGGCCGCCTGGTACTGGCACTTCGTCGACGTCGTCTGGCTGTTCCTCTTCTTCTGCATCTACGTCTGGGGCGGCTGGGGCGCGCCGATCGAGGGCGCCGCGCATTGAGCGAGGACAGGGCCCTCTATCCGCCGCTCACGGCCGCGGAGACGGGCCTGCACGGACGCTGCCCGCGCTGCGGGCAGGGGAGGCTCTTCACGGGCTTCCTGACGCCGGCGGAGCGCTGCGCGAATTGCGGCCTCGACTTCACGACCTTCGCCGATGCCGGCGACGGTCCGGCCGTCTTCGTCATCATGATCGTCGGCTTCATCGTCGTCGGCCTCGCGCTTTTCGTCGAGTTCACCTTCGCGCCGCCCTACTGGGTGCACGCGCTGCTGTGGATCCCGCTGATCTTCATCCTCTCCTTCGCGCTGCTGCGGCCGCTGAAGGGCTTCCTCCTGGCGCAGACCTATCGCACCCGCGTCGCCGAGGGCCGCATCGAAGGCTGAGATGCGGCGCCTTCTCTTCCCCGCCATAGCGACGGCCATCGCCCTCGCCATCCTCCTTGGCCTCGGCACCTGGCAGGTCGAGCGGCTGTTCTGGAAGGAGGCGCTGATCGCGCGGGTGACCGCGCGCATGGACGCGCCGCCGATCCCGGCACCGCCGCCGGCGGAATGGGCGAAGCTGGACCTCGCGGATTTGCAGTACCAGCCGGTGACGGTCACCGGCCGCTTCGACAACGGCCGCGAGGTACACGTCGTCCAGGCATTGACCGAGCCGAAGGGCAGGCTCGGCGGCTTCGGCTTCATGGTGATGACGCCGCTGACGACGGCCGAGGGCTGGACGGTCTATGTCAATCGCGGCTTCGTGCCGGGCGACCGCAAGGACCCGACGACCCGCGCCGGCGGCCAGCTCGAGGGCGAGACGACGGTCATCGGGCTGGTCCGCGCGCCCTATGACCGCGCGTGGTTCGCGCCCGCCGACAATGTCGGGAAGAACGAGTGGTTCTCGCGCGACCCGGCGCTTTACGCCAAGGCCGCCGGCATCGATGGCGGTAAGGTCGCGCCCTACATTGTCGACGCGCGGTTCGACCCGGCCCTGCCGGGCGGGATGCCGCAGGGCGGCGAGACGGTTGTCGAGTTCCCCAACAACCACCTGCAATATGCGGTGACCTGGTACGGGCTCGCGGCGGCGCTGGTCGGCGTGTTCGCGGTGTTTGCGCGCGGCCGGCTGCGGAAGGAGCGCGCGACGCCCGCGGCATGAGCCTCAGGCGTGGCCGGCTTCGCCCGAGAGGCGGAGGGGATCGACGCCGAGCCGGGCGAGCGCCCGCTCGTACTTGCCGTCGAGGTCGTTGTCGAAGATCAGGTCGGGCGTCGCCGGGCAGTGCAGCCATCCGTTCGCCTGCATCTCGTTTTCGAGCTGGCCCGGTGCCCATCCGGCATAGCCGAGCGCCAGCATGGCGCTCTCGGGGCCATTGCCGACGGCGAGCGCCTTGAGGATCTCCAGCGTCGCGGTGAGGTAGACGTGCTCGTCGATGGGCAGCGTCGAATTCTCGACGAAGTAATCGGAGCTGTGCAGCACGAAGCCCCGCCCGGTCTCGACCGGCCCGCCGCGATGGACCTGCATGCGGCCGGCCTGCCCGTGCAGCCGGATCTCCGGCCCCTCCGGGATGATGCCGAGCTGGATGAGAAGGTCGTGGAAGGTGATCTGCGGCGCCGGCTGGTTGATCATGATGCCCATGGCGCCGTCGGCCGAATGGGCGCAGACATAGATCACGCTGCGGGCGAAGCGCGCGTCCTGCATCCCCGGCATGGCGATGAGCAACTGGCCGTCGAGGTAGTTGCGGCCGGGGAGCTTGGGATGCGCACGTTTGGCCATGGCGGAATAGGTAGCACGCTCGGCCGGAAAGGAAAGATGCCCGGACCACCCCGGTTAACGGCGCGCTCACGAACACGTTGGCGGCCGCGGCATTGTTCCTGTCGCTGAACCGGCGGCGCCGGTCTATGTTCCGCGCATGAAGACCCTCCCGCTCGCCGCGCTCGCGGTGTTCGTCCCCATGCTTGCCGCCATGCCCGCCCGCGCCGCCATCGGCGACTGGGTGTCGAACGACGACAAGGCACGCGTCCGCCTCGTCGTCTCGGGCACCGATGCGGCGGGCAACCTCCTTGCCGCGGTCGAGATCGAGCTCGCGCCGGGCTGGAAGACCTATTGGCGCACGCCCGGCGACGCGGGCATTCCGCCGATCCTCGATTTCACCGCTTCCAAGAACGTCGGCAAGGTCGAAGTCGGCTTCCCGCCGCCGGAGCGCCACGACGACGGCTATGCGGTCACCAACGTCTACGAGGGGAGGGTGGTTCTGCCGCTCACCGTCGCCGTTCCCGATCAAAAGGCCGGATCGGAACTGGCGCTGAAGCTCGACGTCGGCATCTGCTCCGACGTCTGCGTGCCCGATCATTTCGAGCTGGCCCTGCCGGTCGCGGGCGGCGCCTCCGACGCCGGTGCCGGGGCGATCGTCGAGCCGGCGATGAAGGCGCTGCCCGGCAAGCCGGAGCCGGGCACCTTCGCGGTCGATTCGGTGAAGCCGGATGGCGGCACGCCGAAGCACGCGAAATTCGTCATCAGCGCCACCGTGCCCGACGCCGAGAAGGCCTCGGTCTTCGTCGAGGGTGCGAGCGACTGGTATGCCGACGTTCCCGAATACGAGCCGGGCGAGGGCGGCAAGGCGCTCTACCGCTTCACCTTCGACACGCTCGGCTCCAAGACCCCGCTCGACGGCGGAAAGCTGCGCATCACCATCGTTTCGGATGGCCGCGCCATCGAGCAATGGGTCACGCTGCCCTGACTGCCGCGGGCGCGCGATTCGCGCTAGAACGGTCGCGGACAAGTCAGTCTTCCAGAAGGAACAACAGCATGCTGCAGGTTGGTGATCGCCTTCCCGAGGGATCGTTCAAGGTGAAGCTCGACGATGGGTCGGCGAAGGACGTCTCGACCCACGAGCTCTTCGACGGCCAGAAGGTGGTGCTCGTCGCGGTGCCCGGCGCCTTCACCTCGACCTGCCACAATGCGCATATCCCGACCTTCGTGAAGAACGCCGCCGCGATCAGGGCGAAGGGCATCGACCGCATCGTGGTGGTGGCGGTCAACGACCACCACGTCATGAAGGCGTGGAAGGAAGCACAGAAGGCGGGGCCGGAGATCGACTTCGTCGCCGATGGCTCGGGAGTTTGGACGAAGGCGGCCGGCGTCGAATTCGACCTCGTCAATGCCGGCATGGGGGTGCGCGCCAAGCGCTTCGCCGCGGTCGTGGACAATGGCGTGGTCAAGCACATCGCCTACGAGCCGCCGGGCGGGAAGATCACGGTCACCGGCGCGGAGGCTGTGCTGGCGTCGCTGTAGCGAGGAGGCCTTCCATTCCCTTTCGTCATGGCCGGTCCTGTGCCGGCCATCCACGCCTCCCTTCCAGGCGCTTCTTTTCGACGATGACTGGTGGACGCAGGGAAGCCGCGGAATGCGAGACGCTAAGCCTCTCCTGAACCGGCGGCTCGCCTCTTCGGCTTGAACGGCGCCATGCCGGCGCGGGCGAGCGCGTCGGCGCGCTCGTTGCCCTCGGTGCCGGCGTGGCCCTTGACCCAGTGCCAGGTGATGTCGTGGCGGGCGGCGGCGGCGTCGAGGCGCTTCCAGAGGTCGTCGTTCTTGACCGGCTTCCGGTCAGCCGTCTTCCAGCCGTTGCGCTTCCAGCCCTTGATCCAGCCGGTGATGCCGCCGCGCAGGTACTGCGAGTCGGTGTGAAGGTCGACGGCGGAAGGCTTCTTCAGCGCTTCCAGCGCCGAGATCGCAGCCATCAGCTCCATGCGGTTATTGGTGGTCAGCACCTCGCCGCCGGACAGCTCCTTCTCGTGGCCGTTCCACATCAGGACCGCGCCCCAGCCGCCGGGGCCGGGATTGCCGGAGCAGGCGCCGTCGCTCCAGATGGCGATGCGCTGGCGATCCTCGCTCACGTCGCGAGCCCGTAGGCGGAGGCCTCCGCGACCGAGCGGTGGAAGCGGAGTTTCTTCAGGTATTCGAGCGGGTCCTTCTTCACCACCAGCGCATTGTCCGGCGTGTTCAGCCAGTCATAGAGGCGGGTGAGCAGGAAGCGGAGCGCCGAGCCGCGGCAAAGGAGCGGCAGCGCGGCGGCCTCCCCGGCCGATAGCGGACGCACGGCCTGATAGGCGGCGAGCAGGCCACGCGCCTTGGTGACGTTCAGCGAGGCGTCCGGCTCGAAGCACCAGGCATTGATGCAGATGGCGACGTCATAGGCGAGCATGTCATTGCAGGCGAAATAGAAGTCGATCAGGCCCGACAGCCGGTCATTGAGGAAGAAGACGTTGTCGGGAAAGAGGTCGGCATGGATGACCCCGGTCGGCAGGTCCGCCGGCCAGGCGGCCTCGAGGATGTCGAGCTCGCGGGCGATCTCGGCGCCGAGGCCGGGCTGCACCGCATCGGCGCGGCCGAGGCAATTGTCGAAGAGCGGACGCCAGCCGCCGACGGAAAGCGCGTTGCGACGCGTGATGGCGAAGCCTCGGCCGGCGAGGTGGAGGCTGGCGAGCGCACCGCCGAGGGCGATGCAATGCTCGGCCCGCGGCCGCCGCACGCCGATGCCGGGAAGGAAGGTGACGACCGCCGCAGGCCGCCCGGCGAGGTGGCCGAGGGCGGTGCCCTCGCGGTTGCGGACGGGCAGGGGGCAGGTGATGCCATGCTCGGCGAGATGCTCCATCAAACCGAGGAAGAAGGGGAGGTCGGCCGGATCGACCCGCTTCTCGTAGAGGGTAAGGATGAACTGGCCGCGCTCGGTGACGAGAAGGAAGTTGGAGTTCTCGACGCCCTCGGCGATGCCCTTCATCGAGGTGACCGCGCCGAGGTCGTAACCCGCCATGAAGCGGGCGAACTCGTCGTCGGGGATCTCGGTATAGACGGCCATGGCGGGAGCGTTTCCAGGAAAAGTGCGAAGCGGTTTTCCGTCCGGAAGAGCGACAAATCAATAGCGGGCGGGCGAAGTGAAGCGATGACCGGCCCTAGCTGGCAGCGCGCAATTCGCGGGGAAGGTTGAAGGCGACCGATTCCTCGGCATTGGTCACGACCTCGACGCGCACCGCGAAGCGCGCCGCGAAGGCCTCGATGACCTCATCGACCAGCACTTCGGGCGCCGAGGCGCCGGCGGTCACGCCGAGCGTGCGGATGCCGGCAAGACGCGGCCAGTCAATCTCGGCGGCGCGCTGGACGAGAAGCGAGACCGGGCAGCCGGACCGCTCGGCGACTTCGCGGAGGCGCTGCGAGTTGGACGAGTTGGGCGCGCCGACGACGATCATCGCATCGCACCGGCCGGCGACGCGCTTCACCGCCTCCTGCCGGTTGGTGGTGGCGTAGCAGATGTCTTCCTTGTGCGGCCCGACGATCTGCGGGAACCGCTCCCGAAGGATCGCGACGATCGCCGAGGTGTCGTCGACGGAGAGGGTGGTCTGGGTAATCCAGGCAAGGCTGTCCGGCGAGCGCGGCGCGATGGCGCGCGCGTCCGCCTCGGTCTCGACGAGGAGGACGGCGCCGGGCGGCAACTGGCCCATGGTGCCGACCACTTCCGGGTGTCCCGCATGGCCGACGAGGATGATCTCGCGGCCGCGGCGGAAGTGGATCTCGGCCTCGCGATGGACCTTGGTGACCAGCGGGCAGGTGGCGTCGAGCTGGAAGAGCTGGCGCGTGCGCGCCGCCTCGGGCACCGTCTTCGGCACGCCATGGGCCGAGAAGACGACCGGCTGGCCGGTATCGGGAATCTCGTCGAGCTCCTCGACGAAGACGGCGCCCTTCGCCTTCAGGCTCTCGACCACGTAGCGGTTGTGGACGATCTCGTGGCGGACATAGACCGGCGGACCGTAGCGCTTCAGCGCCAGTTCGACGATCTGGATCGCCCGGTCGACGCCGGCGCAGAAACCGCGCGGCGCGCAGAGCAGGATGTCGAGCGAGGGCAGGGCGGGGTTCATGCGAGTGACTAAGGGGACGAGCGGGGCAGGTGTCAAGGAAAGCCGGTGCCGCTGGCGGGCGGCGGCGCGAACAGGGGGCGCGCGGCGTCGAAGGCCTCCTTCGGGACGACCTCGATTTCTTTCCGGTCATAGGGCAGGTGGGGCATGAATTGGATCACCAATTGGGCGACCGCACGCGCCTGCTCGGCATCGCGTCGCCGGCTGGAGGGATCGCGACTGGGCTGATGAGAGAGCCACCATTTGTGCACGGCGAAGGCGCGCGGATCCGGCGCCACGATGCGTAGCGGCGAGCCGCTTTCATCTATCGCGACGGCCTCGAAAGAGGGGGCCTCTGAAAGCCAGTGCAGGCCCGCCACGTCCACGGCCGTGAGGTCGTCCTCGTCGTCGCCGAGCTTTTCGGGGTGACTGGCCCAGGGCGGCGACGGCATCGGCCGGATGAGGTCGACGAAATAGCCGTCACGGTTGGTGGCCCGGAAGGTTGCCGGCATCCGCGTGAAGGACCGGTCGACCCGCCGCAGGATCGACAGCAGGCTCCGTTCCGGAACGTCGCCGCTGGTGGCGAAATTCAGCCGGCGCCGGGCATCGAAGAGGAGGTCCATGTCCTCGGTCGTCGTGAGGGTCGCCTCGACGAAGACGCCGCTCACCGCCTCGTAGGCATAGACGGCATTGGTGCCGACGACGCGGATCCCGCCACCGAGGAGCCTGGCGCCGTCGATCGCGCGGATGATGCGGGCGCCGAGAAGCGGAACCCGGCCGAGGCCGACGGCGCGATTGATGCCCCCCTGGCGCTCCAGCACAGCCTGCACCGCTGCAAGGCGTTCCTTGGCGGCAGCCCGGCCTTCCTCGAATTCGGCCTTGAGCCGCTCCGTCTCGGGCGAGCGGCGACCGAGGGAGCGTTGCCGGCGGATGCCGGGCCGCGACCCGTAGGCGCTGCGCACGAGATATTGCGCGCCGCGATCCTCGGCCCAGACCATCGAACCCTTGTAGTGCTCCAGGTCGGCCAGAGCGGCGCGCCACGCGGCATAGCGCTGCCGCGTATTGACGGTTTCACGCCGCTGATCGCCGTTAAGCTCTTGGAATCGCATGGGTTCAACACTGGCAACCGAAATCGCCCCGAAGTGTTGGACTCCTTTAGAATCAACGACTTCAACAGTCAAGCCAAAAATCTAATTTACCTGTTGAAGTGAAATGAAATCAGTGACTTATCTGTGGCCTACGCGACCTCTTCCACGTCGGTGCGGAAGAGGAGCTTGCTCGCCTCGTTGGCGGTCATCGGCTGCCCGTAGAGGAAGCCCTGGACGTATTCGCAGCCGAGGTCCTCGAGCTCGAGGGCGTCGGCCTCCGACTCGGCGCCTTCGGCGACCACGTCCATGCCGAGGTCATGGGCGAGCGAGATGATCGACCGCAGGATCACGCGCCGGTCGCCGGCGCCGCTGCCCTGGACGAAGGCCTTGTCGATCTTGATCGTGTCGAAGGGGAAGCGCTGCAGGTAGGAGAGCGAGGAATAGCCGGTGCCGAAATCATCCAGCGAAAGGCCGGCGCCGAGCTCGCGCACGCGCACCAGCACCTGCGCGGCATATTCCGGATTCTCCATGACCAGGCTCTCGGTAACCTCGAGCTTCAGCGAGCCGCGCGCGATGTTGGAGCGCACCAGAACCGACTTCACGTCGTTGATCAGGTCGTGGCGGAGGAGCTGGCGGCTCGACACGTTGACGCTGGCAAAGAGCGAGGCGTGGCGGCCGAGCTGCTCCTGCCAGTCGGCGAGCTGGCGCGCGGCGCGGTCGAGGACGAAGAGGCCGAGCGGGATGATGAGGCCGGAGCGCTCGGCCATGGGGATGAAGTCGGTCGGCGGGATGCGGCCGAGCTTCGGATGGTCCCAGCGCACCAGCGCCTCGAAGCCGGCAATGGTCTTGTCCTCGAGCCGCACGATCGGCTGGTAGAGGATCTTGATCTCCTCGCGGCCCAGCGCCCGGCGAAGGTCGGATTCGAGCGTCGCCATGTCGCTGCCGTGCTGGCGCAGCGCCGGCCGGAAGGCCTCGATCCGGTCGCCGCCGAGGCGCTTGGCATGGTACATGCCGATCTCGGCGTCCTTCATCATCTCCTCGGGCTCGACATGCTTCTGGTCGTGCATGGAGATGCCGATGGAGGCGGTGAGGAAGACCTCCTTCTCGCCGAGCGTGATCGGCGCGCGGAGCGTCCGTCGCACGGATTCCGCGAAGGCCGCGACGCGTTCCGGCTGGATCTCCGAGATGAGGAGGAAGGCGAACTGGTCGCCATCCAGGCGGGCGAGGGTATCCTGCGCCTTCAGAAGGCGGCTGAGGCGCCTTGCGATTGTGAGCAGGATCGAGTCGCCGATGGCGATGCCGAAGCCGTCATTGACCTGCTTGAAGCGGTCGATGTCGAGCATGAAGACCGAGGGGCGCGAGGCGCCCTCCGCCTCGGTGCGGGTGATGGCGGCACGCAGCCGGTCGAGGAAGAGCTCGCGATTGGGCAGGCCGGTCAGGTTGTCGTGGACCGCGTCGTGGAGGAGCCGTTCCTCGGCGGTGCGCTCCTCGGTGACGTCGAGGAGCGTGCCGACGCAGCGCAGCACCTCGCCGTCGGTGCCGAGGACCGGGCGGGCGCGGAGATGGAACCAGCGATAGTGCCCATCCTCGGAGCGCAGGCGGAAATCCTGCGCGATGCGGCCGCGGCGGAGCTCCACCGCGGTGTCGAGGGTGGTCTTGAAGCGGTCGCGATCGCCGGGATGGAGGATCTCCAGCCAGTCGCGCGCCGGGCCTTCGAGCGCCCCGCGCTTGAGGCCGAGCAGGTCCTCGGCTTCGGGACCGGTGAAGATGCGGTCGCGCAGCACGTCCCAGTCCCAGACGATGTCGCCGGCGCCGGTCAGCGCCAGCGCCCGGCGCTCGGTCTCGCCGATATGGCCCTGCACCACCACGCCGCCGGCAAAGGCATGCTGCATGACGGTGAAGCCGATGAGGAGGACGATGAGGACGAGGCCGCCGGCGAGCGCCGGCTGCACGACGTCGTTGGCGATGTGGCCGCTCACCGTCAGCCACGCGGCGAAGCTCCAGACGAGGAGCAGGATCCATGTCGGGATCAGCATGATCGCGCGGTCGAAGCCGTGGGTGGCGAGATAGACGATCAGCGCGAAGCCGAGCACGCCGGTGACCCCGATGGAGAGGCGGGCAATGCCCGCCGCCACGCTCGGATCGACGATCGAGATGCCGAGGAGGAGGGCGAGGCCGACGAGCCAGCCGATGGCGAGGTAGCTGTAGCGGAAGTGCCAGCGGTTGAGGTGCAGGTAGGTGTAGGTGAAGATGACCAGCGAGGCGGCGAGGAAGACCTCGGCGCCGGCGCGCCAGACCTGGTCGCTGCCGCTCGCCACCACCTTGCCGAGGAAGTTGAAGTCGACGCAGAGATAGGCGAGCACCGCCCAGGCGAGCGCGGCGGTCGCCGGGAACATGGCGGTGCCCTTCACCACGAAGACGATGGTGAGGAAGAGGGCGAGCAGGCCGGAAATGCCGAGGACGATGCCGCGATAGAGCGTGTAGCTGTTGACCGCGTCCTTATAGGTGTCGGCGTCCCACATGTAGAGCTGCGGCAGGTCGCCGGATGAGAGTTCCGCGACATAGGTGACCACGGCGCCCGGGTCGAGGGTGACACGGAAGACGTCCGCCTCCTGGCTGAGCTGGCGGTCGGGGGCGAAGCCCTGGCTCGGCGTCACGTTGGCGATGCGCTGCGAGCCGAGGTCGGGCCAGAAGATCCCCGAGCCGGCGAGGCGGAAATGCGTTGCCACGAGCAGGCGGTCGATCTGCTCGTCGCCGGTATTGGCGAGGGCGAAGACCGCCCAGAAGGAGCCGCCGCCGGTCGGCTGCTTGGCATGGACTTCGATGCGCCGCACGATGCCGTCGGCGCCGGGCGCGGTCGAGACCTGGATCTTGTCGTCGGGCTGCCGGAACAGCTGGACCTTGTTGGTCAGGTCGAGCGTCTTGCCGTCGAGCGGCACGCTGATCGCCTCGAGCGCATGCGCCGGCAGGCTCGGCAGGGCGGCCGAGACCATGGCGGCGAAAATGAAGGCGAGCAGGCGGACGAGACGCAACCGATCCCCCGAAGACACAGTCAAATGATTTCTTTAGGTGCATCGCGCGGGACGCACAAGGCCGGCATCCCGAGCCTACCGCCGCGGATCGTCGCGGACGATGCCGAAAAGCAGATGATCCTGCCAGCGCCCGTCGATGCACAGGTATTTCCGTGCATATCCCTCGCGCGTGAATCCGACCTTTTCGAGGAGCGCGATCGAGGGCGCGTTGTGGGGCAGGCACGCCGCCTCGACGCGGTTGAGGTTGAGCGAATCGAAGGCAAAGCCGAGGAGCCCGCGTACGGCCGCGCTCATGAAGCCCTTGCCCGCGTAAGGCGCGCCCATCCAGTAGCCGAGCACGCCGGACTGGGTGACGCCACGCTGGACCTGCGCGAGGGTCAGGCCGCCGAGGAGCGTCTCGCCGTCCGGCGAGAAGACGAAGAAGGGAAAGCCGGTGCCGTTGCGGATCTCGCGCTGGTAGCGCTTGATGCGGCGGCGGAAGGCCATGCGGGTGAGGTCGTCGGCGGGCCAGATCGGCTCCCACGGCGCGAGGAAGGCGCGGCTCTCCTCGCGGAGCCGCGCCCATTGCGGGAAATCTGCGAGCACCGGTGCCCGCAGCATGACGCGGTTGCCGCGGATCGCCGGGCTCGAATGGATGGTCGATATGGAGCGGAGGAACGCCACGCCGGCCTCAGGCGCTGGCCCGGACGCCGAAGCGTTCGGCGATGCGGTCGCGTTCCATGATGCCCTTGGTCGGCCCGACGGTGGCAAGCGTCGGCGCGCTGCCGGCGAAGATGCGGTGGGCGAGGTCGCGCACCGTCCGCGCGTCGATCGCCTCGATGCGCGCGACCAGCTCGTCGATGGGAACGAGCCGGCCGAAGAGAAGGAGCTGGCGGGCGAGCTGGCCGGCGCGCGCGGCGGGGCTCTCGAGCGTCATCAGGAGGCCGGCGCGGAGCTGCGCCCGGGCCCGCGCCAGCTCGCGCTCGGAAATGTCGTCGGCGGCGCGCTCGAGCTCGTTGACGATGACCGGCATGAGCTCGGCGACGTCCTCCGGTCCGGTCGCGGCATGGACGCCGAAGACGCCGGTATCGGCGAAGCTCCAGTGGAAGGCGTAGATCGAGTAGCAGAGCCCGCGCTTCTCGCGCACTTCCTGGAAGAGGCGCGAGGACATGCCGCCGCCGATGACCGCGGCGAGTATCTGGCCCGCGTAGAAGTCCGGAGAACTGTGCGGCAGACCCTCGAAACCCATCATGATCTGGGTTTCCATCTGGTCGCGCACCTCGCGCGCGTCGCCACCGAGATAGGTGGCCGGCAGCGGCGCCGGACCGGGCTCGGCGCCGATGTCGCCGAAGCGCTCCTGGCTCATGGCGACGAGCTTGTCGTGACTGAGGTTGCCGGCCGCGGCGATGACCATGGCCGGCCCGCGATAGTGGCGACGCAGGTACGCATCCAGCATCGGCGATCCGGCGGCCTTCACCGTCTCCGGCGTGCCGAGGATGGTGCGCCCGATCGGCTGGTCGGGAAAGGCGCCGGCGGCGAAGAGGTCGAAGACGCGATCCTCGGGCGTATCGAGCGCCGCGCCGATCTCCTGCAGGATGACATGCTGCTCGCGTTCCAGCTCCGCCGGGTCGAAGACCGAGTTGCGCAGGATGTCGGAGAGGATGTCGAGGGCGAGCGGCACGTCGTCCTTGAGGACCCGGGCATAGTAGGAGGTGGTCTCGATGCTGGTCGCGGCATTGACCTCGCCGCCGACCGCCTCGATCTCCTCGGCGATGTCGATGGCCGAGCGGGTATTGGTACCCTTGAAGGCCATGTGCTCGAGGAGATGCGACAGGCCGTGCTCGCCTTCGCCCTCGGAACGCGAGCCGGCGCCGACCCAGATGCCGAGCGCCGCGCTTTCGAGATGCGGCATTTCGTGGGTGACGACGCGGAGACCGGATTCGAGGCGCGTGACGCGGACGGACATGAACTCAGACCTTCTCGGCCGCCGCGCGGGCGCGGGACAGGATGAACTTCTCGACCGCGAGGCGGTCATTGGGGAGGACGTCGAAGACCTCCTTCCGCTTCAGCATATCGCCAAAGCCGGGCGGGGGAAGCGGTTCGCGGCCGGCCGCGCCGGCAACCGCCTCGGCGAATTTCGCCGGATGGGCGGTGGAGAGCGTCACCATCGGCACGGCCGGCTCGGCGAGGCGGCGCGCCACCGTCAGGCCGACGGCGGTATGGGGGTCGGCGAGGAAGCCGGTATCGCGGAACGTGTCGCGGATGGTCGCGGCGACCTCGGTCTCGCTCGCCCGGCCGGCGAGGAAGTCGTCGCGGATCGCGGCGAGCGCGTTTTCCGACACGGTGAAGGCGCTGCGGGCGGACAGGTCGCCCATCATCGCGCGGACCGCGGCCGCGTCGCGGCCATGGGCCTCGAAGAGGAGGCGCTCGAAATTGGACGAAACCTGGATGTCCATCGAGGGCGAGGTGGTGGCGGTGACGCCGCGCACCTCGTAGCGGCCGGCGGCGAGCGTGCGGACGAGGATGTCGTTGACGTTGGTCGCGATGGCGAGGCGGCGGACGGGAAGCCCCATCCGCTTCGCCACGTAGCCGGCGAAGACGTCGCCGAAATTGCCGGTAGGCACGGTGAAGGAGACCGGCCGGGCCGGCGCGCCGAGGGCGACGGCCGAGGTGAAGTAGTAGACGACCTGGGCGACGATGCGCCCCCAGTTGATCGAGTTGATGCCCGACAGCGCCACGCGCTCGCGGAAGTCGCGGTTGCCGAAGAGGCCCTTCACGATCGCCTGGCAATCGTCGAAATTGCCCTTGACCGCGATGGCATGGACATTGGCCGCACCGGTGGTCGTCATCTGCTTCTGCTGGAAGGGCGAGACGCGTCCCTCCGGGAAGAGGATGAAGACGTCGGCATTGTCGCGGTCGCGGAACGCCTCGATGGCCGCGCCGCCAGTGTCGCCGGAAGTGGCGCCGACGACGGTGGCGCGCGCCCGGCGCTTCGTCAGCACGTGGTCCATCAGCCGGGCGAGCAGCTGCATCGCCACGTCCTTGAAGGCGAGGGTGGGCCCGTGGAAGAGCTCCAGCACCCATTCCGACGGCCCGAGCTGGACGAGGGGGACGACCGCAGGATGGCGGAAGGTCGCATAGGCCGCGCGGCACATGGCGAGGAGGTCGGCGTCGGCGATCTCGCCGCCGACGAAGGGCCGGATCACGCGGAAGGCGGCCTCGGCATAGGGCAGGCCGGCGAGTCCGGCAATTTCCTCGTCGGTGAGCCGCGGCCAGGTCTCGGGGACGTAGAGCCCTCCGTCGCGGGCGAGCCCCGCAAGGAGGACATCGCAGAAGCCGAGGGCAGGCGCTTCACCGCGCGTACTGACATATTTCAAGGGAACAGGGCTTTCACGGGAAAAGCGGGCCTCGGACGGACGGCCGCAGCTGACCGGGGCCGGATGGCCGGAAATTAGCGCCCGGAGGGCCATCGGGGCAAGCGCCGTGCCGGCAACCGCCACGGTCGCCAAAAAGCCACAGCGCTGCTATAGAGCGCAGCCGGGAAACGGGGAAACCTGCGTTGCACGTAAGACTTGGACCTTTCGGCCGCCTGACGCGCCGTGTGCCCCGCGCCGCGGCGGCGATCATCCTTGCCGGGACGCTTGGCGCCTGCAGTTCGGCCGGTGGTGGCGGGCCGGCGCTCATCCAGAGCGCGACCAGTGCCACCGGGGCGCCAACCGCCGGCACCAAGGTGGTGAAGCAGGTCTATAACCCCTCCGATTTCGCCGCCGACGGATATTGCCCGCCGCTTCAACTGCGGCCCGGCACCGAATCGCTGCCGATCTATGAAAAGGGCCACGATGGCGAGCAGGACTACGTCCGCTTCCAGGCCGCGATCTACAAGACCGCCCGGCAATGCAGCACAAGCGGCGACACGCTGACCATGAAGATCGGCATCGATGGCCGCGTGGTGGCGGGGCCGAAGGGTGGTGCCGGAACCCTTTCCATGCCCCTGCGCATCGCCGTGGTGAAGCAGTCCGGCGGCAAGGGCCCGCTCTATTCCAGGCTTTTCAAGATTCCGGTGTCGGTCAGCGGGCCGACCTTCGGCGCCGACTTCAGCCAGGTGATCGAGAACGTATCGTTCAAGATCTCGCCGGCCGACCATGACCTCATCGTCTATGTCGGCTTCGATGATGGAAAAAAGTCGCCGCCGCCTTCCGGCTGATTGACTCGCACGGTGCCGTCTCTACATTCCGCTGAAGCTGGGACGGCGTCGAGTCCCGGTCGATTTCTGGACTGACGACCGCCGGGAGAGACCGGGCCGCGAGGCCCGGCGCCGAAGGAGCAACCGCCCCGGAAACTCTCAGGCAAAAGGACCGACGGTCGACGACGCTCTGGAAAGCAGCCGGTCCGGCAAGGGCAGGCTCACCGAAGGAGTAACCGCAAGGGCCGCCGGCCCGGGCGGGAAATCTCTCAGGTCCGTGGACAGAGGGGGCGCGAACGGGTCGAGGGACCCGGCCGCGTCGTCAACTCTGCCCGGGGACCGGAATGGCGGACAGCCCAAGCGAAACCCTTCTCGAGACGCCGCTCGCGGCCGAGCATCGCGCGCTCGGAGCGCGCATGGTGCCCTTCGGCGGCTATGCCATGCCGGTGCAGTACCCGACCGGCATCATCGCCGAGCACAAGTGGACGCGCGAGCATGCCGGCCTCTTCGACGTCTCGCACATGGGGCCGTCCTTCCTCATGCTCGCCGAGAAGAGCGGCGACGCCGAGAGGGACCATGCCGCGGTCGCGGCGCTGGTCGAGCCGTTGGTCACCGGTGAGATCCGCGCGCTGAAGCCGGGGCAGGTGCGCTACACGCTGATGACCAACGACGCGGGCGGCGTCATCGACGACCTCATGGTCGCGCGCTCTGCCCGCATCGAGCATTCCGGCACGCTCTACATCGTCGTCAATGCGGGCACCAAGGACGGTGATTTCGCGCTGATCGAGAAGGCGGTGGGCGGACGCGCGAGGCTCCATCGCGCCGATGACGGCGCCCTGCTGGCACTGCAGGGGCCGGAGGCCGCTGCCGTCATGCGCGGCCTCGTGCCGGCGGCCGCGGACCTCGGCTTCATGACCTATGGCTCGTTCGAATGGCAGGGCGCCCGGGTGATGGTTTCGCGCTCCGGCTATACCGGCGAGGACGGCTTCGAGATCCTCGTTCCGGCGGACCGCGCCAAGGCATTCTGGGACGCGCTGCTCGCCGACCAGCGGGTGAAGCCGGTCGGCCTCGGCGCGCGGGATTCGCTCCGCCTCGAAGCCGGCCTTCCGCTGAACGGCCACGATCTTGACGCGACCACCTCGCCGGTCGAGGCGAACCTCGCCTTTGCCGTGTCGAAGCGCCGGCGCGCCGAAGGCGGCTTCCCGGGTGCGGCACGCGTCCAGAAGGAACTCGCCGAAGGCACGAAGCGTCTGCGCGTCGGCATCGCCCCCGAGGGCAAGGCGCCGGTGCGCGAGGGTGCCGCGATCCTCGATATCGCGAGCGGGCGCCAGGTCGGCACGGTCACGTCGGGCACCTTCGGGCCGACGGTCAACGCGCCGATCGCCATGGGCTACGTCGAGACCGCCTTCACGGCGCCTGGCACCAAGGTCGCCGTGGACGTGCGCGGCAAGTCGCTGCCGGCGACCATCGCCGAGATGCCTTTCGTTCCCCATCGTTATTACCGCAAACCCGCCTGAGGAGACGGCATGGCCACCCGCTATACCCGCGAGCATGAATGGATCCGCCTGGAAGGCGGCGTCGCCACCATGGGCATCACGCCCTATGCCCAGGAGCAGCTCGGCGACATCGTCTTCGTCGACCTGCCCGAGGTCGGCAAGAAGCTCGCCAAGGGCGACGAGGCGGCGGTGGTCGAATCCGTCAAGGCGGCGAGCGAAGTCTATGCGCCGATCGCCGGCGAGGTGATCGAGGTCAATTCGGCGCTCACCGACTCGCCCGGCATGGTCAACGAGTCGGCCGACGGCGCGGGCTGGTTCCTGAAGCTGAAGCCGGCGAACCCGGGCGAGGTCGAGGCGCTGATGGACGAGGCCGCCTACCAGGCCTATCTCGAGACGATCTGAGCGATGGCCGGGCACCACCATACCGCCACGGTGGCGTGGCGGCGCGGGGAGGGCGACTTCGCGAAGGGCCGCTATTCGCGCGCCCATAGCTGGCGCTTCGACGGCGGCCTGGAGGTGCCGGCCTCCGCCTCGCCTTCGGTGGTGCCGCTGCCCCATTCGAGCGCCGAGGCGGTCGACCCCGAGGAGGCCTTCGTCGCGGCGATCGCCTCCTGCCACATGCTGACCTTCATCGACATCGCCCGCCGTGCCGGCTTCGTCATCGACGCCTACGAGGACGAGGCGGTCGGCACGCTCGCCAAGAACGAGCGCGGCGCCCGCTGGGTGTCCGAGGTCGTGCTGCGGCCGCGGATCACCTTCGGCGGCCGGCACCCGACTGCCGAGGAGCTCGACCACCTCCACCACGAGGCGCACGACCAGTGCTTCATCGCCAATTCGGTGAAGAGCGACGTGCGCGTCGAGGCGCCCGCTACGCCATGAAGTCCCGTTTCTTCGCGATCCAGAGGATCTGAGCGATGCGTTTTCTTCCCCATACCGCCGAGGACCGCGCGGCGATGCTCGCCCGCATCGGCGTCGGCTCGGTCGACGAGCTTTTCGCCGACATCCCCGCCGACAAGCGGCTGACCGGGCTCCTCGACCTGCCCAAGGCGAAGAGCGAGATCGAGGTCGAGCGCCTGCTCGGGCGGATGGCGGCGAAGAACACGGCGGCCGGCTCGGTGCCCTTCTTCGTCGGCGCCGGCGCCTATCGCCACCACGTCCCGGCGAGCGTCGACCACCTGATCCAGCGGTCGGAATTCCTGACCAGCTACACGCCGTACCAGCCCGAGATCGCGCAGGGCACGCTGCAATACCTCTTCGAGTTCCAGACCCAGGTAGCCAACCTGACGGCGACCGAGGTGGCGAACGCCTCGATGTATGACGGCTCGACCGCGACCGCCGAGGCCGTGCTGATGGCGCAGCGCGTGACCAGGCGCCGGAAGGCGGTGCTCTCAGGCGGCCTGCATCCGCAATATCGCGGCGTGGTCGAGACGGTCTCCCACATGGCGGAGGACAAGGTCGTGGCGCTGCCGCCGGACCCGACCGGCAGCGAGGCGATCCTCGATGCAATCGATGCCGAGACGGCCTGCGTCGTCGTCCAGTCGCCCTCGTTCTACGGCCAGCTCATCGACCTGAAGCCGATCGCCGAGAAGGCCCATGCCGTCGGCGCGCTTCTGGTCGCGGTCTTCACCGAGGTCGTGTCGCTCGGCGCCGTCGAGCCGCCGGGGGCGCAGGGCGCCGACATCGTCGTCGGCGAGGGCCAGTCGATCGGCAATCCGCTGACCTTCGGGGGGCCCTATGTCGGGCTCTTCGCGACGCGCCAGAAGTTCATCCGCCAGATGCCGGGACGGCTCTGCGGCGAGACGGTGGACGCGGAAGGCCGCCGCGGCTTCGTGCTGACGCTCTCGACCCGCGAGCAGCATATCCGGCGCGACAAGGCGACCTCGAACATCTGCACCAATTCCGGCCTCTGCTGCCTCGCCTTCACCATCCACATGTCGCTGCTCGGCGAGGCGGGGCTGAGGAGCCTTGCCCTCGCCAACCACGCCAGCGCGGTGAAGCTGGCGGAATCATTGTCGAAGGTTCCGGGCGTAAGTGTCCTGAATGATTCATTCTTCAACGAGTTCACCATTCGCGTTCCCGGCGACGCCGCCACGGTCATCGACCGGCTGGCGGCGAAGGGCGTCCTCGGCGGCGTGCCGGTCTCGCGGTTGGAGCCGGACAAGCCGGAACTCGCCGACCTGATCGTCGTCGCGGCGACCGAGGTCAACACGGACGAAGACCGTGCGGCCTATGCGAGCGCGCTGAAGGGAGTGCTGTGAGATGCTGAATTCCGAGGGCCGGCCCACCGCTCCCGCGGCGGCGAGCGCGGTAGAGGAGAAGACCTTCACGGGCAATCGCGGCCTGCAGATCGAGGAGCCGTTGATCTTCGAGACCGGGCGCGAGGACGTGACCGGCGTCGACCTGCCCGAGCCGCCGAAAGCGCCAAGCCGGCTGGGCAGCCATGCGCGGAAGGCTGCGATCGGACTGCCCGGCCTCACCGAGCCGGAGGCGATGCGTCACTACGTGCGCCTCAGCCAGAAGAATTACGCCATCGACAGCGGGCTCTATCCGCTCGGCTCCTGCACGATGAAGCACAATCCGCGGCTGAACGAGAAGATGGCGCGGCTGCCGGGCTTCGCCGACATCCATCCGCTGCAGCCGCTTTCGACGGTGCAGGGCGCGATCGAGCTGATCGCCGAGCTCGGCCGCTGGCTGCTCGCTTCCACCGGCATGGCCTCGGTGGCGGTCAGCCCCAAGGCCGGCGCCCATGGCGAAGCCTGCGGCATGATGGCGATCAAGGCGGCGCTGGAGGCGCGGGGCGACAAACGGAAGACCGTGCTGGTGCCCGAATCGGCCCATGGCACCAATCCGGCGACGGCGGCCCTCATCGGCTACAGCGTCGTCGACGTACCGGCCGGACCGGACGGGCGCGTCCACCCCGATGCGGTGAAGGAGCGGCTGTCGGGCGACGTCGCCGCGATCATGCTGACCAACCCGAATACCTGCGGCCTCTTCGAGCGCGACGTGACGGCAATCGCCGACGCGGTCCATGCGGCGGGCGCGTATTTCTACGCCGACGGCGCCAATTTCAACGCCATCGTCGGCAAGGTCCGGCCCGGCGACCTCGGCGTCGACGCCATGCACATCAACCTGCACAAGACCTTCTCGACGCCCCATGGCGGCGGGGGGCCGGGGGCGGGGCCGGTGGTCTTCTCCGAACGGCTGGCGCGCCATGCGCCGGTACCCTTCGTGCGCCTGACCGCGGACGGCGCCGAGTTCGTCGAGACCCGCCGGCAGGCGGGCAAGACCGCCGAGCCCTTCGGGCGCATCACCGCCTTCCACGGCCAGATGGGCATGTTCGTGCGCGCGCTCAGCTACATGCTCTCCCACGGCGCCGACGGCATGCGCCAGGCTTCGGAAGACGCGGTTCTCAATGCCAACTACATCAAGGCGGGCCTCGCCGACCTGATGTCGCTGCCCTATGGCGACGGGCCCTGCATGCACGAGGCCCTGTTCGACGACCGGTTCCTGGAGGGGACGGGGGTGACGACGCTCGATTTCGCCAAGGCGATGATCGACGAGGGCTACCACCCGATGACCATGTATTTCCCGCTGGTCGTCCACGGCGCCATGCTGATCGAGCCGACGGAATCGGAATCGAAGGCTTCCATCGACCTCTTCGTCGCGACGCTCCGCGACCTCGTCATGCGGGCCAAGCGTGGCGAGGTGGAGCGCTTCCGGCAGGCGCCGATGCTGGCGCCGCGCCGCCGCCTCGACGAGACGCGCGCCGCGCGCTCGCCAAAGCTGAAATGGGAGAAGCCGCAGCCCTGGAGCGAGGCGGCGGAGTAGGGCGGCGCGCTGGCGCCGCCCGGGTCAACTCTAGGGGACCGAGACTTCGGTGCGCTCGCCGGCGGTCAGCTTGGCGGGCGCCGTGGCTTCGCTGCCGTCTTTCTTCGTCACCTTCACGGTATAGTCGCCGGCCGGCACCGTGATCTGCCAATCCTCGCTGTAGCCGGTCGCCAGGATCGCCTGCTTGCCGTAGATGTCCTTCTTCGGCGAGACCAGCTCGATCTTGTCGGCGCCGGGCGCGCTCACCGCTAGCAGGCCCGCATTGAGGACGACGGCGACCTCGAGCGGCTTGCCGGCGACCGCCTCGAAGCCGCTCTCGGCCAGCGCAATGTCGGCGCTGGCGCGCAGAACATACTTGGCGGGCGGCAGGTTGAAGGACGCGCCGTCGCCGTAGCCGGTGGCGATGATCTTGCGCTCGCCATCGGCGCCGGCCTCGGACGGGAGCACGTCGAAGCGCACGCCTTCGGTCGCGGTCGGTCCGCCTTCGGCAAAGAGCGCATGGCCAACGATCTTGCCGGTTGCCACCACGACGTCCTTCTCGAGCGCCGCGCCGGCGGCGATGGTGACGGCGAGCTCTGCCGCGGCTTCGCCGAGCGTCGCCTTCACCTTGTAGTCGCCGGCCGCGAGGAAGAGGTTCGCCTCGCCGCCATAAGTGGTCTGGGTCTCGCCGGCCGCGTCGGTGACGTTCCACGCGATGCCCTCGTCGAAATCGGAAGCGTCCGCCGTCCGCTTGCCGCGCAGCGTCAGCTTTCCGGCATTGAGGACGAGGTCGACGTCGGCGGTCTCGCCGGCGACCACCGTCACGGGCACGGTGACCTCGGCATTGCCGAGCGAGGCCTTCGCGGTCACGGCGCCCGCATTGACGAGGATCGTGCTTTCGGAGCCGTAATTGGTCTGGTCCCTGTTCGCGCCGTCGGTGGTCAGGAAGGCGACGCCGTCGGGCGCGGGGACCGTCTCGCTGAGCATGGCGCGCTCATGGATGGTGCCGGCATTCATGACGACTTCGACGGTTGCCTGCTGGCCCTCGGCGACGTCGACCGGAGCCTCGGCCATGGCGAGGTCGCGGCTTGCGACGACGACGTACTTGCCGGCCGGGAGGTTGAAGAACCGGGGCCCTCCCGCGTCGCCATAGCTGGTCTCGACGGCGTTCTCCTCATGGCCGTCGGCAGTGGCGCGATAGACGTCGTAGCGTATCGTGACCTCGCGGCTGAAAGTCGCGCCCGGGGCCGGCGTCGCGGTGACCTTGAGGTTCTTGTCGGAAACGGCCGGCGCTGGCGCGGGAGCCGGTTCCGGCGGCGGCGCAGGCTCTGCGACCTGCGCGACGGTCTTGGTCAGCGCCTCGACCAGGCCGGTGGCGTTGCTCGCCTGGAAATATTCGCCGCCGGTATTCTCGGCGAGGCAGGCGACCTGCTTGCCCTCGTCCGCGGTCAGGCCGAAGCCGACGACATGGACGGTGAGGTCGATGCCCGACTGCTTCAGGGCCGTGCCGAGAGCGCAGGGGTCCGCATCGCAGGTCTCCAGCCCGTCGGTGATGAGGATGACGGTCGCCTTCTCCTCGGTATATTTGAGGTCTTCGGCCGCGAGCTTCACGGCGGCGCTGAGCGGCGTCTTGCCCTTCGGCTGCAGGGTATCGGCGGCCAGCGAGATGGCGTCGGCGGTCTCCGCGGCCGGCGGCACCATCAGCTCGATGTCGTCGCAGCTGCCCTTCTCGCGATGGCCATAGGCCATGAGGCCGAGCTCCATCGTCGGCGGCACGGTGGCGAGAACGTCCTTCAGGGTCTGGCGGGCTATGGCGATCTTGGACTGCCCGTCGATCTGGCCCCACATGGAGCCGGAAGCGTCGAGGACGATGATGGCGCGGTCGGCGGCCTGCGCCAGCCCGGCGGCGAGGACGATGAGAACGAAGGTGAGGAGCCGAACCAGGTGCCGCATCGGAATATCCCCCAAATCTGGGCCTGCCTGGCAGCATCGTGGGGCGGCGCCACGAGGCCGGCAAGTGACCGAGGACACAAGGGAGCCTGCCGCTCCGGCGTCCGGCGGTCAGCCGCCGGCGCCGATCAGGTCGCGGCGGACGCGGTCGAGCTCCTCGGCATAGCGGCGCAGCGCATGGGCCTCGGTCAGGAGCCCGATGACCTTGCCGGAGGAGACGCTCTCGACCACGGCGAGCGCCTCGCTCTCCGACCGGTCGAAGAGGCGCATGGCGTCCTTGATGTTCATCGAGGGTTCGAGCACCTCGCCCCGATAGTGCAGGAACTCGCCTATGGTGCGGGTATCGGCTTCGCCGTTCAGCTCAAGCGAGTGAATCTCGGCAATGAGCGCGATCCCGGCATAGCGCTCGGCCGCATCGAGGACGACGACGCGCTGGGTCGAGCCGAGCGGGAAGTCGCGGCGGACGGTGCTGACCTTGGCGTCGCTGCGGATGGTGCGCACGTCGCGGCGCATGAGGCGGCCGACGGTAAGCGCCCGGATGCGGCCGACGTCATGGGCGCTGCGGATGGTCTCGCCGCGCAGGTGCAGCCGCCAGGTGGCGAAGGAATAGCCGAAGAACTCGCGGACGGTGGCGGTGGAGACGACCGCCACGGCGATCACCGCGAGGGTGACGGGCAGGTCGCGCGTCACCTCGAGAGCGAGGAAGGACATGGTGAGCGGGCCGCCGACGACGGCAACCGCCATGGCGGTCATGCCGATGATGGTGGCGACGAGCGGATCGGGCGCCAGCCCCGGCATGACGGCGAAGGCGATGATCGCGTAGAGCTTGCCGGCGAGCGCGCCGAGGAAGAGCGAGGCGAAGAACAGGCCGCCGCGGAAGCCGGAGCCCAGCGAGATGGAGGCGGCGGCGGCCTTGAGGACGAGGACGAGGAGGACCGGGCCGAGCGCCGGGAGGGTCGCATCGAGGGTGAGCCGGAGCCCGCCATGGCCGGAGGACAGGACCTGCGGGCTGACGAGGGCCAGCCCGCCGAGGATGAGGCCGCCGATCGCCGGCTGGATGGCGGTCGGCAGGCGCGAGCGGCGGAAAGCCAGCTCGACCAGCGTCACCGCCCGCATGATCAGGATGCCGATGCCGGCGCAGATGATCGCAAGCAGGAGGAAGTGCGGCAGGTCGGCATTGCGGAAGGCGGAGAGCGAGCCGACCGAAATGTCGTAGGAGCCCGCGCCGACCATGTGGGAGACGAGGACGGCGACGATGGCCGAGGTGAGGACCGGGGCGAGGGCGGCGGCGGTATAGGTGCCGATGATCAGTTCGAAGGCGTAGAAGGCGCCGGTGAGCGGGGCGGCAAAGGCGGCGGCGATGGCTCCCGCCGCGCCGCAGCCGACGAGCACCCGCATGTCGGCGCGCCGGAGCCCGAAGGCGATGCCGAGGCGCGAGGCGAAGCCCGAGGCGATCTGGGTGAAGCCGGCTTCCAGGCCGACGGAGGCGCCGAAGCCGTTGGAGATGAGGGTCTGGAAGGCGACGACGACGCTGTCGCGCACGCTCATGCGGCCGCCGTGGAGCGCGTTGGCCTCGATCGGGTCGACGGCGCGTCGCGGGCTGTAGCGGGCGATGGCGATGCCGAGGATGCCGAGGAGGATGCCCCCGACGACCGGCACGGTCAGCGCCGCGACGGGATCGATATGGGTACTGCCGCTCAGCCGGTCGCCCGGCTCCAGGCCGAAAAGCACGATGTGGAGCGACTGGGCGATGATCTCCATGCCCGCGACGAGCAGCCCGGCTATCGCACCGACGACCGCGGCGAGGATGGCGATGCCGACTTCGCTCTTGCGGACGAGCGCACGCAGGCGGTCGGGTATGGCTACCGGGGGCGTGATGGCCGTGACCACGGTCATCGCGGAGGAGAAGGGACGCTGGAGGAGCATGATTCTGTCGAAACGCCCGGCCGGCCGGGCTGGCCGACGGCGGGCGTCACCACGGGTCTCTACGCGCCGATTGTGACCAGAAGATTGCCGGCGGATGAAGAAGCCCGCCCGGAACCGGCGCCTTCTAGTCGACCAGCCCGCCCCATTCCTTGAAGGCGGCGGCGACCGCCGGCAGGTCGGCCATGCGGTTGATGACGGTCTCGGCGCCGGCCTCGGTGAGCTTGTCGGCATGGCCGGGCCAGGTATGGCGGCCGCCGGTGAAACCGATGACGCGGGCGCCGGAGAGCTTGGCGGCCATGACGCCGAAGACCGAATCCTCGATGACCACCGCCTCGTGGGCCGGCACGCCGAAATGGCTCAGGGCATGGAGGTAGACATTGGGCGAGGGCTTGGGCTCGCGGGTGCCGACCTCGCCGGCCGAGAAGATGTCCGGCGCGAAGAAATCGTATAGCCCGGTCTTTTCGAGCTCCATCTTGAGGCGCTCGCCGGAAGAGTTGGAGCAGATGCAGCGGCGGCTGCCGGCGATCTTCTCGGTGAGCGCGAGGACGCCGGCGACCGGCTGCAGGTCGCGCGCCAGGCGCCGGTCGAGCTCCGCCTTCTGCTCGGTGAAGAAATCGCCGGGAAGGGGACGGCCCATTTCGGATTCGACCATGCGGCCGAGCTCCACCACCGTCAGCCCTGCGAAGCGCTGGATGACCTCGGTCGGCGTGATCGGATAGCCGAGGCGGGTCAGGTGCTCCGCATCGATCTCCGCGGCAATGACCTCGGAATCGACGAGCACCCCGTCGCAGTCGAACATGAAGAGCATCGCCGGCCTTTCCTTGTCCCGGCACCATGTAGCGGCCGCGCGCCCGATTGGAAAGGGCAGGCCGGCATGGCCGCCCCCCGCGCCCGACAGGGCTTTCACCTTCCCTTAACCATCCCGCTTAGGCCGGTCTTCACCTTGTTCGGCAAGGATTGGGCAATCGTAATGCTCGGGTGGGTGAAGTACATGCGTGCGGCGCGTAAGGCCGGAATCTCGTCGGACTGGCTCGATTCGATCCTGAAGGGCGACTGCGTCACGGAGCTGGAGAAACTGCCGGCCGGCTCGGTCGACGTGGTCTTCGCCGACCCGCCCTACAATCTTCAACTGGACGGGAAGCTCCATCGCCCCGACCAGTCCGAGGTCGATGCGGTCGACAATGACTGGGACAAGTTCGCGAGCTTCTCGGCCTATGACGATTTCACTCGCGCCTGGCTGCTGGCCGTCCGCCGGGTGATGAAGCCGAATGCGACGATCTGGGTGATCGGCTCGTACCACAACATCTTCCGCGTCGGTGCGATCCTCCAGGACCTCGGCTTCTGGATCCTGAACGACATCGTCTGGCGTAAGTCGAATCCGATGCCGAACTTCCGTGGCCGGCGCTTCACCAATGCTCATGAGACGATGATCTGGGCGAGCCGCGGGCCGAGCAAGGGCTATACGTTCAACTACGAGGCGCTGAAGGCGGCGAATGACGAGCTCCAGATGCGCTCCGACTGGCTCTTCCCGCTCTGCACGGGCAACGAGCGGCTGAAGGGCGGCGACGGCAAGAAGGTGCACCCGACGCAGAAGCCGGAGGCGCTCCTCCATCGCATCCTGACGGCGTCCTCGAAGCCCGGCGACGTGATCCTCGACCCGTTCTTCGGCACCGGCACGACCGGTGCCGTGGCGAAGCGGCTCGGCCGGCATTTCGTAGGCGTCGAGCGCGAGACGGACTACATCGAGGCGGCGACCGCGCGCATCGACGCGATCGATCCGGCGCAGCCTTCCTCGCTAGAAATGGCGATGGGCAAGCGGGGCGAGCCGCGCATTCCCTTCGGCGTGCTGATCGAGACCGGGCTGATTGCTCCCGGCTCCCTGCTCATGGACGCCCGCGCGCGCCACGAGGCGGAGGTGCGCGCCGACGGCACCATCCGCGCCGGCGGGCATACCGGCTCGATCCACCGCGTCGGCGCGCTGGTCCAGGGACTCGATGCCTGCAACGGCTGGACCTTCTGGCATTTCGAGCGGAAGGGGGCGCTGGCCCCCATTGACGAGCTCCGCAAGATCGTGCGTAGCGAACTGGCAATGGCGGGGTAGGGCCTGCCTCGCTTCGTCATGGCCGGCCATGACGGTTGTGGGAGTGACGCGGGAAGCGCTACTCCATCAGTCCGTGGCGCCGAAGATCGTCGCGCAGCTTTTCCGTCGTCACGTAGAGCTCGGCGTTCCAGCCGACGGCGCGCGCGCCTTCGACATTCCGCGGCGAGTCGTCGAAGAAGAGCGTCGCCGCCGGATCGACGCCGTGGGTCGCGGCATGGTGGTGATAGATGGCCGGGTCCGGCTTCACGAGGCGGATCTTGCCCGACACCGTGACGCCGCGGAACTTTCCAAAGAGGGGCAGGCGTTCCGAAATCTCGTCGAAGGTGTCGGCCGCCCAGTTGGTGAGCGCGGTGACGTCGATATCCTTCGCCATCAGCGTCTCGGCGATCGCGACGTTTTCCTCGATCGGTCCCGGGATCATCTCGTGCCAGTTGGCGCGGTAGGCGCGGATGAGGTCGGCCTTGTCGGGATGCCTGGCGATCAGCAGATTCTCGGCCTCGCGCCAGCCGCGTCCGCGATCCTGCTCCAGGTTCCAATCGTGGTTGCACACTTCCGCGAGGAACCGCCGGCGCTCCTCGGCGTCGGGGATCAGGCGGCGGTAGGGGGCCTCCGGATCCCAGCGCACGAGCACCTGGCCGAGATCGAAGACGACATGCCGGATTTCAGTCACGCTGCCCGCTTCCGTTTCCGGGTGGCGCCCGGGAGCGCCGCCTCGATGACCTTCTTCATGACGCTCGGCAGCGCCTCGCCGGCGAGCGTCAAGGGCGCTGCCCACCATCCGCCGCCGGGCGCATCATCCACCCGCCCGACATGGGCGCAATACACGTTCAGTTCCAGCCGGAAATGCGTGAAGACGTGGACGACGGTCTCGGGCAGGCGCCGCCAGTCGGCGGCGAAAGGCGCTTCGAAGACCGCATTGCGGGCGTCGTAGTCGGCACGCCACTCCGTGCCCGGCACTTCGCTCATCCCGCCGAGGAGCCCATCATCGGGACGCTGGCGGAGGAGCACGGCGCCGTCGCCGCGTACCGCGACGAAGGCGGCGCCATGGCGGGTCGGCCGCTCCGCCTTTTCGGCGCGCACCGGATAGGCCTCCTCCGCCCCTTCGGCATGGGCCGCGCAGGCCGGCTCGAACGGGCAGAGCGCGCAAGCCGGGCGCTTCGGCGTGCAGATCGCCGCGCCGAGATCCATCATCCCTTGCGCGAAATCGCCGGCCCTCCGGTGCGGGGTCAGCTCGGCCTGGCGCGCGCGGATCTCTTTCTTGGCGGCGGGGAGGGAAGTGGCGATCGCGAAGAGCCGGGCGACGACCCGCTCGATATTGGCATCGACCACGGCCGCCGGCTCGTCGAAGGCGATGGCCGCCACCGCCGCCGCCGTATAGTCGCCGATGCCGGGAAGCGCACGGAGCGCGGCCGCGTTGTCGGGGAAGCGGCCGCCGAGCTGGTCGGCGACGACCTCGGCACAGGCCTTCAGGTTGCGCGCGCGGGCGTAGTAGCCGAGGCCGGCCCAGGCCTTCATCACGTCTTCGCGCGGCGCGGCAGCGAGCGCTTCCACATCCGGCCAGCGCGCGACGAAGTCCTCGAAATAGGGTTTGACCGTCGTGACGCCGGTCTGCTGCAGCATGATCTCCGAGAGCCAGACGCGGTACGGATCCGGCTTCACGCCGCGCGCGCGGTCCTTCGGCCCGACGCGCCAGGGGAGCTTGCGGGCATGGCGGTCGTACCAGGCGAGCAGCGCGGCGGGATCGGGCACGGCGAGCATCATCGCCCGTGATTTCGGTGTCTTTGGGTGCCAAGGTCAAGCCTTGGCATGACCGCCGCAGTGGATGGGATCACCCCGCCTCGCGGAAGCGCTCCGCGGTGGCGAGGTCGACCGAGACCAACTGCGACACGCCGCGCTCGGCCATGGTGACGCCGAAGAGCCGGTTCATGCGCGACATGGTGATCGGATTGTGGGTGATCACCAGGAAGCGCGTGTCGGTCGAGCGGTTCATCTCGTCGAGGAGGTTGCAGAAGCGCTCGACATTGGCATCGTCGAGCGGCGCGTCGACCTCGTCCAGCACGCAGATCGGCGCCGGGTTGGTGAGGAACACGGCGAAGATCAGCGACATGGCGGTGAGTGCCTGCTCTCCGCCGGAGAGGAGCGTCATCGATTGCGGCTTCTTTCCCGGCGGCCGAGCGATGATCTCCAGCCCCGCCTGCAGCGGATCGTCGGAATCGGTGAATTGCAGCTCCGCCTCGCCGCCGCCGAAGAGGTGCGTGAAGAGGCGCTTGAAGTGGGCGTTCACGGTGTCGAAGGCGGCGACCAGGCGCTCGCGGCCCTCCTTGTTGAGGCTCATGATGCCCTGGCGGAGGCGCTGGATCGCGGCGATCAGGTCGTCGCGCTCGCCGGTCAGCTGGTCGCGGCGCTGGCCGATCTCCTGCGCCTCGGCTTCGGCGCGGAGGTTGACGGCGCCGAGCCGCTCGCGCTCCTGCCTGTAGCGCTCGAAGCGCGCCTCGATCTCGTCGAGGTTCGGAAGCGGCGCCTCGGGCTTCAGCTCGGCGATGGTCGCCGCTTCGTGCGGCGGGCAGTCGAGGGCTTCGCCGATGCGCTGGGTGACCTCGGCGAGCCGCTCGCGCGCCGCGACTACGCGCTCCTCGGCGCGCACGCGCTGCTCGCGTGCCTCGGCGAGAAGGTCGAGCGCCTCGCGCGCCGCCTTGTCGGCCGCGGCCTGCGCGGCCTCGCCGACGGCGAGCCTGTCGGCCGCCTCGGCGCGCGTTCCTTCCGCCGCCGCGATCTCGGAGAGGAGCGACTGGCGCCGCTCCTCGATGCGGGCGGGCTCCTCGGAGAGCCTGGTCTTCTCCTCGTCGGCCTCGCCCCGCCGCGTCGTCAGCGTCGCGATCTGCGCCTCGGCATTGGCAGCCCGCTCGGTCCAGGTCTTCCGCTCGACCGCGATCGCCGCGAGGCGGTTGCGGCGGACCTGCGCCTCGCGGGCAAGGCCGTCGAAATCGGCGCGCGCTTCGGCGAGCGCCGTGCGGTCGGCCCCGACGCGGTTCCGCGATTCGCCGAGCCGCTCGGCGAAGCTTTCCGGCGCCGGCGTATTGGTGAGGCTCGCCCGGGCCGCGTCGCGGCCGGCCTCGGATTCCGCTATGCCCGAGGCGAGGCGCGCCTGCGCCTCGGCCAGCGCGCTGCGGCGGGCCGCCGTGCGGTTCAGCTCGCGCTCGGCATTGGCGAGCGCCGAGCGCGCCTGGTCGAGCTCGCGCTGCGCGTGGCGCCAGGTATCGCGTGCCGTCTTCTCGGCCTCCTCGGCGCTGCGCGCGGCGGCGGTTGCGGCATCGAGCGCGGCCTTGGCGGTGGCGACGTTCTCGCGCGCGCCGCCCATCTGGCCGTCCAGCTCGGCGAGACGGTTCTGGCTGGCGAGACGCTGCGCGGCGGCCTTCGGCGCATCGGCGGCCGCGGCATAGCCGTCCCAGCGCCAGAGGTCGCCCTCGCGGCTGACGAGGCGCTGGCCGGGCTTGAGAAGCGCCTGCAGGCGAGCGCCGTCCTCGCGCGACACGAGGCCGGTCAGCCTCAGGCGACGGCCGAGCACCGCTGGCGCCGCGACATGCGTGGCGAGCGGCTCGACGCCCTCCGGCAGGGCCGCGTCGCCCTCGCCATCGACCAGGCTCCAGTGCATGGGCGCGGCCGGATCGACCGGCGCGTCGAGGTCGTCGCCGAAGGCGGCACCGAGGGCGGCCTCGAAGCCGCTGTCGACCTTCACCGAATCGAGGACCGGCGTGTGGCCCTCGACCCGGGCGGAGGCGAGGATCGCGACCAGCGTCGAGGCCTCCGTCTCGATGCGTCCGAGCGCGCGCTCGGCATCGAGGAGCGGCTCGCGCGCATGGCCGGCGGCCTCGCGCGCAGCGGCATTGGCGCGCTCGGCCTCGAGGGTCGCGGCCTCCGCGTCCTTCACCGCGCCCTCGGCGGCTTCGACGGCTACGCGGCGGTCCTCGACGGTCGCTTCCGCCGAGCCGAGGCCGGCGAGCTGCTCGAGCTCGCGCTCGACCGTGTCCAGCTCGCTGCGCTGGCGCTGGACGCGGCCCTCGGCCTCGCGGAGCGCCCGCTCGAACTGGCCGCGCCGCGCGGTCACCTCGGCGACTTCCGCCGTCAGCGCGGCAAGCGCGGCCTCGCTTCCGTGAAGCGTGGTCTCGGCCGAGGCACGGCGCTCGGCGGCCGCCGCCTGGCGCTCGTCCATGGTCGCGTTGGCGGCGACGATGCCCGCCTCCTCCTCGTCGATGCGCGACAGGATCGCCTTGTTGTCGGCGACCATGCGCTCCTCGCGCTCGATGTCCTCGCCGAGCTGGACGAGGCGGCGGTCGAGCTCGCCGAGCCGGGCGCGTACCCGCGCTTCCTCGGCATCGATCTGCTCACGCGCATGAAGGATGCGCTGCAGCGCCGCGCCGGCGCGCGCCGCCGCATCGCGGAGGTCGGGCAGGGCGGCGGCGGCATCGGCCTGCGCGATCGCCGTCTGGGTCTGCGCGGATGCACGGTCGGCGACCAGCGTGCTGGCGCCCGCGAAGGCTTCCTCGCCGGCGCCGAGCGCCTCGGTGGCACCGACCCAGCGGAGATGGAGGACGGTCGCCTCGGCCTTGCGGATCTCGCCGGAGAGGTTGCGGTAGCGCGTCGCCTGCCGCGCCTGCCGCTTCAGCTGCTCGAGCTGCCCGTCGAGCTCGGTGACCACGTCCTCGAGCCGGGCAAGGTTCTGCTCGGCGGCGGAAAGACGGAGCTCCGCCTCGTGGCGGCGATTGTGCAGGCCCGATATGCCGGCCGCTTCTTCAAGAAGCGAGCGTCGGTCGGTCGGCTTGGCGGCGATCAATTCGCCGATGCGCCCCTGGCCGACCATGGCCGGCGAATGCGCACCGGTGGAGGCGTCTGCGAAGAGCAGCTGCACGTCGCGCGCACGAACGTCGCGGCCGTTGATCTTGTAGACCGAGCCGGCTTCGCGCTCGATGCGGCGGGTGACTTCGAGCGAATCGGAATCGTTGAAGGCGGCGGGCGCGGTGCGGTCCTCGTTCTCGATGACGAGCGAGACTTCCGCCGTGTTGCGCGCCGGCCGGTTGAGGCTGCCGGAGAAGATGACGTCGTCCATCGCCGAGGCGCGCATGTTCTTGTACGAGCTTTCGCCCATCACCCAGCGCAGCGACTCGACTATATTGGACTTGCCGCAGCCGTTCGGGCCAACGACGCCGGTGAGGCCGGGCTCGATGACGAGCTCGGTCGGCTCCACGAAGGACTTGAAACCCAGGACCCGAAGGCGGGTGAACTTCACGCTTCAGTACTCCTCAACGTACCGGCCATGGACCGGCACCATCCCGAGGACGTAGGTTGATTCGCGCGCCAACCGCAAGGAAACGCAAGCAAAACGGGCCCGTCAACCACAGGGGAATTTGGGTCGGTAAGGTCGTGCCCTTCACGCGCCCCCTCCACCGCGCAAACGCGCGGTCCCCCTCCCCCGTAAACGGGGGAGGAATCTTCCTCACCACGGTCGCGACCTGGTTCCTCCCCTGCGAAGCGGGGGAGGGGGACCGTCCGAAGGACGGTGGAGGGGGCGCGTGTCCCCCGCGCCTCAGCCGCCGAGCAGCTTGTCGATCTGTGCCAGGGTCTGCTCGCCTTCCTCGCGCTTGCCGTTGAAGAAGAAGGTGGGCGTGGCGGTGACGCCGAACTTGTCGCTGGCGCGCTGGCGCACCTCGTCGAGCCCGGCCACGATCTTCGGGTCCTTGAGGCAGGCGTCGAAGGCATCCTGGCCGAAGCCGACCTGCTTCATCAGGGTGCGCAGCGCCGTCAGCGGGTCCTGCACGAAGGCCCAGTCGTTCTGCTTCTCGAAGAGGAGCTCGACGATCGGGAAATAGGAATCCGCCGGCGCGCAGCGGGCGAGCGCGCTCGCCGACTTCGCCAGCGGGTCCAGCGGGAACTCGCGGAAGATGTAATAGACCTTGCCGGTATCGATGTACTTGGCCTTGAACGGCGCGAAGACGGTGTTCTCGAAGCGCGCGCAGTGCGAGCAGGTCATCGAGGCATATTCGATCACCACGTTCGGCGCCTTCGGGTCGCCGAGCGCCTTGTCGCCGAGCGGCCCGGCGACCATGAGGTCTGTGGTCGATACGGTCGAGGCGCCGGTGCTTGCCGTGCCCGAAAGGGCGGGGGTATCCGATTGGTTGAGGAAGTAGAAGATCGCGCCGGCGACGATGACGATCGCGCCAGCCGCGATCAGGAGCCACTGCCTGGACTTCATGGGGTTCGACGTTCCTCGGATGAAAGGGGCCGGGCGGAAATGCAGACGGGGCCGGCCGCGATGGGCGGAAAAGCTGGCAAGGCAATAAGGCCTTTTGCGGCGAAGTCCAACAGCGCCCGACTCACGATTTCTTGTCGCGCGGCGCCATGACCCCGCGCCCGAGCCGGTCGAGCGCCTGGCGGAGGGGATCGTCGGCGAGGCCCGCGAGGCGCCCGGACAGCGCCGATTCGGAGGCCGCCGTGAGGGGGCGAAGGGAGGGGCGGACGGCCTTCCGCCGGACCGCGACCGGTTTCTGCACGATGCGCACCTGCGCGATCGCGGCATAGCCGAGATAGCGGTTCACGCGCTCGATGATCTGCGGCAGTTCGTGCTGCACGTAGATGGCGCGCGGCCCGTCCGCCTTCAGGGTGAGGATGCCGGGCGGCGGCTCCTTGCCCGCGACGCCCCGCGGCCACATGATCCGCTCCGGCTCCGTCCAGCCGGCAAAGGCGGCGCCGACGATCTCCGGCCAGGCGGCGATGAGATCGCCATTGGCGAATCCCCGCGCCGCGATCACCGGATCGATGATCCTGCCGACGAGGGCGGTGAGCGGCACCGCGCCGCGCCGCTTCGGCTTGTCGTTCGTCGTGGCCATGCCCGGTTTGTCGCACGGCCGCGCGACCAAACCAATCGAGGCTGTGGGCAAGAAGCGAGAAGTCGAAATTATGATAGCAATATCAATGACTTAATATATGCCTGCGGCTCCTTGACACTGTCTGACTCGAAAACTATGGTGCGCGCGGTTTTCGACAGGGCGGGCGGATTCCGGCGGTTTCGGGTGCTGGCAATGGACGAGAAAGAAGGCCGCGGAAATTCGAGGCCTTCGCTTTCGCCGAAGCCGGAGGATGCCGAGCTTTCCAAGAGACTGCGCGAACTGGATCGCCGGCTTGACGAAAGCCGGCCGGCACCGCAGAAGCCGGCGGCGTCGAGGGCTCCGGTCAATGCGGGCTTCGGGATGGCGCTGCGCTACGGCGCCGATTTCGTCGGAGCCGTGGTGGTCGGGGCGGCGCTCGGCTGGGGGGTCGACCGGCTGTTCGGGACGACGCCCTTCGGGCTCATCGCGTTGCTGATCGTCGGCTTCGCGGCGGGCGTGCTGAACGTGATGCGTTCGGCGGGACTGGTGAGCACTACGCCGGAGGGACGGAGCGATTTCTCCTCGCTCCCCGGCAAGAAGAACGGGAACGGGAAGTAGAAGGGACGAATCTTGGCTGCCGAGGATCCGATCCACCAGTTCCATATCGAGCGGCTCGTCCCGATCCATATCGGCGGCCTCGACATCTCCTTCACCAATGCCGCGCTGTTCATGGTGCTGACCGTCCTCGGCGCCGGCGCCTTCCTTCTTCTCTCCACCGGCTCGCGCCGGGTCGTGCCCGGGCGCTGGCAATCGGCTGCCGAGCTGACATACGAATTCGTCGCCAAGACCGTGAGGGACAGCGCCGGCGAGGAGGGGATGCGTTTCTTCCCCTTCGTCTTCGCGCTCTTCATGTTCGTCCTCGTCGCCAATCTCTGGGGCCTGTTCCCCTATTTCTTCACGGTGACGGCGCAGATCATCGTCACGGCGGCGCTCTCGCTCGCGGTGATATTGACCGTGCTGATCTACGGCCTGTGGCGCCACAAGCTGCACTTCTTCCATCTCTTCGTGCCGAGCGGTGTGCCGAAGGCGATCCTGCCCTTCGTCGTGCTCATCGAGGTGCTGTCCTTCGTCTCGCGCCCGATCAGCCTCTCGATCCGCCTTTTCGCCAACATGCTCGCCGGCCACATCACGCTGAAGGTCTTCGCGGGCTTCGTCACCATGCTCGGCTCGCTCGGCGCGGTCGGCATCGTCGGCGCCATCCTGCCGCTCGCCGCCACTGTCGGCCTGACGGCTCTCGAACTCCTGGTCGCCGCCCTGCAGGCCTATGTCTTCGCGGTGCTTGCCAGCCTCTACCTGAACGACGCGCTTCACCCCGGCCACTGACGCTAGGCCACAGCTTTTCCCAGAAGGAGCTCTAGAGAAATGGATCCCGTTCTTCTCCCCGCATTCAAGGCTCTCGGCGCCGGCATCGCGGCCATCGGCATGGGCCTCGCGGGCATCGGCCTCGGCAACATCTTCGGCAACTACCTCTCGGCCGCCATCCGCAATCCGGCCGCCGCCGACGGCCAGTTCGGCCGCCTGATCTTCGGCTTCGCGGTTACCGAAGCGCTCGGCATCTTCTCGCTGCTGATCGCCCTCCTCCTCCTCTTCACCTGAGGCGAGGCGCATCGTGGCGGAAGCCTTCCGGATACAATTGGCGCAGGCAGAACCTGGCCCCGCTCCCGCGCCCGGGAGCGAGACCGCCGGCACCGTTGAGCCGGAGCACAAGTCGTTTCCGCCTTTCGATGCCACCCATTTCGCTTCCCAGCTCTTCTGGCTGGCGGTCACCTTCCTCTTCTTCTACTGGCTGATCACCAAGGTGGTCGTCCCGCGGATTTCCGGCATCCTCGCCGCGCGACGGGAGCGGATCTCGGCGGACATCGCCGAGGCCGAGCGGGCGAAGGAGGCGACGGAGAAGGCCGCCGCCGCCTACGAGAAGCAGCTGGCCGACGCGCGCGCCGGCGCCTTCCGCATCGCCGAGGAGGCACGCGGCCAGGCGAAGGCCGAGGCCGACGCCACGCGGGCGAGGATCGAGGGCGACCTCAACCGGAAGCTCGCCGAGGCGGAGGCCCGCATAGGCGACATCAAGTCGAAGGCGCTGGCCGATGTCGGCGCCATTGCCGGCGAGGCGGCCGAGGCGGTGGTGAAGTCGCTTGCCGACGTCAACGTCTCGACGCAGGAAGTCGGCGACGCGGTCCATGCCGCGCTGAACGAGCGGAGATAGCGGGATGGAGTTCGACGCGCATTTCTGGGCGCTGATCGCCCTCATCCTGTTCATCGGGCTCGCCGTCTACATGGGCGCCCACCGCACCGTCGCGAGCTCGCTGGACAAGCGCGCCGACACGATCCGCGACGAGCTCGAGAATGCCCGGCGCCTCCGCGTCGAGGCCGAGGCGCTGCTCGCCGAGTACCAGCGGAAGGCCCGCGACGCCGAGACCGAGGCAGCCAAGATCGTCGACATCGCCAAGCGCGAGGCCGCCGGCCTTGCCGCGGAAGCGAAGCAGAAGCTCGAGGAATATGTCGCCGGCCGCACCAAGCTCGCCGAAGACAAGATCGCCCAGGCCGAGAGCCAGGCGATCCAGGAGGTGCGTTCGCTCTCCGCCGACGTCGCCATCTCGGCCGCCGAGCGGCTGCTCTCGTCCAAGGTGAAGGGCTCCGCCGGCGATGTGCTGGTGGCGAAGTCGATCTCGGACGTCAAGACCCGCCTGAACTGACCGGCGCTTCAAGAGGATTTGCAGATGGCCGGCCCCGCGCCGGCCATCTTGCTTTGGAGGTCAGGCCGCGTCGGCCTCGGGCGTCGTGAACAGGTCGATTGCCGCCGGTGGCTCCAGACCGAGCGCGACCTTGATCGGCGCAAAGCTGCGGCGATGGTGCGGGCAGGGGCCGTGAATCTCGAGCGCCGCGAAATGCGCGGCGGTCGAATAGCCCATGTGCTGCTCGAAGCCGTAGCCGGGGAAGGCGCGCCCGACATGGCCCATCATCCGGTCGCGCGTGACCTTGGCGACGATGGAGGCGGCCGCGATCGAGATGGAGAGCGCATCGCCGGAGACGATCGCCTCGGCCTGGCAGGGAAGGCCGGGCGGCAGCATGTTGCCGTCGACCAGCACATGATCCGGCCGGCAGGATAGCCCGGCGATCGCCCGCGTCATGCCCCAGAGCGAGGCGCGAAGGATGTTCATGCGGTCGACGCGGGCGCGGCTCGCAACCACGACCGAGACATGCGCTTTCTCCACGATCTCCTCGTAGAGGCGCTCGCGCTCCGGCATGGCCAGCTTCTTGGAATCGTCGAGGCCCGCCGGCACGCGCCGCGGATTGAGGACCACGGCGGCGACCACCACCGGCCCGGCGAGCGGCCCGCGCCCGACCTCGTCGACGCCGGCGACGATGCTCGCGCCGCGCCGCCGCGCCCGCCGCTCGAAGCGGTCGGACGGCACCTCGGGCGGCAACTCGATGAGCGGCGCCGAATCGGGCTTCTGCCTTGCCATGGGGAAATCGTTGCGACTCCCGCGTGGCGGGGCAAGCGCAAAGTGGAATTGCGGCTCGTAGCCGCCCCCAGCCCCGTCATTCCGGACAAGCCGCGAAGCGGCGCGATCCGGAATCCATGCCATCGCGGTTCAGAAGAACTGTCGTGGTTGAAGCGGGAAACGATTGAGGTCGGCCGCCGCGCATGCAGCAAGGTCATGGCATGGATCGCCGGGTCAAGCCCGGCGATGACGGAGAGGGGGGCACGGAAGGAAGAAATCCAAGGGATTGCCCCTTTCCGAAAGCGTGCTCCTCAGAACAAGCTCAACTGCGCCACCTGCGGCTTGGGCGCGACGAAGAGGTCACGCGCCAGCCGGCGACGCTCGGTGTTGAGGCCGAGGCGGCGGGTCGCGATCTCGAAGCGGCGGCCGATCTGCCAGGCATAGGGGCCGCTGCCGCTCATGCGCTGGCCCCAGCTCGAATCGTAGTCCTTGCCGCCGCGCATCTGCTTGACCATGGACATGACGTGCTTGGCCTTGTCCGGATATTCGCGCTCGAGGAACTCGATGAAGATGTCGCGGACTTCGAGCGGCAGGCGCAGGATGACATAGCCGGCCTCGCGCGCGCCGGCGGCGTGGCCGGCCTCGAGGATGCGCTCGACCTCGGCCTCGTTGAGCGCCGGCACGATGGGCGCGACCATGACGGTCGTCGGCACGCCCGCCTCGGAAAGCAGGCGGATGGCGTCGAGCCGGCGCTGCGGCGTCGAGGCCCGCGGCTCCATGGCGCGCGCGAGCTTGCGGTCGAGCGTCGTGACCGAGAGCGCGACCTTGACGAGGTTGCGCTTCGCCATCCGCGACAGGATGTCGATGTCGCGGAGCACCAGCGCCGATTTGGTGACGATGCCGACCGGATGGCTGGTCGCGTCGAGCACCTCGAGGATCTCCCGCATGATGCGATAGCGCCGCTCGATCGGCTGGTAGGGGTCGGTATTGGTGCCGATCGCCATGGTCTTCGGCTCGTATCCGGGCCTGGCGAGTTCCTTCTCGAGGAGCTTCGCGGCGGTCGGCTTGGCAAAGAGCTTGGTCTCGAAATCGAGCCCGGGGGAAAGGCCCATATAGGCGTGGGTCGGCCGCGCGAAGCAATAGGCGCAGCCATGCTCGCAGCCGCGATAGGGATTGATCGAGCGGTCGAAGGAGATGTCCGGCGACTCGTTCGTCGTGATGATCTTGCGCGGATGCTCCTCCTGCACGTCGGTCTTGAAGACCGGGAGCGTGTCGAGCGAACCCCAGCCGTCGTCGAGGAGCTGGCGCTCGGTCGGCTCGAAGCGGCCGGAGCGGTTGCTCTCGGCGCCGCGGCCGTTGCGGCGCTCCTCGGCGGCCCGCGTGCCGACGATGAATTCGTCGGTCTTCTCGGCGGGGCGGACGGGCACGAATCGGCGGCTGTGCGTTGTCATGAAAATATTCCTATCGCGCCATATGGAACATATCAAGAACATATGGATACGAAAGTTCCGCTGGCAATCGTCGGCCCGTGCGCTAAGAGGGCGCCATGATCACGGCGATCCTTTCCACCCGCGACGACCAGATGGGGCTGGCGCTGGCGCTTTCGGCCCTCGTGCCGGCGGCGACCGATGGCACCATCCGGCAGGCGATCGTGGTCGATGGCGGATCGCGCGACGGCACCCTGATGGTCGCCGACGAGGCCGGCTGCGAGGTGCTCCCGGATGATGATGGCGAGGGACTGCGGCGCGCGGGCGAAATGGCGCGCTCGGACTGGCTCCTGTTCCTGACGCCGGCAGCGGTGCTGGAATCCGGCTGGCAGAACGAGGTGCTCGCCTTCATCGACCGCGCGGTGATGGCCGGCGAGGGGCGCCGCCGCGCCGCCGCCTTCCGGCTCGGCCGGGTGGAAGGCGGCTTTGCGGCGCGCTTCGCCGAAGGGGCCGCCATGCTGCGTTCAGGCCTGCTCGCGGCGCCCTATGCCTGTCAGGGACTGCTCATCCCGAAGAGCCTCTACCAGTCGCTCGGCGGCCACCGGCCGCTGCCGGCCATGGCGGACGTGGATCTCGCGCGGCGGATCGGCAGGCGGCGGCTCTGGATGCTACGCTCGCGCGCCTTCGTCCGCGACCGGGCCCATCGGCCGGGCTTCGGCGGCGCCCTGCGCAACGCCGCCTGCCTCGCGCTCTTCCTCATGCGCCTGCCGCCCCGCGTGATCGGGCGGCTGGCTTCCTGATCAGGAATTGCCGCGCAGCTTCCCGCGCTTCAGGTGCTCGTCGAGCCGCGGCATGATCTCGACGAAATTGCAGGGCGCCTGCCGGTAGTCGAACTGCTTCGACAGGATTCCGTCCCAGGCGTCGCGGCAGGCACCCGGCGAGCCGGGAAGCACGAAGATGAAGGTCGTGCCGGCAAGGCCGGCGGTGGCGCGCGACTGGATGGTCGACGTGCCGATCTTGGCATAGCTGATCGCGTGGAAGACGGCGGAAAAGCCGTCCATCCGCTTGTCGAAAAGCGGCTCGACCGCCTCCGGCGTCACGTCGCGGCCGGTGAAGCCGGTGCCGCCGGTGGTGATGATGGCGTCGATCGCCGGATCGGCGATCCAGCGCTCGACCGTCTGCCGGATACGGTCGCGATCGTCGGTGACGATGGCCCGGTCGGCGAGCACGTGGCCCGCGGCGGCGATGCGTTCGGCGAGCATCGCGCCGGAACGGTCCTCGGCGAGGCTGCGCGTGTCGGAGACGGTGAGCACCGCGAAGCGGACGGGGACGAAGGGCCGATCGCTGGAGCCGATTGCGGCGGGCATTGCTTCAGGCTCCGCCGCTCTGGGTGACGGCGACCCACCAGTCGGGCTTCTTCTGGTGGATGCGGGCGGCGGCCCGCTCGGCCGCGGCGCGCGAGTTGAAGATGCCGAAGACGGTGGCGCCGGAACCGGAGAGATTGGCGAAGAGGCATTCGGCGTCGGAGGACACGGCCTTGACCACCGCGCCGACCACCCTCGCCTCGGCAATGGCGGGCTCGCAGAGATCGTTGCGGGTCATGCGCAGCCATTGCGCGAACTCGATGCGGCTGGCGAAGCGCGCCGGCAGCGGCCACATGGGCGGCCGCTCGCCGGGGGCAAGGCGACGGAAGACGTTCCGCGTCGGCACCGCCACGCCGGGATTGACGAGGAGGAGGGGGAGCGCGGGGATGGCGGGCGCCAGGGTGATCTGCTCGCCGATGCCGCCCGCCTGGAGCGGCCTCGAGACGAGGCACATGGGCACGTCGGCACCGAGCCGGGCGCCGATCTCGGCGAGGCGCGGGCCACCGGCACCGAGGTTCCACAGCCGGTCGAGGAGGCGGAGTGCCGCGGCCGCATCGGCCGAGCCGCCGCCAAGCCCCGAGGCGACGGGCAGGCGCTTGGTGAGGCCGAGCTGCACGCCGCCGATCCGACGACGCGGAAAGGCGGCGAGGAGTTCGTCGGCGGCGCGGATCACGAGGTTGTCCTCGGGGCGGGTCGAGCGGTCGAGCTCGTCGCCGAAGGGACCGTCGATGGTGAGCTTTACCGGACCCTCGTCGCGCGGCGTGGCGCGCAGCGTATCGCCCATGTCGGCGAAGACGACGAGGGAATCGATCAGGTGATAGCCGTCGGCGCGCCGGCCGAGGATGTGCAGCGCCAGGTTGACCTTGGCGCGGGCCGTTTCGACCTTGGCGGCGACGCCGGAGATCAGGGCGGCGAGATCGTCACCCGTCGTTGCGTCCATTGGCGGCCAGGCCGTTCTCCAGCTTCTTCACGATCTTTTCCCGCTCCGCCGGTTCCGGGTCAAGATCGCGGGCATGGTTCCATTGGAAGGTGGCCTCGCGCTTCCGTCCGACCTTCCAGAGCGCGTCGCCAAGGTGGTCGTTGATGACCGAGTCCTCGGGCTTCAGCTCGACCGCGCGCTCGAGCTGCTCGACCGCATCGTCGAAGCGGCCGAGCTTGAAATAGGCCCAGCCGAGGCTGTCGACGATGTAGCCGTCGTTCGGGCGGAGATCGACCGCCTTCTTGATCATGTCGAGCGCCTTGTCGAGATTCTCGCCGCGATCGACCCAGGAATAGCCGAGGTAGTTGAGCACCTGCGGCTGCTGCGGATTGTTGGCGAGCGCCTGGCGGAAGTCCTTCTCGGCCTCGGGCCAGCGCTTGGAGCGTTCGAAGGAGACCCCGCGATAGTAGAAGATGCGCCAGTCGCCCTTGGCGGGGTCCTTGATCTGGTCGATGCCGCGCGAATAGGCATCGGCGGCCTCGGTGAAGCGGTTATGGGCCCGGTAGATGTTGCCAAGCGCCATGACGGCTTCGAGGTCGGTCGGGTCGGCGTCGATGACCCGCTTGATATGGGCGGCGGCCTCGTCGACCCGGTCGAGTTGCTCGAGGCACAGGCCCGACTGGATGTCGGCGAAGCGCCTCAGGATCGAATCCGCCGGGATGCGGCCATAGAGGGCGATGGCGTCCTCACAGCGGTCCGACTGCTGCAGGAGGTCGCCGAGGGCGAGCAGCGGCAGGTAGGCGTTGGGGTCGAGGAAATGCGCGAGCTGCAGGTAGGCGGAGGGAAGCTCCGCGCCGTCATCGGCGCCGATCGCCGACCCGAGCCCGTAGAGCACCTCGGCCGCGCCGACCTGGGCCGAGCGGGCGATCGGCTCGGGCGTCTTGCCCGCCTGGAGATCGGCGAGGAGCTGGCGGATCACCGGCTGGTTGGGCTGCGCGTTGAGGAACATCGCGAGCGCGCGGATCGCCTCGTCGCGCTTGCCGGCCGGGGCGAGGATGCGCGCATAGGCCTCGACGACGCGAAGCGCGGTCGAATCGGTCTTGTAGGCGCCGGTGATGGCGTTGACCGCGTCGTCCGTGCGTCCGGCCGCATTGGCGATGAGCGCGTGGTGATAGCTCTTGAAGATGCCGTACCAGGGCGGGCCGTTCAGCCCGTCGACGGTCTTCAGCGCCATGTCGGTATTGCCGAGGCCCTGGTAGGCCCAGGCGGTGAGGAGGCCGGTGGTGAGCACCGAGAGCGGCGCCTTGACGGCCTGGGAGAGCTGGGTCTGCGCATCGCCGAAGGCGCCGGCCTTGAGCGCGCGCGAGGCAAGCAGCAGCCGAGCGAGCGGATTGCGGGCATCGACGGCGGTCAGGCGCTCGGCGAGCGAATCGGTGCCGTCGAACTGGCCGGCGGCGAGGTGGAGGATCAGCACGCGCTCGAGGAGCGTCGGATTCTCCGGATCGGCTTCCAGCGCGCCGTTGTAGTAGCGGATCGCGGGCTGCAGATCGTGGGAATTGTCGGCGCTGCGCCCGGCAAGGTAGCTGCCGGAAAGCGTGAGCGGCAGGCCGTCGGGAACCAGTTCGCTGGCGGTTACCGCCAGGGCGGGCGCGGCACCCGCCGCGAGCGACAATGCGACGAAGGCGAGGGAAAGGCGGGCGATAACGGCCATCGGCGACCTGGCAAGAGCGGTTGGGGGACGCATGCTTTGGCCGAGAGAATGGCCGTTTTGCGGCCGGGGAGCAAGGACCGGCCGAGCCATCCGCGCGCTTCGGCGGTGCGCCCCGCCACGGATCGGGATGGCTGCTGCATGGCCGCCGGAGTATAGTTCCGACGGCCATGCGGAGGGGAGGCCAAGTGCCGCATGCGCCAGAGCGGAAAGGCCAAGGACGGACAGGCCGAGCGGACTATCGGGATCCGGGCGGATCCGCCTGAGAAGGCGCGGCGCCGGCGGCGATCGCCGCCGGCCAGGGACAACCCGCCGCAAGAACAAGAAGCCGGGCGGAATCACAAAGATGAGAGGAGGAAGGAATGAGACTTCTGCATCCTGCGATTCAGAACGGCGTGAAGAAGGGCAACCCGGCCTTTGCCGGCGGCACGCTCACCTGCAAATGCGCCGACAAGCCGGTCAAGGTGAAGGTGGCGGTGAACATCGCCCATAACCATGCCTGCGGCTGCACCAAGTGCTGGAAGCCGGCGGGCGCCGCCTTCTCGGTAGTGGCGGTCGCGCCGACCGACCAGGTCACGGTGGTGGCGAACGGCGACAAGCTCGCCATCGTCGACGACAAGGCGCTGATCCTCCGTCACGCCTGCAAGGTCTGCGGCACGCACATGTACGGGCCGGTCGAGCGCGACCATGCCTTCAAGGGCCTCGCCTTCGTCCACCCGGAGCTTTTCGACAAGGACGACTGGCCGGAGCCGGGCTTCGCCGCCTTCGTCTCCTCGGTCATCGAGAGCGGGGTGGATCCGTCCGAGATGGAGGGCATCCGCAAGAAGCTGAAGGAAGTCGGCCTCGAGCCCTATGACTGCCTTTCGCCGGGGCTGATGGACTATATCGCGACCTGGATCGCGAAGAAGACCGGCGTCCTGCAATAGCAACGAAGACATGGCGGGCCGTGCGGCGACGCGCGGCCCGTTTTCTTTTCCCGGATGAGGTGGGCGATGAAGCAGGTTTCGGCGAGCAGGGCTTTCGAGGGCGTCCAATATGTCTACAGCCATCCCTCGAATGCCTGCCGCTGCGACATGACCTTCGCCATCTACCTGCCGCCGCAGGCGGAGAGGGGCAAGGTGCCGCTGCTCTGGTTCCTGTCGGGGCTGACCTGCACGCACCAGAACGTCATGGACAAGGGCGAATACCGCCGCGCCGCTTCCGCGCTCGGCGTCGGGGTGATCTGTCCGGATACCAGCCCGCGTGGCGACGACGTGCCCGACGAAAAGGACAACTGGCAGTTCGGCAAGGGCGCCGGGTTCTATCTCGATGCGACCGAGGCGCCCTATGCGACGAACTACAACATGGCGACCTATGTCATCGAGGAGTTGCCGGCTTTGGTCGGCAATGCTTTCCCGGTGGACATGGCGCGGCAGGGCATCTTCGGCCATTCCATGGGCGGCCACGGTGCGCTGACGCTGGCGCTGAAGAATCCGGGTCGCTTCCGTTCGGTCTCGGCCTTCGCGCCGATCGTGCATCCATCGACCGCCGACTGGTCGCGGCCCGCCTTCGGGAAATATCTCGGACCGGACGAAAGCGCATGGCGGCAATATGATGCCGTCGACCTGATCAAGGATGGCGCGCGGGTGAAGGAGATCCTGGTCGACCAGGGATCGGCCGATCCGTTCCTGGAGAACGGGCTGCAGCCCTGGCTGCTCACCGAGGCGTGCGAGAAAGCCGACATTCCCCTCACGCTCACCATGCGCGAGGGCTACGACCATTCCTACAATTTCATCTCGACCTTCATGGGCGATCACATCGCCTGGCACGCGGCCCGGCTGAAGGCCTGATCGCCGCCGCGCCTAATGGGCGCGGCTGATGCAGAAATCGACCGCCTCGAGCAGCGCGGCCTTGTGCGCCGTGTCGGGGAAGGGCGCGAGCGCGTCGCGGGCGACGTCGCCGAAATGGCGCGCGCGCTCGACGGTGTCGTCGATGGCGCGGTGGGAGCGCATGAGCTGGATGGCATGTTCGAGGTCGCCCTCCACGATCTGCCCGTCGACCAGCGCGCGCTTCCAGAAGGCGCGGTCGGCATCCGACCCGCGCCGGTAGGAGAGCACGACGGGAAGCGTGATCTTGCCCTCGCGAAAATCGTCGCCGACCTGCTTGCCGAGCTCGGCCGACGAGCCGCCATAGTCGAGCGCGTCGTCGATGAGCTGGAAGGCGAGGCCGAGATTGGTCCCGTAGGAACGGAAGGCGGCGCGCTCGTCGCGCTGGCGGTCGGCGATGACCGGGCCGATCTCGGCGGCGGCCGAGAAGAGGGCGGCGGTCTTGGCCCGGATCACGGCGAGGTATTCGTCCTCGGTGGTCGCGGTATTCTTGGCGGCGGCGAGCTGCATCACCTCGCCCTCGGCGATGATGGCGGCGGCGTCGGAGAGGATGTCGAGGGAATCGAGCGAGCCCGTCTCGACCATCATCTTGAAGGCCTGGCCGAGCAGGAAATCGCCGACCAGCACGCTCGCTTGGTTGCCCCAGACCATGCGGGCAGAGGGCTTGCCGCGGCGGAGCTCGCTCTCGTCGACGACGTCGTCGTGGAGAAGCGTGGCGGTGTGCATGAACTCGACGCTTGCCGCGAGCTTGATGTGGTGCTCGCCCTCGTAGCCGCACATCTCGGCAGCGGCGAGCGTCAACATCGGGCGCAGCCGCTTGCCGCCGGAATCGATCAGGTGGCGCGCCACCTCCGGGATCATCGACACATCCGAGCCCGCCCGCGAAAGGATCAGCGCATTGACCCGGTCCATTGCCTTGCGGGTCAACTGCACCAGGGGCGCAATGCTGGCGCCGGCCTTGCGTTTGCCCTCCTCGAGAGGGACCACGACACCCAAAATCGTTCTCCTGCCTGTCATCGAAAGTGACAATAGGGAGGCTGGCCGACAGGGGCAAGGTCGGCGGTTTTCAACCTCCGGCGCCGACTGCCATTGTATGGCGCGGGGCGAACCCCTAGGGTCACCGCCGCGACGAAAGGAAGCGGGATTGGAAGAGCTGCTGCGCACCAACGACATCGTGCTGATCTCCTTCGTGGAGAGCCTCCTGAAGGAAGCGGCGATCCCGCATTTCATCGCCGACCAGAACATGAGCGTGATCGAGGGCTCGCTCGGCGTATTGCCGCGCCGGGTGCTGGTCGCCGAGGACCGCGTGGAGGAAGCGCGGAAGCTGATGCGCGAAGCGGGCGTCGAAGCCGAGCTGAAGGAACCGAAGAAGAAGGGCTGACCCGCATGGCGGCCGCGGTGGCGACCACGACCGACGCATTTCTCGGCGGGCGCGTCGAATGCGTGCAGCCGGACGAGGGACATCATCGTTCGGGGCTCGACGCGGTCCTGCTCGCCGCCGCCCTGCCGGCCGCGACCCGCGGAATGGCCCTCGACCTCGGCGCGGGAGCGGGTGTCGCCGGCCTCTGTGCGGCGGCCCGCTGCGCGGATCTTTCCGTGACGCTGATCGAACGCGAGGCGGAGCTCGTCCGCTGCGCGGAAGCCTCGCTCCGCCTGCCGGCCAACCGTAACCTCGTGGGGCGGGTCAAGATGGAGCGGGCGGATATCGCGGCCCTTCCCGATGCGCTCCGCGAAAGCGCCGACGAGGTGATCTGCAATCCGCCCTTCCATGACGGCGAGGCCAACAGCGCCTCGCCCAAGGCCGGGCGTGCGGGCGCCCATGTGCTTGCCGCCGAGGGCCTCGATCCGTGGCTCCGTGCCGCCGCCACCGTATTGAGGCCGCGCGGTCGCTTGACGCTGATCTTCCGCGCCGATGGGCTCGACGCGGTACTGGCGGCGCTTGCCCGCCGTTTCGGCGCCGTGGACGTTCTTCCCATCCATCCGCGCGCGAACCTGCCCGCCGGTCGCGTTCTCGTCGCCGGCCGCAAGGGGCGGCGCGCGGCCATGCGCCTCCTGCCGCCGCTGGTGCTCCACGGCGAGGATGGCAAGGCGTTCCTGCCGCCGGTCGACGCGATCCTCCGGAACGGTGCGGCCCTCGGCGACGTTCATCCACCTTGGCAGGGGCGCCGCTGAGCCCCATCTTGCCGGCTGGTCGGCAGGAAAGGGAAAGCATGGCTGGGTGGCTGAATTGGATGCGGCGCGACCGCACCACGATCCCGATGGTGCGGCTCTCGGGCGCCATCGGCATGGCCATGCCGTTCCGGCCCGGCCTTTCCGTGCAATCGGTGGAGACGCCGCTGACCAAGGCCTTCGCCATGAAGGGGCCGGCGGTCGCCATCGTCATCAATTCGCCGGGCGGCGCCGCGGCGCAGTCGCATCTCATCCACAAGCGCATCCGGCAACTGGCGGAGGAGAAGAAGAAGCACGTCATCGTCGCGGTCGAGGACGTCGCGGCGTCCGGCGGCTACATGATCGCCTGTGCCGGCGATGAGATCATCGCCGATCCCGGCTCGATCGTCGGTTCGATCGGCGTGATTTCGGCGAGCTTCGGCTTTCAGGACCTCATCCAGAAGATCGGTGTCGAGCGCCGCGTCCATACGGCCGGACGGAGCAAATCCATGCTCGACCCGTTCAGGCCGGAAAAGGCGGAGGACGTGGCGCGCCTCCGTGAATTGCAGGACGAGGTCCATGGCGCCTTCATCGACCTGGTGAAATCGCGCCGGGGTGCCGCGCTGAAGGACGATCCCGACCTCTTCACCGGCGCCTTCTGGTCGGGCGCGAAAGCGAAGGAACTCGGCCTGGTCGATCGGCTGGGCGACCTCCACGCCGTGCTCCGCGAGCGCTATGGCGAGAAGGTCGAGGTGAAGCCGGTCGCGGCGGAGCGTGGGTTCCTGCGTCGTCGGCTCGGCCTCGGGGCCGGCGTCTCCCTCGCCGACCTTCCCGGCGCCACGGTCGCGGCGATAGAGGAGAGGTTGCTCTGGAGCCGGTTCGGGCTCTAGAAGGGTGTCATGTCGCCCGTCGTCATCCTCGCCGTCATCGCGCTCGTCGTCGGATTCGGCTGGCGCTCCATGCGCCGCGAGCACGCCCGCGTCGCCGAGGCCCTGAAGAAGGCCGAGTCGGCCGTGAAGAAGCGCGCGCCGGCGAAGACGGTGACGCTGGAAAAGGACCCACGCACCGGCGTCTACCGGCCGAGCGACGAGGGCTGAAGCGGGCCGCCCGCTTGACCGCCGCCGGATGGCGTCTATAGGTTTCGGCCGCTGCCCGCACGGGCGCGCTTCTTGAGGTTTCCGTGGCCGAACCGCTCCCTACGCACATGCGCCCCGAGCGCTCCTTCCAGGGTCTGATCCTGACGCTGCAGCGCTATTGGGCCGACTATGGCTGCGTCGTGCTCCAGCCCTATGACGTTGAGATGGGGGCGGGCACGTTCCACCCGGCGACGACGCTGCGCGCCCTCGGGCCGCGCCCGTGGAAGGCGGCCTACGTGCAGCCCTCGCGCCGGCCGAAGGACGGGCGCTACGGCGAGAACCCGAACCGGCTGCAGCACTACTACCAGTTCCAGGTGATCATAAAGCCGTCGCCGCCGGACCTGCAGCAGCTCTATCTCAATTCGCTCGCCGCCATCGGCCTCGACATGAAGCTCCACGACGTGCGCTTCGTCGAGGATGACTGGGAGAGCCCGACGCTCGGCGCCTGGGGCCTTGGCTGGGAATGCTGGTGCGACGGAATGGAAGTGAGCCAGTTCACCTATTTCCAGCAGGTTGCCGGCTTCGAATGCTCGCCGGTTTCGGGCGAATTGACCTACGGCCTCGAGCGGCTGGCCATGTACGTCCAGGGTGTCGACAACGTCTATGACCTCAACTTCAACGGCCGCGATGGCGCCGAGAAGGTGACCTATGGCGACGTCTTCCTGCAGGCCGAGCAGGAATTCTCGCGCTTCAATTTCGAGTTCGCCGATACCGAGATCCTGAAGCGCCACTTCGAGGATGCCGAACGCGAGTGCCGCCACATCCTCGTCGCCGGCGAGCGCGAAGGTTCGCGGCACCTTGCGGCGCTGCCCGCCTATGACCAGTGCATCAAGGCGAGCCACGCCTTCAACCTGCTCGATGCCCGCGGCGTCATCGCGGTGACCGAGCGGCAGAGCTACATCCTGCGCGTCCGCGAGCTCGCCAAGGCCTGCGGCAAGGCCTGGCTCGAGACGGCGGGCGGCGGGGCGTGATCCGCTTCGACCACGTCAATATCCGGGTGACCGATCAGGAGGCCGTGCGCGATTTCCTCGTCGCGGTGGTCGGCGTGGCGGTTGGGCCGCGCCCGAATTTCAGCTTCCACGGCTACTGGCTCTACCTGAACGACATTCCGGTGATCCACCTCGCGCCGCGCGATCATGAGGGCGCCGTCGGCTGGGTCAACCATATCGCCTTCCACGGCTTCGACGTGGACAGGAAGAGCGCCGAGCTGAAGGCCGCCGGCATCCCGTTCCGCGTGCAATGGCTCGCCGACACCGATACGCCGCAGATCTTCGTGGAAGGCCCGGAAGGCGTGCGGATCGAGCTGCAATGCCTGCGTGCGGTCCGCTAACCCCGCTTTAACGGCGACGAACTATGAATTTCCGCGGTTTTCCGCGGAGAACGCGCCATGTCCCTGCTGCCCGCGCGCGCGGTCCGATCGGGCGCCGTCACGGTGCCTGCTGCGGAGCGCATGAAGCGCATCGGCGCGGCGCTCCTGCCTTTCCTCATCCTGCTCGCCTGGACCGCTGCAATCCGGCTGCCGTTCTCTGTCCAGTCGAACGGCGACGAATATTTCTATGCGGTCATCGCCGACAACTGGCGGCGTGGCGGACTTCCCTACGTCACCAGCTTCGACATCAAGCCGCCGGGCGCCTTCCTGATCCAGGCCTTGGTGCAGGGCCTGTTCGGCACCTCGCGGGCGACGATCAAAGGCATGGAGATCGTCGCCGTCGCGCTCGCCGCCTTCATCGCCTATCGCACGCTCGCGGCGCATGCCTCGCGGCGGCTCGCCATATGGGTCGCTGCGCTCCTGCCGATCCACATGCTCGCCTTCGACGGCGCCGCGGCGATCAACATGCTCCTCGAGCTGCCCCTCGCTTTCGCGGCCCTTGCTGCCACGCTGAATGCCATCCGCGAGGAAGCGTCGCCGCGCGATCGCCGGGCAGCCGCCTTTCTCGCGGGGCTTGCCATCGGCGCCGCGGGGATGGTGCGGCAAACGGCGGTCTTCGAGGCCACCGCGATGGCGCTCGCTTTGGTGATCCTCCTCCCGCATGGCAGCCGGCTGCGGTCGCTCGCCGTGTTCGTCACTGGCGCCGCGCTTCCGGCGATCGCCTTCGCCGCCTACTTCGCCCGGCAGGGGCATTTCGCGGAGATGTTCGAGGCCGTCATCACGCTCGCCATGCACCGCATGAACGATGCGGTCATTGCGAGCTACGGCGACCAGTTCGCGCCCTACCTGACCATCCCCGGCGCCACCTTTACGTCGCTGTTCCGTTCGAGGGTCCTCGTCTTCCTGTGGTGCGGGGCAGGGCTCTGCTTCCTTCACCGGAAACGCATCCTGCAAGCCGTGCCGCAGCGGGTGCTGATCGTGTCCGCCCTATGGCTCGGCTTTGCCTTTGCCGGCGTCGTGAATGGCCGGCTCCTCGTCGACTATTACCTGCTCGCCATCGTGCCGCCGCTCCTCATCCTTGCGGCCGCCTATTGCTGCCACGGGATCGACGTCGCGCCGGCACGTGCCGGACGGATGGCGGCCGGGCTTGCGGTGGCTGCCGTCGCGACCTTTGCCATCGCGGAGCGGCAGACGCTCTTCGAATTCGCCGCCTTTCGCGAAAGGGATGCCGCGATCGAGCGCATGGCCGGAGCCATCCGGGCCCTGTCCCCGCAAGCTGGGGACCGCCTTCTTGTATTGAGCCGCGACCTTGCGCTCTATGTCGAGACCGGGCTGAATCCGCCGGTGCCCGTCTTCCATCCGACCCACCTGATGGCCGTCTTCCCGACCCCGGCGGCCGATCCGCTCGGCACGGCGCTTGGCGCCCTGCCGCGCTTCGTCGTGATCGGGGATGTCTCGGCCCGGCACTCGGCCGAACTGCCCGAGCGCTACGCCGAGGCCGAGGCCTGGCTCGGCACGCACTATCGTCCGGCCGCGACGATCGACACCGGCGGGGAGACGCTCCGCCTCTACGAGCGGATGCGCTGAGACAGTTCCGTCCGCCGGGGGTGTCGGAAACGCGCCGCGCCGTGCTAGAAGGCGCTCCGCAATGCCGCATTCCCCGGGATGCGGCCCCGCCCGGACTTGACCAGCCGAAAGACGCGCCTTCCGATGCCCGACCTGCTGCTCGAACTCTTTTCCGAGGAAATTCCCGCCCGCATGCAGCGCCGCGCGGCGGAGGACCTGAGGAAGCTCGTCACCGACGCGCTGGTCGAGGCGGGCCTCGTCTATGAGGGCGCCAAGGCTTTCGCAACGCCGCGCCGGCTGGCGCTGACGGTGCATGGCGTGCCCGCCCGCTCGCCCGACCGCAGCGAGGAGCGGAAGGGCCCGCGCGTCGGGGCGCCGGCGGGCGCCATCGACGGCTTCCTCAAGGCGGCCGGCCTCGCCTCCATCGACGAGGCGAAGGTGGTCGCGGACAAGAAGGGCGATTTCTACGTCGCGGTGACGAAGAAGGATGGCCGGCCGGCGCCGGAGGTGATCGCCGAGATCGTGCCGCAGATCATCCGCACGTTCCCCTGGCCGAAGTCCATGCGCTGGGGCGCGGCTTCGGCGAAGCCGGGAAGCCTCGCCTGGGTGCGGCCGCTCCATTCGATCCTCTGCACCTTCGGCGCCGAGACCGAGGATCCGGAGGTGGTCGCCTTCGCGGTCGACGGCATCGCCGCCGGCAACGTCACGCGCGGGCACCGCTTCATGGCGCCCGACGCGATCACGGTGAAGCGCTTCGACGACTACATGCCGAAGCTCGAGAAGGCGAAGGTGGTGCTCGACGCCGACCGCCGGAAGGACATCATCCTCCATGCCGCGCGCGACCAGGCGCTCGCCCTCGGGCTGGAACTGGTCGAGGACGAAGCGCTGCTGGAGGAAGTCGCCGGGCTGGTCGAATGGCCGGTGGTGCTGACCGGCACCTTCGAGCGCGAGTTCCTCGACATCCCGCCGGAGGTGATCCGCACCACCATCCGCGTCAACCAGAAGTGCTTCGTGCTGCGCGACCCGAAGACCGGCGGCCTCGCCAACCGCTTCGTGCTCGTCGCCAATATCGAGGCGAGCGACGACGGCAAGGCGATCGTCGCCGGCAATGGCCGCGTCATCCGGGCGCGGCTCTCCGATGCGCGCCATTTCTGGGAGACGGACCGGAAGGCGCTGCCGGCCTATCGCGACACGGACCTGAAGCCGCTCGACCAGCGGCTGAAGAAGCTCCGCGACCAGAACATCGTCTTCCACGAGAAGTTGGGGACGCAAGGCGAGCGCGTTGATCGGATTCGGGAGTTGGCCCGCGGGATCGCGCCGCTGGTAGGCGCCGATACGGAGAAGGCGGCCCGCGCCGCGGAGCTCGCCAAGGCCGATCTCGTCTCGGAAATGGTCGGCGAGTTCCCCGAGCTTCAGGGCCTGATGGGCCGCTACTATGCAACGGCGCAGGGCGAGGATGCCTCGGTCGCCGCAGCGGTCGAGGACCACTACAAGCCGGTCGGTCCCAACGACCGCGTGCCCACCGATCCGGTGGCGATTGCGGTGGCGCTGGCCGACAAGCTCGACACGCTCACCGGCTTCTGGGCCATAGACGAGAAGCCGACCGGGAGCAAGGATCCCTATGCACTCCGCCGTGCGGCGCTGGGCGTGATCCGGATCGCGCTCGATAACAGGCTGCGCCTGCCGCTTACCCCATTTATGGCCGCTAATATTGCGGATCACAACGTGGAGTTGAGAATGGCGGACGCTAAGGAGGTTCTGGTCTCGGCACGAAAGCTTGAAGAGGCCGGGATTACCAAGAGAGGCTTTGGCGTCGACGTCCTTGAAAAGATTCTCGGTGAGAAGGCGGCCGCTGAGTTCGCCCGAACTTCTGCCCAGGCGGCTTGGGAGCGTGTTCAGGACCTCCTCGCCTTCTTCGCCGACCGCCTGAAGGTGCAATTGCGCGAGCAGGGCGCGCGGCATGACCTGGTCGATGCGGTATTCGCACTCGGCGGACAGGACGACCTGCTGCTCGTCGTTCGCCGCGTCGAGGCGCTCGGTGCCTTCCTCGATACTGATGACGGCAAGAACCTGCTCGCCGGCAGCAAGCGTGCCGCCAACATCCTCCGCGACGAGGAGAAGAAGTCGGGCACGAAGTTCGACGGTGCGGTCGATGCCGCGCTTCTCAAGGAACCGGAAGAGAAGGCGCTCGCTGCCGCGATCGACGCGGCGATGCCCGAGGCTTCCGCCGCCGTCGGCCGCGAGGATTTCGCAGGCGCCATGGCGGCGCTTGCCGGATTGCGGGCGCCGGTCGATGCCTTCTTCGACAAGGTGCGCGTCAACGATGCCGATCCGGCCGTCCGCGCCAACCGCCTGAAGCTGCTCAATCGAATTCGCGAGGCCACGCTGGCCGTGGCCGATTTTTCCAAGGTCGGCGGGTAAAAAACGGGGGAAGACCGCAAGTGAGCCACAACCATCCGGCCGCCGAGCACAGGAAGCATCCCTACTGGCGCGGCGCTGCCATCTTCGCAGTGATTGCCGGCGCGGCGATCCTTATCAACTGGATCTACCTCTTCGCGACCAACAACGTGCCCGAGCTCGACGGCCAGCCGGTCACGACCTGGGTCAGGATCATAACCGAGGTCGCCACCGCGGTGCTCCTGCTGGCGGCCGGATACGGGCTTGCCGCCGGCGCCCCCTGGGCGCGGAAGGTCTATCTCATCGCCGTGGGCGCGCTTCTCTTCGCGGTCGTCCACGCAGTGGCGATCTACGGGCAGAAAGGCGACCTCGGCATGGTCGTCCTGGCCCTTCTCCTCGCCGTCATCGCCTTTTTCTTCGCGATGCGCTCCGAGGAATAGGCGCTAGAGCCAGTAGGGCGGCACGCCGTAATAGCCGTAGATGTCGCTGTCGCGCGTGCCGTCGTCCCAGGTATCGCTGTCGACCTTCGGCGCGCCCTTCAGCTGCTCGTCGGTGAGCGCCACCTCGTAGCCCCCGAGCTTGACGTTGTAGGTCAGCACCGACCAGGGGAGCGGATAGGACTCCTCGCCGAGGCCGAGGAATCCGCCGAAATTCATGACCGCATAGGCGGCCTGGCCGCTTTTCTTGTCGATCATGACCCGCTCGATATGGCCGATCTTCTCGCCGCTCGGGCGGTAGACCTTGGTCCCTTCGACGCGGTCGCTGGCGATCAGGCCGTGCACGGGGCCGCTGCTCTTTCCGCTGATCTCCGACATCCGAAAACCCTCCTTTGTAAAGCCTGTCTGTGGAACAACGGCTGGGAAACGCCGCGCGTTCCGGTCGTGGAACCTATTCTGTGGCCCGATGCCGGCCGATTCGCCCGGCCGCCCGAGAGGAGCCAGGATCCATGACCATCAACATCGAGACCCTTTCCCCCATCGTCGCGCTCGTCGCCGGCATCCTGATCCTGATCGCGCCGCGCATCCTCAACTACGTCATCGCCATATACCTGATCGTCGTGGGGATAACCGGGCTTCTGCCGCACATCGCCCACTAAGGTCAGCCGATGTCCACCACCAGCCGCCCGCGCACCTTGCCGGCCATGATGTCGTGGGCGGCGTTGACGATCCCGGAGAAGGGGATGCGCGTGGTCATGGCGGCGAGCTTCTTCGGGTCGAGGTCTTTCGCCAGCCGGTCCCAGGCGGCGATGCGCACCGCCTTCGGCTGGCGCACGGAATCGATGCCGAGAAGCGATATGCCGCGAAGGATGAAGGGCGCGACCGAGGTCGGCAGCTCCATTCCGCCGGCATTGCCGCAGGCCGCGACCGCCCCGTGATAGCCGATCATCGAGATGATGTTGGCGAGCATGGTGCCGCCGACGGCATCGATCGCCCCGGCCCAGCGCTCCTTGGCAAGCGGCTTCGCCGGTCCCGCCAGCTCGGCCCGGTCGATGATCTCGCCGGCGCCGAGGCCGCGGAGATAGTCGTGCTCATGCGCACGACCGGTCACGGCATGGACGGTGTAGCCGGCATCGGCGAGGAGGGTCACGGCGAAGGAGCCGAGGCCGCCCGCCGCGCCGGTCACCACGACCGGGCCGCTGGAAGGTTTCACGCCATGGGCCTCGAGCGCGATGAGCGCGAGCATCGCCGTGTAGCCCGCCGTGCCGACCGCCATGGCCTCGGCGCCGTCGAGGCCGGCGGGGAGCGGGATGAGCCAGTCGCCCTTGACCCGCGCCATCTGGCTGAAGGCGCCGAGATGGACCTCGCCGACGCCCCAGCCGTTGAGGATCACCTTGTCGCCCGGCTTGAAACCGGGGTTGGAGGAGGCGGTGACGGTACCGGCGAGGTCGACGCCCGGGATCATCGGAAACCGGCGCACCACCGGGAGCGTGCCGGTGATGGCGAGGCCGTCCTTGTAGTTGATGGTGGAATAGTCGACGCGTACGTCGACATCCCCGTCCATCAGATCGGCAGACGTGAGCACCGCTTCGCCGACCGACTGCTTCTTGGTGGCTTCATCGCGGGTGATGAGAAGGGCGCGGAAATTTTCCATGGGCCCTGCCTAGCACGGCAGGCGCCGCCTTGCATGCGGCCTGAATTCAGCCGGTGAAGAACAGCAGATAGACTATCGCATAGAGGAGGATCAGGCCGACAACGCTGACGAGGAGCACGGTCCGGACGTTGTGGCCGGTCACGCCTTGGCGCGCATTGGGCGCGGGCTCGACCAGCTTGTCCCCACTCTTTATCTCGCTGCCATAGTCGGGCTGCTCAGGAGTCTTGACGACGACGACCATCTTCCGGCCTCCCGGGGCTTTCCATCAGCCTCAGAACGGCCTCGGAGCGGGTTATGTTCCCAGGAAGACGAGATCAGCTCCAGCCGCCGCCATAGGTCTTGTAGAAGACGTGGCGGCCGATCTTGTCCATCTTCTTCATGGTGCGCGCCCAGCGCGGACGGACATAGACGGCGTGGTAGTGGGTGGAGGTGCCGACGTCGGCGAGGAACATGCCCTTCTGGTCGTTGACGATCTGATGGGCAATCTGGTCGGCTTCCTTCCACGAGCCCTTGTCGGTCACGCGGTCGGCATAGCGGTCGCAGGCGAACGAGAACTGGCAGCGGTAGCGCATGTTCTTGTTCTGGTAGACGACGCCGCAGATGGTCCCCGGATAGGCGGGGTTCTTGACGCGGTTGAGGACCACCTGGGCGACCGCGACCTGGCCCTCCTGCGGCTCGCCGCGCGCCTCGAAGTAGATGGCGGTGGCGAGGCACTTGATCTGCGCCTCGGTATGGGCGCTGGGCGGCAGCGGGTTGTTCACCCAGGCATGATTGGCATCGACCTTGGGGACGAGGACGAAGCTCTTCGGGTCGATCGGCTTCTTGTTGATGACCGCGTCGAAGGGGGCGTTCTTCGCCGCGACGTCATCGTCGCTATTGGCATAGGCCGAGACCATCTGCACCGGCGTCGTCGCAGAGGCGACGGCAATCGCGGGCTTGGCGCGGGGCAGCACGACGGGCTTCGCCGCGGCGACGATGCCGGCCGGCGCGACCGCCGAAGCCATGACCACGGGCAGGGCATCGGGAAGCTGCAGGAAGGCGGTCTTCGGCAGGCCGTCGGTCGTCGGCGCCGCAAACAGGTCACCGCCGTTCAGCACGCCGGCGGTGAGGCCGTCGGGCTTCTTCTTCGGCAGGGCCGCGCGCCTGACCACGATGAAATCGGACTTGTCGTCGCGATTGACCAGCTGCTTCCGGATGGCGCGGGGAATGGCGCCGGTCACCGACGGATCGGTGAAGGAAGCGACCTTCGGGCGGGAGCCGAGATCGGCGAGATAGGCGACGGCGTCGGAAGCGTCCTGGTAGCCGATGGTGCCGGAGGAGACGGCGAGCACGCCGCCTGCGAGGATCAGGCGAAAGAGGATCGTGGGCCGCTGCGGCCTCTGCCTCACCCTCGCTCGAACCATGACGCGGCACCCCACGCTTACACGACACACCCGGCGCCCCGCGGACCGCGCGGAGTGATGCCGAGAAACCTCAGGTGCCTATTGATCCCCGATTAACCTTGAAAACCGGTTAATGGGGCGAGGATGGGGCAGGATCGCCCGCCTGGTGCGTGGAAGGCGATCAGATGTCGGCGTCTTCCGACGCGCCGGACTTCTGGCGAAGCGCGGCCTGCGCGGCGGCGAGCCGCGCGATCGGCACGCGGAAGGGCGAGCAGGAGACGTAGTCGAGCCCGACCTCCTCGCAGAAGGCGATGGAGGCGGGGTCGCCGCCGTGCTCGCCGCATATGCCGATCTTGAGATCGGGCCGCGTCTTGCGGCCGCGCTTGGAGCCGACGCGGATGAGCTCGCCCACGCCCTCGCGGTCGAGCGTGACGAAGGGGTCGGCCTTCAGGATGCCGGCGGCGGTATAGGCGCCGAGGAAGGTCGCGGCATCGTCGCGCGACAGGCCGAAGGTCGTCTGCGTCAGGTCGTTGGTGCCGAAGGAGAAGAACTCGGCCGTCGCGGCGATGTCGCGCGCCTGCAGCGCGGCACGCGGCAATTCGATCATGGTGCCGACCTTGTAGTCGACGAACTCGCCCTTCTCGGCCCCGACCGCGCTTGCCGCCGCGTCGATGATCGCCTTGACGCGATCGAGCTCGGCGCGCGTGGCAACGAGCGGGACCATGATCTCGACGACCACCGCCTCGCCGGTCTTCGTCCCGGCCTCGATCGCCGCCTCGAAGATGGCGCGCGCCTGCATCTCGGCGATCTCGGGATAGGAGATGGCGAGGCGCACGCCGCGGTGGCCGATCATCGGGTTGAACTCGTGGAGCGCATGGGTGCGCTCGACCAGTTTCGCCGGCTCGACGTTCATCGCCTTGGCGACCTCGGCGATCTCCTCCTCGGTCTTCGGCAGGAACTCGTGCAGCGGCGGGTCGAGGAGGCGGATGGTGACCGGCAGGCCCTTCATGATCTCGAAGAGCTCGACGAAATCGGCACGCTGCATGGGCAGCAGCTTGGCGAGCGCCGTGCGCCGGCCTTCCTCCGTGTCGGCGAGGATCATCTCGCGCACGGCGACGATGCGGTCCTCGTCGAAGAACATGTGCTCGGTGCGGCAGAGCCCGATGCCTTCCGCGCCGAAGGAGCGCGCCATCCGCGCGTCGGCCGGCGTCTCGGCATTGGCGCGCACCTTCATCCGCCGCGCCGCATCGGCCCAGAGCATCAGGCGGGCGAAATCGCCGGACAGTTCCGGCTGCTGCATCGGCACCGCGCCGGCGAGCACCTGGCCGCTGCCGCCGTCTATGGTGATGATGTCGCCCTTCTTGAGGACGCGGTTGCCGACCGTCATGGTCTCCGACCGGTAGTCGACGCGGATGGCGCCGGCCCCGGAGACGCAGGGCTTGCCCATGCCGCGCGCTACCACCGCGGCGTGGCTGGTCATGCCGCCGCGGGTGGTGAGGATGCCCTCGGCGGCGTGCATGCCGTGGATGTCTTCCGGGCTGGTCTCGGCGCGGACGAGGATGACCTTGGTATTGGCGGCCTTGGCCGTCTCGGCTTCCTCGGAGGTGAAGACGATCGCGCCAGACGCCGCGCCGGGCGAGGCGGGGAGGCCGGTGGCGACGAGATCGCGGGTCGCGCCCGGATCGATGGTCGGATGGAGGAGCTGGTCGAGCGACAGGGGGTCGATGCGCTCGACCGCGTCGGCCTGCGTGATCAGGCCCTCGTCGGCCATGTCGACGGCGATCTTCAGCGCCGCGCGCCCGGTGCGCTTGCCGGACCGCGTCTGCAGCATCCAGAGCTTGCCGCGCTCGATGGTGAATTCGAGATCCTGCATGTCGCGGTAGTGCTGTTCGAGCGTCTTGCAGATGGTCTCGAACTGGGTGAAGGCCTCGGGCATGGCCGCTTCCAGCGACAGTCGGTCGGAGCCGGCGGCGATGCGCGCGGCCTCGGTGATGTCCTGCGGCGTGCGGATGCCGGCGACGACGTCCTCGCCCTGGGCATTGACGAGGAACTCGCCGTAGAGCGCACGCTCGCCGGTAGACGGGTTGCGCGTGAAGGCGACGCCGGTCGCCGAGGTATCGCCCATGTTGCCGAAGACCATGGACTGGACGTTGACCGCGGTGCCCCAGCCTTCCGGGATGTTGTTCAGCCGGCGGTAGGTGATGGCGCGCTGGTTCATCCAGGAATCGAAGACCGCGCCGATGGCGCCCCAGAGCTGGGCCTTGGGGTCCTGCGGGAAGGGCACGCCCTTCTCGCGCTGGACGATGCTCTTGAAGTCGTGGGTGAGCTCGGCCCAGTCGTCGCCGTCGAGCTCGGTGTCGCCGACCACGCCGCGCTCGTCCTTGAAATCCTCCAGCCGCTCCTCGAAGAGGCCGTGGTCGATGCCGAGCACGACGTCGGAATACATCTGGATGAAGCGGCGATAGGAATCGTAGGCGAAGCGCCGGTCGGCCTCGGCGGCCAGCGCATCGACGGTCTGGTCGTTGAGGCCGAGGTTGAGGACCGTATCCATCATGCCCGGCATCGAGGCGCGCGCGCCGGAGCGCACCGAGACGAGAAGCGGCTTCTCGGCGTCGCCGAAGGTGCGGCCGGTGATGCGCGCCATGGCGATCAGCGCCTCCTCGATCTCCGCCTCGAGGAAGTCCGGATACTGCCGGTCATGGGCGTAGTAGTAGGCGCAGACTTCGGTCGTGATGGTGAAGCCGGGCGGCACCGGCAGGCCGAGATTGGACATCTCTGCAAGGTTCGCCCCCTTGCCGCCGAGCAGGTCGCGCATTTCCGCGCTGCCCTCCGCCCGGCCGTCGCCGAAGCCGTAGACCCATTTAGCCATTGGCCAACCTCTCACTCCCCGCCGCGGGGAGTCGTAGAGGAATGCTGCACCGCCGTGCAATAGCCGAATGCGCAGAGTTGGTTAGCAAAAGCGACTAGCGGCTATGAGGGGAATAGGTCAGCTTTTCAGGAGTTTCTCGTCAGTCCTGGATCGGAATGCCAAAGGGCATCCCCTCGACCGCCATGGTGCCGCGCCCGATTGCCTGGATGGCCGTGACCATGCGTCCGCCCCGCCCGAGGATTTCATCGCCGAAGCCGACGATGCGGGAATTGGGCGTGGCGGTCGGCGAGGCCGCGCGCAGGCGCTGCGCAATGTCCGCTTCCGTACGTGCCGGGTTGACCGCACAGAGCGCGATGAAGGCCGCCGCCGTCGAACGGCTGATGCCGGCGAAGCAATGGACGACGAGCGGATGGGCCTGGTCCCAGCGCCGGACGAAATCGACCAACTCCTGCACGTGCTCCAAGGCCGGTGCGACCAGGCCTTCGGCAGGTTCGATGATGTCGTTGACGCCGAGGAAGAGATGATTCTCCGCCGTGATCGGCGCGGGACGCGGGACCGGCGTGCTGTCGTTGATGAGCGTGACCAGATGCCGCGCGCCCGAAGAGGCGACGGTGGCGGGGACGAGGGAGAGCGGACAGACGAGGACCTGCGGCATGATGATTCCCTGAAGCGGCGGGCGCGGACTCTAGGACAGGCCGCATGCGCGGTCACCCGGCTTCGGCGGCTTTCAGGAGCACCCGGAACCGTGCGAGAAAACGCTGCTCGGCGCGTGCCGCCGGCCAGGGCGCGAGGTCGAGGCGCTCCGGGTCGACGCCCCGCGGGCTGCCGAAGAAACGCCGCGCCTCGGCGTCCGAGAAGCCGGCAAGGCGCGTCGCCTCGTAATAGGCCGCGGCGTGATCGGCCTGCTTGATGCGATCGACGAGCTTGGCGGGAAGCGGCGACTTCAGGCCGAAGCGGGTGAGGATGGCCGCGAAGAGCCGGACCTCGATCTCCTTGTAGGCGCCCCCGACCAGCGCCTTGAAGGGCGAGATCATGTCGCCGATGACGTATTCCGGTGCGTCGTGGAGAAGCACGGCGAGGCGGCCGCGCGCATCGAGCCCGGGCGCGAGCGTGCCGGCGAGCTCCTCGACGAGCAGCGTGTGCTGCGCCACCGAGAAGGCATGGGTGCCGACGGTCTGGCCGTTCCAGCGCGCGACGCGGGCAAGGCCATGGGCGATGTCCTCGATCTCGATATCGAGGGGCGAAGGATCGAGGAGGTCGAGGCGCCGGCCGGACAGCATGCGCTGCCAGGCGCGGGGCGGAGCGGAAGCGCGGTCGGCCATCAGCCTTCCGTCGTGGCCGCCGGCCAGGCGAAGCGCGCCCAGGGCGGCAGGCTGAGCGTGACGGCAAGGCCACCGCCGGTGATTGCATCGCCGGCCTCCATCGCCGCGCGGGCGCGATCGAGGCGGACGAGGGCGAGACCCGTGCCTCCGGCCGAGGAACCGGCAATGCCGACCGGCCTGCCGGCGGCGACCAGCTCGGTGCCCGGCGTCGGAAGGTCGCCTCCGGCCATGATGACGAAGCGCCGGCGCGCAGTGCCGCGATGCTCCATGCGCGATACGACCTCCTGGCCGATGAAGCAGCCTTTGTCGAAGGCGACGCCGTGGAGATCGTCCATGTCGACGTCGTGCGGGAAGACGTCGCCGAAGGCGAAGTCGATGCCGCCTTCCGGAATGCCGAGCGCGATGCGGTGGGCGTCATAGTCCGCCTCGCTCGATTCCTCGTGGTCGGCGGCCATGACCGAGCCCTTCGGCAGGATGGCGCGGAAACCGAGGGCGTCGAGCCGGGAATCGCGGGCGACCGGTCCATCGACGGCCGGGTGCTCGCCGCCCCACATCACCGCGACGCTTCTTTCCTGCGACAGGTCGGCGATGGTGACTTTCGCGCGGAGCTTGTAGAAGCCGAGGCGCTTGACGAATTCGCCGACAAGCGGGGCAGGCAGGTCGAAGAGCAGGCGGCCCTCGTCGGCGAGGATGAAGAAGTCGAAGAGCACCTTGCCCTGCGGCGAAAGCAGCGCGCCGAAGACGGCACCGGCGGTATCCAGGCGATCGAGGTCCGCGGTGACCAGGTCGCCGATGAACTTGCGGGCGTCGGCGCCTTCGACGGCGACGACCCCGCGGCGCTCCATTTCGGCGATACGGGCGACGGACATGGGCTTCCCCGCTTGCGTCATCACAGGACGTTACGTAAGCGGGTGAGGGCATCCGCGGCAAGGTCAAAGGCGACATGGCAGCCAGCTACGAGACGGTCTTCGTCAACGGGACGGTGGTGAACCAGGACGGCGTCGGCCGTCGCGACGTCGCCGTGAGCGGCGGGAGGATCGTGGCGCTCGGCGAGGTCGATCGCGACGCGGCGGGCGAGGTGGTGGACTGTACGGGACTCGCGATCCTGCCCGGCGTGATCGACACGCAGGTCCATTTCCGCGAGCCGGGGGCCGAGCACAAGGAAGACCTCGAGACGGGATCGCGTGCCGCGGTGATGGGCGGCGTCACGGCGGTCTTCGAGATGCCCAATACGCGGCCGCTGACCATCACCGCGGAGACGCTTGCCGACAAGGTGAAGCGCGGCACGGGGCGGATGCATTGCGACTTCGCTTTCTTCGTCGGCGGCACGGCCGGCAATGCCGGGGAGGTCGGCGAGCTCGAACGCCTGCCGGGCGCGGCGGGCATCAAGATCTTCATGGGCTCGTCCACCGGGGACCTTCTGGTGCCGGATGACGAGAGCCTGCGCGCGATCCTCCGGAACACGCGCCGGCGTGTCTCCATCCACGCCGAGGACGAGCCGCGCCTGAACGCGCGGAAGGGCGAACGGCGCGAGGGGGAACCGGCCTCGCATCCGGTCTGGCGCGACGAGACGACGGCAATGATCGCGACCGAGCGGCTGGTCAAGGCGGCGCGGGCGGCCGGGGCGCGCGTGCATCTCCTTCATGTTTCGACGGCGGAGGAGATGGACTTCATTGCCGCGCATAAGGACTACGTCTCGGTCGAGGTGACGCCGCAGCACCTGACGCTGACCGCCGACGACTATGCCCGCCTCGGCACGCGGTTGCAGATGAACCCGCCGATCCGCGCCGCGCGGCACAGGGCGCGGCTCTGGCAGGGCGTGCAGGAGGGCGTCGCCGACATTCTCGGCTCCGATCACGCGCCGCATACGCTGGAGGAGAAGGCGAAGCCCTATCCGGCTTCGCCCTCGGGCATGCCGGGTGTCCAGACGCTGGTCCCGGTCATGCTGGACCATGTCGCCGCAGGGCGGATGAGCGTCGAGCGCTTCGTCGACATGACGTCGAGCGGTCCTGCGCGGCTCTTCAATATTGCCCGCAAGGGCCGGATCGCGGTCGGCTACGATGCCGACCTGACCATCGTCGATCTGAAGCGCCGCGAGACGATCACCGATGCCTGGAGCGCCTCGCGCGCCGCTTGGACGCCCTACGACGGCCTGACCGTGACCGGCTGGCCGATCGGCACCGTGGTGCGCGGCCGGCGAGTCATGTGGGAGGGCGAACTGGTGACGCCCTCGACCGGGGCCGCGGTCCGCTTCGGCGAGACGCTCGCCCGCGCTACCTAGTCGCCCGCCGTGAAGTAGCGCCACCTGCCGCTCGGATCGATGCCGACCCGGTAGAAGAGATAGCGGCCCTCGTTGCGCATGTCCTCCCAGTCGCCGGCATAGATGAGCTTGAAGAGCTCGACGATCTGGGGCGGCGTCAGCTTCTCGATCGGGTAGCGGGCGAAATAGGGCCAGACATACATCTCGTCGGGCGTGCCGGCATCGACATGGACGAAGCCCGCATCGAGGATCTCGATGAGGATGGCCAGGATTTCGCGGCCCTCCGGATCGCCGGACAGCGATTTCAGGAATTCGATCGGATCGTCCTTGGCCTGGTCGTCGCCGAGGTCGGGCACCACGCCATTCGCCTTGATCACCGGGCCGAGGAGGGCGGGGTCGCCGGTCTTCGCGGCGTCGAGGATCTTCTGGCGGATCGCCTGCACGGCCGGCGGCAGCTTGCTGACGTCATATTCGACATCGGGCACCGAGCCGGATTCGGTGGCCGACCCGCCCGGCTCGGTGAGGTCGGCACCTTCGCCGCCGCCCATGATCTCGCCGCCGATCGCGGGAATGGGCGGCATGGCATGCTGAGCGGCTGGGGTCCCACTCCCCGGATCGGGCTCGGCCGGACCGGTGATCGCCCCCGGATCGGCCGGCATGCTGCCCTGCGCGGCAAGCGCGCCCGTCGCGACGATCAGCGTAAGACAGGCGATTGCCGCCCTTATGCCGCAAGACATGACGCGGCCCTCCGTTTCCCCAGGCAGGCCGTGGCCTGCTTCCCGTTGGCGATCATAGAGGAAGGGAAGGGCCCGCGCAGCCGGTTCGCGGCTATTGGACCGAGCGGCTGAGCGAGAATTCGAATGCCTGGATGCGCCGGGGCAGCCCTTCGGCGAGCTTGGCCACGGCCTGCTCGCCATAGGTGCCGATGAGGTCCGCGAGCGCCGCGAACAGCGCCGCATGGGCGAGGATGTCGGAATCGACGCCTTCGGCCACGGCCTCGTCCCAGGCCTCTGTCAGGTAGGCGAGCGCCAGCCGCTTCTTCTCGGCAATCGCTCGATCTTCGGCGCTGCGAACAGCGTCGCCGGTCACGTTTGTCATCGTCCCATCCCGCCGTCCCGAGCAGGGTTAACGGGAAGTAGGATAACACGCACAAACGAGTCGATCAGCCACATCGTCAACTAAAGGTTAACGACTGATGAAGAATTCGAGGGTATCGGGTTAACCCCTCGTTTACCGCTCTTTTCCGTAGCGGGCCGAAACGTCGCGGGCAATGCGCGCGCCTTCAGCCATATAGCGACCGATGGCGAGCGTCGCGGCCGGCGTGCAGACCCGGTAAACGGAGCGGAAGCCCTCGTAGCCGTGATTGAAGCGGTCGACGAAGCGGGCCTTGCGCGTGGCGTCCGGCTGTTCGGCGGTCAGCAGCGCCTCCATCTCGTTCCGCCAGAGCGCGCCCTCGTCCGAACCGCAGAGCGGACGCAGGTAGTGCATCGCGCCGAGGATTTCGGAGAGGCGGAGCAACTGCTCGTCATAGGCCGGCGCCCCTGGCGGCAGGCCGGGCACGGGGGGCTGCGCCGGCGACGGCTTGTCGGCCGGCGTCAGGCCCTTGCCGGGCGCGACGGTCACCTCGCTGAGCGGCTTCTGGGGAATCGGCCTTGCCGGGGAGGGGGCGGCATTCGCGCCGCCCGCCACCGCCGCCAGCATCAATCCCGCTAACCCGACAGTCCGGAAACGCATCTTGCTCAGAACCGTACCTCGCGAATCCGCGGGATCATCCCCGGCCGGCGACCAACGCGCAACCGGATCGTCACCGGCCTCGGATGCCGAGGATTCGCGCCGTGTCTTCGGTCAAATTAAGGCGAATCGCGGCCTCCGGATCGAACCAGCCGGCGGCCGCGGCATCGTCGCCGGGAGAGGCCGCCCCGGCCAGGTAGCGCGCGGCGAAGACGATGATGACGTAATGCGACTCGACCACGCCGGCCTCGTTCCGCTGGATGATCTCGGCCCGGTCGAAGGCGTCGCCGATCTCGACCTCGAGCGCGGTTTCCTCGTGCACTTCGCGGGCGGCGGCATCGGCAAGCTTCTCGCCAAGTTCCACCCGGCCCCCGGGAAAGGCCCAGAAGCCGGCGGCGGGCGGCCGTCCGCGCTGGACGAGGAGCACCTGGTCCTCGTGATGCACCATCACGCTGACGCAGAGTACCGGCCGGACGGCCGGCGGCGGGGAGGGGGGCGTGCCTGACATCGAGGCGCACCGTAGCGCGACTTGGCGCCAGCGTCTGCTATAGACAGGACGACCATGTGCGGCCGCTTCCTCCTCAATGCCAGCCCCGAAGAACTGCAGGCGCTTTTCGGCTATCTCGACGCGGTCGAGTTCCCGCCGCGCTACAATATCGCCCCGACCCAGCCGATCGCCGTCGTGCGCATCGAGAACCGGCAGCGCCGCTTCGCGCTGGTGCGCTGGGGACTGGTGCCGCCTTGGGTCAAGGACCCGCGGACCTTCGGCCTCCTCATCAATGCCCGCTCGGAGAGCGCGGCGACCAACGGCGCCTTCAAGGGCGCGCTGACCTATCGCCGGTGCCTGGTGCCGGCGAGCGGCTTCTATGAATGGCGGAAGGATCCGGCCAATCCGAAGGGCAGGCGGAAGCCCCATGTGCTCCGGCCACGCGACGGCGGCGTCATCGCGCTGGCGGGCCTGTGGGAAAGCTGGCTCGGCGCCGATGGCAGCGAGATCGATACCGGCTGCATCCTGACGACGGCCGCGAACGATACCATCGCGCCGGTCCATGACCGCATGCCGGTGATCATCCGGCCGCAGGATTGGGAGCGCTGGCTGACCTCGTCGGGTCCGGTCGACGACCTGATGCGGCCGGCGGCCAATGACCTTCTCGTGGTTGCGCCGATCGGCGACCGCGTCAACAGCGCCGACAATGACGGGCCCCGGCTGCTCGACCCGCCCGCTGCGGATGAGCCGAAGCCGGCGCCCCGCCAGCCCGGCCTGCCGCTATTCGACCGATGAACGGGATATTCGGGGCGGGGGTCGAGGGCCTTCTTCTCGGGGCAGGATTGATCATCGCCATCGGGGCGCAGAACGCCTTCGTCCTCCGCCAGGGCCTGATCCGTCAGCACGTCTTTGCGGTGGCGACGGTCTGCGCCCTGTCCGACCTCGTGCTCATAGCGGCGGGCGTTGCCGGGCTCGGTGCGCTGGTGCGGGCGCATGGCGAGGCGCTGGAGGTGATCACCCTCGCCGGCGCAGCCTTCCTCTTCGTCTATGGCGCGCTCGCCTTCCGCCGCGCCCTGGCACCGGGCCGGCTGGAGGCGGCGAGGAACGAGGGTGGGGCGAGCCTCGGCAAGGCACTCGCCACCTGCCTGGCGCTTACCTTCCTTAACCCGCACGTCTATCTCGACACCGTGGTGCTGGTCGGCAGCCTGTCGGCGCGCCATTCCGGCGCGGCAGCCGTCGCCTTCGGCGCGGGGGCAGGCCTTGCCTCGATCGCCTGGTTCTACGGCCTCGGATATGGTGCCAGGCTCGCGGCACCGCTTTTCGCGCGGCCGCGGGCCTGGCAAGTCCTCGACGTGCTCATCGGGATCGTCATGTGGGCGATCGCGGCACGGCTCCTCGCTGCTGCGATCGCGCCGGGGGCCTAGCGGCTCTGCGCCTGCTGGCGCGGCGTACGGGAGGGCTTGCCCGATTCGAGGATCGCCACGACCTGGGGGATGGCGACGCCGCGGTACTGGTTCTCGAGAGCCATCTGCATCTGGTGATCGGCCTTGGACTGGAAGGGTCGGCGGTCGATCGGGTTCTTGGTCGTCACGATATGTCTCTTTGGGTTCCGGTTCCTCGTCCCCGCGCGCCGTTGGCCGGCGTCGCGGGGCGCTTCAGTTGGTCGGGCATTGCGGCAGATTAAAGGAGAGCGCCGCGCTGCCCTGTGTCTCTGGACACACTTGCCAGCAGAGTCTTAAGGAAAACTTCACCACCGTGACCCGGGGCGATTCCAATGCCTTCGCGACTGCGCGACCGACAATCAAGCCTCGCCGTCTGGGCGGTCCGCCTCGCCATGCTCTCGGTGCCAGTGCTGGTCATCGCCGCCCTCGGCCACCGTGCCGGGATGATGGACGCGACCACGACCTACGGCGTGATCGCGGTCGGCTTCTCGATCGCTGCGCTCGCCGTGATCGCCGCCGTTTCGGCCTTCGCCGGCATCTGGCACGACGGCCGGAAGGGCGCGCGCACGGCGCTTGGCGGGCTGATCCTCGGCCTCGTCATCCTCTCGGTCCCGGCCATCGGCGCCTGGCGGGTGATCGCCTATCCGCGGCTCACCGACGTGATGACCGATCTCGACGACCCGCCCGAATTCCAGGCCGCGCTTGCCGAGCGCGGGAACGGCGCGCGCCCGCTCGCCGATCCGACGGACGACCAGGCCGATCTCCAGCGCGACGCCTATCCCGACCTCGTCACCCGGCAATATCCGGTGAGCACGGCGCGCGTCTTCGCCGATGCGCTCGCGCTCGTCGCCGACCGCGGCTGGCGGATTCTTGCCGAGCACCAGCCGGACGACCAGGACGATTCGGGACGCATCGAGGCGGTGGCGATGACGCCGATCTTCGGATTCCGGCAGGACGTCGTCATCCGCATCCAGTCCTCGGGCGACGGCTCGCTGGTCGACATGCGCTCGGCTGCGCGGAACGGCGCCCACGACCTCGGCGCCGATGCCGCGCGCATCCGCGACTTCTTCGGCGACCTCGACGATTCCCTGCAGGGGATCAGCGAGCAGCAGTAGCCGGGCCGAAGGTGCCGTCGAGGCGCGGCACGCCATCGCTCGCCACGAGGCCGCGGGCGACGGCATCCTCCATATGCGCGAAGACCGAGAGCGCGGCGGCGCCATGGAGCGCGGCCGGCGTTTCGCGATAGAGCGCGGCGACGATCTCGGCGATGGTGCGGTCGCCCTTTGCGAGCCGGTCGAGGATCGCGGCTTCCCGCATCCGGCGATGCGCCATCAGCGAGCGGACGAATCCGTGGGCGGACACGACCGGCCCGCCATGGCCGGGGAGATACCGTCGCTCGGGGCGATCGAGGAGGCGCGCGAGCGAGGCCATGTAGTCCGCCATCGCGCCATCCGGAGGTGCGACGATGCTGGTCGACCAGGCCATGACATGATCGCCGGAGAAGAGGAGGTCGTGGCCGTCGAGGGCGAAGGCGAGGTGGTTGGCGGCATGGCCCGGCGTGGCGACGACTTCCAGCTGCCAGCCCTCGCCGTCGATCCTGTCGCCATCGGCGAGCATCACGTCAGGGTGGAAGGCCGTGTCCGATGATGCGTCCAGAAGGTTGGCCTCCCCGGCATGCAGCGCCCGCGACGTGCGATGCGGCTGGCCGGCGGTCGCGGCGCCGGTTGCGGCAGCGAGCGCGGCAACGCCATCCGAATGGTCGCGATGTGTATGGGTCAGGATGATCTGGGAAATCGCCTCGCCCTTCGTCGCCGCGAGGAGGGCGGCGAGATGGGCGGGATCGTCGGGGCCGGGATCGATGACCGCGACGCTGCCCCTGCCGAGGATGTAGGTATTGGTGCCGTGGAAGGTGTAGGGGCCGGCATTCGGCGCCGTCAGCCGGCGCACACCGGGCGCCACCTCCACGGCTTTGCCATGCGAGGGCTCGAACTGCCGGTCGAAAGGAATGTCCGCCAAAGTCCCGCTCCGCTCGCGGGGATCAGACGGCGGGAAGGCCGTCCGTTCCGCTGCCGCAGAGAACTACCACGACCTTCTCGTCGGCGCGGAGGCCGACGTGGCCGTTGAGAACGGCCGCGACCGCAGTGGCGGCACCGAGCTCGATGGCGAGGCCCGTGTTTCGCCACATCCATTCCGCCGCCGGCTTGGGCTCGTCCTCGGGCACGAGGACCAGCTCGTCGACGCAGCGCTGGACGATGTCGAAGTTGATCGGCTCGGTAGTGCGGGCGGCAAGGATCGGCACGTTGGTCGTGAAATTCTCGATCTTGACGATGTGCCCCGCCTGCCGCGCGGCAAAGAGCGTCGGGCACGCCTCGGTCTCGACCCCGACGATGCGGGTGGAGGGCTTCCGCTGCTTGATCGCCTCGGCGATGCCGCCGATCAGCCCGCCGCCTCCTATGGCGACGATGACGGTGTCGACGTCCGGCATGTCCTCGAGGATCTCGAGGCCGATGGTGCCCTGGCCGGCGATGACCGGCGGGTCGGCGAAGGGATGGAGGAGCGCGCCGCCCTTCTCGGCGGCGATCTTGCGGCCGGCCTCCCATGAGAGGTCCCAGTGCTCGCCGATGACCTGCAGCTCGGCGCCGAAGGAGGCGATGCGGCTGCGGGCAAGCGGCGTTGAGCCGGTCATGACGACGACGCTCGCGGGAAGGCCGAGGCGCTCGGCTGCGAAGGCGATCGCAGCGCCGAAATTGCCGCCGGAGGCGGTGACCACGCCGCGCTTGCGGACCTCTTCGGGAAGCGAGAGGACCGCGTTGAAGGCGCCGCGTGCCTTGAACGAGCCGGAGACCTGCAGGCATTCCGGCTTGAAGAAGAGGCGCGCCTTGTCGTTGCGCGGCGTGGGTGCCGCGGGAACGAGCGGCGTGCGGCGGACATGGCCGCGGATGCGGGCGGCGGCCTCCGGATAGACGTTGGCTTCCATGGTCTTTTTCTCTCTTAGCCCTTCACGGCGCCGGTCAGCATCGACTTGCCGATATAGGGATAGGCGAAGAGGCCGAGGATGAGCGGTGGGATGATGCCGAGCGTCATGGCAGCGGCGGTGGCGCCCCACTTCACGCCATAGGAGGTGACGAAGAAGGTCGCCCCGACCGTGACCGGTACCGCCTGCTTGGTGGTCAGGATGAGGCCGAACAGGAACTCGTTCCATCCGTAGACGAAGCTGAGGATGAGGACGGCGAAAAGGATCGGCCGCGAAAGCGGGAAGATGACGTGCCAGAGCGTGCCCCAGATGCTGGCGCCGTCGATCTTCGCGGCAGCGTCCATCTCCTCGGGAATGTCCTGGACGAAGCCGACGAAGAGGACGAGCGCGACGGGGATGTTGATGACGCACTCGATGAGGATCATGCCGGTCCAGGAATCGAGGAGGCCGGCGAGCTGGTACATCAGGTAGATGGGAATCGCGAAGATGATGAGCGGCACGGCGCGGAGATTGGTGATCAGCGGCAGCAGCCACGACTTGCCGACCTCGTAGCGCACCATCGCATAGGCGGCGGGGAAGGCGAGGGCGATGGCGAGCAGCGCACCGCCGCCGGCGATCACGATCGAGTTGAGGATGTAGCCCGGAAGGTCCGTGTTCCCGGCGCCGAGCACCTCGCGGTAGTTGTCGAGCGTCGGCTCGAAGAGGAGCGGCGGCGGACTCGTGTTGATGTCAGCCGTCGACTTCAGCGAGGTCACCACCGTCATGATGATCGGCAGGTTGAGGACGAAACCGGTGACGATGAAGACCAGCCAGCGGAGCGCCGTGCCGATGCGGCTGGCGAGGTTGCGGCGCCTGACGATCATCGCCCGTTCCTCCGGATGGCGAGCCTCAGCCCGGCGAAAAGGAGCGTCAGCGACGCGACGAGGAGCATGATCGAGACCGCGACCGCCTCGCCGAGGAAGTTCTGGTTGAAGAAGAGCTTGTAGATGTAGATCGACAGCGACGTCGTGCGGTTGCCGGGCCCGCCGCCGGTCAGTACGTAGATGTGGTCGAAGACCCGGAACGAGTCGATGAAGCGGATGAAGGCGACGATGATGATCGTCGGGATCATCACCGGCAGCACGACGAGGGTGTTGAAGCGGAAGCCGGTGGCGCCGTCGACGGCGGCCGCTTCCTCGAGCTCCCCGGCGAGCCCCTGGCGCGCGGTCAGCATGATCAGGAAGGCGAAGGGCGTCCACTGCAGCACCTCGATGCCGATCACCGTCATGTAGACGTTGTTGCGGCCGAGGAAGTTGATCGGATAGCCGGCGAGCGCGAGGTAGGCCGGGATGACGCCGGTGAACTCGTTGAGGATCAGGCGGTACATCACGCCCATCAGCGCCGGCGAGACCATCATCGGCAGCATGAGAATGCCGGTGAGCCACGGACGCTTGAGGAGGAGGGGGTGGAGGATGAAGACGAGGAGCAGGCCCGCGACCACCTCGATGGTCATGCAGATCGCCGCGAATTTCAGCGAGAAGCCGAAGGCCGCCCAGAGGTTCGGGTTGGAGATCGCCTTCTGGTAGTTGGCGAGGCCGACGAATGACCCGCCGGTCAGGTCGTGGAAGGTGAAGTTGGAGAACGAATACCAGAGGTTGGCGACGGCCGGGAAGCCGAGCATGAGCGCGAGGAACGCGCAGAGGGCGACCAGGAAATAGCGCGCCTCCGCCTGTTCCTTCGCGCGTACGCCGACCGTCTGCCCCGCCATCCGCCGATCTTCAGCTGCCGCACGTTGAAAGGAAAAGCCGCCGGCACGCGAGGCGCCGGCGGCCGCTCTGACGAACCTACTTCTTGAAGACGCCTTCCATGTAGGTCACCACGTTCTTGATCGCGGTGTCCTGGTCGATCGCGTCGTTCCAGTAGCCGGTGAAGTTCTCGGCCATGTTGGTATAGACGCCGAGCGCCTCGGCGCTGGTGCCGCCGTTCGGCACGAAGCCGTACTTGCCGGCATTGTCGGACATCATGAGCATGTCGGGACGGCCGGAGGCGACCGCCTGCATGATCGAATCCACCACCGGCGGCTGACCACCCTCCTTGGTGTAGAGGGTCATCGCATCCTTCGAGCCGAGATAGGTGAGGAAACGCTTGACCTCATCCTTCTTGTCGGAGGCCTTGTTGATGCCGAGGCCGAGCGTATGAGCGTGGGTCTTGATGCCCTCCGGTCCGGCGGGCAGGTGGATGATGTCGAACTTGCCCTCGACCGCCGGGTACTGCTTCGGATCGATCAGCTCGGCATAGGCCGCCGACCATTGCGGCATGAACGCCACCTTGCCGGTGCCGAAGGCGGCGTTGGCCTCGGCATATTCGTAGGAATTGCTGTCGCCGGGCGTCGCCTCTGCGTCGGCGATCTTCTTGTAGATGTCGAGTGCCTTCCGCCACGCCTCGGAATCGACGATGACCTTGCCGTCCTTGTCGAGCCAGTTGCCGCCATAGCTGGCGGCGGCGCCCTCGAAGACCATGATGTTGAAGAGCAGGTTCTTCATCTGCAGAACGGTGCCGTAGGGAACCGGGCTGTCGGGATTGATTGACTTGGTGAAGAACAGCGCCGTGGCGACGAAGTCGTCCCAGGTCCAGTCCGCCGGCGCCTTCGGCTGCATCTCCATGCCGAGCTTTTCCTTGGCGATCTCGGCGTACTTCTTCTTCCAGGCGTCGTCCTTGAGGAGCTGGTCGATCAGGTCCTTGCGGAAGTACAGGAAATGCAGGCTGAGGTCGGTCGGGATGCCGTAGAGATGCCCCTGGTAGCTCTGCGTGTCGAAGGCCGATTGCGGGAAGGTCGCCTTCACGTCGGCGGTGGCGACGTCGTCGATCGGCTCCATGAACGGCGCGTACTTGCCGATGTTGTAGGTCGCCGTCAGCATGGCGTCGAACTCCTTCGACCCGGCCGCCGCGTCGGCGAGCATCTTGTCGAAGAAGCTGTCACGGCTGAAATAGATCAGGCTGCCCTTCGAGTTGTTCTCCTTGCCGACGGTGGCGTTGTACTGGTCGACCACCTTGCGGAGCGCCGCCTCGGCGGGCCCGCCCGGCCAGGCGAGGATGGTGAAGTCGGCGAGCGCGGTGGTGGCGCCCAAGGTTGAAATGACGGCCGCGGCCGCGGCTGCCAGAAGACCCTTTTTCAACATCTCTTCCCCTCTCTTGATGAAGCCGCTCCGCACCCGGCGGCCGGCTGTCCGAACCTGTCCGCTTTTCCCGTCGTTCCCCTTGATGACGGAGCCAAGACGGGCGCTTCGAAGTATTTCGCAGTTATGGAATTGCGTCCGTAGCAACAGAATGCTAGCATCCGACCCCATGCGGTCAAGCAGTTTGATGTCTATCCGCGGCATCATCCCAGTTGCGCGATGTTGATCAGCGTGTCCCCCGACTGGCTGTGCGTGTGAAGCCGGCGCGTGAGGACGATGCCGCCGGCGCGGAAGCGCAGTTCGAGCGGCGCTTCGAGCGGGCGCTCGAGATCATGCAGCCAGCCGGCGACCTGGCCTTCCTCGACCATGTCGCCGATATCGACCGCCGGCTCGAACCAGCCCTCGCGCTCGGCGTAGACGAAGAGCGTCTGCGGCCCCTGGGTGACGATCTGCGTCTCGGTTGGCCTCGCCTCCTCGACGGAGACATAGCGCCTCCTGGTGATGCCGAGGGCAAGGAGCAGGTTGTCGACCGCCCGGCCGGTCAGCGCCATGGTGCGCGGCGTGACCGTGCCGCCGCCGCCGAACTCGCCCGAGAGCCCGATGCAGCCGGAGCGCAACGCCGCCGCCATCGAGGTCGGCGAGTCGCGGCCATTGTCGGCGATGATGCCGTAGGGCATGGCCATGGCCTTGAGGAGCTTCAGCGCCTTCGCGTCGCGCTCCGCCTCGCGGCTCGTCTCCATCAGCGAGCAGACGAGATGGTCCATGCTCGTGCCGCCCGAATGGATGTCGAGAAGCACGTCGTGGCGCGGCAGCACCTCGTGCTCGATGAACCAGGCGATGCGCTGCGTCGGCAGGCCGGCGGGATTGCCGGGAAAGACGCGGTTCATGTTGCCGCCGTCGAAGGGGGAGCAGCGCCTGGCGGCCATCACCGCCGGCAGGTTGGCGGCGGGCAGGATGGTGATCGCGCCCTTGATGTCGGCGGCCTCGACGAGGCGGATGAGCTTGAGAAGCGTCAACTCGCCCTCGTATTCGTCGCCATGGTTGCCGGCCATGAGGACGATGCTCGCGCCCTCGCCGTTCCGGATGCGGCAGACCGGGACCTTGATCTGGTAATAGGGCGAGCGGTCGATGGAATAGGGGAAGCCGGCGAAGCCGACGAACTTGCCGTCCCTGGTCCAGTCGATGTCAAAATAGGTTCCGGTATGCATGATCCTGCCTGGATGGCCGTGGCGGCGCAGGCGAGCGGCCGGCACGTGAAGGAGTGGAATGGCGATGCGCCTCGATGACGGAGTGCACCTGGTGATGAGCGGCGGCGGCGGCTTCGACCTGACCGACGCTTTCGACTGCAACGTCTTCGCCATCGATGCAGGCGGCGAGTGGGTGCTCTTCGACGCCGGCGCCGGACGCGACATGGCGGCGGTCGAGGCCGTGCTCGCCGGCGACGGCATAGCGCCCGCGACGATCAGCCATGTCTTCCTCACCCATGGCCATGCCGATCATTCCGGCGGCGCCGCGGCCCTCCGCGAGCTCACCCATGCCATCGTCCATGCCGGTCCGCTGACCGCGCCCATGGTGGCGAAGGGTGACGAGGCGGCGATCAATCTCGGCCGGGCGAAGAAGGCCGGCATCTACCCCGCCGCCTACCGCTATCGCGCCTGCGCGATCGACGACGTGGTGGAGGAGGGAAAGCCGCTCGCCATCCGCGACCTGGCCGTCACCATGATCGCGACGCCGGGGCATTCCGCCGACCACGTGTCCTATGTCGTGGAGCGCGCCGGCCGGCGCTTCCTGATCGCCGGCGACGCGCTCTTCTATGGTGGCAAGGTCGCCATCCAGGACATCGGCGACTGCAATATCGGCGATGTCTGCGCGACGGTGCGGAAGCTCGCGGCCGTCGACTTCGACGCGCTGCTCCCCGGCCACCTCAATTTCACGCTGAAGAACGCGCATCGCCACGCCGAGGCCGCGCTCGCCCATGTCGAGCGCTTCGCCTGCCCGCCCTCGATCATCTGATCGGTCAGCCATCGCGCATGGCCCCGAAGATCATGGCCGAGACGCCGCCATCGACCGTGATGGTCGAACCGGTGACATAGGAGGATTCGTCGCTGGCGAGGTAGACCGCAGCGCCGGCGATCTCGGCCGGCTCGCCGGCCCGGCGGAGCGCCACGATCTCGCCGATCGCGCGCGCAAGCTTCGGCTCGCGGTACTGGTCGGGATTGTTGGGCACGGCGATGGGGCCGGGCGCGATCATGTTCACGAGGATGCCGTGCCCGGCCAGATCGACGGCGAGCGCGCGGGTCAGCATCGCGATCCCGCCCTTGGAGGCGACATAGGGCGCGGCGCCCGGCTCCGACTGGAAACTGTTGACCGAACCGATGGTGATGATGCGGCCGCCTTTGCCACCGGCGATCATTGCCTTGGCGGCGGCACGACAGGAAAGGAATGTGCCGGTGAGGTTGACCGCGATGTAGCGGTCCCAGTCCTCGTCGGTCACGTCGGCGGCATTGCCGCTGCCACCCTTCAGGGCGCCCGCGGTCACCAGGATGTCGAGACCGCCGAGCGTGGCGACGGCGCTGGCGAAAGCGGAAGCGATGCTGGCGCGATCGGCGAGGTCGACGGGGCAGGGGGTGATGGCGGCGCCGTTCCAGCGCGCCGCGGCAAGCGGGGCAGCGAGGTCCATGCCGACGACACGGGCGTCCTCGCGCGCGAAGGCCGCGGCAATGACGCCGCCGATGCCGCCCGCCGCGCCGGTGATCACCGCGCGCTTTCCGGAAAGGCGAAGGTGCGATTGCGCGCTCATGGCGGGCACATGCGCTGTCAGTGAAGGCGCGCGCCGGAATCCGGCGCGAACAGGTGGGTCTTCGCCGGATCGAAGGCGAGGGTGACCGTCTCGCCCGGCTTCGGCGCGTCGCGCCCCTTGAGCACGGCGACGACCTCGCTCTCCTCGAACGATCCGATGACCTGGACCTCGGCGCCGGTCGGCTCGATGACCCGGACGGCGAGCGGGAGCGGCACGCCACCGGAAGCGCCCGGCCGGCCGATATCTTCCGGACGGATGCCGAGGACCGCGGGGCCTGCCCGCTGCGCCGTCCGTCCGAGCGCGAAGAGGGCGCCGGCCTTCGAGCGGAAGGCGCCGTCCCCGGTGAGCTCGCCGGGGATGAAGTTCATCGAGGGCGAGCCGATGAAGCCGGCCACGAACATGTTCTCCGGCCGGTCGTAGAGTTCGAGCGGTCCGCCGACCTGCTCGATCAGGCCGTCGCGCATGACGACGATGCGGTCGGCCATGGTCATCGCCTCGATCTGGTCGTGGGTGACGTAGATCGTCGTCGTCTTCAGCCGCTGGTGCAGCTCCTTGATCTCGGTGCGCATCTTCACGCGGAGCTGCGCATCGAGGTTGGATAGGGGCTCGTCGAAGAGGAAGACGCGCGGATCGCGCACGATCGCACGGCCCATGGCGACGCGCTGCCTCTGGCCGCCGGAAAGCTGGCGGGGAAAGCGCTTGAGGAGCGGCATGAGGCCGAGGATGCCGGCCGCGCGGTCGACGCGCGTCGCGATCTCGGCCCTGGGCTCGCGGCTGAGCCGGAGCGAGAAGCCCATGTTCTGCGCAACGCGCATGTGCGGGTAGAGCGCGTAGTTCTGGAACACCATGGCGATGTTGCGTTCCTTCGGCGGAACGCTGTTGACCACCTCGTCGCCGATGCGGATCTCGCCGCTGCCGACGTCCTCGAGGCCGGCGATCATCCGAAGCAGGGTCGACTTGCCACATCCGGAGGGGCCGACCAGGGTCACGAAGTCGCCGTCGGCGATATCGACCGAGACGCCTTTCAGGACGGCGCTCTTGCCGAAGGACTTGTGAAGATCGGATATCCGGACGCTCGCCATGCCTGCTCCGATCTCCGCGCCGTTTGGGAGGCCGCTTGCGCCGCCTTGACCTTGCCGCCGGGAAGGCTAGCATTCCGGTCTGATGGAGGCAATTCTGTAATTATGGAATTGCCGGTGCCGGCGGAAGGTAGTGAGGGTGATGGCTGAAGTCCTGTCGGAAGCGCGTGCCGAAGCTTCGCCCCATGAACGCCTTGCCGAGCTCGGCATCGTCCTGCCCCGGGCGCCGGCGCCGATCGCTACTTTCGTCACCGCGGTGCGCGAAGGCAACCTCCTCTTTCTTTCGGGCCAGGGGCCGCTCGAGCCGAACGGCACCGAGCATCATGGCAAGGTCGGCGCCGGGATCACGCTGGAGCAGGCCTATGCCCACGCGCGCGTGACCGGGATCAACCTGCTCGCGGTGATGCAGGAGCACCTCGGTTCGCTCGACCGCGTGAAGCGCATCGTCAAGATCTTCGGCATGGTCAATGCGGCGCCGACCTTCACCGACCATCCGCGCGTGATCAACGGCTGCTCGGACCTGATGATCGAAGTCTTCGGCAGCGCCGTCGGCACGCATGCCCGCTCGGCGGTCGGCATGGGCTCGTTGCCCGGCCAGATCACGGTGGAGATCGAGGCCGTGGTCGCGGTGCGCGACGACGGTTGAGGTCAGGCCGCGACGCTCCGCCAGCCGAGCTTCCGCTCGACCCGCGCCGAGGCTTCCCTGACCGCCTTGGCATAGAATGACCGCCTGGCCTCGACCTTGTGCGCCGGCAGGACGATCGAGATCGTCGCGACGCATGCGCCGGTTGCGTCGACGATCGGCGAAGCGACGCAGGAAACGAGGAAGTCGGTTTCGCTGATCTGCACCGACAGGCGCTCGTCGAACGCCTTCCGCGAGAGGTCGGAGAGCAACCTCGGGTTGGTCTCGGCCTTCTGCGTCGGCGAGGCCTTGGCGCTGTGGCGGAAAATGGCAAGGCGCTCGCCGTCCGGCAGGTGGCCGACGAGCAGGCGCCCCGACGCCGTCCAGTTGAGCGGCACGCGCGTGCCGACTTCCGACATGACGCGGAAATGGCCCGGTCCGTCCGCCATGGCGAGCACCACCATGTGGTCGCGGTCGCGCCCGCAGATCTGCACGGTCTCGCCGGACGCGCGGCAGAGCTCGTGCATCTCGTGGCCAGCCTCGGCGAGGAAGTCGAGCGAGCGCTGATAGGCAAGGCCGAGCAGGTAGAGTCGCGGACCGAGCCAGACGTGGCCCTCGCCGCGGCGGATGAGGAGCTCGCGCTCGACCAGCTCGTCGATGACCAGGTAGGTGGTCGAGAGCGGCGCGCCGATCGCCTTGGCGATGGCATAGGCGCCCGACGGGGCGCCGATCTCGCGGAGATACTCCAGCACCTGCAGGGCGCGGTCCATGCCGCTGACCCGCGTCCGCCGCGGCTTCGGGATCGGCTGGCTCGCCGCCGCCTTGCCGGCGCGCGGCTTCACGTTGACGTTCATCGCAGGTCTTTCCGGTATTTCAGAGCCATGGAATAGGGAGCGGCTCGCCGCTCGTCAAGGTAGTGGCGCAAGCTCCGGCCCAACGCCCGCAGCGAGCATCAGCCCGGCGACGAATGTGTCGCCGAGGCCGACGGTTGCGCGCGGCCGCTTGAGGTAGGGCGAGGGGACGCAGTCGGCGGTCCAGCCATCGCCGAGCGGACCGGATGCGGGGATGTCGGCGCTGAACGTCGCCTCCGGCGCGATGGCGAGGTCCGGCGATGGCCGCCCGAGGAAGGCCCGTGCCGAGGCGAGGAGGTTCCCCGTCATCAGGTCGCGAATCCGCGCGTCGGCTGCGCCGCGGTGCACGGCAAGCGCCCAGTCGTCGGCATGGACGAAGACCGTGGCATAGCCGAACCGCTCCGCTACGGTGCGGGCGGCTTCGGCCGGCGGCGCCTCGGCACCGGTGAGCATGCGCGCCTCGGAAAGGCTCATCCCGACTGAATCGCAGAGGCCGCCGAGAGCCCGCGCGCATTCCTCCATCTCGCCCCGTCGCGGGAACTCGGCGAGCTCGAAGTGGGTCGCGGGCACTCCACGGGTCCGGAGGTCGCGGGTCAATCGCCGGAGCCAGGGAAGGCTCTGCCGATCGCCGGCCGGAAGCGAATCGAGCCCCGCAACGAGGAGTGCCGAAGCATCCGTTGCCATCCGCCGCGCAGCGTCGGCGAAATATTCGTCGCGCTCCATGCCATAGTCGATGAAGCGGAGCATGATCCGGGTCGAGCGGCGCACCGACCCGCCCGGCCATGGCGTGCCCTCGGTGAATTCGAGAATGACGTTGCGGGGCTTCTGCGGCGGAGTCCGCCGCGTGACCTCCTGTGGGGGCAGCAGGCGACCTTCCCCGGCGGCGATCGAAATGCCGGAATGGAGGACGGAAAGCTGCTCGTCGCTCCGGTCGGTGAGGGCGATGACCGCCGGTGCGCCGATGGCGGCGAGTGCCCACGCCGCCTGGGGCCCGGTGCCGCCGAGCTGCAGCGCGGCGGGCTCGCCGAGAAGGCGGGTGGTCCAGGCGGGCCCGGCCGTCCAGTCGATGCAGATGGCGCCACCGCGCCCCCCGCCGAGGCGCGCGAGAATCTCGGCGGCGAGTCCCGGTCCCATGTCTTCGGCGGCAGCGACCCGGCCGGCCTCCGCCGCGAGGCGCGCGATGCGGGCGCCATCCATCGGATAGGTTGCATCGACGAAGATGTTGAAGCCGGCGAGGAGGGGACGCGCGGCCGGGGCCGCCCGGAGCAGGCTGTTAGCGAGCGCGCGGTAGCGCTTCGGCCAATTCGTCTCTGCCATCCTGCTCTGCATCCGCTTTCGTCCCCCGGTCGATACAGCCTCGCCGACCGACGCGAAAGGGCCGGCGCCGCCATGGGAATGGGCCGATGCGGTCCCCCGGCAGGACGTAGGAGCGGCAGGATGAAAGGATGGGGAAGAATGGTCGGAGTGGCAGGATTTGAACCTGCGGCCCCCTCGTCCCGAACGAGGTGCGCTACCAGGCTGCGCTACACTCCGCCTCTGGCGGGCGTCTTATAGACGGAGCCCCCGGACGCCACAAGACCACCGAGGCGCTTATTGCATCCTGCCTACGGCGTTGCGGCAGATGGGCGGACTATATATAGCGAGCCGCTGGCGCCCCTGCTTAGGCAGGGCGCCCGCTGGGGCGTGGCCAAGCGGTAAGGCAACGGGTTTTGGTCCCGTGATCCCAGGTTCGAATCCTGGCGCCCCAGCCAGCCAGTCCGGCGGACATGGCCGCTCTCTGTAGGGTGCCCGAATAGCGTCGACATTTCCGAAGCTTGGGCTAGTCTGGTCGTGTCGTTGGGCTCTCTCTGCGCCCGGCTCTGCGCTTTTTGCGGAGAATTGCCGGCCCATTTCTCCGTCGGCGGATTTCGTGACGTGACGCGGGCGCGCCACAGCCGCGCAGAGAGCATTTTGCCCGCGATAGCTAGAGGAGCAGTGCCCGCTGTTCGGCCCAGTCCATGGGGAGCGGCCGGCGCCGGTGGGTGAGGCGCTCGACGGTCAGGGTCGGCGGCTGGCGACCTTCGACGATCATGGTGACGATGTCAGGCGCCAGGAAGGCGAGGGGCAGGGCGCGGCTGACCTTCGAGACCTGCTGTCGGTCACACTTGGCGATGTCGGCTATGGTGGCGGCACGGCCGGATTTTAGATCATCGAACCAGCGGTGCGCATCCGCAACCAGGCGGACGAGGTCAGGATCGACATGACGTTCTTCGGTATGCACCTGGCCGATCACGAACCGGACCTGCCTGCCGAGGCGGAGGGTTCGAGCCGGGATGCTGAAGCTGAGTGGGTCGACAATCGCCTGATCAGAGAGGGTGGGACCGCCCTCGGAGCCGAGGGCATTGGCGAGAGCGGGACCGTCGAGCGTGACGGCGATGCTGCCATTGGTAACGACTACTCGTTGGATGAGCCCGTGGCAGGCGGCGGGGTTTGCCGCGGACAGCTTCGCCGGCGTCGAGGAGTTCGCGCATGTGTCGCCAGTCCATACAGACGAAGGCGATTGCGCCCTCCTTCGTCACGGCGGCGGCATTGCCGAGGGTCTGCTTGAGCATCGTCGCCGCCGACGTGATGCGGCAGGACATCGCGCTCGGCATCGCCGTCGGCATCGGCCTCGCCGCCGTCTGCGGCTTCGTCAACGGCGTGCTGATCGCCAAGCTGAAGCTACCAGACTTCATCGTCACGCTGGGCACGCTCAGCGTCTATCGCGGCGCCGCTCTCATCTATGTCGACGGCCAGCCGATCTATGGGCTATCAAAGGTCTTCCGCTCGATCTTTGCGGGCCAGCTCCTCGGCGTGCCGACCCCGGTCATCATGGCGATCGTGGTCGCGGCGCTTGCCTATCTTCTCATGCGCTTCACAGCCCTCGGCGAGCGCATCGTCGCGGTCGGCGGCAACGAGGAGGCCGCACGGCTTTCGGGCATCAACATCGATGCCGTCAAGATCATCGTCTACACCATTTCTGGCGTGCTTTCCGGCCTCGCCGGGCTGGTGCTCATCGCCCGCATCGGCGCGGCCGAGCCGATCGGCGGCAACGGCTTCGAACTGCAGGCGATAGGCGCTGCGGTCATCGGCGGGGCCAGTCTCTTCGGCGGCGTCGGCAACCCGCTTGGCTCGCTGGTCGGCGCCCTGACGCTCGGTGCGCTCCAGAACGGCCTCACGTTGATGAACGTGCCGTCGTTCTGGCAGTATGTCGCGTCCGGCATCGTCGTGATCCTCGCCGTCTATATCGATCTCCTCGCGCGGCCAAAGCGATGAATCCGACATCGGCGGACCGGCCGCTTGCCTTCGTCGACGCCCACCACCACTTCCAGGATATCAGCCACCATCTCTATCCCTGGTTGACCGACCAGGATGCGCCCGCGAAGCTGGAGGGTGACCTCGGGCCTATCCGCCGCGACTACCTGCCGGCCGACTATGCCGACGACGTGGCAAGCGGCACGGTGACGAAGACCGTGCACGTCCAGAATGGCTGGGACCCGCGCGACCCGGCCGGAGAGACGCGATGGCTGCAGAATCTCGCCGAGACGGTTGGACGGCCCACGGCGATCGTCGCTTATGCCGACCTCGCTGATCCGGCGGTCGAGCGCCTGCTCGCCGCACATGCCGAAGCTCCGGCCCTCCGCGGCATCCGCCAGATCCTCAACTGGCATGAAGAGCCGTGGCTGCGCACCGCACCCTCGCCCGACCTCATGAGCGACGCGAACTGGCGCCGCGGCTTCGCCCTTCTCCGCCGCTTCGGTCTCAGCTTCGACTTGCAGGTCTACTGGCCGCAGATGGACCAGGCCCTCGCTCTCGCGCGCGCGTTCCCCGACACGTGGCTGATCCTCGACCATTTCGGCATGCCGATCGACCGCAGCCGCACGGGCCTTGCGCATTGGGGCGCGGCCATCGCCCGCCTCGCTCAGGCTCCGAACGTCGCGGTCAAGCTCTCGGGCTTCGGCCTCGGCCATCCCGGCTGGACGATCGAGGACACGGTTCCCTTGCTCCTCCAAGCGATTGACGTCTTCGGACCGAAACGCAGCATGGTGGGCACGAACCTGCCGGTCGATCGCCTCTTTGCCCATGGGCGGGAAATCGTTGGGGCGATCACCGCCTCCGTTGCCGGCCTGTCCGAGACGGAGAGAGAAGCCGTGCTCTGCGGAACTGCGGAGCGCATCTACCGTATCTGAGTCCCCCAGGACAACGAAGCTCCGGGGCCGCTGAGACTCTTGCCGATAGACGAACTGGATCTCCCTCGGCTTCCGCATCATGCGCCTTACTGCGCTTCGACGGTCCGGCGCCGTCCTCGGTCGCCGGTTTGATCCCGCACACTGTGTCGCCGCCGCGCATGAGCGCCGAGGGTTGCCGGATATCGTCCGCCGATCCCCATCAACAGACAGATCTTCCCGGAAGTCGACGGGCTATCCCGGATAACGACCCTTGGTTCCCGGATAAGCGCAACGGAAATCCGGTTCTCCGGCGTTGGCAAAGTCGCTGAATTTGAACGGAATTCAGAGGACGAATCCCACGAACGTGCCATCGACGTGCCGCGAATTTCCCTGTTGGTTCGCGTGAAAACAGGGAAATGAGAAACAGAGACGAGTTACGGCCCGACTGTCAGCGCAGCCAGTCAGTCCTCCTGACATGGCGGCTCTCCGGGGCTCGTGCGGATAGCGCCGACGTTTCGTTGCGCGGTGCTCACCCTGAAGCATATCGAGGATCGCCGCACCCTTGGTGCCTTTCCGTAGCGCGGCGGCCGGGCAAACCTCGGGATCGGCGTCGGCAGATGCCTAGGTATGGCCGGGAGCGGGAAATCGCTCCGCTCTTGCTCGGTCTCAATTTCGGGAAATCAACAGCGACTTGCCTACTCGGGAGTCGACCTGACGCGGACTTTCGCGGCGACGGCAGCGCTGGGATGTCGCCGTAGCCGGTCAGATTGATGTCGAGGGGACGCGCGGCTACGCCATCTTCGCGGCCATGTCTCGCGCCAGCACCATGTCATTGCGGGCGTCCTCGAGCGTCGTCTTCGGCCGCGTCTTCTCCGTGACGTTCCGGTGGAAGGCGCGCCACTCGGCGACGAAGGAGTCGTTCCGCGTCGGGAACATCGTCTGCACGGACACGCCGGCATTCGTTTCGGGCCCGATACGCGTCAGCCGCGTCGGCAAGTGCCGGACATAGGGCGTATCATAGTCGACGCGGATGATCTCGGTCGGCGTATAGACCTCGAGGTGCGCGTCGAAATGCGGGATGCGGTCGACGCCCGCCTCGAAGTGGCAGACGAAATGACCGTAGTCGAAGGCGGCGGAGAGGAACCGGCCACAATCGCGCTGGGCCGCGTAGATCACGCGCTCGGGCATGCCGATCAACTCGCGCATCGCGGAGAGGGCGTGGCTGGAGAGGCTGAGGAGAAGGGAATAGGCGGCGGCGCGAGAGCCGCCGTCGACGCCGATCGCTTCCTTGACCCTTTCGGCATGGCGCCGCCGGCCCTCGGCGATGACAGAGTCGGGAATGTCGCCGGCGCGGTAGATGTTCGATGTATTGTCGATGATCGTCGCGTTAGGGCCGATGACGTCGTGGACACGGGCGAGCACGATGTCGCCCCGGACCTTGGCGGCGAGCGCAACCGCCTCGACGAAAGCGGGCGCATAGCGGCGCATGTAGCCGACCTGGACCATGACGTCGGATTGGGATTCGGCCGAGATCATGGCGTCGGCCTCGGCCAGCGTCACGGCGATCGGCTTTTCGAGGAGGACGTGCTTGCCGGCGCGGATGGCGGCAACGACCACGTCGGCGTGATAGGCGTCGGGGTTGCACACGAGGACCGCGTCGACGGTGGGATCCTCGACCAGCTGCCGGTAGTCCGCGAAGAGATGGACCCCTGCGAAAGGCGCGCCGACCGAGGCAAGCACCGACGGGCTGACGTCGCAGAGGGCGGTGACCGCGAAAAGCGCGCGCAGCTCGATCAACGCAGGCAGATGAATGATCTGCGTGACCTCACCGCAACCGACGATACCCACTCTGATCGGACCTGCCATCTCATCCTCCCGACACTCTTGTTGTTGTTCATGTTTGCATCCGTCTGCGACCATCAGGCCGAGCCAACACCCTCGGAACTGCGCCGGAAGCGTCGAGCTCGATCACGCGAGCAGCTTCCGCGCTCGCTCCTCGGTCAGGGGGGCGGCGCGATCGACCTCGCCCACGATCGCCTCGGCGACGCCTGTCCTTGCCGCGACCAGGATGGCTTCCATGACCTTGAGGACATGCAGCGCAACGTCGCCGGAGGCCCGCGGCTTGCGCGCCTCGACGAGCGATGCCGCGAGGTCGGCCAGTCCGACCATCCGGTAGTTCGCGCGGTCCGGCGACTTGACGGGCCAGTTCGGCGCACCGAACGGGCGGTCGCCCGTGTCGATGTCCTGCCAAGGGGTGCCATGGTCGGACACCGACACGACGCCGCCGAAGGTGTCCGGATCGGGGAGACGCAGCGAGCCCTTCGTCCCGTGCAGCTCGATGGGTTGGTTCGAATGGCGATGGACGTCCCACGACGCGCCAAAGGTGAGCTGCAGGCCAGAGGAAAACTCGAGCAGCGACAGGAGGCTCGTCGGTGTGCCGACCTTGACCTTCGTCCCCTTCCTGGGACCTTCCGCCGTGACGAGGCGCTCGCTTTGCCCGCTGGTAGCGACGGCCTGCACCCGGCGGACCGGACCGATCAGGTTGACCAGCATGGTGAGGTAGTAAGGCCCCATGTCCATGACCGGGCCGCCGCCGGGCTGGAAATAGAAGGCGGGGTCCGGATGCCAGTGCTCCATTCCATGGCTGAGCATGAAAGCCGTGCCGATGATCGGTTGCCCGATGGCGTCGATATCGAGGAGATGGCGCGCGAGCTGGCCGGCGGGACCGAGGAAAGTGTCCGGCGCGGCTCCGATCGCAAGCCCGCGTTCGGCGGCCCTCGCCGCCAATCGGCTGCCCTCAGCCGCCGTTGCCGCCAGCGGCTTCTCGGTGAAGACATGCTTGCCGGCCTCGATCGCCCGCATCGAAACATCGAAATGGGCGGACGGGACGGTCAGGTTGAGCACGAGATCGATGTCCGGAGCGGCGATCAGGTCATCGACGTCCATCGCCTTCAGGCGGAACTGCTCCGCACGCCGCACTGAAACTTCGCGGTTGATGTCGGCGCAGGCGCGCATTTCGACGCCGCCGAAGAGCGGCGCGTTGTGCAGATACTGCAGGGAGATGCTGCCGCATCCAACGATCCCGACGCGCAGTCTCGCCTTCGTCACTTCTCAATTCCTCGCGCTGAATCCGTGACCCGAACGCTCGGTGACGCCTGGTGCACGGCGGATGGCCCGTGTCACGCGACCACTATCCTCACCCCCGCCGCCTCGAGCGCGACCTTCAGGTCCGGCGGTGGCTCCTCGTCGGTCACCACGACGTCCAACTGATCGAGAGGGGCGACGAGCGCGAAGCCCAGGCGGCCGAACTTGGTCTTGTCGGCGATCACGATGGTGCGGCGGGCCGCCGCGATCATGCCGGCCATCATGGTCGCTTCGTCGATCTGGCTGGTGGAAATTCCCTCTTCGGTCAGCCCGCCTATGCCGATCACCGCCGTGTCGGCGACGATCTGACGGGTGCCCACGAATCCCACCGGCCCCAGCGTGACATGGGCGCCGCTCCGGATCTCGCCGCCGAGCAGGTAGAGGCTCTTCACCGCGCCGGCAGGAATGGCGCCCGGAACGCTGAGGTTGTTGGTCACGATCGTGAGCCGCTGCAGATCGGCGAGCCCGGCCGCGAATGCGACGGCCGTCGAGCCGCCGTTGATGATGAGCGTCTGGCCGGAAGAGATCAGCCGCGCGGCCGCGCGACCGATATTCGTCTTTGCGGCTTGATGCGCGTTTATCCGCTGCTCGAAAGGCGAATCCGCACTCGCCATGCTGTCGATCGGCACGGCGCCGCCATGGATGCGGCTGATGAGCCCCTGGTCGGCCAGGGTGTCGAGATCGCGCCGGATGGTGTCGAGCGAGACCTCGAAGCGGGCGCTCATCTCGGTAACGGTGATCTGTCCCAACTGTTTGATAAGCCGCAGGATATCGGCGCGACGCACAGCCGGAAGCGTGGCGTCGGTGGGATTGTGCTCGGGTTCGGTTCTGGTCATCGACGCGTGCGGTTCTTCGGCAAGTCGGACGCGCTGCTGCAACCGAAACGCGTCGCCCGCCCACTATTGCCACACTATCACGCAAAGACGCAACGCAGCATCGTGCTTATGCTTGACTATGAGTCTTTTTGCGGCTTTCCTGTCGGATGAAAACGCAAACACCTGCGTAAACAGGAGGAGGCTGCTTCGAGCTTCGAGAGAGCTGAAGTCTGAACCACGGCAGGGTGCGTCCCTCGATGGTCCGCCCGGCCGAGCGCAAAAAGCAGACTGTTCCCATGGGAGGGACCAATGAGACTCATGAGATCCACGACCGGCCTGCTGTCGGCGGCCGCAGCCCTGGCGATGTGCACCACGGTGGCCGTCGCCGATACCACGATCGAATTCGTTCAGTGGTGGGAGCCGGAACTGCCGGCAGGCGCCCTGCGCAGCATCATCGACGGATTCGAAGCGGCGAATCCGGGGATCAAGGTCAAGCTCGTCAGCGGGCCCTTTTCGACCACCCATGACCAGATCGTGGCGGGAGCCGCGTCGGGCACGCTGAGCGACGTGGTCGGCCTTGACGGCGCGTGGGTCAACGAGCTCGCCAAGCAGGAAGCCATCGCGCCCATGGACGACCTGATGGACGCGACGAAATTCGACCGCTCACAGATGGCCGACATCATCAAGGTCGACGGCAAGAGCTACATGTTCCCGCTCGTGTCGTTCGTCTACCCGGTATTCGTCAACCTCGACATGGCGAAGGCGGCCGGGGTCGACAAGCCGCCATCCACGCGAACCGAGTTCGCCGACGCGGCGAAGAAGATGACCCACCCCGACAAGAATCAGTATGGATGGGTGCTGCCGCTCTCCCTGCAGGTTCCGAATGGCGCCCAGAACGACGTGATGTCGTGGGTGTGGGCCTCGGGCCAATCGATGCTGAAGGACGGCAAGCCGAACGTCGACAATCCCGCCGTCGTCGACGTCCTGACCTACATCAAGTCGCTGAACGACGCCGGCGTCATCTCGCCCGGCATCAACGCCAAGAAGGAGCAGGACAAGCTCGAGGAATTCGTCAATGGCCGCGTCGGCATGATGATCCACTCGCTTGCCCTCCTCAACGTGATGCGGCAGCGCAATCCGAACATGAACATCGACATCTCTGCCCTTCCGGCGGTCGATGGCTATACCGGCAAGCGCGGGCTGCCCTACGCCTCGTGGGGCATCGGCATCAGCAACAACAGCAGCCACAAGGAGGAGGCCTGGAAGCTGGTTTCCTACCTGACCAGCCCCGAAGTGAACGGCAAGCTGGCTACGATCGCCCATGGCTTCCCGGGCAACGTCAGCGCCAAGCCCGACCTCTCGAAGGCGGACCCGCTCTTCGTGAAGGCCTTCGGAATCTTCCAGGACGGCAAGCTCGCCAACGAGTTCATTGGGCTTCCGGTCGCCGAGCAGCTGCAGCGCGACATGGACGTCGAGCTGCAGAAGATGCTCGACGGCCAGCAGACGCCGGAACAGGCGGCTGCCGCGACGCAGAAGCAGTGGCTGGCGGAGTTCGCCAAGAACTAGCCGCCTTTTCGACAGGATGGCGGCGGGGTCACGTCCCGCCGCCATCCGCCAGAACCTTTCCCGCCCGCCGCGGCGCACCGGCTTCCGCCAAGACAAGTCTCGCATGAGCCTCGCCCACGAACATCCGGCCATGGGGCCTCGGAAGGCCCGCCCGGCGGGGCGGGTCTCCTACCAGACGAAGATGCGTCTGGTGCCCTTCGCCTACGTCGCCCCGGCCATGGCGCTTTTCGCCCTGCTGATGCTCTACCCGATGGTCGCGGTCCTTCGCTATTCGCTGCAGGATCGCGCGATCACGAAGAAGAATGCCGCCTTCGTCGGGCTCGACAATTACCAGACGATCTTCAGCGATCCGGTCTTCTGGCAGGCGGTCGGCAACACGCTCTACTTCACCGTCGTCAGCGTCGTGTTCCATCTGCTGATCGGGCTCGGCTTCGCGCTGATGCTGAACAGCGACCGCGTCAACCCGACGCTGCGCAGCGTGCTGCGCGTCCTCTACATCCTGCCATGGCTGTTCACGGCGGTGATCATCGCCATCATCTGGCGGCTCCTGCTCGATCCCGAGGGCGTCATCAACGGCGTCCTGATGTCGCTCCACATCGTCGACTTCAAGGTCGAGTGGTTCTCCTCGCCGAACACGGCGCTCCACGCGCTGACCTTCGTCAACATCTGGGCGGGCTACCCGCTCTACATGGTCAGCCTGCTCGCCGGGCTGCAGGGCATTTCCCGCGATCTCTACGAAGCCGCCGGCATCGACGGCGCCAACGCGTGGCAGAAATTCCGCTACGTGACCATTCCGCAGCTGACGCCGATCATGCTCAGCATCGCCATGCTCGATTTCATCTGGACGATGCAGGTCTTCGCGCTGGTCTGGATGACGACCGGCGGCGGCCCGATCTACGCGACCGAGGTGCTGAGCACCTACACCTACAAGCAGGCATTCTCGCAATACCAGTTCTCGCTGGCCTCGGCGAGCGCGGTCTGCATCCTGATCCTCTCGCTCGGCGTGACCTATTTCTACATCAAGCATCAGAAGGCGAGGTAGCGATGGCGAAGCGCTCCCCCGGCCGGAAGGTGCTGCCGACGATCCTGATCCACCTCGGGCTTGCCGTCGGCCTGGTCTTCGCGTGCTTCCCGATCGTGTGGATGTTCTTCACGTCGCTGAAGTCGAACACGGAGATCTTCACGCTGCCGCCGCAGCTCCTGCCGAAGGAGCTCACCTTCAGCGCCTACGCCGCGATCTTCAACGATCCGACCAATCTTCGCTTCTTCCTCAACAGCTACCTGGTCGCCGGTGCGGTCGCCGTCCTCACCGTGCTCATCGCCCTGCCGGCCGCCTACAGCTTCAGCCGCTTCTCCTTCCGGTTCAAGAACACGCTCAACGTCTTCATCATCAGCACCCAGACGGTGCCCCCGATCACGCTGCTCATCCCCTATTTCGGGATGGTCGTGATGTTCGGGATCTTCGACACCTATTTCGCGCTGATCCTCACCTACATGGTGTTCACGCTCCCCTACGCGATCCTGCTTCTGACCGGATACCTGAACACGCTGCCGCGCGAACTGGACGAGGCGGTGCTGGTCGATGGCGGGACCAACTGGTCGGCGCTCTGGCGCGTGATCGTGCCCCTGTCAGTGCCCGGCATCGTCGCGACCGCCGTCTACACCTTCCTCCTCGCCTGGAACGAGTTCCTGTTCGCGTTGACGCTCACCAAGTCGATGAGCATGCGGACCGTCCCCATCGGCATCGAGCTTCTCATGGGCCAGCACGCGTTCAAGTGGAACGAGATGATGGCGATGAGCGTGCTCGGCTCGCTGCCGCTCCTGGTCCTCTACCTGCTCGCGCAGCGCTACTTCCTTGCGGGCATGACCGCCGGTGCGATCAAGGCCTAGCCGTGACAGCGCGTCCTCCCACCGATCCCTTCTCCGAGCCGTTCTGGCGGGAGGCTTTTGCCCGGCTGGCCGCGGCGGTGCCCGATTTCGCCGGCAGAGCGGGGCATCTGCTCACCGGCTTCGCTGCCTGCGTCGACAAGCTGATCGACCTCCACGCGATGGCGCCCGCCCTGAAGCAGGAACCCGCCGCGCACGCCCTGTTCGACGCGCTCATGGCGCGCGCGAAGGCCGGGCGGGGAGGCGAGGTCCGCATCGACTGGCCTGGCGGCCCGGCATTCCTCGATGCGTTCATCAAGCCTGGCGGGATGGCGGTCGGCGGCACATCGGCGCAAGCGGCCACCGTGCTCGCTTCCATCGGAGCGCCCGTGGTCATGGCGCTTCTCGACCGCAGCGCCGAGCAGCTCGCCGTCCTGCACCCGGCCATCAGGCTGATCGGCGGGGAGGGGGCCTTGATCTCCGTCGGCGATGCGGTGCCTTCCGGCGTCGGCAAGCCAGCTCATTACATAGTCGAATATGCGGCAGGGCGTCCGCTTCCCGATTTCACGCCCAATCGCACGACCCGCATCATCGTCCGCTTCGCCGATGAAGAGCTCGAACAGGATGCAATGTTCGAGACGTATGGCCGTGGCATGGGCGCGCGCGCTGGCGCGGCGCTGGTCTCGAGTCCCAACGCCGTCGACGCGGAGCGGCTGCCCGGCGCGCTCGACTATGTCTCCTCCTTCGCGCGCGCGTGGAAGGAAGCCGGACTCATCGTGCATCTCGAGCTCGGCGAGTTCGCGGTCTCCGGCGGGCTCGACCAGACGCTTCGGAGGATGTCGGGCCTGGTGACATCCATCGGGCTGAACTTCAACGAGATGCCGTCGGTCGGCCTCGATCCGGAGATTCGCGAAGCCCAGTGGATCGCCTTGGCCGAAGGCCATGGCCTTTCGCGGCTCGTCGTTCATGCCGACCCGTGGGCACTCGCCCTGACGCGCGGCGAGCCCGAGCGGGAGCTGGATGCGCTCGCCATGGGGTGCCTGCTCGCCTCCGCCCGGGCCGAGATCGGCAAGCCGGTCGCACGGCCCCGCGCGCCGACGGCCGCCTCTTTCGTCCGTCCGCCGCTTCCGCCCATCTCTCCCTGCACCGGTTCGGAATGGAGCCTGGTCTGCTGCCCGGCGCCCTATCTCCGGAATCCGGCTTCGACGATCGGCCTTGGCGACACCTTCACCGCCGGGACGATGCTCGTCCATGCCGGACCGCTCCAGCCACGGGTGGTTGCCGGTCCCTCCGGCTTCCTCGGCCTTTCCAGCGTTGCTGGCCGATCGCACATCACGGCGGCCGGTCTTTCCGCCCCGAACAGCGTGGAGAGTTGAACATGGCTTCGGTCGGCCTCAGGGCGGTGGTCAAGTCTTTCGGCCAGGTGCGCGTGATCGAGGGCGTCAGCTTCGAGATCGGCGATGGCGAGTTCGTGGTGCTCGTCGGCCCCTCCGGCTGCGGCAAGTCGACGCTCTTGCGCATGATCGCGGGGCTCGAGGCGATCAATGGCGGCGAGGTGCTGATCGACGGCGAGGTCGTCAACGACCTGTCGCCCAAGGAACGCAACATCGCCATGGTGTTCCAGAACTACGCGCTCTATCCGCACATGACGGTGCGCGAGAACCTCGGCTTCTCGCTGAAGCTCGCCCGGGCGCCGCGCGCCGAGGCAGCGGCGAAGATCCAGCGCGCCGCCGACATCCTCGGCCTCGGCGATCTCCTCGAGCGGAAGCCCCGCGAACTATCCGGCGGCCAGCGCCAGCGCGTCGCCATGGGGCGGGCGATCGTGCGCGATCCGGCGGTGTTTCTCTTCGACGAGCCGCTTTCCAACCTCGATGCCGCGCTCCGCGTACAGATGCGGGTGGAGCTCGCCGAGCTCCACCGCCGGCTCGGGGCGACGATGATCTATGTCACGCACGACCAAGTCGAGGCGATGACCATGGCGCAGAAGATCGCCGTGCTCAACAAAGGCCGGGTCGAGCAGTTCGCTACGCCCGCCGAACTCTACAACCGGCCGTGCAATCTGTTCGTCGCGCGCTTCATCGGCTCGCCGCAGATGAACATCCTCCCCGGCCGCGTGGCCAGCGTCCGCGATGGCAAGGTCGCCGTCTCGCTCGCCGGCGGCGGCGAGATTGCCGTTGCATCGGGAGAGAACCCGCCGCAGCCCGGATCTCCTGTGCAGGTCGGCATCCGCCCCGAGGCGCTGACGCCGGCCGAGGGCGGCATTCTCTCGGGCGCGGTGCGGATCGTCGAATATCTCGGCGGCCTGACGCTCGTCCACGTCGCCCGCGACGGCGAGGAACCGGTGGTCGCTCAGTTGCCCGGCAATTTCCCCGCCAGGGTCGGCGACGTCGTGCGCTTCGAGACCGCGGCCGCCGGCATCCATCTCTTCGACGCCGACGGCCGTCGCATGGCCGGAGGACCGCCGTGACCCATCACCTCGCTTCTGCCGGGGGGCGGGCCTCCTCGCGCGCTCCGCCTTTCTCCTCCCGCATCTCTCCCATCACCTTCCGGCGCGGTCCGCGTCAGCTATAGCCAAGGAAACTACGATGTCTCGTCTCGACACCAAGCTCGCCAAGATCCGCTCCGGCAAGTACGCCAAGGGGGACTTCATCATCGCCGATGCCAAGGACGGCGACATGTCCAACCCGATCCCCGGGACGGGGCCGATCCGCAACGCGGATGGCAGCGTCGCGCGCTTCCGCACGCGGGCGGAGTTCCTCGACCAGATGACGCAGATCGTCAGGCAGGACCTGCTCGACATCATGCTGACCTCCGCCTCCAACCTTGAGGCGCTGAACGAGGCGAAGGTCTATGCGGGGAGTGCCGTGAAGCCGGCCTTCCGGGCAAACGACACGACCGACATCTGGGGAGCGCGGGGAAGCTCCTACGGCAAGTCGGCCTCGCGGCCGTTCCGCACGGTCGACCTCGCGCAGGTGTCGAAGGCCAAGCTCACCGATCTCGGCCTCTACTCGATCACCTTCGTCAACGACGTTGAGGCCGATCTGCGGTCGCTCGAGGCCTTCAAGGCGTTCCGCGCCGACGCCGCCGCCAATGGCATCAAGTATTTCCTGGAAGTGTTCAATCCCAACATCGACGCCAAGGTGGCGCCCGCCGACCTCGGCTCGTTCGTGAACGACAACGTCGCCCGCTGCCTGTCCGGCGTACTGAAGGCCGATCGTCCGCAATTCCTGAAATATCCCTACAACGGACCGAAGGCCCTCGAGGAGCTCGTCGCCTTCGACCCCGGCCTCGTCGTCGGCGTGCTCGGGGGCGGCGCCGGCACGACCCGCGATACGTTCGAGCTGCTCTACCAGGCCGAGAAGTACGGCGCCCGCGTCGCCCTGTTCGGGCGAAAGATCAACCTCGCCGAAAGCCAGCTCGACATCGTGCGCTTCATGCGCGAGGTCGCCGATGGCCGGCTGAAGCCGCTCGAAGCCGTGCGCGCCTATCACGCCGAACTCAAGTCCAAGAAGCTTCCCTCGGTGCGGTCCCTGGAAGACGACAGCAAGGTCACCGAGGCGGTTCTGCAGCAGGCGGCTTCCGGATAGGGGCGGCGCCTCAACGAAGGCCAGGCAGCGGCTCCTGCGCCGACGAAGGCGAGGCGCAGGCGGCAGCGGTGGCGATTTGTATTCACCCCATCGCGTGCCGGACTGTCAGCCCAACCAAGTCGGCCGGACCTCCTGGCCGCTTTGCTGGGCTCATAGGATCGCGATGGGATTTCCGGGAGAGCCGGTCGCGCCGACGATCTTCAGCGGCGCGAATGGCAGGGATGGAAGACCTCCGGGTCGACCGGCGGCACCACCTCGACGGCGAAATTGTCGGCACCGACGACAGAGACTTCGAGGCTCGAGAACCAGCGCGCGCAGTCGAGGCCGATGCCCGGCGCGCCGTCATAGAAGGTCGCCGTCTCTGTGTACCAGCGCGACCCGTGACCGGTCCGCACGAATACCGCGTCGCCCGGCTTGATGATGTCCTCGCTGACGCCCTGGCGCTCGAGGCAGGCCTTGAGGTCGGTGAGCTGAATCTCCTCGCCGACGTCGAGCACCCGGCCTTTCAGGCCTTGCACGTCGAAAAGCACGCCGCGGGTGAAGAAGGGCGGCGCGTTCTCCATGCCGAGCTTCTTCAGCCCGTAGGGCGACCACATGTCGGAGAGCTTGTTGCCGTTGTAGAAGAGCATGTTGGTCTTGTCGCCCTTCGCCCCACACATGCAGCCGAGGTGCCCGAGCGCATCCATCTGCGTGCCGATCTGGCCGATCTCGGTGGCGATGAACTCGTCGTTCCAGATCGTCCGGCTCTTCTCGCCATAGGGTCCGCCGGTCGGGCCGCCGGGCATGCGAAGCGCATAGGCCCGGCCCGGCGCGATAGGCATGCGCGTGTCGTAGGGCATGCCGAGGCTGACGATCTCGCCGGTTCGGATGAGCTTCGCGGCTTCCAGCACCTTGGCCGGGGTCATGAGGTTGCCGTTGCCGCGCTGGTCGTCGGCGCCCCAGCGCGACTTGAACCATTCCGCCGAGAGGACGGGGCTGATCACGGTCTCGGATCCGTCGGTCATGAAGAGAACTCCTATTCGGCAGCCTGCGTGGTGCTCGCCACCGCCGCGGCGGCGCGGTCGGCCTCGGTGCCGCGCTTCTGCCGGCGCTGGGCCGCCTGGACCGCGAGCCCGACGGCCAGCACCAGCATCGCGCCGTTGAACAGCGGCTCCACGAAAAACGGCGCGCCGAGCTGGTTCAGGCCCGCGACCGTCACCGCGAGCACGGCGACGGCGAGGATCGTGCCCCAGACATTGACCCGGCCCGGCCGGATCGAGGTCGCGCCGAGCAGCGCCGCGGTGAAGGCCGGCAGCAGGTATTCCTGGCCGACCGAGCTCTGCCCGACCTGAAGCTGCGACTGAAGCACAACGCCGGCGAAGGCGGCGAGCGTCCCGGCCGCGACGAAGCCGAGGGTGACATAGCGCTTCGCCGCGATGCCGTTCAGCTCCGCCGTCCGCGGGCTGGCGCCGAGGACATAGAGGTAGCGGCCGAGCGGCAGGTATTCGAAGACGATCCACAGCGCCACGCTGACGAGGAAGGCATAGATCGCCGGCGCCGGGATGATCCAGATATTGCCCGATATGGCGAGGAACTCTGGCGGCAGGCTGGCGAGCACCTGCTGCCCGCCGGTGTACCAGGCGTTGAGCCCGTAGAGGATGGTGCCGGTGCCGAGGGTCGCGATGAACGAGTCGATCTTCACCCGCGTGACCAGGACGCCGTTGATCAGGCCGACCACCGCGCCCATCAGGCAGACGAGGATGACCGCCGCCCACCACGGCAGGCCCTGTCCCTGCAGCCCGATCGCCAGCACCTGGCTGATGCCGACGTTGAAGCCCGCCGAAAGGTCGAACTGGTTGGCGGTCATCGGGATGAAGACCGAGAGCGCTACCAGCGCCTGCACCGACTTGTTGGAGAGGATCGAGCGGATGTTGAAATAAGTGAGGAACGTGTCCGGCCTCAGGATCGAGAAGACGATCACGAGGATGATGAGCAGGATGAGCAGACCCCATACCGAGACCGCGCGGGTGATCATCGCGCCGAAGTCGCTCCGTCCCGTCATGCTGCCGCTCCCGCCGTCTCGTCCGCCTCTCCGCCGGAGGCGCTCGCCGTCAGCGCCGCCACCGTCAGCCTCTCGCGCGGAATCTCCGCCACCACCTTGCCGCGGCTGAACACCAGCGCGCGATGGCAGATGCGCTCGACCTCCTCGAAATCCGACGAGATCAGGACCACCGCCATGCCGCGTTTCAGCGACTGCTTGAGAAGGTGGTAGATTTCCGCCTTCGAGCTGACGTCGACCCCGATGGTCGGCTCTTCGAGGACGAGGAGCGCCACCTCGCCCTCCATCCACCGCGCGACCACTACCTTCTGCTGGTTGCCGCCGGAAAGCGTCGCGATGGCCTGCTCCGGGTCCTCGGCCTTGATGGTGAAGCGCTTCAGCGCCGCGAGCGTGCGGTCGAGCTCGGCGCGCTTGCCGATCGGCTGCAGCACGCCGTGCCCGGTCACCACCGGATTCATGAAGATGTTCTCGCGCACCGCCATGTTGGCGGCGATGCTCTCGTCCGCCCTTCGGCTGGAGACGAAGCCGATGCCGTTCCGCATCGCGTCCGCCGGATCGGCCGGGTCGGTGCGCCGGCCGTTGATGAGGACGTGGCCGGCGCCGAGCGGGACATGGCCGAACAGCGCCCGGCCGATCGTGTGATGCCCCGCGCCGCGTAGGCCGACGAGGCCGAGCGTCTCGCCCGCCGCGACCGAGAAGGATACCGGCCCGACATGCTCGGCGACCACGCCCTCGACCGAGAGCACGGCGCGGTCGCCCGGCGCCTCCGGCTTGACGAAGGCGTCGCTCATCGAGCGACCGACGATCATCTCGACCAGCGCGCCAAGCGTGGTCTCGCCGGCCGCGACCGTCGCCACGCGGCGTCCGTCGCGGAGCACCGTGATGCGGTCGGCGATGCGGAACACCTCGTCGAGCCGGTGCGTCACGTAGATGATGCCGATGCCGCGGGCGCGCAGGCGCCTGAGCGTCTCGAGGAGGCGTTCGACATCGGCCTCGGGCAGCGCCGCGGTCGGCTCGTCGAGGACCAGGATGTCGGATTCGACCGCGAGCGCCCGGCCAATGGCGACCAGCGAGCGCTCCGCCGCCGGCAGCGCGCTGATCCGCTCGTTCGGGTCGAGGTCGCTCCCCATGATGGCGAGCGCATCGCCGGCGGCCTTGCGCACCTTTTTCCACGAGATCGTGCCGAGCGCCGAGCGCGGGTAGCCGGTCTCGATGGCGACGTTCTCGGCGACCGTCATCCAGTCGACCAGCCCGAGGTCCTGGTGGATGAAGGCGACGGGCAGCTCGTCCAGGCGGTCGTCGACGCGCCGGCCCTTGAAGCGGATCTCGCCGGCATCGGCCTTGTAGACGCCGGCGAGGATCTTGATCAGCGTCGACTTGCCGGCGCCGTTCTGGCCGAGGAGCGCATGGATCTCGCCGGGCCTTAGGTCGAAGTCGACATGGTCGAGCGCCAGCGTCGCGGTGAAGCGCTTGCCGAGCCCGCTGATCGCGAGCAACGGCGCGCTCTTCCCGCCCGGTTCCCGCCGGTCGTCAGCCTTCGTCATCGGCAAGGCGCTCCCGATTTGCTCCTGCGACTGAGTCCCGGCCGGCGCTTCCGGCCGGGATCTGGTCAGGATGCTACTGCACGCCCCAGATCGCGAGGTAGTGCTTCTTGTAGTCGTTGGACGGGATGAAGGTGTTCTGGTCGCCGCCTTCCTGGTGGATATTGTCCTTGGTGACCAGGAACGGAGGCTGGACGAAGCCGCTCGGCTTCTCCCCGTGGAAGGCGCGGTTGAGTTCGTCGATCGCCTGGTACGCCTGCAGCTCGATCGGCTCGGACACCGTCACCACCTGGTACTGGTCGCCTTTGCGGATGCGGTCATAGGCGGAGCGGTTGCCGTCTGCCGCGATCAGCTTCACCTGGCTCGGGTCGATGCCGCCTTGGCGGAGCACCGGCACGGCAAAGTCCCAGTCATTGTCGCCGACCGAGGTCGCGTAGAGCGGCGTGCCGAAGCGCTGGATCCAGCTGGTGGTCAGCTGCGGCTGGCGCTGCGCTGCTTCCGAGGCCGGCGAGTTGACGTAGTCGAGCACCTTGCAGCCGGCGCACTTCTCGATCTCTTTCTTGGTCGCCATCGATTTGACCTCGGCGATGGCATATTCGTTGTGGCTGAGGATCACGACATTGGCCTTGCCGTCGGAATCGGCGATCACCCAGGCGGCTTCCGCCTTGCCGATCTCGACCGGGTCCTCCTGGATATTGACGAAGAGGTTGATGTCGGGCTGCGGGCCGGGATAGCCGGCGGCATGCAGGCCGACGAACTTGATCCCCTGCGCGACGCCGGCCTTGATCGGGTCCTGCAGGCTCGCCGCGTCGGCGAACATGGCGATGCCGTCAGGCTTCAGCGCGATCGCCTGGTTCATGCCGGCGAGCCACGAGGTCGGGCTGCCCTTGCCGTCGATGATGGTCACGTCCCAGCCGAGCTTCTCGCCGGCTTCCTTGATGTAGACGCCGTAGAGGTGGGAGATGTCATTCTGCTCGTCGCCCGACAGGAAGACGACCTTCTTGCCCTTTTCGGGCTTCGGCGCCGCGGTCGGCCCTTCCCACGTCGTCTGCGGGCCGGCATATTTCTGCACCGCCGCCTTGGCGTCGGCGACCACCTGCGCGTCGTCCGCGCGGGCGGAGGCCATGCCGAGGAGCGCGGCAACCGCAATCGCCGATCCCGTTAGCAGTGTCTTCTTTCCGACGTTGATCATTTCTTGCTTCCTCCCTGTTTTGGCCGGCCTCTTGCCGGCGATTTGGTTCAGTTTCCGCTCAGTGATGGTTGGGCCGCGCTCCGCAGCTTGAACGGACGATGAGCTTCGGCGGCATGACGATCATTTCCGGCGCGCCGTCCGGCGCCTTGATGCGGCGGAGCAGGAGGTTCGCGGCCTCCTGGCCGATCAGGCGCCCACCGACGGCGACGGTGGTGAGCGCGGGCCGGTAGAGGGCGGCCTCGGCGATGTTGTCGAAGCCGATGACCGCCATGTCGCGGCCGGGCGTCAGGCCGCGGTCGGCAAGGCCGAGCATGACGCCGAAGGCGCAGATGTCGTTGTAGCAGAGCACCGCGGTGGGACGGTCGCCCTCGAGCAGGCGGCCGACGGCGCGAGCGCCTTCCTCGCGCGTCGGCATGCAGTCGATGACGGGGCCGGCGGCCAGGCCGTAGCGGGCGAGCGTCTGGCGGTAGGCGGCGGCACGGTCGCGGGACGGCGAGGCGCGGCGGCCGCCGCCTACGAAGGCGATGCGCTTGTGGCCGAGGCGGATCAGGTGCTCCGCGGCGAGCGTCATGCCGAGCCGGAAGTCGACGCCGACATGGTCGGCATTCTTGCCGCCGAGATGCCGCAGCATCTCCACCACCGGCAGGCCGAGGCGATGCATGTCGTCGACGATGGACGGGTCGGTGCCCTCGGCCGGGCTGAGAAGAAGGCCGTCGACCTTGTGCTCGCGCATGCGGCTGATGAAGCGATCCTGCCGCTCGGGCGACTCGGCCGTGTTGGCGAGGAAGGCGACGAAGCCGGCGCGATCCAGCACCTCGTCGATGCCGGCGGTGAGCTCGGCATAGAAGGGATTGGTGATCTCGCAGACGACCAGGCCGATCGTGTGGGTGGTGCGGCTGCGGAGATTGGCGGCGGCGCGATCATAGACATAGCCGAGCGCTGCGATCGAGGACTGGACCCGGGAGCGCGTCTCCTTCGCTACGCGCGGGCTGTTGCGGATGACGAGCGAAACCGTCGCCCGGGATACGCCCGCATGCCTGGCGATATCCTTGAGGGTCAGGCTGCGAGGCATCGGATCGATCGAAATATCTCGCCCCATGGTCCCTGGTATTCCAGCCTCTCCTGAGAGGGAGCCGTTAGATCGATCCAACAAAGCAAGCAAAACTGAACCGGGACGTCAAGGCCCCTGCGATCAGTCCGCTGCGTGCCGGATCAGCCGGGCAGGGTCCGTCGCCCCGCCACCGGCAATCGCGCCGTGAGGATCGAGCCCGTCGTCGATTCCGTCATGAACAGTGTCCGACCGTCGGCGCCGCCGAAGGCGACGTTGGTCGGGCGCTGTCCGACGATGGCGTCGATCCGGTGGGTCGGCCGGCCCATGGCGTCGAAGCGCCAGGTGACGCCGAGGCCGACATGGGCGACGACGACGCCGCCTTCCTCGTCCACCGCCATGCCGTCGGGACCGATGCCGCCGGAGAGCTGGATGAAGAGGCCGACCTTGGTGGTCGTGCCGTCGGCGAGGATCGGTGCGCGCCATATCGCATTGGCACGCGTCACGGCGATGTAGAGCGCCGTCCCGTCCGCGTTGAGCGAAAGGCCGTTGGGGCTCGGGATGCCGCCGAGGAAGAGCTGCAGGCTGCCCGCGGACGTCAGGCGGAAGACGCGGCCGGTCGGGTCGTGCAGGCCGGTCTGGCCCTGGTCGGTGAAATAGATCGTGCCGTCATCGGCGATGAAGAGGTCGTTGACGCCCTTGAAGCGCTCGCTGCGGAAACGGTCGACGACCGGCGTGACCTTGCCGGTCGCCGGGTCGAGGACGAGCACGCCGTTGCGGTAGTCGGCAACGAAGATGCGCCCGTCGGGATGGACCTTGAGGCCGTTCGGCTCGCCGTCATATTCGGCGACGAGATCGATCGCGCCTGAGGGCGAGGCGCGGAAGATGCGGCCGAAGGGAATGTCGACGAAATAGAGATTGCCGTCGCGGTCGAAGGCGGGCCCCTCGATGTAGCAATCGAGCTCGGCGCCCGAATGGTTGGCATCGGCCCAGGCGGTGCGGCGGGGCTTGCGATACTTCGCCGGCAGGGTGGCGAAGACTTCGCTGGCGACCGGCTTCGGAGGATCGAACATCAGCGCCCCGCGCAGCTCTTGCCGCCGTCAACCGGCAGGCAGACGCCGGTGATGTAGCCCGCCTCGTCCGAGGCGAGGAAGAGGGCGGCGTGGGCGACGTCCCAGGCCGTGCCCATGCGGCCCATGGGGCTCGCGGCATTGCGCGCCTTCAGCATCTCGGCCTCGTCCTTGAAACGACCGGCAATCTGGTTCCGGACCAGCGGCGTGTCGATGACGCCGGGGAGCACGGCATTGGCGCGGATCCCGTCCGGCGCATGGCGCACGGCAATGGCGCGGGTGAAGTGGTTCAGCCCGGCCTTGGCGGTCAGATACGGATAGTAGGGGTAATTGTTGACCTGCATGGAGGCGAGGGAGCTGACATTGACGATGGCGCCGCCGCCCGCCGCCTTCATCCTGGGCACGACGGCGCGGCAGGCGAGGAAGGCGCCGGTCAGGTTGAGGTCGATGCCGCGATGCCAGCTGTCGAGGCTGACCTGGTCGAGCTCGGCCATTTCGGTCATGCCGACATTGTTGTGGAGGATGTCGATGCGGCCGAAGCGCTCCAGCGCAAACGCAACCGCCGCTTCCACGTCGATCTCGCTGGTGATGTCGGCGGTGGTCGCCGCGCCGGTTCCGCCTTCGCTCCGGATGATCTCCACCGTCTCCTCGGCGGCGCCGCGCGCAATGTCGACTGCCACCACGGCGGCGCCCTCGCGGGCATAGAGCACGGCGGCGGCCTTCCCATTGCCCCAGCCGGGGCCGGAAGAGCCGGCACCGAAAACGAGTACGACTTTATTCGCCAGTCTGTTCGCCACTTTGCCTGTCCTGTTTCTGCAGCCGGGGGCGGGGCGTCGCGTCGATCTCGCTGGTGCGGCCGCTGAGCCGCTGGGTCGCCGCGCGGGCGCCGGCGAGCACGACGTCGAGCCTCCGCTGCATGGCTTCGGGCGTCCAGCGGGTGCTCGGGCCCGAGATCGCGAGCGAGGCGACGATCTGCTCGCCGTCGCTGACCGGCACGGCGAGCCCGGAGAGCCCCTCGACCCACGAATCGACCGCCATGGCCCAGCCCCGCGAGCGCACCGTCTCGACGATCGTGACGAGCGTGCGGGCGGCGCTGGCATCCTTGACGTGCGCGCGGACGTAGCCGGCGAGCGCGGCCGGCGAGAGGGCGGCGAGAAGCACCTGCCCGGTAGCGCCGAAATGGAGCGGCACGATCAGTCCCACGGGCACGACGCGGCGCACGGAATTGAAGCTCTGCACCTCGGCGACGCAGACCCGCTTGTCGTCCGACCGCACATGCAGGGAAACGGTTTCGCCGGTCGCGTCCCGGATGCGCTCCATCTCGGGAACGATGCTGCCGACCATGCGCGTCGGACGGGCGGCGTAGCCGAGCTCCAGGATGCGCGAACCGAGCAGGAAGATGTTGGTGCGCTCGTCCGCCTCGAGGAAGCGCGCCTTGGCGAGCTGCCGCATGAGCCGGCTCACCGTGGGGAGGGGGAGATCGACGCGCCGGGCGACGGAAGCTGGTGTAGCCGGCTCCGACTGGTCCACGACGGCATCGAGGATGGATGTCAGGCGGTCAAGGATGCGCATGGGCGGATGGTCGATCGGAAAGGAAAGCCAAGCCTCGCGCGTCGATATGGCATGACCCGTGCTCGGGAGACAGCGGCTCGCGGCGCACCCTCAGGGTGAGGACCAAATTTTTCGCGGGCATTGCCTTTTAACAGTTCTTGCCAAAGCCGGCGCAATATGTAGCATGTATACTGTCTAATCAAATCATCTAGTGAGCGTAGCGATCATTAGGTGAGAGTCTATCACCGTTCGGGTTCAAGGAAAGGGGGAATTGACAATGACCAACAAGCTGAATGACGCCCTCACGGACCTCGTGAAGGGCAAGATTTCCCGCCGCGCCTTCATGCAGCGCGCGGTCGCGCTGGGTGTCAGCGCGTCGGTCGTCGGGTCGCTTCTCGAGGCGACGGCTTCGGCGGAAGAGTCGGGGGCCTTCCCGGTCTCCGGGCCGCAAGGTGAGGGATCCGGTGGCACCCTCGTCGTAGGCCAGGAATCGAACTGGGACGTCCTCGATCCCGCGCTCGGCACCGGCGCCGTCACCTGGCGCACCTGCCTCTACCAGATCTATGAGAACCTCGCGAACCGCGAGATGAACAATCCGGAAGGCCTGACCGGCGCCGACATTCCCGGCATCACCGAGAAGATCGAACGCTCGGACGACGGCAAGACCTACACCTTCCATCTCCGTTCCGGCATCAGCTTCACCGACGGCACGCCCTTCGATGCCGACGCGGTGATGTGGAACGTCGCGCGCCAGTGGGACCAGACCAAGTCGGGCGGCACCAACGCGCCGCAGTTCGATCCGACCATGGCGGCCATCCGCTCTTGGTACTGGGACCCGACCGGGCTGCAGAAGATGCATGCGCCGGACCCGCAGACCGTGGTCTTCGAGCTGGCGAAGCCTTTCTCGCAGTTCGTCAGCGCGATGCCCGAGGCCGGTCTCGGCACGATGGGCATGGCGAGCCCGAAGGTGTGGAAGGATTCGGGCAATGCCGGCGTCGCCGCGACGCCGGTCGGCACCGGTCCGTTCCTGTTCGAGAGCCAGACGCCGGGCGACACGCTCAGCATCGTCAAGAACCCGAACTACTGGGACAAGGCGAACCTCGCGAAGCTGGATCGCATCGTCTACAAGGCGCTGCCGGACTCGGCGACCCGCGTCGCCGCGCTCAGGGCAGGCGAAGTGAACATGATCTTCGCGCCGCCCGCGCAGGAGCTCCAGTCCCTGAAGGATGCCGGCTTCGTCATCACCGCCCGGCCCAACTCGCACCTCTGGTACCTGCAGCTCAACGCCAACGAGCCGTATTTCAAGGACGTGCGCGCGCGCCAGGCATTCTTCATGGCGATCAACCGGGCCGGCATGGCCAAGCAGCTCCTCAAGGACACCTGCCTGCCGGCGATCAGCATCAATACCAGGACCTGCCCGGCCTGGAGCGACAATGCCGGCTATGCCGACTACGATCCGGCGGCGGCGAAGAAGCTCCTTGCCGACGCAGGCTTCCCCGACGGCTTCGAGACGACCTTCCAGATTCCGACCGGCGGCTCGGGTGAGATCGACCCCGTGCCGATGGCGGAGTGGATCGCGGCCGACGCGGCGAAGATCGGCATCAAGATCAAGCTCGAGACCATGGAGTGGATCAGCTACCTCCACGCCTGGGCGGCCGGCATGGGCGGGGGCATCGGCATGAACCAGATGTCCTGGGGCATGACCTCGATGTACTGGCCGAACCTGCCGCTGCGCACGACGTCGAGCCTCAACGTCGGTCACCAGATGAACAAGGACTTCGACACGCTGATGGACGAGGCCAACTCCGCCCTCGATCCGCAGGTTGCGCTCGCCAAGTACCGGGCCGTCGACGCGCTGAACGCCAAGGAGATGTATGTCGTTCCGATCGTGAACGACCTCGCTCCGGTCGTCACCTCGCCGAACGTGATGAACTTCGTCCACTCGCCGGACTGGTGGTGGGACTTCAAGAAGGTTTGGGTCAAGTCCTAGTCGACCCTCGGGTTCTCCTCCCCAAGAATGCTCCGCGGCCTCTGGCCGCGGAGTTCCCAACGCCACAGCGAGGCACGGGCTGGCTGCAATGATCTCCTATACGCTGAAGCGCATTGCGATGGCGGTCCCGACATTGGTCGGCGTATCGCTCGTGACCTTCCTGCTCCTCCGGCTGGTGCCGGGCGGCCCGGTGCAGGCGGTACTCGGCGTCGCATCGACCAACCCCGCGGCGGTCGCCGCGGTGACCAAGGAGATGGGCCTCGACCGTCCGCTCTACGAGCAATATTTCATCTGGCTCGGCAAGGCGCTGAGTGGCGATTTCGGCATGTCGACGCAGTTCCGCGTCCCGGTCGCGGCGCTCATCCTGCCGAAGCTTCAGAACACGCTGATCCTGACTACCGGCAGCCTCGTATATGCCGTCGTCCTCGGCATCCTCATCGGCGTGGTCACGGCCATCTACCACCGCTCGCTCCTCGATCGCGCGTTGATGCTGGTGACGTTGGTGGGCGCAAGCGCCCCAGTCTTCTGGGTCGGCCTGCTCCTCATCTATCTTTTCGCGATCAAGCTGAACTGGCTGCCGGCCATGGGCATGAGCTCGATCGCCGGTAACAGCGGGCCATTCGGCGTGCTGCGCTACCTGATATTGCCGGCCTTCGCCAATTCGATCATCGCCATGGCCGTCATCGCGCGCATCGTGCGGTCGAGCATGCTGGAAGTGCTGACCCAGCCCTACGTGCTGGCGGCGCGGGCGCGCGGGCTGTCCCGCTACCGGCAGGTCGTCGTACATGCCTTCCGCAACGTGCTGCCGGACGCCATCAACATCACCGGCCTGCAGGTCGGCTTCCTTTTCGGCGGCGCGCTGTTCGTCGAGGTGGTCTTCGCCTGGCCCGGCGTCGGCTACCTCATGTATTCCACCATCCAGTCGCGCGACTACGTCACCCTGCAGGCGGCGATCCTGCTCGTCTCGGCGGTCTTCGTGCTGGTCAACCTGATAGCCGACGTCGCCCGCATGGCCCTCGACCCGCGGGAGGCGCGCGCATGACGACGATGCTGCCGGCGGTTGCCACCGAGGGCATGCGCAGCGAGGAGCGCATCCCGCTCTCCGCCTTCCAGCAGGGCAGGGCCGCCTTCCTCGCCGATCGCATGGCGGTCGCCGGCCTGGCCATCCTCGTTCTTGCCGTGCTCGCCTCGATCTTCGCGCCCTGGCTGACCAGCTACGACCCGAACATCGGCGATACCGACGCCTACCTCGTGCCGCCCTTCTCGCCGGGACATATCTTCGGCACCGACAACCAGGGTCGCGACATCCTCGCCCGCATCCTCTATGGCGGCCAGCTGGTCTTCCCGGAGGCGGTCATCCCCGTGGTCGTCGCCTCGATCCTCGGCATGGCGCTCGGGCTGATCGGCGGCTTCTTCAGGGGGGTTTTCGGTGAGATCGTGATGCGGACGCTGGACGTCCTCTTCGCCATCCCGATGGTCCTGCTCGCCATCGCGATCGCCGCCACCCTCGGCAGCGGCCCGCCGACCGTCATCGTGTCCATGGCGGTGGTGATCACGCCCTACGTCGCACGCGTGGTGGCGACGACCACGGCGCAGCTGCGCAATGCGCCCTTCGTCGATGCCGCGCGCTGCGCCGGCTTCAGCCGCTGGAAGATCCTCCGCCGCGAGATCCTGCCGCACGTCATCCCCGCCGTCGTCGTCTACGGCACGACCAACATGGGTGCGATGATCGTCTTCGCGGCCGGCTTCGGCTTCCTCGGCCTCGGCGCCCAGCCGCCGACCGCCGACTGGGGCGCCATGATCGCCGGCGGCATGAAGTCGCTCGCCAGTGCTCCGTGGATTTCGACCGTGCCGGGCATCGTCATCGTCATCGTCGCGGTTGCCTTCAACTATGTCGGCGACGGTCTCCGCGTCGCCCTGGACCCGAGGCTGAGGACGCGCCGATGAACGCGATGCCGGATCCGGTGAAAGCACAGGCCGCCAAAGCGCCGCCGCTCCTCGAGGTGAAGAACCTGTCGGTCCGCTTCTCCTCGCCGGCCGGCGAGGTGCGCGCCGTCGAGGACGTTTCCTTCAATATCGGGCGCGGCGAGTCCGTCGGCATCGTCGGCGAGTCGGGTTCCGGAAAGACCGTGACCTGCATGTCGATGATGTGGCTCTTGCCGAGCCCGCCGGCGCGCTACCCGACCGGGACGATCCGCTTCAAGGGCAAGGAGCTCGATCGGCATCGCGAGCGCGAAATGCAGAAGGTCCGCGGCAGCGGCATCGGCATGGTGTTCCAGAATTCGCGGCTGTCGTTCAATCCGGGCTATCGCATCGGCAGCCAGGTCAACGAGACGCTCCGCGTTCATCTGGGAAAGGAGTGGAAGAAGGAGCTGCCACGGGTCATCGAGATGCTGCGCTATTGCAACATCTCGGAGCCGGAGCGGGTGCTGCGCTCCTATCCGCACGAGGTGAGCGGCGGCGTCGCCCAGCGGGTGAGCATCGCGCTGGCGCTCCTCATCAAGCCGGAACTGCTGATTGCCGACGAGCCGACGACCGCCCTCGACCTCCTCAGCCAGCTGGAGGTGCTGCGGCTCCTCGAGCGCGTGCGCAAGGAGACGAGCTGCTCGCTGGTCCTCGTCAGCCATGACCTCGCGGTGGTCCGCCGCGTCGCCGACCGCGTGATCATCATGTATGCCGGCCGGGTGGTGGAAGAGGGGCCGACGGCCGACATCTTTGCCGATCCGAAGCATCCCTATACGCAGGGCCTGCTCGCTTCGACCGCGCAGAAGGAAGAGGGCGAGCGGCTCTACGAGCTGCCGGGGCACCCGCCCGACCTTGCGGCTCTGCCGCAGGGCTGCAGTTTCCGTCCGCGCTGCGTGCACGCTTTCGCCAAGTGCCTGACCATGCCGGAACTCCTTCCGGCGGGGCCGGAGCGCGTCGCCCGTTGCCATCTCCTCGATGCAGGACGGGAGGCGGCGCATCATGGCTGACGCGCTGCTCACCTTCGACAATGTCGACGTCACGTTCCCCCGGCGCGGGCCGCCGGTGGAGGCCCTGAAGGGCGTTTCCTTCGAGATCAAGCATGGCGGCTCGCTCGGCATCATCGGGGATTCGGGCGCCGGCAAATCGACCATTTGCCGCGTTGCCGAGGGGCTGGTACGGCCTTCGGCCGGGCGCATCGTCATCGACGGCGTCGACATGACGCAAGCGAGCGAGCGCGAATGGCAGAAGGCGCGCCGCCACATCTCGCTCGTCTTCCAGGACGCGCAGGGTTCGTTCAATCCGATGCGGCCGGTGGTCGATTCCATCGGCATGCCGCTGATGAGCTATACCGACGCCGGCAAGGCCGAGCTCCGCCGCAAGGTCGGCGAGGTGATGGAGCAGGTCGGCCTCAGCGCCACGCAGATGACGCGCTATCCCCACGAATTTTCGGGCGGGCAGGTACAGCGCCTCGCCATTGCCAGGGCGCTGATCACGCGGCCACGCCTGGTGCTCTTCGACGAGCCGGTGTCGGCGCTCGACGTGTCGATCCGCGCGCAGATCCTCAACCTGCTCACCGACCTCGCCAAGTCGCTGTCGCTCACCTACGTCGTGATCAGCAGCGATCCGAGCGTGGCGCGGCACCTCTCGCAGGACATGATCGTGCTCTTTGCCGGCAAGGTGATCGAGCGTGCGCCAACGCAGCAGCTCTTCGCCAATCCGCAACACGGCTACACGCTGTCGCTGCTTTCGCTTCGCGATCCGCAGCTGGCGGCGCGCGCCGAACTGGCCCGCCTCGAGGACGCGGCCCTCGCCGATCTCGGCAAGGGGGTGCCCTCGTGACGGTCTCTCGATCCCAGCAGATGGAATGTGTCACCGCAGAGCGCGCGTGACAGGAGGAAATACATGACGGTTATGCGCGGCGGTGATGCCATCGTCCGGATGCTTCAGCTTCACCAGGTCGATACGGCCTTCGGCATGGGCGGCTTCCAGGTGCTGCCCTACTACGATGCGCTCGCCGGGCAGAACGCGATCCACCATGTCCTCATCCGCGACGAGAAGCATGGCGCCTTCGCGGCGGACGCCTATGCGCGCGTGCGCAACCGGCCGGCGGTCGCCGACGCAACGCTCGGGCCGGGCGCGACCAACCTCGTCAGCGGTGCCGCCGAGTCGTTCGGCGCCTCGCTGCCGATGCTGCTCCTGACCGGCGAGGTGAATTCCGGGATTGCCGGCCGCGGTGCGACGCAGGAGAGCGACCAGGTCGGCGTGCTGAAGCCGACCGTCAAGGCGAGCATCACGATCAACCGCATCGAGCGCCTGCCGGAACAGATCCGCCGCGCCACGACCATCGCCAATGGCGGCCGTCCGGGACCGGTCCACATCAACGTGCCCGAGGAGGTCTGCCACGGCACCTACGACTTCCCCGAGGACGACCTCTATGCCGATCCCGAATCCTCGGTGGTCGGTGGCCGCAAGCCGCGCGCCGACACCGGCGCCATCGAGCGGGCGGCGAAGCTTATCGCCAAGGCCGAGCGGCCGGTGCTGATGGTCGGCGGCGGCATGCACCTTTCGCAGGGCTATGCCGAGCTGAAGCGCTTCATCGACATTGCCGGCATGCCGATCGCCTACACGATCTCGGGCAAGGGCTCGATCCCCGACACCCATCCGCTGATGGCAGGGCTGTGCGGGCGCTATTCGCGCTTCGCCAATGACCTCATCCAGGAGGCGGACGTCCTCGTCGTCGTCGGCTCGAAGCTCGGCGAGATCGCGACCAACCGCTGGTCGGTGATCAAGCCGTCGACGAGGATCGTCCAGATCGACATCGACCCGACCGAGCTCGGCAAGGTCTATCGCGTCGAGGCGGGCATATGGGCCGATGCGGGCCTCGGGCTCGCCGACCTGTCCGACGCGCTGGAGGACGACCAGAAGCGGATGGCGTCGCGCAAGGCCGCCCAGCTCGCCGACGTTGCCGCGCGCCGCACCAGGTGGCTCGCCGTCAGCGAGGGCTCGCGCCGCTCCGACGAGCGGCCGATTCACATGCACCGGCTGCTCGACGAGCTGCGCCGCGTGCTGCCGCCGGAGGCGATCATCGTCGCCGATGGCGGCTTCGCGGCGCACTGGTCGGCGCTCCTCTACGACGCGACCGGAACCGGGCGCACCTATATCGCCAATCGCGGCCATGCGGCCATCGGCTACGGCATGCCGGGCGCGCTCGGCGCCAAGCTCGCCGCCGGACGCACGCCGGTGGTAGCGCTCTGCGGCGACAACGGCTTCGGCATGACCGCGCTGGAAATGGAGACGGCGCGGCGCGCCGGCGCGCCGGTCATGGTGGTCGTCGTCAACAACCAGGCGCTCGGCTACATCAAGGCGCTGCAGCACGCGCTCTATGACGGGCGCTACCTGTCCTCGGACTTCTACGACGTCGACTATGTCGGCATCTCGAAGTCCTGCGGTTGCGAGGGCCTGCTGGTCGACGATCCCGACAAGCTCAGCAAGGCCTTCAAGACCGCGCTGGAAATGCAGGAGAGCACGCCCGTGCTGGTGGACGTCCGCACGACCACCGATCCGGCGAAGATGCTGCCCGGCATCGATTCGCGTACCAAGGCCAAGGCAAAAGCCACCGTGGACGCAGGCTGAGGGAGGTCCCGATGAAGGTTCCGAAGTTCAGGATCACGGCGAAGGGGCTCGAATCCTACGCCGAGATGTTCGACGTGCCGCTGGCGAAGGGCGAGGCGGAGCGCTTCGCCGGCCCGCTCTCCGGCAGCTTCTCCGGCGTCGCCGACCTGTGGTCGGTGGACGTGACCGGCTGCGAGCCCTTCACCATCTTCGCCGTCGACCGGGTGGGCAAATGAGCAAGGCCCAGACCAAGGCCCAGACCAAGGCCAGGACGGCGTCCGCGATGAGCGCCGAGGACCTCGCCTTCACGCCGATGGCCGAGATCGGCCGCATGCTGCGCGCCGGCGAGATCACGTCGGCCGGGCTCACGCGGATGATGCTCGAGCGCATCGACCGGCTGAACCCGCAGCTCAACTGCTTCATCACCGTTCTCCACGAGCAGGCGGTGAAGCAGGCCGAGGGCCTCGACGACCTGCTCGCCGCGGGCGTCGACCTCGGGCCGCTGCACGGAATTCCAATCGCCATCAAGGACAACCTTGCGACGGCCGGCATCCGCACCACCATCGGCTCGCGCATCTTCGCCGACTGGGTACCCGGCAAGGACGCTGCCGTCGTCCGCCGGATCAAGGAAGCCGGCGGCGTCATCCTCGGCAAGCTCACCATGTACGAGTTCGCCTTCGGCGGCTGGCATGACGACTACGGCCCCGAGACGCGCAATCCGTGGGACCTGACGCGCGCCTGTGGCGCGTCGAGCAACGGCCCGTCGAGCGCGGTCGCCGCCGGCCTCGCCTATGCGAGCCTCGGCACCGACACGGGCGGCTCGGTCCGCCTGCCGGCGGCTGCCTGCGGCCTCGTCGGGCTGAAGCCGACCTACGGCGTCGTCAGCCGTGCCGGCCTCGCGCCCGGCGGCTACAGCCTCGACCATATCGGGCCGCTCGCCCGCAACGTCGGCGACGCGACGATCATGTTCGCGGCCATCGCCGGCCCGGATCGTGGCGATCCGGCCGGCTCGTGGCAGGCCTCGCCGGACTATCTCGGCGAGCTCGGCCGCGGCATCGACGGGATGACCGTTGGCGTGCCCGAAGCGCAGGCGAGCGAGCTGATCGATCCCGAGATGGCCAAGGCCTGCGAGGATGCGGTCAAGGTGCTCGAGAAGGCGGGCGCGCGCGTGAAGACCGTGAAGGTGCCGGACCATCTCCTGTCGCGCACGCTGATGTGGACGATCGCCGCATCGGAGCTTGCCGAGGCGCATCGCGACTATCTCCGCGATCGCGCCGGCGACTATTCGCCGACCGTCCACGGCCTCATCAAGCAGGGCGCCTTCATCCCGGCGACGGAATACGTGCGCGCCCAGCGCGTCCGCCAGCGCATCCTCTCGGACTACGAGGAGGTGATGCGCGACGTCGACCTCATCGCCATGCCGACGGTGCCCTTTGCCGCCTGGAACATCGGCGACGAGGACATCGTCGTCGACGGCAAGACCGAGAACCTGATGGGCTGCCTGACGCGTTATTGCCCGCCCTTCAACATCACCGGCCAGCCGGCGGTGGCGCTGGCGACGGGCTTCGACAAGGCGGGCCTGCCGCTTTCCTTCCAGATCGGCGGGCGCTGGCACGAGGACGCCCGCGTCATGCGCGCGGCCGCCGCCTACGAAGCGCGGACCGACTGGCACACGAAGCGGCCTCCCGTCCGCTAGGACGGGAAGCGCCGACGAGATGGGAGGCCCGGGCATGATGGCACTGCCGGACTATGACAAGCTCGATCGCCCGGATGCGAGCGGTCTGCCACTCGCTTGGCATCTCTGGGGCGGCGACGACCAGGTCGGCACCCTCAACAACATCACGCCGGAAACCGTGAGTGCGGCGGCGCGCCTGGTCAGGCGGGGCAAGCGCTTTCCCCTCGACCTGCCGATCCACGTGCCGCTCGGCATGCTCGGGCCAGGGGCCCACTGGATCCGCGGCGCGGCGCAACAGACGCTCTACAAGAAGACCTATGCCGGCCTCGTCATCCGGGACGACAAGATCGACAACCTGTTCCTGCAGTCCTCGACCCAGTGGGACGGGCTTTCCCATGTCGGCGATCCGCATCACGGCTTCTATAACGGCGTGCAGGATGCCGAGGTCACGCAGCTTCCCGGCACCCGCAACGGCATCGAGAACTTCGCCCGCTTCGGCATTGCCGGGCGCGCGGTGCTTGCCGACCTCGCCGGCCATTTCGCGGCCGAAGGCCGGAAGTGGGATGCGGTCGGCAGCATGGTGGCGGGCGCCGACGACCTTCGCGCCTGCCTCGCGCGCCAGAAGGTGAACCTGCAGCCGGGCGACATCCTCCTCGTCCGCATGGGCTGGGTCGGCCGGTTCCTCGCCGCGACGACCGGCGACGAGCGCGAGCGCCTCTACCGCCAGCGTGACTATTCGGGCCTGTCGGGCGGTGAGGACATTTGGCGCTTCCTATGGGACAGCCGGGTAGCGGCGGTGGCGAGCGACACGGTCACGGTCGAGGCCTGGCCGCTGGCCGAGGGGCAGGTGAGCCTGCATCTTGCGATCGCGCGGCTCGGCATCGTGCTCGGCGAGCTTTTCGACCTCGATGCCCTCGCCGAGGATTCCGCCGCGACGGGCGACTACACCGCCTTCTTCACGTCGAGCCCGCTCAACGTGCGTGGCGGAACCGGGGCGCCGCCTAATGCCATGGCGATCCGCTGAGGCGGCCCTAGGCCCCGTCCGCCCAGCGGCGGAGGATCGGCTCCAGGCGCGCGCCGACCGTCGCGCCGCGCCGCGCCGCGGTCTCGTTGACCGCCGAGACGATGCCGTCGTGGAAGGTCGAGCGGGCGTCGCCGATGCGCGCGCTCATCGCGGCGACCGTCAGGCCCGCTATGCCGCGTGCCTCCAGCGCCGGCAGGCGGGTGATGCCGCACTTCTCGGCGCCCATGCCGGCATCGTTGAAGACGGCGGCGAAGGCATCGACGCGGAGCGCCGCCGGCGGATGGCCGCCGATCAGTCCGCCATGGGACGCGGTGACGACGATCTGCCCGGCATCGCCCGGCTCGACCAGGGCGGCGGAATCGATGAGCACGATGCGGCGCATGGAGCCGGTTGCGATCTCGCTGCGCGTCTCGGCCGGCGCCTCGACACGGACGGTGCGGGCGGTCGCCGCGCGGAGGCGCTCCGCCGCCTTGCGGCAGGGCTCGCCCGCGCGCACTCCGAGGCCGGTAGCAATGCTGTTAGCGGCGCTGATCGTCCCCCGCGCCATCATGTCGGTAGCGTCACCAATGCGGCAGGAAAGCGAATCGACGGTCGCGGCCGCGATGCCGAGCGCGTCGAGGTAGGCGAGCGAGGCGCGGCCGGCGCCGTCGAGCCCGCCGCCGGCATCGTTGAGGACTACCGCGGCGACCTGGCCCTTGGCGGCGAGGTAGCCGCAATAGCGGCCGCCATGGGAGCCGGAAACGACGACGTTGCCGGCGGCGCCGGCAGGAAGCTTCGTGATCGTGTCGGCAAGCACTATGTCGGGCACTTTGCGTCTCCGGCAGGGGCGGGCAGCATAGCGGAAGGGCGCCCATGAGCAGTTTCAAGGAACGGCTGAAGGCCGGTGGCCCGGTGATCGTGATGAACCCGGATCATCCGAGCCCGAGCCTCGTCGAGTTCATCGGGCGGCTCGGCGTCGATGCGGTGATGATCGACACGGAGCAGGGAAGCCCGGACGTCGAGAGTGTCGAGAACATGGCGCGGGCGGCGAAGGTCGCCGGCATCACGGCGCTTGTACGCATTTTCGCGCCCGAGCCGTGGGTGATCGAGCGCTACCTGTTCCGTGGCGTGCATGGGCTGGTCGTGCCGCGCCTCGATACCGCCGACCAGGCGCGCCAGGTCGTCGAGGACGTCCGCTACTGCTTCCCGCGCAACCATGACGAAAAGATCGTCGTGGTGCAGATCGAGACGGCGGCGGCGGTCGCAGACCTCGACCGCTTCCTCGCCATCGATGGCATCGACTGCTTCTTCATCGGCTCGGTCGATCTGTCGAAGAGCCTCGGCCACCGCGGCGACTATCACCATCCGGCGGTGAAGTCCGTCCTCGAGGACACGGTCGCGCGCATCCGGGCCGCCGGTCGGGCGGCTGGCATGATGGTGAAGGAAGGGGACGTGACCGAATGGCGCCGCCGCGGGGTCGCGTTTCATTACACCCATCTCAACGAATATGCCGAGCTCGGCGCCCGCGCCTTCCAGCAGCTCCTCGCCAAAGCATGAACGCCACGCGCGGCACGGAACGGCAGAAAACCAGCGGATATCGCTTGCCGAAGGAAGATTGTATCCTGTATACGAAAAGGGACAAGGCATTCCAGGGAGCGACAGATGGCAGGCGCGACGGCACGGAAATCAGTCTACGAACCGGACCAGGAGGGGCTCTATTTCCCGCGGAGGCCGACGTTCCAGACGATCGCGGAGGAGCGCCTGCACCGGAAGCAGCGGCTCGCTGCCGTCTGCCGCGTCTTCGCGCGCTACGGCTACGAATACGGCTTCGCCGGACACGTGACGGTGCGCGACCCGGAGCACGCGGACCTGTTCTGGACCAACCCCTTCGCCATGGATTTCGGACGCGTGAAGGTCTCCGACCTCTTGCTCGTCGATCACGACGGCAAGGTGCTCGAAGGGACATGGGCGGTGAACCGGGCCGGCTTCGTGCTGCACTCCGCCATCCACATGGCGAACCCGCACGTCCTCGCCTCGTGCCACGCCCACACGACCAACGGCATGGCCTGGGCGGCGCTCGGCCGCAAGCTCGACCCGATCACGCAGACGGCCTGCGGCTTCTACGAGGACCAGGCGCTGATCACCGAGGAAGCCGGGGCCGTCGTGGTCCAGCGCTCGGCGGGCAGTGCGGTGGCAACGGCCTTCGGCAATGCCAAGATCGCCATCCACCAGAACCACGGCCTGTTCAGCGCCGGGCGCGAGAGCGTGGACGAAGCGGCCTGGTGGTTCATCGCGGCGGACAAGGCCTGCGAGATCCAGCTGAAGGCCGAGGCGACCGGCTCGCCGCTCAAGATCGTCGAGCGGGACCGCGCCATCCATTCGCGCGACCACCTCGCGACGCCACAAATGGCCTGGCTGCATTTCCAGCCTATCTACGACGCGATCTCGCGTACGGATCCGGACCTTTTCGACTAGGTCCTGTCCACGCCGCTGCTTGCGACGAGCACCTTGCGGAGCGCCGGGACGGCATGGGCCCGGTGCTCTTCGAGGAGCCGCAGGAGCAGCTTCTCGTCGCGCGCCACCACCGCCTTCCAGATCGCCTCGTGCTCGGCCTCCATGATGCGGAGATGCTCGGGGTTCGAGAAGTACATGGACCGGTAGGGATCGGACGAATCCCAGAGCTGCGCCAGGATGCGAAGCAGCCGGTTCATGCCGGACGAGGCGAAGAGCGTGAAGTGGAATGTGCGGTTGGAGACGGTGAGCGCGGCGATGTTGTCGGCGACGGCAGCCTCGCGCATCTCGTCCATGGACTGGGCCATGCGCTCGGTATCAGCCTCGGTGAGCGCGTGAAAGCCGACCCGCACGGCCTCCGTTTCGAGGATGTCGCGGAGCCGGTAGATTTCGGCGAGCTCCTCGACATCGAGCTCGGCGACGAAATAGCCGCGATGCGGCGTATAGGCGATCTGGCCCTCGCCCTCGAGGATGCGCATGGCTTCGCGTACCGGCACGCGGCTGACGCCAAGCTCCTCGGCAAGCGCGTCCTGGCGGATCTGGTCGCCGGGGCGAAGCATGCCGCCGACGAGGCGCCGGCGCAGCTCGCCGAGCACGGCTTCCTGCGCGGTCATGGGGCGGGTGAAGGCCGGTGCCATCGGCAATTCCCTGTCGCAGCGGGCGCCCGGCGGAGGAGCGATTCACGCGCGTGGCAGGTGCACCATGGCCTTTCGCGCCAGAGTTGGAAAGAGCATCCCGGAGACACTTCGTGCAAGACCATCCTGCCACACGCTTCCTAGCCGCCGAACGCCCTGTCCGCGCCTGCCTGGTCGGGGCCGGCAAGTTCGGCTCAATGTTCCTGTCGCAGGTGCCGAAGGTTCCCTCGATCATCGTCACCGACATCGTCGACCTGTCGCCCGACCGGGCACGCGAGGCCTGTCGGCGAGTGGGCTGGGACGAGAAGCGAATCGCCGAAGTGCGCTTCAGCGACGATGCCGCAGCAACCATCCACAGCACCGAGGCCGAGGTCTTGGTCGAGGCGACAGGCCATCCGGGCGCCGGCATCTTCCACGCCGAAGCGGCCTTCGCGGCCGGCCGGCACGTCGTCATGGTCAATGTCGAGGCGGATGTGCTTGCCGGGCCGCTTCTGGCCCGCCACGCCGCGGAGGCGGGCGTGATCTACGGCCTCGCCTATGGCGACCAGCCGGCGCTGATCTGCGAGCTGGTCGAATGGGCGCGCACCTGCGGCTTCGACGTCGTCGGCGCCGGCAAGGGGACGCGCTACCTGCCGTCCTTCCACGCCTCGACCCCGGCGACGGTGTGGAAGAACCGCGGCGTCAATCCGGCCGATGCCGAGAAGGGCGGCATGAACCCGCAGATGTTCAATTCCTTCATCGACGGCACCAAGTCGGCGATCGAGATGGCGGCCGTCGCCAATGCGACCGGGCTCCTGCCGGCGGAGAACGGCCTGACCTTCCCGCCGGCCTCGATCGAGCAGCTGCCCCAGATCCTGAAGCCGGCATCCGCCGGCGGAACGCTCGAGCGCGCCGGGCAGGTGGAGGTCGTCTCCTCCGCCAATCGCGACGGCAGCAACGTGCCCAACAACATCCGCTGGGGCGTCTTCGTCACCTTCACCAGCGACAACGAATATACCCGCCGCTGCTTCCGCGAATACGGCCTCGCCGTGGACGATAGCGGCCACTACGGCGTCCTCTACCGGCCCTTCCACCTGATCGGGCTCGAGGTCAACGTCTCGATCCTGTCGTCGGCGCTCCGCCGGGAGCCGACCGGGCGCGCCGATGCCTTCCGCGCAGACGTGGTGGCGACCGCCAAGCGCGACCTCAGGAAGGGCGAGGTGCTGGACGGCGAGGGCGGCTACATGGCCTGGGGCAAGCTGATGCCGGCGGCGAAGAGCCTCGCGCTCGGCGGGCTCCCCATCGGCCTCGCCCACGGCATTGCGCTCGTCCGCGATGTGCCGGAGGGTGCGTGCCTCACCTGGGACGACGTGCGCGTCGACCCGACCAATGCCACGTATCGCTTCCGACGCGAAATGGAACAGACCTTTCGCGGGACCTAGCCCATGCCGGGAATTGCCATGCCGATCCGCTCCTGCCGTCTCGCCGAACTCCGCTGGCCAGAGGTCTCGGCGCTCGACCGCGACCACACGATCATCATCCAGCCCGTCGGCGCCATTGAGCAGCACGGCCACCACCTGCCGCTCGACACCGACACCGCCGGCGCCGAGCAGCTGGCCCTGCGCACCGCCGACGCAGTCAACGCCGCCGGCAAGGGCGTGGCGGTAGTAGCGCCGACGGTGGTATGGGGCACCTCGCCGCACCACCTTGCCTATCCCGGCACGATCTCGCTCAGCATGAAGACGATGAGCGACCTCCTCGTCGACATCATCGGCTCGCTCACGCGGCATCGCTTCTACCGCTTCCTGTTCCTCAACGGCCACGGCGGCAATGCCGGCGTGCTCGCCGCGACCGCGCTCCGCATCAGCGAGGAGCTCGGCATATCGCCGGCGGTGGTGACCTACTGGAACCTGATCCGCGATACGCTCGGCACGGTGATGACCAGCGAGCGCGGCGGCCTCGGCCATGCCTGCGAGATGGAAACCTCGATGCAACTGCATCTCCGCTGCGAAGGCGTCGACATGGCAGAGGCCGGCAAGAGCCTGCCGCGCGACCTGACCACCTTCACCACGCTCGATTTCCGCACGCCCGGCCCGGTGATGCTGCCCTGGGATTTCTCCCGCGACAGCAAGACCGGCACCATGGGCGACCCGAGCGTGGCGACGGCGGAGAAGGGGAGGGCCGTGGTCGATGCCGCCGTCGGCCGGCTGACGGCGCTCGCCGGCGAGCTGCTCGCGCTCGGCGAGGCCGATTTCCGCAAGGCATGAGCGGCGGGCCGGCAGCGCGATCGCGGCCTGGTGACGGATCACGGGAAGGACAGCGCATGAAGGTCGCCTTCGTCGGTCTCGGTTCCATGGGCGCGCCCATGGCCCGCAACCTCGCCAAGGCCGGCTTCCGGGTCGCCGGCTTCGACATCAATCCGAAGGCGCTGGCGAGCCTCGCTGCCGATGGCGGAGAGGCGGCGCAGTCGGCAGCGGACGCCGCGACCGGCGCCGACGTCCTTGTCCTCATGGTGGTCGATGCCGCGCAGGCGAAGTCGATCCTCATGGACCAGGGCGCGCTCGCTGCCCTCTCCGTGTCGGGTACGGTGATCCTGATGGCGACGTGCCCGCCGGGCAGCGTGCAGGAGATCGGCAGGCTTGTCACGGAGACAGCCCGCTCTTTCGTCGATGCGCCGGTATCGGGCGGTGCGATCCGCGCACGGAGCGGCGCGCTCAGCATCATGGCGGCGGCGCCGGCGAAGGTGCTGGAGGATGTGCGACCGGTCCTCGCCGCACTCGGCGACAAGATCTTCCACGTCGGCACGGAGCCCGGCCAAGGGGCCGCGGTAAAGGCCGTCAATCAGCTTCTCTGCGGCATCCACATCGCCGCCGCGGCGGAAGGCATCGCGCTCGCCCGCAAGATCGGCATCGACCCGAAAGTCATGCTCGAAATACTCGGCGGCTCCTCGGCATCGAGCTGGATGCTCAAGGATCGTGGCCCGCGCATGCTCGAGACCGAGCCGGTCGGGGCAAGCACGATCGACATCTTCGTCAAGGATCTCGGCATCGTCCTCGAGGCGGGGCGCGAGTTCAAGGCGGCCCTGCCGCTGGCGGCGGCTGCGCACCAGATGTTCCTCGCCACCAGCGGCCGCGGCGACGGCGGTGCCGATGACAGCCAGGTCATACGCTCCTACCGGCGCCTGAACGAGGCGTGAGGCGCAGCCCACTGGGCGAAGGCCGCCCCAGGCCGCACCCCGGGGGATGATCTTGCCGCGCGCCGCGCTCATGCCTATCCATGATGGAAAGGCGAGGGGAGGGAATGGTGCCCGGTTCGACAAAGCACTATCTCGGCATCGACATAGGCACCTTCGAATCGAAGGGCGTCCTCGTCGACGGGACCGGGCGGATCGTCGCCAGCGCCGCGCGGCCCCACAAGATGCTGGTCCCGCAGCCAGGCTGGGCCGCGCACCGGCCGCGCGAAGACTGGTGGGAGGATGTCACCACCATCACGCGGAAGCTGCTCGCCGAGTCGAAAGTCGCGCCCGAGACGATCAGCGCCGTCGGCACGAGCGCCATCGGTCCCTGCATGCTGCCGGTGGACGAGGCCGGCGAGCCGCTGATGAACGGCGTCCTCTACGGTGTCGACACGCGCGCGGCGAAGGAGATCGAAGAGCTGACCGGAAAGATCGGCGAGGACGCGCTTCTCGACCAGTGCGGCAATGCGCTGACCTCCCAGTCCGTCGGCCCGAAGATCCTCTGGCTGAAGCGGAATCGGCCGGACCTCTTCGCGAGAACGCACAAGATCCTGACATCGACCTCGTTCATCGTGCATCGGCTCACCGGCCGCTTCGTCATCGACCACTACACGGCGGCCAATTCCAGCCCGCTCTATCTTGCCAACAAGCTCGCCTACAGCGATGCGCTGTCGAAGGAGATCATCGAGCTCGACCGCCTGCCGGAGATCGCCTGGACGACCGACATCGCGGGCACGGTGACGAAGGAAGCCGCGGCGGAGACGGGCCTCGCCGTTGGGACGCCCGTGACCGTGGGCACCATCGACGCGGCCGCCGAGGCGCTCTCGGTCGGCGTGCTCGATGCGGGCGACATGATGGTCATGTATGGCTCGACCATCTTCATCATCGTGCTGACGGCGGAGCGCGTCCGCGACCCGCGCCTCTGGTACGCGCCCTGGCTCTTTCCCGGCGAGCACGCCTCCATGTCGGGGCTCGCCACCAGCGGGACGTTGACCCACTGGTTCCGCGAGCAGTTCGCCCGCGAGCTCGACCCGGCAACCTCGGCGCCCGTGCTCGCGGCCGAGGCCGCGGCCTCGCCGGCGGGGGCGCGCGGGCTGGTGGTGCTGCCCTATTTTTCCGGCGAGCGGACGCCGATCCATGACCCGCAGGCGAAAGGCGTGGTCTTCGGGTTGAACCTGACCCATACGCGGGGCGACGTCTTCCGCGCCTTCCTCGAAGGCATTGCCTTCGGCACCAACCACATCATCGACACCTATCTCGAGGCCGGCGCCGAGCCGCGCTCGCTCTTCTCGGTTGGCGGCGGGACCAAGAACAAGGTCTGGGCGCAGGCGACGTCGGATGTGTCGGGCCGCCGGCAGATCATCCGCGAGAAGACCATCGGCGCCTCCTATGGCGATGCCTTCCTCGCCGCACTTGCCGTCGGCGACGTCAGGCGCGAGGACATCCGCGCCTGGAACCCGGTCGGCTCGGAATTTGTCCCGGACCCGGCAACCGCCGGCGTCTATCAGCGCCAATACGGCATATACCGCGACCTCTACACCCAGACCCGCGACCTCATGCGTCGCCTCGACGGATAAGACAAAGTGCAGATCACCGATTTCAAGGCCCTGACCTTCGACTGCTACGGCACGCTCATCGACTGGGAAAGCGGCATGTTCAATGCGCTGCAGCCGCTCGTCGCGCGGGCGAAGAGGCCGCTGTCGCGGGACGAGGTGCTCGCCGCCCACGGCCGGCACGAATCCTCGCAGCAGCTGGTCACGCCGGCCATGCCCTACAGTCGCCTGCTCGCCATGGTCTACAAGCGGCTCGCCGAGGAATGGGGCGTGCCGGCGCCCTTCGACGAGGCTCTCGCCTATGGCCGTTCGATCAAGGACTGGCCGGCCTTCCCGGATTCGGCCGAGGCGCTGAAATACCTGAAGCAGCACTACAGGCTGGTGATCCTGTCGAACGTCGACAACGAGAGCTTTGCCTTCTCGAATGCGAAGCTCGGCGTCACCTTCGATGCGACCTACACCGCCGAGGATATTGGCTCCTACAAGCCGTCGCCGCGCAATTTCACCTACATGCTCGACAAGCTCGCGACGCTCGGAATCGGGAAGAGCGACGTCCTGCACACCGCCGAAAGCCTCTTCCACGACCACGGGCCGGCCAACGAGTTCGGCCTCGCTTCCTGCTGGATCCATCGCCGGCACGAGCAGGGCGGCTTCGGCGCCACCATGAATCCAGGCAAGCAGCCGCACTACGATTTCCGCTTCACCAGCATGAAGGCGCTTGCCGACGAGCACAGGAAGCTGAGCGGCGGCAGGTAGCAGCAGCGATTGATCGCCGGACCGGCGCTCGCTACCAATGGTGGCGCGCGCGAAAAACCGGCGCCAACGAACATTCCCGGGGAGGAACATGCTCAAGTCGATCGATCCGGCGTTGAACGCCGACGTTCTCTATGCGCTGCGCGCCATGGGCCATGGCGACGACGTGGTGCTCGCCGACATGAACTTCCCGGCAGATGCGATCGCGCGCGAGACGACGCTTGGCCGCCTGTTGCGCATGGAGAACATCGATTCCGGCCGCGCCGCCAGGGCGGTCCTCTCCGTCCTGCCGCTCGATTCCTTCGTGAAGAAGCCGGCGGAGCGCATGGAGGTGGTCGGCAAGCCGAAGGAGATCCTGCCGGTCCACAAGGAAGTGCAGAAGGAGATCGATGCCGCCGAAGGCAGGCCCTCGCCGATGGGCTCGATCGAGCGCTTCGCCTTCTACGAGCGCGCGAAGAAGGCCTATTGCGTCATCCAGACCGGCGAGCTGCGCGGCTATGGATGCTTCGTCTTCAAGAAGGGCGTGATCATCGCGCCGGCGGGCTGAGAGATGGCGGCGGAAAAGCGCGGCGTCGCCATCCTCGGCATCTTCGTCGCCGATCTTGCCTTCCGGGCCAGCCGCATGCCCGGTATCGGCGAGACCATTGCCGGCTCGGGCTTCAAGATGGGACCGGGCGGCAAGGGCTCGAACCAGGCCGTTGCCGCCGCCCGCGCCGGCGCTGCCGTGACCTTCATATCGAAGATCGGCCGCGACGATTTCGGCGCCGTCGCCAAGGCGACATGGGCGCGCGAGGGAATCGCCGCGCGCGTCGCGGAAGCGGCCGACCAGCCGACCGGCGCGGCCTATATCTTCGTCAATGACCGGACCGGCGAGAACGCGATCATCGTTGTGTCGGGCGCAGCCGGCACGATCGGCGCGGCGGACGTCGAAACGGCGGGCGACGCCATCCGCGGCTCGGCGGTCTTCGTCACCCAGCTGGAGCAGCCGGTTCCGGCCGCCCGTCGTGGTCTCGAGATCGCGCGGGAAGCCGGCGTCGTCACGGTCTTCAACCCGGCGCCGGCGGAACCCTTCGACGAGGCGCTCTACGCCCTCTGCGACTACGTGACGCCGAACGAGAGCGAGGCGGCGATGCTCACGGGCCTTCCGGTCGCGACCATCGACGATGCGCGCCGCGCGGGCGACCTGTTCCTGAAGAAGGGCGTCGGCACCGCCCTGATCACGCTCGGCGAGCAGGGCGCGCTTCTCCATGGCGGGGGCCGGTCGGTGCACATCCCGGTCTTCAAGGCCGGTCCGGTAGTCGAGACCGCGGGGGCGGGAGACGCGTTCAACGGCGGTTTCGCCGCGGCGATTGCGCGCGGGGACGATCCGGTCGCGGCCGCCCGCTTCGGCTCTGCCGTTGCCGGCATCTCGGTGACGCGCGCCGGCACCGCACCCTCCATGCCGACGCTCGCCGAGGTCGAGGCGCTGCTCGCCCAGGGCTGAACCCGGCGTCCCTCGCGCTTGCGCGCCGGGGGCCGGCATGCATACTGAAATGTTAGATGGGTTCACGCCGACGTGGATCGCATCGGATCTGCCGGCGGAGCCGGCTTTGGGAGATTTCTGGGACTATCTGCGATTCCGCGGCGCCTCGACCGAGATGCGCCGGCAGGAAAGAGTTTCTTCGAAGATTGTCTGGGAGGACATCCGATGAGAATGGAAGACTACAAGCGGCTGATCGCCCTGCAGGCGAGCCGTCGTGAATTCCTGCGTGGTGCCGCCGGGGTCGCCTCGGTGGCCGCGCTCGGCTCGACCGGCGTGCTCGGCACGATGGGCTCCGCCTTTGCCGAGGGCCTGCCGGCCGAGGAGCAGGCGCTGCGCAAGCAGATCCTCGCCATCCCGGGCGTCGGCAAGGGCCAGCCGACGGATGCTGATTTCCAGAAGGTCGGCGAGATGGTCCTCGGCGCGACCAAGGCAAACGTCAAGGAAGGCGAATTCGCCGGCGTCGAGCTCTCCTTCATGGGGCTCAACAACCAGAACCTCCACAACGTGCTGTTCCGCGGCTTCCTGAAGCCGTGGGAGCAATATACCGGCGCCAAGATCAGCTGGATCGACCTCGCCCAGGCCGACTACAACGCGCGCCTGCAGCAGTCGATCGCCACCGGCACCGTCGACTTCGACATCTGCGAGATGGGCGCCCCCTTCGAGGGCGACGTCTGCGGCAAGGGCCTGACGTCCGAGATGCCGGATTGGGTCAAGAAGCAGATCGATATGGACGACCTGGTGAACTATCTGAAGCCGCCGGTCGGCACCTGGGATGGCAAGCAGTATCGCGTCACCATCGACGGCGACACGCACAACTTCAACTTCCGCACCGACGTCTTCGCCGATGCCGACCTTGCCAAGGCCTGGGCGGCCGATGGCGGCGACAAGGCGGGGCTGACGGAATGGGGCGTGCCGAAGACCTGGCAGCAGGTCCAGGCCGTTACCAAGTTCCTCAAGGGCCAGAAGTTCAAGGGCAACGATGTCTACGGCTATCTCGATCCGCCGAAGCCCTGGGGCGGTTTCGGCTTCTATTTCCTCGGCAGCCGCGCCACCGCCTATGCCAAGCACCCGGACGACAAGGCCTGGCTGTTCGACGCCGATACGATGAAGCCGCGCATCAACAATCCGGCCTGGGTCCGCGCGATCCAGGACGTGATCGACGCGCTGCCCTTCGAGCCGCCGAACCAGATCAACGCCGACCCCAACGAGACCGGCTTCTCGCAGTTCCTCGGCGGCACCGGCTCGATGGTTACCTGGTGGGGCGATATCGGCTCCAACGCCAAGACCAACGATTCCTCGGTCGTCGGCGATGTCTGCGGCTTCTCGATCCTGCCCGGCTCGGACGACGTCTACAATTCCAAGACCGGCCAGTGGGACAAGCTGCCCTCCGGCCCGAACTACGCGCCGAACCTCGCCTATCTCGGCTGGGGCGTCTATGTCATGGCGCGCGTCGACAGCGACCCGAAGAAGCAGAAGGCAGCCTGGAGCGCCGCGGCGCATCTCGGCGGCAAGGACCTCGCCATCTGGACGGCGATGTATCCGTCGGGCTTCCAGTGCTACCGCAACAGCCAGCACGACATCGATGAATGGGTGGCGGCGGGCTACGACAAGGACTTCATCTCGAACTACCTTGCCTCGCAGTTCGACTCTTACAACCACCCGAACGGCGCCATCGAGCCGCGCATCCCCGGCATCTTCCAGTACTACAGCGCGGCCGAGGACATCCTCGCCAACATCTTCGCCGGCAAGCTGAAGGCCCAGGAGGGCGCCGACCAGATCGCCGCCGCCTGGGAGAAGCTGACCGACCAGATCGGCCGCGATAACCAGATCAAGCTCTACAAGGCCTCCCTCGGCATGTAGGGCACTTCCGGCGCACGGAAGTTCGTTGCAAGATCGATCGGCTGGTGGTGACGAGCCACCAGCCGATCTCGTTGGGGGCCCGCGTCATGCGGGCAGGGAACGCTGCCGACTGCCCATGTCGACCGCCGCCGCGCTCAATGACGGACGCCACCAGCCGCCGGCCTATGTCGTCACGGCGGGGCGGGTCAATGCCGGCCGCTGGCTGATCGTGCTCGCCACCATCGCGCTCCTCGCGCTGATCATGGTCCAGGTCCTGTACGTGAACGGACGGACGACCCTCGGCTTCGAGACCTGGCGGCCGCTCCTCTATGCCTATATCGCCTGGGCGGCGGCGCTGTCCGGCGGCCTGCTCCTGTCGCGCGGCGAGGCGGGCGAGCGTGCGATGTTCGTCCTGCCGGCGGTGCTGTTCACCGTCGCCGTGGTGATCTTCCCGACGCTCTTCGGCTTCTACATTGCCTCGCTCGACTGGAACCTCTCCGCCTTCGACGGCCCGAAATTCGCCGGTCTCGCCAACCTGTTCGAGCTCTTCGCGGACGGTTCCTACTGGAACGCGCTCCTCAACATGGTCTTCTACGTGCTCGCCGTCGGCGCCGAATATGCGATCGCCTTCGGCCTCGCGCTTCTCCTCAATGCCGAGATCCGGGCGCGGAAATTCTTCCGCGTCGCCTTCCTTCTCCCGTTCATGCTGTCGCCGGTGGCGGTGAGCTGGATGATCGGCAAGTCGCTGCTCGAGTACCGCTTCGGTCCGGCGGCGACCCTTGCCCGCATGCTCGGCTGGGAGAACCCCGCCTTCTTCGCCTCGCCGTGGCTCGCGCGCATCTCGATCGAGATGATGGACGCCTGGGTCTCCATCCCCTTCATCATGATCCTGCTGCTCGCCGGCCTGCAGGCGCTCCCGAGGGAAGTCCTGGAAGCCGCGAAGGTCGATGGTGCCAGCTCCTGGCAATCCTTCTGGCGCGTCACCTTCCCGCTGATGGCGCCGGTCTCGATCACGGCGCTCCTCATCCGCATCATCTTCAAGCTGAAGCTCGCCGACATCGTCATCAACGTGACGTCGGGCGGTCCTGGCGGGGCCACCGACACGGTGTCGAGCTACATTTACCGGGTCTATCGCGATCGCTCGAACGTCGGCTACGGCACCGCGCTCGCCATGTTCTACCTGATCCTGATCATCATATTCCTGACAGTGCTCCTCAAGGCGACGAGCCGCTGGCGGCGCGTCGGCGGAAAGGCGTGAGGACGGGATGGTCAGCTACGCTCCCGCCATCCGCAACATGGACCAGGGCCGCCGCGCAGTGGCCGCGCGCTTCGTAGCGAGCCGCGTTCTGATCTACGGCGCGCTGCTCCTCTGGGCCTTCATCTGTCTCTTCCCGATCTACTGGACGATCACGACCTCGTTCAAGTCGGCGGTCGATGTAACCCAGGGCCACCTCGTCCCGTGGGTCGATTTCCAGCCCGACTGGAAGGGCTGGCGGTCCCTCGGCCTCTCGCCCGACACCATCTTCCAGACCTCGACGGTGCGGAGCGAGTTCCTCGCGCGCTTCGAGAACAGCGTCATCAATTCGGTCGGCGCCGCGCTCCTCGCCCTCGTCCTCGGCTCTCTCGCCGCCTACGGGCTCAGCCGCTTCCGCTACAAGTTCGGCTTCATGCGGAACGACGACATCCTGTTCTTCTTCATCTCGCAGCTGATCCTGCCCCCGGTCGTCCTCGCGCTGCCCTTCCTCGTCCTCTACAAGGCGCTCGCCCTCCTCGACACCGATATTGGCCTGATCCTCATCTACACGCTGAGCGTCCTGCCGATCGTCATCTGGATCATGCGCGACCAGTTCGACTCGATCCCGGTGGAGCTCGACGAGGCGGCGCTGGTCGACGGCCTCTCCGTCTGGGGCGTCTTCATGCGGATCATCGTGCCGCTGGCGCTGCCCGGCATGGTCGCCGCCTTCATCCTGTCGCTGGTGCTCTGCTGGAACGAATATTTCTTCGCGGCCCTGCTCACCGGCACGGACGCCAAGACGCTGCCGGTTATGGTCGCCAGCCAGACCGGTTCGCAGGGCATCAACTGGTGGTCCATGGCCGCGCTCTCGGCGGCGGCCATCGCGCCGCTCGCCATCATCGGCGTGCTGCTCGAGCGCTACATCATCAAGGGCCTGACCGCCGGCGCGGTGAAATAGCCAAAAGAAAGGGCCCGTCGCAGTGACGGGCCTTTCGATCTTCGTCGCACCGTCTCGCTAGGCTGCTTCCGGCTCGCGTTCCTTGCTCTTCTTCGCCGACAGCGCACCGAGGTCGCTGAGCCGGGTGAAGAGGGTCGGCGTGGCGAGCGCCACCGCCTGCTCCTCGGGCTTCAGCGAGGCGAGCGCCTCGTCGAGGCTCTCGGCCTCGCCGAGCTTCGCGGCGGCCACGGCGGTCACCGGATCGATGTCGCCGCGCTGCCGGTCATTGGCGACGTCGAGCAGCGCCAGGTGCAGCTGGCGGCGCCAGTCGTCGCTGACGATGAGCCGGATATCCGGCGACGTCCGCACGATGGCCCGGTGGATCGGACGCACGGTCAGCACCTCGCTGCCGATCTTCGGCGGTGCGCTTTCCTCCGGCGTCGTCAGGAGGCCGAGGCGGCGGGCGCGGCTGCCGATCCAGGTCGAGGAGGTGAAGATCGAGAGCGGCACGGACAGCATCAGCCCGACGATCAGCGGCGACAGCCAGGCCACCATCATCGGTGAGATCATCCAGGCCGAGAGCGCGAGCCCAAGGCCCGCAGCCATGTGCCAGCGGTGCCAGCGGAAGGCCTGCTTCCAGGTGATGCCGCCGCCGTCGCGCTGCTGCGGCTTCCAGCCGGCATCCTTGCCGCGCAGGATCGAGAGCACCACGCCGGACTGGATCAGCATCGTGATCGGAGCCATCAGGGCGGAGATGACCACCTCGAAGAGGAAGCCGCCGGTCAGCCTGAGAGCGCCGCCGCAGGAGAGGCGCTTCTTGCGGCTGAGGAGCACCGTGAGGAAGCCGAAGATCTTCGGCCCGAGAAGGAGGATCCCGGTCAGCGCCAGCAGCCGGAGCTGCAGCACGGAGTCGATCTGCGGCCAGGTCGGGAAGAGCTGGTGCGGATCGGAGAAATAGTCGGGCGGCGTGAAATAGGCCTGCACGGCGAGGCCAAAGCCGGCGGCAATGAGCAGGAGCCAGAGGAACGAGGCGAGATAGGAGAGGATGCCGCTGACGAGATGGAAGCGGCTCACCCAATGCAGGCCGCGCGCGGGGAGCACGCCGACATGCTGCAGGTTCCCCTGGCACCAGCGCCGGTCGCGGATGGCGAAATCGACCAGCGAGGGCGGCGTCTCCTCGTAGGAGCCCTGGATGTCGTCGGCGATCTTCACCGTCCAGCCGGCGCGGCGGATGAGGGCGGCCTCGACGAAATCGTGGCTGAGGATGTGGCCGCCGAACGGCGCCTTGCCGGGAAGGTCCGGCAGGCCCGCCGCCTCGGTGAAGGCACGCCGGCGGATGATGGCATTGTGGCCCCAGTAGTTGCCCTCGCCGCCCACCCACCAGGCGAGACCGGTGGCGATTGCCGGGCCGTAGATGCGGCTGGCGAACTGGTGGAGGCGCGCAAAGACGGTCTTGCCATGGACGAGCCGCGGCACGGTCTGGATCAGGCCCGCATCGCGGTCGGCCTCCATACGGCGGGCGAGTTCGATGATGCTGGTCGGCTCCATCAGGCTGTCCGCGTCGAGCACCAGCAGGTAGTCGTAGCCGCCGCCCCAGCGCTTGCAGAAGTCGGCGATGTTGCCGGCCTTCCGCGCGATATTGCGGCGGCGACGGCGATAATAGAGCGGCGCATTGTCGTCGCCGAGCCGGCTGCGCAGGTCGAGGAAGGCAGCTTCCTCGGCGAGCGCTATGGCCGGGTCGGTGGTGTCGGAAAGGATGAACCAGTCGAAGGTCGAATCCTCGCCGAGCGCACGCACTCCCGTCGCCATCGCCTCGATCGCGGCGAAGACGCGTTCGGGATTCTCATTGTAGGTCGGCATCAGTACTGCCGTGCGGCCGGTGAGCGGCGTCGTCAGGGATGCCCTGGGACGCCGCGCGGCGATCACCGCCGCGCCGATCGCCGCGGACACGAAGGTCAGCGTGATCCAGCCGAGGTTGATCGCGAATAGGAGGACGACCAGCGCCTCCACCGGCGTGATGCCGCCGAGGGAAAGCGACACGCCCATCTCGTAGACCGCGGCGGCCGTGATCGCTGCCGTGCCGCCGAGCACCGCCACGCGGCGCCAGCGCGGCGAGCGCGAACGTTCCGGATTCAGGAAAGCGCGGGGCTTGCCCGCATCCTGGAGGTTCTGCGCGGGCATGGGGACACGCGATTCCGGCGGCATGCCGACGGCGGCGCGACGGGGCGGACGCGCCGCGGGAGCGGCGCCGGCATGGGGGGTCATTCCGTCCATCTGTACAACCATGTCTCGGCCTGTGGGCCGCCATCGATCTTCAGGATCGCACGCAGTTCGATGAGCTTCTCGCTGCCCGGATCGAGCTTGAAGGTGAGCCGCCAGCCCTTGGTGAGCGGATTGCGCTCGATATTGATCTCGCTGATCGTCCCGGCGCTGGCGGTCACTTCCGCCTTGGGCGAGGGATCCGGGGCTGCGGCCAGCTGAGCGGTCGCGGCGGCCGCCTGCGACGCCGTCTGCGGCTCGGCAGGAGGCTCGGGCGGCGGCACGGTGAAATCGATCACGAAGCGGCGGATCGGAGAGGTGCCCTTCAGCGTCCCGCGGCCGACGCGCGTTGCCCCGACCATGGCACCGACGATCGCCTGGTCCGGTTCGCCGCCCCAGGAAAGGCGATAGGCGAAGGAGAATTCGGAGCCGGCGGCGATCGGGTCCTTCGGCGACCAGTAGGCCACCATGTTGTCGTTGACCTCGGAATCGCTCGGAATCTCGACGAGGACGACCGCGCCCTGGCCCCAGTCGCCGACGGGCTCGACCCAGAGGCTCGGCCGCCGGTCGTAGTGCGATTCGAAGTCCTGGAAGGTGTTCGGATCGCGGTTCCGCTGGATGAGGCCGAAGCCGCGTGGGCTCGTATCCTGGAAGGCGCTGAATTGGAGGGTTTTCGGATTGGCGAGCGGCCGCCAGATGCGTTCGCCCCGGCCGGTGACCATGAGAAGGCCATCGGAATCATGCACTTCCGGCCGCCAGTCGTCGAAGTTCGTCCGGTCGTTTGGGCCGAAGAAGAACATGCTGGTGCCGGGAGCAAGGCCGACCTTGTCGAGGGCGACGCGGGGCAGGAGCGTCGCCTCGACGTCCATGACCGTCGGGAAACCCGGGCGGATGGTGAAGCGGTAGGCACCGGCGACGCTCGGGCTGTCGAGAAGGGCGTTGACGACGACGGCATCGCCGTCGGCTGCCGGCGTCTCGGCCCAGAAGGCGCGGAAAATGGGGAATTCCTCGCCCTCGGGGTCGCCCGTCTTCAGGGCGAGGCCGCGCGCCGAAATGCCGAACTGCTGGCCGCGCCCGAGCGAGCGGAAGTAGCTGGCGCCAAGGAAAACCGCCACTTCGTCGAAGACGTCGGGCTTGTTCATGTGACCGAGCAGGCGGATGCCGGCAAAGCCGATATCGATCTGCGGGATGGGCTGCGGGACGAGCTTTCCGTACGTGAAAAGCGCGGGAGAGAAGGCGAGATGCTTCGCAACGCCCTGCGAGACGATCGCGACGTCGACCTCGTCCTTGTAGTAGAAGCCGCGATGGAAGAGCTCGAGCCGGAAAGGCAGATTGTCCTTGGTCCAGATCGCCATGTCGCGATTGAACCGGATGTCGCGGTACTGGTCGTAGGTCAGGTCCTTGATCGGGTCGGGCAGGTCCGTCGCCGGCGGTACATATTCCTGCTTGGCGAGCGCACGCGCGATATCGAGCACGGTCGAGCGCGTGAAGGCACCATCCGGCGCGGCGGCGCCGGGAACCGCCGCATCGGCGGCGAGGGGCGTGCCGGGCAGCGCCGCAACCGCAAGCAGAGCTGTTCCCGCAAGCAGTATCTGCCGCCGGGACGGCGGAATTCCGTCGTTACGCATATTGCCCTGTTGGTCGACCCGCTACGCTCTGAGTGTCCCCGCAGCCCAGTCAGTCCGTCGAAGAGAGGTATTGCACCGCATCATGACCGTTACGCGGCAGGGCCGGAAACGGGATGCAGACAACCCTCCCCAACTATCTTGCCGCCGTTTTGTTCATTTCCGTCTTGCCGAGACGATATTTTGCCGCACCGGCCACAACGTCGCCGCGGGCGCCTGCGCGAAATATGGAACGGATTGAATTCTCTAACGAATTTGCCAGCGACAACAGAGGGGCAGCAGCAAGAGCCGCGCCGGATTCTTTCGGGTCCGCCTGGGCGGCAATTGCCGAAGCCTGCGCCAACCCTAGTATGGAGCCGGTGGGAATTGCAGTGCGGCGCGCGGTCGCCATGAATCTGCTACGCTGGTTGTTGCGTCGCACCTAGCAGGAATTCGTGATGAAAAACAGCAGCATGTATCGCGGAGCTGACATGCGGGGCCGACATTCCCGCCGGGAAATCCTCGCCGTGATGGGGGCCCTGCCGCTCGTCCTCTTCGCCGGGATGTCCTCGGCAATGGCTGACGGAGACGGTTCGGAAACGGCCGGAGATGGTTCGGAAACGGCCGGAATCGTCATGCGGAACGGCTGGATGCTGCGGCCGGAGGACCTCGCGCGACTCGGCATGAGCTGAGCGCGCCGCCCGCATGATCCTGGACGCCGAAGCGCGCGAGGAGAGCTGGTTCGGCGACCGGGTCTTCGACGTCTGCGTGGTCGGCACGGGACCGGCCGGTGTGACGCTCGCGCGTCGCCTCGCCGCCAAGGGGCTGTCGGTCGGGCTGTTCGAGGCGGGCGGCGAGGCGCCCGATCCTGAATCGCAGGCACTCTACGAAGGCGCGACAGCCGGGCAGCCCTACTACCCGCTCGATGCGACGCGGCTCCGCTACTTCGGCGGCAGCTCCAACCACTGGGGCGGCTGGACGCGCCCGCTCGACGAATACGACTTCGCGCCGAAGGCGCATAATCCGCTGAGCGGCTGGCCGATAGGGAAGGGCGACCTCCGCCCCTATGCCGCCGAGGCCGACGAGATCCTGAACCTGCCGGCAGATCGCCAGCCTCCGGATATCCTGCCGAAGGATCATGCGACGCTGGTGCCGCGGCTCTTCCGCTTCAGCCGGCCGGTGACGCGCTTCGGCGAGAAATACCGGGCGGAGCTGGCGGCATCGGAACGGATCCGCCTCCATTTCAACGCCAACCTTGTCGACCTGAGGGTCAATGACGCCGCGAGCGCCGTGACCGAGGCGCTCTTCCGCTCCTACAAGCGGAACGATCTCTTCGCGGTGCGCGCCAGGGCCTACGCCCTCTGCCTCGGCGGCCTCGAGAACCCGCGCGCGCTTCTCAACGCGACGAGCCAGGTGGGGAAGGGGCTCGGCAACGAACGCGACCTCGTCGGGCGGTACTTCCTCGAGCACCCGCACGCGCCGGCGGGACGGATCGTGCTGCGTCAGCCGATGACGTGGATGATCGTCTGCTCGCCGACGCCGGATTTCATGGATCGGGAGAAGGTGCTGAATTTCGGCGTCCGCCTAGGCCATTTCGACGAGTGGAACGGCGGCGACTTCACCGGCGCTTTCGCACCGCAGCCGGAATGCCGGACCGATTTCGACAGGCTGCTCGCCGCGGAGATGAAGGGCGCGCCGACGGCCTGCCCGGCCCATGTGGGCGATGCCTTCATTGCCTGCGAGCAGTCGCTCTCCCCCGACAATCGCGTCCGCCTGACGGGCGAGCGCGACCGCTTCGGTTTGCGCCGGATCGAGCTCGACTGGCGCCTGTCGGAGACCGACATGCACACGCTCCGTACCGCCGCGATGACGGTCGGCGGCCTGCTCGCCGAGCGCGACGTCGGCAGGTTGAAGGTGGCCGACTGGCTAGCCGAAGGGCAGGCGCCAACCGCCGACCAGCTCTGGGGCGGCAACCATCACATGGGGACGACGCGGATGAGCGCCGACGCCTCCGCCGGCGTGGTGGACGCGAACCTCAAGGTCCATTCGCTCGCCAATCTCTATGTCGGCGGGTCGAGCGTCTTCGCCACCTCGGGCCATGCCAACCCGACCTACACCATAGTGCAGCTGTCGCTGCGGCTGGGGGATCACCTGGCGGGCGTGGTGGGGCGGGGGTAGGGGCGGCGCTCTTCACGCGCCCCCTCCACCAGCTTCGCTGGTCCCCCTCCCCCGCCTCGCAGGGGAGGAACCGCGGCACCGCCTGCTGTTTCAATCCAAACTCAGCAACAGCCGCGTTAGTGCCGACTGAGGGGGCGCGCTACCACCAGGGAGTCGACGAAGCGCAACGCCCGCCCGGAACTTAGTCGCCCGCCTGCGATTTTTTCGTCACCCTTCGGATGGCCGGGGCGGGTAAGTTCGCGTCCGCGAGGGCGAGCGGAAGACGGGGAACAGATGAGCGAAGCGCAGTCGGCGATCAGGCCGTCCCGCCCGGCAGGCGGCCTTGCGGCGCTGCCTCACGCGCTCGGTGTCCCCGCCTGGTCGGCCGCGGTGATCGCTGCCGCGCTGGTCGCCGGCGCGGTGCTCCGCCTGATCTATCCGGGCGTCATCGAATACCAGGTCGATCAGCAGTTCACCTTCGAGCATGTGCGGCGCGTGCTCGACGGCGGCGCCTGGCCGGCCTTCGGCATGCCGATGAGCATCGGCGGCCCGAATCCGGGACTGAGCATCTGGATCTTCATCGCCCTCGGCTACCTGTTCCAGCCGGAGAACCCGCCCGAGCTCGCCCGCGCCGTGCAGGCGATGAACATCGTGGCGATCTTCGCGCTCGTCGCCTTCGCGCTGGTCGTCGTGCCGCGTGCCAAGCGCGAGCCCTGGATGTGGGCGGCGGCGGTATGGGCGACCAATCCGTCGGCGGTAATCTACGAGCGGAAGATCTGGCCGCCCTGCACGCTGCCGCTCTTCATGGTCGGGATGATCGCGGCCTGGCACTTTCGGCGCGCCTGGCTCGGCTCCTTCTTCTTTGCCCTGATCGCGGTCCTCTGCGGCCAGATCCATCCGACCGCGACCTTCCTCGGTGCGGTCCTCTTCCTGTGGGGAATGATCGGCGACTGGCGGCGCCATCGCTGGCGCGCGTTCCGCTTCACGGGCCTCGTCGCCGGCGCCATCGTCGGCGCGCTGCCGGCGCTGAACTGGTTCCTCACCTATGCCGGCGCAGGCGGTGAGAAGCTGAACGACCTGCGCCCGCCGTGGCTCACGTTCTATGCGCGGTTCCTGACCGAGCCCTTCGGCTTCGGCGCCGACCATTTCCTCGGGCCGATCCCGTTTCCGGATTTCCTGCGCTGGCCGTTCTGGGGGGCGACGCCGACCTATCTCGTCGGAGCGCTGCACGTGGTGCTCGCGCTGATCGCGATCGGCGTCTTCGCCACCGCCGGCTGGCGGTTCCTCGCCCGCCGACGCATTTCCTGGCCGCTGTTCCTCGTCGGCAGCAACGAGACGGGGCGCATGATCCGCGCCGTCTTCTTCGGCTTCGGCGCGATCCTGACGCTGCTCTCGACCACCGGCGGCGGCCTCTATCCGCACTACCTGGTGGTGACGACGCCGATCATGATGCTCTGGCTGGTGGCGCTGGTCGCCTATGCCGATGGCGGCCTGCTCGGCAATGCCGGGCGGCTGGTGCTCTCGGCGATCTGCCTGCTCGGCGCGGCGGTGGTGGTTGCGCTGCTCCAGTACGTCCACGAGGTCGGCAACATCTACGGCGAGTTCGGGCCGAGCTGGGAGTGGCAGAAGCACGCCTTCCCCATGGTGATACGGTAGGGCAAGGGCGCGGCCTCACAAAAAGCTGACGCCAGCGGCGCTTACCGCTTCACGAAGCCGAGGTCGAAGGGGACCGTGACCGAGGCGCCGGTATCGCCGGTGAGCTTCAGCGCGCCGCCGGCCGCGTCGACCGAGAAGACCGAGGTCCAGCCGGCTGGCAGCGGCACGCCGCCGATGACGTGGCGGAGCTCAACGCGGGCGTTCGGGCCGAGCGTGATCGAGGTCGGGATGCCGGCCTCCGACAAGGGATTGGGTGCGATGGAAGCCGCGTGGCCGGCGGCGCCGAGCGCACGGCCTTCCTCGATGCCGAGAACACCGAGATGCCGGCTGTTCCACGGCTCGTAATAGCGCCCGCCATTGCTGAACCAGAGGAAGGTTACCGGGAAATCGGCCGGGTTCTTGAGGCTGAGCATGATGTCGCCCTCCGCCGGACGCGCCGCGGCGGCCCAGCCGAGGGGCGAATCCTTCGCTTCCACCAGCATGACGAAATCCTCGTGGCCGGAGGCGAGCGGGTAGTGGTGGAGGTCGACGGTCGAGCCGTCGGCGAGCGGGAGCTTCCGCAGGTCGGTGAAGCGCCTGTCGGTGGCAAAGAGCGAGCGGCCGCGGGCCGGGTCGCTTTCCTGCTGCGTGGCGGGCAGCTCGCCGAACTGCTTCGGCGAGAAGGAGAGGTGGCCCTCCTTCGAGAAGCGGGTCATGGCATGGCTGGCGGCGGATACGGCGCCGGTGCCGCCGCTGAAGATGTGGCTCTGATAGGCGAAGGGATGGCCGTCGCGGAGCGTGATCTCCTTGACGAGGGTCGCGCCCATCACCTTCTTCAGGAGCTCGTAGCGGGCGGTGACGCCGTCGGCGAGGCGGGTCTCGCCGAGGACCTTCCATTCGGAATTGCCCGGCCAGCCGTGGCCCGGCGTGCCGGCTTCGACGTCGCTCGTCGAGAAAGGCGCGCAGAAGAAATCGCCGGCGAGGAATTTCAGGTTCGGCAGGATGCCGGGATCGGTGGAATTGGCGACGGCCGGATCATCGACCCAGGGCGCGACGTGGAGCGGCGCGATCCGGCGGCCGTCGCGCTCGACCTCGAAGCGGCGGACATGGCCGACGGCGGTGTCGAGGGTGAGCTTCACGCCCTTCGCCTCGATGGTGTGGAAACGCTCGGTCACGATGTCCTCCTTCTGCCTGCCCGCGCGTCTCGACGCACGCTTGCCGTATGGGTAGCGGAGGCGGGGGCGGTTCACAATCTTTCCGGTACCGGCCTTGGAGCGGCATGGGCGCATCGGCTAGGCTCGCGCGAAAAGCCGGAAGAAACGCCCGCCATGTTGCCTCCCGATATCGAAGCGAGCCTCGTCCGCATGGAGCTGATCCGCGAGGGGGAGGCGGCGGTTGCGACACGGCTGACCGGCGGCGTCTCCTCCGACATATGGAAGGTAGACGCGGGCGGGCGGACCTTCTGCGTCAAGCGCGCCATGGCGAAGCTCGCGGTCAAGGACGACTGGTTCGCGCCGGTGGAGCGGAACCGCTACGAGCGGCTCTGGTACGCGACCGCCGACGCGCGCGTGCCGGGCGCGGCGCCGAAGGTGCTCGCCCATGACGACGGGGCGATGCTCTTCGCCATGGAGTTCCTGCCGCCGGCGGATCATCGCCTGTGGAAGGGCGAGCTGATGGCCGGGCGAGTGGACGCGGATTTCGCGCGCGAGGTCGGGGCACGGCTCGCGGCGATCCATGCGGCGACGGCAGGCGATGCCGGCGTGGCGGCGGCCTTCCCGACGGGCGCGCTCTTCGAGGCGCTGCGGCTCGATCCCTATCTCCGCGCGACCGGACGGCGGCATCCGGACCTGGCGGACAAGCTGAACGCGCTCGCCGACCGCACGGCGGCGACGAGACACGCGCTCGTCCATGGCGACGTCAGCCCGAAGAACATTCTCATCGGGCCGAGGGGACCGGTCTTCCTCGACGCCGAATGCGCCTGGTACGGCGACCCGGCATTCGATGCCGCCTTCTGCCTGAATCATCTTCTCCTCAAAAGCCTGCATCGGCCTGACCGGACTGGTGAATTCCTCGCCGCCTTCGACGCGCTCGCCGGTGCCTGGCTGGCGGGCGCGGCATGGGAAGCGCCGGACGCGCTGGAGGCGCGCGCGGCCTCGCTGCTGCCGGGGCTTTTCCTGGCGCGGGTCGACGGCAAGTCGCCGGTCGAATACGTGACGGAGGAGGGGCAGCGCGAGCGCGTCAGGCGCGTGGCGGTGCCGCTGATCAGGGCGGCGCCGGCGCGGCTCGCCGGCATACGGGATGCGTGGGAGAAGGAAATGCGGGCGTGACGGCGATCGGCAAGGTGATCGGAAGGCGGGTCTGGGATTCGCGCGGGCGCCCGACCGTGGAGGCCGAGGTCGTGCTGGCGAGCGGCCGGACCGGCCGCGCCATCGCGCCGGCGGGCGCCTCCACCGGATCGGGCGAGGCGGTCGATCGGCGCGACGGCGGGACAAGTTTCGGCGGGATGGACGTAGCCGGCGCGGTCGCGGCGGTTGACGGCGAGATCGCAAGAGCGCTCGCCGGCATGGAGATCGCCGACCAGGCAGGGATCGATGCGCGGCTCATCGCGCTGGATGGCACCGCGAACCGGTCGCGCCTCGGCGGCAATGCGCTGATCGCGACGTCGCTGGCGGTCGCCCATGCCGCGGCAGCCGATGCCGGCCTGCCGCTCTGGAAGCATCTCGCCGGCGACGGAAAGGTCATGCTGCCCTTGCCGGAAATCCAGTTGTTCGGCGGCGGGGCCCATGCCGGCCGGCGGGTCGATATCCAGGACTTCATGGTGGTCGCGACCGGGGCGAAGACCTTCGCCGAGGCGCTCGACATGACGGCGGAGGTCTATCGCGCCGCCGGAAAGCTGCTGGCCGGGAAGGGCAAGCTCGCCGGCGTCGCCGACGAGGGCGGCTACTGGCCGGCCTTCGACGATAACGAGGAGGGGCTGGCGCTCGCGGTCGCGGCAATCGAGCGCGCCGGCTACACGCCCGGCGACGAGGTGTCGATCTCGCTGGACATTGCCGCATCCGACTTCGGCAAGGGCGGGCGCTACAAGCTGGCGCGCGAGGGCCGCGAGCTCGACAGCGGTGGCATGATCGACATGCTCGCCGGCTGGCTCGGCAGGTACCCGATCGTTTCCATCGAGGACCCGCTCGCCGAGGACGACGAGGCCGGGCTGATCGCCTTCACGAGGCAGGCCGGACCGAAGGTGCAGGTGGTCGGCGACGACTACATCGTCACCAATGCCCAGCGCATCCGGCACGCGAAGGAAGTCGGCGCCTGCAATACCCCGCTGATCAAGCCGAACCAGGCGGGCACGGTCACCGAGACGCTGGCCGCGGCCGAGGCCGCGCGCGCGGCCGGATGGAGCTCGATCGTCTCGGCGCGCTCGGGCGAGAGCGAGGACGTGTCGATCGTCCATCTCGCCGTAGGCTGGGGCGTGAAGCAGTTGAAGGTCGGCTCGTTCACGCGCTCCGAGCGCATGGCGAAATGGAACGAGGGGCTGAGGATCGGCGAGGCCATCGGCATGGACCTGCCGCCGCGCAGCGCGTTCCCGTGGGGGAGGTAGGGCAGCCGGGCGCAGCCCGTCCATTGGTCATGCCAAGGCTTGACCTTGGCACCCAAAAATCTGCTCGCAGCCAATCGCGGCGGCCCGGCACCGGTCACGCCCCTGCCGAGCACGATGGAGCAGGGCAGTGCCGGTGACCTCAGGGTCTTTGGGTGCCAAGGTCAAGCCTTGGCATGACCAGCACGAGGGTTTGGCATCACCAGCACCAAGGTCTGGCATGACCGGCGGAGGGGTAGGCGGAGAGCGATCCCGAGTCGCGTACGGCGAGGCCGCTGGACAGGCCGGAACGGAAATTCTAGCGTTCGCGCCAATGGAATTTTTCGTCTGAGGGGAGGCGGGGTTGAAGAAGATCGGCGTCGGACTGGTGGGCAGCGGCTTCATGGGGCGGAGCCATGCTCACGCCTTCCGCGCGGCGGCCGGCGTCTTTGACCTGCCCGCCGCGCCGGTGCTGGAACTGCTCGCCGACGTCAACGACGAGGTAGCGGCGAAGGCGGCGAAGGGCCTCGGCTTCGCCCGCTCGACCGGCGACTGGAAGAAGCTGGTGGCCGACCCGGCGGTCGACCTCGTCGACATCACCACGCCGAACACCTTGCACAAGCCGATCGCGCTCGCCGCGCTCGCCGCCGGCAAGCCGGTCTATTGCGAGAAGCCGCTGGCGCCGAACGCGGGCGAGGCGAAGGAAATGGTCGACGCCGCCGAGAAGGCGGGCGTCGTCACCGCGGTCGGCTTCAACTACCTGAAGAACCCGATGGTGGCGCTGGCGCAGGAGATCGTGGCATCGGGCGAGATCGGCGATGTGGTGTCCTTCCGCGGCATCCATGCCGAGGACTACATGACCGACCCGTCGGGGCCCTTCACCTGGCGGCTCGACGAGAAGGGCGGCCACGGGGTCGTCGCCGACCTCGGCAGCCATATCATCTCGATCGCGCGCTATGTCGTCGGACCGATCGCCTCGCTGGTCGGCCAGATCAAGACGGTGACCGGCGAGCGGCCGGTCGCACCGGGTGCGAGCGAGAAGCGGAAGGTCTTTGTCGACGACGAGGCGCGCGCGCTGGTGAATTTCGCCAACGGCGCGACGGGCTCGCTCGAGGCGAGCTGGGTGAAGGCCGGGCGCAAGATGCAGCTCGCCTTCGAGGTGACCGGCTCGAAGGGCTCGATCTTCCTCGACCACGAGCGTTTCAACGAGCTCGATCTCTACGTCACCGGGCAGGCCAAGGGTAGGGAGGGATTCAAGAAGATCCTCGCCGGGCCGGACCATCGGCACTTCCGGGAATTCGTGCCGGCGCCGGGGCATCAACTGGGATTCAACGACATCAAGACCATCGAGGTGCGCGCCCTGATCGACGCGCTGACCGGCGGGGCGAAGTTCCTGCCCGACTTCCGCGAGGCCTGGGGGATCCAGCGCGTAGTCGACGCGATCGTGGACTCGGCGCGCGAGAAGCGGTGGGTGGAACTGAAGTGAGGCAGTCGGCAATCGGCAGTAGGCAGTCGAAGACGCCGACGAGGGTTTTTCGCGACGTCATTCCGGACAAGCCGCGAAGCGGCGCCGATCCGGAATCCATGCCATGACGGTTCAGAAGAACTGCCGCAATTGGAGCGGGCCGGAGGGTGAAGTCCTCGCTCTGTGATGCTGAAGCGTCATGGCATGGATCGCCGGGTCAAGCCCGGCGATGACCGGTGGGGGAGTGCCCGAAGGAAGAAATCCATGGATGGCCGGCACAAGGCCGTCATGACGATTTAGGAGAGCGGCAATGGCGACTCGAGGGGAGACGACCATGACGTTGGGGGCAGTGGAATGAACCGAACCATCGCGACTCTCGGTCGGCGCCTGCGCCTCGGCGTCATCGGCGGCGGGCCGGGCTCCTTCATCGGGCCGGTGCACCGCGCCTCGGCGCGGCTCGACGACAATTACGAGATCGTCGCCTCGGTGCTTTCCTCCAATCCCGACCGTTCGCGCGCCGAGGGCAGGGCCCTCGGCATCGATCCCGACCGGGCCTATGGCTCGGCCGCGGAGATGTTCGAGGCAGAGGGCAGTCGCTCCGACGGCATGGAGGTCGTGGCGATCATGACGCCGAACGACGGCCACTATCAGCTGTCGGTCATGGCGCTCGAGCGCAAGCTCGACATCCTCTGCGACAAGCCGTTGACCACCAGCCTCGACGAGGCGATGGACCTCGCGGCGCGCGTGAAGAAGGCGGGCATCGTCTTCTGCCAGACGTTCAACTACACCGGCTTCCCGATGGTGCGGCAGGCGCGCGCCATGGTGCGCGACGGCGACCTCGGCGAAGTCCGCATGGTGCATGTCGAATATGTGCAGGGCCACAACGCCGCGCTGACCGAAGCGGAAGCGACCGGCAACTGGCATTTCAAGCCGGAACGGGTCGGTGCATCGCTGATCCTCGGCGACATCGGCAGCCATGCCCATCACATGGCGAGCTTCGTGTCGTGCCAGGCCTTCGCAAAAGTCTCGGCCGATGTCGGCACGGTCGTGCCGGGACGGAACGCCCACGACTATGCCGGCATCAACTTCCGCCTCGCCAATGGCGCGCCCGGCGCGCTCTGGGTGACCCAGGCGGGCGCCGGGGCGGTGCACGGGCTGCACTTCCGCGTCTTCTGCGAGCGCGGCGGGCTCGAATGGTTCCAGGAGACGCCCAACCAGCTCTTCCATTCGCGGCTCGGCGCGCCGGCGCTGACCTTCGAGCGCGGCGGACCGGGGCTGAAGCCGGAGGCGCTGAGGAGCCAGCGCATCGGCATCGGCCACCCCGAGGGCTACCAGGAGGCCTTCGCGGTGCTCTACGCCGATGTCGCCGAGGTGATCGTGGCGCGGAAGCTCGGACGCGCAGTCGATCCGCTGGCGCTCGATTTCCCGACGGTCGAGGACGGCGTCCGGACGATGAAGTTCATCGCCGCGACGGTCGAGTCTTCCGACAAGGGCGGCGGCTGGGTGGATGCTCGGGTAGGCGTGTAGCCGCCGTCGAAAAGGAACAAGGAGAAATCCACGGACTATTGTCTTCGGGCAAAGGCGTGCTCACGGAACCATCGTTCCGGGTGTTCGAAAAATAGAATTTTCGATACGATAACGGCTTCAACTAGTCCGCGTCTCCGGATATAGTTTACGCTTGTCCGTCGCATACGTGGGCAGAGGTCCGCGCGGGGACGGCAGGGGAGGAGCATTCCGACATGAAGACCGTGCGGCTGACCATGGCGCAGGCCCTGGTGCGCTACCTGACTGCGCAAAAGACCATCATCGACCGCAAGGAAGTGCCGCTCTTCGCCGGTGTCTTCGCGATCTTCGGCCATGGCAACGTCACCTGCCTCGGCGAGGCGCTGGAGCCTGCGCAGGACGAGCTGCCGACCTGGCGCGGCCAGAACGAGCAGTCCATGGCGCTTGCCGCCGTCGGCTTCGCCAAGGCGATGAAGCGCAGGCAGATCATGGTCGCCGCCGCCTCGATCGGCCCGGGCTCGACCAACATGATCACGGCCGCGGGCGTCGCCATGGCGAACCGCCTGCCGATCCTCCTCCTCGGCGGCGACACCTTCGCCAGCCGCATCCCCGATCCGGTCCTGCAGCAGGTCGAGCATTTCGGCAACCCGACGACGACGGTGAACGACGGCTTCAAGTCGGTGACGCGCTACTGGGATCGCATCGTCAGGCCGGAGCAGATCCTCGCCTCGCTGCCGCAGGCGGTCGCCACGCTCCTTGACCCCGGCGATTGCGGACCGGTCTTCATCGGTCTCGCGCAGGATACCCAGGCCGAGGCCTATGACTATCCGGAGGTGTTCTTCGAGAAGCGCGTGCATCGTGTCCCGCGCCCGCGGCCCGATGCCGACTCCGTCCGCGAGGCGGTGTCGCTGCTGAGGAAGGCGAAGAAGCCGCTGATCATCGCCGGCGGCGGCGTGCACTATTCCGGCGCCAACGAGGCGCTCGCCGCCTTCGCCGGGAAGCACAACGTGCCGGTCGCCGAGACGATCAACGGCCGCGCCGTCCTGGTGCATGACGACAGGATGAATGTCGGCCCGATCGGCGTGGTCGGCTCGACCTCGGCCAATGCGCTCGCCGGCGATGCCGACGTGGTGCTGGCGGTCGGCACGCGCCTGCAGGATTTCGTCACCGGCTCGTGGTCGGTCTTCGGCGAGGATACCAGGATCGTGGCGCTGAACACGGCGCGCTACGACACGGTGAAGCACCGCGCCCATTCGGTTGTCGGCGATGCGCTGGTCGGCCTCGAGGAGATTTCCGAGGGGCTGACCGACTGGCGCGCACCGGATTCCTGGGCGAAGCGCGGCGTCAAGGAATACAAGACCTGGAACGCGCTGGTCGACCGGCATTCGGGCCCGACCAATGCCGAGGTGCCGAGCTACGCCCAGGTGGTCGGTGCGATCAACCGCATCTGCGATCCGACCGACCTCGCGCTGACCGCCGCCGGCGGCCTGCCGGGCGAGCTCTGCAAGAACTGGCGGGCGAAGTCGACCGGCACCTTCGATTGCGAGTTCGGCTTCTCCTGCATGGGCTACGAGATATCGGGCGCCTGGGGCGCGAAGATGGCGAATCCCGACCGGGACGTCATCGCCATGATCGGCGACGGCTCGTACCTGATGCAGAACTCCGACATCTATTCGACGGTGCTGACCGGCCACAAGCTGATCATCGTCGTCTGCGACAATGGCGGCTTCGCCGTCATCGACCGCCTGCAGGTGGCGAAGGGCTCGAAATCCTTCAACAACCTCATCAAGGATTCGCGCATCAAGGAGCACGTCCAGGTCGATTTCCAGAAGCACGCGGAATCGATGGGGGCGCTCGCCGAGACGGTGCACTCGATCGGCGAGCTCGAGCAGGCCTTCAGCCGCGCCAAGAAGGCGGACCGCACGACGGTGATCGTCACCAAGGTCCAGCCGCATACCTGGACGCCGGGCGACGCCTGGTGGGACGTCGGCGTGCCGGAGGTGAGCAAGCGCAAGGAAGTGCGCGCCGCCAAGGCCGACATGGCCGCCGGCAAGGCGCGCCAGCGGGTCGGCGTCTAGGGCGGGCGAGGGCAAGCAGATGGCCGGTCCGGTCCGTTTCGGCGTTGCGCCGATCGCCTGGTCGAACAGCGACCTGCCGCAGCTTGGCGGCGAGACGACGCTGGAGACGTGCCTGAAGGAGAGCCGCAAGGCCGGCTTCTCGGGCACCGAGACCGGCGTGAAATTCCCGATGGACGCGAAGGTCCTGAAGCCGCAGTTGGAGAAGCACAAGCTGAAGCTCGTCTCGGGCTGGTTCTCGGGCGAGCTGCTGAAGCGCTCGGTGAAGGCCGAGCAGGACCGCATCCTCGCGCAGATGGAGACCTTCAGGGCGCTCGGCGCGCCGGTCCTCGTCTATGCCGAGACGACGGGCACGGTGCAAAACCGGATCGAGGCGCCGCTCTCGACCCGCCCGCGCCTCGCCGATTCCGACTTCGCGGCCTATGGGAAGAAGCTGACGGAACTCGCGGAATGGATGGCCGATTTCGGGGTGGCAATGACCTATCATCACCACATGGGGACGGTGATCGAGAGCCAGCGCGAGATCGACCTGCTCATGGCCCATACCGGTGCGGCGGTCGGGCTGCTCCTGGATACGGGCCATCTCCGCTTTGCCGGCGGCGACATTGCCGAGACGACGCGGAAGCACGGGAGGCGCATCAACCACGTCCACTGCAAGGACCTGCGCTGGGAGGTCGTCAAGGCGGCCCGGCAGAAGGACCAGAGTTTCCTCGCGGCCATCCTCGACGGCGTCTTCACGGTGCCCGGCGACGGCTTCATCGACTATCATGCCTTCGCGCGGCTGCTCGCCGAGATCGGTTACGAGGGCTGGGTCGTGGTCGAGGCCGAGCAGGATCCGCAGAAGGCGCCGCCGCTCGAATATTCGCGCATCGGCCACCGTCACCTGACGTCGGCCTTCGAGGCGGCGGGCTATCGCATCGTGGACTGATGAAGGCGGCGCCGGGACGCCGCAGGCAAGGGATGGGGTGACGACATGGCGGCAACGAACCTGAAGAAGCAGTTCGCGGGCAAGGTCGCGGTGGTGACCGGGGGGACGCAGGGGCTCGGTGAGGCGATCGCGACGCTCTTCGCCGAGCGCGGCGCGGCCGGCCTCGTGATCGTCGGCCGCAATGCGAGGAAGGGCAAGGACGTCGCCGCCGGCTTCACCAATTCGGGCGTGAAGACGCGCTACGTCCAGGCCGACCTCGCCAGGGTCGAGGATGCGCGGAAGGTCATCGCCGAGGCCGACAAGGCCTTCGGCCGCGTCGACGTGCTGGTCAACGTCGCGGCGAGCACGGACCGCGGCACGATCCTCAACACGACGCCCGACCTCTACGACCGCATCATGGACATCAACGTCAAGGCGCCCTTCTTCCTGATGCAGGACGCCGCGAAGATCATGCGGCGCGAGAAGATCAAGGGGACGGTGGTCAATATCCTCTCCATGTCCGGCCATGGCGGGCAGCCCTTCCTGTCCGTCTATTCGATGTCGAAGGGGGCGCTCGCGACGCTGACCAGGAACACCGCCTTCGCTCTCATGCCCGACCATATCCGCGTCAACGGGCTGAACATCGGCTGGATGGATACGCCGGGCGAGCACGCCATCCAGATGCGCTATCACACCGACGATGCCGACTGGCTCAAGAAGGCGGAGGCCGGCCAGCCCTTCGGCCGGCTCCTCAAGCCGGCGGAAGTGGCGCGGGCGGTTGCCTACCTTGCGAGCGAGGAGTCCGGCATGATGACCGGGTCGATCATCGACTTCGACCAGCAGGTCCTCGGCGCCAGCGAATCCGCTTCGCATCCGAAGGCCCGGTTGGCGGACGCGTGAGCGGCGTGGACAAGCGCCTCTATCCCTCCGCCGCCCTGCACGGGCGGGTGGCCCACGACATCGGCCGGCAGATCGTCTCCGGCGCGATCGCCGAGGGCCAGTTCCTGCCGCGCGAGGCGGAGCTGTCGAAGAGCTTCGACGTCAGCCGGCAGGCGGTGCGCGAGGGATTGAAGGTGCTGGCGGCGAAGGGCCTCGTCGGCTCGCGCCGGCGGGCCGGCACCTACGTGCTGCCGCGCACGAGCTGGAACCTCCTCGACCCGGACGTGCTTGCCTGGCATTCGCCTTCCGAGCTCGACCCCTCCTTCATCAGCGACCTGATCGAGCTGCGCCGGGTGATCGAGCCGGCGGCGGTGGAGATGGCGGCGAAGCGCGCCGATGCGGCCGGCATCGACGGCATCGCCAAGGCGCTTCGCCGGATGCAGGAAGATGCCGGCGACATTGCTGCTTTCTCGACCGCCGACGCCGAGTTCCACATGGCGATCTTCGCGGCGAGCGGCAACACGCTGATCGAGCGGCTGAGCCACATCCTCGGGCCGCTGCTCGCCATCAGCATCCAGGCGCAGGGCCGCTTCGGCCAGGAGTTGCCGGATTCGGTCGCCATGCACGCCGCCATCCACGAGGCGATCGTCGCCGGGGACGTGGAGAAGGCAAAGGCTGCGCTCGACAGCGTGCTCGGCCAGGCGACCGACGAGGCGGCCAAGCTCATGGAAGAGCGGCGCGCCAAGCGGACCGACGCCGCCTGAGGCTCAGATCATCGCCAGCGAGCGCGGCCTGCCAAGCGGAAAGGCCGCTTCGATAGCTGTCACGTCGGCGGCGGAAAGCACGAGATCGCCGGCACCGGCATTGTCCTCGACATGGGCGGCGTCCGCCGCCTTCGGGATGGCGAAGAGCGCCGGCAGGCGCGTGAGGAAGGCGAGCGCCACCTGCCGCGGCGTCGCACCGTGGCGCTCGGCGATTGCGGCGAGCACCTTGCCGCCGGCGCTCCGCGCCGTGGGAAAGCCGTCATGGCCGAAGGGCGAATAGCCGACGACGGCGACCCGGTTCTTCCCGCACCACGGAATGACGCGATGCTCGATGCCGCGCTCCTCGAGGTGATAGAGGACCTGGTTGCAGGCGATGCGGCCGGGGCCGGCAATGGCGAGCGCCTCGTCGAGATCGTCGGCGTCGAAATTGCTGACGCCCCAGGAGCGGATCTTGCCCGCCGCCACGAGGTCTTCGAGCCCGGCAATGGTCTCCGCCAGCGGATGCCGGCCGCGCCAGTGGAGCAGGTAGCAGTCGAGATGGTCGGTGCGGAGGAGCTCCAGCGACTTCTCGCAGGCCGCGACCGTGCCGGAGCGCGAGGCATGGTTGGGCAGGACCTTGGAGACGAGGAAGACCTCGTTCCGCCGGCCAGCAATGGCCTCGCCGACGATTTCCTCGGCCTCGCCGCCGCCATAGAGCTCGGCGGTATCGACATGGGTCATGCCGAGGTCGAGCCCGCGCCGCAGCGCCGCGACCGCCGCCTGGCGCGGGCCCCGCTCGATATACCAGGTGCCCTGGCCGAGGACGGGGACGGCGACGCCGGCGGGGCCGAAAGGATGGGTGCGCATGATCGAGACTCCGAGAAATGGCAGGTGATCCATATTGTCACCATATTGGTGACAGTGCTATCCAGAATGAATGCAGGTCATCGCGCGTCGGACGCTGGCCGATTTCTGGAAGCGCCACCCGCAGGCGGAGACGCCGCTGAAGGTATGGTTTGCGATTGTCTCGAAGGCGCGCTGGACCGGCCCGGCGGAGGTGAAACGCTTGTTCGGCACGAACGTCGATTTCGTCGCCGACAACCGGGTGATCTTCGACCTGGGCGGAAACAAGTTCCGGCTGGTGGCGCGCATTTCTTACACGTTCGGACGCGTCCTGGTGAAGTTCGTCGGGACCCATGCTGAATACGATCGGATCGATCCGGAGACGGTATCATGGCGAGGAAGGTAGTACGTCCGCTGCACAGCAAGTCCGACTATGAAGACGCGCTGTCCGAGATCGAGCAGTATTTCGATTCCGAGCCGCGGCCCGGAACCCCGGAGGCCGACAGGTTCGACCTGCTCGCCATGGTCATCGAGGACTATGAACGCAGGCGGTGGCCGATCGAGGTTCCCGACGCCACCGAAGCGATCCGGCACGCCATGGCGATGCAGGGCCGCACCCAGTCCGACCTTGGACGGTTGCTCGGCTCGCGTCAGCGCGCTTCGGAAATTCTCTCCGGAAAGCGGGGCCTGACCATGCGAATGGCGTGGAAACTCCACCGGGAATGGGGCATTCCCGCTGAGATTCTCATCAGGCCGGCGGCTTCCGAAGGCGTAGCGGCGGAATAGCTGCCGCTAACTCTTCATCCGCTTCACGGTGCTGGTCGTGCTGTGGCCCTTGAGAAGGGGGAGGAGCTCGACCTTGCCGCCATGGGCCTTGACGTGGTCGCCGCCGGCAACCTCGTGCTCGGCATAGTCGGCGCCCTTGAAGAGGACGTTCGGCGTCAGCCTGCGGATGAGCGCCTCGGGGGTGTCCTCGCCGAAGGCGACGACGAGATCGACGAAGCGGAGGCCGGCGAGCACGGCGGCCCGCGTCGCTTCGTCCTGCACCGGGCGGCCGGGGCCCTTGAGGCGTCGCGTCGAGGCGTCGCTGTTGATGCCGACGACGAGACGGTCGACCCGGCGGGCGGCCTGGCCGAGCGAATAGAGATGGCCCTGGTGGAGGAGGTCGAAGCAGCCATTGGTGAAGCCGACCTTGAGGCCCTGCGCGCGCCAGGTGGCGACGCGGGCGGCGGCCTCGCCGGCATCGACGAGGGAGGCCGAATGGACCTCGCCGAGAGCCTGGCGGAGCTCGCCGGGGAGCACCGTGGCGGTGCCCGGCTTGGTGACGACGATGCCGGCCGCGACATTGGCGAGCCGGACGGCATCGGGAAGCGCCTCGCCGACGGCGAGCGCGGCGGCGATGGTGGCGATGACGGTGTCGCCGGCGCCGGTGACGTCGAAGACGCGGTGCGTCTCGGCCGGGACGTGGAGAGGCGGCTTGCCGCGCTCGGCGAGCGTCATGCCGCCGGCCCCACGGGTGACGAGGATGGCGTCGACGGCGACGCGCTCGAGCACCGCGCGGCAGGCGGCCTCGGCGGAAGCGTCGTCATGGGCGCGGATGCCGGAGAACTGCGCCATCTCCTCGAGATTGGGCGTGAGCAGCGTGGCGCCGGCGAAGGCGGCGGCATCGGCCTTCTTCGGATCGACGATGACCGCTACGCCGGCCTTCCGCGCGGCGGCGATGATCGCCTTGATGGTGGCGCCGTCGAGGACGCCCTTGGCATAGTCGGAAAGGATGACGGTGCGCGCCTTCGGCACGGCGGCGAGCGCCTTCGCCGAGAGCCTGCCGGCGACCGCCGCGTCCATGGCATGCACCTCCTCCGCGTCGACGCGGAGGAGCTGGTGCCAGCCGGAAAGGAAGCGCGTCTTGACCGTGGTCGGCCGCGAGCGGTCCCGGACGAAATGGGTCTTGAGGCGCGGGAAGGCGGCACAGAGCGCGGCGAGATCGTCGGCGCCCGCATCGGCGCCGGTGAGGGCGACGAGGCTGACGCGCGCGCCATAGGCGAGGATGTTGGCGGCGACGTTGCCGGCGCCGCCGAGAAGGGCGCGCTCGGTCGCATGCTTCAGCACCGGGACGGGCGCTTCCGGCGAGACCCGCGACACGCGGCCCTCGACGAATCGGTCTATGAGGACGTCGCCGACGACAAGCACCCTTGCTTGTGCGAGGCGGTCGATGACGGTAGCATCCATGGTATTGAACCGGTCCCCGGAAACCCTTGCCAGAACCTCTGCCAGAACTCCTGAGCGTGCAATCGTCGTGAGCCACGACAGCCACACGCTCGCGGCGATGTTCGACCGCCTTCATGGCGATCATGTTGCCGTCTTCGAGGCGGCGCGGCCCCTCCTGAAGGAGGCTGCCGCGCTCGCCGAAGCGGCTATATCGACGCTTTCGGCGGGGGGCAAGCTCCTCCTCTGCGGCAATGGCGGCAGCGCGGCGGACTCCCAGCACATCGCCACCGAGATGACCGTGCGCTTCGAGAAGACGCGCCGCGGCCTGCCGGCGATTGCGCTGACCACCGACACCTCCGCCCTGACGGCGGCCGGCAACGATTTCGGCTTCGAGCACGTCTTCTCGCGCCAGGTCGAGGCGCTCGGCCGGAAGGGCGACCTTCTCATCGGCATCACAACCTCGGGCAACTCCCCGAATGTGATTTCGGCGCTCCGGGTTGCGCGCGAACTCGGCCTGGTCACCGCCTGCCTCGCCGGCCATGGCGGCGGGCAGGTGGCGCGCGAGAACCTCGCCGACCACATCCTCACGGCGCCCGGCGCCAGCACGGCGCGGGCGCAGGAAGTGCACATCTTCCTCGGCCATCTCGTCTGCGCGGCAGTCGACGCCGCCTTCGCGGGGTAGGGCGGTTGGACCCCGACCATCGCGTCCGTCTCTCCGCCGCACCGCGCCGCGGCCGGCCGGCACTGTTCCTCGACCGCGACGGGACGCTGATCGAGAATGTCGACTATCTCGCCGATCCGAATCGCGTGCACGTGTTCCCCGGCGCCACCGCGGCGCTTCGCGCCTTCCAGGACGCGGGCTGCATCCTTGCCATGGTCACCAACCAGTCCGGCATCGGGCGCGGCCTGCTGACCTGGGAGCAATACGACGCGGTCGCGGCCCGCGTGCGCGACACGATCGCCGCCGACGGCGTGGTCATCGACATCGAGGTCTCCTGCGGCCACGGGCCGATCGAAGGGCAGACCTGCGGATGGCGGAAGCCTGCGCCGGGCATGTTCCTCGAGGCGATCCGCGAGCTCGACATCATGCTTCCGGGATCGCTCGTGGTCGGCGATCGGCTGAGCGATCTCGAAGCCGGGCAGGCCTCCGGCGTCACGCGCTTCGCCCATGTGCTTACCGGTCACGGCGTCACCGACCGGCCGGCGGTCGAGGCCTGGGGGCCGAAGGTCGAACTCCTCGACACCATCGCCGCGCTCCGTCCATGAGACTGCTCGTCGTCAAGATGTCGTCGTTCGGGGATGTGGTGCATACCTTCCCGGCGCTGACCGACCTGCGCGCCGCGCGGCCCGACGTCGAGGTCGACTGGCTGGTCGAGGAAGGCTTCGCGGACATGGCAGCGGCGCATCCGACGGTCCGCGCGGTGCATCGCGTGGCGCTCCGGCGCCTGCGCTGGCCGCCGACGCGCTGGCCGGCCCTGATCGCCCATCGCGCCAGCCTGAAGCATGCGCTGCGGGCGCGGCGCTACGACATGGTCGTCGACCTGCAGGGGCTGGTGAAGAGCGCGGTGATGGCGAAGCTCGCGGGCGTTCCGGTCACCGGCATCGCTCCCGCCTCGGCGCGCGAGCCGGCCTCGGCGCGCTTCTATGCGCGGACGTTTCCGCTGGTCGACCAGCCGCATGCGGTGGAGAAACTCCGCCACCTGCTCGCCGATGCCGTCGGCTATGCCGTGCCGGCGGGGAAGGGCAAAGCCGGCCTGACCGTGCCGGACATGCCGCTCCTGGTGCCGGAAGAGTACGGCATCGTCGTGCCCTCGACCTCCTGGCCGAGCAAGCTTTGGGCGGAGGAAAGCTGGCGGAGGCTGATCATCGAGCTCAGTAGCGCGGGCCGGAAGCTCATCATCCCGTGGGGCGGCGAACGGGAGGAGGAACGAGCGCGCCATCTCTCCGCCGGGCTCGCCGGTGCCGAGGCGCTGTCGCGGCGCATGACCGGGGCCGAGCTGATGCGCCTCGTCGGCGGCGCGCGCTTCGCGATCGGCGTCGATACCGGGCTGATGCAGCTCGCCGCCGCCTATGGCGTGCCCGGCGTGACGCTGTTCGGGCCGACCGACCCGGCGAGGACCGCCCCCTATGGCGAGAGCCAGCACATCGTCCGCTCGACCGGGGCCTTCGCCCCCTGCCTGCAGGAGGAATGCACTCATGGGCCCGACAAGGCGCGCTGCATGGACGGCGTGAGCTATGAAGCCGTGCGTGCCGAGGTCGATGCGATGCTCGCCGGCCTGCCGGTTCAGGCGCCGCCGCCCCCGGCCTGACGGAGCGCGAAGCCGGCGACATCCTCGGCGCGGATGAGGTTGAGGCAGTCGAGATGGCCGAGCGGGCAGGTGCGCTCGAAGCACGGCCGGCAGGGAAGCTGGCGCTCGACGATCTCGACGACCGGGCCGAGCGGCGGCGTCATCTCCGGCGTTGTCGAGCCGTAGAGCGCGACGAGCGGCCGGCCGATCGCCGCGGCGACGTGCATGAGGCCGGAATCGTTGGTGACGACGCTCGCCGCGAGGCTCATCAGGTCGATGGCCTCAAGGAGCTCGGTGCGGCCGGCGAGGTTGACCGGGGCGGCGTCCGGGCCGGCGAGACGGGTGATCTCGTCGCCGATGGCGGCATCCTTCCGCGAGCCGAAGATCCACGTACGGAAGCCGCGGGCGGCGAGAAGGCGCGCGAGCGCGGCATAGTGCGTGGCCGGCCACTGCTTGGCCGGGCCATACTCGGCCCCGGGACAGAGCGCGACGATGGTGCGGTCGAGCGCGAGATCGAAGCGCGCCGCGACGTCGCGGCCATGCCCGGGATCGAAGGCGAGCACCGGCGGCACCGTCACCGGCGCCTCCTCGCCACGGGCGGCGGCGAGCGCGACGAAGCGGTCGACGGTGCGCCTGACGCGAACCTTGTCGAGAGGGCGGATGTCGTTGAGGAGGCCGTAGCGCCATTCGCCGCGATAGCCGCGGCGCTCCCGAATGCCGGCCGCCCATGGCGGGATCGCCGCCTTGAGCGAGCCCGGCAACACGATGGCGAGGTCATAGTTGTTGTCCCTCAGGCCGCGGCCGAGGCGATAGCGCATGGCGAGGTCGAAGCGGCCATGCTTGGCGGGGATGACGTGCGCCTTGCCGACGCCCGGCATGCGCGCGCCGAGGGCGGCGGTCCAGGGTGGCGCGAGAATGTCGACCGCCGTGGTGCCGGGGCGCGCGTGGAGCGCGGCAACGAGGCTCTGCGCCATCACCATGTCGCCGACCCAGGCAGGCGCGACGATGAGGATGCGCGTCATCGCGCGGGTCAGGCCGCCGCCGCGGCGCCCGCGTCGAGCGTCAGGCGCACGCCATCCTCCAGCGAGGTGAAGGCCCCGTCATAGCCGGCGGCGCGCAAGGTGGTCAGGTCGGCTTCGGTGAAGGCCTGGTAGGCGCTGCGGAGGTCGTCGGGGAAGGGGATGTACTCGATCTCGCCCTTGCCATGCCACGCGATGACGGCGCGGGCCGCATCGTTGAAGCTGCGGCTCTTGCCAGTGCCGACGTTGAAGATGCCGGGCGCGGTGCGGCCGGCGGCCCAGAGGTTGACCTTCACGATGTCGGAGACATGGATGAAGTCACGGCGCTGCTCGCCGTCGCCATGGCCATGCGACCCGGCGAAGAGCCTGACCTTGCCGGTCTCGCGGATCTGGCGGCTGAAATGGTGGATGACGCTCGCCATCCGACCCTTGTGCGCCTCGTGGGGGCCGTAGACGTTGAAGTAGCGGAGCCCCGTCACCGGGATGTTCGCCTCGCCCACCTGCCGGCGGAGCCACTGGTCGAAGACCAGCTTCGACCAGCCATAGACGTTGAGCGGCACCTCGCCGCTGCCCTGCTCGCGGAATTCCGTCGACGTGCCGTAGACGGCGGCGGAAGAGGCATAGACGAGCGGGACGCCCTTCTGCCCGCACCAGCGGAACACGTCCTTCGAATACTCGAAGTTGGTGTCCATCATGTAGCGGCCGTCCCACTCGGTCGTATCGCTGCAGGCGCCCTGGTGGAAGAAAGCCTCGACCTTGCCGAAGCCTTCGCCGGCCTGCAGCCGCTCGCGGAAATCGTCGCGGTCGAGATAGTCGGCAAAGCGCGCGCCGGCGAGGTTTGTGAACTTGCGGCCGTTGGTCAGCTCGTCGACGACGAGGATGTCGTCATGGCCCGCCGCATTGAGTGCGCGAACGAGGTTCGCGCCGATGAAGCCGGCCCCGCCGGTGACGATGAACATGGGTCAGGAATGGCGCCGTTTCGGCGTCCAGTCAACAAGGGCAAGCCCGTGACGCGCCCCTCCACCGCCTTAGGCGATCCGCCTCCTCCCCCGCAAACGGGGGAGGAACCTACCGCAGCCCGGCGTTGATCGCGTCGAGCGCGGCGGCGCCGGGGACGAGGTCGTTGGTGCCGAGCGAGTTGAGAGGAACGCCGACCGTGTTCAGCCGGGCGTTGAGGTCGTCGCTCTTCTCGTTGATGTAGAGAAGGCCGGTGACGACCTCGCCGGCCGCCTGGCGCTCCTGCAGATGGGCCATGGCCGAGAGCTTGTCGGTCGGGTCGTAGTTGTCGGCAAGCTTGCAGAGGCGGAGCACCGAGCCGTCGTGCTGGGTCACTTCGGTGACCGTCCCGGGCTCGTAGTCGACGGTGATCTCGCGCCGCGCCTCGATCCAGTCGATGGCGTTGATCGCCTCGTTGTGCTCGCGCACGTAGTCGAAGCTCTTGGTCGAGCCGGGGTGGTTGTTGAAGGTCACGCAGGGGCTGACGCAATCGATGAAGGCGGCGCCGCGATGGCGGATGCCGGCCTTGATGAGCGGCACCAGCTGGCCCTTGTCGCCCGAGAAGCTGCGCCCGACGAAGGTGGCGCCGAGAAGGATCGCCATGGAGACCATGTCGATCGGCGAATCCATGTTGCCGCCGCCCTTCTTGGCGGTCGAACCGACGTCGGCGGTGGCCGAGAACTGGCCCTTGGTGAGGCCGTACACGCCGTTGTTCTCGACGATGTAGAGCATGTTCACGCCGCGGCGCAGGCAATGCGCGAACTGGCCGAGGCCGATGGAGGCGCTGTCGCCGTCGCCCGACACGCCGAGATAGACGAGGTCACGGTTGGCGAGGTTGGCGCCGGTCGCGACCGAGGGCATGCGGCCATGGACGCTGTTGAAGCCGTGGCTCTGGCCGAGGAAGTAGGTGGGGGTCTTGGACGAGCAGCCGATGCCCGACATCTTGGCGACGCGGTGCGGCGGCAGGTCCAGCTCGAAGCAGGCCTGGATGATGGCGGACGAGATGGAATCGTGCCCGCAACCGGCACAGAGCGTCGAGATCGCGCCTTCATAGTCGCGATGCGTGAAGCCGAGAGAATTCTTCGGCAGCGACGGGTGATGGAACTTCGGCTTGAGGAGGTAGGTCATTGCCAGGGTTCCGCTGACGGGCGAGGTTGATGGAAAGACGATGCCGGCGGGACTATATTGTCGCCGGACCCGAAGGACTGAACGGAGCGCGCCATGACGAAGCTCTTCAAGCGCGGCATCGAGGCTATCGAGGCACTGCCACCCGACCAGCAGGATCTCGCCGGCCAGCTTCTGCTGGAGCTGGCGGGACAGTCGGACCGCCGGTATTCGCTGACGCCCGAGCAGATCGAGGAGGTGAAGCTCTCGCTGGCGGAAGCGGACCGCGGTGAATTTGTCTCCGATGAAGAAATGGAGCGAATCTGGAAGTCGTTTGAGAAATGAGGCTGCGGTTCACGCCGCGAGCTTCGCGCCAGGTTGAGGCTATCTCCGTATATCTGGGAGAACGCAGCCCGGCGGCGGCCCGCAGGATTGGCCTTCGGATACGGGAAGCGGCCCGGTTCCTGACGCGTTTCCCTCACATCGGGCACAAGGGAGTTCTTGGCGGGACCTACGAGCTCGTCATTCCGGACCAACGCGGTCAAATACATCTGGCGGGCAGGGGAGTTCTTGGCGGGACCTACGAGCTCGTCATTCCGGACATACCCTACATCCTCGTCTATCGGCTCGAACGCCCCGAACTGAACGCGCTGAGCATCCTCGGCGTCTATCACACCGCCCAGCTCAGGCCCGGACAAGCCCCGCCAGCCACCGAGGACTGAGCGCGCTCTCATTCCGCGGCGTCCTGATGGGCGGCGCCGGAGAGGGCGCGCCATTGCTGGCCGATGGCCTGCGCGATGAAGCGCGCCGTGATCGGCGTTCCGTCATAGTGGAGGATCGGCATGAGGCGCGCCGGATCGAGCGCGCACTCGTTGACGAGGAGGGTGCGCAACTGGGCGTCGCGGTTCTGTTCGACGACGAAGACCCGGTCGTGCGCCAGCACGAAATCGACGACGGATTCGGCGAAGGGGAAGGCGCGGACGCGGCAGGTGTCGAGGGCGATGCCTTGGCCGGCAAGCGTCTCCAGCGCCTCTTCCATCGCGGCCGAGGTCGAGCCGTAATAGATGACGCCGACGCGGCTCGGCTCCGCGGCGCTGCGGATCACGGGAGCCGGGACGAGCGACTTCGCCGTCTCGAACTTGCGGAGCAGCCGCTGCATGTTCTCGACGTAGTCGGCGCCTTCCTCGGAATATTTCGCCATGCGGTCCTTGGAGGTGCCGCGGGTGAAGAAGGCTCCCCTCGTCGGATGGGTGCCGGGATAGGTGCGGAAGGGAATGCCGTCGCCGTCGACGTCGAGGTAGCGTCCGAACTTCCTGCCGGCCTCGAGTTCTTCCGCCGAGAGCACCTTGCCGCGATCGAGCCGGCGCGCGTCGTCCCAGGCGAGCGGCTTCACCAGCCATTCGTTCATGCCGATGTCGAGGTCGAGCATGACGAAGATCGGCGTCTGCAGCCGGTCGGCGAGGTCGAAGGCCTGCGCCGCGAACTCGAAACATTCGCGCGGATCTTCCGGGAGGAGGAGGACGTGCTTGGTGTCGCCGTGGGAAGCGTAGGCGGCGGAGAGAATGTCGGATTGCTGCGTGCGGGTCGGCATGCCGGTGGAGGGGCCGCCGCGCTGCACGTCGAAGAGGACGGCGGGGATCTCGGCGAAATAGGCGAGGCCGATGAATTCCTGCATCAGCGAGATGCCCGGGCCGGCGGTCGCGGTGAAGGCGCGGGCGCCGTTCCAGGCGGCGCCGATCACCATGCCGATGGAGGCGAGCTCGTCCTCGGCCTGGACGATGGCGAAACGGTTCTGGCCGGTCTCCTTGTCGACGCGATAGCGCCGGCAATGCTTGGTGAAGGCCTCGGCAAGCGAGGTCGAAGGGGTGATCGGATACCAGGCGCAGACGGTGGCGCCGCCATAGACGGCGCCGAGGCCGGCGGCGTTGTTGCCCTCGAGGAAGATGCGGTCGCCGACCGCATCGGCGCGGCGGACGCGGAGGTTGATGGCGCCGAGCTCGGCCCGCGCGTGCTCGCGGCCCATGGCGAGCGCCTCGTAGTTCGGCGGGATGAGCTTATCCTTGCCCTTGAACTGCTCGGCGATGAGCTTCTCGACCTCGGAGGAATCGATGCCGAGCAGCTCGGTCAGCGCCCCGACATAGATGATGTTCTTGAAAAGCTGGCGCTGGCGCGGATCGGAATAGCGCTCGTTGCAGATGGCCGTCAGCGGCATGCCGAGGACGGTGATGTCGTCACGGAACTTCGAGCGCGGCAGGACGCGGGTCGAATCATAGAAGAGGTAGCCGCCCGGCTCGATCTCGGCGATGTCCTTGTCCCAGGTCTGCGGGTTCATCGCCACCATGAGGTCGACGCCGCCGCGCCGGCCGATATGGCCGGCCTCGGACACGCGCACCTCGTACCAGGTCGGCAGGCCCTGAATGTTGGAGGGGAAGATGTTGCGCGAGGCGATCGGCACGCCCATGCGCAGCACCGAACGGGCGAAGAGGCGGTTGGCGCTCGCCGAGCCTGAGCCGTTGACGTTGGCGAACTTGACGACGAAGTCGTTTACGCGGAGCTGCGGTGTTACGGGGGCGTTCATGATCGAGGCGCGTCTCCAGGCCGACGCATGAGCCCTCCCCTTGCGGGAGGGCCGAATTCGCACAGCGAATTCGGGGAGGGGTAGCAACCGTCGTATGAAGTGGTACCCCTCCCCGAAATCGCCTTTGCTTCGCTCCGGCAATTTCGGCCCTCCCGCAAGGGGAGGGCTGGCGCCGCGTGCGAGGGGAGGTCGTCACCCTCGGCCTGCTGGGAAGGCCCCGCTATCATGCCGCTACTCCGGCATGGGCCATTTCGAGGAAGAACTTCTGCATGTCCCAGGCGCCGGTCGGGCAGCGCTCGGCGCAGAGGCCGCAATGCAGGCACACGTCCTCGTCCTTGGCCATGATGCGCCCGGTCTTCAGCGCCTTCGAGATGTAGAGGTCCTGGGACTCGTTGGGCGCCGGCGCGGCGAGGCGGGTGCGGAGGTCGTCCTCGGGGCCGTTCTCGGTGAAGGTGATGCAGTCCATCGGGCAGATGTCGACGCAGGCGTCGCACTCGATGCAGAGGTTCGCCGAGAAGACGGTCTCCACGTCGCAATTGAGGCAGCGCTGGGTCTCGGCATAGCCGAGCGTGGCGTCGAAGCCGAGCTCGACCTCCGCCTTGACGTCCACCAGCGCGAGCTTCTGGTCGAGGAGCGGGACCTTGCGCCGCTCGTCGAGCGAGATGGCGTTGTCATAGCTCCATTCGTGGATGCCCATCTTCTGGCTGACGAGGGTCACGTGGGGCGGCGGCCGGTCGCTGACGTCGCCGGAGGTGAGCAGGCGGTCGATGGAGATCGCCGCCTCGTGACCATGGGCGACCGCCCAGATGATGTTCTTCGGGCCGAAGGCGGCGTCGCCGCCGAAGAAGACCTGCGGGCGGGTCGACTGGTGGGTCGCCTTGTCGACCACCGGCATGCCCCACTTGTCGAACTCGATGCCGATGTCGCGCTCGATCCACGGGAAGGCGTTTTCCTGGCCGATGGCGACCAGCACGTCGTCGCAGGGGAAGAACTGGTCGGCCTCGCCGGTCGGCTCGAGCCGGCGGCGGCCGCGATCGTCGTAGACCGCCGCGACCTTCTCGAAGGTCATGCCGGTGAGCCGGCCGTTCTCGTGGACGAAGGCCTTGGGGACGAGGTAGTTGAGGATCGGGATGCCCTCGTGCATCGCGTCCTCCTTCTCCCACGGGGAGGCCTTCATTTCCTCGAAGCCGGAGCGGACGATCACCTTGACGTCCTCGCCGCCGAGGCGGCGCGAGGTGCGGCAGCAATCCATCGCCGTGTTGCCGCCGCCGAGCACGATGACGCGCTTGCCGATGCGGTCGGTGTGGCCGAACGAGACGTTGGAGAGCCAGTCGATGCCGATATGGATGCTGGCGGCGGCCTCGCGCCGGCCGGGAACGTCGAGGTCGCGCCCGCGCGGTGCGCCGGTGCCCACGAAGACCGCGTCGTAGCCTTCCGCCAGGATGCCGGCGAGGCTTTCGACGTGCGTGCCGTAGCGGGTGGTGATGCCGCCGATGCCGGTGATGTAGCCGACCTCCTCGTCGATCACCGCCTCGGGCAGGCGGAAGCGGGGGATCTGGCTGCGGATCATGCCGCCGCCGCGCGGCTCGGCATCGAAGAGGGTGATGTCGTAGCCGAGGGGTGCGAGATCGCGGGCGACCGTCAGCGAAGAGGGGCCGGCGCCGATGAGGGCGACGCGCTTGCCGTTGCGGGTGCTCGGTGCGACCGGCAGGCGGGCGCGGATGTCTTCCTTGTTGTCGGCGGCGACGCGCTTCAGCCGGCAGATGGCGACCGGCTCCTCCTCGACCCGGCCGCGCCGGCAGGCGGGCTCGCAGGGACGGTCGCAGGTGCGCCCGAGGATGCCGGGGAAGACGTTCGAGTACCAGTTGACCATGTAGGCGTCGCCATGCCGCCCGGCGGCAATGAGCCGGATGTATTCCGGCACCGGCGTATGGGCCGGGCAGGCCCATTGACAGTCGACCACCTTATGAAAATAGGAAGGGTTGCCTATGTCGGTGGGCGCCATGCCGGCTTCCGCGGTCTCGGCGAGCCCGCGAGTCGCGCCCGTGGGGGCGACGATTTCCTTGGTGTTCACTCGGTCTGCCTCTGAACGGGCATTTTGATCAATGGTCCGGGAATGTTGCAAACTCTAGAAGGCAAATAAAGAGGCTCCAGGGGATTTGATCGGCGAGCCCGAAAAGCGACGGAAAGTCGCAGTAGGGCCGTTTCAGTACGTTGCATCGCAGCAATCCGGAGAACGAATGCGCCCCTCGGGCCAGATCCTGACTTCGCTGGTCCTCGCGGCGCTCGCCGGCGCGGGCTGGTATGCCTATGCGCATCGCGCCGCGCTGTTCGGCGGCGAAAGCCCCGCTGCGGTTGCCGCCGGCGGGCAGCCTCGCCCGGCGGGCGGCGGCAGCGGGGTGCCGGGCGGCGGCCAGGGGCGCGGCCCCGCAGGATTCGGCGGGCCGCCGCTGGTGGTCGGCGCCGCGGTCGCCACCGATGACGGCGGGACGGATGTGCGCAGCATCGGCACGCTCGCCGCCGAGAAGGCGGTGACGATCTATCCGCAGGTGACCGGGATCGTCCGCGCCGTGAACTTCAGGCCGGGCGCCGTGGTGAAGACCGGCGACGTGCTGGTCACCATCGACGATGCCGATCAGCAGGTAGCGGTCGACAAGGCGACGATCGCGCTCCAGAACGCGACAGCCGCCCGCGAGCGGCTGGAGAAGCTGGTCAAGTCGAGCAATGCGACGACCGTGCAGCTCTCCGACGCGCAAGTCGCCGAGAAGCAGGCCGAGATCGACCTGAGAAGCGCGCAGCTGGAGCTCCAGAAGCGCGCGATCAAGGCGCCCTTCGACGGGACCGTCGGCCTGACCGACATCGCCGTCGGCGACCTCGTCAGCTCGCAGAAGGCGATCACGACGCTGGACGAGCTGACGACGCTGAAAGTCTCCTTCGACGTGCCGGAGCGGGTCGCGCCGCTGGTCAAGCCGGGCGCGACGGTGAAAGCGACGAGCGATGCCATGCCGGGCAAGACCATTGCCGGCGAGGTCACGGCCGTCGACAGCCGCATCGACCCGGCCGCGCGCACGCTGAAGGTCGAGGCCGAGATCCCCAATGCCGACGGCGCGCTGAAGCCGGGCGGGGCGATCGCCATCAATCTTGCCTTTCCCGGCGAGCCGCAGCCTTCCGTTCCTTCCCTCGCCATCCAGTGGGACCGGCAGGGTCCCTTCGTGTGGAAGCTCGACGGCGACGTCGTCCACCGCACGCCCGTGCAGATCCTGACGCGGCGGAGCGGCGTCGTGACGGTGGCGGCCGACCTCGACGAGGGCGACCAGGTCGTGGTCGAGGGCGTCCTGCGCCTCCGCGAAGGGCTGAAGGTGCAGCCGACCGTCGCCGAGGGTGGCGCGCCGGTGGCGCGCTCGGGCGAGCCCGGCGTGCCGAAGAAGGCGGACGCCCCCGACATGCAGCCGGACCGGAAGACGTGAGGCCATGGCGGTGAAGGGCCTCGGTGCATCGGGCAGCGACGTCGCGGCGCTCTTCGTCAAGCGCCCGGTTCTGGCGATCGTGCTCAACCTATTGATCGTCGTCGCCGGCGTCGCCGCCTATACCGGCGTCGAGGTGCGCGAGCTGCCCAACATCGACCAGCCGGTCATCACCATCCGCACGACCTATACCGGCGCCGCGCCGGAGACGATCGACAAGGAGATCACCGCGCCGGTGGAGAGCGCGATCGCCCGCACGCCCGGCATCGTCTCGATCTCCTCGCAGAGCCTTTCCGGGCAGAGCCGCGTCACCGTCGAGTTCGATCCGTCGACCGACCTGAACGAGGCCGCGAACGACCTCCGCGACGCCGTCGGTGGCCTCCGCAACATGCCCGACGACGCCGACCCGCCGCAGATCGTGAAGGCCGACACCGATGCCGACGCGATCATGCGCATCGCCGCCACGGCGCCCGCGGGCATTCCGATCGAGGAACTGACGCGCGTCATCAACGACCAGGTCGTCGACCGGCTTTCCGCGATCGACGGCGTCGCCGACGTGCAGCTCTCGGGCGACCGCGATCCGCTGGTCCGGGTGATCATCGATCCGGACGCGCTGGCGGCGCGCCACATCGGCGTGAACGATCTCCTCGCCGCGCTCGGCAACGTCACGCTCGACACGCCCGCCGGCAAGGTTTCCGATCCCAACCAGTCCCTGATCGTGCGCGCCGACGCGACCACCAAGACGGCCGAGGAAATCGCCGCCATCCAGGTGGCGCCGGGGATCAAGGTGAGCGATGTCGCCGACGTCGTCTTCGGCCCCGCCGAGCGGACGACCTCGCTTCGCGTCAACGAGAGGACCGGCGTCGGCCTGTCGATCGTGCGCCAGGCGAAATCCAACACCATCGACATTTCCGACGGCGTTCATGCCGCCGTGGCCGAGCTCAACGAGACGCTGCCGGAAGGCATCACGCTGAAGATCACCTCGGACGACGCGACCTTCATCCGCGGCTCGATCGAGGAGGTGATCTTCACCCTCGGTCTCGCCACCGCCATCGTCATCGGCATCATCTACCTGTTCCTGCGCTCCCTGCGCGTGACCTTCATCCCGGCGATCACCGTGCCGATCGCGCTGATCGGCGCCTTCGGCGCGATCTGGGCGGCCGGCTTCTCGATCAACATCCTGACCCTCCTCGCTTTGGTCCTGGCGACCGGCATGGTGGTCGACGACGCCATCGTCGTCATCGAGAACATCACCCGCCAGCGCGGACTGGGGCTGGGCCCACGCGCCGCGGCCGTGCTCGGCACCCGCCAGGTCTTCTTCGCGGTCCTCTCGACCACGGCGACGCTGGTCGCCGTCTTCGTGCCGATCTCCTTCTTTCCAGGCGTCGCCGGGCGCCTCTTCTCAGAATTCGGATTCGTGCTCGCCTTCGCGGTGATGCTTTCGGCCTTCGTGGCGCTGACGCTCTGCCCGATGCTCGCCTCGCGCTGGGTGAGCGCGGAGGACGAATCCGGGCCGCACAACCCGGTCGCCCGCGCCGTGGTCGGCATCGGCCACGCGGCGGAGCGCATCTACGCGCGGCTTCTCGACGCCTGCCTCAACGCGCCCTACGTCGCGATGCTCGCCGGCATCCTTTTCGCCGGCGCCGCCGGCCTGGTCTTCACGCAACTGCCCTCCGAGCTGACGCCGCCGGAGGATCGCGGCTCGATCCCCATGTCGGTGCGCACGCCGCAGGGCGTGACGGTCGAATACACCGCCGACCAGCTGCGCAATATCGAGCGCGTGTTGAGGCCGCTGGTCGACAGCGGCGAGATCTCCAACACCTTCGCCATCTCGCGGGTCCAGGGCGGCGGCTTCGTCTTCGTGACCTTGGCGCCTTGGGGCGAACGCGAGCGGACCCAGGCCCAGATCACCGCCGACCTCAATCGCCGCCTGCAATCGGTCCCCGGCGTCCAGGTGACCGCCTTCACCTCGAACAGCCTCGGCATCCGCGGCGGCGGCCAGGGCCTGCAATTCTCGTTGACCGGCACCGAGTACAAGGACATTGCCGACGCCGCCGACGCCTTCATGAAGACGATCGAGGCCGACCCGGTCTTCGGCATCGTGCGGCTCAACTACGATACCACCCAGCCGCAGCTCTCGATCAAGATCGACCGGGCGCGGGCGGCCGATGCCGGGGTCACCGTCGAGAGCATATCCAGCGCGCTGCAGACGCTGCTGCAGGGCAAGGACCTCGGCACGTTCTATATCGGCGACGATGCCATCGATATCCGCGCCCAGGCGCCCGACGGCATGATCCAGGACCCGGCCGGGCTCGAGCGCGTGCAGCTCCGCTCGAGCACCGGCAAGATGGTGCCGCTGTCGCAGCTCGTGACCTACGAGGAGGTGGCGGTCGCGCCGACCCTCCTTCGGCAGGATCAGCACCGCGCGCTGCCCATGTCGGCGACGCTTGCCGAGGGCATCGACATGCGCACCGGCATGGACCATCTCGACGCGCTGGCGAAGAACCTCCCGGCCGGCATCGGCCTCGTCTATACGGGCGAGGCGAAGGAGCTGAACAAGACGTCGAGCGGCGTCGCCACGACCTTCGGCTTCGCTCTCCTCGTCGTCGTCCTGGTCCTGTCCGCGCAGTTCGAGAGCTTCGTCTCCGCCCTCATCCTGATGGCGACGGTGCCCTTCGGGCTCGCGGCCGCGGTCTTCGCCATGGCCTTCACCGGCGGCTCGCTCAACATCTACAGCCAGATCGGCCTCGTCATGCTGGTCGGCCTCATGTCCAAGAACGGCATCCTGATCGTCGAATTCGCGAACCAGCTGCGCGACCAGGGCCAGCCGGTGAAGGAGGCGATTCGCAACGCTTCGCTGATCCGCCTGCGGCCGGTGGTCATGACCATGATCGCGACGGTGCTCGGCGGCCTGCCGCTCCTCCTCACCGCGGGCGCCGGCGCCGAATCGCGCGAGGCCCTCGGTTGGATCATCGTCGGCGGCCTCGGCTTCGCGACGCTGGCGACGCTCTTCCTGACGCCGGTGGTCTACAGCGTCTTCGCCGGCCTCTCGCGTCCGCGCATTGCGGAGGAGCAGCGCCTCGAGCGCGAGCTTGCCGCCGCCGGCGGCATGCCGGCGGGCTTCCGACCGACGGCGGAGGAGCTGGGCCTGGAGCCGGATCATGCCCGGCCGCTGCGCGAGGCGGCGGAGTAGGGGGTGCGATGGTCCGGCCGATCACGCAACTGCTACCGGGCCATGCGGGCGCCGCAATCGCGGGCGCGGATGCGATGGGCTATGGTCCGCCGCAAGCGGCGCGTGGACGACCCATTCTCGTCGCCGCAAGCGACAAACCCGCCGGGAGCCTGCGCGTGGCGTCAACGGACGGGCCGGAGGCCATCCGGCACGATCAGGTTCTGATGACGTCGATCGCCGCCGGCGATCAGGGCGCCTTCGCCACGCTGGTCAACCGCGAATCCTCGCGCCTGCTCCGCTTCGCGCGTTCGCTCCTCGCCGCCAACCCGGCCGAGGCCGAGGAGGTCGTCCAGGAAGCCATGCTTCGCCTCTGGCAGCAGGCGCCGAGCTGGGAGCCCAACGGCCGGGTTTCCACCTGGCTGCACCAGGTCGCCTACCGGCTCTGCATCGACAATATCCGCCGCCGGCGGCCGACGGTCGAGATCGAAACGATCGAAGAGGCGCTTCCCGACGACGGGACGGGCGCCGACCAGCGTTTGATTCGCATGGATGAGGTCGGCGCCGTGCGCGCGGCCATCGAACGCCTGCCCGAGCGCCAGAAGACGGCGCTGCTCCTCTGTCATTTCCAGGACATGAGCCAGGCGGAAGCCTCCGCGATCATGGGGATCGGGGAGAGTGCATATGAATCGCTGCTCGCCCGGGCGCGCCGACGGTTGCGCGTCCTGATCGAAGAAGGCGAGCGCGGCGATAGCGAAGGAGGTGCGCCGTGAGCGCAACCGAACGCCAGGCGATGCTCCGCGCGGCAGTCGATGCCCATGGCGCCGATTTCGGCCGATGGCCCGACCCCACGATGATCGGCGAAGCGCGCGCGGCGCTGCTCGCGGACCGCGGCTTCCGCGCCCGGTGGGAAGCGGCGGCCTCGCTCGACCGCGCCATCGAGGGCGCGCGCGAGCTGGCGAGCCGGGAAGCGGCGAAGTCCGGCGGGCCGGAGCGCATATTGCGTGCGCTCCTTGCCGAGACGGCGCGGCCGCGCCGCTGGTCGCCGCGCGCCTGGGCCGCGATCGCCGCGGCGCTGGTGCTCGCGGCCGGTCTCGGCAGCTTCATCGACTTCACGGTGATCGGCGGCGACCAGAGCTATGACGTGGTGACCATCGATCCGCTGGTCTTCGGCACGGCCGGGACGGAGGCACAATGACCGTCGCGCTTTCCCGGCCCGTGGCGCGCGACCGGCGGCGCTGGGTGTTCTACGGCCTTCTCGCCTCGCTCGTCCTCAACGCCTTCCTGCTCGGCTTCGCCGCCACCGAGTTCTTCCGCATCGGCAAGGTCACCGGTCCGCTCCGCTTCGAGCTGCGCTGGCTGGAGGGACGGCTTCCCGATGCCGATTTCGCGCGCGTGCAGACGGCCGCCGACGGGCTGCGGCCGCAGGTCCAGGCGCATATAGACCGCATGCGCACCATGCGCGTCGAGCTCGGCACGCTCGTCGCCGCGCCCCGGCCCGACAAGGCCGCCATCGACCAGAAGCTCGCCGACATCCGCGCCGAGCAGGTTGCGATGATCAAGGAGGGGCAGGATGGAATCGCCGCGGCGCTTCTCTCGCTGCCGCCCGAATCGCGCGCCCGCCTGGCGGAGACCAGCGGCGACCGGTGACGCGGGACGTCCGGCGGCAGTCAGCGGCGGGTTTGCTGCGAGGATTGGAGCTGTCGACCCGAGGGCAAGGCAAGGGGGAGATCGGGTTTCCTTCGAGAGGCTTTCCGGTCACGAGGGCGGCAGCCGACAAAAAACGCGGCACCGAACCTCATCGCAGTCCGCCCGGCGAAATCGCCGTCTCTCCCCCCTTGACCCTGACTGCGCTCATTTCCGGTAACGAGCTGCGGTCGCATCTGCTTGCCGCCTCCCCATGGAACTGGCGGCCTGCCGGCAGGCTCTAGGGCTTGCTCGGCAGCGAGCCGAGTTAAGCGCAAAACGGGGAGTCCCGCGAGTCATTTTAGCGCCCGTCCCCGGTTGAAAGTTAACGGCTTTTGACGCCGCTCGAGCGTCGTCATTTGCAAGACGTTTTGCCTATTTGGTTGTAAACGAGGAAAGAGGTTTACCCTTTCCGGAACGTAGTTGGAACATATCGTACATGCATCGAGAATATAGGGGAGGCCGGCATGAAAATATCTGCCTTGGTGGATTGGGGCGCTGGCGAAGAGGATAGAATATCGCCGAGCTTATCCTAGAATTGACGCTGAATCGTCGTGAGTTGCCGCATGTATACGGACTGCGGCACATGGCCGCCCGGTGAGCCGGCTGTTGCAGTTGCCGATCAACCGCGTATGTTGAGAGGGTACGAAAGATCAGATGGATTTGACCCGTCTGAACGGTGGCCGGTGCGATGCGCGTCTCCGCGGCATCGACAGGAAAGGAGGTTCGGGTCCTTCCGCTTCCAAGAGCATTTCCAATCAGACCCGTCCGCACCAAGCGGAAAAGGGAACAACAAATCCTAGGGAGAGTAACTCGATGAAACGCTACCTCGTTGCAGGCCTTTCTGCGGTGACCGTCCTTGCGGGCGCTTCCGCGGTGTCGGCGGCAGACAAGCCGCAGCTCGCCTTCGTGGTCAACATCGCGGCCGACTTCTGGAAGGCCGCCGAAGCCGGGACCAAGAAGGCGCAGGCGGAACTGCCGAACTATGAACTTCTCTTCAAGTATCCGGACCAGTCGACCGTCGCCATCCAGAACCAGATCATGGACGACCTGGTGACGGGCGGCGTCAAGGCGATCATGGTCTCCCCGATCGATCCGAACGCCGTCGACGCGCTGAACAAGATCGCCAGCGAGACCGCTCTCTTCACGATGGATTCGGACGCTTCGAAGAGCAAGCGCATCGCCTATGTCGGCTCGTCCAACGAGGCGCTCGGCGAGCAGGCCGGCCAGATCGCCAAGGAAGCGATGCCGAACGGCGGCAAGTGCATGGGCTTCGTCGGCCATCTCGACGCGGCCAACTTCACCGAACGGCGCGACGGCTTCAACAAGGGTGTCGCCGGCACCAATATCGTCCTCGTCGATACCCGCTCGGACGGCGGCGACCAGACCGCGGCGAAGAAGAACGTCGAGGACGTGCTTGTCGCCAACCCCGACATCACCTGCATGGTCGGCTTCTACTCGTACTCGACGCCGGCGATCTACCAGGCGCTGAGCAATGCCGGCAAGCTCAAGCAGATCACGGTCATTGCCTTCGACGACGATCCGATCACGCTCGGCGGCGTCAAGGAAGGCTCGGTCGCCGGCACCGTCGTGCAGCAGCCGTACCAGTGGGCCTACCAGGGCTTCAAGCTGATGGCCAAGTATGTCGAGGGTGACAAGTCGGGCATCCCGGCCGACGGCGTCATCATCATCCCCGGCAAGATCCTCCACGCCGCGGACATCGACGGCTATGTCGCCGACCTGAAGGCGATGCAGGGCAAGTAAGCCAGAGCAAGCGGTTCCGCTCGCGAAGCGGGAGCCCGTCGGACTGCGGGCGGCAATCATCATGGTTGCCGCCCGAATCCCCGAACGCAGCTATCGAGTCCCGATGACGAGTGCCCTCGCCGCCGCGCAGGCTCCTGTCGAGCCGTTCCTGACCCTCACCGATGTCCGCAAGACCTATCCCGGCGTGGTCGCGCTCCAGGGCTTCTCGATGAACGTCCGCCCCGGCGAGGTCCTCGGCCTGGTGGGCGAGAACGGCGCCGGCAAGTCCACCCTGATGAAGATCCTCGGCGGCGTCGTCGAGCCCGATGCCGGCACCATCACGGTCGACGGCGTCGAGCACCGCGCGCTGTCGGTCGCCAGCAGCATGAGCGCCGGCATCGCCTTCGTGCACCAGGAGCTCAACCTCTTCGACAATCTCGACGTCGCGGCCAATATCTTCATCGGCCGCGAGCCCCGCACCGGCGGCTTCCTCCGCCTCGTCGACACGCAGAAGCAGCGCGAGATGACGGCGCCGCTGCTTGCCCGCCTCGGCGCCGGCTTCAAGCCGTCGACGCCGCTCGCCGACCTGTCGCTCGCGCAGCGCCAGATGGTCGAGATCGCCAAGGCCCTGTCGATGAACGCGCGGCTCGTCATCCTCGACGAGCCGACGTCGAGCCTGCCGCTTTCCGAGACCGCCAAGCTCCTCGACGTGATCGCCGCTCTGAAGGCCGACGGCATCGCCGTGATCCTCATCTCGCATCGCCTGCACGAGATCGAGGAGGCGGCGGACCGCGTCATCGTGCTCCGCGACGGCACGCGGGTTGGCACGCTGGAAAAAGGCGAGATCGATCACGACCGCATGGTCAAGCTGATGATCGGCCGCGACCTCAAGGCCCAGACCGCGGCGCCGGCGCAGGCGCGCGGGCCGGTGGCGTTCCGCGCCACCGGGGTGCGGACCTCGACCTATCCCGACAAGGCGGTCGACCTCGATCTTCACAAGGGCGAGATCCTCGGCGTGGCCGGGCTGGTCGGATCCGGCCGCACCGAGCTCGCGCGCGCCATGTTCGGCGTCGACCCCGTCCTCGGTGGCACGTTCGAGGTGGAAGGTGCGCCCTATGCGCCCCGCCAGGCCTCGCAGGCGGTCGCCCGCGGCGTGTTCCTCGTGCCCGAGGACCGCAAGGCCGCCGGCCTTCTGCTCGACCTGCAGATCTCACAGAACATCTCGCTTCCCGACCTGCCGAGGCACTCGCACAACTTCATCGTCGTGAAGCGCAAGGAGCACGCCACCGCCGAGGCGCAGCGCCGCAACCTCGACATCCGCGCGCCGGCGGTGACGACCCTTGCCGGGACGCTGTCGGGCGGCAACCAGCAGAAGGTCGTGCTCGGCAAGTGGCTGGCCATGAAGCCGCGGATCATGATCTTCGACGAGCCGACCCGCGGAATCGACGTCGGCACTAAATCCGAGATCTATCGCCTCATGCGCCGCCTGGCCGATGACGGCGTGGCGGTCATGATGATATCCAGCGACATGGAAGAAGTGATCGGCGTCTCCGACCGCATCGCGGTGATGCACGAGGGCAGCATCTCGGGCATCCTGGGGCGCGACCAGTTCAGCGAAGAGAACATCATGCGGCTGGCGATCGGCAAGACCTTGACGCAAGGGGAAGCGGAATGACCAAGAAGGATCTGGGTCTCCTGGTCCTGATCATCGTGGTGGGCGCCATCGTCGCCCTGATCAATCCGCGATTCCTGCTGCCGATCAACCTCGCCAACACGGCCAACCTCGTCGGCATGTTCGGCCTGTCCGCCCTCGGACAGGCCTTCGTCATCGTGACCGGCGGCATCGAGCTTTCGGTCGGCTCGGTGATTGCGCTGACCGGCGTGCTGTTCGTCGACCTGGTCGCCAACCAGGACGTCGCCTGGCCGATCGCCGTCCTGCTGATGCTCGTCCTCGGTGCCGTCATCGGCCTGGCGCATGGCCTCCTGATCACCAAGCTGAAGATGCAGCCCTTCGTGGTCACGCTTTGCGGCTTGCTGATCTATCGCGGCTTCGCGCGCTTCTATACCGGCGACTCGACGGCCGGCTTCGGCTTCGGCCAGAGCTTCCCGACGCTCGAGTTCCTCGCCGCCGGGCGCAGCTTCGGCGTGCCCAACTCCTTCATCGCGCTGATCATCATCGGCGCGATCATGTGGGTGGTGATGCATCGCTCGATCTTCGGCCGCCACCTCTACGCCGTCGGCAAGAACGAGGAGGCGGCGCGCTATTCCGGCATCAAGACCGATGCGGTCATCATCGCCGCCTATGTCATCTGCCAGGTGCTGACCGTCGTCGCCTCGATCTACTTCGCCATGTATACGCGCTCGATCGCGCCATCCGCGCACGGCAACTTCTACGAGCTCTATGCGATTGCCGCGGCGGTGCTCGGCGGCTTCTCGCTGCGCGGCGGCGAGGGCTCCATCGTCGGCGCGCTGCTCGGCGTGGTGCTGCTGCAGGAGCTGCAGAATCTCGTCAACCTCCTCGGCATCCCGTCGTCGCTGAACTTCGCGGTCATGGGCTCGGTGATCCTGATCGGCGTGCTCGCCGACCAGCAGTTCTCGAGCTACCGGCAGCGCGCCGCGGCGGCAAAGGGACGGGCGCCTGCCGCGGCAGAGCAGCCCGCCGCGGGCTAGCCGCGCGGGCCCCACTCCTCGTCGCCCGCGTTTGCCCTATAGTGGATCGCGGGGCTGACGGGCGAAGGAGAGCCGGGTGAGCGAAGGCGGGCAGGGTGAGCTCGTTCTGCTCATGCGGCGGATCGCTGCGGGCGACCGCGCTTCCTTCGGCCTTCTCTACGACCGGACTTCGGGGAAACTCTTCGCCACGATCCGCCGTATCTTGGGCAGCGGGGCGGCGGCGGAGGATGCCGTGCAGGAAGCCTATGTCCGTATCTGGCGCCGCGCTGCCGATTTCGATCCCGCGATCGCCTCGCCCATCGCCTGGATGACCACGATCGCGCGTCACGTCGCCATCGACATGGCGCGGCGGACGTCCGAGCGCATCTCGGCGGCCGGCGACGTGATCGATGCCGACATGGCCGACCGGCTCGCCGATCCGGACGCCGATACCGAGCGGCTGGCGGCAGGGAGCGGGCTCGCCCGCTGCCTCGACAGGATGGAGCCCGACCGGCGGACGATGGTGCTGCTTGCCTATTGCGAAGGGTGGAGCCGGGAGGAGCTGGCGGAGCGATTCAACCGGCCGGTCGCGACCGTGAAGACGCTGCTGCGACGGAGTTTGATCTTGCTGAAGGAATGCCTCGGTGGCTGAAACCGGGAACGAGGATCTGGACGGGCTGGCGGGGGAGTATGTGCTCGGCACGCTGCCGGCCGACGAGCGCCGGGCGGCCGAGGCGCGCCTCGCCGCCGACCCGGCTTTCCGCGCCGCCGTTGCCGCGTGGGAGACGCGGCTCCAGCCCCTCGCCGATGCCGTCCCGCCGGTGACGCCGCCCGCTCCCGTCCGCGACCGGGTCATGGCGGCGATCGGCGAGGCGCCGGCCGGCGTTCAGCCGGCGGCGGGCAACGTCGTCAGCCTGCATCGCGCGCTCCGCCGCTGGCGGATCGCGACCGCCGCCGCCGGCATCGCCGCCGCGGTGCTGGCGGGCGTCGTGATCCTTGACCGCGCCGGGCCCCGGCCGCAGACCGAGTTCGTCGCGGTGCTCACCGCCGAGGGCGCCAACCCGGCCTTCGTCGCGACGGTGGACGTGGCCAGGGGCACCATGTCGCTCCGCCAGGTGGCGGGCGCGGCGGCGCCGGCCGACAAGAGCTATGAATTGTGGGCGATCGTGCCCGACACGCCGCCGCGCTCGCTGGGGCTCGTCGAGCAGGCGAGCCTGTCGCGGGCGCTGAGCGAGAAGCCGTCGCCGGACCTCACCTTCGCCATCAGCCTGGAGAGGAAGGGCGGCTCGCCGAGCGGCGCTCCCGAGGGCCCGGTCGTGTTCAAGGGCTCGCTGGTGCCGACGGAATAGGGGCGGTTCTGTGCCCCCTCAGTCGGCTTCGCCGACAGCTCCCCCGTAAACGGGGGAGCAACCGCCTTCATCAAGGTCGCGACCCGGTTCCTCCCCTGCGAAGCGGGGGAGGGGGACCGGCGAAGCCGGTGGAGGGGGCGCCCATTGAGGCCGCCATGCGTAAGACGGCCCCGCGGGGCCGCGGAGCCGTCCGCTTCTCCTCAGGCGGGGAGAAGCGCCCGGGACCGGCGAAACATCGGCCCGGGCGTTCCAGATCGCTACATCTTCGGCAGCAGCACCTTGTCGATCACGTGGATGACGCCGTTCGACTGGTTGACGTCGGCGATGGTGACCTCGGCGGAGCCGCCCATGCCGTCCCACACCCAGATCTTGCCGTCCTTCTCGGAGAAGGTGAGCTCGCCGCCGTTCACCGTCTTCCACATGGCCTTGCCGTTGCCCTTCTTGATCGCCGCGTCGATGTCGGCGGCCGAGAGCTTCGCCGGGATGACGTGATAGGTGAGCACGGCGACGAGCTTCGCCTTGTTCTCCGGCTTCAGCAGCGTGTCGACCGTGCCGGCGGGCAGCGCCTCGAAGGCGGCGTTGACCGGCGCGAAGACCGTGAACGGGCCGGGGCCGGAAAGCGTCTCGACGAGGCCGGCGGCCTTGACCGCGGCGACGAGGGTGGTGTGGTCCTTCGAGTTGACCGCGTTCTCGATGATGTTCTTCGACGGATACATCGGCGCGCCGCCGACCTCGACGGTCATCTCGGCGGCGAAGCTCGGAACCGCGACCGCGGCGCCGGCACCGAGCGCGGCGACAACGGCGGTGGCGCGGAGAAGGCTGGTGATCTTCGGGTTCATCGGAACGCTCCTCAGGGTTTTCGGGTGTGACGCCCGAGGCGGGGTCACGAGGAGCTACGGGCCGATGTCGAAGACAGTTTCAGCGGATGCAGGCCGGGTCATCACGGCTGCGTGATGACGTTCAATAGGGCGCGTCGCTGACGGTATAGGCGTTGGGGTGCCCGTCGACGCGGAACTGGAACATGAAATAGGGCGGGATGCAGGTGCCCATGTTGCGGGCGTCGCGAAGGTCGGGGTAGGGCGCGGTGCAGATGTAGTCGCCGCGGCAGGGATGGGCGCGGTCGCAGGCGCGCAGCCCGGCGAGCCGGGTGAGCTTCAGGCATTCGCGGAAGGGCTTGCCGTCGGCGATGCAGTCGTTGAAGCCGGTGGCCGCGACGCGGCCGCAGGCGGCTTCCTTCGGGAGCTTCTTGCAGGCGGCGGCGGTGGCGACGCGGGTGCGCAGCATTCCCGCCGGAAAGCCGCCGGTCATGGTCGCCGCGCGATAGCCCTGGTGGGCGACGACATAGTCGCTGCGATCGGTGGGGGCCTTGGGCACCACGTAGCTGTCGGGATCGGTCGAGCCGGCGGGCGCGGTGCGGCGGAAGGAATCGTCGCCATAGGCCTTGGTCTCGACGACGCCGAATTCGAGCGGGTCGCCGATGCGCGGGCTTCCGGCGGTGACGCAGGTGCCCATGCCCGGCGAGGAGCGCGACCCGTGCAGGATCTTGCACGCGAGCCCTGGCCGGCAGGTCCAGTCGGCGAAGCTCGGATCGTCGCCGACATAGCAGGAGGCGCCCCAGCCGTCGAACAGCTCGGTCGCCGACAGGGCGGCCTGCCACTTGCGGTCCGGCCGGGCGGAATAGCCGCGCGAGAAATCGGGCGCCTTGCCGGCGGCAAAGGCGTCGACCACCGTCTGGCGGCGCGGCAGGTCGGCGAAGAAATGCGCCGAGGCCGGTACGGCGACGGCATTGCTCGCCGGCTCGCCCGGTCCGTCGGCGCCGGGGAAATGGAAGCCGGCAATCGCGCGCGTCTGGTGACAACCCGTGCAGGAGAGCTCGTCGACCCTGAGACGAAAGCCCTCCGGCGACTTGATCGTGTCGAGCGTCTTTCCCCTCGCCACGTAGTCCTCGAGCGCGCCGATGATCTCCTCGTCGCTGGCGAGGCCGAGGAAGACGGCGTTCTCGGAACGCGCCGCGCCGCCGGGCGAGACCGAGACGGCGACGTCGGCAAGGTACTGGAAGGGAATGTCGAGGGTGCCGCGGTCGAGGTCGGCGAGCGCGGCGTCGCTGAGGATGTATTTCTTGAACTTCTCGCGGAGCGCGGGATCGACGACGAGCTTGGCGCGGTCGATCTGGTTCTCGATCCGGGTCGGCAGGAAGGGCTGGCCCGGCGCGGTGCGCCGGAAGACGCGCATGAGATATTCGGCGTCGCCGCCGAAGTCGTTCTTGATGCTGGCCGGAAGCCGGAAGAGCTGCAGGTTCACCTCGACGCGGTCGACCTGCGAGGGGCGGATGTAGTCGAGCGGCCCGTCCTTGCCGCGGAGATAGGCGAGGAGCGCCTCCGGCGTCATCGGCCGGTGCAGCACTTCCCAGCGCCGCGCGATCTCGGCGCAGGTGATGTGGTCGTCCTCGTTCCGCGCATTGAGCACCACGCTGACGGTGAAGGGGAGGCGCGAGGCGACCTTCATCCCGCCATTGATCGCGACGTCATAGGTGAAGCGGTAGAGGAAGCGGATCTCGCCGCAGGTGCGGATCTTGCGGACGCCGTCGACCGTGCGGTAGGCGCGATCCATCCGGTTGACGATGCCGGTCAGCACGAAGCCGGATTCGGGATGGTTGAGAAGCCAGGCGCTGAAGCGCAGGGCCTTGTTGGCGCCGTTGGCGAAGGTCTTGCGGGCGGCGCTGTCGAGGCTCTGCTGGGGCAGCGTGTTTATGTCGCCGATGAGGGTATCGGCGATGGTCTTCAGCGGGCCCTTGAACAGGTTGTCGTTGCTGACCGGCCCGGGCGTGCGGTTCTCGCTCGGGAAGAGCAGGTCGGCGATGGAATAGGTATGCGCCATCGGCATTGCCGCGTCGTAGCGCTCGAGCTTCCCGAGGATGAGCGGATCGGTGATGGCGAGCCCGTCCTCCATCTCCGCCCGCGCCGGCAGGATGGCGGACAGGAGGAAGAGAAGGGCGAGACGCAGGGGCAAGGGCGGACTCCGGCGGACGAGGCAGGGTAGCAGAAACCCGAAGGTCTTTCCGCTGGCGCGTGCCGGCAGGGTAAGGCCTTGCTTGCCGCCTCCGTGCCGCTTTCCTATGGTCCCCGCCGGGAGCGTGCCATGAAGACCACCAATCCCGTCTATACCGGACTGCCGACGACCATATTCGAGGTCATGTCGCGGCTCGCCAACGAGCATGGCGCGATCAACCTCGGCCAGGGCTTTCCGGACGTCGACGGGCCGGAGGACGTCAAGCGCTTCGCCGCGGAGGAAATCGTCGGCGCGCCCAACCAGTACCCGCCCATGATGGGCGTGACGGAACTGAGGAAGGCAGTGGCCGCCTCCAACGCGCGCTTCTACGGGCTCGAGGTGGACTGGCAGACGGAGATTCTGGTGACCTCCGGAGCGACCGAGGCGCTGTCGGACTGCTTCAACGCGCTGCTCGAGCCGGGCGACGAGGTGGTCGTCCTCGAGCCGCTCTATGACTGCTACCTGCCGCTCATCCGCCGGGCCGGCGCTATCCCGAAGCTCGTCCGGCTGACGCCGCCCGAGTGGAAGCTGCCGGGGGAGGCGCTTGCCGCGGCCTTCGGGCCGAAGACCAAGGCGATCCTCCTCAACAATCCGATGAACCCCGCCGGCAAGGTGTTCACGCGCGAGGAGCTGCAGGTCGTCGCCGACCTCGTCCTCCGTCATGATGCCCTCGCCATCTGCGACGAGGTCTACGAGCACATCCTCTTCGACGGGCGGAAGCACGTCCCGCTGATGACGCTCGACGGCATGCGCGAGCGCACCCTGCGAATCGGCTCGGCCGGCAAGACCTTCTCGCTGACCGGATGGAAGGTCGGCTACGTCACCGCGCCGAAGACGCTCCTCGATCCGATCACCAAGGCACACCAGTTCACCACCTTCACGACGCCGCCGGGCCTGCAGCGCGCCGTCGCGTATGGGCTCGGCAAGGATGACGGCTACTACCGGTCGCTTGCCGGCGACCTGCAGGCGAAGCGGGACCGCTTCGGCGGCGGGCTGGCGCGCCTCGGTTTCGGCGTCGCTCCCTGCGCGGGGACATATTTCATCACCGCGGACGTCGGGCCGCTCGGGCTCGAGGCGAAGGACGATGTAGAACTCTGCCGGCTGATTACCGTCGAGGCGGGGGTGACGGCCGTTCCGGTCTCGGCCTTCTACGAGGGCGACGCGCCCGGCACCTTCATCCGCTTCTGTTTCTCCAAGCGCGACGCGGTGCTGGACGGCGCCCTCGACCGGCTGGCGCGCTGGGTCGACCGACGCGGCAGGGCTGGTGCCTAGATGGCCGATCCCGTCCTTGTCGAGGTCACCCGGGGCGGCATCGTCGAGAGCCGCCATCGCGGTGCGGTGGCGGTGGTCGATGCGAGCGGCGGCGTGGTCGCCGCGATCGGGGATATCGACCAGGTGGTCTTCCCTCGCTCGACGGTGAAGGCGATCCAGGCGCTCCCGCTGGTCGAGAGCGGCGCCGCGGACAGATACGGCTTCGGGCCGGCGGAACTGGCGCTCGCCTGCTCCTCGCATAATGGCGAGCCGCGCCACGTGGCGACCGCACAGAAGATGCTGGCGGCGGCGGGGAGAAGCGCCGCCGATCTCGAATGCGGGCCGCAGGTGCCGTCGAGCGAGTCTGCCGCCGCGGCGCTTTTCAGGGCCGGGGAAAGGCCGGGCCCGATCCACAATAACTGCTCCGGCAAGCATGCCGGTTTCATCTGCTTCGCCTGTCATGAGGGGATCGACCCGCGGGGATATGTGCGCCCGGATCATCCGGTGCAGCGGTCGGTGACGGCGGCGCTCGCCGATGTCACCGGCACGGCGCTGGACGAGCGTAACCGGGGAATAGATGGCTGCTCGATCCCGACCTACGCGATCCCGCTGAAGAACCTGGCGCGGGGATTCGCGCGCTTCGTGACCGGCGAAGGGCTGGCGGAGAAGCGCGCCGCTGCCGCACGCCGGCTGGTCGCAGCCTCCGCGGCCGAGCCCTGGATGATCGGCGGCACCGGCCGTTTCGTGACTGAGGTCCTCGAGAAACTCGGGGGGACGGTTTTCGCCAAGGACGGCGCGGAAGGCACGTTCTGCGCGGCGTTCCGCGAAGTTGGACTGGGGATGGCGGTCAAGTGCGACGACGGGGCGGGCAGGGCCGCCGACGTGATCCTCGGCGCGGTGATCGAGGCCTTCGTTGCGCCTGGAGCGGAGCTGTCGCGGAGGCCGGTGAAGAGCCGCAGGGGCGAGGTCGTCGGCGAGGTGAGGGCCGTCCATAACCTCAAGGAAATGCTGACGAAATAGCGTCAGCTCAACTGACGCGGTTGCGCTCGACCATGAGGTTCGGGAAATCGTCGGCGCCGGAACGGGCGAGGTCGCCGGAAGCGGGGACAGCCCAGCGCATGGCGACCACGGCACCCTGTCCGGCACCCGAGATGAGGTTGTCGCTTATCACCGCGGAGCCCGACCCCTCGACCACGCTGACGGCGATGCCGACGGGGGCGTTGCGGATGACGTTGCCGCTCGCCGAGATGTCGCGGAGATAGGGCCCCCAGCCGAGCTGCATGCCGAAGAGCGGCGCACCGTCGATGAGGTTTCCTGCGGCTGCGACGTCCGCCTCGAGGCTGATGCCGACGCCGAAGCCGGGGGCGTCGGCCTGGTAGGGACCGGTCGCTGTGATGTTGCGCACGATGTTGCCGGAGACGACGGCGAGGCGTCCGCCCTCGCGGAAATTGGCGACGCTTATCCCCGTCGCGGCGGTGTCGATGACGTTGTTGGCGATGATGGCGCCCTCGAAGCCGAACTCGGAATAGATGCCGACCTCGCCAAGGCGGCGGCAGTTGTTCCCGCTGATCTGGACGTTGGAGGCGGAGTTGGCGCGCACCGCCGTGAAGGCGCAATCGGCGATCCGGTTGCCCGAGACGATGACGCCGCCGGCGCGGAAGATGTTGATGCCGTTGCCGTTCTGGCCGGTGCCGCCATCGAGGGCGCCGATGCGCTCGACCCGGTTGCCGGAGATGATGGTGCCGTCATCGCCGGCCTCCCAGCGCCAGACCTGTATCCCCGCATTGCCGCAGTCGGAAACGACGTTGTCGGCGATCGAGAGGCCGGTCGAGCCGACCGCGCGTATCCCCGCATTGCGAGCGTGCGTCACGCTCGAGAGCATGATGCGCCCGCCGCAGCGTTCCGCCGAAATCCCGTCCTTCGACGAGCCGGTGACGGTGCAGCGGGCGACCTGGATATCCCCGCAGCCGACGAGATTGAGGAGGCCGGAGACGTAGTCGGGGAAAGGTTGCCCGCCGCCGTCGATGACGAGACCGTCGAGATGGACCAGCTCGGCGCCCTCGGCGGTGAGCATGGGAGAATCGCCGCCGGCGAAGATGAGGCGGGTCGCACCGGGGATACCCGAGAGGCGGGTGCGGGCGGGGAGCGTGACGTTGGAAACGAGGTAGCGCCCGGGAGCGAGGACAAGCGGCTCGTCCCTGGCGGCGGCCTCGGTGAGCAGCGCCTGCAGGACGGCGCCCTGGTCGGCGTCCGATCCCGGGACGAGGGCGGGCGCCGAAGGGTCGATGCTGCCGCGGAGGTCGAGCGCCTCGGAATAGGCCGCAGCCGCGGGTTTGGCGCCAAGCGCCGTGGCTCCGAGGGCGGCAGTGAGGAAGAGGCGGCGGTCCATGGCGATCTCCGGATGGAGGTCGCCTCACAAGAACCATGCCTGCGGTTTCGTGCCGGAATGGGACGGGCGGCAAGCGGGGATAGAGCGGGGGTCAGGCGTTCCGGCGGTCGGCCGGCTCGTAGCCGAGGCGCTGGTTGAGGTCGCGGATAAGTTCCTCGGCCGCGTCGGAGATGACGGTACCCGGCGGGAAGATCGCGGCGGCGCCGGCATCGCGCAGCGCCTCGTGGTCGGCAGCGGGGATAATTCCGCCGACGACGACCATGATGTCCGGCCGGCCGCCGGATTCGAGGGCCTGCTTCACTGCGGGAATCAGCGTGAGATGGCCGGCGGCGAGCGACGAGATGCCGATGACGTGCACGTCCTTCTCGATGGCGAGGGCGGCGGCCTCCTCCGGCGTCTGGAAAAGGGGGCCGATGACGACCTCGAAGCCGAGATCGGCAAAGGCGGAGGCGATGACCTTTTGTCCGCGGTCGTGTCCGTCCTGCCCGACCTTGGCGACGAGGATGCGGGGCGGACGGCCATCTTTCTCCCGGAAGGCGGCTGCCAGCTTCCGGATGCGGGAGACGTCGACGCTGTCCTTGCCCATCTCGCGGGCGTAGACGCCGGAGATCGCCTTCGGCTCGGCGGCGAAGCGCCCGAACACCTTCTCCATGGCGGTGCTCATCTCGCCGACGGTCGCCTTGGCGCGGGCGGCATCGATCGCGAGCGCGAGCAGGTTGCCGTTGCCGCGGGCACCTTCGGTGAGCGCAGCGAGCGCGGCGCGGGTCGCGGCCTCGTCACGCTCGGCACGGAGCCGCTTCAGCTTCTCGACCTGGGCGGCGCGGACGGCGGAATTGTCGACACGGAGCACTTCCAGCGGCGGCTCGTCGGTCGGGCGGAAGCGGTTGACGCCGATCAGCGCCTGCTGGCCGGCATCGATGCGCGCCTGCGTGCGCGCGGCGGCTTCCTCGATGCGCGCCTTGGGGAGGCCGGCCTCGATCGCCTTCGCCATGCCGCCGAGTTCATCGACCTCGGCGATGTGGGCAAGCGTGCGCTCGGCGAGATCGTGGGTGAGCTTCTCGACGTAGAAGGAACCGCCCCATGGGTCGATGATCCGCGTCGTGCCGGCTTCGAGCTGGAGGACCAACTGGGTGTTGCGGGCGATGCGGGCAGAAAAGTCGGAGGGCAGGGCGAGGGCCTCGTCGAGCGCGTTGGTATGGAGCGACTGGGTATGCCCGTCGGTGGCGGCCATGGCCTCGACCATGGTGCGCACGACATTGTTGAAGACGTCCTGCGCGGCCAGCGACCAGCCCGAGGTCTGGCAATGGACGCGGAGCGACAGCGAACGGTCGTCTGCCGGCGCGAAGCGCTCCTTGACCAGCTTCGCCCAGAGGAGGCGGCCGGCGCGGAGCTTCGCCACCTCCATGAAGAAGTTCATGCCGATGCCGAAGAAGAAGGAGAGGCGCGGCGCGAAGGCGTCGACGGCGAGGCCCGCATCGCGCCCCGCGCGGATATATTCGAGGCCGTCGGCGAGCGTATAGGCGAGTTCGAGGTCGGCCGTCGCCCCGGCCTCCTGCATGTGATAGCCGGAGATGGAAATGGAATTGAACTTCGGCATGTGCTTCGCCGTGTAGGCGAGGATGTCCGAGACGATGCGGAGCGAAGGTTCCGGCGGGTAGATGTAGGTGTTGCGGACCATGAACTCCTTGAGGATGTCGTTCTGGATGGTGCCGGCGAGCGCCGCCTGGCCGACGCCCTGTTCCTCCGCGGCGATGACATAGAGCGCCATCACCGGCAGCACCGCGCCGTTCATGGTCATGGAGACGCTGGTCGTGCCGAGCGGGATGCCGGCGAACAGCGTGCGCATGTCGTAGATCGAGTCGATGGCGACGCCCGCCATGCCGACATCGCCGGTGACGCGCGGGTGGTCGGAATCGTAGCCGCGATGGGTGGCGAGGTCGAAGGCGACGGAGAGGCCCTTCTGGCCTGCGGCGAGGTTGCGCCGGTAGAAGGCGTTCGACTCCTCCGCCGTCGAGAAGCCCGCATACTGGCGGACGGTCCACGGCTGGCGGACATACATGGTCGGGTAGGGTCCGCGGAGATAGGGCGCGAAGCCCGGCCAGCCATGGAGGAAGTCGAGATTGTCGCGGTCCTTCGCCGAATAGGCGGCGCGGACCGGGATGCCCTCGGGCGTCAGCCACTCACCGCCGGTCGCAATCTCGGGCGTCGCCGGACGCTGCCACGGCATGGTGCTGAAGTCGGGGATGGTGCCAGCCATGGGCGCATGGTGTAGCGCGGAGGGCGGGTGTCGGAAAGGGTGGGTGAGGTGATTGGGGACTGCAGCGAGCGCCTTTGGCACGACCACCACGAAGGCCGGCGCTCCCACGTCGCGCGTCGCTGCTACTCGCCACCTCTACGCTGGTCATGCCAAGGCTTGACCTTGGCACCCAAAGAAGCGGAAATCAGAGGCGATGCCCGGGATGGTCTACATCATGTCTTCGCGGAGAAATGGCACGCTCTACACCGGCGTGACCAGCAACGGTCCGCGCCGTATCCACGAGCATCGCGAGGGGCTTGTCCCAGGCTTCACCAAGCAATACGGCGTGAAGATGCTGGTCTGGTACGAACTGCACCAGAGCATCAGCACGGCAATTGCGCGCGAAAAGAACATCAAGGGCTGGCCGCGGCGATGGAAGCTCGACCTCATCAACAAGATGAACCCGGACTGGGAAGACCTCTACGGGCATCTCGGCTGAGGGGTGATCTTTGGGTGCCAAGGTCAAGCCTTGGCATGACCAGCGGCGAGGTCGCGCGTAGCGACGAGGTGCTGCGTCGAAGCACCGAACTGCGCGAGTGAGGCGAAGGGCATCGCGCCGAGAAACAAATCACTCAATCTTCGCGGATGCCAATCCTACTGCCTTTCGGCCTTCCACTTGCCCGAGCAGCGGAGCTTGGGGGCCTTCCAGGTGCCGCCGCCGGTGCCCTTGCCGCCCAGCGCCCCGGTGCCGGTGACGATGTAGGAGCCGCCGTCGAGGCGGATGGTCACCATGCCTTGGGAATTGAGGCCGATGGCGTAGGGATTGACCGTCTTGCCCTTGTAGAAGAGGGCGGTGCCCTTGATGTCGATGGGCAGGCGATAGCCGAAGGCGCAGGGGCCGGGCTCGCCGTAGATATAGACCGCCCAAGCGCCGTCGAAACGGTCGCCGGCATGCGCCGCCGCGAGGCCCGCGATCGCGAAAAGGCCGACAAGTGCAGACCGCACGAATCGCATGTCGAATTCCCCGCTCGGCTCCGAGCCTACCAGAGAGAGTGCCCGCATCCTATTGCACGGACGCAACATTCCCCCTCGGCTTAGCGCTCTCGTGCCAAGGACGTCGGGACATTTGCCCCGCCGGGCGGAGTGGCGTCAATGCCCCTGCTCCCGTCAAGGCAGGGACGAAAGCGGGCGGGGACGGTGATTCAGGCCGGCGGCGCCTGTTCCCGGCGGGCCTTCTCGAAAAACTCCGCAAGGCGGTGGATGCCGAGATCGGGACCGGAGGGCGGGGCGGCTTCGCCGGCCAGCGGATAGATGCTGGAACCGACGATGAGCTCTTCGCGCCCCTCGATCCGGGCGGCGCGGGACGCGGCCGTGCCGGCGACCTGGTCGGCGAGGCCCTGTCGCCCGCCGGCATGGGCGAGGCCGCCGGCCGCCTCGACCGACTGGAAGAGCGACCAGGCGGAAGCGGCGAGGGCCTCGGTCAGCGCCTCGATGGCGCCCGAGCCGGCGGCCGGATCGCCGACGCGGGCGAGGTGGGCTTCGTCGAGGAGAAGGAGCTGGCTATTGCGGGCGAGGCGGCGCGCATGGGCCGAGGCCGGGCCGGGGACGGCGTCGAAGGGCAGGACCGCGATGGAATCGGCGCCGCCGACCGCCGCGCCGAAGGCGGCAATGGTGGCGCGCAGCATGTTGGTGTGCGGATCGAGCGCGGTCATCACGCGCCACGCGGTCTCGGCGTGGATGGGAACGGTGCGGGGCGCGAGGTTGCTCGCCTCGAGGATGCGGGCGACGAGGAGGCGCGCAGCGCGGAGCTTGGCGATGGTGAGGAACTGGTCGGTATCGGCGGCGAGCGCAACGCCGACGCGCGCGGCTGCGCTGTCGGCCGCGTAGCCGGCGGCGTCGAGGGCACGGAGATGGGCGACGAAGCCGGCGAGGATCGCGGCGAGCTCCTCGACGTCGCCGGCGCCGCGATCGTTCCACGGGCGGCCGTCGGCGATCAGCGCGGAACCGGCAATGTCGTGATGGTCGAGGGCGCGGGCGAGCGCGACGGCATCGGCCATGTCATTGCCGGGGACCGGCGAGGCGCATGGATCGAAGGCGGCGGTGAGGCTGGCGACACCCGAGCCCTTCGCGAAGGCCAGCGCAAGCGCGGGCGAGGCGGGACCGGCATCGATGCGGAGATGCGTGTCGGCGAGCGCGCCGGCCCGCGCGACGGATTCGAGATGCGCCGGCCCGATGCCGGCGCCGCGCGCGGTCGCCGCCGACGCGCCGACGATCTCGACGCCGTCGGCGCCCTCGGCGAGGTCCTCGGATAGCTGGCGCTTCGCGGCGGCGGGATCGGCGAGGTCGATGCGCTGTATGACCTTCCAGCGGGCGGCGGCGTGGAGGACGGCGCCGGGCGCGGTCTGCGGATGGAGCGGCGCGATGGCGATGCCGTCGTCGCTCCGCGCGGCGAGGCTCTCGGCGCCTTCCTTGACGGTCTTCGCGACCAGCGCGCGCCAGTCCGCCTCCGTGACGTTCGGGAAGATGTCGAGCTTGTCGGCCACGGCTCAGATGAACTGGCTGAGCCCGGGAATGCCGGCGACGATGCGGTCGACCGTGGCGGCGCCCGCCCGCTCGCGCGCGAAATCGACGAAGGTGCGGGCCGCGCCCTGGATCTCGCCCATGCCGAGGCCGGCGGCGGTGAGATCATTGAACGCACCCATGATGCCGCCGGCAATGGGGGGCTGCGACTTGACGACGTCCGCCGCGCCGGGCAAGGCATCGACCAGCGGCCCTACCTTGTCCGCCGGTCCTTCCGCCACGAGGAAGCGCAGGATGATCGCGGCGGCCTTGCGGGCGACGACCGGATCGAGGCCGGTGGCGGCGGAGAGACGGGCGACGAGTTCTTCCATGGCAGGCGGCCTTTCGCTGTGCGGGGCGCATATTTCACCCCCGCTCCGGGAAAGGCAAACAGGATGATTTCGACATGATCGATGACGTGCTGGCGAAGGTCGACGCGAACCTTCAGGCGAGCCTCGAGCGACTCTTCGCGCTCTTGCGGATCGAGACCATATCGACCGATCCGGCCTATGCCGGCGAGGTGCGCAAGGGCGCCGAGTGGCTGGTCGCCGACCTGAAGTCGATGGGCTTCGCGGCGAGCCTCCGCGAGACCCCCGGCCACCCGATCGTCGTCGCCCATGACGAGACGGTGAAGGAAGGGCCGCACGTGCTCTTCTACGGGCACTACGACGTGCAGCCGGTCGATCCGCTGGAACTGTGGAAGACGCCGCCCTTCGAGCCGCAGATCGCCAAGGGCGCGGACGGCTCCGAGCAGATCGTCGCGCGCGGCTCGGCCGACGACAAGGGCCAGCTGATGACCTTCCTGGAGGCCTGCCGGGCCTGGAAGGCGGCGGGCGGCCTGCCGGTGCGCGTCTCGATCGTGCTCGAGGGCGAGGAGGAATCGGGCAGCGACAACCTCGCCGCCTTCCTTGCCGCCAACAGGGAAGAGCTCAAGGCCGACGTCGCCCTCGTCTGCGACACCAGTATGTGGAACGCCGAGACGCCGGCGATCACCGTGATGCTCCGCGGCCTTGTCGGCGAGGAGGTGACGGTGACGGCTGCCGACCGCGACCTGCATTCGGGCCTCTTCGGCGGGGCGGCACGGAACCCGATCCATGTGCTCGTCGATGCTCTCGCCGGCCTCCACGACGAGGACGGCCGGGTGACGCTGCCCGGCTTCTACGAGGGCGTGCCGGAACTGCCCGCCGACGTGAAGAAGATGTGGGACGCGGAGCTCGGCTTCTCGGCGGAGCAGTTCCTCGGCTCGGTCGGGCTGAAGGAGCCGGCCGGCGAGAAGGGTCGCACGGCGCTCGAGCAGATCTGGTCGCGGCCGACCTGCGAGGTGAACGGCATCATCGGCGGCTATACCGGCGCCGGATTCAAGACGGTGATCCCGGCAAAGGCGAGCGCCAAGGTCTCGTTCCGCCTGGTAGGCGATCAGGATCCGGCGAAGGTCTCGGCCGCGTTCCGCGCCTACATGAAGGGCCGGATGCCGGCCGACTGCACGGTCGAGTTCACGGGCCATGGCGGCTCGGGGGCCATCCGGCTGCCTTTCGCCGGCAAGGAGCTGGCGGCGGCTCGGGCGGCGCTGACGGCGGAATGGGGCCGCGGCGCGGTGCTCATCGGCGGCGGCGGGTCCATCCCGGTGGTCGGTGACTTCAAGCGCATCCTCGGGCTCGATACGCTGATGATCGGCTTCGGGCTGGACGACGACCGCATCCATTCGCCGAACGAGAAGTACCAGCTGCAGAGCTTCGTGAAGGGCGCGCGCTCCTGGGCGCGGGTGCTGGGCGCGTTGCGGGGGTAGGGGCGGCGCCTTTCACGCGCCCCCTCCACCGGCCTGCGGCCGGTCCTCCTCCCCCGCTTCGCAGGGGAGGATCCGCGAGGGCGCCGCATTCGCGACATGGATGCTCCCCCGTTTGCAGGGGAGCTGCCAGCGAAGCCGACCGAGGGGGCGCGGACTCGCCCGCCTACTTCTTCACCCGGTACTTCTGGTGGCAGGCCTGGCAGTCGCCGCCCACGGTGGCGAAGGCGGTCTTGAAGGAATCGAGCCCGCCGGCGGCCGCGTTCTGCGCCAGGGTGGCGTCGGCGACGGTCTTGTCGGCGAGCGCCTTGAAGCCGGCCATGTCGGTCCAGATGGCGGGCGAGGCGGTGGTGTCGCCGCCCTTGTCGCTGCCCTCGGGGAAGAGGGTGACGAAGGTCGTGAGGTCGTCGGCTATGTCCTTCATCGCGTCGGCGGCCTTGGCCGCGTCATAGGGCGTCTCGCCCTTGATGAAGCCGAGGGCGGTCTTCACCGCCGCGCCGTTCTTCTTCATCAGCGCCTGGCGCGCCGTGATCGGATCGTCGGCGGCATGGACGATGCCGGCGGCCGAGACGGCAAGGGCAGCAGCCACGAAGGCGATTGTCAGGCGCATCAGGTCGCTCCATCAGGATTGTAACCGTTCCAATCGTGCCCCGGCATCGGGACGAACCGCAAGCGGGTACGGAAGAAAGTCACGCAACTGTTATTGTCGCGCGGAAGAAGTGCGGCGGGGCGTTGCCCGGCGCGGCCGGGGCGCCTAGTTTCTGCACTGCAAAGATACGGAGTCGCGCTATGTCACTTCTCGAGCCGGGCAAGGTATTCCTCGGCGTCAGCAAGAAGCCGGAATACGTGCTTCTCCCCTATGCCAACCGCCACGGGCTGATCACCGGGGCGACCGGCACCGGCAAGACCGTGTCGCTGCAGGACATGGCGGAGGGCTTTTCGGCCTCGGGCGTGCCGGTCTTCTGCTCCGACGTGAAGGGCGACCTCGCCGGACTGTCGCAGGCGGGCGAGGCGAAGGACTTCCTCGCCAAGCGCGCCGAGCAGATCGGTTTCACGGCCGAGTACAAGTTCCAGGCCTTCCCGGTGATCTTCTGGGACCTCTTCGGCAAGGACGGCCACCCCATCCGCTCGACCGTGTCGGAGATCGGGCCGCTTCTCTTCTCGCGCCTCCTCGACCTCAACGACACGCAGGAGGGCGTGCTCAACATCGCCTTCAAGATCGCCGACGAGGAGGGGCTCCTCCTCCTCGACCTGAAGGACCTGCAGGCGCTGCTCGCCTATGTCGCCGACCGGGCGAGCGAGCTGACGACGCGCTACGGCAACGTGTCGAAGGCGACCGTCGGCACGGTGCAGCGGGCGCTTCTGGTGCTCGAGCAGCAGGGCGCCACCCAGTTCTTCGGCGAACCGGCGCTCGACGTGACGCAGATGCTGCGGACGACCACCGACGGGCGCGGCTACGTCAACATCCTCGCGGCCATGAACCTGATGCAGTCGCCGCGCCTCTACGCCACTTTCCTGCTCTGGCTGCTGTCCGAATTCTACGAGGTGCTGCCCGAGATCGGCGACCCCGAGAAGCCGCGCCTGGTGTTCTTCTTCGACGAGGCGCATCTCCTCTTCAACGACGCGCCGAAGCCGCTCCTTGAAAAGATCGAGCAGGTCGTGCGCCTGGTGCGCTCGAAGGGCGTCGGCGTCTATTTCGTGACGCAGAACCCGCTCGACGTGCCGGACACCGTGCTCGCCCAGATGAGCAACCGCGTGCAGCATGCGCTCCGCGCCTACACGCCGCGCGATACCAAGGCGGTGAAGGCGGCGGCCGACACGTTCCGCCCGAACCCGGACCTGAATACCTTCGAGGTGATCACGCAACTCGGCGTCGGCGAGGCGCTGGTCTCGACGCTGGAGGACAAGGGCGTGCCCTCGATCGTCCAGCGCACCCTGATGCGCCCACCTTCGTCCCGGATCGGGGTGATCACCGACCAGGAGCGGCAGAAGGTGATCGCGATGAGCCCTATCGGGCCGATCTACGACAAGATGGTCGACCGCGAATCCGCCTTCGAGATCCTGCAGGGCCGGTTCAAGGACGCCGCGGTGGAGAAGCGGAGCGACGCCCCGGCGCCGACCTCCGCGCCGGCGCCGCGCGCGACCATGCCCGACGGGTCGCCCGCCCCGAGCGCCGAGCAGACGCAGGCCGGCGGCGGCGGCGGCTGGTTCGGTGGCATGATCGGCTCGATCTTCGGCACCAGCCGGGCGCGGGGCACGCGCCTATCGCCGACCCAGCGCGTCACCCGCGAGATCACCCGCACCGTGACCAACCGCGTCGCCGGCCAGATCGCCGCCGACATCGGAAAATCGGTCGGCGGCTCGATCGGCGGCTCGGTCGGGCGGGCCATCATCCGCGGCGCCCTCGGCGGCATTCTCCGCGGCTGACGGGACGCGAAAATTTGTGCCCCCTCCGGCGGTTGTCGGGAGGGCGGCCGGGGCCTATGTTCCCCTTACCCCTCATTTCGTCGGTCCCGGCGGCGGCCTCCGGGCATCAGGCATCAATAATTACAAGGCCTTTCAGAGGAGCTCTCAGATGGCGTTCGAATTGCCCCCGCTGCCTTACGACTACGAGGCGCTGGCCCCCTTCATGTCGAAGGAGACGCTGGAATATCATCACGACAAGCACCATCAGGCTTACGTGACCAACGGCAACAACCTGCTGAAGGGCTCCGGCCTCGAGGACAAGAGCCTCGAGGAGATCGTCAAGCAGAGCTATTCGAAGAATGCCGGCCTCTTCAACAATGCCGCGCAGCACTACAACCACTGCCTCTTCTGGAACTGGATGAAGAAGGGCGGCGGCGGCAAGAAGATCCCTGGCGCCCTGCAGGCGGCGATCGACAGCGACCTCGGCGGCTATGACAAGTTCAAGGCCGATTTCGTCCAGGCGGGGACGACGCAGTTCGGCTCGGGCTGGGCGTGGGTGTCGGTGAGGAACGGCAAGCTCGAGATCACCAAGACGCCGAACGGCGAGAACCCGCTCGTCCATGGCGGCTCGCCGATCCTCGGCGTCGACGTGTGGGAGCACTCCTACTACATCGACTACCGCAACGCCCGGCCGAAATACCTCGAGGCCTTCGTCGACAGCCTGGTCAACTGGGACTACGTGCTCGAGCTTTACGAGAAGGCCAAGGCGAAGGTGTAGGGCTTTCGGTTCTTCGATTTGACGGATGAAATGGCCGGCTTTGCGCCGGCCATTTTTCTTTTGCGTGCTCGCTCGCTTGCCACCCTCCGAGTGGGAGCGGGCCGTGTCTCTCAAGGCGCGCCGCTCACCTCTCCCCGGTGGGGAGAGGTCGTGAGCCCGGCATTGGCCGGGCAAGCGGGTGAGGGGGAACGGCGAACGGCGCCGCTGCCCGGCCCGCCCGCGTCTGGAGACGTGGTGCAGCGAGCCCGAATCCAGCGAAGGAACGAAACTTGGCCCCCTCACCCGGCGCTACGCGCCCACCTCTCCCCACCGGGGAGAGGTTAGGGCGCCCTTCGCCATTCGTTGCGAGCCATCCACGTCCTGGGAACCCCTCCGCTTGCCCTCTGCCCCTGTTGGGAGAGGGCGCGCCGCTCACCTCTCCCCGGTGGGGAGAGGTCGTGAGCCCGGCATTGGCCGGGCGAGCGGGTGAGGGGGGAACAGCGGACAATGCTGCAACTCGGCCCGCTCGCGTCTGCAAGCGTGGTGCGGCGAACCCGAAGCGAGCGAAGGCACGAAACTTGGCCCCCTCACCCGGCGCTACGCGCCGACCTCTCCCCACCGGGGAGAGGTTAGGCACCCTTCGCCGCGCGGTGCGAGCGATCCGCGTCTTTGGGCATCCCCTCCGCTTGCCCTCTCCCCACCGGGGAGAGGTAGGGCACCCCGCGCCATCCGCTGCGAGAGGCTTCTTGCCCTAAGCCTTGCCCGCGACCTTGAGGGCGAAGGCGGTGGCGTAGGCGGTCTCCTGCAGCCGGTCGAAGCGGCCGGCGGCGCCGCCATGGCCCGCATCCATGTTGGTCTTGAGGATGACGAGGGCGTCGTTGGTCTTGGTGGCACGGAGCTTCGCTACCCACTTCGCCGGCTCCCAGTAGGTGACGCGCGGGTCGGTGAGGCCGGCAAGCGCGAGGATGGCCGGATAGGCCTGCGCGCCGACATTGTCATAGGGCGAATAGGCCGCGATGGTGCGGAAATCCGCCTCGCTCTCGATCGGGTTGCCCCATTCGGGCCATTCCGGCGGGGTGAGCGGCAGCGTGCCGTCGAGCATGGTGTCGAGCACGTCGACGAAGGGCACCTCGGCGACGATGCCGGCAAAGAGCGAGGGCGCCATGTTGGCGACCGCGCCCATGAGGAGGCCGCCGGCCGAGCCGCCCCAGGCGACGATGCGGCCGCGCGAGGTGTAGCGCCCGGCGGCAAGGTATTCGCCGGCGGCGATGAAGTCGGTGAAAGTGTTCACCTTCTTCGCGCGGCGCCCGTCCTGGTACCAGCGGTAGCCCTTGTCCTTGCCGCCGCGGATATGGGCGATGGCATAGACGAAGCCGCGATCGACCAGCGACAGGCGCGAGATCGAGAACGAGGCAGGGATGGTGATGCCATAGGCGCCGTAGCCGTAGAGGAGGAGCGGCGCCGAGCCGTCGAGCTTCGTGTCGCGATGCCAGAGGAGCGAGACGGGGACGAGCTCGCCGTCGGGCGCGGGGGCGAAGACGCGGCGCGTGACGTAGTGCGCCGGGTCGTGGCCGGAGGGGATCTCGTCCTCCTTGCGGAGCACGCGGGTGCGCGTCGCCATGTCGTAGTCGAAGACGCGCGACGGCGTGGTCATCGAGGAATAGGTGAAGCGGAGCGTGGTCGTGTCGAACTCGTAGCCGTCGAGCATGCCGAGGGAATGGGCTTCCTCGGCAAAGGCGATGGCGTGCTCCTCGCCGGAGGCGATGTCGCGGATGACGATGCGCGGCAGGCTGTTCTCGCGCTCGAGCCGGACGAGGAAGCGCTTCAGGACGGTGTGGTGGAGGATGAGGCGGCCGGCCTTGTGCGGGACCAGATCCTGCCAGTTCTCGCGCCCGGGCGCGGCGACGGGGGCGGTGACGATCTTGAAGTCCTCGGCGCCGCCGGCATTGGTGAGGATGAAGAAGCGGTCGTCGCCATGGTCGAGGTGGTATTCCTCGCCGGTCTTCCGCTCGGCGACGAGGCGCGGCTCGCTCTCCGGATGGAGCGCGTCGACGAGGCGGACCTCGGACGTCTCGTGGTCATGGGTCGAGATGAGGATGAAGGCGTTCGACTGCGTCGAGCCGACGCCGACGAAGAAGCCGGGATCGGCCTCGGCATAGACGAGGATGTCGGTCGCCGGATCGCTGCCGATGACGTGGCGATAGACGCTGGACGGGCGATGGTTCTCGTCCATGTGGACGTAGAAGAGCGTGCGCGAGTCGGCCGCCCAGGTCATCGAGCCGGCGGTCGCGGGGATCGCGTCGGCAAGGTCCTCGCCGGTGGCGATGTCGCGAATGCGGAGCTCGAAATATTCCGAGCCGCGCTCGTCGACGGCATAGGCAAGGAAGCGGTGGTCGGGGCTGTGGGCGCTGCCGCCGAGGCGGAAATAGGCCTTGCCCTTCGCCATGGCATCGGCGTCGAGGAGGATGGTCTCGGGACCGCCCTCGCGCGCCGTGCGCACCAGCAGCGGATGCTCGCCGCCCTCGGCATAGCGGATCGCATAGGCATAGGGGCCGTCGGGAGCGGGGACCGAGGAATCATCCTCCTTGATCCGCCCGCGCATCTCCTTGAAGAGCGCCTTGCGCAGCTCCTCGACCGGGGCCATGGCGGCCTCCGAATAGGCGTTCTCGGCATCGAGATAGGCGCGGATGTCGGGGGCGAGCACGGACGGCTCGTGCATGACCTGCTGCCAGTTGTCGGCGCGCAGCCATGCATAGTCGTCGACGCGGGTGACGCCATGCCAGGTGGAAGGGGAAGGGCGCTTCTCCGCGACCGGCGGGAGGGGCGTGGCGGCGCCGCCGGTGACGGTCTCGCGGGCGGCTTCGTCGAGCAGACGATTGGTCATGGCCGGTTAACCTCGACAGTTCGAAGGCAAGCCGAAAGGGCGACAGCCTTGCCGCACCTCTCGTATGGGTGAATGTGGGAGCGGAAGCCCTGCTTCCTGATGCCCTCCAGATGGCATTCCGCGCCAGCCAACTCAACCCCGAACGTCCCGGCAGGGTAACCGGTGGGCGGAAAGGCCGGGGCGATCGCCAAATTCCCGGACTGCCCCGATCCCGCCGCATGGCTGTATAGAACTGCCGATGCCGGTTTGCGGTTGCGGGCCGGCGGGTCAGGCTTTCCGCGCTCCCGCGCTATTTTGGCACAGGTATGGAAGCGGGTCGGGCAAGTGGATTGAAAGTCATCAAATAGAATTGAGAGGCGCCAGGAATTTCTCTTGTCTCGCGCCTGCATAGTCCCTATACGAACGCACAGTAACCATTGGCTTCGGTTTTCTTGAGCGATCCTGCAGGGCAGGGCGACGCAAGGAAAGCCTTCTGGTCAACCTCCTGCCGTTACCGTCTTCCCAAGAACAAACCCCAAGCAAGGTGAGTCATGCACGACCAAAGCGAAGCTCCGGACTTGATTGATCTGGCTGCTGAAATCGTTTCCGCCTATGTCAGCAACAATACGGTCCCGGCTTCCGAGCTTCCCGGTCTCATCGCGGACGTTCACCGTGCCCTGAACAACACCCATGGCGGCCATCACGAACCGGAGCCGGAGCCGCTGAAGCCCGCGGTCAATCCGAAGAAGTCGGTGTTCCCGGATTACATCGTCTGCCTCGAGGACGGCAAGAAGTTCAAGTCGCTGAAGCGCCACCTGCGCACGCACTACGACCTTTCGCCCGAGGAATACCGCGAGAAGTGGACGCTTCCCGCCGACTATCCGATGGTCGCCCCGAACTATGCCGCCGCGCGCTCGGCGCTGGCGAAGAAGATGGGCCTCGGCCAGCAGCGCCGCCGCAAGTAGGCGCCCGCTCCACCATCCGGAAGGCCGTTCGCGGGAGACCGCGGGCGGCCTTTTCATTTGGGCAACAGCGCCCGTTCCGCGGCATAGGCCTGCTTCAGCGCAATGTGACGGTTGAGGTCGTAGGTCCAGTGGCCGGCGCGGCCGCGATTGCGCTCGGCCCGCAGCGCTCGCGCCAGCCGGGCGAGGATCGCGCGGCGCACGGTCGGGCGTGCATCGTCGATCTCGCCGGGCATGAGCGGGATGAGGCGGGGGAGATGGCGGCCGCGGTCGTAGAGGCTGGCGCCGGTCGAGACGACGGCGGCGATGCTTGCGGACGCTTGCGCCTCGAAGCCGCCAAAGGGATGCGCCGGATGGGCGGGCGCGGGGAGCTCGAACTTCATCATGGGGAGCACCTTTCCGGAAAGGGAGGTGCTCGCGATTTTGCGCGCGATTCCGGAGAGGGGGACAAGTTGGCGCCTGCGCTCGGCGGCTGGCGACGGGATGCCCGCGCGGTTGGCGGGACATGCCGCCGAAATCGTGCCGGTCGGGGCGGCGTGGCGAAAAGATATCCCGCCCACGGAATCTCGTTTATGGTATGTAGGAAATTATTCCTAGTTATGCACTTGACAAAAGTGGACCCCGGGAGCGATAGTCCAGTCAACAGGGGACGCCGCCATGACCAACCTGCAAGACCCGATCTTTCACGATGAGGACAAGGCCCGCGAAGCCCTCGAGGCAATCCGCTGGCCCAATGGTCCCGTCTGCCCCCATTGCGGCAACGTTGATGCCGACACTATGCCGGTTGTCGAAGGCAAGAAGCATTCGCACCGTGCCGGCCTGCGCTACTGCAATGCCTGCAAGGGGCAGTTCACGGTCACGGTTGGCACCGTCTTTGAGCGCTCCAAGATACCGCTGTCCAAGTGGTGGCTGGCGATGCATCTCATGGGCTCGTCCAAGAAGGGCATGAGCGCGCACCAGCTCTGGCGCATGCTCGGCTTCGGCTCCTACCGCACCGCCTGGTTCATGGCACACCGCATCCGCGAAGCCATGAAGGACATGGGCGCAGGCCCTATCGGCGGCGAGGGCAAGATTGTCGAAGCCGACGAGACCTACATCGGCCGCACGTCAACGCCCCGCGTCTCCAAGCAGCGCGGCACCCGTCCCTACATCAAGCGCAAAGGCCCTCAGTCCAAGAACCCCGTTGTCGCCCTTGTCGAGCGTGGCGGCGAAGTCCGCATGTTCCATGTCGAGAACGCAACCGCTTCGGACGTGCGCGACGTGCTGGTTCGCAACGTTGACCGCAAGTCAGCGCTGCACACCGACGAAAGCCGCCTCTACACCGAAACCGGCAAGGAGTTCGCGGATCACCGCACCGTGCGTCACTCGACCAAGGAGTACGTCCGCTACGAAGCCGATGGCGTGATTCACTCCAACACCGTCGAGAACGTGTTCTCGGTGTTCAAGCGCGGCATGACGGGCGTCTACCAGCATTGCAGTGAGGCCCATCTGCACCGCTATCTGTCGGAGTTCGAGTTCCGTTACAACCGCCGCACCGCGCTTGGCTGGAACGACACGGACCGCGTTGCGGACATTGCCAAGGGCATCGAAGGCAAGCGCCTCACCTATCGGCGGATTGGTTACGCCTAGGACGCTAAGGCAGAAGGCTCATCACTTCTTGCGCTGGCGCGCCGGTCGGGGTTGAGGCGGCTTAGGACTTTGCTCCGGCTTCATGGCAACCTTGGCCTTTCGAGGCTCCGGCGGCATCGCTAGCATGCGGGCGGCGATGCGCCTCGCTTCATCCGGGGTATCGCTCTTGAGGGTCTTAGCCATGTCGATGAACGATCAGCTCTCTTACGCCTTCCATATGGCCGACTGGCGCATCGAGCGGGCCAACAATCACATCACTCACGTCAAACAGA
>JAFKKF010000012.1 GCA_017305635.1 Hyphomicrobiales bacterium | reverse complement strand
CTGGAAACGCTGGTCAATTTCTCTCAGACGACGAAGGAGGTCGTCGAGGCGTTCAGAGGGTTCTTCCTCAAATAGCGAGACTAATTGCGCCAGCCTGTCGGTCATAGGAACTACTCCGAATCGGCACTTTTCTCAAGTGCATAATTAGGAAGTTATTCCTAACCATAGGTTGTGTAGATGAACGAGCGTTTGCATGACGGCGAGAGCGGCGGGATGGACGGATGGCGGCGCTGCCCGCCCGATCTCCGGGAGAGGACGGCGAGCCTGATCGAGGGGCTGGTGGCCTCGGCCTTCGGGATCGCCGGCAAGGAGCTGGCGGCGCCCGGACGCGGCAAGGCAGGCGTGTCGGTGGCCCGGCAGGCGGCGATGTATCTCGCCCATACCCAGCTCCGCGTATCGCTGACGCTCGCCGGCGGCTTCTTCGGCCGCGACCGCACCACCGCGGCGCATGCCTGCCGCCGCGTCGAGGAGCGGCGCGACGATCCGCGCTTCGACGCCGTGATGGCCTGCCTCGAACGCGCCGTCGCCGTATGGCCGGAGCTCGCACGTCTCACGCAGGTGGCCGAATGAGCGGGGCCGCGCGTCCTCTCATCGCCGCCGCGCTCCGCGCTCTCGCCAGCCGCAACGGTCCGCGGCGGAAGATGGACCCGGCGCTGCTCGGCGAGCTCGTCTCGCGCGGGCTGGTGGCGGAAAGCGCGGGCGGCCACGCCGTCACCGTCGCCGGGCTCGCCTGGCTGCGCCGGCATCTCGCCGGCGACGATGCCTTCGCGGCGCAGCACCAGGCGCGCGCCGAGGCCGTGATCGATGACGACCTCTTTGGTCGGCACAAGGTGACCGTGAACCAGGACGAGAGCCCGCTCGCCTGGCTGCGTCGGCACAAAGGCAGGGACGGGCGGCCGATGGTCGATGCCGCCGAGTTCGCTGCCGGCGAGCGGCTGCGGAGCGATTATACGCGCGGCCAGCTGATGCCGCGCGTCACCGCCAACTGGACCGCATCGGTCGCGGCAGGCCGGCGCGATGGTGCCGGCGGCATGGCGGAGCTGACCGAGGCGGCGATCGGCGCCCGCCGGCGCGTGGAGATGGCGCTCGCCGCCGTCGGGCCGGAATTCGCCGGCATCCTCGTCGACTTCTGCTGCTTCCTGAAAGGCCTGGAGGAGATCGAGCGGGAGCGGACTTGGCCGGCACGCTCGGCGAAGCTCGTCCTCCGGCTTGGGCTATCGGCGCTCGCCCGTCATTACGGGCTCGCGACATCGGCGCGCGGCGAGGGCCGCGGGCGCATCGTCCACTGGGGTGCCGAGGACTACCGGCCGAGCCTCTAGGCGCGTGCCGCCTGCAGCGCGGCGGCGTCGGCGCGGATGCGGTCGACCAGCGAGCGCAGGCCGTTGGAGCGCTGCGCGGTCAGATGCGCGCGGAGGTCCAGCTGGTCGAAGAAGCCCTCGGCATCGATGGCGAGGACCTGCTCGGGACTCTTGTCGTCGAAGAGGGCGATGGCGAGCGCGACGAGGCCGCGCACGATCAGCGCGTCGCTGTCGCCCTCGAAATGCAGGTGGCCGTCGCGGAAATGCGTAGCGAGCCAGACCTGGCTGGCGCAGCCGAGCACCTTGTTCTCCGCCGTGCGCTCGGTCTCCGGGAGGGGCGGAAGCCGCTTCCCGAGCTCGATGATGTAGCGATAGCGGTCTTCCCAGTCGTCGAGGAAGGCAAAGTCGGAGGCGATCTGCGCGGTGTCCATCCCGGGTCATATAGCGGATGCGGCCGCGCCGTGCATGGGGACAGTGGGGAAAGCGTTTGTCGTACGGCTCAGCGCGCCCGGCGGCCGAAGCCGGAAGGGGCGGCAGAAGGCCGATGGTCGGCAGCCCGCGGGGACGCGGCGGGTTCGGCGGCGACGGCGCGGCGTTCCATGTAGCGGGCGATCACCGCATCCGGGTCGAAGTCGCCGTCGTCGGGCGAGGAAGGGCCCGGCCTGCGCGGGCCGCCGGGGCCCGGTGAACGCGGGGTGCCGAAGAGGCGCGTGAGCTTGAAGGCGAGGACCAGGCAGAAAATGAGGCCGACCGCGCCGAGACCGATGACGGTCGGGCCGAGGCCGATGTCCTTCACGCCTTCCCACGAGCCGCCGACATCGAAGAAAAAATAGCGGAAGAACCAGCCGCAATAGATGATGGCGCCGATCGTGCCGGCAATGCCGATGATGCGAACCGGAAAGACCGGCGGGCGCGTCACGGAATATTCCTCACCCGTCCGGAGGAGCGCCTGCAGCGCGGCCTATGCCGCGCCGCCCTTGCCCCGCCAGGCAGGGACCATGTCGGCGGGCGTGAGCGTCCCCTGCAGGGCGCTGTCGGCCGGTGCAGCGGCCGGGCTCTCCTCGGCCGCGGTTCCCGGCTCGTTGAGGTACTGGTAGAGCATGCGCACGCCGGTCTCGGCCTTGTTGCTGAAGATCTGCGCGGCGGCATGGCCGGTGACGCAGACATCCGGGTTGCGGCCGCAGAAGCCGGAAAGGTCGGCGATCGTGGCGCGGGCGGCCATGAAGGCCTGCACCATGGTCACCCGCGGCGCATCGGCGCCGCTTTGTGGATCCGCCGGGATCATCCAGACCACGACGGACAGCCAGAAGGCCACCCGCATAAGGAAGAACATGACCCTGTCCCTTGCCGTTCACGCTTAACGCCAGCCGCGGTTTTTCCGCGATCTTGGGGCAACCCTAGCACAGCCTTTTGAAGACGCCGTTCAGCCGACGCACGCAAATTGCCTCAAATTGCGGGCATTTCGTTCACCATGCCGCAGGCAGAACCGCGCCAACCGGCCGAAGTTCCCTTGCCGGGGCGCGTCAGGGTTTAGCGTTCCTTAAGGCGGCGCTGCCAGAATCCGGCCGTAGCCCAGAAGACGAAGCGTAGAGTTCAGTGAAGCGGCTCCCTACCGGCTCCGACGCCACACTTGCCAAGATCCGCGAGCGTCGGTCCGAAGGGGACGGCCGCTCGGCCGGCTGCTTCCGCGCCGTCGTCGAGGGCGCCGCGGACCTGATGACCTGCCATTCGCCGAACGGCGAGGTGGTCTACGCCTCGCCCGCCGCCGCCGAGGTCGCCGGCCTCGATGCCGAGGGGCTGATGGGGCAGGGGCTGGTGCGCCGCGTCCATGTCGCCGACCTGCCGGCCTACCTGAAATCGCTCTCCGATGCCTTTAACGGCGCCACCGCGCGGGCGGTCGAGTTCCGCTTCCGCCACGGCGACGAGCAGCGCTTCGTCACCATGGAGATGCGCTGCCGCCCGATCCGCAACGCCGAGGGCAAGACCGCCGCCGTCGTTGCCGTGACCCGCGACGTGAGCGACCGGCGGACGCTCGAGCGCGAGCTGCGCGCCGCGCGCGAGGCGGCCGAGCGCGCCAACATCGCCAAGACCCATTTCCTCGCGCATATGAGCCATGAGCTGCGCACGCCGCTGAACGCCATCATCGGCTTTGCCGAGATGCTGCAGAGCGATGCGATGACCCTCCTGCAGCCCGAGCGCCGGCGGGAATATGCCTCTCTGATCCACACTTCCGGCCAGCACCTCCTCGACGTCGTCAACGGCATCCTCGACATGTCGAAGATCGAGAGCGGGCTCCGCGACATCGCGGTCGAGCCGCTCGCCATCGCGCCGCTGGTCGACACCTGCTGCGACATGGTCAGGGGCCAGGCGCGCGAGGCCGGCGTCGGCCTGCTCCGCGAAGTGCCCGCCGACCTGCCGGAGCTGAATGCCGACCGGCGCGCGGTGAAGCAGATCCTGATCAACCTCCTCTCCAACGGCGTGAAGTTCACCAATCCGGGCGGAACCGTGCGCGTGTCCGCCGAGGCCGATGGCGGCGCCATGCGCATCGTCGTCCGCGACACCGGCATCGGCATCGCGGCGGAGGACCTGCCGCGCCTCGGCACGCCCTTCATGCAGGCCGATACCGGCTACGAGCGGCGCTACGAGGGGACCGGGCTCGGCCTCTCCATGGTGAAGGGCCTCGCCGCGCTCCATGGCGGCGAGATGCGGATCGAAAGCGTTCTCGGCAGCGGCACGGCGGTGACCGTCACGCTGCCGCTGGAGCCGGCGGCGGCCCAACCCGTCGTGCCGCGCGGCGAGATGAAGGAGTTCAAGCGTGCCGGCTAGGAAACCCGCAACCCGCCGCGCGCCGGCGAAGCGCGTCGAGGAACCGGCCGAGGACGGCGTCGCCATCCGCATGGTCGAGCATGCGCTGGAGAATCCGGCAATGTCCGGCGGCCTCCTGGTCATGGGGCTGACGGCGGTGGCGATCGTCTCCAATGCCATGTTCATGCAGAGCGCCCGGCATCCCGATCCCCTCTTCATGACGCGCCCGGCGCCTGCCGTTGCCGCCACGCCGGTTGCCGGCGTGCCGATCCCGCGTCCGCGCGTCGAGGTGCCGCCCGTGCGGGTGGCCCCGCCGCAGCCGGCACCGGCCATCGTCGCCGAGCCGCCGGCAATGGACAGGGCCGGCATAGCCAGCATCCAGCACGCCCTCGCCACCCTCGGCATCTACAAGGGCGAGGCGGACGGGCGCACCGGGCCGAAGACCCGCGCCGCCATCTCCGCCTACCAGAAGGCGGCCGGGATGAAGGTGACCGGCCTGCCATCGGCGGAGCTCCTCCAGCATCTCAGCACCGCGCCGGTGAAGCCGGCAAAGCTGCCGCCCGCCCCGGTCGGCCCGGCGGCGAGCGCGGCGCCGGCCGCGACCCCCGCCGTCGCCATGGCCCCGGCCGTGCCGGCGCCGGCACCGGCAGAGGCGAGGCCCGCTTCCGACATCGATGCGATCGCCGCGGCGGCGGAGCCCGAGACGCTGCCCGAGCGGCTGGCGGCAACGGCCACGCCGGCGGAGACACCGGCGGCCACCCCCGTGGCGTCGCCCGCACCCTCTGCCGTCGCGGTGGCGGCGGCGCGCCGCACGATCAGCGTTCAGAACGCGCTGAACCAGATCGGCTACGGACCGGTGACCGCCGACGGCATGCTGAACGACGAGACGGTCAACGCCATCCGCCGCTTCGAGCTCGACAACGGCATGGCGATCACCGGCCGCATCGGCGACGGCCTACTCAACCGGCTGGTCGCGATCGGCGCGCTCAATCCGGGCTGACGCGCCATGCGCGTCACCTCCGCTTTGTGGGTGGCGGCCTTCATCCGCCGCTGCCAGGGGGAGGGAGCGGTCGCCACGCTTGCCCGGCGGGGAGCCGAGGAAGCGGGCGCCATCGCCATCGTCATCGACCACCTGGACGGGCGGCAGGACCTCTACCTGCCGGCGCCGCAGACGGCCTTCGGCGAGGCGGCGGTGACCGACCGGCTGTTCCAGAAGGTCGTGGAAGGGGGCGATGGGCCGGCGATCCGCGAGCGGATCGACCGCGAGCGCCGTTTCGACCCGGACCTATGGGTCGTCGATGTCGAGGACCGCGACGCGCGCATCCTTTTCGACCTCGCGAAGGAATGATGAGCCGGCGAAAGAAGCCGGCTCAATAAATCACTAGCCGGCGAACATCAGCCCGTGGAGCGGCTGGCGTCCTCGGCTGGCCTGGCGCTCTCGCGGGCAACCTCGGCGGCCGGACGGCGGCGCTCGCCATTCTCGGCGAAGACCGGCTGGTGGGCAGGGCGCGCGGCGCGGGCCGGAATGCGCCAGGCCTCGAAGAGGACCTCCGCCACGCCCGGGTCCATGCCGGCATAGAGATCGCAGAGGCGGAAGAAGACCTGGACGTCGCGCCCGACCGTGGTGGTGGCGAGCAGGAACACCTGCTGCGCCTGGATGGAATCGAGGCCGAGGGCCTTCAAGAGCACGGCGAGGGGCTCCCCGGTCGCATCGTCGAGGCAGGCAATGACGAAGCGCGGCTCGAGGGTGAGCGCCTCGGCGATGGCAGCGGTCAGCGGCGCGCGTTGGCCGGCGCGCGCGAGGCCGACGATCTGCGCCGCGCCGAGGATGGCGCGGAAGGCGCGGTCGAGCCGTCCGGCGGGGCCGGCATAGTGGCGGACCGGCGGCCGCGTGGCGAGCTCGGCCATGAGGCGGAGGCGATGCGGCCGGTCGAGGGCGAGGAAGCGCCACGGATCGAAGCGGCCGCCATCGCCGGCGCTGCGGGCAGTATCGGCTTCGGCGACCGGCGCCGGGACCGGCTCGCCGACGGGGGCGGCCGCCTGGGCCTCGCCGGCGGAGATGCGGAGCGCGACGCGGACCTCCTCGCTGATGCCGGCACGTTCGGCGATCAGGCGACGGTGCTCGGGGCCGGTGGCGGCGATGATGGCGAGCAGGTCGAGCGGGCCGAAGACCGGCGAGTGGCGAAGGAGCGGCGCGGCGACGGCGACGGTATCGCGGGCGAGCAGGCGGACGAGGCCGATCGGCGCGTCGAGCCGGAGCGCGAGGCGCTCGGCGACATGGATGCGGTCCGTCTCGGCGACTTTCGGGACGAGGTGGATGGCGATCTCCTCGAAGCGCCGGATCTCGTCGCGGTCGTGGACCAGCTCCTGCACGAACAGGTCGGTGGTGGCGCGGAGCAGCGCCGAGTCGCGCATCTGCTGGGTGGAGGGCGTGAAGGTCCCGAAACCTGCGTCGCGGAAAGTGTCGTGCATCCGAAAGCCGCCGTGCCGTGAAGGGAGAAGATCGGCGCGCCCATCTTCGGGCCAAGTCGTTGACGGACTGTTAACCTTGGCAGGTCCTTAATTCCCGGCGATGCCTGTAGTGCGTCTGCCGTTGGCCGCGGCGAGTAGTCCGGCCGGAAGCACACAAGAAGGGGGCGGCTCGTGGGGAGCGTTCTCCAGATTGCATCCACCAGGCGACCGCGGCGGCGCACCGGCCGCGCCGCGACGGAATGCCAGATCGTCATCTTCCCGGGCGTGCGCATCGAACGGCACGCCGACGAGGAATTGCTCGATCTCGGCCATCGCCTGCTCGATCCGGTGACGACCGGCGATTTCGGCGGCTTCGACGATTTCGGCGGCAGCGGTCGCCGCCGGCCGCGGCGCACGTCCTGAGGCTCGGTCAGAGCGTCGCCGCGCAATTGGCGCCCTGAAGGGCGCGCGTCGCCGCGGGCAGCATGCTGTCGTCGGCGACGAGCACGCGCAGAACCGCAAATCCTGCCTGCACCGGCAACTCGATCACCACCGCCTGCTCCAGCGAGGCGGGCGGATCCTCGCGCATCTGCGCCATCTGCACGGGCGTCAGGATAGCGAGGTCGAGCTGCGTGCGCTCGGCCGAGCGGTCGTTCAGGCTGTAGAGATTGCGCCCGCGCCGGTCGAAGATCGCGATCGACCAGAAGTCGCTCGGAAGCTGCGCCTGGATGCGGATCGGATTGTCGGCGATCGAGAAGCGGCAGACGGCGTGGAGGAGGCGCGGATCGAGGGCGGGCAGGGTATCGGGTCCCGAATCGCCAAGCGGGAGGATGTGGAACTCCCCCTCGGCACCGAGCTTGGCTATCGCCGACCATGCGTCGCGCGTCGCGAAATAGGGGACGAGGAAGATGATCGCGATGTGGATCACGCCCGCCAGGAGCAGGCCGCCAAGCGCATAGAGAAGGGTGCGCCTCACGAGCACGCTCCCGCGATGATCCGCGGCATGGTCACGCCGGCGAGCTGGCTGCCGGTGGTCAGCGGCGTGTCGTAGAGGCGGAGCACCAGCTTGAAGCGGTCGACCGGAGCGATCGGCAGCCAGTTGCCGGGCGCGACGTCGCCGGCGAGGGTGATGACGAAGTCGCCGTCCGGCCGGCGGAGAATCTCGCGCGACAGGAAGCCGGTTCGCCCCGCCGCATTCGGCATGAGATGGCCGAGGGCGTCATAGGCGGTGAGGGTCCACAGCCGCGCCGGCGGCGTCTGCCCGTCGACGGCATAGGTGCAATGGCCGCTGAGCGGATTGCCCCTCGAATCGGTGGTTGCCGTGAAGGCGATGCCTTCGCCGCCGCCGAGCGGGATCTCGCCCGAGCGCGCGAGCATGGCGAGCGAATAGGGATCGGCATTGGCGCTGCCCTCGAGCGGCCACGCCTTCCAGGCGCCCACCGTCACGGTGCCGAAGACGACGCCGCGATCGACCGCGTACCAGGCGGTGGCAAAGCCGATCGTCGTCGCAATCAGTATCGTGAAGGCGAGCTCGAAGAGAAAACGCAATGGCGGCGGCCCCGATTCCGAAACGGACGATACAAGGCGCGGCGGCGCGCCGCTATCGGGGATCGGCGATCGCCGGTGCCGCAGGCGCGGCCTCGCCCGCCACCATGGTCACCGGGGCCGTGGGCTGGAGGTCGGCGACCGGCTTCAGCGGCGCGGCGTTCTCCATCAGCGACTGCAGGGAATTGAGCCATTGCGTCGTGGCGACGGAGAGGTTGGACGGGCCTGCCGCCTGGGCGGTCGCGAGGGCCGCTGCCTGGTCGGGGTCCTCCGGCTTCGTGTTCTTCGCGTCGGCGACGACCTGCGCCGGCTTCTCCGGCTCGACATAGGGGATCGGCTTCAGCTCGATGCCGGTATGGGCATAGGTCATGAAGCGCTTCCAGGTCATCGCCGGAAGCGCGCCGCCGGTCATGCGGCGCATGGGCGTGAAGTTGTCGTTGCCGTACCAGACGATGCCGACATAGTTGCCGGTGAAGCCGTCGAACCAGGCATCGCGGAAGCTGGACGAGGTGCCCGTCTTGCCGGCGGTCTTGATGCCGTCGAGCTTGGCGGCGCGGCCGGTGCCGCGCTCGGGCACCTGCGACATCATGAAGTTCATGCCGGCGACGACCTTCTCCGGCAGGACGCGGACCTTCGGCTTGGCGTCGCGGCGTGCGTCGTAGAGGATCTCGCCGGTCGACGAGATGATCTGGGTGAAGGCCTGCGGGGTCACCTTGTAGCCGCCGCTCGCGAAGGCGCCATAGGCGCCGGCCATCTCGATCATCGACACCTCGGAAGTGCCGAGCGGGAGCGAGCGCGTGATCTTCAGCTCGGTCTCGATGCCGACCGCCTTGGCGAGCGCCACGATCTTGTCGCGGCCGACGGCCTGGGCGAGCCGCACGGCGACGGTGTTCAGCGAATTGATCAGCGCGGTCGTCATCGGGATGCGCCCGCGATAGCCGGGCGAGAAATTATGCGGGCACCAGTTGCCGATGCAGATCGGCGCGTCGACCACGATCGAATCCGGCGTGAAGCCGTTCTCGAGGGCGGTGGCATAGACGAAGGGCTTGAAGGACGAGCCCGGCTGGCGGAGCGAATCCGCCGCCCGGTTGAACTGGCTCTCGCCATAGTCGCGTCCGCCGACCATGGCACGCACATAGCCGTCGGTATCCATGACGACCGCCGCCGACTGGGTGACGCGGTATTGCTGGCCATGCAGGCGCAGCATCTCCTCGATGGCGCCCTCGACGGAAGCCTCGATGCCCATGTCGACCGTCGTGCGGACGGTGATGATGTGGTCCTTCGGATTGAACTCCTTCACCTTGGCGAAGGCCCAGTCGAGGAAGAAGTCGGGCGAGGCGGAGGCCGCCGCCTGCGGCACGACGTCGGCCGGATGGCGGCGGGCGCCGATCACCTGCCCCTCGGTCATGAAGCCGCCTTGCACGAGGTTGGTGAGAACCTGGTTGGCGCGTTCGCGCGCCGCCGGCAGGTTGATGTGCGGGGCGTAGCGGGCGGGCGCCTTGAACAGGCCCGCGAGCATCGCCGCCTCGGCGAGGTTCACGTCCTTCACCGACTTGCCGAAATAGAATTCCGAGGCCGCCTCGATGCCGAAATTGCCGCCGCCCATATAGGCGCGGTCGAGATAGAGCTTGAGGATTTCCTGCTTGGAAAGATTGGCCTCCAGCCAGATGGCGAGGAAGGCCTCCTTGATCTTGCGCTCCAGCGTGCGCTCGTTGGAGAGGAAGAGGTTCTTGGCGAGCTGCTGCGACAGCGAGGAGCCGCCCTGCACGACGGCATTGGCGCGCAGGTTCTGGACCAGCGCGCGGAAGGTGCCGAGGACGTCGATGCCGAAATGGTCGAAGAAGCGCCGATCCTCGGTCGCGATGACCGCCTTGATCAGGTGGTCGGGCATTTCGTCGAGGGGGACCGAGTCGGAATGGCGGATGCCGCGCTTGCCGATCTCGTTGCCGTAGCGGTCGAGGAAGGTGACCGAATAGTCGGATTGCGAGCGCCAGTCGGTCTTGGTCGCCTCGAAGGCGGGAAGCGCGAGCGCCAGCAATATGACGCTGCCGCCGGCGCCGAGCGTCACCGCGTCGCCGAGCACCTCGAAGATGCCGCGCTTCCAGCCGGTGACGCGGAAGCGGCGCATGAAGAGCGAGATGCCCTCGGCGACCGAGGCAATGGCGCGGCCCGCCCGGTAGAGGCCGGAATCGATCCAGGCATCGACGTCGATCAGACGGAGCCGGCGCCGGCGCTTGCGGGTATTCTCGAATGGATCGCGCAAAATTCCCGGTCCGCGATTGGATCCCGTTGCCGCCTCTTGTCGAGGAAAGGCGCCGCAAAGACAAGGGGCGCGCCGGGCACGATTCTGCGAGGGAAAGCGGCGTTATCGCGGCAGCCGCCCCGGCCGGCTTAGCGACTCGGCAACCATGGCGGCTAACGGCTGCGAAATCATGCCGGCTAACCGCAGGGAAAGCATGATCGCCAAAACGGCCCCGCCGCGGGCGATCCGGCGGGCGTCTTCCAGCGTCGGTTAAGGGGAGCACCCCCAGGGTCGAGAACGGACGGAGAGCGCGCGATGATCGCGCGGCAGAGGACGTGATGGCATTGTTGCGGCCCATTCCGGCACCGCATCCCGATGGCGTGGAAGCGCCCGGCGGCCCGCGCCGCGACTCGGAGGCCGGCGGCGGGCCGCTCCGCCAGCTCACGGCCGGCGAGATCCTGGTATCGCGGGGGCAGCTCGCGGCGGTCGATCTCGTCGCCAGCGTCGCCGACCGCATCATGTGGGGCTCGACCCTCGGCGAGGTGCTGATCGGCAAGGGCCTGGTCCGCCCCTTCGACTATTATCGCGCGCTCGCCGAGGCCTATGGCTGCGCCTTCGTCAACCTCCATGCCGATCCGCCCGACGCGGAACTCCTCGATCCCGCCGACCGCGCGGGATACGTGGAGCTCGAATTGATCCCGTGGCGTCGGGAGGGTGGCCGCGTGATGATCGCGGCGGTCGAGGTCGGCGAGCCGCAGCGCGAATGGGCCGAGAAGCGCTACGGCGCCGAGGGCTACGGCTTCGTCGTCACCGCGCCCTTCGACATATTCTGGTTCCTGCAGGACCGCTTCCGCGAGACCGACAGCCTCGCTGCGCGGGAAGCGCTCTACGTCTGGAAGCCGGAACATTCGGCCAAGCTCACGGTGACGCCGGTCCAGCGCACGGGCTTCCTCGTCGCGGGCGCGGCCTATCTCATCTTCCTGGTGCTCGCGCCGGCGACCTGCCTCGTCGCCACCATGGCGGCGATCACGCTTCTCTATACCTTCACCTTCCTGTTCAAGTTCCTGCTCACCTGGGTCGGCTCCAGCCGCAAGGTGGATATGGACATCAGGCCGGAGGAGGTGGCCGCGCTCACCGATGCCGAGCTCCCGACCTATACGGTGCTGGTGCCGATGTACCGCGAGGCGAAGGTCCTGCCGCTTCTCTTCGCGGCGCTCCGCGGGCTCGACTATCCGGCCTCGAAGCTCGAGGTGAAGCTGGTGCTGGAGGAGGACGACGCCGAGACCATCGAGGCGGCGAAGGCGCTGCGGCCGCCCGGCACCTTCGAGATCCTGCGGGTGCCGCCCTCGGAGCCGCGCACCAAGCCGAAGGCATGCAACTACGCGCTATTCTTCTCGCGCGGCGAGTTCGTGACCATCTACGACGCCGAGGACCAGCCCGAGCCGGACCAGCTGAAGAAGGCCGTGCTCGCCTTCCGGCGTGGCGGCGAACGGCTCGCCTGCGTGCAGGCGCGGCTGAACTATTTCAACCGGTCCGAGAACTGGCTGACGCGGATGTTCACCCTCGAATATTCGCAGTGGTTCGACTTCCTGCTGCCCGGCCTCGACAGGCTGAAGATGCCGATCCCCCTCGGCGGCACCTCGAACCATTTCCGCCTGCCGGTGCTCAGGCAGGTGCGCGCCTGGGACCCCTTCAACGTCACCGAGGATGCCGATCTCGGCATCCGCCTGGCGCAGGAGGGCTACCGCATCGGCGTCATCAACTCGACCACCTACGAGGAGGCGAACGGCGTCCTGCCGAGCTGGATCAAGCAGCGCTCGCGCTGGATCAAGGGCTACATGCAGACCTGGCTGGTCCACATGCGCCATCCGGTCGAGCTGTGGCGCACCATCGGCCCGCGCGGCGTCTTCTGCTTCCACTTCTTCATCGGCGCACCGCCGCTGCTGGCGCTCGTCAACCCGATCGTCTGGGCGATGACCATCGGCTTCTACCTGCTCCGCGATACCAGCCTCGACTGGCTGTTCCCGGAACCGGTCGGGACGCTCGCGACATTCAACCTCTTCTTCGCCAACCTGCTGCTCGTCTATTTCGGCATCGTTGCGGCGCTGAAGCGGCGCTACCTCGACCTGGTGCCGGCGGGCATCCTGCAGCCCTTCTATTGGATCCTGCACTCGATCGCCGCCTACAAGGCGCTCTGGCAGCTCGTGGTGAAGCCGCACTTCTGGGAAAAGACCGAGCACGGCACGTCCAAGGTGACCGAGGCGCGTCTGACCGCCACGGAAGCCGGATCGACATGAGCACGATCGAGGAGAAGGTCCGCGCCCGGGCGAGCACCGGGCCGGCTTGGGTGGCGGCCGGCGCGGTGCTGACGCTGCTGGTGCTCGCCTGGAAGCTCGGACCCGGCGGGGCGGAGCTTCCGGCCATTTCCGGCCCCTACATGCCCGGCGCCTATGACGGCGCCTGGCTGTCGCAGATGGTCGTCTGGCTGGTCAGGCGCCTGCCGGTGCCGCTGCCGGCGGAGACGATGCTCGCGCTCTTCTCCGCGCTCGCCCTCGGCGCGCTGCTCGCATGGCTCTACCAGCGTCTCGTCTTCAACGACTGGCCGGCGATCGAGGCGCTCGCCTTCGTCATCGCCCTCGGCGCCAATACCATCGTCATCGGCACGATCACGGTGGACCACACGGCGATCCCGGTGATGCTCGCCTGCGCGGCCATCGTCCCCGGCATCCGGCGCCTCGAATCGGTCGGCGACGTGCAGGCCGAGATGAGCTTCGGGCTGGTGCTCGCCTTCCTGCTTCTCGCAGGCCCCGCGCCGGCGCTGATGATCCCGGTTCTGGCGCTGTTCGGGGCGCTGTCGGACCGCACGGCGCGCTCCGACCCGCGCGCCTTCGTCGCCATGTTCCTCGTCGCCATCATGCCGACGCTGCTCGTGCTGACCGGGCTCCTCGGCCTTCTCGGCATCGACCGCGCCATTCCTCTCTTCAAGGCGGTCTATATCGACCCCTTCCGGCCGCACCTTCTCTATATCGAGGGCGTGCGGGCCTTCCTCCGGGTATTCGCCTGCACGGTGCTGCCGGCGGCACTCCTGATCGCCGCCTACTGGCTGCAGTTGGACCGCCGGCGCCAGCCATGGAGCGCGCTCGCCGTCCTGATCCTGCCGATCTACGTCGTCGCCGGCGCCTATCTCTTTTCCTGGCCGGTCGCCGAGACCGTCCCGACCGCGGTCTTCCTCGGCGCCTTCGCCGCGTGGCTTTCGGTCGCCCGGCTGACGCCGGTCTTCCGGCGCTCCGCGACGGTGCTGATCCTGCTGTGCACCTTGGCGAGCTGGCTGGTCTCGGGCCTTGCCCCGCCGATCCCCTGGCAGAAGCTCTCGCTCTACGATCGTCACGGGCCGGCAACGATTCATCGCTGAGGCATGCTAGCTTCCGGCCCTGAACGGAGGCAGGAAATGGCACTTCCCCGCGTCGAGATCGAATATTGCCGGCTCTGCCGCTGGATGCTGCGCGCGGCATGGATGCAGCAGGAGCTGCTCCAGACCTTCGAGGAGGAACTCGGCGGCGTGACGCTCGTCCCCGGCACCGGCGGCACCTTTGTCGTGCGGGTGGACGGAGAGGTGGTCTGGTCGCGGAAGCAGGAGGGGCGTTTTCCCGACATCACCGAGCTGAAGCAGCGCGTGCGCGACATCGTGGCGCCGGATCGCCCGCTCGGCCATTCCGACAAGAAATCGCCCGCCTGACCTGCTATAGAAGCGGGCAAATGGCTTCCCGTTCCTCCTCCCTCCGCCCGGCCGACGACGAGCCCTTCTGGCGCCGGCTCGCGCTCGCCGACATGTCCGATGCCGAATGGGAGTCCCTCTGCGACGGCTGCGGCCGCTGCTGCCTCAACAAGCTCGAGGAATGGGAGACCGGAAAGATATTCTGGACCCACGTCGCCTGCCGGCTGCTCGACGGCGCGACCTGCCGCTGCCGCGACTATCCGAACCGCCAGAAGCTGGTTCCCGACTGCATCCGGCTCACGCCGGAGAGCGTCGCCGAGCTCGGCTGGCTGCCGCCGACCTGCGCCTACCGGCTGGTCGGCGAGGGACGCGACCTCTACTGGTGGCATCCGCTCGTCTCGGGCGATTCGGAGACCGTGCACGAGGCCGGAATCTCGGTTCGCGGCCGCACGATCAGCGAGGCGGGCATGGCCGTCGAGGACCTCGAAGCCCATATCGTTTCATGGCCGGGGGAGGACCCGGCGGAGAGCGGCCGGCGGACCCGGCAGCCGAAAGTCAGGACAGGAAAGGGAAAGACATGAGCAAGGCCCCCGCCAGCAAGGCTCCCGTCAACAATGCCGCCGTCAAGAAGCGCCAGTCCGCGGCGCTGAACACCCCGACCGATCTCGGCGCCAATGCCGTCGGTGATATTTCGGGCGCGCTGAACGCGGTCCTCGCCGACGCCTTCGCGCTCTACCTCAAGACGAAGAACTTCCACTGGCACATGAGCGGCCCGCGCTTCCGCGACCTGCACCTCCTGATGGACGAGCAGGGCGACCAGATCTTCGCCATCACCGATCCGCTCGCCGAGCGCGTGCGCAAGATCGGCGGCACCACGATCCGCTCCATCGGCCACATCGCCAGGCTCCAGCGCGTCCTCGACAACGACGCCGACTACGTCACGCCCGAGGACATGATCGCGGAGCTGCGCGACGACACCAAGGACTTCATCGGCAAGCTCCGTGCCGCCCATACGATCTGCGACGAGCACGAGGACGTGGCGAGCACCAGCCTCCTCGAGGTCTATATCGACGAGGCCGAGCGCCGGCACTGGTTCCTCTTCGAGATCAGCCGCAAGGACGGCTGACATATGCGGCGGCTGGTGCTTGCACTGGCGGGGCTGGCGCTCCTCGCGCCGGCCGCGCTCGCCGACACGCCCCTCGACAAGTACGTCGCGGCGCGCGAGGCCTATGTCGCGAAGTTCCGCGAGGCGGAGAAGGCAGAGGTCGGCGATGCGGTGATCGCCGAGGAGCAGAAGGCGCTTGCCGATCTCGGCGGGCTGCTTGCGCCCGTGGTCGGCAAGGTGGCGATCAAGGGCTACGGCGCCAAGGGCAGGATCAGCCTGGAGACGCTTTTCCCTTCCGATGTCGGCTTCGGGATGCTGGACGGCCTCGTCTTCACGACGGCGGATGGCAGGTCGACCGTGCTGGCGACGACCGACACGCTGCTCGCCCGCTGGCTGGCCGGGGCGAGGGACCTGCCGCACGAGGCGGCGGATGCGCTCCGCTCCGACGAGTTCTACGCGCAGGCGACCAGTCCCGATGCGGCGGTGCTGCGCTATGCGCTGGTGCCGGTCCTGCCGCCCGGCGGGGCGGCGACGGCGCGCGCCATGCTGGTGCTCCGTGCGCAGGACATAGGCGCGGGCGTGCCCGACGAGCTCCTGCTCGCGGTGGTCAACGGCAAGCGGGTGTTCATCGCCTCGAGCCCGGTCAAGGCCAAGGTCGCGTCGATCGCTGCCTGCGACGAGGTCTGGCAGGGCTACCAGAAGAAGATGGACGAGGCGCTCGAGGCCTACGACAAATCCGACCCGAAGGACGAGGCGCTGTTCGAGGCCTATACCAGGCTTCAGGATAAGGCCGACCAGGATTTTCGCGGCTGCTATGCCGAGGAGACGCTGAACGCGCCTTTCTATCCCGATCTCGTCAAGCAGGCCCAGGCGCTCGCCAACAGCCTGCCGCGCTAGGGGCGGAGCGTTTCCGGGAAAGGTGAGCGCCTTTCCGTCCGGAAGAGCGACAAATCCAATCTAGCGGCGCACCGTGATGCGCAGACGCCGCGCGCCGCGAGAGACCTTCGGCGCGGGCGCGATGTTCAGCTCCTCGCGGAGGAGCGTGAAGAACTCGCCGCGGTTGAAGACGCGGTCCGCCGCCCAGAGCGCCGGCGGAACGATGAAGAGGACGATGAGTAAAGTCATGTCGAGTGGCTCAATCCTTCGGTAAGGATTGGGATAGGCCGAAAGCCGCCCGGCCGCACGGGGAAGGTTGCTGTAACCTTAATGCGGGCGGGCTGGGGATGGGTCTGATCGCATTTGAAGGAATAAATTCCTTGACCATCGGGCGCTGTTCGGGTAGCGTCAAGGCAGGGTGAGGTTCCCGTATCCGGCACTGGGTGCTCGATGCGGATGTCCTCCCCTGTCGCATCCTTGCTTCCACGCTTCCGTTCCGACGGCGATCGCCACCGGGCGACGAAGGTTCCGTGTCATGACAGAGCAGCTCTTGGCCGCGACGGCGCTGAACGGCGCTCGTCCGCCGAATGGTCACGCCTGTTCCGACCCAGCAGGGGCGGAAGAGGAGGCTGAGCTCGACGAAGCAGGAAGAGGCGTGCGCGACAGGCCGACGCCCGGCATCACCGCACTGAAGCGCGATCCGCCGCGTCTCGCCGCCCTGCGGCGCGAGGTGGAGGAGACGACGCTTTCCAATGCCGAGATCGCCAAGCGCTTCGGCCTGGCGCGGGGATCGTTGCATCGCCTCGCCGCGGAGCGGGGATGGCAGCGCCCGGAAGGGGCTCCGGTCGCGAGCCAGCGCACCCGCCCAGCCGGGCCGCGCCTGGCACGCACCATCGATGACGGCGAGGCGGTGACGGCGCGGCTGCTCCGCGTCGTCGATCGCCAGATCGGCACGATCGACAGGCGGCTGCGCGGCAAGGGGACGATGATCGACGAGAAGGATGCGCGGCTTCTCGTCCACCTGGCAAAGACTCTGCAGACCATCATGGCGCTCGGACGGGACGGCGGCGCAGGCACGAAGGAACCCGCCGATCGTGGAGAACCGGACGCCGACCTGGCTCGCCGCATTGCTCTCTGGGCTGAAGGCCGGGAGGAAGCCTGAGGAATTGCTTCTCCGCCTGCCGGATGCCGGGCGGGAGCGCATGGCGCGCTGGTGGCCCTTCTTCGCCCGGCCCGACCAGCTTCCGCCCGAGGGCGACTGGCTGGTCTGGCTCATGCTCGGCGGGCGTGGGGCGGGCAAGACGCGCGCCGGCGCCGAATGGGTGCGCGGTCAGGCACTCGGCCGCTGGCCCTTCGCCGGGGCGCCGGTCGGCCGCATCGCGCTGGTCGGCGAGACCTTCGCCGACGTGCGCGAGGTGATGATCGAGGGCGTGTCAGGCCTGCTCTCGATCCACGAGCGGCAGGAGCGCCCCGAATGGCAGCCCTCGCGACGGCGGGTCGTGTGGCCGAACGGTTCGGTCGCGCATGCCTTCTCGTCGGAGGATCCGGAGAGCCTGCGCGGGCCGCAATTCGCGGCGGCCTGGGCCGACGAGCTCGCCAAGTGGCGCCATGCCGACGCGACCTGGGACATGCTCCAGTTCGGGCTGAGGCTCGGCGACCATCCGCGCCAGATGGTGACGACCACGCCGCGCCCGGTGCCGCTTCTTCGCCGGCTGATCGGGGATGCGACGACGGCGGTGACCCATGCGACGACGCGCATGAACAGGCTGAACCTGTCGCCGGCCTTCCTCACCCGCGTCGTCGGCCGCTATGCCGGCACGCGGCTCGGACGGCAGGAGCTCGAAGGCGAGATGATCGAGGATCGCGTCGACGGGCTATGGCAGCGGGCGGACATCGAGCGGCTCCGCGTCGACCGGGCGCCGGGGAAGCTCCGCCGCATCGTCGTCGCGGTCGATCCGCCGGCGAGCCAGCGGAGCGGCACCTGCGGCATCGTCGCGGTCGGCCTCCTTGACGATACGGCCTACGTGCTTGCCGACGCGACGATCGCCGAGGTGAAGCCCGACCAGTGGGCGGCCCGCGCCCTCGGCCTCTACCGGCGGATCGACGCCGACGCGCTGGTCGCCGAGGTGAACCAGGGCGGCGACATGGTGACGGCGGTGATGCGCGAGATCGACCGCCACGTGCCGGTGACGGCGGTGCGCGCGACGCGCGGCAAGTGGCTGCGCGCCGAGCCGGTGGCGGCGCTCTACGCGCAGGGCCGGGTGCGCCATGTCGGCGCGCTGCCGGAGCTCGAGGACGAACTCTGCGATTTCGGCCCGGACGGGCTCTCGGCCGGTCGTTCTCCCGACCGGCTGGACGCGCTGGTCTGGGCGGTCACCGCGCTGATGCTCGGCAATGCCGGCGAGCCGCGGATGCGCGACCTCTGACCGGTCAGGCGGCGCGGGCGATGATCTCGACGGGCGCGATCAGCCCCTGCTGCAGCGCCTTGCCGGCATTGGCGGAGCGCTCGGCCCAGCCCGGCCCCATCAGCGTATGCGGGCCGAGGGCGGACGAACCCTCGCGCTCCAGCCGCTCGCGGTTGGCGCGGACGATCTCCTTGACCTCGGCCGAGCGGTCGCGCTCGGAGACGATGGTGAAGCCGGCCGCGCCGAGCCACTGCCGGTAGGCGGCGGACGGCTCGACGAAGCTTGTCTCGCCGGTCAGCGCCCAGGGCAGCGGATAGGGCAGGTCCCCCACCGCGACGCGCATGACGTCGTAGATGCCGAAGGTGGCGCCGGGCTTGAGGACGCGGCGCGTCTCGGCGATGAGCTTCGCCTTGTCGGCGATGTTCATGGCGACGTGGATGGTATAGGCGCCATCGAAGCTCGCATCGTCGAAGGGCAAGGCGAGCGCATTGGCCTCGCGGAAGGCGACGCGGTCGGCGAGGCCGACGCGGCGGGTGAGCGCATCGGCGAGGGCGACGTATTCCGGCGTCAGGTCGATGCCGGTGACCGTCACGCCGAAGGTCTCGGCGAGGTAGCGCGCCGGGCCGCCGATGCCCGAGCCGATGTCCAGCACATGGGCGCCGGACGGGAAGGCGAGCGCCTTGCCGAAGCCGACGGTGGCGGCGCGCCAGCCGAGATGGAACTCGTCCACCGGCGCGAGGTCCGCCGTGGTCAGGCGGTCGACGTCCTTGCCGGCGGCCCGGAGGGCATCGAGGAGAGGCTTCTCGCTGCCGCTCCTGCCGTAGTGCGCTGCTACCTGTTTCTCGACGGACATGCGCCGGTCCTCCGAAGGGTTGCGGGTCTACTGGTCGTGCGTGCCTTTGATCTCGGTGCCTTCGAGCTTGGTGAAGGGAACGAAGGGAACGATCGAGCCGCGATAGATGTCGGCGCGATCGACGGTGACGGTGCCGTCGGCTTGCGTGCGGCGCGTGACCTTCAGGACGTGCTGCGCGCCGGGCGGGCCGACCGGGATGACCATGATGCCGTCGGGCTTCAACTGCTTGAGGAGCGGCGGCGGGATGTGGTCGATGCCGCAGGTCACGACGATCTTGTCGAAAGGCGCCGCCTCTTCCCAGCCGTAGTAGCCGTCGTCGTTCCTGGTCGAGATGGTGGCGTATTCGGTATAGCCCGCATCGATCAGCCGGTCGTAGTTCTTGCGCGTGCGCTCGGCGAGCGGCTTGATGATCTCGATCGAGAAGACCTTGTCGGTGAGGTAGGAGAGATAGGCGGACTGGTAGCCGGAACCGGTGCCGATCTCGAGCACCCTGTCGCCGCGCTTGACCGCCAGCGACGAGGTCATGCGGCCGACGAGATTGGGCCCCGAGATGGTGACGCCGTAGCCGATGTCGAGGAAGGCGCGGTCATAGACGCGGGCGGCATTCTGCTTGAGGGCGAATTCCTCGCGCGGCGTCATCAGGAAGGCGCGCTTGTCGGCCGGCGTGAACAGGTCGCGGTGCTCGAGGAGCTGCAGGTAGCGGTCGAAGCGCTGGCCGAGGAAGGTGGGATCCTCGCCGCGATTGGCCTTCATCCAGACGATGAAGGCCTCGCGGTCGTCGAGCGGCGGCAGGAGGTCGACGCCGTAGGGCGAGGGCACCTTGGCGAGCGCGGCGGCGGGAAGCAGCGCCCCGCCGGCAAGCGCGGCAGCGCCTAGAACGAAGCGGCGACGATCCATCCTCAACCCACCTTGCGATCCCCGAAACGAATATAGCCGCGGCGCTGGTGCCGCGGCTATCGCATCAGGCGGGCGCCGGATGGGCCCTAACTTTGGCGCCGGCGTGGCAGCCTCGGCTACTTGGAATTACGGCACTGCCAATAGACCTGGTTGTAGACCTTCTTCCACTGGGCGCTGCCGATGGCGAAGCCGCCGACGCCGCCGACCGCGGCGCCGACGCCGCACTTGTGCGCGACGATGGCGCCGATGATGCAGCCACCGACGGCGCCGACCGCGGTCGAGCCGAGGGCGCGCTGGTTGGCGATGTTCTGTGCCTTCTGGGCGCAGTACGACTTGGATTTGGCCTCCGCCGGGCCGGCGGCCATGGCGACGACGGCGAGCGCCGTGACGGCGCCGGCAATGCTCTTCTTGAGGTTCATAGGATCAACCCTTTCCTTGTTGGCGCGCCAGCCGCGGCCGGCGCGAATCCCCCGTCGAACGGTTCGTGGACCAGATATACATCCGAACGGCGCGACAATATGACCGCCGTCACAGGCGCTCAGGCGGCTTTCGGCGGCAGCTGGCCGGAGGGCGTGGAGCGCGAGATGGCGAGCTCCTCCTCCGTCATGTCCGCCGGCACGTCGGCGAAGAGCGGCGTCGACAGGTAGCGCTCGCCGGTATCGGGCAGCATGCAGAGGATGGTGGAGCCCTTTTCGGCTTCCCGCGCCACCTGCAGCGCGCCGGCGAAGGTGGCGCCCGACGTGATGCCGACGAAGATGCCTTCCCTGGTGGCGAGCTCGCGGCTCATCTTCAGCGCCTCCGGGCCGGGAATGGTGAGGAGCTTGCCGACCGCGCCGGCGGCGACCGCATCGCCGGTGATCTTCGGGATGAAGTCGGGCACCCAGCCCTGCATCGGGTGCGGCTTGAAGGCGGGATGGGGCGCGGCGGGCGAACCGTCGGGGTTGCGCGCCTGCTCCTGGCCGGAGGCGAGGAGCGCCGCGTCGGCCGGCTCGCAGACGACGATCCGGGTCTCGGGCCGCTCCTTCGCCAGGACCCGGGCGACGCCCTTCAAGGTGCCGCCGGTGCCGTAGCCGGTGACCCAGTAGTCGAGCCGCTCGCCGGCGAAATCGTCGATGATCTCGCGCGCCGTGGTCTTCGAATGGAAGTCGGGATTGGCCTCGTTCTCGAACTGGCGGGTGAGGAACCAGCCATGGGCCTTGGCCAGCTCGGTCGCCTTGCGCACCATGCCGACGCCGCGCTCGGCCGCCGGCGTGATGATCACCTTGGCGCCGAGGAAGCGCATGAGGCGCCGACGCTCGACGCTGAAGGGCTCGGCCATGGTGACGACGAGCGGGTAGCCCTTGGCCGCGCAGACCATGGCGAGGCCGATGCCGGTATTGCCGCTGGTCGCCTCGATCACGGTCTGGCCGGGCTTCAGCTCGCCCGACTTCTCCGCCGCCTCGATGACGCCGAGGGCCAGCCGGTCCTTGACCGAGCCGAGCGGATTGAAGGCCTCGACCTTGACGAAGAGGTTGATGCCGGCCGGCGCCAGGCGGTTGATGCGGACGACCGGGGTGTGCCCGACGGTCCCGAGGATGGAATTGAAACTGGCCATTGCGGATCTCCCTGGTCATGCCCCCGCGCGAAGATGCGCCAGATAGGGGTCGGGAAGGGATGCGGCAATGACGCGGGTCACAGGAAGGAAATAGGAATATTGTCCTTGACACCGCGACGGTGCTTCGGTAAGGTCTCGATATCGTCGAACAGGTGCGGATGGCGGTGCCCCGCTGAACCGAAGTCGTGGATGGCCGGCACAAGGCCGGCCATGACGATGGTGGGGTTGGTGGCGGGATTCGTCCCGCCCTCTGCGTCACGGGTGGAGCTGACCGGGTCGACGCGGTTCCTCCCCTGCGAAGCGGGGGAGGGGGACCGCCGAAGGCGGTGGTGGGGGCGGGAACGCACTCCATCTTCGGCATCACGCTCGCCCCCTCAGTCGGCTTCGCCGACAGCTCCCCCGCTTCGCAGGGGAGCAACCGCGCGGCAACGCTGCGCCTTCTGATTTTCGGCCGGGTTCGTCCCGGCCGTTTTCGTTTGTGAGATCCTGAAGGAGGCCGGATGGCCCGGTTCGGTTGGATGACGCGCTTCGGCGCGGGCAGCAGGCGTGCGTCCGGTGCGGCGGCGCCGGTCGAGGCCAAGGCTTCCGCCGCGTCGCCGGTGATCGCGCTGCAGACCCATGGGCGGCCCGCCTGGACGCCGCGCGACTATGCGGCGCTCGCCCGCGAGGGTTTCGCGCGCAACGCCGTAGTCTTCCGCTCGGTGCGCATGATCGCGGAGGCTGCTGCATCGGTCCCGCTCCTCCTCTACGAAGGCCCGGCAGAGGTAGCCGATCATCCGCTTCTGGCGCTGCTCGGGCGGCCGAACCGCCGGCAGGCGGGCAACGAGTTCCGCGAGGCGCTGTACGGCTACCTGCTCGTCGCGGGCAATGCCTATGTCGAGGCGGTGAGCATCGACGGCATGCCGGGCGAGCTGCATCTCCTGCGGCCCGACCGCATGAAGGTCGTGCCCGGGCCGGACGGCTGGCCGGAGGCGTTCGAATATTCGGTCGGCGGACGCACGGTGCGCTTCGTCGACGAGGGCGACGGGACGCTGGCGCCGATCCTGCAGCTCGCCTTCTTCCATCCGCTCGACGACCACTACGGCTTCGCGCCCATCGAGGCGGCGCAGGTTGCGCTCGACCTGCACAATGCGGCGGGCGCCTGGAACAAGGCGCTCCTCGACAATTCGGCGCGGCCTTCCGGTGCGCTGGTCTATCAGGCGAAGGAAGGCGGCAACCTCTCCGAGGAGCAGTTCGAACGGCTGAAGAAGGAGCTGGAGACCGGCTACCAGGGCGCGCGCCATGCCGGCCGGCCGCTGCTCCTCGAAGGCGGGCTCGACTGGCGGCCGATGAGCCTGACGCCGAAGGACATGGATTTCCTCGAAGCCAAGAACATGGCGGCGCGGGAGATCGCGCTCGCCTTCGGCGTCCCGCCGATGCTCCTCGGCATTCCCGGCGACAATACCTATTCGAACTACCAGGAGGCCAACCGAGCCTTCTGGCGCGGCACGGTCCTGCCGCTGGTGGCGCGGGTGACGGGGGCGCTCGGCGCCTGGCTGGCGCCGGCCTTCGGCAAGGAGCTGCGGCTCGCCTGCGATACCGATCCGGTCGAGGCGCTGGCCGGCGACCGCGACGCGCTCTGGCGGCGGGTCGGCGCGGCGGACTTCCTGACCGAGGACGAGAAGCGCGCCGCGGTCGGCTACGGGCCGATGGAATGAAAGCGTGGACGAGATCACCCGCACCTTCAGCGAGCGCGGCGACCTCGCGCATCTCGCGCTCTTCCTCTGGGCGAGCGCCTCGACCGGGCTGCTCTTCTGGGCGCTCCGCGAGCTCGCGGCCTCGAACCGGCGCTTCAACGACTTCGTCAACGAGATCGCCAAGCTGAACCGCTTCTTCGGCGACCGCGACTGAGAGGATCATGACATGACGCTGATTGCGAGCCTCGTCGCGCATCGCCGCGACGGGCACCGAACGGTCTTTGCCCGCTTCGCCGCAAGCCTGGCGCGGGCCATGCGCCGCGCCGGCGCGACGGCGCGGATCCGGGCGGTGGAGGGGTAGGGCCATGCCCATCACCGAAACCAAATTCGCCCGTGGCGATATCGCCGTCGAGGCCGACGGGACCTTTGCCGGCTATGCGAGCCTCTTCGGCAAGGCCGATCTCGGCCGCGACATGGTGATGCCCGGCGCCTTCGCCGAATCGCTGCGGCGGCGCGGGGCGGGCGGCATCCGCATGCTCTGGCAGCACGACCCGAACCAGCCGATCGGCATCTGGCTCGACATGCGCGAGGATGCGCGCGGGCTCCACGTCAAGGGCCGGCTCGCCGGCGGCGTCGGCAAGGCGCGCGAGGTGCTGGCGCTGATCCGCGCCGGCGCGCTCGATGGTTTGTCCATCGGCTACCGCACGGTACGCGCACGGAAGGACGCATCGAGCGGCGTCCGGCGCCTGCTCGAGGTCGACCTCTTCGAGGTCTCGGTCGTCACCTTCCCGATGCTTCCCGGCGCCCGCGTCGAAAGCGTCAAGCGCGCGACCCTTGGCCGGACGCTGCGCCGGGCGGCAGCCATGCTCCGCCGGGCCGCCGGCTGACATCTCTCCACAGCCCCTCACCGAACGAAAGGATGACCATGAGCGACGCGCTGACGAAGGCGCCTGAAGTGAAGTCGGCGGATGCCGACGCCACCGCCGCCTATGACGAGTTCATGCAGGCCTTCGAGGCCTTCAAGTCGGCCAATGACGAGCGCCTCGGCGAGATCGAGAAGAAGCTGTCGGCCGACGTGGTGACGACCGAGAAGGTCGAGCGCATCAATCGCGCCATGGACGAGCAGAAAAAGCTGGTCGACCAGATGGTGCTGAAGAGCCGCCGGCCGCAACTCGGCCTCGAAGGCGGTCGCACGATCGTCAGCGAGCACAAGGCGGCCTTCGACGCCTATGTCCGCGCCGGCGAGGAGGGCGGCATGCGCCGTCTCGAAGGGAAGTCGCTGACCGTCGGCTCCGATGGCGGCTACCTGGTGCCGGACGAGACGGAGCGCGAGATCGGCCGGCGGCTCGCTTCGGTCTCGCCGATCCGGGCGATCTCGGGCGTGCGCCAGATCTCGGGCAACGTCTACAAGAAGCCCTTTACCACCACCGGAGCGGTGACCGGCTGGGCGGCCGAGACCGACTCGCGCACGCAGACCACGGCGCCGGTGCTCGCCGAGCTGCAGTTCCCGGCGATGGAGCTCTACGCCATGCCGGCGGCGAGCGCGACGCTTCTCGACGACACCGCGGTCAATATCGACGAGTGGATCGCCGGCGAGGTCGAGCAGGCCTTCGCCACGCAGGAGGGCACGGCCTTCGTCTCCGGCGACGGTTCGGGCAAGCCGACCGGCTTCCTCAGCTACACCAAGGTCGCCGAGGGCTCCTGGGCCTGGACCAAGATCGGCTACGTGGTCACCGGCGTCTCGGCCGGCTTCGCCGAGGACGATCCTGCCGACAATCTCATCGACCTCGTCTACACGCTGAAGTCCGGCTATCGCCAGAACGCCGCCTGGGTCCTCAACCGGAAGACGCAGGCTGCGGTCCGCAAGCTGAAGGACGGCGACGGCAACTATGTCTGGCAGCCGGCCGTGGTGGCCGGCGGGCAGGCGAGCCTGATGGGCTTCCCGGTCGCCGAGTCCGAGGACATGCCGAACATCGACGCGAATTCCTACGCGATCGCCTTCGGCGACTTCCGGCATGGCTACCTGATCGTCGACCGCATCGGCGTGCGCGTGCTGCGCGATCCCTATTCCGCCAAACCCTACGTGCTCTTCTACACGACCAAGCGCGTCGGCGGCGGCGTCCAGGACTTCGACGCCATCAAGCTCCTCAAGTTCGGCACGTCCTGAGTTCCCCGCGTCCCTCCCGCTCATGACTGCCGAAAGGGCGGTCCCGGCCTCGCGCCGGGGCCGCCTGACCTTTCTCCCACATCGAGGACCGCATGACCGCTGCCCTGATCACCGGGCCGGCGCTGGAGCCGGTGACGCTGGAAGAGGCGAAGGCGCATCTTCGCCTCGACGGCGAGGACGACGAGGCCTGGCTGGCGCAGGTGATCGCGACCGCCCGCCGCCATGTCGAGAGTGCGACCCGCCGGGTGCTCATCGGGCAGGAATGGCGCCTGTGGCTCGATGCCTGGCCGGTGAGCGGCGTGCTCCGGGTGCCCGTCGTGCCGCTGATCGCGATCGATGCGATCACGATCTACGATGCCGATGGCGAGCCGCATGTCGCAGCTCCCGAGACCTATTCGGTCGACAAGGCATCCATCCCGGCGCGAGTGAGGTTCGAGACGCCGCCGGCGCCGGGACTGGCGCTGAACGGCATCGAGATCGACCTCACCGCCGGCTATGGTGACGAGGCGGATGACGTGCCGTCGCCGCTCCGCCACGCGATCCTCATGCTGGCCGCGCACTGGTACGAATATCGCGGCCTCGGCGAGACGGCGGAGGCGACCACGCCCGCCGGCTTCGATGCGCTCGTCGCGCCCTACCGGGTGTTGAAGCTGTGACGGCGCCCGCCGACGATCCCGGCTGGCTCCGCCATCGGGTGACGCTCGAGGCGGCGGCCGGCACCGGCGACGATGCCGGCGGCGAGAGCCTGGCCTGGGCGACCTTTGCGACCGCCTGGGCGCGGATCGAACCGGTCGAGGCGCGCGAGAAAGCCATCGCCGCGCATCTCGCCGGCGTCGTCAGCCACAAGGTGACGCTGCGCTGGCGCGGCGACGTCACGGCCTCCATGCGGATCGCCTATCGCGGGCGGCATTTCCGCATCCGCACGGTCCACGATCCGGACGAGAGCCGGCGCTACCTGCAGCTCGGCTGCGCGGAGGAGGGGACATGAATGCACGCGAGCTCACCGGCGCCGGCCTGGTTCGGGCGCTCCGCGGCGCTGCCGCGGGGCCGGCGGTGGCGCGCGCGGTTGCCGCCCGCGCGGACACGCTCGCGGCAGCGATCGCCGCGAAGCATCCCGGCGCGACGGTGACCGTGACCCCGCGCGAGGCAGCGGAGGCGGCCGTGATGGTCTCGGCCGGGGGCCTCTTCGCGCGCGAGTTCGGCAGTCTCGCATCGGCGCCGGATCCGGTGATCGGCCCGGCCATCGACGAGGTGAGCGGACGATGACCCATCCGGCACTTGCCCTGCAGAAGGCGGTCTATGCGACCCTCGTCGCGGATGCGGCGACCGGCGCACTGATCGGCGACCGCATCTACGACGCGATGCCGCGCGCCGCGACCTTTCCCTATGTCAGTTTCGGCGACGGGACGGTGCGCGACTGGAGCACCGGTAGCGAGGATGGCGCCGAGCTGCGGCTGGTGCTCCACGCCTGGTCGCGCGAACACGGCAGACGCGAGACGTGGTCGATCCTCGAGGCGCTGAAGGATGTACTGCACGACGCGGCGCTGGAGCTCGACGGGCACGTGCTCGTCAATCTGCGCTTCGAGTTCGCCGATGCCGCGATCGATCCGGACGGCATCGCCTGGCACGGCGTCATCCGCTTCCGTGCAGTGACCGAGCCGGTTTAGCGCACACGCCCCCTCCACCGCCTGCGGCGGTCCCCCTCCCCCGTAAACGGGGGAGGAACCTCCTTCATCAAGGTCGCGACCTGGTTCCTCCCCTGCGAAGCGGGGGAGGGGGACCGCCGAAGGCGGTGGAGCCGCCGCCCAGGCACACAACGAAAGGACAGCCATGACCGCACAGAAGGGCAAGGACCTGCTGCTCAAGGTCGATACGACCGGGAGCGGCGGCTTCACGACGGTGGCGGGCCTGCGCTCGCGCCAGATCGCCTTCAATGCCGAGACGGTGGACATCACCAATGCCGATTCGACCGACCGCTGGCGCGAGCTGCTGGCGGGCGCCGGCGTCAGGCGGGCGAGCGTGTCCTCGCCGCCGGCAATATTGGCGCGGAGGTAGGCGACGCTCCTCCCGGACGACCAGTCGGCCCGTCGCCCGACCCGTCGTCGGGATGGTGGCCGAAATATTCGCTCCAATCGGCGCCGTAGGAGAGCCGCACGTCATTGCCGAGCGCGCCGCGCACTTCCGCTGCGAGATCCGCCAGCGCATCGACGAAGGGATAGGTGCCCGCGCCGGAGCGGAGCGTCGTCAGCCTCGGATGCTCCGAGGAAAGGAGGAAGGCGTCGACGCCGCCCGCCGCCTTGCAGAGATGGGCATAGTGCAGGATCAGCTGTCGGAACGACCATTCGGCCGGCCCGGCATAGGTCACCGCCGTGCCGGAAATCGCGAAATCATCCGCGCCCGCCCCGGCGGCTCGGCAGGCGCGACTTCGACCGGCGGCCAGTACGCCTGACGACAGGCGGCATCCGGAACCGGTCAGTGGGTCTCCCGTGGCCGGGCGGCGGTGCCAGCCGGCTCCCAGGTCTCTTTCCGCAATTCGGGATTGATCATGAAGACAAGCGCGAAAGGCGTGGCGTTCATCGCCGCGCAGGAAGGCGTCGTCACCCGCGCCTATCGTGACGCCGCGGGCGTGTGGACCATCGGGGTCGGTCACACGGCTGCGGCGGGTCCGCCGATTCCGACGCCTGGCATGACGATCAGCCGCGACGAGGCGCTTGCCATCTTCAAGGGCGACCTTCCGCGTTTCGAGAGGCGCGTCGAGAGCGCGTTGGGCGCGGTAGGATCGACTGCTTTCGACGGCGGCGTCTCGTTTGACTTCAATACCGGCGCGATCGATCGCGCGTCCTGGGTCGGCCTGTTTCGGAAGGGCGAGGCGATGGCCGCCCGCGCCAGCCTTCTCCAGTGGACGAGGGCGGGCGGGCGCAAGCTCGCCGGCCTGGTCCGGCGGCGCGAAGCGGAAGCCCGGCTGATATTCGCCGGAAGCTACGGCACCGCGGTCGGGGCCTCGGCGGAGGAGATACGCGCCTGGCAGGCCGACCTCGCCGCGCTCGGCTTCTACAAGGGGGCGATCGACGGCGTGGCGGGGCCGGTGAGCCGCGACGCCGTCGTCGCCTACCAGCGCAGCCATCCCGACCTCGTCGCCGACGGCATCGTCGGTCCGGCGACGTTGGCGAGCATCGCCCGCGACCTCGCCGCCCGTCGGGCAGCCGCCGCCGCCGGGGCCGTGGTCGCTGCCGGCGGCGCCGCTACCGCCGCGGCGACCGGCGCCGCCGGATCGGCGCATCCGCTGATCTATGGCGGGCTCGTCCTCCTCGCCCTCGCGGCGGTCGCCTCGGTCGTCCTCCTCTGGCGCTACGGCTCCGAGCTCCACCGCATCGTCATCGCCAAGAAAGGAAGCTGACACATGCTGCAATCGACCAAGAACGCCTATGATTCGCTGAAGGGCTGGAAGACGCTCGTCGTCTCGCTCGGCATTGCCGCGGCGGGTGTCCTGCAGTCGGCCGACTGGGCGACCATCGTGCCGCCCGGCGCCGTCGGTCCGGTGATGATCGGCATCGGCGTTGCCGTGGCGGCGCTTCGCGCGGTCACCAACACGCCCGCCGGCAAGACCTGAGGCGGCCGGAGCGGTTTCCTGAACCCGTCATTCAGGGCATATTCATGTGGCGGGGTCTATTGGGCGGCTGAATGATCAGGCAAACTCTGCATGTCCTTGCGCTCGCTGCGGCGCTCGCCGGCACCGATACCATCGGCGCGGTGGCGGCCGACTGCCTGTCGCCCAACCAGGCCCGCGCCGCGGCGCAGCAGGGACAGGTCATGCCCATGTCGAGCCTGATCGGCAACATCAAGTCCGCGGCCGGCGGCGAGATCCTGCCGCCGGCGCAGCTCTGCAAGAATGGCGGACGCTACGTATATGTCGTCAATGTGCTGCAGGCGAACGGCCAGGTGAAGAAGATCACGGTCGACGCCGCCAGCGGCACCATCGTCGGCCAGTAGCGGCCGCGGAGGAAAGCGTTGCGGGTTCTGGTCGTAGAGGACGATACCGATCTCAATCGCCAGCTGGTCACCGCGCTGAAGGAGGCGGGCTACACCGTCGATTCGGCGACGGACGGCGAGGAGGGGCACTTCCTCGGCGATACCGAGCCCTATGACGTGGTCGTCCTCGACATCGGCCTGCCGCAGCTCGACGGCATCAGCGTGCTCGAGCAATGGCGGCGGGCCGGCCGCACCATGCCGGTCCTCATCCTGACCGCCCGCGATCGCTGGAGCGACAAGGTCGCCGGCATCGATGCCGGCGCCGACGACTACGTCGCCAAGCCGTTCCACATCGAGGAAGTGCTCGCCCGCGTCCGCGCGCTCGTCCGGCGCGCCGCCGGCCACGCCTCCAACGAGATCGAGTGCGGCTCGGTGCGTCTCGATTCCCGTGCCGGTCGCGTGACCGTGGACGGCAATCCGGTGAAGCTGACCTCGCACGAATTCAAGGTGCTCGAATACCTGATGCACCATCGCGACCGGGTGGTCTCGCGGACCGAGCTGGTCGAGCACCTCTACGACCAGGACTTCGACCGCGATTCCAACACGATCGAGGTCTTCGTCGGACGGCTGCGGAAGAAGGTGGCGCCCGACCTGATCGAGACGGTGCGCGGGCTCGGCTACCGGATCGTCGAACCGGCCAAGAATGCGGACTGACTCGCTGGCCTTCCGGTTGATCGCCGCCGCCTCGCTCTGGGCGCTGGTGGCGCTGCTGGCGGCCGGCTTCATCATCACCTCGCTCTACCGGGATTCGGTCGAGCGCAATTTCGACGAGCGCCTCAATGTCTACCTGAAGACGCTGGTCGGCGCGCTCGCCGCGCAGAACCCCGCGAACCTCGCCGACCCGGGCAATCTCGGCGACCAGCGCTTCGAGCTGCCCTATTCGGGCTGGTACTGGCAGGTGCGGCGGGCGGGTGGCGGCGCCGTCATGCTGACCTCGCGCTCGCTCTTCAACGACACGCTGGACGCGGCGAAGGTCAACGACCCGCGCGAGATCGAAGGCGCCGTCGGCGGGGCGCTGGTCGGGCCCGACAACCAGTCGCTGCGCATCCTCTCGCGCACCGTCGAGCTCGGCCAGGGCAATAGCTACGAGGTTCTCGTCACCGGCAATGCCGGCGACATGGCCGACGACATTGCCCGGTTCCGCCGCAGCGTGATCCTGACGCTCGCCGTCTTCGCCTTCGGCCTCATCGTCGCCACCACCACGCAGATCCTCTGGGGCCTCCGCCCGCTCGACCGCGTGCGCCGCGGCCTGTCGGACCTGAGGAGCGGCAAGGAGGCGCGCTTCGAAGGGCGGTTCCCGGCGGAGATCGAGCCGCTGGCGCGGGAGCTCAACGCGCTTCTCGTCTCCAACCAGGAGATCATCGACCGCGCCCGTACCCAGGTCGGCAATCTCGCCCACGCGCTGAAGACGCCGCTCAGCGTCATCACCAACGAGGCGCGCGCGAGCCCCGGTCCCTTTGCCGAGAAGGTCGCCGAGCAGGCCGAGACGATGCGGGTGCAGGTCAACCACTACCTCGACCGCGCCCGCATTGCCGCGCGCTCCAAGGTGATCGGTGCGATCACGGACGTCGAGCCGGCAATGGCGCGGCTGGTGCGCGCCATGAACCGTATCCACGAGGATCGCCGCATCACGGTCACGGCAGACGTGGCCAAGGGCACGCTCTTCCGTGGCGAGCAGCAGGATCTCGAGGAGATCATCGGCAACTTGGTCGACAATGCCTGCAAGTGGGCGAAGGGCAGGGTGACGGTCACGATCGCGCGGGAAGGCGCGGCTGCAGACAATCCCGGTCGTCTCGTCCTCGTGATCGACGATGACGGTCCCGGGCTGAGCGAGGAGGAGCGCAAGGAGGCGACGCGGCGCGGCCGCAGGCTCGACGAAACCAAGCCGGGATCCGGTCTCGGCCTTTCGATCGTCACCGAACTGGTCGCCCTCTATGGCGGCATATTCGCCCTCGACAAGGCGCCCGCCGGGGGCCTGCGCGCCGCGGTGACGCTGCCCGCCGCCTGACCACGCCATATTGTCGCGCAGGTTTGAACCGAGAAAACCGCGGCAGCGCCTTGAATCCGCCGGCAATTTCCCGCTAGGTGTCGGTTCGGCGCCGTTTTGGCGCCATCGATTTGTCGGAGGGCGACGGGCAATGGCGCGAGGGGCGGCCGCCACGTTTGGGCTTGTCTGCCTGGCGCTTGCCGGCTGCAATGCCGGTGTCGGCGGCGGTCCGGCAGGCTCGCTCCCGGCCACCGGCGAGGGTGGTGTCGCCGGGGGCGCCATCGGCAAGGCGCTCGGCGCGGCCGATCAGCGCGCTGCGCGCGCCGCCGAATACAAGGCGCTGGAATATGGCCATACCGGCGTGGCGGTTGAATGGAAGAACGGTGGCAATCACGGCCAGGTCGTTCCCGGAGCTTCGTACCGGGTCAACGCCTATACCTGCCGCGACTTCGTCCATACGATCTATATCGGGAACGAGCAGCAGTCGGCGCGCGCGACCGCCTGCCGCCAGGCCAACGGAAGCTGGCAGCCCGTCACCTGAACGCGCGGGCGGCCAGGGCCGTCCTGCCTGAACGGACCCGATCTTGCAGATTGCACTCTGGATTCTGATGGCGGTTCTCGCGGCGGCGGCGGCGCTCGTCGTCCTGGTGCCGCTGTCGCGAGGCGGCCGCGCCGCCGGTGCGCCATCGCCAGCGATTGCCATCTACCGCGACCAGCTCGAGGAGGTCGACCGCGACGTCTCCCGCGGGTTGATCGCGGAAAGCGAGGCCGAAGCCGCGCGCACCGAGATCGCCCGGCGGCTGATCCGGGCCGATGCAGAAGCCGCGCCGCCCGAGCCGGACCGGCCGCTCGCTCGCCGGGCCGCTGCGATCCTTGCCATTGCCGCGCCACTCGTGGCCTTCGGCGCCTATCTATGGCTGGGCTCACCGGAAATGCCGGACCAGCCGCTCAGCAGCCGCCTCGATACGCCCCTCGACCAGGCCGACGTGCAGACGCTGGTCGCCAAGGTCGAGTCGCATCTCGCCGCCCATCCCGAGGATGGCGCCGGGTGGGAGGTGATCGGGCCGGTCTATCTCCGCGCCGGGCGCTACGACGATGCCGTCCGCGCCTTCGGCAATGCGCTCCGCATTCTCGGCAGTACCGCCGCGCGCGAGACAGCGCTCGGCGATGCCATGGTGCGCGCCAATAACGGGCTCGTCATCGCCGATGCCCATGCCGCGTTCGAGCGGGCGGCGAAGCTCGACCCCACGGCGATCGCACCGCGCTTCTATCTTGCCGTCGCACTCGGCCAGGATGGCAAGAAGCCGGAGGCCGTCGCTGCCTGGCAGGCGCTCCTGAAGGACGCACCGGCCGATGCCGCCTGGGCGCCGGTCGCCCGCGCGGCCCTGGCGAAGCTCGAGGGCTCCGCCGCGCCGACCGCGGCGGCGAGTGCCGCACCCGGTCCGAGCGAGGCGGATGCCGCTGCCTCCGCCGACATGGCGCCGGAAGAGCGTCTGCAGATGATCAACGGCATGGTCGCGCAGCTTGCCGGCAAGCTCGCCGCCAATCCGGACGATCCGGAAGGTTGGGCGCGCCTCGTGCGTTCCTATATCGTGCTCGGCCGGACCGACGACGCCAGGGACGCGCTGAAGAAGGCGCGTACGGCCCTCGCCGCGAGTCCCGACCGGCTGGCGCCGGTGGAAGCCGAGGCGCGCTCGGCAGGGATCGAGTAGGAACATGACGCGGAAGCAGCGCCGGCTGACCCTCATTGCCGTTGCCGGCATCGTGCTCGCCGTGGCCCTCGGCCTCATCCTCTATGCGCTCTCCGACAAGATCGTCTTCTTCAATTCGCCGAGCGACATCGTTGCCAAGGCGCCGGCGCCCGGCACCCGCATCCGCCTCGGCGGCCTCGTCGAGATGGGCTCGCTGGCAAAGACTGACGGTGGCAACGTCGCCTTCGCGGTCACCGATGGCGCCCACGCCGTCAAGGTCGCCTATCAGGGCATCCTGCCCGACCTTTTCCGCGAGGGGCAGGGCGTCGTCGCCGAGGGCGTGATCGCCCCGGACGGGTCGCTCACCGCCGACACCGTGCTTGCCAAGCACGACGAGAAGTATATGCCGAAGGAGGTCGTCGAGGCCCTGAAGAAGGCGGGGAAGTGGAAGGAAGGAGAGGCGGAGTGAGCGGCGCTTGTCTCTTCATCGGCGACGGCGTGCCCATGGTGGCGGCCGAGGACGTGATTCCGTTCCTTGGCAGGCCCAGCCACTGGACCATCGGCCGCTCGGCCTACGAGACCGCCCATAGCTGGTTCGATGCCGCCGGCCGCCTTCCCGCCGCCCTTGCGGCCCTGCTGGCAACCGATCCGGCCTTGGCCGGTGCGGCGTTGGAGCGCGCCACCTTCGAGAAGCAGACCCGGCTCGACGATTTCGGCAGGCCGAGCCAGACCGATGTGCTGGCCGAGATTTCCACGGCATCCGGGCCGGCGATCCTGGCGGTTGAGGCCAAGGTCGACGAGACGTTCGGCCCGACCGTCGACGAATGGCGTGCCGAAGGCTCGGCCGGCAAGGCAGGCAGGCTCGCAGGGCTGGTTGCGCGCCTCGGCCTGGATCCGCACGCGGTCGGCCCTCTTCGCTATCAATTGCTCCATCGCAGCGCTGCGGCATTGATCGAAGCCGGGGCGGCGGGCATTGGCGACGCGATCCTCGTCGTCCAGTCGTTCAGCCCGCCCGGGCTGCGCGCGGGTTTCGCCGATTTCAGGACCTTCACGGAAGCCATGGGAGTGCCGGTGCGCGAGCCGGGAGTGCTTTCGGGTGCCGTCGAGCGAGGTGGCACGCGCCTGCGGTTCGGCTGGGCGCAGGACGCGATCCGCTCCGAGCGGGCGGCGCCGGCATGATCGCCGAGCTCGGCCACTTCGCCCTCGTCCTCGCGCTGGCGCTCGCCGCGGTCCAGTCCGTGGTGCCGCTCTGGGGCGCGCTAGACCGCGAGCCGCGCCTGATGGCGGTGGCCCCGCCCGCAGCGATCGCGCAGTTCCTCTTCACCGGGCTCGCCTTCGCCGCGCTCGTCCACGCCTATGTGACCTCGGACTTCTCGCTCCTCAACGTGGTGGAGAACTCGCATTCCTCCAAGCCGCTCCTCTACAAGATCACCGGCGTCTGGGGGAACCACGAGGGCTCGATGCTGCTCTGGGTCCTCATCCTCACGCTCTTCGGCGCGCTGGTCGCCGCCTTCGGCCGCAACCTGCCCGACCGGCTGCGCGCGCTGGTTCTTGCCGTGCAGGGCTGGATCGCATCGGCCTTCTTCCTCTTCATCCTCCTCACCTCCAATCCGTTCATCCGGCTGAGCCCGGCGCCGGCCGAGGGCAACGACCTCAATCCGGTCCTCCAGGACATCGGCCTCGCCATCCATCCGCCGCTCCTCTATCTCGGCTATGTCGGCTGCTCGATCTCCTTCGCCTTTGCGGTTGCCGCGCTGATCGACGGCCGCATCGATGCCGCCTGGGCGCGCTGGGTGCGGCCATGGACGCTCGCCGCCTGGATCTTCCTGACCCTCGGCATCGCCATGGGCTCCTACTGGGCCTATTACGAGCTCGGCTGGGGCGGCTTCTGGTTCTGGGATCCGGTCGAGAATGCCTCGCTCATGCCCTGGCTGATCGCGACCGCGCTCCTCCACTCGGCCATCGTCATGGAGAAGCGGAACGCACTGAAGGTATGGACGGTCCTCCTCGCCATTCTCGCCTTCTCCTTCAGCCTGATCGGCACCTTCCTCGTCCGCTCCGGCGTGCTCACCTCCGTGCATGCCTTCGCATCGGACCCGACGCGCGGCATCTTCATCCTCGTCATCCTCTGCCTGTTCATCGGCGGCGCGCTCTCGCTCTTCGCCTTCCGCGCGTCGACTTTGACGCCCGGCGGCATATTCGCGCCGGTCAGCAGAGAAGGAGCGCTGGTCCTCAACAACCTGTTCCTGACCGCGGCCGCCGCCACCGTCGTCGTCGGCACGCTCTATCCGCTGGCGCTGGAAGCGCTGACCGGGACGCGCATCTCCGTCGGCGCGCCCTTCTTCAACCTGACCTTCGGCCCGCTGATGGTGCCGCTCCTCATGCTCGTACCCTTTGGTCCGATGCTGGCCTGGAAGCGCGGCGACATCGCCGCCGCCGCCGAGCGCCTGATGGCCGCCTTCGGCATCGCGCTCGTAGCCGCCGCTGCCGCGGCTTTCGCGATGGGCGCGACCGATATCCTCGCGCTTGCCGGCATTGCCCTCGCCGCCTGGCTGATGGCGGGCGCGCTCTCCGAGACCGCCTTCCGCATCAAGCTCTTCCAGGCACCGCTTGCCGAGAGCTTCCGGCGCTTCGTCGGGCTGCCGCGCTCGGCGCTCGGCACGGCGCTCGCCCATTTCGGGCTCGGCGTCACGATGCTCGGCCTCGTCGCCGCGACCTCGTGGTCGAGCGAGGACATCCTGACGATGAAGCCCGGCGAGAGCGTCACGGTCGGCGGCTATCAGGTGACGCTGGAAGGCTTCATTCCGCGCCCCGGCCCGAACTACGAGGAGATCGCGGTGCGTTTCCTCGTCCGCGACGGCGGCGTGACGGTCCGCACCATGGAAGCCTCGAAGCGCAATTTTGCCACCCGTGCAACGTCCACGACGGAAGCCGCGATCGCCACCTTCTGGCCCTCGCAGGTCTACATTTCGCTGGGCGACATCGCGACCGACGGCGCCACCACCGTACGCCTCTACTGGAAATCGCTGGCAACGCTCATCTGGCTCGGCGCGATCGTCATGGCGCTCGGCGGCGCCCTGTCGCTTTCCGATCGGCGGCTGCGCGTCGGCGCGCCCCGCCCGGCGCGGAAGCTCGCCGCGGTGCCGGCGGAGTAGGGGGCATGAGAGCCGATATGCGGGCAATATCCTCCCCTGTCGCGAAGCGACGGGGGAGGGGGACCATCCGCAGGATGGTGGAGGGGGCGGCCGCGGTCGCGACCTTCACGCGCCCCCTCCACCGCCTTCGGCGGTCCCCCTCCCCCGCTTCGCGGGGGAGGATACGCGCTCCGATCGCTCTGCTCTTCTTTGCGATGCTGGGCGGAGCGGCCCTCGCCGTCACCCCCGACGAGATCCTGAAGGACCCGGCTCTCGAGGCCCGAGCCCGCGCTCTCTCGGAGGAGCTGCGCTGCATGGTCTGCCAGAATCAGTCGATCGACGATTCGGATGCCCGGCTCGCCCACGATATCCGCGTGCTCCTCCGCGAGCGCCTCGCCGCCGGCGACTCGGACGGTGAGGTGATCGACTACCTCGTCGCCCGCTATGGCGAGTTCATCCTCCTGAAGCCGCGCTTCAACTGGCACACGGCCGTGCTTTGGGCCGCCCCGCCGGCGGTGCTCGTCCTCGGCGGATTGCTGGCCTTCGGCCTCTTTCGCCGGGCCCGCGCCGGCGATTCGGTCGCCTTGAGCGCCGATGAAAAGGCGCGGGTCGAGGAGCTCATGGCGCGCCGCGAATAGGCGCCGTCCTGCCCCGAAAAAGCCGCGGCACATTACGGAAGTTTAATCCCCGTGACAGTGCCCGGTAAGCTGCCGGGACCCATATTTCCACCAACACGGCGCCACCGAGACCCAGAAGGGCGCCGATAACGTGGAGACTTCAGAAATGTCCGACCAGAACCCCACCGGCCCCAGCAAGCTCCGCAGCCGCGCCCTCGTCGGCACGGCGGTCGCGCTTGCCCTCGGCGTCGGCATCGTTGCCGAAGGCGTGCTCTTCCCGCCGAATGTTGCCCTGGCCGATCCGGTCCGTGTCGAGGGCGTCGCTCCGGTCAGCTTCGCCGACATCGTCGACAAGGTCCGCCCGGCCGTGGTCAGCGTGCGCGTCAAGTCGCTGCGTTCCGACGTGAGCGCCGATGGCGACGGCATGCCGGGCTTCGACATGCCTCCGGGCTCGCCGATGGAGAAGTTCTTCAAGCAGTTCCGCCAGGGTCCCGGCGGCATGAAGCCGAAGGCGCAGCCCTCCATGGCCCTCGGCTCGGGCTTCTTCATCTCCGAGGACGGCTACGTGGTCACCAACAACCACGTCATCGACAAGGAGCAGTCGGTCACCGTCATCACCGACGACGGCACCGAATATACCGCCAAGGTCGTCGGCAAGGACGAGAAGACCGACCTCGCACTCCTCAAGGTGGATGCCAAGGACGTCAAGTTCACTTACGTGAAGCTCGCCGACAAGGAGAGCCGCGTCGGCGACTGGGTGGTCGCGGTCGGCAATCCCTTCGGCCTCGGCGGCACGGTGACCGCCGGCATCGTCTCGGCCCGCGGTCGCGAGATCGGCGCCGGTCCCTATGACGACTTCATCCAGATCGACGCGCCGGTCAACCGCGGCAATTCCGGCGGCCCGACCTTCAACATGAACGGCGAAGTGATCGGCGTGAACACCGCGATCTTCTCGCCCTCGGGCGGCAGCGTCGGCATCGCCTTCGACATCCCGGCCTCCACCGTGAAGCAGGTCATCGGCGACCTCGAGGCGCATGGCACCGTCGTCCGCGGCTGGCTCGGCGTGCAGATCCAGCCGATCTCGAAGGAGATCGCCGACTCGATCAAGCTCGACGGCACCAAGGGTGCCCTCGTCGCGGACCCGCAGAAGGATGGCCCGGCGCTCGCTGCTGGCCTGAAGGCGGGCGATGCGATCACCGCCGTCGACGGCAACGAGATCAAGAACCCGCGCGACCTCGCCGCCAAGATCGCCGCCTATGCGCCGGGCACCTCGGTGAAGATCACCTACTGGCGCGATGGCGCGAGCCACGATGTCGAGGTCAAGCTCGGCAAGCTGCCGAGCGACGACCAGCTGGCGTCGAACCAGGATGACGGCTCGGGCAGCGAAGCGCAGTCCTCGCTCAGCGACTTCGGCCTCGCGCTCGGTCCCTCCGACGACAACAAGGGCGTCGTGGTGACCGACGTCGATCCGAATGGCCAGGCCGCCGAGCGCGGCCTCCAGCCGGGCGACGTCATCCTCTCGATCGGCGATACCGCGGTGAAGGCCCCGGCCGACATCGAGAAGAAGGTCGCCGACGCCAAGGCCGGCGGTTCCAAGGCGGTCCTCCTTCGGGTGCAGTCGGGCGACCAGACGCGCTACGTCGCGCTCTCCTTCGCCCATACCTGAACCCCGCAACGGGTGCAGAAGATCTCGATCGTCGCCCCGAGGCTTTTGCTCCCTGCAGGCGGCAGGCCGGCCCCCGGCCTGCCGCTCTTCGTTCCGCGAGATGCTATTCTGGGCTGACGAATCCTCGAACCTCGCTCCGCCATGCGCATCCTGCTCATCGAAGACGACAAGGAAGCCGCCGCCTACCTGGTGAAGGCCCTGCGCGAGGCCGGCCATGTCGCCGACCACGCGGCGGACGGCGATACCGGCGCCGACATGGCCGGGGAGGGCGGCTACGACGTGCTGGTCGTCGACCGCATGCTGCCGAAGCGCGACGGCCTCTCCATCGTCGAGGAGCTGCGCCGGAACGGCGACCATACGCCGGTCCTGATCCTCTCCGCCCTCGGCCAGGTCGATGATCGCGTGACCGGGCTGCGCGCCGGCGGCGACGACTATCTCTCCAAGCCCTATGCCTTTACCGAGCTGCTCGCGCGCGTCGAGGCGCTCGCCCGCCGCCGCCTGCCGGGCGAGGTCGAGACCGTGTACCGCGCCGGCGATCTCGAGCTCGACCGCCTCCGCCACTCGGTCAGCCGCGGCGGCAAGCCGGTGCCGCTGCAGCCGCGCGAGTTCCGGCTGCTCGAATACCTGATGAAGCATGCCGGGCAGGTCGTCACCCGCACCATGCTCCTCGAGAACGTCTGGGACTATCACTTCGATCCGCAGACCAATGTGATCGATGTCCACATCTCGCGGCTGAGAAGCAAGATCGACAAGGGCTTCGGCGAGCCTCTTCTCCATACCGTAAGGGGCGCCGGATACATGATCCGTGACGTCGCTCGGTAGGGTCGTCCGCACCACCGCCTTCAAGCTGTCCGCGATCTATTTCGCGGTGTTCTCGATCTTCGCGGTCGCCTTCGTCCTCTACATTTCCTATTCGACCAATGCGCTGCTGACCCAGCAGCTCGAGGACACGATCCGCGAGGAAATCCGCGGCCTTGCCGATCAGGGCCGGTCCGGCGGCCTCATGGCGATCGTCGATGCCATCGACCAGCGCAGCCGCCAGCCGGGAGCGAGCCTCTACCTGATCACCGACGTCAGCGGCCGCATCCTTTCGGGCAACGTCTCCGACGTGCCGTCCTCGCTCCTTGAACAGCCGGGGATGGGGCCGATAACGGTGCCCTATCGGCGCACGTCGGAGGATTCCACCAGGGACCAGCTCGCCCTGGTCCAGGTGCTCCGGCTGCCCGGTGGGTTCCGCATGCTCGTCGGCCGCGACCTCGGCGAACGGCGTGAATTCAGCGAGATCATCGCCCGTTCGCTCGCCTGGGCCGTGGCGCTGATGATCGGCCTCGCGCTGATCAGCTGGTTCTTCGTCTCCCGCCGCGTCCTGAAGCGGATCGATTCGGTCTCCGCCACCAGCCGCCGCATCATGTCGGGCGACCTCACCGGCCGCCTCGAAGTGACCGGCACCGGCGACGAGTTCGACCGCCTTGCCGATAGTCTCAATGCCATGCTCGAGCGCATCGAGGCGCTCCTCCACGGCCTGAAGGACGTTTCCGACAACATCGCGCATGACCTGAAGACGCCGTTGACCCGGCTGCGCAACCGGGTCGAGGCGGCACTCGCCGGTCCCGAGGACGGCGGCAGGTACCGCGAGGCGCTCGAATCGACCATCGAGGAATCCGATCGCCTCATCCAGACCTTCAACGCGCTCCTGATGATCGCCCGCATCGAGGCCGGCTCGCCCGACGGCGCCATGAGCGAGGTCGAGGCCGGCGAGATCGTCCGCGACGTGGCCGAGCTCTACGAGCCGGTTGCCGAGGAGCAGGGCGCCGCGATCGAGGTAGACATCCCCGCGCCGGTGACGCTCAAGGCGAGCCGCGAGCTTCTCGGCCAGGCCGTCGCCAACCTCATCGACAACGCCCTCAAATACGCGCATCCGGAAGGTGGCGGCATGCCGACCCTGATCCGCATCGGCGTTCGCGCCGGGGACGGGGATCTCGTCCTTTCCGTCGCCGACAATGGCGAGGGCATTCCGGCGGCCGAGCGCGACCGCGTCCTCCAGCGCTTCGTGCGGCTGGAGAAGAGCCGTTCCCGCCCCGGCAGCGGCCTCGGCCTCAGCCTCGTCGCGGCGGTCGCCCGCCTGCACCACGGCACCATCGAGCTCGGCGACGCCAATCCGGGCCTGGTGGTGACGGTGAAGCTGCCGCTGAAAGGTGGATGATGGCGAGCCTCTGCATCTTACGAGCCTGTTGCAACTGTTGCACACGGTGTTGCAGTGAGTGCAACATGGCGCAACAGGAGAAACGGGATGTCGAGCCAACTCATCGTCGTGAAGGCCGCGCGGGACGGGGAAGCGCGCGTTTGGTTCGTTGAATCGAGCGATCTGTCCGGCCTCAATGCCGAAGCGGATACGTTTGAGGAGCTGATCGAGAAGATTCCGGCGGCTGTGCAGGATTTGATCGAGGAAAGTGGCAGCAGCGAATATTCGGGCGATCTCCCGATTGAAGTGGTCGCTCACGCCGGGACGCGCATCCGTCTTCCGGCGGCCGCGTGAAGGACTACGGCAAGGACGTCCGCAAGCGCCTTCTTGAAGCGGGATGCTGGTTCGTCCGCCACGGTCGCGGCGACCATGACATATGGCGAGCTCCCGGTATCGAGACGCCGTTTACGGTCCCGGTCAAGATCAGGTCGCGTCACACGGCAAACAAGATCATGAAAGATGCCGGCCTCCCTAAAGCCTTCTGAGAAACATACGCGCAAGAACGCGTCCTCTGCCGGCCTCGCATCGGCGCTGGCGCCGCGCATCCGCCCGCTGCCGGCGAAGGTCGCGAAGCCCCGTCTCGCGGACCTGGCCGAAGCGGCCGGCGATGCGGGGCTGGCCGACGATCTGAGCCGGGCGCTGAAGGAAAATGAAGCGCTCGCACCTTTCCTCGCGGCGGTGATGGAGTGCTCGCCCTTCCTCCGCTCGCTGATGCTCGACGATCCGGCGCGTCTTCTCCGCCTGATCTCGGACGACCCTGCTGCCGCGCGGCGACGGATCATCGCGGCCACTGCGCGCGCCTGGAAGGGAAGCGACGAGGCGAAGCTCATGCGCACGCTGCGCCGCGCGCGGCAGGAGCTGGCGCTGCTCACCGCGCTTTGCGATCTCGGCGGCGTCTGGGACCTGGCCGGGGTCACAGGCGCGCTCACCGCCTTCGCCGATGCCGCCGTCGGCGCCGCCGTCCGCCTCATCCTTCATGAAGCGCGCGAGGCCGGCCAGATCGCCTTGCCCGATCCCACCCATCCCGAGACCGGATCGGGCTGGATCATCCTCGGCATGGGTAAATGCGGCGCCGCCGAGCTCAACTATTCGAGCGACATCGACCTGATCGTCCTCTACGACGCGCGGGTGGTGCGCTTGCCCGGCGATGCCGAGCCGGTGCCCTTCTTCGTCCGGCTGACGAAGCGGCTCGTGCGCATCCTCCAGGAACGCGATGCCGACGGCTACGTCTTCCGCGTCGATCTCCGCCTTCGTCCCGACCCCGGCGCCACCAACATCGCCATGTCGACCGACGCCGCCCTCCAGTACTACGAGGGCCTCGGCCAGAACTGGGAGCGCGCCGCGCTCATCAAGGCGCGGCCGGTTGCCGGCGACGCACCGGCAGGCGAGGCCTTCCTCGCCGAGCTCGTCCCCTACATCTGGCGGAAATATCTCGACTACGCCGCCATCGCCGACATCCACTCGATCAAGCGCCAGATCCATGACTATCGCGGCCATGGCGAGGTCGCGGTCGCCGGCCACAACATCAAGCTCGGCCGCGGCGGCATCCGCGAGATCGAGTTCTTCGTCCAGACCCAGCAGCTGATCGCGGGCGGGCGCAATCCCCAGCTCCGCGGCCGCGGCACGCTCCAGATGCTCGCCGAGCTTGCGCGGGAGGGATGGATCGACGCGAAGACGGCGACGAGCCTCACCGAGGCCTACATCAAGCTCCGCGAGATCGAGCATTGCGTGCAGATGGTCGCCGACGAGCAGACCCATACGCTTCCCGACGACGACGAGGGCCTTGCGGTCATTGCGCGCATGGCCGGCCATGCCGGCACGGCCGCCTTCGCCAAGGGCCTGACGGCGACGCTCCGCCGCGTCGGCGAAGCCTATTCGCGCCTGTTCGAGGCGGCGCCTTCGCTCGGCGCCGAGGGCGGCAGCCTTGTCTTCACCGGCGACGAGGACGATCCCGGCACGCTGGAGACCCTGTCGCGCCTCGGCTATAGCCGGCCGCAGGAGGTCATCCGCACCGTGCGGGCCTGGCACTTCGGCCGCTACCCCGCCATGCGCTCGGCAACCGCCCGCGAGCGCCTCACCGAGATCACGCCGGCGCTGCTTGCCGCACTCGCCCGCAGCGACAACGCGGACGCCGCCTTCATCGCCTTCGACCGGTTCCTGTCGCGCATGCCGGCCGGCGTCCAGCTGTTCTCGCTGCTCGGCTCCAATCGCGGCGTCCTCCTTGATCTGATCGCCGCCATCATGGGGACCGCGCCCCGCCTTGCCGAGACGGTGATCCGCCGCGCCCATGTGCTCGACGCGGTGCTCGAGCCCGCCTTCTTCGGCCGCGTCCCCGATCGCGACATGCTCGGCAAACGCCTCGCCGGATTTCTCGAACAGGCGCGATCCTACGAGGAGATCCTCGATCGTGCCCGCATCTTCGGCCAGGAGCAGTGGTTCCTCATCGGCGTGCGGGTGCTCGCCGGCGCCATCGACGCGCGCCGCGCCGGCTACGCTTTTGCCGACCTTGCCGAGGTGCTCTCGGCCCGGCTCCTCGAAGCCGCGCGGCACGAATTCGAGGCCGCCCACGGCACGGTGAAGCGTGGCCGCGTCGCGCTGGTCGCGCTCGGCAAGCTCGGCGGGCGCGAGATGACCGCAGCATCCGATCTCGACCTGATGCTGGTCTATGACCACGACCCCAAGGCGACCGGCTCCGACGGCGATCGCCCGCTCACCGCCGGCCTCTATTTCGCCCGCCTCACCCAGCGGGTCGTCGCCGCGCTCTCGACCCCGACGGCCGAGGGACCGCTCTATGCCGTCGATTTCCGCCTGCGGCCGTCCGGCAATTCCGGGCCGATCGCCACGCATATCGACGCCTTCACCACCTATCAGGCGAGCGACGCCTGGACCTGGGAGCACATGGCGCTCACCCGCGCGCGGGTCATTGCCGGCGACCGGAGCCTCGTGGCCACGGTGCGCAGGCAGATCGCCGGCGTGCTCCGCCGGCCGCGCGAGCGCGCCAAATTGACACAAGACGTGCTCGTGATGCGCGGCATGATCCATAACGCCAAGGGCGGCGAGGGAGCGTGGGACCTGAAGGTCGCGCCCGGCGGCCTCGTCGATATCGAGTTCGTCGCGCAATATCTCCAGCTTCTCCACGGCCATGACCGTCCGGAAATCCTGTCGACCGAGACTGATGCGGTGCTCGCCGCGGCGGCGAAGGCGGAAATCCTCCCGGCTGGCGAGGCGGAGATCCTCCTGCCGGCACTCCGCCTCCATCAGGCGCTGACCCAGGTCCTCCGCCTTTGCCTCGACCAGCCCTTTCATCCGGAAGCCGCGCCGGGTGGGCTGCTGCGCCTCCTCGCCGAGGCCGGCCAGCTTCCCGATTTCGCCACGCTCGAGGCCCATGTTCTTGCCAGCGAGAAGGCCGTCCGCGGCAGTTTCGAGCGGCTCGTCGGGCCTGTCCCGGACGCCGGCGTTTGATATAGTTCCGGCGTCCTACCGACGGAGGAACGGCAAATGAAGAAGCTCTACGCGACGCTCCTGTTGACTGTCCTGCCGCTTGCCACGGCGCATGCCGCAGGGCCGATGCAGTGGCGCTTCGACCATGACGACTCCGCCGGCTTCCTCGGCGTCACCGATTCGACGCAAGCCGACAATCCGGAGGCCCACTATACCTACCTGATGACCTGCTCGACCGAGGATGAATGGGCCATATACGTCTCGGACATCGACGTGAAGGCGCTCGGCGAGGTCATCGCGCAGAATCAGCAGCCCACCTTCACCATCGCCACCACGGTCAACGGCAAGTCCGAGGAGAGCGAACCCTACTATCCGGACATCAGCTACAACCAGGAAGAGTCGCGCTGGGAATATTCCAGCGCCTGGGACACGACCATCCTCGACCACCTTGCCGGCGCGCAGTCGATCAGACTGAAGGGCACCGGCCTCGACATCGAGCTCCCGCAGACCGGCCTCGCCGACTCGCTGAAGGGCTTCAAGCAGTTCTGCGACACGCTGGATACCGGCGGCGGTGAGGGAGAAGGCACCGGCGGTGAAGGCGAGGGCGGCGGCGGCGAAGGTGGCGGCTCGGGTGGCGGTGGCGAGAACAACCCGGCCGGCGGCGGTAGCGGTTCGGGCGGTGGCGCCGGTGCAGGTGGCGGCGGCGGCGACGGCGGCAACAGCCCGGCGCAGTAGCGCGAACCGCTCTCCGGAGGTTTCGCTCAACACCCCTCCTCGAAACCGGCAGAGCCGGTTTCGGCCCTCCCGCAAGGGGAGGGCTATTGCGCGTCGACGTCGCGCTTCATGTTGGAATGTCCAGACGAGGCTCTGAGACCGGAGCGACCAGCCCTCCCCTTGCGGGAGGGGAGGGGTATCGCCCGCCGCGGCGGGGAGCGCGATAGCTGACGTTACTCTCCCTTGCGGACCGTCTACGGTCAGGCCGCGCTCTGCGTCTCGCTCTCGACGCCCGTGCCCGCGGCCACCGGCAGGCGCACCGAAACCACCGTCCCGTGCCCCTCGCGCGAGCGGATGCGCATGGCGCCGCCATGGAGCGCGACCAGCGACGAGGTGATCGCAAGGCCGAGGCCGGAGCCGCGATGGCTCTTGGTGAACTGGTTCTCGACCTGCTCGAAGGGCCGCCCGAGCTTGCGGAGCGCGTCCTTCGGGATGCCGATGCCGGTATCCTCCACCGAGAAGGTGACGGCCGACGGCGTCGTCCGCGCCCGCACCGTGATGTGCCCGCCGGCGGGCGTGAACTTCACCGCGTTGGAGAGCAGGTTCAGCATGATCTGCTTGATCGCGCGCCGATCGCCGTTGAGGCGGAGGTTCTTGCCGACCTCCGAGCGCACCTCGATCTTCTGTTGCTCGGCCTGGGCGCTGACGATCCGGATCGATTCATCGACCAGGTCGTCGAGCACCAGATCCTCGAGGTCGAGCACCAGCCGCCCCGCCTCGATCCGCGACATGTCGAGGATGTCGTTGATGACGCCGAGCAGGTACGTCCCGCTGTCGTGGATGTCCTGGCAGTATTCGCGGTACTTGGGCGAGCCGAGGTCGCCGAACATGCCCGACTGCATGATCTCCGAGAAGCCGATGATGGCGTTGAGCGGCGTCCGCAGTTCGTGGCTGATATTGGCGAGGAACTCGGACTTCGTCCGGTTCGCATCCTCGGCGCGATCCTTCTCCTCGGCATATTTGTCGGCGAGCTCTACCAGCTGCTGCGCCTGCATCTCGAGCTTCTGGCGCGACTGGCGGAGGTCCGCGATGGTCGCCATCAGGCGCCGCTCGCCGTCGATCAGCTTGCTCTCGTGGCGCTTCAGCTGCGTGATGTCGGTGCCGACCGAGACGAAGCCGCCATCCTTCGTACGCCGCTCGTTGATCTGCAGCCAGCGCCCGTCCTCGAGCTGCAGCTCGAAGGAGCGCGCGCCTTCCTCGGGCCGGCCCTCGGAGACCACCTGCGAGCGCACCAGCGGCTTGCGGCCCGCCGCGATCACCTCGGCATAGGGCGTGCCGGTCGAGAGCACCGAATCCGGCATGCCGTGGAGCTGCTGGTATTTCGAGTTGCACATGACCAGGCGGTTCTCGGCGTCCCACAGCACGAAGGCTTCCGAGATCGTCTCGATCGCATCGCGGAGGCGGATGTCGGCGGTCTTGGACCGCTCCACGAGCCTCATCTGCTCGGTCACGTCCACGGCGATGCCGATGAGGTGCGGCTCGCCTGAGTCGCGGTCGACGAGCTCGGCGCGGGCGCGGAGCCACACCCAGCGCCCGTCGGCATGCTTCATCCGGAACATGCGGTCGACGGTCGCCTCGCCGGCGGCGTAGAGGGATTCGGCGAGCACCATCAGGTCGCCGTCGTCGGGGTGGATCAGCCGGCTGACCTCGCCGAAGCCGACCAGGGCGTCGCGCGATTCCATGCCGAGTATCTCGAACATGGAGCGCGACCAGAACATCCGCCCGCGCGAAAGGTCCCAGTCGAGGAGGCCGCAGCGTCCGCGCGCCAGCGCCGTCTCGAAGCGCTGCTGCGTCTCGGTATAGATGCGGTCGGCCTCCGCCGCGCGGGTCGACTGCGCGAAGTAGCCGTAGAGGATGACGAGCAGGATCGCGCTGGTGCCGATGAAGATGGCGACGTTCAGCGAGACGTCCGCCCGCCAGTCGTCATAGACGTTGGAGACCGGCTGGACGAGGGCGACCGAGCCGAGCCCGTTGTCGAGGTTGCGTACGGTGGCGAGCGCCTGCGTGCCGTCGACGAGCCCGATCTCGAGGACGCCCGCGCGCGCGCCGAAGATGGTGAGCGGCTGCGCCTCGCCGATCACGCGCACCAGCGGCATGTCCTCCTGCGTCGGGTCGCGCGGCGAGGTCGCCACGATCATGCCGTCGCCGTCGGAGACGTAGATCCTGCGCCCCTCGCCGGTGGCGCTCGGCTGCAGGGTCGCCGCGACGAGGTTGAGGATGTCGTCGCGCCTGTCGGCGGTGATCGCGGCGCCGTCCTTCTCGATGGCCGTGGAGAGCACGGTTGCGATCATGCCGAGGGACTCGCGCGCGTCGTATTCCCGGTCGATCTTGAGCTGGTAGAGCTCGACGAAGCGCGCCGCGCCGACGATCATCAGGAAGATGACGATGAGGATCGGGATGAGCTTGCGCAGGAACGGCTCGGCCGCCAGCAGGCGCTGGTAGGCCGGCTCCGCTATCAGCCGTGCGTGCCCCGTAATGGCGGCCCGGCGAGGGAGACGAAGCCTCGAAAAAGACAATTGCCTGGCGACAGACGGCTTCGCCGCCTCGGCCCGCGCCATGCGGCCCCCTCCGATTTTCCTGCTGAACGATCCGGGACACCGCACACCCGAATCACTGCATTTGAATCGACGCGAATCGGCTTGTCCAGAGTCGATCGTGAACGGATCGTTAACCGGCGGCTCAGTGAGTCCCGGAGGCCACAATCGCCAGCGGCGGCGCCGGGCTCGCGGCCGCCTCGTGCGCTGCGGCCAGCGCCTCGCCGATGTCGCCGCGGTACTCGACGAGCGGCGGGCGCACGCCGTGGGCGAGCAGCGCCTTGCGGATCGCCGGCGAGGCGCCCGAAAGGAACACCGCCGCGCGCCCCCGGTTGGCCTTCTCGGCGAAGGACTTCACGGCCGCGACCGCGGTCGAGTCGACGAGCGGGACAGCCGAGAAATCGACGACATAGGCCTTCGGATGTTCGCCGAGCCGGTCGAGCACGGCGGAGACGCTTGCCGCCGCGCCGAAGAAGAAGGCGCCGGTGATGCGATAGACGACGACGTCCCTGTCCGTCGCCGTGGCCGGATCATAGGGCCGCCGCGCGCCGTTGCCGGCGCTGTCGGCCACGTCCTCGCCGAAGTCGGGCACCTGCGCCTCGACGGCGACGGTCTGGGCCATGCGATGCACGAAGAGAAGCGTGCCGATCAGGAAGCCGGCGATGATGCCCTCGCTGAGGTCGCGGAAGACGACGAGCAGGAAGGTGACGAGGAGCACGATGGCGTCGCCCCACGAGCTGCGGAGGAGCGTCGCGAACTGCCGGCGCTCGGCCATGTTCCAGCACACCACCGCAAGGATGCCGGCGAGCGCGGCGAGCGGGATGTAGCTGGCGAAGGGCGCCGCGACGAGCATGAAGAGGAGCACGAAGACCGAGTGCAGCATGCCCGAAACCGGGCCGCGGGCGCCGGCGCGCACGTTGGTCGCGGTGCGCGCGATAGTGCCGGTCACGCAGATGCCGCCGAAGAGGGAGGAAACGATGTTGGCGATGCCCTGGGCCACCAGTTCCGCATTGGAGCGGTGCCGCCGGCCGGTCATCGAATCCGCCACCACTGCCGAGAGCAGGCTCTCGATGGAGCCGAGGAGGGTGAAGGAGAGCGCCGAGGGCAGCACCTCCATGATCCGGCTCCAGGAAAGGTCGGGCAGGTGCGGCAGCGGGAGCGACTGGGGAATGCCGCCGAAGCGCGAGCCGATGGTCTCGGCAGGCAGCGTAAGCAGCGCCGCGGCAAGCGTCGTCAGCACCACCGCGATGAGGAAGCCCGGCCAGCGCGGCCGCGTCAGGCGGAGCGCGACGATGATCGCGATCGAGGCGACGGCGATGCAGAAGGCGGCGAGGCTGAAGGTCGGCAGCGCCTGCCACAGCACCTCCAGCTTCGGCACCAGCGCGCCCGGCTCGGGAACCGCCAGCGTCAGGCCGAGGAGGTCCTTGATCTGGCTGGAAAAGATGATGATCGCGATGCCGGAGGTGAAGCCGACGGTCACCGGATAGGGGATGTACTTGATGAAGGTGCCGATCCTCAGCAGCCCGATCAGCATCATGAAGATGCCGGAAAGGAAGGTCGCGAGCAGCAGCCCGTCGAGCCCGTAGGTCCGCCCGGTCGCGGCGACGAGGACGATGAAGGCGCCGGCCGGCCCGCCGATCTGAAAGCGGCTGCCGCCGAGCGCGGAGACGATGAAGCCGCCGAAGATCGAGGCATAGAGCCCGCGCTCGGGGCTGACGCCGGAGGCGATGGCGATGGCCATCGACAGCGGCAGCGCGACGATCGCCACCGTCAGGCCGGAAAGCGTGTCGGCCTTCAGGCCGTCGATGCCGTAGCCTTCCCTGAGGACGGTGAAGAGCTTGGGCGTGTAGAGGTCGATGAAGCTCGGGCGGGCGGCTTGTGCAACCATGGCATTTGCTCGGCGATTGGTCAGTCTGGCGGGCTCTTCAGGCGCACGCCCCGGCCGCCGCCATGGCTGACGGCGTTGTCGCCGATCAGCTCGACACCGGCCTGGTCGAGCGCGGCCACGACCTTGGTGAGCGTATCGACGACGCCGCGCACGGTGCCCTCGCTCGCTTCCATCCGCTGGATCGTCGGCAGGGAAATGCCGGCCATCTCGGCCAGCTGGCGCTGGTCGATGCCGAGCAGCGCCCGGGCGGCGCGCATTTGGGCAGCGGTGATCATGGCGATTCTCGCCCTCCATGTATCAAACCTCGATGATGATGTCAAAACCATCAATTACGAGGTATGGTGCCTTTATATTGCGACTTAGTGCCCCACTTGGCCTCTAGGCCAGAGTGCGGGTGACGATGTCCCGGCTGTCCGGCGAGAGGTCCGGCTTGTCCGCCAGGCGCCGCAGCGCCGCCTCGGCCAGCGCCCGCCGCCCGGGCTCCAGCGCCCGCCAGGAGCGGAAGCTGATCAGCAGGCGCGCCGCGGTCTGGGGATTGCGCTCGTCGAGGCTGGCGACGAAGCCGGCGAGGAAGTCGTATCCCGCGCCGTCCGTCCGGTTGAACTGGGTCTGGTTGCCGCTGGCAAAGCCGCCGACCAGCGCCCGCAGCCGGTTGGGGTTGCTCGTTGAGAAGGCCGGGTCGGCCATCAGCGCGCGCACGCGCTCCAGCGTCTCCGGCGCCGGCACGGTCGCCTCCAGCGTCAGCCACTTGTCGAGCACCAGCGGGTCGGCGCGATAGCGGTCGTGGAAGGCGGCGAGCGCGGCGACGCGCTCCGGCAGGGCCGCATGGGCAAGGGTGGAGAGCGCCGCCAGCCGGTCGGTCATGTTGTCGGCCGCGTGGAAGCGGCGGACTACCGCATCGATGGCCTCGCGGCCTCCGCCCGCCACGAGCAGGTCGAAGGCCGTATTGGCAAGCGCGCGCCGTCCCGCCGCGGCGGCGTCCGGCGAGAACGCACCCGCCTGGCTCATCCGCGCGGCGACCTTCTCCAGCGTGCTGGCGGCACGCGCCGCGATGGTCGCGCGCAGTCCGCGCCGCGCCGCGGCAATGGCATCGGGGTCGACGTCGCGGCCGATCTCGCGGGCGATGTCGGCTTCGCCCGGGAGCTGCAGGACGAGGGCGCGGAAGGCGGGCTCCAGCGCCTCGTCCGCGGCGACGGCGCCGAAGGCCTCGGCAAGTTTCGGGTCATGGTGCCGCGGCTCGCCATTGCGGACGGCCCTGGTCGCCGCGATCAGGTCGCGGCTCGCCAGCATCTGCGCCGCCTGCCAGCGATTGAACGGATCGGCATCGGTGCGGAGCAGGAAGAGGAGGTCGTCGGCCGAGAGGCCGACGGCAAGCTTCACCGGCGCCGAGAACCCGCGGAGGAGGGATGGGACCGGTGGCGACGACACGCCGTGGAAGGTCACCGTCTGGCTGGCATCGGTCAGGTGGATGACGTCCCCCTCGATCGTCGCGCCCTCCGCCCGCTCATAGGAGAGGTCGGCGCCGTTCGGCCCGACGAGGCCGAAGCGGACGGGGATGTGCAGCGCCTGCTTCACCGGCTGGCCGGGCGTCGGCGCGGTCTGCTGCGCGAGGCGGAGGGTGTAGGTCTTCGCCCGCGCGTCGTATTCGCCCTGCGCGTCGAGCTCCGGCGTACCGGCCTGCGCGTACCAGAGCTTGAACTGCGAAAGGTCCTTGCCCGTCGCGTCGGCGAAGGCGGCGAGGAAATCCTCGATCGTCACCGCCTGCCCGTCATGGCGCCGGAAATAGAGGTCCATGCCGGCGCGGAAGCCGTTCGCGCCGAGGAGCGTCTTCAGCATGCCAACGATCTCGGCGCCCTTCTCGTAGACCGTCGCCGTGTAGAAGTTGTTGATCTCGGCATAGACCTCGGGCCGCACTGGATGGGCGAGCGGCCCGCCATCCTCCGGGAACTGGCGCGCCATGAGGGTGCGCACGTCGCTGATCCGCTTCACCGGGCGCGAGCGCATGTCGGAGGAGAATTCCTGGTCGCGCCAGACCGTCAGCCCTTCCTTCAGGCAGAGCTGGAACCAGTCGCGGCAGGTGATGCGGTTGCCCGTCCAGTTGTGGAAATATTCATGCGCGATGACGCCCTCGACATGGGCGAAATCGAAGTCGGTCGCCGTGTCGCCGTCGGCGAGCACGTACTTGTCGTTGAAGATGTTGAGGCCCTTGTTCTCCATCGCCCCCATGTTGAAGTCCGAGACGGCGACGATCATGAAGATGTCGAGGTCGTATTCGCGGCCGAAGGCCCTCTCGTCCCAGCGCATGGAGCGCTTCAGCGAATCCATCGCATAGGCGCAGCGCGCCTCGCGCCCGTGCTCGCACCAGATCTGCAGCGCGACCTTGCGCCCGGAAATGGTGGTGAAGCTGTCCTCGATCAGGCCGAGGTCGCCCGCGACCAGCGCGAAGAGATAGGCCGGCTTCGGGAACGGGTCGTGCCAGATGGCGTAGTGGCGGCCGGTGCCGGGAATGTCGCCGGCCTCCTTCCGGTTGCCATTCGCGAGCAGCACCGGCGCTTCCGCCTTCTCCGCCTCGATCCGTGTCGTGTAGATCGCGAGCACGTCCGGCCGGTCGAGGAAATAGGTGATCCGCCGGAAGCCCTCCGCCTCGCATTGCGTGCAATAGGCGCTGCCCGAGCGGTAGAGCCCCATCAGCTTGGTGTTCGCCGCGGGCGCGATCTCGGTGACGATCTCCACCGCGAAGGGGCCCGCCGGCACGTCCTCGACGATCAGCTTCTCCGGCGTCGCCCGGTAGCGATCCGCCGGCAGGTCGATCCCGTCGAGCTTCAGCGAGACGAGGGTCAGCTCGTCGCCGCCGAGCTCCAGCCGCCGCGTGCCCGATCCGGCCGGGTTCGGCCGCATCGCCAGCCACGCGGTCACCCGCGTGCGCTTGCGGTCGAGCTGGAAATCGAGCTCCACCCGGTCGATGAGGAAATCGGGCGGACGGTAATCGGCGAGGCGGACGGTCACGGGGTCGTTCTTCATTGCGAGATCACCGTTCTTGGGATGGCGGCGTTGTAGGGCCATCGCCGGCGGGATGATAGTCGCCGGGCGCCACGCCCCCGCTGGTCATGCCAGGGCATGACGAGCGCCAATGTCCGGCGCAACGGGCCACTCGGACCGCGCCCTAGTCCGCCCCCGCGCAGGGGCAGGCAAGGCGGGACATGAGTTCGGCCGCCTCGCTATCGCTGAGCCCCTGTCTGCGGGCGAGCATCTGCCATGTATCGAAGGTGACGGCGAGCCCGATCCCCGCGACTAGATGATCCACGCGTGACCGGCTGAAGAGGGCGGCAAGGGCCTCGGCCTGTTGCTGCCAATGCGCATGGTAGGGCGCCATGACCGGATGGTCGCGCGCATCCGCCATGACGTGGCCGAACATCGCCTCATTGGCCCGATGATAGGCATACGCGGCCTGCAGCCCCGCACGCAGGAGCTTCAGCGGCGACCCGCGCGCGTTTGGTGCGATCAGTACGGGCAGCGGGTTCACCGTCATGTAGTGCCCGCTGCAGGCGCGGGAGAGAGCCATCTCGTCGGCGAAGTGGCGGTAGAGCGTTACCCTTCCGATGCCGGCTTTTTCGGCAATGTCGGTCATGGTCGTGGCGGCCGGTCCGATCGTGCGGTGGAGCTCGATGGCGGCATCGACAATGCGCTGGCGCGTCCCGGCCTGCAGGTCCGCGCGCTTCGTCATTCGATAGGTACGGGAACCGGAGCGGCTCATGAATTTAGAGAAACACGATGTATCGCGAATATTGCGGTCGATGCTGCGGCATGCTACACGAAAATGGCGCAACAACGTGTTTCTCGAAAAATGGGGACGACCGGAATGGATACGGCGGTAGAGAAGACCATCGAGCCAATCACCCTCGCTGCCGGCGAGGGCGAGGCGCTCTGGTCATTTGGTGTGCTGGCGACGATCAAGGCCTCCGGCGATACCACGGGAGGGCGCGTTGCCGTGGTCGAGCACCTGGCTCCGAAGGGCGCGGGATCGCCGCTTCACATTCATCATCGCGAGGACGAGTGGTTCTACGTCATGTCAGGTGAGGTCACGTTCTGGGTTGGCGGCAAGGTCTTCAAGGCCCCGGCCGGATCGTTCGTCTACGGGCCGCGCGGCATCCCGCACACGTTCATGGTCACGTCGGACGAGGCCCGGTTCCTGCTCGTCACCGAGCCGGGCGGTTTCGAGGCCTTCATGCGCAAGGCTGGGCAGCCCGCCCCGCGGTTGACCGTGCCGCCGGCCGACACGCCGATGCCGCCGCCGGAACGACTTGGGGCGATTGCCGCCGAATACGGCATCGAGATCATCGGCCCGCCCGGCATTCCGGGCTGACGGCCGCGCGGCAGGCGCCGGCCGCACACCGCTACCCGCAATTGCAATCGACCCCCTCCCGGGATAACCAAGAAAGAAAAGAAGAACGAGCGGGGAGGGACGGTCCAGGTGTATCTTGGCATCGATATCGGCACGTCTTCGGTGAAGGCCGTGCTGATCGACGCGGAGCAGCGTCTTGTCGCCAGCCGCTCCGCCCCGCTGGAAGTGGCCCGCCCGCATCCGGGCTGGTCCGAGCAGGATCCCGACGCGTGGTGGACCGCCACGGCGGAATCCCTCGATGCCCTTGCCCGGTCTCATCCGAAAGAGATGGCGGCCGTCAGGGGCATCGGCCTGTCTGGCCACATGCATGGCGCCACGCTCCTCGGCGCCGATGACACGCCGCTGCGACCCTGCATCCTGTGGAACGACGTGCGCTCGGCCGAGGAAGCGGCGGAACTCGACCGCGACCCCCGCTTCCGCGCGATCACCGGCAATATCGTCTTCCCCGGCTTCACCGCGCCGAAGCTCGTCTGGGTCGCGCGCCACGAGCCCGAGGTCTTCGCCAGGGTCGCCAAGGTCCTCCTGCCGAAGGACTATGTCCGCCTGAAGCTGACCGGCGAGCACGCGTCGGACATGTCGGATTCCGCCGGCACCGCCTGGCTCGACGTGGCAAGACGCGACTGGAGCGACGAGCTGCTCGCCGCGACCAAGCTGACGCGCACCCAGATGCCGAAGCTCTACGAGGGCTCCGCCGCCACCGGTACGCTCCTCCCCGAACTCGCCGCCCGCTGGGGCATGGCGAGCCCGCCGGTCGTCGCCGGCGGGGGCGGGGACAATGCCGCCTCGGCCTGCGGCGTCGGCGTGGTCAAGCCCGGCACCGCCTTCGTCTCGCTCGGCACCTCCGGCGTCCTCTTCGTATCGAACGCGCGTTTCTCGCCGGATCCGGCGACCGCCGTTCACGCCTTCTGCCATGCGGTGCCCGGTACCTGGCACCAGATGGGCGTCATCCTCTCCGCCGCCGGCTCCCTCGAATGGCTTGCCGAGACCTTCGGCGTCTCGGCCGGCGAGCTCACCCGCCCGCTGGAGGATGATCGGGGTGGGCCTGGTGCGGTGATGTTCCTGCCCTATCTCGGCGGCGAGCGCACGCCGCACAACGATGCCACGATGCGCGGCTCGTTCAGCGGGATCAGCTACAGCACCGACCGTACCGCGCTCACCCGCGCCGTGCTCGAAGGCGTCGCCTTCGCCTTCGCCGACAATCTCGCCGCGCTGAGGCAGGCTGGCGCCGACGTCACGCGCGCGCTCGCCGTCGGCGGCGGCTCGCGCTCGCGGAAATGGCTGCGCATCATCGCCAATACCCTCGACATCGCCATCGACGTGCCGGAGGAAGGCGATTTCGGCGCCGGCCTCGGCGCTGCGCGGCTTGGCCTCGTCGCCGCCGAGGGTGCCGATCCTTTCGCCGTCTGCACGCAGCCGAAGATCATCGAGACCATCGAGCCCGACCGGTCGCTCGTTCCCGCCTATGCGGAGAGCTACGCGACCTATCGCCGGCTCTATCCCGCCATCAAGGAGGCCATGAAGTCATGACCGCGCGTTTCTTCACGACCGAGAAGCCGGCCGCCTACAAGGGCGCCAGGGCCGCCAACGGCCTGAACTTCCGCTGGTACGACCCGGACAGGATGGTGCTCGGCAAGCGCATGGAGGACCACCTCCGCTTCGCCGTCTGCTACTGGCACTCCTTCACCTGGCCGGGCGGCGATCCCTTCGGCGGCGAGACCTTCAACCGCTCCTGGATGCACGATGCCGATCCCATGGCAGGCGCGCGAGCAAAGGCCGACGTCGCCTTCGAGATGTTCCGGCTCCTCGACGTGCCCTTCTTCACCTTCCATGACCGCGACATCGCGCCGGAAGGAACGACGCTCGCCGAATCCAACCGCAACGTTCGCGCCATCGGCGAGATCTTCGCGAAGAAGATGGAGAAGGCGAAGGTGCGGCTCCTCTGGGGCACCGCCAACCTCTTCTCCAACCGCCGCTTCATGGCGGGCGCGGCGACCAATCCGGACCCGGAGGTCTTCGCCTATGCCGCCGCGCAGGTGAAGAACGTGCTGGAGCTGACCCACGAGCTCGGCGGCGCCAATTACGTCCTCTGGGGCGGCCGCGAGGGCTACGAGACGCTCCTCAACACCGATATCAGGCGCGAGCTCGCCCAGCTCGGCCGCTTCCTGACCATGGTCGTCGAGCACAAGCAGAAGATCGGCTTCAAGGGCACCATCCTCATCGAGCCGAAGCCGAAGGAGCCGACCAAGCACCAGTATGATTTCGACGTCGGCACCATCTACGGCATGCTCAAGGCCTATGACCTCGAGAAGGAGGTCAAGATCAACATCGAGCAGAACCACGCCATCCTCGCCGGCCATACCTTCGAGCACGAGCTGGCGCTTGCCGGCGCGCTCGGCATCCTCGGCTCCATCGACATAAACCGCGGCGACTACCTGCTCGGCTGGGACACCGACCAGTTCGCCATGAACATCCCCGAGATGGCGCTCGCCGCCTACTACATCCTGAAGGCCGGCGGCCTCGGCACCGGCGGGTACAATTTCGACGCCAAGATCCGCCGCCAGTCGATCGACCCGGACGACCTGCTGATCGCCCACATCGCCTCGATGGATGCCTGCGCGCGCGGCCTCCTGATCGCCGCCAGGATCATCGAGGACGGCAAGCTCGATGCCTTCGTCGCCGACCGCTATTCCGGCTGGGACGGCAAGGAGGGCAAGGCCATCCTCGCCGGCAAGCGCTCGCTCGACGACCTCGCGGCCCAGGTCCACAAGCGCAATCTCGAGCCGCAGCCGAAGAGCGGCAGGCAGGAATATCTCGAGCGCCTCATCAACGACTATCTCTGAACGCGCCGCAGCGCGGCCGAACGAAAAGACTTGGGAGGAAGCATCTGCATGAAGACGATGAAGGGCCCGGGCATCCTGCTCGCGCAGTTTGCCGGCGACACGGCGCCTTACAATTCGCTGAAGGGAATGGCCAAGTGGGCGGCCGGCTACGGCTACAAGGGCATCCAGATCCCGACCTGGGACGGCCGCCTCTTCGACCTCAAGAAGGCCGCCACCTCGAAGGCCTATTGCGACGAGGTGAAGGGCATCTGCGCCGAGGCCGGCGTCGAGATCACCGAGCTTTCCACCCACCTCCAGGGCCAGCTGGTCGCCGTCAACCCGGTCTATGACGCGCAGTTCGACGCCTTCGCCGCGCCGGAAGTGCGCGGCAATCCGAAGGCCCGCACGAAGTGGGCGATCGACCAGGTGAAGATGGGCGCCAGGGCCTGCCGCAACCTCGGCCTCGATTGCATGGTCACCTTCTCCGGCGCCTTCGCCTGGCCCTTCACCTATCCTTTCCCGCAGCGCCCGCCCGGGCTGATCGAGACCGCCTTCGACGAGCTGGCGAAGCGCTGGGGGCCGATCTTCGACTATTGCGACGAGCAGGGCGTCGATGTCGGCTTCGAGCTGCACCCGAGCGAGGACCTCTTCGACGGCGTCACCTTCGAGATGCTCCTCGAGCGCGTGAAGAACCATCCGCGCTGCGGCATCAACTACGACCCGTCGCACTTCGTCCTGCAATGCCTCGACTATGTCGAGTTCATCGACTTCTACCACGACCGGATTTTCGCCTTCCACGTCAAGGACGCCGAGTTCAACCCGACCGGCAAGCAGGGCGTCTATTCCGGCTACCAGTCCTGGGTGAAGCGCGCCGGCCGCTTCCGCTCGCTCGGCGACGGCCAGGTCGATTTCGGCGCGATCTTCTCCAAGCTCGCCGAATACGACTATGACCGCTGGGCCGTGCTCGAATGGGAATGCGCGCTGAAGCACCCGGAGGACGGTGCGCGCGAGGGCGCCGAGTTCATCAAGGCGCACATCATCCGCGTCACCGAGAAGGCCTTCGACGACTTCGCCGATGCCGGCACCGACCAGAAGGCCAACCGCAAGCTCTTGGGGATCTGATAGCACGGCGCTTCGTGCGACCAGCCCTCCCCTTGCGGGAGGGCTGGCGCGCGATCAACGAACGAGGAGGGTTGAATGGTTCAGGGACGGAGCGACGCGAAGGTCGGCGGCAAGATCCGCTACGGCATGGTGGGCGGCGGGCAGGGGGCCTTCATCGGCGCCGTGCATCGGCTGGCCGCGCGCATGGACGACAATTACGAGCTGGTGGCCGGCGCCCTGTCCTCGGACAGGAAGCGGGCGCTGGCCTCGGCGAAGGAGCTGAACCTCGACCCCGACCGCTCCTATGCCTCCTATGAGGAAATGGCCAAGGCCGAGGCGAAGCGGCCCGACGGCATCGAGGCGGTGGCCATCGTCACGCCCAACTTCATGCACGCCCCCGTCGCCGCCGCCTTCCTCAAGGCCGGCATCCATGTCATCTGCGACAAGCCGCTCTCGCTCACCGTCGCGGAAGCGAGGGACCTGGTGAAGCTGACCAGGAAGAGCGGCAAGATATTCGCGCTCACCCACAATTACACCGGCTACCCGATGATCCGGCAGATGCGCGCCATGATCGCCGCCGGCGACCTCGGCGATATCCGCATCGTCCAGGCGGAATACGCGCAGGACTGGCTGACCAATCCGATCGAGCAGGAAGGCCAGAAGCAGGCCTCCTGGCGCACCGATCCCAAGCGCTCCGGCGCCGGCGCGCTCGGCGACATCGGCACCCATGCCTACAATCTCGCCTGCTTCACCACCGGCCTGAAGCTCGACTCGCTGCTCGCCGACGTCACGACCTTCGTCAAGGGTCGCGGCAATGACGACAACGACGCCGTGCTGCTGCGCTGGAAGGGTGGCGCCAAGGGCATGCTCTGGGCGAGCCAGGTCGCGCCCGGCAACGAGAACAACCTGACGCTCCGCATCTACGGATCGAAGGGCGGCCTCGAATGGTCGCAGGAGCATCCCAACCACCTGCGCTTCTCGATCCTCGGCGAGCCGCCGCGCATCATCACCCGCGGCGGCGCCGGCTCCGGTCCCGAGGCGGCGCGCATGACGCGCGTGCCGTCCGGCCATCCGGAGGGGTATCTGGAGGGCTTCGCCAATACCTATAGCGAGATCGCCAAGGCGCTTCGCGCCGCCCGCGACGGCAAGGCGCCCGAGGCCGGCGTATACTACCCGACGGTCGAGGACGGCCTCGTCGGCATGCAGTTCATCGAGGCCGCCATCACCTCCTCGAAGAAGGGCGGCGTCTGGGTGAAGGTGTAGGCATTGCTGCCTTTGCGGCAGGGCCGACTATTCTGCGTACTGCGAGCGACCAGCCCTCCCCTTGCGGGAGGGCCGAAACTGCGTAGCAGTTTCGGGGAGGGGTACGTTACGCCAAACCCCTCCCCGAAATCGTCGTTGCTTCGCCCCTCCGATTTCGGCCCTCCCGCAAGGGGAGGGCTGATGCGCACTGCACGCTGCGTGTTGTTTTAGTGCATGACGCGAGTAGCTTTTATGCACGACGCTGTTGTTTTCATGCTCCTCCCCATCCGCATCTCCCCGCACTAGACTGGCCTCCGTCCGCTCGGAGCCATGCCATGACCGCCGCGCCCGCCCTCGCGCCCCTGCCGCCCTTCGATGCGCCCTATGCGCCCGACGACGCCGCGCTGATCCGCCGCTTCATCGCCGAGACCCGCCTCGACGCCGCCGCGGAGAAGCGCATCGACGCCCGCGCCACCCGCTACATCGAGGCGATCCGCGCACAGTCCGGCATCATCGGCGGGCTCGAAGATTTCCTACGCGAATATTCGCTTTCCACGCCCGAGGGGCTCGCCCTCATGGTGCTGGCCGAGGCGCTGCTCCGCGTGCCCGACGCCGCCACGCAGGACCGCCTCATCGCCGACAAGCTCGGCGGGGCCAACTGGTCCGGCCATGCCGGCGAGGCGGAGAACTGGTTCGTCAACGCCTCCACCTGGGCGCTGAACCTGTCGAGCCGCATCGTCTCCCCCGGCGCGACCACGGATTCGATCATCACCGGCCTCGTCCGCCGCCTCGGCGCGCCGGCCGTGCGCACCGCGACGCGCCAGGCCATGCGCGTCCTCGGCAAGCATTTCGTTCTCGGCGAGACCATCGAGGATGCGCTGAAGGCCGCGCGTTCCCGCGAGGAGCGCGGCTATCGCCATTCCTACGACATGCTCGGCGAAGGCGCGCGCACGGCGAAGGACGCCGCCGGCTATTTCGCCGCCTATGCCGGCGCCATCGAGAAGATCGGCAAGTCCGCCGGCGAGCGTAAGCTCCACGACCGTCCCGGCATCTCGGTGAAGCTCTCCGCGCTCCACCCGCGCTACGAGGCGGTCCATCGCGAGCGTGTCCTCAAGGAACTGGTGCCCTCGCTCATCGAGCTCGCCCGCGCGGCGAAGGGCTACGACCTCAACTTCACCGTCGATGCCGAGGAGCAGGACCGCCTCGAGCTGTCGCTCGACGTCATCGCCGCCGCCTTCGCCGATCCCTCGCTCGCCGGTTGGGATGGCTTCGGCCTCGCCATCCAGGCCTTCGGCAAGCGCGCCGCCGATGTCGTCGCCTTCATCGACGACATGGCCGCCGCGCGCGGCCGCCGCATGATGGTCCGCCTCGTCAAGGGCGCCTATTGGGATACCGAGGTGAAGCGGGCGCAGGAGCGCGGCCTCGCCGATTATCCCGTGTTCACGCGCAAGGCCGCCACCGACCAGGCCTACCTCGCCTGCGCCCGCCGGCTGCTCGCCGCGCGCCCGCGCCTTTACCCGCAATTCGCCAGCCACAATGCGCTGACGGTGGCGACCATCATCGAGATGGCCGGCAATATCGAGGGCTTCGAGTTCCAGCGCCTGCACGGCATGGGCGATGCCCTCTATGACGCGGTCATTGGCGACGTGCCGGTTTCCTGCCGCATCTATGCGCCGGTCGGCGGCCACCGCGAGCTCCTCGCCTATCTGGTCCGCCGGCTTCTCGAGAACGGCGCCAATTCCTCCTTCGTCTCGCAGGCCGGCGACCGTACCGTGCCTGTCGCGCAGCTCCTCGCGCGGCCGGCGGAGGCGCTGGAAGGCGGGGCGCGGGCGCGCCACTATCGCATCCCGTTCCCCGCCGACATCTACCGGCCCCTGCGCCGCAATTCGGTCGGCATGGAGTTCGGCTATGGCCGCGACCTGAGCGCGCTCGTCTCGGGCATGGCGAAGGCGGGCGCCGCGCCTGCCGCGGCCGGCGGCGGCCGTGCCGTGGTCAGTCCCGTCGACGGCAAGACCGTCGTCGGCCGCATCGCCGACACGCCCGCCGCCCATGTCGATGGCATGGTCACGCTCGCCGAGCCAGGCTTCCGCCGCTGGTCGGCGACGCCGGCGGAGGAACGCGCCGCCGCGCTCGACCGTCTCGCCGACCTTCTCGAGGCCGATCGCGACGTGCTCATGTCCCTGCTCGCCCGCGAGGGCGGCAAGACGCTCGCCGACGGCATCGCCGAGGTGCGCGAGGCGGTCGATTTCTGCCGCTACTACGCCGGCGAGGCGAGGCTGCTCTTCCGCGAGGAGGTCATGCCCGGGCCGACCGGCGAGCGCGACGTGCTCCGCCGCCGCGGCCGCGGCGTGTTCGTCTGCATCTCGCCGTGGAACTTTCCGCTCGCGATCTTCCTCGGCCAGGTCACGGCCGCCCTTGCCGCCGGCAATGCGGTGCTGGCGAAGCCCGCCGAGCAGACGCCGCTCATCGCCGGGCATGCCTTCGCGCTCCTGCACAGGGCCGGCGTCCCCGAGGACGTGGCGAAGCTTGTCCCCGGCGACCGCAAGGTCGGCGCCGCGCTGGTCGCGCATCCACGGATTGCCGGCGTCGTCTTCACCGGCTCGACCGAGGTCGCCTTCGCGATCAACCGCGCGCTCGCCGCCAAGTCCGGCCCCATCGTCCCGCTGATCGCGGAGACCGGCGGCATCAACGCCATGATCGTCGATGCCACTGCGCTTCCCGAGCAGGTTTCCGACGACGTCATCGCCTCGGCCTTCCGCTCCGCCGGCCAGCGCTGCTCGGCGCTCCGCATCCTCTACCTGCAGGAGGACATCGCCGATCGCATGATCGACATGATCGCCGGCGCCGCCGCTGAGTTGAAGCTCGGCGATCCGGCCGACCCTTCGACCGACGTCGGCCCGATCATCGATGCCGAGGCCCGCGCCAACCTCCAGTCCCACATTGCCGCCATGCGGAAATCCGCCACCACCCGCTTCGTCGGCCAGGTGCCCACGGGGCCGCTCGCCGGCGGCTGGTTCTTCCCGCCCCATATCATCGAGCTTCACGACGCGAAGCAGCTCGACCGCGAGGTCTTCGGCCCGATCCTTCACGTCGTCCGCTGGCGTGCCGACGAGCTCGACCAGGTGCTGGAAGCGATCGCCGCCACCGGCTATGGCCTGACCCTCGGCATCCATACCCGCATCGACGAGACCGCGCGCCGCATCGCCGACCGCCTCAACGTCGGCAACGTCTACGTCAACCGCAACATCATCGGCGCCGTGGTCGGCACCCAGCCCTTCGGCGGCTCAGGCCTTTCCGGCACCGGCCCGAAGGCCGGCGGCCCGGACTATCTCCGCCGCTTCGCCATCGAGCAGGCCGTCTCGATCAACACTGCCGCCTCCGGCGGCAACGCCTCGCTCATCGCCATGGACGACGGGTAGGGCGCAAACGGCGCCGCCGCAGTTCCTCGCCTGCGGGAGGCACCGAACCTCTCCGCTGCGTAGCCCTCCCCTTGCGGGAGGGCCGAAACCGGCAGTGCCGGTTTCGGGGAGGGGTGCCCTCGCGCCCACCCCTCCCCGAAAGCCGCCTTCGGCGACTTCCGGCCCTCCCGCAAGGGGAGGGCTGATGCGCACCAACGGTACGCCCTTGCCCCTGCGCTCCCGCCTCTGCCATCCTCGCCGCATGAAAGACACGACACAGGCCTTCCTCGCCCGCGCCATAGCGCAAGGGAAGGGCGCCGAGCCCGCCGACCTCGTCATCAAGGATGTCGGCCTCCTCGACCTCGTCTCGGGCGGGGTGACGACGACCGACATCGCCATCTGCGGCGACCGCATCGTCGGCACCCAGGCGACCTACAAAGGCGCCCGCGAGATCGATGGGCGCGGCCTCTTCGCCGTTCCCGGCTTCATCGACACCCACCTCCACGTCGAATCCTCGCTGGTCACGCCGGCCGAGTTCGACCGCTGTGTGCTCCCGCACGGCGTCACCACCGCCATCTGCGATCCGCACGAGGCGGCGAACGTGCTGGGCAGCGAGGCGATCCGCTATTTCCTCGCTTCCGCCGAGACGACCATCATGGACCTCCGCGTCCAGCTCTCGTCCTGCGTCCCGGCGACCGCCTTCGAGACGGCGGGTGCCGAACTGCTGGCCGCCGACCTCATCCCCTTTCGCGACCATCCGAAGTCGATCGGCCTTGCCGAGTTCATGAACTATCCGGGCGTCCTCGGCACCGACCCGCAAGTCCTCGACAAGCTTGCCGCCTGGCAGGGCCGGCACATCGACGGCCATGCCCCGCTGGTGCGCGGGCTGGACCTCAACGGCTACCTCGCCGCCGGCATCCGCACCGACCACGAGACCACCACCGCCGACGAGGCGCGTGAGAAGCTCGCAAAGGGCATGACCGTGCTGCTACGCGAGGGCTCGGTGTCGAAGGACATGCATGCGCTCGCCGAGGTGCTCGACGAGAACACCTCCAGCTTCATGTGCCTCTGCACCGATGACCGCAATCCGCTCGACATCGCGGAGGAGGGCCATCTCGACTACATGATCCGCACGCTCATTGCCCTCGGCCGCCCGCTGCACCACGTCTATCGCGTGGCGACCTGGTCGGCGGCCAATGCCTTCGGCCTGCGCGATCGCGGCTTCATCGGACCCGGCAGGCGCGCCGACATCGTGCTAGTCGGCGACCTGGCCGCCTGCGACGTGAAGATGGTGATTTCCGCCGGCCGCATCGTCGATGAAGCCCTCTTCGCGACGCGCGCCAGGGTCGCTCCCGTCGGCCTCGATTCCATGAAGGCCGCGCCGGTGACCGCGGAGGACTTCGTCGTCCCCGGTCCTGCCGGCGAGATTCCTGTGATCGGCGTCGAGTCCGGAAAGATCATCACCGCGCATGAGAATAGGCAGGTGCGCTCGGAGGGCAACCGCCGCCTCGCCGATCCGGCCAGCGACCTTGCCAAGGTCGCCGTCGTCGCCCGCCACGGCAGGAACCGCAACATCGGCCGCGCCTTCGTCACCGGCTTCGGCCTCAAGCGCGGCGCCATCGCCTCCTCGGTCGGCCACGACAGCCACAACATCACCGTCGTCGGCGTCAGCGATGCCGACATGGCGGCGGCGGTCAATCAGGTCATCGCCATGCGTGGCGGCTTCGCCGTCGCGTCCGGCGGCGCGGTGCGCGCTTCTTTCGCGCTGCCTTTAGCCGGCCTGATGAGCCTTGAGCCTTACGAAGCCGTGCGGGCCGGCCTGCTCCCGCTGCGAGCGGCCGCGCGCGAGCTCGGCTGCACGCTTGCGGAACCATTCCTCCAGGTGGCCTTCCTGCCACTTCCGGTTATTCCGCACCTCAAGGTCACCGATCTCGGCCTCTTCGACGTCGATCGGTTCCAGCTCGTCGACTTCTGAGGCGTCCTCGATCACCGGCACGTCGCCGCGCGGCTTCGTCAGCCATTTCGGCAGCGCGTCCGGATCAGCCGCCGGCGCGGTCGGGCCGCTCGCCTCGACCTCGACCGTCACTTCCGGAATTTCGATCTCGCTGCTCTCCCCGGATCCGGATTCGCCGCCGGCCGCTTCCGATCGCGGCCGGAAGAAGCAGAGGAACACCGTCAGCCCCACGAAGCCCGCCGCGATCGAGAGCGGCAGCGCCTCAGGACCGAGGAGGTCGATGAGGTAGCCGACCGGCGTCGAGCCGACGATCGAGCCCGCCGAATAGGCCATGGCGAAGCCGGTCGAGACGACCGCGAGCTTCGCCCCGCGGAAGTCCTGGCCGATCAGCACGACGCCGAGCGTGTAGATGCCGGAGATCGCGCCGCCGGCGAGGAAGAGCACCGGGTCGAGGAGGAACACGTTGCCGACCGCGAGCGGGATCAGCGCGCTGGATATCGCGGCGACCGTGCCGGTGGTGATCAGCGTGAAGCGCCGGCCGTAGCGGTCCGCCATCCAGCCGAGCACGGCGACCAGCACCGCCTCGCCGAGGCTGAACACCGCCACCAGCCCCGCCGCCTGCGCGTCGTTGAGGCCATGGGCGAGGCCGTAGAGGGGGAGGAGGCTCTGCATCGCCGTCTCGCCGATGCCGCCGAGGAAAGCCGCCGCCACCAGGCTGCCGGCGAGCGTCAGCGACAGGCGCAGGCGATGCGTGTCGAATGCCTCGTCCTCTTCCGCATCGCCGACCATCGGCTTGATCGAGAGCGCGATGACGATGCCGACCGCAAGTGGCACCATGGCGACGATGAGCGGCAGCGAGCCGGTGACGCCGACGCCGCCGAGCACCAGCGGCCCGATGAACTGGCAGGCGGCGTAGAGCGTGCCCGAGGCGCCGATGATGCGGCCGCGATGGCGGTCGTCGACCACGCCGTTCAGCCAGATCTCGGTCGTCGTCCAGAGCGCCGCGAAGCAGGCGCCCATCACGAAGCGCGCCGCGAACCAGATGGCGAGATGGTCGGTCACCAGGATCGCGGCGAAGGAGAGGAGCGCTCCGGCGAACAGCCCGGCCACGAGCTTGCGGAGCCCGATGGTCGCGATCAGGCGGGGCAGCAGCGGCCCGACGATCAGGATGCCCGCGCCGGCGATCGAGGCATTCAGCCCGATCAGCCAGTTGGCGAGGCCCATCTTCTCCAGCGCCAGCGAGAAGAAGGGGTAGGAATAGCCATAGAGCAGCGCTTCCGCCCCGATCAGGATCAGGACGCCGACAACCCGCCAGGTCTTCATCGCTACCTCAGATCACGCATTGCCCGCCCTCGCACCAGCAGCGGATGTTCTGCGGCACGAGGTTGAAGGTGCGGTAGTCCGCCGTGATTTCCTCGCCCACCTGGATGTCCCGGTCGGCAAAGACGTAGAGCTGTTCCTCCACCCGCGCATTCGGGTGGCAGCTATGGTTCAGATAGTCGACCCCTTCCGGCTCCCATTCCGGGATCAGGCAAAGCAGCTTCGAGCCGATCAGCTTCAGGTGCACCGACTGGCGCCACCAGTAGTCGTCCAGCTCGTCCTTCTTCTCGAGGTCGACGAGGATCGACTTGCCGTCGAAGAAGCCGAGGAGCTCGCCGGCCGGGATCGCGTCGCGCGCGTAGATCGCCTTGTGGTCCGGACGGACGGCGCGCACCTCGATCAGGTCAAAATTTGTATAGCTCATCGGGAACGCCCTCGACTTCGAAGATCGGCACGCCGCCCGACTGGCCGTCGCGGCCGGGCACGTATTCTTTTCCGTCGAAAAGGTTAGCCGACCATTTCGCCGTGAGCCGCGCGGCATAGCTGATCGGCATTTCGTGGCTGTAGGGGCATTTCTTCAGCTCCGCGAAGACCGGGTCGTTGTGCGGCGCGGTCCAGCGCTTGCGGTCGTCGCTGAGATGCACGCCGCGGGTCGGATCGACGCTGGTCTTCTCGTAGGTCTGGATCGTGTTGATCGACATGTTCTGCCAGACCGTCACGCATTTCCGGAAGAGGAGCTCGACCGCGTCGCGGTCCTCCATCTCATGGGGCGCCTTGCCCCAGGCGCGGATCGCCTGGTCGCGCACCAGCATGGCGAAGGCGAAGGCGTCCGAGGTCATGTTGATCGCGGTGAAGGGGCCGCCGAGGGAAGGGTCGTAGAGCGGATCGGCCGGGTTGGACGAGCCGCGGCAGAAGGCGACCGGGAAGAACTCGTAGATGGTCGGCAGCCCGGTCACCGGGCAGGTGACCTCGATCGGCACGCTCACCGGCGTGCCGGCGAGGATCGCGTCGACGTCGTCCGTCAGCCCCGCATCGAACATCACCTCGGCGAGCAGCCGCAATTCGTCGGCGGCGTCCTTGAAGCGGCCGGGGTCGCCCGTGTAGAGCGCCAGGAACCCGGTCTTCCGGTAGGCAGCGACGTCGCCCCGGAACGTCTCCAGCGCCGCGGCATAGTCGCTGCCGGAGCGGAAACGCGTGACGGAATAGCGCCCGAGCTTGAATTCGCGCTTGCCCGCCGAGCAGTGCAGGCCGTTGGCCAGCCAGTCCTCGAAGATCTGGGGCGAAGGCTCCCCGGCGGATGGCCCGGCGTGGAAGGGACACCTTCCACGCGGCTCCGCCGCCGACACCGCATGGTCTGCAATGCCCGCGTGACTCATGCACGCCTCCTCGTACGCATCTACTAAACTCGAAGTTCCGCCGGCCGTTACTAAGCGTTCACCTTAACGGATTGTCAACGGATAGGGCGGCGAGGAAGGCGCCCCAGGCGGGTCGTAAAGGTTAAAAAGACAAGTGATTACCAAGCGTTAACCATAGGTGCAGACTCATTCCCTGAACCCGCTGCCCGGCAAATGGCGGAAAGCCGCCGCAACCGTCGAAGTATTCCCTCGCGGAAGGGCAGGGCCGCTCGCCGGCTAAACCTTGCAGAAATCGTTTGCATCTAGGGTCCGGTCCATTCGCAGGGACGGGCGGACTATGGCCAAGACGATCATCGGGCGTATCACGCTCAATCTCATCGCCGGCATCATCATCACGGTCGTGACCGTGCTCGCCACCATCTTCTGGATGGCGGCGCGGCACAACGAGGCCGCGGCCCAGTCGACCGAGACCATGGTCGTCGGCGGCGTCGAGGCCATGGGCAAGCGCCTGCAGCAGCTCGCCAACGACTATGCCTGGTGGGAAGAGGCCTACGACGCCTGGAAGCGCGGCGACGCCGAATGGATCAATGCCAATGTTGGCACCGGCATCACCGATACCAGCATCGCCGACCTGCTCGTCATCATCTCGCCGGAAGGCAACGTCGACTATCAGTGGATGATCGAGGGCGCCGACGACAAGGTCGCCGACATCATCACCCCGGCCTTCATCGCCACGCTTCGCCAGGTCGCCGACAAGATGCCGGTCGACAATTCCGCCGCCCGCACCGGCTATGTCGACACGCCGTCGGCCCCGATGATGCTCGGCATCCAGCACATCACGCCCTTCTCGCACGCCAAGGAAGTGAAGAGCGCCGACCTGCCGATCCTGGTCTTCGGGCAGTATGTTGCCGGCCAGCGCCTGGCGGATCTCGGCAAGTCGTTCCTCATCGACGACCTCAGCTTCGAGCGCGGCGCCGCCGGCCCCGATCCCCTCGTTGCCGTGAGCGACCTCGCCGGCCGGACCCTCGGCCATTACCAGTGGACGCCGCCGAAGCCGGGCGACGCGCTTCTCGGCAAGGTGCTGGTGCCGATCAGCGTCGCGCTTCTCCTCTTCTGCGGCGCCGCGCTGGTTACCGCCATGCGCGCCCGCAAGCTCGCCATCCAGGTCACCGACAGCGAGAAGGAGGCCGTCATCGCGGCGCGCACCGACTCGATGACCGGGCTCAAGAACCGGATGGGCTTCACCGAACTCGTCTCGTCGTCGGAAAGCGCTGTCGCCTGCGGCGAGGGGAACCTCGCGGTCATCTATCTCGACGTCAACGGCTTCAAGGCCGTCAACGATTCCATCGGCCATCACGGCGGCGATCTCCTCGTCAAGACGCTCGCCGACCGCCTCACTTCCGTCCTCGTGCCGGGCGCCGTGCTCGCCCGCGTCGGCGGGGACGAGTTCGCCGTGCTCATGAACGGCAAGGCGACCGCGGTCGCCGCTTCCGCCGCCGCCTCGGCCATCGTCCATTCGCTCGACCGGCCGTTCACCGTCGCAGGCTTCGAGTTCCACGTCAGCGCCGCGGTCGGCTACGCCGTCGCCGAGCCGGGCACGCTCGATCCGGCGGAGCTCGTCCGCCGTGCCGACGTTGCCATGTACCACGCCAAGGCGGCCGCCGAGCGCGATGCGGTCGTCTATCACCCGACGATGGAGACCGGTGCCCTCGAGAAGAAGCAGGTCGAAACCGGCCTCCGTCGTGCCATCGAGCAGAACGAGCTGCAGGTCGTCTATCAGCCGGTCGTCCGCGCCGGCGACCTCGGCATGGTCGCGGTCGAGGCGCTGGTCCGCTGGAATTCCAGGGAGTTCGGCGCCGTGTCGCCGGCTCTCTTCATCCCGGTGGCGGAGGAGACCGGCCTCATCCACGACATCGGCCGCTTCGTCATCGACCGCGCCTGCCGCGACCTGCTGCGCTGGCCGGACATGAAGGTCGCCATCAACATCTCGCCGGTCCAGCTCCGCGAGCCGAACTTCGCCAACGACCTGCTCGCCATCGTCGAGCGCCACGGCCTCAGCCCGCACCAGTTCGAGCTGGAGCTGACCGAGGGCATCCTCGTCAGCAACCCGACCATCGCCAAGCGCAAGCTCTCCACCCTCAAGGAGCTCGGCTTCGCACTCGCCCTCGACGATTTCGGCACCGGCTTCTCCTCGATCGGCTACCTCCGCCAGTTCCCCTTCGACATCCTCAAGATCGACCGGTCCTTCGTCCGCGACGTCGGCATGAACCAGACCGCCAACGCGCTCATCCAGTCGCTCGTCTCGCTCGGCGATGCGATGAACCTCGACGTGATCGCCGAAGGCATCGAGAACGAGGACCAGCTCGGCCTCCTCCGCCTCGTGCAATGCGAATACGTGCAGGGCTTCCACATCAGCCGGCCCGTTCCCGCGGCCGAGATCGACGCGCTCCTCGCCGGCCACCTGCCGGCGCGTCCGGCGCGGTCGACGGCGCTGGCCGCGGGCGATGCGGCAACCCTGAGGCTCGTCGGCGCCTAGGCCGCTCCGCAGATGTCCCCGATCACGCCGCAGACGCTGACTACCCGTCAGATCATCCTCCGCATGATCGTGCCTGCCGCCATCGTGCTCGCGGGCACGATCGGCACGGTCCTCGTCTCGCTGAACGAGATGGCCGAGGCTGTCAATCGCCTCGAGGAGCGCGTGACGCTCCGCCTCGCCGAGGCGGCAGTGCGCAGCGAGCTCAGCCGCATCGACCAGACCCATCAGGACTATGCCGTTTGGGACGACGCCGTGCGCCGCCTCTACGGCAGGATCGATCGCGAATTTGCCGACAGCAATTTCCGCGCCGCCACCGACGGTGCAGCCTTCTTCGATACGGCCTATCTCCTCGACGAGGACGGCAACGACGTCTTCGCTTTCCGCAAGGGCGGCACCGCGTCGCTGAGCTCGCGCGAGGCCTTCGGCCCCATGCTCGCCAAGCTGATCGAGGGCGTCCCCACCGACGGCCACGGCTATGCGGTCAGGAGCGGGATGATCCGCACGCCCTGGGGCATCGAGAAGGTTGCCGTCGGGCCGGTCGTTCCCGATGGCGAGACCGTCAAGGCGCCCGATCATGCGCGCCTCCTGGTTCTCGCCAAGTCCTTCGACGGCCCCAATGTCGCGCGCCTCGGCAACGAGTTCGTCATTGCCGGCCTCGAGCTGACGCCGCCCGATGGTGCCGGCCAGCTTGCGATCACCGATCCCGGCGGCACGGTCATCGGCAAGCTCGGCTGGCGCGCGAGCAGCATTGGCGGCGAGGCCCATGCCCGCATCAGCCCCATCGTCATCGTGATGCTGCTGCTCCTCGCCTGCATCGTCGTCGGCCTCATCTACGTCGCCCTGCGCAGCATGCGCCGCATCCAGGACGGCGAGGCGACCGCCCGCTACGCCGCGCGCCACGACGGCCTCACCGACCTCCCCAACCGCGCCGCCCTCGTCGACTATCTCAACCACGCCATCGGCACGCGTATGGAAGGCGAGCAGATCGCGGTCGCCTACCTCGATCTCGACGGCTTCAAGGACGTCAACGACGCCTATGGCCACGAGGCGGGCGACGCGCTCCTCGTTTCGGTCAGCAGCGGCTTCCGCGCGCTCTGCGGCAGACATTTCCTCGCCCGCGTCGGCGGCGACGAATTCGTCATCGTCATCTCCGGCGCTCATGCGCCGAAGCAGGCCACCGACCTCGCCTGGGCGCTCATCGGCTATCTCGTCCAGCCGATCGATGCCGGCGGCCGGCCGGTTGTGGTCGGCGCCAGCGCCGGCATCGCCACGCTGTCGAGCTCGCTCGTCTCGGCGGAGGAGCTGCTGCGCCGCGCCGACGTTGCCATGTACCAGTCCAAGCAGCAGGGCAGGGGGCGGGTTTCGGTCCACGACCCGATCATCGATACCGTCCGCCAGGAGCGGCGCGAGATCGCCGACGACCTGCGCCGGGCGCTGCGCAACGGCGGCCTCGACCTCGCCTACCAGCCGGTCTTCGACGCCCGCGATGGCAAGGTCACGGCGGTCGAGGCGCTCGCCCGCTGGAACCGTCCCGGCTTCGGCCCGGTCACGACCGAGACCTTCGTCGAGATCGCCGAGGAGACCGGCCAGATCGACGAGCTCGGCATGTGGGTGCTGCGCCGCGCCTGCACCGATGCGCTCGAATGGCCCGGCATCCGGCTGTCGGTGAACATCTCGCCCGCCCAGTTCCGCAGCCCCGGATTCATGGCCGGCGTCTCGAGCGTGCTCTCCGACACCCAGTTCCAGTCGACCCGGCTGGAGATGGAGGTGACCGAGGGCTACTTCATCAGCCATCCCGAGCAGGCGCGGAAGGCGATCGATGCCGTCCGCGGCCTTGGCATCGCGGTGGCGCTCGATGATTTCGGCACCGGCTATTCCTCCATCGGCTACCTCAAGCGCTTCACCTTCGACCGGCTGAAGCTCGATCGCTCACTGATCAACGGCATCAGCCGCGACCACCGGGTCCAGCGCCTGGTCCAGGCGACCATCGCCATCGCCGATGCCCTCGACCTCGACGTCACGGCCGAGGGCGTCGAGCTTGCCGAGGAGGCGACGCTGCTCCGGATCGCCGGCTGCGACGAATTCCAGGGCTTCTTCTTCTCCCAGCCGCGCCCGGCCTCGGAGATCACCGCGCTCCTTGCCGCCACGGCCGTCGAGACCGCGCGCGGCCAGATCCGCCAGGTGTCCTGACCCGCCCTGGCTCTGGCGGAAGCCGCCGCGCCTTGCCATAAGCAGCCATGTCCGCTGCCCCGCCGACTCTCTCCCTGAAGGCTTCCGAAGCCCGCCGCATCGCGCTTGCCGCGCAGGGATTCGGCCAGCGCCGCGCTGCCGCGGCATCGCCCTGGCCGCGCGCCGCGGAAGCCATCCGGCGGATGCAGCTCCTGCAGATCGATTCGGTCTCCACCCTCGTCCGCGCCCACTACCTCCCGGTCTTCTCGCGCATCGGCAATTACAGCCGCGAGGCGCTCGACCGCCGTGCCTTCGCGCCGAAGCGCCGCGACTATTTCGAATACTGGGCGCACGAGGCCTCGCTCCTGCCGCTGGCCCTCCACCCGCTCATGCGCTGGCGCATGGCGCGCGCCGCCGGCCACGTCGCGGAGAAGCCCTGGTTCAAGCGCTTCGGCACCGAGAATCGCGACTACATCCGCGCCGTCCTGAAGGAGATCGCCGCCGCCGGTCCGGTCACCGTCGACGCCCTCTCCGATCCCGGCGAGCGCACCGGCCCGTGGTGGGGCTGGCGCCTCGGCAAGGGGGCGGTGGAATATCTCTTCCGCACCGGCGAACTGACCACCGTCGGCCGCCGCGGCTTCGAGCGGGTCTACGACCTCGCCGAGCGTGCCATTCCGGCCGACACGCTCTCCCTGCCGACGCCGTCGGAGCCGGACGCCATCCGCGAACTCGCGCGCCTGTCCGGGATCGCGCTCGGCATCGGTACCGAATTCGACATCCGTGACTATTTCCGTCTGCCGCCGGCCGAATTCCGCAAGGCCCTTCATGAGCTGGTCGAGGGCGGCGACCTCATTCCGGCCGAGGTCGAGGGCTGGGACAAGCCCGCCTTTTTCGCCAGCGACGCCGCGCGTCCGGCGCGCCTGACGCCCACCGCGCTCGTCTCGCCCTTCGACCCCATCGTCTGGTTCCGCCCGCGCACCGAGCGCATCTTCGATTTCCACTACCGGATCGAGATCTACACGCCCGCCCACAAGCGCAATTTCGGCTACTACGTGCTGCCCTTCCTGCACCGCGGACGCATCGTCGGGCGCGTCGACCTCAAGTCCGACCGCGCCGAGGGCGTGCTGCGCGTCCATGGCGCCTTCGCCGAGAAGGGCGCGGACGTGCCTGCCATCGCGCCCGACCTCGCCGCCGAGCTCCGTCACATGGCCGCCTGGCTCGGTCTTGGCGACATCGCCGTCGCCCGCCGCGGCGAGCTCGCTGCCCCGCTCGCGAAGCTCATCTAAAGTACGCGACCGCGCCGCGCAGTTCCTCCCCCGTTTACGGGGGAGGGGGACCGCCGAAGGCGGTGGAGGGGGCGCGTGCAAGCCGCCGACGCTTGCCCTCTCTCCACCAAAGGAGAGGGAGGCACGACGAGGTTGAGCTCCTCGGCTCACACCGCGATGAACACCTTCCCGCCTTCTACCTTCACCGGGAACGTCCTGAGGTTCACGCAGACCGGCGCGCCGAGCGGCGCGCCGGTCTTGTAGTTGAACCGTCCGTTATGCTTCGGGCATTCGATCACGTCGTCCATGACCAGCCCGTCCGACAGGTGCGCATGTTCGTGCGTGCAGATGTCGGACGTGGCGAAATATTCGTCGTCCGGCGAGCGGTAGATGGCGTAGCTCTGCCCGTCATGGTCGAAGCGGATGATGTCCTCCGGCTCGACATCGTCGGTGCCGCAGGCCTCGACCCAGTTGCCTTCGCTCATCTCGATTCTCTCTTCAGTACACGACCACGCTGCGGATGCTTTCGCCGTGATGCATCAGGTCGAAGCCCTTGTTGATCTCCTCGAGTTTCAGCGTATGCGTGATCATCGGGTCGATCTCGATCTTCTTGTCCATGTACCAGTCGACGATCTTCGGCACGTCGGTGCGCCCGCGCGCGCCGCCGAAGGCGGTGCCCTTCCAGACCCGCCCGGTGACCAGCTGGAACGGCCGCGTCGCGATCTCCTTGCCGGCTTCCGCCACGCCGATGATCACCGAGACGCCCCAGCCGCGATGGCAGGCTTCCAGCGCCTGGCGCATCACCGTCGTATTGCCGGTGCAGTCGAAGGTGTAGTCGGCACCGCCGATCTGGTCGGCGCCCTTCTTGGTCATGTTGACGAGATGCGGCACCAGGTCGTTGCCGACCTCCTTCGGATTGACGAAATGCGTCATGCCGAAGCGCTCGCCCCAGTGCTTCTTGTCGTTGTTGACGTCGACGCCGATGATCATGTCGGCGCCAGCGAGCCGGAGCCCCTGGATCACGTTCAGGCCGATGCCGCCGAGGCCGAAGACGATCGCCTTCGCGCCTTCCTCGACCTTCGCCGTGTTGAGCACCGCGCCGACGCCGGTGGTGACGCCGCAGCCGATGTAGCAGACCTTGTCGAAGGGCGCGTCCTCGCGGATCTTCGCCACCGCGATCTCCGGCAGCACCGTGTAGTTGGCGAAGGTCGAGCAGCCCATGTAGTGGTGGATCGGCTTGCCGTTCAGCGAGAAGCGTGACGTGCCGTCCGGCATCACGCCCTGGCCCTGCGTCGAGCGGATCGCGGTGCAGAGGTTGGTCTTCCGCGACAGGCACGAGGGGCACTGCCGGCATTCCGGCGTGTAGAGCGGGATGACGTGGTCGCCCTTCTTCACGCTGGTTACGCCCGGCCCGACGTCGACCACGACGCCGGCGCCCTCATGGCCCAGGATCGAGGGGAACAGCCCCTCCGAATCGAGCCCCGAGAGCGTGTAGGCGTCGGTATGGCAGATGCCGGTCGCCTTCACCTCGATCAGCACTTCGAAGGCCTTCGGCCCTTCGAGCTGGACCGTAGTGATCTCGAGCGGCTTCTTCGCCTCGAAGGCGACCGCGGCGCGGACGTCCATCCTCTCCTCCCAAACCCATTGTCGCCGCCCTGCCGGCGGCGTGTCGATCCAGTGTGGCGGCTCGTACCGCGGCCCGCAAGCGCCTCGCGGGGGATCAGCGCCTGGCGGGCTTCCTGCCGCTCTTGTCCCAGACCTTCCGGACGAGGTCGCGCATGATCAGCGCCTCTTCCCAGCGGTCGGTCGTGTCGTTGCCGTCGCGCCCGATGATCGCATAGGGCTTCGGCCCGAGCTCGCAGGTGAAGGCGCAGGTGTCGTTCGCGCCGGCGCGCTTCCGCCAGCTGCGGAAGCCGTATTCCCACCAGCCGAGGAAGAGGTCCACCCACGGCTTGTGTGCCGGGAAGGAAATCTCGACCTGTACCTGCTCGCGGCTCGCCACGCGCCCGTGGAAGGCCCAGCAATTGTCGAGGACGCGATGGATCATCGCATGGTTCTCCTCGTCCACCGGCCAGGCGAATTCGCGTCCGACGAGGAAGTGCGACAGGTCGGCGAGCAGCTTCAGGTCGGGGAAGCAGTCGAGCAGGTCGAGGACGAAGAAGAGGTCCGTCGTCATCCGGTCGCGATGCGTTTCAACATAGACCGGGAAGTCGACCTCTTCCGAGAGCCGCCGCCAGCCTTCCAGCAGCGGGATGCAGTCCTGCAGCCGGCGCGGGCGGATGTCCGGCTGGATGTCGAGGTGATGCAGGCCCGTCTCCACCGCCGTCTCGAGGATCGGCTTCAGGTCGTCGACCGTCTTCGGGAAGCACTGGCCCTCGGCGACCATGCCCTTCGCCTTGATCAGTTTCGCCACCTGTCGCGAGCGCTTGGGGATGTCCCAGCGCGTGCTGATCCCGTCATAGCCGGCGCCGGCGATCATCTCGATGCTTTCCTCGAGCGACCACTCCTTGCCGTCGGTGTGCCGGCGCTCCATCGCCCATAGCGACTGGAAGACGAGCAGCTTCTGCATGTTCCCCTCGATGGTTGTTTTCCGTGAGCATAGTGGGTCGCCGCCGACATTCCAATTTCACGACGCGGTTCCTCCCCTGCGAAGCGGGGGAGGGGGACCAGCGAAGCTGGTGGAGGGGGCGCATGAAGGACGCCACACGCGCCTTGCTCTCGCCGCCTCGCGCGCCCACAATGGAAACGATAGAGCAAGTCTCCCATGGCATTGAAGCCGCGGGGAGAATCCGGGAAAACGCCTGACGTGACCGACCACCAGCCCTGGAGCGCCGAAACGGCCCGCGCCATTATCGCGGCGAATGCCGGCCGCGAGGGCGCCACGCTGCCGATCCTGCACGCCCTGCAGGAGACATTCGGCTGCGTTCCGGAGGCGGCCGAGCCGCTGGTCGCCGAGGCGCTGAACCTCAGCCGCGCCGAGATCCACGGTGTCGTGACCTTCTACCACGACTTCCGGCGCACCCCGCCCGGCCGTCATGTGTTGAAGCTCTGCCGCGCCGAAGCCTGCCAGGCGCGCGGCGGCGATGCGCTCGCCGCCGATGTCGAGCGCGGCCTCGGCATCCCGATCAACTCCACCAGCGCCGATGGCCGTGTCACTTTCGAGGCGGTCTATTGCCTCGGCCTCTGCGCCTCCGGCCCGGCCATCATGATCGACGGCAAGCTTGTCGCCCGCGTCGATGCCGGGGAGGGCGCCGCCCGCGTCGTCGAGGCCTGCAGCCGATGACGATCCGTGTCTTCATTCCCGGCGATGCCGGTGCCGTCGCGGTCGGTGCCGACGAGGTCGCGGCCGCACTTGCGGAGGAGGCGCGGGCTGCCGGCATCGACATCGCCATCATCCGCACCGGCAGTCGCGGCCTCTTCCCGCTCGAGCCGCTGCTCGAGGTCGAGACGCCCGAAGGCCGCATCGGTTACGCCACCGTCTATCCGCGCGACGTGAAGGCCCTCGTCGCCGCCGGCATGCTGGCGGGCGCGCCCCATGAGAAGCGCATCGGCCGGCCGGAGGAACTGCCCTTCTTCAAGCGCCAGACGCGCCTCACCTTCGCCCGCTGCGGCATCACGGATCCGCTTTCCCTCGACGATTATCGCGCGCATGGTGGCATGAAGGGCATCGAGCGCGCCGTCTCGCTGACCGGCACTGCCATCATCGAGGAACTCGTCGCCTCGGGCCTCCGCGGCCGTGGCGGCGCGGGGTTCCCGACCGGCATCAAGTGGCGAACCGTTGCCGCAACGGCGGCCCCGCAGAAATACGTCGTCTGCAACGCCGACGAAGGCGACAGCGGCACCTTCGCCGACCGCATGCTGATGGAAGGCGATCCCTTCGCCCTCATCGAGGGCATGGCGATCGCCGGCATCGCTGTGGGCGCTACCAGGGGCTACGTCTATATCCGCTCCGAATACCCGCACGCCGTCGCCGCGATGGAGAAGGCGGTCGCCATCGCCCGCGGCGCCGGCCTTCTCGGCCACGGCATTGCCGGCTCGGCCCATGCCTTCGACATGGAGGTGCGCGTCGGCGCCGGCGCCTATGTCTGCGGCGAGGAGACGTCGCTCCTCGAAAGCCTCGAGGGTCGCCGCGGCATCGTCCGCGCCAAGCCGCCGCTGCCGGCGATCAGCGGCCTCTTCGGCAAGCCCACCGTGATCAACAACGTTCTGTCCCTCGCCACCGTGCCCTTCATCCTCGCGGAGGGAGCCAGGGCCTATGCCGATTTCGGCATGGGCCGCTCGCGCGGAACCATGCCCATCCAGCTCGCCGGCAACGTCAAGAACGGCGGCCTCTTCGAGACCGCCTTCGGCATTACCCTCGGCGAACTGGTCGACGATGTCGGCGGCGGTACCGAATCCGGCCGTCCGGTCCGCGCTGTCCAGGTCGGCGGGCCGCTCGGCGCCTATTTCCCGCGCGCGCTCTTCGACACGCCCTTCGACTATGAAAGCTTCGCGGCCCGCGACGGCCTCATCGGCCATGGCGGCGTCGTGGTCTTCGACGACACGGTGGACATGGCGAGGCAGGCGCGCTTCGCGATGGAGTTCTGCGCCATCGAGTCCTGCGGCAAGTGCACGCCCTGCCGCATCGGCTCGACCCGTGGCGTCGAGACCCTCGACCGCGTCATCGCCGGCCGTGACGTCGAGCGCAATCTCGCCATCGTCGAGGATCTCTGTCACACCATGAAGTTCGGCTCGCTCTGCGCGCTCGGCGGCTTCACCCCATATCCCGTCATGAGCGCGCTCACCCATTTCCCCGACGACTTCCGCCGCGCTCCGGCGCGGGAAGCCGCCGAATAGGAGGACGCCAATGCTCCTCGAAGAGATCGACTACGGGACGCCCGCCTCGCCGGCGAAGGCGACCGTCACCCTCACCATCGACGGCAAGGCGGTCGCCGTGCCGGAAGGCACCTCGATCATGCGCGCCGCGGTTGCAACGGGCACCGAGATCCCAAAACTCTGCGCCACCGACATGCTCGACGCCTTCGGCTCCTGCCGGCTCTGCCTGGTGGAGATCGAGGGCAGAGCGGGGACGCCGTCATCCTGCACCACGCCGGTCGCCGCAGGCATGGTCGTGCGCACCCAGACCGAGCGGCTGAAGCGCCTTCGCAAGGGCGTCATGGAGCTCTACATCTCCGATCACCCGCTCGATTGCCTCACCTGTGCCGCCAACGGCGATTGCGAGCTGCAGACACAAGCCGGCGCCGTCGGCCTGCGCGAGGTCCGCTACGGCTACGAGGGCGACCGCCATCCCGACCCGGGCAAGGACGAGTCCAACCCCTATTTCACGTACGACCCGTCCAAGTGCATCGTCTGCTCGCGCTGCGTGCGCGCCTGCGAGGAGGTGCAGGGCACCTTCGCGCTCACCATTGCCGGCCGCGGCTTCGATTCCGTCGTCTCGCCGGGCATGGAGGAGAGCTTCCTCGGCTCGGAATGCGTCTCCTGCGGCGCCTGCGTCCAGGCCTGCCCGACCGCGACCCTGACCGAGAAATCGGTCATCGAGATCGGCCAGCCCGAGCATTCGCTGGTCACCACCTGCGCCTATTGCGGCGTCGGATGCGCCTTCAAGGCCGAGATGCGCGGCGAGGAAGTCGTGCGCATGGTGCCGTGGAAGGACGGCAAGGCCAATCACGGCCATTCCTGCGTCAAGGGCCGCTTCGCCTGGGGCTACGCCACCCACCCCGATCGCATCCTGAAGCCGATGATCCGCGAGAAGATCACCGACCCGTGGCGCGAGGTATCATGGGAGGAGGCGCTCTCCTACGCCGCCGGCCAGATCAACCGCATCCGCGACACTTACGGCAAGGACGCGGTCGGCGGCATCACCTCGTCCCGCTGCACCAATGAGGAGACCTTCCTCGTCCAGAAGCTCGTCCGTGCCGGCTTCGGCAACAACAACGTCGATACCTGCGCCCGCGTCTGCCATTCGCCGACCGGCTACGGCTTGAAGACCACCTTCGGCACCTCGGCCGGTACCCAGGATTTCGATTCGGTCGAAGAGGCCGACGTCATCATGGTCATCGGCGCCAACCCCACCGACGGCCATCCGGTCTTCGCGTCCCGCATGAAGAAGCGGCTGCGCGAGGGCGCCAGGCTCATCGTCGTCGATCCGCGCCGCATCGACCTCGTGCGCACGCCCCACGTCGCCGCCAGCCATCACCTGCCGCTGAGGCCTGGCACCAATGTCGCGGTGCTGACGGCAATGGCGCACGTCATCGTCACCGAGGGCCTCGCCGACGAGCATTTCATCCGCGAGCGTTGCGACTGGTCGGAGTTCCAGGACTGGGCCGCCTTCGTCGCCGATCCGAAGAACAGCCCCGAGGCGACCGAAGCCGCCACCGGCGTGCCGGCCGCCGATCTCCGCGACGCCGCGCGCCTCTATGCCACTGGCGGCAACGCCTCGATCTACTATGGCCTCGGCGTCACCGAGCACAGCCAGGGCTCGACCACCGTCATGGCCATCGCCAACCTCGCCATGGCGACCGGCAATATCGGCCGGCCCGGCGTCGGCGTGAACCCGCTCCGCGGCCAGAACAACGTGCAGGGCTCCTGCGACATGGGCTCCTTCCCGCACGAGCTTTCCGGCTATCGCCATATCTCCGACGAGGCCGCGCGCTCCATGTTCGAGGAGTTGTGGGGCAGGGAGCTCGACGAGGAACCGGGCCTGCGCATCTCCAACATGTTCGACGCCGCCCTCGATGGCTCGTTCAGGGCCCTCTACATCCAGGGCGAGGACATCCTCCAGTCCGATCCCAACACCAAGCACGTCGCCGCGGCGCTTTCGGCGATGGAATGCATCATCGTCCACGACCTCTTCCTCAACGAGACCGCGCGCTACGCCCACGTCTTCCTGCCCGGCTCGACGTTCCTCGAGAAGGACGGCACCTTCACCAATGCCGAGCGCCGCATCCAGCGCGTCCGCAGGGTCATGAGCCCGCGGAACGGCATGGCCGACTGGGAGGTCACCTTGGCGCTCGCCGAGGCCATCGGCTACCCGATGCACTATGCTCACCCCTCCGAGATCATGGCCGAGATCGCCGCGCTGACCCCGACCTTCGCCGGCGTCTCCTACGAGAAGCTGGAGGAGCTTGGCTCCATCCAGTGGCCCTGCAACGAGGCGGCGCCCGCCGGCACCCCGGTCATGCACATGCACGGCTTCGTGCGCGGCAAGGGCAAGTTCGTCATCACCGAATATGTCGCGACCGACGAGAAGACCGGCCCGCGCTTCCCGTTGCTCCTCACCACCGGGCGCATCCTCAGCCAGTACAATGTCGGCGCCCAGACCCGGCGCACCGCCAATGTCGCCTGGCACCACGAGGACCGCCTGGAAATCCATCCCCACGACGCCGAGCAGCGCGGCATCCGCGACGGCGACTGGGTGAAGCTCGCGAGCCGCGCCGGCGAGACGTCGCTGCGCGCCCTGATCACCGAGCGCGTCGCGCCCGGCGTCGTCTACACCACCTTCCACCATCCCGACACGCAGGCGAACGTCGTTACCACCGAATATTCCGACTGGGCGACCAACTGCCCCGAATACAAGGTCACCGCCGTGCAGGTATCTCATTCCAACGGGCCGACGCGCTGGCAGGAGGACTACGAGGAACTGTCGCGTGAGACCCGCAGGATCGTTCACGTCGAGCCCGCGGAATAGGCGATGCGTCCGCCCCTCGTCCGCCTGAAGCGTCGCGCCTTCGTCGCCGGGCGCGCCTCGGAGGGCGAGCGCGCCGTCCCCGAGGAGGTGCCGGTCGCCCTCGTCTATGACGGCGGCACCGAGGCGGTGATGATGGCGAGCCCCGCCGACCTCGAGGATTTCGCCATCGGCTTCTCGGTCACCGAGGGCATCGTTGCCTCGCCCGGCGAGATCGCGGGCCTGGAGATCGTGGAGCAGGAGGCGGGCATCGAGCTGCGCATGTGGCTCGCGGCCCCGCGCGCCGAGGCGCTCGCTCATCGCCGCCGGCGGATTGCCGGTCCCACCGGCTGCGGCCTCTGCGGCATCGACTCGCTCGACGAGGCCGTGCGTCCGCCGCCGCTCGTCGGGGAGGGGCGCAGCTTCGCCCCGGATGAGATCGCCGCCGGCCTCCGCGCCCTCGCCGCCGCCCAGTCGCTCGGCCGCGAGACCCGCGCCGTCCATGCCGCCGGCTGGTTCGAGCCGGGCAGGGGGCTGGTCGCCATCCGCGAGGATGTCGGCCGCCACAATGCCCTCGACAAGCTCGCCGGCGCGCTCCTCCGCGCCGACGAAGATTCCGCGCGGGGAATGATCCTCCTTACGAGCCGCGTCTCGGTCGAGATGGTGGCGAAGGCCGCCATGATCGGCGCGCCCTTCCTCGTCGCCGTGTCGGCGCCGACCGCGCTCGCCATCCGCACTGCCGAGGAGGCCAACGTCACGGTCGCCGCCGTCGCCCGCGACGACGGCTTCGAGGTCTTCACCCATCCCGCCCGCATCGCGGGCGCGGCCGCGATCCCGTCGAGCCGGCCCCCGGTCCCGAGCGAGATCAATGTCGCCTGAGCGCCTCGTCTACATGGCGAACCAGATCGGCACCTTCTTCAAGAGCCAGGGGCCGGACGAGGTGGTGACCGGGATCGCGACCCATATCCGCCAGTTCTGGGATCCGCGCATGCGCCGCGAGATCGTCGCCCACCTGAACGCCGGCGGCGCCGGCCTCGACCCGCAGGTTGCCGAAGCCATCCGCCAGATCGCCGAGGAAGGGGCGACCCGCTGACCCCCAGTCAGATGCGCTACCGGTCCACCGCCATCCCCGCGACCAGGCCGGCGATGGCGAGCGAGGCCGTCAGCCCCGGCGATTCGATCCCGAAGAGGTTGATCACGCCGCCGATCCCATGGTCCTTCGGCCCGCTGATCGTGAAGTCGTCGGTCGGCTTTCCGTCCGCCCCCAGGACCTTCGGCCTTATGCCCGAATAGCCCGGCTGCAGCGTTCCGTCGGCGAGCCCGGGCCAATAACGGCGGATGGCGTCGTAGAACTGCTCGCCCCGCTTCGGATCGACCTCGTAGGCGATCCGCTCCACCCACTCTACGTCGGGCCCGAATTTCGCCTGCCCGCCGAGGTCGAGGGTCAGGTGCACCCCGAGCCCGCCCGGCACCGGCACCGGATAGATGAGGTGGCTGAACGGCGCGCGCCCGGCGAGCGTGAAATAGTTGCCCTTGGCATAGCGCACCGGCGGTATCGCCGCCGCCGGAAAGCCCGCCACGCTCGCGATCACGTCGGTCGCGGCCAGCCCGGCGGCATTCACCAATAGCCGGCATTTCAACGCCATCGGCTCCGCGCCGCCCGTCTCGATGACGATGCCGTCCGCCTCGATCCGCCCGCCGGTCACCGGCGCATGGAACGCGACCATGCCGCCCGCCGCCTCGCAGTCCCCCTGCAGTGCGAGCATGTAGCCGTGGCTGTCCACCACGCCGGTCGAGGGCGAGAGGAGGGCGCCGGTCACCGCCAGCGCCGGCTCCATGGCCCGCGCCTGTGCGCCGGAAATCTCGCGCATGTCGTCGACACCGTTCGCCTCCGCCCGCGCCCGGATCGAGGCAAGCTGGCCGTTCTCCGCTTCGCTCGTCGCGACGATCAGCTTGCCGCAGCGGTTCGCGGCGACGCCATGCTCGACGCAATAGGCATAGAGCGCCTTGCGCCCGGCGATGCAGAGTCGCGCCTTCAGGCTGCCGGCCTTGTAGTAGATGCCGGCATGGATCACCTCGCTGTTCCGCGACGAGGTTCCCGTGCCGATGCCTTCGGCGCTTTCGAGCACGATGACCTCGCGTCCCTGGAGCGCCAGCGCGCGGGCCACCGTAAGGCCGACGACGCCGGCCCCGACCACGATGCAATCGACTGAATCCATGCAGGAGCGTTTCCAGGAAAAGTGCGAAGCGGTTTTCCGTCGGGAAGAGCGATAGCCGAAAAACCGGAGTCGATCATCGTCCCAGTGAAGCGATGATCGGACCGCTACCCGAAGATCATCCGCTCGATGTACTCGTTGCGGAACCTTCCGGCCATGTCGTGCTCGACGATCAGGTCGCGGAAATTCGACATCTTCTCGTAGCGGTGGCGCACGATATCCGGCGCCATGGTGAAGACCTTTCCCCAGTGCGGCCGCGGGTCGAAGGGCGCGATCGCTTCCTCCAGGACGGGCAGGAGCTTGCGCAATGCCGGCTCGTCGCGCTGGAAGGAGAAGTGCAGCGCGATGGTCTTCCGCCGGTACGAGCCCGACAGCCAGAGGTCGTCCGCCGCGACCGTGCGCAGCTCCGAGATCATCAGGAGCGGCTTCAGCTTCTCGCCGACGCCGAACATCGCCGCGACCACCTCGCTCGCCCGTTCATAGGGCACGAAATACTCGACCTGCAGCTCCTCGCCGCTCGCCGGCACGAAGCCCATGCGGAAATGCGGCAGCCGGTCGTAGGACGGGCCCGCGACGCCCAACTGCTCCGTGCAGTGGATCGGATCGATGTGCAGGATCGGGTGCATCTTCTTCGGCGCCCGGGTGGCGCGCGCGAGCGCCGGAGGCGGCGTGAAGTCGCCGGCAACGTTCTTCACCCAGACCTGCTGGATGCGATCCTCCGTCCACGGCGTGAACAGGCTGACGCTGTAGCCCGAGCCCATGATCGCGTCGAAGTCGGCAACGAGGTCGGCCGCCGCGAGGTCGAGAAACAGGTCCTGGCGCACCTCGAAGGCGGGCACCACGTCGAGCGTGAGGCTGGTCACCACGCCGAGCGCGCCGAGATTGACCACGGCGCCGGGAAACTCGGCGTCGTCCTTCCGCGACAGCGTCGCCAGTTCGCCGTCGCCGTTGACGAATTCGATCGCCGCGACCGCCGTGGCGAGATTGCCGACCTTGGTTCCCGAGCCGTGCGTCGCTGTAGCCGTCGCGCCGGCCACCGAGATGTGCGGCAGCGAGGCGAGGTTGGCGAGCGCAAAGCCCCGCTCATGCAGCCATGGCCCGAGATCGCCATAGCGGATGCCGCCCTCGACCGTCACCTGGCGCCGCTCGCGGTCGAGTGCGACGACGTTCCGCATGTGCTCCAGCGATATCTGCGTGTCGGGCGTGTCGGCAATGTCGTTGAAGCAGTGCCGCGAGCCGACCACGCGCACCTTGCCGACCGCCTGCACGATTTCCCGCACCTCCGCGACCGTCGCCGGCGCGGCGAAGTTCCTCGCCCGGTAGGTCAGGTTCCCCGCCCAGTTCGTCCGCGCCATCTCCGCCTCCTGCCGCCGTTCCGGCCGTGCTTTCCGCCCTTCTAGCACTTCCGCCGCCGGGGCCTCGACTCTTTGCCATGGGCCGCGGCAAATGCGCTCCGCGGCACGCGAAAGTGGCGCAAGGCGGGAAGGAGTGACACTATCCGCCCCCGTCGGAGTTTCGTGACCGTGGAGAACATCATGCAGCTTGCCGATATCGTTGCCGAGAGCCAGGACGGCCAGGGACTTTCCAATCTCGCGCGCCAGTTCAACCTCGACGAGGATCAGGTCCGCGCGGCGATCGACCAGCTGGGTCCGGCGGTGATGGCCGGCGTGCGCCAGGAGGCGCAGTCGCCGGATGGCCTGTCCGGCCTTCTCGAAGCACTCGCCGATGGCGACCATGCCCGCTATCTCGACGGCGATGGAACCGGCATCACCGCCGATGGCAATGCCATTCTCGGCCATATCTTCGGTTCCAAGGATGTGAGCAGCGGCGTGGCCGCCCATGCCGCGGCCTCCACCGGCATCGGCGCCAGCATCATGAAGAAGATGCTCCCGGTCATCGCCGCCATGGTGATGGGATACCTCGCCAAGAAGATGGGCGGCGGCGCCAGCGGTGGCGGCCTCGGCGGGGTGCTTGGCCAGGTGCTCGGCGGCGGCTCCGCAAATGCCGGTTCGTCGTCCGGCGGCGGCCTTGGCGACATCCTCGGCCAGGTCCTCGGCGGCGGCTCCGCCAGTGCCGGTTCGTCGTCCGGCGGCGGTCTTGGCGACATCCTCGGCCAGGTCCTCGGCGGCGGTTCCGCCGGTGCCGGTTCGTCGTCCGGCGGCGGCCTCGGCGACATCCTCGGCCAGGTGCTCGGCGGATCGCAGCGCAGCGCCACGACGCCGGCCGGCGGCGGCCTGTCGGACATCCTCAACGGCATTTTCGGCAAGGATGCCGCGCCCGAGATCCGCCAGAAGGCGATGGACAAGGCGAATTCTCAGCTTGGCGGCCTGCTCGGGGCAGGCACCGAAGCGGGCAACGACGGCGATCAACTCCTCCGCTCGGTCCGGGAGGCCCTCGCCCGTCGCTGAGCCCGCATCCGGAATCGGCGAGGCGCTGCGCCGCCGGACGTGCTAGACACCGCCGGAAAGGCGCTGCGCTCCGGGTGTGGCGCCGCGCGTCCCTGAACCGGCTTCGAATCCTGGAATGACGACAGGCCCTCGCCCCTATCCGCGCCACCGTCTCGCCGTCGCACCGATGATGGATTGGACGGATCGGCATTGCCGCTTCTTCCACCGGCAGCTGACGTCGCGCGCGCTCCTCTATACCGAGATGGTCGTCGCCGACGCCGTCATCCACGGCAAGCGCGACCGGCTGCTCGGCTTCTCGTCGGTTGAGCATCCCGTCGCCCTGCAGCTCGGCGGTTCCGATCCGGCGAAGCTCGCCGAGGCTGCGCGCATCGGCGCCGACTGGGGCTATGACGAGATCAACCTCAATGTCGGCTGCCCGTCGGACCGCGTTCAGTCGGGCACTTTCGGCGCCTGCCTGATGAAGATGCCGAGCCTCGTCGCCGATTGCGTCGCCGCCATGAAGGCCGCCGTCGCCGTGCCGGTCACGGTGAAGTGCCGCCTCGGCGTCGACGAGCAGGACACCGAGCCTGCCCTCGACGCGCTCGCCGATGCGGTGCTCGCCGCCGGCGCCGATGCCCTCTGGGTCCATGCCCGCAAGGCCTGGCTCTCCGGCCTCAGCCCGAAGGAGAACCGCGACGTCCCGCCGCTCGACTACGAACGCGTCTATCGCCTGAAGCAGCGTCTCGGACCAGGCGTCTTCGTCGGCATCAATGGCGGCATCCCGTCGCTCGGCGCCGCCGAGGAGCACCTTCGCCATGTCGATGGCGTCATGCTCGGGCGCGCCGCCTATCACGATCCGGCGATCCTCGCCGAGGTCGACCGCCGCCTCTACGGCGAACCGGCGCACGATCTCGATCTCCGCGCCGTGGCCGAGGCCATGATCCCTGAGGTCGAGGCCGTCATTGCCCGTGGCGGCCGTGCCGCCCAGGTCTATCGCCACATGATCGGCCTCTTCCACGGCCGGCCCGGCGCTCGGACCTGGCGGCGCATCCTCACCGTCGAGGGCGCCCGGCCCGGTGCCGGTCCCGACGTGCTCTTCGCCGCCCTCGACGCGCTGAAGGCGCCGGCGCCCGAGGTCGAAGCCGCGTGAGGAGAGACGCGTGATCAAGAGCTTCCGCCTCGACGGCTTCCTCCTCGGCCTCGTCCTCGTGGTGATCGCCGCCATCCTCTGGCCCGATCCCGGCGCCAGGGGCGGCTTCCTCCACATGGATTTCATCGCCACCTACGGGGTCGCGGTGGTCTTCTTCCTCTACGGTCTGACGCTGGCGCCGGAGAGGATGACGAAGGGCATGTGGCATTGGAAACTGCACCTCGCCGTCCAGCTCTGCACCTTCGTCCTCTTCCCCGTCATCGTGCTTGTCCTTCAGGCGCTGCTCCGGCCCATCTATCCGCCGGAGGTCTGGCTCGGCTTCTTCTTCATCGCCGCGCTGCCGTCGACCGTCTCGTCTTCGGTCGCCATGACCTCCATCGCGCGCGGCAACGTGCCGGTCGCGATCTTCAACGCCACGGTCTCGAGCCTCCTCGGCGTCTTCGTGACGCCCGTCCTCATGGCTTGGTATGCCAACACCACGGGCGAGGGTTTCCCTCTCGGTCCGGTCATCCTGAAGATCGTCCTCCTCGTCCTCCTGCCCATCATCGTCGGCCAGGTCGCCCGCCGCTGGCTCGGCGAATGGGCGCACCGCAACTCCCGTTGGCTGAAGCTCGCCGACCGCGCCATCATCCTCTGCATCGTCTACGGCTCGTTCTCGGATTCGGTGAAGGCCGGCATCTGGGGCGCCAACGACCTGTTCCTCGTGGTCGAGATCGTCGTCGGCGTCGTCGTCCTCTTCTTCATCATCTACGAGCTGATGAAGATCCCGTGCCGGCTGCTCGCCTTCGATCGCGAGGACACCATTGCCTGCCTCTTCTGCGCCTCGAAGAAGTCGCTTGCGACCGGCGTCCCGGTGGCCACCATCATGTTTGCCGGCAATCCGAGCCTCGGCCTCATCATCGCGCCGCTGATGCTCTACCACTTCTGCCAGCTGGTCATCGTCTCCTTCATCGCCAACCGCCACGCGGCCGAGGCGGACGCGCTCGCGGCCGCTGCGGCGGCGAGGGGATAGGGCGAGGTTTCCTCCCTTGCGAAAGCGGGGGAGGGCGCGCGTGAAGGACGCGGTTACCTCTCCCCGGTGGGGAGAGGTCGGATCGACCCGTCCGGGTCGATCCGGGCGAGGGGGAGCGCGTGCCGGCAAGACCGAACGCTTCCGATCGCAGCCGTGGCGCCGGCGCCGCGCAAGCACGAATCCCTACGGCTTCAAGATCAGCCGGTCCCCGGCCACCGAGTAGCTCGACAGCGTGTCGAGGAAGCTCATGCCGAGGAGGCTCTGGTCGAGGGCGCCCGCCGGCGCCACCAGGCCGCGCACGTTCCGCCGCACGATCCCGCCGACGCTGACCTCGCCGATGCTGACCGGTGCCGCGACCATGGTCCCGTTGGCCGTGCGGATCGGCAGGTCGTAACGCAGCCCGGCGAGGTCGATCCCGGCGCCCCGCGCGTCCTCCGGCGAGAGCGTCACGAAGCTCGCCCCGGTATCGACCAGGAACATCACCGGCTTGGCGCCCGCAGCGCCGAGCACCGCGAAATGCCCGTCGAGCCCGCGCGTGATCACCACGCTGTCATCCCCGGTTCCTGCCAGCGTCCCGCTTACCGGCACGCCCGGCACGATCGCCCCGAGCAGCCGCCCGGCGACGCCGGCGAGCTGGTCGCGGTTGGCATAGAGCCCGACGAGGACGACGATCACGACGCCCCAGGCGAGCAGCCCGCGCAGCACCTCGCCCGGCCGGAGCGCGCGCCCGGCGAGGCCGGCGGCGACGAAGACGAGGATGCCGGCGAACAGCACCAGCCGCGGCAGGTCGCTCTCGTTCAGGTGGAACCAGGCATTGTCGCGGGCGACGAAGAACAGCGCGCCGCCGCCCGCCATGGCGAGCGCGATGAGGGCGAGGGTGCCGAGCCGGCTCATCGCGCTTCCGCCGCCTCGCGCCGTGCCTTCAGCCGTTCCGGCAGCGCGGCCATGATCGCCTCGCGCTCGGCCTCGCTGTAGCGCATCCAGTTGCCGATCTCGTCCAGCGTCCGCCCGCAGCCGACGCAGGTCCTGTCGTCGTCGAGGGTACAGAGCCGGATGCAGGGCGTGCGGATCGCTGCCATGGCCCTAAGATGGAGTATGGGTCAGAACCCCGCCACCCCGATGAGGAAGGCGATCGCCGCGACCTGCTGGCAGGCGCCGAGCGTGTCCCCCGTCCGCCCGCCGATCTGGCGGTCGGCGAGGAGCGTCATGCCGAAGGTGGCGAGCGCTGCCAGCGCCGAGCCGACCACCGCCGCCCAGAACCCGTAGGCGGGGATCACGGTGATCACCACGACGACGAGGGCGATGGCGATGGCGATCAGCATCGCCATCTGGTCCGGCGGCCCCGCCTGTTCGGAGAGGCTGCCAGGGCGCGCCGAGGGCAGGGCATGCCAGAGGCGCACGACCGCGGCGCGCGATACGGCTTCTGCCGCGATCAGCGCCAGCGCGCTCCGCCACGAGCCGAAGATGGCGAGATCGGCCAGTGCCGTCACGCGCAGCCCGATGGAGAAGACGAGGGCGACGGCGCCGTAGGTCCCGATTCGACTGTCGTCCATGATTTCGAGCTTCCGCTCGGCCGTCGCGCCGCCGCAGAACCCGTCCGCCGTGTCGGCGAGCCCGTCCTCGTGCAATCCGCCGGTGAGCAGAAATGTCGCAAGCACCGCCAGCCCGGCCGCGATCAGCGGGCTTTCGCCGAGGTCGCGTGCGACGATCAGGACGAGGCCGCCGACGGCCCCGATGAGGACCCCGATCGCCGGGAAAACCCGCGCTGCGCGGCTGAAATCCGGCCGCGCCGCGCCGCTGTCGCCAAACAGGCGCGCCGGCACGCGGGTCAGGAAGAGAAGGCTCGCCTTGAGGTCGCCGAGGATGGCATCGAGCTCGGCGCGAAACGGGTCGTCGGCCATCGAATCGGTCTCCGCGCTGTTTGCGGCCAATGCCGGTGAGGTTATAGAACCTCCCCGCCGCCCGGCCAACCGGGCCGCCTCCCGGAGATCACGGCCGTGACCACGCCGCACTCGGCGCTGCCCTTCGACGACATCCGCGCGCTCTTCCGTTCCATGCCCGAGGCCGATGCCGCAGCGGTCGCGCGGGTCCGCGCCCGCGATGCCGTCCTTACCAAGCCGCCCCGCTCCCTCGGCCGCCTGGAGGAGATCGCGGAATGGCTCGCCGCCTGGCAGGGGCGGAGCCCGCCGGCGGTCAACCGTCCGCTGGTCGCCATCTTCGCTGGCAATCACGGCGTCGCCGCCAAGGGTGTCTCGGCCTATCCGGCCGAGGTCACCGCGCAGATGGTGGAGAACTTCCGCCGCGGTGGCGCCGCCATCAACCAGCTCTGCGTGCTCTACGATCTCAGCCTCAAGGTCTATGACCTTGCGCTCGAGCAGCCGACCGGCGACATCACCGAGGAGCCGGCAATGTCGGAGCTCGATTGCGCCGCCACCATGGCCTTCGGCATGGAAGCGACCGCGGGCGGCATCGACCTGCTCGCGATTGGCGAGATGGGTATCGGCAATACCGCCGTCGCCGCCGCCATCTTCGCCGCGCTCTTCGGTGGCGACGCGGCCGACTGGGTCGGCCCCGGCACCGGCGTCGCCGGCGAGGGCCTTGCCCGCAAGCGCGACGCCGTGGCGAAAGCGCTCGCCCTTCATCGCCGCCGCTTCTCGGATCCGCTGGAGGTCCTGCGCCGTCTCGGCGGCCGCGAGATCGCCGCCATGGCCGGCGCCGTGCTCGCCGCCCGCATGGGGCGCATTCCGGTCATCGTCGATGGCTTCGTCGCAACCGCCGCCGTCGCTGTGCTTTACGCGGTCGACAAGCGGAGCATCGAGCACTGCCTCTTCGCCCATGTCTCGGCCGAGCCGGCCCATGCGCGGGCGCTGGCGGCCATGGGCGTGCGCCCGCTCCTCGATCTCGGCATGCGGCTGGGCGAAGGCACCGGCGCGGCGCTCGCCGCCGGCATTGTCAAGGCGGCCGCCCGTCTCCATTCCGGCATGGCGACCTTCGCCGAGGCCGGCGTCTCGGACAAGGAATAGGCCGGCAGAAGGCCAGACTTCTACGGCGGAGGGGCGCGGTCTACCCCGCCCGCAGCCAGCGCCGCTTCGGATCCTCTGTGATCGGCGGGAGCGCTTCCATCACCCGCGATTGCGGGAAGACGGCGATCACCTCCGTCCCCTCGCGCAGCCTCGACTTCAATTCCAGCGTCCCGTCATGCATGCGCATCAGCGCCTGCACGATGGGGAGCCCGAGGCCCGCGCCCTGTTCCGCGCTCTTGATCGCGATGGAGCCCTGCCCGAAGGGCGAAAGCACGATCGGTATCTCCTCCGGCGGTATGCCCGGCCCGGTATCGCGGATGGAGAGGAATTGCCCGCCATTCGCCGTCCAGCCGACCTGGATCGCGATCTCGCCGCCGCTCGGCGTGAACTTGATGGCGTTGGAGAGGAGGTTCAGCGTCACCTGCCGCACGGCGCGGTCGTCGGCCCAGAGCCGCGGCATCCCGCGCTCGTACTGCTCGGTGACGACGATCCCCTTGTTGTAGGCGCGCAGCTGCATCAGGTGCCGGCATTCCTCGACCAGGTTCACGAGGTTCACCGGCTCCTCGTAGAGCTCGTGCCGGCCCGCCTCGATGCGCGACAGGTCGAGGATCTCGTTGATCAGGTTGAGGAGATGCTCGCCGCTCGCGTGGATGTCGTTGACGTAGTCGCGGTAGGTGGCGTTCTCGATCGGCCCGAGGACCTGTTTCTTCATCACCTCGGAAAAACCGAGGATCGCGTTGAGCGGCGTCCTCAGCTCATGGCTCATGGTCGCGAGGAAGCGCGACTTGGCGAGGTTCGCCTCCTCGGCCCGGCGGCGCGACTCGTCGGAGATCGACTTCGCCGTGCCGAGCTCGGCGATCAGCAGGTCCTTCTCCGCCCGGTATTCGAGCATGGTCAGCGTCGCCTGGTAGAGCCGCGAGGCGAGCACGAGGAAGAAGAACTGCGCGCCGACCGCCATGATCGACAGCGCGAGGAAGAGCAGGTCGTCCGGCCTGACGAAGACGGCGGCGAGCGCCAGCGTCACCGGCACGCTGCCGGCGACCGCCGCGACCGGCAGCGTCGAGGCGAGCATCGTGACCACCGAGACGACGATCAGCATGGTCGCGAACTGGAAGATCTCGAACCCGGCGATCGGCGTGTTGGGGGCAGGGGTCAGGAGGAGGACTCCCGCCCACGCGACCCCGCCGATGAATTCCGCCGCGACGAAGTGCCGGGTCCAGCGCTTGATGCCCGCGGTCGCCGCCGGCAGCTTGGTGAAGCGGCGGCAGAGCGCCAGCATCGCGACGTGCGCGGCGAGCACCACCGAGGCCCAGGCGACCACCACTGGCACCGCGATCCACAGCGTCGCGGTGACCCCGACGATCGCCACCAGGAGGGGCACCGCATAGGCGGCGCTCATGCGGTTGCGCGCGAAGGTCAGCACCAGCTCATAGTCGAAGGCGTGCCGCGTCCCCGATGTCGAGGTCAGCCTCTCGCGCTCGGCGCGCACGGCGCGCGAGACCGAGCGCCGGTGCTCCGCCCGCTCGCGGTTGGCGGTCGTCTTGTCTGTGTCGCTATTCGGCAAGACGGCGTTCTTCCGGTATCCGCGGCCGGGCGCGGCCGCCGACCTTTGCTCACGCTTCGCACTATAGGGTCTGCCGGAAGGCTTAATTTGGCACTCATTTTTATGGTTAACCAAAGGTAAAAGGCGCGGATTGCCTCGCTTCCCGCCGGAGTTGACAGGGAAGGCGGAAAGGCGCACTGAAGGCAGATCGGAATTAATTTCTAAAGGAACGGCCAAATGGACCGTCTTGATAGAAAAATCCTCCAGATCCTCCAGGAGGACGCCACCGTGCCGGTTGCCGAGATCGGCCGCCGGGTAGGCCTGTCGACCACGCCCTGCTGGCGCCGCATCCAGAAGCTCGAGGAAGACGGCGTCATCACCGCCCGTGTCGCGATCCTCGATCCGCGCAAGGTCAATGCGCGGGTCACCGCCTTCGTCGCCATCACCACCAGCCAGCACAACGACGAATGGCTGCGTCGCTTCGCCGAGGTCATCCGCGATTTTCCCGAGGTGGTCGAGTTCTACCGCATGGCCGGCCAGGTCGACTACCTGCTCCGCGTCGTCGTGCCCGACATCGAGGCCTATGACGCCTTCTATAAGCGCCTGATCGCGAAGATCGAGATTTCCGATGTCTCGACCTCCTTCGCCATGGAGCAGATCAAGTACGCGACGTCGCTGCCCCTGAGCTACATCCAGCTCGAGAAGGAGAAGGCGACCGTCGCCTGAACGCCGGGTCGAAGAGGGGAGCATGGCCAGGACGACCGCAGGGAGGCGCGCGACCATCGCGCTGGTCGCGGTCGGCCTCGTCGCCGCGGCCGTGCTCGCGGTGCAGCTCGTGCGTCGGCCGGGGGAGTGGGATGGCGTCTATGTCGATGCCGCCCGCAAGCTGATCGGCGGCGGCGACATCTACGGACCCGAATCGTCCTTCCTCTATCCGCCGTTCCCGGCCGTCCTCGCCATTCCGTTCATCTGGCTTGGCGTGCCGGCGATGCGCGTCGTCTGGTTCGTCGTCAACGCCGTCTGCCTCGTCTTCGCCTTCCGCTGGAGCTGGATCGTCGGCGGCGGCCGCAGCGCACCGATAAGCCCGCGCGGCCTGGTCGCCGCCGTGCTCGCCACGGTCATCGGCGGGACCTATGCCCTCAACGCCATCGCCCACCAGCAGACCGACGTCGTCATCGTCTTCCTGATGGCCGGCGGGGCGCTCGCCTTGTCGCTCCGCCGCGATGCGCTTTCCGGCGCGCTTCTCGGCCTGTCCGCCGCCTTCAAGGCGACCCCGCTGATCTGGGTTGCCTATCTGCTTCTCAGTCGCCGTTTCCTCTCCGCCATCGTCCTCGTTGCCGTCTTCGCGCTGCTCTGCCTTGTTCCGGACCTCCTCTGGCCCTCGCCGGACGGGCGGCCGTGGGTCGTCCGCTGGCTGGAGCAATACGTCCTGCCCAGCCAGTCGCTCGCGACACCCGTAGGACTCTGGGGCAGCGACATCATCTTCAACCAATCCCTCGGCGGCCTTCTCCAGCGCCTCATCAACCTCACCATGCCGCTGCCCGGCGCCGAGCCGGTCGATGATGCGCTCGTCCCTTCGATGATCCTTCGCCCGGTGACCCTGGCGCTCCTTGCCGCCTTCGCCGCCATCTCCTTCCTCGCCGCCCGCCGCGGCCGCGTCTCCGCGTCGCGGATGCCCGAGACCGATGGCCTCGAATATGGCCTCGTCGTCGCGGTCATGCTGCTCGCCTCGCCCATGTCGAGCCCGGCCCATTTCGTTGCGCTGCTCCTTCCGGCTTTCGCGCTCGCGTGCCACGCCGCGCGCACCGACAGCCGCGGGTCATGGGCGACACTTGGCATTGCCGCGCTCCTCGCGCTCCTCGGCAACAAGGATATTGCCGGACCGTGGCTTTACGACCGGCTGCTCTGGCACGGCGGCGCGACGCTCGCGACCCTCGCGCTCTGGCTGGGCGGGCTCATGGCGCTCTGGCGGAGCAAGCCGGCGCCCGCCCGGTCGGCTGCGCGACCCGCATCCGCCGGCTGAGCGGCAGGACTACTTCTTCTCCAGCCGCGCGATCAGGCTGGACGTATCCCAGCGCCGGCCGCCCATCTGCTGCACGTCGGCATAGAACTGGTCGACCAGCGCCGTCACCGGCAGCCGCGCCGAATTGCGCTTCGCCTCATCGAGGCAGATGCCGAGGTCCTTCCGCATCCAGTCCACGGCGAAGCCGAAGTCGAACTTGCCGGCATCCATGGTCTTGTAGCGGTTCTCCATCTGCCAGGACTGCGCCGCGCCCTTGGAGATCACGCCGACCAGCTTCTCGATGTCGAGCCCGGCGCGCTTGGCGAAGTGGATGCCTTCCGACAGGCCCTGCACCAGACCCGCGATGCAGATCTGGTTGACCATCTTGGTGAGCTGTCCCGCGCCCGGGCCGCCCATCAGCCCGACCATCTTGGCGAAGCTGTCGATCACCGGCTTCGCCTTGTCGAAGACCGCCTGGTCGCCGCCCACCATCACCGTGAGCTGCCCGTTCTCGGCGCCCGCCTGGCCGCCCGATACCGGGGCGTCGAGGAAGCCGATACCCTTCGCCTTCGCCGCTTCGTAGAGCTCGCGCGCGACCATTGCCGAGGCGGTGGTATTGTCGATGAGGGTGGCGCCTTTCGCCATGCCGCCGAGCACGCCGTCCTTGCCCATGGTGACGCTTCGCAGGTCCTCGTCATTGCCGACGCAGGAGAAGACGAACTCCGCGCCTTCCGCCGCCTGGCGTGGGGTAGGGGCCGCCCGTCCGCCGTGGGTCGCCACCCATTTCTCGGCCTTTTCCCGCGTGCGGTTATAGACCGTCACCTCGTGACCGCCGCGCTTGGCGAGATGCCCGGCCATGGGGAAGCCCATGACGCCGAGGCCGATGAAAGCGACCTTTGCCATTTCCCGAAACTCTCCGTTTGACGCCCCGGCCATCCTGCGCGGGACGCGTCTTTCTCGCCGATCAGCCGCGCGCCGTCGAGGGGGGCCGCACATGCCGCGTCAGCCGCGCCTCGACCAGGTTCACCAGGTGGCTCACCACCTCGACGGTGGCCAGGTAGAACAGCGCCGCCCAGAAATAGAAGCTGAGATCGTAGGTCTTGGAGAAGACGTAGCGGGTCTGCCCCATCAGGTCGAGGACGGTGATGATCGAGGCGATCGACGACGCCTTGGTCATCAGGATCACCTCGTTGCCATAGGGCCGGATGGCACTGACCAGCGCCTGCGGCAGGATGATCTTGCGGAGCGTCAGCCACTTGTGGAGGCCGAGGGCGGCGGCGCCCTCGCGCTGCCCGCGCGGCACGTTGCGGATCGCGCCCGACAGGATCTCGGCCTGGTAGGCGGCGGTATTGAGGGCAAAGGCGATGACCGCGCAGTTCAACGCGTCGCGGAACAGCCACCACATCCCGACGGCCTTCAGCTCCGACGAGAACTGCCCGGCGCCGTAGTAGATGAGGAAGGTCTGGGCGACGAGCGGCGTGCCGCGGAAGAAATACGAAAAGCCGAAGGCGATGCCGGCAACGAGCCGGTTGGTCGAGAGCCGCCCGGCGGCGACGGGGATCGAGATCAGTGCCCCGATCAGCATGCTGGCGATGACCAACTCCACCGTCACCACGAAGCCCTGCGCGATCCGCCCGCCATAGGAGGCGAGCCGCTCCGGGTCCACGCTGTTGACCAGCGCCCAGACGATGCCGACGAAGATCAGCCCCCAGATCGAGATGAGTACCAGGCCGGTCGCCGTGATGCTGCTCCGCTTCGCTGCGGCGGGCGGCGCTTCGGAGATCACCGCCGTCATCGCGTCACCATCCCGCGCGAGGCCCAGCGCCGCGTCTGGCCGATCGCGATCGAGGAGAGGAGGGACAGGCCGAGATAGATCAGGCAGGCGACGAGGTAGAAGAAGAACGGCTGGCGCGTCGAGCTCACCGCCACCTGGGTCTGGCGGAGGAGGTCGTTCAGCGTGATCACCGAGACCAGCGCCGTGTCCTTCATCAGCGACAGCCAGAGGTTCGAGAGCCCGGGCAGGGCGAGGCGGATCAATTGCGGCAGGATGATCAGCCGCATGATCTTGCCTTTCTGCAGCCCGAGCGCCCGCCCCGCCTCGTATTGGCCGGCGGCGATGGCGCGGAAGGCGGCGAGGAATACCTCGCTCGCATAGCTCGCCATGACCAGGCCGAGGGCCACCATGCCGGCAAAGAACGGGCTTACCTCGAGCGGCACCCCGAACAGGGCCGTCGAGACCGCGGTCACCAGGTATTGCGAGCCGTAATAGACGACGAAGAGGGTGAGCAGTTCCGGCACGCCGCGGAAGATCGTCGCATAGATGCGCGCCGAGAGGCGGACGAGCGGGTCGCCCGATTGGCGCGCCAGCGACAGGACGAAGCCGAGGATCAGTCCGACCGGCAGCGTCGCCAGCGTGAGGGCGACCGTGACCAGGGTGCCGAAAGCGAGCTCGTCACCCCATCCGTCCGGCCCCCAGGAAAGGAGGGCGAAGAGCTTTCCGAGATTTTCCGTAGCCGCCCCCGTGCCGGCCTGGTTCGCGTGCGCTTGAACCCGAGCCTATTTCAATCCGGCCCGGGTTCAAGCCTTCGCTCACTCGCCGCCGTAGGCGTCGAAGTCGAAATACTTGTCGTTGATTTCCTTGTACTTCCCGTTGGCGCGGATCGCGGCGATGCCCTTGTTGAAGAGCTCCTTCAGGTCGGTGTCTTCCTTGCGGACGCCGATGCCGGTCCCCTTGCCATGGATCTCGGGCACGAGTTTCAGCGTGCCGAGCAGCTTGCAGCAGGCCCCGTCGGGCGTCTTCAGCCACTCGCTCAGCACGACCACGTCGTCCATGGCGGCGTCGAGCCGGCCGGAGGAGAGGTCGAGCTTATAGTCGTCGGCCGTCTTGTAATACTTGACGTCCGCTCCCTTCAGCTCCTGCTCGGCATAGGCCGCGTGCGTCGTCGAGGACTGCACGCCCACCGACTTGCCGTCGAAGGCCGAGAGGTCGACGCTGGTGATCGGACTGTCCTTCGGCACGGCGATGGCCGGCGGCGTGTTGTAGACCTTGTCGGAGAAGTCGATGGTCTTCAGGCGCTCCTCGGTGATCGACATGGAGGAGAGGATCGCATCGATCTTGCCGGCGGTGAGCGCCGGGATGATGCCGTCCCAATCCTGGTTCGAGAATTCGCACTTCAGGCTGACGGCCTCGCAGGCCGCCATGCCGACGTCGACGTCGAAGCCGACGATCTTGCCCGACGAATCCTGCGACTCGAAAGGCGGGTAGGTGGCATCGGTGCCGATGCGGACGGTCGTGGCCGTCCAGTCCTTCGCGCTCGCACCCGTGATGCCGACGATCATTGCCGCCAGGCTGGCGACCGCTAGAACAGTAAGACGCATGATTTCAAACCTCGTTGTATCGACGCCGTTTAGCGGCGCTAGCAGGCAAAACTAGTGCCTGCGACGATCGAGGCAATGGACATGCTGTCTCACCGCGAATTTGCAGCAAATCGTTCCGCCGAATCGAGATCAGCCGGTTGATTTATATTGAAGAACGGATCGTAACCCGCTGGCGCGTCGGTAAAATCCACGATCGCGGCATCAAGCGTCGCCACCCAGTCGATCACCCGCCGCCGGTCGGACGCGCGAATGAAGTCCGCGAGGCCGTCCGCCGCCGCCACCGGGAAGCACCCTTCCACCGGATGGACCCGGCCGCGGCTTCGCGCCACGGCCGCACCATTGCCCGCCGCCGCGGCCAGCCGTGCCGCCAGGTCGTCCGGCAGGAAGGGCGTGTCGCCTGCCGCCGTGACGATCGCGGAGACGCCCGCGGCCTCCGCATGGCGGAGCCCGGCGAGGATGCCGGCGAGTGGTCCGGGATGCCCTTCGATCGTGTCCGCGATCACCGGCAGGCCGAAGGATGCGAAGCGGGCCGGGTCGCCATTGGCATTGATCGCCAGCCGATCCACCTGCGGCGCCAGCCGTGCGATCACATGCGCGATCACCGGCTTGCCGGCGAGCTGAAGGAGCGGCTTGTCGCCGCCGCCCATGCGCATCGACTTTCCGCCGGCGAGGATGACGCCGATCATTGCCCACCACCGTGACGGCCGGCTCTGTCCCGGCCATCACGGATTACTTTCTTTCCGGCGATGGGAGCAAGCGCGCCGGTTTCATCCGTTCAGGACATATATGCCGGTATTCAGCGCCGTGGCGAAGGTCACCCAGGCTAGGTAGGGCACCATCAGCGCCGCGGCCGGCGGCGACACCACGCGGAAGGCGCCGATCGTCCAGAGCAGCGCAATGAGGAGGAGGACGATGACGGCCACGCCGCCGAGCGTGCTGTGCAGCCCGAAGAAGACGAAAGACCAGGCGACGTTCAGGGCGAGCTGCACGGCGAAGGCGGTCAGGGCGTTCTTCCTGTCCGACCGGATCGCATCCTTCCGCCATACCAGCCATGCGGCGATCCCCATCACCGCGTAGAGGATCGTCCACACGATGGGGAACACCTCGTTCGGTGGCGTGAAGAACGGCTTCTCGAGGCCGGCATACCAGGTCGGGATGCTGGGCATGGTGGCGAGCGAGCCGAGGCCCGCCGCCGCGAAGGAGAGGACAAGGAATCCGACGAGCCCGGCCGCCTGACGGACGGGGCTCGCCTCGCCCTCCGACAAGGCATGTTCCAGACGGTCCGAATGGGCAGCCAATACGCATGCTCCGAATTGCCGAAACGGTCGGACAATGCGCCGCCGGCCGAAAGGTTCCGCCCTCACGCGGCGTTGACCGGCGCGCCCGGAAGACTTAAGCCCCGGGCAAATCCCCGGCCGGACCACGGCCCGAAAGCCCGACAATGCCCGAAATCACCAAGGAACAGGTTCTGGCGCGCCTCGCCGCGGTCGCCGGCCCGGATGGAGCCGGCGACGTCGTCTCGCTCGGCCTCGTCTCGGATGTCTTCGTCACCGGCGGCAAGGTCATGTTCTCGATCACCGTGCCTTCGGCGCGCGCCCAGGAGATGGAGCCGCTCCGCCGCGCCGCCGAGGCTGCCGTGAAGGGCCTGCCCGGCGTCGAGAGCGCCATGGTCGTGCTCACCGCCGAGCGCAAGCGGGGGGCCGGCGAGCCGCCGGCGCCGCCGCCTCGTCCCGCGCCGCCCCGCCACCAGCATGCGCCCGCCCGGGGTACCGCTCAGGCGCCCCCCGCATCGCGCCCGCGCCCCGGCATTCCCGGGGTCGACGCCATCATCGCGGTGGCGAGCGGCAAGGGCGGCGTCGGCAAGTCGACCACCGCCGTCAACCTCGCCCTCGCCCTGAAGGCGAACGGCCTCCGCGTCGGCATGCTCGATGCCGACATCTACGGTCCTTCGCTGCCCCGCCTCATGGGCGTCTCCGGCCGCCCCGAGGCGATCGGCGGCCGCATCCTGAAGCCGATGCTGGGCCATGGCCTGCCGCTCATGTCCATGGGCTTCCTCGTCGAGGAGGACACGCCCATGATCTGGCGCGGGCCGATGGTCATGTCGGCGCTGACCCAGATGCTCCGCGAGGTCGAGTGGGGCGCCCTCGACGTCCTCGTCGTCGACATGCCGCCCGGCACCGGCGACGCCCAGCTCACCATGGCCCAGCAGGTCCCGCTCGCCGGCGCGGTGATCGTCTCGACCCCCCAGGACCTCGCCCTCATCGACGCCCGCAAGGGCCTCAACATGTTCCGCAAGGTCGACGTGCCCGTCCTCGGCATCGTCGAGAACATGAGCTATTTCGTCTGCCCGCATTGCCACGGCCGCACCGACATCTTCGCGCACGGCGGCGCCCGCCACGAGGCCGAGCGCCTCGGCGTGCCCTTCCTTGGCGAGGTGCCCCTGGAATTGCAGATCCGCCTCAGTTCCGATGCCGGCACGCCGACCGTCGCCGGTGACCCGGACGGCCCGCATGCGAAGGCCTATCGCGACATCGCCGCCCGCGTCTGGGAGGGCGTCGCCCGCGAGCGCGAGCAGGGCGGCAAGCCGGCGCCGCGCATCGTCATCGAGTAGCCGGACCGCAAGGGCGCATCGCCTCCCCTGCGAGGCGGGGAGGGGAACATGCGAAGCATCGTGGAGGGGCGCCCGCCCCCTACATCCCCTCGCCGGAAAAGGCCTCGGCCTTCAGCAAGGCCGCCTTCCGCTCGCGGTGAAACGTATAGACCCCGGTCGCAACGATGATCGCCGTCCCGACCAGCATCGGCAGGTCCGGCACGTCGCCGAATACGAGGTAGCCGACGATCAGCGCCAGGATGATGGCCGTGTAGCGGAACGGGGCGACCACGGATATGTCGCCGTGGCGCATGGCGATCACCGCCGTCAGGTAGCCGCCGACGAGGAACAGGATCGCGATCCCGAGGAGCCCGATGGCGTGCCAGGACGGCACCAGCCAGGTCTCGTCGAGAATCAGCCCGATGCCCGGCCCGCTCAGCCCGACGAAGAAGCCGGTGACGATGGCGATGAGCAGCGAAGGAATCTGTCTCGGCATCAGCCGCGAGTTCATGTCGCGGAGCGTGATGAAGAGCATCGAGGCGAGGGCCATCAGCGCATAGGCGTTGAAGCCTTCGAGGCCCGGCCGGATGACGATCAGCACGCCGAGGAAGCCGATGAGGATCGCCGTCCACCGCCGCCAGCCGACCCGCTCGCCGAGGAAGACCGCGCCCGCCGCCGTGATCATCAGGGGCACGACCTGGAGAATGGCGTTGGTATTGGCGATCGGGATGTTGAAGACGGCGAGCAGGTAGAGGAACGCCGCCGCGATTTCGGCGAAAGTGCGTGATGCGACGTGCCAGCTCTTCAGCGCCGCGGCGTATTTGAACGCGCCCGAAACCCACACGATCGGCAGCAGGAAGAGCGTCACCATGCCGCCCCGCAGCGTGAGGATCTGGCCGAGCGGCAATTCCTCGCTCGCGAGCTTCAGGCAGGTGTCGTTGATCAGGAAGAAGAAGTTGCACGCCGCCATCGACGCGATGCCGATCAGGTTCTCGCGAAACGGCATGGCGCCGGGCGGCTGGGCAGGCTGCATGATCGAGGAAGCGAATCCGCTTGGGGAGGGCGGTGCCACCTTGCGCCGTCCCGCTACGCGGCGCAATGCCGCTGGGCGATGGAGGATGCCCCTCGGGGCGGGATGATCCGGGTAGGGGTAACCGAACTCAGCCCCCGGTGACGCTCATGTGCCGCGACACCGCCGGCCGGTTATGCGCGCGGTCGATGACGAAGTCGTGCCCCTTGGGCTTGCGCGCGATCGCACCCTCGATGGCTGCATGGAGCAGCTCGTCGCCCTCCGAGGCGCGAAGCGGCGCGCGCAGGTCCGCCGCGTCTTCCTGGCCGAGGCACATGAACAGCGTCCCGGTGCAGGTCACGCGCACGCGGTTGCAGCTCTCGCAGAAATTGTGCGTCATCGGCGTGATGAAGCCGAGCCGCCCGCCGGTTTCGGCGACGCGCACGTAGCGTGCCGGCCCGCCGGTCTTGAACGGAATGTCCTCGAGCGTCCACGTCTCCGCCAGCCTCCGGCGCACCAGCGACAGCGGCAGGTAGTGGTCCGTGCGGTCGGCGCCGATGTCGCCGAGCGGCATGGTCTCGATCAGCGTCAGGTCCATGCCGCCGCCATGGGTCCAGCGGATCAACTCGTCGATCTCGCCCTCGTTGACGCCCTTCAGCGCCACGGCATTGACCTTGACGTGGATGCCCGCGCGCTGCGCAGCGGCGATCCCTTCCGTCACCTTGGCGAGGTCGCCCCAGCGGGTCACGGCGCGGAACTTCGCGGGGTCGAGCGTATCGATCGAGACGTTGATGCGCCGGACGCCGGCATCCGCCAGCTCGCCGGCGAAGCGCGCCAGCTGCGAGCCGTTGGTGGTCAGCGTCAGCTCGTCGAGCGCGCCGGACACGAGATGCCGCGAGAGCGAGCGGAAGAGACTCATGACGTTCTTGCGCACCAGCGGCTCGCCGCCGGTCAGGCGCAGCTTCCGCACGCCCCGCGTGACGAAGGCCGAGCACAGCCGGTCGAGCTCCTCAAGCGACAGCACGTCCTTCTTCGGGAGGAACGTCATGTCCTCCGCCATGCAATAGACGCAGCGGAAGTCGCAGCGATCCGTGACCGAAACGCGGAGATAGGTGATCGCCCGGCCGAAGGGGTCGGTCAGCGGCGCAGGCTGCACCTGCGGAAAGGCGCCGGGGAGGGCGTTCATATCCCCTATGTAGCGAAGGAATCCGCCGGTTCAAAGCACGAGGTTCAAACCATTCCGGCTTCATGCTAGGGACGCGCCGTGAGCGACAAGACTCCTTGGCCGACCGAAATCCGCCTGCGCCACGACCGCCGGGCGCTGACCGTCGTCTTCGACGATCGTGTCAGCCATGAGCTTCCCGCCGAGATGCTCCGCGTCCTCAGCCCCTCGGCCGAGGTCCAGGGCCACAGCCCCGAGCAGCGCCAGACCGTGCCCGGCAAGCGCGATGTCTCCATTGCCGCGGTCGATCCGGTCGGCAACTACGCCGTCCGCCTCACCTTCTCCGACGGTCACAATACCGGGCTCTTCTCGTGGACCTACCTCCGCCGCCTCGGCGACGAGCGCGACGCGCTCTGGGCCGGCTATCTCGCCGAGCTCAAGGCCAAGGGGCTGAGCCGGTAGGGCGAAGTTCCTCCCCTGCGAAGCGGGGGAGGGGGACCGCGAAGCCGGTGGAGGGGGCGCGTGAAGGGCACGACGCTTGCCCTCTCCCCTTGTGGGAGAGGGCTGCTTCTCTTGTGAGCGAAGCGAGCTGGGGAACTAGGGTGAGAGAGGCTCCGCCGGGCGTTACGCGCGAACGAGGGGCGCGCTTCCGTCCTACCGCGGTCCGCCCGCCGGGAGCGTGCTCACCGTCGACGTCGGCTGTCGGTCGAGCGCATCGGCCGACGCCGAAACCGGAACCACCACCTTCGCCTTGGCGGGTGACTTCGGCGGGATCTTCTTCATCTGCTGCAGCGGAATGACCGTCATCGCATCGACGCTCGCATCGGTCGCGCCCTTGTCGACCTTGCTCGACGTCGGCCCGTTCGACAGCACCACCACGCGCGTGCCGACCGGCACGCGGTTGTAGAGGTCGATGACGTCGTCATTGGTCATGCGGATGCAGCCCGAGGACACCGCCTGGCCGATCGTCCACGGCTCGTTGGAGCCATGGATGCGGTAGATGCGCGCCCCGATATAGAGCGCCCGCGCGCCGAGCGGATTGTTCAGCCCGCCGGGCATGAAGGCAGGGAGGATGCGGCCGTTCTTCTTCTCGCGCGCGATCATTTCCGGTGGCGGCGTCCAGCCCGGCCACTCTGCCTTCATCGCCACCACGTCGGTGCCCGCCCAGGTGAAGCCCTCGCGGCCGACGCCGATGCCGTACTTGATCGCCTTGCCCGGCGCATAGATGTAGTAGAGCCGGCGCTCGGCGGTATTGATCACGATGGTGCGTGGCCCGTAGGGGCCGGCATAGGTCACGTATTCCTTGGCGATGCCGGATTTGCTCGAGCCGCGGAAGAAGGCCGGCGACTTGGTGTCGTAGGTGACCCACTTGTTCTGGGTCGGATCCCACTGGCGCACGATCGCCGCCTGTGCGGCGCTTGCGGTAAGGAGCGAGGCGATGCCCATCGCCAGAAGCAGATTCCGCATTCCAATCAGGCCTTTCTGCGAGCGGGCACCGCCTCGCCGCCAAAGTGTCCCGCCCCCCAGCGGCCCACCCGGGCACCAATTCATTGCCCAAACGGCAAGCGGACGGCAACAACTCCGCCGCGGCACCCGTGAATTCGGCCGCCGGTGTTGCGATGAGGCAACGCCGGCGTCCTAGCCGACCTTTACCGCGCCGGACCGTTTCTCGCCATTGGCGAGCAGCGCGTCGAGCACCCGCTGGATATTGGCCGCGCGCCGGAAATCCGGGTCGCCGTTCCTGCCGGTCTTCATCGCCGCGACGAATCGCTGGTAGGTGGTCGGCACCTTGGGACAGGCGACCGGCTTCCAGACCTGCGTATGGATGTCCTTGCCGGCACAGATCTCCAGCGACGAGACGCCGCCATTGGTGAAGATCCTGAGGCCCCCCTTGTCGCCGTAGAGCGAGACGCGGAGGTCGTTGGTGTTGCCGGTCGCGAAGCGCGTCGCCTGGATCGTGCCGAGGGCCCCGTTCTTCAATTCCACCGTCATGGCGAAGGAGTCGTTGGCGTCGAGCCTGTACTTGCCGATGCGGTCGCCCTTCGCCTTATGGAACGTCTTCACCATGCTCGACAGGTATTCGATGTCGCTGCCCGCCGCGTAGGTGGCGAAGTCGACGATGTGGATGCCGATGTCGCCGACCACGCCCTTCGAGCCGTGCGCCGTCGACAGGCGCCACAGCCAGCGCTCCTCCTTGTCCCAGCGTCCCCATTGGTTGCCGACCAGCCAGCTCTGCAGGTAGTCCGCCTCGATGTGGCGGAGCTGCCCGATCCTGCCGGCCGCCACCAGCGCCCGCGCCTTCTGCAGCGCCGGCGAGGCGCGGTAGGTGAGGTTGACCATGTTGATCACCCCCGCCTTCCCGGCGGCGTCGGCCATGCGCTTGGCCTCGGCATAGACCGGCGCCAGCGGCTTCTCGCAGAGCACGTGCTTGCCCGCGGCGATCAGCTTCATCGTCGTCGGATAGTGGACCGCGTCAGGCGTCACGTTGCTCGCCGCATCGAACCCGCCCCAGGCGAGCGCCTCCTCGAGGCTCGCGAAGCTTCTCCCGATGCCATGGGCCTTGGCGAAGGCCTCGCGCCGCTCCGGGTTGGTCTCGACGGTGGCGACGAGCTGGACGCCCTTTTCCGCCTTGAACGCGTTGGCATGGCTCGCCGCCATGTTGCCGGTTCCGATGATGAGGATGCGGATCATCAGCGCAGACCCTCCTCGCCGGGCTTGTGCAGCTTCGGCCCCTTCTCGGTGATCGGCTCGGGCGCCTTCTCCGTCGGCCGGTTCGGCGCGATCTCGACGCCCTTCCAGGGCTTCGCCGGATTGTAGGCCCAGTTGACCGCGTTGCGGAGCACCTGGCCGACGTTCCTGTCCTTGTAGATCGGATAGACCTCGTGGCCGGGCGAGAAATAGAAGATGCGGCCGCCGCCGCGCTGGAAGGTGACGCCCGAGCGGAACACCTCGCCGCCGTCGTACCAGGAGATGAACACCGTCTCCATCGGCTCGGGGATGAGGAACGGCTCGCCATACATCTCCGTCTCCGGGATGACGAACCACGGGTCGAGCCCTTGCGCGATCGGGTGCTGGCGGTTGATCGTCCAGACGCGCTCCTTCTCGCCCGCCTCGCGCCAGGTCAGCGAGCAGGGCGTGCCCATGAGCCTGCGGAAGATCTTCGAGAAATGCCCCGAGTGGAGAACGATGAGGCCCATTCCCTCCCACACCCGCTTGGCCACGCGCTCGACGATCGCGTCGTCGACGCCGCCATGGTTGCGGTGGCCCCACCAGGTGAGCACGTCGGTCTGGTCGAGGAGCTTCTGGCTGAGGCCGTGCTCGGGCTGGTCCATCGTGGCGGTCGCCGCCTTGATGCCCTTGTCCTTGTTCAGGGCGTCGGCGATCGCGCCGTGCATGCCCTTCGGGTAGATCTTGCGCACCGTCTCGTTCTCGCGGTCATGGATGTTCTCGCCCCAGACCACCACGCGAATAGCCATCGTTTCCTCCGTTCGAGTCCTGCCCCGATCCCGGAATCACCTTAGCCAAACCGCTTTGGATTTCCATCCCGCCGCCCGCCGCTTTTTGACACGGGCGCTCTCCGGGGCATTATCGGAAGGTGGCGCGGGCGGAATCGGGGGGGAGCGGATGATGCGGATTCTCGGCAGGGCAGGAGCCACGCTTCTCGCGCTGGCGCTCTCGGTCTCCTGCGCGGCGGCCGGCGGGGTCTCGTCGAGCACCACCTACAAGGTCAACCCGGTCAAGGGCACCACGGCGGCCGACCTCTGGCGCTATATGCTCGCCTATCCGATCATCGATCCCGACGACGGTCCGGCCTTCGCCAACATCACCCACGAGCACCGCATGTCGGTCCGCACCCAGAGCGCCGGCGGCCTTTGCCGCGTGACCGATGTCGATTTCCACTGGAGCTTCGTCATCACGCTCCCGAAGGCCGTGAACTACGCCCAGATGAACGCCGCGACGCGGCAGATGTGGGATCAGTTCACCGCCTACCTGAAGAAGCACGAGGAGGAGCACCGCACCATCTTCCTCGATTGCGGCAAGTCCTTCGTCCCGGCCGCCGGGAAGATGACCGGCCTTCCCGGCTGCCCCGGCATGGACAGGAAGGTGCGCGCCTTCATCGACAAGCAATACGCCGCCTGCATGGACAGGCAGCGCGCCTTCGACCGCGGCCAGAAGCAGTCGGTCGCCAACCTCGCCCTCGTCCGCGCCGCGCAAGGTGCGGGCCTGCCCGCCGGCAAGGGGTTCTGATTCTCCGCTGCAAGGCGGGAAGGGGGGCCATGCGAAGCATGGCGTCCTCGCCGGCCACGCGCCGGTCATCCCAGGAAGCGTGGCGCCCTGTGACCCCCGTCACTGCGCGCCGCCGGCCGCAGGACTAGACCCGCGCGCAACGGAACCCCGGAAACTCGATCATGTCCCAGCATATCGGCGCGCGCATCGTCGCCTTCTTCGGCATCAGCGCCTTCATGACCGCGATGCTCGCGGTCCCCTACGTCACCATCCACTAGCCCGGCGGCGTCAGTTCCCCTTCGCCCGGATCTCGGCGAACTTCGCCGCATAGGGCAGCGTCCGGCACACGATCTCGGCATTGTACGCCGACGATCCGTCGCTCACCGGCTTGCCGAGCACCATGCCGTTGTAGAAGAGCTTCGGCGTCGAGAAGACCGGCAGCCGGCGGCAGTTCTTCTGCACCGCGCCGCAGGCATTGTTGTAGGCCATCACCGTGCGGAAGCCATCCGGCACGTCGACAAAGCCGAAGTTGAAATCGTCGGGCCCTGCACTGTCGACCACGGCGCGGTCGTGGTTCAGGCCGAGATTGTGCCCGATCTCGTGGATGAAGCTGTAATTGTCGACCGCGCAGCCGCGGTCGCTCAGCGAATAGCCCGAATAGGCCGAGCGCGGATCGGTCGGGTCGAGCAGCCAGCCGATGCCGCATGAATCGCCCGAGCCGTGGATGATCAGGTGGACGACGTCGGCCTTGTACTTGTCGCGCAGCTTCGGCACGTCGGCGAAGAAGCCCGGCACGTTGCCCGACAGGCGGTCGAGATCGACCTCCATGTCGCCGGCCTCGACATAGTCCACCGGCAGCGCCGCGGCGAGCTCCACCCGCGCCTTGTAGGCCTTGTTGAGCGAGAGCGTCCGGTTGAAGTCGTTGATCAGCAGCGTCACGTCGGCCTTGATGTTGGCCGAGTCGCGCACCGCGCCCTGCGTGTAGAGGAGGAGCACGCGGAGCGGCCCGAGCTGCTTCGGCTTGCCGTTCGCCGGCATCACGTCGCAGGTCGGCTCGTCGCGCATGCTGCGCTTGTCGGGGAGCGGCTTGCCCTGCAGCTTCGGCCTCAGGTTCGGCCCCTCCTGCTCCGGCGGGAAGGCCTCGCTGCGGACGGCAACCACGGCATGCGTCCCGCCATTGCCGACCGGCAGGATGCGGAAGCGTCCCGCCTCGCTGTCGATCGAGCCGTTGACCTTGCCGTCGCTGACGACGAGGTCGCAGGCCGACAGGTCCTGGCCCTCGATGCTGCCGGAGAGCGAGGTGCCGGTCGCCTCGAGGCTGCAGGTAACGCTCTTGCCGCCGGGCAGCTCGATCCGCATCTGCGACGGACCCGGCTTCGGCGAGCGGAGGCTCCGGCTCGCCACCGGGGAAATCGTGAAATAGGCGACCGCGCCGACCGCCTCGGGCCGCACGCCGCGAAGCGCCTCGCCGGGAGGCGGTTCCGTGCGCGCCGTGCCCGGCGTGAAGAGGCTGATCGGTCCGCTGCTCTGCGCCGAGGCGATCGAGCCGATCGCCGCCGTCGCCAGCATCACTCCAAGGGGCAGCCCGACGAGATACTTGGCCGAAAGGGACATCATCGTGTCTCCGTTTGTGAAGTCCGTAGTCGCGCGCTCTAGGCTGCCGAAGCGTGGCGACAATAAGTCACCACTTGCGCCGTGTCACGAGCCCCTCCGCCCGCATAATCAAGCAATTCCGCGGCCCTGACGGCCGCTCCCGCTTGCCGCGCCCCGCCCGGCATGACAGCGAATTTCATCTGCTCCGCGGTGGATCCTCCCCCGCTTGCGGGGGAGGGGGACCACCGAAGGCGGTGGAGGGGGCGCGTGCGGAGCGTCCCTCTGCGCTTGCCCGCTCCCCTTGTAGGAGAGGGCTGTTTCTCTTGTGAGCGTGAGCGAACTAGAGAAACAGGGTGATGGGTGTCCCGTTGGGCGTTCGCACCAACGGCTGCCGATGCGGGCTGCGCCCGCGAGGGCAACGCTCGCGAGCGCGGAGCCCATCCCCCGATGGGACTACCCGCCTTCTCCCACCCGCTCCCGCCACGCCGCCGCATAGGCGGCGATGTCGACGCCGAGCGGCGCCGTCGGAGCCGCCGCCACCTCCCGCCTCACGAATCCTTCCGGCCCCGAGGCGAGCAGCGCCGCGCCGCCGGTCGTCCCGGTCGCGTCGGCGCGTCCCGTCACCGTGCGCCCGGTCACCTGCGCCAGCGCGGCGAGGAACACCTCGTTCCGTGCGAAGGGCCCTTCGACGAGGATCGGGCCGCTCGAGCCGGCGAGCTTCAGACACGTCGCTTCCACCAGCGCTGCGTGGAGCGATGCCGCCGCGACGCGCTCGCCCGGCGTCAGCGAGGCGGGGTCGCCGACCCAGCCGCCCGACCGGCCGCGATAGGGGCCGCTCTCGCCGAGCGCCGGCAGGATCATGATCCCGTCCTTCACGACGCGCGCCACCTCCGCCTCGCCGGGCATCGCCGCCACCCCGGCGGTGAGCGCCTCGAAGTCGCGCCCGCCCATCCACATCGCCGCCGGCACCGGGCGCGCGAAGGCGTCGATATAGGCGAGGCAGTCGCGCGCCGGGTCGAGCGCGTCGAGTGCCCCGCCCGGCGCCAGCGTGATGATCCAGGTGCCCGTCGAGACCACCGTGAGGGGCAGGGGCTCGGCGAGAAGGTGCGGCAGCAGGCTCGCATTGCTGTCGTGGATTCCGGCGACGATCCGGCAGTCCGGCGGGAGCCCGGTCTCGCGCGCGAGTGCCGGTCGGATCGCGCCGATCGTGTCCCATGGCCGCACGAAATCGGGGAACAGCTTCGCCCAGCCGCGTTCTTCCGCCAGCCGCGAGAACGTACCCGCCTTCGGCGCCCACAGGTCGCTATGCGCACCGAGGCAGGTCGGCTCCGCCGCCTTCACGCCGGAGAGCCGCCAGCCCCAATATTGCGGATAGGGCAGGATCGCGTCCGTCTTCGCGAACCGGTCCGCAAACCGCCTCTCCATCCAGAAGAGCTGCCGCCCGACGTTCAGCCCCCCGGGCAGGTCCGGCGAGAAGGTCTCGCGGAAATCGCCGCGCAGCTTCCGGTACTCGTCCGAGACCTCATCCGGGCCGGCGAACTCGTAGTCGATGATCGGCAGCGCCAGATCGTCGCCTGCCGTCAACGCGATGCAGGCGCCGTGCGTCGTCGTCGAGATCACCTCGATCCGCGCCTGCCTGCCGAACTCGGCGAGGTTGGCGATCAGCCAGCGCCACAGCGCCTCCGTATCGAAATGCGGATAGGGTCCGTGCCCGACCGTCCGGTTCGGCGTCGTGCGGATCGCCGTCACCGCGCCGCTCGCCCGATCGACCAGCGCGAGCTTGGCGCTCGACTTGCCGACGTCGAAGACCGCGACCGCCTCGCTCATCGTCGCGTCGTGCTCTCGCGCGCGATCTTCTGGCGATAGAGTTCGGCGTCCCAGAAGAGCAGCTCCTGCTCCTGCTCGTTCGTCAGCACGTTGATCGCCGCGTCGGGATCGATGCGTCCGGTCACGTCGGCGAGCGCCAGGGCGAGTTCGTCGGCGCCGGGGAGGGCGGTTTCGTGGACCAGCACGCCGACATCCGGAACGACGAGCATCATGGCGGGCATCCCGGCCCGTCGCGTCGCGTCTCCCCGGGCATCTCGTGCCGTCTCGACGATGCCCGGACCGAGGAAGACGACATGGTCCGGATAGAGCGTCCCGCGCCGCGCGATGGCGAGACGCGCCTCATCCGTGGCCGTCGCATGGGCATCTCGGTGCATCGCAGGCTTGTATCCGGGCCATTTCAGGGCGTTCAGCGCGGAGATATCCCCGCCCGGCGCGGGGCGGGGCGTCACCTCCAGCGCCGCCGTCACCCGGTCGGCGATGTCCCCCGTCTCGGCGACCGAATCGGCCATCACCACCAGCCCGTGATTGCCGAGGATGATGACATTCGTCCCCGGCCGCAGCCGCCGCGCGATCTCCCGCGACAGCGGAACTCCGGGCTTCACGTAGGGGATGAAGATCCAGCCGAGACCGGTGGCGCCGAGCCGCTCATCGAGCACCGCCTCGGCATCCGCCCGCACCGCGATCGCGGTGGTCGCGACGTCGTGGATATGCACCACCACGGGCCGGTCTATCACCGCATGGACGGAGGTCTCGACCGAGGGCCGCAGCGCCCCCGTGGTCGCGAGTTCCGCGGCGATGAAATCGACCGCCTTCTCGGCGCGCGGATCGGCCTCGGCGACGGCCTTGAGCAGCGGATCGAGGTGCACCGGGACGAAGATGTCCCCGCGCTCGGCTTCCGCCAGCCACGTGCCCGAGGCCTTGATCCACATCACCCCGTCGCGCTTCAGCGAGGTGTTGCCGCCTGCCGCCTGTGTGCGCAGCGGATCGCGGCCGAGCCGCGCCGAGAGCGCCTTCAGCGCCGCGAATTCCCTGTCGGCGGGAGCCAATTCCGCCCCCGCTCAGAGGTCCTGGTTCTGCGGCAGCATGACGAGGTCGCGGATGGTCACGTTCGCCGGCCGCGTCAGCATGAAATGCGCGGCTTCCGCCACGTCTTCGGAGCGGAGGCCCTTGTGCGCGGCGACGTCGCGCTCGATGGCCGCCGGGTCCGAATATCCCCATAGCTCGTTCAGCACCATGCCCGGCGCCAGCGAGCCGATGCGCACGTTGTGCGGCGCGACCTGCCGCCTGACGCCATGGACGAAGGACTGCACCGCGTGCTTCGTCGCGCTGTAGACCGGCTCCCAGTGGATGGCCTGGTGCCCGGAGATCGAGCTGGTGACGACGATGTCCCCGCTCCTCCGCGCGATCATCGAGGGCAGCATCGCGCGGATCGCGCGGAACACCGCCGAGACGTTGACCGCGATCATTTCCTCCCACGCATCGGGATCGCCCTCGGCGGCCTCGCCCGGCACGTATATCCCCGCATTGGCGAGGAAGATGTCCACCCGTCCGAAGTGGTGGATCGTCCGCTCGACCATGGCGGTCACCTCGGCGGGCTTGGTCATGTCGGCGGGCACGATCAGCGGATCGCCGCCGATCTCGCCGGCAAGCGCCTTCATCTTGTCCTCCGACCGCGCCGACATCGCGATCTTTCCCCCCTTCCTGGCGAAGAGGCGGACCATGGCGCGCCCGATCCCCGAGCTCGCGCCGGTGATGAGGATGACCTTGCCGGAAACCGATTGATCCATGATGAGCGCCCCTCGCATCTGTCCCCGCTTTTCCCGCGGGCTTGCGAGGAACATGAAGAATTGCGCCGGCGTCCACAAGCGCCCGTGCAACCCGTTGATATCTAAGCCAAAAAATGGTGGGCGCGACAGGGATTGAACCTGTGACCCCTCCCGTGTGAAGGGAGTGCTCTCCCGCTGAGCTACGCGCCCGTTATCCCCGGCGCGGGGGCCGGCGAGCGCCGCGATTTAATGAACCGGGGCAGGTCAAGTCAACCGCCGGGACGCGCAAAAATCGGCATCGAGACGGGTGCGGACGCTGCGCGAGACGGGTGCGGGCGCTCGGTGAGACGGGCCGAGACGCCGTTGGACGCCGCGCCCGCCCTTTCGCCGGCGTCAGAACGCCAGCTGCACCTTCATCGACTGCGACCGGTCGCCGGCGAGCTCGAAGGCCTCGACCGCGGAAGCGAAGGGAAGCGTCGCGGTGATCAGCGGCGTCACGTCGATCAGCTTCTCGGCGAGGAGCCTGACGGCGAGCTCGAACTCGCGGTCGAAGCGGAAGGTGCCGCGGAGCTGGAATTCCTTGGCGACGATGGTGTTGATCGGCAGCGTCATGTCCCCGCCGAGGCCGACCTGGACGATCACCGCGCCTGGACGCAGCACGTCGAAGGCCGAGACCAGCGCCTGCTGGTTGCCCGAGGCCTCGAACAGCACGTCGAAATGACCCTTGTCCGCCTTCCAGCCGTCGAAGGCGGTCGGGCGGCTGGCGGTATTCACCGTCTCGGTCGCGCCGAGTTTCTTCGCGATGGCGAGCGGCGCATCGGCAATGTCGGTCGCCACGATCTCGGCAGCTCCGCCGAGGCGCGCGACGAGCACGCAGAGCGCCCCGATCGGGCCGGCGCCGGTGACGAGCACGCGACGGCCGAGGAGGGGCCCCGCCTGGTTGCCGGCGTGGAGGCAGACCGCGAGCGGCTCGCAGACCGCGGCCTCGGCGAGGCTCACATGCGCGGGCACCTTCACGGCCTGGCTGGCGGCGACGGTCATGTATTCCCGGAACCCGCCCTGGACGTGGGGCATGCGCATGGCGCTGCCGAGGAAGCGCATGTCGAGGCACTGGTTGCGCATGCCGCGCTGGCAGTAGCTGCACTTGCCGCAGGGGCTGCTCGGATTGACCGCCACCTTGTCGCCGACGGCGAGGCCCGAGACGCCGTCGCCGATATCGGCAACGGTGCCGGCGATCTCGTGGCCGAGGATCATCGGCTCCTTGATCCGCACCACGCCGAAGCCACCATGCCGGTAATAGTGCATGTCGGAGCCGCATATGCCGCCGGCGGCGATCTTCACCCGCACCTCCCCGGGGCCGGGGGCGGCCGCGTCGGCAACGGTGTCGATGCGGAGGTCCTTGGCGGCATGGGCGACGACGGCGCGCATTTCCTGATTCCTTCTGAGGATGGTCCGGGCTTGGGCGATTGGAGGGACTAGCCGAGCGGCCTGGCGAAGCGCTGGATCGCGGCCTCGGTCGGCATCGACCCGGCACCCGGCTTCTCCGGCCGGGCATAGGCCCCGCCGGTCACCCGGATCGGATCCTCGAACCAGTCCATGATCCACGGGATGTATTCGAGCATGGTCGAGGCGGGGTGCCAGTAGGCGAGGTGGACATGCACCTGGCCCATGTCGCCGACATGGGGCACCACCGGCAGGCGGCGGGCATGGGCCGCATCGGCGACGGTGATGTATTCGCTGATGCCGCCGAGCCGCGTCACGTCCGGCTGCACGAAATGCACCGCCTCGGCATCGAGGAAGGCGTTGAAGGCTTCCGCCGTGTAGAGCTGCTCGCCGAGGGCGATGGGGATCGTCGTCGCCTGGGCGAGCCGCCGGTGGCCGGCAATGTCGTCGTACCAGAGCGGCTCCTCGAACCAGAAAACGTCGAGCGGTTCGGCACGCGCCGAGAAGCGGAGGCACGTCGGCAGGTCCCAGCGGCCGTTGCCGTCCACCGCGATCGTGATCGACGGGCCGACCGCCCGGCGCACCTTCTCGAACCGCTCCACGTCGCGAAGCGGATCGTCGCTGCCGACCTTGATCTTGAGGCCCCGGAAGCCGTCCACCTCGACCGCGCGGCGCGCGCCATCGACGAGTTGATCGGTGGGGATCGAGAGCCAGCCGATATCGGTATTGTAGGCGGGAACGGTGCGCGACGTAGCCCCGCCGAGGAGGCTCCAGAGCGGCATCCCGGCGGCCCGCGCCTTCAGGTCCCAGAGCGCCATGTCGACCGCTGCGAGCGCGAGCTGGGTGATGCCGGCGCGCCCGACCCATTGCACCGCCGGGAAGCGCGCGAGCTTCTGCCACAGCCGCGCGATGTCGTTGGCGTCCTCGCCGATGAGCAGGTCGGCGTAGCAGTCGCGGATGCAGGAGGTCACCAGCCGGTCGGAGGGCAGGTGGGCGTGGGTGCCGGTGAAGCCGAAGCCGCACTGCCCGTCCTCGGCGGTGATCATCGTGCCGACGACCCCCCAATGGGTGATCGAGTGCGTCGAATCCGAGATCGACGCGCGGTTGACCGGCATGTGCAGGATCAGGGGTTCGACCGACTTGATCTTCACGGGAAATGCCTCCGCCCTTCTTGGTTCTTGTTTTGCGGCGGTGCGGGATAAGTCAATGTCTCCGCGAGCTTGCCGTATCGTTGCGCGATAGTATACGAATTGCAGACCGTTGGCAGCGATCCCGGCGGTGTTGGCTTGGGAGGGCCAACCTGATGAGAAAGAAGCGCGGCGCCAAGCCGTCGGTCATCCTTTCGCCCATCGCCCGCGGTGCCGCGCGGTGAAGATCGCCTGCGTCGTCGATGCGAAGAACAAGCTGGGCGAGGTTCCGGTCTGGGACGCGCGCGAGCAGGCTCTCTACTGGGTCGACATCGAGGGCAGGCTGCTGCAGCGCTATGTCCCGGCCACGGGCAAGGTGGACCGCTGGCAGATGCCCGAGCGCATCGCCTGCTTCGCGCTCCGCGAGAAGGGCGGCCTCATCGTCGGCTTCGCCTCGGGCATCGCGCTCTATGATCTCGGTACCGGCCGCATCGACTGGATCGCCAAGCCGGAAGAGGGGATTCCCACCAACCGCTTCAACGAAGGCAAGTGCGACCGCGCGGGCCGCTTCTGGGCGGGCACCATGGATGACCGCCTCGGGCAGCACACCGGCGCGCTCTACCGGGTCGATCCGGACCTTTCGGTGCACAAGGTGCTCGACGGCATCGGCATCAGCAATTCGACCGTCTGGAGCCTCGACGATCGCCATTTCTATTTCGCCGACACGCTCGACGGCGCGATCTTCCGCTTCGACTACGACCACGCCACCGGCACGCTCTCGAACCGCAGGCAGATCGTCGACCTCAGGGGCAGCGGCATCGGCCCGGACGGCTCGACCATCGACACCGAGGGCTTCCTCTGGAACGCGCAGTGGGACGGCTGGCGCCTCGCCCGCTACGCGCCCGACGGCCGGCTCGACCGCGTCGTCGAGCTGCCCGTCCAGAAGCCGACGAGCTGCATGTTCGGTGGCCCGGATCTTCGCACCCTCTACGTTACCTCGGCCGTCTGGGACCTGAAGGGCGACGACCTAGCGAAGCAGCCGCAGGCCGGAGGCCTCTTCGCGCTCGATGTTGGAATAGGAGGCGTGCCCGAACCAAGATTTGCCGGCTAAGGCAGGCTGGGCGCCTCCGGGAATCGGAGTAACGTGCCTGAAAATGCCGGGCCATGAAGGCCCGCACCGACGAAACCGAAAGAAAGGGAGAAGACGGAAATGTCGATGAAGAAGATGATGCTCGGGCTCGGGGCCGCGACCCTGGCGCTCGGCGTGTTCGCGGGGACGGCCTTCGCCGCCGGCCCCGAGGTCGTCAAGGGACCGGGCGTCGAGCCCGCCTGCTTCGCGCCCGATGCGAAGAATGCCAAGTTCTTCCAGTGGCCGAAGAAGGAAGGCCCGTACAAGATCGCCGTGGTCAACGGCTTCGTCGCCAACGTCTGGCGCATTCAGATGATCCAGACGGCGAAGGCCTATGCCGCCGATCCCGAGATCGCCAAGGACATCAAGGAGTTCAAGGTCGTCTCGGTGGGCACCGACATGGCCGCCCAGCTCGGCGCCGTCGAGGACTACATCAACCAGGGCTTCGATGCCGTCCTCATCGACCCGAACACGCCGACCGGCTGGGATCGCGTCGTGCGCCTTGCCAACCAGAAGGGCACCATCCTGATCGCCTTCGACAACGAGGTCTCGGGCGACACCATGGCCGCGGTCGCGCAGGACCAGGTCGAGATGGGCAAGGCGGGCGCCAAGTGGCTGCTCGACAACGTCGGCAACAAGGGCAAGATCCTCGAGGTGCGCGGCGTCGCCGGCTTCTCGGCCGACAAGGACCGCCATGACGGCTTCCGCAGCCTGATGGAGGCTCCCGGCAACAACTTCGAGATCACCGAGGTGGTTGGCAACTGGGCGCCGGGCGACTCGCAGAAGGCCACCGCCGATGCCATTGCCGCCCACGGCAAGTTCGACGGCGTCTTCACCCAGGGCGGCTCGAACGGCACCGTCCAGGCCTTCCTCGATGCCAAAATCCCGCTCGTGCCGATGGCCGGCGAGGGCGAGAACATCTACCGCATCCAGATCGCCAAGTATAAGGACCAGGGCCTGAAGGGCTACTCCTACGGCCAGTCGCCGGCCCAGGTCGCCATTGCGCTGAAGGAAGCCATCGCGGCCCTCAAGGGCGGCGTCATCCCGCAGCGCGTGTCGATCCCGACCCCGACCACCGACTATACCCGGATGAAGGAAGGCGAGGATTATTTCCCCGACCTGACCGCCGACTTCTTCGCGGCCAATGCCTTCCCGCCCTGCGGCCTGAACTTCACCGCGCCGCAGCTCATGGCGCAGACCGGCGAGAACACGCCGAAGTAGGGTCCCGCATCCTGGGCGCCGCCGGCTTTGCTGCCGGCGGCGCTTCTTCCGCCGCATGAGGAAATGCCCCTGATGGCTCCGAGCCCGGCCGCGCCGCTCCTTCAGCTGCGCAACATCTCCAAGGCCTATGGGGGCGTGAAGGCGCTGACCGACGTCGATTTCGCGACCGGTGCCGCGTCGATCCACGCCGTCCTCGGCGAGAACGGCGCCGGCAAGTCGACCCTCATCAAGATCATCTCGGGCGTCACCAGGCCCGACGCCGGCACCGTCGCCTTCGAGGGCAGGGAGGTCGCCTTCGCGACCCCGCAGGAGGCGAACGCCGCCGGCATCGTCACCATCTTCCAGGAACTGTCGGTGATGCCGGACCTCTCGGTCGCCGACAATATCAGCATCACGCGCCCGCCGCGCCGTCTCGGCCTCATCGACCATCGCGCCCAGCGCCGGCGCGCCGAGGAACTGCTCGCCCGCGTCGGCTGCGAGGACATCAACCCCATCGAGCGCGTGCGCAACCTGCCGCTCTCGCGCCGCCAGATGGTGGAGATCGCCAAGGCCCTCGGCCGCAACCCGAAGCTCCTCATCCTCGACGAGGCGACCTCGGCGCTGACCGCCGCCGACGTCGAGCGCGTCTACGGCATCCTGCACAAGCTGCGCAGCGAAGGCCTCGGCCTCCTCTACATTTCCCACCGCATGCACGAGATCAAGGAGCTCGCCGACACCATCTCGGTGTTCCGCAACGGCCGGCACGTCGAGACCTTCCCGACCGGCACGCGCAACGACGAGGCGATCATCGGCATGATGATCGGCCGCGAATACAAGAACGTCTATCCACCGAAGCCGGTGCGCGCCGCGCCGCCGGCCCCGGTCCTCGAGGTGAGGAATCTCGGCTGGGTCGACCGCCTGCACGACATCTCGGTGACCGTGGGAAAAGGCGAGATCGTCGGCCTCGGCGGCCTCGACGGGCAGGGCCAGCGCGAGCTGCTCCTCGCGCTCTTCGGCGTGCTCCGCGGCGTCGAGGGCTCGGTCGAGGTCGAGGGCAGGCCGGTGAAGCCGGGCAGCCCCGCCGCCGCCACCCGCCGCGACGTCGGCATGGCGCTGATCCCGGAGGACCGCAAGACCGAGGGCCTGATGCTGCCCATGTCCATCGGCGACAACATCTCGCTGACGGCGCTGAGGAAGCTCACCCGCGGCGTGGTCATCGATGCGGGCGCCGAGAAGAGCAGCATAGCCGCCATGGTCGAGAAGCTGCAGATCAAGATCGGCAGCGTCGCCGATCCGGTGGCGACGCTCTCCGGCGGCAACCAGCAGAAGGTGGTCATCGCCAAGTGGCTGCTGACGGCGGCGCGCATCCTCCTCCTCAACGACCCGACGCGCGGCATCGACGTCGGCACCAAGCAGGAGATCTACCGGCTGCTCCGCCAGCTCGCCGACCAGGGCACGGCGATCCTCTTCTACTCGACCGACTATGACGAGCTGATCGGCTGCTGCGACCGCGTGCTCATCCTCTATGGCGGGCGCGTCGCCCGCGTGCTGGAAGGCGAGGCGATCAGCGAGAAGAACATCGTCTCGGCCTCCTTCAACCTCGCCGCCAGCGAAGCCGTTCCGGCGGAGGCCGCGCCGTGATCGAGAACCTCCGGCTCCGTGCCGCGCAGAACCTCGGGCCGCTGCTCGCCTTCGGCCTCTTCGTGCTGCTCTACTGCTTCTATTCGGTGCTGCACCCGAAGGGCTTCACGGTCGATCTCTTCGTCCAGAACTCCAACGAGACGCTGACCCTCGTGCTCTTGGGCATGGCGCAGACCCTGCCGGTGCTCCTCGCCGGCATCGACCTCTCGGTCGGCCCGCTGATGACGCTGGTCGATTCGATCGCCTCCGAGGTGGTCCACGGCTCACCCGCCGAGATCGTCTTCGGCATCCTGCTCTGCGTCTTCTGCGGGCTCGTCGGCGGCGCCATCAACGGCATCATCGTGGTCTATGGCCGGCTGCAGCCGATCGTCGTCACGCTCGCGACCGGCGCCGTCTTCTCCGGCATCGCGCTGTTCATCCGCCCGACGCCCGGCGGCGAGGTCGATGGCGACCTGTCATGGGTCGCCACCAACGCGCTCTCGGAATTGCCCGCGACCTACGGCTGGTGGGGCGGCAATCCGCCGGCCTGGTTCAACGCCATCAGCGGCATCCCGATGCCGATCGTCCTCCTCGTCGCGGTGGTCGTCTTCATCTGGCTGCCGTTCAAGAATTCCGAGACCGGCCGCGCCGTCTATGCCGTCGGCTCCAACGAAGCCGCCGCCTACATGTCGGGCGTCAGGGTCAACCGCGCGAAGCTCGCCGCCTATACGCTCGGCGGCGTCTTCGCCGGCCTCGCCGGGCTCTATTTCGCCGTCCAGACCGGCTCCGGCAATGCCGACCCGATCCAGGCCGGCACCTATACGCTCAACTCCATCGCCGCCGTGGTCATCGGCGGCACGTCGATGCTCGGCGGCTCGGGCGGCGCCATCGCCACCATCTTCGGCGTCTTCGTCTTGCGCTCGATCACCTTCTGCTTCCGCGTGGTGGACAGCGACTCGGCCATCGGCTTCCTCGCCAACCCGCTGCTCCAGCCGATGTTCGAGGGCATCATCCTGCTGCTTGCGGTCTGCATCGGCGCGGCGCGCGTCTTCCGCGTCAAGAACCGCCTCAACCTCTTCCAGTGATGGCCATGGCCGAGAACCCGATCTCCACCGCCATCCGCTCCATCGACCGCCCGGTCCTCTTCGCCGCGGCCTTCATCGTCGTCATCCTCATCGTCGGCACCGCCTATACGCTGATCACGCAAGGCAATGCCGCGCTCCTCTCGCCGACCTACCTGCTTCTCCAGTTGAAGGTCTCCGCCTTCCTCGGCATCGTCGCCGCCGGCGCCATGCTCGTCATCCTCCTCGGCCACATCGACCTGTCGGTGCCGTGGACGATCGCCGCCTCGGCCATGCTCGCCACCGCCTGGGGCGGGGCAGGGGCGATCCCGGTCGGCCTTCTCGTCGGCCTTGGCGTCGGCGTCTTCAACGGCCTCGGCGTTGCGTTCCTGCGCATCCCGTCGATGATCTTCACCCTCGGCGTCAACGTCGTCCTGCGCGGCTTCATGGTCATGCTGACCGGCGGCTTCTCGCCCTCCAGCGAGCCCACCGACCTGATGCTGCTGCTCGCCAAGGGCGACGTGCTCGGCATCCCCATCCCGGTGATCATCTGGGCGGTCGTCGGCATCGCCGTCTCGTTCATGCTCCGGCGCACGCCCCTCGGCCGCTACATGTATGCGATCGGCAACCGCGAGGGTGCGGTCTACCTCTCCGGCATCAACACCCGCCTCGTCCTCGTCGCCGCCTTCGCCATGTGCAGCATGCTCGCCGCGCTCGCCGGGCTCCTCATCGCGGGCTACTCGTCCAAGGCCTTCCAGGCCATGGGCGACCCCTACCTCCTGCCGTCCATCGCGGCGGTGGTCATCGGCGGCACCAACATCCTCGGCGGTTCGGGCAAGCTCTCCGGCACGGTTATGGGCACGATCCTCATCGTGCTCCTGCAGAGCGTGCTCTCGGTGATGCAGATGCCCGAGGCCGGCCGCCAGATCATCTACGGCATCGTCATCATCGCCATGCTCCTCGCCTATGGACGGGGATCGCGGCTCCGCCTCTGAGGAGGCGCGATGATCGCGCTGGTGGTGGAGGAGGTTCCTCCCCCGTTTACGAGGGAGGGGGGCCGGCGAAGCCGGTGGAGGGGGCGCGCCGCGTTCACCGTCCCCGGCGCAGCGGGTTCAGTCGACGATGCGCACGCGATCCGAGGCGAGGATCGCCTTCACCGAATCGGGGAGCAGCATCCCGGCCTTCACTTGCGCGTCCATCTTCGCCTCGGCCGCGCGCACGCCTTCGAGGTTCTTCAGCACCTCCTCGGCCCGCCCGCGCGGCACGATCACGACGCCGTCCGCATCGCCGATGACGATGTCGCCGGATTCGATCGCCACGCCGCCGATCACGACCGGCAGGCCGGCGCTGCCCGGTCCGTTCTTGACCGGCGAGTTCGGCGTGATGCCGGTGCAATAGGTCGGCAGCCCGACGCCGAGGATGCCGGGCAGGTCGCGCACCACGCCATCGGTCACGAAGCCGATGACGCCCCTGTTCTTCGCCATGCCGAGGAGCAGGTCGCCGGTGATCGCGGTGACCTTGAAGCCCTCCGTGCTCGCCACCAGGACATCGCCCGGCTCCGCGATCGACAGCGAGGCGAACAGTCCGAGATTGTCGGCCGGCCCATTGTCGGAAGTAAGCGCCACGCCGACCATGATGCCGCTCAACGGCACCACCGACTTGATGCGATAGTCGAGCGCCCCGCGGCCGCCCATCGCATCGACCACGAAGCCGGTCGGCACGCCGGCAAAGGCCGCCACCACCTTCGGATCGGGGCGCTTGAAGTTGCGGCGCAGGGTGAGAACCGGGGGGTCGCCAATCATCGGGATTTCCTGTCTTTGTCGAACGGTCTTGATGCACCAGGCCATAGCATCTTTGCTGGTCGGAAAGGAGCGGGCAATGGCTGATCCCGGTTGGAAACGTCAGGGCTACAGCGTCGGCGCCATGCGCGACCTCGCCCGCCGCGCGCTGCCGCGCCCGGTCTTCGATTTCGCCGACGGCGCCGCCGAGGACGAGCGTACGCTCCGCCGCAACGAAGCGGCATGGGGCGAGATGGACTTCCTTCCGCGCCCGCTGAACGGCACCACTGCGCGCGACCTCTCGGTCGAGCTCTTCGGGCGCAAACTCGCGCTCCCCGTGATCATCGGGCCGACCGGGCTCTCCGGCCTCCTCTGGCCGGGCGGCGAGCTCGCCGCTGCCCGCGCGGCCGCCGGTGCCGGCACGGCCTTCTGCCTCAGCCACGCTTCCGTCTGCCGGCTGGAGGAGCTTCCGCGGATTGGCGATGCGCCGCGCTGGATGCAGGTCTTCGTCTATCGCGAGCGCGACTTCACCGGCGAGTTCGTCAGCCGCGCCGAAGCGGCCGGCTATGACGCGCTGGTGCTCACCATCGACAACCAGATGACCGGCAACCGCGAGCGCGACCTCCGCAACGGCTTCACCATTCCGCCGCGCTTCAAGGCGGCCGACATTGCCGGCATGGCGATGAAGGCGCCGTGGCTGCTCCGCATGCGGACCACCATCCCCAAGGTCACCTTCGCCAACTACGTCCGCCCGGGAAAGCCGACCGACCTGAAGTCGCTCGCCCAGCAGATGAACAGCCTGCTCGACCCGAGCCTTTCCTGGCGCGACGTCGCCTGGCTGCGCGGCCTGTGGAAGAAGCCATTCATCCTGAAGGGCATCCTGCATCCGGAAGAGGCGCGCATGGCGGTCGAGCATGGCGTCGATGCGATCATCGTCTCCAACCATGGCGGCCGCCAGCTCGACGGCGCCATATCCGGCGCCGATGCGCTGCCGGCCATCGTCGATGCGGTCGCGGGGCGCATCCCCATCCTCGTCGATGGCGGCCTCAGGCGCGGCGCCGACGTGGTGAGGGCCATCGCGCTCGGCGCCCGCGCGGCGCTCATCGCGCGCCCGCAGCTCTTCGGCCTCGCCGTCGCGGGGGAGGCGGGGGTCGCCCATGTCCTCGACATCTTCCGCCGCGAGATCGACCGCACCCTCGGGCTTCTCGGCGTCGCCAGCCTCGCCGACCTCGACCGTTCCTATCTCTCCATCCGCAAGGACAAGACGGCATGAAGATCGTCCGCCTCGAAACCGTCCGCATCGACGAATATCCCAACATCCTCTGGCTCCACGTCCATACGGACGAGGGTCTCGTCGGGCTCGGCGAAACCTTCATGATGCCGCAGACGGTGGAGGCCTATGTCCACGAGGTGCTGGCGCCGAAGCTCCTCGGCCGTGACGCGCTTGCCATCGACCGCATCGCCCGCGACGTCGTCGGCTATCTCGGCTTCCGCTCGACCGGCGCCGAGATGCGCGGCAATTCCGCCCTCGACATCGCGCTCTGGGACCTCTTCGGCAAGGCGATCGGCCAGCCGATCGCCCAGCTCCTCGGCGGCTTCAGCCGGCAGAAGATCCGCACCTACAATACCTGCGCCGGCACCAGCTACATGCGCACCGCCCGGGGCCAGCAGGTCGCCAACTGGGGCCTCGACGACGTCGCCCGCTACGACGACCTGAACGGCTTCCTCAACCGTGCCGACGAGCTCGCCGCCGACCTCCTCTCGGAGGGCATCACGGCGATGAAGATCTGGCCTTTCGATCCGGCCGCCGAGAAATCGGATGGCGAATACATTTCGCGGCCGGACCTGAAGAAGGCCCTGCAACCCTTTGAGAAGATTCGCCGTGCCGTCGGCGACAAGATGGACATCATGGTCGAGTTCCACTCCATGTGGCGGCTCGTCCCGGCCATGACCATTGCCCGCGCGCTGGCGCCCTTCGACACCTTCTGGCACGAGGATCCGATCAAGATGGACAGCCTCGGCAGCCTGAAGCGCTATGCCGAGGCGAGCCTCGCCCCGATCTGCGCCTCGGAGACGCTCGGCTCCCGCGCCGCCTTCCGCGACCTGCTCGAGACCGGCGTCGCCGGGATCGTCATGCTTGACCTCTCCTGGTGCGGTGGCCTGTCGGAGGCCCGCAAGATCGCGGCCATGGCGGAGGCCTGGCACCTGCCGGTCGCGCCCCATGACTGCACCGGGCCGGTGGTGCTCGCCGCCTCGACGCACCTGTCGCTGAACGCGCCCAACGCGCTGGTGCAGGAGAGCGTGCGCGCCTATTACCGCACGTGGTACCGCGACCTCGTCACCGCCGTGCCGGAGGTGAAGGACGGCATGATCACCGTGCCGCCCGGTCCGGGCCTCGGCCTCGAATTGCTGCCCGACCTCGTGAAGCGCAACGACGCCACCGTGCGCTCGAGCGCGCTGTGATGGCGCTGGAACCCCGCCCGCTCGGCCGCTCGGGGCTGACCGTCTCCGCCTTCGGCTTTGGCGGCGGGCCCATCGGCAATCTTCGCCGCGCCATCTCCGATGAGGCCGCCACCGCCACCGTGGACGCCGCCTGGGATGCCGGCGCGCGCTATTTCGACACCGCGCCGCTCTACGGCCACGGCCGCAGCGAGATGCGCCTCGGCGCGGCGCTCCGACACCGCCCGCGCGACGAGTTCGTGCTCGCCACCAAGGTCGGGCGGCTGCTCCGTCCGCCGCGCTCGCGCGATTTCGAGCGCCACGGCTTCGTCGACACGCCGGACTGCGAGGTCGTCTACGACTACAGCCGCGACGGCGCGCTCCGCTCCTTCGAGGAGAGCCTGGCGCGCCTCGGCCTCGACCGCGTCGACGTCGTGCTCATCCACGACATCGACCGTTGGACCCACGGCGACGAGCAGCCGCGCCGCTTCGCCGAAGCCCTCGACGGCGCCTATCGCGCGCTCGCCGACCTGAAGGCGGCGGGCACGATCAAGGCCATCGGCCTCGGCGTCAACGAATGGCAGGTCTGTCGCGATTTCGCGCTGCGCGTGCCGGTCGACGGCTTCCTGCTCGCCGGGCGCTACACCCTGCTCGAGCAGGAATCGGCGGAGGAGTTCCTGCCGCTCTGCGTCGAGCGCGGCATGGGCGTGATCGTCGGCGGGCCGTTCAACTCGGGCATCCTGGTCACCGGCCCGGTGCCCGACGCCCAATACAACTACGCACCGGCGCCCCAGCCGATCCGCGAGCGCGCCGGCCGGCTGAAGGAGGTCTGCGAGCGCCACGGCGTGCCGCTCGCCGCGGCGGCGCTCCGCTTCCCGCTCCGCCACCCGGCGATATCGGCGGTCATCCCCGGCCTCATGACGCCGGACGAGGTCGCTTGGGCGGCCCGCTCGCTGGCGATGCCCATCCCGGATGCACTCTGGTCGGACCTGGCGAGCGAGGGCTTGGTGCGGGTCTAGGTGCGCCTATCCTCCCCCGTGAAACGGGGGAGGGGGACCGGTGAAGCCGGTGGAGGGGGCGCGTGACGCACGCGACGCTCGCCCTCGCCCCGGTGGAAGAGGGAAGCGAAGAGGTGGGCCGCTCGCGCTCTACAGATCCCGCACCTTCGTCCCGTTCCACTCCGCGACGATGCCGGGCATCACCGGCAGGAAGCGCTCGCCGTGGCCTTGGTTCAGCGCCGTGCGCAGCATCTGGTTGACCGCCTGCGCGACGAAGGTCGCCATGCCGGCATTCTCGGCCATGCGCGTGAAGGTGCGGATGTCCTTGGCCCCGATCCGGATCGGCCCGCGCAGCCCGCTATCGTCGCCGGATTCGACCCACGGCCGCAGCATGTCCCACATGCGCCCGCCGGCGCCGCCGGCGGCGAGCACCTGGCAGAGCGCGCTGAGGTCGACGCCGAGCTTCGCCGCGGTGGCGACGCCCTCGGAGAAGACCGCCGTCATGCCCATGGTGATCGAGTTGTTGACCAGCTTGCAGGTCGTGCCGGCCCCGAGCGGCCCGCAGAGGATGATCGTGTCGGTATAGGTCTCGAGGATCGGCCTGACCTTGGCGATGATCGCCGGATCGCCGCCGACATAGGTCGCGAGCTTGCCGGCCTCCGCCTCCTTCGGCGTCCGCCCGAGGGCGGCATCGATGAGATGCGCGCCGCGTTCCGCGAGCTCGGCGCCGAGCTTCCGCGTCACCGCCGGATCGGCGGTCGTGGTGTCGATGAAGATCATGCCGGGCCGCACCGCGCCCATCAGCCCGCGCGGACCCGCGAACGTCGCCTCGACCTCGACCGAGGAGGGTACGCAGAGGATCACCACGTCGCTCGCCGCCGCGACCTCCGCCGGGTCCTTCGCCTCGCTGGCGCCGCGCCGGACCAGATCCTCGACGGGCTCGCGGTTGCGATGCCCGAGGATGGTGAGCGGATAGCCGCCCGTCTCGAGGATGTGCTTGGCGGCGCCGTGGCCCATGAGGCCGACGCCGATGAATCCGACCCGTGTCTTCTTTTCCATGGTTCTTTCCTGTCGAAACGCGGGGCTACTTTACCGCGCCGAGCCCGAATGCGGTGGAGAGATGCCGCCGGATGAGGATCAGGCCGATGAGCGGCGGGATGAGGAAGATCGTCGCGCCGGCGAATATCTGGCCGTAGAGCGGCCCCTGCGGCAGCACGTAGCGCAGCAGCAGGGGCAGGAACGTCAGCGCATCCTGGCTGGTGAGGATCAGCGCGAAGAGGAAATCGTTCCAGCAGAAGATGAAGGTCAGCACGGCGGTGGTCAGGATCGCCGGCGCCGCGATCGGCACCAGGATGCGCCAGAGGATCGTCCAGTTGGACGCGCCGTCGAGCGCCGCGGCCTCCTCCACCTCGAAGGGGATCGATTCGAAGAAGCCGCTGATCATCCAGATGCAGAACGGGAGGGCGAAGGTGAGGTAGGTGAGGCCGAGGCCGTGCAGCGTGTCGAGCAGGCCGAGGTTCCGATAGAGGAGGTAGAAGGGCAGGACGAGCACGATGCCCGGCACCATGCGCACCGCGAGGATCGTGAAGGCGATCCGGCGGAAGCGGCTGCGGAAGCGCGTCAGCCCGAAGGCGGCGAGGATGCCGAGAAAGATCGCCACCGCCGTGGTGCCGACCGAGACGATCGCCGAATGCGCGAGGCTCGCCCAGAAGTCGCGCTGTCCGGCGACCGCCGCGTAGTTGTCGAGCGTCCAGTGGCCGAGGTCGAGCTCGCCGCCGACGCGGTTCGACGGCGTGAAGGAGGAGAGCGTCGCCCAGATCGGCGGGAACAGCGCGAGGAACGCGGCGAGCGCCGTGCCGGCGTAGAGGAGGATGCCCTGCAGGCGCCGTCGGTTCATCGCGACGCCTTCCACATCACGCGGAGCAGCGCCGCTGCGGCGAGCATGACGAGTGCGAGCACGATGAAGGCGAGCGCCGCCCCGCGCCCGAGCTGGAATTCCTGGAAGCTCGTCCGGTAGGCAAGGAAGTTGAGGATCTCGGTGCTCCGCCCCGGCCCGCCCTGCGTGATGACGAGGACGAGGTCGAGATAGCGGAGGGAGTCGATGGTGCGGATGAGGAGCGTGACGAGGAGCACGGGGCGCAGCATCGGCAGCTCGATCGCGAAGAGGATGCGCCAGCCGCCGGCGCCGTCCATCCGCGCCGCTTCCACGACGTCGGTCGGCAACGCCATCAGCCCGGCGAGCAGGATCGCGAACATGAACGGCGTCCACTGCCACACGTCCGCCAGCACCAGGCTGAATATCGCGAGGTTCTTGTCGTTGACCCACAGCACCGTCGGCAGGCCGAGCCCCTCGAGGACCTGGTTGAACAGGCCGAATTGCGGGCTGTAGAACGAGCGGAAATAGAAGGCCCAGAGCAGCGGCGCGACGAGGAGCGGCGCGAGGATGAGGACGCGCATCAGCGGGAAGCCGAGGAGCGCGCGCCGCAAGCCCGCCCGCACCATCAGCGCCAGCGCCAGGCCAAGGGAGAACTCGAAGAAGAGCGACAGGGCCGAGTAGATGAAGGTGACCCTGACCACCCCCGGGAAGGCCGGGTCGCTGAAGATCGCCACGTAGTTGCCGAACCCCGTCCAGCGCTTGACGTTGGAGATCAGGTTCCAGCGCATCAGGCTGGTGATGAAGGCATCCACCAGCGGATAGACGAAGATCGCCGCCAGCACGATCAGCGCCGGCGCCATGTAGAGAAGCGCGATCCGGCGCGATCGCCAGTCGGAAAGGGCTGCGCTTGGCAAGGTGAGGGCTCCGGCAAGGCGGACAGGCCCGCGGCCATGGCCGCGGACCCGCCCTTCGGGAGAGACTAGTAGTAGCCGGCGTCCTTCATCACTTCGTCGACGCCGGCCTGCGCGGCCTCGAGCGCGTCCTTCGGCTTGATCTCGCCGGCGAAGGCCTGGGTCAGCTGCGCCGAGATGGCGCCGTCGACCTGGCCCCATTCCGGGATTTGCGGCAGCGACTTCGCCACCTTCAGGTTCTCGCTGAGCGAGCGGAACCACGGCTTGGCGTCGGCATTGGCCTCCCAGGCCGAGATGCGGCAGGGCTGGCCGCCGGCCTCGACGATCTTGCCGACCTGCACGTCCTTCGAGTTGAACCAGGCGACGAAGGCGGCCGCCGCTTCCTTCTGCGGCGAGTAGTTCGACACGCAGAGGCCGATGCCGCCGAGCACCGGTGCCCGCCGCGCCGAGCCCATCGGCGCGACGTGCGTCTTCAGGTTCGGCTTGGTGGCGTCGTCGGCATTCTTGATCGAGTCCGGCACCCACGAGGTCGGGTCGAGCGTGGCGAGGCCGACCGACAGCGCCTTGATCTCGTCGCTCTCGGTATAGGCACCGCCGCCGGGCGGCATGGTCTTCATGAGTTCGAGCAGGAATTCGAGCGACTTCGTGCCCGTGTCGCTGGCGAAGACCGGATGCATCTTGTCGTCGAAGAGCTCGCCGCCGCCCGCCCAGAACATCGGCAGCCAGACGGTCACCGCCTTGGTCAGCCGCTCCGTGCCGGCGACGAAGCCGTAGCGCTTCTTCTCCTCCGAGACGACCTTCTGCGCGGCAGAGAGGAGCGCGTCCCAGGTGTCCGGCGCCTCGAGCCCGACATCCTTCAGGTGCCCCTCGTTGTAGATGAAGTTCTGGCAGTTGCCGACCGTGGCGAGCCCGTAGGTCTGCCCGTCGAGGCTCCACACATCCTTCAGGTTCGCCGGCGTGTCGGAATAGTAGTCGGCGAGCTCCGTCGGGATCAGCGGGTCCAGGGCGGCGAGATGGCCGGCCTTGGCGTAGCCCTTCAGGAACATGTAGTCGACGCCGACCACGTCGAGGTCGGTGCCCTGGGCCGCGAAGACCGCGGCCTGCTTCTGCATGGACTCGTTGTAGCCCATGGTGACGTTGTTGACCTTGATGCCGGTCGCCTTGGTGAAGTCGCCGGCGAGCTTCACGAAGGGATCGCCGAAGATGCCCTCGCCGAGGGTGAGCACGTTGATGGTCTTCTCGTCCGCCGCAAGCGCCGGGGAGAAGAGCCCGCGCGGGCTTGCCCCCGAGAGGCCGCCCATCACCGCGCCCGAGGCGAGCGCCGTGCGGGTCAGGAAGTCGCGTCGCGTCCAGGCCATTCCGGATTTCGTCTTGTCGGTCATTCCGCATTTCCTCCCTTTGGTCGTCCCGGGCGGTCGTCTGGCGCCGCCCTTGCTGAAACGCAGGCCATGCGAGAACCGCGCCCCGTCCGGGCGCGGGCAGGCGCCGTCAGGCGATTCCGTAGATGCGGGCGGCATTGCCGCCGAGGATCGCCGCGCGCTCGTCCCCGCCGAGCCCGGCGATGAGGTCGAGGCTGACCCGCCGCCAGGTGGCGTAGTCGGCGGCGAGCTCAAGCGGCGGCCAGTCGCTTGCCCAGATCAGCCGCTGCGGCCCGAAGGCGGCGATGACGTGGTCGGCATAGGGCTTCAGCTCGGCAGCGCCGGCGCCGGGCCTGGCGCAGTTGAGAAGGCCGGAGAGCTTGCACATCACGTTGGGCGATTTCGCCAGCTCGCCTATGTCGCCGGCCCAGGGCTGGAACCTGCCGCCGGCAATGTCGGGCTTGGCGCAATGGTCGAGGATGATCGCCATGTCCGGATGCCGGCGCGCGAAATGCGTGACGAGCGGCACCTCGTCCGGATTCTGGAGGAGGAACTCGAGCACCATGCCGGCGCGCTTCATCTCGTCCCAGCAGCGCTCGAAGCGCGCATCGAGCATCCAGGCGATGGAGCGGTTGTCGTCGGTGCTGACCGGGCGGAAGCCCTTGACCTTGCCGGTCAGCGCCAGCGCCGCGATCTCCTCGGTGAGGGAAGGGGAGGCGGGATCGATCCAGCCGACGATGCCGGCGATCCACGGATAGCGCGCCGAGAGGCCGACCGTGAACAGCGTCTCGGCGAGCGTCCAGGCGGCCTGGATGACGATGATCCGGTCGATCCCGGCCGCGTCGAGGAGTGGACGCAGGTCGTCCGGCTCGCGATCGCGGTAGATCGGCGCCATGTCGGGGGTCAGGGCGAGGTTGTCGCCGCGTCGCAGCCGCCAGAGATGGACATGCGCGTCAATGATCACGGCGCGCCATCCCGGCCGGCAAGGTGCCCGCGATGATCATGGCGAGCACCTCGTCCTTGCTGACGTCGGCGGTCCTGGTCGTGCCCACGACCTTGCCGTGGCGCATCACTGCGAGCCGGTCGGCGAGGTCGAAGACGTCGTGGATGTCGTGGCTGATGAGGATGATGCCGATGCCCTGGCTGGCGAGCTCGCGGATCAGCGCGCCGACCTTCGCCGTCTCCTCGGGACCGAGCGCGGCGGTGGGCTCGTCCATGATCAGGACGCGGGCGTTGAAATGCACCGCGCGGGCAATGGCGACCGCCTGCCGCTGGCCGCCGGAAAGGCTGGCGACGAGCTTCGACAGTGACGGCAGCCTGAGCTTCATCCGGTCGAGCGAGGTGCGCGCGGCTTCCTCCATCGCCTCGTCGTCCATGAAGCCGAAGCGGTTGGTGATCTCGCGGCCGAGGAAGAGGTTGGCGACCGAATCGAGGTTCTCCGAAAGCGCGAGGTTCTGGTAGATCGTCTCGATGCCGAGCGCCTTGGCGTCGCGGGTCGAGCGGATGTTGACCGGCGATCCGGAAAGCCGGATCTCGCCCGCGTCCGGCGGGTAGACGCCGGACAGGATCTTGATCAGCGTCGACTTGCCGGCGCCGTTGTGGCCGAGCAGGCCGAGCACCTCGCCGGGATTGAGGTCGAGGCTGACGTTCTCGACCGCATGCACGCCGCCGAAGGTCTTGCTGATGCCGGAAAAGGCGACGAGGGGCGCCGTGCTCATGTCGCCTGCCTCCGCCGGTAGGCCATGTCGATCCACACCGCGAGGATGAGGACGACGGCGAGCACCATCTTCTGCATCGGCGTCGGCACGCCCATCAGGATCATGCCGCTTTCGAGGCTCTGCATGATCAGTGCGCCGAGGATGCCGCCGTAGATCGTGCCGATGCCGCCGGCGAGCGACGTGCCGCCGATCACCGCCGCGGCGATGACGTTGAGCTCGGTCATGGTGCCGGTCGCGCTTGCTCCCGCATTCAGCCGCGCGGTGATCACGATCGAGGCGAGGCCGCACAGGAATCCCATCAGCGCCAGCACCTTCACGGTCAGGAGGCGCGTGTCGATGCCGGCGAGCTCGGCGCTCTCCGGGCTGCCGCCCATGGCGAAGACGTGGCGGCCGAAGCGGTGCTTCTTGGCGATCACCGACATGGCGAGCGCCACGCCGATCAGGATGAGGACCGGGATCGGAATGCCCATGGCGATGCCGGTCTTCGGCTGCTGGTAGGCGTTCATCGTCATCACGAAGGCGATGATGAGCGCCGACCAGACGCCGATGGTGATCGCGTCGGTGAGCGGCGTGCGCTGCGCCACGCCATGGCCGCGCCGGCGCTGCCGGCCGCGCAGCACGACGAGAACGACGCCGGCGATCGCCGCGATGCCGAAGACCCAGCTCCAGGTCGCGCCGATCGAGCCGTTGATGCCGCCGCCGAGCAGCTGGAACGTCTCGTTCAGCGGCGAGATCGTGCGGCCCTCGTTGATCTGGTAGGCGGCGTTGCGGAAGAAGAGGAGGCCGCCGAGGGTGACGACGAAGGAGGGGATGCCGGCATAGGCGACGAGGACGCCCTGGACGACGCCGATGATGGTGCCGACCACGATCATCGCGATGCAGGCGAGCCACCACGTATTGGGATCGGCGATCGGCAGAATCTCGGTCTGCAGCAGGGCGCCGAACACGCCGATGAAGCCGAGCTGCGAGCCGACCGACAGGTCGATCTGGCGGGCGACGATCACCAGCACCATGCCGCAGGCCATGATGCCGACGACCGAGACCTGGAGCGAGAGGTTGAAGAGGTTGCGGGCGGTAAGGAAGATCCCGCTCGTCAGGAAGTCGAAGCCCAGCCAGATGAGGACGAGGATGCCGAGCATGGCGAGCAGCCGGGCATCGAGCCCGGCTGCCTGCGCGATGTTGTCCGAGAAGGACCTCGGACGGACGGTAGCGACCGCCATGGCGGCTGCCTTCTCCGCCCGCCGCCTACTGGCAGGCGGCCGGCGGGTTCTCGGTCACGCCGTCGCAGAGCTTCTCCTTCGAGATCCAGTTGGCCTTGACCACCACGTCGAGGTTGTCGCGCGTGATTCCGACCGGGGTGAGCAGGACCGCCGGCTGTTCCTTGCCGCTCTCGGTCTTGTACTTGACCTCGCCCTCGACCGCCTTGCCCTCGGCCATCTCGATCGCCGCCTTGGCGGCGGTCTCGCCGAGCGCCATGGCGTTCTTCCAGACGGTCACCGTCTGCTGGCCCTTGGCGATGCGGTTGAGCGCCGTGACGTCGCCGTCCTGGCCGGAAAGCGGGATGCCGAGCAGGCCCTGGGAGGCGAGCGCTGCCGCGACACCCGTCGCCGTGCCGTCGTTCATGGCGAGCACGGCGTCGACCTTGTTGTCCTGCTGGGTGAGGATCTGCTCCATCGCCGCCTGGGCGAGGTCCGGCTTCCAGTTCTCGATGTTCTGCTTGGCGACGATCTTGATCTTGCCGGCGTCGATGAGCGGCTGCAGGACTTCCATCTGGCCCTGGCGGAAGACGTTGATGATCGGGTGCGAGGAATCGCCCTCGATCGCTACCCAGTTGCCGTGGTCGATGGCCTTGACCATGCCTTCCGCCTGCAGGCGGCCGACGGCGACGTTGTCGAACGAGATGAAGGTCGCGTCCGCCGTGTCGACCGGCGCGTCATAGGCGATGGTCGGGATGTTCTCGGCCTTCAGCCGATCGAAGGCCGGGAGCACCGCCTTCGAATCCTGGGCGAGCACGATGGCCGCGTCGCAGCCGCCGGCGATCAGGCTCTCGATGTCGGTGAGCTGCTTCTGCGGGTCGCCCTGCGCGTCGGCGCTGACATAGGTGTAGCCGGCCGGGTCGAGCACGGACTTGATGCCCGCCTCGTCGATGCGCCAGCGCTCTTCCTGGAAATGGCGCCAGCTGACGCAGATCTTCTTGGTGCCGGCGGCCGATGCCTCGTCCATCATGGCGAGCGTGCCGATGCCCGCCGCAAACACGCCGGCGATGATCAGGGCAGATGAGGAAACCAGACGGTCACTGAGCTTCATTTGCTTCTCTCCCATATGCAGCCGACGTTGCGGCCATTCTTATTGATGGCTGACATTGGCATGTTCTGATCTGAAGTGGAAGAGGATGGTAAGATCGCGTTCACAATCTCTCAGCGGCGTCCATTTGCGTGAGCGCACATACGCGCGCGTCTCGGAGCGTTTCGCCATGCGGCCGCGACCGTCTCGGGGCGATTCCCACAGCGTTTCGGAGGGCTAGGAGGCGAGCGGCTCGACCTTGATCACGTGCACGCCGGCATCGTCGAGGCGCTGCTCGTCGTCGCCACTTATCCCCGTATCGGTGATGATCGTCCTCACCGCCGCCGCCTCGGCGACGTCGCAGAAGGCGGGATGCTGGAACTTCGAGGAATCGGCGAGCACCACGGGATGCGCGGCGCTGGCAATCATCCGCCGCTTGATCCCGACCACCTCGAGCGAGGTCTCCGACAGCCGTCCGCCGAAGAGCGAATGGATGCCGATGAAGGCGATGTCGGCATGGAGGTGGCCGAGGAAGGTGGCGCCCGGATCGCCGGTCAGCGTCAGCGAGCCGGCGCGCTTGGTGCCGCCCAGCACCAGGAGCTGGATGCTCTCCGATTCGGCGAGGATCGCCGCGGTCGCGATGTCGTTCGTGCAGGCGGTGAGCCGCACCTGGCGCTGCACGGCGATCTTGGCGACCTCGTTCACCGTCGAGCTCGAATCGAAGATGACGCTCTGCCCGTGCGAGAGCATGTCGGCGGCCCGCGCGCCGATCGCCGCCTTGGCGGAATGGGCGACATGGGCGCCGATGTCGCGCTGGCGCTCGAAGGTGGTGAACAGCGGCTCGTTGATCGTCGCGCCGCCGTGGCTGCGCACGATGTATCCCCCCTGCATCAGGAAATCGAGGTCGCGCCGGATGGTCGAGGACGACACCCCTATGCTGGCCGCGAGATCGATGATGGAATCGCCGCCGGCCTTGCGGAGATGCTCGAGAATCAGGGCGCGACGCTGGGCTGCTATCATGGGAGATGCCGTGAGATGGCCGCGGACGCTGGTGGGACGCCCATCGGCTTGGACAACCATGACAGGTATCATGCCCGCCCGATCCTGAGAACTGGACCCTCTCCATTTCCGCCCTTATTGACAAAACTCGATCAACTCGTTCCAGTATGTGCCATAAGCTTTCAAAATGACCGCTAAGGACGGCGGCGCGTCAAATCAGCGAGCGGAAGCGGATGCCGGCCCACGAGGTCGCGATATTGGCCGACGACCTTACCGGGGCGCTGGATGCGGCTGCGCCTTTCGCATCCGAGGCCCGGCCGGTCGTCGTCGTCTGGGGTGAGCGCGCGCCGCCGGCGGCTGCCGGCTTCGCCCTCGACAGCGAGACCCGCGAGCTGCCGCTCCGCCGCGCCGAGGCCATCGTCGATCGCCTGCTGCCCTATCTCGCCGATGGCCGCATCGCGCTGAAGAAGGTCGACTCGCTCCTCCGCGGCAACACGCTCGGCGAGCTCGCCGCCTGCTGGAAAGGCGGCATCTTCCGGAGCCTCGTCTTCGCTCCCGCCTTTCCCGCGCAGGATCGCGTCACCCGCAACGGAACGCAGTTCGCGCGGATCGCCGGCGAATGGCGGCCGGTCGCCGAGGATCTCGCCGCCGGCCTTCGGCGCTACGGCCTCGCCTCGCGCCGCCTCGCGCGAAGCGAGCCGCCGGCGGGCGACGGGCTTTTCGTCTGCGACGCCGAGAGCGATGCCGACCTCGCCTCGATCGCCGGCGGCATCGGGCACCTCGCCGAGCCGGTCCTCTGGTGCGGCTCGGCCGGGCTCGCCCGTGCGCTTGCCGGAGAGGGAAGTGGGGGCATCGAGCTCGGCGGCGAGCGCCGGCTCGCGGTGGTGGGCACGCGCCATCCCGTCACGGGCGGGCAGACGGCCGCGCTCGAGGCGGCCTTTCCCGAATCCATCATTGCCGTCGCCACGATTGCCGATGCTGCCGGCGCGTCCGACCGCGTTGCCGGGCTCCTCGACCGCCACGGTGCCGCGGCCCTCGTCTTCCGCCTGCCGCCGCTCGCGCCGGCCGAGGCCGCGGCCATCGCGTCGCGCACATTCCAGGCGCTTCGCGCCGTCGCCGCGCCCGACCTTCTCGTCGCGACGGGCGGCGAGACGCTGGTGCGCCTCTGCGGCGCCCTTGCCGCAACCCGCCTCGACGCGATAGGCGAGTGGCGCCCCGGCGTCCCGGTCGCCCGCATGGCCGATGGCGCCTGGTCGGGCACAACCCTTGTCTCCAAATCCGGCGCCTTCGGCACGCCCGACGTGCTGACCGCGCTCTTCACCTGTGGAACCGCAACCCATTGAGCAATGCACTCCGCATCGGGATCCCCCTCGGGGGCCCCGCCGACATTGCCGGCCAGCAGGCCTATGATGCCATTGTCGGCGCCGTCGAGGACGACAGGTGCGCCGCCACTGCTTCGCTTCCCGCCGCCCTGAAGAAACACGGTTGATCGAAATGGCAGACACCAAGACCGGCGCCAAGTCGGCCCGCTACGCACCCGAGGTCCTCGTCGACTACGCCCGCGACGTCTTCGCCGCCGCCGGCTCCGAGGCGCGCGAGGCCGATATCGTCGCGCGGCATCTGATAGAGGCGAACCTCTACGGCCACGATTCCCACGGCCTCGTCCGCGTGAAGAAATACGTCGAGTGGGTGAAGGCCGGCATGGTCGTCCCCAACCGCCATGTCGAGGTGGTCAGCGACCGGGGCGCCGCGGTCGTCCTCGATGGCGCCTTCGGCTATGGCCAGGTGATCGGCAAGGAGGCGATGGAGCTCGCCGCCGAGCGGGTGAAGGCCCACGGCTTCACGGTCCTCGCCACGCGCAATTCCGGCCACCTCGGCCGCATCGGCGCCTGGCCGGAGATTCTGGCCGAGGCGGGCTTCGCCTCGTTCCATTTCGTCAATACCTCCGGCTTCGGCATCCTCGTCGCGCCCCATGGCGGCAGCGACCGGCGGCTCTCCGCCAACCCCATTGCCGCCGGCTCGCCGGTTGCCGGCGGCCCGCCGCTCATCCTCGACATCGCCACCTCGGTCGTCGCCGAGGGCAAGATCCAGATGTCGCGGAACAAGCACGAGAAGCTCGCACCCGGGCTCGTCCTCGACGGGCACGGCAAGCCGACCACCGACCCGGAGGCCTTCTATGCCAGCCCGCCCGGCGCCATCTTCCCCTTCGGCGGCCACAAGGGCTCGGGCCTTTCGCTGTTCTGCGAGATATTCGCCGGGTCGCTCACCGGCGGCTTCGCCAGCAATCCGAAGAATCCGACCGCCGGGCGCCTGGTCAACAACATGCTGACCATCGCCTTCGACCCGCAAGCCTTTGCCGGCGCGGATTTCTTCCGCACCGACCTCGACCGGCTGCTCGCCTGGACCAAGGCCTCGCCGCCCATCGAGCCGAGCGGCGCCGTGCTCATGCCCGGCGACATCGAGCGCAGGACCCGCGCCGAGCGCGAGGCGAACGGCGTGCCGGTCGATGGCGAGACGCTCGCCCAGGTGCTGGCCGCCGGCGCTTCGGTCGGCGTCAGGGCACCGAAGGAGCTTGCGTGATGGCTGCGGCGATCCGCCCGAACGGGCTGCGGCGTCGTCTGCGCGACGGCCACGCGGCCTTCGGTATCTTCGCCACCGAGTTCTTCACCCCCGGCTTCTGCCAGATCGCTGCCAATGCCGGCGCCGAGTTCGTGCTCTTCGACATGGAGCATGGCGGCGTCGGCATCGACACGCTGAAGGCCCAGTTCGCCTTCGCGCGCGGCACCGGCGTCGCGCCGCTCGTCCGCGTGCCCGGCCTCGCCTACCACCTCATCGCGCCGGTGCTCGACGCCGGCGCCTTCGGCATCATGGTGCCGATGCTGGAGACGCCGGAGCAGGCGGAGAAGCTGGCGAGCTGGTGCCGCTATCGCCCGGAAGGCGTGCGCGGGCTCGGCTTCGGCGCCGGCCATGACGACTACACCCGCGGCGACGTCGTCGCCAAGGCGAAGGCGGAGAACGAGCGCACGCTGGTCATCGCCCTCGTCGAGACCGCCACCGGCATTGCCAATGTCGACGCCATCGCGGCGGTGCCGGGCATCGACGTCGTCTGGCTCGGCCATTTCGACCTCACCGATTCCATGGGCATTACCGGCCAGTTCGAGCGCCCGGAATTCGACGCGGCGGTGGAGAAGCTGGTGGACGCCGCAACGCGGCACGGCAAGGCGGCGGGCTTCCTCGCCACCTCCATCGACATGGCCCGCGCCTGGCGGAAGAAGGGCTTCCGCTGCATCTCCTATGGCAGCGACGTCGGGCTCCTGCAGGGCGCCCTCGGCGAAGGCATAGCCGCGCTTCGCGCCGGCGAGGGCTGAAGCGCGGCGGCCTCGACGGTCAGTGAATATCCTTCATCGTCGCGAAGGCGGCGCGGATGTCGGCGGTCGAGAAGCCCGGCTTCCGGGCGGCGTCGAGGATGACCTTCTCCTTGCGGGCCAGCAGGTCGCAGATCCGCGGGATGTCGGCGACCACCTCGGCCGGGATGACCACCGCGCCGTGCCGGTCGGCATGGACGATGTCGCCGGGCGAGACGAGCATGCCGGCGACCGTCACCGGCCTGTCGATGTCGACGAGGTCGGCATGGACGTGGGACGGCATCACCGAGCCGGCGAGCGCGAAGAAGCCCTTCGCCCACATGTCGAGGTCGCGGATGGAGCCGTCGGTGACGACGCCGGCGCAGTCGAGCGCCTGGTGCACGGTGCTCTGCACCTCGCCCCAGAAGGCGCCGAGCCCGCGTTCCGCGCCGTCGATGTCCTGGATGATCGCGAGGCTCGGCCGCGGCCCGCGCTCGATATATTCGTAATAGGCGAGGCGGAGCGCGATCTTGTCCGCGTCGCTTGCCGGGCGCGCCTCGCGCGAACGGATCATCGCCGTGCGCGCATGGCCGACCACCGGCTTCATCGTCGGGAAGGGGCAGGTGAGCGCCTCGCGGTTGAAGCCCGTCGCGTGGCGGCCGGGCGCCGCTACCTCCAGCGCGTTGCAGATCGTCGGCGTGTCGACGGCGGTGAGGGCCGCGATCAGGTCAGGCGTCAGGCTCATGGAATCCCCCGAAACGATGGCGCCGGGATTTATCAATACAGAGCAAGAATTGTCAAAACGAAGCAGCCATGCCAGCATCCCGTTCGACCGAAGCAGGCAAGAACGCCCTTCGTCGGGGAACAGAAGAATGAAAAGACCAGCAGGAAAGCCAGCAGCAAGGAAGGCATCCGCCAGCCCGTCGCTGACCGCGCTCGGCAAGGCCGCCGTCGCCGATCTCGAAAGCGTCATCGCCCGCATGCAGGACGATGCCGCCGATGCCCTCATCGAGGCGATCCTCAAGGCGCGGCGCATCTGCACCTATGGCGCCGGTCGCGAGGGCCTCGCGCTCCGCGGCTTCTGCATGCGCCTCTTCCACATGGGGCTCGATGCCCATGTCATCGCCGACATGACCACGCCGCCGGTGGGGAAGGGCGACCTCGTCATCGTCACGGCCGGGCAGGGCTGGCTCGACACCGCCGAGACCTTCATGAAGATCGCCAAGGGCGCCGGCGCGACGACGGCGATCGTCACCGCCCAGCCCGGCGGACGCGGCGCGAAGAAGGCCGACGTCAAGCTGGTCATCCCGGCCCAGACGCTCGCCAACGACCAAGGGTCAAAGGTCTCGGTGCTGCCGATGGGCTCGCTCTTCGAGATCTCCGAGGCGATCGTCTTCGAGCTGATCATCCTGAAGCTGCGCGAGCGCGTCGGCGAGACCGCCGCCTCCATGCGCGCGCGGCACACCAATCTCGAATAGTCGGCCGCGGGCCGGAAAGAGAAAGGGGCTCGCGCCGGCGAGCCCCTTTTCGATTCCGGAGGTCCGGCGAAGCTTAGGAGCGCACCACCACCCAGGCGCCGACCTTGACGCGGTCGTAGAGGTCGATGACGTGCTCGTTGAGCATGCGGAAGCAGCCTGACGAGGCCGCCTTGCCGATCGACTTCGGCTGCGTCGTGCCGTGGATGCGGTACTGCGTATAGCCGAGATAGATGGCGCGCGCGCCGAGCGGGTTGGTCGGCCCGCCGGGCACCACCGAGGGGAGGTTCCGCCCCTTCTTCTTCTCGCGCGCGATCATCTCCGGCGGCGGCCGCCAGTCGGGCCACTGCGCCTTCTTGCTGACCTTGAGGAGGCCATCCCACTGGAAGCCCTCCTTGCCGACGGCGATGCCGTAGCGGAGCGCGTGGTTCGGCGCATCGATGAAGTAGAGGTAGCGCTCGGTCGTGTCGATCACGATCGAGCCCTTCGGGTATTGCGTGCGGAAGAAGACCGGCGTCCGCTGCAGGTTCTTGGCGAGTTGCTCCTCGCCCTTGATCGGCGGCAGCGCCGGCGGTTGGTCCGGATCCTGGAAGGTCGGGACGAGGTTCATCGGCGCAGCGGCGCTCGCCGGCACCTCGAACGCGGCCGCGGCGAGTGCGACGGCGCCAACCATCGCCAGCATGGAAATGCGTAGATTCCTAGTCACAGACACGATCATGTCTCCGGCGCGCCCCGGTGCGACGAATAGCCGAGAAACGCGGGAAAATCGAGGGGCGGGGCCTTCACGAACCGATGAGGCCGGCCGCCGTGGCGAAGAGCTGGTCGTAGCGGTCGATCAGCCGGTCGGCGCCGAGCGTCGCGGCGGGCACCGGGCTGTAGCCGAAGGTGACCAGCACGGAAGGGATGCGGGCGTTCCGCGCCGTGTCGGCATCGACGTTGGAATCGCCGACCATGATCGCCCGCGAGGGCGAGCCGCCCGCCGCCCTCACCGTCTCGAGGAGATGGAGCGGATCGGGCTTCATGGCCGCGAACGTGTCCTGCCCGCTGATGGCGGCGAAGCGGTCGGCAAGTCCCAGCTCGCCGAGGAGGAGGCGCGCCGCCTTCTCGAACTTGTTGGTGCAGACCGCGAGCCGCCAGCCATCCGCCGCGAACCGGTCGAGCGCCTCCGTCGCGCCGGGGAAGGGGCGGCTATGGACCGCGATATGGTCGAGGTACCACGCAAGGAAGTCGCCCGTCATCCGGTCGAGATCCTGCACGGACGGCTGTCGGCCGCTTTCGACGAGGGCGGTGCGGAGCATCGCGCGCGCGCCGTTGCCGACCATCCTTACCCCATCGGCGAGCGCCACCGGCCCGACGTCCTCGCCGGCGAGCACGTGGTTGAGCGCCGCGACCAGGTCCCCGGCGGTGTCGACGAGGGTGCCGTCGAGGTCGAAGACGATGGTGGGCTGCATGGCGCTCAAAGTCCGTATCCGCGGACCATCATCGCGGCGAAGACGAGGATCGGCAGGATGAGGAGCGCCTCGACGATCATGAACCGGCGCGCGCTCTCTGCCTCCGCCGGCGGCACCGTGTAGGCGGGGTCCGCCTTGCACGCCCGCCGCCAGCCGATGATGCGCACCGTCGGGAAGGCGGAGAGGATGCCGATGAGGACGAAGCAGCCGAGCTTCGCCCAGAAGACGTGGTTGGCGAGGAAGAAGTCCGGCCCCTTGGCGCCGTAGAAGACGCGCCCGAAGCCGACCACGATGACGAGGCCGGCGACGATCCCATAGGCGATGTCGAGGATGCCGAGATGCTCGATCTGGCCGGCATTCATGTTCGGCCGTATCGCCGCCACTTCGGCGGCGAGGATGCCGACCAGCGCGAAGACCAGGAAATGATGCCCGATGGTGAGGAGAAGGTCGCTGTCCATGCCTGGCGATTCTTGCATTTCGTCCAGCGGCCATATTGCCGGCCGCGGCGCGGTGCCGCAAGGATTCCGGCCGGTGGCGCCGAGGCCGCCTAAGTGCTAACAAGCCCGCGGAAACGCTGATGGAAATGCAGAAATCATGCAATTGAAGGATCCCTCGCTTCTTCGCGACCAGTGCTTCGTCAATGGTCAATGGGTCGGCGCGGCCGCGATCGACGTCGAGGACCCGGCCACCGGCAAGCGCATCGGCGGCGTGCCGCGCTTCGGCCGCGCCGAGGCGAAGGACGCCGTCGAGAAGGCCAATGCCGCCTTCCCCGCCTGGGCGAAGAAGACCGGCAAGGAGCGCTCCAAGGTGCTCCGCAAGTGGTTCGAGCTGATGGTCGCCAATCGCGACGATATCGGCCTGATCATGACCACCGAGCAGGGCAAGCCGCTCGCCGAGGCCGTCGGCGAGGTCGACTATGCCGCGAGCTTCGTGGAATTCGCCGCCGAGGAGGCAAAGCGCATCCATGGCGAGGCCGGCCAGAGCCACCGCGAGGATGCCCGCATCGTGGTCGTGCGGCAGCCGATCGGCGTCGTCGGCGCGATCACGCCGTGGAACTTCCCGGCCGCCATGATCACCCGCAAGGCCGGCCCGGCGCTCGCCGCCGGCTGCACGATCGTGGTGAAGCCGGCGAGCGAGACCCCGCTCACCGCGCTGGCGCTGGCCGTGCTCGCCGAGCGCGCCGGCATCCCGCCCGGTGTCTTCAACGTCATCACCGGCCGCGCCTCCGAGATCGGCGAGGAACTGACTACCAGCCCGCTGGTGCGCTGCATCACCTTCACCGGCTCGACCGAGATCGGCAAGCTGCTGATGCGCCAGTCGGCCTCGACGGTGAAGCGCGTGGCGCTGGAGCTCGGCGGCAACGCGCCCTTCATCGTCTTCGACGATGCCGACCTCGATGCCGCGGTCGAGGGCGCCATGTTCTCGAAGTTCCGCAACATGGGCCAGACCTGCGTCTGCGCCAACCGCATCTACGTCCAGGACAAGGTCTACGATGCCTTCGCCGGCAAGCTCGCCGCAGCCGTGGCGAAGATGAAGGTCGGCAAGGGCACCGAAGCCGGCGTCACGCAGGGGCCGCTCATCAACATGGCGGCGGTCGAGAAGGTCGAGGAGCACATCAAGGACGCCGTCGGCCATGGCGCCAAGGTTGTCGTCGGCGGTCATCGTCATGCCCTCGGCGGGACGTTCTTCGAGCCGACGGTGCTCGCCAATGTCACGCCCGATGCCGCGGTCAGCCGCGAGGAGACCTTTGGCCCGGTTGCGCCGCTCTACCGCTTTGCGGACGAAGCCGACGCCATCCGCCTCGCCAATGCCACCGAGTTCGGGCTCGCCGCCTATTTCTACGCCCGCGACATCGGCCGCGTCTGGCGCGTCGCCGAGGCGCTCGAGTACGGGATGGTCGGCATCAATTCGGGCGCCATCTCGACCGAGCTCGCCCCCTTCGGCGGCGTCAAGGAATCGGGCCTCGGCCGCGAAGGTTCGCACTTCGGCACCGAGGAATTCGTCGAGGTGAAATACATGCTGATGGGAGGCCTCGACCGCTGATGCGGGAAAAGGCCCCCGGAGACGAAGCGGGTCGCGCGGCTGCCGCGCGGATGGCGCTCGGCGAGGTGCGTGCCGGCATGAAGCTCGGCCTCGGCAGCGGCCGCACGGCCGAGCAGTTCGTCAGGTTCCTGGGCGAGAAGGTGAAGGCCGGGCTCGACGTCGCCGGCGTGCCGACCTCCGAGCGCACCGCGGCGCTCGCCGCCGAGGTCGGCGTGCCGCTCACCGATCTCGACGCGATGCCGCACCTCGACCTCACCGTCGACGGCGCCGACGAGGTCGGCCCCGGCTTCCGCCTGGTGAAAGGCGGCGGCGGGGCGCTGCTCCGCGAGAAGATCGTCGCGGCCGCTTCCGACCGCATGCTGGTGGTCGTCGACGAGACCAAGGTGGTGGCGACGCTCGGCGCCTTCCCGCTGCCCATCGAGGTCGTGCCTTTCGGCCTCGGCGCCACTCGCGCGGCGATCGTGCGGTCGGCCGCCGGCCTCGGCCTCAATGGCGACCTGAAGCTGCGCAAGTCGGGGGAAGCCGCCTATCTGACCGACGGCGGCCACTTCATCCTCGATGCCTCTTTTGGCCGCATTCCCGATCCAGATGCACTCGCCCGCGCCCTCGACGCCATTCCCGGCGTCGTCGAGCATGGTCTCTTCATCGGCCTCGCCAAGTCCGTGATCGTCGGGCGCGGCGGGACCGCCGACTGGCTTGCACCCTGATCCTTTCGTTCCACACGGGAGCTCATTCGAACATGCGCATCAACCGGTTCTTCCTCCGTGCCGCCGTCCTCGGCTGGGCTGCCGTCGCCGTGCTGGCCGGGCCCGCCCGGGCCGACGAGATCACGCCGTCGCATCTCCAGGCGGCCCTCGAGGTGATCACTGCCAGCAAGCTCGGCACGACATATGACGCCGTCCTTCCGGAAATATCGGCGAGCGTGCAGAGCCAGCTCATCCGCCTGCGCCCGGATCTCTACCAGCAGATCAGCGACACGGTGAACGATGTGGCGCTCGCCCTCGTCTCGCGCCGCACCGACCTCAACAACGATGTCGCGCGCATCTGGGCGAATGCCTTCACCGAGGATGAGCTGAAGGTCATTTCGACCTTCTATCGCAGCCCGGCCGGCCAGAAGTTCCTCGCGGTCAGCCCGAAGGTGGTCTTCGATTCCTCCAACGCGCTGAAGGGCTGGTCGCAGCGCGTCAGCGAGGAGATGATGGAGAAGTCGCGCGAGGCGCTGAAGCAGCAGGGCGTCGAGTTCTGACCCCGGCGGGCGTCGGCAACGCGGATCCTTCCGGCGGGCCCATGGCGGAATACGACTACGACTTCTTCGTGATCGGCGGCGGCTCGGGCGGGGTCCGCGCCGCCCGCATCGCGGCCGGCCATGGCGCGCGCACCGCGCTCGCCGAGGAGGAAAAGGTCGGCGGCACCTGCGTCATCCGCGGCTGCGTGCCGAAGAAGCTGATCCACCACGCGGCCCATTTCGCCGAGGAGCTCGAGGATTCGATCGGCTTCGGCTGGACGACCAAGGGCGTCGCCTTCGACTGGGCGACGATGCTGAAGAACGTCATCGCCGATACGGAATACCTCAGCGGCATCTACATCAAGAACCTCGAGAAGTCCGGCGCCGAGCTGATCCGCTCGCGCGCCGTCGTCGAGGGCCCGCACAGGATCCGCCTGCTCGCCGACGACCGCGTCGTCACCGCCCGCTACATCCTCGTCGCGACCGGCGCCCGCCCGCACATGGACGACACGGTCGAGGGCATCGAGCATGCGCTCTGTTCCGACGACATCTTCCGTCTCGACAGGCTGCCGAAGCGCATGGTGATCGCGGGCGGCGGCTACATCGCGGTCGAATTCGCGAGCATCCTCGCCGCCTTCGCGGTGGAGGTCACCGTCATCCATCGCGGCGCCGAGATCCTCCGCGGCTTCGACGGGGATGTGCAGAAGCACGTCCACGCCGCCATGGAGCGGCGCGGCATCACCATCGTCACCGGCGACCGCATCGCGTCGATCGCGAAGCGGGAAAAGGGCTTCGCCGTGAAGACGCGCGGCGGGCAGGAGATCGAGACCGACCTTGTCCTTTTCGCCATCGGCCGGCGCCCGAACACGAAAGGTCTCGGCCTTGAAAGCGCCGGGGTCAAGCTCGATGCGCTTGGCGAGGTCGTGGTCGATGCCATGTCGCGGAGCAGCGTCGACAGCATCTATGCCATCGGCGACGTGACGCACCGCCTGCAGCTGACGCCGATCGCCATCCGCGAGGGCCATGCCCTCGCCGACACGCTCTTCGGCAACCACGCGGTGATGGTCGACTATACCAATGTCCCGACGGCGGTCTTCTCGCTGCCGGAAGTAGGCACCGTCGGCATGACCGAGGAGGAGGCGAAGATACTCCTTCCCGCCGTCGACGTCTATCGCACCACCTTCAAGCCGCTCGAGAACCGGGTCGCAGGCCGCGACGAGCGCATGATGATGAAGCTGGTCGTCGACGGCGACAGCGGCCGGGTCGTCGGCTGCCACATCGTCGGCCCGTCGGCGAGCGAGATCGCCCAGATGGCCGCCATCCCGATCAAGATGGGCGCGCTGAAATCCGATTTCGACCGCACGGTCTCCCTCCATCCGACGGTCGCCGAGGAGCTGGTGACGCTGCGCACGCCGAGTGAGCGCCATCGCCGCCAGGCGGCGGAATAGAGCCGTTTCGGCCGCCCCCGGCCGGCCGGTGGCAAAGGCCGACGGTGGCGTGTATAACCGCGCCGAATTCGTTGAGGCGTTGAAACATGAAGACCACCTGGAAGCCGGATAGCTGGCGCGGCCTGCCCATCGAGCAGGCGCCGCAATTTCCCGACGCCGCCGTTCTCGAGAACGTCGAGAAGGAGCTGTCGGTCTATCCGCCGCTGATCTTCGCCGGCGAGGCGCGGGGACTGAAGGAAGAGCTCGCCAAGGTTGCCGCCGGCAAGGCCTTCCTCCTCCAGGGCGGCGACTGCGCCGAGAGCTTCTCCGAGCATGCCGCGATCAGCGCCAACGGCACCAACATCCGCGATTTCTTCCGCGTCTTCCTGCAGATGGCGGTGGTCCTTACCTACGCCGCCGCCTCGCCGGTGGTGAAGGTCGGCCGCATTGCCGGGCAATTCGCCAAGCCGCGCTCCTCGCCCGTCGAGAAGAAGGACGGCGTCGAGCTGCCGAGCTATCGCGGCGACATCGTCAACGGCATCGCCTTCACCGAGGCGGCGCGCAGGCCCGATCCGAAGCGGCAGATCGAGGCCTATCGCCTGTCGGCCGCGACGCTCAACCTGCTGCGGGCCTTCTCCCATGGCGGCTATGCCAGCCTCGGCCGCGTCCATCAGTGGATGCTCGGCTACGTGAAGGATTCCTCGCAGTCGCACCTCTACGAGGAGCTCGCCAACCGCATCTCCGATGCGCTCGATTTCATGCGCGCCTGCGGCCTCGATCCGGAGAAGCATCCGGAGCTGCGCGCCACCGACTTCTATACCAGCCACGAGGCGCTGCTGCTCGGCTACGAGCAGGCGCTGACCCGCATCGATTCGACGTCGGGCGACTGGTACGCGACCTCGGCCCACATGATCTGGATCGGCGACCGCACGCGCCAGCCCGACCATGCGCATGTCGAATATTGCCGTGGCGTGAGGAATCCGCTCGGCCTGAAATGCGGCCCGTCGCTGACCCCGGATGGTCTCCTGCAGCTCCTCGACCTCCTCAATCCGGAGAACGAGCCCGGCCGCATGACCCTCATCTGCCGCTTCGGCGCCGACAAGGTCGGCGCCCACCTGCCGGCGATGATCCGCGCGGTGCAGCGGGAAGGGCGCTCGGTGGTCTGGTCGAGCGACCCGATGCACGGCAATACCGTGACCTCGACCAGCGGCTACAAGACCCGCCGCTTCGAATCGATCCTGAAGGAAGTGCGCAGCTTCTTCGAGGTCCACCAGGCCGAGGGCAGTTATCCCGGCGGCGTGCACCTCGAGATGACCGGCGGCAACGTCACCGAATGCACCGGCGGCGCCCGCGCTATCACCGATGCCGACCTCAACGACCGCTACCACACGTTCTGCGACCCGCGGCTGAACGCCGACCAGGCGATCGAGCTGGCCTTCCTGCTCGCCGACCTCCTGAAGAAGGCCCGCCACGCGCAGGTATCCGCACCGGCTGCCGCGATCGCCTAGTTCCGCCATTCGGCCGCCGGCGCCCGTCGCCTCGCTGCCGGACGCGGGAGCATCAAGGCGCCGGCCGCGGCGGCGATTGCCGCTCTCCGCGCGGCGCGCTAAACCGGCGCCATGGCAGCATTCCTGACCGATACCATCCGCATCGCCGTCGCCCAGCTCGATTCGGTCGTCGGCGACATCGAAGGCAATCTCGAGAAGGCCCGCGCGGCTCGCGCCGATGCGGCGAAGGGCGGCGCCGACCTCCTCGTCCTGACGGAGCTCTTCATCGCCGGATATCCGCCCGAGGACCTCGTCCTCAAGCCCGCCTTTCAGGATGCCTGCCGCGCCGCCATCGAGGAACTGGCACGGGATACCGCCGACGGCGGTCCGGGCGTCGTCATCGGCACGCCCTGGCGCGAGGACGGCAGCGTCTACAACGCCGTCGCCCTTCTCGACGGGGGACAGATCGCCGGCCTCCGCTTCAAGGTGGAGCTGCCCAATTACGGCGTCTTCGACGAATACCGCGTCTTCCGGAAGGGACCGCTGCCGGGACCCATCGGCTTCCGCGGCATCCGCATCGGCCTTCCCATCTGCGAGGACATCTGGTTCGAGCAGGTCTCGGAATGCCTGATGGAGACCGGGGCCGAGCTGCTGATCGTTCCGAACGGTTCGCCCTATGCCGTGGACAAGGTCGAGCAGCGGATGCAGGTCGCCGTGCAGCGCGTGGTCGAGACCGGCCTGCCGCTGATCTACGCCAACCAGTGCAGCGGCCAGGACGAGCTGGTCTTCGACGGCGCTTCCTTCGGGCTGCATGCCGACCGCTCGCTCGCCTTCCAGCTCCCCCAGTTCGAGCCGGCCAACGCCATCCTCACCTGGACGAGGGGGGAGGGCGGCTGGCGCTGCATCGACGGCACCTTCACGCCGCTTCCCGACAAGGACGAGGCGAACTATCGCGCCTGCGTCATGGGGCTGCGCGACTACGTCAACAAGAGCGGATTCCCGGGCGTCGTCCTCGGCCTCTCGGGCGGTATCGACTCGGCGATCTGCGCCGCCATGGCGGTCGATGCGCTGGGCAGCGAGCGCGTCCACTGCATCATGATGCCCTACCGCTACACGGCCGCCGAGAGCCTGACCGATGCCGCGGCCGTCGCGAAGAACCTCGGCGTGCGCTACGACATCGTGCCGATCAAGGAACCGGTCGAGGGCTTCCACGCCGCCCTGGCGCCGCTCTTTACCGGCCGCAAGGCGGACATCACCGAGGAGAACCTCCAGTCGCGCGCCCGCGGCACCATCCTGATGGCGGTGTCGAACAAGTTCGGGCCCATGGTCGTCACCACCGGCAACAAGTCCGAGGTCTCCGTCGGCTATGCCACGCTCTACGGCGATATGAACGGCGGCTTCAACCCGATCAAGGATCTCTACAAGACCGAGGTCTATCGCCTTTCGCGCTGGCGGAACGAGCACCGGCCGAAGGACGCGAGGGGCCCCGGCGGGATCGTCATTCCCGAGAGCATCATCGTCCGCCCGCCGACGGCGGAACTGCGCGAGAACCAGAAGGACCAGGATTCGCTGCCGCCCTACGACGTGCTCGACGACATCCTGCAGTGCCTCGTCGAGGACGAGATGCGCATTGCCGAGGTGGTGGCGCGTGGGCACGACGAGGCGACGGTGCGCAAGGTCGAACGCCTGCTCTATCTGGCCGAATACAAGCGGCGGCAGGCGGCGCCGGGCGTGAAGATCACCCGCAGGAACTTCGGCCGCGACCGGCGCTATCCGATCACCAACAAGTTCCGCGACAGGGGCTAGCCGGCTTTCCTGCGGCGCGTCTTCGCCTGGGGCGGCTCGTTGACGGCAGTCTCCAGCGCCTCCCGAACGAAGCGCTGGTAGGGAATGCCTCGCTTGTCCGCCCGCGCCTTCACCGCCTGCATGAGGGAGCCGGGCAGGCGCATGTTGAGCCGCGCATCCTTTGGGGCGAACTCGAAGCGCATCGGCTTGAACTGGGAGAAATCGAGGTGGGAGAGGTCCTGATCGAGGAATGCCTCCGCTTCCTCGTCGGAACGCAGCCTAGGAACCTTCATTTTCATAGCTCTCGGCTTCCTTTCGGTGCATGTAGCGGGCGCTTACGGGGCGAATGCGAACGACATCGCCGAATCGCCGATAGACGAAGGCCACGAACATCGGCCGGCTCCGCGCGTTCCTTCCTACCGCGATATAGCGATCTTCCCGATCGGAATGCTTCAGGTCGGGCGCAATGCGCGCATTCGCGAAAACCGCCTCGATCTCATGGAGAGAGACGCCGTGCTTCTGGCACTTCGCGCGGTTGCCGTCGTCCCAGTCGAAGCCGTCCATCGACTCCATGATTTGTGTATGTACAAATGTATGTACGCCACGTCAACTCCGGCGTTTGCCAGCTCCGACGCTTGGCCTCTCACGGCAGGTCGGCTATCCCCTCCCTGATGCGTTGGTCACCCGGACAGGACAAGGCACTTGCCGCGGTCTCCGCCTGGCTGAAGGCGGGCGACCGCAAGATATTCCGCCTGTTCGGCTATGCCGGCACGGGGAAGACGACGCTTGCCCGCCATATCGCCGAGGGGGAGCGGAAGGTGGTCTTCGCCGCATTCACCGGCAAGGCCGCCCATGTCATGCGCAACAAGGGCTGCCGCAATGCCGGCACCATCCACAGCCTCATCTACCGCATTCGCGGCGAGGATGAGAACGGCCCGACCTTCGTCCTCAACGACGACAGCGACGCGGCCGATGCCTCGCTGATCGTCATCGACGAATGCTCCATGGTGGACGAGGAGATCGGCCGCGACCTCCTCTCCTTCGGCAAGCCGGTCCTGGTGCTCGGCGATCCGGCGCAGCTTCCGCCGGTGGCGGGCGGCGGCTTCTTCACCTCCGACGAGCCCGACGTGATGCTGACCGAGGTTCACCGGCAGGCCGAGGATGATCCGATCATCCGGCTTTCGATGATCGTGCGCGAGGGCGGGGAACTGGAGCGCGGCACCTATGGCGAGAGCAGCGTGATCGGCCGGCGCGACCTCGATCCGGCGGCGGTGCTGTCGGTCGATCAGGTGCTGGTGGGCCGCAACAACACGCGCCGCGGCTACAATAGCCGCATCCGCGAACTGCTCGGCCGGTCGATACAGACGCCGGTCGCCGGCGACAAGCTGGTCTGCCTCCGCAACGACCGCAAGCGCGGCCTGCTCAACGGAAGCCTCTGGCGCGTGGATACCGCGCGGGCGGCGCGGAAGGGCCTGCTCCGCTACGGGCTGTCGCCGGAGGAGGTCGAGTCTGGCAGCCGCAAGGCACAGGTCACGATCAACCCCGCCTTCTTCGACGGCACCGCCGAGGTGCTGACCGGCGCCGAGCGCCGGCGCTCCGACGAATTCGACTACGGCTACGTCCTCACGGTCCACAAGGCGCAGGGCTCGCAATGGGACGACGTGATGCTCTTCGACGAGAGCTTCGCCTTCCGCGAGAATGCCCGCCGCTGGCTCTATACCGGCATCACCCGCGCGGCCACCCGGCTGACGGTGGTGCGGTAGTCGGCCGCGCCTAGAGCGGCGCGGCGGCGATCTGCGCGGTGGCCGGGGCAGGGGCGCCGGCGCCGTAGTCGACGTACTGGGCGTTCGGGTCCTGCGCCGGGAGCACGATCACCTTCGCCCCTACCGGGACGCGGTTGTAGAGGTCGATCACGTCCTGGTTGAGAAGCCGGATGCAGCCGCTCGACATGGCATGGCCGATGCTCGCCGGCTCGTTGGTGCCGTGCAGCCGGTAGAGCGTGTCCTTGTTGCCCTGCCAGAGATAGAGGGCGCGGGCGCCGAGCGGGTTCTTGACGCCGCCTTCCATGCCGTTGGCGTATTGCGCGGTCTCCGGCTGGCGCTCCATCATCTCCTTCGGCGGAAACCACTTCGGCCAGGCCTGCTTGTCGTGGATCGTGGCATCGCCCGACCAGGCGAAGCCGTCGCGGCCGACGCCGACGCCGTAGCGCATGGACGTGCCGCCGTCCTCGACCACGTAGAGGAAGCGGTTGCCGGGATCGACCACCACGGTGCCGGGCTTCTGCATGGCGATATTGGCCGGGGTGGACACTTCCTGCCGGTAATATTGCGGGTCGATCCTGGCGAGGTTCACCGCCGGGATGTGGTTCGGCGACTCATCAACCGCGGCGTACATGGCCCGGTATTTCGGATCGATCCGGGCGCTGGCCGGTCCGGCGGCGGTGGTGCAGCCGGCAAGCACGGCCACGAGGCCGGCGGCGACGAGGCCCTGCGCGGCCGCGCGGCGGGTGAGAAGGCGGGAGGTCAATTGGAGAATCCGGGAAAAGAGGAAGGTTCGGGGCGAACCATGCCGGCGGAAAATGACAAAACTGTAACCCGCACGGAAGCGAAAACTGCAATGTCGCGAAAGGTTGAAAGCCCGGGAATCCTACTGGGCGACATAGTAGGACGGCCCGACGATGCGCACGTTCCGCTTGGCCTCGGCGACCGCCTCGGCCGGCTGGGCGTCGCCGGCGGGAGCGGGCCTGGCGGCTTTCGGCACGGGCGTGAAGCCGCCGGCATTCTGCCCCGCGCGGCAGGTGCAGGCGGCATTGTAGGATCGCCGATAGGCGAACGCCGTGGGGAGTGCCGTATAGGGCTCGCCGGACAGCGAGACCATCTGCTCGACCCCCTCGCCGGGGCTGCGATGGACGTAGAGCGCGACCGGGGTGCCGGGGCAGGCGGCGGCGCAGGCCTGCGCGTCGTCGGCGAATCGCGATTGCTCGGTCGAGAAGCTGATCGGGAAATAGTAGCCGTCGCAGGTGCGGACGCAGAGCGTGCGCCAGGTATCGCCGTAGCCCTCGATGCGGACGTAGCTGTCCTCGCGGCCCGAAGGATCGTAGCTGTCGCTGCCATCATAGATTCCGTTCGCCGGTTCATTGGCGAAGAGCGAGGCGAAGACGCCCCGCGGGCGGGGCGCGACGTCGTAGATGCCGCCGCAGCCATTGGCGTCGAGGTCGGCGAGGAGGCGCGTCCGCTGGTCGCGCAGCCCCTGCGGCCCGAGCCGGCGCTGGTCCTCGAGGCGCTGCAGGTTCGCTTCCATGGTGGCGATCGCCGGCATGAGCGTCGCGCAGGCGGGCGCCGGCGTCTGGCGGAAGAACGCGCCGCCGATGCAGCCGGCGCGGCGCGCCTCGACGGTAGCGAGGTCGAGCTCCTGGCGCTGGCTGAAGAGGGATCCGTTGAGGCTCTGGTCGACATAGCCGGCCGCGCGGCTGTCGAGGATGTCGAGTTGACGGGCGAGACGGTCGCAGATGCCGGACGCGGCCTCGGCCGCCGGGGCGCCGGCGAGGATCGCCACCATCCCGAAAAGCAGCCCGATAATGCCCTGCCGGCTCGACATCAAGGTTCCTGTCATTCGGCCGTCCGCCGTGCGCGACCGGAACCCCCCTCAGCCGGGAGAATATGGAAGGTCCCGGTGGCCGGTCAAATGGCTGCTACTCGGCGTCCGGCTGGTTTAGCGGATGAGCCTTAACGAAAGCCGGATGCCGGGTGGCATGGGCATCGACCGCCACGACCTTCGGATAGGCGGAAAGGTCGAAATTCAGCCGCCGGGCGGTGGCGAGCTGGGCGACGATGCAGATGTCGGCAATCGTCGGATCGCTCCCGCCGAGGGCGTAGCCGGTCCCGATGATCTTCGTCTCCACCGCCGCGAGCCCCGACCCGATCCACCGCTGGTACCAGGCCTTGATCGCCGCCTCGTCAGCATTGAGATGCTTCGCGAGATAGTTGGTGGTCGAGGTGTTTTGCAGCGGGTGGATGTCGGCGGCGATGGTGAAGGCGATCGACAGGGCATTGGCTCGCGCAAGCGGATGCTGCGGGTAGAGCCGCGGCTCGGGATGCACCGTTTCCAGGTAGTCGATGATGGCGAGGGACTGGGTGATCACCGTGCCGTCCTCGAGCTCCAGCGCCGGCACCCGGCCCTGCGGGTTCACGGCGCGATAGGCCGGCTTGTTCTGCTCGCCGCCGTCGCGGGCGAGATGGATCCCGACGGTCTCGTAGGGAATGCCCTTCAGGGCGAGCGCGATGCGGGCGCGGTAGGACGCGCCGGAACGGAAGAATGAATAGAGCTTGAGCATGGCGTGCCCTCCCTTGTGTATGGGGGAGGGTATCACGCCTGTCGCGTGGCGATCACCGCGGCGAAATAGGCGAGCGCGCTGAGCGCGGTGATGCAGAAGCTGACCGGCCAATCCGTGTAGAAGGCGATGATGACGCCGAGCCAGGCCTCGGCAAGCGCGATGAGGGCGGCGAGGAGGACGCCCGGTCCGAGGCGGGTCGTGAGGCGTTCGGCTGCGGCTGCCGGACCGACCATCAGCGTGAAGACGAGCAGCACGCCCACGATCTGCACCGAGGCGGAAACGGTGATCGCGACGATCGCCATGAAGAGGATGCCGGTCGTGCGCTGCGATACGCCGCGCGCTTCGGCGAGCTCCGGCTGGAGCGTGGCGAAGAGGAGCGGACGGCTGATCGCGGCGAGCGCGACGAGGGCGACGACGCCGAGGACGGCGAGGGTGAGGAGCGTGCCGGTGGAGACGGCGAGCACGTTGCCGAAGAGAAGCGCCGAGGCCTGGGTAGCGAAGGACGTGTAATAGTGGAGGAAGAGGAGGCCGAAGCCGAGCGACAGCGCGAGCACGATGCCGACCGCGACGTCGCGGCCTGAGAGCCTCTCGCCGAGCGCCCCCATGCCGATGCCGGCAAGGACGGTGAAGGCGATCATGCCGCCGAGCGGCGACAGACCGATCAGCCCGGCGGCGGTGGCCCCCGCAAAGCCGACATGGGAGAGCGCGTGGCCGGCGAAGGTCTGGCCGCGCAGCACCAGGAAGACGCCGACGATGCCGGCGACCACCGCGACGATGCCGCTCGCCGCGAAGGCATTCCGCATGAAGTCGAGATCAAGAATGCCCATGGTCGTGATGTTCGTGGCCGTGGTCGTGATGTTCGTGCAGGTGCGGATCCTCCTCGACCCGCGCGTCGCCGGAAAGGATGAAGATGTGGCCGTTGGCGCGCACCACCTCGATCTCCGAGCCGTAGAGGGGGGAAAGGACGGCGGGCCGGATGACCTCGTCGATGGTGCCGAGCGCGGCATGGCCATTGCCGAGGTAGAGGACGCGGTCGATGGCGCCGAAGAGCTGGCTGAGCTCATGGGCGCTGAAGAGGACGGTGATGCCGAGCTCGCGGCAGAGCCGGCGGGCGAGCTCGACCACCTCGCGCTGGCGGCGCGGGTCGAGGCTGATCAGCGGCTCGTCGAGGAGGAGGAGCTTCGGGTGCCCGATGAGCGCCTGGGCGAAGAGGAGCCGCTGGCGCTCGCCGCCGGACATGGCCGAGAGGGGACGTGCCGCGATCTCGCGGGCGCCGACGAGGTCGAGCGCCTCGTCGAGCTGGCGCCGGCCTTCGGGACCGAGGATGGGCAGGCCATAGCGTTCGCCGCGGATGGAGCTCGCGATGAATTCGCGGCCGCTGAGATGGAGCTGGGGGAGGGCGCTCCGCGATTGGGCGAGGTAGCCGATGGCGGCATTGCCCGGCCGCGCCGTCTCGCCGAAGACGCGGATCGTGCCGGCGGCCGGCTTCAGCAGCCCGAGGATGGCGCGGAAGAGGGTGGTCTTGCCGGCGCCGTTCGGACCCAGCACCCCGACGAACTCGCCCTCGCGCACGGCGAGCGTCACGTCCCGCAGGATCGGACGCCGGCCGAGCGTGAGGCCGAGACTATCGAGCTCGACTGCGTTCAAGAGGATGGACCGCCGAGCGCCTTCTCGGTGGCATCGAGCTCGCCAAGCATCCAGTCGGCGAAGCTCTTGCCGGCCGGCATGGTCTCGGTGACGCCGACGACCGGCACGCCGCCGGCCTTGGCGATCTCGAGGAGCCGGTCGGTCTGCGGGTCGGTGACCTGCGAATTGTAGAAGAGCACCTTTACCTTGCCGTCCTTGAGGTCGGCCTGGAAGGCGGCAGTGTCCTGCGCGCTCGGCTCGGTGTCGTTCATCACCGAGAGCTGGAAGCTCTCGTTGCGCATGGTGAGCCCGAGGGCTTCGGCCATGTAGCCGAAGACCGGCTCGGTCGCGGTCACCGGCTGGCCGGCGAACTTCTTGCGGATCGCTGCGACCTTGTCGGCGAGGGGATCGAGCGTCGCCTCGAAGGCGGCGAGGCCGGCGGCATAGTCTGCCGCATTGGCGGGGTCGATGGCCGAGAGCTGGGTGGCGATCGCCTTGGCGACCGCGGGAGCCGTGGCCGGGTCGTACCACAGGTGCGGGTTGTCGCCGGTCTTGCGGTTCATGAGGTCGGCGACGACGAGGGTGGCGCGGTTGTCGGACTTTGCGGCGGCGAGCAGCTTTTCCATCCAGGGATCGTAATCGGCGCCGTTATAGATGACGAGACGCGCCGCGCTCACGTCGCGGGCGACCGACGGGCTCGTCTCGAAGAGGTGCGGATCCTGGTCGGGGTTGCTCAAGACCGCCTTGACCGCGACATGCCCGCCGCCCACGGCGCTGGCAATGTCGGCGTAGAAGTTCTCCGCCGCCATTACGGCGATCGGCGCGTCCGCGGCATGGGCGCTGGGGGTAAAGGCGGCGATGGCGGCGGCGAGGGCAAGCCCGGCAAGTTTCTGCATTTCGGCACTCCGTTCGAATGACCGAAACGTTATAACATTACATTTTGTGCGCGCAACGCTCTCTTCGTCGCACCCCGGGGTCAGGGAAGAAAATCGGCTCGTGGCGTGGCCATCTCGAAGGCGAGCCAGATGATGATTCCGAGGAAGAGGAAGGCGTAGAAGCGCTTGACCATGGCGTAGCTCCTCTGCTGGTCCTCCGCGGGATGAACGCGAGGGAGCCGATGCAGTTCCGGCATCACGCCCTTGACGCGTCCCGGCGATTGCGCGATAGGCGAGCCCATGACGGCCGCGACGCGTTCATTCGCGATTTGCATCTCCGGGATTATTACCGGCTAGCATTTGCTGGCTGAGGCCGTCCCGTTTTGACCCCTTAAAGACGAGACGATCGCCCCGGCCGGCGGGGAGAGGACGTTTCGGTATGGCTTTGCGCCTGCACAATACGCTGACGCGGACGAAGGAGGATTTCACCCCCATCGACCCGGAGAACGTGCGCATGTACGTCTGCGGGCCGACGGTCTACGACTTCGCCCATATCGGCAATGCGCGGCCGCTGATCGTCTTCGACGTGCTGTTCCGGCTGCTGCGCCACCTCTATGGCGAGAGCCACGTCACCTATGTCCGCAACATCACGGACGTGGACGACAAGATCAATGCGCGCGCGGCGGAAGAATATCCCGGCCGCCCGCTGAACGAGGCGATCCGCGAGGTTACCCGTCGCACGGAGGCGCAGTTCCGCGCCGACGTGGCGGCGCTCGGCTGCCTCGAGCCGACGCACCAGCCGCGCGCCACCGAGTTCATCTGCGACGACGGCCAGCCCGAGGACATGATCCGCCTGATCACCAGACTGATCGAGCGGAAGCATGCCTATGTCGCCGAGGGCCATGTGCTTTTCGACGTGCCGTCCATGGCCGACTACGGACGCCTCTCCAATCGCACGCTCGACGAGATGCTCGCCGGCGCCCGCGTCGATGTCGCGCCCTACAAGCGCGACCCGATGGACTTCGTGCTGTGGAAGCCGTCGAAGCCCGGCGAGCCCGCCTGGCCCTCACCCTGGGGCAATGGCCGCCCCGGCTGGCACATCGAGTGCTCGGCCATGGCCGGCGCGCTCCTTGGGCCGACCTTCGACATCCATGGCGGCGGCATCGATCTCGTCTTTCCGCACCACGAGAACGAGATGGCCCAGTCGCGTTGCGCCCATGGCACCAGCACCATGGCGAACTACTGGCTGCACAACGGCTTCCTGCAGGTGGAAGGCGAGAAGATGTCGAAGTCGCTCGGCAACTTCGTCACCATCCGCGACGTGCTGAAGGACTGGCCGGGCGACGTCGCGCGCCTTGCCATGCTCGGCACCCACTATCGCCAGCCGATCAACTGGACGCTCGCCTCGCTGAAGGAGGCGCGCACGGTGCTGCGCGAATGGTCCGATGCGAGCGAGGGCGCCACCGGCGGCGAGGTCGCTCCCGACGTGGTCGAGGCGCTTTCCGACGACCTCAACACGCCGCTCGCCATTGCCCGCCTCCACGCCCTCCGCAAGGCGAAGGACGGCGAAGCGCTCGTCGCCTCCATGGGGATGCTTGGCATCGGGCGCCTGGTCGAGACCACGGCCGATATCGGGATCGATGCGACCCGCGTCGCTGCCCTGATCGCCGCTCGCGCCGCTGCCCGCAAGGCGAAGGACTTCGCCGAGGCCGACCGCATACGCGGCGAGCTCGACGCCATGGGCATCGCGCTCAAGGACGCCAAGGACCCGCCGACCGGCGAGCTGGTCACCACCTGGGAAGTGAAGCGATGAGTTTGACCCTTGATCTACTTCCGGCGGATGACGCGACCGTCCATCGCGATGTGCGGGACTTCGCTGCGCTGGTCCGCGAGGTCTACGGCGACCGGCTCGTCGGGATATATCTCTTCGGAAGCAGGGCACGGGGCGATCATCGTCCCGAAAGCGACGCCGACGTGGCGGTTGTGTTCAGGGATAGCCCTCTCGACTATTGGGCCGAGAAGAGCCGCTTGACCGAACTCACGTATGATTTTCTCGTCGATGACGGGGCGCAAATCCAAGCCTGGCCCGTAGCCGAGGAACAATGGGAGCATCCGGAGAGCCATGCCAACCCTGGCCTGCTTCGCGCCATGAAGCGCGACGGGCAGCGGGTCGCTGCATGAATCCTCTTTGGACGAAGGCATTGGAGGCCGCAACGGACGCTCGCTTCCTGGTAAAGGCGGAGCGCTTCGATGCCGCAGCCAATCGCTCCTACTATGCGATGTTCAACGCGGCCCGCGCCCTGCTGGCAACACGTGGGATCGGCCCCGAGCGAGCAAAGACCCACGAGACCGTCCTCCGCCTCTTCTCCCGGGAATTTGTGAAACCCGGCCCGTTCGAGGAACGCGACGGGAAGGCCTTGCGGGTGGCCGGTGAGGTCCGATCGGTTGCCGACTATGGCGATGTGAATGTTACGGCAGCCAAGGCCGCGGAGATCACATCCGCAATGGATCGGTTCATGGAAAGAGCCGCAAACCTATTGAAGCAGGAGCCCGAAGCATGACCGTCGAGATCGATCACACCAGCCTCAGCGTCGCCGACTACGAGGGGGCGAAGAAGTTCTATGCCGCCGCGCTCGCGCCGCTCGGCATCGCCATCCGCATGGAGTTTCCGGCGAGCGTGACCGGCAATGTCGATGTCGCCGGCCTCGGCCCGGAGGGGAAGCCCTTCTTCTGGCTCGCCAGCGCCGGCAAGACGACGCCCCGCATCCATCTCGCCTTCCGCGCCGAGAACCGCGCCCAGGTCGATGCCTTCTACAAGGCCGCCATTGCCGCCGGCGGCAAGGACAATGGCGGGCCGGGCCTCAGGCCCATGTATCACCCGAACTACTACGGCGCCTTCGTCCTCGATGCCGAGGGCCACAATATCGAAGCCGTCTGCCACAATCCGGAGTGAGGAAGATGAGCGCCGCGCGCCTTCGCATCGCCGGCGGCTGCCAGTGCGGCGCCATCCGCTACGCGCTGCACGCCCGGCCGACCGGCGCCAGCATCTGCCACTGCCGGATGTGCCAGAAGGCGTTCGGCTCCTATTTCGCGCCGCTCGCCGGCGTGGCGGTCGCGGACTTCGAGGTGACGCGCGGTACCATCGCCTGTTTCCGCAGCTCCGACGAGGTCGAGCGCGGCTTCTGCCGGGATTGCGGCACGCCGCTGATCTTCCACTATGTCGGCCGCGACGACCGCATTTCGGTCTCCCTCGGCTCGCTCGACGATCCTTCGGCCATTCCGCCGGAGCTGCAATATGGGATCGAGAGCCGCGTACCGTGGTTCGCGGCGCTCGCGTCCCTGCCGGGCGACCAGACCACGGAAGAGGAAGACCCGGCGCTCTCCGGAGCGATCGCGGCGACAAACCACCAGCATCCCGATCACGACACCGCCGTCTGGCCGCCGCCGGACCGCCTCAAGAACTGAATCAGATCATGAAAGAACGCCTCTACCTCTTTGATACGACGCTCAGAGACGGCGCGCAGACGAGTGGCGTCGATTTCACGCTCGACGACAAGCTGGTGATCGCGCGGATGCTGGACGAGCTCGGCCTCGACTATGTCGAGGGCGGCTATCCCGGCGCAAACCCGACCGATACGGCCTTCTTCGAGAAGAAGCGCACCGGGCGCGCTGCCTTCACCGCCTTCGGCATGACCAAGCGCCCCGGCGTGAGCGTCTCCAACGATCCGGGCATCCGCGCCTTGATCGACGCGAAATCCGACGCCGTCTGCTTCGTCGCGAAGACATCCGATTATCAGGTCAGGGTCGCCCTCGGCACCACCGAGGAGGAAAACCTCGACGGCATTCGCCAGTCGGTAAGCGCCGTACGCGAGGCCGGCAAGGAGGTGCTGGTCGATTGCGAGCACTTCTTCGACGGCTACAAGGCGAATCCGGACTATGCGCTTGCCTGCACGAAGGCCGCGTATGAAGCGGGCGCGCGCTGGGTAGTGCTCTGCGACACCAATGGCGGCACGCTGCCCGAGGAGGTCGAGGAGATCGTGCGCAAGGTGACGTCAATCGTCCCCGGCGACCATCTCGGCATCCATGCGCACAACGATACGGAGCAGGCGGTCGCCAATTCGCTCGCCGCCGTCCGCGGGGGGGCGCGCCAGATCCAGGGTACGCTGAACGGCATCGGCGAGCGCTGCGGCAATGCCAACCTCACGTCGCTGATCCCGACGCTCCTCCTGAAGCCCGCCTACGCCGAGCGCTTCGAGACCGGCGTCGACCGGGACGGGCTCGCCAGCCTCGCCCAAATCTCCCACCGCTTCGACGAGATGCTGAACCGCGCGCCCAACCGCCAGGCCGCCTATGTCGGCGCCAGCGCCTTCACCACCAAGGCCGGCATCCACGCCTCCGCCATCCTGAAGGATCCGCGCACCTACGAGCATGTGCCGCCGGAGGTGGTCGGCAACCGCCGCCATGTGCTCGTCTCCGACCAGGCCGGCAAGGCCAACCTCCTCGCCGAGCTCGGACGGATGGGGCTGGAGGTGGCGCGCGACGACCGCCGCCTCGACACGCTCCTCCAGATCGTCAAGGAGCGCGAATCGATCGGCTATGCCTATGAGGGCGCCGGCGCCTCGTTCGAGCTGCTCGCCCGGCGGACGCTCGGCAGCGTGCCGAACTATTTCGACGTCGAGAGCTTCCACGTCACCGTCGAGCGCCGGCACAATGCCCTTGGCGAGCTCGTCTCGGTTTCGGAGGCCGTGGTCAAGGTCATCGTCGGCGGCGAGCGCCTGCTCACCGTCGGCGAGGGCAATGGCCCGGTGAACGCCCTCGACAATGCGCTGCGCAAGGACCTCGGCGGCTATCGCGACATCATCGCCGACCTCGAGCTGATCGACTTCAAGGTGCGCATCCTGAACGGCGGCACGGAAGCCGTCACCCGCGTGCTGATCGAGAGCGGCGACGCTTCTGGCGATACCTGGTTCACGGTCGGCGTGTCGGCCAACATTGTCGACGCCTCTTTCGAGGCGCTGCACGACGCCGTCGTCTACAAGCTCCTGCGCTCGGGCGTGAAGCCCGCCTGATGGCTCAGCCGTGCGCCGGCGCTTCGCCGGCGAGATCGGCCCGCTCGACGGAGGCGAGCCCTTCGCGGATGGCGGGGATGACCTCTCCGATCGTGTCGACGAAGCGGACGGGCAGGACGACGCGGTTGGCGAGGAAGGCCTTGGTCAGGAAGCCGGCCTCGGTCATGCGGCCGAAGAGCGCGGTGAGCGGGTCCCAGAAGCCGTTGATGTTGGCGACGATGATCGGCTTGCGGTGCCGGTCGAGCTGCGCCCAGGTCATGATTTCGACCAGTTCCTCGAGCGTACCGATGCCGCCGGGGAGGGCGAGGAACGAGTCGGCATGCTCGAACATGATTCGCTTCCGCTCGTGCATGTCGGCAGTCACGATCAGTTCGCTCGCCTCGCGCAGCATGACCTCGCGGTCCTTGAGGAACTGCGGAATCACGCCGAGCACATTGCCGCCGGCATCGAGCACCGAGCGGGCGATGATGCCCATGAGGCCGACCGCGCCGCCGCCATAGACAAGGCGGATTCCCTGCGCCGCCATGGCCTTGCCGAGGATGCGCGCGCCCTCGGCATAAGCCGGATCGGCGCCCGCATTGGAGCCACAATAGACGCAGATGCTGGTGAGCTGGGCCATGGGGCCATCTGGCATTCGATGTTGCGGTGCGTCAAGGCGGCTTCGCCTTGTCCGCTAAAGGGAAGCAAGATTTAATGACGCGGGGCACTCTTTCTCGGGATTGGGCATGGAACCGCGGCGCCTGACTGGTCTGCTGTCACTGATCGTCCTCCTCGTCGCCATCGCGGTGGTCATCTATTTCGACTACCGGCCTGGCGCCGAGGGAACAGCCTCGACCGTCGGCCCGGCGGCAACCGCGCCCGCCACGCCTCCGACCCCGGTTGCCGCGGGCGAAGGCGGCGGCATGATGAGCGCTGCGCCCAAGGCGCCGACGGTGGACGCTGGTGGCGGCATGATGAGCGCCGCGCCCGAGGCACCCGCCGCCAAGCCGGCGGAAGCGCCCGCCGGCGGATCGATGCAGGCCGAGCAGCCGATGGCCGTGGCGAAGGCCGAGCCCCCGGCAGCGGCGGCGCAGGCCCAGCCCCCGGCGATGCCGGCAGCACCCGCTTCTCCGCCGGCAGCCGCGGCCGCCGAGCCGCCGGCCGGCATTCCGAGCTTCGACGTCGTTCGGGTCGAGCCGACGGGCGAGGCGGTGATCGCCGGCCAGGCCGCGGCGGGCGATACCGTGGAGGTCATGGACGGGGGAACGCCGATCGCCAAGGCGGTGGTCAACGACCGCGGTGAATGGGCGCTGACCCTCGACGATCCGCTGAAGCCGGGCACCCATGATCTCGCCCTTCGCACCACGTCGGGAGACAAGAAGAGCGTCACCGTTTCGGACCAGCGCGTCGCCATCTCCATCTCCGATTCGAAGAAGGAAGACCCGCTGGTCGTGCTCTCGACGCCGGACGGCCCGAGCAAGGTGATCGCCATGCCGAAGGCGCCACCTCCCGCTGCGGTTGCCGCCGCCGAGCCGGCTCCGGCTGCTCCTTCCGCCACCGACAAGCCCGCGGCTCCGGGGACGCCGCCGAAGGAAATCTCGCTGGCCGATGCCGGTGCCGAGAAGGGTGTCGCGGAGACGCCCGCCGCTGCCGACAAGCCGGCGGCAGGGGCTCCTCAGGAAATCTCGCTGGCCGATGCGGGCGCGGAGAAGGGCGTCGCGGAGATGCCTGCCGTCGCTGACAAGCCGGTCGCGGGGGCGCCGCAGGGAATTTCGCTGGCCGATGCGGGTGCCGAGAAGGGCGTCGCGGAGACGCCTGCCGTCGCTGATAAGCCGGTCGCGGGGGCGCCACAGGGAATCTCGCTGGCCGATGCGGGTGCCGAGAAGGGCGTCGCGGAGGCGCCCGCCGTCGCCGACAAGCCCGCCGCGGCAGGGGCTCCGCAGGAAATCTCGCTGGCTGACGCTGGCGCCGAGAAGGGCGTCGCGGGGGCGCCCGCCGTTGCCGACAAGCCTGCGGCAGGGGCTCCTCAGGGAATCTCGCTGGCCGATGCGGGTGCCGAGAAGGGCGTCGCTGAGACGCCGGCCGTCGCCGACAAGCCGGAGGCAGTGGCTCCGCAGGAAATTTCGCTGGCCGACGCCGGCGCGGAGAGGGGCGTCAAACCCGAAGGCTCGCCCGCCGAAGGCGGAACGCCGATCGCCGTGCCCTCGACCGAGGTCGCTGCGACCGAGCCGGCGAAGCCTGCCGAGCCGTCGCAGCCGGCCGCGCCCACGCCCATGGTCACCGTTTCCGCGGTGGAGGCCGACACGGCCGGCGGCCTCTACATTGCCGGCCTTGCCCGCACGCCGGAGACGGTGCGCGTCTATCTCGACGACAAGTTCCTCGGCGACACCAGGCCGACCGAGGGCGGCACCTGGCTCGTCGAGGTTCACCGCGAAATGCCGGCCGGCACCTATCACGTCCGCGCCGATCAGGTCGACGCCAAGGGCGAGGTGCTGGTGCGGGCCGAGGTGCCCTTCGAGCGCGACATCGAGGTGGCAGCCCTGAAACCGGTCGGTGAGGCTGGCGAGTCGGGCGGCGCAACCGCCTCGGGCTCGATGCCCTCGGTCGAGACCGTCATCATCAAGCGCACGGACAATCTCTGGCGCATCTCGCGCAAGATGTACGGATCGGGCGTGCGCTGGTCGACGCTCTACCAGGCCAACAAGGACCAGATCCGCAATCCGCGCTGGATCTTCCCCGGCCAGGTCTTCGTCATCCCGAGCGGGGACACCAGCTGGAAGAATTAGGCGGCGCTTGATTTTCCATCGTTTCTGCCTATTTCGGCGGGGGCTGCCACCGGCGACCCCCGTTTCCATTTCATGAGTTCTTTTCCCATGCGCATCACGCCCTTCCGTCTGAGTGCCGAAAGGGCGCGGCCATGAGCCTGGCCGGGGAGACGCCGGCGCCAGTCGAGGCGCCGCGCTCGGGGATGCAGACGCTCCGCACCCTCTGGCCCTACATGTGGCCGAAGGACCGGCCGGACCTCAGGCAGCGCGTGGTGATCGCGATCGCCGTGCTGGTCGCGGCCAAGGTCATCACGGTGCTCGTGCCCTACACCTACAAATGGGCGACCGACGCGCTGGTCCACCCGGCGGCCGGATCGGCGAAGCCGGCCGACCTCGGCCTGATGATCCTCGTCACCGTCCCGATCATGCTCATCGTCGCGAACGGCGTCGGGCGCATTCTTCTCGGCGTCTTCAACAACCTTCGCGACGCGCTTTTCGCCAAGGTCGGCCAGCACGCCGTGCGCGACCTTGCCAGTAAGACCTTCGTGCACATGCACGGCCTGTCGCTCCGCTACCACCTGCAGCGGCGCACCGGCGGGCTGCAGCGCGTCATCGAACGCGGCACGACCGGCGTCGAGACGATCGTGCGCTTCACCATCCTCAACACGGCGCCGACGATCCTCGAATTCGTGCTCGCCGCGGCGGTCATCGCCTACCAGTTCGACTGGACCTACCTCCTCGTCATCTCGGCGACGGTGATCGTCTATGTCTGGTTCACGGTGAAGGCCTCGGACTGGCGCATCCGCATCCGCAAGACCATGAACGAATCCGACCAGGATGCGAATTCCAAGGCCATCGACTCGCTGCTCAACTTCGAGACGGTGAAGTATTTCGGCAACGAGAAGATGGAGGCGGCGCGCTTCGACCGCTCCATGGCACGCTACGAGCAGGCCGCCATCCGCATCTGGACCTCGCTCGCCTGGCTGAACATCGGGCAGGCGATCATCTTCACTGCCGGCATGACGATCTGCATGGTCATGTCGGGCGCGGCGGTCATGCGCGGCGAGCAGACGATCGGCGACTTCGTCCTGATCAACGCGCTGCTCATGCAGCTCTCGATCCCGCTCAATTTCATCGGCTTCGTCTATCGCGAGATCAAGCAGGCGCTGATCGACATCGAATCCATGTTCGCGCTCCTCGACGTGGCGCCGGAGATCGTCGACGCGCCCGATGCGAAGACGCTGGTCGTCACCGGCGGCGCCATCCGCTTCGAGGACGTTACCTTCCACTACGACACCGCGCGGCCGATCCTGAAGGGCATCTCCTTCGAGGTGCCGGCGGGAAAGACGGTCGCCATCGTCGGCCCGTCCGGCGCCGGCAAGTCGACCATCTCGCGGCTTCTCTTCCGCTTCTACGACATTTCCGGCGGCGCGATCACGGTGGACGGCGAAGACATCCGCGGCGTGACGCAGGCCTCGCTCCGCGCCGCCATCGGCATGGTCCCGCAGGATACCGTGCTCTTCAACGACACCATCGCCTACAACATCGCCTATGGCCGTCCGGGAGCCGGCGAAGCCGAGGTGGAGCGCGCCGCGGAGACGGCCCAGATCGCCGGCTTCATCGCGAGCCTGCCCGACGGCTACCGGACCGAGGTGGGCGAACGCGGGCTGAAGCTCTCCGGCGGCGAAAAGCAGCGCGTGGCCATCGCCCGCACGATCCTGAAGGCGCCGCCGATCCTGATCCTCGACGAGGCGACCTCGGCGCTCGACATCCATACCGAACGCGAGATCCAGGCGGCGCTGGACCGCGTTTCCGCCGACCGCACGACGCTCGTCATCGCGCACCGGCTGTCGACGGTGGTCAATGCCGACCAGATCCTCGTCCTCGATGCCGGCCGCATCATCGAGCGCGGCACCCATGAGGAGCTCCTCCGCCTGAACGGGCTCTACGCCGGCATGTGGAACCGCCAGCGCGTCGCCGCGGAGGCCGAGCAGCGCCTGCGCGAGGTCGAGGAGAGCGACCCGGATTCGTTCATCCCGCGCCTGCCCGACGCCCTGCCGGCGGCGTGAGCCGGTGCTCCACACGGTCACCAGCGCCCCCTCCACCGCCTTCGGCGGTCCCCCTCCCCCGTAAACGGGGGAGGAACCTCCTTCATCAAGGTCGCGACCTGGCTCCTCCCCTGCGAAGCGGGGGAGGGGGACCATCCGAAGGATGGTGGAGGGGGCGCATTCGCCCGCTTGCCCCACCGCGCCCGGACCGCCATAACGGGCGCGCGATGCTCCATTCCATCGGCTCCATCCTCGTTCCGATCCGCCGCGAGGGCACGCCCTTCATCGCGGCTTTTGCGGTGGCGACGCTGGTGCTGTTCTGGCTTTGGCAGCCGCTCGGCTGGATCGGCGCGATCCTGACCGTCTGGTGCATCTGCTTCTTCCGCGACCCGAAGCGCGTGACGCCGGTCGACTCGGCGATCGCGGTCAGCCCGGCCGACGGGCGGGTCTCGGCGATCACCGTGGTCCAGCCGCCGAAGGAACTGGTGCTCGGCGACCGCGACCGTCGCCGCGTGTCGATCTTCATGAACGTGTTCAACGTGCACGTGAACCGCGCGCCGGTAGCCGGGCGGATCGCGCGCATCGCCTATACGCCGGGGAAATTCTTCAACGCCGAGCTCGACAAGGCGAGCGAGTTCAACGAGCGGAACGGCTTCGTCATCGAGAGCCGGGCAGGCGCCATCGGCGTCGTCCAGATCGCCGGCCTCGTGGCGCGCCGCATCGTCAGCTTCACCGAGGCGGGCCGCGAGATCGGGCAGGGCGAGCGCATCGGCATGATCCGCTTCGGCTCGCGGGTCGACCTCTATCTTCCGCTCAATGCCGAGGTGCTGGTCGCCGTCGGCCAGACGGCGATTGCCGGCGAGACGGTGATCGCCCGCTTCGGCCCGGAGGCGCGCGAGCGCATGGTCAGGATCGATTGAGATGACGCTGTTCCCGCCCTTCGAGCCCGAGGACGAGGGCCCGCGCATGGCGCGCATGCGCCGCCAGCTCGCGGAGAGGGGGCGCCAGATTCCCGTCCGGCCGCTGCTGCCGAACGTGGTGACGCTGCTCGCGCTCTGCGCCGGGCTGACCTCGCTCCGCATGAGCATCGAGGGCCGCTACGAGGTCGCCGTGCTCGCCATCGGCATTGCCGCCGTGCTCGACGCCATAGACGGGCGCGTGGCGCGGATTCTCCGCGGCACCTCACGCTTCGGCGCCGAGCTCGACTCGCTGACCGACTTCGTCAATTTCGGCGTCGCGCCGGCGATCCTCCTCTTCATCTGGACGCTCGGCGACGTGCGCTCGCTCGGCTGGATCGCCGCGCTCATCTTCGCCATCTGCTGCGCCCTCCGGCTGGCGCGCTTCAACGTCGCGCTCGACAATCCGAGCCGCCCGGAATGGCAGGGCAACTACTTCACCGGCATGCCGGCGCCGGCCGGCGCGATGACCGTGCTCCTCCCCGTCTACATGGAATTCATCGGCACGCCGCACGGCAAGTGGACCGCGCCGCTGGTGCTCGTCTATATGCTCGCCATCGCGCTCCTGATGGTCAGCCGCGTGCCGACCTTCTCGGGCAAGCTGGTCGGCCAGCGCATCCGCCGTGACATGGTGCTGCCGCTCTTCGTGGTGCTGGTCGCGGTCGCGGCCCTCTTCGTCACCTATCCCTGGGAGACGACGACGGTGGCGACGCTGGTCTACCTTGCGACCCTGCCGGTGAGCTGGAATGCCTGGAACCGGCGCGAGAAGGCCGATGGGGCGCGGGCGGCCGCCGCGGAGCCGGGGAAGGACGCGACCTGACGGCGGCTTGTAAAATCCGCCGCGCCCCCGAAGAGTAGGCGTCGGACAACGAGACGGGCGACAGCAGATGACCGAGACCTATCCCCGCGACATGATCGGCTATGGCCGCAACCCGCCGGATCCGAAATGGCCCGGCGGCGCCCATGTCGCCGTGCAGTTCGTCGTCAACTACGAGGAAGGCGGCGAGAACAACATCCTCCATGGCGACGCTGCGTCGGAGGCGTTCCTCTCCGAGATCGTCGGCGCGCAGCCCTGGCCGGGCATGCGCCACGCCAACATGGAGTCGATCTACGAATATGGCTCGCGCGCCGGCTTCTGGCGCCTGTGGCGGATGTTCACCAGCCGCCGGGTGCCGGTAACGGTTTATGGCGTCGCCACGGCCATGGCGCGCAATCCCGATGCCGTCGCCGCCATGAAGGAGGCGGACTGGGAGATCGCCAGCCACGGCCTCAAGTGGGTGGAGATGAAGGACAAGCGCGACGACGAGGAGCGGCGCGAGATCGCCGAAGCCGTTCGCATCCACACCGAGGTGACCGGCACGCGCCCGCTCGGCCTCTACCAGGGGCGCTCCTCGATCAACTCCATCCGGCTGGCGGCCGAGGAGGGCGGCTTCCTCTATTCGTCCGACGCCTATGCCGACGACCTGCCGTACTGGGTCGACGGGCCGAAGGGCAGGTTCCTGATCATCCCCTACACGCTCGACGCCAACGACATGCGCTTCGCGACGCCGCAGGGCTTCAACTCGGGTGACCAGTTCTACACCTACCTGAAGGACTCCTTCGACACGCTCTACGAGGAGGGGCGGAACGGCGCGCCGAAGATGATGTCGGTCGGCCTTCATTGCCGCCTCGTCGGCCGGCCGGGCCGGGCGGCCGCGCTGGCGCGCTTCATCGACTACGTGGCGGGCAAGGAAAAGGTCTGGCTGCCCCGGCGCATCGACATCGCCTGGCACTGGCACGCGCACCACAAGGCGTGATCAGGGCGCGCGTCCGTCCACCACGCCGCCGGGCGTCAGCAGGAGGCCGGTGAGCGTCCGGTCGAGATGCGCCGCGCGCCAGGCGAGCAGCGCCTCGGCGGAAGCGAGCCGCGCATCGGCGAAGGCGGGATCTTCGGCGAGGTTTGCCAGCTCGTCGGGATCCTGCTCGAGATCGAAAAGGAGCGGCGGCAGGCCGGCGAAGTGCACGTACTTGAAGCGGGCGCCGCGATGCACCGCGAGCGAGCAGGTATCGAGCGCGAGCCCGAGCGTGGCCTGCGCCGTGCCATGCTCGACGTCCCGGAAGTCGAACTCGAAATGGATCGCGTCCCGCCAGCTGGTGGGCGCCTCGCCGGCAAGGAAGGGCGCGAGCGAGCATCCATCGAGATGCCGCGGCGCCTCGCCGCCGGCAAGCGCCAGCACGGTCGGCATGACGTCGACCGCCTCGGTGAAGGCGTCGACCCGACCGGCGCCGGCGCGCCGCGGATCGGCGATGATGAGTGGCACGTGGAAGGCCTGGTCGAAGAAACCGGCCTTGCCCAGCATGAAATGGTCGCCGAGCATCTCGCCATGGTCGGAGGTGAGGATGATGACGGTGTCGTCGCCGATCCTCTCGGCCAGCCGTCCGATCTGCCGGTCGACCTCGCTGACCATGCCCCAATAGGTCGCGCGGATGAGGCGGAAGGCGTCCTCGCTCCAGTCCGCGACGCGGTCCTTGCCGGCGCCGACGATGTAGTGATCACGCATTGTCGTGTCGTGGAGGAAGGCGAGGAGGGGATGGAGCTCGCGCTCGGCCCCGGCGGAGGGCGCAGCGCGGAAGGCAGGTCCGCTCGCCGGGTCATAGAGGTCGTTGAACGGCGCCGGCGCGACGAAGGGCGGATGCGGGCTGAGATAGGAGACGTGCGCGAACCAGGGTTCGGCGCCCTGCGTCGCGTGCCAGTCGAGGAAGGCATCGGTGAGGAAGGCGGCCTCGCTCTCGTCCTCGGAGAATCGGGCCGGCGCACGGGAAGGCTTTCCGCCGCCATCGGCAGGCCGGTAGATGTCCCAGAAATTCGCCGGCCTCTCGTGGCCGCGCGCGACGAGCCGGTCGAGCCACGGCTCGGGGTCCTCGGGCAGGCGAAGGCCGACCTCGAAGCCGGGCAGGATGCCCTCGTAGGTGCGCAACCACGGCGAGTCCGGTGGTTCCGTCCGCGGATCGGCGGCCTGGTCGGTATAGCCGAAGAGGGTAGGGCGGTAGCCGAGGCGGCGCATGGCGAGCGCGATCGTGTCGTGGCGCCGGTCGAGGGGCGTGCCGTTCCTGACCACCCTGTGGTTCATCTGGTAGAGGCCGGTATAGAGGCTGGCGCGCGACGGGCCGCAGGGCGAGCACTGCGTATAGTGCCGCGCGAACCAGGTGCCCCGCGACGCCAGCCGGTCGATGTTCGGCGTCTTCACTACCGGATGCCCGGCAATGCCGAGGCAGTCGCCGCGCCACTGGTCGGCCGTGATGAGAAGGACGTTGGGCCGCATCGCTGCCGCGCCGGCTCTCTCGCCTAGTGGGTTTCGCCCTCGAGGACGAGGAGATCCTCCGGCTGGAAGCTGACCGTCACCGGCGCGCCGCGTTCGGGTGGCGGCGCACCCGGATTGTTGAAGGTATCGAGCGAAATGGCATTGTCGCGGAAGCGCACGCGCATGCGCACTACCGCGCCGAGGAAGCTCACTTCCTCGATGATGCCCTGCATGGCGTTCCGCTTCTCGCCGGCGCCGTTGAGCGTCACCGATTCCGGACGAAGCGCAACCGAGCGCACCTCGCCATTCTGCAGGTTGCCCATGGAGCGGCCGGCGATCACCTGCTGGTCGTCTATGGTGATGCGGCCGCTCGCCCCGTCCACCACCTTGCCGCGCAGGATGTTGAGCGTGCCGACGAAGGAAGCGACGAAACGCGTGCGCGGGAAGTTGTAGACCTCGAAGGGAGCGCCGATCTGCTCGACGCGACCCTCGTTCATGACCACGATGCGGTCCGACATGGACAGCGCTTCCTCCTGGTCGTGGGTCACGAAGATGGTCGTGATGCCGAGCGAACGCTGGAGGGAGCGGATCTCCTCGCGGAGCGACAGGCGGATCTTGGCATCGAGAGCGGAGAGCGGTTCGTCGAGCAGCAATACCTGCGGCTTGATGGCGAGCGCGCGGGCGAGCGCGACGCGCTGCTGCTGGCCGCCGGAGAGCTGGTAAGGATAGCGGTCGCCGAATTGCGGCAGCTTGATCACATCGAGCATCTCGCCGACGCGCTTCCTGATCGCCTCCGATGACTGCCCGGCCACCTTCAGCCCGAAGGCGACGTTGTCGGCGACCGTCATGTTGGGGAAGAGCGCATAGGCCTGGAAGACCATGCCGATCTGGCGCTGGTTCGGCTTCAGGTTGGTGACGTCCTTGCCGTTGATGCGGATCGCCCCGGCGCTCGGTATTTCGAAGCCGGCGATCATGCGCAGCGTCGTCGTCTTGCCGCAGCCGGACGGCCCGAGGAACGTGACGAACTCGCCCTTGTCCACCGACAGGTTGAAGTCCTGCACGACCGTGTTCGGACCGTAGACCTTCTGGATGCCTTCGAGCTCGAGGAACTTCATGAGCACTCTCCGTCAGCGCACTGGCGTCGCGCCGCGTGCGCCGCGCCCGACAAGCTGGATGAGGCCCATGCAGGCCCAGGTTACGGCAAAGGCGATGATCGCGAGCGCCGACGGCTCGTAGGCGCGGTTGGCGCCCATGAGCTGGAGGTAGGGCCCGAAGGCCGGCCGGTTGAGGAGGCTGGCGAGGGTGAACTCGCCGATGACGATGGCGAAGGTGAGGAACGCGCCGGAAAGCACCGCCACGCGCACGTTCGGGAAGATGACGCGGAAGAGGATGCGCCCCCAGCCGGCGCCGAGGCTCTGTGCCGCCTCGGTCAGCACGCGCACGTCGATGGCGCGGAGCCCCGTATCGACCGCGCGGTACATGTAGGGGAGCGCCAGCGTGACGTAGCCGATGGTGAGCAGCACGTTCGTTCCCGCCGCCGTCGAGGTGAGCGGCAGGATCGAGGACGAGTTGTACATCCGGATATAGCCGAACACGATGACGATCGCCGGGATGACGAGCGGCAGGAGGGTGATGAACTCGATCAGCGGGCGAAGCCGCCGCAGCCGCAACTGGACCCAATAGGCGGTCGGCACCACGAGCAGCGCGCCGACCACGATCGCCGCGAGCGCCACGATCGTGGAGAATAGGAAGGTCGCCCGGAACTGCGGATCGGCGAGGACGATCCGATAGGCCTCGAAGCTGTACTGGCCGCGCTTCATGCGCAGCGAGAATTCGAAGGTCGCGATCAGCGGGACGATGAAATAGAGCGCGCCGAGGATGATCGCGAGCCAGGGGCCGACCTTGCTGCTCTTCATTTGAGCCACCGCTCGCCGCGGCTGCGCAGCCAGATATAGGCGCCGTTCGAGACGCCGGTGATGAGGATCATCCCGAAGGCCAGCGCATAGCCGAGATTGGCATTGTGCAGCACGTCGCCGCGGATCTGGGCGAAGAGGAGGATGGTGACGATGTTGAGCGAGGAGCCGGTGAGGGCATAGGCGGTGGCGACCGCTCCGAAGGCATTGGCGAAGAGGAGCAGCGTCGCTCCGAGGAGGCTCGGCCAGAGCACCGGCAGGGCGACGTAGCGCCAGTATTGCCAGGTGCTGGCACCGAGGATCGCCGATGCTTCCCGCCATTCGCGCTTCAGCCCGTCGAGGGCCGGCGTCATGATCAGGATCATCAGCGGAATCTGGAAATAGAGGTAGGTGATCGTCAGGCCCCAGAAGGAGAGGAGGTTGAAGCCCGTCGAGTAGAGGTTGAAGCCGAGATAGGTGTTGAGGAGATAGGTGACGAGGCCGGTCCGCCCGAGGGTCGCGAGGAAGGCGAAGGCAAGCGGCACGCCGGCGAATTGCGAGGCCACGCCGGAGAAGGTGAGGAGCGTCGGGCGCAGCCAGCCTGGCAGCCCGTTGAGGACCGCGGCGGCCGCGATCAACGAGCCGAAGATGGCGCCGAGGATCGCCGAGGTGATGCTGATCTCGAGGCTTATCCGGTAGGCGCGCACGATCGAGGGCTGCGCCAGGTCGGCGAGATTGGCGAGGGTGAAGTGGCCTTGCGCGTCCTGGAAGGCGCCGACGATCAGGAACAGCGTCGGGGCGATGAGGAAGAGGACGGCGAAGGCGAGGAACGGGGTGACGCCGATCCAGGCCCAGGAGAAGGTGGAGGCGCGCGCCGGTGCCGGCTGTGCCGGGATGGCGATCGCCTGCGCCTCGGACTGGTCGACCATGTGCCCCCGTTCGGTCAGTCGGCCTGGATTCGGTTCGGATGACTTTGACGTCATGCAAAGGACGCGCCGCCCGCCGGGTCCGGCGGGCGGCGCGTCGCCTTCAGCTTACTTCGCGACGTCGGCGCCGACCACCGTGTCCCACTGCTTGGTGATGACCTCCTTGGCCGCCGCCTGCTCGTCGAGGCTCGGGAAGGCCGCCGCGGCATAGGATTCCGCCGGCGGCATCTTGGCCATCATGTCCGCCGGAATCTTGCCGTTCTTGGCAAGGTCGTTGAAGCGGATCGGATGGCAATAGCCCTTCAGCCAGCCGAGCTGGCCCTCGTCCGAGTAGAGGTATTCCATCCACAGCTTCGCCGCGTTCGGGTGCGGCGCGTAGGCGCTGATCGCCTGGATGTAGACGCCGGCGACGACGCCGGTCTTCGGCACCACGACCTCGATCGGCGGGTTGCCGTCGAGCGTGTCGCGCCAGGAGAGGGCATTGTAGTCCCAGGCGATGACGATCGGGGTCGAGCCCTGCGCCAGCGAGGCCGACTTGCCGATCACCGGCACGAAGTTGCCCGCCTTGTTGATCGCGGCGAAGGCCTGCAGGCCCGCATCGCCCGCCTTGGCGGCGTCACCGCCGGCGGCCGAGAGGCCGGCGGCATAGACCGCCTGGATGGCCTGGTTCGAGACGCGCGGATCGCCAGCGAAGGCGACGGCGTTCTTGTAGTCGGCGCCGGCGAGGTCCGGCCAGTCCTTCGGCACGTTCTTGACGATGTCGGTATTCACCGCGAAGGCAAGCACACCGTAATAGTCGCCGTACCAGTAACCGTCGGCATCCTTGGCCGAATCCGGGATCGTGTCCCAGGTCGAGACCTTGTAGGGCTGGATCAGGCCGTCGGCCTTGGCGGAGGGGCCGAAGGAGAGGCCGACGTCGATGACGTCCGGCGCCTGCGGGCCGGTATTGCCCTTGTTCGCCTTGATCGCCTCGATCTCGTCGCCCGAGCCGGCGTCGGGATTCAGCTCGTTCACCTCGAGGCCGTACTTGGCCTTGAAGCCGTCGAGCACGGCGCCGTAGCCACACCAGTCATGGGGCAGCGCGATGGTGGTGAGCGTGCCTTCCTTCTTGGCGGCAGCGATCAGGTCGTCGAGGCCCGCGGCGAAGGCGCCGCTGACCTGGGCGCCGATCATCAGCGCGGTGATCGAAGCCATTCCCAGCCATTTGGATTTCATGTCGTTCTCCCTTTGAGGGGCATTTTGCCCCGGGCAAGTTCACGGTCGAAACCGCGGAAAAGGTCAGCTAGCACGGCCGTTTGACAGTCCCGTGTCAAAGTACTGGCTATCATTCCCTTTGCCGGCAAGCCAGCTAAGTCCCCGCCATCGCCGATGCCGGCGAGGAAGCTACGATTAAACGTGGCGGGGCGCCAGCCACCAAAAAGGACGGCGCCGGCCTCGCGGCGGCGGAGGCCGGCGCCCGGCGGCCCGGACGAGGGGGCCGCAAGCGGGGACGCTGCGCGGTACGCTTGCCGGCATCGTGCAGGGTCGGGGCGGAGTGCGCGAGGCCGGAAAATCCGCGACGGGGCATCCGATATCCGGGCGCCGTGACGGATCGGTTGCGCTCCGATGACGGAAGGATGAAACGCCCGCGCCGACCGCCGGTTATCCACAGCCCCGCGGCCGCCGTCAGCCGGCGCTGCCGAGCTTGACGATGACGAGGCCTGCGAGCACCAGTCCCGTCGACAGCCAGCGCCAGGCGCCGAACCTCTCATGGAGCACGATGGCGCCGAGGGCCGTGGCGAAGAGGACCGAGCTCTCGCGCACCGCCGCCACCGCGCCGATCGGGGCGAGCGTCATCGCCCAGAGCGCGATTCCATAGGCGGCAAAGCCCATCACGCCGCCGGCAAGTCCGAGGCCGGCGCGCTGCATGATGGCATGGGCGAGCGGCGCGCCCCGCAGCCACAGGCGCCAGAGGACGGTGGCGATGCCGCCGCCGAAGAGGATCCACGCGGTATAGGTCGCCGGCTCGCCGCTTATCCGCGCGCCGAGCCCGTCGACGATGGTGTAGGTGGCGATGACGCAGGCATTGAGGAGGGCGGCGCCGATGCCGGCGCGGCTCCTCCGCAGCCCCTCGGCGCCGAGCGAGATGATGCCGAGCCCGAGCACGCCGGCGCCGATGATCAGCGAGGCGGCGGCCGGCTCGACGAAGAAGGCGCCGAGCAGGGAGGCGATGAGCGGCGCCAGCCCGCGCATGATCGGATAGACGATGGAGAGCTCGCCGCTGCGATAGGCGAGGCCGACGAGCAGGTAGTAGATCATCTGCAGTGCGCTGGAGGCGAGGATGTAGGGAACCGCCGCCGGCGCCGGCGCCGCAAGGAACGGCACCAGCACGATGCCGACCACGGCGCTGCCGGCGGCCACCGCGACCGCCGAGGCATCGCGATCGGAATCGCGGCGCACCAGTGCGTTCCACCCGGCATGGAGGGCGGCAGCGGCGAGCAGCGCGCAGAAGACCGCGAGGCTCAAGAAAAATTTCCTGTCAGGCAGCCTTGGAAATCAAGGCGCGCCGCCATTTCTATCGCTTGGCCGCGAGTCGCAAAAGGCCGCGCCGAGATTGGCCTCGCCGGGCGACGGGACTATGCTCGCGCCGTTCTCCCTTCCAGCCAGGATGTAAGACATGTCCTTCGAGCTTTCGGGCCTGTGGCCTCCCGTCTCCACGGCCTTCCACGCCGACGGTGCCCTCGATGCCGCGCGCACGGTTGCCCACAGCAAGCGCCTGCTCGCCGACGGCGCCCATGGCCTCGCCATCCTCGGCACCACCAGCGAGGCGAATTCGCTGACGCTGGACGAGCGCCGCCGCGTGATCGATGCGCATGTCGAGGCGGGCATCGAAGGCAGGCAGCTCCTGCCGGGAACCGGCGCCTGCGCCATCGACGATGCCGTGGCGCTGACGCGGCGCGCCGGCGAGGTGGGCGCCTCGGGCGTGCTCCTCCTGCCGCCCTTCTACTACAAGAAGGTGAGCGACGAGGGCATCTTCCGCTTCGTCGCCCAGCTCATCGAGCGGGTCGGCGCGAAGATGCCGAAGCTGATGCTCTACCACATCCCGCCGATCGCCGTCGTCGGCTGGTCGGTGCCGCTGGTGCAGCGCCTCCGCGAGGCGTTCCCGGAAGTGATCATGGGCATCAAGGATTCGAGCGGCGACTTCGACGTCACCAAGAACTTCATCGAGGGCCTGCCGGGTCTGTCGATCTTCCCGGGTGCCGAGGTCAACTTCCTCCGCCTCCTGAAGCTCGGCGCCGCCGGCTGCATCTCGGCGACCGCCAACGTCAACGCGGCGGCGATCCGCAAGCTCTTCGACACCTGGCAGAAGCCGGAAGCCGAGGCGCTGCAGGAACAGCTCCGCGAGGTCCGCAAGGCCGTCGAGAAGCACACGATGATGCCCGCCCTCAAGGTCATCCTCGCCGAGCGCTACCGCCATGCCGACTGGAAGGTGATCCGCGCGCCGCTGATGCAGATCCCGGATGCCGCGCAGAAGGAACTGCTCGCCGAGCCGGCGATAGGGAAGCTGCTCGAGCCGGTCGCTGCCTGAGCACGATGAACGGCGCCGCGATTTCTTCGCGGCGCCACGCCTGCCGTGGCCGATCCGGATTCTTTTTCATGACGGGATTTGTCACGCCACTTCGCGGGGGCGCGGTGCTATCCCAATCATGTCGCGACGGCGAGGTTGATTGGTCGCAACCTAGCGCATCCTCCCCCGCGCCGCCGTCGTTCCGCTAAGCCCGTCGCGAGACGTCGGCGGCCGTCGCGACCTTACCTCCTGATTGTCCCGTCAGGCCCGGCGTCTCGAAAGAGGCGCCGGGCTTGGGGCGTCGTTTCCCTTCAGTGCGCGGTGGAGGGCGCCGGCTGCTCCGCCAGTGCCGGGCAGGTGAACGTCACCGCGAGCCCCGGCCGCGCGTCGGCGAGGCCGATGCGGATGCCGTGGCGGACGGCGATCGCCTTCACGACCGCGAGCCCGAGGCCGTGACCGGGCACGGACGATGTCGCCGCGCCGCGCGTGAACCGCTCGAAGGCGCGGTCGCGGATGTCGGGGAGGAGGCCCGGCCCGGAATCGGTGACGGTGAGGACGTGGCTCCTGCCCCTCGTCGCGAGGGTGATGGCGACGCGTCCGCCGGCCGGGGAGAACTTGATCGCATTGTCGACCACGTTGGCGAGCATGCGCGTGAGCAGCCCGGCATCGCCGAGCATCTCGGCGCGACCCTTCGCGTCCACGACGAGCGCGATGCCGCGTTCCTCGGCGACGGCGTCGTAGAGGTCGACGACGCTCTCGACGACCTGCCCGAGGTCGACCGTCTTCAGCCGCGTCTGGTCGCCGGCCTCGGCCTCGGTGGTGGCGATGTCGAGAAGCGCATCGAAGATCGCGACGGTGGTGCCGATCTCGTCGGCGATGGCCGTCCGGGCGGTCTCCGCCTCCCGCGAAGCCGGCGGCACCGACGAGAGCTTCTGCACCTGGGCGCGGAGCCGGGTCAGCGGCGTGCGCAGCTCGTGGGCGATGCGATCCGACACGTCGCGCATCCCGGCGACGAGGCGCTCGATCCGCTCGAGCATGGAATTGACGTTGGCGGCGAGCTCGCCGAATTCGTCCGGCTTGTCGGCGCCGGGCACGCGGGCCGCGAGGTTGCCGTCGCGCACTTCCGCGGCGACGGTATTGACCGCGACGATCCGGCTGACCAGCCAGCGGCTGAGGAACGCCGAGCCGACGGCGGCGATGACGGCGCTCGCCAGCGCCGCGCCGAGCAGGATCGCGAACAGGTTGCTGAGGAAGAGGTCGCCCGTCGGCGCGAGGTTGGGGACGGCGTCGCCGGCCGCCTTCGCGGCGTGCTCGACGTTCCCGGCCATCACGAAGTAGATGACGGCGAAGATCATCGCCATGACGATGACGAATGTCAGCGCCAGCCCCACCGTCAGGCGCATGAAGGCGGAATGGCGCATCAGGCGGAGGGCTCGAAGATGTAGCCGGTGCCGCGCTCGGTGCGGATCACCGGCGGCTCGCCGGCGGCCTCGAGCTTCTTCCGCAGCCGTCCGACATGGACGTCGACGACGTTGGTCTGCGGATCGAAGCGCAGGTTCCAGACGCGCTCGAGGAGCATCATGCGGGTGAGCACTTCGCCGGGATGGTCGGCGAAGAACTTCATCAGCTTGAACTCCTTCGGCGAGAGCGCGACGTGGCGGCCGCGCCGGTGGACCGTGCGCGCCTTCAGGTGGATCTCGATGTCGCCGAGGGTGACGAGATCGGCGCCCGGCTGCGCCGCGACCCGGCGGAGCATGGCGCGGGCGCGCGCGATCAGCTCCTCCGGCTCGAAGGGTTTCGCGAGATAGTCGTCGGCGCCGCGGTCGAGTCCCTCGACGCGGTTGACCGTGCGGCCGAGCGCGGAGAGCACCATGACGGCGGTGCCGTGGCCGTCGCCGCGGAGCTGCGGGATGATGTCGAGCCCGTCGCCGCCGGGCAGCATCCGGTCGAGGAGGATGAGGCCGTAGGCCTCGTCGGCGGCGCGCGCGAGGCCTTCGTCGAGGCTCGCCGCCCGGTCGCTGCCGATGCCGGCGCCTTCGAGAATCCGCCCGAGCTCGCCGGCGGTGCCGTCGTCATCCTCGATGATGAGCACGCGGTTGCCGGCCATGGCGGTCCCGAGGGCAATGGTTTCGCTTGTCAGCATGTAAAACGGCCAGCCGCCCCCGTCGAGGCCCCCGCTGCAGGGATAGGCCCGTTTGCCTCCTGAAGGGCATGACAAATGATGTCATGGAGGGGCCTCCCTCCCCGCGGACGGGCGGGGAGGGAGGCGCCGAGGGCGGCGGAGGGAGCCGCCTACTCGGCCGGTTGGTGGAGGCCCTCCGGCTCGCTTGCGCCGCGCGCGCCGGCGAACAGCCCGCGCACCCAGTAATAGGCACGGCGCGAGCCGGAGGAGAGCGCCTCCATGTAGAGGTAGATGACCGGCGTGATGAACAGCGTCAGCAGCTGCGAGACGATGAGGCCGCCGACCACCGCGACGCCGAGCGGCTGGCGGAGCTCGGAGGAGGCGCCGGCGCCGATGGCGATCGGCAGCGCGCCCATCAGCGCCGCCATGGTCGTCATCATGATCGGCCGGAAGCGGATCAGGCAGGCCTCGCGGATCGCGTCATGCGGCGTCGCGCCGGCGCGCTGCCGGACGATGGCGAAGTCGATCATCATGATCGCGTTCTTCTTCACGATGCCGATCAGCATCAGGATGCCGATGATGGCGATGAGGCTGAGGTCGAAGCCGAAGAGGTTGAGCGAGAGGAGCGCGCCGGCCGCCGCCGCCGGCAGGCCGGTGAGGATGGTGAGCGGGTGGATGAAGCTCTCGTAGAGGATGCCGAGGACGATGTAGATGGTGAGCACGGCGGCGAGCAGCAGCATGTTCTGGTTGGACGCCGCGTCCTGGAAGACCTGGGCCGTGCCCGAGAAGCTGGTGGTGATCGACGCCGGCACCTGGAGCTGCGCCTTCAACGCGTCGATCTGGGTCGTTGCCTGGCCGAGCGACAGGCCGGACGGCAGGTTGAACGAGATGGTGATCGCCGCCAGCTGGCCGACCTGGTTGATCGAGAGGAGTCCGGCCGTGCGCTCGATATGGGCGAAGGCCGAGAGCGGGATCAGCTTGCCCGTGGTCGCCGAGCGGACGCTGAGGAGGTCGAGCTGGTCGGCCGTCCACGGGATGTTGGGATCGAGCTCGACGATCACCTCGTAGCTGTCGCCGGTCTTGAAGATGGTCGATGCCTGGTTGCTGCCGAAGGAATCGTACAGCGAGCCACGGAGCTGATCGGCGGTGATGCCGAGAATGTTGGCGCGGTCGCTGTCGACGACGATGGTCGCCTGGATGGCATTGTCCTGGACGTCGGTGGTCACATCGGCGAAATGCGCGTCGTGTTGCATCGCGTCGGCGAGCTTGTTGGCCCAGAGGAGCAGCTGGTCGCGGTCGACCGCCTGCACCACGAACTGGTACTGGCTCTTCGACGAGCGTCCGCCGATCCTCAGGTTCTGCACCGGCGTGACGTAGCTGGCTATGCCCGGAATGCGCCCGAGCACGCCGCGCAGGTCGTTGAGGATGAAGTCCAGCGCCGGGCGCTGGTCCTTCGGCTTCAATTCGACGAACAGGCTGCCCTGGTTGGCGGTGGATGAGTTGAAGCCGCCGCTCACCACCGAGGCTACATGGGCAACATAGGCGCGCGAACTCAGCGCATCCGCGACCTGGCCCTGCAGCTTCGACATCTCGGCGAAGGAAATGTCCTGCCGCGCCTCGGTCGATACCGAGAGCTGGCCGATATCCTCCTGCGGCAGGAAGCCCTTCGGCGTGACCATGAACAGGTAGACGGTCGCAGCAACGGTAGCGAGGAAGAGGAGGAGGATGAGCGGCTTCGCCCTCAGGCAGAAGTCGAGGCCGGCGCGATAGGCGCCGATGAGCATGCGGAAGAAGAGGCCGTTCTCCTCGTGGCCGCCGACGTGTCCCTCGCGGCGCGCCGGCAGGCGCGCGCAGAGCATCGGCGTCAGCGTCAGCGAGACGAGCGAGGAGGCGATGATCGAGATGGTCACCACCATCGCGAACTCGTTGAAGATGCGCCCGACCACGCCGCCCATGAGCAGGATCGGGATGAAGACCGCAACCAGCGAGATCGTGATCGAGATGATGGTGAAGCCGACCTCGCGGCTGCCCGCGAGCGCCGCATCGAAGGGCTTCATGCCCTCCTCGATGTGGCGGACGATGTTCTCCAGCATCACGATGGCATCGTCGACGACGAGGCCGACGGCGAGCGTCAGGCCGAGGAGCGAGATGTTGTCGATCGAGAAGCCGAGCCAGTACATCGCGCCGAAGGTGGCGATGAGCGAGATAGGCACGGCGAGCGTCGGGATGATGGTCGCCGAGATCCGGCGCAGGAACAGGAAGATGACGAGCGCCACGAGGCCGATGGTGATGGCGAGGGTGAGCTGCACGTCCTTGATCGCCGCGACGATCGAGGCCGAACGGTCGTTGAGCACGTTGAGCGTCGCGGTCGGCCCAAGATCGGTGGTGAACTTCGGCAGCATCGCCTTCACCGAATCCACCACCTTGACCGTGTTGGCGTCGGGCTGGCGGAAGACCGCGAGCACCAGCGCCGGGCTGCCGTCATACTGGCTGGCGGTCTGCGTATTGGCGACGGAATCGATGACGCGCGCGACGTCGCCGAGGCGCACCGGCTTGCCGTTCGGCGTGGCGATGATGACCTGCCGGAACTCGTCCGCCGAGGTCATGGTCGTGTTGGTCTGGATGGGAAGCGTCTGGTGCGGCCCGAGCAGCGTGCCGACCGGCGCGATCGAATTGGCGTTGCCGACCGCATTGGTGACCTGGTCGATGCCGATGCCGAGCGCGTTCAGCGCGGCCGGATCGACCTCGGCACGCACGGCGAATTTCTTGGCGCCGAAGACCTGCACCTCGCCGACGCCGTCAAGCGTCGAGAGGGCAGGGGAGATGACCTGCTCGGCATAGTCGTCGAGCTGCGGCAGCGACATGGACTGGCTCTGCAGCGTCAGCAGGAGGATCGGCGCATCGGCCGGATTGACCTTCCGGTAGCTCGGCGGATTGGTCATGTTGGCCGGCAATTGCCGGAGCGTGCGCGCGATCGCCGCCTGCACGTCGGCCGCCGCCTGGTCGATGTCGCGGTTGAGGTCGAACTGGATGACGATGGAGGTCGAGCCCTGCACGCTCTTGGCGCTCATCGTCGAGATCGACGGGATGGTCGAGAACTGCTTGATGAGCGGCGTCGCCACCGATTTCGACATCGTGTCGGGCGAAGCGCCGGGGAGCGAGGCCGAGACCGTGATGACCGGGAAGTCGACATTGGGCAGCGCCGCGACCGGCAGGAAGGTATAGGCGAAGAGGCCGGCTGCCGTGAGCGCGATGGCGAGCAGGATCGTCGCCACCGGCCGGCGGATGAAGGGCGCGGATATGTTCATGGCGCCACGCTCCCCGCGTCGGCGGTCGAGGCGGGCTTCTGGCCGCCGACGGTCTCCTTCACCGGCGTGCCGTCGGTCAGCCGCAGCTGGCCCTCGATCACGACGTGGTCGCCGGGCTTCACGCCATCGGTGATCACCGCCTGGTCGCCCTTGGTCGTGGCGACCTTCACCGGCACCCTTCCAGCCTTGCCCCCGTCCTTCACGACGAAGACGAAAGGACCCTTGTCGGACTGCTGCACGGCGATGACCGGAACGACGGTTGCGCCTTTCAGGAGGCCGAGCTGGGTCGAGACGTTGACATAGGCGCCGGGCCAGAGGGCGCCGTCGTCGTTGGGGAACTCGGCCTTGAGGACGACGGTGCCGGACGTGGTGTCGATGGAGGAGTCGATGAAGGTGAGCTTGCCGGTCGCGAGCTTCTTGCCCGTGGTGGCGCTGAAGGCATCGACGGCGACCGGCTCGCTTCCGGCAAGCGCGGCGCGGTAGGCGTCGAGCTCGCGCTGGGGCACGGTGTAGGAGACGCGCAGCGGCGCCATCTGCGTGATGGTGAGGAGCGGGCTCGAATCCGCCGAACGCACGAAATTTCCGGGACCGACATTGACCACGCCGACACGGCCGGCGATCGGCGCGGTGATGGTGGCATAGCCGAGCTGCACCTGGTCGGCCTGCAGGGCGGCGCGGTCCATGGCGATCGTCGCCTCGCCGGCCTTGACCAGCGCCTGCTGCTGCTCGACCTGCTGCTCGGTGATCACCGCGCTCTTGCCGCCGGAGAGCGAGAGGTCGCGCTTCAGGTCGCTGTTCGCCTGGTCGAGGCTCGCCTGGTCCTTGTCGATGGTCGCCCGGTCCTTGGCGATCGCCGCCTGCAGACTCGCATCGTCGAGCTTGAAGAGGAGGTCGCCGGCCTTGACCATCTGCCCGTCGGTCACGGCCTGGCTGAGGATCATGCCGTCCATGCGCGTCCTGACCGCCACCGAGGCGATGGGCTCCGCCGTGCCGACCGCCTGCTGCGTCATCGGCACGTCCTCGCTCGCCGCGACCGCGCTGACGATGGCGACCGGCGCGGAGTGCCCGCCGGCGCCGCCTCCGGCGCCCTTGGCGGCAGGGGTAGCACTGCCGACGTTGCCGCCATTGGCCGGAACGGCGGCATCGGCCGCCCGCGACAGGATGAACCGCGGGTAGATGTAGAACCCCGCGACCAGGGCGATGGCGATGCCGAGGAACAGAACCCGCAGGCGCTTCATGTACCGTCAGCCCTTGTTGAAGCCCGGACTTGCCAAAGAAGCCCGGAAAAGCAGCGGGCGACCCCGTGGCCGCCCGCAACCGATGATGCAGAGCAGCAAACGGGCCGGCGATGAATTCCCCGTCGCTCGGGCAGCATTAAGTCTCGGTAAGGTACAAAATGCCGCAGCCGCTCCGGCGTCGGGCCGACATCTGCGGCCATGGCGGCCCGCGGACGGCCGCCTTTTTCCGTGCTCGGGCGCAGGGCGGTTTCGACGGCAAAAAATTTGACGACGGCGCTAATCGCGGAGTCCCTTGTCGGACAAGGATTTCGCCCCAATTCTGTATCCGGTATGTCAGGCCGGATGGCGGATTTCTGCGGATGGCCGCAATCTCGGCTAGGACTTGCCGCAATCGGCCGCCACGGTCGGAGGTGCGATTCGAAAGCGCTTCTGGGGAGTGGCGCCGGACCGCATGTGAGACGGGCGACGACCAGGTTTTCAGACGGGCAAATCTGAAATGGCTGAGCGACGTCGCGCCAGACGATAGTCTGTTGTAAGAGGCGAGTACGATGGCTCATCCGGGGAAATCTCCAGTCCGCATCCGGGCCCGGGTATCGCTGGCCGACGCGGCGCTGATGCGCTTGGAGGCGAAGCGCGCCCAGGGGCCCGCCGGCATGCTCGTGCCGCAGGATGCGAGTGCGGCGGCCGGCCGGCAGGCCTCGCCCGTGCCCCCGCGCGCATCGGAGGAATCCGCTCGACCCGCCGTCGAGGCCTCGCCGAAATCCGATGACGTTGCGGCTCGCCTCGAAGCGGCGCTGCGTGGCCATCTCGAGACCGTGGCCTCGGCCTTTGCCGCGCCCCGCGCGCCGGTTGCGAAGGCGACGGCGACCGAGGTGGGCGCGGTGCCAGAGGAAGAGGCGAAGATCGGGTCGGCGCTCGCTGCGCGCTCGATCTATGCGCCGGAAGGACCACGGCTGCCGGCGGCGACGCCGCTCGACCTCGAGCCCCTGCCGCCGCTTCCCGCCGGGGTCCGGCCCGATCTCCGCGATGCCGTCCGCGAGGAAGCGGGCGTCGATGCGCCCGCCGATGCGGAGTGGGTGGAGGCGCTTGCCGACGAGGCATTCGACCGGGAGGCCGCCGATGCCGACGAGGACGCCTTCGGCCATGAGCCTCCCGGATGGCTGACCGCCGGCGAAGCCGGGCGGGATGACGAAGATGTGGAGGAAGAAGAGGCGGACGAACCGCTGCCGCGCGCCTTCACGCGCCGGGCATGGCGCCAGCCCGAAGGGCTCGCCTACCTGCCGCCGCTGGTGGAGACGACGCGCGGCATCAGCGCCAAGGTCCTTGCCGCCGCGACGCTTTTCGGGCTGGCGGTGGGCGTCGGCGCCATCGCCGCCTACCAATATTCCGTCGCCCCGGTGGCGACGCCGGCGGTCGCCCTCGTGCCGAACCATCCGGCTGCCGATTCGAGCAAGATCGCCAAGCTCGACGCCGATCGCGTACCGGGCGCCGACGAGACCGTACCGGTGAAGGTCGCTTCGGCAACCGCGACGCCTGCGGCTGGACCGGTCCCCAACGCGGCGCCCGCCCGTGCTTCCGCCGACGCGATTCCGGCTCCCGCGCCGCTCGCCGCCGCGAAGCCGGCCGTGGTCGCCACCGCCGAGGTCGCGCCGGACGATGGCGGGTCGCCGGCGCTCCGCAGCACCGAGGATGCGGCCCTCGCCGACGCGGCGCCCGCGCCCTCGGGCGATACCGAGAATTTCGTCGCCACCGTCGCCTCGCGTCCGGCGCAGGCCCGGCCGCAGCCCCCCGCCGCCTCAGGCGGCCAGGTTCTCGCCTATGCGCCGACGCCGCGCCCCGACGATCCCGTGGCGCGCTCCTTCTTCGGCAAGGGCGACGACAATGCCGGCACGCCGGCGAAGAAGAGCACGGCCAGCATCCCGGCGCCGTCGCCCGGCAAGGCCAAGGTCCTGATGGCGGTGAACATGCGGGCCAAGCCCGACAATGACGCGCCTTCGGTGAAGATCCTTGGCGCCGGCGCCAAGGTCCAGGTCGTCCAGTGCGACGGCTGGTGCGAGGTCGTCGCCGACGGCAAGCGCGGCTACATCTTCAAGAAGTTCCTCGACAATTGACGGGGCGCGGCCAGCCCCTCCTTCGCCTCGGCGAGGGAGGGGAAGGGGGCTCCGGCGAACGCCGCTAGCGGAGATCGAGGGCGCTGCGAAGCGCCTCGATCGCGGGCCCGCGCACGCCGGGAAGCAGGTGGACGCCGTCGTCGGAGAATTCCCGCTTCAGGCAGCCGCGCGGGTCGCTGTAGCTCGCGGAGCTGTCGACGAAGCCGAACCCTAGCGGGGCGCAGGCGCGGGCAAGGGCCGCGGTTACCTGCTGGCGAACATCGACGCGCTGCTCTTCGCTCCCCCACGCCCCGAACCGCGGCAGGATCGCCGCATTCGTGCCCGGTGCCATGGGCGCGACGACCACGACGCGCCGACCGGCGCGCGCCGTTTCGATCGCCGCCATGTAGCGCGCGACCAGATCGTCGACGACATGCTCGACGGGAAGCCCGCGCTCCGCCGCGATCCGGCCGATATGCCTGCGCACATCGACGTTGCCGTAGGCGAAGACGAGGGTGCTTCTTCTTCCTACGAGGAGCGATAGCCACCGCGGGAAGAGCGGTCCGTCCATGGCAGCGCGATGCATGCTGCGGGCAAGCCGCGTATGGACCACCATGCGGGGGAGGCCGACATAGGTATGGGTCTGGCTGTCGCCGAATACGTGCGCTGTCCCCGGCTCGCCTCTCAGGCGCTCCCACCAGGCCTCCGCGGTCGACCGCGGGTCGGACCCGCGCGCCGAGCGAAGTCGCCCTATCGCGGCTGTGAGACGGCTCACGTCCCCTCGCGTCCCAACCTTGCATCCCCGATGCGCCGGCTCCCAGGAAGAGGATCGGCGCACCACCGAGACCCTGTCCCCGGCCACGCCCGGCGACGCACTCGCACGGCCCAAGCCGCCAAGCGACTGAATTGTAATGCAACTGGGAATGGCTGGGGAACTAGGAATTTCAGGGCGAGGTCAAAATCAGCGCAAAGCATAAGTATTTCGCCATTTTGAAGGATTGATTTGGGTCACCTGCATGGTACACCCGTGGGACACTCAGACACGTTCAGGGGCAGGAAAATGCGCGGTGATAGCCGGTACCTTCAGCGGCACGGGCAGCAATGGCGAGTCCGCCTCAAGGTACCGTTGAAGGCCCAGGCGGTCATCGGCAGCACCCATGTGATGGTCCCTCTCCGCACGGATAGTTTGGCCAAGGCGAACCTCCTCAAGCACGACGTGGTCGCGGACCTGAAGCGCCGCTTCGCCGCCGCTGAGCGGCAGGCCACCATGGGCTCAGCGGACCCACTGATTGAGGAGGGCGCGGCGTGGCGGGATGCCATAAGCCTCGAGAAGGAACGGCCGGCGTATGGCCACGGGCCCGACGACGCTCCGACCACGGCGGCGGAATTGCTTCTCGACCGGGTAGAGGAACTTACCGAGAAGGAAGGCCCCGGCCGCGCCAAGGTGCTCTATGACATGGCATATGGTCGGGCCACGCCCATCAGCACATTGGTGGACGCATGGCTTGCCGAGGCGCGAGCGAAGCCCCGGCAGGAAGCCGACCACCGCCGTGCCGTCGAGCGCTTCATGGCATGGTCGCGAGCGGCGAAGGAGCCCGGCACTGTCGAGGGCACCACGCGGAAGGTGGCGGGCCGGTACATCCGCGAGGCATTCGTGGAGACCCACGCCAACGCGAAGACGACCAACAAATACATCTCGACCATGTCGGTGTTTTGGAAATGGCTCATCAAGCGCGGCCACGCCACTGAGAACCCGTGGCTGGGGCAAGGCGTCAGTAAGAAGAGGAGCGAGGGACCGGGCAAGCGGCCGTTCACCGACGCCGAGGTGGTGACACTCCTCAACGCGAAGGCCGATGCAGCGCTGGCCGACACGATGAGGATTGCCGCGCTGTCTGGCATGAGGATCGAAGAGATTGCCCGGCTGACCGTGGCCGACTGCCGCGCCGGTGTGTTCGACATTCGGAGCGCCAAGACCAAAGCCGGCATCCGCAAGGTGCCGATCCACCCCGACTTAGCCCACGTGGTGAGCCGACGGACCAAGGGGAAAGAGGCCGATGCCTTCCTAATCCATGAGGAGCGCGCACCGCCGCCGGACAGCAAGATGGAGCGCTCAATGACCCTCGTGAAGCGCTTCAAAACGCTGAGGACGCGCGTCGGCGTTGATCAGGTGGTCGAGGGGGAGCGCCAGTCCCTCATCACCTTCCACTCGTTCCGCCGATGGTTCATCACGGCGGCCGAGCGGGCCGGACAACCGGTGCATGTCGTGGAGGCCGTTGTCGGCCATCGGCGCCCCGGCATGACCCTCGGGGTGTACTCAGGGGGGCCCGCCGAGCAACAGATGAGGGCCGTAGTCGAGGCGGTGAGGTTGCCGGCGGGCGTGGCCTAGCACTTGTCGGGGTCACTGCACTTCACGTCGCAATTGGCGCTGGTGCAGGAAGCGTACCCAGGCCCCACGACGCCGACGCTCACGGCACCCATCAGGACCAGAACGGTCACAATTCGGCGGAGCATAAAGGTCTCCCTTGAGGTGGATGATTGGCGACTTGAAGGGGCCCCGCCTTGCGACGGAGCCCCGAGGTCAGGAATACTAGTCGCAGTCGGAGGATGTGCACGCGGCCTGAGCCGGCACACTTCCACTGATCGGTGCGACTACCGCCAAGCCGAGCAGAACTGCGAGTACGAGCGCCACGTAGCGCATTGAGTCCTCCATAGGTTGGACGACGCGGTACCCTAACATGCTCCCATAGCGTGTGCCAGCGGGTGCCACACCAGAATGTTTTGGCGGAAAAATCCGAGGAGGGATATTTCTTAATCAAGTTTGGCGCGTTCCCCCCGCGCGGGCCGATCTTCCCTCGCGGCAATCTACGGGCATCGTTTTCCCCCCAAAAATGAAAGGGGGGAGGGGGGTGCCTCGGCCCTCAGGAATTTGAAAAATTCTCCGGCCGCCGGGAGTGGCCATGGACCCTCAAGGGACGCTCCAATTCTTGCGGGGGCATGCCTGCAGCCACTCGCCCCGACGTGCTTGACTTCCACGCTTGACCGCCGAGTCATTGCCCACTACGTTTCAGTCAACGAACGTTGACAGGAGCGTTATGGTGATGGCGAACGGCGGTTTTGTTGCGTACTACCGGGTTAGCACCGCGAAGCAAGGCGCCTCAGGCCTCGGCCTTCAGGCTCAGCGGGAGGCGGTCCAGCACTACCTTAACGGGGGTCGCTGGCGGATCGTCGCGGAGCACGTCGAGGTGGAGAGCGGCCGGCGTTCCGACCGCCCCGAGCTGGAGAAGGCACTGGCCGCCGCGCGGCTCCACAAGGTGCCTCTCATCGTCGCCAAGCTGGACCGCCTCACCCGTTCGGTCGCGTTCCTCTCCCGCTTGCTGGAGGCTGGCGTTGACGTCCGGTTCTGTGACCTTCCCCAGGTCGAGGGACCGCAAGGCCGCTTCCTCCTCAACAGCATGGTGGCGGTTGCGGAACTTGAGGCCGGCCTGATCAGCCAGCGCACCAAGGCCGCCCTTGCCGCTGCCAAGGCGCGGGGGACGGTCCTCGGCGGTGACCGGGGACAGCGGCCGACCCGGGCCATGCGGAAGGCCGCCAAGGCTGCCGTGGCGGAGCGCGTCGCCGGCCGCGCTGCCGACCTCGCCCCCGTCATTGAGGAGCTACGGACGGCCGGCGTGGTGACCCTCGGGGGCATCGCGCGGGCCCTCACTGAGCGGGAGGTGCCGACCGCGCGGGGCGCCACGACGTGGACGGCGGTACAGGTGCAGCGAGTGTTGAGCGTGTTGGACCGTGAGAGGGCGGCGCCGGGGCATTAAAGCCCCTCTCGGCTCCGCCCCATGAACGTACCTTGCCGATTACCCTGCACCCTCGGCCACAAGAACCGCTCTCACCGAACCGGACACCCCGCGACATTCTGACTCACGGCTTGTGCCGGCCAAGCCATTGAGGGGACTCGACAAGGCCCCCAAACGTTGTGCTAGTGCAATGAAATCCGCGGTATCCCGCCATTCTTGAGCGTTGATCGCGAGTCGCCGGTCGTTGACCGTAAGGGGGCGTCGAGGGGCCATAGGGGCCACCTCGGGACCGGCTGGGAGACACCCCGACGATGAAAGTTCGCACCACCCGATTTGAGATTGAGGTGAGCCGTCCGGCCCTGACGTTGTTCATCAGGATTGGTCACCCGGAACGCTTCAGCGCCTTCCTTGAGGGGAATGGCGACGGCATGAGCGTCGTCTGTTGGAATGGCAAGGCGGTATGGCCAAGGCACATGCGCGACGACTACGTGCCGGCCGCTGCCGCCGCGGGGCCGGCGTTTGCCGAGCTGACCGAGGGTGAGCGTCGGGGGTGGGCCGCCCGCGATGAACTGGACAAGTGGCGTCGGCAT
>JAFKKF010000004.1 GCA_017305635.1 Hyphomicrobiales bacterium | reverse complement strand
TTCCTCGATTTCATTTTTCTCCATGGCTTTCACTATACGGGCATCCGGCCCGTTCCTTTCTTCGGTTGACGCCCGTCGACACACCAACGAGACGCCACCCGCCTGCCGCGAAGCGTGCCGGATGCAAGGGCGCGCTGGCAAGTGGTCGCCGTGGTCTCGCCTGGGCCGCGGCGCAGCCTCCCTTGCATCGGGCGCAGCGCCAGCGGCACCGGTTGCCCGGCTCAGTGGGCCGGGGACCACGGGTCGTACTCGTGCTTATGCAGATATCCGCATAATCACGATTATGACCCGTTCGAGATTATGGAGAGCTGACACCTTAGACAGTCGGCCAATCCGCCAAAGCGCCGGGCGCTCAGCCCGGCGCTTCTCCTGTCGACTGCACATAATCCTCGGGTTCAGATTGATCTCCCACCAACGAGGAGATCAAGCATGGCCACGACTCTCAGGCTTCAACTCCGCCCTGACGATCCTGCCAACGGTCTCGCACCGATCGTCCAAGACTATCGCGAGCACTTCGAAGCAAGGCGCTATCAGGCCAAACGCGTTCGCCGTTATGTCGCGAGCGTCTTCCATTTCGGGGATTGGCTGCGTTCGGAAGACTGGGCGGTCCAGAATGTCGACGAAGCAGTCGTCGGCCGTTTCATTTCCGATCATTTGTCAATTCGCTTCCAATCGCGACCCCGATTTCGCGTCCAATAACGACCCCCTCTGGATGCGCGAGATTGGGCTTATCCGCGTAGTGCATAGGAGGGGCCTGCGCCCGGAGCGCAGCGCCCTCGGCGTTGCGCGCAGCGGAGGGCGTGGGAGGTCCCTGTGCACCCACGAGGAGAAGCCCGGGAGGGGTCCGGGGGGGTCAGTTTCGGTTTTGAAGCGCCAGCTGGTGTTGCCGGTCTCGACGATGTCGCAGTGATGCGTCAGGCGATCGAGCATGGCGGTGGTCATTTTGACGTCGCCGAACACCTGGGGCCAATCGGCGAAGGCGAGGTTGGTGGTGATCAGGAGCGAGGTGTTCTCGTAGAGCTTGCTGATGAGGTGGAACAGCAACTGCCCGCCGGATTGGCTGAATGGGAGATAGCCGAGTTCGTCGATCACGACGAGATCGTGGCGCAGCAGCTTCTCGGCCAAACGTCCGCTCTTGCCGGCGGCCTTTTCCTGCTCGAGCTGATTGACGAGATCGACGAGGTTGAAGAACCGTCCCCGAGCGCGGCTCCGGATGACGGCCGCAGCGACGGCGATGCAGAGATGGGTTTTGCCGGTGCCGGTGCCGCCGATAAAGATGGTGTTTCGCTTGGCGTCCAGGAAAGTACCGGTCGCCAACTCGCGCACCTGTCCCTGATCGACGGGCGTGTCGGCGAATACGAAGCTGTCGAGATCCTTCAATACCGGGAACTTGGCGCCGCTGATGCGATAGCTGATTGATCGCGCTTGGCGGTGCGTGCGCTCCGCCCGGATCAAGCCGGCGATGAGGGGATAGATCTCGTCACGGCGGACGAGGCCCTTGCCGGCGATCTCGTCGAAGCTGGCGCGCATGCCGTAGAGTTTGAGCTCGCTCATGGCGTCGAGGATCTCGTGACGCTCCATCAGGCTTCCTTCCTTATGCTGTCGTAGCGGCGGCAATCCGCCATGGGTTCGATCTTCAGGCGCAGCGCATCGGGCGTCGTGATGCTCGGCGCCGGTATCGGCTGGAGCCGCCGGGCGAGCACGGTGAGAATCACATCGCCATTGGCAATGCCGGCCTCCAGCGCTTCGGCGCAGGCCGCCTCGACCGCGGCCAAGCCGTGATCGAGCACCGCGCCCAGCACCTTGACGAACTGGCGATCTCCATCGGCGTGGCTCTTCAGCTTGGCGCGTACCTGAGCCAACGCCGTCGGCAGGCTCCAATCCTTGAATGGAGCGCCATTGCGCAACGCGCCGGGCTTCTTCACGAGAACCGGCAGATAATGCCAGGGATCGTAGATGATCTGATCGCGCCGGAACTGGCGTGGATGGTCGGCAACCACCTCGTCATCCAGCAGCACGACGATGCGCTCGGCATGGGAGCGCACGAGCACCATCCGGCCGGCGGCGCGCGCGTCCACACTGTAGCGATTGTGATCGGCCATGATCAGGCAGGTCGTGCTGGCTCTGACGGCCTTCTCGACGAACCCGTCGAATGGCCCGCGCAGCTCCATCAGGCTCGCTCGCTCCTCCTGGAACACCTCCCAGATCGTCCGATCCTTGAACTCCGGATGTTGGGTGCGCTTAGCGTAAGCGATGCATTGATCTTCCAGCCAGGCGTTCAGTTCGGTGAGGCTCTTCACCCGCGGCTTTGGCAGGAACAGCCGGTCGCGCAGATTGCCGACCTGGTTCTCGACCTGACCTTTCTCCCAGCCCGACGCCGGCGTGCACGCCACTGGTTCGATCAGATGGTGCGAGCACATCTGCAAAAAGCGGCGATTATACTGGCGCGCCTTGCCGACAAAGATCGCCTCCACCGCCGTCTTCATGTTGTCGTAGATGCCACGCCGGCAGACCCCGCCGTAAAACTGGAATGCCTTGTCGTGGGCATCGAAGACCAGTTCCTGAGTCTCGCGGAAGTAGGCGCGCACGAACGGCATGCGACTGTGCGACAGCTTCATGTGCGCCGCCTTGATCGTCAGCGGCAGCCCTTGGAGCGTGATCGTCTCGTGGCTCCAATCGAACTGGTACGCCTCGCCCGGCGCAAAGCTCATCGGAACGAACGCTTTGGCCGGGACCCGCGCCCGTTCGTCCCGCCACGCCTTCACGAACCGGTGCACGCTGTCGTGCGCGCAGTCGTAGCCACGCCCGCGCAGCTCCTCAAACAGGCGTTGGGTCGAGCGCCGTTCCCGCCGCGGCAGCTTCGCTTCCTGCTCCAGGATCTCGCTCAGAACCGCGACCCATTCGCCCAGCTTCGGCGCCGGCTGCACGCCGCGCTCGTACTTGAACTCGGTCGCCCGGCCGCGGATCACCTTGCGTACTGTCGCGCGTGACACCGACAGCGTCCGCACGATCTCCTTGATCGGTCTCTGCTGCTCGAAATACGCCCGTCGTATCTGACCGATCAGGTCCACGCCAATCACCCTCGAACTCCCTTCCCGGACAAAGGAAGGGAGGCTGACATACAGCGTTACAGGGGGGTCATCATTGGACGCGAAAACCGCCCCTCAGAGGGTCACTATTGCGCGCGAATTTACAGGCATGAAAGCCCGACGACAACCCACATGTATCTGGAAGCTGACCTAGCAATGAAAGAAGTCGCGCTCGGTCGATTGCAGCCCGTGAACGCTGCACCAGCCCGCTATCGGCCGCCAGATCAGCTTATGGCATTCCTCCAAAGCCTTTGATTATGAGCAGTCGACAGGAGAAGCGCCGGGCTGAGCGCCCGGGCGCTTTGGGGATTGGCCGACTGTCGAAGGTGTCAGCTCTCCATAATCTCGAACGGGTCATAATCGTGGTTATGCGCGGGTGAGCATAATCATGATTATGATGTGCGAGATTATGAAGAGCTCGGACTTAGACCGTGGAGATAGGCAGTCCGAGCGAGATCGTGCTGCGCATAATCACAGCGAGTGCAGGAAGGCCATGAGTTGATCCGGCGGACGGTACCGCGCGGGTGCAGTGACGATGGCTGGAGCCGGCTCAATGCCTGATCTTTCGTTGCGAGATCCACCTCCGTAAATGTGTGTCGTACTGGGGTGCTCATGCTCGAGCCACACCGCCATAAGGGGTGATGTCACGCCCGGTTGCAGCAGTGCACCGCTGTGGTGATTGTGTGAGGCGAGATTGCCCAGTCTGCGAGTGCCGGAAGTTTGCGCGCCGGCTGGGCAACGGCCTGGGGAGTTGCTGGGCCACGCTCGATCGCGACAGCCTTCGACGCGCGCTGCACGGAAAGAGGTGCCCTTGTGGGCACGCATCTGGCAGGTGGCGAAGCCACGGTGGAAGAGTCGCGGCGTCGCCTTTCACAGCGGAACACTCGCGCTTTCTCCCCTTGCTGTGGAGGTGAGCGACTGCCGAGATATCCAGCACCACATCCCCGACCTTAGGTTGGTCGGCTCAGAGACCTTGGCTCCAATGTTGTACAGGAGCGTGAGCAGCGCTGATCGCGCTGGCCTGTCCAAAGTAGGACAGCGATGACCCCCGCCGGATACCGCCGACGCCGGGCACACTCGCCGGATTCCTTCCTGACCGTTTGCTTCGTGATCATGGTTGCTTCTCCTCTCTGCTCGGGGAACCAAAGGCAAGCAGGGGGTTCCGCTAGCTGACCTTGAAGAACATCATTATGTAATATATTATACCGTATTATGATGTCGGACACGGAGCCATCCATGCCTATCACCAGAATATCGGAACAGCTTTCCATCTCGCCGCAGCCTGGTGTCGAAGACATTCAGTCGCTGCGCAACCAGGGATTTAAGACACTCATCAACAACCGACCGGACAATGAGAATAATTCCCAGCCGGGAACCCACGCCGAAAGCCAGGAAGCGAAGCACTGCGACCTGTCCTATGCGTTCATCCCGGTCACGGCCAGCACGATCACCGAGGCGGATGTACGCGCATTTCAGCGCGCAGTCGACGAATCGGAAGGTCCCGTATTCGCCCACTGCAAGACCGGCACTCGCTCGCTGAGCCTATACTTGATCGGCCAGGTCCTCGATGGCCGGATGTCTGCCGACGAGGTCGTCGAATTCGGACGCAGCCGCGGCTTCGACACGAGCGGCGCCGAAGCTTGGCTTGAGAAGCACGCGGCGCGCCGGCCGCAGGTGAAGGGCTTCTTCGACAAGCGCACTTGGAGCGTACAATACGTGGTCTCCGATCCCGCGACCCGCAAGTGCGCCATCGTCGACCCCGTGCTCGACTTCGACGAGAAGGCCGGGGCGACAGCGACCATCAATGCCGATGGGATCCTCGACTACGTCCGCGAGAACGGCTTGACCGTCGAGTGGATCCTCGACACCCATCCGCATGCCGACCACTTCTCGGCGGCCCAGTATCTGAAGGAGAAGACCGGCGCGCGGACGGCAATAGGCGAGCACGTCGTGGACGTGCAAAAGCTCTGGAGGGGTATCTACAACTGGTCCGACCTTGCCGCCGACGGCTCACAATGGGACCGGCTGTTCGCCCGTGGCGAGACGTTCAAGGTCGGCTCGATCGATGCGAAGGTGCTGTTCTCTCCGGGACATACGCTCGCCTCCATCACCTATGTGATCGGCGACGCGGCCTTCGTGCATGACACGCTCTTTATGCCCGACGGCGGCACGGCTCGCGCCGACTTCCCAGGCGGCGACGCACGCGTCCTCTGGAAGTCGATCCAGGACATCCTCGCGCTCCCGGACGAGACGCGGATCTTCACGGGCCACGACTACCAACCGGACGGGCGGGCACCTCGCTGGGAAAGCACGGTGGCTGATCAGAAGAAGTCCAACCCGCATCTTGCTGGCGTGACGGAAGAAGAATTCGTGGCGCTCAGGACGAACCGAGACAAGACGCTGCCAATGCCGAAGCTCATCTTGCATGCCCTGCAGGTGAACATCCGCGGCGGCCGCCTGCCGGAGCCGGAAGCCAACGGCAAGCGCTACCTCAAATTTCCGCTCGATGCATTGCAGGGAGCAGCATGGGAATGACGACCGACTTGAAGGCGATGATGAAGGCGGGGCTTTCGCCAGCCGAGATGGCCAGCCGGGCCGGAGAGGTGGCAAACCTCCTGAAAACACTGTCGCATCCGGCGCGCCTCATGATCGTCTGCACGCTCGTGGAGGGCGAGCACTGGGTCGGCGAGCTTGAACAGAAGGTCAACGTCCACCAACCGCACCTGTCGCAGCACCTAACGGTGCTGCGCAGCTCCGGAATCGTCGAAACGCGGCGGGCGGGAAAACAAATCTTCTACTCCCTGACGGAGGAGAAGGCCGCCCAACTGGTTGCCGCTCTCCATGATATCTTTTGCGTGAGTTAAGACCTATGAGCACCTATCTTCCATCCTTGGCCGGGGGCATGCTGATCGGCGCATCGGCGGTCATGCTTCTGCTCCTCAACGGCCGGATCGCGGGGATCAGCGGGATCGTCGGGCGTCTCGCCCAAGGCGTCGGCCTAACCACTAATCTCGCGTTCGTACTCGGGCTGCTCCTGGGGCCACTCGCCTATCTGCTCGTCTTTGGCGGCTGGCCAATCGTGCAGATCACCGCCGGTTGGCCGCTGATCATCATCGCCGGGCTGCTGGTCGGCTTCGGCTCGCGCATGGGATCGGGCTGCACCAGCGGCCACGGTGTGCTCGGGCTTGCCCGCCTGTCTCTACGTTCCATGGTGGCGGTCGCCATGTTCCTGACGGCCGGCGTGGTTGCCGTCGCAGTTCTGCGAGATCTCGGACCATGAACAGGAACATCTACCAGTTCGGGATTGCTCTCGCCTCGGGTACCGTCTTCGGTCTAGGGCTTTCGCTCTCCGGCATGCTGAACCCGGTCCGCGTCCAAGGCTTCCTCGACGTGTTGGGCGCTTGGGATCCGAGCTTGGCCTTCGTCCTCGGCGGTGCGGTCGTCGTCGCCTTCATCGGCCTTCAGGTGATGAAGCGGATGCGGCAGCCGGCCTTCGGCGATAGCTTCCATGTACCCACGAACCGGCGGATCGATGCGCCGCTGGTCATCGGCTCGGCCTTGTTCGGCGTGGGCTGGGGGATCGGCGGCCTCTGTCCGGGCCCGGCGGTTGCATCCCTCTCGGTTGGCATCCCCCAGACAGCCCTATTCGTCCTCGCCATGCTGGTCGGCATGACCTTGTACGATAGAGTTTGGAGCAGAAGGACGTGAGCAGCACCTCGATCCTTGCGGCAGTCGGCTCCGGCGGGATCGTCGGCTTCATGCTCGGCCTGCTCGGCGGCGGCGGGTCCATCCTGGCTACGCCGCTGCTCCTCTACGTCGTCGGGGTCACGCAGCCGCATGTCGCTATCGGCACGGGTGCTCTTGCGGTCTCGGTCAACGCTTTCGCAAACTTCGCGAGCCACGCGATCAAGGGCCACGTCTGGTGGCGGTGTGCAGCGGTCTTCTCCGTGCTCGGCGTAATCGGCGCGCTTGCCGGCTCCAGTCTCGGCAAGGCGATGGACGGGGACCGCCTGATCTTTCTCTTCGGCATCCTCATGATCGTCGTCGGTATCATGATGCTGAAGCCACGGAAGGCGATGGCCGTCGAATGCCGTCCGGTCGACCTCAGGATGTGCCTCGCCACTGCCGGCGTGGCACTCGCCGCCGGCGCTGCATCTGGTTTCTTCGGTATCGGCGGGGGCTTCCTGATCGTTCCCGGCCTAATGCTTGCAACAGGAATGCCGATGATCAACGCGATCGGCACCTCACTGCTGTCCGTTGGAACATTCGGATTGGCCACGGCCGTGAACTATTCCAGCTCAGGCTTGGTGGACTGGTGGCTTGCCGCGGAGTTCATCGGGGGTGGCACCGTAGGCGGATTGCTCGGGATGCTGCTCGCCACACGGCTCAGCGCCTACAAGAACATCCTCAACCGCCTGTTCGCCGCGCTCATCTTCGTGGTCGCGTGTTACATCCTGTATCGAAATCGGGCGACGTTCTTTGCCTGATGAAGACGCTGCGGTCGGCGGAGCATATGGCGGTCGCTCCGGAGTTCGGAACGAAGTCGAAGAACTGGATCGATGGTGGCGTAGCGCCTGGTCTGCGTGCCGTATACGGCGTGCCGCACACCCGATGTCTGCTTCTGAAAGGGGCGGTTCACAAAGGGGTTACGCTTAGCTGTGAGTCTCTTCCGTCGCCATCTGGCGTAACTCCATAACGAACTAGGCTATGTAAGCCCCGTCTTTCAGTTCAAAGCCGTGCAATGACTTGCTGCAGCTTTTGCCTGACGGTTTGCGCTTTCCTCTCCAGATTTGGATTGCCGATTGCCTGCATTGACGCGACCGGATCGATCGCCGCGACTTCGACCTGGCCCGGCTCAAGCTCCTGCACAATCACATTGCAGGGCAACATCGTGCCGACTTTGTCTTCTAGCTTCAACGCCTCGTGGGCGAGCTTCGGATTGCAAGCGCCAAGAATTGTGTAGCGGCGGAAATCGACGTCGAGCTTTCGCTTGAGCGTTTCCTTCACGTCGACCTCGGTGATGACGCCGAAGCCCTCCTCTTTCAGAGCGGCCGTGGTCTTGGCGACTGCATCATCGAAGGATGACCGGAGTGTCTGCGCGAAGTAGTAGCTCATTGTCTCATTCTCCTATCACGATAGGTCGAGCAGGTCTGAAGCGTCATCGCCGGAGGTATTTGATGAGAGCTGCAATCACGAGGATCAGGAAAAGCAGGACAAGCAGCCACACGAGCCCCATGCCCCACATCCCGCCCATCATGTCATTCATCATCTACTTTATATCCCTTGCCGGAGAACGGGCGCACGTGAGCGGGGATAATGCCGCTTGCTACAGCAATTAGTCTTGCGAACACGAGGCGGACACCAACTGATCCGTCGGATGCTTGAGACAATGCGGCAGGCAACGCAATCGCGTGCGCGTTCCGACCGTTAACTCTGGGTGCGCGAGTGCGGTTCCATCGGATCAGCTGATTCTTTTCCTTGGCATAAGCTTCATAAGCTGTTTGCCTAAAAGCTTCAAAAGCTGCGCCGCTTCCGTCGCCATCACCGCGAACTTGGAAGTTTTTCGGCGGTTCCTCGACTGTCCTTAGAACCGACTCCATTAGCATTGACCCAATCAGAAACGTTGACATATCCCCTCAAGGCTCGGCGATTCACGATCAGGGCGTGGAACGCAAGGAACGACATCAATGCTGTCTCGCCGCACGATCCTGACCGGTGCGACTCTGGCTGGCGCCGGGGCCGTAGTCGCGCGTCCGCTCTGGCAAGCAACTGCTGCGCCTGAGCCGCAACTGCTGAAAGTTCCGGACCTCATTGATGCTCGCAAAGAAGGACAGTCGCTCACGCTAAAAGTCCAAACCGGCACAACCGCCTTCTTTCCGGACCAGGAAAGCCCAACGCTCGGCTATAATGGCAGCTACCTCGGACCAGTAATCCGTCTTCATCGGGGCGATGATGTCGAGATCGCGGTCACGAATGCGCTCACTGAGGACACCACCGTTCACTGGCACGGCCTCCTCATCCCCGGCGAAGTGGACGGCGGCCCGCATCAACTCATCCAGCCCGGCACGACATGGCGCCCGGTCCTTTCGGTGCGCCAGCCGTCGGCAACCCTATTCTATCATTCGCATATGCACGATCGCACCGCGGAGCAAGTCTATTCGGGCTTGGCCGGAGTCCTGCTCGTCACCGACGATGACGAGAAAGCGCTCGGGCTGCCTTCGGAATACGGCGTCGATGACCTGCCGCTCCTGCTGCAGGATCGCCAGTTCGAGGACGGGCGGCTTGTCCTTCCTCAGGGAATGATGTCGCTCATGATGGGGAGACGCGGTGACACTCTGCTCGTGAATGGCACGCCGAATCCGGTCGCTCATGTTCCGCGTCGGCTGGCGCGTCTGCGACTTGTCAACGGCTCCAACGCCCGCATCTTCAATCTGGCGTTTTCAGACGACAGGGCGTTTCATTGGATTGCGTCGGAGGGTGGACTTCTCGAACGTCCTGTTGAGCTGCGATCGCTGACCCTCGCCCCTGGCGAACGAGCCGAGATCCTCGCGGATTTCTCGGATGGACGAACGGTCGCATTGGAAACGGGACCTGACCTCAACATGCCCATGATGATGGGAATGCAGACGCGTCTCCGAAGCTTCGCCTCCGATCTCCTCGGCCGGAGTCGCGAGCACATACTCAGATTTGAGCCTCGGCCTGGAGCAGCCGCCGCCAAAGCGGCTATCCCCGAACGTCTCGTTACGCGCGAACGCGTTGACGCCGCGCAGGCAGTCAGGCGGCGGCGATTTGTACTTAACATGGGTATGGGCGGAATGATGGGCGGCAGGGGGAGCATGATGGGTGGTGGCCAGGGCAGCGGCATGGCCATGCATGCCATCAACGGCCGCGCCTTTGATATAGCGCGGATCGACGAGCAGGTGCGGCTCGGCGACATCGAGATCTGGGAAGCCTCGGGAGAGATGATGGCTCACCCATTCCACATCCACGGCGTCCATTTTGAAGTGCTGAGCCGCGACGGCGGGAAGCCTACCGTTCGGGATCAGGGCCTTCGAGATACGGTGTTGGTTAAGGAGCCTGTCGAGTTGCTCGTCCGTTTCACTCAGCCGGCGACGAAGGCACCTTTCATGTATCACTGTCACATCCTTGAGCATGAAGATAATGGCATGATGGGTCAATTCACGGCCGGCTGAGCGCGCTGCTTTCACGGAGGCGACCATGCTTCCGAGCACCGTCGAGCGAGTGCCACCTCGAGCAAGGCCAACCGCCGCATCGAAGCGCAGATTGCAGAATGCGTGCGTCGGCACGCGGAGCACCCTCAAGCGATCAATCACCGCCTACAGGAGCTCGATCGCGAATGGGACACCGAGCGTACACTTGAGGCGAATGCCTCGGCGCTTGGCTTTATCGGCGTGATGCTCGGCGCGTTCGCAAGCCCCTGGTGGCTCTTGCTCCCCGCGACTGTCACCGCGTTCTTGTTTCAACATGCGATCCAGGGCTGGCGCCCTCCGGTTCCAATCCTGCGTCGGCTCGGCTTCAGGACGGAGCGAGAGATCAACATCGAACGAAACGCACTCAAGGCGCTCAGGGGCGATTATGCCCGATCGGACCAGATGTCCATGACCACGACACGCGAGCTACTAGCCACGCTCTACAGGCAGCCCGGCTATAGCGGGAGCCGGCAATCGCGCCCGAAATGGAGGCAGATCATCACAGCGCCAGACTGCGCGACATGGGCGGGCCGGCGCGATCGAGCACTGTTCACGCTCCTGTACAACACTGTTGCCAGGGTCTACGAGGTAACAGACCTCAAGGTCGGTGACGTGGTGCTGGATGTCTCGCCAGTCGTTCACCTCCACGGCAAGGGATGAAAGCGCCGCAGTGTTCCGCTCTGAAAGGCAACGGCCTCGACCCTCAGGCTGTGGCTGCGCCATCTGCCAGATGCGGGCCCACAGGGATATCTGTTCTCAAGTGGCGCGGGTCGTCGGTTGTCGAGATCGAGCGTGACTCAGCGACTGGCCCAGGCCGTTGCTCAAGCGGCATGCGAACTTCGGGCTCTTGCCGACCGGGCGACCTCGCCTCACACGATCCGCCACACCACGGCGATGCACCTGCTGCAATCGGCGTGGACATCACGGCTATCGCGCTGTGGTGCTCGGCCATGAGCGCCCAAGCACGACGCATATGTATTTGGAGGCGGACCTCGCCATGAAAGAGGAAGCATTGAGCCACCTCCAGCCAATTGCCACTGCGCCCGTCCGGTATCGCCCACCGGACCAAATCATGGCCTTCCTCAGTCCCTGTGATTATGCGCAGCCCGACTCTGCGCCGGGCTGCGCAATTGCCACCCTCTTCAGTCCGAGCTGTCCATAATCTCCCACGGATCATAATCGTGCACGATGGTATCCTCGTCGCCGTCGTACTCGCTCGAGACCATCACGCCGTTATCCTGACTCTGTGTTCTGTCTTACCGCTGTGACGTTCGCAGCACACGATCAACGTTGACGACATTCCCCTTCGCTTGAGGTGAGGCGATGCGATTTTCCCGCCGGGACGGGCTCGAGCCCGTCCCGGCGGGAAAATCGCGGCCGAGGAGAACAGGATGCCCCAGCTCTTCTTCACGGATCTTTCGACGCTGCGGCAGTCTGTTACGGTTGATGGCGTCGTCCACAGGCTGTCGGTGGATGAAGTCGCAGCCGCCGAGAAGCTGAACCTCGTGGACGGCATGCCGTTCATTCTTGGCGATGACGACAGCTACGATCACGACCTGAACCGGTTCTTTCGAGCTTGCCCCACGTTGGGGGTTCGTTCGCCCAACAGCTTGCGCGCCTATGGTTGGGATATCCTGATCTGGATGCGCTTTCTTGCCGAGCGCCGAGACAACAGAGCCCTCTGGGCGGCTGATCGGCACGATGTCGCAGCCTTCCATGCGGCGCGACGTCTGGCGCTTCCTCCGGCGCGCATCTCGGCCGCGAGCTGGAACCGGTCGGTAGCAGCGCTCGACAAGCTTTACCGATGGGCTCTTGAAGAGGGAATGATCGCCAAATCGCCTTTCACCTATCGGCAATCATGGCGACGGACGAACGGCGGCGGGGCCATAGCGGTCGCTGCCAATGTTGCCACCGAGCGCGGCGCACGGACACGCGATATCCGGTTCCTTTCCCTGGATCGGTATCTCCTGTTTCGCGAGATCGGCTTGCGTGGTCGTCTTCCAGACGGGAGCGAGGATCCCACCTGGCAGGGCCGCAACAGCGAGCGCAATGCGTTGTTCGCCGAATTGCTCGTCACGACGGGCCTGCGGCTCCAGGAAGCGGCAAGTCTGCTCTGGATCGAGTTCCCGAGGACGGAGCCGGTCGGTGCATTGAGGAGCCGATCTTTCCGACTGGCGCCGGCCATTGCCAAGGGTAGCAAGGGGCGCGAGATCCGCTTGCCCGAGCGCGTGCTGAAGCGTCTGCATGAATACGCGGCGTTGGAACGGACCAATGTCCTCATGCGCCTTTCGCAACCGCGCAATAGGTCAATCGAACATCCGATCCGTGTCGTCAGCCACGATCGGGGAAGGCTCCTTCTGGAAAAGGACACAGTTCGAGCCAGTGTCGACGTGCTGGCGCCGCGCGAACGCAGCCGCTTGGTATGGGCGGAAACATCCGAACCATTGTGTCTTTGGCTGGCGGAAGGGGCGCGGCCCATGCCCCCGGCCGCTTGGGAGGTGGTCTTCCGGAGGGCAAGCGTACGGTGCAGGCGGTTCGGGATCGACCTCGACGTCACTCCGCACATGATGCGCCACACCTTTGCGGTTCATATGCTGTCGCTGCTCGTGCGTGAACAGATCGGATGGGTACTCGACGAACGCCGATCCCATATCGGCGCGGCGTACCGCCGCTTGATTGGCGATCCTCTTCTGAAGTTGCAGCGTTTGCTGGGCCATAGCCGCATCGAAAGCACTCACATCTACCTGGATTGCATGGAAGAAAGCCAGGAAATGATCGACGCTGCGGTCGAGGCCTGGGAACTGCGCGTTAATGCTGGTGGACCCCTGTGATGAAACGCGGTCGTCGTGCCACCTTCCCAGTTGGAATCGAATTGTTCGACACTCAAGAGGAAAATCCGCAAAATCCGCTCGTCTTCGTCCTTCGGACGGAAGATGCCGGGAGGATCGACGTCAATCTGTCTTCCTGGCCGCTGACGGCGCTGACCCATGAGGTTGCGCCATTCCTGCAGGAGTATCTCCACCGGATGGGGCCGGCACCACTCTGGAAAACCGCAGGCACCTTTATCCGCCGTCTGCGGCGGTTCTGGCTGTTCCTGGAAGGGGCGTCGGTAAAACCTCGTCGTCTCGACGACTTAACTCCGGCGGTAATCAATGCCTATGAGGACTGGCTGGAGCAGAACGGCGGCGAGCGACCCAATCAGCGCAATGTGCTCGGTGCTCTGATCGGGGTGCTGCGCGTCGCCGCCGAGCTCAATCCTGAAAGGCTTCCGCCCGAAACACTGTTGCGCCTGAAATACATCGGTCACGGCGAGCACGGCGTCTCAAAGCCGCGCGATGCCTACAGTGGGAGGATTGCCTCGACGTTGCTGCAGGCAGCGATGCGCCAGATCATCGAGGCTCGCGACCGGATAGCGACGGGCGAGGCTCTGCCTCCCCCACTTCTGGATGTAGGCCGTGATCCAGAATTGCGCCGTCGCTATGACCTAGTGGTCGAACAGATTGTGACGGCGGGAGTAGTCGCCGGGGAAGGCGCGCTGTTCGACAATCTGCGCTACCACGCTCATAGATGCGGGCTCGAGCCGCCTCCGGTCGAGGAACTGCATGCCGGCTTCCATCTGACCCGGTACGATGTCGTCGGCTTCCTCGTCTGGCTGTCCTTGACGACCGGCATGGAGATCGAAGCGCTGCGTGGGCTTGAGGCTGACTGCTTGCGCAATCCCAACCGGGGTTATGTCGAGATCGAGTATCGAAAGCGGCGCGCGCATCATGCCCAGTGGAAGCGCTTGCGTGTCCGCGATGGCGGACGGGAGACGCCCGGAGCCGTCCTGCGGCTGGCGATCAAGCTGACGGAAAAGGCTCGGCAGCACACTGGATCGAGCAAGCTCTGGATCACCTGGAAGCCGGGGCGCCTGTCGTCGCCGAAAAAGCTGGGGACCTGCGTGGCCGCGTTTGTCGAGAAGTACGGAATCGTCGATGACGCCGGAAAATCGCTGGCGCTCAATCTCTCCAGGCTGCGCAAGACCCAGAAGGCTGACTGGTATAAGCGGACCGGAGGGCAGTTGGAGAACTTTGCCGTCGGCCACACGGTAGCGGTGGCGGCCAACCATTATGCCGACATCCCCGCCCTTCGGCATCTGCATGAGCAGACGATAGTCGAGGCACTGACCGACGCGATGGCGCCGGCTCTGCGACCTTGGATCGTTGTGCCCGCGGATGAAGCCCGGCTGCGAACCTCAGCCGACGCGACCGGGCTGCCGGTGCCGTCGGAAAAGATCGGCCCGCTCCTGGACGGAGAGCAGGATCTTTGGCTGGCGGCGTGCAGCAACTTCCGCGTCAGCCCTTTCGGTCGGGAAGGCGAAGCCTGTCCGACGCCGTTCTGGGGGTGCCTGGAATGCTCCAACGCGGTCATTACCGCACGGAAACTACCGGCGCTGATCGCGTTCCAGGCGTTCATGGACGAGCTGCGGGAGGCGTTGCCTTCTGGCGACTGGAACGAGAAATTCGATCGGCCATACCGCAGGATCACGGAGCAAATTCTGCCGATGTTCCCGTCCTCCGTCGTCGGAGGCGCACGGGTTGAGGCGGCAGAATCCTCGGCGCGGTTGCTCTATCTTCCGCCGGAGGCTTACGGCTCATGACCACTACCTCTCCTTTGAACGATGAGCGTGCCGTCTCACGCCTCAGGGTCGATGACGACATCGTTTTGGCTTCGATGCCTCTCAGGGATGGTACCGACCGAGCGGCGCTCTCGCGGTTCGGCGATGATGTCTGGGATATGGCGCCGGCGATGTTCAACATGGCCAGAAAGGCCTTTCGAACGGTCGACTTCGGCGTGATCCCCTGCGCGGCAGAGCGGTTGCTTGCGAAGGAATACATCTATGCCTGGATGAATGAACGGCGCGCCGACGGTGAGCCGCGGTTGCGGCCAGTCTCCGGCCATACTGCGCTTGCGACGCTGCGCCGGTTCCTGGACTTCGTGCGCTCGCGGATCGGCAAGCTCGATCTGGCAAACGTCGATCAGGATTTGATCGATGCATACGCGACCCATCACCGGGCGCGGCCGATCACGCCGGGGCGCGTGGGTGTGTGCCTCAGGCCCATCGTCCAGCTTCATCGCCTGGCGCCCTATCTGACGTGCGGTGGCATCACCTTCACCCCGTGGCGCGGCCGACCGGTCTATCGGGCAACCGGCCAGGGAACGCGCTGTTCGGAAAACCGGACCGCGCGCATCCCGGAGCCGGTCATCGGCGCAATGCTGCGATGGGCCTTGAAATATGTCGAGCACCTCTGCGACGACATCTTCACTGCCCGGGCTGAAGCCGATGCACTGAACAGCCGGTTCGCAGCACGCTCGCGCGCCCGCCACACGCGGCCCGCGGTAATGCTGGCCTCCTGGATCGACAAGCGTCGCGAGGAAGGAAGAGGCATTCCTGTCTGGGAAAGACCTCTTTCGATCGGGGGGCTGACCGGCAGATTGTCGCGGGGCGGCAGGTTTGATGGCGAGGTCATCAATCTGAAGCTCCTGACGATGCAATGCGGGCTGCATCTCACCACCGTCCACAAAGATCCGGCCCTGTTGTCGATGGTTCATGATGCTGTCGACGAGCTTGGGTTCGAGGTGGGCGGGATGGACACGCCGATCTCCCCGGATCCCGACACGGGGCGACCGTGGCGGGAGCGCTTCGATGCCATCAGCCTGGCGCGGGAAGAACGGCACCTGCAGACGGCCGCCTATATCGTGTGTTGCTATCTGACGGGCATGCGCGACGGTGAGGTGCAGTCGCTGCGATCCGGCTGCCTGAAACGGAATCTCGACCGGGACGGGCGAACAGAAAGGCTGGCGATCGAGGGCGTGACCTGGAAGGATCGCGGCGCTCGCGGCGAACAGGTCGAATGGATCACCATCGAGGCCGCCGTCCAGGCGATCCGGGTTGCCGAGCGTCTTTCGGAACGATTCCGCCGGAATGCGGGGACAGAGCGGCTATGGCTTGCCCTTGACGACCGCGAGACGAACAATGCCGAGACGCCGATACTCATCGCCAAGAAGATCAACCAATTCCGAGAACATCTCGATGAGCGATATGGCGCGGACGATAGTCCTGTGATCCCCCGAGTGGGAGAAGACGTCTGGCGCTTCAACACCCGTCAGTTCAGGCGAACGCTGGCCTGGTACATCGCGAACCGGCCCTTCGGGGTTGTCGCCGGCAAAATCCAGTACAAGCACGCCTCCGTGGCCATGTTCAACGGCTATGCCGGCTCGTCCGCATCCGGCTTCAGGCAGGAGGTCGAACAGGAACTGGCGCTCGGACAACTCGACGACATCATCGACTACTTCGAAAACCATCGACGCGGTCACGGTCCAGGCGGACCCGCCGGTAAGCGCGTCGGCGTGGAACTGGAGCGGGTCGGCCGCGAACTCGGCCCGCTTCCGGGGCAACTGGCCGATCGCAAGCGCCTGAAGGCGATGCTGGCGCATCTGGCGCGCACGCTGCATGTCGGATATCTGAACGACTGCTTCTTCGACCCATTGACGGCGCTCTGCCTGCGGGAGTCTGAGAAACCTTCAGCCTCGGTGCCGGTCCTGTCGCGATGCGCGCCCGACCGATGTCCCAACGCCTGCCTCGTCGAGCGACATCTCCCGCCATGGGAAGCCTCCATTGCACAGGCGGAGGATCTTCTCGCCGACAAGCGTCTCTCCCCGCTGCAACGCGAAGCGCTGCGCCTGGACAACGACAGAAAACGCAGGCTCATCGCGCCGTTGAAGGAACGCACATCATGAAGCCGGTCAGTGCAGCCACGGAACAGGCGCTTCGTGAGGCGATGGCGCGCCTCCTTTATGGGTGCCCCCGCGTGGCTGATGGCAGGCTGACGGTTGTGAATCTGGCCATCGAGGCAGGTGTCAGTCGCGCGACCGCGAACCGCGCTTCCGAGGTGCTGGAAGCCTTCCGCCATGCAGTTGCCGAGTCGAGAGCCCGGCGCAACGCGACGGATCGGCCGGCGGGGACGGCCCGGGCCGAACAGGAGCGGCGCGCCGTCGAAACCGTGCTCGCCCAGCATCGTCAAGTCCGCGCGCTGTGCCAGCTTATGGAACGGCGGCGCGATAACCGCACCGCCGACGTCATACCGATCATCGGCAGGAAACGCCCTTGACGCCGATTGTGCTCACCCGGCGCAGCAGGAGAGTTTGGCGATGTCCTTGCCGAACGAAAGTGCTGCGAGCTTCAGCCCCTCGACCGTGGTGAGGTAAGGAAAGATCGTGTCCGCGAGGTCATCGACGGTTAGACCCTGGCGGATCGCGAGAGCCGCGGTCTGAATGCTGTCGGCACCTTCCGGCGCGAGGATGTGGGCGCCGAGCAAACGACCGCCAGCAGCATCGGCCACGAGCTTGATAAGCCCACGAGTGTCGCGGGCGGCGAGTGCGCGCGGCACCTGATCGAGACCGATCGTCGAAACGCGGATCTCATGCCCGGCCGCACGCGCCGCCGCCTCGGTGAGACCTACGCTTGCGACCTGCGGATCGGTGAAGACGATAGCGGGCATGGCGCTGTTATCGTAGCGCAGGCTGTCGCCATTGAGGGCGTTCTTGGCGGCGAGCTTGGCGCCATAGGCGGCCATGTAGACGAACTGGTCGCGGCCGGTGACGTCGCCGGCGGCATAGACGCCAGCCTTGGTCGTGCGCATGCGGTCGTCGACCACGATGCCGCCCTTCGCCGAGACGGTGATCCCGTGCTCGGCCAGCCCAAGGCCTTCGATGTTGGGCGTGCGGCCCGTGGTGATCAGCACCTGATCGGCGTCGATCTGGACATCGTGACCGTCACGCGTGACGGTCAGTGACGCTCGGCCCTCGGTTTTGCGGATCGCGCGGTAAGCGATGCCGGAGATAACGGTGATGCCTTCATCCTCGAAATACCCCGTGAGCGCCGCGCCGATCTCGGGCTCGGCCTCGGGGAGCAGTCGGGACCGGCAGACGAGGGTCACCTTGACGCCGGCACGGGCGAACATCTGGGCGAGCTCCGCGCCGATATAACCGCCGCCGATCACCAGCAGCGATCGCGGCAGTTCCTCGAGGTCGAGCGCCGTCGTACTGGTGAGATACGGTACGGTCTCGAGGCCAGGAATAGCAGGAACTGCCGGCCGCGCGCCGGTTGCGATAATGATCTTGCCAGCGGCAATACGCGCGCCGTCAACTTCGACACCGCCGTCGAGGAGGCGAGCCGGCCCGTCGCGATAGGCGATACCATTGTACGCGGGGAGCAGGTCCGCGTATTTGGCCTGGCGCAGCCCAGACACGAGCGTGTCCTTCTGACGAACGGTTCCGCGCCAGTCTGTCAGTTCGGCTTCAGCAGTAATGCCGGCAAAACGTGCCGCCACGCGAGCGTTATGAAGCGTCTCGGCCGCGCGGATCAGGGTCTTCGACGGCACGCAGCCGACATTGACGCAGGTGCCGCCGATGGTGCCACTGCCGATGAGCGCCACCTGTGCGCCCTGATCGGCGGCCGTGATCGAGGCCGAGAAGCCGGCCGAGCCGGCGCCGATGACGACGAGATCGTAAGCGCCTCCATTGCGACCGTTTGTGCGCAAGGGTCGGTTGGCGACCACCAGGCTCTTCGACGCCACATCGAGACCAGCGAGGCTCGGCCCGAACAGAGCACGGCCGGCTTCCAGTCCTTCCTCGATCGACAGCCGGAAACCTGGCTCGTCGGTGGAACGTTCGTCGCGCCAGGCGGAAAGATGCTCGTCCGAGCAGAAAAAAGCGGTCGTCGCGCAGAGCGAGCTCGCGGCGCAGCCGCCTTCATAACGGACGCTCTGCCACATGACGGCCGACTGTGGCTCGACGTCGGCGAGTGCCCGCCCTCGGTCCTGCGTGGTGATCCGGATCAGTGCGCCGCAATGGCCGCAGGGCGAGGCGATCGCGGTGTCGCGATCGGTCATGGCACCGATGCCCAGCGCGTCGACCGCGCACATTGCATTCAGCGTGCGTCCGTCCAGAGTGACCCGATGGCCGGTGTTATGATCGCTGAACGGATAGGCGCCGACGATCAGCTCGCCATCGAGAACGACGAGGTCGCGCCGGCGGAGCTCGTCGAGCAGTGGCCGGATGACCATCTCACTGAGTTTTGTACGCTCCGCAAGCGCGCTTATGGTCGGGGCACCCCCGTGGTCGGCGTAGAGTCGGAGCAACGCAACACGCACCCTGTCGGTGGCGGGATCGTAACCGCTCCAGCGATTGAGCACGTGGTCGGACCCGACCATCGCCTGCAGAGCGTTCTTGACCACAGGCGACGTGACCGCCGACCAATCCGGAAACGTTACGCCCGGTCGAACGGCAAAGCTCGCCAGTGTCGCGGGCTGAGAAACGGCCGGGTTGTCCCGGGAGGAGGTTGCACAGCAATCGTTCATGGCTTCACGCCTTCCTTGCGAATCTTCGTCTCATAGGCCGTGGCTCTTGCCCGGCGATGATGGGGCCCCCACGCGCCGAAGCCGAAGCCCGCGACGATCAGGGGAAGCACCACTGCACCCACACCTGTCAGCCACGTGCCAAGACCCGCCAGAGACAGGCCGACGGCGAGGAGCGGCGCCGCGCAGCAGATCGCGGCGAGGACGGCGCCAACGGCACCTGCGCGGATTACGGCGCGATCAGTCATCTAGCTGCCTTGCTGCGTCGGGTGGGCCGGATAACCAGCATTCATGCTGGCGGCTGCGATGGCATCGGTGCTCGTCTTAGCGTCGTCGAAGGTCACGGTCGCGGACTTCGCCTCGAAGGAGACGGTCACCTTCGCGACACCGGGGATTGCCGCCATCGTGGTCTTCACGATGTAGGGGCACGAGGCGCAGGTCATGTTGTCGACGGCAAACGTCACAGTGCGTTCGGCGGCGAAGGCGGCAGGCGCAGTCATCACCGACGCGATCAAAGTGAAAGCGCTCAAACTCTTCCTCATGGGGTAGTCTCCTCTTGGTGTCAGGCGGAAAGCAGCAGCGGCGCGACGTAGTCGAAGGCGAAAGCAGCGGCGACGAGTACGGTCGCGAACCAGAGCGCGATCTGAACGAGGCGGCTGGGGACGGCGCGCGTGCAGGCAGCCCCATCGGCACAGGCCTGTCGCGGCTTCCAGTAGACAAGGTAGAAGCCGTAGCCGAGCATGCCCGCCGTTGCGGCGACAAACAGTGGCTTGTAGGGCGCAAGCGCCGTCAGATTGCCGATCCAGGCGCCGCCGATGCCGAGGCTGAACAGGACGAGCGGAATGATGCAACAGGACGAGGCGGCGATGGCGCCGAGTATGCCGCCGACGGCGACCAGGCGCTGTCGCCCGGCCTCGCTTCGCTCTGGCGTCGTCAGGTTTGCCGCAGTCGGTGCAACGTCTGCTGGTCCGTGTCGGGATGCATTCATGTTCGACCTCGCTCTTCTTGTCGAAAACCTATCCAGGCGCTAATGTGCGGTCTGTAGCAACTACAGGGTCAAGGGGTATTTTTGGATGCGCGATCACGCTGGCGTGAAAGGCCTCAAGCGCGCCGAACTCGCACAGCGCACAGGGTGCAATCTGGAGACGGTCCGCTATTACGAGAAGGTCGGCCTCCTGCCGGAGCCGCCGCGCACGGCGAGCGGCTATCGCAGCTACGACAGCACCCACGAGCGACGGCTTCGCTTCGTCTTGCGGGCGCGCGAGCTCGGCTTCTCCCTCGATGAAGTCCGTGAACTGCTGCGCCTCGTCGACGAGCGCGACCAGCCCTGCGCCGAGGCAAGCGCCGTTGCCGCCGCGCATCTCGACGACGTGCGTGAAAAGATCGCCGACCTGAAACGCATGGAGCGAGTGCTGAAGGACGTGGTGGCCCAATGCACAGAAGGCAATCGGCGGGAATGTCCGCTGATCGAGACGCTGTTCCGGGAGCCGGCGAGCTCAGCGAAATGCCAGTGAGACAGCTTGACTGTTCAGATAAACGCCGAAGGCGTCGTCGACCTGGAAGAGCACCACGGGCACCATCAGGGTGCGAGCAAGGTTGAAGGCATCTCTTGGGCGAGGTTGAGATTCTGCGACATCGTGAGGCTCCTATCTTGGGGCGGGGACCATCCCCGCTCGACAGGCGCCGACGTGTCCGGGCGCGGCCGCGGTCACCTCGCAGGCGAAGCCGCAGAGGTCGCACGCTTGCGTAGCGAA
>JAFKKF010000003.1 GCA_017305635.1 Hyphomicrobiales bacterium | reverse complement strand
ACAAGGGGCGCCAGCGTGTTGAGCGATGTCGGATCAGCTTGCCGCGGCGCCGCGATCCTGTCCAACTGGGCCAAAGGCGGCGAAACCGCCGTCGTGCCCGTCGACGCCGCGATCTCCCTGTTGCTCGCGCCGCATCGCAAGCCGTCGCCGCCGGCGCCATGGGAACTGGCCAGGTTGGCGCGCTCCGATCAGCAGGCCCATGCGATGGAGCTTTCGCGACCGTGTCCCCGGCCGGTGCTCGGCATTCTCGTGCCCGAATTCAACAGCGCTGTCCCGGTCTACAACCAGCTTCTGCCGCGTGCTCTGCCAGGCTTGCGCGATGCGCCCTTCGCGGAGCGTTACGCCATCGCAATCGGCCTTGCTCGGCTTTTGAAGAATCCGGCCACCGCAGTCGCCCACATCCTGGAGACCACCGATGAGTTCGGCCGAAAGAAAGTGTTGGGGCTGATTGACCGTTGGCCGGCCGGGATCCGTAACGCTGTCGCTCGCGGCGACCGCCGCATCACGACGAGAGGGGAGGGCAGGGGGGCGGCGACAAGGGTTCGTCTCAGCCGTCAGCGGGTTCGTGCACCTTCAGGCCGAGACGCCTGGCGCGATCGAGCAGATGCTTGACGGACGCGGCCGCCCACTGCCAACCGCCCCGTGGGGTCCGTTCGCGCATCGCCTCGAGCTGCGCGGCGATCGCCCGCAGGCTGAGGTCCGGATCGGCGATGGCGATGCCGGCCACGAGTGTCATCAATCGGTCCTCAGGCTGCCGCCGCGGCGCGCGCTGGACAAGCTCAGGCTCCGCCAGGCCTTCGCGCACCAGGCGATAGACCGAGCGGCGAAGACGTTCCACCGTCCAGCTCTGCCCCTTGTGGCTCAGGACCCGCACGACGTCGTCCCAGTTGTGCTGGGGGCGCAGCCGCCGCACAATCGGCAGCCAGCTTTGCGCCGAGGCGATGAGGTCGCCGACATAGGCGCTGTCCCGGGCGGCCGCGATGGCGCGGATGCTCTCCGGTCGTCGCTCGCGCAGACCCGGATTGCCGGGCAGGCGGCCCCGCGCCCTGGCGGCGGCGATGCCGGCCTTCGTGCGCTCGGCTATGAGCGCGCGCTCCAGTTGGGCGACCGCGCCGAGCACCTGAAGCGAGAACATTCCCTGGGGCGTCGAGGTGTCGATCGGATCGCGCAGCGAGCGGAAATGCGCGCCGCGCTTTTCGAGCGTCTCGATCACCTCGAGAAGATGGCTGACCGATCGGGCAAGCCGGTCGAGCCTGACGACGACCAGAACATCGCCGGCGCGAATCTCGCGCATCAGCTTCGCCAGCACCGGCCGCGAGCGCGACGCGCCAGAACCCTGTTCGTGGTGGATGACGGCGCAACCGGCTTGCCTGAGCTCGTCCGCCTGTGCATCGGTAACCTGGTCCTCCGTCGAGACCCGCGCGTAGCCAATGAGGCGGCGCGGTCGCAGGGGAGGAGAAGGCTTTGCCATGGCGGCCTTTCGAGGGGTGTTTCATGGCCGTTTGTACAGTATCGACGGCTGTGATCAACCGGCCAGTTGAGAACGTGTTTTATCGAGCCTCATAAACGGCCGCAGAGCGGTTTTGCGGGCTCCGGACGACGAAGGGAGCAGAAAACGCCCCAAAGCGCCTCCTGGGCCGTCTATGGCGGAAAGCGAGCAAATTGGGCGGTTTAGCGTGGGTAGGGGGCGAAAGGGTCTTCCCCAGGCACTCCGAATGCTCGGAATTGCTGGCGTTCTGCCCGCCGGGTGGAGCGGAATTCGTGAGACTATCTGCATCCGAGTCGGAAATCGTGAGACTGCGCGACAAATCTGGGCGGCGCAGGGTCAACGTCAATAAGAACGTCGAATCAATAACTTAAAGGGAAGCCGGTTTGGCGCCGTGCACGTAGTCTCACGAAAAGTGATTCAAAAAGGCGGCGAATCTCACGAATTCCGGTCAGCTGACATTTCTGGCGGGTTTTTGCGGGGGATTTTCCATGATTTGCGAGCCTATCAGAATATGTCCGGTAATGGAAGCTTACCGGACATAAAACGAGATCGACATGCAGTGCGGATATGGCCGAAAATGCTCGCATAAACCGCACATCGCGTTTACGCTGTTGGAAATGAGTCGACAGCCACAACCCGCATCGCACATCTCCTTTCCGAGCTCGCGCGTACCGGCGTGGGCAATACCCCGCGCACGTGTCGAGGTCCCCGTCGAGGCCGCTTACATGGCCGGCAGCGCCTTGAACGCGCTGGATAATCTCGTGCAGGCCGAGCCCGAATGGAGCGGCGCGTGGCGGCATCGCCTGGCGCTGAAAGCAGCGACCGCCTGCATGAAGCTGATCGGCCGCAGCGAGGACGAAGCGGCCTTGCGCGACGCCTGGTTGCTGCGCCAACACGGCGACGAGCCCGGTCCCGCCGGCAACGTGCTCGCCGCCTGGCGCCGGCTTGTCGGCCGCTTGGCTCCCCCCGGCGTCGAGGACCTGCAAATGGTTGCCGCCTTGCTCGGCGTCGGCTGGTCGGACGGTTTTGGCGAGCTGATCGACGTCGTGCACGACGAGGTGCGCAGGGGAGCGCCGGCCCCCGTCGTCGCGGCGCGCGTCGCCGCGGCCGTCATGCGGGAGGACCGACAAGCCGAAATTCTTTCGTGGTGGCTGGCCGACTGCGCGCTGTCCTGGCGCATGGGCTGGCGTCATGCCGTGCCGATCCTCGGGCCCCAGATCCACGCGCCGCTGCTGCGCTCTGGTCCAGAGGGTCGGCGTGCCCGACCGGACAGCGATGCCTTTGAGCAGGCCGCGTTCATTGGCGCGGCTCTCGGAGCTGCTGAGGCCTGCCGGCTGGCTGCAGAAATGGCGGCGCAGGCCGAACGGCTTCGGGCCGCCGTGCCGAAGCTTCGATCCAAGGCGGCTAGCGACGTCGTCGACCGGTTGGTCGGCGACGATGCTGTGTCAGGCATGCTGTCGACCGAGACCTTGTCACGCTGGGCCAGCCGGCGCCTGTTTGATCGCCTCGTTGAACTCGGTGCCGTGCGCGAGCTCTCCGGTCGGCCGACATTTCGTATCTACGGGCTCTGATCGATGGCCGAATCTACGCGCACAAGACGAGGCAAGGGCTGGCCAGACGACGGTCTGTTTGACCGGGAGCTGGATCATCTGCCGCCGGAGGTCCGCTGGCGCGAATGGATGAACCGCGTCGAGGCGACCATTTTTGCCGCCAGCGAGCCAGTGACGCGGGAGACGCTCGCCCGGATCGTCGGCAAGACCTGCAGCATCGACCTCCTGATCGACGATATCCGCGAGGAGCTGCGCGGCCGCCCTTACGACCTGGTCGCGGTCGCCGGCGGCTGGAAGCACCTGACGCGTCCGGCCTATGCCGACGCGATCCGCAGCGCCGTCGGCGCAAGTGAACGGTCGGTCGACCTGACGCAGGCGGAAGTGCTAGTGCTGATGTGCATCGCCTACTTCCAGCCGATCACGCGCGCCGAACTGTCGTCCTTCTTCGGCAAGGAGATTTCCCGCGATCTCATCGGCCATCTGCGCGGCGCGGGGCTGATCGTCTCCGGTCCACGCAGCCCGACAGCCGGCGCGCCCTACACCTACGTAACGACCAAGTCGTTCCTGCTGGAGTTCGGGCTCGACACGCTACGCGATCTGCCGGACTTCGAGGCGCTTGAGGACGCAGGCTTGCTCTCCAAGGAAAAGCTGCTGGCGGGCGACATCCCAGTCGCCTTGGCCGATGCTGACGATGGTGAGAGCGAGCGCGCTGTCGACTATAGTGAGGAAGCACGATTGGACGAAACGAGCTCGGATTGAACGGTGTGGATCAGCTAAGGCCGGTTGAACTGAAGGTGGTGGACGAGCTGTTCGGAATGGGCTCTGGCTATGTTCTCGATTTCACCAATGCGACATTCGACGACTTCTTCCGCCGCGAAGTCGGCGTCGACATCTACGACGACGTCTATGCCCAGGGCTCCGGCAGCAAGGGCAAGCGCCTGCGCGCCTTTCTCACCGTCGGTCAGCCGCGCGCGATCGTCCGCGCGCTCACGTCGCTGTGGGAGTATCGCGAAACCGCACGCATCGCTCGCAGTGACCTGGAAACCGTCACCAATGCCCGCAGGCGCCTTAGCGCGATCGTCGAGCGGTTGGGCGGCGCGCCGTTGCCGTCCTTCGACCTCGAGGATTCTCCTGCCCGGCCGGACCTTTCGTCCCTCCGCAGCGGCCCCGACCACGCGGCGCTCGATCGTCTCGAAAACGAGTTCATGGCGCTTTTCGCCATGTCGGACGAACCGCAGGCGCGAGGTTATCATTTCGAGCGGCTTCTCACCGCCTTGTTCAACGCCTGGCATATGGACGCGAGGGGAGGGTTCCGCCTCACCGGGGAACAGATCGACGGCTCGTTCCAGCACGGCGGAACGACCTATCTGCTCGAGGCGAAGTGGCACCGCGCTAAGACCGACGCGGAGAAACTGCACGCCTTCCAGGGAAAGCTCGGCGAAAGGCTCGAGGGCACCAGAGGACTGTTCGTCAGTTTCGAGGGGTTCACCGACGGCGCGCTCGAGGCCTTCACCGCGCGTCGCATCATTCTTGCCGATGGCATGGACATTTTCGATGCGCTGAAACGCCAGATCTCGGTGCCCGACATCATCACCGCCAAAGCGCGGCACGCATCTGAGTACCGCGATCCGTTTGCGCGCGTGCGAAACCTGTTTCCGGCGTGAAGGGGAGGGCGGCCGAGGGGACCGCCCTCATCCGGTCAGATCATCCGCTTGAGCTCGCTGTATGCACCGCGTGTCCGCAACGTCAGGGTGACCGGCTCCGCGGTCCGGTTCCTCCAGAACCAGCCGTGGTTTCCGGTAAACGCCGCTTCCAGAACGCCGTCCTGTTCGCCGACGCTGCGACCCTTCTCATAGGAGACCGAGTTGCCGCCGCCGTCGCCATGCGTGTCATAGTTCACAACAGAACCATTGGCCGTCCAGTGAAAATGGGCCTGCGCGCCTTGCTCCATGACGAGCTTGACTTCGATGCCCTCGCCCGGAGCCAAGGTAAAGGAGACTTCGTCTCGCCATTCCGAGGCAGGGACGGCGACCTGCTCTTGCTGCGCATCTGGAACGACCGCCTGCTCCTCGGGAGGTTGGGCTTCCGTCACCTCGGCAACCGGCTCGGCGGCGGGCGTTGTGGCTGGGCCGCGCGCGGCGAGCCCCTGAAGTGTCGCCTCGATCCGGTCGAGCCGGACCGCCAGCTCGGCATTGCCGGCATTGGCAGCTGCCGCTGCGTCCTGCGTGGCTTCTTCTGCAAGCTGCATCTTGATCTCGCCCATCTGTGTCAGGCCAAGGACGCCGCCGATGCCGGTGGGGTCGATGGCGTATTCGGAGGGCAGGACGACAAAGGCGAGAATGCCCGCTGCGGTGATACTTGCGATCCATGTGGAGCGCTTGAGCTGCGCCGAGGTCGGCAGTTCCGCCCGGCGGGGAAGGTCAGTGTTGTACATGAGGTCAATCCTTTCAGGCGGCGGGAGCGAAGAAGAAGCCGGCGATCTGGTAGCCGGTCAGTACGAAGCCGGCGATCATCATCGCGACATTCATCGTGTAGGCGTGCTTCCAGAAACTCGGCTTCCAGCGCCAGTAGCTGATGACGATCAGGATCGCGGACAGCGCAAGAAGCTGGCCGATCTCGACGCCCACGTTGAAGGCGAGCAGGTTCGGCACTAGCCCGTCCGGCGAGATGTTGTATTCGATGATCTTGGTCGACAGGCCAAAACCATGGAAGAAGCCGAAGATCAGCGTCGCGGCCTTGGTGTTGGGCTGGAAGCCGAACCAACGCTGGTAGGCCCCCATATTGTCGAGCGCCTTGTAGACGACCGACAGGCCGATGATGGCGTCGATAATGTAGCTGTTGATGCCGATGTTGAAATAGACGCCGGCCAGCATGGTGGTCGAATGACCGATGGCGAACAGGCTGACATAGGTGGCGATGTGCTTCGGCCGGTAGAGGAAGAAGATCACGCCGAGCAGGAACAGGATGTGGTCGTAGCCCGTGACCATGTGCTTGGCCCCGAGATAGATGAAGGGGATGAGGCGAACCCCGGTGATCTCCTGAATGTAGCCCTTGTCGCCCTCGGCGACGGCGTGCGCAAAGGCCGGGCTGGTGAGCACCACCTGTCCGAACAGGACGGCGAGCATGATGAGGGCGATCCGCCCACGCGCATGGCGTGGCGGACCCTCGTGGGAAGGTCGTTGCATGGAAACTCCAATCGTCGTCGTTGGTTTGGCCGCTTGCGCGGACCGCGATCAGGCGATGACGATCGGTCTGGGAGGGCGTTCGAGCCGATAGCTCGCGCCAAGATGCGCCGTTTGGGGTGGCATCGGAAGCCATGTGCGAAGCAGCGGCGGAACAGCGGCAGCAATGCCCGGCGGCGTGGTCGGCGTTTCGTGTGAATGGTCGGCGGGGTTATGGCCGTGCGAGTGACCGGCCACCCGCTCGTCCTCCCCGTCGTCGTGGCTGTGGCCGTGCTCGACGATCTCCGCTTCGAGTTGCGCGTGGCGCTCTTCCTCTGCCGCCGCAAGCGCGACCATATCGTGGGACGTGGAGTGCGTGGGATGTGGCAACAGCGAGCCGAAGGCCATCGCGAGGGCGACGACGAGACACAGGACGGCGCTGCTGACGCGGTTCGACATGATTAACGGTTTCTCACCAGAATCTTAACATTTCTTTGTCCTGAGCCGAATTTCATTTCGGGCCTGTCTTGGCATATCCTCTACGGGGGGATAGCATATGTGCATGGACCAGACACCCCACCTTCACGAAACCCACCCTCAGATCGTCAAACGATTGAAGCGCGCCGATGGCCATCTGCGCGGCGTCATCGAGATGATCGAGGCCGGCAGGCCGTGCCTCGACATTGCCCAACAGCTTCACGCCGTCGAGAAGGCCATTGCCCAGGCCAAGAAGACGCTGATTCAGGATCACCTCGATCATTGCCTCGAGGAAGTGGTCGGGCCGCTCGCCCGCGAACGGCGGCAGTCGATCGACGAGTTCAAAGAGATCGCGAAGTATCTGTGATGCTGGCGATCCTCAAGAACCGCACCTACCGACATCTCTTCCTCGCCCAGGTGATCGCGCTGGTCGGGACCGGCCTCGCCACGGTCGCCCTCGGGCTGCTCGCTTTTGAGCTGGCGGGCGAGAATGCCGGCGCGGTACTGGGGACGGCGCTTGCGATCAAGATGATCGCCTATGTCGGGATTGCGCCGATTGCGTCGGCCTTCGCCGAGCGCGTCCCGCGCCGCGCCATGCTCGTCGCGCTTGATCTGGTGCGTGCGGCCGTAGCCGTGTTTCTGCCCTTCGTCACCGAGATATGGCAAGTCTATGTGCTGATCTTCGTGCTCCAGTCGGCTTCCGCTGCCTTCACGCCCACCTTCCAGGCGACGATCCCCGACATCCTGCCCGATGAGAAGGAATATACGCGGGCGCTGTCGCTCTCGCGACTTGCCTACGATCTGGAAAGCGTCGTCAGTCCGATGCTGGCGGCGGCGCTTCTTGCCTTCATCTCCTTCCACAATCTGTTCGCCGGCACGGTGATCGGCTTCCTCGTCTCGGCGGCCCTGGTCGTGTCGGTCGCACTGCCGAGCCCGAAGCCGTCCAAGCCACGCGGCATTTACGACCGCACGACGCGCGGCATCCGCATCTATTTGGCGACGCCGCGCCTGCGCGGGCTGCTGGCGATCAATCTCGCCGTCGCCTCGGCCGGCGCACTGGTGATCGTCAACACCGTGGTTTATGTGCAGGCCGCTTTCGGCCTCGACCAGCAGGCTACCGCTCTGGCGCTCGCGGCCTTCGGCGGCGGCTCGATGGTTGCGGCATTGGCCTTGCCGAAGCTGCTGGAGGCCATTCCGGATCGCACCGCCATGCTGGCCGGCGCATCGCTTCTGGCGGCGGGAACGCTAGCGGCTGCGGCGCTTCCCTCATATGGCTGGCTGCTGCCGCTCTGGTTCGTGCTCGGCCTCGGCTATTCGACGGCGCAAACGCCCTCCGGCCGGTTGCTCCGGCGCTCGGCCAATCCCGAGGACCGCCCGGCGCTGTTCGCCGCACAATTTGCGCTCTCCCATGCCTGCTGGCTGATCGCCTATCCGCTTGCCGGCTGGGCGGGTGCTGCCCTTGGACTCCCGGTGACCGCGATCATTCTCGCTGCTCTGGCCGCCGTTGCGATCGGCATCGCTTTCGCGGTCTGGCCTGCCGATGATCCGGAGGTCGTCGAACATGGTCATGACGAGCTGCCTGCCGACCATCCGCACCTTGCCGACGCGGGTCGCGGGCACCGCCATGCCCATGCCTATGTGATCGACGATATGCATCTCGCATGGCCGCGCGAGCACTGACGGGCAACGTGGAAGAGCTGCTCTCGCTGGCCGGGCTGTTCGCCGTCGCCTTCATCGCCGCCACGATCCTGCCGGCCCAATCGGAAGCCGCCCTGGTCGGCCTGCTGGTTCTCGGCAAGCAATCGCCCGTCCTGCTGTTGATCGTCGCGACCTTCGGCAACGTGCTCGGCTCCGTCACCAACTGGCTGCTTGGGCGCTGGATCGAGCACTACCGCGACAAGCGCTGGTTCCCTGTCAGCCAACAGGCGCTCGATCGCGCGACCGGCTGGTATCAAAGGTGGGGTCGCTGGAGCCTGCTGCTCTCCTGGGCGCCGATCGGCGGAGATGCCCTGACCGTTGCCGCCGGTGTCCTGCGCGAGCCGTTCTGGAGCTTTCTTATCCTCGTGACGATCGCGAAGGCGGGACGCTACATCATCCTTGCCGCAATCACGCTGGGATTGCTGTGATGTGGCAGCTCTATCAGCAACTCGTCGCCGTCCAGCGCGAGATCTACCTCACCTTCGCCAGCCACATCCGGACGTTCGCCGAGACGGGCGACTGGACACTGCTGGCGACCTACCTGCCGATGGGCATCGTGTTCGGCGCGGCCCATGCCCTGACCCCCGGCCACAGCAAGGCGGTGCTCGCCACCTATTTGACGGGCTCGACGGCGAGCGTGCCGCGCGGGCTGGCCGTGTCGCTGCTGCTCTCCGCCGTCCATGTCGGCATGTCCGTGCTGATCGCGCTACTGTCGCTGCCGCTCGTCTCGGTTGCGTTCGGCAGCGTCGGCCGTGCGCCGCTGCTGGAGAACCTCAGCCGGGGCCTGCTCGGAGTGATCGGGTTCTGGATGCTCTGGCAGGCCGTGCGCGGCACGAGACATCCACATACGGGGCAAGCGACCGCGGCTGGGTTCGCGGCAGGCCTGATCCCCTGTCCGCTGACCCTCTTCGTCATGACCTTCGCGATCTCGCGGGGCGTGCCGGAAGCGGGTGTGGCCTTTGCCGCGGTGATGATGATCGGCGTGGCGCTTGTGCTGGCGACGGTCGCACTCGCCGCCGTTCTGTTCCGGCAGCAACTTCTGCGGCTTCTGTCGTCGCGCCCGCGTCTTGTCGACGTCGTGACGCGCACGATCCAGGTTCTCGCCGGCCTCGTGCTGGTGATCGTCGCCGTCAATGCACTGATGGATTCATGATGCTTGACAGGTCTCATTCACCGCGCAGAATAGAGTACATGGGGATTGCGATCTCCCCACGAGGCTACGGCCCAAGAATCGCGTCCATCAAACCCGGCAACGGAAGGACGCGCCATGCCATCACCCACGACCATATCCATTGACAAGCTCGCCCGCCTCGTTGGCACGCCGAACGCTCCGGCGCTGATCGACGTCCGCATCGAAGAAGACTTCAATGCCGATCCGCGGCTGATCCCCGGCTCGGTGCCCCGCCCGCATGACAGGGTCGAGGAATGGCCGGCGGGACTGGGCCGCCCATCCGCCGTCGTCATCTGCCGACAGGGCCGCAAACTCAGTGAAGGGGTCGCTGCATGGCTTCGCCATCTCGGTATCACAACCGAAGCCCTGGAGGGCGGCCATGACGCATGGATCGCCGCGAACCTGCCTGCCGTGCCGGCAAGCCGTCTGCCCACCCGCGACAGTTCGGGACGGACCGTCTGGGTGACGCGGGCGCGGCCCAAGATCGACCGCATCGCGTGCCCCTGGCTGATCCGCCGCTTTGTCGATCCCAACGCCGTATTTCTCTTCGTCGCGCCGCAGGAGGTCGCGGCCGTTGCCGAACGCTTCTCCGCAACGCCCTTCGACATCGAGGACGTGTTCTGGAGCCATCGCGGCGAGCTTTGCACCTTCGACATCATGATCGAGGAGTTCGGCCTGGGCTCCGATGCGCTGCTACGGCTGGCAAGAATTGTTCGCGGAGCCGACACGGCGCGGCTCGACCTTGAGCCGGAGGCGGCAGGATTGCTTGCCGCCTCGCTTGGCCTGTCGCGCATGTATTCCGACGATCTTGCGCAGCTAGAGGCCGGCCTGACGCTCTATGACGCGTTCTATCGATGGTGCCGGGACGCAACCGGAGAGATGCACAACTGGCCGTCGGCCAAGCAGGGAGGCGCCAAATGAAGAGCTCCCCCGCATCTGCCTCGGCTGAAGTTGCGACCGCAGCAACCAGTGGCACTTCCGCGGACCTCTCGCCGCCAATCCTGTCGCCTGGACAGATCTTCGTCCGCTTCCTCCGCTTCGGCATTCTCGCCTTCGGTGGGCCGGTCGCCCAGATCGCAATGATCCGGCGCGAGTTGGTCGATGAGGAGCGCTGGTTGTCCAGCGGCCGCTTCAACCGGCTGCTCGCGGTCTATCAGGTGCTGCCCGGGCCGGAGGCGCATGAGCTTTGCGTCCATATCGGAATGCTCGCCGGCCGCAGGCTCGGCGGCCTTCTGGCCGGTCTCGGCTTCATGTTGCCAGGCTTCGTGCTGATGTTCCTGCTTTCGTGGCTCTATTTCACGATCGACATTAGCACCTCCGCCCTGGGACCGATCTTCCTCGGCGTGCAGGTCGCGGTGATCGCCCTGATTTTGCGCGCGGTCCACCGGATCGGCGAGCACATCCTGCTCGACCGATGGCTTTGGGGTATCGGCATCGCCGCCGCCGTCGCCGCGGCGCTCGGCGTGGGTTTCTGGATCACGCTGCCGGCAGCGGGTCTCGCCTATATGCTGGCACGACGCGGGCAGCGAGCACTTGCCGGCGTGGTGCTGCTCGTCGCGGCAGTGCTCGCCTTCCTCGTCGGACCTGAAGGTGGCTTGCTCCACGCCCTGGCACCGCAACAGCCCGTCCCGCTCGACGCCGTGACGACACAGCAAGCCACCGTGCTGGCGCTTTTCCTGTCCGGCCTCAAAGCCGGCCTGCTCACCTTCGGCGGGGCCTACACCGCCATACCGTTCGTGCGTGACGATGCCGTCGGCAACGGCTGGATGACCGACGCTCAGTTCCTCGACGGGCTGGCCCTCTCGGGCATCCTGCCGGCGCCGCTCATCATCTTTTCGACCTTTGTCGGCTATGTAGCGGGAGGCCCGCTCGGCGCGATCGCCATGACCGCCGGCATCTTCCTGCCGGCCTTCGGCTTCTCGCTGATCCTCTACGATCGCCTCGAAAGGGTGATCGAGAACAGGACGCTGCACAGTTTTCTCGAAGGTGTCGCCGCCGGCGTGGTGGGTCTGATCGCCGCCACGACGGTCGAACTCGCCATCGCCGTCATCCAGCGACTGCCCTCGGTGGTTCCAGGTCTGCTCATCTTCGCGCTGGCGCTCGGCGTGCTCTATTTCTGGAAGTCGAAGGCGAATGTCATCTTGGCGATCGCCGGCGCCGGCCTTCTGGGATGGCTGCTGTTCGGGCGGTTTGGCTGAGTATGGGTTTGGAGCCGTAACTCCGACGTGACGGACGCTGGACTCAGGCCAATATGTCGATTAGTCTCGACATATGGAATCGGAACAAGCCATTCTTGCGTTCGCAGCACTTGCCCAGCCAACCCGGCTCGACGTGTTCCGGCTGCTGATGGAGCACGAGCCGGACGGACTGCCGGCGGGAGAGATCGCCCGGCATCTGGCGGTCCCGCACAACACCATGTCCACGCATCTCGCGATCCTCAGCCGTGCCGGGCTGGTTGAAGCCGAACGCCAGAGCCGGTCGATCATCTATCGCGCGAAGCTGCATGCGGTGCGAGACCTCACCGGCTTCCTCGTGAAGGATTGCTGCGGCGGCCATCCGGAGATTTGTGCGCCGCTGGTCGCCGAGTTTTCACCCTATTGTGCCCCGAAGAAGATCGCCGTCAGGGAGGCGGCCAAGCATGAGTGACGACATTTTCAATGTTCTGTTTCTCTGCACCGGCAACTCGGCCCGCTCGATCCTTGCCGAAGCGATATTGAACCGGGAGGGACAGGGAAGGTTCAGGGCCTTCTCCGCAGGCTCGCATCCGAAGGGAGCCGTCCATCCCTATTCGCTTCAACTTCTCAAGACGATGAACCACGACACGTCGTTCGCCCGCTCGAAGAGCTGGGAGGAGTTCGCCGCTCCCGATGCGCCGAAGATGGATTTCGTGTTCACCGTTTGCGATGACGCGGCCAACGAGGCATGCCCCGTCTGGCCGGGGCAGCCGATGACCGCGCACTGGGGCGTGCCGGACCCGGGCGCGGCCGAAGGGACCGAAGCCGAGAAGCATTTTGCCTTCGCGGACACCTACAGGATGCTTGCGAACCGCATCTCGATTTTCGTCAACCTGCCGATGACGTCGCTAGACAAGCTCGCCCTGCAGAGGCGGCTCGACGAGATCGGTCGCAACCTGCCCAAAGCAGGCTGACGAACATGGCGTTCGATCTGCGGCGGCGTCTGGTCGCCGAGGTGCTCGGCACGGGACTCCTTGTCGCGACCGTTGTCGGCTCCGGCATCATGGCCGACCGGCTGACGAATGACGTCGCCCTGGCGCTGCTCGGCAACACGCTGCCGACGGGCGCGATCCTCGTGGTGCTCATCACGATCCTCGGACCCATCTCCGGCGCGCACTTCAACCCGGCCGTGACCCTCGTCTTCGCGCTGCGCCGTGAGATCGAGGCGAACGCGGCTGCTGCCTATGTCGCCGCACAGGTGCTCGGCGGCGTTGCCGGCACCCTGCTCGCGCACGCCATGTTCGAGCTGCCGCTCCTGCAAGCCTCGCAGACCATACGCACGGGCTCGGGCCAGTGGATCGCTGAGATTGTCGCCGCCTTCGGTCTCGTCTTCACAATCCTGGCGGGCCTGCGCTTTCGGCTGGAAGCCGTCGCCTGGCTGGTCGGGCTCTACATCACCGCCGCCTACTGGTTCACGGCCTCGACGTCCTTCGCCAATCCGGCCGTGGCGATTGCCCGCGCCTTCACCGACACGTTTGCCGGCATCCGGCCGATCGACGTGCCGGCGTTCATCGCCGCCCAACTCCTCGGCGCAATCCTCGCCATGATCGTGGCGGGGTGGCTCACTGCCGAAGCGACGCCCTCGAAAACCTCAGCACACCTCGAACCGAAAGCCGCCGAATGACGATCACCATCTACCACAACCCCGACTGCGGCACGTCCCGCAACACGCTCGCGATGATCCGCCAGTCCGGCGAGGAACCGGAGGTGATCGAGTATCTGAAGACCCCGCCATCGAGGGAGAAGCTCGTGGAGCTGATCGCGGCGATGGAGATTACGCCGCGCGACTTGCTGCGCGAGAAGGGCACGCCCTATGCCGATCTTGGTCTTGGCGACCCCAAGTGGACGGACGACGAATTAATCGACTTCATGCTGGCGCACCCGATCCTGATCAATCGACCGATCGTCGTCACTCCGCTCGGCGTGAAGCTCGCTCGTCCGTCCGAGGCCGTGCTGGAAATCCTGCCGAACCCGAACATCGGCACGTTCACCAAAGAGGATGGCGAGGTGGTTTCCGCTCCTCCGCGGCCAGCTTGACGCGGCAGCTCGGCAGATTGCTATTTCGATAATCATCGAAATTAGTGCTGGACAGTCGCACAAACCCGTGTAGGCTTATTTCCATGAATCTCGAACAAGCAGCAAAGCAGCTCGAAGCGCTCGGGAATCCGACCCGCCTTCAGGTCTACCGGACGCTGGTGCGCGCCGGCGACGGCGGACTGCCCGTCGGCCGTCTGCAGGAACGGCTCGGCATCCCGGCCTCGACGCTCTCCCATCACCTGCAAAGGCTGATCGCTACCGGGCTGGTGACACAGGAACGGCAGGCAACCACCCTGATCTGCCGGGCCAACTATCCGGCAATGGACACGCTCGTCGGCTTCCTTGTCGATGAATGCTGCGCGGACGCAGCGTGCTCCACAGGCCAGGACGAAGAGGAAGCGGCCGCGTGACAGCCTCTCTTTTTGCCCCTTATTTCGATGATCCCGGAAGGACCGAACATGACAATGCACGCAATCGAATCTCTGCCTGTGGCCGTCATCGGTGGCGGTCCCGTCGGTCTCGCTGCCGCTGCCCACCTTGTCTCGCGCGGTCTGCCGGTGAAGCTCTACGAGGCCGGTCCGCAGGTCGGCGCCAACATCCGTGACTGGGGCCATGTCCGCGTGTTCACGCCGTGGCGCTATTGCGTCGATGCGGCGTCGGTCGCACTGCTCGAGCGTCAGGGCTGGACGCTGCCCCCCGCCGATGCCTTCCCGACCGGCGGTGACCTCGTCCGAGACTATCTCGAACCGCTCGCCGCGACGCCCGAACTGGCCGACGTCATCGAGACAGAGGCCCGCGTCACCGCGATTTCCCGACTTGGCGTCGACAAGGTGGTGAGCCACGCGCGGGAGGCGCGACCGTTCGTGCTGGCGGTGAAGACGGTGACAGGGACGCGCCGAGACCTTGCTCGGGCCGTGATCGACGCCTCCGGCACCTGGGCGACACCTAACCCGCTCGGCGCAAGCGGCCTCCCGGCCCAGGGCGAACTAGAATTCGCCGATCGCATTGCCTATGGCATTCCCGATGTGCTCGGCCGACATCGCGACATCTATGCCAGCAGAACCGCTCTGGTCGTCGGCGCTGGACATTCGGCGGCGAACGCGCTGCTCGATCTTGTCCGCCTGGCGGAGGCTGACGCCGATACCAAGGCGATCTGGGCGACCCGCAGCACTAATCTCGTGCGCATCTACGGCGGCGGGGATGCCGACCAGTTGCCGGCGCGTGGCGAGCTCGGCGCCGACACGCGCGAGCTGGTCGAGAGCGGCCGCGTGCCGCTCGTCGCCGGCTTTGCGATCCTCGCGATCCGCGAGGAAGGCGGCCGACTCATGATCGACGGCGAGACCGCCGAAGGACCGCGCACGATCGGTCCTGTCGATCATATCGTCGCTGCGACCGGCCAACGGCCGGACCTGTCGCTGACACGCGAGTTGCGCCTCGATCTCGATCCCTGGCTGGAAAGCACCAAGGCGCTCGGCCCGTTGATCGATCCGAATGAGCACTCTTGCGGCTCGGTGCCGCCGCATGGCCACCGCGAGCTCGCCCATCTCGAGCCGGGCTTCTATACCGTGGGCATCAAGAGCTACGGCCGCGCGCCGACCTTTTTGCTGCTGACCGGCTACGAGCAGGTCCGCTCCGTTGCCGCGGCAATCGCCGGCGACATGGCGGCGGCCGACAATGTGCAGCTCGTGCTCCCCGAGACAGGCGTGTGTGTCACCTCGTTCGAGGTCGAGGGCGCTTCGGCCGGATGCTGCGGCGGTCCCGCGCCGGAGAGGTCCGACGCCTGTTGCGTCGCCGATGCCGTGGCCAAGGACGAGGGCAAGACTGGATGCGGATGCGGGGTCGCCGCGTGAGCGTTTCGGCCGCGGACACGCCTGTGTCCGCCTACCGGCCGCCAAGCCTTCTCCTGGTCATCCCGGTCCTCGGCGTCACGCAGATCCTGGCATGGGGCTCGTCCTATTACCTTCTCGCGGTTCTCGCCCGACCGATTGCCGCCGACACCGGCTGGCCGTTGGCCTGGGTGGTCGGCGGCCTGTCGCTCGGACTGCTGGTCGCCGGCATCGTTTCGCCGCGGGTCGGCGACAGCATCCAGACGTTCGGCGGCCGGCTCGTGCTCGCCACCAGCGCCGTGTTTCTGGCGCTGGGCCTGGCAGGTCTCGCGCTGTCGCCCAACCTGCCGCTCTACATCATGTCTTGGCTTGTGGTCGGCGTCGGCATGGGCGCCGGACTCTACGACGCGGCTTTCGCCACGCTCGGCCGCCTATACGGTCAGCGCGCCCGCACGGCGATTGCCACGCTCACCCTGTTCGGCGGGTTCGCCAGCACCGTCTGCTGGCCGCTCTCGGCCCTGTTCGTCTCCGAGTTCGGCTGGCGCAACGCCTGCCTGATCTACGCGGCCATCCACGTCGCCGTCCTGCTGCCGCTCTATGTCTTCGCTCTGCCGACCGAGCCGAAACGAGAGCTTCGCGTCGCTGCGCTATCGACGACGCCGGAAGGCGACGGCGCTGCCAGGTCCGTCGCTTCGGGCTCGAAACTGCTGTTCGTGCTGATCACGCTGGTCATCACCATCAGCTCGATGATCTCCGCGATGCTCTCCGTGCACCTGCTGACGATCCTGCAGGCCCGCGAAATCGCGCTTGCGGCGGCCGTGGCGCTCGGCGCGATCGTCGGACCGTCGCAGGTCGGCGCGCGAGCCATCGAAATGCTGATCAGCCGCTTCCATCATCCGATCTGGACGAAGTTCGCCTCCACCGTATTCGTGGCAACCGGCGTCGGACTCCTGTGGGTCGGTTTCCCGATCATCGCGGCCGCGCTCATCTTCTATGGCGCCGGCATCGGCATCGAATCGATCGCGCGTGGCACGCTGCCGCTCGCCGTTTTCGGCGAGGATCGTTATGCCTCGGTCATGGGACGGATCGCCATGCCGAGCCTGATCATGCAGGCCGCATCACCGTCGCTCGGGGCGCTGCTGATCGACATGTTCGGGGCAAACGGCGCGCTCGCTGCATTCCTTGGGCTCGCGATCGTCAATGTGGCGCTGGTGGCCGCGCTCTACGCGATCTTGCTGAAGCGCGGACGCCCCCAGGCTGCATGACGCGAAAGTAGGCGGCGAACAGCGCGGATCGGTCGGCGGCAGGCGGCGTGCGCTTCCGTCGCGGTGAACCCTGGTGCGTCTCCAGGAAATCGGCGAAGCGCGCGATCAGCGCGTCGTGACCGCCCGCGGCCACAATCATCCAGCGCCGATATGCGCCGGCGCTGTCCGTGTCGTTCACCAGCCAGTCAGGCGGTTTCGCTGCGAGCGCCTCGAAGCAGCGAATGCGCGCGGCGGTTGACAGATTCGTGAGCGTCCTCCGCGAGCCGAGATCGGCGGCGGCCGGCATGCTCAACACGCGCGAGACGGCGTCACCGATTTTCGGCCAACCCCTGGCCAACTCCACCCTGCATATATCGGCGATCGCGCGTTCTAGCCGACGCGCGGCCGCCTTCACCGAGGCCTTGGGAGCAGCGCGCAGGTCGAACCGGCATCGTACGCAAAAATGCTGCGGCACCAGTTCGCCCTGGTCGAAGGTCGCGATGCCGGCATGGCAGGCCGGACATCGATCCCGAAGCCCGCAGCCATGCGCGAAGCATGACACGCGCGATGCCAGCCTCCACTGCGGCCGGAAATATGGCGCATCGTCCGCTGCAAAGCATTGCGGGCAATACTGCATCCAAGTCGAACGGTTCCGGTGCGCGTTCTCACGCAGCGGCAGCAGGAGCGGGGCCGACGCACAGGCGCTCATCATCATTGCCGAGATCGCCTCCTGCGGAACGCTTGTCTGATCGGCAAGCAATCCTGCGACGTGACGCGGAAGGCGAAGGTCGAGCCGCGGCGACCACATCCCTTCGCTGAGCCCGAGGACGCCGGCAAACGACCGCGGCGCGATGCCGTTCGCGAGGGCAAGACGATGGAGCCAGCTCGACAGCAGCTCGTCCGGGAACGGGTCCACGGAAACCGGCCAACAGTTCCGCGCGACATCGCCATATCGCTCGCGGATCTCGATCACGAAGTCTGCCCGTGCGGTGTCACCCCTCACAGCAGGTCGTCACGCACCGGCGCCCGGCGGCGGTTCGAGACCGGGACATAGTGCAGCGCCTCGATGCCCGATTTTGTGATCCGCTCCTCGCCGGACCTCACCGCGGCCGCGGCTGCCGTGGAGACGATCGCCACGATCTCGCCGATCAGTCCCTCGGAGAGTTGGAAGATCGATCGCGCCGTGGGTTCATTCGAAAGGTCGGATGCGCGGGCGAGCGGCAAGGCGCTCTCGAGGCTGTCGAGCAGCGCAAGAAACTCCTCGCCATATTGCCACCGAGGCACGGCGTGCAGATCGAACCGGGTCGCCATTTCAGCGGTCTGGTTGACGAAGTCATAGACGGTGACCTCGCCGATCAGAACCGGCGAGATGTCGAACTGGCGGCCAATTCTCCGAAGGAAGGCCAGCACCGCCTCGACATCACGCGCCCGGCCACGCAGAGCATTGTGGAACTCATCGAAGATCAGAATCCTGGGCTTCAGCCTGTCGAGCAGATGATCGACCTGTTCTGCCTTGCGGCCGACATCCCGGCTGCTGCCCGTCGGCGCGCGCAACGCCTGCAGGATGCTTCCGTAGAAATGGGCGAGACCTGCACCCTCGCGCGTCTGTACCACCCACACCCGCTGTTGCTCGGCCGTTCTCAGATGGCCGACGGCGAACCGTTCAGCGATCATCGTCTTGCCGTTGGCATAGGGGCCGACGAGCATCAGGCCCAGGGTCCGCAACGACGGCGGCCGCGAAAGAAGCTCGGCAAGGCGCGCATGCGCCGTGACAGCCACCTGATGTCCTATCCATCGCGGCGCCTGAATATAGGCGATCCGTTCTTCTATGCTGCGGTCGAGGTGCGGCCGAACATGATCTAGAAGATGGTCCGCCACGTCACCAATCCTCAACCGGCAGGCGACGCTTCGGACGAACGGGATGATCGGCAGGTGCCGGCGGCTTTGGCCGCATCGCGTCATAGGGCTTGGGAGCATCTGCGGCGTGAGACTTGCGCACGGCATTGCGCAGTTCGGCCTTCGACGGCTTCGGTCCGCCGGCGAGTTCCGCGATCTGGCGGCGCAGCGTCACCTTCTCGACAGCCGTGCGCGCGTTCGCGGTGCGTCGCTGCAGCCGGTCGGCCTCGTGCTCCCACAAGGTCATCGGAGCAAGCATGCCATCGCGCCGCTCCACAGAACGAAACTCCCCGGTTTCGGGATCGCGGGCATAGATATGGCTGATGTCACGCGGATCGTATCGAAGCTCGAGCTTGCCCAGCCGATCTCGCTGCGGGACAAGCTGGCCCAACCAGGGTGAGTAATAGTCGAGCGCGAACATGCTGACGCCCTGCGGCGAGATGCGTCGCTCCCCTCCGGGCATGAATGCCAGCAGGACCCGCATGGGATCATCGTCGAAGCGTGCAAGTTCATGTGCCTGCCGATCCCATTCTGATGCCGGCACCCTCAGGGTCCTGGCGTTTTGCTGCAGGTTGTGGTCGATCACCGCAAGCGCGACGCATCGCTCGAGATCGGCGAAGCTGAGACGCGCCCGGCGCTCTGCGGGATATTGGTCGCGGTCCGCCACGGATCGGCCCGTCGAGCCAGGCTGCATTGCAAGAACCCCGTTGAGCTTCCCGAGCAGCCTTTCGACCACGCCACCCTGATGCACGCGTCCACGATCCCGGTAGCGGATCCGAATGCCGTAGTCCTCGCACCCGCGCTGAAAGGCATTCCCTTTGAACTCCTTGGCGGAGTCGGTGACCAGCAATCGCGGTCGACCGAACATCGGCCACCCATGTTCGATGCCGCGCGCGACCAGCCATTCGTCTTTCGGACACATCGCCTGCGCCAGGCACAAGGCGACCGACAGCGCCGACGGTTTTTCGAGGGTAGGGCAGAACCCCAGAATGCAGCGTGTCGCCACGTCGGTGACGATGGTTAGGTAGGCCCGGCCGACGAAGGTTACGCCGCCCTCGACGACTTCGACGAAGTTGATGTCGGTCGGCGTATGATCGATCTGGCAGACATCCAGCGGGTGCGCCGCATGGATGTATCCCGGCCTGGCCCTGAGCCGATGGAGATGTTTTGGGTTCGCGGATCGCTTCTTCGCGATTTCCTCGGGGCCAAACAGTGCGGGTATTCTGCGGGCAACCGTCAGGTAGGACGGAGGAGCGAGGCCCGCCTCCTCGCAGCGGGCGCGGATCTCGGCCACGATTGGAGCGAGGGGCGGAGCCTCCAGCACCAGCCACTGCTCCCGCAGCGTTGCCGCGATGATCTCCTCGATGTCCTGCTGAAGGCGCTTCTTCCGGGTCCTGTCTCCTCCGGGCAAGAGCGACGTCACGGTCCGATCGACACGGTAGCGCGCCAGCAGATTGTAGACCTGTCGCGTTGAGAGGCGCAGCTCTGCGGCCGCGCGCGCGATTGCCGTCCGCCGGAGACCCGCACCGTCCAGAATCCTGTCGAGCTCGCGCGCAATGCGGCGCGCCGTCGCCCACGCTTCTTCGGAATGTGACGCAGCAGGCGCCGGCTTAAGGCTGTGCAATCGGTTCGGCAAAATCAGCGGTCAGTGAAATCGTTAGCGAAAAATCATGGCCTTCGTAGCGCCCAAACCTAAACAGCGCATGACTATTTCGCGATTGAAGTCGGGAAGTGAAAGCGACACCGCTGGCGGCCGCTGAAGACGCGGTCGCGCGCCTCGACGAGCGGCTGGCCAAAAGCCCGATCCGCGACGGCTTTGTCACCCGGACTCACTTCGCCGACGCCGCTGCCTGCCTGTGGCTCGAGGGCGAGCTCGTCCACCTCGACGACCTCGTCCTTCACGACGCCGGCATGGATGTCCGCGCGCCAACCCACGAGCTCACGCGCGCCCACGCGGTGCTGCGCGCCCGCCGCCGCATCGCCGACGCCAAGCCCGACTGGGCATTGTCGGTAGCTGGCCTCGCCGCATTGCGGGGCAAGGGAGGGCGTGCCCGCGACGACGAGGCGAGCGACCGGGATGAGGAAGCCGATCGACTTGACCTCGACGGCGACGACGGCGAGGCGGACGCTGGCGAGCCCGCAGGCCTGGCGCCGGCGGACGAGCGGATGGCGGATGTGTTCGCCGCGGTTGACGCGGCGATCGCGCAGGCCGACCGCACGCTGGCCGGCGAGTCCGTGATGCAGGCGAGGCGGGCGCCAGAGCGCGACCCGCTGGTCTACGACCTCGACTGGGACGAGGACGAACGTCTCGACGCGTGGAGCGCCGTCGTCGACGAGGCCCGCGCGCTGCCGCCGACTTTGGCGGCGGCGATCGCGACTGAGGCCTGGAGCGCGATCGAGCCGCTGCAGCACACGCCGTGGCTGGGCCGGCTGCTCGCGGCCAGCCTGCTGCGCGACCGCGGCAAGGCCCGCGCGCACCTTCCGTGCCTGCACGAGGGGATGAAAGCGATCCCGCGCGAGCGGCGGCGGCGGCCGTGCGATAGCGCCGGCCGTCTCGCCGTCGAGCTCGAGGCGATCGCCGCGGCGGCCGAAGCCGGCCTGAAGGACCACGATCGCTGGCTGACCGCCCGCACGCTGCTCGCCCGCAAGCTGGCCGGCCGCCGCTCCACCT
>JAFKKF010000002.1 GCA_017305635.1 Hyphomicrobiales bacterium | reverse complement strand
AGCCGCTCATTCCTGATCAAGCACGGCCGCGACAGTGTGGTGGCGCGGCTCAATCTCGCCGGCATGCCGGACCTGATCAAGGTGCTGTCCGGGCGAACAGAGACGGTCGCGGAGCTCGATGCGCTGCGTGCCCGCGTCGGCGACGACCCGGCCGTGTGGCTGCCGATCTTCATGGGGAGAAACCAGGCATGAAACTCCGGATGGTGATCATCACGGCGACATTCTTGTCGGGCATTGCGCCGGCCCTCGCGGATATTCCCGTCAACGACGCGGCGCAATTGACGCAGCGCTCGCAGACCGCCGGCACGACCGTGAAACTCGTCCCGGTCACAACGCAACGCCAGGACGCCAACAGTGGCGTCAAATGCGCGGTGACGACGGGCAAGAAGGCGAACGTCACCAATCCGACCGTGCAGCCACAGGCGGGCGCTGGCAGCCAGGCCATCCAGACCTATGGTCCCGATTTGCCAGCGACGCCCGATCCGAATGCGCAAGGCGCGGCCCTCAATAGCCAGACCTTGTTCAAGTCGAGTGGCGACGTGGTGGCCGGGCTCGACGCCAGCCGCTCGACGATGTCAGCGGCTCAATTGGCATTCCAGGCGGCTGGCCAGCAGGTCGGAACCGCGCCGACGGTGATGGGCGCGATCGATATGAACAGCGCCGCCCGCCTGCAAAACAACCTTGCCTGGAATAGTGCGATCGGCTCCGCCAATCTCTGGGTGACCGCGCTCAACGCCCTCAATCTGGCACTGAACAGCGACTTGAGCCGCACGGCGCTCGGCATGCGCGCGACGGCGAGCGCGACCCAGCCGACGTCGGGTCCGGTCTGCCCCGTCGGCATGGCCGGCTCCGGGACGGCGGCCGATCCCTGTCGGGCGCCATCGGCTTGCTCGACCACGCCGCCGGGTTCGCCGGCGGACCCTTCCTGCGTGAGCGCGCGCTATGTCGACACCGACGGCAACGTCATCTTTTACCTCGCCCAGGTTCAGAACGCCGCCAACACCGGCACTGCCGGCACGAATGCAGCGCTGACGATCGCCGATGTCACCGCGGCGCTTGCCGCGATTTCCACCAACAGCCGCTAGGGAGGTTCCAATGCGTTGGATGTTCAAGCTTGCCATATTGACGCTGGCTCTGACGGGGACGCTGCCGGCGATGGCGCAGGTCCCGGTCATCGACAGCGCCAACCTGACCAAGGCGCAAGAGATCGCGACCAGCACACAGCAAATACTCACGGCGGATCAACAGATCCTGCAGTTCACGCAAAAGACCCTGCAGGCGGTGACGGGTGACCGATCTTCGCAGGCTCAAGGCACGCTTGCGCAGATGGCGCTCGGCGGCGGCTTCTCGATGGCGCAAGCGCCGTCGCTCGGCTCGGTCATTTCGGGCGGAGCCTTGTCGTTCGCTGGCATGGGATCGGCGTCTCAGAACATCGTCTCCACGCTGATCAACGGGCTGCAGCTCGTGCAAACCATCACCGGGCTCGTCAACGGCCAGAGCCACCCGGCCGACACGGCTTACAAGAACTCGGTCAATGTCGCAGCCACGCTGTCAGGGCTGATCAACTCGACGCAGGGCGCTGTGCAGCAGCGGTCCTCTGCCTTCACGCAAGGCGGCCAGCAGATCGGACAAGCGCAGGATCTTAAAGGCAGCGTCGATCAGAACACCCAGGTGCAGATCCAGACCGGGCAGACGATCAATGAGCTCAACGGCGTCGTCAACAACGCAGCGGCAGCCGCCAATCAAGCAAATCTCGACCGGATCGCCGCGGAATCATCCGCCGCCCGCGCGATGAAGTTCACGCAGCAGTAATCAAAGCGGTGGGGGAAACGTGTCAAAGCGTGCTCTGGTTCTCGTTGTCATCGTCGCCATCGGTGTTGGCGTGGCGATCGGCTATTACGGCCTTCCGCAGCGCCATGCGCCGACCATCGGCACAGGGGCCATCGGCAGCCAGGAGGATGCGGCCAAAGCGGCGTCACGCGCCATGACATTCACCCAACCGAAGGCGCCGGCCCCGTGAAGCGCATTGTGACATTCACCGCGTTGACAATCGTCGTCACCGCGCTTGCCGGCTGCGCCTACAAGCCGCTCAAGGCGCCGTGTTCTCCCGACGAAGGCGGGACGCCGCTCGCCTATTCCGACCTTCCGACGCCCGCGGTGCCCGAGCCGCTTCAACGCCTCGACCGCTGCGGTCCGATGCGGCCGATCTGAGAGGCGCGATGGCCAATAGCTTCAATATCACGTCGCTGCTGCAATCGGTCGACCAGCTCGGTCAGAACTACGTCTCGACCGCCTATCAGGCACTGGCGAACGCCGCGACGTCGGGCGGCGCAACCAGCGTCGCCGGCTTGCTGCTCACGCT
>JAFKKF010000011.1:204685-227185 GCA_017305635.1 Hyphomicrobiales bacterium | reverse complement strand
TAGCTCAGGTGGTTAGAGCGCACGCCTGATAAGCGTGAGGTCGGTAGTTCAAGTCTACCCGGGCCCACCATTCCGGCGTCAGCGATCAGAGGCGAGCGATCGATCACCGATCGCTGTCCTCTGCTTTCTGACCTGGCGGGGCCATAGCTCAGTTGGGAGAGCGCGTGCTTTGCAAGCATGAGGTCGTCGGTTCGATCCCGTCTGGCTCCACCATTTTCATGGTTGGCCGGCCGGTGTGATCACCGAACCAGGTCGTGTCCGCGACAAAGAAGATTTCGCGACCAATATCCTTTCGCAAGGATGTGGTTCGCGTGTTGTCTTGACATCGTGAAGAGAAGATTTGTCCGGGGCGTTCCGAAGGGGGCGTCTGCCTGCTCAGGCCCGTGGGTTTAGCCACTCGCGGACGGGCAAAATCTCGAAGAAATGTAACTGGTCTTTTCTCTAACGATCCCGGTCGTCGCAAGGCGGGCGGGCATCGATAATGAGAGTGATCAAGTGCCTTAAGGGCGTTCGGTGGATGCCTTGGCGCTGAGAGGCGATGAAGGACGTGGTACGCTGCGATAAGTTACGGGGAGCTGCGAACAAGCTTTGATCCGTAAATTTCCGAATGGGAAAACCTACAGCTTCGGCTGTATCGCTTACTGAATCCATAGGTAAGCGAAGCTAACCCGGGGAACTGAAACATCTAAGTACCCGGAGGAAAGGACATCAACAGAGACTCCCCTAGTAGTGGCGAGCGAACGGGGACCAGGCCAGTGGCATATGCGAGACAACCGGAACCGTCTGGAAAGTCGGGCCTCAGCGGGTGACAGCCCCGTACGGGTAATGCGAGCATATGTCCTTGAGTAGGGCGGGACACGTGAAATCCTGCCTGAACGTGGGGGGACCACCCTCCAAGCCTAAGTACTCCTCAGCGACCGATAGCGAACAAGTACCGTGAGGGAAAGGTGAAAAGCACCCCGACAAGGGGAGTGAAACAGTTCCTGAAACCGGATGCCTACAAACAGTCGGAGCCCAAGGTTCGTCCTGGGTGACGGCGTACCTTTTGTATAATGGGTGAGCGACTTAGTCTGACGAGCAAGCTTAAACCGATAGGTGTAGGCGCAGCGAAAGCGAGTCTGAACAGGGCGTTCAGTTCGTCGGATTAGACCCGAAACCGGTGTGATCTAGCCATGAGCAGGTTGAAGGTGAGGTAACACTCACTGAAGGACCGAACTCACGTCTGTTGAAAAAGACGGAGATGACTTGTGGCTAGGGGTGAAAGGCCAATCAAACCCGGAAATAGCTGGTTCTCCGCGAAATCTATTTAGGTAGAGCGTCAGATGAATACTCCAGGGGGTAGAGCACTGAATGGGCTAGGGGGTCCTACAGACTTACCAACCCCAATCAAACTCCGAATACCTGGAAGTACTATCTGGCAGACACACGGCGGGTGCTAACGTCCGTCGTGAAAAGGGAAACAACCCTGACCAACAGCTAAGGCCCCCAAATCGTGGCTAAGTGTGAAAGGATGTGGGGATCCCAAAACAACCAGGATGTTGGCTTAGAAGCAGCCATCATTTAAAGAAAGCGTAACAGCTCACTGGTCTAAATAAGGGTTCCTGCGCCGACAATGTAACGGGGCTCAAGCCACGTGCCGAAGCTTTGGGTTTGCAGCAATGCAAGCGGTAGCGGAGCGTTCCGTAAGCCTGTGAAGGAGGACCCGTGAGGGCCTCTGGAGGTATCGGAAGTGCGAATGCTCACATGAGTAACGAGAAACAGTGTGAGAGACACTGTCGCCGAAAGTCCAAGGGTTCCTGCGTAAAGCTAATCTGCGCAGGGTTAGTCGGTCCCTAAGGCGAGGCTGAAAAGCGTAGTCGATGGGAATCAGGTGAATATTCCTGAACCTGTGGGTGGTGACGAATTCCGTATATCGTTCGGTCTTACTGGATTGACCGGGCGGTGAAGGGGTTCCAGGAAATAGCCCCCACGCAAGACCGTACCCGAAACCGACACAGGTGGACTGGTAGAGTATACCAAGGCGCTTGAGCGAACTGTGCTGAAGGAACTCGGCAAATTGCCTCCGTAACTTCGGAAGAAGGAGGACCTTTGCTTGGGCAACCAGGCAAAGGTGGCACAGACCAGGGGGTAGCGACTGTTTAACAAAAACACAGGGCTCTGCGAACTCGCAAGAGGACGTATAGGGTCTGACGCCTGCCCGGTGCCGGAAGGTTAAGAGGAGAAGTGCAAGCTTTGAATCGAAGCCCCGGTAAACGGCGGCCGTAACTATAACGGTCCTAAGGTAGCGAAATTCCTTGTCGGGTAAGTTCCGACCTGCACGAATGGCGTAACGACTTCCCCGCTGTCTCCAGCACAGGCTCAGTGAAATTGAATTCCCCGTGAAGATGCGGGGTTCCTGCGGTTAGACGGAAAGACCCCATGAACCTTTACTACAACTTTGCACTGGTATTCGTGACGGCATGTGTAGAATAGGTGGTAGGCTTTGAAGCCGTGGCGCCAGCCATGGTGGAGCCGAAATGTGAAATACCACCCTTGTTGTTATGCATATCTAACCGCGACCCGTTATCCGGGTTCGGGACATTGCATGGTGGGTAGTTTGACTGGGGCGGTCGCCTCCCAAAGTGTAACGGAGGCGCGCAATGGTGGGCTCAGAACGGTCGGAAATCGTTCGACGAGTGCAATGGCATAAGCCCGCCTGACTGCGAGACTGACAAGTCGAGCAGAGACGAAAGTCGGTCATAGTGATCCGGTGGTCCCACGTGGACGGGCCATCGCTCAACGGATAAAAGGTACTCTGGGGATAACAGGCTGATGATGCCCAAGCGTCCATAGCGACGGCATCGTTTGGCACCTCGATGTCGACTCATCACATCCTGGGGGTGGAGCAGCTCCCAAGGGTTCGGCTGTTCGCCGATTAAAGTGGTACGTGAGTTGGGTTCAGAACGTCGTGAGACAGTTCGGTCCCTATCTGCCGTGGGTGTAGGAGAATTGAGAGGATCTGTCCTTAGTACGAGAGGACCGGGATGGACGTACCTCTGGTGGACCTGTTGTGGCGCCAGCCGCATTGCAGGGTAGCTATGTACGGACGGGATAACCGCTGAAGGCATCTAAGCGGGAAACCCACCTCGAAACGAGTTCTCCCTTAAGAGCCGTGGAAGACCACCACGTTGATAGGCCGGGTGTGGAAGCGCAGCAATGCGTGAAGCTTACCGGTACTAATAGCTCGATCGGCTTGATCACTCTCATTTATCAATGCCCGTCGTGACGGGACAAGGAACCAGTTACGTTTCTTCTTCTGTGCTTGGCCGGCCTGGTGGTATTTGCGAGGGGCCTGAACCCGATCCCATTCCGAACTCGGCCGTTAAACTCCTCTGCGCCAATGATACTAAGTCCTAAGGCTTGGGAAAGTAGGTCGCTGCCAGGCCTGCCAAGCGCAGAAGAAGCATTCTTCGAGATATTCTCTTCCATCATTCTGCTGAAAACGCCGCCCTTTCCGGGCGGCGTTTTCGTTCGTGCCGGCTCAGGCGGCATCGGTCTTCTGCGGGTCCGGGCGGACCAGCACGGTGTCGAGAACCGGGAAGATCATGTCGCCGGGCATGCCGACGCGGCGGGCGTGCTCGCGGATCGAGGCCGCGTCCTTCGCCTCGGCTGCGGATATCGAAGCCTGGATGCTCGCGGTCGAGTGCTGCGGCCGGCCGTTCGACGCGATCGCGATGCGCGCGGTTGCCGCCTTCGTCGCTGCGGGCAAGCCGCTCGCCGCCGCGTCGCCGGCGATCTGGCTCGCGCGCGCCCACGGGCGGCCCGGCGACAAGGCCGTGGCGCGGGCTGGCACAGGCGCGCCGGCGACCTCATCGGGGGAATCGAATCGCATCAGCTCGGCCTCTGGCTCTGCTGCGGCTCGATGGCCGCGGCGAGCGGCGGCGACCCGGAGCGCGCTCGAACTCGCAGAGCAGGCATGCGCGCTTGGCCGGTCGATGGGCGATACGGTGGTGGAGGCCATGGCGCTGGTCAATCGCGGCTTCTTCCGGCTCTGCATTGAGGAAGCCGAGCGCCGCGTCGAGGACCAGGACCTGGCGGCGACGCTCGCGCTGTCGGGCGACCTCGATCCGGTCCAGGGGACGGCGCTCTATTGCACGATCCTCTGGGCATGCCGGAACTTCGCCGACTGGTCGCGCGCCATGCAGTGGCAGGAATCCCTTGAGCGCTGGTGCGCGCCGCCGTCGCGACCGGACGCATGAGGCACGCCGAGGAAATCATCGCCGAGCTCGAGACCCAGCCGGTCGCCGAGCCGCGCCGGCGCGGACGGATCGCTTCTCCGATGGCGGCGGAGGCGAATGGGGCTAAAGTAGTGGTCCTCGCGCGCGAGGGGCGCGTTCCGTGGGCGGGGCGCGGCACAATCTCATCAGCATGGAGTCTGTTCACATGGAGCGCATCGCTGTCCTCGGCCTTGGCATCATGGGCGGCGGCATGGCCGTCAACTGGCTGCGGAAGGGCTATCCGACGGCGGTGTGGAACCGGACGCGGGCGAAGGCCGAGGCGCTGACCGCCGAGGGGGCGATCGTGGCCGCGACACCGGCCGCGGCGGCGGCGGATGCCGACGTGATCGTCGCCATGGTCGCCGACGATGCCGCCTCGCGCGAGGTGTGGCTCGGCAGCGATGGCGCGCTCGCGGCCGCGCAGCCCGGGGCGCTGATCGTCGATTCGAGCACGGTGACGCCCAACTGGATCCGCGAGCTGGCGGCGAAAGCGGCGGAGAGAGGCTGCGGCTTCGTGGATGCGCCGGTCGGCGGCAGCAAGCAGGCGGCGGCCGAGGGCCAGCTCGTCATCTTTGCAGGCGCCGAGCCGGAAGTGTTCGAGAAGCTGCGGCCCGTGCTCGGCGCGGTTGCCCGCGTGATCAACCATGTCGGGCCGGTCGGCGCCGGCGCGACCTGGAAGCTGATCAACAACATGATGGTCGCGATCCAGATCTCCTCGCTCGCCGAGGCGATGGCGATGGTGGCGAGAGCCGGGTTCGACGCGAAGCAGGTGGCGGGGCTGATCGAGGCGAGCGGGTTCGCGAGCGGCGTGATCAGGGGCAAGCTGCCGCGGATGATGGACCACGACTACGCCGCGCCTGACTTCAACCTCAGCCTGATGCTGAAGGATACGCGCTACGCGGTCGACATGGCGAGGACGCTCGGCGTCGACCTGAAGCTCGCGCCGGCTGCGGCGGAACTCTTTGCGGCGGCCGAGCGCCAGGGCCTCGGCGGCGGCGACGTTGCGGGGGTCGCGGAGAGCGTCGGCGCGCCGGCCGGCGGCAGATAGAGAGCAAGACGTGGATGGCCGGCACAGGGCCGGCCATGACGTTCGTGGGATGGCAACGTCGGGCCGCCGCGGAGCGTTGTCCGCATCCGATGTCGCTGGCTTTCGACCATTGGCCTGACCAGCACAGGCGGAATGCGCGTCGTCAGAGAATCCCGGTGAAGATGTCCGGAGCCGCTGGGACGAGGCGGTCGAAATAGGCCCTGCCAGGGGCGGCGAGGGCGGTGCCGGAAGCGGCAAGGAAATCCGCCGGCATGAGGCGCGTCTTCGCCGCCACGGCGTCGAGCGGCACGCGGGCGAGCACCGTCTTGCCGCTTCCCTGGCCGACCTCGTGGCGAAGCGCGATGGAGGCGCTACCCTCGGCATGGGTGGCGATCGCGAAGGCGCCGATGTCGAAGGCCTCCTGGCGGTCGACCGGACTGACGAGGCCCGAAAAGGCGCGGGGCAGGTAGCCGAAGGTATCGACGCGGGCGCGGACCTTCGGGAAGGCGGCGGTCAGCGCGCTCTGCACGGCAAGGCCGAGGTCGCCGCCGGAGAGCTGGACGTTGCCGTGGGCGTCGCGCTCGACCCTGTCGCCGAGGAGGCTCTCGATGACCGGCTTGCCGTCGTCGCCATGCACGCCCTCCGACATGGCGACGACGCAGCGTCCGTGCCTGTCGCGCATGGCCGCCACGTCGGCGAGGAACTGCTGCGTCGAGAAGCTGCGCTCCGGGACATAGACGAGATGCGGGCCGTCGCGCTCGTCGCGGCGCCAGGCCTGGCCGGCCGCGGTGAGGAAGCCGGCATGCCGCCCCATGACGATGCCGACATAGATGCCGGGCATGGCGCGGAAATCGAGATCGGTCGACAGGAACGCGTGGGCGACGAACCAGGCGGCCGAGATGAAGCCCGGCGTGTGGTCGTTCTCGACGAGGTCGTTGTCGATGGTCTTCGGCGCGTGGAGAAAGGTCATGCTCCCGCCGGCGGCCTTGTCGAGGATCGCGAGCGTGCCGGACGTGTCGTTGCCGCCGATATAGATGAAGGCCTTGGCCTCGACCTTCCTCAGGCCGTCGAGGATCTCGGCGCAGTATTTCTCGTCGGGCTTGTCGCGGGTCGAGCCGAGCCCGGCATTGGGCGTATCGGCAAGGCGGCGGAGGTCGGTATCGGTCAGGCGCGAGAGCTCGACGAAATCGCCATTCCTTATGCCGCGCACGCCATGGCGGGCGCCGAGGATCCGGGCCGAGGGAAATCGCTTGCGGGCCTCGAGCACGGCGCCGGCGACGGTCTGGTTGATGACTGCGGTCGGCCCGCCGCCCTGGGCAATGACGAAGACGTCGCTCATTTCTTCCTCCCCGGTTCCTCCAGTCGTCCCCCAAAACGGGGGCGATGGCAATCCGATTGCGGCGGGAGGGCAGGTCAACGCGCCGCGGCGAAAGGCGGGGCGGAGGGGTTTCGCCGGAAGGCCGCGCGAAGTATGGTCCGCGCGCCCGAAGACCCAAGCCGGACCAAGCCTTGTCGGCCGTTTCCCTGAACCTTCCCGAGGGCGCCACGCGCAGCCGCTGGACGCCGGAATCGATCCTCTTCTGGACGATCCTCGTCGGCACGGTGCTCCGCGTCGTCGCGGCGGGCGCGGTCGGCTACGGCTATGGCGAAGGCTATTACCTCGCCGGCGCCCGCCACCTCGCGCTCAGCTATTTCGACCAGCCGCCGCTCTCGCTGTGGATGGAATGGGCGATGATCCAGGTCGGCGGCACCGCCGACCCGCTCCTCATCCGGCTGCCCTTCATCCTCCTCTTCGCCGGCACGACCTGGGCGCTCTACCGGCTGACGGCGGATCTCTTCGGCGCCCGGGCAGGGGCCTTCGCGGCGCTCCTCCTCAACCTCTCGCCGGTCTTCTCGGTGAGCGTGGCGAGCTGGGTGCAGCCGGACGGGCCGCTGATGTTCTTTCTCCTGCTCGCGACCATGCCGATAGCGCGGCTGGCGCTCGGAGAGGCGCGCTCGCCGATGCTCTGCTGGGCAGGCGCCGGCGCCGCCTTCGGCCTCGCCTTCCTCTCCAAGTACCACGCGGCGCTGACGCTCGGCGGCCTCCTCCTCTTCGTCCTGACGACGCCGGGCAGGCGCGCCTGGTTCTTCAAGCCCGGTCTCCTGCTCGCCGCCGCCATCGCCGTCGTCATCTGCCTGCCGGTGGCGATCTGGAATGCCGAGAACCACTGGATCTCGTTCCTCTTCCAGGGCGACCGCATCCAGCAGGATGTCGGGCTGCACTGGGACTGGCTGGTCCGCAGCATTGCCGGGCAGGCGCTGCTCATTGGCGTCTTCATCTGGCCGGGCATCGTCTATGCCTTCTGGCTGGGATTGCGGGCCGGCCCGCGCGAGGCGAGATCGTGGCTCCTCGTCTGCCTCGCCTTCATCCCGATCCTCGTCTTCACCGCGGCCGCCATCTGGGCGCCGCTCGGCTATCATTTCCACTGGCAGGCGCCGGGCTACCTTTTCGTCTTCCCGCTGCTCGGCAAGCTCACCGCCGACCAGCTCGACGAGGGCCGGAAGGCGCCGCGCTTCTGGATGTGGGTCGCCGGCATCACGCTCGTCGTCGCCGTCGTGGCGCTCGGCACCCAGGCGCGCACCGGCTGGATGGCGCGCTTCGTGCCGGCAAGCCTCGTCGCCAGGGTCGACGAGGCGCGCAATCCGACGCGCGAGCTGTTGACCTGGGCGGAGCTCCGGCCGGCGCTCGCCGCGCGCGGGCTCCTCGGCCGGCCGCGCCTCTTCGCGATCGGCCCGCAATGGCACCAGACAGGCAAGGTCGACAGCCAGATCGGCGACGACATGCCGGTCGTCTGCCTCTGCGCCGACCCGCGCAACATCGCTTTCGGCTGGAACGCCAACGACTTCCTCGGCTGGGATGCAGTCATCATCGGGACCGACCAGTTCCTCCGCAACGTCCCGAAAACCTATGGGCCGTATTTCCGGAGCATCGAGGAGCTGGCGCCGATCGAGATCCGCCTTGGGGGCGTCACCGACATCACGCTCCGGGTCTACCTTGCGCATGATTACTATCGGCCCTATCCGCTCCCCTATGGGCCGGGTATGCCTGCTGCCGGGCCGGGACCCGGCTGAGTCGCCGGTCGAAGGGGCTTTGAAGGAACGATGAACGTCGAGACCCAACCGGGCGGCCGCCCGCCGATCGAGCGTCGCGCGCCGCTGGAGCTCACGGTTGTCGTCCCGACCTTCAACGAGCGCGAGAACGTCCCGCTGCTGGTCGAGCGGCTGGACCGCGTGCTCGCCGGCACGGTGTGGGAGGTCGTCTTCGTCGACGACGATTCGCCGGACGGCACGGCCGACGTGGTGCGCGGCCTTTCGAGCACCGACCGGCGCGTGCGCGTGATCGAGCGCATCGGGCGTCGCGGGCTGTCGAGCGCCACGGTGGAGGGCGTGCTCTCATCGGCCGCCCCCTATTTCGCGGTCATGGATGCCGACCTGCAGCATGACGACGAGAAGCTGCCGGTGATGCTGGAGCGCATCAAGGCGGATGATCTCGATATCGTCGTCGGCAGCCGCTACATCACGGCGAAGACATCGGCCGGCCTCAACCAGCGGCGCCAGGCGATCAGCGATTTCGCCGGCAGGGTCAGCCGGCTGGTGCTCCATGCCGAAGTCAGCGATCCGATGAGCGGCTTCTTCATGATGACCCGGCCGGCCTTCGACGAGGCCGTGCACGGCCTCTCGCAGCAGGGCTTCAAGATTCTCCTCGACCTCTTCGCCTCATCGCCGCGACCGCTGAGGTTCGCGGAAATCCAGTGCAAATTCAGCCCGCGGCTGCATGGCGAGAGCAAGCTCGATTCCATGGCGGCGTGGGAATTCGGGATGCTCATCCTCGACAAGCTCATCGGCCGCTACGTGCCGGTGCGCTTCGTCGTGTTCTGCTTCATCGGCGGTACCGGCGTGGTGGTGCACCTCGCCACGCTCTATCTCTGCGGCGCGCTCGGCGCGGCCTTCGCGGTTTCGCAGACGGCCGCCGTGATCGTCGCCATGACCTGGAACTTCTTCCTCAACAATTTCATCACCTATCGCGATCGCCAGCTGAAGGGCTGGGCGCTGGTGCGCGGGCTGCTCTCCTTCTATGCGGTTTGCGCGCTCGGCGCGGTCGCCAATGTCGGCGTCGCCGAGATTGTCTACGAGAAGAAGGAAGCCTGGTGGCTGGCGGCGCTTGCAGGCGCGGTGATCGGCGTGGTGTGGAACTTCGCGGTATCGAGCTATCTCACCTGGCGCCGCCGGGGCAGCTGAGCCCTGCGGAGCGGTGCGCTTGGGCATGCAAAAAAGACTTCGTCAGAGGCTTCAAATGCCCGCGGCCAGAGGCTATATGAAGCCCGCGTGACGGTTCGCCCGTCGCGCGTGACGCGGGGTGGAGCAGCCCGGTAGCTCGTCAGGCTCATAACCTGAAGGTCATAGGTTCAAATCCTATCCCCGCAACCATCCTGACTTTCTGAAGAGACGGGTCGCTTTCATGAAGCGGCCCGTTTCTGTTTGTGGTCATGCGCAGAAGACCGGCCAGATCGCCGTAAAGGTCGATGTCGACTCGCCCATCGGTGTTGGGGTGAGCAGCCGGCGACCGCTTCTGTCCGAAGCAGATTCACCCGAGTGCGACCCGGCACGAGACAAGCGGAAAGAAGGTTTCCTGAGGCGGAAAGTGTCCTTGAACGGGTTCCGGGAACGGCGTAAGTTTCCAATATTGGAAACTGAGGGGCCGTCATGGCGCTGACGCTGTATCTCCATCCGCTCGCTTCGTTCTGCCACAAGGTCCTGATCGGCCTCTACGAGAACGGGACGCCCTTCGAGGCGAAGATCGTCGATTTCGCCGATCCCGGCTCGGCCGCCGCGCATCTCGAGCGCTGGCCGGTGGGCAAGATCCCGGTGCTGCACGATGGCGGAACGGGCCGGGTCGTGCCTGAGACCAGCATCATCGTCGAGTATTTGGAGCAGCACTATCCGGGGCCGGTCCGGCTGTTGCCGGACGATGCCGAGCGGCTTTTGGAGGTGCGGCTGTGGGACCGCTTCTACGACCTCTATGTCAGCGTTCCGATGCAGAAGATCGTCACCGACCGCATTCGCCCCGAGGGTGGTCACGATCCGCACGGCGTTGCCGAGGCGCATGCCACGCTCGCGACCGCCTACGCAATGATCGAGGGACAACTCCTCGGCAGGCAATGGGCGACGGGCGACGACTTCACCATGGCGGATTGCGCGGCCCTGCCGGCGCTGTTCTTCGCCGCCATCGTCCATCCTTTCGGGGATGACCAAGCGCAGCTTGCGGCCTATCTCGAGCGGCTCCTGCTGCGCCCCTCCGTCGAGCGCGTGATCGCCGAGGCGCGGCCCTGGTTCAAATTCTTCCCGTACCGGGAGGCAATGCCGAAGCGTTTCCTCGAGGCGGCCGAATGACGGATCGGCAGTCGGAGCATTTCGATCGGCTGTTCCAGGCGCTGGCCGACCCCTATCGTCGCCGCTTCGTCGCGCAGCTCGCCAGGGGGCCGGCGTCGGTGAAGGCGCTCGCCGAGCTGGCCGAAATCCAGTTGCCGGCCGTCCTCAAGCACCTGCGCGTGCTCGAGGAGGGCGGCGTCGTCGCCTCGCAGAAGATCGGGCGGGTCCGGACCTACCGTATGCGCCCCGATGCGTTCCGCGCCGTCAACCGGTGGATCGGGCAACGCCAGGCCGAAATGAACGCCGCCTTCGACCGGCTGGCAGTCCTCATGACGGTGACAGCGGAAGAGAAGGACCACTGATGGGCGTCAATGTCGACCACCGCACCTTCGTCATCGTGCGGGAGCTGCCCGGCAGTCCCGCCCATGCCTTCCGCTTCTGGTCCGACCACCAGCTCAAGCGGCGCTGGAATGCCTGCCATCCCGACTGGGAGGTGATCGAGGACAGCTTCGATTTCCGGGTCGACGGCGGCGAACGGATGGTCTGGCGCATGCCGGACGGCACCGAGCAGGCGATGCTTGCGCATTTCCTCGAGATCGCGCCGCGCCAGCGCATCGTCTATGCCTATGCCATGCGCAGCGGCGGCGAGAGCATCTCGTCCTCACTGGTAACGGTGGAGCTTGCCGGCAGCGGCCCCGGCAGCACGACCATGACGTTCACCGAGCAGGCGGTGTTCGGCAATGCGCGGGACGGCGATATCCGCGAGAGCGGCACGGGTCTGGGCTTCGACCGCCTGCGCGAGGCCATGTCTGCTCTCTCTCCCTCGGACGCACCTCCAGCGCCGTGACGTCCGCTATTCGCGCGGAACCGAACTCATCGCGTCGCCCCCCAAGCAGCAAGTGCCTTCGGTTCTTGTCGGCGCCGGCGACGAAGCCGCCGCCGTCGATGACGATCGCCTGGCCGATGACGAAAAAGGATTCGTCCGAGGCGAGAAAGAGGACGAGGCGGATGGCATCCTCGGCCGTCCAAGCGAATTCCCCGCATCCGGCGGACGTGAAGGCGTTCACGGCCGGGATTCGTCAGGTCCCCGCAAGACGGGTATGCTCGCCCCGACGCAACCGAAAACTGCCTGGAGCCTCAGGCTTGCGCCTCATTCCGCGGAGTTGGACACAACCGGTCTTCCGGCTGAAGCAGGTGGTTCGCCGAGCGCGGGCCGCTTCCTGGGCCGGGGCCCTCAGGCAACACGGCGTTGAGATCATCGGCGTCACCGGAAGCCACGGCAAGAGCACCACCACGGCCCTCCTCGGGAGCATCCTCTCCGATGCGGCATCCGTGGCCGTCGGGGTCACCCGAAACCACGCCAACGACGCCGTCCGCACGCTGGCGCGCGCGAGGCCCGGACTCGACCAATTCGTCGTCCAGGAGGTCGGATTCAGTGAACCGGGAAGCGTCGCCGAAAGTGCCCGGCTCCTCGGGCCGACGGTCGCGATCGTAACGGCGATTGGCGGCGACCACCGGAAGGCCGTCGGCGGCTCGCGCGAGCGGATGGCCGCCGAGAAGGCGACGCTCGTCCAGGCCCTCCGGCCCGGCGGTCTTGTGGTTCTCAATGCCGACGATCCCCTTGTCGCCGCGATGGCGGACCTTACTTCGTGCCGGGTCGTCACCTTCGGGCGGTCCGGGAAGGCGACCCTCAGGCTGCTCGACGCGTCGTCGCGCTGGCCGGATCGATTGACCATGCGCTTCGCCTACAAGGGACAGGAACGCTCGATTGCGACACGCTTCGTCTCCGACGTCAGCGCGCTCTCGGTCATGGCCGCGACGCTGACGGCCCTCGAACTGGGCATCGACCCCGCAAGCTGCGAGCGCGCCATAGGGGGCTTCGAGCCGCTCTTCAACAAGATGTCCGTCCATCGCGGCCACAAGGGGGAATGGTACGTGTTGGATGCCGCGAAGGGATCGTTCGGCGGCATCGACGCCTGCCTCGGCTTTCTTGCCACGGCCCGTGCTCCCCGCAAGACGGTGCTTTTTGGAACGATATCGGACCATGCCGGCGCAAGCCGCTCCGCCTATCACCGGGTGACGCGCGCCGCGCTCGCCCAGGCCGAGCGCGTCTTCGTCGCCGGGCCCAACGCGCTGCGTCCGCGACGGCTCGCCAGGAGCGAATTTCCCGGGCGCATCTTCATGGAGGAGGACCGGGAGAAATGCGTCGCCGCGCTCGTCGGGAGCGTCATCGAGGACGAGTTGATCTACGTGAAATCCTCGACGGTCGACGATCTCCAGGGAGCTTTGGCTGCCGCCTTCGTCGATCGGCCGTGATCCGCGCATCCTACGATTTCGAGGCAACCGGCCAGCGGGCGCAGACCGATCTCGTCCTGCGGGCGGACGGCCTGCCGGAGAAGCGGATATTCTTCGAATTCGTCGGGCCGGCCGCTCCGCGGCACCGGCCCGGGGCAGAATTCGCGATCCTTGCCGCATTGCCGATGGCGATGCGCCTCGGGCAGCCGATCCATGCAAGCGGGACGGCGGACGCGTCGTTCCTGGCATCCATCGAAGAGCTCCAGGAGGTCTGGCACCGATGGCGGCCGGACCTGTTCAGGCCGGTCCCGCTATCGGTGGACGCAGAGGCGAAGCCGGCGCGGCGCGAGGGCCGGCGGGCGATCGCCGCCTTCTCGGGCGGGCTCGATTCCATCTTCGCCCTCCATGCGCACCGGCGAAAGCTGCTCGGCCGCAGGTCGCTCGATGTCGAAGGCGCCTTCCTCGTCCAGGGCTTCGACCTTCCCCTCGATGCCGGCGAGCGGTTCGATCGGGCCCGCCGTTCGGCCGCCGCCATTCTCGACCACTACGAAGTGCCGCTGACCACGGTGCGTACCGATTGGGGGCGGCTTTCCTCGCCCTGGGGCCAGACGTTCATGATCGGGTTGGCCGCCATATTCCACCAGTTCAGCGATGCATTCGATCAGGGCGTGGTTGCCGCCGACATGCCCTACGAGGGCGAGATCCTCGGCTGGGGCAACAACAGCATCACCAACCCGATGCTGGGCAGCCTGCACTTCCCGATACGGAGCACCGGCGGCGGATGGTCGCGATCGGAAAAGGCCGGGCTCCTCGGAATGGAACCGGCAGTGCTCGCCAACCTGCGCATCTGCACCAATAGTCCAACCGGCGAAAACTGCGGCATCTGCGAGAAGTGTATCCGGACGAAGCTCAATTTCCTCGTCAACGGCATAGACGACGTGCCGGCGCTTGGCGGGCCGGTAACCGCGGAGGCGCTGGGGAAGGTGAGAATCACCAACGGGGCGCAAGCCAATCTCTGGCGCGAGATCCTCGAACATGGCTCATGGGATCGGATTCCCGAAATCCGCGGGCAGATCGAAGCGATGATCCGGGCCGGGGTCCGGCCCGATGCCCAGCCGGCGCGGCGACGGCCGCGCGTTCGGCTGAGGCTGTGGTGGAAATACCGGCGTGCCTGACGGAACGGACGGGCGAAAGGGAGGCTCGACCTGGAGCGGGGCCCGACAAAGTCGACAAAGCATCGCCGAACAGGCAGAATAGCTGAACCTCAGGATACCGACCGCGCCAAACGTGAAACCGACGCAACAACCCCCGACCTCGCCAAGGCTGCGGCTGTTCGACTGCTTCACGTTCTTCAACGAATTCGAGTTGCTGGAAGTCCGGCTCAATGAATTGAGCCCGCTTGTATCGTATTTTGTGATCGCCGAGGCGCCGATAACCTTTCAGGGAAAGGAAAAGCCCCTCTATTTTCTAGAAAACCGCCAGCGATTTGCGAAGTTTGCCGATCGCATCCGCCACGTGGTCGTGAACGACATGCCCGTCGGCTCGCGGGAAGCCGACCATTGGCGGCGCGAACACCACCAGAGGAACGCGCTCGCCAACGCGATCGCGGATGCGGCGCCGGATGACTACGTGATGCTGTCCGACGTCGATGAGATTCCGCGGGCCTCGGTGGTCCGTTCCATCCTCGACCAGAATGCGGGCGGGCCGATCATCCACCTGCTGGAGCTCGCCATGTTCCGCTTCTTCCTGAATTTTCGCGAGCCGAAACCGTGGCTGCGGAACGGCCCGCGCCTCACCCGCCGGCGCTACGTCAATTCGTTCCAGGCATTGCGCAATACCCGGCCGCCCGCCGCCGATCCGATCAATTCGTTCAGGCGCTGGCTCAGTGCCTCGATGCAGCTGGCCCGCCCGATCCGCAGGAACGTCGTGCATGATGCAGGCTGGCATTTCAGCTCGCTCGGCGGCGCCGAGGCCTATGCCGAGAAGCTTCGCTCATTCTCGCATATCGAGCCCGAGCGGCGGACGTTGCCGGACAATGCGATGGTGGGCGTCGCAGCCAGGCGGATCGGCGAAGCGCTGAAGCAAGGGCCGGGAAAGACGGTCCCGGTCGATGGTTCCTTCCCCGCCTTCATCGTCGATCACGTCGAGCAATTCCAATCGCTCATCTATCCGGCCGCCGGCAGCCGATGAATCACGGCCTGCTGACCTATACCAGGACGCGCAATGTCGGGGACGACATCCAGAGCATCGCGGCCTGGCAATTCCTGCCGCGCCTCGATGCGCTGGCGGATCGCGATTTCCTGTCGGAGTTCCGGCCAAGCGAGCCGACCAGGCTGATCGTCAATGGCTGGTTCTCCCATCGGCCGGCCAGCTTCGATATCCGGGAGGCCGTGACGCCGCTCTTCATCTCCATGCATATCAACGCGAATCCGCGGGCGAGCCATGCGCGCCGCGCCTTCACGGACGTGATACGGCAGTCTCGGCCCATCCGGGATCTGCTGTGCCGGCATGGCCCTGTCGGTGCCCGCGACCAGCCCACCTATGACTTTCTGAAATCCGTGGGCGTTCCCTCCTATCTGTCCGGGTGCCTCACGCTGACGCTGAACCGCGAGCCGGGCCTCGTCCGCGGCGATGACATCGTGCTCGTCGACGTGCCGCCGGTCATCGCGGAACGGGTCCGGTCGCTCACGGAAAGGCCGGTGGTCGAGCTGACGCATGTATTGGGCCGGTTCACGCCGGCGCCCCATTCCTTCGCCGCCGCCCAGCAGGTGCTGCGCAGCTATCAGCGCGCCCATGTCGTCATCACCACGCGGCTGCATGTGGCCTTGCCGAGCCTTGCCCTGGGGACGCCGGTGCTCCTCGTCCGCGACGGCGTCGAGGATCCGCGGTTCGTGCCGCTCGGCGGCCTCGTTCATCGCTTCGCCAGCGATGAACTCCTCCGCGCGCTGTCCGGCCGGTTTCTCGAGGATCCGCCCGGGAACCCGTCGACCCATCTCACGCTCCGCAACGAGCTGGTCGATCGCGTCGCGGCGTTCACCGGCAAGCGCCCGGTCGCGGCCACGGAAGGTGGCGAAGCCGTCCCGCCGGCCGTCTCCATGCGCCGTGCATGGAACAGCGCGCCGATCAGGCATTGGAGCGGTTTCGGCTGGCGCTGGCTGCGCCGGACCCTGGCGCCGCGGGCGGGCTCTTAGCGCTCGGCCATCGCGGCTGCCGTCGCCTCATCGACGGGGGGTCATCGTCTTCCGGATGACGGCCATGTTTGGATAGAAATGGATGGTTTCGACGTTCTTGTCCAAATAGCCGGGCGTGTATTCGTGCTTGAAGGCGAAGCTGTTCAGCCGGTCCGGAATGGTCTTCAGAAAATACATGGAAGTGGATGGATCGGCGGGGTCGGGGCTGCCTCCATGCGTCGGCCAATATGACGTGCCAAGGTCCTCGATGAAGTAGAGGCCGCCGGGTGCCAGCTTCGGAAACAGGTGCTCGAACGTGAACCGCACATGCGCACTGAAATGGCTTCCGTCGTCGACGACAATGTCGATGCGTCCCATGTCGTCGGCAATGCGATCCAGCACCGCGGGGTCGTCCTGGCTGCCCTGATGGATGCGAATGCGCGGCTCGGCATGGGACGACTTGTCGTGGAGATCGAGCCCGTGGATCAGCGCGTTCGGCAGGTATTCCCGCCACATCCTCAGCGAGGCTCCGCCTGCCTTCGGATCACGGTAGCCGCCGATGCCGATCTCGAGAAACCGGAGGGGCCGCTCACGGATCGGGTCGAGATAGGTCTCGTAGATCCTGGCGTAGGAGATCTTGTCCGTATCGCTTCGCGCCGCTATCGCGGAGAGTCTTTCCGGAGCCGCCGGCGTTTGCGCGGGCTCAGGTGACTCTTTCGGCCGGTGAAACCACTTCATCATCGCAGATGGCTCTTCGCGCCAGCCTCGTCCCAGCTGGCGGATCGTAGCCCCCTGTTTCGGCGCGAAGATGGCAACGCGTCACGATTCCGCCGCCATGGATTGGAAAAGGACCGGTTCACTGACCGACGGGGAATGGAATGTCTTCTGAAGCAAGAGAGCGCCGGCGCGCCTGGCGGGAGCTGGCCGTCCAGATGACGGCGAGCATCATGATCCCGCTCACGATCGCGGGCATGGGCCTCTACTACACGCGCTGGCAGCAGAACGTGAACGACCTCAAGACGATGATCGACCTGGTCAGCGACGAGAAGCCGGAGCGCCAGAAATACGGGATCGCGATGTTCGAGTACCTGTTGAAGAACGACAAGGTGCCGGTCGAATTCGTCGCGGCGCAGCTCGACTATGCGAACAACGCCTCGGACCCGCAGCTCCTCAATTCGATGGAGCGCGCACTCAATAATGCCGCGCAGGTGAACCAGAGCGTCGAGAAGGTCTTCACCGAGGCCGTCGGCCGCCTGCCGTCGCGCGTCTTCGTCAGCGTGCAGAACGAGCAGCAGCGCGCCTGCTTCTCGAAGCTCCTCGCCTCGCTCAAGGATTCGGACGGCGCGCAGATCACCGTGCCCTCCATCTCGCTCGCCAAGTGGGACGGCAAGGTGAACGAGATCCGCGCCATGAAGGACGACGACGTCCAGAAGGCGAAGGAGATCGCAGGCTGGCTGAACGGGATCGGCTTCGAGGTCGACGTCGTCAACCTGACGGACCGCTGGGCAGGCGCCCGGCAGGTCCGGCCCAATACGTTCGAATTGTGGTTCGGCGACAAGACCCTGCCGGAGATGTGCACCGGCAAGCAGTAGCGGAGGCCCGTCCGTTCCGCCCATCAAATGGCAATCGGTGCCCGGAAATAAGGCAGGAATTCAGGTGCCGCCCGTGTATCCTCCGTGGGGAAGTTTCACGGAGTCCAGCGCCCGCCGATCGGGCCGTGGCGGGCAGCGAGAAATGGGAAACGGGCCGATGCCGTCCAAGACATTGCTCCGCGCCGTGGCCGTCGTCGCCGTGGCGCTCCTTCCTTCGGTCGCCTCGGCTCATCCGGGCATCGGTTCCGCAACCGGTTTCGCGCATGGCTTCGGCCATCCGATCTCCGGGCTCGATCACATACTGGCCATGGCGATGGTCGGCCTCCTTGCCTATGAGCTCGGCGGGCGGGCCATCTGGCTGGTGCCGGCGACCTTCGTCCTCGTCATGGCGGGCGGCGGTGCGCTCGGAATGGCGGGCATGACGGTGCCTTTCGTCGAGGTCGGCATCGCGCTCTCGGTGGTCGTCCTCGGCGCGATCGTCGCGCTCGGCGTCAGGCCGTCGACGGCGGTGGCGATGGGCATCGTCGGGCTCTTCGCCATCTTCCATGGCCATGCCCACGGCACGGAGATGCCGGAAGACGCGGGCGGCATGGCCTACGCGGCCGGCTTCATGCTGGCGACGGCGGCGCTCCACGCCACCGGCATCGCGCTCGGCTTCCTCGTCGGCAGGGGAGGCGAGCGGTACGGGCAGGTCGTCGTCCGCTCGGCGGGCGTGCTCGCCGCCATTGCCGGCATCGGCCTGCTCACGGGCACCCTCTAGCCTTCCTTCCGAAGCGACATCAGAATGCCGCGCGGAACGTCCGACCGCGGCCGGCGTTAAGCCGGTGATTGCGTGGATTCGAGAGTGAAGGAGGAAGCCATGGCACCGGCCAAGAACACGATCTGCCTGTGGTACGACAAGGATGCGGAGGCGGCCGCCCGCTTCTATGCCGAGACGTTTCCGGACAGCCGGGTGACCGGGGTCCATCGCGCACCATCCGACTTTCCGTCCGGCAAGGCCGGAGACGTGCTGACCGTCGAATTCACGGTCCTGGGCATCCCGTGCATCGGCCTGAATGGTGGCCCTGCCTTCAAGCAGAGCGAGGCCTTCTCCTTCCAGATCTCGACGGAAGACCAGGCGGAGACCGACCGCTACTGGAACGCGATCGTCGGCAATGGCGGCCAGGAAAGCGCCTGCGGCTGGTGCAAGGACAAATGGGGCCTCTCGTGGCAGATCACGCCGCGCGTCCTGATGGAAGCCATGGCGGCCGGCGGCGACGAGGCGCGGCGCGCCTTCGACGCGATGATGAAGATGCGGAAGATCGACGTCGCCGCCATCGAGGCCGCGCGCCGCGGCTGACGCTCCGGTGACCCAGGACGGCTGGACGGCGGCGATGCCGTCGCAGGTCGTGCGGGAACGCCTTTCCAGATCAGTGCGGGCCTGCGATGCTTTCTCCTGAACGGACGCGTTGCGCGTTGGCGTCGTGAAGGAGAATGAAGTGGCCCTCTTGAAACTGCCGAAATATGTCGAGCTTCCGGGCGGCATCGCGCCCGTCACCGGCTGCAAGGCGGGCGAGGTGGCGCCGCTTGTCGTGCTCGCCAACCATCGCAGCCATGTGGCGCGGGCGGAAACCGTGCTCGACAGCGTCACCCTCAGGAAGGACAGCGGCTGGGAGGTCAACACCCTCACCGGGACCTATCGCGGCGCGCCGGTGACCGTCTGCTGCGCCGGCATCGGCGCCGGCCAGACGGTGAACGTGATGGAGGAGCTGATCAACCTCGGGGGCAAGATCTTCATCCAGATCGGCGCCACCGGCGCCATCCAGGAACGGATTGGCATGGGCGACACGGTGATCCCCACCGCCGCCGTGCGCGACGAGGGCACGACGCGCTACTACGCGCCGAAGAAATATCCCGCGGTTTCCGACTACCGGATCGTTGCGGCGCTGGCGAAGGCGGCGCGCGCCGCCGGCAACAAGGTTCATACCGGCATCATCCGCACCACCGACGGCTTCTATGCTTCGCAGCGGATCGACGAATATGTGGAGCGCTACCACGGGCTCGGCGTGCTCAGCGTCGAGCAGGAAGTGGCGGCGATCCTGACGCTCGCCAGCGTGCGCGGCTGCTATGCGGGTGCGTCGCTGATCGTCATCGGCAACCTCGTCACCGGGGCGCATTCCTTCAACGGCGACTCGATGGAGCTGGTGGAGAACGAATATTTCGATCAGATCCGCTTCGTGCTCGCCGCGCTTCTCGAGCTGAAGGACGAGCTCCTGTGAGGCAGGCGCCTCTCCCGCCCGCCGTCTGAAAGCGCTTGCAAGGGTCCCGGCTTCCGGGCCTTCTTGGCTGGAACCGGCGGCAAGCCGGCAAGAAAAGAAGGGGGGAACGATGCTCTTCGGATTCAACATGCTGCTTTGGACGACCTTCGTCGCCAAGGAGCACTATCCGCTGCTCACCAGGCTGAAGAAGACCGGCTATGACGGCGCCGAGCTGACCATCTTCGGCGGCAAGCCGGAAGACTATGTCGAGGTCGGGCATGTGCTCCGGGAGGAGGGGCTCCGTGCCACCGCGGTGGCGGTGATCCCGGACAAGGAACACGACTGCACGAGCCGCGACGCGAAGGTGCGTGCGGCCGGGCTCGAACATCTCAAATGGGCGATCGACTGCCTGGCGGCGGCCGGCGGCGAGGTGCTCTGCGGGCCGTTCTACCAGCCGCTCGGCATCTTCACCGGGGTCGGCCCGACCAGGGAGGAGCGCGCCGGCATCGTCGAGGTCCACAAGGCGGCGGCGAAGCACGCGGCGAAGGCGAACATCAAGCTCTCGGTGGAGCCGCTCAACCGCTTCGAGTGCTACGCGCTCAACACGGCGAAAGACGCGGCCGATGTCGTCCGGCAGGTGGACGAGCCCAACTACGGCTACCTCTACGACACGTTCCACTTCAACATCGAGGAGAAGGACCCGGTCGGCGTGATCGCGCCGACGATCAGGCAGATCAACCACGTCCATACCTCGGAGAACGATCGCGGCACGCCCGGCAAGGGCCACGTGCCGTTCGACGCGACCTTCAAGGCGCTGAAGGCCGGCGGCTATGACGGCTGGTACGTGATCGAGGCCTTCGGCGCCGCGCTGCCGGGGATCGCCGAGGCGACGCGGGTCTGGCGCGACTTCTTCCCGAACCGGGAGGAGGTCTACGAATTCGGCCACGATTACCTGCGCGCCAGTTACGCGCGGGCGTGACGGATCACGGGGCGGCGGCGCCGCCCCGCTTCTCCTTCAGCATGGCGATGAGGAGGTTCGCCGCCTCGGTGGCGAAGGCCTCGTCATTGATGTCGGCATCGCGTTCGACGAGCGTGACATTTGCGCCGAGGTTCGCCTTCAGCTCGCGGATGAAGGCGGCGTCGGCTTCCGGGTCGTGGAAGGGCTTGCCGGGCAGGTCGATGGCCGAGACGCCGCCCTTCGGCAGGATGAAGGTGGTCGGGCCGCTTGCCGCATTCAGCTTCTCCGCGAGGATGCGGCCGAGCGCGGCGTTCTCCTCGACCGTGGTGCGCATCAGCGTCACCTGCGGGTTGTGCCGGTAGAAGAGGCGCGACGCATAGCGCGCCGGCACGGTCTCGGGCGCGCCGAAATTGACCATGTCGAGAGCGCCCGACGAGACGACCTGGGGGATGCCCTTCTCGCCTGCGGCGGTGAGCCGGTCGGGGCCCGCCGAGAGCACGCCGCCGGCGAGCTCGTCGGCAAGTTCGGTGGTGGTGATGTCGAGCACCCCCTCGACGAAGCCGGCGCGGACCAGCTCCTCCATGGTGCGGCCGCCGGTGCCGGTGGCGTGGAAGACGAGCACCTCGTAGCCGGCATCCTCGAGCACGGCGCGCGCCTTGGTCACGCAGGGCGTGGTGACGCCGAACATGGTGGCGGCGACCAGCGGCTTCGCGCTCCCGGCGCCCGGGCGTTTCGCCTTCACCATGCCGGCAATGGCGCCGGCGGCATTGGCCATGATCTCCGAGGACAGGCGGTTGATGCCGGCAATGTCGACGATCGAAGGCATCATCATGATGTCCTTCACGCCGACATAGGGGGAGATATCGCCGGCGGCGAGCGTGGAGACGATCAGCTTGGGGAAGCCGACCGGCAGCGCCCGCATGGCGCGGGCAGCGATGCTGGTGCCGCCGCCGCCGCCCATCCCGATAATGCCGTGGATGCGGCCCTCGGCCTGGAGACGGGTGACGGTGGCCGCGGCGCCATCGGCCATGGCGGTGACCGCGGGGCCGCGGTCCCTGGCCGCGCGGAGCGTCGCGAGGTCGGCGCCGGCGGCGGACGCCAGCTCGCGCGCGCCGACGTCGGGTGCGAAGGGCGGATCGGCGAGGATGCCGGCATCGATGAGGAGGGTCCCGACGCCCTCGTCCTCGATGGCGCGCTTCAGGAATGCGAACTCGGCCGCCTTGGTGTCGAGCGTGCCGATGATCGCGACGGTCTTCTCCGCCATGGACCGAGCCTCCCAGCGTCATGGGCGGCCGTCCATGCCGGCACGCCTCGTTGCCGGCAGTATCGCGAGCGGACGGGGTGCGGTCTAGCCGGCGGTGCGGCTCGCATAGGCGAGGGCAAAACCGAAGATCAGGAACGCGGCGGTGATCGCGGCGACGACGAGGGCGGTTTCGGTGGGCATGGCGGCTCTTCCCGGTGGCGGTAGCCGGGAAGATGGCGCGGCGGCAGGGAGGGTGCCTTGATGTGGGTCAAGCGGGGGCGCCCTTCATGCGCCCCCTCCACCGCCTTCGGCG
>JAFKKF010000011.1:0-204557 GCA_017305635.1 Hyphomicrobiales bacterium | reverse complement strand
CCTTCATCAAGGTCGCGACCTTGTTCCTCCCCTGCGAAGCGGGGGAGGGGGACCAGCGAAGCTGGTGGAGGGGGCGTGGGCCTCGCAACGGCGAGGCCGCGAGCGTCCTCCCTCCCTAAGCCCCGATCTCCTTCAGGAACTCGTCGGTCGTCACCTGGCGGCAATAGCCCCTGATCGCCTTCAGGGAATTGTCGTGGCGCTCCCGCGAGTAGGTGGCGCAGGCGTCGGTGATCTGGGTGACGAGGAAGCCCTCGTCGCAGGCATGGCGGATGGCGCCCTCGACGCACTGGTCGGTGACCACGCCCGACAGGATCAGGTAGCGCGTGCCGAGGTTGCGCAGCACGTAGCTGATATTGGTGGAAGTGAAGACGTCGGAGGAGGTCTTCGGGAGGACGATCTCGTCGTCGAGCGGCTTGATGGCATCGATCACCTCGCCATCCCACGAGCCTGGCGGCACGTTGAAGCCGGTGATCTTGTAGTCGAGGCTGCGGTCGCGGCCGTCCCTGGTGAGGCTGCGGATGAGGGTGTACATGACTTCGATCCCGGCCTTGCGGGCGCCCGCCTGCAGGCGCTGCATGTTGGGGATGACGCGGCTCTCCATCTCCTCGAAGAAGTAGCCGAGCTTGTCGTCGAACTCTTTCTTCGACATGCCGGCGAACTCGCCGCCCTCGCGCACCGCGCAGAAATTCTGCACGTCGATGAAGAGGAGCGTGGCGGCGTCCGGCTCGACCTTCAGGTCGCGGGTGGATGGGTAGGCAAAGCGCGTGGCGCGGGTCATGGTCATCTTCCCCGATCAGGCGAGGGTGTTGAAGCGGCGGCGCGCCTCGGGCAGGAGCCGCGCGAAGCGCTCGCCCCAGGCGCGCTGGCCGGGCTCTTCGGCGATGAGGTCCTGGCGGATCTCGATCTCGACATGGGGAAGGCCGCGGCGTTCGCCATGGACGGGGATGGTGTAATCGGTCTGGTCGCTGACATGATAGGGCTCGTTGTCGCCGACGACGAGGTCGCCCTCGGCAGTGAGCAGGTCGAGCATGATGGCGGCAAGCCGGCGGTCGCGATTGTAGAGGACGCCGACGTGCCAGGGGCGCGAGATGCCCTTGTAGGTGGGCGTGAACGAGTGCATCGAGATGAGCAGCGTCTCGCGGCCGGCGGCCTTGCGCGCATCGAGCTCGCGGGTGACGCGGTCGTGGTAGGGGCGGAAGAGCTCGTTTCGCCGGGCGTCGCGCTCGGCCTGGCCGAGGCCCTTGTTGCCGGGCACCTCGGTCGATTCGCTCACCTCGACGATCGAGGCCGGCACCGCCGGGTCGCGATTGCAGTCGATGACGAGGCGGGAATAGATTTGCCCGATGAAGAAGGCGTCGAGCCGGTCGGCGAGGACGTGGGTCGTTCCGGCGATGCCGATGTCCCAGCCGATGTGGCGCGCGATCTCGGCCTCGGGAAGGCCGAGATCCCTGACGCTCCGCGGCATGCGGCGGCCATAGTGGTCGGCGGTGAGGAAGAAGGGCGACGTGCCGTTCTCGTGCGCGATGACGACGGGGTTCGGTTCGTCGGGCGCGAGCAGTTTCGTGGTCATCAGGTAACGTGCCTCTTTGGCGTGGGGCGAGAGGAAGGGCGATGGACGAGGTGACGAAGAACGCGCCGATCCGCAAGCGGGATCGCGGCCTCAGCCGGGCGCGGAAGGTCGATGCCGGCACGACGGCGCTGCTCGTCATCGACGTGCAGAACGGCACCTTCAACGCGGCGCAGGAAACGATCCGGCCGGAATTCTTCACGACCGCGCGGGACGTGGTGATCCCGAACCTGGTGCGCTTGGTCGCTGGCTGCCGCGCGGCGGGGGTCGAGGTGATCTACACGGTCATCGAGAACCAGACGCGCGACGGGCGCGACCGCAGCCTCGACTACAAGCTCTCCGACTTCTTCTTTGCGAAAGGCTCGTGGGAGGGGAAGGTGCTCGAGGCCATCGCGCCGGGCGAGGACGAGCTGGTCATCCCGAAGACCTCGTCGAGCCTCTTCAACTCGACCAACATCGACTACCTTCTCCGCAACATCGGCGTCACCGACCTCGCGATCACGGGTTTCCTCACCGACCAGTGCATCGACCATACGGTCAAGGACGCTGCCGACCGTGGCTACTATCCGACCTGCATCACCGATGCCTGCATGGCCAATACGCATGAGCGGCACCGGCAGGCGCTCGCCATGTTCGCCGGCTATTGCCGCCAGGTGACCAGCGCGGAGTGGCTGGCGGGGTTGCCGAAAGTGTAGATCGGGACGGCCGTCACGCGCCCCCTCCACCGCGCAAGCGCGCGGTCCCCCTCCCCCGTAGACGGGGGAGGAGCCGCCTTCATGAAGGTCGCGACCTTGTTCCTCCCCTGCGAAGCGGGGGAGGGGGACCATGCGAAGCATGGTGGAGGGGGCGCGGTCGGGCGACGGTGCTATCAATAGCTCGCTCCGTAGCGCCGGCATTGCTCGGCCTCGTCGAGGCCGTCGAGCATCCTGATCTCGGCGCGCTTGTGGCGGAGATAGGCGTCGAGATAGGTGGTGCCGAACCATTCCTTCGCCGCCGCGTCGTGCTCCAGCGCGTCGAGCGCCTTGCCGAGCGTGCGGGGCAGGGGGCGGATGCCGGTGGCCTCGCGCGCTTCGTCGCTCATCGCCGCGACACCGGAAGCGGGCGTCAGCGGCAGCTTGCGGCGGATGCCGTCGACGCCGGCATGGACGAGCGCGCCCAGTGCGAGATAGGGGCTCGCGGCGGCGTCGCAGACACGGAACTCGACATTGTAGCTCTTGCCCGCATCGACGCCGGGCAGCGAGAGCACCGGGCAGACGCGGAGGCTCGCCTCGCGGTCGCGGTCGGCGAGATAGGCGAAGGTCGGCGCCCACCGGTTGGGGCGGAGCCGGACATAGGAGACCGTGCTCGGCGCGGTGACGGCCGTGATCGCCGGCATGTGGGCGATGATCCCGGCCATGAAATGCGCGGCGGTCGTCGTCAGCCCGGCGATACCGGCGGGATCGTGGGTCGCGGGCCTGCCGGCGCGGTCGCGGAACGAGAAGTGGATGTGGACGCCGTTGCCGGTGCCGTTCGGGTCGAGGATCGGCGAGAAGGTCGCGCGATTCGCACACCGATTCGCAGTGGCGCGGGCCATTTCCCGCACCTTTATCGCATCGTCCGCGGCCGTCACGCCGAGGGCCGGAGCGCAGGTCACCTCATATTGGCGGGCGCCGTATTCCGGGAGGAACGAGTCCGGCTCGACGCCGGCGGCGCGCATCGCGGCGATGAAGGTCTCGCCGAAGCTTCCCTGGCGGCGCCAAGCGTCGAGGCTGTAGGGCGCACCGGGGCGGTCCTCGACGGATTCGAGCATGAATTCCTGCTCGAAGGAGGAATAGAGCTGGAGGCCGGCGACTTCATCGAGTTCCGCCAGCGCCCGCTTCAGGAAATGGCGGGGACAACATTCCCACGGGCTGCCGTCGGTCAGCCGGATATCGCCCAGAAACCAGCGCTCCGCCGCGGTTCCGTCGCCGAAATCGACCTCGACCCTGGTGGATTCGTCGGGGACAAGGATGAGGTCGCCGGTGGCGCCGAAAGGGGTGTCGGCGATCGGGCCGAAGCACGAGATCATGGTATTGGTCGGAACCCAGCCGACCCCGGATTTCATCCGTGATTTCAAATCCTTGAGCGGAAATCCCTTGCCGCGGACGCGGCCGGCGATCTCGCAGGTGGCGACGAAGACGAGGGGCTCGCGGATCATGGATTCCCAGCGGTGAGATGGGTGCGAAACGCCTCGAGACGCTCCATGCGACGCCTGGAATCGCCCCAGCGACGCTCGTGGACGCGCACGACCAGCGCCTCGACCAGGGCGGAGAGCGCGGCGAAGGATTCCCAGCTCGACGGCATCGAGGTGCGCATGGCGAAAACATGGGTGGCGACCGCCGCGATCGGCGAGACCCAGGTGTCGGTGAAGAGGACGACGCGGGCCCCGGTGGCGGCGGCCTCGCGGGCAAAGGCGACGACGTCGTCCTGGAAGCGGCGGATGTCGAAGACGACGAGCACGTCGTTGCGGCCGGCATCGAGAAGATGCTCGACCCAGGCGGCAGTCTGGCCGCTCACCAACTCGACGCGCGGACGCAGCTCGCGAAGATGCAGGTAGAAGTGGGTGGCGAGCGAGGAGGTGAAGCGGCCGCCGAGGAGAAGGATGCGCCGGCGCGGGTCGGAAAGCAGATCGGCGACGGAATCGAAATCGGCGCGCGAGACGTCGGCGACGGAGCGCTCGATGTTGTCGACGATCGCCGAGGCATAGGTGCCGAGGAAGTCGCTCCTCTTCTTCGCCTTCCGCTCCGGCGGGGGAGCCTTGGCGAGCGGCGCCTGGCCGCGCAATTCGAGCTCGTCGCGAAGCCGCTTCTGGAAGTCGAGGTAGCTCGGCAGGCCGAGCTTGGCGACGAGGCGGAGCACGGTCGGCCCGCTGACGCCGGAGCGCTCGGCAAAGCGCGCCACCGTCTCGAGCCCGGCGACGGGATAGCTGGCGAGGAGCGCGAGGGCGGGGCGCTTCTCGGTCGGCGTCAGCCGGCCGAGGCTCGCGCGGATCATCTCCGCGACCGTCCTTCCTTCCGCCGTCGCCCGGGTATCGCCTTGCGGTCGTGCCATCAGACTGAGCGCATTTTTCCCGCAGTTGCGCATATTACAGGTTTGACACCGTCCCCCCACTATGGAAGTTTTTATTACAGAAGCAAGGACAGGAAACAGAAGTCTTGTCGATCGCCGCTTCCGACGGCACGGGGACGCTCCTTGAAACGCGCGGGCTGACCAAGGCTTTCCGCAGCCTCGTCGCGCTGAAGAATCACGAGATCATCGTCCGGCCGCGCGAGATCGTCGGCGTGATCGGGCCGAACGGCTCCGGCAAGAGCACCTTCTTCAACGTCGTCACCGGGTTCCAGCGGCCGAATGCGGGATCGGTCACCTTCGCCGGCGAGCCGATCGAGCGCATGGCGGCGGCCGACATCGTGCGCCTCGGCATCGCGCGCACCTTCCAGGGAACGCGGCTCCTCAAGGCGCTGACGGTGGAGGAGAACGTGCGCGCCGCGGCGCAGCTCCGCCACCCCTCCGGCATGTTCGACGCGCTTCTCGGAACGCCGCGGCTCCATGCCGCGGCACGGGCGACGGACGCGATCACGGACGAGCTCCTCGACCTCGTCGGGCTCACGGCGCGCGCCGGGACGCGGGCGAGCGAGCTCGCCTATGGCGACCAGCGGCGGCTGGAGCTGATCCGGGCGCTGGCGACGCGGCCGAGGCTCCTGATGCTCGACGAGCCGGCAGCGGGCATGGACAGCACGGAGACGCGCGGCATCCTCGATCTCATCCGCCTGATCCGCGACCGCTACGGCGTCGCGATCATCGTGGTCGAGCACGACATGGACCTGATCATGAACCTCTGCGAGCGCATCCAGGTGCTCGCCTACGGGGAGCGCATCTTCGAGGGGACGCCGGCCGAGGTGCAGGCGAACCCGCAGGTCAGGGAGGTGTACCTTGGGCATGCCTAGGCTCGCGCCGCCCCTGGCACCCGGGGAGGAGACGATCCTTTCGGTCGACGGGCTGAAGGTGAACTACGGCGCGGTCGCCGCGATCAGGGGCATCAGCCTCGACGTGAAGGCGGGCGAGGTGGTGGCGCTGCTCGGCGCCAACGGTGCCGGCAAGTCGACGATGCTGCGCACCATTTCCGGCCTGATCCGGCCGCGTGCCGGCGCGATCAGCTTCGCGGACGAGCGCATCGACCGGCTGCCGCCAGCGCGCATCGTCCGCCTCGGCATCGCGCATAGCCCCGAGGGGCGGCGCGTCTTCGGGTCGCTCAGTGTTGCCGAGAACCTTCGCCTCGGGGCGGCGGCGCGACCGGACCGCTCGACCATGGAGGCGGATCGCGAAGGGGTCTACGCGCTCTTTCCTCGCCTCCGCGAGCGCATGGGGCAGGCGGCCGGCACCCTGTCCGGCGGCGAGCAGCAGATGCTGGCGCTCGGCCGCGCGCTGATGGCGAAGCCGAAGCTCCTGCTCCTCGACGAGCCGTCGCTCGGCCTCGCGCCGCTGGTCATCGTGTCGATCTTTAAGACGCTTGCGGAACTGAAGGCGCAGGGCGTGACCATGCTGCTGGTCGAGCAGAACATCACCACCGCGCTCGGCCTCGCCGACCGGGCCTATGTGCTCCGCACCGGCGAGATCGCGCTGTCGGGTGCGGCGTCCGAGCTGCGCGCGAACTATGAGGAGGTCGCGGCGGCCTATCTGGGAGCGCGGGGGTGATGGTGGGATCGCTCAACATGGCCGCGATTGCCTCCCCTGCGAAGCGGGGGAGGGGGGCCATGCGAAGCATGGTGGAGGGGGCGGCCATCGGACGCCGCGCCCTTCATGCGCCCCCACCACCGCCTTCGGCGGTCCCCCTCCCCCGTCGCTATCGCGACAGGGGAGGAAATGGCTCGACTGCACGGGGAGCCGCGCGATGAACACCGGCTTCTACATCGCCCAGCAGGTGATCAACGCCATCAGCCTCGGCAGCCTCTACGCGCTGGTGGCGATCGGGCTGTCGATGGTCTTCGGCATCCTCAGGATGACCAACTTCGCCCATGGCGACATGATGATGGTCGGCGCCTTCGGCACGCTCGTGCTCGGCTGGCTCGGCCTGCCGTTCGGGCTCGCCTTCCTCGGCGGCATCGCCATCGGCGCGATCGCCGGCGTGATCGTGGAGCGCACCGCCTATCGCCCGGTGCGCGGCTCGGCCGACGTGACGCTGCTGCTCACCAGCCTCGCGGTCACCTACATCCTCGAAAACCTCGGCATCCTCGTTTTCTCGTCGAGCCCGCGCAACTTCCCGATCCCGGACTGGATGAACGAGGCGCTGCAGTTCTACGACGGGCAGATCACCTTCACGCAGATCAATGTCGCGACCATCGTGCTCACGGCCGTGTCGCTCGGCTTCCTCGGCTGGTTCGTGACGCGGACCGATGCCGGGCTCGGCATGCGGGCGGCGGCGGAGGATCTCGGCGCGGCGCAGCTCGTCGGGCTCGACGTCAACAAGCTGATCATCGTCGCCTTCGCCATTGCTTCCGGCTTCGCCGGCCTTGCCGGCATCCTCTGGGCAGCGCAATCGGGCATCGTCGAGCCCGACATGGGCTTCACGCCGCTCCTCAAGGCCTTCGTCGCGGCCATCATCGGCGGCTTCGGCTCGATCGCCGGGGCGCTCCTCGGCGGCTACATCCTCGGCGCGCTGGAGGTCTTCATCGTCGCCTTCCTGCCCTCGGAGGTCTCGCCCTATCGCGACGCCATCGTCTTCGCGCTGCTGATCGCCTTCCTCCTCTTCCGGCCGAACGGGCTCCTCAACCGGACGCAGGAGGTGAAGCTGTGAGCCGCGCCGCCGCCTTCGTCGCGACCATCGTGGCGGTGGCCGTTGTCGCCGGGCTGGTCGCGATCCTGCCGCAGCTCGTCAACGACTATATCGTGCGCGTCGTCATCGTGATGTGCATCAGCGGCGTCCTTGTCGCCTCGATGGGCCTCGGCAATGGCTTCACAGGCGTCTTCTCGCTCGGCCATGTCGGCTTCGTCGCGGTCGGCGCCTACGTCTCCGGCATCCTGTCGCTGTCGCAGGCCGCCAAGCACTCGTATCTCCCGGACCTGCCCGGCTGGCTCTCCGGGATCACGCTTCCCTTCCTGCCGGCCACCATCGTCGCCGGGCTCGTCTGCGTGGTGCTGGCGCTGGTGGTGGGCGCGCCGCTGATGCGGCTTTCGGGCTATTTCGTCTCGGTCGCCACGCTCGGCTTCCTCATCATCGTCAACGTGGTGCTGATCAACGCGGTCGACTTCACGCGCGGCGCGCGAACCTTCACCGGCGTGCCGCTGGAGACGACTCTTCGCTGGGCGGCCGGATGGCTGGTCGTGACCGTCATCGTGCTTGCCCGCGTCGTCTATTCGCCGACCGGGCGGCGCTATCTTTCCGTGCGCGAGGACGTGATCGCGGCGCGGGCGGTCGGCATCAAGGTGCTGCCGGCGCGGCTCTCGGCCTTCACGCTCGGCGCCTTCTTCGCCGGCGTCGGCGGCTCGCTCTACGGCCACTATCTCGGTTCGTTCTCGCCGGCGAGCTTCTACATGGCCTATACTTTCGCGCTGATCAGCATGCTCGTCATCGGCGGCATGCAGAGCATAAGCGGCGCCCTCGTCGGCGTCGTGGTCGTGACGGTGCTGAGCGAGGTGCTGCGCAACCTGGAGCGCGGGCTCGACTTCGGCGCCTTTGCCATTCCGCCCCTCTACGGGGCGAGCCAGATCGTCCTCGGGATCATCTTCATCCTGATCATGATCTTCCGTCCGAGCGGCATCATGGGCGATCGGGAATTCGGCCTCGGACGGTTCGTGAAGCGTAAGCGTGCCTGAAACAGAGAGGGAAAGAACCATGCGACCTGAGATGCGTTTTGCCATCGGCCTCGCGCTCGCCGCGGGCCTTGCCACTTCGGCCTATGCCGCCGACGACACGATCAAGATCGGCGCGCCCTTCAACGTCACCGGGGCGCTCTCCTCGCTCGATGCGCCGGCGCTGAACGGCGCCAAGCTGAAGCTGAAGGAGATCAACGATGCCGGCGGCGTGCTCGGCAAGAAGCTCGAGCTCGTCATCTACGACACCAAGACCGACCCGACGGTGATCGCGAGCGTCGCCTCGCAGCTGATCAACCAGGACAAGGTGCCGGTCGCCTTCGGCTTCACCGATTCCGATTCGGTGCTGGCGCTCGGCCCGATCTTCCAGCAGGCCGGCGTGCCCTTCATCACCCCGGGCGCGACCTCGCCGAAGCTGCCCGAGCAGATCGGCGACCAGGTGTTCCTCGCCTGCTTCGGCGACAACGTGCAGGCGGCGGCGGGCGCCGAGTTCGTCGCCGGCAAGCTCGCGGGCAAGAACGTCTACCTGCTCCGCGACAACTCGACCGAATACACGACCCTGCTCGCCAAGTACTTCGAGGAAGCCTTCACGCATAATGGCGGCACGATCATCGGCCGGGACGACTACAAGAGCGGCGACAAGACGTTCACCGCGCAGATCACCAAGATCAAGGCGGGCGCCAAGCCGGACGTGGTCTATGTCTCGGCCATGCCGGACGACATCGGCCTGATCGTCAAGCAGATGCGCCAGGCGGGCATCACGCAGCCGATCGTCGGCGGCGACGGTTACGACACGCCGCTGCTCACCCAGGTCGGCGGCAAGGCGTCGAACGACGTCTACTACTCGACCCACGCCTACATGGCCGCCGATTCCACGCCGGGCATCCAGAAGTTCTATACCGACTACAAGGCGGCCTACGGCATGGACCCGGAAAACGCCTTCGCCGCGCTCGGCTATGACACGCTCGGCCTCATCGCCGACGCGATCACCCGCGCCGGCTCGACCGATCCGGCGAAGATCCGCGACGCGATCGCGGCGACCGACGGGTTCGCGGGCATTACCGGCTCGATCACCTTCCCGAAGGACGTGCGCGTGCCGGCGAAGACGGTGACCATGATCGGCGTGAAGGACGAGAAGCTCTTCCTCGCCGGCGAGGTGAAGCCGACCTTCATCCCGGCGCCATAGAGGCTGCGTCGGGGAGCGGCGGGGCCGCTCCCCGTCAACGAGACGTGGATGGCCGGGACACGCCCGGCCATGATGATGGCGTAGCGGGGACGGGACATGGCGAAGAAGCCGGATGCGATAGCCGGGATGATGCAGGCGCTGAAGCGGGAAGGCATCGAGTATCTGCGCTTCGAGCTGCCGGACATGGCGGGCGTGTCGCGCTCGAAGACGGTCCCGATCGACAAGGTCGAGGGCTATGCGCGCGACGGGCTCAACTTCTATGGCGGCGTGCTCGGGCTCGACACCTCGTCCAACGTGGTGCCGGCGAGCGGGCTGCATACGCAGCAGAACTATGCCGACCAGCTGCTCTTCCCCGATCCGGGGTCGCTCCGCGTCATCCCGTGGGTGCCGGCGACGGCGAGCGTCGTCTGCCTCGGCTACTGGTATCACGGGACGCCGCAGCGGATGTCGCCGCGCTTTGTCTTCGCCGAATTGGTGAAGCGGGCGAACGCCCTCGGCTACGACGTCTTCCTCGGCCACGAATACGAGTACTACCTGCTCTCGGCGGAGACGCGGCAGCGGCTCTTCGAGGGCATCCACATCTTCCATACGGTGAGGAACCAGTACACGCCGTTCCTCGACAACCTGGTGCCGACGTTGCGGGCCTATGGCATCGACGTGATCACGCATAATTGCGAGTACGGCGGCGGGCAGTTCGAGACGAATTACGGCCCGGCGAAGAACATGGAGGGCGTCGACAAGGCTTTCGCCTTCAAGAACGCGATGAAGGAGCTGGCGCACCGGAACGGGCTGATCGCGACCTTCATGGCGAAGCCTTTCGCCGGACATTCGGGGAGCGGCTGCCACCTGCACATCAGCTTGCTCGACCGGAAGACGGGCAGGAACGCCTTCCTCGACGCCAAGGACGAGGTGAGCCTGTCGCCGCTCGGCAAGTCCTTCACCGAGGGGGTGCTCCAGCACGGCGCCGGCATGATGCCGCTGATCAACCCGACGCCCAACTGCTACCACCGGGTGAAGCCCTATACCTTCGCGCCATCCAATATCTCGTGGGGTGAGCAGGATCGCTCGGCGATGGTGAGGATCAAGTCGACCCATGACGAGCGCACGCATATCGAGATGCGCGGCGGCTCGGCGGTGAGCAATCCGTACCTGCTCGCGGCCGGCGTGCTGGCGGGGGGGCTCGCCGGGGTCGAGGCGAAGGCGAAGCTCCGCGGGCAGTCGCGGACGACGACCAGCGAGGACAATCCCGACCTGCAGCGCTTTCCCCAGACGCTCGACGCGGCGCTCGATGCGCTCGAGGCGGATACGGTGCTCGGGGACTATCTCGGGGAGGATTTCGTCAGGACGTTCGTGGCGATCAAGCGGTTCGAGCTCAACCGGTTCCATTCCCATGTGACGGACTGGGAGACCAACGAGTATCTGGAGCTGTATTAGGCGGGCGCCCTGCGCGCGCCCCGGTGGGAAGAGAGCCTTCGAGCTTGTGAGCGAAGCGAACCAGGGGGGCTGGGCCCTTTCCTAGAGAGGTCTCCGCCCCCTCACCCTGTTTCTCTAACTCGCTGCGCTCCCAAGAGAAACAGACCTCTCCCCACCGGGGAGAGGTCAAGAGGGCGCGTCTCCGGCTACGAAGGCTCCGGCTCCATGGTCGCATGCACCACGTAGCGCAGCGGGCCGTGGGTGAGCGCGTTGAGCGGCCAGCAGGTGGCGAGCACGAGGTTGCGGCCGGGGGCGGTGGCGTCGATGCCGCTTTTGTCGAAGTCCACCACCTCCATTCCTGTCACGCGGTAGGTGAAGGTGAGGCCGTCGGCACGGGTGACATCGATGCGGTCGCCGACGCGCACTTGCCCAAGAAAGGCGAAATGCGTGTCGCGGTGGGCGGCATAGACCGCGGTGCCGGGTTCGCCCGCGACCGGCGTCTCCTCGACATGGCCGGGGCCGAAGGCGAGCGCCTGGCCGCTGGAGCCCTCCAGCGCCACCGCCGAAGCGTCGATGCGCGGCACGCGGATGCGGGCGACGGGCCAGGTATCGGCCCATCCCCACGGCTTCACCGGCATGCCACCGGCGGCGACGGTCTCGGCGAAGGCGCGGTCGAGAAGGACCTGCGCCACCGCCGCCTTCACCTGGATCCAGGCTGCGTCTCCCATCAAGGCTGCTCCCGTGAGACCAAGCGTGATCGCGGTTCCGATGACGAGCCGGCGCGGGGTCATGCGAGCCTCATGCGGCGAGCGAAGACAAGCAGCGCCGCGGCCATGGCCGTGAGCAACGCGCCGAGGAGGAGGAAGAGCTCCGAGAAGGTCGCGGTCTGGGGGAGCTTGACCATCGGCTTCGGCGTGCCGGCGAGGCTCGGCCTCGTCGCCGAGACGGCGATGAGCTTCGCGTCGAGCATGGCGTCCTTCTCAAGCACCGGCTCGCTGCCGAAGACGTTGTCGAAATCCCAGCCGGCCGGAAGGTTGATCGGAATGTCGCTCTTGCGGAGCGGCTCGCCGGCGGGCCGGACGGGCGTGCGGTCGACGGCGACGAGGGAGGTCATGCGGCTGACAAGGTGGTGCTCCAGCGCCAGCGTGAGGATGCGCCGGTCGGCTTCGGCCGAGGGGATGCGGCCGGTCGATTGTGCGACCTCGGCATCATCGATCTTGCGGCGCGCCCAGAGCTTGGCGATGCCGCTTCCTTCGCCGGCCTGCGCGAGGTCGACCGTCTCGGTCCACGGCTTGCCGGCGATGGTGCCGGTGAGGATCACCTTGCCGGCGATGGTGCCGGTGAGGATCACCTTGCCGGCGAGCTTCGGCGCCTTCATGAGGATGACGACCGGCTCGCCGCGATAGAGGTCGGGCAGCTCGGCAGGCGTCGCCTCGACGCCGTCGCCGGTGAAGCTGGCGCGGAGGTCGGTGAGCACCGGATTGTCGAGCTTGTCGACGAGGGCGCGCATGCGCTCCTCGACCTGGCTGCCATCGCCGATCTGGGTGAAGGTGCCGCGGCCGAGCTCGGCGATGCGGCTCATGAGGTAGGAATTCGGCGCCGAGCCGATGCCGACCATGAAGACGCGGGAGCGGCCGCGGAGCCTGGAGACGACGTCGAACATCTCGGTCTCGTTGCCGATGGCGCCGTCGGTGAGGAAGACGACCTGGCGGAGCGTCGAGGTGTCTCCGGGATTGCGGTCGGCGAGCGCGGCGCGCATGGGCGGGACCATCTCCGTGCCGCCGGCGGCGTCGAGACGGCCGACGCCGTACTTGGCATTGGCAATGTTCCCGGGCGTCGCCGGGACGACGTCAGGGAACATGACGTCCATGGTGTCGTCGAAGCGGATGACGTTGAAGCGGTCCGACGGGTCGAGGCGGCCAAGGGCATATTGCAGGCTCGCCTTGGCCTGGAGGATCGACTGGCCGCCCATGGAGCCGGAATTGTCGATGACGAAGATGACCTCGCGCGGGATGTGGCGCTCGCTCTTCGCAGCGTCGGGCGGGGAGACGATGGCGAGGCCATAGTCGCTGCCCGCAACCGTCTCGCGGAAGAGGCCGACCGAAGGCGCGGCGCCGGGCATCGCGGTCCAGGTCAGCTCGAAATCGCGGTCGGCGAAATTGCCATTGGCGAGGCGGACGACCTCGCGGTCGGCGGCGAGCTTATCGGCGGTGACGTCGTGATAGGAGCTCTTCACCGCGCCGATGGCGAAGCCGGCATCGAGATGCACGGTGATGGTGAGCGGATTGACCGGCAGGTGCTTCCGCGGATCGAGGACGGGCGGCGAGATGCGATCGCGGTCCGGGACCGGGTCGCTGACCAGAATCATGCCGTCGTCGTCGTTGGAGGCGACGAGCTTCGGCGGCGGATTGTAGCGGGGGCCGACGACGGTCGGCACGCGGAGCGAATAGACGCCGCCCGATTGCGCCACCGGCATCTGGTACTCGATCTGGATGACGATGGTCTCGTGCGGGCCGATATTGGCGACCTGGTTGGTGAACATGTTCGGCCGCTCCTGCTCGAGGAGCGCGGTCTTCTGGCCGGCCGCCTTTGCCTGCTCGTAGATCTCCTTCGCCTCCACCTTCTCCTTGATGTCGCCGATGATGACGCGCTCGCCGACGACCATCCTCAGCGTGTCCACGGCGGCGCTCTCGGGAAGGGGAAAGACGTAGGTGCCCTCGACCCAGCCGTCGGTCGGGTTCTGGAACTGCTGGGTCAGGCGCGTGCGCACGACCGGGCCGGCGACGTCGATGTCGAAATCCGTGGCGATGCGCGGCGCCTCGACGAACCTGCCGATGTCGCTCGACTGGAAGAGGAGGGTGCCGGTGCCGGCGCCGTCCGGCGTGGCAAAGCCGGTGGCGAAGGCCGGCACGGCGAGACCGAGGAAGGCGAGGAAGGCCGAGATCAGGCGAAGCATGGTCCGCTCCTGTGCGGTTGCCGGCGGGAAGGGCCGGTCGTCCGCCAATCTGTCTGGACCCGTCCGGCGCGTCTCGCGACGGGCAAAGGCGCCATTCTTCGCCCTTTGCTTGCCGTGAAGAGGACGTGCTTGCCATCTTTCCGCCCGGCTCATGCGGGAATGTGCGGAAATGTACGGCTCTGGGCGCGACGAATGACCGAACAGAACCTGGCTCTCGGGGAAAACCATGCGATCGCGGACCTGATCCGCGAAGCGATCGCGCGTCGCCGCATCACGCGGCGCTATCTCGCCGACCAGGCGAAGATCAGTCTCTCGACGTTGGAGAAAGCGCTGTCCGGCCAGCGGCCTTTCACGCTCGCCAGCATCGTGCGGCTGGAAGCGGCGCTGGGCGTGACGCTCCGCAATCCGACGCCGCAAAAGGAAGCGGAGGCGGCGCGCTTCGCCGGCATCGCGCCGGCCGAGCTCGGCTCCTACGGGCGGGCGGCGGTGTCGTGGATCGAGGGCGACTACCTGACGGTGCGCCCGTCCTTCTCGACCCGGGACGCGGTCTACGCCTACCGCATGACGATCTACTGGAAGGAGGAGCGCTCGCACCTGATGTTCAGGGAGAGCGAGCGGATCGATGCCGCCTTCACGCAGGCCGGCGACGTCTCCATCCCGCACCAGTCGGGGCACATCTACCTGGTCACCAACAAGCACGGGCAGTACCGCTTCGCGGTAGTGTCGCGGCCGACCATCGCCGGCGAGATGTTCGGCATCCTCACCACGCTGCAATCGGGGAAGGGGACGCATCTGCTCCCGGTTTCGACGCCGCTGGTGCTGGTGCCGGTGCAGAGCCTCGGCGAACCGGCCTTCGGGAAGGTCGAGCGCGGGCATTCGCATTTTGCCCGCTACCGCGCGCTCATCGAGCGGGCAGTGGACGAGCCGTTTGCGATGCTGATTCCGAGGTAGCGCGCTTCATGCGCCCCCTCCACCATGCTTCGCATGGTCCCCCTCCCCCGCTTCGCAGGGGAGGAACCAGGTCGCGAGCTTGATGAAGGAAGTTCCTCCGCCGTTTATGGAGAGGAGGCCCGCGCGTTTGCGCGGTGGAGGGAGCGCGACACCTTCGTGTCGTGCTATCCTCCCCTCATGACCAGCGATGGCTTCGCGCTCTTCGAGACGGCGATCGGCGCCTGCGGCATGGCGTGGCGCGGTACGGTGGTGACCGGCGTGCAGTTGCCCGAGGGCAGCACCGAGGCGACGCGGGCGCGCATGGCGCGGCGGCACGGGGCGGTCGAGAGCGAGCCGCCGGTGGCGGTCCGGCACGCGATGGAGCGGATCGCGGCGTTGCTCGCCGGGGCGAAGGATGATCTCGCCGACATTGCCGTCGACGACACGGCGCTGCCGGCCTTCCACCGGCGCGTCTATGCCATCGCGCGAGCGATCCCGCCGGGCGAGACGCTGACCTATGGCGAGGTCGCCAAGCGTCTCGGCGAGCCGGGCGCGGCGCGGGCCGTCGGCCATGCGCTCGGGCGCAATCCGTTTCCGGTGATCGTGCCGTGCCATCGCGTGCTCGCCGCGGACGGGCGGATGCAGGGCTTCTCCGCCCATGGCGGGACGGTGACCAAGCGGCGGCTGCTCGCCATCGAGGGCGCCAGGCTCAGTGACCCGCCGTCGCTCTTCGACGGGTTCGATGCCTTCGGGCGGGTGACGACCTAGGCGCCGTCGACCGGTTCGTCCGAGGTTGCGGATTCGGGCGCCGGTTCCTCCTCCTCGTCCTTCGACGTGCCCCAGGGATCGAGCATGAAGATCAGGCGGCAGATGAGGCCGCCCGGCGCATAGTCGATATCGGCGGTGCCGCGCAGGTCGCGGATGGAGCGCTCGACGAGCCGCGAGCCGAAGCCCTTCCGCGTCGGCTTGGCTACCTCCGGCCCACCGGCCTCGCGCCAGGTGAGCTCGACCTGCTGCCCGTTCTCGCCCTCGGCGAGGCGCCAGGCGACCTCGAGCCGGCCGTCGGGCGCGGAGAGCGAGCCGTATTTGGCGGCATTGGTGACGAGCTCGTGGGCGATGAGGCCGAAGGCGAGGGCGGTGCGCGCATCGAGCGCCACCGGCTCGCCGCGGAGCTGCACGCGCTCGCCCTGGCTGCGATAGGGCTTCAGCTCGGCGCCGAGCACGTCGCCGAGGGTGGCGCCCGCCCAGCTCGTCGCGTTGAGGAGGTTGTGGGTGTTGGAGAGCGCCATCAGGCGCGACTGGACGCGCTCGAAGGCGGCGTCGGGATCAGGGGTCGAGCGGAGCGTCTGCGAGACGATCGCCTGGACCGTGGCGAGCGTGTTCTTGACGCGGTGGTTGAGCTCGTTGAGGAGGAGGCGCTGGCGCTCCTCGGCCTGCTTGCGCTCGGTCGTGTCCATGACGATGCCGAGGGTGCGCACCGGCCGTCCGCCGGCGTCGAAGAAGACGCGGCCCTGGAGGAGGGCCCAGCGCGGCGTCGCGTCGCCGGGGCGGGTGAAGGATACCTCGATGCTCATCCGCCCGTCGCTCTCGCGGGCCTCGGCAAGGGCGAGCTGGAGGCGCTGCCAGTCCTTATGGGCCATCAGCGGCTGGAGGCGGGCGGGATCGGCGGGCAGCGCCGGATCGAGCCCCCAGAGCTCGTAATATTCGGGCGACCAGCCGTGCTCGTCGCGGAGGAGGTCGCTGTCCCAGCTGCCGAGCCGGTTGGCGGCGATGGCGAGGCGGTGGCGCTCCTCGCTGAGCCGGAGCGCTTCTTCCATGCGGCGGCGGGCATCGACGTCGCGGAGCGTGCCGACGCCGCGAAGCGGCTTGCCGGCGGGGCTGAAATAGACGCGCCCGGTGGTCACTACCCAGCGCTCGGCCCCGTCATCGGCGCGGCGGATGCGGAATTCGGCCTGGTAGGTCGGGTCGTCGGGGGAGGAATAGGCGCGGGAATAGAGGGCAAGCACGCGCTCGGCGTCATCGGGGTGGATGAGGGAGGCGAAGACCTCCTGGTCGGGCCCGGTCTCCGGCGGCAGGCCGAGGATGGCGAGGAACTCGGGCGACCATTGGCGGGTGCCGCTCGCCGCATCGACGTCCCAGATGCCGATGCCGGTGGCGGCGATGGCAAGCCGCAGGCGCTGCTCGCTGGCGCGGACCTCCGCCGGATCCTGGGGGCCGGCTTCGGCCGGCTCGAGCCCGCGTGACACCTGCTTCTTCACTGCCGCAATACCCGCCGCACCGATCTTGGACCGAATCTAGCCGAGCCGGCGGCAGGTTCAAGCGTGGCTAATCGGCATGTACCGCCGGCACGGGCGGCGCACCGGCGCCGGCGGCGATCGGCTTGTAGCGGAGCAGCAGGAGGAGGGGCGCGGCGCAGAGCGTGATCAGGAACATCAGCTTGAAATCGTCGAGGTACGAGATCATCGCCGATTGCAGGTTGATCAGGCCGTCGAGCTGGGCCGCCTGCTGCAGGCCGGCGGGATTGCCCAGGATGGCGGGTACGATCCCGGCGGCGTCGACGTTCGGGTTGAACAGGTTGATGTGCTCGCCGAGCTCGGCATGGTTGGTCTGGATGTTGGAGCTCAGCGTCGCCGCCATCACCGACACGCCGATGGACGAACCGAGGTTGCGGACGAGGTTGAAGAAGCTGGTCGCGTCGGTCCGCAGCCGCGGGTCGAGGGTCGAGAAGGCGATGGTCGAGAGCGGGATGAAGACGAAGCCGAGGCCGAAGCCCTGGATGATGCCCGACCAGACGAGCGGCCAGTAGTTCATGTCCGGCGAGAAGAAGGTCATCTGGTAGAGCGAGAGGGCGGTGGCGGCGAGGCCGAGGCCGACGAGGTAGCGCGGGTCGACCATGCGCACCAGCCGGCCGACGACCATCATCGAGATCATGGTGCCGATGCCGCGCGGCGCCAGCACGATGCCGACGGTGACGACCGGATAGCCGAAGATGCTCTGCAGCATCGGCGGCAGCAGCGCCATGGTGGCGAGGAGGATGATGCCGACGAAGAAGATGAAGGCGGAGGCGGCGGTGAAGTTGCGGTCGACGAACAGGCCCTTCGGCAGGAAGGTCTCGTGGCCCATGATGGTGTGGACGACGAACATCCAGCCGGCGGCGATGGCGATGCCGAGCTCGAGGATGATCTCGGGCGAGTTGAACCAGTCCTGGTCGGGGCCGCGGTCGAGCATGAACTGGAGCGAGCCGACGGTGACCGAGAGGAGGGCGAAGCCGAGGAAATCGAACCGGCGGAAGCGGCGCACCGTGTCGGGCATGAAGAAGAAGATGCCGGCGAGCGCGGCGGCGCCAATCGGCACGTTGATGTAGAAGCACCAACGCCAGCTCATGTGGTCGGTCAGCCAGGCGCCGAGGGTCGGGCCGATGATCGGCGCGACCATGATGCCGGCGCCCCAGATGGCCATGGCCTGGCCCTGGCGCTCGCGCGGGTTGATGTCGATGATGACCGATTGCGACAGCGGCGCCAGCGCCGCGCCGAAGGCGCCCTGGAGGAGCCGGAAGAACACCATCTCCTCGAGGCTGAAGGCGATGCCGCACAGCGCCGAGGCGGCGACGAAACCGACGACGCAGATCATGAACAGCCGCTTGCGGCCGATATTGTCCGACAGCCAGCCGGTGATCGGCGTCGCGATCGCCGCGGCGACGATGTAGGAGGTCAGCACCCAGGTAATGGTGTCCTGCGCCGCGCCGAGGCTCGCCTGCATGTGCGGGAGCGCGACGTTGGCAATGGTCGTGTCGAGCACCTGCATGATCATCGCGGCCATCACCGAGAGGGTGATGAGCCCGCGATGCTTGACGGTGGCCGGGTCGATAGGGGCGATGGACGCGGACAAGGGTCAGTTCCGGTGCCGGCTACTTGGTGGCGGCAGCGGCGGCAAGCGGGCCGCCGCTCTTCATGTCGACATCGACGGAGGCGCTCATGCCCATGACGAGGGGAGCACAATCGGCGGAGTCGAGCCGGATGCGCACGGGGACGCGCTGGACGACCTTCACCCAGTTGCCGGTCGCGTTCTGGGCGGGCAGCAGCGAGAAGGTCGAGCCGGTGCCGGCGCCGATGCTCGCCACCTCGCCGGTGAAGGTGCATTTCGGATAGGCATCCACCGAGACGGTGGCCTTCTGCCCGACGGCCATGTTGGTGAGATCGGTCTCCTTGAAGTTCGCCTCGATCCAGGTGTCGTCGGTCTTGACCAGGCTGAGGAGGTCGGTGGGCATGGCCTGGGCGCTGGCGACATAGGCGCCGACCTGCAGGCGGCTGGTCTGCGAGACGATGCCGTCGGCCGGGGCATGGACCTCGGTATTGGCGAGGTCGAGGGCGGCCTGGTCGCGCTTCGCCTGGGCGGCGAGCACGGTCGGATGCTTGTCGGTCTCGATGTTCGGATCGCCGCCGAGGCCGGCGACGGCGGACATGGCCTTTTCCTTTGCCTGGGTGAGCGACTGCTGGGCGGAGCGGAGCGCATTCTCGGCCTGGTCGTACGTGGCCTGGGAGGCGACGCCCTTCTTGAGCAGGTCCTGCTGGCGGTCGAAGGCCTTCTGGTTGTAGCTGACGTCCGATTCGGCCTGGGCCTGCTCGGCGAGCGCCTGCTGGTAGGTGGCGCGGAGCTGATCGACGGAAAGGCGCGCCGAGGCCAGTGCCGCATCGGCCTGGGCGAGCGCGATGTGATAGGGCGCGGGATCGATGCGGAGCAGGAGGTCGCCCTTCTTCACCGGCTGGTTGGTCTTCACCGCGACCTCGACGATGCGGCCGGGAACGTCGGCGGTGAGGGTGACGCGGTCCTGCGACACATAGGCATTGTCGGTCGAGGCATAGCGGCCGCCGGTCAGCCAGAAATAGCCGCCGACGATGGCGAGCAGGATCGGCACCGAGGCCATGATGATGAACCGGCGGCGCCGGTTCGACGGGGGCGCGGCAGGCGCGGGGGCGTGCGCGCCGGCGCCCGCCGGTGCCGCCTTCGGGTCAGCCTCGCGCTTCAACTCGACGATAGTGGACTTGCCGCCGCCCTGCTGGGCGGCGGACGACTGGGCTCCGTCGGCACTCATGTGAGGTTGGTTTCCTTAACGCGCTTGGCGGCCGCCGGACGTTCCGGCTCGGGGTGTTTCTCTTCGGGCTTGGCGACGAGGTTGGCGCGGATGCGCGACAATACGTCGTTGACGAGGTCGATCTCGGCATCGGTCACGCCGGCAAGCGCCTCGTTGACGCATTCGCCGGCAATGGCGCGGAACTCGGCGACGAGGGGCCGGGCCTCCTCGGTCAGGAAGAGGCGGTAGGCGCGGCGGTCGCCGGGATCGGGCCGGCGCTCGATCAGGCCGGCGGCCTGCATGCGGTCGATCTGGCGGCTGAGCGTGATCGGCTCGACGTCCATCTGGTCGGCAAGCGCCGCCTGGTTGAGCGGCTCCTGCTTCTGGTACTCGGCGCGATAGACGGCCGACATCACGCGCCACTGCGCGCTGGTCAGACCGAGAGACTGGGCCTTGGCGTCGATCAGGCGCCGCATCAGGCGCCCGACATCATGGACGAGGATGCCCAGGCCCTTTCCGGGATAGGTGGGTTGTTGCATGAGCAGGTATATAATGAGTTTGCTTATAATAGGCAAGCTTGCCAAAATGTCGCAGGCGCAAGCCGGTCAACGGGAGGTTGACGGCGGCTTCGCCGCCGGGTCGATCTGGACGCCGTCCGGTGGTAGCCTGCCGCCATCAACCGGAAGTCGCTGCCATGACCCATGTTCTTTCGCGCGAAGGCGCCTCGGTCCATCATCTGCGCAACGCCCTGCCGGAGCATCCCGACAATCCGGGGGTGCCGCTCGACCTCGACGCGGTGGCGAACGTCCGGGTCAACCTTTCGGCGGTGGAGCGGCGGGCGGCGACCATCCCGACCCGGCGGACGGTCAAGAAGGAATGGCAGGCGGCCTGGCTCCTGAAGGCGATCCAGTGCATCGACCTGACGACGCTGTCGGGCGACGATACGGAGGGCCGCGTCGAGCGGCTCTGCGCCAAGGCCATCCGGCCGCTGAAGCCGGAACTGATCGAAGGGCTGAAGCTCGGCAGCCGCGACATCCATGTCGGCGCGGTCTGCGTCTATCACCGCTACGTGGCGACGGCGAAGCGGGCGCTCGAGGGGACCGGCATCCCGGTCGCGGCGGTCTCGACCGGCTTCCCTGCCGGCCTCGCGCCGCTCGATACGCGCATCGCCGAGGTGAAGGCCTCGGTCGCGGACGGGGCCGACGAGATCGACATCGTGATCACGCGTGAGCACGCGCTGACCGGCAACTGGCAGGCGCTCTATGACGAGGTGGCGGCGTTCCGGGAAGCCTGCGGCCGCGCGCACATGAAGACCATCCTCGGCACCGGCGACCTGAAGACGCTGCGCAATGTCGGGCGCGCCTCGATGGTCGCGATGCAGGCGGGCTCGGATTTCATCAAGACCTCGACCGGCAAGGAGGGCGTCAACGCGACGCTGCCGGTGGCCCTCGTCATGGTGCGCGCCATCCGCGCCTATCGCGAGGCGACGGGCCACATCGTCGGCTTCAAGCCGGCGGGCGGGATCTCGACGGCGAAGGACGTGATGAACTTCCAGTTCCTGATGAAGGAGGAACTGGGCAATGCCTGGCTGCAGCCGGGCCTGTTCCGGGTGGGCGCGTCGTCGCTGCTCGCCGATATCGAGCGCCAGCTCGAATATTACGTCACCGGCCGCTACGCCTCGTTCGACCACAACGCGATGGCGTAGGGCCGCGGCCCTCAGATCAGCCGCGTGATCCGCTTCTTCCGCCAGACGAACCAGTAATAGGCCGACTGCAGGACCAGCATCGCGACGAAGGCGACGGGATAGGCGATCCAGATGCCGTCTATGCCGATCCGGCCGGCGAGGAACCAGGCGACCGGCACCTCGACCGCGAGCACGCAGAAGATCGAGATGGCGGTCGGCCAGAGCACGGTGCCGCTCGCCCGCATGATGCCGGAGATTGTGCCGGCCATGCCGAAGACGACATAGCTCCAGAGCGTGATGTGGAGGAGGCGTTCGGCGAGTTCCAGGACCGGCGCCGAAGTGATGAAGAAGCCGATCATGGTGCGCGAGAACAGGTAGGCAAGCAGCACCAGGCCGCCGGTGACGACGAGGTTGTAGGCGATGCCGGTCAGCGTGATGCGGGAGAGCTGGCTGGTGCGGCCGGCGCCGATCGCCTGGGCGCCGAGGATCGAGACGGTGATGGCGATGGAGATCGCCGGGAACTGCACGTAGCTGACGATCTGGTTGACCGTGCCATAGGCGGCGGTGGCGTCCGGGCCGAAGGCGTTGACGAAGGAGAGCACCGCCACCTCGGCAATGGAGAGGAGCACGACCTGGAGGCCGGTCGGCACGCCGATCTGGAGGATGCGGAAGAGCAGCTTCGGGTCGATGCGGAGGTGCCGGAACAACTCGGCATCGGGCGCGAGCGGGTGCTTGCGGGCGCGGAGGTAGAAGAAGAGCCAGGTGAGCGCGACGAGGAGCGAGACGAGGCTTCCCCAGGCGGCGCTGCTGGCGCCGAGCCGCGGCAGGCCGAGCCAGCCGCGGATGAGCGCCGGGGTGACGAGGAGGCCGATGACGTTGGCGATGAGGAAGGTGTAGAGCGCGGTCAGCGTGTCGCCGACGCCGCGCATCATCGAGGTCATCAGGAGGAGGCCGAAGAAGAGCGGCATCGCGATCAGCATGATGCGCGCGTACGCGATGGCCTCCTCGAGGATCGCGGCAGGCGTGCCGACGGCGGTGAGGATCTCGCGCACGAAGATGCTGCCGAGCACGGCGACGACGATGCCGCCGATCAGCGTCACGGTGAGCGTGGTGCCGGCAACCGCCTTGACCCGCTCGGGCTCCTTGGCGCCGTAGGCCTGGCCGATGAGCACGGAAGAGCCGGCGCCGAGGCCGATGACGAAGGAGATGAAGAAGAAGAGGATGGGGAAGAAGGCGGAGACCGCGGCGAGCGCATCGACGCCGATCATCTGGCCGAGATAGACGCTGTTCACCGTCCCCGACATGGCCTGGAGGATGTTGCCGCCCATCATCGGGCCGAGGAAGAACAGGAACCGCACCCAGAGCGGGCGCGGCGGCCGGATGGCGGTCTCGTCGATGGTCTTGATTTCGGTCACGCGGAGAGGCTTTCAGGTGTGCGCCGGGACGGGAATCCGCCGCACGGGCGCCTTCCGATAGCCGGGATCGCGGCCGGCGTCACATATTGTTTCGCGGGCGCCGGGCCGACGCGGCGCGTGGCCGCATCGGCGATTTGGCAAAGCCCCCCAAATCGGGCACTTTCCGGCGATCCGGAGGGCCGGAGCATCTGGAGGAAGCCGCCATGTCCATCGCCGAGATCCTCGATCACATGGAATACGGTCCAGCGCCGGAGAGCGACAAGGAAGTCCGCGCCTGGCTGAAGGGCCACGCCGAGGGAACCGGGCTCTTCATCGACGGTGCCTGGCGGAAGCCGGAGACGGGAACCTGGTTCGATACGCTCGATCCGTCGACCGGCGCGGTGCTGGCAAAGGTCGCGCAGGCCGGGCAGGCGGACGTGGATGCCGCGGTCAAGGCGGCGCGGAAGGTGCAGGCGCGCTGGGCCGGCCTGCCGGGGCACCAGCGGGCGCGGGTGCTCTACGCGATCGCGCGGCTGATCCAGAAGCACAGCCGGCTGTTCGCGGTGCTCGAATCCCTCGACAACGGCAAGCCGATCCGCGAGACGCGCGACCTCGACATTCCGCTGGTCGCCCGGCACTTCTACCATCACGCCGGCTGGGCGCAGCTGATGGAGACGGAGTTCCCCGACCGCGCGCCCGTCGGCGTCTGCGGGCAGATCATCCCGTGGAACTTCCCGCTCCTCATGCTCGCCTGGAAGATCGCGCCGGCCATCGCGCTCGGCAACACGGTCGTGCTGAAGCCGGCGGAGTTCACCTCGCTGACCGCGATCCTCTTCGCCGAGATCTGCCAGACGGCGGGCGTGCCGAAGGGGGTCGTCAACATCGTCACCGGCGACGGCGCGGTCGGCGAGATGATCGTGAAGCACCCGGACATCGACAAGCTCGCCTTCACCGGCTCGACGGAGGTGGGCCGCAGGATCCGCGAGGCCTCGGCCGGTTCGGGCAAGGCGCTGACGCTGGAGCTCGGCGGCAAGTCGCCCTTCATCGTCTATGACGATGCCGACCTCGACGGCGCCGTCGAGGGCGTGGTCGATGCGATCTGGTTCAACCAGGGGCAGGTGTGCTGCGCCGGCTCGCGGCTGCTCGTGCAGGAATCGATCCACGACCGGTTCATCGCCAAGCTGAAGACGCGGCTGGAGACGCTCCGCGTCGGCCATCCGCTCGACAAGGCGATCGACGTCGGCGCGATCGTCGACAAGGTGCAGCTCGATCGCATCCGCGCGCTGGTCCAGAAGGGCGTGGAGGAAGGTGCGGAGGTCTTCCAGGCGAAGGGCGAGCTGCCGGCCAAGGGCTTCTTCTTCCCGCCGACGCTCATGACCAACGTGCAGCCGGCCTCGACCTGCGCGCGGGTGGAGATATTCGGGCCGGTGCTGGTGGCGATGAGTTTCCGCACGCCGGACGAGGCGGTGGCGCTTGCCAACAATACGGAATACGGGCTCGCGGCGAGCGTCTGGTCGGAATCGATCAACCTCGCCCTCGACACCGCGCCGAAGCTGAAATGCGGCGTCGTCTGGGTGAACTCGACCAACCTCTTCGACGCCTCGGCCGGCTTCGGCGGCTACAAGGAATCCGGCTATGGCCGCGAGGGCGGGCGCGAGGGCGTCTATGCCTATACCAAGCCGCGTTGGCTGAAGGGCGCGAAGCCGGTGGTGGTGAAGCCGCCGGTCAAGGCCGAGGTCGGCCTGCCGCTCGTCGGCGGCGGCATCGACCGCACCGCCAAGATGTATATCGGCGGCAAGCAGGCGCGGCCGGATGGCGGCTATTCGCGGCCGGTCGCGGCGCCTTCCGGTGCGCTTGCCGGCGAGGTGGGCGAGGGCAACCGCAAGGATATCCGCAACGCCGTGGAAGCCGCCCGCAAGGCGTCCGGCTGGGCTTCGGCCAGCGACCACAACCGGGCGCAGGTGATCTACTACATCGCCGAGAACCTCGCCGCGCGCGAGCACGAATTCGCGGACCGGCTGCGGATCCTCCGCGGCGTGAAGAGCGCCAAGACGCGGCCGGAGGTGGAGGCGGCGATCGAGCGCCTGTTCGGCTTCGCGGCTTACGCGGACAAATACGAGGGGCTGATCCACCGGCCGCCGTTCCGCGGCCTGTCGCTGGCGGTGAACGAGCCGGTCGGCGTGGTCGGCATCGTCTGCCCCGAGGAGCCGGGGCTCCTCGGCTTCGTCACGCTAATGGGCGCGGCGATCGCCCTCGGCAATACGGCGGTGATGATCCCGTCCGAGTCGCAGGCGCTGATCGCGACCGACTTCTACCAGGTGCTGGATACATCGGACGTTCCGGGCGGGGTCGTGAACATCGTCACCGGCGACAAGCGCACGCTCGGCCTCGAACTCGCCAAGCATGATGCGGTCGATGCCATCTGGTATTTCGGCGATGCGGCCGGGGCGACCGAGATCGAGAAGGCCTCGGCGGGCAACCTCAAGCAGACCTGGACCGAGACCGTCCTCCGCGACTGGGCCGATCCGGCGGTGTCCGGCGGCCGCGACGTCCTCGCCCACGCGACGCAGGTCAAGAACATCTGGATTCCCTACGGGGAATAGCCGCGCCCGAGCCGGCATTAATTTCCCGTAAAGCCGGGACAGGGCCTATTGGCGCCGGGAATGAACCGGGAGGCTCTGGCATGTTCGGCAGAATGAACGGGAAGGCGGGATTCCTCGCCGTCATGGCGGCGGTCTGCTGCCTGATGATCGGCGGGACGCCGGCGCGCGCGGCGGAGGATGCCGATACGGTCGCCGAGGCACAGCTGGCGCGCTTCTACGACGCGCTTTCCGGCAAGGGCGACCTCGGCGCCGTGCTCGGTGATGCCTTCCAGATCATGCGCACCGACGGCACGCGCTATGACCGCGCCGGCTACATCTCGCGCCATCCCGCCTATACCAGCTACAGGCTCAGCGACGTGAAGGCCTCGCTTGCGGGCGACGTGCTGACGGTCAGCTATTTCGCCGCCGTGAACGGGCAGGTCGAGGATACGGCGCGTGCCACCGCCGGCGACCCGCGCCTTGCGGTCTTCGTGCGGGCCGGTGGCGAATGGAAGCTGCAGTCGATCGCCAATCTCGGCCTCGGCATTGCGGCCAATCCGAAGCCGGATGCCGAGAAGGCGGTGGAGGCATGGGTCGGTGCGGTGATGAGCGGCGACCTCGCGCGGATCAAGGGCGTGCTCGCGCCCGAGTTCCAGATCATCCGCGACGACGGCTCGGCCTATGACGCCGAGGGCTATCTCAAGAGCAACCTGCCGAAGTTCGAGGGCGAGCCCTCGATCCAGGGCCTCGTCGCCACCGGGTTCGGCGACTACCTGGTCGCCCGCTACACGATCGACGTCGGCAAGCAGAAGGGCACCGGTGTGCGGCTGACCGTGTTCCGCAAGAGCGGCAACGCCTGGCTGGTCGTTGCCCACGCCAATCTCGGTGGCCGGGTGCACTAGGGCAACAATCCCGTTCCATCTACGCCGCCACAGGACGGGCTGGCTCGTGCGTCAGCGGATCGCAGCCCGGTGCGGCCAGATGCGGCAGCTCTCCGCGCGGGCCCTGGGCTAGGCTGCGCGTGGGGCCAGCGGAGTTGGCTTGGTGTCGCAAGATGAGATTCGCCATGCATGGGCGCGAACGCCACCGGGTGCAGTAACAAGCGTCTACCTGCGCTATTGGCGCAAGCACGGCCGCCGGCCGCACCTGTTCGCGCCGTGCCGCTACTCGGAGAAGATCCAGTGGCGGAAGCTCTTCGACCTCGATCCGGTCCATACGGTGCTCTGCGACAAGCTGGCGGTGCGCGACCTCGTGGCGGCGCGCGGGCAGGCAGACCTTCTGCTGCCGCTGCTCTGGGAAGGAGACGATCCGGACCGCCTGCCGTTCGAGAGCTTTCGGCAGCGCTATGTGGTCAAGACCAACCACGCCAACGGCACCAACATCTTCGTCGACGACCCGGCGGCGCTCGATCGTGATGCGGCGCGGGCGAAACTGAAGCGCTGGCTCGCCCGCAACCACGGCACGCGATACCGGGAATCGGGGCATGTCGGCGTTCCGCCGCGGCTGATGGTCGAGCCGATGCTGGCGCTCGCCGATGGCGGGCCGCCGGCCGAATACAAATTCTTCGTCTTCGCCGGTCGCGTCGAACTGGTCGCGGCGCGCGTCAACGAGGACCATTTCCTCCATTCGACCCTCCACCTCCATCCGGACTGGACGCCAACGCCGCTCAAGCTGGACACGCCGCTTTATGCCGGGCCGCCGCTGGAGCGGCCGCCGGACCTCGCCGCCATGACGGCCGCGGCCGAGGCGATCGCCGCCGGCCTCGACCACCTCCGGGTCGATTTCCTCCACGACGGCCGGCGCTTCTGGTTCGGCGAGGTGTCGCTCTATCCGCAGAGCGGCATGGCCGCGATGACGCCGGATTCGATGGATGAATGGCTGGGGACCCTCTGGCCGCTTCCCGATTCCGCCTCGCGGGCGGTCGCCGCGCTTCGCGGCCGGCGGGTCGAGGGGCGGGAAGGGTAGCCTTTCCGCGGCAAAAGCGGTATCGATCCGGCCCAAATCGGGCAGGCTCGCGCCGCGCGCCCGCGCTTCCTATATGAACCGTCCTTCCCACAAGCGTTTTCGCCATGAACGACACGACGACGAAGCCGACCGTCTATCCGCCCGCGGACCCGAGCCCGAGCTTCCCCAGGATCGAGGAAGCGGTGCAGAAGTGGTGGGAGGAGAACCGCATCTTCCAGCGCTCGATCGAGCGGCGGAAGAAGGAGGGCGCGAGCGAATACGTCTTCTATGACGGTCCCCCCTTCGCGAACGGCCTGCCGCATTACGGGCACATCGTCACCGGCTTCGTGAAGGACCTGGTGCCGCGCTACCAGACCATGCGCGGCAGGCTGGTCGACCGGCGCTTCGGCTGGGACTGCCACGGCCTGCCGGCGGAGCTCCATGCCGAATCCGAATTGAAGCTCCACGGCCGCCGCGAGATCCTCGAATACGGCATGGCGGCGTTCAACGAGCATTGCCGAACCTCGGTGATGCAGTTCCGCAAGGACTGGGAATATTACGTCAACCGCTCGGCGCGCTGGGTCGATTTCGACAACGACTACCGCACCATGGACCTCTCCTTCATGGAGAGCGTCATGTGGGCGTTCAAGTCGCTGTGGGACAAGGGCCTGATCTACGAAGGCTTCCGCGTCGTCCCCTATTCCTGGGCGGCGCAGACCTCGCTCTCGATCTCCGAGACGCGCCTCGACAATGCGACGCGCATGCGCCAGGACCCGGCGCTGACGGTCGGCTTCCAGCTTAATCCGAAAGCCGGCGAGACGATCGCGCCGAAGCTCCTCGCCTGGACGACGACGCCGTGGACGCTGCCGTCGAACCTCGCGCTCGCGGTCCATCCGGAGGCGGAATACGCGCTTCTGGAGAAGAACGGCGAGCACTGGATCCTCGCCGATTCCTCGCGCGACCACTACGCCAAGGAGCTGGAGGGCTTCGCCAAGGTCGGCAGCATGACGGGCGCCGACCTGATCGGGCGCTCCTACCAGCCGCTCTTCCCGTATTTCGCGACGACGCCGAACGCCTTCGTCGTCATCGGCGGCGAGTTCATCGAGCTCGGCGAGGGCACCGGCGTGGTGCATATCGCGCCGGCCTTCGGCGAGGACGACCTCGCGGTCGCGACCGCGGCCGGCATCCCGGTGGTCGATCCGGTCGACTACGAGGGCAACTTCACCAGCGAGGTGCCGCCATACGCGGGGAAAAATGTCTTCGAGGCGAACAAGGACATCATCCGCGACCTCAAGGCAGCGGGCGTGGTCGTGCGCCATGAGACCTATGACCACAATTATCCGCATTGCTGGCGCACCGACCAGCCGCTGATCTACAAGGCGATCCCGTCCTGGTACGTGAAGGTGACCGCCTTTCGCGACCGCATGGTCGAGCTCAACAAGGGCATCGAGTGGGTGCCGGAGCATGTCGGGGAGGGCGCCTTCGGGAACTGGCTCGCCAATGCGCGCGACTGGAACATCAGCCGCAACCGCTACTGGGGCGCGCCGATCCCGGCCTGGAAGTCGGACAACCCGGAATATCCGCGCATCGACGTCTATGGCTCGCTCGACGAGATCGAGCGCGATTTCGGCGTGCGTCCGAAGGACCTGCACCGGCCCTATATCGACGAGCTGACGCGGCCGAACCCGGACGACCCGACCGGCAAGTCGATGATGCGCCGCGTCGACGACGTGCTCGACTGCTGGTTCGAGTCGGGCTCGATGCCGTTCGCCCAGGTGCACTACCCGTTCGAGAACAAGGCGTGGTTCGAGGGGCACTTTCCCGGCGACTTCATCGTCGAATATGTCGGGCAGACGCGCGGCTGGTTCTACACGCTGATGGTGATGTCGACGGCGCTCTTCGACCAGGCGCCGTTCAAGCGCGCCATCGCGCACGGCATCGTCCTCGACGAGAACAAGCAGAAGCTCTCCAAGCGCCTGAAGAACTACCCCGATCCGGTCGCGGTCTTCGACAATTACGGCGCCGACGCGCTCCGCTGGTACATGATCTCCTCGCCCCTGATGGCGGGCGGCGACCTCGCCATGCCGAAGGACGGGCACACCATCCCGGAGACGGTGCGCCAGGTGCTCCTGCCGGTGTGGAACGCGTACTCGTTCTTCACACTCTACGCCAATATCGACGGCATCAGGGGGAAGCTGGTCACCACCGCGGAGGCGGAGCTCGACCGCTACATCCTCGGCAAGACGGCGGAGCTCGTCCGCACCGTCGAGGATGCCATGGACCGGCTCGACATTGCCGGGGCCACTGGGGCGCTCGCGCCTTTCATCGAGGCGCTCAACAACTGGTACATCCGGCGGTCGCGCGAGCGCTTCTGGAAGGCCGAGAAGGACGCCGACAAGCGGGCGGCCTACGACACGCTCTACACGGTGCTGGTCACGCTCTGCCGGACCATGGCGCCGTTCCTGCCCTTCGTCACGGAGCACATCCACCGCGCCTTGTGCGAGGGCGAGAGCGTGCATCTGCAGGACTGGCCGGATGCTTCGGCCTTCGCGAGCGACGCGGCGCTGATCGAGCGCATGGACCTCGCCCGCGAGGTCTGCTCGGCGGCGGCCTCGATCCGCATGGCGAAGAACCTCCGCAACCGCCTGCCGCTTCGCCGGCTGACGGTGGCGCATCCGAACCATGCGGTGCTGGCGCCGCTCCGCGAGGTGATCGCGGAGGAGGTCAACGTCAAGGAAGTCGTCTTCGCAGGCGACCCGACGAAGTTCGGCGCCGAGGTGCTGGCGGTGAACGCGCGCATCGCGGGCAAGCGGCTCGGCGGCGCGATGAAGGACGTGCTCGCGGCGGCCAAGTCGGGCAATTGGAAGCGCGTCGGCGGAGATGCCATCGAGGTGGCCGGCCAGGTCATCCGGCCCGAGGAATACGAGCTTCGCTTCCGCGCGGCGGAAGGGCTCGACGCGGCGAGCTTCGCCGGCTCGGCGGGCGTGGTCGTGCTCGACACCAAGGTCGATGCCGACCTCGAGCGCGAAGGCGTGGCTCGTGACTTCATCCGCATGGTGCAGGTCGCCCGCAAGGATGCCGGCTTCAACATCGCCGACCGCATCGCCATCGAGGTAAAGGCGGGGCCTGCGGTCAGCGAGGCGGTGAAGGCGCATGCCGACATGGTGAAGGGCGAGACGCTCGCCGTGTCGCTCGCAAGCATCGACAAGGCGCCCGCGGGCTTCGTGTCGGAAGGCAAGCTCGGCGACGAGACGATCGCGATCGGCGTGAAGGTGGCGACCTAGTTCTTTCGCTGTCGAGGAAAAAAGAGCATGGCCGTGACCCGGAAGGAATTCACCCTCGGACTCGCGGCCACGCTCGGTGCCGCCGGCGGTGCGGCGACATCCGCAATCGCGGCCGATGCGACCGGCGGCGGGGATGACGGCAACGATCCGACGTCGCCGCGCGGTGCCGGACAGTCGAACTACTTCTTCAAGAACTCGACGATGGAGTTCACCTTCCTTGGTGCGCTCGGCAAGGCCTATAGCCAGGCCGCCGACGTCGGCAAGCTTCTCTACCTTTCCCGCCAGATCAAGGATGGCGACTTCGAGAGCGCCTTCACCGCCTTCAAGGCGGCGGGCGACGAGGCGGCCTCGATCGCCGAGGCCTCTTCCGCGAGGGGGCATCGCGAGAGCGCGCGGCAGGCATGGCTGTGGGCGCAGGCCTATTACGACGCCGCGCTCTACTTCGCGGACGGCTCGTCCGATCCGAGCCGCATGCTGCCGACCTGGGAGCTTCTCTACGGCGCCTGGCTGAAGGCGATCGCCTGCTTCGATCCGCCGGGCGAGCCGGTGGACATCCCCTACGAGGGGACCGCGCTGAAGGGCTTCTACTTCCGCGGCCCGGGCGCGACGGGTCGCCGCCCCCTCCTGATCATGAACAATGGCAGCGACGGCAGCCTTCTCGATATGTGGCACTATGGCGGGACCGGCGCGCTGGCGCGCGGCTACGACATGCTGACCTTCGACGGGCCGGGGCAGGGCCAGGCGCTCTGGAAGCAGAAGCTCCATTTCCGCCCCGACTGGGAGAAGGTGATCACGCCGGTGGTCGATTTCGCGCTGTCGCGCGATACGGTCGATCCGAAGCGGATCGCGCTCCTCGGCATCAGCCAAGGCGGCTACTGGGTGCCGCGGGCGGTCGCCTTCGAGCATCGCGTCGCCGCGGCAGTGGCCGATCCGGGCGTGGTCGACGTCTCGGCCTCGTGGACCGCGAGCCTGCCGAAGGAACTGATCGCGCTTCTCGATGCCGGCAAGAAGGACGTATTCGATGGCGCCATGTCACAGGGCATGCCGACGTCGCTGAAGGCCGGGCTCGCCTTCCGCATGCGGCCCTTCGGCACGACCTCCTACTATGATGCCTTCAAGGCGACGATGGACTACCGGCTGACCGACGCCATCGTCGGGCAGATCGCCTGTCCGATGCTGATCACCTTGCCGGAGGGCGAGGCCTTCTGGCCGGGCCAGTCGCAGAAGCTCCACGACATGCTGAAGTCGCCGAAGGTGCTGCAGCCCTTCACCGTCGAGGAGGGAGCGGACCTCCACTGCGAGCCGAAGGCGGCGGGCCTTCGGGGCCTGCGCATCTTCGACTGGCTGGACGAGACGCTCGCCTGATCTCCGTCGCCATCAAGGGAAAGGGCCGCGGCGGGAAGCGCGCGGCCCTTCTTGCGTCTTCGGATGGATCGGTCAGTCGCGGGCGATGAGGCGCCAGGTGGCCGGCACCGCAAGGGCGACGAGGGCGATCTTGAGCAGGTCGCCGAGGATGAAGGGCGCGACGCCGCCGGCCCAGGCCTTTGCCATGCCGATGCCCGCACCACCCGTCGGCAGTTGGGCGAAGGCGGCGAGCCAGGTAAAGCCGAGGGCCATGACGATGACGTCGCCGACGAGAAGCACCGAGGCGAGCTTCGGCACGGAGCGGCTCCAGCCGCGGTCGGCGGCATAGCCGACGACGACGGCGAGGACGACGAAGCCGGCGAGGAAGCCGCCGGTCGGGCCGAGGAGATAGGCCGGGCCGGCGGCGAGCGGCGGCGTATTGGTGAAGACCGGAAGGCCGAGGGCGCCCTCGGCGAGGTAGGCGAGGACGGTGGTGACGCCGAGGCGGAGGCCGAAGGTGACGGCGATGGCCATGACCGCCAGCGTCTGGAGGGTCATCGGCACCGGATAGAAGGGAACCTTGACCTTGGCGGCGATGATGAGGGCGAGGGTTCCCGCCAGCACCAGCACGACCTCCTGAACGGTGCGGCTGGTATCGCCGAGGAGGGAGGGCGCGAGGGCGCGGCTGTTGACTTGCATCGATGATCCCCGAGGAAGGATTGCGCGGGCGGTGCCTGAGGCTCGCCGGGTGGACAGTTCGAGCGCAAATTACTGTAGATTGGGTCGCCTAGCCAAGCCGCCGCAGGGAAAAGAAATGGCCAATCGCGACAGGGACCTGATCCGCATCCTCTCGGCGGCGCCGGTGGTTCCCGTGCTGACCATCGAGGAGCGGGCGACGGCCGTTCCGCTGGCGCGGGCGCTGGTCGCGGGCGGGCTGACGGCGCTGGAAGTGACGCTCCGCACGCCTGCCGGGCTCGACTGCATCCGCGCCATTGCCGGCGAGGTCGAGGGGGCCGATCCGGGCGCCGGAACGGTGCTGGATGCCGAGCAGCTCGCGGCGGCGGTCAAGGCCGGCGCCAAGTTCCTGGTGAGCCCCGGGGCAACGCCCGGCCTGCTCGCGGCGGCCGATGATTCGCCGGTGCCCTACCTGCCCGGCGTCGCCACCGCCGGCGAGGCGATGACGCTCGCCGAGCGCGGCTATGCCCATCTTAAGTTCTTCCCGGCCGAGCCGGCGGGCGGGGTGCCGTATCTCAAGGGGCTGGCCGCGCCGCTGCCTGGCATCCGCTTCTGCCCGACCGGCGGGATCGGCCTGAAGAATGCAGCGATCTATCTCGCGCTCCCCAACGTCATCTGCGTCGGCGGTTCCTGGGTTGCGCCGGCCGAAGCGCTCGCCGCCGGCGATTGGGCGAGGGTAACGGCGCTGTCGAGGGAAGCGGCGGGGCTGGGCAGGGGCTGAAGAGCGCCGGATATTCCTCGACGGCTGGTCATCCCAAGGCTTGACCTTTGGCACCCGGTTGCCGCCGCCGGCAGCGGACGACAGAAAGGCGCCGTTCGGGTTGCCCCTAACGACGCCTCCCTGTCAGATCGACCGCCTCGCCATTCGCGCAGCCCATTTCTGGGCGCGCCAACGGGATGCTTCCGACTGATCGTGTTCGGGTGGCCTCTCCCGTTGCCGGAAGCGCCTGGCCCTCCCACCCGTCGCGGCAAGCCTTGCGGCCTTCGCGCCGGCCCGTCGAACGGTTGTGCCGCCGTTCCTCGGGGTCATCGGCCCGCACCGTCAGCCGGCAGGATCGCTCCAGCCTTCCTCCGATGCGGCTCCGCTGGACATCCGGCTCTCTCCGACTTTTGGTCGGCGTCCGGAACGGTTCCGCTACCGATCCAGTCTCAGGCGCTCGACTCTGTCCACGTCGAACTCGACTGGCCTCGCGGTAGGGAAAGCATCGCCCGGAACCGCTCCGCGCGGAAGGGGCGATCTGGCGGCGATGGGATGTTCGGGGATAACGGGGACGGTCGCGGCTGCGGCGGCCGAAGCCGCGGACTGGCCGATGGGCCGGAAAGCTCCATACTATCTGCGCAGACGGGAGGCGAGCCGGTGAGCGGAGCGGATCGAAGCGGGCCGAACACGACCCTCATCCTGACGGCGGCGATCGCCGCCTCGGCCATGGCCTTCATCGACGGCAGCATCGTCAATATCGCGTTGCCGGTCATCCAGCGTGGCCTCGGTGCCGACCTCGCCGACCTGCAATGGGTGTCGAACGCCTATCTCCTCCTCCTCGGCTCGCTGATCCTGGTCGGCGGCGGCCTCGGCGACCGCATCGGGCGGCGGCGCATCTTCCTCGCCGGCATCTTCCTCTTCGGCGCGGCCTCGGTGGTCTGCGCGCTCGCGCCGACCGTCGGCATATTGATCGGCGCGCGGCTGGTGCAGGGCGTCGGCGCGGCGCTCTTGGTGCCGCAGAGCCTCGCCATCATCTCGGCGACCTTCCCGAAGGAGGTGCGCGGCAAGGCGATCGGCACCTGGGCGGCGGCTTCCTCCATCGCGACGGCCCTCGGGCCACCGCTCGGTGGCTGGCTGATCGATCTCCTCTCGTGGCGCATCGCCTTCTGGATCAACGTCCCCATCGCCGCCTTCGCGATCTGGTTGACCTGGCAATACGTGCCGGAGAACCGGGACGAGGGCGCCGAGGGACCGATCGACTGGGTCGGCTCGGCGATCGTGGTCGTCGCGCTCGGCGTGCTGACCTATGGGCTGACGGCGATCTCGGGCGGCGGGCTCGGCGGAACTGCCGTCGCGGTCCTGGTCGTGGCGGGGCTCGCGGGCCTCGCCGCCTTCGTGCTCTACGAGCGCCGCGCGGCCAATCCGGTGATGCCGCCGGAACTGTTCCGCTCGCCGGTCTTCACCGGCACCAACATCATCACGGTGTTCCTCTACGGGGCGCTGGCGGCGTTCCTCTTCCTCATGCCCTTCGACCTGCAGGGCCGGCGCGGGCTGACCGCGAGCGAGACCGGTCTCGTCATGCTGCCGATCGGCATCATCATCGGGGTGCTGTCGCGGATGACCGGGAGCCTCGCCGACAAATACGGGCCGCGGCCCTTCCTCGTCGTCGGGCCGGTGCTGGTCGGGCTCGGCGCGGCGGGACTGGCGCTCAACCTCGCCGATATCTGGCTCGGCGCGGTGGTGCCGGTCCTTTTCATCTCGGTCGGCATGGCGATCGTCGTCTCGCCGCTCACGACCGCGGTGATGAACTCGGTGCCGGATGCGCGATCGGGCGCCGCCTCGGGCGTGAACAATGCGGCGAGCCGGCTCGCCGGCGTGCTCGCCATCGCGATCATCGGCGCGGTGGCGTCGCTGACCTTCGCCGCCTATGCGCCCGCGGGAGCGACCTTCGGCCTCCTGCCGGCGCCGGACGATCCGGCGCGGGCGGCGAGCGAAGGCGCCTTCGTCACGGCCTATGCGGCGGCGCAGGGATTCGCGGCGATCTGGTGCTTCGCGGCCGCGGTCGCCGCCTGGCTGACGCTGCCCGCCGGCGGCGGCGCGACGGAGAAATAAGATGCCGCGCGCCTCGCCTGCGGTGCGCTGAGGCAGGCGAGGGCGCGGCGCCTGACGGAGAGAGGCGTCAGGCGAAAGTGGCGATCTCGTCGAAGTCGAGGCGCGGATTGCGCGGGAAGAGCTTCGCGTGGTCGCCGTAGCCGATATTGACGACGAGGTTCGACTTCACCTTGGTGCCGGCGAAGAATGCCGCATCGACCTTCTCCCTGTCGAAGCCGGCAAGCGGACCGGCATCGAGGCCGAGGGCGCGGAGCGCCAGGATGAAATAGGCGACCTGGAGCGTGCCGCTGTGGAAGGCGACGTGGGACGCGGCCGCCTGGTTGCCGGCGAAATAGCCGCCGACATGCGGGGCGTGCGGGAAGAGCTTGCCCATGTGGACGTGGAAGGCCTCGTCATGGGCGAGGATGGCGGTGACCGGCGCGGTCATGGTCTTCTCGACATTGCCTTCGTCGAGGGCCGCCTTCAGGCGCTCCTTGCCCTCGGCGCTCTCCACGAAGACGACGCGGAGCGGGCTCGAATTGGCGGCGGTCGGCGCCATCTTGGCGAGCTCGACGGCCTCGCGCAGCAGGGCATGCGGCACGGGCTTCGGCTGCCAGGCATTGTGGCTGCGGGCGCCGCGGAAAAGGCGCTCGAGCGCCTCGCTGCCGAGGACGGCGGTGGGCTCGGCCTTGGCAAGGGTCTGGGGGTCTACGGTCTGGTTCATGATCTCTCTCTCTTCGCGGCCGCAAGTCCCGCCCGGGGCGGCCGTATGCGAGAAAGATGGGCTCAATAATCCATCATTTGAACTGGATAAATTCTGGTGTCATTCATCAAATTACATGATGATAACGTCATGAGGATACGAGGGACCGGCGACCCCGGGAGGAAGGGCGCTGGTCCCTCGCAGCCGCGCGGTCAGCCGCGCGGAGACACAGTGGTCGCGGTCGGCGTGCCGTTCAGGTTGCGGTAGATCACGTGGACCTTGTCGCCGGGCTTGAAATTGTCGGCGAGCGACGCGCCGGAACCCTGCGCTTCGTTGGCAAGCGTGAAGGTCTGGCCATTGCCGAGGGTGATGGTGTGGCTCGAGGCATCGACGCCGGTGACCACGCCCACCGCCTCGCCGGCAAAGGCGGCGACGGAGGTGCCCAGGAAGCCGGCAATGGCGGCAGCAGCAACAAACTTACGCATGACGATAACTCCTCTTTGAAAGAAACAATGCGTACCCCGCCGATGTAGGCGCTTGATCCAACGCCAGAATGGGCCAAATACTGGCGACCATCATCAAGGATGAAGATAGGTCAGATGCTCGACCGATTGACGCTCGACCAGCTCCGGATCCTCGCCACCGTGGCCGAGACCGGGAGCTTCTCCGCCGCCGCCCGCAAGCTCGGACGCGTCCAGTCCGCCATCAGCCAGTCGGTCCAGTCGCTGGAATCGACGCTCGGTCTCCCGCTCTTCGATCGCGACGGCAAGGTGCCGAAGCTGAACGATGCCGGGCGCGTGCTCCTCCAGGATGCGCGGCGGCTGATCGCCGGGGCCGACACGCTGAAGGCGCGGGCGGAGAGCATCGCCTCGGACGTCGAGCCGGAGCTGACGCTCGCCGTCGACGGCATCTTCCCGAACGCCGTGCTGATGGCCTGCATCCGCTCGCTCAGCGTCGAATTCCCCTCCCTGCCGGTGACGGTGTTCACGGAGGGGCTGGGCGGGGCGATGCAGCGCCTGCAGGAGGGCATGGCGCGCCTCGCCATCGCCGTTCCCCTGCCGGGCCAGGCCGCCGACTTCGACATATATCCGCTGATCGGCGTGCAGACCGTGCCGGTGGTGGCGGCGAGCCATCCGCTGGCCAAGGAAGCTTCGCCGATCCCGCGCGACGTCATCGAGCGCCAGGTGCAGCTCGTCCTCACCGACCGCTCGCCGCTCACCAACGGCATCGGCGGCAGCGTGCTCAGCCAGCAGACCTTCCGCTTCGCCGACCTCTCGACCCGCCTCGATTTCCTGCTCGGCGGATTCGGCTGGTGCAACATGCCGATCCATATGGTGCGCGAGCACATTGCCGGCGGACGGCTGGTGGTGCTCGAGATCGCCGACTTCCGGCCGCCGGAGCTGCCGCTCCATTTCATCTATCCGCGTGGGCGGGCGCCGGGCCGCGCCGGGCGCTGGCTCATGGACGACATCCGCCGGCGCCTGCCGAAATGCGTCGAGCCCATGTCGCTGCCGGCGGCGAGGGGCCTTGACCGCGGCATCCGCATCGCCCGAAATTGACGGGATAGACCGGGAGGATCGGATCGCATGGAACCGCGCGAGCTGCTGGGACTGATCGCGTTCTTCTCCGAGACGCTGGACGGGACGCAGCTCGACCGGCTCGCGGCCGGCGCCAGGCGGCGGAGCTTCGCGGCGGGCGATGCGCTGATGCGCGAGGACGAGCCCGGCATGTCGCTCTTCGTTCTCGACAGCGGGCAGGTCGAGGTGCGCGTTGCCGACGAGCCGGATCCGATCGCGACGCTCTATGTCGGCGACATCGTCGGCGAGATGTCGCTGCTCACCGGGGCGCCGCGGAGCGCCACCGTGATCGCGGTCGAGGCCGTCGACGCGGTTGAGTTCGACCATGCCGCGCTCGCCCCGATCCTCGCCGGCTCGCCGGCGCTGGTCGACCGTTTCGCCGAGATGCTGCGCCAGCGCGAGAAGGAGCTGGAACATGCCCATGGCGGGGCCGCCTGGAACATGCTCCGCCTCGGCGATGCCGAGGTCCACGACCTGATCCGCGCCTTCTACAGCAGCTAGGTGTCCGGGCGACCGGCACCATCACCTTCGCCGATAGCTACTCCCACAAATTCCGACCTTCCGGGCGGGTGCTCACTTGGGCAGTTTCACGCTCCCCAAGACAGGCGAGCCTTGTCCTCGCCATTGCCCCGTGGAGTGACCTTCAATGCTCAAGATCGGCGTGATCCTCGGTACCGTGCGGCGCGGCCGCTTCGGCGAGAAGCCTGCCCGCTGGATTCTCGACGAACTCAACAAGCACCCCGACATCGAGGCCGAGCTCCTCGACCTCAAGGACTATCCGCTGCCCTTCTTCGACGAGCCGGTCAGCCCGGGCTGGATCAGCGAGCCCTACCAGAACGAGGTCGTCGCCCGCTGGACGAAGAAGATCGGCGAGAAGGACGGCTACGTCATGGTCGCGCCGGAATATAATCGCGGCTACACGGGCGTCCTCAAGAACGCGATCGACTGGGTCTACAAGGAGTGGAACAAGAAGGTCGTAGGCTTCGTCTCCTACGGCTCGGTCGGCGGCGGTCGCGCGGTCGAGCAGCTCCGCACCGTCGCGGTCGAGATGCAGATGGTGCCGGTGCGCCAGGCGGTCCACATCCAGTGGGACGTCTACATGTCCATGGCCGCCGACAGCGCCCCGGTCGATCCGGCGAAGTTCAAGCCGGTCGAGCAGCAGGCCCATGCGCTGATCGAGCAGCTTCTCTGGTACGGCAAGGCGCTGCAGCTCGCCCGCCAGGCCGACCACAAGGCCAAGCAGAACCTCGAGCTCGAAGGCGCTCCGGCGGAATGACCTCGCCTTCCCGTCGAGGTTGAGGCGGGCAGGAATTTCCCAATCATCGGAATCGGATGGCGGCGGTGGCTGAAGTGCCCCCGCCGCCCTTTTCTTTTCCTGCGCCCGGCAAGGCCGGATTGTGTCACATACGGAAATCCCGTAGGATGTCCATGTGGATGAGAGGTTCGATCCTGCCAAGGATGAAGCCAATCGCCGGAAGCATGGGCTGTCGCTGGCTTTCGGCGACAATATTCTCGAAGACGACAATCACCTGATCCTTCCGTCGATCCGGGCGATCGATGGCGAGGAGCGGTTCAAGGTGATCGGGCGGGTTGGCGAGAAGCTGTTCACGGGGGTCTTCGTGTGGCGGGACGACCTGCCGCGCTTCATGTCGGTGAGAAGGAGCAACGGAAGTGAAGAACGCGCGTATCGCTCTGCCCTCTGATCCCGATGATGGAGATGATTTCGACGTCACGGTCGAAGCCATGGATCGGGGTCAGCGGGCGCGTCTCATCCGCCGCACGCGGACCGCGCTCGGCCTGTCGCAGTCGGAATTCGCCACTCGGTTCCGGGTGCCGGTCGGAACGCTTCGCGATTGGGAACAAGCCCGCGTCACCGCCCCCGATTTTGCCGTGGCCTATGTGCGGGTCATCGCCCGCCATCCCGATATGGTAGCGAAGGCGGTTGCGTAGCTCTCGTCAGGCGGTCCCTGTTCAGGCCGCCTTCTGCTTGCCGAGGAAGTCCTTCATGCGCCCGATGGCGCGAAGGATGTTCTCGGCCGAGTTGGCGTAGGAGAGGCGGAGATAGCCTTCGCCGTGGACGCCGAAATCGGGCCCGCCGATGGTGGCGACGCCCGTCTCCTCGAGGAGCTTGGAGGCGAGCTGCTTCGCCTTGAAGCCGGTCCCGGAGACGTTCGGGAAAGCGTAGAAGGCGCCCTTCGGCGTGATGCAGGAAATGCCCGGCAGCTTGTTCAGCTCCTCGACCACGATCCTGCGGCGCTTGTCGAACTCGGCGACCATGGCGGCGACCGAATCCTGCGGGCCGGTGAGCGCGGCGAGCCCGGCGAACTGGGCGGGCGCGTTGACGCAGGACCAGCAGTTCACCGCGAGCTTGCGGACCTTGTCGTAAAGCGGCTTCGGCCAGACCGACCAGCCCATGCGCCAGCCGGTCATGGCATAGGTTTTCGACCAGCCGTCGAGGATGATGAGGCGGTCGCGGATCTCGGGATAGGTGAGCAGCGAGACGTGGGGCAGGCCGTCATAGGTCATCTGCCCGTAGATCTCGTCGCTCATGATCGCGACGTCGGGCCATTTGACGAGGCCGGCGACGAGCTTGTCGATCTCGGCCTTCGGGGTGACGCCGCCGGTCGGGTTGGCGGGCGAGTTGAGGATGATCAACCGCGTCTTCGGCGTGATCAGCGCCAGCGTCTCCTCGGCCGAGAAGGCGAAACCGTTTTCCTCGCGGATCGGGATCGGCACGGGGCGCGCGCCGGTGAACTCGATCATCGAGCGGTAGATCGGGAAGCCGGGGTCGGGATAGAGGATGTCGGCGCCCGGCTCGCCGAACATGAGGATGGCGGCGAACATGGTGACCTTGCCGCCCGGCACGATGATGACCTGGTCGGGCGAGACCTCGACGCCGGTGCGCTTCAAGGTGTCGGCGGCGACCGCCTCGCGGAGCGGCTTGATGCCGGTCGCCGGGGTATAGCCGTGATGGCCGTCGCGGAGCGCCTTGATGGCCGCCTCGACGATGTGGTCGGGCGTGCGGAAATCCGGCTGGCCGATGCCGAGGTTGATGATGTCGTGGCCCTGGGAGGCGAGCTCAGTGGCGCGCGCCAGCACGGCAAAGGCGTTTTCCTCGCCGATCCGGTCGAAACCCTCGATGGTATGGAACATGGTGGCTCGTCTCCGCCCGCTGGCATCGTTTGATTTTGGCCGCACTTCTGGCGCATAACCCTCGCCAAATCAATCAGACCGGCGGCATGGCGTGCGCGTCCGGCCGGAGGCAATGCCAGACATGCCGAGCGTCGCCGAAAAGCGCCGGACCTTCCGGGACCTGCATGAGGCCGGCTGCTTCGTGATCCCCAATCCGTTCGACGTGGGCAGCGCGCGCTGGCTGCAGGGCCTCGGATTTCCGGCGCTGGCGACGACCAGCTCCGGTGTCGCCTTCGCGGCGGGCCTGCCGGACGGCGGAATTTCGCGCGACGACATGCTGGCCCATATTGCCGCGCTGGTCGATGCGGCCGACGTGCCGGTCAATGCCGACTACCTCAACGCCTTCGCCGACGATCCGAATGACGTCGCCGAGAACGTGACGGCCTGCATCGCGACCGGCGCCGCGGGCATCTCGGTCGAGGATTCGACCGGTCGCGCCGGCGAGCCGCTCTACGACGCAGACCTCGCGGTCGAGCGGGTGCGCGCGGCTCGAAAGGCCATCGACAAGGCGGGCGGCGACGTCCTCCTCGTCGCGCGGGCCGAATGCTTCCTCACCGGCCATGCCGATCCGCTCGAGGAGGCGCTGCGGCGGCTGAAGCGCTTCGCCGATGCGGGCGCCGACGTCCTCTATGCGCCCGGGCCACGCCAGCGCGAACAGATCGAGCGGATCGTCGCGGCGGTGGCGCCGAAGCCGGTGAACGTGCTGGTGAGCGCGCCGAGCGACTTCACGGTTGCCGATTTCGCTGCGATGGGGGTCAGGCGCATCAGCGTCGGCGGCGCCCTGTCGCGGGCGGCCTGGGGCGGCTTCATGCGCGCGGCAGAGGAATTGAAGGCCGGGCGTTTCGACGGCCTCGCGGGGGCGGCGAAGCATGCCGACCTCGACCGCTTCTTCGCCGCGGACCAGCACCAAAGGGAGGGGCGGACATGAGCGCGAAGAAAGATCGGCCGGTCGGGGTCGCGGTGGAAGCGCGCGGCGCGCCGAAGCCGGGCCCGGTGCGGCTCGTCGGCCAATACGTGATCGCCGAGAAGCTCGATCCGGCCCGGCACGGCACCGACCTCTGGGCGGCGCTGGAGGGGCGTGACGAGGTCTGGGACTACATGGGCCAGGGGCCCTTCGCGGACGAAGCCGCCTTCCGCGCCTTCCTCGAGGAACGCGCCGGGTCCGCCGATCCCTTCGCCTATGCGGTGATCGACAAGGCGAGCGGCAAGGCGCAGGGCATCGTCACACTCATGGAGATCCGGCCGGGCGCACGGGTAATCGAGATCGGCAACATCGTCTATTCGCCGGCGCTGCAGCGGACGCGGAACGCGACCGAGATCCAGTACCTGATGGCGCGCTACGTCTTCGAGGATCTCGGCTACCGGCGCTACGAGTGGAAGTGCAATGCGCTGAACGCGCCCTCGCGGCGGGCGGCGCGGCGCTTCGGCTTCACCTACGAGGGCACCTTCCGCCAGCACATGATCATCAAGGGCCGCAACCGCGACACGGCCTGGTTCGCCATGCTCGACAATGAGTGGCCGGGCCGGCGGGCGGCCTTCGAGCGCTGGCTGTCGCCGGAGAATTTCGACGACAAGGGCGAGCAGCGGGAGAGCCTCTCGGCGCTCAACGGGGCGGATGCGGAGGAGCGCGGGTGAGGGTGGCCGGCGTCCCGTCAGTCGCGCGGATCGCCGTGCTTGCGCTGGCGCTGGTGCTGCCGGTGGTGGCGCTCGCCAAGGCGCCGGTGCCTTACCAGCTGGCGCCGTGGAAGGACGATCTCTTCGCCTATCCGCGCATCCTCGACCGGGCCTATGACGGCGACTACCTCGAGGTCGAATACAACCGCCCGCGCGACCTCTATGCCCGCGATGTCGAGCGCGGCACCAAGGTCAATCCGAAATACGTCTCCCTCGACACGCAGGAGGTCGAGGGCACCTTCTCGCTCGATACGCCCGCCGGCGCGATGAAATATATCGGCGTCGGCGCCACCGGCGGCGGGGCGAAGGCGATCACCATATTCGTCCATGGCTTCGGCGCCAGCATGAAGGCGGGCGCCGACGACTGGATCCATGGCGGCAACTTCAACCGCCTGAAGAACCTGATGATGCGAAACGGCGGGGTCTACCTCTCCGCCGGCTTCTCCGACTTCAAGGCGAAGGGCACGGCGCAGATCAAGGCGCTCGTCCTCGACCAGGCCGCGAAATCGCCGGGCGCGCCGGTGTTCCTGCTATGCGGCTCCGCCGGCGGCGGCATATGCTGGCGGCTCCTCTACGATCCGCAGATCAGCCCGCTCCTCGGCGGCATCGCCTTTCTGGACGCGGACATGGTGGAGGGCTATGTGAAGACGGCGCGGGACATTCCTCCGCCCCGGCGCGTGCCCATCCACATCAGCGGCAGCCGCGAGGACACCGTCCTCGGCTGGCGCTCGCAACTGGCCTTTTTCAAGAAGATGAAGGCAGCCATTCCGGACTATCCCATCCAGTTCGTGCTCTTCAGCGCCGGCACCCATGGCCTGTCGCTGCGCATGACGGATTGGCGCGTGACGCTCAACTGGATGCTGAGCGAGAGACGGAAACTCCAGACCCAATAAGAAAAGGGACGAGAAGAAGATGGACCGACTGAAGGGCAAGCGGGCATTGGTGACGGCGGCCGGCGCCGGCATCGGCCGCGCCACGGCAATCGCCTTTGCCGCCGAAGGCGCCGAGGTGATCGCGACCGACATCAAGCCGGAACTGCTCCGCGACCTCGCCGGGCACGGCATCAGGCAGACCGACGTGCTCGACGTGCGCAGCACCGCCGCGGTCAATGCGCTCGCCGAGAAGGTCGGCACGATCGACGTGCTCTTCAACTGCGCCGGCTTCGTCCATCACGGCACGGTGCTGACCACCACGGACGAGGATTTCGACTTCTCCTTCGACCTCAACGTGCACTCGATGCACCGCACGATCCGGGCTTTCCTCCCGGGCATGCTGAAGAAGGGCAAGGGCTCGATCGTCAATATCGCCTCGGGCGCCTCGTCGGTGCGCGGCATCCCCAACCGCTTCGTCTACGGCGCCAGCAAGGCGGCGGTGATCGGCCTCACCAAGTCGGTGGCGGCGGACTTCATCCGCCAGGGCATCCGCTGCAACGCGATCAATCCGGGCACCATCCAGTCGCCTTCGCTCGACGACCGCATCGCCACCCAGGCGAAGGCGCAGAGCAAGTCGCTTGACGAGATCCGCCAGGCCTTCGTCGACCGCCAGCCGCTCGGCCGCCTCGGCACGGCCGAGGAGATCGCCTGGATGGCCGTCTACCTCGCCTCGGATGAGTCGAGCTACTGCACCGGCCAGGCGTTCAGCGTCGACGGCGGCTTCTCGCTCTGAGGGAGGACAGGAACATGCACGTTCTCATCATCGGCGCCGCCGGCATGATCGGCGCCAAGCTGACGCAGCGGCTGATCAAGGACGGCACGGTCGCCGGCAAGCCGATCGACGCCCTGACCCTTGTCGATGTCGTCGCGCCGACGGCGCCGAAGGGCGCCGAGTTCAAGATCAGGACCGAGGCGGCGGACCTTTCGACGCCCGGCGTCGCCGAGCGCGTCGTCGCCGACAAGCCGGACCTGATCTTCCACCTAGCGGCCATCGTCTCGGGCGAGGCGGAGGCCGATTTCGACAAGGGCTACCGCGTCAACCTCGACGGCACGCGCTATCTCTTCGACGCCATCCGCAAGATCGGCGGCGGCTACAAGCCAAGGATCGTCTTCACCTCGTCGATCGCGGTCTTCGGCGCGCCGTTCCCCGATGCGATCCATGACGAGTTCTTCGAGACGCCGCTTACCTCCTACGGCACGCAGAAGGCGATCGGCGAGCTGATTCTCGCTGACTATACCCGCCGCGGCTTCTTCGACGGCATCGGCATCCGCCTGCCGACGATCTGCGTGCGTCCGGGCAAGCCGAACAAGGCGGCCTCGGGCTTCTTCTCCAACATCATCCGCGAGCCGCTCGCCGGCCACGAGGCGGTGCTGCCGGTGTCGGAGGACGTGCGCCACTGGCACGCGAGCCCGCGCTCGGCGATCGGCTTCCTGATCCATGCCGCGGGCATCGATGGGGAGAAGGTCGGCCCGCGCCGCACCTTGACCATGCCGGGCGTGGCGGCGACCGTCGGCGAGCAGATCGCGGCGCTCCGCAAGGTCGCCGGCGACAATGTCGTGGCGCGCATCAAGCGCCAGCTCGACCCGGTGATCGTGAAGATCGTCGCCGGCTGGCCGCGCAACTTCAAGCCGGAACGGTCGGTTGCCCTCGGCTTCAAGGCGGAGAAGGACTTCGAGGAGATCATCCGCATCCATATCGAGGATGAGCTCGGCGGGACCTTCGTGAAGTGAGCGGCGAAGTCGAGTTCCGGCGGGTCGTCCCGATCCTGCGCATCTTCGACGTTGCGAAGGCGAAGGACTTCTACGCCGGCTTCCTCGGCTTCACCATCGACTGGGAGCACCGGTTCGACGACCGGGCTCCCCTCTACCTGCAGGTGTCCCGGAACGGCCTCGTCCTGCATCTCAGCGAGCACCACGGCGACGGGACGCCGGGCTCGGCGGTCTTCGTCGAGATGAGCGGGCTCACTACCTTCCACCAGGAAATCCACGGGCGCGGCTACGGCTTCATGCGGCCGGGCATCGAGGATGCGCCGTGGAACGCGCGGGTGATGGAGGTCATCGACCCGTTCGGCAACCGCATCCGGTTCTCGGAGGCGAAGGGGTAGTGCGGCGGGAGGGGAGCGCAGAAGCGCTCCTTCAACAACAGAACCATCCATGGGTGGCCGCTTGCCGGCTTCCTCCCGCCGGGGGCTCAGGCCTTTCGCGGCCAGGGCGTCTCGACGACCGGCGTCAGCGGCTTGCCGTCCCGGAACCAGGAGACGAGGTTGTCGATCATCAACTGGCCCATGGCGTTTCGCGTGAAGACCGAGCCCGAGCCGAGGTGGGGCAGGAGAACGGTATTGTCGAGGGCGAGCAGCTCCGGCGAGACCTGCGGCTCGTGCGGGAAGACGTCGAGGCCGGCCGCCTGGATCGTGTGGCTCTTCAGCGCCTCGACCAGAGCGGGTTCGTCGATGACCACGCCGCGGCCGACATTGATGACGATGCCGGTCGGGCCGAGGGCCTTCAGGATCTTGGCATTGACCATGCCCTTCGTCTCGGCGGTGCCGGGAACGATGATGATCAGCGTATCCACTGCCTCGGCCATGGCGGCGAGGTCGGGATAGTAGTTGTAGGGGACATCCTTCCGCGGATTGCGCGTGTGATAGGAGACCGGGACGCCCATGGCGTCGAGGCGGCGGGCGATGGCGAGGCCGATGCGGCCGAGGCCGATCATGCCGACCTTGCGGTCGCGCATGCTGCCCTTCGACAGCGGGAAGTCGCCCGAGGGCCACTTGCCGGCGCGGAGATAGCGCTCGCCGGCCGGCAGGTCGCGGACGGTCATGAGGAGGAGGCCGAGGGTCGTATCGGCGACCTCCTCGGTCAGCACGTCCGGCGTGTTGGTGACGATGATGCCGCGCTCGGCGGCGGCCTTGGTGTCGATGCCATCATAGCCGACGCCGAAATTGGCGACGATCTCGAGCTTCGGCAGCTGCTCCATCATGGCGCGGTCGACCCCGATATGGGTGCCGCGGGCGGCGCCGCGGATGCCGTTGCCGATGCGGGCGAGCAGCGCGGACAGTTCCTTCGCGTCCTTGACCAGATGGGTGGTGAACTGCTGCTTCAGCCCTTCGAGCGTCTCGGCGCGCAGCCCGCCCAGCACCAGAACATCCTGCTTGCTCACGATCTAACCTCCCGGATCAAAAAACCAAACGGCGTCTTGTCTTCAGCGCCCGCCATGCACGTGCTCGCGGTAAAGGATGTAGAGGCCGCTGGCAATGATGATCGCAGCGCCGAGGAGCGTCGTCGCATGGGGCACGTCGTCGAAGACGAGGAAGCCGAGCCCGACCATCCACAGGAGCTGCGAATAGGCGAAGGGAGCGAGCGTCGAGGCGGGCGCATGGCGATAGGCGAGGATATAGCACCAATGGCCGATGGCGCCGAGGAAGCCGACGGCAAGAAGGAGCAGGCCGATCAGCGGCTCGTCGGGCCAGACGAAGCCGGGGAGGGCGAAGGGAGCCACCGCAATGGTCGAGGTGACGAGCGGGAAGAGGAGCAGCCCTTCGGCGGAATCCGTCGGTGCCAGGTAGCGGGTAAGGATCGAATAGAAGCTGTTGCAGAGCATCGAGCCGATGGAGAGGAGAACGGCCGGCTGCAGCCCCGCCGGCCCCGGGCGCGTGACCACGACGACGCCGGCAAAGCCGACGAGGATCGCGATCCAGCGGCGCGGACCGATCCACTCGCCGAGCAAGGGCACGGCGAGGCCGGCGACGACGAAGGCGCCGGCGAAGCTGATCGTCGTCGTCTCGGCGAGCTGGAGCTTGCGGAGCGCCAGGAAGTTGAGGACCGTCGAGCCGAGGAGGAAGGCGCTGCGCAGCAACTGGCGGATCGGGCGCGCGGTCAGGAAGCGCGCGTGGTTCCGCCAGGGCCGGAAGGCGAGGAGGCAGAGCACCATGGCGCCGGCATAGCGGAAGAAGACCACTTCCATGACCGGCACGTGCCGGCTGGCATATTTGGCGCTGGTGTCGAGGAAGGCGAAGAGAAGCAGGGCGAGGCAGAAAAAACCGATGCCGCGCAGCCGCTCGGCGGTCTCGCCGGCGGCCGGCGGCATCGGCGCCATTTAGCTCGTCCTCAGTAGGTGGCCCGGCCTCCGGTCGCGTCGAAGGTGAAGCCGGTGGTGAAAGAGCATTCCTCCGAGCACATGAAGGCGATGGTGTTGGCGAGCTCCTCGACCGTGACGAAGCGACCGCGCGGGATGCGCGAGAGCATGAAGTCGATATGCGCCTGGGTGATCTGCTCGAAGATCGCGGTCTTGGCCGCCGCGGGGGTGATGGCGTTCACCGCGATGTCGTAGCTGGCGAGTTCCTTGCCGAGCGACTTGGTGAGGCCGATGACGCCGGCCTTCGAGGCCGAATAGGCGGAGGCGTTCGGATTGCCTTCCTTGCCGGCGATCGAGGCGACGTTGGCGATGCGGCCGTAGTTCTGCGCGATCATGCCGGGCACGATCGCCTTGCAGCAATGGAAGGGCCCGTTGAGGTTGATCGCCATCACCTGGTTCCACTGGTCGAGCGTATGCTCCCAGGTCTTGGCGATGGGGCCGGCAATGCCGGCATTGTTGACGAGGATGTCGATCTTGCCGAAGGCGGCGACCGTTTCGTCGCGGGCCTTCTCGACCGCGGCGTAGTCGGTCACGTCGACGCCCACCGCGATCACCTTCGCCTTGGCGGAAAGCTCCTTGGCGGTGCGCTCGGCAAAGGCCTTGTCGCGGTCCCAGATGGCGACGGCGGCGCCGCCCGAAACGAGCTTCTCGACCGCGGCGCGGCCGATGCCCTGCGCACCCCCGGTGACAACCGCGGCACGGCCGGTGAAATCATACCTGATGGGCATTCTGCTCCCCTTCCTCGGATTTGTGACAGACATATGCCGCGACGGGCGGCGGGGAGCAACCGTTCTCGGCGGTTTTCGACCGGTCAGGTCGCCGCAACGTCGGGGGCGGCCTCTTCCTCGTCGGCGGCATGGTCGCCCTCGCGGGCGGCGGCGCCGAGGTTCTGCGCCACCTGGCGGAGGAGCTTGCGGAGGCGCTTGCGGTCCTTGTCATCGATGCCGGCAAGGGCATCCTTCTCGATCCGCTTCCAGACCTTGTCGATCAGGTCGACGGCGCGCCGGCCGCGCTCGGTGAGGAAGACCAGCGCCTGGCGGCCGTCGCCGACGGCGGCGCGGCGCTCGACATAGTCCTGTGCGGCAAGCCGGCTTATCATCTTGGTAACCGTCGGCGGCTGAACGCCGAGGGTGGTCGCGAGGTCGCTCATCGACTGGCCGTCCGCCTCATCCAGCGCCTTGAGCAACGCGTCCTGCCCGATATGGAGGTCGACGCGGGCGAGGCGGCTGCCGGCGCGCACGCGATAGGCGTGGGCGGCCTGGGACAGGCGGTGGGTCACGGTGCGGCGGTGATCGAAGCCCATGGCTTATCCGTCTAAATCGGCGTCCATGACACCCGTATGACAGCGGCCGGGGCTCAAAATGCCCGCATCGTGCGGTCGACGCGGGCGAGGAACGCCGTCCGGCCGGCGTCGGTCTGCTTGTCCATCGCATAGAGGGCTAAGTATTTCGTGCGGGCGAGGGGGTGGATCTGCGTCCGCCAGGAACGGCGGAACTGGCGCTTCGGCGGATTGCCCATGAGGAAGGACCGGAAACGGTTGCCGCCATAGGTGGTGACGGCGGCCATGCGCCGGATGTTCCAGAGGTTCGGCTTCAGGTCGCCATTCTCGAGGATGAAGTTGACGCCGGTGATGAAGACGCGGTCGAAGAAGCCCTTCATGATCGCCGGGTAGCCGTAGTTCCAGACCGGGTGGACGAGGACGAGGCCTTCGGCCGCCTTGAGGCGATCGACATAGGCCTGCACCGGCTTCGTGTTGATGGCGGTGTCGTGGTAGTCGATCCTCTCCTGCCGGCTCATCACCGGCTGGAAGTTCTCGGCATAGAGATCGCAATCGTCGACGTCGTGGCCGGCCGCCCTCAGCGCCGCCACGGTCGTCTTGTGCAGCGCGGCCGAGAACGAGGTCTCTACCGGGTGGGCGAAGACGACGAGGACGCGCATCTATTCGGCCGCCTGCAGGCCGGGGAAGAGATAGAGCTTGTTGCTCTTCAGGTCGAAGTCGGGATTGTCCCAGGCGATCATCTTGCCGGGATTGAGAAGGCCTTTCGGATCGGCCTCGCGCTTGAAGGCGAGCTGCACGGCGTCGGTCTGCTTCATGCCGCCTTCCTCCAGCGTGTAGCGGTGGGGATTGAAGATGAAGCAGCCATTGTCCTCGTGCAGCCTGACGATCTCGTCGAGGCGCTCGTCGGTGGTGTAGCGCACGATGGGGAGGCCGGTGCAGCAGACGTTGCCGTCGAAGCGGATGAATTCGAGATGCGCCGGAACCTCGTCGCCGAGCAGCTTCACCATCCGCTCGACGTGCTTCAGGTGGCCGGGGAAGGGATAGAGGACCTGGAGATAGGTGATGGTCGGATCGACGCGCAGCCCGCGCAGCGTCGTGTGGTTCCAGGTCAGCTCATAGACCGGCGGCAGGCCTTTCCGGTCGGCCTCGCTCGTGGTGTCGGAGCGATAGGCGACCTCGCCCTTCGAGCGGGCGACGAGGGCAAGGAAGGGCTCGACCGAGTGCGGCGCCGCCATGACGCAGAGCACCGATTGCTCGCGGCGCAGGAACTTCTGGTGGCGGAGGAAATAATCGTAGGGGACCGGCGCGGCGATCGGCGCGATCTCCTTGAAGAGGAGGCCATCGCGATTGGCGATGTCGTTGGCGAAGGTCGCGGCATCCATGAACGCGTCGAAGCCGATGAGCATGTCGACCCAGTCGTAGGACGCGTCGAGGGGCAGCTCGAGCTCGGTGATGATGCCGTTGGTGCCGTAGGCATGCATGACCTTGAGGAGGTCGGCACCGGCCATTTCGAGGACGCGCGGCATCTCCTCCATGGTGACGACGCGGAGCTTCAGGACGTTGCCGATGTCGCGCAAGCCCCCCCAGTTGATCGAGCCGACGCCGCCGGAGCCGCCGGCGATGAAGCCGCCGATCGTGGCGGTGGCGTAGGTCGAGGGATGCATGCGGAGTTCCTGGCCGGTCTTCCGCGTCTCCCGGTCGATCTGGGCGAGGACGGCGCCGGCCTCGACGGTGACGCGGCCGCGCTCGACCGACTTCACGACGTTCATGTCGGCGAGCGAGAGGACGACCCCGCGCGAAAGCGGCATGGCCTGGCCGTAATTGCCGGTGCCGGTGCCGCGCGGCGTGACCGGCACGCCGTGGCGGAAGCAGGCCTTCAGGATCTCGACGACCTCGGCCTCGTTCCGCGGCGAGACGACGAGATCGCCGGTGACGTGGTCGAGCTGGCGCTTGAGGACCGGCGAATACCAGAAGAAGTCGCGGCTCTTCTGCTTCACGATGGCCGGGTTGTCCTCGACCTTGAAGGCGGCGAGATCGGCCTTGAGCGCGGCAATGTCGGTCATGGTCGGCGTTCCATCAGGTGATCGAGCTCGCGATAGTCGGGTGGCCGGCGGTCGATGGCCTTTCCGTCGCGGAGGACGACGCGGTCGCCCTGCGGACGGGCCATCAGCTCGCTCCAGTCGCGGGCGTTGAAGATGACGAGGTCGGCGGCGCCGCCCGGCTCGAGGATGCCGCGCTCCGGCCGGCCGCAGATGGCGGCGGGCGTGCGGGCGACGGCGGCCGGCCAATCGCCGAGCGGATGGTCGAGATGCAGGATGCGCACGGCCTCCCTAAAGACCTCGGCCATGTCGAGGTCGCCGTAATCATAGAAGGGGTCGCGCGTGTTGTCAGAGGCAATGGCGACCTCGACGCCGCGGGCGGCGAGCTCGTGGACGAGGGTGACGCCGCGCCAGCGCGGCGTGCGGCCGGCGACGCGGTCCTGGAGGTGCAGGTTGCAGAGCGGCAGCGAGACGATCTTGATGCCGGCCTGCGCCACGCGGTCCATGGTCTCCTCAGCCTCGTCGTCCGGCTGGAGGGCGAGCGAGCAGCAATGGCCGGCGACGATGGTGCCGGGGAAACCCAGCCGCAGCGCGGTATCGGCGAGGACGCGGAGGCCCCGGTGGGTCGGATCGCCGCTCTCGTCGACGTGCAGGTCGAGGTCGAGGCCGGCCTCGGCGGCACGGATCATCATGTCCTCGATGGCGCGCTCGAAGCCCGGGGCCGGATAGACGAAGGCGCCGAGGATGCCGCCGTGTTCGCTGACGAGGCCGACGATCTCCTCGGCGAACCCCGGATCGAGGAAGGTGTCGATGCGGAAGATCGAGACGGCCTGCAGGTCGACGCGCCCGGCCCAGCGCTCGCGCATGGCGGCGACCACCGGCCAGGATATGCGGTGCTGGGGCGGATCGGAATCGATGTGGGTGCGGAGCAGCACCGTGCCGTGGGCATAGGCGGAGCGGAGGGCGAACTCCATCCGGGTGGCGACATCCTCGGCGACCCAGCGGCTGGTGCGATCGAGGTCGACCTCGGCAAGCGCATCGGCGAAGGTGCCGGTCGGCGTCGCCGAGCGCGGCCAGATGTGGCCCTTGTCGATATGGGTGTGCATGTCGACGAAGCCCGGCCAGACCATGCAGTCGTCGAGCTTCACCTTCGGGAGCGTGGTGCGGCGGCCGGGCGGATCGATCCGCTCGATGAGCCCATCCTTCACGGTGATGTCGGCGGATGCCAGCGCGTAGGGGTCGACCGTCAGCCGCGCGCCGCGGACGAGGGCGGCAGGCACCTTCGCGGCGGCGATGACGTAGCGTCGCTCGCGCGGTATCGCGACGAAGCCCTTCGCCATCTGTCAGTTCTCGCGGCGCACGGCGCTCTCGTGCCAGCGGCGCAAGAGGAGGTGCGAGAGGAGGCTGGTGGCCGCGAAGATGGCGACGCCGGTGACCGACAGGAGGACGAGGGCGGCAAAGAGGCGCGGGATGTTGAGGCGGTGCTGCGCTTCGATGAGGCGGAAGGCGAGGCCGGCATCGGCACCGGGCGTGCCGGCGGCGAATTCGGCGACGACGGCGGCGATCAGCGCGAGGCCGCCGGCGATCCGGAGCCCGGCGAGGAAGTAGGGCAGGGCGTTCGGCAGCCGGAGCAGCCAGAGCGTCTGCCAGCGGCTGGCGCGATAGAGCTCGAAGAGATTGAGGAGGTTGTGGTCGGTCGAATGCAGGCCCTGCGAGGTGTTGGAGAGGACCGGGAAGAAGGCGACGATCCAGGCGCAGATGAGGAGCGCCTGGTTGGTGGTGCTCGTATAGATGAGGATCAGCGGCGCGATGGCGACGATGGGGGTGACCTGCAGGATCACGGCATAGGGGAAGAGCGCCAGCTCGATCCAGCGCGACTGCGCCATGAGGATGGCGAGCGCGACGCCGGTGACGAGGGCGATGGCGAGCGCGAGGAACGTCGTCTGCAGGGTGATGACCAGCGAATGCAGGAGCATTTCGTGGTCTTCGACGAAGGCCTGCCAGATGCGGACCGGGCTCGGCAGGATGTAGTGGGGCACGTTGGCGATGGTGACATAGGCCTGCCAGACGACCAGCAGCAGGACCAGCATCGCGATCGGCACGAGAGCCTGGAGCCAGCGCGGCACCGTCATGCCGCCGGCCTCGATCGGTGCCGTCGGGGCGTCGCCGGCGATTCCGTCCGCGTCGTTCATCTTCTCGATGGCGCTCAATGCGGGTGCGCTCCCATCGCTTCGTGGAGCGTGTCGGAGACGCGCCGGCAGTTCTCGTTGTAGACCACGGAGGTGCGGAACTCCTCCTCGCGCGGATAGGGCGCGTCGACCTTCATGTCGCGGAAGACGCGGCCGGGACGCGCGGCCATGACGACGATGCGCTCGGACAGGTAGACCGACTCGAAAACCGAGTGGGTGACGAAGATCACCGTCCAGCCGAACTTCTCCCACAGGTGCAGGAGGTCGTTGTTGAGGCGGAAGCGGGTGATCTCGTCGAGCGCGGCAAAGGGCTCGTCCATGAGGAGGAGCTTCGGCTCGGTGATGAGGGCGCGGGCGATGGAGACGCGCATCTTCATGCCGCCGGAAAGCTCGCGCGGATAGGCATTGGCGAAGGATTCGAGCCCGACCATGCGGAGCGTCTCGGCGATGCGCTCATTGGCGGCGCGGCGGGAAACGCCCTTGAGGCGAAGGGGGAGCCAGACATTGGCGGCGACCGTCGCCCAGGGCATCAGCGTCGGCTCCTGGAAGACGAAGCCGATCTCGCGGTCGGGATTGCCGGAGGCGTCGCGGGCGGCGTCGGCGGGCCATTCGATGGTGCCGGAGGTCGGTTCGCCGAGGCCGGCAATGATGCGCAACGCCGTCGACTTGCCACAGCCGGAAGGCCCGAGAAGGCTGACGAACTCGCCCCTGCCGACGTCGAGGCTCATGTCCTTCAGCGCGAGCGTGCCGTTGGAGAAGACCTTGGACACGCCGCGGAGCGAGACGAGCGGCTGCCCGCTCCGCACATCCGGCCGGCGCGGCATTTCAGTGGACTGGATCGCGGTATTCACACCCTGCTCCGTTTACCGCCAGGAGACCGGCGCGGGACCCGTGGCCCCAGGATGGCCGGCGCGTCGCCCGCGCCGGCCCGTTTCGGCGAAAGGCTACTTCACCAGGTCGGTGCCGAGGCCCTTGCAGACATATTCGGTGGTGTAGACCTTCGACAGGTCGAGATCGGCCTTGACCACCCCGGCCTTCACCATCTTGTCGTAGAAGTCCTTCACGCGCGCGTCGGTGAAGCAGCCGATGCCGCCCTTCTCCGAATCGCCCGAGACCAGCAGGCCGTAGTCCTTCATCTGCTTGATCGAGAAGGCGATGAGCTCATCCGTCATGTCCGGATTCTCCTTCTTGATGAAGTCGTTGGCGGCCTTGTTGTCACCGTACATGTAGTTGTACCAGCCGATGATCGAGGCCTCGACGAAGCGCTTGGTGACGTCGGGATTGGCCTTCACGTAGTCCTGCATCCCCTCGATCATGGTCGAGGTGGTCGAGTAGCCGGCATCGGCCATGAGGAAGACGGTGGGCTCGAAGCCGCCTTCCTTCTTCACCGAATAGGGCTCGGAAGTGACGTAGCCCTGCTGGCCCGAATCCTTGTCGGCAAGGAAGGGCGCGACCGAATAGTTGTAGGGCTTGCGCTGCTCGCCCTTGATCGAGGGATAGGCCGACATCATCCAGCGGTAGCCGGTGACGTAGAGGTCGTCGCCGACGAAGAGCGACTTGAGCTTGCCGAGGTCGCCGAATTCCTTCAGGCCGCTCTCGGGATGGGCCATGATGATCTGCGGGTCCTTCTGGAAGATGGCCGCGACCTCCACCACCGGGACGTCCTGCTCGGCCGCCGAGAAGGTGCCGAGGAGGTTGCCCTGCATGTAGAACTGGATCTTGCCGCCGAGCAGCATCGCCTGGTCGGCCTTGGGGACGATGGTGACCTTGAGGCCGTATTTCTCATAGGTGCCGTCGACCACCGCCTGGTAGAAGCCGCCATGCTCCGGCTCGGCCACCCAATTGGTGCCGAAGGTGACTTCGTCGAGGGCGAAGGCCGGTGCCGCAGCAGTGAGCAGCGCGCCGGCGGCAAGGCCCGCGACGGTTGCAAGACGTAGGCTCATCGGGATTTTCTCCGTTCTTCGTTTCGGAAGTGGCGCAAAAGTCGCAAGAGACATGCCATGAGCGCAGCCGCCGGCTGCCTGTCGGATGCGCGCCCGCGGTCTTCGGGGCGGAATGTAGGCCATGGCAGGTGCACAAGAAAGCGGCGCCGGCGAATGGTCGCCATCCCGCCACTCTGGCTTGTCGGCACCGGGTGCCGATCGTAGCGTGGGCGATCCACGGCGCCGGAATCCCGCAGCATGATCAAGACCCTGAATCCGCCAACGATCCGCGCTCCCTTCGCCCGCTACAGCCATGGCGTAGAGGTGGCGCCGGGCTCGCGGCTCGTCTTCTGCTCGGGCCAGCTCGGCGCGCTGCCGGACGGCAGCATTCCGGACGGCGTGGAGCGCCAGGCCGAGCAGTGCTTCCAGAACGTCGCGGCGATCCTCGGCGAGGCGGACCTGACGCTCGCCGACATCGTGCGGATCAACGCCTACGTCACCGCGCGCGAGCACATGCAGGGCTACATGGCGGTGCGCGACCGGATGGTCGGCTCCCCGCCGCCGGCCTCGACCCTGATGATCGTATCGGGCTTCACCAGGCCGGAATTCCTCGTGGAGGTGGAGGTCGTGGCGGCCGGGGCGGGATAGGCATGTGCTGTAGATACAATTTGCTTGAGATTGGCGACCGATGACCGTATTTGTGTGGGACGAGGCCAAACGGCTGGCCAACCTCGCAAAGCATGGATACGACTTCGCCCATGTTGAGGCTGACTTCGACTGGGATGATGCGGTAACCGCCCCGACCTATGCCGGGTCACGAAGAGAAGCGCGCTTCAAGTCGATCGGCGTGTTCGAGGGCCGTCTGATCGTCGTGATCTTCGCGCCGCTTGGAACCGAAGCAATCTCGATCATCAGCATGCGGCCAGCCGACAGCCGGGAGAGGAGGCTCTATGAAGGCGAAGAAGAAAGATAGAGGCTACACGGACGCCGACCTCGCGGAGGTGTCGGAACATCACGAATGGACGCGGGAGGATTTCAAGAACGCCCGACCGTTCCGCGAAATGTTCCCGGAGCTGGCCGAGAAGATCCGCAAGGCGCGTGGCGCGCAGAAGGCGCCGGTGAAGAAGCTGGTCTCGCTGCGGCTCGATCCGGACGTGCTCGAGCGGCTGCGCGAGAGCGGGCCGGGCTGGCAAAGCCGGGCTAACGCGGCGCTGCGCAAGGCCGTGGGGCTGAAGTAATGCTGCCGCGCCGCTTCTGGCATGAGATGACCACCCGCGATTTCGCCGACGGCGACACGGCGAGGTGGATCGCGGTGCTCCCCGTCGCCGCCATCGAGCAGCATGGGCCGCACCTGCCGGTCTATACCGATACGGCGATTGCGGAGGGCATGATCGCGCGCACGATCGAGCTCCTCCCTTCCGACCTGCCGGTGACATTCCTGCCGGTGCAGGCGGTGGGCAAGTCGAACGAGCATATATCCTCGCCCGGCACGCTCACCGGCACCTGGGAATCGACGACCAAGCTCTGGCTCGACATCGGCGACAGCGTGCATCGTGCCGGCGTCGAGAAGATGATCATCGTCAATTCGCATGGCGGCAACGTGCCGATGGTCGACATCGTCGCGCGCGAGCTGCGCGTGCGCCACGACATGCTGGTGGTCGGCACGGCATGGTCGCGCTTCGGCCTGCCCGATGGGGCGCAGGGACCGGAGGAAGGCAGGTACGGCATCCATGGCGGCGAGATGGAGACCTCGCTGATGCTGCACCTCCGCCCCGACCTCGTGAAGATGGACAAGGCCGAGGACTTCCGCTCGACCCAGCTGCAGTTCATCGAAGAGTTCAAGCATCTGAGGGCCCATGGGTCGGCGCAGTTCGGCTGGAAGGCGCAGGACCTCAATCCGCAGGGTGCCGTCGGCAATGCCGCCGCGGCAACGGCCGAGAAGGGCAGCGCCGTGCTCGACTTCCAGGCGGCCGCCTTCGTCGATCTCTGCCGCGACGTGAACGCGTTCGAGACGTCCCGCCTCTGGCGTTCGTAGCGCCAAGGGCTGGCAAGGAATCCGATGCCAGCCCGGGACGAAACCGGAAAAGACCGATCTCATCTTCGCCGGCAAAACGCGATGCATCTCGATTGAGCGAGTCGTGTATTCGGTCGCACCCTTTGCGGGCTCAGGACGAGCTCACAAAGGAGATTGAATCATGGCCAACGAGACGGAACCGACGAGTGGTACTTCCCGCCGCGAATTGCTCACCGGCGGAGCGGCCCTCGGCCTCGCCGCGGTGGCGGGTGCCGCGGCGTTCCCGACCTCGGCCTATTCGGCGACGGTGGACGATATTCCCGAGCTCGCGCCCCAGTGGAAGAAGCTCGACCTCGCCGAGATCCTGAAGCTGCCCGCGGCCTATGTCTCGGTCAGCCAGTCGAAGTCGCTCTATGATGCCGGCGGCGCGCAGGCGGCCGAGAACCATCGCGCCCGCGGCAGCCTCGAAGCGACGATCAAGGTGGTGGATGCGGCGCGCAAGGCGGCGAACTTCACCTCCTTCAACTGGGTCGGCTATTCGGTCTTCCGGCAGGACTATCCGCAGAGCATCTTCGACAAGGTGCAATACGAGAGCTGGGTCGAGGGTCTCAACTGGCCGGCCGACAAGATCGCCTGGGACAACGAGATCGTCGAGGAGCTGCAGGCGAAGTTCCAGCCGGGCGACAACCACCTCTTCGAGAAGGCGCTGCAGACCGCCTTCGTAGGCACCGACTTCCCGCTCGAGCTGGCGCGGAAGCGCATCCAGGTGATCGTGCTCACCGGCATCCATCTCGACTGGTGCATCGAGGGCAATGCGCGCGCGGCGCGCGATTGGGGCTACCTGCCGATCGTCATCGGCGACGCCACGGCGACGCAAAAGCCCGAGCAGGCCAAGGCGGCCTTCGAGCGCATCAACAACTTCTTCGCGCCGGTTATCTCGTCCGACACCTTCGTCAAGCTGCTCTCCCAGAACGCCTGACGCTTCCTCCGGCGGCGCCGTACGCGGCGTCGCCATTCTCCGGGAGATGCGGCGCCGCAAGGTTTGCGATCGCAGCCGATATGGTATGGTCGGCGCCTCGCCTTGGGCTCCATCTCGAAAGAAAAAAGAATGACAAGATCGATCGTGATCACCGGCGGCAGCCGGGGCATCGGCGCGGCCACCGCACGGCTTGCGGGCAAGGAGGGCTGGTCCGTCACGTTCAGCTATATCGGCAACGAGAAGGCGGCAAAGGAAACGGCCGCGGCGGTCGAGGCGGCGGGCGGCAAGGCGCTGGCCGTGAAGAGCGACGCCTCGGTCGAGAAGGACATCATCGCGCTGTTCGACGCCGCCACCAAGGCCTTCGGCCCGATCGACGGGGTGGTCAACAATGCCGGCATCGTCGGGGTGACGGCGAAACTCGCCGACATGGACTACGAGCGCATCAAGCGCATCGTCGACATCAACGTGACGGGTGCCTTCCTCGTCGCCCGCGAGGCGGTGCGGCGCATGGCCAAGGGCCGCGGTGGCCGTGGCGGTTCGCTGGTCAACATCTCCTCGGCGGCGGTGAAGCTCGGCGCCCCCAATACCTATGTCGACTATGCCGCGGGCAAGGGCGCCATCGAGACGCTGACGCTCGGCCTGTCGCGCGAGGTCGGTCCGGACGGAATCCGCGTCTCGGCGGTGCGCCCGGGCGTCATCCTCACCGACATCCATGCGAGCGGCGGCGCGCCGGACCGGCCCCACCAGATCGGCGCCACCACGCCGCTCGGCCGTCCGGGGACGGCGGAAGAGGTCGCGGAAGCCGTCGTCTGGCTGCTCGGCGACAAGTCGTCCTACGTCGCCGGCGCGGTCGTCGACGTGACCGGCGGGCGTTGAGCCAAGGGCAGTCCTACAACTTTCAGCTTGCAAAGGCCGGGCTGGCGGATCGACTATCCGTCACCTTTCCGGCCCTCGTGCCTTTCCGGGCGCAGGCGCCGATCTGGGAAAAATCAACGCTGCGACAAGCGGCTCCGCTGGAGGTCTCCTTTCATGAAACGTTTTGCGTATCTGATGGCAACGACGGCCCTCGCGCTTGGCGTGGCGCTCGGCGCGGCCGAGGCGAAGGGCCTGGTCTATTGCGCCGAGGGCAGCCCGGAGGGCTGGGATCCGGCGCTCTACACCGCCGGCACGACATTCGACTTCTCGTCCCAGCCGGTGTTCAACCGCCTGGTCGAGTTCACGCCCGGCACGACCAAGACCCAGCCCGGCCTCGCCGAAAGCTGGGAAATCTCGCCGGACGGACTCGAATACACGTTCCACCTGCGCAAGGGCGTGAAGTTCCACACCACCGATTTCTTCACGCCGACGCGGGACCTCAACGCCGATGACGTGATCTTCAGCTTCGACCGCCAGGGCAACAAGGACAATCCCTGGTACAACTATGCCGGCGGCAACTGGGAATATTACGTCGGCATGTCCATGCCCGACCTGGTCAAGAGCTGGACCAAGGTCGACGACTATACCGTCAAGCTGACGCTGAAGTCGCCGAACGCGCCGATGCTGGCGAACCTCGCGATGGACTTCGCCTCGATCGTCTCCAAGGAATATGCCGACCAGCTGGCCAAGGACGGCCACATGGACGACTTCAACCAGAAGCCCGTCGGCACCGGCCCCTTCATCTATGTCGACTACCAGAAGGACGCCGTCGCCCGCTACAAGGCCAATCCGGACTACTGGGCCGGCAAGCCGAAGCTCGACGATCTCGTCATCGCGGTCACGCCGGACGCAGCCGTGCGCGTGCAGAAGCTGAAGGCGGGCGAGTGCGACGTCATCCCGTACCCGAACCCGGCCGATATCGAGGCGCTGAAGTCGGATGCCTCGCTGACCGTCATGCAGCAGGAAGGCCTCAACGTCGGCTACCTCGCCTATAACACCCTGCAGAAGCCCTTCGACGACGCGCGCGTCCGCAAGGCGCTCAACATGGCGATCAACAAGCAGGCGATCATCGACGCGGTCTTCCAGGGCACCGGCGTCGCCGCCAAGAACCCGATCCCGCCGACCATGTGGAGCTACAGGCAGGACACCGTCGACGATCCCTATGATCCGGACGGCGCCAAGAAGCTCCTCGACGAGGCCGGCGTGAAGGACCTCAAGATGAAGGTCTGGGCGATGCCGGTGCAGCGCCCCTACAATCCCAATGCCCGGCGCATGGCCGAGCTGATCCAGGCGGATTTCGCCAAGGTCGGCGTCACCGCCGAGATCGTCAGCTACGAGTGGGGCGAGTACCTGAAGCGTGGCGCCGCGAAGGACCGCGACGGGGCGCTGCTCCAGGGCTGGACCGGCGACAATGGCGATCCGGACAACTTCCTCAACGTTCTGCTCGGCTGCGACGGCATCGGCGGCACCAACCGTGCCGAGTGGTGCAACAAGGAGTTCGACGACCTCGTCAAGAAGGCGGCGACGATCAGCGACCAGGCCGAGCGGACCAAGCTCTACGAGCAGGCACAGGCCATCTTCAAGGACCAGGCGCCGTGGGCGACCATCGCGCACTCGGTCATTACGGTGCCGATGGCCAAGAAGGTCCAGGGCTTCGTCATGGACCCGCTCGGACACCATCAGTTCGGCAACGTCGACGTCACCGAATAGTCGTGCCCGCCGCTGCCGGACCGGTTCCGGCGGCGGCGGACCGGTTCGATGCTCGGGTTCCTGGTCAGGCGCGTTGCGGTCCTCATCCCGACCTTCATCGGGGTGAGCCTCGTCGCGTTCATCTTCATCCGCCTCCTGCCCGGCGATCCGATCTACGTGATGTCGGGTGAGCGCACCCTGCCGCCCGAACGCTACCAGGAACTCATCCACCAATACGGCTTCGACCAACCGATCTGGAAACAGTACGTCGTCTATGTCGAGCAGCTCGCGCATGGCGATCTCGGCACGTCGATCAATACCAAGAGGCCGGTCCTCAGCGAGTTCATGGCGCTCTTCCCGGCGACGGTGGAACTGTCGCTGGCCGCCATGCTCATCGCCATCGTGCTCGGCATTCCGGCTGGCGTGATCGCCGCCGTGAAGCGCGGCTCGATCCTCGACCACGGCCTCATGTCCACCGCGCTCGTCGGCTATTCGATGCCGATCTTCTGGTGGGCGCTCCTCCTCATCATCGTCTTTGCCGGCTGGCTCGGCATAGCGCCGGTGTCCGGCCGCATCGGGCTCACCTATTTCTTCAAGCCGGTGACCGGCTTCATGCTGATCGACAGCCTGATCTCGGGGCAGAAGGGCGCCTTCCAGTCGGCGGTCTCGCACCTCATCCTGCCGTCGATCGTGCTCGGCACCATCCCGCTCGCGATCATCGCGCGTCAGACGCGTTCGGCCATGCTCGAAGTGCTGAACGAGGACTACGTGCGCACCGCCCGCGCGAAGGGGCTGCCGCCGTCGCGGGTCATCGGCATCCATGCGCTGCGCAACGCGCTGATCCCGGTGGTGACGACGATCGGCCTGCAGACAGGCTACCTGCTGACCGGCGCGATCCTCACCGAGACGATCTTCTCGTGGCCGGGCATCGGCAAGTGGATGATCGATTCCATCTCGCGGCGCGACTATCCGGCGGTGCAGGGCGGCCTCGTCCTCATCGCGCTGGTGGTGATGGCGGTGAACCTCGCGGTCGACCTGGTCTATGGCCTGGTCAATCCGCGCATCCGGCACGTGGGGTAGGGGATGGCCGAGATCCCTCTCCGCGATCCGGCAGGCACCGAGGTCCATGCGCGGCCCGGCCGGCTCGCGGATTTCTGGTCGCATTATGCGGAGAACCGTGGGGCGGTCATCGGCCTCGCCGTCTTCGTCCTCCTCGTCTTCCTCGCGGTCTTCGCCGATTTCGTCGCGCCCTACGCCCCCGATGCCCAGTTCCGCGATGCCTTCCTGCAGCCGCCATCCTGGGCGGAGGGGGGCAGCGCGCGCTTTCTCCTCGGCACGGATGCCGTCGGGCGCGACATGCTCTCGCGCCTCATCCATGGCGCGCGCTACTCGCTCTCGATCGGCGTGGTGGTGGTGGCGCTCGGCCTTCTTCTCGGCGTGGTGCTCGGGCTGGTCGCCGGCTATTTCCGCGGCTGGATCGATACCGTCATCATGCGGGTGATGGACATCATCCTCGCCTTCCCGAGCCTGCTGCTCGCCCTCGTCATGGTGGCGATCCTCGGCCCCGGCCTCGAGAACGCGGTGATCGCGCTCGCCCTGACGCTGCAGCCGCATTTCGTCCGGCTGGTGCGCGGCTCGGTGCTCGCCGAGCGCGGCAAGGAATACGTGGTCTCCGCGCGCGTCGCCGGCGCCGGGCCGATCCGGCTGATGTTCCGCACCATCCTGCCCAACTGCATGGCGCCGCTGATCGTGCAGGCGACGCTTTCCTTCTCCAACGCCATTCTCGACGCCGCCGCGCTCGGCTTCCTCGGCATGGGCGCCCAGCCGCCGCGCCCGGAATGGGGAACCATGCTCGCCGAGTCGCGCGAGTTCGTGCTGCGCGCCTGGTGGGTGGTGACCTTCCCGGGCCTTGCCATCCTCGTCACGGTGCTCGCCATCAACCTCATCGGCGACGGGCTCCGCGATGCGCTCGACCCGAAGCTGAGGCGGAGCTGAGCCATGGCGCTTCTCGAGATCGAGGGCCTCACCGTCGATTTCGCCGGCAGCCACGGCGCCTTCCGGGCCGTCGACGGCGTTTCGCTGAAGGTCGATGCCGGCGAGATCCTGTCGGTCGTCGGCGAGTCCGGCTCCGGCAAGTCGGTCGCCATGCTGGCCGTGATGGGGCTCCTGCCATGGACCGCGAAGGTGACGGCCGACCGCGTCGTCTTCGACGGGAAGAACATCCTCGGCCTGTCGCGCCGCGAACGGCGGCGGATCGTCGGCAAGGACATGGCGATGATCTTCCAGGAGCCGATGTCGAGCCTCAACCCGTGCTTCACCGTCGGCTACCAGATCAACGAGGCGCTGAGGGCGCATCTCGGCCTGACGCGCGCCGAGCGGCATGCGCGCACCGTGCGGCTGCTCACCGCGGTCGGCATTCCCGATCCGGAGCGGCGGCTGCGTGCCTTTCCGCACCAGCTCTCGGGCGGGATGAACCAGCGCGTGATGATCGCCATGGCGCTCGCCTGCCGGCCGAAGCTGGTCATTGCCGACGAGCCGACAACGGCGCTCGACGTGACCATCCAGGCGCAGATCCTCGACCTGCTCGTCGAGTTGCAGAAGGAGACCGGCCTCGGCCTCATCCTGATCACCCACGACATGGGGGTGGTCGCCGAGACGGCCGAGCGCGTCGCCGTCTTCTATGCCGGGCAGAAGGTCGAGGAGCAGGAGGTCGGGCCGCTCTTCGCCGATCCCCACCATCCCTACACGGCGGCGTTGCTCGCCGCGCTGCCGGAGCGGGCGGTCGGCCGGAAGCTTCCCTCGATCCCGGGCGTCGTGCCGGGGCCGTTCGACCGGCCGAAGGGCTGCCTGTTCTCGCCGCGCTGCCGCTATGCCACCGAGCGCTGCGTGACCAAGGTGCCGCATCGCCAGGGCGCGCTCGCCGGCTTCGCGCTCTGCCACTATCCGCTGTCGCTCGGCCGCCCGGTCGGCCACCCCAATCCGCCGCCGGAGGAGGTCGCGGCATGAGCGCGCCGGTCCTCCATGCCGACAACCTCGCGCGCCACTACCGCGTCTCGCGCGGGCTCTTTGCGAGCGAGCTGACGCTGAAGGCGGTCGATGGCGTCAGCTTCACGCTCGATGCCGGCAAGACGCTGGCCGTGGTCGGCGAATCCGGCTGCGGGAAATCGACACTCGCGCGCCTCGTCACCATGATCGAGCCGCCGACCTCCGGATCGCTCGCCATCGACGGCATCGACGTCGCGACCGCGGGTGGCGCCGCCCGCCGGCGTCTGCGCAGCGACGTCCAGATCGTCTTCCAGAACCCCTACGGCTCGCTCAATCCGCGCCAGAAGATCGGGGCCATCCTGGAGGAGCCGCTCGCCATCAACCGTCCCGGGATGGGCGCCGCGGAACGCCGCGAGGCGGCGCTCGAAATGATGCGCTATGTCGGCCTGCGCCCGGAGCACTATGACCGCTATCCGCACATGTTCTCGGGCGGCCAGCGCCAGCGCATCGCCATCGCGCGGGCGCTGATGCTGAGGCCGCGCATCCTCGTCCTCGACGAGCCGGTCTCGGCGCTCGACCTCTCGGTGCAGGCGCAGGTGCTCAACATCCTCGTCGACCTGCAGGCCGAGTTCCAGCTCGCCTACCTCTTCATCAGCCACTCGCTCTCGGTGGTGCGCCACATGGCCGACGAGGTGATGGTCATGTATCTCGGCCGGGTGGTCGAGCATGCCACGCGCGACGCCCTCTTCGGCGAGCCGCGCCATCCCTATACGCGCGCCCTCCTCTCGGCGACGCCGGTCGCCGATCCCGACCGCGCGCGCAACCGCATGAAGCTCGAGGGCGAATTGCCCTCGCCGATCAATCCGCCGGCGGGCTGCGCCTTCCATCCGCGCTGCCCCATCGTCTTCGAGCCCTGCCCGAGGCAGCGGCCGGCGTTGGAGCAGAAGGGTGACGTGCGCGTCGCCTGCTTCGCCGTCGATCGCGCGGGCCGCGTCACGCGCGGGGCGAGCGCCGCCGCCTGAGCCCTAGCGTGCCGGCGGCAGGCCACGCTCCCAGGGCGGCAGGCCGGCCCAGCGCCCGGCAAGGAAGTCGCCGAATACCCGGATCTTCGCCGGAACGTGGTGGCTGGCCGCGTGGACGGCATGGACATTGGCGAAGTCGAAGGCGGGGACGTCGAGCGCGAGCGGCACCAGCCGGCCGGCGACGAGGTCGTCGCGGAGGATGAAGAGCGGCTGGTAGATGATGCCGATGCCGGCGACGGCCGCCTCGCGGAGCGCGTCGCCGTTATTGGCGCGGAAGGTGCCGGCGACGGGCACCACGACATCGCCTTCCCTGCCGAAGGTCCAGCGCTCGGCGCTTGCCGGCGTGGGCAGCGTATAGCCGAGGCAGTTGTGGTCCCTGAGGTCGGCGGCGGTGCGCGGCGCGCCGTGGCGGGCGAGATAGGCGGGCGCGGCGCAGAGCATGGTACGGATCGGCGCGAGCTTGCGGGCGACCAGCGACGAATCGCTGAGGCGACCGATGCGGATGGCGAGATCCCAGTCTTCCTCGACCAGGTCGACGAGTCGGTCGCTGAGGCCGATGTCGATGGTGAGCGCCGGATAGAGGGCGGCGAAATCGGTCAGCGCCGGCACGACCTCGCGTATGCCGAAGGCGAGCGGCAGGTTGAGGCGGAGCGTGCCGGTCAGCTCCGTGCTGGTCGCCGACACCTCCCGCTCGGCCTCGTCGATCTCGGCGAGGATGCGTTCCGCCGAAGCGCGGTAGCGGGTGCCCGCCTCGGTCAGGGTCAGGCGGCGGGTGGTGCGCTGGAAGAGGCGGGCGCCGAGATGCCGCTCAAGTGCCGCCACATGCTTCGTCACCATGGTCTGGGACATGCCGAGGGTGCGCGCCGCAGCGGAAAAGCTGCCGAGGGCGGCGACCTTCTGGAAGACCTGCATTCCGGTCAGTCGATCCGGCATTTCACCCTTCAGGTGTGAGATGAAATGAACGAATGGCCAATTATCATATCCATGGGTCGATGTCATATCGGGACCATCAGGCCGGCCGTGGTGACCGACCGACATCAAGGAGAGTTCCCATGGACGTCATCATCATCGGCGCCGGCAACATGGCCCGCGGCATCGGCTATCGCCTGGCGGCCGGCGGTCATTCGGTGACCTTTGCCGACCGCACCCCGGCCAAGGCCGAGGCGCTCGCCGAGGAAATCCGCAAGGCGCAGCCGGCCGCGAGGATCGCGACTTCCGCGCCCGGCGGCCTCTACCCGGCGCCGGTCGTCGTCATGGCGCTGCCCTTCGACGCGGCGCGCGAATTCGCCAAGGCCAATGCCGAGGCGCTCGCCGGCAAGGTGGTGGTCGACATCACCAATCCGCTGAACGCCACCTATGACGGCCTTTCGGTCGCGCCGGGCACCAGCGCCGCCGAGGCGCTTGCCGCCGCGCTTCCCAAGAGCAAGGTGGTCAAGGCCTTCAACACGACCTTCGCGGGGCCGCTCGCCAATGGCGCCGCCGGCGGCCAGAAGCTCGACGTGCTGATCGCCGGCAATGACGACGACGCCAAGCGGACGGTCATCGCCCTGGTCGAGGATGGCGGCCTCAACGGCATCGACGCCGGCCCGATCGAGCGGGCGCGCCAGCTCGAGGGCCTCGCGCTCCTCGGCATCACGCTGCAGGGGCCGCTCGGCCTCGGCTTCCAGAGCGCCTGGAAGCTGGTCGCCTGACCGAGGTTCAACGACATGCGGGCGCGCCTCGAATTTGGGGCGCGCTTGCCGTACCGGCCGCGCGGGCGGATAGTCCCGCCACGGCCCTCGAAGGAGGACTTTTCATGGCTGACACCATTCTCGCTCCCGAAGACGCCAAGGCCTTCCTGGCGCGGCCCATCGATCCGGGCACGCGCATCGGCCATGTGCATCTCAAGGTCGCCGACATCGAGCGCTCGCTCGCCTTCTATTGCGGCGTCCTCGGCTTCGAGCTGACGGCGCGCTACGGCACGCAGGCGGCATTCTTCTCGGCCGGCGGCTACCATCACCACTTCGGCATCAACACTTGGGAGAGCAAGGGCGGCCATCCGCCGCCTCCCGGCACGACGGGGCTCTATCACTCGGCGATCCTCTACCCGACAAGGCGCGCGCTCGCCGATGCCCTACGCCGCCTCATCGCGGCGAAGGTTCCCCTCGACGGGGCAAGCGACCACGGCGTCAGCGAGGCGCTCTATCTCCGCGACCCGGACGAGAACGGCGTCGAGCTCTATTGGGACCGGCCGCGGGACCAGTGGCCGAAGAAGCCGGACGGCTCGCTCGAGATGTTCACCAAGTGGCTGGACCTCGAGGATCTGCTCAAGGAGCCGGCGGTGGCGTAGCCGGCGGTGCGCCCCCTCAGTCAGCTTCGCTGACAGCCCCCCCCGCTTCGCAGGGGAGCAACCAGGTCGCGCAAGTGGTGCCGTGGCGATTCCTCCCCTGCGAAGCGGGGGAGGGGGACCACCCGAAGGGTGGTGGAGGGGGCGCCGGACAGCCCTCCGGCCATGACATCGTGTAGCGGCGTCGTGAGATGAAATCCCCGGGCCCCTCGCCTATATAGGGGCACCTTCCCAAGCCGCCTCCGGAGTTCTTCCATGGCCGATCCCCAGACCGCCGAATCCAAGCCTGCCCAGATTCCCGTCACCGTGCTGACCGGCTATCTCGGCGCCGGCAAGACGACCCTCCTCAACCGGATTCTCTCTGAGAACCACGGCAAGAAATACGCCGTGGTGGTCAACGAGTTCGGCGAGATCGGCATCGACAACGACCTCATCGTCGAATCCGACGAGGAGGTCTACGAGATGAACAACGGCTGCATCTGCTGCACGGTGCGCGGCGACCTCATCCGCGTGGTCGAGGGCCTGATGAAGCGGCCGGGCGGGTTCGACGGCATACTGGTCGAGACCACCGGCCTCGCCGATCCGGCGCCGGTGGCGCAGACCTTCTTCATGGACGACGACGTGCGCCAGAAGGCCAAGCTCGACGCGGTGGTCACCGTCGCCGACGCCAAGAACCTCATTGCCCGCCTCGCCGACAGCCCGGAAGCGGAGGAGCAGATCGGCTTCGCCGACGTCGTCCTCCTCAACAAGACCGACCTCGTCTCGCCCGAGCAGCTGAAGGACGTCGAGCGCACGATCCGTTCGATCAACCCGCACGCCACCATCCATCGCACCGAGCGCTGCTCGATCGCCATCGACAAGGTGCTCGACCGCGGCGCCTTCGACCTCGATCGGATCCTCTCGCTCGACCCCGACTTCCTCGAGGCGGACGATCACGACCACCACCATCACGATCATGATCACCACGATCATGATCACGATCATCATCACCACGACGATGAGCGCCACGATCCGACGGTGAGCAGCGTGTCGCTCCGCGCCGGCGAGCTCGATCCGAAGGTGTTCTTTCCGTGGATCGAGCGTATCACCCAGCAGTTCGGGCCCGACATCCTGCGCCTGAAGGGCATCCTCGCCATGAAGGGCGACCCCGAGCGCTACGTGATCCAGGGCGTGCACATGCTCATCGAGGGCAATCACCAGCGCGCCTGGCGCGAGGGCGAGGCGCGCGAGAGCCGTCTCGTCTTCATCGGCCGCAAGCTCGACGAGAAGATGCTGCGCACGGGCTTCGAGGCCTGCCTGGCGGGGTAGGCCGGGTTCCGCGCCCCCTCAGTCGGCTACGCCGACAGCTCCCCGTTTCACGGGGGAGCAACCCGGTCGCGCAAACGGCGCCGCCTCGGTTCCTCCTCCGCGAAGCGGGGGAGGGGGACCATCCGAAGGATGGTGGAGGGGGCTCGTCGCTACCCCTCGCGCCGATCCCGCATCGGTGCTATCCCGCGCCTCTATCCAGACACCGCCGCGAGCCGCCATGCCGACCATCCAGACCTTTCCGCTCGGAGCCTTCGTGGTCGAGGCCGCCTTCATCGGCGGCAAGGCGTTCTTCGCCCTCGGCGATGGCAGCGTCCGGCGCGTTGAGGGGCCAGCTGCCGAGGCGACCCAGGTCCACAAGGGCGCCATCCTTTCCGCCGCCCCATCGCTCGACAGCAGGATGCTGATCACCGGCGGCGACGATGGCGTCGTCGCGGCGACCGATGCGGCGGGGCAGGTCACGCGCCTCGCCGAGCGGCCGCGCAAGTGGATCGACCATGTCGCCGCCGGTCCGAACGGCGTGGTCGGCTTCGCGGCCGGCAAGCGGGCGGTCGTCCGATCCGCCGACGGCGGCGAGCGCAGCTTCGATCATGAGCGCGCGGTCGGCGGTCTCGCCTTCGCGCCGAAGGGGCTGCGCCTCGCGGTGGCGCGCTATGACGGCGTGACCCTCTGGTGGGCGGGTACCGCCGATGCGCGGCCGGCCTCGCTTTCCTGGAAGGGCGCGCACCTTGCCGCGACCTTTTCGCCGGACGGCAAGTACGTCGTCACCGCGATGCAGGAGAATGCGCTCCACGGATGGCGCATCGCCGACGCCAAGGACATGCGCATGACCGGCTATCCGGCGAAGCCGAAGTCGCTCTCCTGGTCGGCGAAGGGCCGCTTCCTCGCCTCGTCCGGCGCCAATGCCGCGATCCTCTGGCCGTTCCATTTCCGCGACGGACCGATGGGCAAGCCGCCGCTGCAGCTCGGCGGGCGCGAATTGCTGGTGACCCGCGTCGCCTGCCACCCCCGGGAGGAGATCGTCGCGATCGGCTACCAGGACGGGATGATCATGGCGGTCCGCTTCGCCGATGCCCAGGAGGCGCTGCTCCGCCGTCCGGGCGAGGGCGCGGTCTCGGCCATGGCCTGGGATCCGACCGGCCGGCTGCTCGCGTTCGGCACCGAGGGCGGCGCCGCCGGCGTCGTCGATCTCCCGGGTTGAAGCCCGCTACGGATTGGTAACCGGCGCCGGCTAGGGTCGCCTTCCGGTCAATGATTGGCCGTGCAAGGCCAAGTGCGTCGCGCCCCATGAACTCCCTCCTCCTGCTGGCGGAAGCCGTTCTCTATTTCGCGGTCATGACGGCGCTGTTCCGCCTGCGCGGGCGGTTCGGGATCGGCGTCTTCTTCTGCGTCCTCGGGACGATGCATTTCCTCGAGACCTACCTCGCGGCCATCTTCTACGTTCAGCTCGCGGCCGGCATCGTCATCTCGCCGGGCTCCGTCGTGCTCTTCTCGGGCAAGCTGGTCATGCTGCTCCTCGTCTATATCCGCGAGGACGCGGCGACGGTGCGCCAGCCGATCTACGGGCTGCTCTTCGGCAATTTCCTGATCGTCGGGCTTGTCTACCTCCTCCGCTTCCACCAGGTCGCGCCGGCGGCGCCGGACCATCTGCCCGACCTCGGCTTCCTCGGCGAGATGGGCGCGCTGATGCTGTGGGGGACGCTCCTCCTCTTCATCGACAGCATCCTCATCGTGCTCGCCTACGAGCGGATGCGCACCTGGTTCGGCAGCCGCCAGCTGCCGCGCATCGCGCTCAGCGCCATAGCCGTGCTCGCCTTCGACCAGCTCGGCTTCTTCGCCGCGCTGCACTTCTACGTCGGCGTGCCGGTATCGGCGCTGACCGGAGGGCTCGTCGCCAAGTTCGCGGCGGCCATCGTCTTCGGCCTGATGGCGGCCGGCTACCTCCGCTTCGTCGAGCCGGTGCAGGTGCGCGTCGGCAAGCATCCGCGGCTTTCCGACGTCTTCGACACGCTCACCTATCGCGAGCGTTACGAGGCGCTGCTCGCCGAAACCGGCCACGACGCGCTGACCGGGCTCCTCGACCGCGGCCGCTTCGACCGAGAGGCGCCCGCGATCGTCAAGCGCGCCGTCGCCGCCGGCCAGCCGGTAAGCTTCCTCGTCGCCGACATCGACCATTTCAAGCGCATCAACGACGAGCATGGCCATGCCATGGGCGACGAGGCGCTCCGCCACATCGCGCGGCAGATGGGCGGCGCGCTGCGGAGCGCCGACCAGATCTACCGCTATGGCGGCGAAGAATTCGTCGTGGTGTGCGAGGGGCTGGCGCACGGGGCCGCCTGCCTCGCCGCCGAACGCCTCCGCCGCACCGTGGCCTCGGTCGAGGTTCCCGGCCTGCCGGGGATCGTCACCACCAGCATCGGTGTCGCGACCTCGAGCGAGGACGGGACGACGCTCGGCGAATTGTTCGGCACCGCCGACGCCCGGCTCTATGCCGCCAAGGAAGGCGGCCGCGATCGGGTCGTCGGCCGCACGGCTGCGCACGACCCGGCCCTCGCCGGGAGGCCGCAGCGCCAAACGGCGTGAGGCCTACTGCCCGCCATCGTCCTTGCGCGGCTTGGCGATCAGGATCTCGAGGTCCTTTTCCGGCGCGTAGTTCGCCGCCGTCACCTCGAAACTGGTCGGCGAGATCTTGCGGACGCCCTCGCCACAGAAGCTGACCAGCGCATCCGCCTCGCCCTTGTCGACGACCAGGTGGAACTTGCCGATCGACGTCGCCCAGTTATTGGCGGTCATCAGGATGTAGCTGATGCGCTGCTCGTCATAATAGGGATTGGGCGCGTTCTCGATCGCCTTCAGGCGCGTGCGCGCGGCCTTCGCGAAGGAATCGTCGAAGCAGTACTTCTCCTTGTATTCCGGGATGTCGAGCGAGCTCGTCCCGAAGAAGCCGAAGCCGACCACCGGCTTGTAGCGGTGCTTGACGACGATCTCGCGGCCGGGCTCGAACGTCTGCTGCCAGTAGAAGGTGGTGTCGAGCTTCCAGGCCGCCTGGACGTTGTATTCGTCGACGATGACGAGCCCCATGCGGTTGAGCTCGTCGCGCTCTTCCTCCGGCAGGTTCTTCAGCTTGTCGTCGTAGAGCGCCTCGGAGGCCGGGTTGAGCGGCAGGCCGTATTTCCTGAGCACGTCGGAGCGGTCGACGCCGAGGGCGATGGCCGCCTGGTAGACCTGCGGCGCTACCTTCTGGCCGTCCACCGAGACCTCGAAATCGACGAAGTTGTCGCTCGCCGGATCGGGCAGGACGAAGTTCGCTTCCTCGGGCGTGCTCGCATCGACCGAGGGGAGCGGAAAGGCGACGTAGTAGGTGACCGGATGGTTCGTCGTGTTCCTGAAGTGATAGGTGACGGTGATCTCCTTGGCCGAGACGTGCAGGTCCTCCGACAGGATCGCGATGTCGTCGTTGCGCACCAGCTCCAGGCCGCCGGCCGATAGCGCGGCGGTGGAGTCGTTGGCGAGGGCCGGCGCGGCCAGCGCGGCGAGGGCGATACCGGCGAGCGCGAGTTTCTTCATTCGTGCACCAGGACGTTGCGGAACTGCCAGGGATCGCTCTCGTCGATGTCCTCGGGGAAGAAGCCCGGGCGATCGACCAGCGGCGTCCAGTCGGTATAGAAGCCGTTGAGCGGGCCGAGATAGGGGCGCTGCACTTCGAGGCAGCGCCTGTAGTCCATCTCGTCGGACTCGACGATGCCGGCTTCCGGGTTCTCCAGCGCCCAGACCATGCCCGCGAGCACGGCGGAGGTCACCTGCATGCCGGTGGCGTTCTGGTTCGGCGCGATGTCGCGCGCCTCGTCGATGGAGAGCTGCGAGCCGTACCAGTAGGCGTTCCAGGCATGGCCGTAGAGGAGGACGCCGAGCTCATCGACGCCGTCGATGATCTCCTTCTCGTCGAGGATGTGATGCTCCTCCTGCATGGCGCCGGCGCGGCCGAAGAGCTCGTGCAGGGAGAGAACCGCGTCGTTCGCCGGGTGATAGGCGTAGTGGCAGGTCGGGCGATAGACGACCTTGTCGCCCTCGCGCACGGTGAGGTAGTCGGCGATGGAGATCGCTTCGTTATGGGTGACGAGGAAGCCGTATTGCGGGCCGGGCGTCGGGCACCAGGAGCGGACGCGGGTATTGGCGCCGGGCTGGAGCAGGTAGATGGCCGCGCCGCAGCCGGTCTCGTGGCCGCGGGCGTTTTCCGGCTTCCATGTCTCGTGCGTTCCCCAGCCGAGCTCGGCCGGCTGCACGCCCTCCGAGAGGAAGCCCTCCACCGACCAGGTATTGACGAAGACGTTCATCGGCTTCGGGTTGCGCGAGCGCTGGGTGTCGCGCTCGGCGATGTGGATGCCCTTGACGCCGAGGTCCTTGGCGAGCTTCGCCCAGCCCTCCTTGGTCGTCGGCTCGTTGAAGTTCGCGAGGCCGACATTGCCGACGAGGTCGACCAGCGCCTGCTTGACGAACCACGAGACCATGCCGGGATTGGCGCCGCAGCAGGAAACCGCGGTAGTGCCGCCGGGGTTCTTCGCCTTCTCTTCGCGCACCGTCTCGCGGAGTGCGTAGTTGGTGCGCAAGGCCGGATCGGTCTTCGGGTCGAAGTAGAAACCGGGCCAGGGCTCGACCACCGTATCGATGTAGAGGACGCCGAGCTCGCGGCAGAGCTTCATGATGGCGAGCGAGGAAGTATCGACCGAAAGGTTGACGCAGAAGCCGCGGCCCTCGCCCTTGGTGAGCAGCGGCGTCAGCAGCGTGCGGTAGTTCTCCGGCGTCACGGCCTGGTGGACGAAGCGCACGCCGTGCTCATCGAGGAGGGCACGGTCCTTGTCGCTCGGGTCGATGACCACCATGCGCGACTTGTCGAAGGTGAAATGGCGCTCGATGAGCGGCAGGGTCCCCTTGCCGATGGAGCCGAAGCCGATCATCACGATGGGGCCGTCGATCTTCCCGTGCACGGGCCATTCCGCCATTCAAGCCTCTCCTGGGTTGTTGCCGAGTATCGAAAAGTTGATGGCCGCAACCGGCCTCGTCGTCAACAGGCGCCACAAAAAAGGGCGGCTTGCGTGACACCGGCATGACGGGTGATCCCGACCAGCAAGGCCTTCTCCGCGATGACGCATTTCCTCAAGTCCGGCGCTGCCGCCGGCCTGTTCCTCCTCCTCGTCACCGGCGCGGAGGCCGAGGCGCCGGCGCGTTCCGGCAATGCCGTCTTCGACAAGGCGGTCGAGCTGGTGAACCAGCATTTCCACGATCCGGCGGCGTTGCCGAAGTTCAACGCGGCGGTGGCGGCGGAAGTCCAGAAGGGCGTCGCCGATCCGCACCAGGCGATCCTTGACGTGCTGCCGGCGCTCGGTGCCTCGCACATGGGGCACTTCACGCAAGCCGAGCTCGCCTATTACGAGCTCGCCGACATCTTCCGCTTCAATTTCCGCAACGAGCTGCCGCGCCTCTTCCCGCCGCAGGGCCGCATCTCCTATCCGGGCATCGGCCTCGCCTCGGAGGTGATGGACGGCAAGCGCTTCGTCACCGACGTCTATGACGGCGCGCCGGCGGCGCTCGCCGGGATCGAGAAGGGCGACGAGATTCTCTCGCTCGACGACAAGCTTTTCACGGAGGTCGAGGGCTTCCGCGGCAAGGCGGGACAGACCGTGACGCTGATGATCCGGCGGACGGCCGATGCCGAGCCGAAGGCCTACAGTGTCCAGGTGCAGGATCTCGGGCCGTCGGATACCTTCGTCGATGCGATCGGCAAGAGCGCCCGGGTGGTCGAGAAGGACGGGCGCAAGATCGGCTACCTCCACGTCTGGTTCTACGGGCGCGGCGACGTGACCGACGCCATCGGCGCGGCGCTCGCCTCCGAGCCGCTCGCTTCCGCCGACGCCCTCGTCCTCGACCTCCGCGGCCGCTGGGGCGGCGCGCCGCCCGACGCGGCCGAGACCTTCCTCGGCGGCACGCCGGCCTTCACCTTCATCGACCGCGACGGCAAGCGCGAGCTGTCGAACGAGCGCTGGCACAAGCCGGTGGTGGCGCTGATCGACGAGGGTACGCGCAGCGGCCTCGAGGTCTATGCCTATGCGCTCCAGCAGAAGGGCATTCCCCTCGTCGGCACGCGCACCGCGGGCGCCCTTCTCGGCGCGCGGGGATACCTGCTCCCCGATGATTCGCTGCTCGAGATCGCCGTCGCCGGCGTCGAGCTCGACGGCAAGGTGCTGGAGGGGAAGGGCGTCGAGCCGGACATCGCCGTGCCCTTTGACCTCCGCTATGCCGCGGGGCACGACCCGCAACTCGACGCGGCCCTCGACCGCGCCGCCGCGGTGGCGGGGGACGGGTAGGTTCGCGCCCCCTCAGTCGCCTTCGGCGACAGCTCCCCCGTAAACGGGGGAGCAGCCAGGTCGCGCAAACGGCGCCGGCGGGGTTCCTCCCCTGCGAAGCGGGGGAGGGGGACCGGCGAAGCCGGTGGAGGGGGCGCAAGTGGCGCTTCCCGCTAGAGAACCTCCGCCCCAGCCTCTATATCTTCCGCAACACTTTTCCCTCCGGGACACACCGCCATGACCGCCAATCCGCTGCTTCAGCCTTATGCCACGCCCTTCGGCGCACCGCCTTTCGATGCCATCCGGCCGGAGCATTTCCGTCCCGCGTTCGATGCGGCGATAGGAGAGCAGAAGGCCGCCGTGGCGGCGATCACGGCGGGCGGCGAGCCGACGTTCCAGAACACGATCGTCGCGATGGAGAAGAGCGGCATGGCGCTGGAGCGCATCGCGGCCGCCTTCTTCACGCTTGCCGGCGCCCATTCCAACGACGACATCGAGGCGATCGAGCGCGACATCGCGCCCGTCTTGTCGCGCCACGGGTCGGAGATCTCGCTGAACCCGGCGCTCTTTGCCCGCATCGACGCGCTCCACAAGGGCCGCGAACGGCTCGGCCTAGATGCCGAGCAGATGCGCGTGCTGGAGCGCTATCACACGATCTTCGTCCAGGCCGGCGCCATGCTCGATGCCGAGGGCAAGCAGCGGCTCGCGACGATCAACGAGCGGCTGGCGACCCTCGGCACGCTGTTCAGCCAGAACGTGCTTGCCGACGAGAAGTCCTGGTCGCTGTTGCTGGAAGCGCCGGACGATGTCGCCGGTCTGCCGGACTGGCTGGTCGCCGCGGCCGGGCAGGCGGCGTCGGATCGCGGCCTGACCGGCAAGCACGTCATCACGCTGTCGCGGTCGAGCATCGAGCCGTTCCTGCAGTTCTCGGCACGGCGCGATCTCCGCGAGAAAGCCTTCGCCGCCTGGATCAAGCGGGGCGAGAATGGCGGGGCCACCGACAATCGCGCGATCATGGCCGAGACGATCGCGCTGCGCGCCGAGCGGGCGCGGCTCCTCGGCTATGAGAGCTTCGCCCATCTCCGTCTCGCCGACACCATGGCGCGGACGCCCGGCGCGGCGATCGAGCTGCTCACCTCGGTCTGGGATGCCGGCCGCCATCGCGCCGCCGTCGAGGCGGGCGAGCTGCAGGATCTGATCGCGGAGGAGGGCGGCAATTTCGCGCTCGCCGCCTGGGACTGGCGCTACTACGCCGACAGGGTGCGCAAGCGCCGCTTCGATTTCGATTCCTCCGAGCTGAAGCCCTACCTGCAGCTCGACAAGGTGATCGAGGCCGCGTTCTACACGGCGGGCCGGCTCTTCGGCCTCGCCTTCGAGGAAGTCCGCGACGTGCCCACCTGGCACCCGGACGTGCGCGCCTGGAAGGTGACGGCTGACGGCGGGCGCTTCGTCGGGCTCTTCCTCGGCGACTATTTCGCCCGCGCCTCGAAGCGGAGCGGCGCCTGGATGAACGGGCTCCGCGACCAGCAGCGGCTGACCGGCGACGTGCGGCCGATCGTCATCAACGTGATGAACTTCTCGAAGCCCCCCGCCGGCAAGCCGGCGCTTCTCTCCTTCGACGATGCGCGCACGCTCTTCCACGAGTTCGGCCACGGCCTGCACGGGCTCCTCTCCGACGTGACCTATCCGCTTCTCTCCGGCACCAACGTGTCGCGCGATTTCGTGGAACTGCCGTCACAGCTCTACGAGCACTGGCTGGAGCGGCCGGAGATCCTGTCGAGGTTCGCGGTCCATGCCGAAACCGGCAAGCCGATGCCGGCGGCGCTCCTCAGGAAGGTGCTCGACGCGCGCACCTTCAACCAGGGTTTCGCCACGGTCGAGTACACGTCCTCGGCGCTGGTCGACATGGACCTGCATCTCCTGCCGTCCGGCAAGGACGTCGACGTGATGGCCTTCGAAGAAGGCGTGCTCGAGCGCATCGCCATGCCCCCGGCGATCGTCATGCGGCACCGCGCGCCGCACTTCCAGCACATCTTCGCCGGCGAAGGCTATGCCGCCGGCTACTACAGCTATCTGTGGTCCGAGGTGCTCGACGCCGATGCCTTCAACGCCTTCGAGGAAACCGGCGACGTGTTCGATCCGGCGGTCGCGAAGCGGCTCCGCGAATTCATCTACTCTGCCGGGAACCTGCGCGATCCATCGGTTGCCTACGAGAAATTCCGCGGGCGGGCGCCCGACCCGAAGGCGCTTCTCCGCAAGCGCGGGCTCGATGCGGTCGCCGGCGTCGGCGACGCGGTAGCGGGGTAGGGCGATGGCATCGGTCCTCTTCATCGGCGGCACGGGACAGATATCGCTCGCCTGCGTCGAGGAGGCCGTCCGTGCCGGCCACAAGGTCAGCGTCTTCAATCGCGGGCGCACGGCGGCGGAGCTTCCTGCCGGCGTCACGTCGATCATCGGCGACATGGCGAACGCCGCCGACTATGCGAGGCTGGCGGCGAAGAATTTCGACGTGGTGTGCCAGTTCATGGCCTTCACGCCGGAGCAGATGGCGGCCGACATCGCCGCCTTCGCCGGCCATGCCGGGCAATATGTCTTCATCTCGACCGCCTCGGCCTATCAGAAGCCGCCGCGCCACTACGTCATCACCGAGAAGACGCCGGTCGAGAATCCATTCTGGGACTACAGCCAGAAGAAGATCGCGGCGGAACACCTGCTCCGCGGGCAGTCGCGGCTGCCGTGGACGATCGTCCGCCCGAGCCACACGGTGCGCACGAAGCTCGCGACATCGCTCGGCGAGGGCGACCTGGTGCCGGAGCGCATGCGTGCCGGGAAGGCGATCATCGTCGCCGGCGACGGGACGCAGCTCTGGACGGTGACCCGCTCGCGCGACCTTGCCGTGCCCTTCGTGCGGCTCTTCGGCAACGCCCAAGCGCTCGGCGAGGATTTCCACATCACTACCGATCGCGGCCATAGCTGGAACGACATCAACCGCGCCATCGCTGCCAAGCTCGGCGTCGAGGCGAGGCTCTGCCACGTGCCGACCGATACGCTCGTCCGCTTCAAGCCCGACTGGCTCGGTCCCCTCGTCGGCGACAAGATGGGCTCGACGCTCTTCGATAATGCGAAGATCAAGTCGGTCGTCGGCGATTTCGCCTGCGCGACGTCGCTCGACGAGATCCTCGCCGAGCCTTTCGTGCACTACGAGGCGCGGCGGAAGGCCGGGACGCTGGTTGTCGATGCCGCCCTCGACGCGCTCGAGGACCGCATCGCCGCGGCACAGGACGCGGTTGGGCCTTAGCTTGGTCGACGTGCGTCGCGGGCGGGGCAGCCCTCCCCTTGCGGGAGGGCCAAAGCCAGCGGAGCGTAGCGGAGATGGCTTTGGGGAGGGGTGCTCCCTCGCGGCGTCAGGGGTTACCCCTCCCCGAATTCGCTCTCGCCTTCGGCTCGGCGAATTCGGCCCTCCCGCAAGGGGAGGGCTGCGTCGCTCAGATCGCTCCGCAGATCACGTAGCTCGAGGATCGTCAGGCCGCCAGCTGCCACGCCGGCAGCATCGCGCCGGTGCCGATGACGACGCCCTCGGCGCCCGAGAGCGCACCGTCGGCCAGTTCGAGGCCGAGCATCCGGCGGCGTTCGAAGGGGCCGGGCATGATCAGGCCGCGCGCCGGATCGGCGGCGAAGCCGAAGCGCTCGTAGTATTCCGGGTCGCCGACCAGGATCACCGAGGCGTGGCCGGCGAGCGCGGCACGGTTGAGCGCCACCTGCATCAGGCCTGAGCCCAGCCCACGCGACTGCGCGCCCGGCTCGACCGCGAGCGGCCCGAGGAGGAGGCTCCTGCGGCCGCCGGCCTCGACGTCCCAGAGGCGCACCGAGCCGACCACGCGGCCGTTGTCGCGCGCGACGAAGGCGAGCCCTCTCGACGGCAGCCGCCCCTCGCGGATGCGCTCCGACGCCTTCAGCCGGCGGCCGGCGCCCATGGCGCGGTCGAGGAGCGCCTCGCGGGCGGCAATGTCGGCAATCTTCTCGTCGTCGATGTGGATCATGTTCGCATTTCCCCGGACGCAGGTCCGTTCAGCGCGGCGCTTTCCGTGCGCCGGCGCGGTGGGGAAGGGGACCCCGGCTCTCGCCGGGGCGTCGTTCAGGTGTACGGGAGGCGGCTCGCCCTAGATGACGTAGGCCTTGAGCGGCGGGAAGCCGTTGAAGGCGACCGCCGAGTAGGTCTGCGTATAGGCGCCGGTGCCTTCGATCAGCACCTCGTCGCCGATCGAGAGCGAGACCGGCAGCGGATAGGGGTGCTTCTCGTAGAGCACGTCGGCCGAGTCGCAGGTCGGCCCGGCAATGATGCAGGGCGCCTTGTCATCCCCGTCCCGCTCCGTGCGGATCGGGTAGCGGATCGCCTCGTCCATCGTCTCGGCGAGGCCGCCGAACTTGCCGATGTCGAGATAGACCCAGCGCGTGTCATCCTCGTCCGCCTTCTTCGAGATGAGCACCACCTCGGCCTTGATCACGCCGGCATCCCCGACCATGCCTCGGCCCGGCTCGATGATCGTCTCGGGCAGGCGGTTGCCGAAGTGCTTGCGCAGCGCACCCGAGATCGCTCGGCCGTAGGCCTTCACCAGCGGCACCTTCTTCAGGTACCTGGCCGGGAAGCCGCCGCCGAGGTTGACCATGCGGAGCTGGATGCCGCGCTCGGAGAGCGTGCGGAAGATGTTCGCCGCCGACTTCAGCGCGCCGTCCCAGGCTTCCGTGTTCGGCTGCTGCGAGCCGACATGGAACGAGACGCCGATCGCCTCGAGGCCGAGGCGGTGGGCATGCTCCAGCACTTCCACGGCGAGCGCGGGCTCGCAGCCGAACTTCCGCGACAGCGGCCACTCGGCACCGTCGCCGGCGCAGAGGATGCGCGCGAAGACCTGCGCGCCGGGAGCGGCGCGCGCGATCTTCTCGACCTCCTCGCGACAGTCGACGGCGAAGAGGCGGATGCCGCGCGCGAAAGCCGCGGCGACGTCACGCTCCTTCTTGATCGTGTTGCCATAGGAGATGCGGTCCGGGGTCGCGCCGGCGGCGAGCGCCATGTCGATCTCGGCAACCGAGGCGCAATCGAAGCTCGAGCCGAGGCCGGCAAGCAGCTTCAGCACTTCCGGCTCCGGGTTCGCCTTGACCGCGTAGAAGACGCGGCTGTCGGGGAGGGCCCGCGAGAAGGTGTTGTAGTTCTCGCGCACAACGTCGAGGTCGACCACGAGGCAGGGGCCCTCGGGGCGTCGGAGGCGGAGGAAATCGCGGATACGGTCGGTCATTGCCGGGTGCTCCCAAGCCAGAATTGCGAAGAAACCGCCGGTACGCTGATCCTCGGCCAGCCGATGTGGAGACGGCAGGACCGCGACGTCGCGTACCAGTTCGCCGCCTGCTGGCGGCTGGTTTTTCCGGTTGGCAGTCGTCGGAGGGACAGGGCAGTCCGTTCCGTCGCTGCCTTCGCTTGGATCGGGATTACCCGCTCCGCACGGCCGGCAAGATGTAGATGCCTCTTCAGTGACCCCGGCTGATGGAAAGCCGGCAGAGACCAAAAAAGCCCGCTACGTCGTTGCTTTAAGCCGCGTCCTTCGAAGCATGCCGGGAAACGTCTCCCGGACCTTCGCCCTCGGACATATGCGACCACAGGCACGTGCGAATTTGGGCAAGCGGTAGGTATGCTTGAATCGTTACGCATTCAAGAATTTTCTATGGTCCGCGACGAAAAAGTTCGGGGGCGGGCGCCCGTAACGGGTACCGTGCCTCCCGGCGCCTTTCATGCGAGGATGGCGGCATGAGCATGCTTCCCACCCGGCGCCTTCCCGAGAAACCCGACACCATCGCCCCCGACGGATCGGAGGTGCGGCTGCTTGCCACCGCCACGCGCGGCAGCATGGCACATTTCCGCCTCGCGCCCGGCGACGTCGCCCGGGCCGCCGCCCACCGCACGGTGGAGGAGCTCTGGATCTTCACGCGCGGCCGCGGCCGCATGTGGCGGAAGCTCGGCGGCGAGGAGCTCACCGTCGAGGTGGCGCCGGGAACCTCGATCGCCATCCCGCTCGGCGCCTCGTTCCAGTTCCGCTCGGACGGCGACGAGCCGCTCGAAGCCGTCGGCGTCACCATCCCGCCCTGGCCGGGCGACGACGAGGCCTATTTCGTCCCCGGCCCGTGGCAGGCGACGGTCTGACGCTGCGGAAAGATGATGCGATGAACGAGACAGTCAGCGGCCGCCGCGGCATGGTCGTCGCGCCGCACCGGGCGGCCGCCGAAGCGGGCGCCGAGGTCATGCGGGCCGGCGGCAATGCGATCGAGGCGATGCTCGCGGCGGCTGCCACCATCGCGGTCACCTATCCGCACATGAACAGCATCGGCGGCGACGCTTTCTGGCTGATCTGCGAGCCGGGCAGGGCGCCCGTCGCGATCGACGCCGCCGGCCGCGCCGGATCGCTCGCCACGCGCGAGCGCTACGCCAGGGCGGGGCACGAGGCGCTTCCCGAGCGCGGCGTGCTCGCAGCGCTGACGGTGGCCGGTACCGTGTCGGGCTGGGCGGTGGCAAGCGAGATCGCCGCCGCCATGGGCGGGCGCATGCCGCGCGCGGACCTGCTCGCCGACGCGATCGGCCGGGCGAAGGACGGCGTGCCGGTGGCGCGGACGCTCCACGCGATCACCGCCGCTCATATCGACGAGCTCCGGGACCAGCCGAATTTCGCCGCGCATTTCCTCGCCGACGGCAAGGCCCCGGCGGAGGGCGCGATCCTCCGGCAGCCGAGGCTCGCCGATACGCTCGGGCAGATCGCCCATGCGGGCTACGACGATTTCTATCGCGGCGACGTTTCCGTCGAGATCGCGGCCGACATGGAGGCGGCGGGAGGCGTCGTCACGCGCGAGGACCTGCGGCGCCATGAGGCGAAAGCGGTGAAGCCGCTCTCGCTCGCCATTCGCGGCGCGACGCTCTTCAACCTGCCGCCGCCGACGCAGGGCCTCGCCTCGCTGATCCTTCTCGGCCTGTTCGACCGTCTCGGCGTCACGCGCGGCGAGAGCTTCGAGCACCAGCACGGCCTCATCGAATCGGCGAAGCGCGCGGCTGCCGTGCGCGACCGCGAGGTGACCGACCCGGATCATGTCGGCGACATCCAGCGCTACCTGACGCCGGAATGGCTGGCGGAGGAGGCGGCTACCATCGACATGCGCCGCGCCACGCCGCCGCGACCGACGAAACCCGGCGACACGATCTGGATGGGCGCCATCGACGGGGAGGGCCGCGCCGTCTCCTTCATCCAGTCGCTCTACTGGGAATTCGGCTCGGGCTTCGTCCTGCCGCGCACCGGCATCGTCTGGCAGAACCGGGGCATTTCCTTCTCGCTCGATCCTTCGGCGCGCAACCCGCTCACGCCGGGGCGCAAGCCGTTCCACACCCTCAACCCGCCGCTCGCGCGCTTCGCCGATGGCCGCATGATGACCTACGGCTCCATGGGCGGCGACGGCCAGCCGCAGTTCCAGGCGCAGGTATTCACCCGTCATGCCCTGTTCGGCGAGGAGCCGGGCGTCGCCATCGATGCGCCGCGCTTCTGTCTCGGGGCGACCTGGGGCCGGCGGCCGTCGAAGCTCCTCCTCGAGAGCCGCTTCGATCCCGACATCGTCGCGGCGCTCGACCGTGCGGGCCACGAGCCCACCGTCTCGGACCAGCCCTATCTCAACCTCATGGGCCATGCCGGCATGATCGTGCGGGCCCCCGACGGCTCGCTCCTCGGCGCCAGCGATCCGCGCTCGGACGGGGCGGCGGTGGCGGTGTAGCGCTCTTATCCCAGGCCGGCACATCAACGGCCCGCAACCCCACCCACCGCCTTCGGCGGTCCCCCCTCCCCGTCCCGGGGAGGGATACCCGTGCCTTCCGCCGAAGTTCAGTGGACTGAACCGAGGTGACGGGCGCCCATCCCTCCCCGGGACGGGGAGGGGGGACCATGCCGGAGCGAAGCGAAAGGCATGGAGGGTGGGGTTGCGGGCCGAAGCCTTCTCGAAGGCCTTCCTCCCGCCGCGCGGATAGGGCATTCCTAGTCGGCAAAGCCAAGGAAGAAGCCCGATGCTCATCGCCTCCGATCCCGTCAATGCATTCGTCGACTATCCCGCCATTCCCGTGCCGAACGCGCCGTCCGGGCCGCTTGCCGGCCTGACCTTCGGGGTCAAGGACATCTTCGACGTGGTTGGCTATCCGACCGGTTCGGGCAATCCGGCGAAGCGCGCCGCGGGCATCGCCGCCGGGAATGCGCCGGTGGTGCAGAAGCTCCTCGATGCCGGCGCCCGCTTCGTCGGCAAGACCCATACGGCGGAGCTCGCCTTCTCGCTCGACGGGCGGAACGACCATTACGGCACGCCGACCAACCCGGCTTCGCCCGGCCGCGTCCCCGGCGGGTCCTCCTCCGGCTCGGCCTCGGCGGTCGCCGCCGGGCTCTGCGATTTCGCGCTCGGCAGCGATACCGGCGGCTCGGTGCGCGGGCCGGCCTCCTTCTGCGGCCTCGTCGGGCTGCGGCCGACCCATGGCCGCGTCGATATCGGCGGCGCCATGCCGCTGGCGCCGGATTTCGACACGGTCGGCTGGTTCACCCGCGACGTCGAGACCTATGAGCGGGTCGGCGCGGTGCTCCTCGGCGAGGATGTGGCGGGGCCGGACTTGAAGCGTCCGATCCTTGCCCGCGACGCCGTCGACCTGATGCTCGGCAGCGCCGAGTCCGAGGCGATCGCCCCGGCCCTCGCCCGGGCGGCGGCGGTGCTGGGCAAGCCGGCGGAGGTCGTGCTCGCCGATGACGGCCTCGCCAACTGGCAGACGCTCTACCGCACGCTCCAGGGCTTCGCGGCGTGGAAGGAGCACGGTCCCTGGATCACCGCCAACGACGTGAAGCTCGGTGCGCAGACCGCGGTCCGCTTCAGGGTGTCGAGCGAGGTCACGCCGGGCGAGGCGGCGGCCGCCGCCGGGCGGCGCGCCATCATCCGCGAGCATGTCCGTGGCGTCCTCGGCGCCGACGGCATCCTCATCCTGCCGACCATGCCGGGCGCGGCGCTGATGGTCGATGCGCCGGAGACGGAGTTCGAGCGCTTCCGGGCGCGGGCCATTTCCATGCTCTGCGTCGCCGGCCTCGCCGGCCTGCCGCAGGTCTCGCTGCCGCTCGCCGCGGTCCATGGCGCGCCGCTCGGGCTCTCGCTCATCGGCCCGGCCGGGCGCGACCGCGCGCTCCTCGCGGTTGCGCGAAGGGTGATGAAGGGATGAAGCCGCTCTGCTTCGTGCTGATGCCCTTCGGGCGGAAGCCCGATGGGCGCGGCGGCTTCATCGATTTCGACGCGGTCTACCACCAGGTCATCGCGCCGGCCGTCGTCGCGGCCGGCATGGACGTGATCCGTGCCGACGAGGAGCAGGTCGGCGGCACCATCCACAAGCCGATGTTCGAGCGGCTGATGCTCTGCGACTACGCCGTCGCCGACGTCACCGGCGCCAATCCCAACGTCTATTACGAGCTGGGCATCCGCCATGCGCTTCGCCCGCGCAGCACCCAGCTCGTCTTCTCGCTGGGCACGATGCTGCCCTTCGATCTCGTCGCCCAGCGCGGCACGCCCTACCGGCTCGACCAGAGCGGCATCCCCTCCCATGCCGCCGAGGATTCCGCGCGGATCGCCGACCGGCTGCGCTCCGCCCACGAGGACAGCCACGACGACAGCCCGCTCTTCCAGCTCGTCGACGGCATGCCGCGGATCGAGATCGACCATGCCAAGACCGACATCTTCCGCGACCGGGTCACCATCGCGGCGACCTGGCGCGACCGTCTCGCCGCGGCGCGGAAATCCGGCGTCGAGGCCATGAAGGCGGTTGCCGATGATCCGTCGCTTGCCGACCTGCGCAACGTCGAGGCCGGCGTCATCGTCGACGTCATGCTCTCGTTCCGCGCCGTCGGCACCAAGGAAGGCTGCGCGGAGATGATCCGCTTCCATGGGCGCATGCCGCGCGAATTGCAGCAGGCGCGCATGATCCGCGAGCAGCTCGGCTTCGCGCTGAATCGCGTCGGCCGCTCGGCGGAGGCCGAGAAGGTGCTTTCCGAGGTCATCGGCGAGTTCGGCGCGAGCAGCGAGACGAACGGCCTTCTCGGCCGCGTCTACAAGGATCTTTGGGAGGGCGCCCGCAAGACCGGCCGCGATCTCGAGGCGCGCGGACACCTCCGCCGCGCCATCGCCGCCTACCGCGCCGGCTTCGAGGCGGATTGGCGCGATCCCTATCCGGGCATCAATGCCGTCACGCTGATGGAGATGCAGGAGAAGCCCGATCCGGCGCAGGCCGATCTCCTGCCGGTGGTGCGCTACGCGGCCGCGCAGCGCGCCCGCAGCGACGGCCAGCGCCACGGCGACTACTGGGACCATGCGACGCTTCTCGAGCTCGCGGTGCTGGCGCGCGACCCCGATGCCGCGGAGGAGGCGGCCGGCGCGGCGCTCGCCGTCATGCGCGAGCCGTGGGAGCCGGCGACGACCGCGCGCAATCTCCGTCTCATCCGCGAGGCGCGGCAGGCGCGCGGCGAGGATGCGGCCTGGATCGCCGAGATCGAGGGGGCGCTCGCCGCCGCCGAAGCCAAGGCGCAGGGGCGGTAACGATCATGTCAGGGCGGTTCCGCCGCAGGCTTGGCGCCGCTTTTCAGCCGCAATCGGCGGACGTGATCCGCCCGGGGAATCCAGCGTGATCCGATCGAACCGAATCAGGGCTGCCGCGCTTGCCTTGGCCGCGCTCGTCGCCGCTAACGGCGCCGCGCTGGCGCATCCCCATGTCTTCGTCGACGCCCATGCCGAACTGGTCTTCGACAAGGACGGCCGCATGGATGCCGTCCGCAACATCTGGCAGTTCGACGAGGCCTTCACCCAGTTCGCCATCCAGGGGCTCGACGCCAACGGCGACGGCAAGCTGAGCGACGAAGAGCTGAAGCCGCTCGCCGACGTCAACGTGAAGTCGCTGAAGGAATTCAAGTTCTTCACCTACCTCACGGCGAACGGCAAGGAGGCGGAGTTCCTGCCGCCGAAGGAATACTGGCTGGAGTTCCACAACCAGCGCCTGACCCTCTTCTTCACCCTGCCGATGAAGGCGCCGATGGCGCCGGGCGCCCGCGCGCGGCTGGAGATCTTCGATCCGGAATATTTCGTCGCCTTCACCTTCGCCAAGAAGAACCCGTTCAAGCTCGACGGCGCGCCGGCCTCGTGCGGCGCGCAGTTCCATCCTCCGAAGGAACTCGACGCGCAGACCATGGCGGTGCTCGCCGCCATTCCCGCCGAGCAGCACGACCTGCCGCCCGACCTCGTCGAAGAGGCGTCGGCGCTCGCCAATTCCTTCACCGTCGCGTGCCCATGAAGCGCGTCGCGGTCGCGCTCACGACGCTCGCCGCGTTCCTCGTCGCGGCCTCGGTCGCCGACGCGGCGCAGAGCCCCTTCGGCGTCGCGACGCCGGATTCCTCGGGCTATTATTTCGGCGGGCCGCTCGGGCCGTTCTTCGCCTGGATCGCGATCCACCAGGCGCATTTCTACCGGGCGCTCACCGCCTCGCTCTCGGACCTCCGCAACCATCCCTCCGGCATCTGGTTCCTCTTCGCCGTCAGCTTCGCCTATGGCGTCTTCCATGCCGTCGGGCCCGGCCACGGCAAGGCGGTGATCACCTCCTACATGCTCGCCTCGGGCGATTCGGCGCGCCGTGGCGTGGCGCTCTCGTTCCTGTCGGCGGCCGTGCAGGCGGTGAGCGCCATCCTCGTCGTCGCCATCGGCACGATCATCCTCCGCGTCAGCGCGACGGCGATGACCTTCGCCACCGACTGGATCGAGATCGCGAGCTTCGCCGCCATCACGCTCTTCGGCGCCTGGCTCCTCGTCCAGAAGATTCGCGGCGATCATCGCCACCATGTCGCCGCCACCCAGCCGGTCGCCGGCCAATTCGTCTGCGACGATCCGAGCCACGACCAGTTGGGCGCCGCGCATGTCAATTGCTGCGTGCCGTTGCCGACGCCGGCCGGCACGCCGCTCGCCCCGCCCGCGCCGGTCGACAGCTTCGGCGATTTCCTCCGGCGCGCCTGGTCGGCGATCGTCGCGGTCGGCATCCGGCCCTGCTCCGGCGCCATCATCATCCTCGTCTTCGCGCTCTCGCAGGGACTGTTCCTCAGCGGCGTGGCGGCGACCTTCATCATGGCGGCGGGCACCGGGCTCACCGTCGCCGCCATCGCCCTCGTCGCCATGTCGGCGAAGGGGCTGACGCTCCGCGTCACCGGCGCCGGCTCCTCGCGCGGCGCGGCGTTCCTCTCCCGGACCATCGAGATCGGCGGGGCGGCGGCGGTCTTCCTCTTCGGCCTGGTGCTTCTCGGCGGGGCGCTCGCCGCGGGCCTGCCCGGCACCTGATCCGGCGCGCCCACGCGCCGGCTTGACACGAGGCGGCCGATGCCTATCGGCTTGGCGCCAATCATCCAGGGAGGAAGTTCGGAAAATGGACCGTCGCAAATTCATCCGCGGAGCCGGCCTCGCCGCCGGCGGGCTCGCCGCCAGCACGATCGCCGCGCCGGCCATCGCCGATTCCATGCCGAAGCTGAAATGGCGGCTCACCTCCAGCTTCCCGCAGTCCCTCGACGTGCTCTATGGCGCGGCCAACATCTTCGCCGAGACGGTCAGGCAGGCGACGGACGGCAATTTCGAGATCCAGGTCTTCGGCCCCGGCGATATCGGCCCGGCCCTGAAGGCGCTCGACATGACCTCCGACGGCACCGTCGAGATGAGCCATACCGCCAGCTACTACTACTGGGGCAAGGACCCGACCTTCGCCATCGGCACCGCCATCCCCTTCGGCCTCAACAGCCGGCAGGAGAATGCCTGGATGTACGATGGCGGCGGCATGGACCTGATGAACGCCTTCTTCAAGAAGTACGGCGTCTACGGCCTGCCCGGCGGCAATACCGGGGCGCAGATGGGCGGCTGGTACCGCAAGGAGATCAACACGCCGGCCGATTTCTCCGGCCTCAAGATGCGCATCGCCGGCCTCGCCGGGGCGGTGATGGCGAAGCTCGGCGTGGTGCCGCAGCAGACCGCGCCGGCGGACGTCTATCCGAGCCTCGAGAAGGGCGTGATCGACGCGGCCGAGTTCGTCGGCCCCTATGACGACGCCAAGCTCGGCCTCTACAAGGTCGCCAAGTACTACTACTACCCGGCCTGGTGGGAAGGCGGGGCCATGCTCCATTTCTTCGTCGGGCTCGACAAGTGGAACAGCCTGCCGAAGAGCTACCAGGCGATCATCACCGCGGCCGCGGCCATGGCCAACGTGCAGATGCAGGCGCGCTACGACGCGCTCAATCCGGGGGCGCTCCGCAAGCTCGTTTCCGGCGGCGCGCAGCTCCGCCCCTTCTCGGGCGAGGTGATGGAGGCCTGCTTCAAGGCGTCGAACGAGGTCTATGCCGAGCTTTCGGCCCAGAACGCCGATTTCAAGACCGCCTACGAGGCGCTGAAGGCGTTCCGCAACGAGCAGTACCTGTGGTTCCAGGTCGCCGACGGCACCTACGACAACTTCATGTTCTCGCTGCAGCAGAAGGGCGCGCTGTAGCGTCGGCGGCGTTCACGCGCGCCCTCCACCGCCTTCGGCGGTCCCCCTCCCCCGTAAACGGGGGAGGAACCTCTTTCATCAGGGTCGCGACTTTTGTTCCTCCCTTGCCCCCGGTCCGGCCGAAGGCCGGCCGAGGGTAAACTCGGCACGGGGGAGGGGGACCATGCGAAGCATGGTGGAGGGGGGCGTCGCGGGTCGCCTCAGAACTTCGGCCCGGCCGGCGCGCCAGGCGTCTCGTAGCTCGGCGGCTTGATCTCGATCTTGATCTCCGACGGCGGGGTCGTCGGAGCGTGGCTGATCCAGTAGGTCACCGATTGCGGCCAGAGGATCACGATGGCGACGAGCAGCACCTGCATCAGCACCCAGGGCAACGCACCCAGATAGATGTCGGAGCTCTTCACGTCCGGCGGGGCGATGCCGCGCAGGTAGAAGAGCGCGAAGCCGAAGGGCGGGTGCATGAACGAGGTCTGCATGTTCACGCAGAGCAGCACGCCGAACCAGACGAGGTCGATGCCGAGCTTGTCGGCGACCGGCGCGAGCAACGGGATGATGATGAAGGCGATCTCGAAGAAATCCAGGAAGAAGGCGAGGACGAAGACGAAGAGGTTGACGAAGACGAGGAAGCCGACCTGGCCGCCGGGGAGCGAGGCGAGCAGGTGCTCGATCCAGGCGCCGCCGTCGAGGCCGCGGAAGACGAGGGTGAAGACGGTCGAGCCGACGAGGATGAAGATCACCATGGAGGTGAGGCGCATGGTGGTCGCCATCGCCTCGCGCACCAGCTTCCACGACAGGCGGCGGTTGATCGCGGCGAGGATCATGCCGCCGACCGCGCCCATGGCGCCGGCCTCGGTGGGCGAGGCGAGGCCGAGGGCGATGGTGCCGAGGACGAGGAAGATGAGGACGACCGAGGGCACCATGCCCTTCGCCACCTTGATCAGCAGCTCCCTGCCGCTGTGCGGACGCGCCTCCGGCGGCAGCGGCGGCATGGAATTCGGCCGCAGGATCGACAGGCCGGCAATGTAGAGGAGGAAGATCGCGACCTGTAGGATCGAGGGTCCGGTGGCGCCGAGATACATGTCGCCGACGTCGCGGCCGAGCTGCTGGGCGAGCACGATCAGGACCAGCGAGGGCGGGATGACCTGGGTGATCGTGCCTGATGCCGCGATCACGCCGGTGGCGAGCTTCATGTCGTAGCCGTAGCGCTTCATGATCGGCAGCGAGATGACGCCCATGGCGATCACCGAGGCGGCGACCGTGCCGGTGATGGCGCCGAGGATGGCCCCGACGATGATGACCGCGTAGGCGAGGCCGCCGGGCAGCCCGCCGAAGAGCTGGCCGGTGCCTTCGAGCAGGTCCTCGGCGAGGCCGCAGCGCTCGAGGATGGCGCCCATGAAGGTGAAGAAGGGGACGGCGAGCAGGAGGTCGTTCGATACGATCCCGAAGAAGCGGTAGGGCAGGGCCTGGAGGAAGACCTCGGTGAAGGCGCCGGTGGCCATGCCGACGACGCTGAAGACCAGGCCGAGCGCGGTGAGCGTGAAGGCGACCGGGAAGCCGACCAGGAAGAACACGATGAGCGCCGCGAACATCAGCGGCGGCATCACGCCGAAGTCGAACATGCCCGAACCTGTCCCCGTTTTGGCGAGCGCCGCTTCTCTACTGGAGCGGCTTCTCGTAGTGCGTGTCGACGTATGCCTCGTGGCGGAGTGCGGCGATGCGCTTGATCAGCTCCGACAGCCCTTGCAGCGACAGGAGCGCGAAGCCGAGCGGCAGCATGAGGAGGATCGGCCATTGCGGCAGGCCGCCATAGTTGGACGACATCTCGCCGCTCTCGAAGGCGCGGGCGAAGACCGGCCAGGAGAGCCAGGCGAAGAAGGCCATGGCGGGAATGAGGAAGACGAGGAGGCCGACCGCATCGACGATCAGCCGCGCCCGCTCGGGGAGGTGGGAATAGACGATGTCGACGCGCACGTGCTCGTTCAGCTTCAGCGTATAGGAGGCGCCGAGGAAGACAGCGCCGCCGAACAGGTACCACTGGACCTCGAGGAGGCCGTTGGTCGAATAGTCGAGGAGGTAGCGCATGGTCGCGTTGCCGGCGGCGATCAGCACCGAGAGGAAGATCAGCCAGTCGGCAATGCCGCCTATGCGTTGGTTGAGCGCGTCGATCGCGCGGCTGACCTTCAGCAGCCCCTGCACGCCGTCCGTCCTCCCCGGTTCGCTCGGTTCGCTTTTCCGGGCGCCAGATTGGTTCAGGCAGGCGCGCCGCGCAAGGCGGTGCGGCAAGAGCACCGGCGCTGGCGCATCTATCCCTGATCCCGTCCGAGCACGATGGGTTCGCCGTGGGGCGTGGCGCGGGCGGCGCGGTCCCATGCGTCGTGACGCTCGGCGAGGTCGGCGGCGCTGAAGAGGCCACGCTCCACGATGACGCCTTCCAGCGCCTTCAGCCAGTGATGGTAGTAGGTGTCCCCCCGGTCCGGGTCGCCGGCGGCCTGGGCGCGGCGGATCTCGGCGCCGAGCCGGTCGGCCCATTCGTTCCACGTGAAGACGCCGCGCTGCTGCAGCGCCACGGCGAGCGCGAAGGCCTGGGCCTGCCAGGGCTCGGCGAAGACCGGGCCCTCAGCGCCGCAGGGAATCTCCGGCAAGGCGGCGAGCGCCTCCGCCTCAGGCCGGCTCAAGATAGGGCTCCCACAGGTCGAGGGAGACAGTGAGCGTCGGGTCGGCATCGGCGCCCCAGAGCTCGCGGCCGGCAAAAGTCACGTTGTAGCACCAGCGCGCATCCTCGCCGCGTCCGGCGGCGTTGGAGTCCGGATAGACATGGGCGCCGTGGACACGGCCGATGGTGCCGACCTTCGCCCGCGCATAGCGGGGCAGGCGGGTATGCCCGGTCGGGTTGATGTTCAGGCTGCGCACGCGGTCACCGACGGCGAAGCGCGCCGGTTCCGCCACGTCGCGGATGTAGCTGCCCGGCCTCGTCACGGCGGCCCATACATCGTCCGCATGGAGGACATGGCCGGCATGCTTCTGCCCGCCGAGGGCGTGGCCGGCCTTCATCTCGTCCGCTATGACCAGCCCATGGCGGGCAAGCAGCTCCGTCTGCGAATGCAGCCAGATTTCGTAGTAGCTCATGGAGAGGTAGTCGAGTGGCGGCAGGCTCTCGCGCACGGAGCGGATCATGTCGAGGTTCCACGGCACGCCGGCATTGCGCGTGGCGACCTCCATGGCGAGAACGCGGCCCTCCCAGGTTGCGTGGAAGGGGGGCTCGTTCTTCTCGGGCACGACGGGGCCGAAGCCCATCATGCCGCCGAGATCCTGCGCGCCGTTCACCGGGCGGCGTCCGGCGAAAGCGCGAGGCTGGTGCCGATCATGGAATCGCGCGTGACCAGGCCGGCGAGCCGTTCCGCGTCCCAGCCCTCGGTGCCTTCCGGCCTTTCGGGAATGACCAGGTAGCGCATCTCGGCGGTCGAATCCCAGACACGGATCGCGGTGTCGGGCGGGAGCGTCACGCCGAACTCGGCGAGCACGCCGCGCGGGTCGATCACGGCGCGCGACCGGTACGGCGCCGACTTGTACCAGACGGGCGGCAGGCCGAGGACCGGCCACGGGTAGCAGGAGCAGAGCGTACAGACGACCATGTTGTGGACGCCTGGGCCGTTCTCGAGCGCCACCATGTGGGCGCCGCCCATGCCCGAATAGCCCATGTCGGCGATCGCGGCGGTGGCGTCGCGCCGGAGCCAGTCGCGATAGGCCGGGTCGGTCCAGGCGCGGGCGACGACGCGGGCGCCGTTCCGCGGGCCGATCTTGGTCTCGTAGACCTCGACCAGCGCGTCGAGCGCGGCCGGGTCGACATAGCCCTTCTCGGTCAGCAGCGATTCCAGCGTGCGGACGCGGAGCGCGACCTCGGAAAGCTCCGAGCCTTCATGATCATGGTCGTGATCGTCGTGGTGATGGTGCCCGCTCATGGCGGCTCACTCGGCGGCGACCGGCAGCCCGTCGCGCGCGGCCATGTAGGTGCGCACGGCGCGGCCGAAGGCGGCGAAGAGCCGCGCCGAGGTCTCGTCGCTCTCCACCCAGTATTCCGGATGCCACTGCACGCCGATGGCGAAGCCGCGCGCATTCCTCACGCGCACCGCCTCGACGGTGCCGTCGGGCGCCGTCGCCTCGACGGAAAGGTTCTCGCCGAGCGTGCCGATCGCCTGGCGATGCAGCGAGTTGACGCGCTTCGAGCCCTCGCCGACGATGCCGGCGAGCTCACTTCCGGGCGTGACCTGCACGTCCTGGCGGATAGCGAAGCGCACCGTCTGGTCGTCGCTCACCGGCGCGCGGTGGTCGTGGCGGCCGGGAAGGTCCTGCACCTCGGGGATGAGCGTGCCGCCGAGCGCCACGTTCAGCTCCTGGAAGCCGCGGCAGATCGCGAAGAGCGGAACGCCGCGCGCGATCGCCGCCCTGATCAGCGCGAACGCCATGGCGTCGCGCTTCACGTCATAGGGCTCGCTGGCGGGCGAGGGAGCCTCGCCGTAGCGCGAGGGATGGACGTTGGACTTCGAGCCGGGCAGGAGCACGCCGTCGACGCGGTCGAGGAGCGCGTCGAGATCGATGTCGCCGGCAAGCGACGGCACGATCAGCGGGATGCCGCCGAGGCCGACGATGATGGCCCGGAGATAGGTCTCCGCCGCGGCGTGCCAGCGATAGTTGTCCAGTTCCTTGTAGTCCGCCGCGACGGCGATGATGGGGGTGGGCTGGGTCATGTCCGTTCTCCGGCCCGGATTCTAGCCGAAAACGGATGCTTTCGCACCAATCCTCTATTGCGTGATCAGCCGGCCCTCGACCTTCGGGGCGATCTCCTTCTGCGCCGCGATGTAGTCGATCACGGCGCTTGCCATCAGCTTGGCATCGACGGCGTTGATCAGCGGTTTCGCCGACTTGAACACCGTGTAGCCGTCGCCGCCGGCGGCCATGAAGTCGTTGGTGGCGAGGGTATAGGTCTTGCCGTCCTCGATCGGCGCGCCGTTCACCGTCACCGAGAAGACGCGGCTGCCGGCGGGCCGCGCGAGGTCGGCCTTGACGACGAGGCCGGAGACCTGCGGGAAGCGGCCGGCGGCGACCTCGACCTGGCTGAGGCCGTTCTCCAGCGCGCTCACGATATCGGCGCCCGTCACTTCCAGCTTGACAACCTTGTTGCCGAAGGGGAGCTCGGCGAAGACGTCGGCGCGCGTGAGCTTCGTCCCGGCATCATATTGCCGGTCGGCGCGGATGCCGCCCCCATTGGTGATCGCGATGTCGGCGCCGACGGAGGCGCGGATGGCATCGGCGATGAGGTTGCCGATCGCCGCCTCGCCGCCGCGCACGGTCGCGCGCCGGCTGTCGAGCGGCGTCGCCGTGACGCCGATCTCGACCTTCAGCTCCTGGTCGAGCTTGTCCTGGTAGCCCTTCACGATGGCCGCGATCTCCGGATCGGGCTCGACATTGGCGGTGTCGACGATGTCGAATTCCGGCCGCCAGGTGACCGTGGTCTGGCCGTCCTTCTCGCTCTTGTCGACGGTGACGTGGGTGACGATCGAGAAATTGCCCTGCGATTCGGATTCGGTGAGCGCCACCTTGCCGTTGTAGTAGGCGAGCAGGTGCTCGTCGTGGCCGGAGAGCACGATGTCGGCGGCGCCCTCGCGCACCAGGCCCATGTCGACGTCGACCGGCGTGTGCACGATGGCGACGACGAGGTCGGCGCCGGCCGCGCGCAGCGCCGCGGCCTCCTTCTTCCCCGTGTCGAGCGAGTTGGCGAAGGTGAAGTCGCCCGGCTGCGAGACGCTCGGCGTGTCCTCCGTCGTCATGCCGTAGAAGCCGAGCCGGATGCCCTTCACCTCGACGATCTGGTGGTCGAAGGTATGCGCCGGCTGCCTGCCGTCCTTCTCGCGGATGTTGGAGGTGACGATCGGGAACGTCGCCTCGGCCATGCGGTCGCGGAAGACCTGCGGCCCGAAATCGAACTCATGGTTGCCGGGGGTGAAGACGTCGACCTTCATCTTGTTGAGGATGTCGATGATGTGCGCGCCATGGTCGATGCCCGAGAGGAGCGACGGCGATATGGTGTCGCCGGAATGGACGAAGAAGGTCGGGCCCTTGGCGCGCTCGGCCTTCACTACCGCCATCAGTCTTGCAAAGCCGCCGCGGCCGTCGCTTTCCTCCATGCGGTCGATGTCGTTGGTCTGGACGAAGGTGATGGTCACCTTCTCGGCGAGCGCCGGTGTTGCGAACAGGAAGGCGGCAGCAAGGGCGAGGTGGCGCAGGCGGCGGATCATTTTTCGGCCTCCGGTCATGTCGGCGGTGGGGCTATTCTCGCCCGCCAAGTCTGACAGCGGAATGACGCGCCGTCACCCCTCCCGCCTGCGGCCGGACTCCGCTTTGACATGCGACCGCGCATCCCTATGTTCAGGGCGCTTTCGCGCAAGGATTTGCCATGCCGGCCCCGGCCGCTCCCGTTTCCGCCCGCTCGTCCAGGGTCGGCCTCCTCCTCGTCAATCTCGGCTCCCCCGCCGCCAGCGACACGGGCGCGGTGCGCCGCTATCTCCGCCAGTTCCTTTCCGACCCGCGCGTCATCGAGGTGCCGCGGCCGGTCTGGTTCGTGATCCTCAACGGCTTCATCCTGACGACGCGGCCGAAGAACTCGGCGCATGCCTATGGCCAGGTGTGGAACCGCGAGCGCAACGAAGCGCCGCTGGTCACGATCACGCGGTCGCAGGCAGAGAAGCTCGCCGCGACGCTGGCGCCCGACGGCGTCATGGTCGACTGGGCGATGCGCTATGGCGAGCCGTCCATCGATGCCCGGCTCCGCGCGTTGAAGGAGGCGGGTTGCGAGCGCATCCTGGTCGCGCCGCTCTATCCGCAATATGCCGCGGCGACCACCGCCACGGTGAACGACGAGGCGTTCCGGACGCTGCAGGCGATGCGCTGGCAGCCGGCGCTCCGCACGCTGCCGCCCTATCACGACGATCCCGTCTATATCGACGCGCTGGCCGAGGCGATGACCGAGGACCTCGCGAAGCTCGACTTCGAGCCGGAGCTCGTCATCGCGTCGTTCCACGGCCTGCCGAAATCCTATGTCGACAAGGGCGATCCCTATGCCGGCCAGTGCCGCGAGACAGTGCAGCTCCTGCGCGCCCGCCTCGGCTGGGGCGAGGAGAAGCTGCGGCTCACCTTCCAGTCGCGCTTCGGGCGGGCCGAGTGGCTGCAGCCCTATACCGACGTGACGCTGGAGGAACTGGCGAGGCAGGGCGTCCGGCGGGTCGCGGTGGTCACGCCCGGCTTCTCCGCCGACTGCCTCGAGACGCTGGAGGAGATCGCCATCCGCGGCGGCGAGAGCTTCCGCGAGAACGGCGGCACGCACTATGCCGCGCTGCCCTGCCTCAACGACCGGCCCATGGGCATGCGGATGCTCGAGCACCTCGCGCGCCGCGAGCTCAAGGGGTGGCTGTGAGCCAGACTCGCAGCGGCCTCCGCTCTCCTGCCGTCATGGCCGACCTTGTGCCGGCCATGACGATCGAGGGGTGAACGCCTTTGTCATCTCCGCCCGCGATTGCGTCGACTCGTCGCAGTCCTCATATATTCCCCGAGAGCCGCCCGGCCGTGGGCGGCAAGCGGAGGAAGCGATGGACATAGGCTTCAACTACGCGGTCATCGCGATCGTGATCCTGGTGATCGTGGTGCTCTTCGCGGGCATCAAGCAGGTGCCGCAGGGCGTCAACTACACGATCGAGCGTTTCGGCCGCTACATCAAGACGCTGAAGCCGGGCCTCAACCTGATCATCCCGTTCATCGACCGCGTCGGCGCCAAGATGAACATGATGGAGCAGGTCCTCGACGTGCCGACCCAGGAGGTCATCACCCGCGACAACGCCACGGTCTCGGCCGACGGCATCACCTTCTTCCAGGTGCTCGACGCGGCGCGGGCGGCCTATGAGGTGCGGGCGCTGCAGACGGCGCTGCTCGCCATCACCATGACCAACATCCGCACCGTGCTCGGCGGCATGGACCTCGACGAGGTGCTCTCGAAGCGCGACGAGATCAACGACAAGCTGCTGCACGTGGTCGATGCCGCGGCCGAGGCGTGGGGCGTCAAGGTCACGCGCATCGAGATCAAGGACATCACGCCGCCGCGCGACCTGGTCGACGCCATGGCCCGCCAGATGAAGGCCGAGCGCGAGAAGCGGGCCCAGATCCTCGAGGCGGAAGGCCTGCGCGCCGCCGAGATCCTCAAGGCCGAGGGCGCCAAGCAGGGCCAGATCCTGCAGGCCGAGGGCCGGCGCGAAGCCGCCTTCCGCGATGCCGAGGCGCGCGAGCGCCTGGCGGAAGCGGAGGCCAAGGCGACCCTCGTCCTCTCCGAGGCGGTGTCGAAGGGCGATACCCAGGCGCTCAACTACTTCGTCGCGCAGAAATATACCCAGGCGCTCGAATCGCTTGCTTCCGCGCCCAATCAGAAGGTGCTCATGCTGCCGGTCGAGGCGACCGCGCTGATCGGCTCGCTCAGCGGCATAGCCGAGATCGCCAAGGCGACCTTCGGCGATGCGCCGGCAGCGCGCTCGACCGGGCGCGTGCCGTCCACGGGCGGAGGGACGTCATGATCGGCGAGACCATCGAGTGGCTGGGCGCGTGGACCTGGTTCATTGCCGGCATCCTCCTCCTGATCCTCGAAGTCCTCGCGCCGGGCACCTTCTTCCTCTGGTTCGGCGTCGCGGCGATGGCGACCGGCGTCGTCGCCATGATCCACGATTTCGGCTGGCAGACGGAGCTCATCCTCTTCGCCATCCTCGCCATCGCCTTCGTGATCGTCGGCCGGCGCTACTTCTCCTATGACTGGAAGCGCAGCGACCAGCCGCTCCTCAACGAGCGCGCGGCGCGGCTGATCGGGCGGGATTTCGTCCTCGCCGAGCCCATCGTCGGCGGCGCCGGCAAGCTCAGGATCGAGGATTCGAGCTGGCGCATTGCCGGCCCCGACCTGCCCTCCGGCACGCGCGTGCGCGTTACCGGGCATGACGGTGCGCTGCTGACCGTGGTGGCGGCGGGGTAGCGCACGCGCCCCCTCCACCGCGCTACGCGCGGTCCCCCTCCCCCGCTTCGCAGGGGAGGAACCGGGTCGCGACCTCGATGAAGGAGATTCCTCCCCCGTTTACGGGGGAGGGGGGCCAGCGAAGCTGGTGGAGGGGGCGCGTGAAGGTCGCCTAAGCGACGCCGATCCGCAGCAGGTCGTGCATGTGGACGACGCCGACCGGCTTCCGCTCCTCGACCACGAAGAGGGCGGTAATCTTGGCGGTGTTCAGCGCATCGAGCGCGGCGCCGACCAGCGTGTCGGGCGCGATGGTCTTCGGCGCGCGGGTCATCACGTCCTCGACGCGTTGGGTCAGCAGGCCGGGGCCCAGGTGACGGCGGAGGTCGCCGTCGGTGATGATGCCGACGAGGGCGCCATCGCCGTCGACGATGCCGAGGCAGCCGAGGCCGCGGCCGGTCATGGCGACCAGCGCCTCGCTCATCGCCGTGCCGGTCGCCGCGACCGGCATGGCGGCGCCGCGATGCATGATGTCGCGCACGAAATGGAACTTGGCGCCGAGCTTGCCGCCGGGATGGAAGCGGTGGAAATCCTCGGCGGTGAAGCCGCGCGCCTCGAGGAGGGCGACGGCGAGCGCATCGCCGAGCGCCAGCTGCATCAGGGTCGAAGTGGTCGGCGCGAGCCCGTGCGGACAGGCCTCCGCCGCCTCGGGCAGGGCGAGCACGATGTCGGCCTGGCGGGCGAGCGAGCTCTCGGGCATGGCGGTGACGGCGACCAGCTTGTTGCCGAAGCGGCGGGCATATTCAACGAGGGCGCGAAGCTCCAGCGTCTCGCCGGACCAGGAGAGCACCAGCGCGACGTCATGCGGCCCCACGGAGCCGAGGTCGCCGTGCCCGGCCTCGGCCGGATGCAGGAAGAAGGCGGGCGTGCCGGTCGAGGCGAAAGTCGCCGCGATCTTGCGGGCGACGTGGCCGCTCTTGCCGAGGCCGCTGACGACGACGCGTCCGTCCGCGGCGCCGGTAACCGGGTCCTGCTGGGTGGTCGCGTGGAGGAGGTCGACGGCGCGGGCGAAAGGCTCGGCGAGAGGGCCTTCCAGCGCGGTCGCCAGGGCGACGAGGCCGGCGCGCTCGGTCTCGACCGTGCGGCGTGCCGAGGCCGCCGCGCTCTCGGCGCGCTGGCGTTCGGCGGCGCGTGCCGCCTGGCGTTCGGTGAAGGAAATCGCCACGAAAGGATTCTCCCTGCGGGCCCCGTTCCTAGCAGCTTTCGGCGGCGGCCGGAACCTGCCGGGGTGCCCTGAAACTTCCGGTTAACCATAGCGCTTTACGCTTCGGAAACGATGTTTCGCGGCTCGGGCGGGCCGGAATCCGGCGTTCACGGGACGAAGCTCCGCATGGCCTTTCGCGCGATCATGGCGGCCTTGCTCCTTGCCATCGCGGCGGGGCCGGTGCTTGCCGCCGACGGCGCGCCGATGGTTCTGCGCGGCGCCGTAGCCGACGATGACAGCCTCGCGGCGACGGATGCACCGCTCAGCGATACGCCGCCCGCCGCGCCCACCGTCGATCCGTCCGCCACCGGCTCGCTCCCCGAAGGCGGGAGCCCGGCCGGAAAGCTCGCCACGCGCGTTTCGCCCGAGGGCGCGGTCGAATCGTCCGATCCTGCGGCTGGCATCGTGTCCGGCGCCTCGATCCGCCGCGTCACCGACCCGGTCGACCCCTACGCGCCGGTCGGCATCCGCGTCGGCTCCTTCATCTACTACCCGGCCGTCACGGTCGGCGCCGGCTTCACCTCCAATGCCAAGGCGATCGCCGGCAGTGGCGGCGCGCCGACGATGCACGTCTCGCCGGAACTCCTCGTCGAATCCGACTGGGCGCGCCACGCCATGACGTTCGAGTTCAACGGCGACTGGGAGAAGTTCCTCAACGGCGCCGCGCCGGACAATCCGACCGCCGAGGCCAAGGTCGCCGGACGCCTCGACCTCGCCGACCGCTGGACCGTCGATCTTTCCAGCGCCTACCAGTACAGCCAGCAGAGCGTCTCCGACCCGAACTTCCCCGTCGGCGCTACCGACAATCCGGGCGTCGATACCTTCGATACCGCCGTCGGCATCAATGGTGCGCTCGGCCGCAACGAATTCACCTTCGCCACCCGTGCGATCCGCACGATGTACGACAATGCCGAGGCCGGCAACGTCGTCATCGACCAGCAGTACCGGAACAACTGGCTCTATTCCGAACGGCTCCGCTACGGCTTCGAGCTGTCGCCCGGCTTCACGCCCTTCATCGAGGGCGAATTGTTCCAGCGCGCCTATGACGACGGCACCGATAATAACGGCATCGCCCGGTCGAGCCGCGGCTATGCCGTGCGCGCTGGCGTCACCTTCGAGGACGCCCCGATCTGGAAGGGCGAGATCGCCATCGGCACGCGGCAGGAGAAGCTCGACGATCCGTCGCTGGCGACGCTCCGCGCGCTCACGGTCGACGGCTCGCTCGCCTGGTCGCCGACGGAGCTGACCACCGTCACCACGGATTTCTCCACCGGCTTCAACCCGAGCACCGATCCGGCCTCGCCGGGCTCGGTCGTCTATTCCGGCTCGGTCGACCTCGCCTATGCCTGGCGGCCGAACCTGACCTTCAATCTGACCGGTTCGGCCGAATACGAGCATTTCGTCGGGCTCGGCGAGACCGACTGGACCTACGGCCTCGGCGCCTCGGCCACCTGGAAGCTGAACCGCCAGATGCAGCTGAAGGCCGGGTACCTGCACGAATGGGTGACCAGCGACGTGCCCGGCGTCGCCTACGCTTCCGACGCGGTGAAGCTCGACCTCCGCCTGCAGCGCTGACGAACCGCGGCGCCTCTGTAATTCCTGTCACTTGTATTGCACGCTTGCCTGCGTTCAATTCCGCCTTCGCCGAGACAGCGGAAAGGGATCTGACATGCGTGGCTGGCTGAACCGGGTTTCGATCGCCGCTCTGGTCGTGGCCGGGCTTGCTTCGGCTGCCGTGGCCGGCGGTGAGCGCGCCGCCGATCCGCCGATCGGGGCGGACCAGCTCGTCTTCTCGGTCGCCAACATGGACCCGAAGGCGGATCCGCGGATCGATTTCTACCGCTATGCCAACGGCCGTTGGGCCGATCGCGCGGTGCGGCCGGCCCGGCTCGCCTCGATCAACATCTTCGAGTTCATGAGCGAGCATCTCAAGGGCCAGATGAAGTCGGCGCTTCGCAAGGCCGCCGACGATGCCGCCACCGCGCCGAAGGGGAGCCCCGTCCAGCAGGTCGGCGATTTCTACAGGGCCTACATGGACGTGGCGCGGATCGACGCGCTCGGCATCGAGCCGCTGAAACCCGAGCTCGCCAAGATCGATGCCATCGCCACGCGCCGGGACCTCTCCGCCTGGCTCGGCCATTTCACGCGGGTGACCGGGGATTCCGCGCTCGCCTCCATCGTGCCCTTCACCGATCTCGTCGATGCGAAGAAGGTGTCGCTCTACTTCATCTCCGGCGCCTTCATGCTCGACCAGGGCAGCCTCTACGACGGAGCGCCCGATTCGCCGCAGCTCCTCGCCTACCGGAAGTTCCTCGAGGACGTGCTGAAGATCGCCGGCTACGACCCGGCGCGCGCCGCCCATGTGGCGGAGCGTGCGGTACTTCTCGAAAAGACGCTCCACGCGGCGCAGTTGACGCCGGTGGAAGCGGTCGATCCGCGGAACGGCTACCAGCCCGTGGCCTTCGCCGACCTGCAGAAGCAGATCCCGGAGATCGACCTTACCGTCCTGATGCAGTTCCTCGGTGCGCCGGTGCCCGACATCATCGTGCAGACCGAGCCGCGCTATCTTCCGGTGCTGTCCGGGATTCTCAGGGACTGGCCGCTCGACGACATCAAGGAATACCTCCGGCTGAAGCTGATCGTCGCCTTCAAGTCCTGCCTGACGACGAAGTTCGACGAGCCGACGCGGGCGCTGGACGAGGCGATCCTCGGGGTTACGGCGCTCCCGCCGCGCGAGGAGCGGGCGCAGGGAATGCTTCGCCGGCATCTCGGCCATCCGGTCTCGCGTGTCTATGTCGAGAATTTCTTCAGCGAGGATGCGCGGGCTAGGGCGACGGACATGGTCGGCCGCATCAAGGCCGCCTTCGAGGCGCGCATGAAGAGCCGTGCCTGGCTTACCGATGCGACGCGCAAGGCGGCGCTCGACAAGCTCGACCGCCTCGTCTTCCGCATGGGCTATCCAGACACGTGGATCGACTATTCGAGCGTGCGCATCGTGCCTGACAATGTCGTCGCCAATGTCATGAGCTCCATCAACTTCGAGATGAAGCGCGAGATTGCCAAGATCGGCAAGCCGGTGGTCGCCGACCAGTTCAACGATTCCAACGCGACGCTGCCGATCATCATCAACGCCGCCTACAATCCGCTGATCAACGGCTTCGAGGTGCCGGCCGCGATCCTGCAGCCCGGCATCTTCGATCCGGCCCAGGATGCCGCCGTCAATCTCTGCCGCATCGGCGCCGTGCTCGGCCACGAGATGACCCACGGCTTCGATTCGGGCGGACGTCTGTTCGACGCATCCGGCAACATGCGCGACTGGTGGACGCCGGAGGATGCCAAGGCCTTCGAGAAGGAGGCGCAGAAGCTCATCGACCAGGCCAACGGGTTCGAGGTGCTCCCCGGCCTCAAGGCCAACGGCCCGCTCAACGTCAAGGAGAACATGGCCGATGTCGGCGGCATCAACTTCGCCTATGACGCGCTGACCGCCTACCTGAAGGACCATCCGGCGGAGAACGTGCCGGTCGACGGCATGACGCCGGCGCAGCGCTGCTTCGTGTCATGGGCGCAGATGTGGGCCGAGAAGGCGACGGACCAGTACATCCGCGCCATCGTCGGCAACGACAATCATCCGCCCGGCCGCTATCGCGCCGTGGCGGCGCTGCAGCATGTCGATGCCTTCTACGATGCCTTCGGCATCAAGCCGGGCGACCCGATGTACCTGCCGCCCGACAAGCGCGTGCACGCCTGGTAGGCGCGTCAGCCGGTGCCGTCCCGGCGTCGGCCGAGCGCGTTCAGCCGGCGCTGGACGATCTCGCGGAGCCCCTGCAGCGCCGGGTCCACGGCGATGTCGATGACCGTGCCGTCGGGTCTCAGGCTCGCATGGGCGTCGATCTCGGCGGCGAGCGCCGGAAGCAGGTCGTCGCGGGCGATGGCATAGGCGAAGGTGGCGGCGAAATAGCCGGCCTTGGAGCCGCAGTCATAGGTGCGGCCCGACCAGGTCCAGCCGTAGAAGGGCTGGTCCTTGGCCAGCGCGATCATGGCATCGGTCACCTGGATCTCGCCGCCGGCGCCGCGCGTGAAGCTCGACAGGTGCGAGAACAGCTCGGGCTGGAAGATGTAGCGGCCGTTGATGTAGCGGTTGGACGGCGCCTCGGCGGGCCTCGGCTTCTCGATCATCGAGGTGATGCGGAAGGCGTCGCCGGCGGTCTCGCCGACGCCGACGATGCCGTACTGGCCGACATGCTTCGGGTCGCATTCGCCGACGGCGATGACATTGCCGCCGGTGCGCTCATAGACCTCCATCATGCTCTTCAGGCAGCCGGGCGCCCCCTGCAGGAGCATGTCGGGAAGGAGCACCGCGAAGGGCTCGTCGCCGACCAGGTCGCGGGCGCACCAGATGGCGTGGCCGAGGCCGAGGGGCGCTTGCTGGCGGGTGAAGGAGAAGGTGCCGGCCTCCGGCAGCGTGTCGTTGAGATCGGCCAGCGCGGCGGTCTTGCCGCGCTCGCGCAGCGTCGTCTCGAGCTCGTACTGGATGTCGAAATAGTCCTCGATCACCGCCTTGTTGCGGCCGGTGACGAAGATGAAATGGGTGATGCCGGCCTCGCGGGCCTCGTCCACGGCATATTGCAGGACCGGCCGGTCGACGACGGTCAGCATCTCCTTCGGCACCGACTTGGTGGCGGGGAGGAAACGCGTGCCGAGGCCGGCTACCGGGAAGACGGCCTTGCGGACGGGAGCGATCATCTCGAAATGCCTCACCTTTTCAGCGGACGTTCCGCAGTCATGCCCCATGCCTAACAGGCGCGGGCTGACGCTGCTTTTACACCGGCAGCCGGTTCCGCTTTTAACGTAAACCGCCGGTTAGCGCATGCTCCTCGCCGGCAAAGGTGGCGAGGGCAGGGCACCCTCCCTATTATCCGCGCCATGGCGATTCTGGTGACCGGCGGCGGCGGCTATATCGGCAGCCACATGACGTGGCGACTGACCGATGATGGCCATGCGGTCGTCGTCCTCGACAACCTTTCCACCGGGTTCCGCTGGGCGGTCGCTCCCGAGGCGAAGCTGGTCGAGGGCGATGTCGGCGACACCGAGCTCGTGCTCCGCCTCATCCGCGAGCACGGCATCGAGGCGATCATCCATTTTGCCGGCTCGATCGTGGTGCCGGATTCGGTTGTCGATCCGCTCGGCTACTACCTCAACAACACGGTGAAATCGCGCGCCCTCATCGAGGCGGCCGTGCGCGGCGGGGTGAAGCATTTCATCTTCTCCTCCACCGCCGCGGTCTATGGCACGCCGGAGACCTTCCCGGTCCGCGAGGACATGCCGCTCCGGCCGGAATCGCCCTATGGGCGGTCGAAGCTCATGACCGAGCTGATGCTCGCCGATACCGCGGCGGCGCACGACCTGCGCTACGTCGCGCTCCGCTACTTCAACGTCGCCGGCGCCGATCCGGCGGGGCGCACGGGCCAGTCGACGCGCGGCGCGACCCACCTCATCAAGGTCGCCTGCGAGACCGCCCTCGGCAAGCGCGAGGCGATCACCGTCTACGGCACCGACTATCCGACCGCTGACGGCACCTGCATCCGCGATTACATCCATGTCAGCGACCTTGCCGCGGCCCATGCCGACGCGCTCCGCTACCTGCGGAGCGGGGGGGCGAGCCTCGTCGCCAATTGCGGATACGGGCAGGGCTTCTCTGTCCTCGAAGTGCTCGACGCCGTGAAGCGCGTCTCGGGGCGCGATTTCCGCGTCCATCTCGGCGCACGCCGTCCGGGCGACCCGGTCGCCATCGTCGCGGCCCCGGACCTTGCCATGGAGCGCTTCGGCTGGCGGCCGCGCCATGCCGACCTCGGCGGCATCGTCGGCGACGCGCTTGCCTGGGAGGAGCGGCTTTCGCGCCGCAATGCCCGGGACTAGCGCGGCGGCAGGTCGAAGACCGAAAGCGCCTGGCCGATATAGCGCGCGGCCGCCTCGTCCCAGGTTACCGGCCGGAAGCCCGCGCGGATCGCCGCCTCGCGCTCGGCGATGGCGGCGGGGTGGATGATCCAGTCCCTCAGCGCCGCGGCCCAGGCATCCTCGTCCCCGGGATCGAGGCAGGGACCGAGATCCGCCATCACTTCCGGGATGGATCCGCGATCGGAGGCAATGACCGCGCGTCCGTGGCGGAAGGCCTCGACGATCGGCAGGCCGTATCCCTCGTAGAGGGAGGGATAGACGCAGAAGGCGGCCTTCTCGTAGAGGAGGGAGAGCAGGCTGTCATCGGCATCGGCGAGATGGATCAGGTTCCGCGCCTCGGCTATCCCCTTCAGCACCGGGTCGACGTCCCAGCCATGCCTCCCGACGAAGACGAGCTTGACGCCGGCCTTCTCCGGCAGGCCCTCCCGGTTGAGCCGTTCCCACGCCCGCAGCAGGATCGCGTGGTTCTTGCGCGGCTCGATGGTGCTGACGAAGAGGATATAGCGTTGGGGCGAAAGGCCGGGCGGCAGGTTCTCGGCGGCTGCGGCCGGGAGATCGGAGCCGAGCGGCTCCACCTGCACGTCGCCGAGGGCGAGATTCTCGCGGTCGGCGAAGGCGCGCAGGTCGCGCGCGGTCGCCTGCGATATGGCGACGAAGCGGTCGGTCGCTCCGATCATCCGCCGGAAATAGTCGCCGACCACGGCGACGTCGCGCGGTGGGAAGAAATGCGGCATGTCCAGCGGAATGAGATCGTAGCAGACGTTCACCAGGCGCCAGCCGTCGCGCTGCTTGAGCGCGTGCATGTGGGCAGGATTCTTCGTGTTCCAGTCGGCGCCCGCACTGAAGAGCACGGTGTCGCGGTCGAGCGGGGCCGGCGGCCCGAGCAGCCTGTCGATCGGCCGGAGAGTCCGGCGCCGGCCTTCCCGGTCGAAATAGAGCCGGCGGTGGCGGGCACTGAAGAGCTTCTCCTGCATCCGCGTCGCGGCGTCATGCAGTCCGCCGGCGGGCAGCAGGTCGCGTGCCCGTTCGAGGCTGTCGATGGCGAAGCGCCGCGGCCGGCGGACCGCCGTGAGATACGGGTCGAGGCGGTGGAGGAGGGACCCCGCCGCATCGCGCCGGACCTCGCGCGGGTCGGGCATGCCGGAAAGGTCGATCGCGGCGGTGCCGGCGATGGCGCTGCGAACCGACTCGGGCCGGATGGTCCGGAAGGCGGCGCTGCGCGTGTCGAAGAAGACGAAGTCCGTGTCCCTGCGGCCGATGGCGCGGCGGGCGATCTCCGCCTCGACCCGCATGATGCCTACCGGAGGCCCTGTCCAGCGCAGGAGGAGCGACAGGTCAACCGCCAGCCTCTGCGCCATTTTTCCTCGTTGTCCGCGGTCGTTTTCCGTCGCTCCGCCCGCGACACGACGCCTCAGGAGACGTATCATCGCATGGTTGCCCGAGGAGCGTGCTTTTGGCAATTCCGGTCGTGAGCGTCGTCCTGCCGGTGCGGAACGGCGAGCGTTTCGTCGAGGCTGCCATCGGCAGCATCATGCGCGAGCGGGAGCCGTCGCGCGAGATGATCGTGGTCGATGACGGATCGAGCGACGGCACGCCGGCGATCCTCGCCGGCCTTCGCCGGAAGGATTCCCGGATCGTCATTGCCAGCCAGCCGGCGACGGGCATCGTCGCGGCGCTGGAGAGGGGCAGGCGCTATGCCCGCGCGCCGCTGGTCGCCCGGCTCGACGCCGACGACATCGCCTATCCCGGGCGCCTCGCCGCGCAGGTCGCGGCCTTCGAGGCGGATCCCGACCTCGTGCTCCTCGGCACCGCCCTCGACCGCATCGGCGAGGCGGGGGGCCGTCCGAGAGGCGCCATCACCTATCCGACCGAGCACGAGCGCATCGTCGAGATCCTGCCGCAGGCGAACGTCTTCTCGCATTCCAGCGTGATGATGCGCCGGAAGGCGGTGGAGGCGGCGGGCGGCTACCGGTCTTTCTTCACCGGCGCGGAGGACTACGACCTCTGGCTGCGGCTCGCCGAGCAGGGAAAGGTCGGCAATCTCGCCGCCCGGCTGGGCGCCTACCGGGTGCACGAGGATTCGGTGAGCGCGCGCTCGGCGCTGCGCCAGGCCTTCTCGGCGGCGCTGGCGCGGCGCTGCGCGGTCATCCGGCGGGAAGGCGGGCCCGACCCCAGCATGGCGCGGGAGGAACCGATCGACCTCGACGCAGAAATCCCGCCGCATGAGCCGCTCGCCGCCGAGATCCGGCTGTTCCGGGCGCTCGCCTTCGCCGAGCCGGAGACTTTCACGCGGCGCAGGCCCACCGACGACGACCTTCGGCTGCTGACGGCGCCCTCGCTGGCCCATGCCGAGAGGCAGCTCGCGCAGGCCGCCATCGCCAACATGGCGCGTCTCGGCGCGCGTCCGTCCTCCCTGTCCTATCCGGCGGCGATCGCGGCGGTGGTCCGGCTCGATGCCCTCAGGGCGTTCCGGCTCCTCTTCGGCAGGGCTGCCGGCTAGGCCCAGAGAGGGCCGGCCATCAGCTCGGCCGCGGCGGCCAGGCCGGTGCTCAGCGAGGGATCGCTGCCATAGGCGAGGCCGTTCCGGGACCAGCGTTCCCGAGTCGCCGGATTCGCGGCCCGGGCGAGGGCGGCCAGCAATTCCTCCCGGCGGAACGGCTCGGCGAGGACGACGCCGGCATCCGCGTTTGCGACATGCGGAGCGTAGCCGCAGACGGCCGTCGTGATCACGGGCAGGCCGCTCGCGAGCGCCTCGAGGATCGTGGTCCCCGTCGTCTCGCGCCGGGCGGGGTGGACGAGGACGTCCGCCGCCGCCATCAGGAGAGGCATGTCCTCGCGGTAGCCGAGGAGCTTCACCCGGCCGTCGACCGAGAGGTGCGCGGCATGGCGCGTGATCCATCGCGCCGACTTGCCGCCCGGCGCTGTCCCGGCGACGAGAAGGGTCGCCGCGGGATAAGCGGGCAGCGCTTCGACGGTGCGGTCCATGCCCTTGGTGCGCGGGGCGCTCGCCACGGCAAGCCAGACGGGTGCCTCGCCGTCGACGCCGAGCGCTTCCCGGATGGCGGCGCGGCCGGGCGCGCCGGCCTCGGGCTGGCGCCGGGCGGGGGCGAGCGTCGGCGGCAATATCCTGAAGCGGGACTCGGGCGTGGCCCAGGCGCGGCGATAGGTTTCGACCTGGTGCGCGGCGAGGACGATCAGCGAGGTTGCGGCCTGCGGTCCGAAGATCTCGCCCTCGACCTGCGTCAGGCCGCCCGGCAGCGTGGCAAGCCCGAAGCGCGACCGGTGGATGTCGGCGCGCGGCGGATCGGCGCAATAGTAGATGTCGGCGCCCGGTACCTTGCTGAAGGCGACGATCCGGTCGAACCGGTCGCGGGCGGCGCCGAGGGCCGCCGACAGCGAGCGGACCTGGCCCGTCTTGGTCAGCCCGCGCACCTGCCAGACTTCGATCCGGGCGGCGCCCGCCGCCATCTCCTCGCGGTAATCGGTGGTGACGATGGTGACCTCGTGGCCCATTGCCGACAGCAGCTCGGCGATGGCGACGCAGTCCCGCTGCAGGCCCCCGGTCGGAAAAAGCGAGGTGATCACGAAGGCAAAGCGCATGGAGGGAGGCTGGTCGTTCCTGCGGTGGGGAGAACTCTCTCGCGAAACTAGCGGGCGATCGCGACAGGTTACAGCGGAACTATGGCCATTCTTGTGTCGCAAATCGTTACTATGCGAACCAATCTCCGGTCGCGGCGGGCGAATCGGGCTCGAGGAGCCGAAATGAATCCTGATTCGGGCGAGTGGCGCGCCGTCGCGTTCCTGCGGGCAGCGTCATCCCTCCTGGCGTTGCTGCTTTTCTGTGCGGGCCTCGCCGGCCCGGCGGCGGCGCGCCCGTCGCCGGCGCAATGGGCCCAATCCCTCTGGCCGGAGGCGAAGGCGGCCGGCATCTCGCGCCAGGTCTTCGACGACGCGCTCGGCAATTTCCAGCCCGATCCGGACGTCATCCAGAAGTCGCAGACCCAGGCCGAGTTCAAGACCAAGATCTGGGACTATCTCGACATGATGGTCTCCGAGGAGCGCCTCTCCGAGGGCAAGGAGGCGATCGCCAAGTACGGCACGACGCTCGCCCGGATCGAGGCGCGCTACGGGGTCGACCGCTACGTCGTCGCTGCCGTCTGGGGGATCGAATCGCACTACGGTCATGTCCTCGAAAACCCGAAGCTCGTCCGGAACACGATCCGGTCGCTCGCCACGCTCGCCTATTCCGGCGGTCGCTTCGCCAGGTTCGGCCGGCAGCAGCTCATCGCGGCGCTCAAGATCGTGCAGCGCGGCGACATCTCCATCGGCGCCATGATGGGTTCCTGGGCCGGGGCCATGGGGCAGACCCAGTTCATCCCGACCACCTACAATGCCTTCGCGGTCGATTTCGACGGCGACGGGCACCGCAACATCTGGACCTCGGTGCCGGATGCGCTCGCCTCAACCGCCAACTACCTCAAGAAGTCCGGCTGGAACACCGGCCATACCTGGGGCTACGAGGTGGTGCTGCCGGCCGGCCTGAACACCGGCAAGAATGTCCGCACGCTCGGCGAATGGGAAAAGCTCGGCGTCAGGCGGCCGGGCGGGCAGGGCTTCCCGCGGCCGGGCGACAGCGCCACCCTCTTCATGCCGGCGGGGAAGAACGCGCCCGTCTTCCTGCTCCTCGCCAATTTCCGCGTGATCAAGCGCTACAACAATGCCGATTCCTATGCGCTCGCCGTCGGCCATCTTGCCGATCGCCTGCGCGGCGGAGGCGCCTTCGCGACCGAATGGCCGGGCCATGAGCCGCCGCTGACGCTCGACGAACGCAAGCGGGTGCAGCAGCTCCTCACCGCCAAGGGCTATTATTCCGGCGACGTCGATGGCGATATCGGCAGCGGCAGCCGCGAGGCGATCCGCAACTTCCAGATCGCCAACAAGCTGACCCCCGACGGCGTCGGCAACCGCCGGCTCTTGCGGCAGCTTCAGGCGGCCCGCTAGAATGCCTGAGCGGGTGGGCGCCGCGCCAGGACGCGCCGATAGTGCAACCAACGGACTTCGCATGGCCCGCCGGATATTCGCATTCCTGATCGTTCTCGCGCTCGGCATGCCGGCGGTCGTCGCCGTGCCGGGCGTCGCCGAGGCCGGCCTTTTCGACCGCCTGTTCGGCCCGCCGCCGGGCCCTCCGCCGTCTTCGAGCAAGAAGCGCAAGCCGCGCAACAATGGCGGCCTCTTCGGCAATCCCTTCCTCTTCGGTGACGATCCCTATCCGGACGATATCCCGGCGGCGCCGCGCAAGAAGGTGCGCAAGCCCGCCGCCCCGGCGGAGCCCGCCGTGCCCACGGTCCAGGTCCAGCCGAAGGATCCGAAGGCGCGGAAGATCCTGGTCATCGGCGATTTCGTCGCCGGCGGCCTCGCCTGGGGCCTCGACCAGCAGCTCGCCAACGAGCCGAAGCTCGCCGTGATCGACAAGTCCAGCGACGCGTCCGGCCTCGTCCGCACCGACGCGCTCGACTGGAACAAGTCGCTTCCGGAGGTGCTGAACAGCGAGAAGCCCGATTTCATCGTCGTCGCCCTCGGCACCAATGACCGCCAGCAGATGAAGGTGGGCAACGAGCGCTGGGCCGTTCATTCCGGCCCGTGGGAGAAGACTTATACGCAACGCATCGAGGGCATTGCCGATACGCTGAAGGTCTATGGCAAGCCGTTCTTCTGGGTGAGCGCGCCGCCGGTGCGCGTCTCCGGCGCCTCGGACGACCTCGCCTATCTCAACACGCTCTACAAGCCGCGGGTGGAAGCGGCGGGCGGCGCCTTCATCGACATCTGGATCGGCTTCACCAATGCCAACGGCCAGTACATCTCCAACGGCCCGGACCTCGACGGGCAGGTGCGCCAGCTGCGCACGCCCGACGGCATCAACTTCACGCGCGCCGGCCGCCTGAAGCTCGCCTTCTATGTCGAGCGCGAGATGCGCCAGAAATCGGGCGTCGGCGTCGGCCTCGTCGATCTCCTGCCGGCAACCAGCCAGACGAGCACGATCGAGATCGCGCCGGATGGCAGCAAGCGGCTGGTCGGCCCGGTAATGTCGCTCTCCGACCCCGCTCCCGGCGCCGGCGACGTGCTCGCCGGCGGACCCGAGGCCGCCGCGCCGACCTCCGAATCCGCCCGCTTCCGCATGGTGGTGAAGGGCGACGCGCTTCCTTCCGTCGCCGGCCGCGTCGACGATTTCGCCTGGCCGGGTTCCGACACGCCGCCCGCCGCCAAGGTGCCCGGCCCCTCGGCGCTGGACGCCGCGGGGGCGGCGACGGCGGTCGCGAACTAGGAAGATCGCCCTCTCCCACCAAGGGGAGGGGCAAGCCGGAGAGGTTGCGCCCTACCGCGGCAGGGTCGTCTCGCCCATCAGGAACTCGTCCACCGAGCGCGCGCACTGGCGCCCCTCGCGGATCGCCCAGACGACCAGCGACTGGCCGCGGCGCATGTCGCCGCAGGAGAAGACCTTGTCGACCGAGGTCTTGTACTTGCTCGTGTCCGCCTGGACGTTGCCGCGCTTGTCGAGCTCGACGCCGAGCGTGTTGATCATGCCCTCGTGGACCGGGCCGACGAAGCCCATGGCGAGCAGCACCAGCTCCGCCTTCAGCGTGAACTCGGAGCCCGGCACCTTCTGCATCTTGTTGTCGACGCGGACGCAGTGGAGCAGCTTCACGTTGCCGTCGGCATCGCCGGTGAACTTTTCGGTGAGCACCGAGAAGTCGCGTTCGGCGCCCTCGTCCTGCGACGACGACGTGCGCAGCTTCAGCGGCCAGTCCGGCCATGTGACCGGCTTGTTCTCGCGCTCCGGCGGCCGCGGCATGATCTCGAGCTGGATGACGTTCACGGCGCCCTGGCGGAACGAGGTGCCGATGCAGTCGGACCCGGTATCGCCGCCGCCGATGACGACGACGTGCTTGCCGCCGGCGAGGATCGGCTCGACGTTGCCGGTCGGCTCGTCGCTGTTCCTGCGGTTCTGCTGCGGCAGGAACTGCATGGCGAAGTGGATGCCGCGAAGCTCCCGTCCCGGGATCGGCAGGTCGCGGCCATGCTCGGCGCCGCCCGACATGACCACGGCGTCATGGTCCGCGACGATCTCGGCGATGGCGACGTCGACGCCGACATGCACGCCGGCATGGAGGGTCACGCCCTCGGCCTTCATCTGTTCGATGCGACGGTCGATCAGGTGCTTCTCCATCTTGAAGTCGGGAATTCCGTAGCGGAGCAGGCCGCCGGCCTTCTGGTTCTTCTCGTAGAGGTGCACGTCATGGCCGGCGCGGGCGAGCTGCTGCGCGCAGGCAAGGCCGGACGGACCGGAGCCGATCACGGCGACCTTCCTGCCGGTCTTCACCGGCGGCGGCTGCGGCGTGATCCAGCCTTCCTCCCAGCCGCGGTCGACGATGGCGCATTCGATCGTCTTGATGGTGACCGGCGCGTCCTGGAGGTTGAGCGTGCAGGATTCCTCGCACGGCGCCGGGCAGACGCGGCCGGTGAATTCCGGGAAATTGTTCGTCGACTGGAGATTGCGGAGCGCCGTCAGCCAGTCGTCGCGATAGACGAGGTCGTTGAAGTCGGGGATCTGGTTATTGACCGGGCAGCCCGTGTGGCAGAACGGGATGCCGCAGTTCATGCAGCGCGCGGCTTGGTCGCGCGTCGCCTCGCGCCCGAGCGGGATGACGAATTCGCGATAGTTGCGGATGCGGTCGGCGGCCGGGAGATACTTCCGATCGCGCCGATCGATTTCGAGGAAGCCGGTTACCTTGCCCATCTTACGCAGTCCCGAATTGGCATGAATTGATCGCGGTGAAGAACGAAGCGCCGTCGGGTTTTCGTTTTCGGGCTGCTGCGGATTCTCGTCCGGCCGGCAGGGCGGGACGCGGACAGGGTTCGTTCCTCGGTCGGTCGGGCGCCGTCGCGCTGCCGGTATCGGAACGACGCCCTCTTCTCTCCGGTGCGGAGAGGGAAAGAGTGAGGGGATGTCCCTCACGCGTGAGCGCCTCGATCCCCTTTCCCGGCCCGTCGCCGGCGAAAGGGGGGTGCTGGCGTGCTTGGGTCCGCACTCCGTTCGACAAAGGGATCACTCCCCCGCCTCGGCGAGCTGCTCGGCGGCCTGGGCGCGCTCCATCTCCTTCAGGGCCTTGCGGTACTCGACCGGCATGACCTTGCGGAACTTGGGCAGGTAGGCCTCCCAGTTGTCGAGGATGGCACGCGCCCGGGCCGAGCCGGTGTAATGCGCGTGGCGCTCGATCAGCTGGTGCAGGCGCTGGCTGTCGTGGCGCGTCATGTCCTCCATGACGTCGACGAGGCCGTGCGATTCGAGGTCGGCGCTCTGGCGGTGATGCCTCAGGCTCGCCTCTTCCTCCGCCGGGATCGGCTCGAGGTCGATCATGGCGAGGTTGCAGCGGTCCTCGAAGGTGTCGTCCTCGTCGAGCACGTAGGCGATGCCGCCCGACATGCCGGCGGCGAAGTTCCTGCCCGTCTTGCCGATGACGACGACGATGCCGCCGGTCATGTATTCGCAGCAATGGTCGCCAGCGCCCTCGACTACCGCGATGGCGCCCGAGTTGCGCACGGCGAAGCGCTCGCCGGCGACGCCGCGGAAGTAGCACTCGCCGGCGATGGCGCCGTAGAGCACCGTATTGCCGACGATGATCGAATCTTCCGCCACGATCCGCGAATTGTCCGGCGGCCGGACGACGAGGCGCGCGCCCGACAGGCCCTTGCCGACGTAGTCGTTGGCCTCGCCGATCAGGTCGAGGGTGATGCCGTGGGTCGTCCAGGCGCCGAAGGCCTGGCCGGCGGTCCCCTTGAGGGTCACGTGGATCGTGTCGTCGGGCAGGCCGGCATGGCCGTAGCGGCGCGCCACCTCGCCGCCGAGCATGGCGCCGGCGGAGCGGTTGGTGTTGTTGATCGCGGTCTCGATCTTGACCGGGCGGCGGCCTTCCAGCGCCGGCCAGGCCTCCTTGATCAGCTTCCGGTCGAGGACCTGCTCCAGCTCGTGGTCCTGGCTTTCGGAGTGATAGATCTCCTTGCCTTCGCCGGCCGGCTTGTGGAACAGCCGCGAGAAGTCGAGGCCCTCCGCCTTCCAGTGCTCGATGACCTTGCGGGTATCGAGCATCTGGGTCTGGCCGACCATCTCGTCGAAGCTGCGATAGCCGAGCTTCGCCATGATCTCGCGGACTTCCTCGGCGACGAAGAAGAAGAAGTTGATCACGTGCTCCGGCTTGCCGGTGAAGCGCTTCCTCAGCACCGGGTCCTGCGTGGCGACGCCGACGGGACAGGTGTTCAGGTGGCACTTGCGCATCATGATGCAGCCGGCGGCGATCAGCGGGGCGGTCGCCATGCCGAACTCGTCGGCGCCGAGAAGCGCGCCGATGACGACGTCGCGCCCGGTGCGGATGCCGCCGTCGACCTGCACCGCGATGCGGCTCCTCAGCTTGTTGCGCACCAGCGTCTGGTGGGTCTCGGCGAGGCCGATCTCCCACGGGCTGCCGGCGTGCTTCAGCGAGGTCAGCGGCGACGCGCCGGTGCCGCCCTCGTAGCCGGAAATGGTCACGTGGTCGGACTTCGCCTTGGCGACGCCCGCGGCAACCGTGCCGACGCCGACCTCGGAGACGAGCTTCACCGAGACCGCGCCCGTCGGGTTGACGTTCTTCAGGTCGTAGATGAGCTGCTTCAGGTCCTCGATCGAATAGATGTCGTGGTGCGGCGGCGGCGAGATGAGGCCGACGCCCGGCGTCGAGTGGCGCACCTTGGCAATGGTCGCGTCGACCTTGTGGCCGGGCAACTGCCCGCCCTCGCCGGGCTTCGCGCCCTGCGCCATCTTGATCTGCATCATGTCGGCGTTGACGAGATATTCCGTCGTAACGCCGAAGCGGCCGGAGGCGACCTGCTTGATCGCCGAGCGCATGGAATCGCCGTTCGGCAGCGGCGTGAAGCGCTCGGCCTCCTCGCCGCCCTCGCCGGTGTTCGACTTGCCGCCGATCCGGTTCATGGCGATGGCGAGCGTCGTATGCGCCTCGCGGCTGATCGAGCCGAAGGACATGGCGCCGGTGGCGAAGCGCTTGACGATCTCCTTGGCCGGCTCGACCTCCTCGAGCGGCACGGCGAAGCGGCCGTCATCCTCGGCGGTCTTCAATTCGAACAGGCCGCGGATGGTGAGCAGCCGGTTGTGCTGCTCGTTGATCATCTTCGCGTAGGCCCGGTACTTGTCGAGCGAGTTGCCGCGCACCGCATGCTGCAGGTCGCGCACCGTCTCGAAGGTCCAGGCATGGTCCTCGCCGCGCAGGCGGACGGCATAGTCGCCGCCAACGTCGAGCGAGGTCGCCAGCACCGGCGAGGTGCCGAAGGCGTCGCGATGGCGCCGCGCGGTCTCCTCGGCGACGCCCATCAGGCCGACGCCCTCGATGGTCGTGGCGGTGCCGTAGAAGAACTTCTTCACCAGCTCGCTCGACAGGCCGATCGCATCGAAGATCTGCGCGCCGCAATAGGACTGGTAGGTCGAGATGCCCATCTTGGACATGACCTTCAGGATGCCCTTGTCGACCGCCTTGATGTAGCGCTTGACGATCTCCTTGTCGGAGAGCTTCTCCTCGAGCTCGCCCTTCATGGCGAAGAGCGTCTCGAAGGCGAGGTAGGGGTTGATCGCCTCGGCGCCATAGCCGGCGAGCAGGCAGAAGTGGTGCACCTCGCGCGCCTCGCCCGTCTCCACCACCAGGCCGACGGAGGTGCGGAGCCCCGCGCGGATCAGGTGATGGTGCACGCCGGCGGTGGCGAGCAGCGCCGGGATCGGGATCCGGTCCGGCCCGACCATGCGGTCGGAAAGGATGATGATGTTGAAGCCGCCGTGCACGGCCGCCTCGGCGCGCTCGCAGAGCCGCTCCATGGCGTCGGCCATTCCCGCCGCGCCGGTCTCGGCGGTATAGGTGATGTCGAGCGTCTTCGACTGGAACGGGTTGTCGTCCAGGTCGCCGATGGCGCGAATCTTCTCGAGGTCGTCGTTGGTCAGGATCGGCTGGCGCACTTCGAGGCGCTTGCGCCGGCCCTGCCCCTCGAGGTCGAAGAGGTTCGGCCGCGGTCCGATGAAGGAGACGAGGCTCATCACCAGCTCCTCGCGGATCGGGTCGATCGGCGGGTTGGTGACCTGGGCGAAGTTCTGCTTGAAATAGGTGTAGAGCAGCTTCGACTTCGCCGACATGGCCGAGATTGGCGTGTCGGTGCCCATCGAGCCGACCGCCTCCTGGCCGGTCACGGCCATCGGCGCCATGAGGATGCGGAGATCCTCCTGGGTGTAGCCGAAGGCCTGCTGCAGGTCGAGGAGGCTCGCCTCCGTCTCCGGCGCCTTGGCCGGAACCGAAGGCAGGTCCTCGAGCACGATCTGGGTGCGGCCGAGCCACGACTTGTAGGGATGGGCGTGCGAGGCCTGGGCCTTGATCTCGTCGTCGGAGATGATGCGCCCGCCCTCGATGTCGATGAGCAGCATCTTGCCCGGCTGCAGGCGCCACTTGGTGACGATCTTCTCCTCGTCGACCGGCAGCGTGCCGGCTTCCGAGGCCATGATCACCTCGTCGTCGGAGGTGACGATGTAGCGCGCCGGCCGCAGGCCGTTACGGTCGAGCGTCGCGCCGATGTACTTGCCGTCGGAGAAGCACATCGCCGCCGGGCCGTCCCACGGCTCCATCAGCGCGGCGTGGTACTCGTAGAAGGCCTTGCGCTCCTCGTCCATGAGCGGGTTGCCCGCCCATGCCTCCGGGATGAGCATCATCGCCGCGTGCGGCAGGGCGTAGCCGCCACGGATCAGGAACTCGAGCGCATTGTCGAAGCAGGCGGTGTCCGACTGCCCCTCGTAGGAGATCGGCCACAGCTTCGAGATGTCGTTGCCGAAGAGCGGCGAGTCGACGCTCGCCTGGCGCGCCGCCATCCAGTTGACGTTGCCGCGCACCGTGTTGATCTCGCCGTTGTGGCAGACCATGCGGTAGGGATGCGCCAGCCGCCATGACGGGAAGGTGTTGGTCGAGAAGCGCTGGTGGACGAGCGCCATCGCCGATTCGAACTTCGGGTCCGAGAGGTCCTTGTAATAGGCGGCGACCTGGAAGGAGAGGAACATCCCCTTGTAGATCACCGTGCGGCAGGACATCGAGACGACGTAGAAGTCGTTCTGCAGGCCGCCGAAGGTGGCGTACATGCGGGAGGAGATGACCTTGCGGACGATATAGAGGCGGCGCTCGAAGGATTCCTCGTCCGTCGCGCCCCGGCCGCGGCCGATGAAGACCTGGCGGTGGAACGGCTCGGTGGCCGCTACCTCCGGCGTCTTCGACAGGCACGAATTGTCGACCGGCACGTCGCGCCAGCCGAGCAGCACCTGTCCCTCGTCGGCGATGACCTCCTCGACGATCTTCTCCATGCGGGCGCGCAGTTCCGCGTCCTGCGGCAGGAAGAGGACGGCCGCGGCGTATTCGCCGGGCGGGGGCAGGTCGATGCCGAGCTTCCTCGCCTCGGCCTCGAAGAAGCGATGCGGCGTCTGCACCATGATGCCGGCGCCGTCGCCCATCAGCTTGTCGGCGCCGACGGCGCCGCGATGCTCGAGGTTCTCGAGGATCTTCAGCCCGCTCTCGACGATGCGGTGCGACTTCTCCTTGCGCAGGTTCACGATGAACCCGACGCCGCAGGAATCGCGGTCGTCCATCGGGTTGTCGAGGCCGGGCAGGGGAGGCGCGGAAACGGGCGCTTTGGCGGCGCGACGGACCTGCCGCTCGCCGTGGATGCCCCCTTCGAATTCCGCTCTCGGTGCCATGGTCTCCCCCATCGGCTCTGGTTGTCGCGCTTCTTCCCGCCGGCCCGGCCGCCCGCTGCCCAATCCGGCAGCAAGGCCCGTTCCAGCGGGGTGTCCCCCAATCCTATGCGGTCGGTTGAGCCCGGACCCGCCTATTTTCAGGGCAGGATGCCACTTGCCTCGCGGCAGGCCGGCGTTCTGCTTCACTAGATTGGACAGCATTCCTGTCCTATCGCAGAATGGCAGATTTCTAAATTGCCGGCAAGGGCCAAGTGGCGCCCTCGCGACCCCGACGCCGGGCCTTGCCTTCTGACGCCTGCCGTCGCAAAGACGCGCCATGATTTTTGCAAGCGACAACTGGTCCGGCGCCTCCCCGAAGGTCGTCGAGGCGGTGGCGGAAGCGGCGAAGCGGGGCGGGCCGGCCTATGGCACCGATCCGCTCACCAAGGTGGTCGAGGGGCGCTTCAGCGAGCTCTTCGAGCGTGAGGTCGCGGTCTTCCCCGTCGGCACCGGCACGATCGCCAATTCCCTGGCACTTTCCCATTTCGCACGGCCCGGTGCCGTCGTCCTCGCCCATCGCGAGGCCCATATCCTCGTCGACGAGCCGGGCTCGACGGAATTTTTCGGTGCCGGGATGCGGCCGGTCGGCCTCGACGGCGTCAACGGCAAGCTGACGCCGGCCGGGCTCGTCGCCGGCTTCGAGCGCTTTCCCGCCGGCAATACGTTCCACGGCAATCCGGTCGTCGTCACGCTGACCCAGATGACCGAGCTGGGCACCGTCTATCATCCGGAGGAAGTCGCGGCCCTTGCCGGCATCGCCCACGAGCGGGGCGCCGCGGTCCATATGGACGGCGCGCGCTTTTCCAGCGCCGTCGCCGGCCTCGGCGTCGCCCCGGCCGACATCACCTGGCGGGCCGGGGTCGACGTCATGTCCTTCGGCGGCACCAAGAACGGATGCCTCGCCGCCGAGGCCGTCGTCTTCTTCGATCCGGCCAGGGCGGCCGGCTTCGCCGTGGCGCGCCAGCGCGCGGGCCAGACCTTCTCCAAGGGCTGGTTCCTCGCCGCCCAGTACGACGCCTATCTCGGCGGCGGCCACTGGCTGGAGCTCGCCGGGCACGCCCGCGACATGGGGCGCGACCTTGCCGCGGTCATCGATGCCTCCAGGGTCGCGCGGCTTGCCGTGCGCCCGGCGGCGAACGAGCTCTTCGCCTTCGTCCGCTCCGACGCGCTCGAGCGCGTCCGTGCCGCCGGCGCCGTGCTCCACCCATGGAACACGGTCTCGCTGCCGGCCGATGCGGTTCCTGCCGAAGGCGAGCAACTCGTCCGCCTGGTCACCAGCTTCGCGACGACCGCGGACGAGGTCGCGCACTTCGCGGAAGTGCTCGAGGGCTGACAAAGAAAAAGGGCGCCCGGGAGGAGGGCGCCCTTCGTCTTGGTCGCGCGGATCAAGCCACCGTCAGGCAGCGACCTTCGCCTCGACCTGCTTTGCTACCTTGCCGTTGGCGATCTTGATGGTGCGCGGCTTGGCGGCTTCCGGAATCTCGCGGACGAGGTCCACGTGGAGGAGGCCGTTCTCAAGGCTGGCACCCTTCACCTCGACATGGTCGGCGAGCTGGAAGCGGCGCTCGAAGGCGCGCGAGGCAATGCCGCGATAGAGCACGTCGGCATTGTCGGCCTTCTCGGCGGTCTTCTTCTCGCCCTTGATCGTAAGGGTGTTCTCTTTCGCCTCGATGGCGAGGTCGTCCTCGCCGAAGCCGGCAACCGCGAGCGTCACGCGGTAGGCGTTCTCACCGGTCTTCTCGATGTTGTAGGGCGGATAGGTCTGGCCGTTATCGGCACCGCCGACGAAGGAATCGAGGGTCGAGAAAAGACGGTCGAAGCCGACGGTCGAGCGGTAGAAGGGGGTGAGATCGAATGAACGCATTTGTCATGTCCTCTCTTTGAGCGACGTTGTCCCGGAACCCGCCGGCACCCGCATCCGTGCCGGGTGATTTTTTCGGGCTTCCGCGCGGACCCGATTGGCGTCCGCATGGATCGAGATGGGGACGGAATGGCGGGATTCAAGACCCTTTGCGGCTGTCTCCGCGTCGCCCGCACGGATCGCAGGCATCTCAGGCCGTCTCGCATGCCGTCCGCGGGCATCTCGCAGGCGTCCGCGACGTGAACCGCGGATGAACGGAGCCTTCGGAAGGCGTTCAGCCGGTGCCCCCTATAAGCATCACCATTGGTTCGGTTGGTTGCGACTTATCCCCGGGTCGGGGCCAACCCCAAGGAAGCAAGGCCGGTATCGTCCCGCCCCCCTCCGGTACCGGTTCCTGCTGCCGGCGGCGCTCCTCGCAAGAGGACGCCGCCGGCTTAGTTTTCGGGCGTCCCCCAACCTTCTTCCTTGAGCGCGCCGGGAGCCTGGCCTAATCCAGTCTCGTGCAGCTTTTCGGCAGCGATTCCAATCCGGTTCCGGACGGCGCCGTGGTCGGCTCGATCCTCGCGAGCGACGGCGCGCGCCTCCGCGTCGCGCATTGGCGTCCGGTCCCCGGCTCGCCGCCGCGCGGCACCGTCTGCCTCTTCCAGGGCCGCGCCGAGGCGATCGAGAAATATTTCGAGGTGATCGGCGAATTGCGCCAGCGCGGCTATGCCGTCGCCACGCTCGACTGGCGCGGGCAGGGCGGCTCGGAAAGGCCGCTTGCCAATCCGATGAAGGGCCATGTCGATTCCTTCACGCAATATGACCGCGACCTCGACGCCTTCATGGAGCAGGTGGCGCTTCCCGATTGCCCGCCGCCGCACTTCGCGCTCGCCCATTCGACCGGCGCCCTCATCTGCCTGCGCGCCGCCCATGACGGGCGGGCGCGCTTCGCCCGCGCCGTGCTCGTCGCGCCGCTTTTCGGCATCGCGCCGACGCGGCCCTCGCCGGAAGTCGGGCACAAGGTGGCGGCCTTCCTGACCGCCTTCGGGCTAGGCGAAATCAGCGTTCCCGAGCGCAATGCGCCGCCGATCATCAAGCTTCCCTTCGAGGGCAATGTCCTCACCAGCGATGAGCGCCGGTTCCTCCGCAACCAGGCGATCTTCGCCGAGCACCCGCAGATCATGATCGGGCCGCCGACCTTCTCCTGGCTCTACGCTGCCGGCCGGGCGATGCAGGAAGCGAACGAGGCCGAATACGGCCTTGCCGTCCGCGTCCCGATCCTGGTGCTGACCGCCGCGCTCGACCGGGTCGTGTCGCTGAAGGCGATCGAATCGGTCTCGGCGGAGCTGCGCACCGGGGCGCAGGTCGTCGTCGCTGGATCGCGCCACGAGATGCTGATGGAGCGCGACGGCGTGCGCGCCCAGTTCTGGGCGGCGTTCGACGCCTTCGTTCCAGGGTCGCCAGCGGTGGCCGCTCAGGCGCCGGCGAGCTTCTCCAGCGCGAGCGCGTGAAGGCGGGGATCGCCGGCCGCTACCACCTTGCCGCCGCCCGCCGCGGATCCTCCGTCCCATCCGGTGAAGCGGCCGCCGGCGCCCTCGACGATCGGGATCAGCGCGACGACGTCATAGGGCTGCAGCCCGGCCTCGACCACGAGGTCGGCGTGGCCGGCGGCGACCATGCAGTAGCCGTAGCAATCTGTCCCGTAGCGCGGCATGCGCACCGACGATTCCACGCGCTCGTAGGCGGATTTATCCCCGCCCTTGAAGAGTGCCGGCGTGGTCGTGAACAGCACCGCCTCGCCAAGCGAAGGACAGGGGCGGCTTCTCAACTCTATCCTCCCCCTCGCTCCGGCATACCAGGCCTGTTTTCCGTCACCGGAGAAGCGCTCGCCCGTGAACGGCTGCGCCATCATGCCAAGCGCCGGCCGGCCCTCGACGAGAAGCCCGATCAGCACGCCCCAGAGCGGGATTCCGCTGATGAAGGAACGGGTTCCGTCGATCGGATCGAGCACCCATATGCATTCGGCATCGTCCCGTTCGGCTCCGTATTCCTCGCCGATGATGCCGTGGCCCGGCCAGGTCTCGTTGATCAGTTTCCGCATCGCCGCCTCGGCGCCGCGATCGGCTTCTGTCACCGGGTCGAACGCCTCCTGCTTCTTGTTCTCGACGGCGGTAGCGACGCGGAAATGGGGCATGATCGCTTCCGTCGCGGCATCGGCGAGTCGGTCCAGGAAGCCGGCTAGTGCCTGAAAATCCATCAAATCTGTCCTTGCATAACTGCTATGCAGGTCCGTCGCATTTTGCGACTTTGATCATAAACGTTTGAAAACAAATCGTTTTCTTCAGCCCGTCGACGCCCGTCCAAGAGAAAGGCTTCTTTGGATAGAAAGAAGCTCTTGCACTTTGTGCGGCGCACGGCATCTTATTGCAGTGCGGTAGGTCGATCCTGTCGACATACCGCTGCCCTCCTTGGGCGTTTCCTCCCTAGACTTGGGCCGCCTCGTGCAAACGAGCGGCCCTTTTTCTTTGGCCGACCGGTTATTCGGCAGCGTCCGCACGGACCAGAAGGCCGGCGGCGAATTCGCCCGCCAGATCGCCGATGAGACGGTCGAGATCGGCGGCGAGGCGCGCAAATCCGGCAGACTTTTCGAAGCTCTGCTCGTCCATGTAGAGCGCGCGGTTGACCTCGACCTGCATGGCATGGAGGCCGCCGCGCGGCTGGCCGTAGTGCTCGGTGATGAAGCCGCCGGCATAGGGCTTGTTGCGACTGACGGAATAGCCGAGGCGGGTGAGGCCGTGGGCGAGGGCGTCGGTCAGCTCGCCGGCGCAACTCGTGCCGTAGCGATCGCCGAGGACGAAGTCCGGGCGCAGACGGCCGCCGGCCCCGCGGACAGAAGAGGGCATGGAATGGCAATCGACGAGGAAGGCGAAGCCGAAAAGGGCGCGGGTGGCGAGGAGAAGCTCGCGCAAGGTCCGGTGATAGGGCTTGTAGACGCCGTCGATGCGGGCGAGGCCCTCCTCCACGCAAAGCGGGCCGGAATAGATCTCCTCGCTCTCCGAGACGATGCGCGCGATGGTGCCGAGACCGCCGGCGACGCGCATGGAACGCACGTTGGCATAGGCGGGAAGGCTGCCGTCGAACATCTTCGGGTCGAGCTCATAGGGCTCGCGGTTCACATCCAGCCAGGCGCGGGGAAAGTTGGCCTTCAGGAGCGGGGATCCGTGGGCGACGGCCGGGGCGAAGAGCTCCTCGACGAAGGTGTCCTCCGAGCGCCGGATGGTCGTTGAATCGAGGCGGGACGCTCTCAGGAACGCCGCGGGATAGTGGCGGCCGCTATGCGGTGAGTTGAAGACGAGCGGAAGCGTCTGGCACCGAGGTGCCATCACCTCGAAGGGCGGAGGGCCGGACGATTCGCCTGGCATGTGCATAGGGAGGAGAGACGCTTCCCGGATTGCCGTCGGACTTGTCGATGTTGCCAAGATCGGGCATTCCTGTCCATCGGCTGCGGCCGGGTCCGGAAGCGCCGCCGTTCACGCCATCTTTACTCGCTTCGTTCTTAATCCCCTAAACATAAAGCCGCCGAAAGTCCGGGTTTTTCAAATCCTTCCGATGTCACGAATCCTGCTCGCCGAAGACGATAACGACATGCGCCGGTTCCTCGCCAAGGCGCTGCAGAATGCCGGCCACGACGTGGTCTCGTTCGACAATGGCCGCTCGGCCTATGAGCGCATAAGGGAGGAGCCGTTCACGCTCCTCCTCACCGACATCGTGATGCCCGAGATGGACGGCATCGAGCTCGCCCGCCGGGCGACCGAGCTCGACCCGGATCTCAAGGTCATGTTCATCACCGGCTTTGCAGCGGTCGCGCTCAATCCGGATTCCAATGCCCCGAAGGACGCCAAGGTCCTCTCCAAGCCCTTCCACCTGAAGGACCTCGTCAACGAGGTCGAGAAGCTGCTCGCCGCCTGAGGGAAGGCGGAGCGACAGGCTTGAACTAACCCGAAGGCGGCTGTTATATGCCCGCCACGCCAACCGGCCGCGGCCGGATCGGCATGGGCGCGTAGCTCAGCGGTAGAGCATCGTCTTGACATGGCGGTGGTCACAGGTTCGATCCCTGTCGCGCCCACCATCCCTTTCAGCCCCAGCGCTTCTTTGGCGACGCCGCCGGCTTACTGGCCGGAGCGGGCGCTTTTTTCTTCGCGGCAGGGGCGCGCTTCGGTTTCGAAGGCGCAACCTCCGGCATCTTCTCCGCCGGCTTGCCGCCCTCCAGGAGGGCAAAGCATTTCGGGCAGCGGCCTTTCGTCTCCGCCATCGCGAAGAGCGGCAACTCGCTCACCGCGAGCTTGCCACAGAATGTCTTCAGCCGGCCCTGGCGAAGCCGCCCGTGCTGGGCCGGGGCAAGGTGGATGCGCGTATCGTCAAGGGCATGGACGGGGATCGGCGGTTTTTCGGAGGGCATTCGGCTTTCAGCCTCAGGTGTCAATGCCAGGCGAACGGTTGTGTCCAAGGTCACTGCACAGCCGCGGGGGCGGGCTTAGAAGGTCTTAACACTGAAACTTATTCGCCGAGGACGCGTTTTACAGACAACGGGACGGGAAACCGTGCCCTTTGTTTGTGGACGGAGGCCGGTATCATGCGCAAGCGCTTTGCTTTCATGTTCGCCACGGTCACGCTTGCCGCGCTGACGGCGGCGGCCGCTTCCGAGCTGGTCGTCCAACCGGAACGGGCGGTCGCGCGCAGCAATGACGTCGTGGACCCCGGCATGGCGCTCGACGCGGCGACCATCGACCGTGACGGGGCGCCGGTTCCGGTTTCCGGTACGGTATCGCAGATGTTCGCGGTGGCCTTCGGCGAATCGACTGCGTGCCTCTCGCGCGATCAGGTCGTCGTCCAGCTCCAGGGACAGGCCAAGGCCTATGGCGGGCAGGTGGTGGTGCTGGAGGATGGGCTCGAACAGTCCTTCGCCGATCAGTGGCGCCGGGAAACCCATGTTCCGACGGTGAAGGTGAGCGGCGTGGTCGCGCATCTCTTCGGCGACCGCAAGGGCGGCGACTGGGCGGCCGACGTCATCGAATTCGACAAGACGGGCTGCGCCATGAGCCGTACGCTGGTGCCCGGGGATACCTGGACGTCGCTCCTGAAGGATGCCGTAGGGGTCGAGGTCTAGCTGGACAAGACGGGGATTCCGGGCCTTCCCCGGAATCCTTGACAAGGGCGGCCGTAGACCATAGTTTCCGCCGACTTTTTCAGGCGGCTGCGCCTTTTCCAGAGCCTCGTGTCATGAAGATCCGCAATTCCCTCCGTTCGCTTCGCGCGCGTCATCGCGCGAACCGCCTCGTGCGCCGCAAGGGCCGCATCTACATCATCAACAAGACCAATCCGCGCTACAAGGCGCGCCAGGGCTAGGTCCGGCGTCTCACGCGCGTTTGTCTTCCAAGCATGGGCGGCAGGGGATATCCTGCCGCCCATGCTTTTGCGCGTCCTGACCGCCGCTGCGGCACTTGCCCTCGCCTCGCCCGGTGAGGCGCCGGCCGCCGAAACCGCGCCGAGCGTCCAGGCTCCCCAAGCGGCGGCACCGAAGACCAAAGCCGCGCAGCTCGATGAGCTCTTCGCGACGCTGAAGGCGGCGCCCAACGACGAGGCGGCCAGCGCGGCCGAGCGCAGCATCAACCGCCTGTGGCTGCAGTCGGGGAGCGATACGGTCGACCTCCTGATGAACTGGGCGCTGAAGGCGATGAGCGAGAAGGATTATTCGCTGGCGCTCGACTATCTCGACCGCGTGACCATCATGAAGCCGGACTATGCCGAGGGCTGGAACACGCGCGCCACCGTTCATTTCCTCGCGCAGGACTATTCGGCCTCGATCAAGGACATCAACCGCACGCTGGCTTTGGAGCCCCGCCACTACGGCGCGATGAGCGGCCTCGGGATGATCCTGAAGGAGCTCGGCGAGGACAAGCGGGCGATCGCGGCCTTCCGCGAGGCGCTGAAGATCGATCCCTATCTCGACAGCGTGAAGAAGGCCCTCGCCGACCTCGAGGCAAGGCAGAAGGGCGAGGAGACGTAGGGGTACACCGGCCGGCCGCGGCGACAGACGGCCACCGGCGGGCTGTCATGCGTCGAGTGCCGCGCGGATTTCCAACGCGTCATCCCTGACCCACAACCCCACCCACCGCCCTGCGGGCGGTCCCCCCTCCCCGTTCCGGGGAGGGATGGGCGCATGTCATGTCTGTCGAGAACCGGGCCCGGCGACAAGGTCCTGAACGGCGCAGGTCTTTTGAAGGGTGCAGGCTCAGGCGAGCGCGCTTGGCTGGTCGGGCACGAAGGCGATGCGCAGCATGTTGGTGGCGCCGGGCGTGCCGAGCGGGACGCCGGCGGTGACGATGATGCGCTCGCCCGCCTTGGCGAAGCCCTCCTCGCGGGCAATGTCGCAGGCGTGCTGGATCATCGCCTCGAGGTCGCCGCGCTCCTCGCCGACGACGACGTGGAGGCCCCAGACGAGGGCCATGCGCCGCGCGGTATCGACGGAAGGCGAGAAGGCGATGATCGGCGTTTGCGGACGCTCGCGGGCGGCGCGCATGCCGGTCGCACCCGAGGCCGTGTAGCAGCAGATGGCGGCGAGGTTCAGCGTCTCGGCGATCTGGCGCGTGGCGGCGGAGATCGCGTCGGCCCCGGTCGCCTCGGGCTCGGTGCGCTGCGCGTGCATGATGTTCCGGTAGTTCGGGTCGCGCTCCACTTCCTCCGCGATGCGGTCCATGGTGGCGACCGCCTCGACGGGGAAGGCGCCGGAAGCCGACTCGGCGGAAAGCATGACCGCGTCGGCGCCCTCGAAGACGGCGGTGGCGACGTCGGAGACCTCGGCGCGCGTCGGCACCGGGGCGGTGATCATCGATTCGAGCATCTGGGTGGCGACGACCACCGGCTTGCCGGCGCGGCGGGCGGCGCGCGTGATCTGCTTCTGGATGCCGGGAACACGCTCGAGCGGCATCTCGACGCCGAGATCGCCGCGCGCGACCATCAACGCATCGGCCTGCTCGACGATCGCGGCGAGGCGCTCGACCGCCTGGGGCTTCTCGATCTTGGCGAGCACGCCGGCCTTGCCGCGCGCCGCCTTCTTCACCTCGGCCATGTCCTCGGGGCGCTGGACGAAGGATTGGGCGATCCAGTCGACGCCGGCATTCAAGGCGGCCTCGAGGTCGGAACGATCCTTCGGGGTCAGCGCGCCGGAACCGATGGTGGTGTCGGGCAGGCTGACGCCCTTGCGGTCGGAGAGCCTGGTGCCGACCTCGACCACCGTGATGGCGCTGCCCTCGCCGCGCTCGGTGACGCGGAGACGCACCTTGCCGTCGTCGAGGAGGAGGCGATGGCCGGGCTCGAGCGCGGCGAAGATCTCGGGATGCGGGAGATAGACGCGGGTCTGGTCGCCGGGCGTCGGGTCGGAGTCGAGGACGAGGACCATGCCCGGCGAAAGCGCGATCTCCTTCGCCGCGAAGGTGCCGATGCGCAGCTTCGGCCCCTGCAGGTCGGCGAGGATGCCGATCGGCCGGCCGCACTCCGCCTCGATCTCGCGGATCATGGCGACGAGCGAGCGCAGGCGATCGTGGTCGGTATGGCTCATGTTGATGCGGAAGACGTCCGCACCGGCCTCGTAGAGGGACTTGATCTTCTGCTTTTCGGAGGATGCCGGACCGAGCGTTGCGAGTATCTTGACCTTGCGCGACCGTTTCATTTGCCCCCGGTTCCCGTCTCGCCGGGCTCGGTCAACTGCACCGTCCAGCTCTTCTGCTCGCCCGTATCGACCTCGAAGAAGCCGTTCTTCTCGAAGCCGCGCGCCACGCAGTCCTCTATACCACGGATGGTGAACATCTTGTCGCGCGTGCACATGGACGCCTTGCCGCCCCAGATGCCGCCCTGATCATAGTCCACCGCATAGACATAGTAGAAGCGCCCGACGAGCGGTCCGGCCATCAGCGTCTCGCAGGCGCCGGCGGCGACGTTCCACCAGCCCTCGGTGACCCACTCGCGGTTTTCCTTGTAGCCGATGGCGACGCCGATGCGGCTGCCGGTCTTGTTGCAGAGCCGGAGGCCGCTGCCGGGATCCGACTGCTGGCCGGAGACGCCCGCGGGCGCGCCGGCATCGGCGAGCAGGCGGGTCTGTGCGGAGCTCTCGCTGTCGGGCGCGATGAACAGGAACCAGGCGGCGAGGCCGACGACGACGAGCAGCACGACGCTGCCGGTGACGACGGCCTTGCGGAACCATGGGCTGACTGTGCGCGATCGCATCGGGCGTTCAGAAACCGGCCATTCTTGACTATATCGCGTGGCAGCGTTTATCGCGCGCGCCGTTTCGACCTGTCAACGCGTTGTTCCCCGAAATTCGGTGCCGGCAGGCGGGGCCGGAAGCCTCTTGAATCGGCTGAAAGCGGTCAGTTTCTCGGTGGCGAAGACGGCAGCATCATGGCCTTCGCCGGCGCGGGCTGGCGACCACGATGCCGGCCATGATGAGCGCGCCGCCGAGCGCCTGGAGGGGCAGGATCGCCTCGCCGAGGAAGACCCAGCCGAAGAGCGCGGCGGCAAGCGACTCGATGAAGATGACGAGCGAGGAGAAAGAAGCCGGCAGGAAACCGAGGGCATAGGCGAGGAAGCCCTGGCCGCCGGTATGGCTGATGAGGGAAAGGCCGGCGATCGCGCCGATGCCTTCGAGGCTGGAAGGAAGAATGCGATCCTCGAAGATCGTCGCGACGGCGAAGAGGATCACGGCGGTGAGCAGCGAGGAGAGGAAGATGATGCGGCCGGTGCCCGAGGTGCGGCGGGCAACGCGGACGGCGAGGAAATAGAGGCCGAAGAAGACCGAGGTGGCGACGCCGAGGAGATCGCCGGCGACGTGGTCGGGGCGGGCCGAGTAGCTGACGCCGATGAGAGCGACCGCGCCGGCGAGGCAGAGGAAGAGGCCGTAGACCTCCTGGCGGCGGACGCGCTCGCCGATGAAGAGGCCGGAGAAGAGGATCACCCAGACCGGCGCGGTGGTGGCGAGGAAGGTGGCATTGGCGACCGTGGTGTGGAGGATGGCGAGATGCCAGAAGAGAAGGTCGACCGTGAAGGAAAGGCCGGTGAGGAGGATCGGCCGGTCGAAGCGGAAGGTGGTGGCGAGCGGCTCGCCGCGGCGGCGGGTTTCCCATGCCGCCCAGAGCCAGATGAGGGGAAGCGCGGCGGTCACCCGCCAGAAGGCGCTGGCGAAGGGGCCGACATCGGCGAGGCGCACGAAGACGGGCGATATGCCCATGGCGAGCGCGCCGAGGAGGAGCGCGGCGAAGGGGGCGGCAAAGGAGGAGGCGGCCGGCGCGGCCGGGGAGGTAGCGTCGCTCATCGGAAGCCCCTACCTATGGCATTGCGCGGAGCGCGTCACTAGCCTTCGCGCGGCAGCAGGAACGGAGCTACGGCAGCATGGACGAGCATGGCGGAAAGACGCGGACGGAAATCGAGGCGGCGGTCTTCCGGCGGCTGGTCGAGCATCTGAGGACGCGGAGCGACGTGCAGAACATCGACCTGATGAATCTTGCCGGCTTCTGCCGCAACTGCCTCGCCAACTGGTACCAGGAGGCGGCCGCCGCAGGCGGCGAGACGATCAGCAAGGAAACGGCGCGCGAGATCGTCTATGGCATGCCCTATGCCGAATGGCAGGCGAGGAACCAGACCCCGGCCGCGCCGGAGCAACTCGCCGCGTTCGGGAAAAATAGACCTGAGCATTGAGCGGCTCGCGGCTTGACCGGCCGGACGGAAGCGGGCAATCAGCGCGGTCTAAGCGGACAATCAGCGGAGACGAGAATGTCGGACCCGACGCGCATCGCGCGCGACCAGCTCAAGTCGATCGTCGAGCGCATCGAGCGGCTCGAGGAAGAGAAGGCGGCGCTCTCCGAGGATATCAAGGAGGTCTATGCCGAGGCCAAGGCCAACGGCTACGACACCAAGATCCTGCGCACGGTGATCCGGCTGCGCAAGCAGGACAGCGCCGAGCGGCAGGAGCAGGAAGCGCTGCTCGACCTCTACCTCGCGGCGCTCGGCATGATGCCGGCAAGCGGCGGCGAGGAAGGATAGGGATCCGAGGCGCGGCGGAGAGGCACGGCCCTCCTCGGTCGACTTCCTTCTCGAGCCTGAAATGAAACGAGCCGCCCAAGGGCGGCTCGAAATGTTTCCGGAAGGGAGTGCGGCGCCTACTGGGCGGCGACCACCTGGTCGGTGGCGAGATCGACCACCGATGGCGGCTGGACGAGCTGGCCGGCAAAGGAGTCGGTGCGCATGGTGCCGTAAGGCGTCCCGCCGAAGCCCGCGGCATAGGTCACCGTCGGCTTGTCGAGGAGCGAGGGCGTCTGGCCGAAGTCGGGCATGGTGAGGAGGGCGTAGCGCTTCTCACGGGTCGAGGCGGAGGCACTCCACAGGCGCAGGCCCTGGGTGTCGAGCTTGGTCATGGTGAGGGACGCGGCCGGCAGGCGGGCGTAGATTTCGTGGACCGAAGGAACGGGCGCAGCGAGCGGAGCGGCCTCGGCGGCATCGATCGCGGCAACCGGGTGATGGGCCGGGCTCACCTGCGGGAGGGGGATGCCCGCCGTCATGCGCGCGACATGCGGCTTCACCGGGGCGCCATCCATCGGCGAGGCGTAGGCGAGCACCTCGGGCATGGACGGGTCGGCGTCGTTGGTCTTGCGCAGCACCGCGGTGGTCATAGCGGCAGCGCGAAGCGGTCGGGTCACGTCGATGGTGGCGACGACCGCGGTCGGCGCGATCGGCACGGAGGCGGTCGGCAGGCGGCCGGCCTGGTCGCGCTCGGCCATGGCGCTGGCGAGCTGGGCGGGCACGGCCGGGGCGACGTCGTCGGCGGCGGTATTGAAATCGACCGGCTTCGCCTGGGCGGGGGCCTTCATCGCCACGACGGCGCGCTTCGGCGCAACCGGCTCGGAATTGCCCTCGGCCTCGAGTTCGGCGAGCTTCTTCTCGAGCGCGGCATGCTCGTCGGACTGGATGAGGGTGTCGCTGTCGTTGAAGGCCGTCTCGAAGAAGGCGGCGACGCGATCGGGCGGCGCGAACTGGCCGGTGGCCTCGCCGCTCATGTCGGCTACGACCGGCGCGGCCATCTGGCGGGCCGGGCGCGGCGTCGGCAGCGGACCGTCATAGGCGGCCACCGCGATGCCGCCGGAAGCCTTCGGCTTCAGGACGACCGTCTCGTTGTTGTCGTCTTCATCGTCGCTCGCGTCACGCGAAGCGACCATCATGGCAGGAGCGCCCTTGCGGGCCTTGTAGGCGGCAAGCGCCTCGGCATAGCCGGGGAGCGGGCCGCCATCGGCCGGCAGGTAGAGCGTCTTGCCGTTCGGGAAGACGCGGGCGAGCTGGGTACGCGACATGCGCGGCCACATGCGCACGCTGCCGGTATCCATGTGGACGAAAGGCGAGCCGGAGGTCGGATAGTAGCCGACGCCGCCGACCTGCATCCGCAGGCCGATTTCGCGGAGCTTGGCGAGGGGAACGCCCGGAATGAAGAAGTCGACCGCCTTGCCGAGCATGTGCTGGCTGTGCTTGGCGACGCCGCGCGAGCGGTTGCGGAGCATCGAATTGGTCTCGGGCGAGCGATAGCCGCAGACGACGTGGATATATTCGCTCGACCCGGTCGCCGCATAGACCTGCCACAGCAGGTCCATCTCGTGCGGGTCCATGTTGGTCGGGCGGTTCTTGCGCCAGTCGCGCAGGATGTAATTCAGCTGGCGGAGGCCGTCCTTGTCGTAGACGCCGTTCCGCTTGAAGACGATGACCTGCTTCTCGCCGGTATGGACATGATAGATCTTCAGGGCACGATTGCCCTCGGGAACCGATACCGCGGCTCCGACCGAGAACACCGATGCCAGAAGAGCGAGCGAGCCTAGCCGCAAAACCGAGGAACGCAGCGGACGCTTCGCCCGCGTGCTGCCCTGCGCCTGGATATTACCCCGCCTGAACAAAATCTGTTCGCTTCCGTCCTTGACCGATCCCGTCGATCGGCCTCTTACGGTCCATTGTCGGGGGCGAAAGTTAATTCCCCTTTACCAAACCGGTCCCTGCGAGCGGTCCGGCCGGCGTCACCGACGGACGGAGACTGCCACTTGCCGACCGGATAGGCAACCCGCCTTTTTCCCCTAGGGAATCCTAGGTTTCAGTCGGTGGCGAGGAGGCCCAGCGCCTGCTCGACGCGCTTGTCGTGACCATAGAGGTCAGGACGGGTCTGGAGGTCGCCCGAATCATCCACCCAGGCCGTGAAATAGGTGATGTGGACGTTGATCGGCCTCGGGAAGTCGACGCGCTTCTCGGGGCCGCCGACAAGCTTCTTCAGCCGGGCGACGGTCCAGCCGGATTCCTGGGTGAACAGCACATCGGCGAAGTCCCACGGGTTCATGACCCGCATGCAGCCGTGGCTGTAGGCGCGATAATCGTTCTTGAACAAGGCCTTGGACGGCGTGTCGTGGAGGTACACGGCATACTTGTTCGGAAACATGAACTTGATGACGCCGAGGGCGTTCCGCTCGCCCGGCGGCTGGCGAAGCTGGATGTCGTTCGGGCCGACGGTCGCCCAGTTGACCATGTAGGGGTCGACCGCGCGGAAGCGCCCGCCGACCTTGGCATAGACCTCGAAGCCCTTGGGGACACCGCCATTGCGCAGCGCCGGCAGGTATTCCTTGGCGAGGATCGAGGAGGGCACGCTCCAGGCCGGGTTGACCACCGCGAACTGGATGCGGTCGGAGAAGACCGGGGTCGGCAGGTCCACCTTACCGACGACGATGCGCGTGTTGTAGATGACGTTGCCGTCGCTATACACGTCCAGGTCGAAATTCGGGATGTTCACCCGAACGTAGAAATTGCCGAGGTTGCGCGGCATCCAGCGCCAGCGCTCCATGTTGGCGAGGACGAGCGGCAGCGGGTCGGGGTCGCCCTTGTTGATGACGGCTAGCGTGCCCTTGCCGATGATCCCGTCGGCCTTGATCTTCCGCGACTTCTGGAAGGCCTCGACGGCGGCGACCACGGCCGGGTCATAGACATCGGCTTCGGCCACGTCGGTGGGCAGTTCGAAGCGCTGGCGGATGAGGATCACGCGAGCGTCGGTCATGCCCGGCTTCAGGGTCGGACCGGCGGGAATCTCGATGCGTTCCTTGGACTTGTCGGCGGCGGCGCGAAGCTCGGCGAGCTTGCCGCGCAGGAGGACGAATTCCTTCTGCTGCGGATTGTAGTCGGCGAGGACGCTTGCCGGATCATCGGCGGAGGAAACGCTGGCGAGGATCGCGGCCGGGTCGACCTCCTTGGCCTGCCAGCCGATATTGGGGCTGACCTCGCCCGGCACGAGGCGGCCGGCATAGGCATCATGGCCATAGGCGACGACGGCCAGGCTCAGCGTCACTTCGGCATTGGCGAGCGCCGCCGGATCCGCACCGGTGCCGCCGAGGTCGGCAGCCGGCGTCGGGTAGGCCTTCGGGTCGAGGCCGTCCGTGTCGGCGACGGCGAGACGGGCGATGACGGCCTTGCCATGATCCGAGATGGCGCCATCGGGCGTCCAGACCGGCTGGTAGCCGCGTTGGGCATAGAACGCGCGGATGCCAGCCGCTTCCTTCTTGTCGACGGCCTTCGGAATGGCAGCGAGGGCAGCACGAATGGCGGCGGTGCCGGGGTCGGTGATGCGGTCGTAGACATTGACCGAGACGTCGGGCCAGGACTTGGCGACAGGGGCCACCACGGGTGGGGCGGCAACGCGGGGCTTCTTCTTCGGCGCGGCGGGGGCGGCTGCGAAAGCACTGGTCGCTGCCAGCAGGGTCGCCGCGAAGGCGATCGTGCGGGTCGTTCCACGGAGCATCAGGAGAAGCCTTTCGTATGCAGAATCTGCGAAAGCGCGGTCGACGCTGGTGCCGTCAAAATGGAACGAAAGCGCGGCCAGGATCAATCGCAAAGCCGGCAATCAAATTGAATTTACCGGCCTATTGCTATTCTGCCGCAATGCCTTCGGCCATGTCGCTGAGGCCGAGCTCCTTCAGCTTGCGATAGAGCGTCGAGCGGCCGATGCCGAGCTTGCGGGCGACGTGGGTCATCCGTCCGCCATATTTCTCGAGCGCCAGGCGGATGACCGCGGCCTCGATCTCGGCAAGCGGACGCACATCCCCGTTGGAGGCGAACAGGGAGGGGCCGCCGGCAGCCGAAGGCGAGGCGGGCTCGCCAATGGTGAGGGCCGCGAAGTCCGGCAGCGGCGCGCCGTGGTCCTCGTCCGGGGTGCTACCGTCCATGTAGGCGGCGATCTGGGGGAATTCCTCTTCGGTCAGCATCGGCTCGTCGGCGAGCACGACGGCGCGAAAGACCGCATTCTCGAGCTGGCGGACGTTGCCGGGCCAGTCGAAATGCATGAGGAGCTGGAGGGCCGGAGCGGCGACGCCGCGGATGAAGGACTTGCCCTCCTCGGCGGCGAAGCGGGCGATGAAGTGGCGGACGAGCTCCGGAATCTCCTCGCGCCGCTCGCGGAGGGGCGGGATGCGGATCGGGAAGACGTTCAGCCGGTAGTAGAGGTCCTCGCGGAACGTCCCCGCCTTGACCATGTCGATGAGGCTGCGGTTGGTCGCCGAGATGAGGCGGAAGTCGACGCGGATGGGCCGGCGCGCGCCGACGGGGTCGATCTCGCCGTCCTGCAGGGCGCGGAGCAGCTTGACCTGCACGTCGGCCGGCAGCTCGCCGACCTCGTCGAGGAAGAGGGTGCCGCCCTGGGCCTCGCGGAACTTGCCGGCGTGCTTCTCGGCGGCCCCGGTGAAGGCGCCCTTCTCGTGGCCGAAGAGGATGCTCTCGACGAGGTTGTCGGGGATGGCGCCGCAATTGACGGTGACGAAGGGCTTGCGGCGACGGTCGCCGTCGCCCTGGATGGCGCGGGCGATCAGCTCCTTGCCGACGCCGGATTCGCCTTCCAGCAGGATCGGGATCTGCGAGGCGGCGGCGCGCTGGCCGAGGCGGATGACGCGATCCATGGCCGGGCTGCGGGCGATGATGTCGCGGAAGGTGAGCGTGCCCTCGGCGGTGCGCTTCATGCGCGCCAGCTCGCCTTCGAGGGCGTTCAGCTTCAGGGCATTGGCGATGGAGACCTGCAGGCGCTCGGGCGAGAGCGGCTTGACGACGAAATCGACGGCGCCGGCGCGCATGGCGCCGACGACGGTCTCGATGCCGCCATGGGCGGTCTGGACGATGACCGGGACCTGGCGGTCGAGCTCGCGGAGCTTGGCGAGCACGGCCATGCCGTCCATGCCGGGCATCATCAGGTCGAGGATGACGAGGCCGAAATCGGCATCGGGAGCGGAGAGGCGTGCCATCGCCTCGGCGCCGTCGCCGACGGTGACCGCGGCGTAGCCGAAGCGCTCGACGGCCGTGGTGAGCAGCCGGCGCTGGACCGGATCGTCGTCGGCAATGAGGATGGTGACGGACATTGGCGCGATGATCGGGGCGCTGGGTTAACGGGCCGCTAACCTGCGCGCCTCCGATGCGGTCCTCGCCGCCATGCGGGCATCACGGGGATAAGCGTGGCCGCGCCTTGATCCGGCCGTGCTCGGCGCGCAGGCCGGCGGCCGATTCGCCTCGCGGGTTGATCGGCGCGTCGGGGCCGCCCAGATTGGGGCATGTCTACCAGACCGGATTCGTCATGACCCTTTTTCCCGTTGCCCCGACCTTCCATCCCGCCGATGCCGCCTTCGCCGAGCCGGCCCGCAATGCCTATGGCGACCTGCCCGAATGGCGGCTGGACGATCTCTATCCGGGTATGGAATCGGACCAGCTCAAGGCCGACCTCGCCCGTGCCGACACGGCCTCGACCGCCTTCGAGACGCGCTACAAGGGCAAGCTCGGGGAGATCGCGGTGTCGCCGGATGCCGGCGCGCTGCTCGCCGAGGCGGTGGTCGCCTTCGAGAAGCTGGAGGAATTGCTCGGCCGCATCGTCTCCTATGCCGGGCTCCTGCATGCCGGCGATACAAGCGACCCGGTGCGCTCGAAGTTCTACGGCGACGTGCAGGAGAAGATCACCAATGCGAGCGCGCATCTGCTCTTCTTCGCGCTCGAATTGAACCGCATCGACGACACGGTGCTGGAAGTCGCCATGCGCCACCCGGCGCTCGGGCACTACAGGCCGTTCCTCGAGGATATCCGGAAGGAGAAGCCCTACCAGCTCGAGGACCGCGTCGAGCAGCTCTTCCACGAGAAGTCGGTGAGCGGGCGGGGCGCCTGGAACCGGCTCTTCGACGAGACGATGACGGCGCTCCGCTTCGAGGTAGGCGGCGAGAAGCTGGCGCTCGAGCCGGTGCTCAACATGCTGCAGGATGCCGACGAGGCGAAGCGGCACCGGGCCTCGGATGCGCTGGCGGCGACGTTCCGGGAGAACCTCCGCCTCTTCACCCACGTCACCAACACGCTCGCCAAGGACAAGGAGATCTCCGACCGCTGGCGCGGCTTCAAGGACGTGGCGGCGGCGCGGCACCTCGCCAACCGGGTAGAACCGGAGGTGGTCGATGCGCTGGTCGCGGCGGTGCACGAGGCCTATCCGCGCCTGTCGCACCGCTACTACGCGCTGAAGGCGAAGTGGTTCGGGCGCGAATCGCTGAACCACTGGGACCGCAACGCGCCGCTGCCGGACGTGCCGCAGCGGGTGATCCGCTTCGACGAAGCGCGCGCCACGGTGCTCGGCGCCTATGGGCTGTTCTCGCCGGAGATGGCGAACATCGCGCGGCGCTTCTTCGACGAGCGCTGGATCGATGCGCCGGTGAGGCCGGGCAAGGCGCCGGGCGCCTTCGCGCATCCGACGGTGCCGAGCGCGCATCCCTACGTGCTCCTCAACTACCAGGGCAAGGTGCGCGACGTGATGACGCTCGCCCACGAACTCGGGCATGGCGTGCACCAGGTGCTCGCGGCCCCGCAGGGTGCGCTGATGGCGCCGACGCCGCTGACGCTTGCCGAGACGGCGAGCGTGTTCGGCGAGATGCTCACCTTCCGGGCGCTCCTTCTCGAGACGACCGATCCGAAGGAACGGAAGGCGATGATCGCCGCCAAGGTCGAGGACATGATCAACACGGTCGTGCGCCAGATCGCGTTCTACACGTTCGAGCGTAAAGTGCACGAGGAGCGGCGCGAGGGCGAGCTGACCTCCGAGCGCCTCGGCGAGATCTGGCTGGAGGTGCAGAGCCAGAGCCTCGGGCCGGCGATCCATCTCGGGCCGGGCTACGAGACCTTCTGGACCTACATCCCGCACTTCATCCATTCGCCCTTCTACGTCTACGCCTATGCTTTCGGCGACTGTCTCGTGAACTCGCTCTATGCGGTCTACGAGGAGGCGGCGACCGGCTTCCAGGAGAAGTATTTCGACATGCTGAAGGCGGGCGGCACCAAGCACCACAAGGAGCTGCTCGCGCCCTTCGGGCTCGATGCCACCGATCCCGGTTTCTGGCAGAAGGGCCTCGGCGTGATCGACCGTCTCATCACCGAGCTCGAGGGGATGGAGAAGTAGCGGGACCTCGCCTCGACCCCTTGTGGCGAGGGCAGTACAGGGCGTTCGGAGGATTGTTGTACGGAACGTACAACGTATGTTATACGTTTCGTACAACGTCGTTACCGGAGCACCGCCATGAAGCTCGAAGTCAAGAAGATCGGCAATTCCACCGGCCTCATCCTGCCGAAGGAGCTGCTCAGCCGCCTGAGCTTTGGCCAAGGGGACTGGGTGACCGTCACCGAGATGGCCGATGGCAGCATCCAGATCCGCCGCTCCGATCCGGTTTTCGACAAGGGCATGGAGATCGCCGAGAAGGCGATGCAGACCTATCGCAATGCTCTCGAGGAACTGGCGAAGTGAGCGAGCCGGTCTGGCTCACCGCCGACCTCGTCATCGCCATCCATGAACGCCAGCTGCGCCGGTTCGGTGGCCCGGCGGGGATGCGTGATGTCGGGGCCCTCGAATCTGCGCTCGGCCGGGCGCGGAACCGGTGGGCCTATGAGAACGGTGACCTCGCGCAATTGGCCGCAGCCTACGCGTTTGGCATTGCCCGCAATCATCCCTTCGTCGACGGCAACAAGCGGGCGGCGCTGCTCTCCCTTGTTACCTTCCTCGGCCTCAACGATGTCGATTTTGTCGCCGATGAAGCCGAAGCGGTCGTGATCATTCGCGACCTTGCGGCGGGACTCGTCGATGAAGACGGTGTTGCCCGCTGGATCAGGGACAATTGGCCGAAGACCGAAGGCGATGGCTGAGGACAGCGAACGCAACCGACTGACCCGCCGGGTGACGCGCTATGCGCGCGTCGGCGCCAGCGTCGGCGGGGTCGCGGCGCGGATGGCGGGGGCGCGGCTGCTCGGCCGCGATCTATCCGACAAGAAGAATGCGGCGAGCCTCGCGGCGGCGCTCGGCGGCCTGAAGGGGCCGCTGATGAAGCTCGCCCAGATGCTCGCGACGGTTCCCGACCTGCTGCCGCCCCAATATGCCGCCGAGCTGCAGAAGCTGCAGTCGGCCGCCCCGCCCATGGGGCCGGCCTTCGTGGCACGACGCATGCAGGCCGAACTCGGGCCCGACTGGGCGAAGCGCTTCCGGTCCTTCGATCGCGAGCCGGCGGCGGCGGCCTCGCTCGGCCAGGTCCACAAGGCTGTGTCGCTCGACGGGCGGCGCCTCGCCTGCAAGCTGCAATATCCGGACATGGCTTCCGCGGTGGAGGCCGACCTCGGGCAGCTCGGCATGATCCTCTCGCTGCAGCGGCGGATGAGCCCGGAGATCGATACCAGCGAGATCGCCAAGGAGATGACGGAGCGGCTCCGCGAGGAGCTCGACTATCGGCGCGAGGCGAAGCATGCGGTGCTCTACGGCCTGATGCTCGCCGAGGAGCCGCTGGTGCGCGTGCCGGAGATCGACAATGGCCTCTCGACCACGCGGCTGCTCACCATGGCGTGGCTCGACGGGCGGCGCATCCTCGAATTCGTCGACGCGCCGCTGGAAGACCGCAACTGTATCGCCACGGCCATGTTCCGGGCCTGGTGGAATCCCTTCGCGCGCTTCGGCGTGATTCACGGCGACCCCCATCTCGGCAACTACACGGTGTTCGAGGAGGCGCCGAAGAAGGGCACGCCGATCGTGCCGGCGGGGATCAACCTCCTCGACTTCGGCTGCATCCGCATTTTCCCGCCGCGCTTCGTCGCTGGCGTCATCGATCTCTACGAGGGGCTTCGGCGGAACGAGCGGGCGCGGATCGTCCACGCCTATGAAAGCTGGGGCTTCCGCAATCTCGGCAAGGACATGATCGACGCGCTCAACATCTGGGCGCGCTTCATCTATGCGCCGCTCCTCGACGACCGCGTGCGCACCATCGCCGACGGCGTCGCGCCGCATGCCTATGGCCGGCGCGAGGCATGGGAGGTGAAGCAGAAGCTGAAGCCACTCGGCTCGGTGCTGATCCCGCGCGAATTCGTGCTGATGGATCGCGCTGCGGTCGGGCTCGGCTCGGTCATGCTGCACCTGAAGGCCGAGCTCAATTTCCATCGCCTCTTCGGGGAAGCGGTCGAGGATTTCAGCGAGACAAGGCTGGCGGGAGCGCAGGCAAAGGCGCTGAAGACGGTGGGACTCGAATAAATCGAGGGACGGCGTGTTGACGGCGGCATGACCACCGCGCCCCGCCGCTTGCTGCCCTTTCTTGCGCCGCTCACCGATGCGCTCACCGAGCCGGCCTATGCGCTCGTCCGCTTCGTCGCCGGCGCTTTCCTGGTGCCGCACGGCATGTGGAAGCTCTTCGGCATCACCGGCGGGACGCATGAGCAGATGGTCGGGTTCTTCGCCGGCATCGGCCTGCAGCCGGCGGAATTGCTCGTCTATGCAGTGGGACTGGTGGAATTCATCGGCGGAATCCTGATCGCGCTCGGACTGCTGACCCGGCCCGCGGCGCTTGCGGCAACCATCACCACTGGCGTCGCCGCGTTCTATTTCCACCTGCCGCTCGGCTTCTACGTGGAGAACGGGGGCGCGGAGTTCGCGCTCTTGTGGACGGCGGTGCTCCTCATGGTCGCGATCCGCGGTGGCGGGCGCTTTTCGCTCGACCGGCTGGCGGGTGTCGAGTTTTAGGTCGCTGCGACGCCGCAAACGATTGCCGCAGGCGCTTCATTTGCTATAAATCCCGCGGCTCCGGATGCCCGAGGGCCGGATGCCTGAGGGGATGACATGGCTGAACAGTCCACCGTCGATTTCAATGCGCCGCCGATCGACGATTATGCAGCGCATGCGGCTTCGTATGAAGGCTTCCTCGGCGCGCTGAAATGGGGAACGATCGCGGCGATCGTGATCCTCGTTCTCCTCGCCATTTTCGTGGTCTGAGCCCAGCATTTCTGCGCTTTCGACGAGGAATCTCCCCTGATGAAGATCGCCGTGCCGGCGGAAGCCGACAAGCTCGAGACCCGCGTCGCGGCGACTCCGGAAACCGTCAAGAAATTCAAGGGCCTGGGCGCTGAAGTCAGCGTGCAGGCGGGGGCCGGTGCGGCCTCCCGCATCCCCGATGCGGACTATGCGGCCGCCGGTGCGACGGTAGCGGACGCCCGCGAGACGGTCCGAGACGCCGACATAATCCTGAAGGTGCGCCGTCCGGACGCTTCCGAGATGCAGGCCTACAAGCCGGGGGCGATCGTGGTCGCGATCATGGACCCCTACGGCAACGATTCCGCCCTGAAGGCGCTGGCGGATGCGAAGCTCGCCGCCTTCGCCATGGAGCTGATGCCGCGAATCACCCGCGCGCAGTCGATGGACGTCCTTTCCAGCCAGGCGAACCTCGCCGGCTACCAGGCGGTGATCGACGCGGCGGACAATTACGACCGGGCGCTGCCGATGATGATGACGGCGGCAGGCACCGTGCCGGCGGCGCGCGTCTTCGTCATGGGCGCGGGCGTCGCCGGGCTGCAGGCGATCGCGACCGCCCGGCGCCTTGGCGCGGTGGTGACGGCGACCGACGTGCGGCCGGCGGCGAAGGAGCAGGTCGAATCCCTCGGGGCGAAGTTCGTCGCGGTCGAGGACGAGGAATTCAAGCAGGCGGAGACCGCGGCGGGCTACGCCAAGCCGATGTCGGCCGAGTATCAGGCGAAGCAGGCGGCGCTGGTCGCCGAGCACATCAAGAAGCAGGACATCGTCATCACCACGGCGCTGATCCCCGGACGCCCGGCGCCGAAGCTGGTCTCCGCCGTGATGGTCGCCTCGATGAAGCCGGGCTCGGTGCTGGTCGACCTCGCGGTCGAGCGCGGCGGCAATGTCGAGGGCGCCAAGGCCGGCGAGATCGCGAAGGCCGGCGATGTGAAGATCATCGGCTTCCTCAACGTGCCCGGCCGGATCGCGGCGAGCGCCTCGGCGCTCTACGCGCGCAACCTCTACAACTTCGTCGAGACCTTCTTCGACAAGACGAGCAAGGCCTTCGCCATCAACTGGGACGACGAACTGGTCAAGGCGACGGTGCTGACGCGCGACGGCGCGGTGGTGCATCCGTCCTTCGCGGGCAAGGGAGCCAGCTGATGACTGCCGAGGAAGCTGCCGCGGCCGCCAAGGCGGCCGCTGACACCGCCAAGTCCGCCGCGGGCCAGGCCCATGACGCGGCCGTGGCCGCGCAGGGCTTCGCCGACCAGGCGCTGGAAGCGGCCGGCCACGCGGTGAGCGCGGCGACCGGCGGCGTCATCGACCCGTTCGTCTTCCGCCTGTCGATCTTCGTGCTCGCGATCTTCGTCGGCTACTACGTGGTCTGGTCGGTGACCCCGGCGCTGCATACCCCGCTGATGTCGGTGACCAACGCCATCTCGAGCGTGATCATCGTCGGCGCGCTGCTTGCGGTCGGCGTCGCGCTGGTCGCCAACGACAGCGGCCCGACCTGGGCGCGGATCTTCGGCTTCATCGCGCTGGTGCTGGCCTCGGTGAACATCTTCGGCGGCTTCCTGGTGACCCAGCGGATGCTCGCCATGTACCAGAAGAAGAAGTGAGGCGCGGACGATGAACGTCAATATCGCCGCCTTCCTCTACCTCGTCGCCGGCGTCCTCTTCATCCTGGCGCTGCGCGGCCTGTCGAGCCCGGAATCGAGCCGGCGCGGCAACACGCTCGGCATGGTCGGCATGGTCGTCGCCGTGCTGACGACGCTCGCCTACCAGGTTCCGGCGAGCTTCTCGGCCTGGCTGCTCGTCATCCTCGGCATCGCCCTCGGCGGCGGCATCGGTGCGGTGATCGCGCGGCGCGTCCCGATGACGGCGATGCCGGAACTGGTCGCGGCCTTCCACTCGCTGGTCGGCATGGCGGCGGTACTGGTCGCCGCCGGCGCGCTCTATGCACCGACCGCCTTCGGCATCGGCACGGAGGGCGCCATCCACGGCGCCAGCCTCGTCGAGATGTCGATCGGCGTCGCCATCGGCGCGATGACCTTCTCGGGCTCGGTGATCGCGTTCCTGAAGCTGTCGGGCCGCATGAGCGGCGCGCCGATCCTCTTACCCAACCGCCACTTCATCAATCTCGGCCTCGCGGTGGTGATCGTCCTCCTCGTCGTCGCCTTCGCGCTGACCGGGAACACGATCCTCTTCTGGCTGCTCGCACTCTGCTCCTTCGCCTTCGGCGTCCTGATGATCATCCCGATCGGCGGCGCCGACATGCCGGTCGTCATCTCGATGCTCAACTCCTATTCGGGCTGGGCGGCGGCGGGCATCGGCTTCACGCTCGGCAACTCGGCGCTGATCATCACCGGCGCGCTGGTCGGCTCGTCGGGCGCGATCCTCAGCTACATCATGTGCAAGGGCATGAACCGCAGCTTCGTCTCGGTCATCCTCGGCGGCTTCGGCGGCGAGACCGCCGCGGCTGCCGGCGGCGCCAAGGAGCAGCGGCCGGTCAAGCAGGGCTCGGCCGAGGACGCGGCGTTCATCCTGAAGAACGCGTCGAAGGTGATCATCGTGCCGGGCTACGGCATGGCGGTGGCGCAGGCGCAGCACGCGCTCCGCGAGATGGCCGACAAGCTGAAGGCCGAGGGCGTCGAGGTGAAGTACGCCATTCATCCGGTTGCCGGGCGCATGCCGGGGCACATGAACGTGCTGCTGGCGGAAGCCAACGTCCCCTATGACGAGGTGTTCGAGCTCGAGGACATCAACTCGGAGTTCGCACAGGCCGACGTCGCCTTCGTCATCGGCGCCAACGACGTGACCAATCCGGCGGCCGAGGAGGACAAGACCTCGCCGATCTACGGCATGCCGGTGCTGCAGGTGTGGAAAGCGGGCACGGTGATGTTCGTGAAGCGCTCGCTCGCCTCGGGCTATGCGGGCATCGACAATCCGCTCTTCTACCGCGACAACACCATGATGCTGCTCGGCGACGCCAAGAAGGTGGCCGAGGGCATCGTCAAGGCGATGTAGGTCGCGGCGCTCCCCGGCCAGGGAGCAAAGCCGCTTCCGGGTTCTCCACGTCATCCTGCGGCTTGACCGGAGGATCGTGGGCGGACGTTGCGCCTTGCGCGGCTCGGCGGACGAGCCGCGACGCGATGATCCAGAATCCGGCCAACCTCAACGCTGGTCATGCCAAGGCTTGACCTTGGCACCCAAAAAAATCCGGAGTGACAGGCAATGCGCCGGCTTCACGCCGCGCGGCTGAGGCTGGACTTCACCACCGAGAGATATTTGGGGAAGGACCGCCGAGAGGGAATTCTTGGGTGCCAAGGTCAAGCCTTGGCATGACCAGCGAAGAGGTGGCGTCTTGCGAGGGCAGGGGCGTTGCGATCTTCATGCGCCCCCTCCACCGCCACCTGAACTCGGCTTTTGCCGAGTTCAGCTCATAGTGCCCAACTCGGACAGGCCCGAGTTGGGAGCGGTCCCCCTCCCCCGTAAACGGGGGAGGAACCGCGGCTGACGTACCCGCCGCTCCCTGCAAGCTCACCCCTCCCCAAAACCATCTCCGCTGCGCTTCGATGGCTTTGGCCCTCCCGCAAGGGGAGGGCTGGCGTCGTGGAGGATCAGGCCGAGTTCTGGGTGCGGCGCATGCCGTCCTTGGCAGGGCGGTAGTTGGGATTCAGCGAGGCGGCGTGGGCGAAGGCGGCGAAGGCCTTCTTCTTGTCACCGAGCTTCTCGAGCGCGAGGCCCTGGTTGGTCCAGGCCTCGTAGGAATCCTTGTCGCGCTTGATCGCCTCGTTGAAGTCCTCGAGCGCGGCCTTGTAGTCGCCGGTGGCGAGGTAGGAGAGGCCGCGGCCCTCGAAGGGCTCCGGATTGCCCGGCGAGTTGGAGATCGCCTTGGTGAAATCGTCGATGGCCTGCTCGTGCTGGCCCATGGCCTGCTCGACGAGGGCGCGGTTGTGGAAGGCGCGCGGGTCGGTCGAATCGAGGTTGATCGCCGTGTTGAAGTCGGTCAGCGCCTGCTGCAGCTGGTTGTTCTGGCGATAGATGTTGCCGCGGCCGACATAGGCGACGGCGTAGCTCGGATTGAGCTCGATCGCCTTGTTGTAGTCGGCGAGTGCGAGGTCGTCGCGGTTGAGGCGACGCTCGACCAGCGCGCGGTTGGCATAGGCCTGGTAGAAGGAGGGATTGATGCGGATCGCGTTGTCGAAATCGGCGACCGCGTCCTTCAGCTTGCCGGCGCGGCCATAGGCGGTGCCGCGCACGTTATAGGCGTTGGCGTCGCTGGGGTTCTGGGTGACCGCGGCGGAGAGCGAGGAAATGTTCGCCTGGGAGGCGATGGCCGCGTCGGGGTCGTCCTCGCTGCGGCCGAAATTGGCGGTCTGGGTCTGGCAGGCTCCGAGGAGCAGGGCGCCGGCAATCACGAGCCAAGCCCGTTGCCGGGCGAAAAGCGCTGCTTCCGTCCGCCCTCTCAGCATTTCGCCTTCCTGGAGACTGCCGGTTCCGAATCGCATCGACCTGGCGAGCACTCAAAACCGATCCGGCCAGCCGACCCGTGCCAGCCAAGCCGGAAAACCCGGCGAATTAAGGGCGCCCGGAGCCGGCCCGGAAACGCTCCTAGCGCGCCGGACGAGGCGGGCGGGCGGGCTTGGCCGCGATCAAGCCTTCGCGCTGCGCGCGCTTGCGGGCGAGCTTGCGGGCCCGGCGAACCGCCTCGGCCTTTTCGCGGGCGCGGCGCTCGGAGGGCTTCTCGTAGTAGTTCCGCAGCTTCATCTCGCGGAAAAGGCCTTCGCGCTGCATCTTCTTCTTGAGCGCCTTGAGGGCCTGGTCGACGTTGTTGTCGCGAACGAGTACCTGCACTAGGGTTTTCCGTCCTGTTCCGAAAATGGTGGTGCAAAAAGGGGCCCGGGCCTATGGCCGACCCCTGCCGTGGCGGCTCATGTACCAGAACGGACCGGGGCCTGTCAAAAGCGGAACGGGACTTTCCGGCGAATCTTCACGTCCCCGGACGGGGCCGGACGCGGTTGACGTGGCCCATCTTGCGGCCGGGACGGGCCTCGGACTTGCCGTAGAGATGAAGCCGGGCCCCGGGTTCGGCGGCGAGGGCAGGCCAGTCGGCGACGGCGTCGCCGATGAGGTTGACCATCACGGCGTCGGAATGGCGGGAAGGGTCGCCGAGCGGCCAGCCGCAGATGGCGCGGATGTGCTGCTCGAACTGCGAGACGAGGCAGGCATCCTGCGTCCAGTGCCCGGAATTGTGAACGCGGGGAGCGATCTCGTTGACGAGCAGGCGGCGGCCTTCGTGGCCGGTCGCGAGGAACATCTCGACGGCGAGAATGCCGACATGGTCGAGCGCCTCGGCGATACGGGTGGCGATGGCGAGGGCCTCTGCCGCGAGCTCCGGCTCGATGCGGGCGGGCACGGTGGAGGTGTCGAGGATGCCGGCATCGTGGACGTTCTCGGTGACATCGAAGGCGCGCACCTCGCCGTCGCGGCCGCGGGCGAGGATGACGGAGACCTCGCGCTCGAAGGAGACGAGGGCCTCGAGGATCGCCGGTGCTTCGCCGATGACGCGCCAGGCGGAGACGGGATCGTCGCCGGCGCGGACGGTCGCCTGGCCCTTGCCGTCATAGCCGAGGCGGCGGGTCTTCAGGATCGCGGGCCGGCCGGTACGGGCGAGCGCCGAATAGATGTCGGCCTGGCGCGAGACCTCGGCATGGGCGGCAGTGGCGATGCCGAGCCCGGCCATCAGCTCCTTCTCGAAGAGGCGGTCCTGCGCGACGGCGAGCGATCGGGCGCCCGGCGCGAGCGGCACGCGCGCGGCAAGCGCCTCTGCCGTCTCGACGGGCACGTTCTCGAACTCGTAGGTGACGACGTCGACGCTGGCGGCAAAGGCGGCAAGCGCCTCCGGGTCGTCATAGGGCGCGATGGTGCGCGCCGCGGCGACGGCGAAGGCGGGGCTGCGCGGATCCGGGCAGTAGACGTGGCAGGCGAGGCCGAGCTCGGCGGCGGCGGTGGCGAGCATGCGGCCCAGCTGGCCGCCGCCGAGGATGCCGACCACCATGCCGGGGGCGATCACCCGCGGCGCGTCACTCATCGTCGAAGGGCCGCTCCTCGACGGCGGCCGACTGGGCCATGCGCCAGCCATCGAGGCGGCTCGCGACCTCGTCGTCGGAAAGGGCGAGGACGGCGGCGGCGAGAAGCGCCGCGTTGATGGCGCCGGAGCGGCCGATGGCGAGGGTGCCGACGGGGATGCCGGCGGGCATCTGGACGATGGAGAGGAGGCTGTCCCTGCCGCCGAGGGCCTTCGATTCGACGGGCACGCCGAAGACCGGGAGCGGCGTCATCGAGGCGATCATGCCGGGCAGGTGCGCGGCGCCGCCGGCCCCGGCGATGATGACCTTGTAGCCGGCGCGGCGGGCGCCCTTCGAAAAGGTGATCAGCCGGTCAGGCGTGCGGTGGGCCGAGACGATGCGGTCGTCGTGGCCGACGCCGAGGGAATCGAGCGTATCGGCGGCGTGGCGGAGCGTCGCCCAGTCGGACTGGCTGCCCATGACGATGGCAACGGGCGGGGGCGGCTCGATCATGGAATTCTCGACGGCTCCGGCGATCCTGGCGGGAAAGGCCAGTATTGCACCACAACGAAGCGGCGCGCCACCGGCGGCGTCGCGGGGCTCAGGCGATGATGTCGGGGAGCAACTGGTCCTCCAGCGCCGACATGCGGTCCTTCAGCGCCAGCTTCCGCTTCTTCATGCGCTGGATGCGGAGCGAATCGATGGTGCCCGAAGCGATCATCGAGGCGGTCGCCTCGTCGAGGTCGCGATGCTCCTCGCGAAGCTTCGCGAGCTCGCGCCGGATCTGCTCTTCCGCCTCGCCAGAGAGCGACCGGTTGCCCGATGCCATGATGCCGCTTCCACCCGAATGCCCTGCTGCCGCCCCGCACGGCATAATCAAGAGAATATCACGGGCGGCGGCCGGAAACGCCATCCGAAATCGGCTGGCGAAAAGGCTGCCGGCGAGGGGTTGAAACGCCGGGACGGGGGCCACAGATCAGGTTGGTCGGACCGGTGGAAACGCTGTGCATCGCAGCACGGAGGGGAGCCGCGCGGTTCGACAGGCTGGCGCTTTTGTGTCAGTCTCATGAAGCGTGCAAAGGTCAACAGGAGGCATTTCGCTGATGACCATCGAATCGCATCTCGCCGAACTCGAGAAGCGCCACCAGGCCCTCGAGCGGGAAATAGAAGACGCTCTAAGCCATCCGAGTTCGGACGACCTCTCGGTAACCGAGTTGAAGCGACGCAAGCTCCAGTTGAAGGAAGAAATAGTGAGGCTCAAGGGCACGGTACATTGAGCCGGAATCCACCGAACGGGTAACGGGGAAGCGCCACGGCAGGAGCCGCGGCGCTTTTTTGTTTCCGGGCGGGAAGACAGGCAGGCGGAGAGCCGCGGCGGAGGTCGTGCCGCGTGGCGCCGGCTATGCCAGGTCGATGATGCTCTCGACGATCAGGTAGATGCCGACCAGGCAGATGGTCGCGTAGATCAGGTCGTAGAAGGCGCGCGGGTCGAAGCGCTTCACCAGCCAGACGCCAAGGAGGGTCGCCGGGATCGAGATCGGCAGCAGGATCGCGGCGGTGGCGAGGTTCTGCGTGTCGAACTGGCCGAGGAAGAAATAGGGCACCAGCTTCACCGCGTTGACGAGGGCGAAGAGGATCACCGAGGTGCCGGCAAAGAGGCGCGGCTCGAGGCGGAGCGGCGCCGCATAGACCTGGAAGGGCGGACCGCCGGCATGGCTGACGAAGCTGGTGAAGCCGGTGATCGCGCTCCAGAAGGTGCCCTTGGCGACGTTCTGCGGCGCGGCGGGAACGTCCTTGCCGCGACGGACGAAGAACTGAACGGCGAAGATGACCGAGATGATGCCGACGATCAGCCGGATCTCGGTCTCGGTGACGAAGCTCGCCGTCAGCCAGCCGATGGCGATGCCGAGCATGGCGCCGGGGATCATGATCTTCAGCGTCGTGGCGTCGTATATGCGCCGGTAGGAGAAGAGCGCCACCAGGTCGCTGAAGACGAGGATCGGCAGGGTGATACCGGCAGCCTGCACCGGCGAGATGGCGAGCGCCATGATCGGCACCATCAGGAGGCCGAGCGCCGTGAAGCCGCCCTTGGACAGGCCGAGAACGATGACCGCGGGAATGGCGGCCGCGTAGAACCATGGATCCGTGATCATCTGCTTGTTCTTGCGGGATGGTTTCAGCGGGGCGGGGCTTTCCGATTAGACCGTAGCGGGCGGCAATACAATCGCGGGGGGCAGGGCGCTGATGTCGCGCGGGCGGGCGCCGCCTGCGGAAGCGCGATATGGTCTCCTGACGGCTCCTGACAGAGGGCTGTCAGGAGGGGGCGCGTAGGCTCCATGGCGTCGCGATGGGCGCGGCACGGAGACAGGCACCATGAGCAACGAGCAGGAAGTGCGGAGCGTGATCAACTGGTTCGAGATCCCGGCATTCGATCTCGAGAGGGCGGCGGGCTTCTACGAGAAGATCCTGTCGGTGAAGCTGAAGCGCGAGCGGATGGGCGGCGGCGAGATGGCGGTGTTCCCCTATGCGCGGCCGGGCGTGTCCGGCGCCATCATGAACGTGCCGGAGCTCGCCGGCCGGGCGACCGGCACCGTGATCTACCTCAATTGCGACGACCGGCTGGACGAAGTGGCCGGCCGGGTGAAGGAAGCGGGCGGCACGGTGCTCACCCCGCGGGTCGACCTGCCCGAGGGCATGGGCGCCTTCTTCCATATCGAGGACAGCGAGGGCAATCGCGTCGGCCTGCACGGCATGGCGAAGGCCTGACCCGCATGCGGCGGGCGGACCGGCTCTTCGAGATCGTCCAGCAGCTGCGCGGCGACCGGCTGGTCACCGCGCAGAAGATCGCCGAACGGCTCGAAGTGTCGGTGCGCACCATCTATCGCGACATTCGCGACCTGCAGACGGCGGGCGTCCCGATCGACGGCGAGGCGGGCGTCGGCTATCTGCTCAGGCCCGGCTTCCAGCTGCCGCCGCTGATGTTCACGCTCGGCGAGATCGAGGCGCTGATGGTCGGCGCGCGGATGGTCGAGGCCTGGGCGGGCCGCGAGCTGGCACGCTCGGCATCGGAGGCGATGGTCAAGATCGCGGCGGTCGCACCGGCCGACCGGATGCGCGCGGCGGGGCGGGTGGCGATCTTCGCGCCGGGCTACCGGTTCGACGAGTCGCTCCGCACGCGGTTCGATCTCTTCGTGCGCAGCATAGACGAGAAGCGGAAGGCTTCCTTCGCCTATGGCGACGCCGTGGGCGCGGCGAGCATCCGGATCGTCAGGCCGCTGGCGCTGCACTTCTGGGGCGGGGTGTGGACGGTCGCCGCCTGGTGCGAGCTGAGGACCGACTTCCGCACCTTCCGCCTCGACCGGGTCGGCGATCTCGCGCTGACCGACGACCGCTTCGTGGCCGAGCCCGGACGCGCGCTCGAGGACTACATGGCGCGCGTCACGGCCGACCGGGCGAAGTAGGGTGCCCGGGGCGGGACCGTCGATGCAGCCGCGCCAAATGCGCTTCGCTCGGTGATGGCCTTACCCCTCCCCAAAACCATCTCCGCTGTGCGTCGCTGGTTTTGGCCCTCCCACAAGGGGAGGGCTGGGCGTCGTGGCCTTCATGCATCCCTCCACCACGCTTCGCGTGAACGGGGAGGGCCGCCATGGACTCGCGATCGCGGGAAAGCCGGTGGCGGACTACTCCTCGTCCTGCTCCTCGCGGCGGTTCATCGACTTCAGCTTGGCGAAGACGGCATCCGCCTCGCGCTCGGCCTCGCGCTCCGGGTTGACAGTCGGGCGGGTCGCCGCGGCGGCAAGGGCGGCGGCGGCCGTCGTCGTCTGGTCGGCGGGAAGGAGCGTGGCGCCGACCGGCTCGGTCACCTCGCGCTGCGGCGAGGACTTGGCGGCGCGCTCGACCTCGAAGTCGAGGTCGATCTGCGAGCAGAGGCCGAGGGTGACGGGATCGAGCGGCTGGAGGTTGTTGGCGTTCCAGTGCGAGCGGTTACGGATCGCGTCGATGGTCGGCTTGGTGGTGCCGACGAGACGCATGATCTGCGCGTCCTTCAGCTCGGGATGGTTGCGGAGCAGCCAGAGGATGGCGTTCGGGCGATCCTGGCGGCGCGAGACCGGCGTGTAGCGCGGACCCTTCCGCTTGGCGACGGCGACGCGCACGCGGGCATCGGCCATGTTCAGGCGGCGGGCGGGATCGGCCTCGGCGGCCTCGATCTCCTCGCGCGTCAGCTGGCCGGTGGTGATCGGGTCCATGCCCTTGATGGTGAGGGCGGATTCGCCATCGGCAATCGCCTTCACCTCGAGCGGGTGGAGCTTGCAGAAATCGGCGATCTGATCGAACGAGAGCGAAGTGTTGTCGACCAGCCAGACGGCGGTCGCCTTGGGCATCAGGGGAAGTGCGGTGTTCATAAGCCTCTCCCGGTCGCTCGCCGGGGTTGCGGGCCCGGGAGCCGTTGTCATGCCAATCATGACGGGAATGGCGCCTATATAGGCGGTAGGTGCGGGGAAGGCAAACGGGCTCGCTTGCGCGGTGTGGTGACCGTCACGCGCCCCCTCCACCGGCTTCGCCGGTCCCCCTCCCCCGTAAACGGGGGAGGAACCCGCGGCCGTCAGCCCGCCACGGTCAGGACGATCTTGCCGAAATGGTCCGGGTCGTCGATGCGGGCATGGGCCTTCGGCGCCTCGGCGAGCGGGAAGGTGGAATCGATGACCGGGGCGATCGCGCGGGCTTCGAGGAGCGGCCAGACCTTTTCGTGGAGGGTCCTCGCCACGGCGGCCTTGAACTCGACCGGACGCGGCCGGAGGGTCGAGCCGGTATGGGTCAGGCGTTTCTGCATCAGGAGCGCGATGTTGGCCTTGTCGGGCAGGCCGTGGAGCGTCGCGATCTGGACGATGCGGCCTTCCGGCGCCGCGGCCTCGTAGTTGCGGTTGACGTAGTCGCCGCCGACCATGTCGAGGATGACGTTCACGCCGGCGCCGCCGGTCGCCTCCCTCACGGCGGCGACGAAATCGGCGGTCCGGTAGTTGATGGCAAGGTCGGCGCCGAGCTTGCGGCAGGCGTCGCACTTGTCGTCGCTGCCGGCGGTGACGATGACGCGGGCGCCGAAGGCCCTGGCGAGCTGGATCGCGGTCGTGCCGATGCCGGAGGCGCCGCCATGGACGAGGAGCGTCTCGCCGGCGGCGAGGCGACCGCGGTCGAAGATGTTCGGCCAGACGGTGAAGAAGGTCTCGGGGATGGCGGCGGCCTCGACCATGGAGAAGCCGCGCGGGACGGGAAGGGCGTTCCGTTCGTCGACGACGCAATATTCGGCATAGCCGCCGCCGGGCACGAGGGCGGTGACCGTGTCGCCGACGGAAAAGGTCGAGGCCTCGGGGCCAAGGGCGGCGACCTCGCCGGCGATCTCGAGGCCAGGAATGTCGGGGGCACCGGGCGGCGGCGGATAGTTGCCGAGGCGCTGGAAGACATCCGGCCGGTTGACGCCGGCGGCGTGGACGCGGACGAGGACCTGCCGCCCGGCGGGGGACGGGCGCGGGCGCTCCTCGAGGACGAGCGCGTCGTAAGGCCCGGGAACGGGAATCGCGATCGCCTTCATGGTTGCACCGGCCATGCGCGCTCTCCCATTCCTGCCGCGACTGCCCTATGTCGGTTGCCGACATAGCGCGAACGGGAGGGCTTGGCGACATGGCGCTCTTCGACGAGGAATTGCCGAAGAAGAAAAAGACCGTCCACGAGATCGGCGAGGAGCTCGCCAAACTATCTGTGGACGAGATCGGCGAGCGGATCGGGCTGCTGACCGCCGAGATCGAGCGACTGAAGGCGGCGCTCGCCGAGAAGCGCGCCAGCGCCGAGGCGGCCGAGTCCTTCTTCAAGCGATGAGGGCGGCCGGCGGAGTGCCGAAACGGCACGGCGCCGCGGAATCGGAACGGCACCTGCGGCGGTTCTGCCGGCGCCGTTAACCATTCCTTAAGCTTTACGGGTGTTTACTAAGGCATCCAGTCATCTGGATTGCGAGTGGCTCCTGTCCACTCTGTTTGACGCCTCCCTGTTTCAACTTTTCCAGAGCCGCCTCGCGCGGCTCTCTTTTTTCTTGCCTCACGGCCGGTGCCGTGGGACGAGAACTGGCGCGCGCATTGCGAAGAACCCAAGGTTTCGGTCCCTTTTCGGGACAAAGCCGGTCAATTTTTTCCGAGCGACGTCACGATGGCAGAAGAGAATATTTCAGCACGCATGCCGCCCGCCGCGCCGATCTATTTCGGCAAGCGGCTCGCCGGTTCGGACGCGTTCCGCGCGATGTTCCGCGAGGGAATGGGACTGGTCGAGGAGACCGCCAACTACCTCGACGGCGAGGGGCGGCGCGAGTCGAAGGGCCTGGCGCGGGTAGGCTCGCTCGCCTATGCGACGGAATCGATGCGGCTGACCACGCGGCTGATGCAGCTCGCCTCGTGGCTCCTCCTGCAGCGCGCGGTGAACGACGGCGAGCTCTCGGCCGAGCAGGCCAATTCCGAGAAGTCGAAGGTCAAGCTCGGCGGGCTCGCGAGCGCGACGGGCGGCCCGGGATGGGACGACCTGCCGGAGCGGCTGCGCGACCTGATCACGCGCTCGATCCGCCTGCAGGAGAGGGTCCGGAAGCTGGACGGCATCCTCGATACCGGCGCCGCGGCGCCGGAAGAGGCGGAGAATCCGGTCGCGCGACAGCTCGGGCAACTGAGCGCCGCCTTCGGCGGGAAGTAGCGGCCGTACCAGAAACGGTGGGCAACAAAAAACCCCGGCCAAGGCCGGGGTTTCGTTTTTCAGGCCGAGGCCCGGAAGATCAGGTCTTCAGGCCCTTGTAGCGGTTCTGGAAGCGCGAGACGCGCCCGCCGCGATCGAGGAGGTGCTGCGAGCCGCCGGTCCAGGCCGGATGGGTCTTCGGGTCGATATCGAGCTGGAGCGTCGCGCCGGCCTCGCCATAGGTCGAGCGGGTGACGTATTCGGTGCCGTCCGTCATCACGACCTTGATCTCGTGATAATCGGGGTGAATGTCTTTCTTCATCGCGGAAACCCTGGAAGCTCTCGGGAAGGCGCGATCCCGCGCCGATTGGGGCGACCCTATACCGGAGGCGGCCGGCCGACACAAGCCGGGCGCCCGATGCCAGCATGGGTTGCCGGGCTTCAAGTTCCCGTCTGGCGCAAATCCGGACGGAAAACCGGTTCCCGCTTCTCCTGGATCTGCTTACCGCTCGGTGAGCTTCAGCTCGATGCGTCGGTTCTTGGCCAGCTGCTCGTCGCTGTCGCCGGCCTCGAGTGGCTGGAACTCGCCGAAGCCGGCGGCGGCGAGATGCTCGGGTGGGATGCCCTTGTCGGCGAGATAGCGCACCACCGCGACGGCGCGGGCGGCCGAGAGCTCCCAGTTGTTCTTGAAGCGGCCGGCGGTGCCGGTGATCGGGCGCTTGTCGGTATGGCCATTGACCTGGAGGACCCAGGGGATGTCCGGCGGGATTTCCTTGATGAGCTCTTGGATCGCGGTGGCGAGCTTGTCCAGCTCGACGTCGCCCTGCGTGCCGATCTGGTCGGAGCCGGTGTCGAAAAGGACTTCCGACTGGAAGACGAAGCGGTCACCGACGATGCGGATGTCGGGGCGGTCGCCGAGGATCTCGCGGAGGCGGCCGAAGAAGTCGGAGCGGTAGCGCGAGAGCTCCTGCACGCGCTGGGCAAGGGCGACGTTGAGGCGCTTGCCGAGGTCGGCGATGCTTGCCTGGCTCTCCTTGTCCTTGTCCTCCGAGGCGTTGAGGGCGGATTCGAGGGCGGCGATCTGGCGGCGGAGCGCGGCGAGCTGCTGGTTGAGGAGCTCGACCTGCGAGAGGGCGCGCTGGCTCGTCTGCTTCTCAGCATTGAGGTCGTTGGTGAGCGCGGCGATGCGGTCGCCGGCGGCACCGGCGGCGTCCGACTGGCTGCTGAGCAGGCCCTTCAGGCGGTCGCGCTCGCTCTCGGCGGTGGTGAGGCTCGCCTGGAGGGTGGAGAGGTTGTCGGTCATCTCGCCCTTCGAGGCCTTTTCGAGGGCGAGCATCTCGGTCAGCTCGGCGATCTGCGCGTTGAGGCGCTGGAGGACTGTGTCGCGGCCGGAAATGTCGCGCGACAGCAGGAACTGCACGAGCGCGAAGATCGAGAGCAGGAAGATGAAGACGAGAAGGAGGTTGGTGAGAACGTCGACGAAAGCCGGCCAGTATTCGGGCCGGCTGATGCGACGCCCGCGGGCGACGGCCATCTAGGTCACTCTCCTGCCGGCGCCTGCAGCGCCCTGGAAATGGTGCGGAGCAGCTCCTGGACTTCCCGCTGCTGCTCGGACTGGGCTTCGACCCAGGTGCGCACCACCTGCTGCTCGGTGCGCATGTGCTGGACGAGCCCCTGGATGCCCTCGGCGAGGTTGGCCATGGCGGTGGTGGCGCGCTGCGTGCCGCCGGCACCCTGTGCGGCGCCGCCGGCAGCACCGCCGTCGGCAATGGTCCGCGACAGGCGCTCGATGGCGACGCGAAGGTCCTCGGCGGTGGCACCGCCGGCGGCGCTCGCCTGGATCGCCTCGGGGTCGAGATCGGTGACGGTGGAGAGCCAGTCCTCGAGGTCGTTGTAGAAGGTCGCCTGGGCCTGGCCGGCCTGCAGGTCGAGGAAGCCGAGGATGAGCGAGCCCGAGAGGCCGAAGAGCGAAGCCGAGAAGGCGGTGCCCATGCCGGCGAGCGGGCCCTGCAGGCTGGTCTTCAGGTTCTCGAGGATGACGGCGGTCGAGCCCGAGACGTCGAGGCTGCCGATGACGTCGGAGACCTTGGTGACGGTCTCGAGCAGGCCCCAGAAGGTGCCGAGCAGGCCGAGGAAGATGAGCAGGCTGACGAGGTAGCGCGACATCTCGCGATCCTCGTCGAGGCGCATCTGGATCGAGTCGAGGATCGAGCGCATGGTCTGCGTCGAGATCGCCATGCGGCCGATGCGGTCGCCGAGGAGCGTCGCCATCGGCGCAAGCAGGATCGGCGAGCGCTCGACCTCGATGCCCGGCTCGGCAATGCGGAAGGTGTTGACCCAGCGGATCTCGGGAAACAGGCGGATCACCTGACGGAAAGCCAGCGTAATGCCGATAAAGAGCACCGCGATGATGACCGCGTTAAGGCCGGGATTGGACAGGAACGCGGCGTAAGCCTGGCGATAAAGGATCAACGCGACGAAGGCGGCGAGGACCAGGAAGATTATCATCCGCCAGAGGTACAGCTGGGGCGTCGCCAGCTTGTAGGGATCGTATTCGCGGGCCCGCTTCCTGAAGAGACGCAAGCTGGTGATCCTTCCTCGTACACCTCAGTCTTAACTTGATTTGCGAGCAGATAGAAACGGCAAAATCTCGGCAGGCCGCCTAACGCTGTGGAGCAAGCGCGGCGCGGACCCTGGCGTGGATCGCCTCGTTGCCGGCGACGATCGAGCCCTTGGTGAACATGGCATCGCCGCCATCGAAGTCGGTGACGCGACCGCCGGCCTCGCGCACGAGGAGGATGCCGGCGGCGATGTCCCAGGGCGAGAGGCCGTGGTGCCAGTAGCCGTCGAGGCGGCCGGAGGCGACCCAGGCGAGGTCCATCGCGGCAGAGCCGGTGCTGCGGATGCCGGCGGCGACGCCGAGCAGGCGGCGGTACTCGGCGAGGTAGGTCTCCTCGGTCCTCAGCTTCGGCCCGCAGCCGGTCGAGATGACGGCGTCACCGATCTCCTTGCGGCCGGCAACGCGCAAACGCTTGTCGTTGAGGAAGGCGCCGGCGCCGCGCTCGACGGTGTAGAGCTCGTTGAGGATGGGATTGTAGATGACGCCGGCGACCAGCTGACCCTCACGCTCGAGGCCGAGGGAGACGGCGAAGACGGGCAAGCCGTGGAGGAAGTTGGTGGTGCCGTCGAGGGGATCGATGATCCAGCGGTTGGTGGCATCCTCGCCTTCCAGCGTGCCGCTCTCCTCGGTGAGGAAAGCGTAGGTCGGGCGGGCCTTCCGCAATTCGGCGATGAGGGTCTTGTCGGCGCGGTGGTCGGCGGCGGAGACGAAATCGCCCGGGCCCTTCACGGAGACCTGGAGGTTCTCGACCTCGCCGAAGTCGCGGGCGAGGCCGCGGCCGGCCTTGAGCACGGCGGCAACCATCACGTTGAGAAGGGCAGAGCGGGCCATTGCGGAGTTCCTTGGGCGCAGACGGGGAGGGCGGGGTTTCCGACCACAATTCGAGAGCCGAGGCAAGGGGAGCGCTACGAGGGGGAGGAAGTGGTGGTGTTCTGATCGCTGCGCGGGTGCGTTGGTCGGATGGGCGCTCTGTTGGGTGCGAATAGCCCTCCCCTTGCGGGAGGGCCAAAACCAGCGAAGCGCAGCGGAAGTGGTTTTGGGGAGGGGTGTCCTATCCGGGAATTACCCCTCCCCGAATTCGCTCTCGCCTTCGGCTCGGCAAATTCGGCCCTCCCGCAAGGGGAGGGCTGGCGCGTCGGCTGCCTATGGCGCCGGCCAGCGGTCGGCGGCGGCGACGGCCTTGTTGCGCTGGTCGGCGGGGAGCTTGGCGACGAAGTCGGCGAGCCAGGGATCATCGAGCCCGGCGCGGCGGGCGACGAAGTACCATTTGGCCGCGGCAACCGGATCGGCCTGGCGACCGGCACCGACGGCGAGCATCCGGCCGAAGCGGGTCTGGGCGGCGGGGTTGCCGGCATTGGCGGCGCGCTCGAACCAGTGGGCAGCCTCGGCGGGGTTGCGGTCGACGCCGTCGCCGTTGAACAGGCGGATGGCGTATTCGATCTCGGCGGCGACATTGCCGCGGCGGGCGGCGGCCGCATACCAGCCGGCGGCGGCGGTGCCGGCATCCTTGTCGGCGCCGCGGCCGGCATCGTAGAGGCGGGCGAGCTGCCAGGCGGCATCCGCGTTGCCGGCATCGGCCGCGCGGGTGAGCAGCTCCTCGGCGCGGGCATCGTCGCGCGGCAGCGCGGTGCCGTCGAGAAGGAGGAGCGCGAGCTGGTAGCCGGCATCGAGCTGTCCCTTCGCCGCCGAGGCCTCGAAAAGCTCAAGGGCGCGCTTCGGGTCCTTCGCGATGCCGGTGCCGCTCGCCAGCATCATGCCGAGCGAATATTGCGCCTCGCGGTCGCCCGCCTTGGCGGCGAGGCCGTACCATTCGGCGGCCTTCCCATAGTCGCGCGGGACGCCGTAGCCGGCCTCGTACATGAGCGCGATGAGGGTCTGGGCGACCGGATCGCCGCTCTCGGCGCGCGGGATCGCGAGGCTGAAGGCGGTGAGATAGAAGCCGCGCTGGAAGGCGCCATAGGCGAGGTCGGGCGGGGGGCCGCCGGCAGATGGCGCGGCATCGGGCGGCGCGAGGCTGGCGTCCTCGGGCATGGGGAGGTTGGGGCCGCCCGACGCGGGTCCGGGTGCCGGCGCGACGGCCACGTCCGGGCGCTGCGGGGGAAGTGGCGTCGGCTTTGCGGGCGCCGGGGCCGGCGCCTTCTTCGCGGGCGCGACGGGCGCCGCCGGCGCGCTTGCCGGCGGGCCGAGCACCATCGGTTCCTCGGCCTGCGCCGGCGGCGCGAGGCCGGCAAGGAGCAGGCCGGCGACGGCGCGGACGAGCCGCCTCACGCGCCGGCTCCGGCGCCGGTAAGCAGGCGATTGGCTTCGGCGACGGCGGCGCCGGGATCGGCGGCATCGAAGATCGCCCGGGAGAGGGCGACGAACTCGACGCCGGTGGCGGCGGCCTCAGTCACCGAGCCGACGGCGCGGCCGGCCATGACGATGGCAGGCACGACGAAGGTCGGCGCCCACCAGGCGGCGAGGTCGGCGGTCCTGTCGAAGACGCCGTCATTGTTGTCGCCGTCGAGGCGGCCGAAGAAGACGTAGTCGGGATTGATCTCGCCGGCTTCCATGGCCTCGTGGCGGGAGCGCAGGTTCCCGGCGCCGACGATCTTCTTCGGGCGGAGCGAGGCGAGGGCGTCGCGGAGGTCCGGGATGCTGGTGGTGACGTGCACGCCGTCGGCGCCGCTGCGGCCGGCGACGCGCGTGTCGTTCTCGACCATGAAGGCGGCCTCGCGCGACTGGGCGAGCGGGGCGAGCGCCTTCGCCGCCTGGTGGAGCGCGTCGGTATCGGCGCCCTCGGCGGAGAGGATCACCGACGCGACGTCACCGCCCGAGAGCGCCGCGCGCAGGCGGTCAGGCGAGAGGTGTGGCGACGCCACGAGGACGAGGCGAGGGCGGGGAAAATCGGCAACCGGCATGATGGAGATCGTGACCCGTTTCGTCAGGAGGCCGCAGCTTCACATGCCGCGGCCTTGTGGCGAAAGCGGGGAGGCGGGCAAGTTTTGCCCGTCCCGGCCTCAGGCGGCCTTTTCGAGGTCGGCCTTCCACTTGCCGCCGGCGGCGAGGCTGTTCATCGCGGCGCGGTGGGCGAAGGCCTTCTGGCCGGCGGCGACGTTTCCGGCCTTGCCGGCCCAGGCATTCATCGCAGCGGCCTGGAGGGCGCGGCCATAGGAGAAGGTGAGCTTCCAGGGGAGGCCGCCGATGGCGTTCATCAGCGAGAGGTTCTCGGTCGCCTGCCGGTCGGACTGGCCGCCGGAGAGGAAGGCGATGCCGGGGACCGCGGCGGGCACGACCGCCTTCAGGACCTTGACGGTCTTCTCGGCGACTTCCTGTGCGGAAGCCTGCCTGGCGCATTTCTGGCCGGCAATGACCATGTTGGGCTTGAGGACCATGCCCTCGAGCCTGACCTTGGCGATCTTCAATTCGGCGAAGACCTCCTTCAGCGTGCGCTCGGTGACCGCGGCGCAGGTGTCGATGTCATGGGTGGCGGGGTCGCCGTCCATGAGCACTTCCGGCTCGACGATCGGCACGATGCCCTGCTCCTGGCACAGCGCGGCATAGCGGGCGAGGGCATTGGCATTGGCGTGGATGCAGTTGTCGCTCGGGATGCCGGCGCCGATGGCGATGACCGCGCGCCACTTGGCGAAGCGGGCGCCGAGCACGTAATAGTCCTTCAGCCGCTCGCGGAGGCCGTCGAGGCCTTCGGTGATCGACTCGCCGGGGGAGAAGGGAAGCGCCTTGGTGCCCTTGTCGACCTTGATCCCGGGGACCGCGCCGGCGGCCTTGATGATGTCGACGAGCGGGGTGCCGTCCTTGCCCTTCTGGCGGATGGTCTCGTCATAGAGGATGACGCCGGAAATGGCGCTCTTCATCGCATCGCCCGCGCGGAAGAGCATCTCGCGATAGTCGCGGCGATTGTCCTCGGTGGAGGCGATGCCGAGCTTGTCGAAGCGCTTGGTGATCGTCGCGGTGCTCTCGTCGGCGGCGAGGATGCCCTTGCCGGGCGCCACCATCTGGCGGGCGATGTCTTCGAGAGTCTCGGCCATCTCTGCTTCTCCTTAGGCACGCAAAACTTCGACGCCGGGAAGCGCCTTGCCCTCGAGCCATTCGAGGAAGGCGCCGCCGGCGGTGGATACGAACGAGAACCCGTCGGCCGCGCCGGCATGGTTGAGGGCGGCGACCGTCTCGCCGCCGCCGGCGACCGAGAGAAGACCACCCTTGCGGGTACGCTCGGCGGCGTGGCGGGCGACCTCGACGGTGGCGCGGTCGAAGGGCTTGATCTCGAAGGCGCCGAGCGGGCCGTTCCAAACGAGCGTCGCGGCCTTGTCGATCCAGTTCTCGATGGCCGCGATCGAACGCGGGCCGACGTCGAGGATCATCTTGTCGGCGGGCACGGCGTCGGCCGGCACGGTCGAGGTGACGGCGCCTTCCTTCAGGCTGTCGGCGATGACGACGTCATAGGGAAGGACGATGGTGCAGCCGGCCTTGTCGGCGGCGGCGACGATCTTCTGTGCGGTCTCGACGAGGTCGGGCTCGGCGAGCGACTTGCCGATCTTCATGCCCTTGGCGAGGAGGAAGGTATTGGCCATGCCGCCGCCGATGACCAGCGCATCGACCTTGGTGACGAGGTGCTCGAGGATGGTGATCTTGGAGGAGACCTTGGCGCCGCCGACGACGGCGACGACCGGGCGCTTCGGATGGGCGAGGGCGGATTCCAGCGCCTCGATCTCGCCCTGCATGCAGCGGCCGGCATAGGCGGTCATCAGGTGGGCGAGGCCCTCGGTCGAAGCATGCGCCCGATGCGCGGTGGCGAAGGCGTCGTTGACGTAGATGTCGCCGAGCTTCGCCAGCGCCCTGGCGAAGTCCGGGTCGTTCTTCTCCTCGGCCTTGTGGAAGCGGGTGTTCTCGAGGAGGAGGATGTCGCCGTCCTTCAGGGCGGCGACGGCTTCCTCTGCCTTCGGGCCGATGCAATCCTCGGCGAAGGCGACCTTGCGGCCGATGATCCCTTCCAGCGCCGGGATGATCTGGCGGAGCGAGAGCTTCGGGTCGGGCCCGTCCTTGGGGCGGCCGAAATGGGCCATGAGGATGACCCGCGCGCCCTTGCCGGAAAGCTCGGTGATGGTCGGGGCGACGGCGCGGATGCGGGTGTCGTCGGACACCTTGCCGTCGGCCATGGGAACGTTGAGATCGACGCGGACAAGCACGCGCTTGCCCTTAACGTCGAGGCCATCGAGGGTGCGGAATGCGCTCATGGGGCCTTTCGTACACTGTCGGAAGGCGGCGGAACAGGGGAGGGCGCGGAAGCGGTGCGCCGGTGCCGGGCAGCGTAAACCGCGTGACAACCGCGGGCGGCAGGCTGGAAGAAAATTGCCGGCGCCTTTTCTCGGCGCCGGCATGAGGCCGTCAGGAGCGGACGGGCGTCCGGCTCAGAGGAACTTCGCCATGGCGGCGCCGGTATCGCCCATGCGGTTGGAGAAGCCCCACTCGTTGTCGTACCAGGCGACGACGCGCACGAAGGTGTCGCCGATGACCTTGGTCTGGTCGACCGCGAAGGTCGAGGAGCTCGGGTCATGGTTGAAGTCGGTGGAGACGAGCGGTTCCTTGGTCCAGGACAGGATGCCCTTCAAGCGGTTCGACTTCGCCGCCTCGAAGATCGCGTTGTTCACTTCCTCGGCGGTGGTCTTGCGCTTGGCGACGAACTTGAAGTCGACCTGCGAGACGTTCGGGGTCGGCACGCGGGTGGAGGCGCCGTCGAGCTTGCCCTTGAGATCCGGGATGACGAGGCCGATCGCCTTGGCGGCGCCGGTCGAGGTCGGGATCATGTTGAGCGCGGCGGCGCGGGCCCGGTAGAGATCCTTGTGGTAGGTGTCGAGCGTCGGCTGGTCGCCGGTATAGGCGTGGATGGTGGTCATGAAGCCGTGCTCGATGCCGATGGCGTTGTGGAGCACCGAGACGACCGGGGCGAGGCAATTGGTCGTGCAGGAGGCGTTGGAGACGACCAGCTGGTCCTTGGCCAGCTTGTCGTCATTGACGCCGTAAACGACCGTCAGGTCGGCGCCGTCGGACGGGGCCGAGACGAGGACGCGCTTGGCGCCGGCGGCGAGGTGGGCGGAAGCCTTGTCCTTCGAGGTGAAGATGCCGGTGCATTCCATCGCGATGTCGATGTCCAGCTCCTTCCACGGAAGCTGCGCCGGGTCCTTCACGGCGGTCACCTTGATCGGGCCGCGGCCGGCATCGATGGTGTCGCCGGCGACGGTGACGGTGTGCGGGAACTTGCCATGGACCGAGTCGTGGCGGAGCAGGTGGGCATTGGTCTCGACCGGGCCGAGATCGTTCAGCGCCACGACCTGGATGTCGGTGCGGCCCGACTCGACGATGGCGCGCAGGATGTTGCGGCCGATGCGGCCGAAGCCGTTGATGGCAACGCGTACAGGCATGGTCGTGACCTCGATTGTTAGCCGTTGTGGCGCTTGGCAATGGCTTCCGCCACCGCCTCGGCCGTGATGCCGAAATTCTTGTAGACTTCCTTGTAGGGGCCGCTGGCGCCGAAAGTCGACATGCCGACGAAGAGGCCGTCGGTGCCGATGATCGCGTCCCAGCCGAAGCGGACCGCGGCCTCGACCGCGAGCTTCACCGGCGCATCGCCGATGACCTTCTTCCGGTAGTCGTCGGGCTGCTGGAGGAAGAGCTCGAGCGAGGGTACCGAGACGACGCGGGCGGCGATGCCCTTGTCCTTCAGGAGCTTCTGCGCGTTGATCGCGAGCTCGACCTCGGAGCCGCTGGCGAAGATCGTCGCGAGTGCCTTGCCGTCGGCGGGGGCGATCTCGTAAGCGCCCCTGGCGCAGGCGTTTTCCTTGCCGGCCGCGAGGCGTGACGGCGTCAGGTTCTGGCGGGTCAGCGCCAGAACCGTCGGGCCGTCGAGGCGCTCCAGCGCGAGCTGCCAGCACTCCGCCGTCTCCATGGCATCGGCCGGGCGGAAGACGCGCATGTTGGGCATGCAGCGGAGGGCGGCGAGGTGCTCGACCGGCTGGTGGGTCGGACCGTCCTCGCCGAGGCCGATCGAGTCATGGGTCATGACGTAGACGGCGGGCACATCGGCGAGCGCGGCGATGCGCATGGCCGGCCGGGCATAATCGGTGAAGACGAAGAAGGTGGCGCCGGCCGGCTGCAGGCCGCCATGAAGCGCCATGCCGTTCATGGCCGCGGCCATGCCGTGCTCGCGGATGCCCCAGTGGATGTAGCGGCCGGCATACATGCCGGGCTTCACCTCGACGATGCCCTTGGTCTTGGTGTTGTTCGAGGGGGTCAGGTCGGCGGAGCCGAGGATCAGCTCGGGCATGGCCGGGACGATCGCCTCCAGCGCCATCTCGCTCGCCTTGCGGGTGGCGACGGTGGGCTTCTCGGTGGCGATCTTCTCCTTCAGCGCGGCGATCGCCTCGGCGAGCGCGGCAGGGCGCTTGCGGGCGAAGCGGCGCTCGAACTCGGCGCGGAGCTTGGCGTCCTTCGCCTCGAAACGCCTCTGCCAGGCGGCGTGGGCGTCCTTCGAGCGGGCACCGGCGGCGCGCCAGTCGGCGAGCACGTCGTCGGGGATCTCGAAAGGGCCATAGGGCCAGCCGAGGGCCTTCTTGGCGCCGGCGAGCTCCTCGGCACCGAGCGGCTCGCCATGGGCCTTGGAGGTGCCGGCCTTGTGGGGGGCGCCGAAGCCGATGACGGTCTTGCAGGCGATGAGGGAAGGCTTGTCGGATTTCAGCGCGGCATCGATCGCCGCGGCAACCGCTTCCTGGTCCTCGCCGTCGACGCGGGTGGCGTTCCACTTCGCCGACTTGAAGCGCTCGACCTGGTCGACCGAGTCGGCGAGCGAAAGCGGGCCGTCGATGGATATGCCGTTGTCGTCATAGAGGAAGATGAGCCGGTTCAGCTTGAGGTGGCCGGCAAGCGCGATGGCCTCCTGGCTGACGCCTTCCATCAGGTCGCCGTCGGAGCAGATGACGAAGGTCTTGTGGTCGACGACGTCGTCGCCGAACTCGGCCGCGAGCATGCGCTCGGCGAGCGCGAAGCCGACCGAGGTGGCGACGCCCTGGCCAAGCGGGCCGGTGGTGGTCTCGACCCCCGGCGTGATGAAGCTCTCGGGATGGCCGGGAGTCTGCGAATGGAGCTGGCGGAAACGCTTCAGCTCATCCAGCGTCATCTTCGGATAGCCGGTGAGGTAGAGAAGCGAATAGAGGAGCATCGAGCCGTGGCCGGCCGACAGGATGAAGCGGTCGCGGTCGGGCCAGTGGGCATCCGCCGGATCGAACTTCAGGTAGCGGGTGAAGAGGACCGTGGCGACATCGGCCATGCCCATCGGCATGCCGGGGTGGCCGGAATTCGCCTTCTCGACGCCATCCATGGCAAGGGCGCGGATCGCGTTCGCCATCCGCTTCTGTCTGGCAAGGTCGGTCATCGCGCAAACGCCTGTGATGGGCCGGAACGGCCGGGCTGGGGAGGAAAGCGGTTCGACATAGCAGTTCGCCCCCCGCTGTCAATGCTACCAACGGTGTCGCACCATTGACGCGTTCCTGTGACGGCGCCTAAAGTCGCTGCCGCAATGCCTTGCCCGAGCATCGATTCCCCGGGGCGGGGAATCGGAGGCCGGCACCGTTCGGGGGAGCGGTCCGGGCGAGTTCAGTAACGGGTCCGTGTGGGACGGGCATGGCACGCGCGGCGAACATCGACAAGGCACTCCAGCGGCTCACTGCCGCCCTCGACATGGTCGAGGGCGCGGTGGACGGCCATGTCGAGCGGATCGAGCATGCTTCGGGCCTCGAATCCGAGCTGCACCGGCTGGGCACCGACCGCTCGCGGCTGGCGCAGTCGCTCGACAGCGCGGAGGCGCGGGCGGCGCGGCTCGAGGAGGCCAACCGCGAAGTGTCGCACCGGCTGGTGACGGCGATGGAATCGATCCGCGACGTGCTCAGCCGCACCGACGCCTGAGGAGGCGGACATGGCGCAGGTCAATATCGCGATCGCCGGCAAGAGCTTCCGCATGGCCTGCGACGACGGGCAGGAGCCGCACCTGATCGGCCTCGCCCAGCGGGTCAATGCGGTGATCGACCAGCTGCGCGAGCGTTTCGGCGAGATCGGCGACCAGCGGCTGACGGTCATGGCGGCGATCACGCTCGCCGACCAGTCGTCGGAATCGGAGCGGCGGGCGAAGGAGGCGGAGGCGGAAGCGGCGGTGCTGCGCGAGGCCGAGATGTCGGCCTCGGCCGCACGCGCGGACGTCGAGACGCATGTAGCAGAGGCGATCGAAGAGGTGGCGGCGCGGCTGGAATCGATCGCGCACCGGCTGAACGAGGCGCCGGGCGGGGAAGCCGCCTGACCGCATCGATCGACGCTGGCGCGGCCCGGCCGGCCACCCTATATTCGCCCTCGGCGAAGCTGCGGGGTGCGGCAGGAGACATGTATCCCCGGGGCTTATCGATCCAAATGGGAGCTGTACCTGTGCCGTCCCGTGGGGCGGCGCACACGGCGCCCACCTACGTTGTAGGTCTCCGGGATCGATCCTCCACCGGCTCTCGCGGCTCGCTGCTTTCTTTCTCCGTTTGTCTGGCGTACTCCGCTGCCCGATGAGCAGCACGGAAGCACCCTCCGTCTCCAAGTCGGCCCTGAGGGCCGCGGCGCTGGCGCGCCGCGCCGCGCTCGGCTCCGACCAGCGCGCTGCGGCCGAGCAGGCGATAGCCGTGCGGGCGCGGGCGGTGCTGTCGGTGCTGAAGCCGCAGGTGGTCGCCGGCTACATGCCGATCCGCAGCGAATGCGATCCGGGCGCGATCCTCGAGCGGGCGCGCGCTTCCGGCATGGCGATCGCCCTTCCGGCGGTCGTCGACCGCGAGCGCATCCTGTTCCGCATCCACGAGGCGGGCGAGCTCCTGGTGCCGGGCGGGTTCGGCACCCTCGCACCCGGACCGGGGGCGGCGATCGCCGATCCGGACCTCCTCTTGGTGCCGCTGGTCGGCTTCGACCGCAACGGCAACCGCCTCGGCTACGGGCGCGGCTACTATGACCGCGCCATCGCGGCAGCGCGGGCGGGCGGAAAGCGGGCGCCGCTGGTCGGCCTCGCCTTCTCGGTGCAGGAGGTCGAGGCGATCCCGGCCGAAAGCCACGACATCCGGCTCGACTGGGTGGTGACCGAGAAAGAGACCCTGGAGTTCCGGAGCAAGCTCGCCTGATGCGCCTTCTTTTCCTCGGGGACGTGGTCGGCCGCGCGGGCCGCAATGCGGTGGTCGAGAAGCTGCCGGGGCTGATCGCCAAGCACCAGCTCGACTTCGTCGTGGTCAATGGCGAGAACGCGGCGGGCGGCTTCGGCATCACCGAGGAGATCTTCCGCAACCTCTGCGACGCCGGCGCCGACGTGGTGACGACGGGCAACCACGTCTTCGACCAGCGCGAGGCGCTGGTCTTCGCCGAGCGGCAGGAACGGTTCCTGCGGCCGGTGAACTATCCGGCCGGCACGCCGGGGCGCGGGGCGGGACTGTTCACGGCGCGGAACGGGGCGCAGGTCCTCGTCGTCAACGTCATGGGCCGGGCCTTCATGGAGCCGCTCGACGATCCCTTCGCCGCGATCGAGCGCGAGCTTGCCGCCTGTCCGCTCGGCGAGCAGGCGGATGCGATCGTCATCGACATCCACGCCGAGGCCTCGAGCGAGAAGCAGTCCATGGGCTACTACGTCGACGGCCGCGCGACGCTGGTGGTCGGGACCCATACGCATGTCCCGACCTCGGACTATCGCATCCTTTCCGGCGGCACGGCCTATCAGACCGACGTCGGCATGTGCGGCGACTACGATTCCGTGATCGGGATGGACAAGGAAGAGCCGCTCCGCCGGTTCCTCAGGAAGACGCCCGGGGAACGGTTCGCGCCCGCCGACGGGCCGGCGACGCTCGCCGGCATCGCCGTCGAGGTGGATGATACGACGGGGCTCGCGAAGGCGGTCGCGCCGCTCCGCCTCGGGCCGGGATTGTCGGAGACGGTGCCGGGGTTCTGGTAACGGCCGGGCCTGCATGCGCCCCCGCCACCGCCCACTGAACTCGGCTGTTGCCGAGTTCAGCTTGCAGTGCCCAACTCGGGCAAGCCCGAGTTGGGTGCGGTCCCCCTCCCCCGCTTCGCAGGGGAGGAACCGCAGCGGAACCGCCTGCGCGACTCGGGTATAGGATCGCCACGAGACGGCGATGACCAGGCGGCCACCCATCCTCTTCATCCACGGCACGGCGGGGAAGCCGGCGCATTTCGCTGCCTGGGCGCTGCATTTCGAGGGGCTGGGGCATCGCTGCCTGGTACCGGCGCTCCCCGGCCACGACCCCGACGATCCGGCGGCGCTCGACCGGCTGACCTTCGCCGATTTCACGAAAGCGATGGAGGAGGCGCTGAAGGCGCTCGGCGAGCCGGCGGTGGTCATCGGCTATTCGATCGGCGGCGTGATCGGGCAGGTCCTCGCGGCATCGATGCCGGTCGCCGGGCTGGTGCTCGTCGCCTCGCCGCCGGCGCGGCCCTACCTTCCCGGCTCGGCGCTCGCCGCAAGCGGGCTGCCCTATGCCTGGAGGGTGCTGCGCGGACGCGCGTTCCGACCATCGGAAAGGACGCTCCGCGCGCTCCTCGTGCACGACCTCGCGCCGGCTGAGCAGGACGAGACAGTGGGCGATTTCGGGCACGAAGCCGGGCGGGCGATCCGGGCGCTGGCGCTCGGCGAGGTGCGCGTGGCGGCGGCGCAGATCGCCTGCCCGGTGATGCTCGTCCACGGGGCGCGCGACCGGGTGGTGCCGCTCGTCACCGCGACCGGGCTGGCGCGGCGGCTGAAGGCGGAATTCCTCCTGGTGCCGGGGCGCGGGCACTGGCTGCTGGCGGAATCCCTCGCCGGCACGATCGTCCCCCATGTCGCCGACTGGATCGGCAGGGGAGGGGCGGCCAAGCCGGTATCTTCCCATCGGCCGGGAGCCGAATTATAAGGCCGGACCTTCCAACTTGCCGTTGAACCCGAGGCGGAAAGCCGCCCGCAAGGACTGCCATGGCCGGACATTCCCAGTTCAAGAACATCATGCACAAGAAGGGCGCCGCCGATGCGCGCCGCTCCAAGATGTTCTCCAAGCTCGCCCGCGAGATCACGGTCGCCGCCAAGACCGGCACGCCGGACCCGAAGATGAACCCGCGGCTGAGGCTCGCGATCCTCAACGCCCGCGCCGAGAACATGCCGAAGGACAATATCGAGCGCGCCATCAAGAAGGCGGCCGGCAATGACGGCGAGAATTTCGAGGAAGTGCGCTACGAGGGCTATGGCCCGGCCGGCGTCGCGGTGATCGTCGAGGCGCTGACCGACAACCGCAACCGCACGGCTGCGGCGGTGCGCTCCTACTTCTCCAAGTCGGGTGGCGCGCTCGGCGAGACCGGCTCGGTCGGCTTCATGTTCGATCGCGTTGGCGAGATCCACTACAAGCCGGCGGCGGGAAGCAACGACGCCGTGCTCGAGGCGGCGATCAATGCCGGCGCCGACGATGTCGAGAGCGACGAGGAAGGCCATTTCATCACCACCGCCTTCGGCGACCTCGGCGAGGTGGCGAAGAATCTCGAAGGCGTGCTCGGCGAGGCCGAGACGGTGAAGATGATCTGGCGGCCGAAGACGAGGACGTCGCTCGACCAGGAAGGCGCCGAGGCGCTGGTCAAGCTGGTCGCGACGCTCGAGGACGACGACGACGTCCAGGCGGTACACACCAATTCCGAGATCGCCGACGACGTCGCCGAGAAACTCTCCGCGGCCTGAGCGGGGCAGGGCGGGATGCGGCGAGTCACAGCCTTCGTCATCGCGGCCGCGGCCTGGACCGGCTTCATCGGCCAGTACTTCTTCAGCAATGCCGGCAAGACGGGCGCGGCGCTGGCGACCTCCACGCTCAACTACTTCAGCTATTTCACCACGCTCTCGAACCTCTTCATCGCGGCGGCGCTGACGGCCGTGCTGGTGGTGCCGACGTCGCGGGTCGGGCGGTTCTTCGGCGGCCCGCGCGGGGCGACGCCGCTCGCCTTCTACATCACGATCACCGGCATCGTGTTCTGGCTGCTGCTTCGCGACACGACCCATCCGGAGGGCCTCGGCATCGGGCTGAACGCGATCCACCACTACGTGGTGCCGATCACCTATCCGCTCTGGTGGCTGCTCTTCGTCAGGAAGGGCGAGCTGAGGCTCCAGAACGTCATCGACTGGATGATCTTCCCGGCCCTCTACGCGCTCTACACGATCCTGCACGGGCAGGAATCGGCCTGGTATCCCTATGGCTTCGTCGACGTGACGAAGCTCGGCCTCGACCGCGTGATCCAGAGCATGGTCAAGTTCGGGATCGAGTTCGCGATCCTCGGCTGCCTCTACGTGCTCGTCGATGCGATCATCGGCTACGTGGACTGGCGGCGGCAGCCGAAGGAGGCCGCGCCGGCAACCGTCGCGACGGAAGCGGCGCCGGCATCGCCCGCGACCTGAGGCAACCGAAGCGGGAAAGTCGCGAATGGCGGGCACGGAGCCGGCCATGGCGTGAGTGGCGGTGGCGCCGGAGCACCACCGCCCTGGCGGAACGAGGCCGCCGCTACTGCGTCAGCGTGTCGACGATCGCGATGACGGTATCGGCGCCGCCGATGCCGAAATCGTTGTCGTTGATCAGCATGAGCTTGCCGTCGGCGGTGATGGCCATGCCCTCGATCTTGGCGGGGAAGCGCGGCGAGGCGCCTTCCAGCGAGGAGGCGACGAGGCGCTCGGTCTTCTTCACCGGCGTGACGCCGACGGCCTTGGCTCCGGCGGCCTGTTCCAGCGTCGGCACGGTCGCCGCGTCGTCCCACTTCGAGCCGAGGATGTTGGTGGCATCGTTCAGGTCGATCTCGAAGATCTTGGCGACCTGGTCGGTGCGCTCGTCGACCAGGAAGCGGTCGCCGCCGAGGGACGTCATCTCGCTGATGCGGAGCGAGGAAGGTTGCTCGGCGTCGGTGGCGCCGAGGGCCGTGAAGGCCTCGAAGTTGTCGAGCTCGTAGACGTATTCGGCGACCGGGGTGAGCGTGGTGGCGCCGGAGGCATCCTTGCCGAGCTCGAGCTTCACGAGGCGGGTATTGACCGCCTTGCCGTAGGCCTTGGAATCGGGATTATCGAGGGGGTTCTGGACCAGGCTGAAGAGAAACTTGCCATCTTCGGAGAGGGCGAGGGATTCCATGCCGCGGTTGGAGTGGCGCCTGGCCAGGATCGCCGGCAGGCTGCCGGTGACCGGATAGTCGGCGGCGGCGAAGTCCTTCTCGGTGCCGGCGGGCACGAAGCGGCGCTGGATCACGCCGTCGGCCGAGACCTCGACGATGCCGGTGGCGTTCTCCTCGGCGATGAAGAAGCGGCCGTCGGGGAGCCGGACGAGGCCTTCGGCGTCGATGGCATTGGCGTTCTGCGGGATGACGTTGCCGTTGCCGTCGCGCGGAACCTCGGTGGTGGCGACGGTGAGCGGATTGGTGACGCCGGTGATCTTGGCGCCCTTCGGCGTCGTCAGCGGAATAACCTTCGACACGGTGAAGGTCCTGGCCGCCGGGTCGAGCGTCACCTCGTAGATCGAGATGACGAAATCCGGCTCGGGATAGAGCCGGCCGGCACCGGCCTTCAGGCCGTCGGCGGCGGGGCAGGCGACCTTGGCGTCGATGCCGAAATAGCCCTCGCCCTCCTCGCAGGTGAAGTTGGCGCCGCGGTCGCCGAGCGTGAAGAAGGTATTGGCCGGCGCGGAGGGATCGCGGAAGGCGGAGGAGCCGACGCCGACGCTGAGCTTCAGGAGCCTGGCGCCGGGCAGGCTCGACTGGAACTCGGGCAGCGCGAGCGCGGCCTGGCCGGGAGCGGCGGAGTAGAAGGTCACCGCATCGGCGGCGTGGGCGACGCCGGCGATCATGACGGCGGCGGAGGCGAGCAGGAGCTGTCGCATGGTATGGTTCCCCTCGGAGGTGGTGGGCAGCCCGGCGATAGTCGTTGGCGATGACAGGGACGTGACGCGCGCGCGAAACGTGGCGAGGCTCGCCATTTGGCGGTACGCGTCAGGACAAGATGGCAGAGACGATTCGCATCCTCGGCGTCGATCCCGGGCTCCGGCGCACCGGCTGGGGCCTGATCGCGGTGACCGGGAATAGCCTTGCCTTCGTCGCGGCGGGCACGGTGAAGGCGCCGCTCGACGGCGAGCTGGCGCACCGGCTGGTGGCGCTGCACAGGGGCTTGAGCGAAATCGTCGCCGGCTTCCAGCCGGACGAGGCAGCGGTCGAGCAGACCTTCGTCAACCGCGACGCCTCGGCGACGCTGAAGCTCGGCCAGGCGCGGGGCATCGCGCTCCTGGTGCCGGCGCAGGCGGGGCTGTCGGTCGCCGAATATGCGCCGAACGCGGTGAAGAAGGCGGTGGTCGGGGCAGGGCACGCGGAGAAGATCCAGATCCGCGCCATGGTGCGCGTGCTCCTGCCGCGGGCGACCTTCGACAGCGACGACTCGGCCGATGCGCTCGCCATCGCCATCTGCCACGCGCATCATCGCGGCGCCGCGGCGCTGAGGCGGCTGGTGGGCGCCTAGTTGTCAATGTTTCCGTAATGTTCTATTTCTTACTTTGGCAAGTAAGAAAGGCCCGTCATGCGAGTCACGGCCAAGGCACAGGTGACCATTCCGAAGGACGTGCGTGAGCGCGCCGGGATCGCGCCGGGCGACGAGGTGGAGTTCGGCTGCGAGGACGGCGTCGTGACCATTCGTCGGGTCGATCGCCGGCAGCGGCCGGGCGTGAGCCGTGGCGAGAAGATCGTCGCGGGTCTTCGCGGAAGCCGGACGCGCAACCGGACCCTGTCGACTGACGAGATCATGCAGCTGCTTCGCGGCGATGCCTGATACGTTCGTCGACACGAACGTGATCCTCGATGTGGCCGGGCCGGCCTCGCGGTGGCGACAATGGTCGGAGGAAGCTCTTCGGCAGGCGGGCGATGAGGGCGAACTCGTGATCAACCAGATCGTCTATTCGGAGCTCGTCGCCGGATACGCTTCCATGGAGGATCTCGACGGGGCCATGACGGCGGGGCGCTTCCGGCGCGAGAGCCTGCCCTTCGACGCTTCCTACCTGGCTGGAGCGGCATTTCTCCGCTACCGCCGTCGCGGCGGAGCGCGGCCCATGCCGCTGCCGGACTTCTTCATAGGCGCCCATGCCGCGGTGCGCGGCTATCGGCTGCTTACCCGCGACCGTGGCTATTATCGCAGCTACTTTCCCTCCCTTGCCGTCGTGACGCCAGAGACGCGGCCATGATCGGGAAGCTGAAGGGCGTCATCGATTCCTATGGCGAGGACTGGGTGATCGTCGATGTCGGCGGCGTCGGCTACCAGGTGCATTGCTCGTCGCGGACACTACAGTCGCTGCCGCAACCGGGCGAAGCGGCGGCGCTGTCGATCGAGACCTACGTGCGCGAAGACATGATCCGGCTCTACGGCTTTGCCGGCGATGCCGAGCGCGAGTGGTTCCGGCTCCTGCAGACGGTGCAGGGCGTGGGCGCCAAGGTCGCCCTCGCGGTGCTTGGCACGCTGAAGCCGGGCGACCTCGTCTCGGCCATCGCGCTGCAGGACAAGGCCGCGCTCTCGCGCGCGCCGGGCGTCGGCAAGAAGGTCGCCGAGCGCATCGTCGCGGAGCTGCGCGACAAGGCGCCGGGGCTCGCGGGGGCCGACCCGGCGGTGGTCCACCTGCAGGCCGATCTCGCCGACAAGCGCGCGCCGCGTCCGGTGGCCGATGCGGTCTCGGCGCTGGTCAATCTCGGCTACCAGCAGCTCCAGGCGAGCGCGGCGGTGGCCGCCGCGCAACGCAACGTCGGCGAGGGCGCGACGACGGAGCAGCTCATCCGGCAGGGCCTCAAGGAGCTGGCGCGGTGAGCGAGGCCTTCGATCTCACGCCGGCGGGGCCGGGCTCGAACCGGGCGCTCCGTTTCGTGGTGACGGTCGCGATCTTCACGCTCGTCGTGCCGGTCATCGCCGCGGCCGTGACGATCCTCGGCTATATGGCCTTCGGCTTCCCCGTGCGGCCGGCGAACGAGACGAGCTTCTATCTCCTCGGCGGCTCGCTCGCCTATGGCCTGTGGAAGGCGCATCCGCTCGGCTTCGCGGTGGCGGGCGGGATCGGCGCCATCGTCGCGCTCCGCGATCTCTTCGGGGGCGCGCGGCTCCTCGAGGCGGCGGCCATCGGCGGCGCCATCGGCGTGGTCTGGGCATGGCTGCTCGCGCCGGGCAGGATGCACGACCTTTTCACGCAGCTGGTCGTCGCATCGTTCGTGGTGGCGACGATCACCGGCTGGGCGCTGACGCGCTGGACGAGGCGCTGGGCATGAGCCGTATCCTTTCTGGTGAGCAGCGCGACGATGACGCGCCGGACAATACGCTCCGGCCGCAGATGCTCGCCGATTTCGTCGGGCAGGCGCAGGCCTGCGCCAACCTCAAGGTCTTCATCGAGGCGGCGCGGCAGCGGAAGGAGCCGCTCGACCACGTGCTTTTCGTCGGGCCGCCCGGCCTCGGCAAGACGACGCTGTCGCAGATCGTGGCGCGCGAGCTCGGCGTCAATTTCCGCGCGACGTCGGGGCCGGTCATCGCCAAGGCCGGCGACCTCGCGGCGCTGCTCACCAACCTCGAAGCCCGCGACGTGCTCTTCATCGACGAGATCCACCGGCTGTCGCCGGCGGTGGAGGAAGTGCTCTATCCGGCGCTCGAGGATTTCCAGCTCGACCTGATCATCGGCGAGGGGCCGGCGGCGCGCTCGGTGAAGATCGACCTCGCGCCCTTCACGCTGGTCGGCGCGACGACGCGGCTGGGGCTGCTGACGACGCCGCTCCGCGACCGCTTCGGCATCCCGGTCCGGCTCAACTTCTACACGGTCGAGGAGCTGGAATTCATCGTGAAGCGGGGAGCGCGGCTGCTCGGCATCGAGATGACCGCGGACGGCGCGCGGGAAGTGGCGCGGCGCTCGCGCGGCACGCCCCGCATCGCGACGCGGCTCCTGCGCCGGGTGCGCGACTTCGCGGTGGTCGACGGGGTCAAGGCTATCGACGCCAAGGAGGCCGACAAGGCGCTACAGCGGCTCGAAGTCGATTCCCAGGGCTTCGACCAGCTCGACCGGCGCTACCTCAAGCTGATCGCCGAGAGCTTCGGCGGCGGGCCGGTGGGCGTCGAGACGATCGCGGCCGCCCTCTCCGAGCCGCGCGACGCGATCGAGGAGATCGTCGAGCCGTACCTCATCCAGCAGGGCTTCGTGCAGCGGACGCCGCGCGGAAGGTTGCTCACGCCACAGGCCTTCCGCCACCTCGGGCTGACGCCGCCCTCCGGACCAGGCGCTCCGCAGTTCGGCCTGTTCAGCGATCCGGAGGACAGCTGACCCGTCGATCGTCTCAACGGAAGCCGGCAGGCGGCATCGCGGAACGACGGGCCGCCAGCCATGGAAGCGTCCAGCCGAGAGCGAGCCTGCCGGGACCGAAGACGGCGGCATAGAGAAGCCCGGCAATGAAGACGAAGTGGTCGACGAAGAAGCCGAACTCCATCGGGTTTGCCTGCCATGCCGAGGGGCCATGGAAGGCGAATCCGAGGAAGAGCACGTAGGCTGCGGCCAATATCGCCGCTTCGGTGAAGAATGCGCCGCCCAGGAACGCCAGGACTAGGGCGAGCTCGAAGAAGGCCGCGACCCAGGCAAAGAAGAGCGGGAAGGGAAAGCCGATGGAGGCGATGGCCGCCGCCGTGCCATCCATTCCCGTGAACTTGAAGAACATCGCGAGGAAAAACGCGCCGGCGAAGATGATGCGCGCCACGAGAATTGCGATCTTGCTGATCATTTGAGCTCGCTCCGTACTGACCGGCTGCATGCCGGATGCCTTTCCGACGAATGGATGGGCAGGGATTCGACATGGGGGAAGGAGGAGGGGGATCGGATTTCACGGTTCGCCGCCCCGCACCCTGATCTTGGTCCTGACGGGCGCGGCAATTGCATATTCGGCGAGACCGGCTATGCCAGTCGCCGCCGGGCCTCTCATGCCGAGAGGGATCCGGCGATCGCGTCTCCAAGGAAATGCGGCACCGATGCAGGACTTCCCTTCCGCGACCTGGCCCGATCTCGCCGGGCGGCTGCTGCCCGATGGCGCCGGGCACGTCCTGCCGGTGCGCATCTATTTCGAGGACACGGATTTCTCCGGCGTCGTCTATCACGCCAACTACCTCCGCTTCATGGAGCGCGGGCGGTCCGACTACATCCGCCTGATCGGGGTCGGCCATGCCGAGCTGGCGAGCGGGGAGCATGGCGAGGCGCTCGCCTTCGCGGTCAGGCGCATCCGCATCGACTACTTCCGGCCGGCGCGGATCGACGACCTCGTCGAGGTGGAGACGCGGCCCGGCGACATCCGGGGAGCGAGCATCGTTCTCCGCCAGGTCGTGCGGCGCGGGGACGAGAAGCTGGTGGAGGCGGACGTGACCGTCGTGATGATCAATCTCGAGGGCCGTGCCCGGCGCATACCTGATACGCTTCGCCGCGCCCTCGGGGCGCCGGTCGAGTAACCCTTCGTTAACTGCAATACCCTTAGAAACGCCAAGGGTTTGCGAGGTGCGGACCGGGTATCCCGGCCCTCGTTTTGACAAATTTGGCAGCGAGACAGCCGGCTCCGGTAAAGGCCCGGCCAATCCTTACAGGCCCCGGTTAGACAAGACGGCGCCGCTGGTTGGCGCCGCGCCTCGCGCTGCCGCCGCTTTCCGCGCCGAGGACACGTCCGAGAGGATAGCGTCGCGATGCCGACTGAGCCCGTAACCCCGGCGGTGATCACCACGACGCTTCCCGCGGGCGCCGATCTTTCGATGATCTCCATGTTCCTGCAGGCGCACATCGTGGTGAAGTGCGTCATGATCCTGCTCCTCCTCGCCTCGGTGTGGTGCTGGGCGATCATCGTCGACAAGACGCTCCTCTACAGCCGCGTGCGCCGGCAGATGGACCGCTTCGAGAAGCTGTTCTGGTCGGGCCAGTCGCTGGAGGATCTCTACCGCTCGCTGACCGGCCGCACGCCGACGGCCATGGCCTCGGTCTTCGTCGCCGCCATGCGCGAATGGAAGCGAAGCTTCGAGGCGGGCGCGCGCTCGCCGATCGGCCTGCAGACGCGCATCGACAAGGTGCTCGACGTGACCATCAACCGCGAGACCGAGCGGCTCGAGCGCCGGCTCCTGTTCCTCGCCACCGTCGGCTCGTCGGCGCCGTTCGTCGGCCTGTTCGGCACGGTGTGGGGCATCATGACCTCGTTCCAGGCGATCGCTGCCTCCAAGAACACGGCGCTCGCCGTGGTCGCGCCGGGTATCGCGGAGGCGCTCTTCGCGACCGCGCTCGGCCTGCTAGCGGCAATCCCGGCGGTCGTCGCCTACAACAAGCTGTCGAGCGAGGCGGGCAAGATCAGCCAGCGCCTGGAAGGCTTCGGCGACGAATTCGCGGCGATCCTGTCGCGCCAGGTGGACGAGAGGACCTGACCGATGGGCGCTTCGCTCAGCCCCGGCCCGCGCAGCCACCACCGCAAGGCGCGCGCCCGCCCGATGGCGGAAATCAACGTGACGCCGTTCGTCGACGTCATGCTGGTGCTGCTCATCGTCTTCATGGTGTCGGCGCCGCTGCTCACGGCAGGCGTGCCGGTCGACCTGCCCGAGGCCAAGGCGAAGCCGCTGACGGTCGACAAGGAGCCGATCACGGTGACCATCGACCCGGCGGGCAAGATCTTCGTCAAGGACGACACCGTCACCATGGACCAGCTCATCCCGAAGCTGACGCAGCTCGCCGGCGACAACGGGATGGAGGAGCGCATCTACGTGCGTGGCGACAAGACCGCGAACTACGGCGCGGTGATGCAGGTGATGGGCGCCATCAACGGCGCCGGCTTCACCCATATCGGGCTGATCGCCCTCAAAGAACCGGACAGCTGATCCGCCCATGCGTACCGGGCTCTCCGTCTCGGTCATTGCCCATGCTGTCGTGATCGGGCTGGGGCTGGTGACGCTCGCCTCGACCGCGCCCTTCGAGGCGCCGGTCGAAGCGGTGCCGGTCGACCTGGTCAAAGCCGACGACGTGACGAGCCTCAACAAGGGGCTGAAGACGGCGGCGCTGAAGCCGGTGCCGGCGCAGAACGACCCGGCGCCGCCGCCGAAGGACGAGGTCAAGCCGAACCCGGCGCCGCCCAAGCCGAAACCTACCCCGACGCCGCCCCCGCCGAAGCCGGCTCCGCCCGTGCCGCCGAAGCCCGCGCCGCCGGAACCGACGCCGCCCCCGCCGACGCCCGAGCCGCCGAAGACGGCCGAGGCGCCGCCGCCCGATGCCGCGCCGGTGGAGGAGCCGAAGAAGGCGGAGGCCAAGCCGGCGCCGAAGCCGCGGGTGCGCCCGGAGCCGCCGAAGCCGAAGGTGGAACCGCCGAAGCAGGTGGCCGAGGCGAAGCCGAAAGCCGCGCCGCCGCAGAAGATGGCGGATGCGAAGGATGCCTTCGACACCGACAAGATCGCGGCGCTCCTCGACAAGACGCCGACCGCATCGTCGCCCGCCGAGTCGCATAGCGAGGCGAGCCTCGGCGTCCAGGACGGGCAGGCCGACGCCAAGATGACGCAGAACGAGCTCGATGCGCTGCGCGCCGCGGTGCAGCGCTGCTGGGATATCCCGCAGGGCTGGACCGATCCGCGCGAGGTGACCGTGACGATCCGCTTCGCCCTCAACCGCGACGGGACGGTCAGCGGCGTGCCGGTGGTGATCGAGGGGCCCGCCAGCCAGTACGGCCAGGTGGCGGCCGACAATGCGGTCCGCGCGATCCTGCGCTGCGGGCCGTACCAATTGCCGCCACAGAAATATGACCAATGGAGCGAAGTGCAGATGCGCTTCTATCCGATGTCGTGATCGAGTGTCGTGATCGAGGCCGGGCGAAGACGGTGAGGACCGGGAATTGATGAACGTGATGAGACTGTCCCGACGCGGATTCCGCCTGGCGCGTGCCGGTGCCGTCGCGCTCGCGTTTCTCGCGGGGCTGGCGGCGGTTCCGATGCCGGCGAGCGCGCTCGTCAGCCTCGACGTGACCAGCGGCAACATCAATCCGATCCCGATCGCGATCCCGAACTTCCTCGGCGGCAATTCTGAACTGGGCGCCAACATCGCGGCGGTGATCACCAACGACCTGAAGCGTTCGGGCCTTTTCGTGCCGGTCGATCCGTCGGCCTTCCCGCCGGCGCAGAATTCGACGGGCGTGGCGCCGAGCTTCGCCAGCTGGCAGCCGACCAATGCGCAGGCGCTGGTGATCGGCGGCGTCGGGGTGCAGCCGGACGGAAAGCTCAGGGCCGAGGTGCGGCTCTGGGACGTCTTCGCCGGCCAGCAGATGATGGGCCAGCAGTTCTCCGCGACGCCCGACAACTGGCGGCGGGTGGCGCACATCATCGCCGACGCGATCTACAAGCGCATGACCGGCGAGAGCGGCTATTTCGACTCCCGCATCGTCTTCGTCGAGGAATCGGGGCCGAAGGACCGGCGGGTGAAGAAGCTCGCCATCATGGACCAGGACGGCGCCAACCTTCACTACCTCACCAAGGGCAACGACCTGGTGCTGACGCCGCGCTTCAGCCCGTCGTCGCAGACGGTCGCCTACATGTCCTACGGGACCGACCAGCCGCAGGTCTACCTGCTCAACCTCGCCACCAACAAGCGGTCGCTGGTCGGCAAGTTCCCGGGCATGACCTTCGCGCCGCGCTTCTCGCCCGACGGGCGCTCGGTGACCATGAGCTTCCAGCAGGAAGGCAGCGCCAACATCTTCTCGATGGACCTCGCCTCCAAGCAGATCACGCGGCTGACCAACGACGCGGCGATCAACACGAGCCCCTGCTATTCGCCGGACGGGACGCAGATCGTCTTCGAATCCGACCGCGGCGGAACGCAGCAGCTCTACGTCATGGGCGCCGACGGCTCCAATCCGCGCCGCATCACCTTCGGCGACGGCACCTATTCGACGCCGGTCTGGTCGCCGCGCGGCGACCTCATCGCCTTCACGCGGCAGGCGGGGGGCAAGTTCGCCATCGGGGTGATCAAGCCGGACGGCTCGGGGATGCGCATCCTCACCGAGGGCTTCCACAACGAGGGGCCGACCTGGGCGCCGAACGGACGCGTGATCATGTTCTTCCGCGACGTGCAGGGCGCCAATGGCGGGCCGCAGCTGTGGACGATCGACCTGACAGGGTATAACGAGCAGCGCCTGCCGACTCCGGCCTTCGCGTCGGATCCGGCCTGGTCGCCCCTGCTCAACTAGGAACCAGGAGCGATGCCGGCTTCCCGGCGGAGCGCCGGTCGCGCGGGTGCCACCGATACTTGTCGAAAAAGTTGCCGGTACTGTTTCTTAACCATCCTCTTCTACCCGGCCTTAACCAAGACCGGGTAGAGATTGCCCAAGTCCAAGATGGTGGACGAGGAGTTGACGGAATGAGTGCTCTTGTAAACGTAGCCCGCGGCGCGCGTGTCGTCGCTTTCATCGCCGCGGCCCTTCTCGTCGCCGCCTGCGCCCGCACGCCGGGCGGTGCCGACCGGACCGGCGGTGCCTCGCTCAGCCTCAGCGGTGCCAAGCCCGGCTCCAGCCAGGACTTCGTGGTCAATGTCGGCGACCGCGTGTTCTTCGAGACCGATTCGACCAACCTGACGGCGACCGCGGTCGAGACGCTCAACAAGCAGGTCACCTGGCTCAACCAGTACGGCCGCTACGCGTTCACCATCGAGGGCCATGCCGACGAGCGCGGCACGCGCGAATACAACATCGCGCTCGGTGCCCGCCGCGCCGAGACGGTGCGCAACTACTTCATCGCGCACGGCATCGCGGCGAACCGGATGCGTACGATTTCGTACGGCAAGGAACGCCCGGTCGCGGTCTGCGACGACATTTCCTGCTGGTCGCAGAATCGCCGCGCGGTGGTGGTGCTCGACAACGCCGGCGTCTGACGCCGGGAAGCGACAGGGTTCGACGAAGCGGCGGCCTCCGGGGCCGCCGTTTCCGTTTGGCCCAACTTTGGCCGAACTCGGCTCTCCTATGCTAGGGAGACGGAGGGCCGCGCCGGCGGCCGCAAGGAACTGGGACGGGTGATGACGATCGTGAACAGGGCGGTGCTCGGCGCTGCCATCATGGCGGTGGCCTTCGCGGCCGCGCCGACACCGGGCGAGGCCGCCTTCTGGCCGTGGCAGAAGAAGAAGGAGCAGCCGGTCCAGCAGGACCAGCAGCCGGCGCCGATCGCGCCGCCTTCCGACGATACCGGCCAGGTCATCGCGCCCGATACGGCGGGCGACCGGATGTCGCGCATCGAGGAGCAGATGCGCACCATGACCGGGCAGATCGAGCAGCTCACCTACCAGCTGCAGCAATTGCAGGGACAGTTGCAGCAGCTGCAGGCGAGCGCCGGCGGCGCCGCGCGCAAGACCCTGCAGCCGACGGCGGATGCCAATGCCGCCGGCAGTGGCGGCGTGGTGATCGTGCCGAAGTCGGCGGCGCCGGACATGTCGAACGCCGCACCGGCCGAGGGGCCGACCGGCCCGGGCTCGGGCACGCCGCCGCGCCAGGTTGGCGCGCTCACCCCCGGCCAGCCGCAGCTCGCCGCCGACGGGCAGCCGGTGCGCGTCGTGCCGCTCTCGGGCGTCGATCCCGCCTCGGTTCCGCCGACCGCAACGCCGGCGACGCCGGCCGAGGAGGCGGCCCAGCCGAAGCCGAGCGTGCTCGCCTCGCTCGGCGATCCGCGCGCCGATTACGAGCGCGCCTATGCGAGCATCATGTCGGGCGACTATGACCAGGCGGAAGGCGAGTTCCGCCAGTTCCTCGCCACCTTCCCGCAGGACGGGCGGGCAGCCGACGCGCAGTACTGGCTCGGCGAGAGCCTGTTCGAGCGCGGCAAGTATCGCGAGGCGGCGAACGAGTTCCTGAACGGCCACAAGGCCTATCCGAAGAGCGACAAGGGCCCGGACACGCTCCTGAAGCTCGGCCTGTCGCTCGCCGGGCTCGGCGAGCGCGACGCCGCCTGTCAGACCTATGCGCAGGTGCTGAAGCAATACCCGAAGGCAACGAACGCGATGCGCACGCGGGTCGCCACCGAACAGGCCAGTGCGAGCTGTTGAGGCAGCCGCACCGGTAACCGAGGGCGAGCTCGACTCGCTTTTCGCCGACATCGCGGGCGTCGCGCGGATCGCGCTTGCCGTATCCGGCGGCGCGGACTCGCTGGCGCTCCTCGACTGCGTCGATCGCTGGCGGAAGCATGGCCGCGCGACCGATGTGACGCTGCTGACCGTCGACCATCGCCTGCGTCCCGAATCCGCCGACGAGGCGGCGATGGTTGCCGATATCGCCGTGGGGCGCGGGCTCCGGCATCGGATACTCGCCTGGGACGGACTGCATCCGGAGCGTGACGTCGAGGCGGCGGCACGGCATGCGCGCTATGGACTGCTTCTCGGGGCGACCCGCGAGGCGGGCGCCAGCCATCTCCTCGTCGCGCATCATCGCGACGACCAGGCGGAAACCTTCCTGATGCGGCTCGCGCGCGGCTCAGGCCTCTTCGGGCTCGCGGCGATGCGGCCCTCGCTGCAGGCCGGCGAAGTGACCATCCTGCGGCCGTTCCTCGACCTGCCGCGCTCGCGGCTGGCGGCGACCACGGCGGCGGCCGGACTGGTGCCGGCCGACGATCCGATGAACCATGATCCCCGTTTCGAGCGGGCGCGCATCCGCCGGCTCATGCCGCTCTTCGCGGCCGAGGGTCTCGATCCGGCGATGCTGGCGGCGACCGCGGCACGGCTCCGCATGGCAGCCGACGCCATCGACCGCGCCGCGGATGCGGCCATCGCCCGCCATGTCACCACGGACGCGATGGCGGTAGCCTCGGCCGGGCGCGACCTCTTTTCCGCGCCGGAAGAGGTGCGGCGGCGCGTGCTCGTGCGCATCCTGATGGCGGTGGGCGGCGAGCCCTATCCGCCGCGCTCGGAGCGGCTGGAAGCGCTCGACCGCGCCATGGCGGAGCACGGCAAGGGACGGTTCAAGCGGACGCTGGCGGGCACGGTGATCGAATGGAGGGGCGGAAAATTCGCCTTCCATCGCGAGCTCGGACGGGAGGGCATTGCAGCCGTTGCGCTGGTGCCGGGAAGCGCCTTCACGTTCGACGGACGCTTCCGGGTCGAGGCGGGAGAGGGGCTGCCGGCGGGCCTGACCCTCAGCGCGCTCGGCGAGGCGGGACGGCTCGCGATCGGCGCGACGGCAGGCGAGGCACCGGCCGGGGCGATCGCCGCGCTGCCGGCAATCCGGCGGGAAACCGCGATTCTGGCGGTGCCTTCGATCGGATTCGGCGATGTTTCCCTGCCGGTCGCCGTGCGGCCGGTGCTGGCGGCGAAGCTGGCGCGGCCGGCGCTCTTCCCCGACTTCACGTGACGCCGTTCACTCTGCCGTAATTTCAGCCTGTTACGAACCTAAAGGCTTATTGGCATTAGGGCACGGCGAACCTATTTTAGTGTCCAAAGCCTTAAGGCCAGGCGGGCAGCCCCGATGGGCGGCTGTCGAAGGGACAGCGAATGAACGCAAACTTCCGGAATTTTGCACTCTGGGTGATCATCGGGCTCGTCCTGATCGCGCTCTTCAACCTTTTCCAGAATTCGGGCCAGCGCTCCGCCGGCCGCGACATCTCCTATTCGCAGTTCGTCACCGAGGTCGATCAGGGCCGCGTGCGACAGGTCATCATCTCCGGGCAGCAGATCGCCGGCATCTATTCCGACGGCTCGGCCTTCCAGACCTTCGCGCCGCAGGATGCGGACCTCGTCAAGCGTCTCGAGGACAAGGGCGTCTCGATCACGGCCAAGCCGCCGGCGGAGGCGAGCACCTCGCTCGTCGGCATGCTGGTCTCGTGGCTGCCGATGTTCCTGATCCTGGCGGTGTGGATCTTCTTCATGCGCCAGATGCAGGGGACGGGCGGCAAGGCGCTCGGCTTCGGCAAGTCGAAGGCGAAGCTGCTGACCGAGGCGCATGGGCGCGTCACCTTCGAGGATGTTGCCGGCGTCGACGAGGCCAAGGAAGACCTGCAGGAGATCGTCGAGTTCCTGCGCGACCCGCAGAAGTTCCAGCGGCTCGGCGGGCGCATCCCGCGCGGCGTGCTGCTTGTAGGCCCGCCCGGCACCGGCAAGACGCTGGTGGCGCGCGCCGTCGCCGGCGAGGCCAACGTGCCGTTCTTCACCATCTCCGGCTCCGACTTCGTCGAGATGTTCGTCGGCGTCGGCGCCAGCCGCGTGCGCGACATGTTCGAGCAGGCGAAGAAGAACGCGCCCTGCATCATCTTCATCGACGAGATCGACGCCGTCGGCCGGCATCGCGGCGCGGGCCTCGGCGGCGGCAACGACGAGCGCGAGCAGACGCTGAACCAGCTGCTCGTCGAGATGGACGGCTTCGAGCAGAACGAAGGCATCATCATCATCGCGGCGACCAACCGGCCCGACGTGCTCGACCCGGCGCTGCTCCGGCCCGGCCGCTTCGACCGCCAGATCATCGTGCCGAATCCGGACGTGGTCGGCCGCGAGAGAATCCTGAAGGTCCATGCCCGCAAGGTGCCGCTGGCGCCGGACGTCGACCTGAAGACCACCGCCCGTGGCACGCCCGGCTTCTCGGGCGCCGACCTGATGAACCTCGTCAACGAGGCGGCGCTGCTCGCGGCGCGGCGCGGCAAGCGTCTGGTCACCATGGCCGAGTTCGAGGACGCCAAGGACAAGGTCATGATGGGCGCCGAGCGGCGCACGCTGGTCATGACCGAGGACGAGAAGCGGCTGACCGCCTATCACGAGGCCGGCCATGCCATCGTCGCCTTCAACGTCGCGGCGACCGATCCGGTGCACAAGGCGACGATCATCCCGCGCGGCCGTGCCCTCGGCATGGTCATGCAGCTGCCGGAGCGCGACAAGCTGTCGATGACGCTCGAGCAGATGACCTCGCGCCTCGCCATCATGATGGGCGGGCGCGTCGCCGAGGAGATGACCTTCGGCGCCGAGAAGGTGACCTCGGGCGCTGCCTCCGACATCGAGCAGGCGACGCGGCTCGCGCGCATGATGGTGACGCGCTGGGGCTTCTCGCCGCAGCTCGGCACGGTCGCCTATGGCGAGAACCAGGAAGAGGTCTTCCTTGGCCATTCGGTCTCGCGCCAGCAGAACGTGTCGGAGGAGACGGCGCAGAAGATCGACGCGGAAATCCGCCGGCTGGTCGAAACCGGCCTCACGGAAGCGCGCGAGATCCTCAGCACGCACAAGGCCGACCTCGAGACGCTCGCCCGCGGGCTCCTCGAATACGAGACGCTGTCGGGCGAGGAGATCAAGGGCCTGCTCGCGGGCAAGCCGCCGGTGCGCGATTCGGGCGACGAGCCGCCGACCAAGGCTTCGCCGGTGCCCTCCACCAAGAGCCGCCCGCCGCGCGGCGCAAGCGAGCCGGATGGGCCGCTGGAGCCCCAGCCGCAGGCGTGAGGATTGACAGCAGACATAATGCGGAAGCCGGCCTTCGGGCCGGCTTTTTCGTTTTGGACGCCGGCCTGTGATCGCTTTCACTGACGCGCAGGGAGCAGGGGAGGACGATCCGCGGAGCACAGGAGGTGTGTCATGGAATCGCCTGTCCGTGTTCTCTCCACCCTCGCCGTCATGGCAGCGGCGATGGCGCCGGCCGCCGCAGCCAAGTTCATTGTGCAGGTGCCGACGGCGCTGGACGTCCCGCTCGGCTGCCGGATCGAGAGCCAGAAGGTGCTGGCAGTGACCAATATCAGCGGCGGCAGCATCCCCGCCGGGACGCACATCGGCTACAGCTTCCAGCGCAATCCCGACCACGCCGTCATCACCGGCTATGTGAGCGGCGGAACGATCGCGCCGGGGCAGGTGATCAGGAAGGGCATCGTGCCGGCCTATTCCTGCAAGGCATGGTTCCGCAAGCAGCCCGTCGCCGCGCAATAGGTAAACCACCCGGGTGCTGCAGTAACACTTGCGAGGAGGCGGACTCCTCCCGCGGTGTTGTATTTATGCGGCATAGATGCGAATTAACCTTTTGGTAACCTTAATAAACGTCGTTAAAGAACGTAGTTAATCCCGTCTTAAGAAATCTCGTCCACCTTCCCTCCATCGTAATTGTTCGCAGCCGCATTCGCGTTGCTGCGCGCGGGCAAGGGAAAAGGGGAATCGAGATGGCTTCGAAGAATGTGGTGCTGCTCTGTGCAACCGCGTTGGTGACGCTGGCGGGACCCGCCTTTGCGGCTGACATGCCGCAGCCGGTGCCGCAATACGTGGGCGGATGGTACCTGCGCGGCGACATCGGCTGGTCGAGCCAAGCCATCGGGAGCCTCACCAACCCGCTCGATTCGACGGCGGATACCCTGACCACCGTCAGCAAGAACTTCTCCAGCGCCGGCATCTTCGGCGGCGGTATCGGCTACCAGTTCAACGACTGGTTCCGGACTGACCTGACGGGTGAGTATCGCGGTCCCTCGACCTTCCACGGCTTGCAAATCTATTCCACCGGTGGCGAGGAGGGCACCGACGAATACACGGCCACCAAGAGCGAGTGGCTGTTCCTCGCCAATGCCTATGTCGATCTCGGCAACTGGCGCGGCATCGTGCCCTTCGTCGGCGGCGGCATCGGCGCCTCGCGCAACACGATCAGCGGCTTCACCGACGTGAATACCCCCAATCTCGGCGTCGCCTATGGCGGCACCGCCTCGACCTGGCAGTTCGCCTGGGCGCTGACCGCCGGCCTCGGCTACCAGATTTCGCCGAACACCACGATCGAAGTGGCGTATCGCTACCTCGATCTCGGCAAGGCTATGTCGGGTGACCTGGTCACCTATGACGGGTCTGGTCCGAACACCAACAATCCATCGAGCTTCAACCACCTGACCTCGCAGGACGTGAAGTTCTCGATCCGCTACAAGTTCAACTAGCCCTCAGGTGTGACCTTCCGCCGCTGGGAAGCGGCGGACCAGTTCGGAAAGCGCGGCGGAGCCGGTCTCCGCCGCGCTTTCCGTTTTAGCGAATGCTCGCCCGGCGCATTGACTTCGCCGCGCGAGGCTCGTAATCGCGACGGCGGGACACGCCTCCCCAACGAGGCGCAACTATCTGAAAGGGTAGACGATGACGAACCCCGCCGTTCCGGGCCGCCGGCCCGCCAATCCCAATTTCTCCTCCGGTCCCTGTGCCAAACGCCCCGGCTGGTCGCTGGAAGCGCTGAAGGGTGCTGCGCTCGGCCGCTCGCACCGGGCCAAGATCGGCAAGCAGAAGCTCAAGCAGGCGATCGACCTCACCCGCGAGGTGCTGGAGGTCCCGGCCGACTACCTGATCGGCATCGTGCCGGCCTCCGATACCGGTGCGGTGGAGATGGCGCTCTGGTCGCTGCTCGGGCAGCGCGGCGTCGACGTGGTCGCCTGGGAATCCTTCGGGCTCGGCTGGGTGACCGACGTGGTCAAGCAGCTGAAGCTGCCGGACGTGCGCACCATCAAGGCCGATTACGGCAAGCTTCCCGATCTTTCCGCGGTCGATACCGATCGCGACGTGATCTTCACCTGGAACGGCACGACCTCGGGCGTGCGCGTGCCCGATGCCGACTGGATCAAGGCCGACCGCAAGGGCCTGACGATCTGCGACGCCACCTCGGCAGCCTTTGCGCAGGAACTCGATTTCCGGAAGCTCGACGTCGTCACCTTCTCCTGGCAGAAGGCGCTCGGCGGCGAGGCGGCGCACGGCATGCTGGTCCTGAGCCCGCGTGCGGTCGAGCGGCTGACGACCTATACGCCGGCCTGGCCGTTGCCGAAGATCTTCCGCATGACCAAGGGCGGCAAGCTGATCGACGGCATCTTCGTCGGCGAGACGATCAACACGCCCTCCATGCTCTGCGTCGAGGACTATCTCGATGCGCTCCAGTGGGCGAAGTCGATCGGCGGGCTTAAGGCGCTGACCGGCCGCGCCAACCAGAACTTCAAGGTGCTCGCCGACTGGGCGGCGAAGACGCCGTGGATCGATTTCTACGGCGAGGACCCGAAGGCGCGGTCGAACACGTCGGTGACGCTGAAGGTCGTCGATCCGGACGTGCTGAAGCTCGACCTTGCGGGCCAGGACGCGTTCGTGCGCGCCGTCGCCAGCCGGCTCGACAAGGAAGGCGTCGCCCACGACATCGCCTTCCATCGCGACGCCACGCCGCATTTCCGCATCTGGGCGGGCGCGACGATCGAGGCATCGGACCTCGCGGCGCTCACCGACTGGCTCGAATGGGGCTATGCGGCAGAGAAGGCCGCGCTCGCCAAGGCCGCCTGAGCGGCTCCCGATCGACGTGGCCGGCATGATCCGGCCACGACCCCCCGAGGCAATTCACCGCGCCTGCCGGCATCGCCCGACGCATGGCGCATGAGAGACACAACATGGCTCCGCGCGTTCTCGTTTCCGACAAGCTCTCCAAGACCGCCGTGCAGATCTTCAAGGATCGCGGCGTCGAGGTCGACTACCTGCCCGACCTCGGCAAGGACAAGGAGAAGCTCCTCGAGGTCATCGGCAACTACGACGGCCTCGCCATCCGCTCGGCGACCAAGGTCACCGAGAAGCTGATCGGTGCGGCGAGGAAACTCCGCGTCATCGGGCGCGCCGGCATCGGCGTCGACAATGTCGACGTGCCGGCGGCGACCAAGCGCGGCATCATCGTGATGAACACGCCCTTCGGCAATTCGATCACGACGGCCGAGCACGCGATCGCGCTGATGTTCGCGGTCGCGCGCCAGCTGCCTGCGGCCGACGCCTCGACCCAGGCCGGCAAGTGGGAGAAGAACCGCTTCATGGGCGTCGAGATGACGGCGAAGACCCTCGGCGTCATCGGCTGCGGCAATATCGGCTCGATCGTCGCCGACCGCGCCGTCGGCCTGAAGATGAAGGTGATCGCCTTCGATCCCTTCCTGTCGGAGGAGCGCGCGCTGGACCTCGGCGTCGAGAAGGTCGAGCTGGACGAGCTCTTCCGCCGCGCCGATTTCATCACGCTGCATACGCCGCTCACCGAAAAGACGAAGAACATCATCGACGCGGCGGCGATCGCCAAGATGAAGGACGGCGTCCGCATCATCAATTGCGCGCGCGGCGGGCTGGTCGACGAGGATGCGCTCGCCGCCGCCATCAAGGCGGGCAAGGTCGCCGGGGCCGGCGTCGACGTCTTCGTCACCGAGCCGGCGGAGGCGAGCCCGCTCTTCGGGCTGGCGAACGTCGTCTGCACGCCGCACCTCGGCGCCTCGACGACGGAAGCGCAGGAGAACGTCGCGCTGCAGGTCGCCGAGCAGATGGCCGACTACCTGATCAAGGGCGCGGTGTCGAACGCGCTCAACATGCCCTCGATCACGGCCGAAGAAGCACCGCGGCTGACGCCCTTCGTCCACCTCGCCGACCATCTCGGCTCCTTCGCCGGGCAGCTGACCGAGTCGACCATCAAGGCGATCACGGTCGAATATGCCGGCGACGTCGCCGAGATGAACACGCGGGCGCTGACCGCGGCACTGGTCTCGGGGCTGCTCCGGCCGATCCTCTCCGAGGTCAACATGGTCAATGCGCCGGTGGTGGCGCGCGAGCGCGGCATCGCGGTCGACGAGACGCGCCAGACCCAGCGCGGCGCCTACGAGACCTATATCCGCCTGACGGTGAAGACCGACGTTCTCGAGCGCTCGGTTGCGGGCACGGTGTTCTCGGACGGCAAGGCGCGCATCATCCAGATCAAGAACATCAACATGGAGGCGGGCTTCGCTTCCAACATGCTCTACGTGACCAACAAGGACCGGCCGGGCTTCATCGGACGCCTCGGCACGCTGCTCGGCAACGAGAAGGTCAACATCGCCAACTTCAACCTCGGCCGCGCGGCGGTGGGCGAGGACGCGATCTCGCTGATCGAGATCGACGAGCCGATCACCGACGCGGTCCTCGACAAGGTGCGGGGTCTCGAGGGCGTCGTGCAGGCGCGGCGGCTGAAGTTCTAGCAGCCTTCCGCGAAGAGAGCGGGCTTCGCGCCTTCGCCCTTGAAGGCGTAGAAGCGTTCGTACTCGCCGGCGGCGTTGGAGCGGGAAATCTCGGCGACCGGCCTCACGGTGGCGAAGCAGCGCTGCAGGCGCGTGGCGTCGCTGCCCTTGCTGACGAGGAGGGCGGGCTTCGCGAGCAGGGCCGGATCGGGCGGTGGCGCGAAGACGTAGCGCTGGCGCTCGGCGATGCCGACAACCGGCACGCCGGAGCCGCGGAGGTGGAAGGCGAGCTCTGCGGTCGCGTCATAAGACGTTGGTGCGATCCAGGCGGCGCCGGCAAGACCGCGGGCGCGCTCGACCGCGCCGCTGAACTCGCCCCAGGCGCGGAAGGTGCGGCCGAGATCGTAGCGCGCCGGGACGAGATTCCCCGGATTGATCATCAGGAAGGTCGCGACGATGGTGGCGCCAAGGCCGAAGGGAAACGCGATGTCGCGATACCAGGCGAGGAAGCGGCGACCGCGCAGCGCCTCGGTCACGCGCGCCGCGCCGACCGCGCCGACGAGGGCGAGGGTCGGGTAGAGCGGCGCCGGCCAGTTGGCCTCGATCCGCTGGCGGAAAGCGGCGACCAGCAGGAAAGCGAGCATCGGCGCGACGGTGACGAGCAGCAGCCCGAGGCCGGCGTCGCGCGGCCTGCGGCGCCGCCAGAGGAGCGCCGCGAAGCCGGCGAGGATCGAGACCGCCGGGTTGAGGACGAGGAAGACGGTCCCGACGAATTCAAAGGGGCTGGTCGGCTTGAAGCCGGGCGTGCCGAGGCGGCCGAACTGCTTGTTCCACGTCATGAAGCCGTGGTCGATGTTCCAGAGCAGCATCGGGAGCACGACGAGGAGCGCGACGAGGCCGCCGAGCCAGAGCCACGGGCGGAGGAACGAGACGCGAAGGCGCTGGAGGGCGGCGGCCGCGACGAGGAGCGTCGGGCCGAGGAAGAGGGCGGTGAGCTTGGAGAGCACGCCGAGCCCGGCGGCGAGACCGACGCCCAGCCACCAGCGCTGGTCGCCATGCGCGTAGATGAGCGCGAGGGCGAGTATGGCAAGCGTCCAGAAGAGGACCGAAGGCGCGTCGGGCGAGGCGACGAAGCCGAGGACGCCGAAGACGAGCGTGGCGTTGAGGAAGGCGACGGCGAAGGTGGCGGTCAGGCGGTCGAAGAGAAGGGCGCCGGTCCAGTAGAGCGCCGCCGATATGGGCGCCATGGCGAGGACGAAGAGGATGCGGACGCCGAGCGGGTTGTCGCCAAGGATCGCGGTGCCGGCACGGATCCACCAGGCGACCATGGGCGGGTGGTCGTAGTAGGAGGCCGAGAGATGGCGCGACCAGGTCCAGTAGTAGGCCTCGTCGAAGCCGAGGCCGACGAAGATCGCGGCGATGAGATGGATGACGACGAAGACGGCGACCACGGCGAGCGCCGGGGGGACGCGTGGTGCGGGCAGGGGAGGCGTGGCAGGGGCGGCGCGGGCACTCGACATGCGCCGCACGTTGCCCGTCGGCCGGAGCAAGTCAATGCGCGGCGAGCGCCATGCGGCGGCGCGTGAGGAAGTCGCGGACGGCGGGATCGGGCTCAAGGCCGATGGCGCGGCCGTAGGCTGCCGAGGCCTCCGCGACGCGGCCGGCGCGGGCGAGGAGCTCGGCGCGCGCCGCCCACCAGGGCTGGTACTCGGCGAGGCGGCGGTCGTCGGCGAGCGCGTCGAGGGCGGCGATCGCGATAGCGGGACCCTCGGTCTCGGCAAGGGCGATGGCGCGATTGACCGCGGCGACCGGGGAGCCGGTGAGGGCGAGCAGCGCATCGTAGAGGGTGACGATCGCCCGCCAGTCGGAACTGCCGGTGCGGCGGCGGACGACATGGGCGGACTGGATGGCGGCCTCGACCTGGTAGCGGCCGATCCGGCCCATTTCGGCGGCGCGGTGGAGAAGCCTCTCCGCCTCGTCGATGAGGGCGTCGTTCCAGCGCGCGGTATCCTGCGCCGAGAGCGGCACATAGGCGCCGCCGGCATCGCGCCGGGCGGCGCGGCGTGCCTCGGCATGGAGCATGAGGGCGAGGAGGCCGAGGGCCTCCGGCTCGTCGGGCAGGAGCTGGGTGACCAGGCGGCCGAGCCAGATCGCCTCGTCGGCGAGGTTGCGGCGGCGGGCCTCGGTGCCGGCGGCATCGGTCCAGCCTTCGGCGAAGGCGGCGTAGATCGCGTCGAGCACCGCCTCGAGGCGCGGGCCGAGCTCGTCGGCATCGGGGACGCGGAAGGGAATGCCGGCCTCGCGGATCCGTGCTTTCGCCCGTACGAGGCGCTGGCCCATGGTCGCCGGTGCGACGAGGAAGGCCGAGCCGATGGCCGCGGCATCGAAACCGAGCACGGCCTGCAGGATGAGCGGGGCACGGATCGCCGCGTCGATGGCCGGATGGGCGCAGGCGAACATGAGGCGAAGCCGTTCGTCCGGAACGGACGCCGTCTCCGCCATGGCTTCCTCCAGCTCCTCGGCGAGGAGGGTGAGATGCATCTCGCCGGCCTCGGCGGTCCGGTGGCGGCGGGCCGCATCGATGGAGCGGCGGCGGGCGGCGGTGACCAGCCAGCCTTCGGGATTGTCGGGGACGCCATTCGCGGGCCAGTCGGCGAGCGCCGCGGCGAAGGCGTCTGCCAGCGCGTCCTCGGCGGCGGCGACGTCACGGGTGCGGCTGGCGAGGAAGGCGACGAGCTTGCCGTAGCTGCGGCGTGCGACGGCTTCCGCCGTCGTCCGAGCATCGGGGCCGTCGCCTTCCGCCATGCCGGTCAGGCCTTCGGCTTCTGCATCTCGATGAGCGGGCGCACCTCGATCACGCCGGTGGCGGCGCCGGGGCAGCGCCCGGCCCAGGAGAGGGCGGCGTCGAGGTCGGGCACGTCGATGAGGTAGTAGCCGCCCAACTGTTCCTTCGTCTCGGCATAGGGGCCGTTGAGGACCTTGGTCCTGCCCTCGGGGCTGCGGACGGTGGTGGCGGTCGAGGTCGGGGCGAGCTGGTCGCCGGCGACGAGGATGCCGGCTTTCATCATCGCCTCGGTATAGGCGAAGTAGGCGGGCATCATCTTGGTCACGTCCTCCTTCTTCACCGCGGCCATGCGGGCTTCGTCGACATAGATCAGGAGCATGTATTTCACGGGCTTGGTCCTTGTTCGGCTCGCCGGGCGCCATTCGCTCCGGTACCCGAGAGACGCGGCCGGAGCGGCGATTTCGACAGGGCGGGCAAAAAAGCTGCCGGCCATCCGGGAAACCCGCGGATGGCCCCGCTTTCTCCACATTTCAGGCGTGGCACTACCATAAAGGCTGCCTAGCAGTCTTCGTCACGTGGCGGGGGCGACGCCCAGGACGATTCGAGAAGATGACCTTTCTGACGGTCCGGACCGTTGCCGGTCTCCATCGGGCGCGGAAGCCTGCCTGCCGCGATCCGGGACAGGGGGCGGGTGGATCGGCTACACTGGCCCGCCGTCGAATCATGAGCGCCGAAAGGCGAATTCCGGCGGCCCGTGTGGAAATTGGCAGGTCCCGGTCCGGGGAATCCCGGCGCCGGGTAACCTTGCGTTGGTTGGGGGAAGTACGGCTCATGCCGAATGTGGTTGTCGTCGGCGCGCAGTGGGGCGACGAGGGTAAGGGTAAGATCGTCGACTGGCTGTCGGAGCGCGCGGACATCGTCGTGCGCTTCCAGGGCGGGCACAATGCCGGCCATACGCTCGTCATCGACGGGGTCACGTACAAGCTGAGCCTCCTGCCTTCGGGCGTCGTGCGGCCAGGCAAGCTGTCGGTCATCGGCAATGGCGTCGTGGTCGATCCGTGGGCCTTCGCCGACGAGGTGGCGCGCATCCAGAGCGCCGGCGTGACGGTGACGCCGGATACGCTGATGGTGGCGGAGAACGCCGTGCTCATCCTGCCGCTCCACCGCGAGCTCGACGTGCAGCGCGAGTCGGCGAACAGCGCCCAGGCGCTCGGCACGACCAAGCGCGGCATCGGGCCGGCCTACGAGGACAAGGTCGGGCGTCGCGCGCTCCGCGTGGTCGATCTCCGCGACTTTGCCGCGCTGCCCGCCAAGATCGACCGGCTGCTGGCGCATCACAACGCGCTCCGCCGCGGCATGGGCGCCGATCCGGTCGACAGCGATGCGCTGCTTGCCGGGCTCAAGGAGATCGCGCCGAAGGTCCTGCCCTTCGCGGGATCGTCCTGGCGGCAACTCGGCGAATCGATGAAGGCGGGCAAGCGCATCCTCTTCGAGGGTGCGCAGGGCCTGCTCCTCGACATCGACCACGGGACCTATCCGTTCGTGACCTCGTCCAATACGGTGGCGGGGCAGGCGGCGGCGGGCGCGGGCATCGGCCCGCGCGACGTCGGCTACGTGCTCGGCATCGCCAAGGCCTATACGACCCGCGTCGGCGAGGGCCCGTTCCCGACCGAGGACAAGGGCGAGGTCGGCGAGCGGCTCGGCAGCGTCGGCAGGGAATTCGGCACCGTCACCGGGCGCAAGCGCCGCTGCGGCTGGTTCGACGCGGTGCTGGTGCGCCAGACGATCCAGACTTCTGGCATAGACGGCATCGCGCTCACCAAGCTCGATGTCCTCGACGGCCTCGATAAGATCAAGATTGCGGTGCGTTATAAGCTCGATGGCCGGGAGATAGACCATCTTCCCGCCATGCAGAACGAGCAGGCCCGTGTCGAGCCGATCTACGAGGAAATGGACGGCTGGCAGGACTCGACGGCGGGGGCGCGGACGTGGAATGATCTTCCCGCCCAGGCGGTCAAGTATGTGCGGCATGTAGAAGAACTGATCGGCGCTCCGGTTTCTCTCCTCTCGACCAGTCCGGAGCGGGACGATACGATCCTGGTGAATGATCCTTTCACGGGCTAGCGCGGCTGAACTGTCCCGGCAGAGTGAAATATGGCTGAATACTACGCGGTACTGAAGAAAGCGATCGGCGGCCTCGATGCCGGCTCCTCGGATGCCCGACGGACCGTCTACGACAAGGCGCGCAACGCCCTCATCGGGCAGTTGAAGGCGGTCGATCCGCCCTTGACCACCGCGGAGATTTCCCGGCAGCGCCTCGAGCTCGAGGAGGCGATCCGCAAGGTCGAGCGCGAGGCGGCCTCGGCGCCGCTGCAGGCGCCCCGGCCCGCTGCCCCGCCGCGGCCGGCCGCGCAGCTGCGCGCCGCCGTCATGCCGGCGGCCGCCCCGCCGCCGGAGGAGGCCGATGCCGGCCCCTCGCCGCAGGATGTCTTCCGGCGCGCGATCCAGGAGGCGGAAACGCGCGGCACCGCTGCGGGCGCCTCGGCGAGCGCGGCCATCGACCGGGCCGCCCAGCAGATGCGCTCGGAGGCCCAGTATCCGGAACCGCGCAATCCGCGCGTCGATCGTGCCCCGCCGCGGCAGCCCGAGCCGCCGGTGGAGGAAGTGCACGAGGATTTCGATGCGCGCGACCGGCAGTACGACGGCAATGGCGGCGGGCCACGGCTCGCCCCCGAATATGGCCAGGAATGGGAGCAGGAGCGCGACCGGGGCGCCGGCGCGCGGGCCACGCCCCAATCCGAGCCGATGGTCGACCGGCGCGACCGGCCGGCGCAGGCGAAGGGCCGCCGGCGCGGCTACCTGGAGCAGCAGCCCGAGGAGGATCGCGAGGTCCTGACGCGGAAGCCCAAGCGTTCGCGCCTGCCGGGCTTCCTCCTCTTCATCCTCATCCTCGCGGTGATCGGCGGCGTCGGCGCCTTCGGCTGGTCGCAGCGCGAGAAGGTGATGGGTCTGATCGCCTCCTTCGAGGGGACGGGTGGCGCGAAGCCCGCGGCCGCGGCACCACCGGCGAGCGATGCCGGTTCCGCGGCGCCGACCAAGGATGCCGACCGGCTGCCCGGCGCCGGCGAGCCGGATGCCGCCGATGCCGGAGCGAAGGCGGTGCGGAGCGTCGACCCGCAGCCATCCGACGCCGCGCCGATGGCCGCGGCGCCCAATCCGGGCGCGACCGGCGACGGCGGGCCGGCCGCGGACGGCGCCGCGGCGCCATCCGCCCAGGCAGCGGCGCCCGATGCTAGCGGCGATGCGCTGGTGGCGCAGAAGGCCGTGCTCTACGAGGAGCCGCTCGATGCGGCCAATGCCGCCAGCGGCGTCGTCGCGATCAATGCCGCCGTCACCTGGCGCTATGTGGACGGCGGCCCGAACGGCCCCGAGATCCAGGCCGACCTGCAGGTGCCGGAACGCGGGATGAAGATAAAGTTCTCCATTCACAAGAACTCCGACACGACGCTGCCGGCGAGCCACCTGATCGAGGTGGTGGTCGACACGCCGCCGGACTTCCCCGGCAAGGGCATCAAGAGCGTGCCGCGCATCGTGATGAAGCCGACGGAAGAAGCCCATGGCCAGCCGCTCGTCGGCGCCCCGGCCAAGGTCACCGACGGCTTCTTCTGGGTGGCGCTCTCGGCCGCCGATGCCGACATCTCGGCCAATCTGGCGCTGCTTCGCGAGCGCAGCTGGATCGACCTGCCCTTCGTCTACAATACCGGGCAGCGCGCCATCCTGACCTTCGAGAAGGGCACGCCCGGCGAGCGCGTCTTCGACAAGGCGATCGCCGCCTGGACCAGCCAGGGCTGAGCAGGGCGCTCGTCTGCCATTCCCGATTTCCGGCTTGCGGCTCCGGCCGCAAGCTGCGATGCTCGCTGCCGTCCGAGGGGTGTTCCCGCTGAGGGAGCTGAGATGGCCTGACGGCCGAACCCTTCGAACCTGATCCGGGTCATGCCGGCGAAGGGACGGGACCGTTTCTCCTCCAGGCGCCCCCATGTCGATCCGGATCGCGAAGAGCGAGGCCGGATGTTTTCGTCCCTACCGAGGACCGGGTCATGATCGTGCTGCGCGCCCTCGGCGTCGCGGCGGGGCTGGTGCTCCTCTGGCAGGCCGCGATCCTTCTCTTCGCGCCGGCGCCCTATATCCTGCCCTCGCCGGCCGACGTCTTCCACGCGCTGGTCGAGCGGCCGGACCTGTGGCGTGTCCACGCGGTGACGACGCTGGTGGAAACCGTGATCGGGCTCGTCACGGGTACGCTTCTTGGCGCGGGCCTCGCGCTCGCCATGGCCTTCCTGCCGCCGACGCGGCACATCCTCCTGCCGGTGATGGTGGTGAGCCAGGCGCTGCCGGTCTTCGCCATCGCGCCGATCCTGGTGCTGTGGCTCGGCTTCGGCATCTCGTCGAAGATCGTCATGGCGACGGTGGCGATCTTCTTCCCCGTCGCCTCGACCTTCTATGACGGCCTCCAGCGCACCGATCCGGGCCTCCTCGACCTCGCACGGCTCTATCGCGCCAGACAGGCGCAGCAGGTGCTCATCCTCCGCCTGCCATCGGCGCTGCCGGCGCTGATCACGGGCGTGCGCGTGGCGGCGGTCTATGCCCCGATCGGGGCGCTGTTCGGCGAGTGGGTGGGGGCCTCGTCGGGCCTCGGCTACGCGATGCTGCAGGCGAACGGCCGGGCGCAGATCGACGTGGTCTTCGCCGCGCTCTTCCTGCTCGCCGCCATGTCCATCCTCGTGCGCGCCGCGGTCGACCTCGCGACGCGCAACCTCACGCCGTGGGTGCCCGAAAGCCAGAAATGAAAAGGCTGACAAGAATGAAGACCTTCCGTCTCGTGGTTCTCCTCTCCGTCCTTCTCGCCGCTCCGGCCCATGCCGCGGACAAGCTGACCGTGCTCCTCGACTGGTTCGTCAACCCGGATCATGCGCCGCTGGTCGTGGCCAAGGAGCAAGGCTACTTCGCCAAACAGGGGCTCGACGTCGAGCTGATCGCACCCGCCGATCCGAGCGCGCCGCCGCGGCTGGTGGCGGCCGGGCAGGGCGACATCGCGCTCGACTACCAGCCGAGCCTGATGCTTCAGGTGAAGGAGGGACTGCCGCTCGTCCGCTTCGGGACGCTGATCGACTCGCCGCTCAACTGCCTGATCGTGCTGAAGGACGGGCCGATCAAGTCGATCGCCGACCTTAGGGGCAAGAAGATCGGCTATTCGGTGGCGAGCTTCCAGGATGCCTATCTCGACGCGATCCTGAAGTCGGCCGGGCTGACGCGGAAGGACGTGACCGAGGTCAACGTCAACTTCAACCTCGTCACCGCGCTCCTCTCGGGCCAGGTCGATGCGGCGATCGACGGCTACCGCAATTTCGAGCTGATCCAATTGGGGCTCGAGGGGAAGCCCGGCCTCGCCTTCTTCCCCGAGGACCACGGCGTGCCGCGCTATGACGAGCTCGTCTATGTCGTCGCAAAGGGCAAGGATGGCGATCCCCGCCTGCCGCGCTTCCTCGCCGCGGTGAAGGAGGCAACCGATTTCATCCTCGCCCATCCCGCCGAGGCGCGCGACATCTTCATGAAGTCGCACCCGGACCTGAACGATGCGCTGAACCGCGAGGCCTTCGCCGCTACGCTCCCCTATTTCGCGAAAGACCCGGCTGCCCTCGACGTGGGGCGCTACGACCGCTTCGCGGGATTCCTGAAGGAGAGCGGGCTCCTCGACGCGATCCCGCCGATCGACACCTACGCGGTCGAGGTGGGCGCGAAATAGCGCCTCCGCGACCTCCTGGCGCTTGACCTTTGCCGTCCGCGGGACCATTTCTCGGTCGCCCGGACGGCGCCAGTCGCCCGCGCAATCTCAGACATGGTGATCAACCCGATGCCCAGCGACAGTCAAAGTCGACCTACGCGGCTCTTCATGGCCGTCGCCGGCGCCTGATCATCGGTCGGGCTCATCTCCGGCGGCCGTCGAGGGCCGACCAGGAAGGTGAGTCATGGAAAACAACCTCGTTCACGCCGAAGAGCCGGCGATCGTTGCCGGCGACGCTGTCCGCCTTGCCGAGCAGCACGTTCCCGATATCGTCGAGTTCCTCAATCCGATGGCGCCCGAGGAGGCCGCGGCGATTCTCGCCCGCTTCCCCGTCGAACGCGCGGCGGAGGTCCTCGACCAGCCCGGACTGGATGATGCGGCCGGGTTGATCGAGGCACTCCCCGAGGAGAAGGCGGCGGCGATCCTCGCCGCCATGTCCGCCGACCGGCAGGCCGACGTGTTCCGTGACCTGTCGGTCGCGACGCGCGGCCTGCTCTTCGCGCGCCTCGATGCGGAGAGCCGCGAGGCGCTCGACCGGCTGCTCTCCTATCCGGAGAACACCGCGGGGGCCCTGATGACGACGGAATTCGTCAGCGCTCCGGCCAACTGGACGGTCGCCGAGACTCTCGAGCACATCAGGAAGGTGGAGCGGACGCGCGAGACCGTCTACGCCATCTACGTGCTCGACCCGCGCACGAAGAAGCTGCTCAGGGCGATCTCGCTTAGGAAGCTGATCACGGCGGCGCCGCACCAGACCCTTCTGCAAGCCGCTGCCGACCGCCGGCCCATCGTGACGACGCCGCTTGCCGACCAGGAGGAGGTGGCGCGCCTGATTTCCAAGTACGACCTGCTGGCGGTCCCGGTGGTCGACCGGGGCGGGCACGTGCTCGGCATCGTGACGGTCGACGACGTGATCGACGCGATCCTCGAAGAGGGCACCGAGGACGTGCAGAAGTTCGGCGGCACGGAGGCGCTCGACGAGCCCTACATGCAAATCGGCTTCGGCACGATGATCCGCAAGCGCGCCGGCTGGCTCTGCGTCCTCTTCCTCAGCGAGATGCTGACGGCGAGCGCCATGCAGCATTTCGACAGCGAGCTGCAGCGGGCGATCGTGCTGGCGCTCTTCATCCCGCTGATCATGAGCTCGGGCGGCAATTCGGGCTCGCAGGCGACGTCGCTGATCATCCGGGCGCTGGCGCTCCGCGAGGTGCGGCTGCGCGACTGGTGGAAGGTGGTGCTGCGCGAATTCCCGACGGGCATCGTGCTCGGCTGCACGCTCGGCGTGATCGCAATCATCCGGATCACGGTGTGGCAGGAGGCCGGCTTCTACGACTACGGCGAGCACTGGCCGCTGGTGGCGCTGACCGTCGCCATCTCGCTGGTCGGGCTGGTGACCTTCGGCTCGGTGGTCGGCTCGATGCTACCCTTCGTCCTGAAGCGGATCGGCTTCGATCCGGCCAATGCCTCGGCACCCTTCATCGCGACGCTGGTCGACGTGACCGGGCTCGTCATCTATTTCAGCGTCGCCTCGGTCATCCTCGGCGGGGTGCTGCTCTAGGCAGGGGGCGGTGCGGTTCGGCATACTCCCGGCCGGCAGGGGAGGGGCGGACATGCTGAAGGCCACAATAGTCGCGCTGGCGCCCGGAACGGCGCCGGCGCTTGCCTATGACGATACCTGGTACCGCTCGAACGGGTGGGGCGGGGAATACCCGAACGGCTTCACCATGACGGCCGACACGGCGATCGAGATCCGCGCCGATGCGGATCCGGCGAGCACGGCGGGCATTGCCTGCCTCCTCAACCGGGATGCGACCTATCACCAGTGGAACCAGCCGCGGGTCGAGAAGGACAAGCTCGAATTCGTCACCTTCTCGAAGATCGAGGCCTATCGGCTGAAGAAGAACTTCACCGCCGATGCGCAGCCGAACGACGGCAGCAAGGACGTGAAGCTTCGCTTCAGGAAGGGCGACCAATGGGAGTTCCTCACCTATATCGGCGAGGGATTCTTCCTGATGCGCTATCGGGGCGCGGTGTACCAGGCCGGACAGGACCTGGTGGAGGCATCGAACCCGCTCGGCGCGTCCGACGTGCATCAGGTCGATGAATGGCTGAATCTCGCCTGCGCCAATGGAGCCACGGGTTGGCTGCTCTTCGCCGATACCGAGGACAAGCCCGGCTTCGGTCCGCCCAACATCACCGACTACGGGAATGCCGCCGACGGACAGCCGGCGGCGGAGCAGTAGGGACCGCCGCCAAGTGGGAGCCTGTCAGGGGCAGCGGAACAGCGCGAAAAAGAAAGGCCCTCTCGAAAGAGAGGGCCTTTATCTGATGCAGTGCCGAACGGCCGGCGGCGGGAAGGTCAGCCGGCCGGCAGCGCCGCGTGCTCGGCGTGGGGGCGTTCGAGCTCCTTGGCGCCCTTCCTGACCGCCTTCTGCACCTTCTCGAAGGCGCGGACCTCGATCTGGCGGACACGCTCGCGGCTGACGCCGAACTCGCTGGACAATTCCTCCAGCGTGACCGGATCGTCGGTCAGGCGGCGAGCCTCGAAGATGCGCTTCTCGCGGTCGTTCAGGGAGCCCATGGCATCGCGGAGAAGCTGGCGACGATTGTCGAGCTCCTCGCTTTCGGCCAGGCGCTCCTCCTGGTCCGGCGTCTCGTCGACGAGCCAGTCCTGCCACTCGCCGCCGGAATCGGCGTCGGAGCGAAGCGGAGCGTTGAGCGAGGTGTCGCCGCCGAGCCGGCGGTTCATCGAGATCACGTCCTCCTCGGTCACGCCGAGCTTGGTAGCGATCTGCTGGACCTGTTCAGGACGAAGATCGCCCTCCTCGAGCGCCTGGATCTGGCCCTTCACCTTGCGCAGGTTGAAGAACAGACGCTTCTGGTTCGCCGTGGTCCCCATCTTCACGAGGCTCCACGAACGCAGGATGTATTCTTGAATCGAGGCCTTGATCCACCACATGGCGTAGGTGGCGAGGCGGAAGCCCTTCTCGGGCTCGAACCGCTTCACCGCCTGCATGAGGCCGACATTGCCCTCGGAGATGACTTCGCCGATCGGCAGGCCGTAGCCGCGATAGCCCATGGCGATCTTGGCGACGAGCCGGAGGTGGCTGGTCACCAGCTTGTGGGCGGCCTGGCGGTCGTCATGCTCCTTGTAGCGCTTGGCGAGCATGTACTCCTCGTCCGGCGCGAGCATGGGAAACTTGCGGATTTCGGTGAGGTACCGGCTGAGCCCGGCTTCACCGGCGGCGATGGCTGGCAGAGATACTGAGGCCATTGATGAAAGCGCCCCTTTTCGCTTCCCCCGGTAACCCCGGCGGGTGGTGCCGGGATCGGGAGGGACCCCCGGCAACTGGTCTATATAGGTACTGTTCTGCCCAAAACACGCCCCAAAAGTGGCGCGAAGGATTACGTTTCGTTCACAATCGCTTAGCCGGAAATGCCGAAGTCGTGAACGAAGCGACGACCGCGGAGACGGCAGGGGAAGCTTAGCCCGTCCGGCGGCGGAAGGAACCGCCGGTCACAGCTTGCGTAAACCGTCCATGAGCGCCTGCATATCGGCGGGCGGTTCACTCTCGAAGGTCATTTCCTCGCCGGTGCGCGGATGGGCGAAGCCGAGGAGCCAGGCGTGCAGCGCCTGGCGGGGAAAGGCCTCGACGATGCCGCGAGCGGGCTCGGGCAGGCTCGCCGCCTTGGTGAGGAAGCTGGAACCGTAGGTGCGGTCGCCGACGACCGGATGGCCGATATGGGCCATGTGCACGCGGATCTGGTGGGTGCGGCCGGTCTCGAGATGGCACTCGATCGCCGAAGCCACCGGCCGGATCGCCGGCCCGTAGACCTCGCGGCGCTCCCAGTGGGTGATCGCTTCGCGGCCGCCCTCGCGCACCACCGCCATCTTCTCGCGATTGCGGGTGGAGCGCGCGAGGTTGGCGACGACCGTGCCGGTGACCTGCACGGGCGCGCCCCAGACGACGGCGAGATAGGCGCGCTCGAGCGGGCCGGTGCGGCCGTGATCGGCGAACTGGGCGGCGAGGCCCTTGTGGGCACGGTCGTTCTTGGCGACCACCATGAGCCCGCTGGTATCCTTGTCGAGCCGGTGGACGATGCCCGGGCGCATGACGCCGCCGATGCCCGACAGGCTGGCGCCGCAATGGGCGATGAGGGCGTTGACCAGCGTCCCGGCATGGTTGCCGGCGGCCGGATGGACGACGAGGCCGGGCGGCTTGTCGATCACGATGAGGTCGTCGTCCTCGTAGACGACGTCGAGCGGGATTTCCTCCCCCGCCGGTTCGGCCGGCTCGGGCGGCGGCAGGCCGACGGCGACCACCTCGCCCGGTTTGACCGGCCTTTTCGGCTCCACTATCGTCGCGCCGCCGACCGAGACGTGGCCGGCGAGTATCAGCGCCTTGGCGCGCGAGCGGCTGAGATCCGGGACGGCAGCGGCCAGCCAGGCATCGAGCCGCACGCCGGCAGCATCGGCCTCCACCGTCCGTTCCACCCGTTCAGCGGCTTCCATGTCCCATTCGACCTTCGACGATCCACCCGCGCCACCGCTCGATCCGGCGGTGATCAAGGTCGAGCAGCGGCTGCGCCGCCTGATGCTCGTCGGCGGGCTGACGCTCGGGATCGGCATCCTCGCAGTCCTCGGTGCGATCGTCTATCGGATCAGCACGGCCGGCGGCAAGGCCCTGCCGGCAGCGCCGATGGAGGCGAAGGTGCCGGCGGGCGCCAAGCTCGTCTCGACGACGGCCGGCGAAGGGCGGATCGTGCTCACCTACGAGGTCGGCGGAGCGACGACCCTCATCTTCATCGATGCGGGCACGCTGAAGCCGCTCGGGCGGCTGGACCTGAAGCCGGAATAGAAAGCGCGGGGCGGCGCAGGCGCTGCTCAGTTCACCGCCTCGTCGTCCCGCTTCCAGCGGTAGCGCCGCTCCTCGACCTGGACGATCGGCCGAAGGCGGATGCTGCGGGCAAGCAGGTGCGGGAGCGCGAGCGGAGCGAAGACATGGTCGGCGCCGATGCGCTCGTTGCCCTCGCGCGGCGGCGTCGCGCCTGGCAGGGACGGGATCCTGAAATCGGTCTTCATCTGACGTCTCCTCGGCGCTCTTCGCTGGCGCCTCGTCTCCAGTGGCGACGCCGGCCGCGTGACATTCCGGCCGTGCCGTCTGGTCATTCACGCATCATTGCCAGCCGGACATGGTTGTTTTAGGGCGAGGACAGGGCCAAATATGGCCGCGGCAGGGGCGTCAAACTTCCTTCGCGGCGCGCCTTGAAGCGGCGCGCGGGCGCGGCTATAGGTTCTGCCGTTCGGCCAAGCTCCCTTCGTCTAGTGGCCCAGGACGTCGCCCTCTCACGGCGAAAACAGGGGTTCGAGTCCCCTAGGGAGCGCCAACGTTTCGGGGCCGTTCGACAACCCACTATAACGCAAAACTGTGGCGCTACGCAGGGTGTCGAACGATCCGATGTTCATGGGCGCCCCCTCCGCGGGTGCTCTCGACCGCATAGCCGAGAGAGCGGAGCTTCTTGTCCGCCCGGTACAGGAACATGTAGACGCACTGGTGGGCCGTCAGCGGGCCACCGTCGGGGTCGTCCACATATACCGCCTCGACCACCTGGCCGAGCCGCACCCATTTCCCGAACCGCTCGGCGAGGTGGCTGACGGCGAGCCGTTCGCTCCGAGACAGGCTGGCCGTGGCGATCACGGCATGGACGTCCTCGTCGATCGGCCGGCCGCAGCAGGGGCAGGGGATCATTTCCGATACCTCACGTCCTCGAAGCCGTCGGCCGCCACCGGCAGGCCCACCGCCCACTCGGGCAGCGCAGTCATGATCCCGACCATCTCCTCGAGCGAGCCGTGATCCTCGGCGCACTCGCATACGATCTCGTCGTGGACGGTCAGGATGACCTCATAGCCGGCGCGCTCGAGCCGCGGCATGGCGTCGGCCATGACGTCCCGCGCCGTCGCCTGGGTGGCGTTCTCGGCCAGCAGGCCGCCATAGGCGAAGCACCGCTCCCATTTCCGGGTGTAGGAGTTGATGCCCATGTAGCTGAGGGAGGGCTTCCACACCTCGCGGTCGTTCTCGTCCCGCCACGGCATGAGCTTGTCGCGGATCTCGGGGTAGGAATAGGCGAGCAGCCGGCCGCTCGGCAGGCGCATAAAGAGGAACGAGCCGCTGACCCGGAAGACGATCCGCCCCGCGACGTAGTGGGTGCTGCCGGGCTCCTCGACCGCCTTCATCCCGGTCTCGAGGTCGTACCAGAACTGCTTGACCCGCGGATGGGCGGCGCGCCAGGCGTCGCGGATCGCCTCGACCTCCTCGTCGGGCAGGTCGACACCGTAGTTGACGCCCATGGTGCGGAAGGCGCCGACGCCGCCCTGGTAGCCCAGCGCCAGCTCCATGACCTTGCCGATCTGGCGTTGATCGTCGCTCACATCCTCTGGCTGCACGCCATACGAGCGGCCGTACGCGACCTTGTAGGGGTCCGGCCCGGCGCGCAGGAAGTCGCCCTTGTTCTTCGGGTCCGGGATGGGTTCCCCCTCGGCATCCAGAAGGAACCTGTCGTATTCACGGAACGCCTCACACTTCCACTCCTCGCCGGCCATCCACGCCAGCACGCGGCCCTCGATGTTGGAATAGTCGGCCGCGACGATCTTCCGGCCGGCCGGCGCCTTCAGAAGGCCCCGGAGGCACTGGCTGACGACGAAGAGGATCTGGTCCTCGCCGAAGAGGGCTTCCGCGTAGTTGTTGGCGATGGCGTCGATGGCGAGGTCGACGGGGAACTTCTTCATCGGCCGGACGATGTTCTGCGGCTGGAACCGGCGCCCCGCCCAGCGCCCGGTGGACGCGGCGTGGAACTGCAGCAGCCCGCGCGCACGACCGTCGGCCGAGGTGCCGTTGAGCAATGCGTCGATCTTGGCGACGGACGCCTTGGCGGCGGCCTGGCGTATTTCCAGCGCCGTGCGGACCTCCGCCGGCAGGTCCCGGTGCGCCAGCAGCTCCTCAACCTGGTCCTTGGCGATGGATTCGGTTTCTACGCCGTGCTCGCGCACCCACGCGATCAGCTGGTTGCGGTTGGAGCAGGCGGTGACGGCGTAGTTCGTCACCTCGGCCATGCGCCGGTCGAGGCGTTCCGCGGCGCGCTCCACGAGGGCGCGCGCCTTCTCGGCCAGCGGGCGGTCGACGCCGACGCCGCGGTCGTTGATCTTCTGGTCGAGGTGCCACAGCGCCAGCTCGGACGGCTTCATCGGCTTCAGGCGCTTCTCGATCGCGCGCTCCACCTCGACGTCCTGGGCGCAGTAGGCGATCAGCCGCTCTATCTTGGCCGGGTCGTCCCACCAGGTTAGGGGGTCGAGCTTCCGCGGCCGGCTCATCTGCATCATCAGGCGCTTGCCGGCGTCGTCCTTGCGCTGCTCGAGCCCGAGCGCCGCGCTGGCGTCGTCCAGGCTGCCGGGGAGGGCCATGGCGTAAGCGGTGACCATGGTGCACCGCCATTGCTCGATCGCCGGCTCCGGCCAGCCGTAGCGGGGGCCAAGGATGTGCTTCCACATGACCCTCTCGAAAGAGGCGTTGTGCGCCACGCAGACGCCGCCGGCGCGGACGTGGTCGAAGATGTCGGGCGGGCAGGGCTCGCCCGGTCGCCAAATGAGCACCGGCCCATCGTCGAAGGCGTAGGCGGCGCACCAGA